>JAQSYP010000005.1 GCA_029256085.1 Caryophanales bacterium
AAAAGAGACGTAAAAAAAAGGATAGGAATTATTAACTATTTTATAGGTATATATACAAACTTTCATAGTTTACTTATTAAGGATTACAGTATATTTATCGATGAACTTAATCGAATGTGGTCATGTTACGTCAACAAAAGATGAAAGTAATTTTTATACTTTGTAGGTGAAACATTAAGTGGATCAATTATCCAATTAATTTGCATCAGATTTTGGTCCACTTTTTTTAACCCCACCAACATCTCATGTGTTGCCACATACACTCTACGCACTGCGAGGTCGTCGCGAAACTAGTTCTTAAAGAAGGTAAGTAAAAAGATGGTAGTCGACAATATTATATTGTCGGCTTTTTTTGCGCTTAACGAAAAGTAGTAAAAAGGAATTTGTTTTATTTTGTAGAAATTAAAACATTAGAATCTAACTTGTTGAGTCTATAGTCTATAGTAAACGGAGTTTCAACAACTGAGGCAACATTCACTTACAACTTAGCAAACCAAGTCTTAACTAAGGACGGATTTGCCTACACATACGATGATGATGGAAATCTATTAAAAGATGAAAATTATGATTATGTGTACAATGTTGCTGGGCGTTTAGCTGAAGTGAAGAAGCATGACGGTACACTTGTCGCAAGCTATGATTACGATGAGAATGGCTTACGTACTAGGAAAACTTTAGGCAATATCGAAACCGAATACTACTACAGCAATAACATTCTAACGCTAGAATCTATTAAAGACACCACATTAGATAGAATAGTAGAGCTACATGAATTCAACTACGACAAGAACGGCAACGTCGCATCAATGATTCAAACACTCATTGCAGAGGACAGCTCTAAAACTACAAATCTATACTATTACATCACAAATCACCGCGGTGACGTTGTGAAAATGTTGGATAGTAACAAGAGTGTGGTAGCAGAGTATTCATACGATGCATTTGGTAATATTCTATCGCAAACAGGAACTCTAACAGATACAAACCCAATTCGTTATGCAGGTTACTATTATGATAGTGAGACAAAGCATTATTATCTAAAGGCACGTTACTATGACCCAGTAAACGGTAACTTCCAAGCATTAGATCCACACCCTGGAGATAGTGATGACTTATTATCACAAAATGGCTACACGTATGCGGCAAATAATCCGGTGATGTTTGTTGACCCCGATGGACAATTATCCAAAAATGCCATAGATAATATTATTACGGGATTATTAATTATTGCAGGTGCAGTAGCTTGGGTATTTGGTGCAGAGGCAATTGCCGCAGCAATTGTAACTGCTGCATCTTGGTATACTTTCTATAAAATAAGCACTGCTTTGATTGAATGGTATAAAAACCCAAAATCAAAAGAAAAACGAAAAAACGTTATTAAAGAACTCACGTTTGCAGCAATAGGAGCAGGAATAGGTAGGATTGGGAAACAATTAGCAAAAAAATACTCAAAAAGTGAATTGGATGACTATGTTATTAAGAAAACAACAGAGTTTTATGAACAAACATGGGGCGGAGCTTCATCTTTCTGGGATATGTTTAATAAAACTAAAAACAAACCAAAAAAGCCCAAGGTTATTAACGAATGGGACTGGGGTTATTTAAAATGGTGTTAGAGAGGTGCTAGGATTGGATAATGATTTATTTTTTTTAATATTTTCTATAATGACAATATTGGCAGTCATTTTTACATTTGTAATTTCTATAAAGAGACAGAAATCATTTTATGATTATTTTCCTTTAATTATAAGTGTAAGTCTCACAATTGCTTTCATAATCTACTGTTTAGTTATTAAGCTGCCAATTTGGCTAATATTAGTAGGGAGTTTTTTTGGTTTTATTATCGTATACTCTCAACATGGTGCAAACAGAGCTTTATTCAAGGCAAGGGACAAAATATTAAATAATAAGATTAAGGAGTAATTAAGAAGTATTTTTGTAGATATCATAATAATAGAATTTAAAAGTGTAAGATAAAAACTATGTTTAGTGGTCCATTTCGATTTTAATTATAGTCGATTTAGGACCACTATTTTTTATTTTCATTACTACGGTCTACCTAAACCCACCAACATCTCATGTGTTGCCACATACACTCCACGCATGTGGAGGTAGTTGTGCAGCTAATCTTAAAATAAGAAGCAGGTTCCCGTTTTTAACGGTAACCTGCTTCTATTTAATTGTTAAGTTCGAATATTTCTATTAATCAGTCGATATAGGTTCTCAGAAATAAATGCTGATTTTGTTGGTATAAACCTAATGAAAAGAGTAATGAAGAATACAAAAAAATAGGTGACTTAGAGGCAGATGTTATCTTAAAAAAGCAGTATGAGTTGTTGACCTCTGGGAAAGTTAATGCTAGAATCAATTGTGAAAATGATAATCGTTATCACCGAAAATGATAACGATGTATTAATTATTAGTAGACTGATGAAATAACAGAACTATAGATTATAGTAACCATATATTGGTTACACATTTTCTCCTTTATTTGCTAGATTGCTATTTTCAGTATCTAAGTAATCGGGCTATAATGTAACTATTAGCGACAAAAAAATATAATTTTCGACAGTGACTTTGTCTGGTTTACAGTAAATTTAAATAAATTTTCGGCCCAACATGGTATTCAAACAGACGTAATTATTGAAAGGGTGTAAATGATGAGAAATATTGAAAAATATAGAAATGCTTTAATTAATGTACTGGACTTGGATGAAGATGTGGTTTGTGAAGAATTAGCACTTGGTGTAACAGGGGAATGGGATTCAATTGGACATATGACACTCATTTCTGAAATTGAGGACGTGTTTGGTGTATCGATAGATTCAGAATGGATTACAGAGTTTAATTCTTACCAGTCAGGAATCGAGCTATTGAAACGACTGGGAGTGGACTTTATTAATGAATAGCTTCAAAAATATTGAGGAGTTTGGGAACCGCACCGCTGTATATGCTGAACGAAAATATTCTTACTCTGAAATGTTAGAAATTGCTGACGGTATCTGTAGTAAAGTTGGTGAAAGAACGCTCGTATTTTGTTTATGTTCAAATAATATTGAGTCTTTATTTGCCTATATAGGCTTTATTAGAGGTGGAGTTGTACCTGTACTTTTGGATGCATCCATTCACATTGATCGGTTGCACAGATTGATTAACCTTTATAAGCCTTCATACATCTGGGCAAGTAGTGATAATCAAGATCTAGTAAAAGAAATGGATAGTTCATTTGAATTCGGAGATTACACATTATTTAAATGTCCGAAGATTTTTCAACATATCCTTCACGAAGAACTTGCTCTTCTTTTAACAACATCAGGAAGTACTGGGAGCCCTAAATTTGTTCGTTTAAGTTATGAAAATATTTTCAGTAATGCTGAATCAATAGCTAAATACCTTGATATCAATGCCGACGATAAACCGATAACAACACTACCAATGAATTACTCCTATGGTCTTTCTATCATCAATAGCCATTTCATAAGTGGGGCAACGATAGTTGTAACCAATGAATCTATTATAAAAAAAGAGTTTTGGGACTTATGTAAAGAGCAACAAGTAACAACTTTTGGAGGAGTTCCTTTCGTATATGAAATGCTTGATAGGCTGAAGTTTGAGGAGATTAATCTTCCAAGTTTAAAAAAACTAACTCAAGCTGGTGGAAAATTAAGCACTAACTTATCGTCTAAATTTACAAATGTATGTAACCAGAAAGGTATTCAATTTTTTACTATGTACGGTCAAACTGAAGCAACGGCACGGATGACATACTTACCATATGAAAAAAATCTTGAAAAAGCCGGGAGTATAGGTATTGCCATTCCAGGCGGAGAACTAAATCTGCAAGATGAAAATGGTAACGAAATTACAGCGCCTAATGTTGCGGGTGAATTGATATACAAAGGTGCAAATGTTTCTTTGGGATATGCAGAGTCGTTATTCGATCTTTCGAAAGAAGATGAGAACAACGGTATTTTGCATACGGGTGATATGGCTTACTTTGATCAAGATGGGTATTTCTATATATCTGGTCGAATAAAAAGAATGATTAAAGTTTACGGGAACCGTATCAGTCTAGATGAAGTTGAACAGTTTTTAAATGAGCATGGTCATGATTGTATTTGTGCAGGGACAGATGACCAAATGTATATTTACACATTAAAAGAAGATTCTGTTCAAATTAAAAAAATAATTAAAGAAAAATTAAACTTAAAAGGCTTTAAGATTATAAAAATTGAGCAAATACCACGTAATCATTTTGGGAAAATTCTCTATTCTGAGTTACCTAAAAATGCATAATGTATTTAATTGAAAGTTCTTAAGCGTTGTCAACACACTTCATGGTTTCATACAACTTTGACAACATTAGGACTATTTTTTTGCATAGGCTTATGAAAAATCTTAACAGGTGATTGTATGACTTTTATATCAATTGAGTTTCTCTTATTTTTTGCAATAGTCGTTTTTACTTATTATTTAATCCCACATCGATTGAGATGGATGCTTTTATTAGTATCAAGTTACGTTTTTTACGGTTTCTTAAGTTTTCAGTTTATACCATTGCTACTTGCGAGCACAGCTTTAACTTATTTTACTGGAATTATAATTGAAAAACAGGAGACAAAAAAGCAAAAGAAAAAAGTCATGCTAGCCGGTATTTCCGCATTATTGTTTTTTCTCGGTTGGTTTAAATATTTTAATTTTGTAAATGAATCATTTCGTGCGATTGCAAAATATTTTGATTGGAATTATAACGTACCATACCAAGAAATTGTGCTGCCATTAGCCATTTCTTTTTATACATTTCAGGCAGTAAGTTATCTTGTGGATATTTACCATGGAAAGCAAAAGGCAGAAAGACACTATGGCTATTTTTCGATATATTTTGCATTTCTTCCACAATTGGTTGCTGGACCTATTGAACGAGCTAAGAAATTGCTTCCACAATTTAAAGTTGAACATAGGTTAGATTTTGAAAATATAAACTATGGGATGAAGCGAATTGCGTGGGGTTTTTTTAAGAAAACATTAATTGCGGATCGACTAGCTCCTATTGTTTCTAGTGTTTACGATAATCCTAATCCGACTGGATCACAAATCGTGTTAGCTACTATTCTATTTTCGATACAATTGTTCGCAGACTTTTCAGCTTGCAGTGACATAGCTATCGGATGTGCTAGAATGCTAGGAATAAATCTGACAGAAAACTTTAAGCAACCACACTTCGCAGTTTCGATTTCGGATTTTTGGAGTAGATGGCATATCACGCTTTCTACATGGCTAAGAGACTATATCTTTGTCCCATTATGTAAGGGTAAAAAGAAGAGAAGTGAAATTTATATAGCAATAGTGATTACTTTTTTAGTAAGTGGCATTTGGCATGGAGCCGCTTGGACCTTTGTTTTATGGGGTCTAATTCACGGGTTTTATCGTGTGTTTGGAGACTACACTAAAAATTACCGCGAAAAAATAGCTTCATTCATTCTATTAAATAGGGTTCCCGAGCTGCATAAATGGTATAAAATTGCAATAACTTTCCTTCTAGTTTGCTTTTCTAGAGTCTTTTTTAGATCGGATTCTGTAACACAAGCATTTGAAAATGCAAAACTTTTCTTATCAATTAGCTCATGGAATCCATCAGGAATTATTGATGCATTTGAAATATTTACACTACTAAATTTAATGATTTTCATTTTTTTCTTTATTATCTCTCAACTCTTTCAATATATCGAAAGAAAAAATGTTTCAACATGGAAGGTTCTATCGCAACGCTCGGTATTTGCTAGATTAGCATTCTATGTTTTTATCATTTTTTCAGTCCTGGTATTCGGTATTTCTGGTAACGGGTTTGTTTACGGTGGATTTTAAAAAAACCAATGTTTTGAAAGGATTTGCTATGGGACGTTTTTTTATCAAGTTAACAATTATCATAACTGTTGTTTTCCTACTTTTTATGCCAGTAAATGAATTTGTAAAGAATTCTCATGATTACAACATAAACCATCAAATACTGGCTTTTAAGAAACATCCATATCAAGTTGATATCATCAATCTCGGTGCATCACATTCAATGCACGCTTATTATTTTAAGCATACTGGTTTATCCCATGTGGACTTAGCACTTCCTGCGCAAACGATTCAGTACGACTTTAAATTGTTGAAAGAGTATGGCAAGTATCTTAAACCTGGTGGTGTAGTTATCGTATCCATCACTCAAGGTACTTTCGCAAGTTCTGAGACCAAGCGCATAGGAAACTATTATGAACTTTTGGATCTTAACGAAATTGAACCATTTAGTTTAGTTGATTATTACAGTTATATGTACTTGCCTGGGTCACATAGTGGGAGTTTTAATTCAGCACTCTCGCATGAATTGAAAAAATTTAAATGGAATTCTCATCAGCCTTGGGCCAATAACGGTTTAAACTATTCGGGAAGAAAATTCAAGAAAATAGAAGCGAGTTACAAAGAAGCTGTTGAAAACAAAAGCATAGAGCGGAATATGAAGCAGTTAAGAGAAATTGTTGATTATTGTAACGAGAAAGGCTACCGGGTAGTATTAACTATGGAGCCAGTACATCAGTCATATCACGAATATTTTAATGAAGAAGTAATGAATAGACTTGTTTTTCAGTACTTACAAGATCTTAAATTAGAAGTCCCGTTTTTAAATTATATGGGTGATACTAGATTCGTTGATAACAAAGAGTATTTTCTCGATCCCGATCATCTTAACAGAGAGGGAAGAAAAATGTTTTCTTGGATAGTATTCTATGATCTTAAAAAAATGGGATATTTATAATCGATTATACTGTTTATATCTTAAGGTCGACAATTGTCGGCCTTTTGAATTTTTTGGTAAAAGAAGGTTTTGGTTCTGTTTTGTAGAAGAGTTTATAGAGATACGAAATAGACTATTATAGGTGGCTAGTATATGAAGGTTAGATGGAAATGGTTGATTGCATTTTGTTTGTTAATTTTTATATATAAATATTCGTATACATATTTACATTCAAATCCAATTTTAGCACTTAGAACCCACATCTTTTTTAAAGGATACCCTATAAAAGCTATTACTTGTGAAATTAAGGAAGACAAATATTTTAACGATTTTGATGGGGGAATGTTAGAAAAAGAAAAATTTAGGGGATATATAATAACTAAAAAACCACCTAAGCAAAGACCTACCGGAAATTTTTTGTATAGATGGAAAGTAAAGGAAAAAGATTCTTTGTATTATGGAGAATACCGTCCAGGTGGAATCTAAAGTGAGAGTATAGTACTTTTAACTTTAATATGGGATTAAGAGCTTGAATGCTCCCTTCGACATGTAATTTAAAATGGCATGAAACACACATATCCTTATAAAGTATTGTATAATTTTTTTAGTATTAAGTGTAAAAATTACCTTTTAGGTGGTAAATCATGTTTACAATAGAAAATAATATTATGTCGGCAAATGGAAATGATTTTGAATACGCTGTTAAAGGTACTAAAAGTCCTGCTATCATTTTGATTAATGGTGCTGGAGGTCCAATTGAAGGTTGGGCAAAAGTATGGGGAGGAATAGGTAACGATAATATTGTGTTTGCTTATAACCGTTTAGGTATCGGAAAAAGTAGTAAGCCTAGTGAACCGCAGACTGGAAACGTAATGGTTAGAGATTTAAAACAAATATTACTCGATTTGAATATACAACCTCCCTATCTTATTGTAGGACATTCACTTGGTGGATTTATTGCACATTTATTTACTTTAACCTATCCTGAAGATGTACGAGGACTTGTTTTCCTCGAGTCTTCAACAATTAAGGATGTATTGAATGATCCAAAAAATAAAAAAGAAGCGAATCCGAATAAATTTTCAGAAGTTGATCATGTAAAAACTACAGTAGAGCAAATCCAAGAGTCTGGGAAATTTCCTAATATACCTATCTATATTATTGCAGGCAATAAACCAGCGTTTGGTTGGATTATGCCAAAAGCAAAAAAGGAAGCAAGATTGAACAATCAAAAAGAATTAATTAGTCTTTCAGGACAAGGCAGAGTAACGATTGCTGAAAAAAGTGGCCACTTCCCTCAGATTTCTGAGCCTGATTTAGTAATTAATGAAATTAATAGTTTATTGAAAGAAATTACCGATGATAAATAATTTTAATTACGATAATTATAAGTGTGGGGGTGTCTCAAAAGTTTAACAGACTTATGAGCCCCTCTTTTTTAAAAAACTGGAGGGACAATTGTGGGAAATACTGATAAGTTTGATATGATAGCAAATAGTTATGATACGCCTGAAAGAGTGCATATTGCGCAAGAATCAGCAGCAGCCATACGGGAATATTTGGTTGATTCTCGAAGTAAGAGTGCTATTGATTTTGGTTGTGGAACTGGACTTGTAGGATTGGATTTATTAAACGATTTTAACTCAATATTATTTATGGATTCTTCACAAAACATGATCAATCAAATGAAACAAAAAATTTCAGATTCTAACATACATAATGCAGATACATTGTGCTTTGATTTGGAAAAAGAGGACATTCAGCTAGATATTAATGCTGATTATATTTTTATGGCTCAAGTCTTGCTTCATATTAGAGATTATAAAACATTACTATCACAGCTATATAAAATGTTAAAGCCAGGAGGACATTTAATTATCATTGATTTTAATAAAAATGAAGAAATAGATTCAGATCTAGTGCATAATGGCTTTTATCTAGAAAAACTAAGAGATACTATGTTGGATACAGGTTACACTCATATACAATCAAAAACTTTTTTTAGTGGGAAAAATATTTTCATGGGTCGTGACGCTTCACTGTTTATCCTAGATTCACAAAAGCAAAATTCGTAGGAGATATAGGATTCATGATACATACATATGAAGGGGAAACAATTAGTTTTGAAATTAAGTATAAAAACAGGTCGTCGGTCGGGATTTCAATTGATATATATGGAAATATTGAAGTGATAGCACCTAAAAAAACACCTGATCATCGTGTAATTCAAGTGTTAGAGTTTAATTGGAACCTGATTCAAAGCAAGATAAAAGAGACTAAAGAACGGTTGGATGGTCCACAAGTAAAAGAGTTTCAAGACGACGAGAAGTTTCTATATTTAGGAAATTCCTATCCAATTAAAATTGTGATAGATAATACTATAGAGAAGGATCGTGTAGAGTTTGATAATAAAATACTTCACATAAGCGTGAAGCAGCAGGATGATGAAAATATAAAGCAGTCACTAAAGAGATTCTATTACCAACAATGCAAGTCACTAGTAGAAGAAAGAATCTCATTATTTCAGTCTAATTTTAAAACGAAACCACGTTCAATTCGTATCATTGATAGCAATAATAAATGGGGTACATGTGACTCCAATTTCCACTTAACATTCAATTGGAAGCTTGCGATGGCACCACTTGATGTTATTGACTATGTTGTCGTTCATGAAATGTGTCATATGGCTCATCTAAATCATGATCGGTCTTTTTGGCGGTTAGTTGGGAAGATTATTCCTGATTATAAGGCGAAGGAGAAGTGGCTAACAACTTCGGTTTGGAAAATGACTTTATAAGTTAATAAATATGAAAATATTGAATTAGATAATTTAAAAAGTGAATATTAAAAACTAAAGTATAAAAAAATAGTGGGGTAAAAAGAGCTATGATTAATAAAGTTGGACAAATTATGCTGTATGTAAATAACCAAGATGAAGCAGTGGATTTTTGGACACAAAAAGTAGGATTTAATGTCATTACTGAGGAGAATAATGGGCAAGGGATGAAATGGGTTGAAATTGCTCCAAGTGGAGACACAGAAACAAGTATTATTTTACATAATAAAGAAGTTGTTGCTAAAATGTCCCCAGGAGTAAATCTTGATCCACCGTCGTTAATGTTTTTTTCTGAGGATTTAGACCAACTATATAGCAACTTGTCTAATAAAGATGTTGTAGTTGGGGGAATTGTAGATCTGCCTTTTGAAAAAGGAAGAGTATTTAATTTTTCTGATAATGAAGGTAATTACTTTGCTGTAATGGAAAAAAGTATTAATGACAAAAAAGAAGTTTTAGATAAAGGTCCTTTTTTTCATGGTACAAAAGCGGAACTAAAAATTGGTGATTTATTAGAACCGCAACATTTATCAAATTACCAAGACAGGAAATCTAACTATATATATTTTACTGCAACATTGGAGGCTGCGAAATGGGGTGCTGAATTAGCGACAGCTACTTCAAAAGAAAGAATATACATTGTAGAACCGTTAGGTGAATTTGAGAATGATCCGAACTTAACAGACAAAAGATTTCCAGGGAACCCAACCCGTTCATATAGATCTAAAACGCCTCTGAAAATAATTGCTGAATTAGGTTCGTGGGAGAGACATACTGAAGAAGAAATAAATAATATGACCTCTGCTTTAAAAAAATTACGTGAGCAAGGTAAAGCTGTAATAGAGGATTAATTATTAATTATCATAATCTATTATAGTTGTGCAAATGGCAGGTTGGATAACCTTTGCCATCTATGTTTTTTGTATATCGAAATTATATGTATTAGTAAGTGAGTCTTTCGGGAATCGGAAGGCTCTTTTTTGCCTTTAAGATAATCTTTGTGCAAACATTCTCTATCATGGCACATATACTCTAGAATGATAATAGTATTTTGCAAGACTATTCATCGTTGGGAGGTTGGTTTAATGGAAGGACATATCTTACCAAAGGAATGTTTAACAAATGACGCAAATGCTAAAAAATTAACAAGTACTGCACTAAAAAGCATTAAAAGGGGAACTATCAAGAAAAAATCGCTAATTTATTTAGAACTAAATGGTTGTTCGGGAAATATCATATCCTTGTTAAATGGGGAGAATCCTGATTTTGAATACATGTTAAGTTCAATGGTTGATATTAAGTTTTGCAATAGCTTAATGGCTGCTGAGGGAGAGAATGCCATCGACTTACTAATAAAAGCCATGGGGAAAGAATATATCTTAGCAGTTGAGGGAGCTGTGGCACTAAAAAATAATGGCTTATACAATATTGTTGGCAGCTGGAAAGGAAGGCCAATTACTGGTCTTCAAGCAGCACAGATGTTAGGGGAAAAAGCTACAAATATTATTGCGGTTGGTGCATGTGCTACACATGGGGGAGTATCAGCAGCTAAGCCTAATCCATCCCAATCTGTGGGCATTGAACAAGTTCTGCCAAATAAAAAGATTATTAATCTCCCAGGGTGTCCTGTTCATCCAGACTGGTTTTTAGGGACATTAGCACATCTTTTGTTGTATGGAGAGCCTAAAACAGATAACCTAGATCGACCGTTAATGTTCTATAGCGCACTTATCCATGATCGTTGTCCAAGAAGGAATTTTTTTGATCGGGGAATTTTTGCTGAAAAATTAGGGGATAAAACATGTTTGTTTAAGCTTGGATGCCGAGGTCCTGTAACTAAAGTTGATTGTCCAACAAGGCAATGGAATGGTCATGTAAATTGGCCTATTGGAGATGATACACCATGCATTGGGTGTGCTCAGTTTGGTTTTCCAGATGCCATGGCGCCTTTCATTAACTATGACCACGACAAGGATGGTAAATAATGAGTAAAAAAATCGTAATTAACCCTTTAACACGGATTAGCGGTTTTATGGAAATAGATGTAGTTGTTGATCAAAATAGAGTCGTTGATGTCAAAACAAAAGGAAATTTATTTCGTGGCTTTGAACAAATTCTAGTAGGCAGAAGTCCATTTGATTCTGTTTATTTCACTCAACGGATATGCGGTATTTGCTCTGCAGCTCATTCAATGGCCGCATCGCTTGCATTAGAGGATGCATTAAACATTGAACCGATGGAACAAGGAAAATATTTACGTGATATTATACATTGTTGTGAATTTTTACAAAATCATATTAGACATTTTTATCAATATACTGTTCCTGACTATGTGAGAATTGAACAAAATACTCTTTTCGAGACTGACCATGATGATTTTCGATTAAGTAAAGGCATTAATGAACGGATTTCAAAGAATTACTTTGATTCCTTCAAGGTTAGCCGTCTAGCCCACGAGATGCTATCAGTTTTAGGTGGTAAAGCCCCTCACAACCATGGGGTTTTTATTGGAGGGATAACAACACAGGCAACTGCGGAGAAAATTGTTCATATCGATTCAATATTGAGGGTAATATCAAGCTTTATAGATGAGAAAATGATACCCGATGTATATGAAATTGCGCGTTTTTATCCTGAGTATTTTCGCTATGGTGGTGGGCATGGAAACCTATTAACATACGGTTCCTTTAATAATTATAAAAATTTAGGTACGCTTTATGTAAAACCGCTTGTATCAACAATGAAATCAGTTGAAATATTTGATGAAACTAAAATACAAGAGAAAATAGACTATTCTTATTTCAAGTTACGAACTAACAGAAAACAACCAGATGTAGAAGTGGCAGAGCCTGATATGAATAAAGAAAATGCCTATTCTTGGGTTAAGGCACCAAGGTATAATGGACTTCCGTTCGAAGTTGGACCGCTAGCAAGATTAATATTAAATGGTGAGTATAACAACGGGATCTCTGCAATGGACCGAACGATTGCAAGAGCATTAGAAGCAAAGAAAATTTCAGATATTATGAAAATACTACTCCAAGAAATCATTCCAGAAGTAGATGTGCAAAAAAAGTACCAACTTCCAGAAGAAGCATCTGGAAGGGGACTAGTAGATACAACAAGAGGCGCTCTAGGCCACTGGTTAAAGATCGGAGATAAGAAAATTTCCTTCTATCAAATTATTACACCTTCTACATGGGATTTTTCAACCAGAGATGATAATGGATTTAGAGGTACGGCTGAAGAAGCTCTTATCGATACACCAATACAGAATCCAGATAGACCTGTAGAGATTGGCAGAATTCTTCGTTCTTTTGATCCGTGTATGTCATGTGCAACTCATGTATATAGTCCAGGAACTCAAGTAAGAACGATAAAGGTGTTTTAATGGAAAAAATAATTGTTTTAGGTATTGGCAATAGATTAATGATGGATGATGGAATAGGAATTTATCTAGTTGAACAGTTAAGCAAGCTGAATAATTCGCCACATATGTCCTTTTTGATTGGTGAATCAGATATTGATTACTGCATTAGTCAAATTATGAATGCTACATATGTAATAGTAGTGGATGCAGTATTATCTAATACAAATCCAGGGGACCTCACAGTTTATCCTCTTGCTAATTTACATGAACATCAATTTCTAGATATATCAGTACATAACTTTCATTTGCTTCAATCATTATATCAACAAAAGGAATCGATTAAGGGTTATCTCATTGGAATAGAGCCGTATGAGATAACGTTTCATAATGGATTAAGCAAAACTTTAAGTGAAAGATGGAATTCAATTTTACAAGATGTATCACAAACCATCGATAGCATAATAGAGCATAGTTTCCAATAGAAGAACATTCTCTAACACAGAATCATATTATATTTTTGTATATCTGTTGAAGGGAATGAAAAAAATGTACAATGTCCCTAGTATGTATCCATATCAAAATCAATTTTATAATTATGTAAATGTACCGTTCAATAACTACGAACGACAGCAAAATGTTATAAAAGATTTCGGAGCAGAACCATTTGTAGTTAATATTAATAATGCAACAAAACAAAACAAAACTTTTCGTAGCGCATTATGGACAGGAAATCAATTGCAAGTTACTTTAATGAGTCTCAATGTTGGCGAAGACATAGGTTTGGAAATGCATTCCAACGTTGATCAATTCCTACGTGTTGAACAAGGTCAAGGGATTGTTCAAATGGGAAAGAGTAAAGATAATTTAGACTTTAAAACAAATGTTTATGATGATTTTGCAATAATAATACCTGCTGGAACATGGCATAATTTAACTAACTCAGGTAATATTCCGCTAAAACTTTACTCGATTTATGCACCACCAAACCATCCATTTGGTACTGTACATGTTACTAAAGCAGATGCTATAGCGGCAGAAGAAGCAAACGGTCATCACAATAGACCAGTAAATAGTTTCACCACCTCAAAAAATAACTTTACTAAAGAAGAAGCAGCAGCAATAGCATTACTTCTAGGTATTGATTTTACCAAGAGCAAATTTAATTTAAATGAGTTCTGGATGGGAGTTAATACAGAACTTGAACATGGCAGAATATTTAATTTAACTAATGTTACTAGTGATGAACCTCTCACTACTGGGAAGATAGCATTGGCGCATCTTAACGAATTTCCTGATTATTATAGAAGATTGAAGGTTCTTGAGGAAGAAGCGAAGGCGTATTGGAACAAATAATAAAAGTGAAAGACCAATAGGTAAAATTAGCACGCAGAGATGCGTGTTTATTTCGTTTAATTCAAGTTAATAAAGGGACAAAGGTAATTGGACCATAATTACTCGTAGTTGTTATAATACTCTTGTAAACTTTGTAGGATTAAACAAAAGTATGTGGGGGTCTTAGAACTATGGAAAAATACGAAAAATTACTAAAATTCATAGATTATTTTGAAGATGACACACAACAAATTTGCACTTGGGAAAAAGAAGATCGAGTTATTGTAATGGGCTATCCTAACTATGATAACCTACTCATTGAGTTTATAGATGCTGTCCATGAAGTAGGTATACTTAGAACAGACTATTTGGATTATCTTGAAAAAAATATTGATAACTCCAAGCAACAAAATGAGAATATAGCAACCGCAGACATAGATTTACTAAGGGCTATACTAACGTATTATGTGAGGCAAGAACGGTTTGTTGATGGTTCGTGGAATAACGCAGCAAAAGATAAAACCTTTCTAAGTATTTTATATAGATTGGAGCAACTTTTAAAACTGGATCAGGCGGATGTTTAACTCTGTTCATTTTACAGTCAGGTTATAATCAACTGCATTTATGGTAAACTTTAAATTACGTACAGACTGTAAGGAGAGACTAATGAAAAATTATAAATTAACCATTCAATATGATGGAGCTAAATACAAAGGCTGGCAACGTCTTGGAAACGATGAAAATACTATTCAAGGCAGAATAGAAAAAATTCTGTCAAATATAGAAGGCAAAGAGGTTGAAATTATTGGGTGTAGCCGAACAGATGCAGGAGTTCATGCACTAGCTCAAGTTGCCAATGTGAATCTTAGTGTAAATCTACCGGCGGCAGAGCTTATGAGTAAAATGAATAAAGCTTTACCTCAAGACATTTGCATTATTAATGTTGAGGAAGTTTCTGAACGATTTCATGCTAGGTATAATGCTAAAGATAAAACGTATCTATACAAGATTTGGAATGAAGAATATACTAATCCTTTCATGAGAAAGTTTTGTATGCATGTGGATAAAAAGCTAGATGTTCCTCGCATGAAACAAGCAAGCCAATACTTTATTGGCGCACATGACTTTACAGCATATTCAAATGCAAAGGGAAAGAAAAAGTCAATGATTAGAGAGATAACTTCTATAACAGTAGAAGAAAATGCTGGCTTCATTGAAATAAGAGTTAAAGGAAATGGGTTTCTACATAACATGGTGAGAAAAATAGTCGGAACGTTAATAGAAGTAGGGTTAGGAAAAAAACAGCCCGAAGATATTCCAGTAATTATTGAGTCTAAAGAGCGACAAGTGGCTCTGATGGGGGAAGCTCGTGGTCTTTATCTAGAAAATATTGAGTACTAAAAGGAAAGTTCCTGTTGCTTACAGGAGCTTTTTTAAAAAAAGGAGAAGTTAAGATGGAAAATAACGATGTTTTAGTTCGATTGAGATATGCACTTGAAATAAAAAATAGTGAAGTGTCAGAAATTTTTAAGCTTGGTGGAAAAGAGATACCAGTACCTGATGTAGTAAAAATTTTTAAAAAGATAGAAAGTGACGATGAAGAGGTTAACTATGAATTAAAATGCACGAACAGCATGTTAGATTCATTTTTAAACGGCTTTATAATTTTTAAAAGAGGAAAACAAGAACCAAAGCCAGATCAACCAGTAACACCAGAATCGTCCATAAAGAATAAAACGAATGTCAACAATATCGTCTTAAAGAAAGTTAAGATTGCATTGGCATTAACAACCGAAGATATGATAGAAGTATTTAAACTAGCGGGGCTTAATGTTTCAAAAGGGGAACTCGGTGCGATATTGAGAAAAGAAGGGCATAAAAACTACAAACCATGCCTAGACAGCTTTGCCAGAGCCTTCTTAAAAGGATTAGCGGTTAAGTATAGGGGATAATTATGTTAGAAAATAGGAATTACGAATATACACAAGAGGAATTAGTAGAAGCGTTAGAGGTTGTATCTTCAACAATTATCAAATGCGAAAAAATGCAACCAAAATTCGCTGACGGTACGTCTCAACACACACTTCTTAAAAACAGAATAAAAGCATTGTATGTTTCAAAGTTATTAATATCATCTGAAAATATTTCGGAAACATATACAAAAGACGAACTAATTGAATCAATAGCCCCAATATCTTCAATTATAAGCAAGTGTGAAAAGGGGCAACTGAAATTCGATGGCGGAACTACTCATTACAAACGCTTTGAGAAAATTATAAAAGCAATGAATATATCAAAATCAT
This sequence comes from Caryophanales bacterium, assembly GCA_029256085.1. GTDB lineage: Bacteria > Bacillota > Bacilli > CAJFEE01 > CAJFEE01 > JAQSYP01. The sequence continues at coordinate 16,620 of JAQSYP010000005.1, forward strand.
TATTGACAATTGAGTTAAATAATAGATAGGAAATACTTTTGCCTAAAGTGGAGGGTAAAAAATGGCCAATGAGAAATGTGATTTGGTGCATCCTAACGGTGTTAAGGAAAAGATAATGGAAGTAATTGATGGGTACACAATAAAATATCATGCGAATGGGACAACCTATTGGTCAAAAGGTAAGATGAAAGATGATCAACCTGAAGGTTATTGGGAATGGTATCGACCAGATGGCACAATTAAAAGGTCTGGGCATTTTGATAACGGAGAGCCCGTTGGTGAATGGATTACATATGATAATAAAGGGAACAAGCATAAAACAACCCAACGTAAGAAAAAATGATGGCGCCAGTAAAGTGTACTTTGCACTTTCGGGGCACCACCGTAAGTTCTTAAGTATTTCCACAACATTTTTTAAATTTTTTACCACTTCCACAAGTGCATGAGTCATTACGCCCTACTTCTTTTTTAGTAGAAATGCTTATTACTGGTGCAGGCTTACTATTCCTATTCATATTAAAAGGTTTACTCATTTCAGGCGTAGTAACTGAATTAGGTGTATGTCCCTTTAGGACCCAGCGCGGAACACTGTTCATTACTTTAAACAAATGATCTAATATATTTTTTAGAACTTCTTCTGATGGTATCTCTAAATTTTCAACAGCAAACTGAGCAATATCATTTGGGCTAAAATCATTATTTATTAGACTATGAATTTCGCATAAATAATCATTTAATTCATCTTTAGTAAAATCGAAATTGTTCATTAACATTTTAGAGAAGTCGATTATTTCTTTATTTTGAAATATAAAGTCTTCTTGAGATGCTAGAATAAACTGTTCTTTTGTAAATTTAAAATACTCGAGATTATGTCTAATACGATGTTCTTTTAAGATATGAGGAATATCTACTACCTCAACGTTGCAAATATATATACTATAAGAAACAATTTCATAATAATAGTTTGATAGGTCTGTAATGTATTCATATGGAATTCGCTGCTTTGTTAATTGTTCACAGATTTTCCAGGCATCTATTTTACTAAGACAACCGTAAAAGTTAACCATACCTTTAATAATATTAGTAATCTATTGGTTTTTCTTTAACTGGCGCTTTGTGTTGAGATTTATTAACGGTTTAATAATATCGAATATTTCACTTGGCATTATCATAACAGCTTCATGATCATTTAACTTACAAATGCCGTTATTTTTTATTAGTTTTGATATTAATTCAAATCTTTCAATGTCAAATTTATTTATAATTTGTTCAACTTCATATAAGATCGCATCACTTAAAAAATCGATTAATTCAGCTTTCTTCAATGTACTAGCGCCGCTAACATTTAAGGTTCTTCTTATATTATCAAGTTGGGCTTTTGTTTGAATGCTAAGTAGTTTTTTTAGAGTATAAGGTCCTTGTACATACTTAAATCTTTTTTCCTCTTGTTCTAAGAAAATTTCTTTTAGTTCCTCTAATTCTTTATCCATTCGATATTAACACCAATATTATGTTAAATATAGTATACAATATTAATAATAATTTTCTTAGTAAGTTGAAGGAGTTTTTTTATGAAAAATGATAAAAGAATATTATCGGAAGTACAAAGTGCAGAATTACTAAATATATTAAAAGTGCGTTTTGAAAAAAATATGAATCGTCATAATGGTATCGAATGGGATAATGTTCAATCGAAACTTGAAGCAAATGCTGAAAAATTATGGTCTCTTAACGAAATGGAAATTACTGGTGGCGAACCTGATGTAGTTGGATATGACGATAAAACAGGTGAATACATATTTTATGATTGTTCAGTGGAAAGTCCAAAGGGCCGTAGGAGTGTTTGTTACGACCGTGAAGCGCTAGAGTCCAGGAAACAACATAAACCAGAAAATAGTGTAATTGATATGGTAAATTCTATGGGCATTGAGCTTTTATCGGTAGAAGAATATCAAGAGTTACAGAAACTTGGGAATTTTGATATGAAAACATCAAGTTGGGTGAAAACACCTGATAAAATCAGAAAACTCGGAGGGGCACTATTTTGTGACCGTCGTTACGACACTGTCTTTGTGTACCACAATGGAGCAGAATCATACTATGCTGCTAGGGGATTTCGGGGGTCACTGAGGTTATAAGTATAAAAAAAGATTGAGTGGTATTAACCATTCAATCTTTTTTATTGGTTTACTGTGTAAGATCATTTATTTTTCGCGTTAGTTCAATAAATTTATTGTCTAACTCGGCATACGATTTATCATTTCGGTTCATAAAACTAAGCTTTCCTAAAACTTCTTGCCTAGCAGCCTCTAGTTTCATAAGTTGTTCTTCTCTATCATCCCTTTTATGCAATTCTTCATTCCATTGCTTTTGTATTTGTTTATTTGAGATCACTAATCGACCCCCCACTATTTTTTCGAGAAAGTAACGATCATGTGAAACAACCAATAACGTACCATTATACTCTGATAATGTATTTTCTAAGAAGTAAGCTCACTAATTTGTTCTTCTACAAGTTCAACCTTCTTTTTTTGTTTTTCATACTCTCGTTGTTGGGTATGCCGTCTATGTTCTCTATTCTTAAAATAGCTTGAATAATTTCCCTTATGTTCTATAAGTTGATCCCCTTCGATAGACCATATTTTTGTTGCTATTGTATCTAAAAAATAACGATCATGTGATACAAGTATTATTGTTCCTTTATAGTGCTTGATTTGCTCAATCAATAATTCTGTACTACGTTCATCAAGATGGTTTGTTGGTTCATCTAGCATTAGTATATCTGCATTCTTTGCAAAAACATTAGCAAGACGTGCTTTCAATTTTTCCCCACCACTTAATAGTCCAAAGTCATGGGAGGGAACATGCCATTTCTCTAGTAACTCAACTTCGAAAGCATTAACATCATTAGATATATGTGACTCTGTCTCTTGTTCGAGCCTAACTACGTTTAAATCATTCTGTAAGAATTGTATATGCCCTTGTGTTGGGACCAAATCATTACTAATTAGCGTCAACAACGTAGATTTTCCAGCCCCATTCTTACCTATGATGCCAATTATATCTCCTTGCTGAATACTAGCATTAATACCTTCAAAAACCTTATAATTCTGTATTTCATATGAAACATTGTGTAATTTTATTAGTTCTTTCATACTATCAATCCCTTTCTTTCAAGGGAGGATCTATATAGTTATTAAATTTGTTAAATAAAAAAATCCTCCCATTTAAAATGGAAGGATTAGTCGCACCTAATTGTAAAATAACTCAAATAAGCTATTACATTTGATTGCTTAGCTAGAATTGAAAATGGGCAGACTAATCCTATTTTTGTGTAATTTGAAATATCAAATTTCCGCATAAAAATAAGATTAGTTAATCATTATCCACCCATCACTCCTTAATATTGTTAAAATTAGTATAACACTAACTTGTAAGTAATCAAAGTACCCCAACTATCATATGCTTCATAATTACAGATGTTAATATTCTGTATTTAATTGGTTAATGAGATAAAACATTAAAAAACAGTTATAATGAATGATATTGATAATAAAAGCTGCAAGGATGGAATCTAACATGTTAAGAATTAGTAATATAAAACTTCGTGCTGATTTTGAACCAAGTAAAGAAAACGAACTACTTTCTCAAAAAATCCAGAAGATTTTAAAGGTTAAACAAGACAAGATTTCCTCATTTAAAATATCTAAGAAATCTATAGATGCTAGGGAAAAAAATAACGTTCAATTAGTATACTCGGTCGACATTGAAATCGAAAACGAGACAAAGTATTTAGGAATGAAGGATGTTTCTTCCGTTAAACCATTAGAATATTCGATTAAGAATGTCCGAAAAAAAACACATCGCCCAGTAGTAGTAGGAAGTGGACCTGCTGGACTTTTCTGTGCACTGATTTTAGCTGAACAGGGCTTTAATCCAATTGTTGTCGAGCAAGGGATGGACGCTGACCGAAGAAAACTGGCTGTCGATAAGTTTTGGAAATATGGAATACTCGATACGAACAGTAATGTTCAATTTGGTGAAGGTGGAGCAGGAACTTTTTCAGATGGTAAATTAACTACTGGAATAAAAAATGCTAGAATTCCTAAAGTTTTTAAGGAGTTAGTAGAAGCGGGTGCTCAAAAGGAAACTGCGTATCTAGCAAAGCCTCATATTGGTACTGATATTTTAATAACGGTTGTGAAAAATATCCGTAAAAAAATTGAACGACTCGGTGGAGAAGTTCGTTTCGAAACGAAGATGAAGGAAGTTATTATTGAGAATGGTGAAGTTAGAGGCGTGGTGCTAGAAAATTATGGGGCATCAAATGTCATCGAAACTGATTCAGTTGTACTAGCAATTGGACATAGTGCTAGAGAAACTTTTTACATGTTAAAAGACATTGGTGTTGAAATGATACCGAAACCTTTTGCAGTTGGAGTTCGTATTGAGCATCACCAGAAAGACATTGATAAGCAGCAATTTGGTTGCTTTGCAGACAGCCCATTACTTGGTGCCTCTGATTACAAGTTGAACGCACATCTTCAGAATGGACGAGGTGTATACACGTTCTGTATGTGTCCAGGAGGTCACGTCGTTGCAGCAGCATCTGAAGAAAATTCTTTAGTTACAAATGGCATGAGCTACAGTACTAGAAGTGGTGAGAATGCTAACAGTGCCTTACTAGTTTCTATTACACCAAATGACTTTAAAGGTGATGTATTGGCGGCTGTAGAGTTCCAAAGAAAACTTGAGCGTAAAGCATTTGAACTTGGTGGAAGAAATTATTTTGCCCCAGTGCAGTTAGTGGGCGATTTTCTAGTCGATAAAGCGAGTAAACAGCTTGGAGATATAAAACCAACCTATACACCAGGTGTTACACCAACTGACTTAAGAGAGTGTCTTGATGACTTTATCGTTGAGAGTTTAAAAGATGGGTTGCACGCAATGGATAGAAGACTCCCTGGCTTTATAAAGCATGACGCGGTTTTATCTGCTGTTGAAACTAGAAGTTCTTCACCAGTTACAATCAAACGGAATCCAACTACATTTGAATCAAACATTAAAGGGCTATATCCTTGCGGTGAAGGTGCAGGTTATGCTGGAGGTATCACATCAAGTGCAGTAGACGGCATCAAATGCGCTGAGGCGTTGATTATGATTGAAGTTTAATTTAATTATTGTTCCCTTAGGCTGGATGGCTAGGGGATTTTTTATATACTAATAAGTTACCTTTATACCGGTATCGGAATAATATCAAATTTAGTAATCGATTTAGAAATTCATTTAAATTTTCAATAAAAATTTATTGAAAAACAATAAATAGGGTGTTAAGATTGGAATATACTAATGAGTGTTTATTTTTTAAGCACTTAATAACTAGCGGGTTTCTCAAAATTAAAAACTTAAATTATAAGAGGACTGTATAATGGAACTATGGGATATATACGATATTAACCGAATTAATACAGGCAAAACATTAGAACGTGGGAGTAAATTTGAACCAGGTTCATACCACTTAGTTGTACATATATGTATTTTTAACTCAAAAGGTGAAATGTTGATTCAGCAAAGGCAGCCGTTTAAGGAAGATTGGCCAAACAAGTGGGATATAACTGTTGGCGGAAGTGCTGTTTCAGGTGAAACTAGTCAAATGGCCGCAGAAAGAGAACTGTTTGAGGAAATTGGATACAAAGCAGATTTGAAAAACGTAAGACCACATTTTTCAATAAATTTTAAGGTTGGTTTCGATGACTTTTATCTAATAGTAGACGATCTAGATATCTCAAACCTACATTTGCAATACGATGAGGTACAACAAGTAAAATGGGCATCAAAGGATGATATTTTAAGATTGTTGAGTACTGATGAATTCATTCCGTATTACAAAAGTCTAATTGAAATGTGTTTTGAAATGATACAAGGTTATGGAGCACATAAGTTTTAAAAGCAACTCTCATTCTGTTGAGAGTTGCTTTCTATTTGTCGAATTGTTGATTATTGACAAGTTTTTTAGATTATGAAAATATTAAATAGTATACCTCAAATTTTATTCATATCTTAAATTAAATGCATGTAATACCTCCGCATTTATTAAATTCTTAACTATTAATTTTATAACCTATCTAACTACCATCTATTTCTCAAACCCTTACAAAATGCAACGTAATACCCTTTAAAAGGAGTGATAAAGCCTAGCAATTTTTATTTTTATCTTCTAAATTTTTATTTTTCAGGAGGAAAAAATTAATGGGTCACGATATTTATGGTATTAACAAAGCGGGAGAAGAAATTGCCTACGCACGATTTAATATGTGGAATAGCAATGCTTCAATACTTTATAATTTGCTAGATTCGATAAAATTCCATGCCGGAGTTAGTGGATCGGGTGAAGAATCAACCTACACTACTCAGCAAATTGAAAAAGCTTTAATTGACTACTTTGAAATATATGGAAGAGGATCAGCTAATTCAAAAAACAGCTTCGATGATTACGATTTAACGCAAATTCATGATTTCATTAAAAACTGTTTATTAACTTCACAGAAAGAAGGCAGTGTGAGAGTGTATTTTGGTTAATAATTTATAAGTTTACACATTTATTCTAAAAGTTTGAGAAACTAGTAATGTTTCTCGAACTTTTATTTTTTTTATTGCACCGCTTTTGTTAAAATTTGCACCGTTAATCAGATTTATTGCACCGCCTTGTCGAAAACCGACTATGCAAGTTAGAAAATATTTTTCGACAAGAGCGTACGAAAAATATAGTTTTCGGTACGATAACTTATAAAATGCGTACGAAAAATTGAAATTTCAGTACGGATTTCAATATGATTCGTACGAAAAAGTCGTTACGGAGATAAAATTGACCACCTTAAGAAAATCTTAAGATTTATATAGAGGGTTTAATAAGATTTAATTGCTATTATCTACTTAGGACTTGCCCCGTTAGTTAAAAGAGTTAACAATAAAAAATATATAAAACTAGATAAAATTTTATTGTTAATCAATAAATAACGTGCTAAAATCAAATTGAAAATATATGTGAGAGGTGCTTTTAATATGAAACAAGGCTCTACACTCTTTTTGAAATTAGCTCTAATTCTTATGGGGTTTCCTGCACTTGCTTTATCCGTATTTATCTTGCCTGAGTTTGCTAATTTTGCAGTGGAATTGTATCCAGATCATTTTTATCTGAAATACCTAATTTATATCAATTTGTATGCAACGTTGATACCTTATTATTTTGCTCTGTACCAAGCTTTTAAACTTTTAGGTTTTATTGACAGGAACGAAGCTTTCTCTGAGCTATCAGTTAGGGCTTTAAAGAAAATTAAGTATTGTGCAATTGCGTACAGTAGCTTGTATGTAATGAGTTTACCGTTTTTCTATCTCATTGCTGAAAAGGATGATGCACCAGGGCTCATACTTATCGGAATGGCCTTCATTTTTGCTTCAATGGTTGTTTCAGTTTTCGCTGCTGTTCTTCAAAAGCTTCTAAAAGACGCGATTGATATAAAATCTGAAAACGATTTAACGGTCTGAGGTGAAGAATATGGCGATTATAATTAATATTGACGTGATGCTAGCGAAGAGAAAAATGAGCGTTACTGAACTTTCAGAGCGTGTTGGAATAACAATGGCCAATCTTTCTATATTAAAAAATGGAAAGGCAAAGGCTATTAGGTTATCAACTTTAGATTCGATATGTGAGGCTTTAGAATGTCAGCCAGGAGATATTTTAGAATATAAAAAGTAATAACGAACATCTAAATCTATTATAAAAGGAGATATATATGAGTAGCGAACCTATAATTAGTTTGGTTAATGTGACTAAAAAGATTGGCAAAGCCACTATCATCGACGACCTAACGTTTGACGTACCACAAGGGGAGATTTTCGGTTTCCTTGGTCCAAATGGAGCTGGGAAAACTACAACAATTCGCATGATCGTAGGACTTATGTCTATTACAAAAGGCAAGATCCTTATTAAGGGAAAAAATATTAAGTCTGAGTTTGAACAGGCAATTCGTCACGTTGGTGCCATCGTTGAAAGTCCAGAAATGTATAAGTATTTAACCGGTTACCAAAACCTTGTTCATTACGCGCGAATGGTAGAAGGGGTATCTAAGGAACGGATTGACGAAGTTGTATCACTAGTCAAGCTAGAAAATCGTATTCACGACAAAGTTAGTAAGTATTCACTAGGAATGCGCCAACGTCTAGGGGTGGCACAGGCACTGTTGCACCGTCCATCACTGTTGATTCTCGATGAGCCTACAAATGGTCTTGATCCCGCAGGAATTCGAGAGTTGCGTGACTATTTACGACATTTGACTCGTACTGAGGGAATCACCGTTATTGTGTCCAGTCATCTATTATCAGAGATGGAACTAATGTGTGATAGAGTCGCAATTTTACAACGTGGTAAGCTAATAAATGTAATGCCAATTCAGCAGTTTATTCAAGGTAATGATCAATCTCAATCATATTTAATACAAGCTACACCACCAGAACAGGCACTATCGGTAGTAAGACAAATTGATGGGATTCAAGGTGTAAATCTTACTCAGGATGGGTTACTTGAAGTTAATGCGGATAAAGAATTAATTCCGGATATACTCGAAGAATTGATGAAGAACCATATTCGAATCTATAGTGTTCAACTGGTTTCTCAATCTTTAGAGGATCGATTCTTGGAAATTACGGGGGTTGAACAAATTGGTTAATTTACTACAAAATGAAAACATGAAAATATACAGGCGCTTGCGAACTTGGATTCTTGTCGGACTCATGGTAGCCTTTGTAATCCTTGTAAATACTATGGAATGGCACTTTGATGGAAAAAAGGCTATGGATGATGGATGGAAAGTAACAGTTAAGCAAGAAATCCAGCAGTGGAATCGTGCTTTAAAGCAACCGAATCTACCAGATGAGAATAAAAAGTACTATGAGCAGCAAATAGCAGTAAACAATTATCATTTGGAGAAAGATATTCGTTCAACAGACGGCACAATGTGGGATGGAATTAACGGTTCTGCAGGTCTTATGATTGTTATAACGATTTTCACGATTATTATAGTTGGGGACGTTGTAGCAGGAGAATTTTCATCAGGCACTATTAAGCTGTTGCTTATAAGGCCAGCTAGCCGAGCAAAGATCCTTCTTTCTAAATACATCTCTGTTCTAATGTTCGGAATACTGTTGTTACTTGTTTTGTTTGTCGTGTCAATTGCTATAAACGGAATATTGTATGGGTTTAAATATATTGATTTACCATTAATTAAAATGAATACTGAAGGAGAAATTGTTGAAAAAAGCATGATTCTAAATCTATGGAAAACGTATATGTATAATGGTGTATCTACCGTTATTTACGTAACAATGGCATTTATGATCTCATCAGCCTTCAGAAGTAGTTCAATGGCAATCGGATTTTCAATTGGTGCATTGTTTGCGGGTAATATTGTAATGGAGTTACTACAACGATTTGACTGGAGTAAGTACGTATTGTTTGCTAACATCGATCTTACACAATACCTTGTTGGAAGTAGACCATTCCAAGAAGGGATGACATTTTCCTTTTCCGTCGGAGTTCTAGTTGTATATTTCCTCATTTTCAATGTGATATCTTGGCTTATTTTTACACGTAGAGACGTTGCAGCATGAATAAAAAACCCTCAATTCGTTTGAGGGTTTTTGACTTTTAATTATTTACAGATGCTTCTTCTACTACACTAATTTCTTCTTTTTTATACCTTAGGGTTTTGAGAGTTTGATCTAAAGTTTCGTGCCTAACTCTAGCGGCATTAAATTTAAGTAGTTTGAAGGTTATCTGAACACTAAATCCAATTCCGATTGCGGAGATAATTGTCCCAACACCAACTAAACCACCGAGTCTCCATCCTACAAACACTGCAGATAACTCTATAATTCCACGACAAACACCGATTGAAAGTCCAGTTTTACGATTAAGTGCAACCATCAAACTATCTCTTGGTCCTGCACCAAAACCTGATCCAATATAAAAATATGAACCTATTGCAATGATAAATAATCCAGCAATCATCATTAAAAGCCCAAGAAGGAAATGATTCAAAACGGGTATAATATTAGAGTAAATAATAACGTCAATAAAAATACCAATTAATATCATATTTAAAATAGTACCAAGGCCAACTTTTTCTCCAAGAAATACTGCTACAACTAAAATTACTAGACCTGTCAATATTGATGCCGTCCCTAGACTCATATCTATTGTTTTAGTTAGGCCAACATGAAATACTTCCCACGGAGCGTACCCAATATGGGCATTTAAAGTTGATACTATTCCGACCGCACATAGGAAGAGTCCCAGATTTAACTTTAGTAATCTTTTAAAAAAATACTTCATTTTGGGATTCTCCTTTTTTTGTATACTACTATATTACACTAAATTTTTTTGATAAATATGATTATAATTAAAAATATATTTTTAATCATGGGGTGTATGGATGAAAACTTATATAGCATTACTGCGTGGTATTAATGTTGGTGGGAAAAATAAAATAAAGATGGAAGATTTGAAAGAAATGCTTGAATCAATTGGTCCTCGTAAAGTCCAAACATATATTCAAAGTGGTAATGTCTTGTTTGAGTCAGACGAAGCAGAAGACATTATTAGGCAAACAATTGAAAAAGAAATTGAAAAAAAGTTTGGGTTTTTTATTAATGTAGTGTTAAGAAGTTCAGTAGAAATTAAGGAGACAATTCATAATTGCCCATTCTCAGATGAAGAAATCAGAAATGCAGAATCAACAAATACTGAAGGTGAAAGCCGATATGTTGCATTTTTAGACCGAACTCCAGATGACTTCGAGATTTTGCTAAAATATAAACAAGAAAATGAAGATTACAAAGTAGTAGGTAGAGATATCTATTTCTTATTTAATAACAGCATTAGAAATTCAAAATTAATTAATAACCTACATAGATTGGGAGTTCAAGCAACAGTCCGCAACTGGAAAACCGTAAATAAGATTTACGAACTATTAAAAAATTATATTTAAAAATACCTCTGATGGCTGTTGAGTCAGGGGTATTTGTTTTTTAGAAAAGGAAAAACTAAATGAAAAAGTGTAACGAAGGAGATAAAATGAAATCAAGATGGAATTTTGACAATAGTTATACTGGACTGCCAGATATTTTTTACTCAAAAACAAATCCAACCAGAGTAAGTTCACCCAAAATTATTATTTATAACGAACAATTGGCAACTGGTCTAGGACTTAGTAATATTGATGCTGATATTTTGGCAGGAAACAAATTACCAGAAGGGGCGCAACCGATTGCCCAAGCCTATGCTGGCCATCAATTTGGACATTTTAATATGTTAGGAGATGGTCGTGCAATACTATTAGGAGAGCAAATAACCTCTCAAGGTGAGAGATTTGATATACAACTAAAAGGATCAGGAAGAACGCCATACTCTCGTGGTGGTGACGGCCGTGCCTCTCTCGGCCCAATGCTCCGTGAATACATAATATGTGAAGCGATGCATGCGCTAGGGATTCCTACTACCCGTAGCCTAGCAGTAGTTGCAACTGGTGAATCAGTATATCGGGAAACAGAACTTCCAGGTGCAATTCTTACACGTGTAGCTAGAAGTCATATACGAGTAGGTACATTTCAATTTGCTGCAAAGTGGGGAACTAAAAAAGATTTACAAATGTTAGCTGACTATACAATAGAGCGCCATTTTCAAGACATTCAAAATAGCGATAACCCGTATCTCTCACTTTTGGATGAAGTAGTAAAGCGTCAAGCAACCCTGATTGCAAAGTGGCAGCTCGTTGGCTTTATTCATGGGGTAATGAATACAGATAATGTAACAATAAGTGGAGAAACAATAGATTATGGACCGTGTGCGTTTATGGATACATATGATCCAGAAACTGTATTTAGTTCTATTGATATTCATGGGCGCTACGCCTATAAGAATCAACCTCAAATCGGTATGTGGAACCTGGCAAGGTTTGCTGAAACCTTATTACCACTAATTCATGATAATCAGGATGAGGCGGTGATAATTGCACAAAATGCGATAACAAAATTTGATGATCTATACAAACAAAATTGGCTAGCAGGAATGAGAGCGAAGTTAGGATTATTTGACGAAAATATTAAAGATGAAATCCTAATGAATGACCTATTAACTTTGATGCAAAAAAGTCGCTCTGACTACACGAATACATTTATTGCACTTACATTTGATAAAATCGCAGAGACAAATTTGATATATGAATCAGGTTTTAAAGAATGGTATGAACAGTGGCAATCACGGGTTAATAATCAGAAAGTATCAAAGGAAGACATACAAGAATTGATGAAGAAAAATAATCCTGCTATTATTCCAAGGAACCACCGAGTAGAGGATGCATTAAATGCCGCAGTTCAAAACGGAGACCTTAGTGTTATGGAAAGGCTTCTAAATGCACTATCAAGTCCTTATTCACATAATAGTAGTTATGCTGAATTTGCAGCGCTCCCACCACAACAAAACTGCAGTTACAGAACGTTTTGTGGAACATAAATATTGATATTGTCTCCGATTTTAATCGGGGACTTTTTTTTGCAAAAAAACTTAAAAATTTATTTGTTGACGAAAAAGTGTTACTTGAGTATCATAATATTAAATGTGTTACTTAAGTAAATAATTTTACCGAAGTAATTATTTAAGGGGGTAGGAGCATGTCGTCAAATACGATAGTAAAAGAAAACAAGAGAGTAAAAATATTTGAACTAACTTGGAAAAACGCAATTATATGGTTTATTTCTTCACAGTTCGTTTATTTTACAATGCTATTAATAACGATACCTGTAGTAGAAAGTTATTCGAAAGAAATGAAAATTTTTGATCTAATGCCTACAGGTTATAGTTATGATTATGCTGTGCAACTATTAAAAGGATTGGGAGCGGACGGTAGGAACGCTTATTTGTATTACCAAATTCCACTAGATATAATTTATCCGTTCTTAATGGGTATTACTGGGGTATTTTTTATTAAATTAATAATTAAACAACTTAATTTCCGGAGACTATCATTTCTAATATATTTACCAATTATAGCTGCTTGCTTTGACTATTTAGAGAACTTTATGGTTATAGGAATGATCAACTTATTTCGTAACTTATCGCCCACACTGGTAGGTATCGCCTCCATTTTTACTACAATAAAAAGTTTATTTACCGTAATTTACTTAACGGCACTATCAGTACTTGCTATAATATCTCTATATAATTTATTAAAAAAAAGGTTGGAAAATAATGAAGAACATGCCTCTAAGGGAAAGAAAAAAATATCAAACAATGGCTAATATTTTAGATGCCTTTATCTTGTCCCTTAAAAAAAACAACTTTAACGACATATTAATAGAAGATATTTGTAATCAAATAAGCATTTCAAAAGTAACGTTTTTTAGATATTTCTCGACTAAAGAGGAAGTATTAGATTATTTTGTTTTACGATGGTGCTATCAGAGGAGTTTAGAAATTTTTAATAAAAAGTATATTGGGGTTGCGGGTCTTTATCATGTTTTTCAATCAACTGCAGAAATTCCTAATTCTGAGCGCATTTTTGTCGCCCTAATAAATTACTATTCAAAGTTAAAAGACAAACCAACTTTTAAAGAGCTAAGTAAATATGAGCGATATATAATTTCCAATAGTACAGACGATGCTGTGGATATTAAACTATACTCATTAAAAGAAATATTAAATTATTATCTACAAGAAATTGAGAATATTGATAAATCAAAGTTAAATGTTTATTTAGATCATCTCGTTACTTTATTTTATGGTGTTCCTTTTCATGTTCACATTGATATGTCCGGGGAATCTCTAGTTAATGCCTATAAAAGACACTTAGACATAATTTTTAAATAGTATATAAAAAGGTCTCTGACAAAATGTCGGAGACCTTTTTGATTAATACGTGTTTCTACAACTGGATGATAAAAACCCAAAAGTAGTTGATAAATTGAGCCAACTGAAAGATAAAGTTTATTTTTGTTGCTGATGCACGGTTTAGGAGCTTGAAATGGACCAACTGAACCCCATTACTTCCTAATTACAGTATCATTTTCTATTTTTAGTAAATAATAAATCTGAAAATATTTGTATGGGAGAAACATTATGGAAAAAACACATAAAGGATTATCTGCATGGCAGCTAACTATGATGGCATTAGGAAGTGTAGTTGGTGGATCATTCTTTCTAGGATCTTCAGTTATCATCAACGCAGCTGGCCCATCAATCTTAATTTCGTTTATATTAGGAGGAATCTTAATATATTTCATACTTTTTGCTCTCTCAGAAATGACTGTGGCTAATCCTGCTGGAGGATCATTTAGCACTTTTGCGGCAAAGTATCTAGGTACCGGAACAGGCTTTGTTGTTGGATGGTTATACTGGAGTGGAACAGCTATTTCAATGTCAAGTGAGGCGACAGCTCTAACAATACTGTTTCGGGAGTGGTTTCCCAACTTATCAATAGCCATGTTTGGTAGTGCGATAATTATTGGGGTTACGCTGATAAATTTGCTTGGTGTTTCAAAGCTTGGAAAACTCCAAAGTGGATTAGCTGGAATTAAAGTTTTTGCTGTAATCTTTTTCATATTAATTGCTATCGCATTAATTTTTGGTATTATGCCGAATAAACCAGCAGTAGGTGTTGGGGAGTTAGCAACTGAACCGTTGATGCCAGGTGGATTTAAAAGTATTGCTGGGAGTATGCTACTAGTTATTTATACATACGCAGGTTTCGAGATTATTGGACTAGCTGCATCTGAAGCAAGGGACCCTAAGAAAACAATTCCTAAAGCAATTCGAAATACAGTATTAGCACTCGTTGGGCTTTATTTAGTTTATATTATCGTCCTCCTACCTTTAATCCCAACATCTCAACTAAATGAAAACATAAGCCCAATTGTTGCATCCCTTAGTAGATGGGGATTTGGTTGGGCTGGTATGGCATTAAACTTTGTTCTAATATCAGCGATATTATCTGCAATGATGGCTGCAATTTTTGGACTTGGAAGAATGATTAGGGCTCTTACAGATGAGGGACATGCACCAAAATTTTTAAAAGATAATACAGATGTTCCTTATAAAGGGATTCTATTCTCTGGGTTTGCAATGCTTATGGGCTTAGCGTTCGGTTTGTTATTCCCTAGAGTATACTTAGTTTTAATTACTACTGGTGGTTTTGCATTACTTTTTACATATGCTGTAATTATTGCAAGTCAAATCCGCGCTCGCAAGGTGAATGGCTGTCCACCTGAAGGGAAATGTCAACTACCGGGTTTTCCGTACACATCGTGGATAGCATTAATAAGTATGATTGGGATTTTCATAAGTATGCCGTTTATTCCTGGTCAAGTAACTGGCTTAGTTACAGGGATTTCAATGGTCGCATTTTATTCATTAGTTTATCTTGGAATAAAGTTTCGTAATGAAATTAAAAATAGAATTTATCCAAAAAGAAGAATCTCATCACAACCTAATTACTCAGTCGAATTTGCTGAAGAACCTATTGATAAAAATTATAAAAATAAAGATAAGAAGTAGATTACTAAGGCTGTTGCTATATTACGCAATAGCCCAATTTTTTCTATAACAGAATTTTTTTTGCAAAACTCTTTTATTACTAACTATAATTAAATTATATGATGTATAAGGAGTTTGCAAAAATGTTAAATATTAAAGTCTTAAATATTGAATATCAATTTAATGGCATAAAAGAAACTATTCACCCAGTGATAATTTTTTCTGGTGAAGAAATTATCTTAATAGATTGTGGATATCCTGACTTTCTCTCAATCATAGAACGGGAAATTCAAAAAAATGGTGTTGATTGTAATGCGATTAGTAAAATAGTAATAACTCATCAAGACCACGATCATATGGGATCTCTTGCTGATTTTATAGGAAAATATCCAAAAATTAGAGTTATAGCAGGTAACTATGAAACACCTTACATAACAGGCGATAAAAAGTCATTAAGGCTTAAGCAAGCTGAAGAATTCCAAAAAACATTACCAGTAGACCAAAAGGAATTTGGAGAGCAGTTTTGTGAAATTCTGCGAAATGTAAGACCATGTAACGTTGATATTAAAGTTAATGATGGGGACTTTATTGATATTAATGAAGAGTGCGAGGTCATAGAAACACCTGGACATACACCGGGGCATATTTCCTTATATTTGAGAAAGATTAAAACTATAATAACAGGCGATTCTGCAGTTCTAGAAAATAATAAACTAGTAATTGCAAATCCACAGTTTACATTAGATTTAAAACAAGCTGAAGATTCACTTGAAAAAATATTATCATATGATGTTAATACATTTATTTGTTATCATGGTGGAGTTTACAAATCACAAAGTTAATGACTTAGGCACGTCCTATTTTTACGAGGAATAATGTATTGGGGGAATAAGCCTTGAAAACTATTGGTTTAATAGGTGGTATGAGTTGGGAATCATCTTTAGAATACTATAGATTAATTAATGAGGAAGTAAAAAGTAGACTTGGCGGATTACACTCTGCTAAATGTATAATGTATAGTGTTGATTTTCAAGAAATCGAACATTATCAATCAATGGGCGACTGGGAAAGTGCTGGTAAAGCCTTATGTAGAGTAGCTCGTATATTAGAAAAAGCAGATGCTGATTTTATTGTTATTTGCACGAACACGATGCACAAGGTCGTTAACTACATTCAGGAAAATATTAATATACCAATACTTCATATTGCAGATGCAACGGCTAGCAGAATACTTGAGTCAAAGATTAATAAAATAGGTTTACTAGGCACTAGATATACAATGGAACAGGACTTTTACAAATCTAGAATTGAGGCTAATGGTATTCGGGTAATTGTTCCAAGTAAAGAAGATATTAAGCGAGTAAATAGCGTGATCTATGAAGAACTTTGCTTAGGGAAAATAGAAGAGTCATCAAAAGAATATTATAAAGAAGTAATTAGAAGTTTAGTTGCAGAAGGCGCTGAGGGAATAATATTAGGGTGTACCGAAATTGGATTGCTAGTATCTGAGGACGATTCAGAAGTTCCAATATTCGATACTGCAAAAATTCATGCATTTGAAGCGGTGAATTGGTCCCTAAGAAAATAGACATTATATGAAAAAATGCAAAAAAAAATCTGTGGTTTTCGATAGTCCACAGAAAAAGGGTTAGGGTTTTAAGGTTTGAAAGGTTTTCATGTACTTAATATAAAATATAATTGTGCAGAAATTATGGAATAATTAAAAATTACCTTAAAAAAATTATGGATGGATTAAAACTTGAGTTCCTATAGGAATAATACGAGCCAGTTCTTCTACATCCTTGTTATACATTCGTATACAACCTTTTGAAACGGCTTTGCCAATTGAACTTGGATTATTTGTACCGTGAATACCGTAGCTTTCTTTTGATAAACTCATCCACATTGTACCGAATGGACCACCGGGGTTAGGTGCTTTGTTAATAATAATAAAATTTCCTACTGGAGTATTGTTTAAAATTTTCCCAACTGCTATTGGGTATTGCTTTTGTAGAACGCCATTTTTTAACAGTCTTAACTGACGTTTTTTTATCGACACGTCAATCTGAAATGGAATTGTATTGGGCGTTGGCAAACCAGGTATAACTATTGAAAGACCGGGATAAATCACGTTAGGGTTAATTAAAGGGTTAGCTTTAATGATTTCAGATAATGGTGTTCGATAGTCCTTTGATATCTGATTTAGCGTTTCACCTGCTTTGACTATATGAACCAGTATAAACGCCTCCTCCAGTAATTTTTTTCTCAAAATATTTTATGTAGGAGTAGACCTTCAAGGAGCTATAATATTAGAAATTTCTGTGCCACTAAATCCTCACTAAATTAAGTTACATGTTGATTTTAGCGAAGGACGCTTGACTCCAGCGGCAAAAAGATCTAGGCGAGACTACAGGCTCGACAGATCTGCCGCGGAAAGCAAGCGTCCGAAAGCGAAAATCAATATCTTTTTACTTTTATCAGTGGCCGACTTAGATAGTGAGGGTTTGTATTTCATGTGTAGTTAGGCTTTGCAAATCTTCAATGAAAGCTGTTACAGCATCTTGTCTCGTTGCCCATGACGTTACTAAACGAATCGCTGAGTGATCTTCGTCAATCTTTGCCCAAACCATAAATGAATACTTTTGGCTCAACTCATTAATAATTTTATTTGGAAAAATAGGGAAAAGTTGATTTGTAGGCGAATCGATTAAGAAACTATAATCTAGAGAGCGGATACCTTCATCAAGTCGATACGCCATATCATTAGCGTGATTTGCTAAATAAAAGAATAAATCTTTTTTAAAAAGCTCTAAAAATTGAATGCCTAACAGTCGTCCTTTTGCAAGTAAGGCTCCTTTTTGCTTTATATGAAATCTAAAGTCATCTTTCAATAAGTCGTTGCAAATAACTAGAGCTTCCCCAAATAATGCACCGTTTTTTGTTCCACCTATATAAAAGGCATCAGTTAATCTTCCTAAATCTGATAAATCTAAATCATTTTCAATAGAAGTTAATGCCGATCCGAGTCTAGCTCCGTCTACAAACAATAGGAGGTTCTTTTCTTTACAAAAAACACTTAAAGCTTCTAGCTCTTCCTTTTTATATATAGTACCAATTTCTGTCGGGTTAGAAATATATACAAGTTTTGGTTTTACCATATGCTCATCTGTATGAGAATCTAAAACAGATTGAACGTGATTTGTTGTTAATTTCCCATCGTGAACGTCAACAGAAATCACTTTATGTCCAGTTGCTTCGATTGCACCGGTTTCATGTGTATTTATGTGTCCGGTGTTTGCGGATATTGCAGCTTCATAAGGACGAAGGAAGGCTGAAATAGATGTAAGATTTGTTTGTGTTCCCCCAACTAAAAAATGAATATCAATATTATCACATTTTATTTTTTGTTTTAATATCTCAGCAGCTTTACTAGAGTATGTGTCTTTTCCATATCCATCACATTGTTCGAAATTTGTTGTCACAATTGCATTCAAAATCTCTGGATGTGCTCCCTCACTATAATCATTTTTAAAACTGTACATTCATTTTCCATCCTTCCTAAAGATGTATTTCTATTGATTAAATAACAAATCATTGCTAAATACAATACGTTTTAAATATTAATTTTAAGTATCCGCTTTCAATTTGAACATATTGACATATCAGTTATATAATGTAAAAATATAGTTAGTTGAACTAACTAATTAAGAGGTAAAATATGAAAAATGAAATAATGATCGGCGCGGATGCTATTGCAATGTTTTGTCGTTTACAAATGAATTTTAAAAAAGACATGCCCATAAGGTCAAGTGAAATGGGTGTATTAATTTTTATACAAAAACAAAATAGCGATGTTACGCCTTTAATGATTAGTAATTTCTTTAATATTGCAAAACCTTCAGTAACATCTACATTAAATGCACTGATCAAAAAAGAATATATTGAGAAAATCCCTTCAGCGAAGGATCGCAGGAGCTATACAGTTAATTTGACAAATAAAGGTAAGCAACTTGTTGAGTCAACTCATAAAGAGCACTTTAAATTAATGGATATTCTTGTAGAAAAGATGGGCTATGATGATTTTAATAAGTTCATTAATCTCATCCAAAAAGCAAATTCGATCTTAAGTGAGGGGAATAGAAGATGAAGGTATTAGTAACAGGGGCAACGGGAAATGTTGGTATCTATGTTATAAAAGAGTTATTAGACTTAGGTGAAGAAGTAGTTGCTGCAGGAAGTAGTACGGAGAAATTAAGAAAAATGTTTCCTGAAAACGTTGATGTAGTTAAGTTTGATTTTACTGATGAGAAAACATTTGATGTTGCGCTAGAAAACGTTGATCGAGTTTATTTAATGAGACCGCCTCACCTCGGTAAACCAGCGGATTTGTATCCTTTTATAGACGCGATGAAAAGACAAAATATCAAATTAGTATCTTTTTTATCATTGATGGGCATTGAAAAGAATACTATCCCTCCTCATTACAAAATTGAAAAGTACATAGAACAATCTGGAATTCCGTATGCTCATGTTCGCCCAGGATTCTTTATGCAAAATTTATCGGGTATACATTCAGTTGATATAAGAGAGAAAAATGAAGTTTTTGTTCCTGCTGGAAAGAGTAAAACTAGTTTTATAGATGCTGCTGATATAGGTCTTGCAACCGCAACTTTACTACATGATCCTGAGAAATATAAAAATACTGCACACACTATTACTGGTGGAGAATCATTGGATTACTACCAAGTAGCAGAAATTTTAAGTAAAGTTACAGGTCGTTCTATTAAATATGCAAAACCAGGTTATTTAAAATATAGAAGCTATTATATTAAAAAACGTGGAATGGATAAAGCATTTGTAAATGTAACGGTTGCTCTATACTTTATGACACGAATGGGAACAGCTGAAAAGGTTACTAACGACTTTTATGAATTAACAGGAAGAGAGCCACGAACATTTGAAGAGTTTGCAAGACATAATATTAATAGTTTTATTTAAAAAAATTAAAGTGCCAGCCGCATATTAGCTGGCACTCTTCTATTTTTTATGTAACTAAAATTAACTAAATAATGGTAAATTTTAATCAGTAGTAATATATTATTTAATAAAAAATGAGTTATACCGCTAAGAAACAAATTAATCCCTTACGTATATTATATTATGTCGAGCTATAATGGAGGTTTGGGAATGAATAATTACACTAAATTTACGAAAAAAGAACTTATAAATAGAATATTAGATTTAGAGGATATAATAAAATGTCTTAAAACAGAAAAAGATCAAGCTGAATTACTTAAGTTCCCATGGATAGGAAATCTAGGGCATTGGCATTTTAATATCCAAAAGAATATTGTAGTTTGTAATTCAAAAAAGATTACAACGCTTAATTATGACATTAATGAGATTCCTGCAACAATTGGGCATGAATTCTTTACTGACAAGCTTCATCCAGAAGATTACGAAAGAGTTATGGAAAGTATGAGGCAACATGTATCTGGAAAAACAAATGCTTATGAAGTTGAGTACAGGATACAAACAAAGGATGGAAAATGGAAATGGTTTTATGATAGGGGCCAAACGATAAAATATGATGACAGTGGAAAACCACTTATTATTGCAGGAATTGTGTTTGATGTGACAGAGCAAAAAGAGATTGAGATAACGCTTAGAGAGCAAAATGAAAAATTAAGATCACTCGTTGATTTTGATTATTTAACTAACATATATAATAGTAAGGCTTTAGGAGAAAAGCTTGCAGACGAAATAAGCAATGCTACTTTAAAGAAATCACCACTAAGCATAATTATTTTAGATATAGATCGTTTCAAATTAGTAAATGATACACACGGGCATATTCTTGGTGATAAAGTTATTGCTATGATTGCACAAAAGATAAAGTCATCAATTAGAGAAGTTGATATTGTAGGGAGATATGGCGGAGAAGAGTTCTTAGTAATTCTCCCAAACTGTGATAAAGAAGAAGGTTTCACTATTGCAGAAACCATTAGAAAAAACATTCAATCAACTATATATCCAAAAGGAATAAATGTTACGATAAGTGGTGGTTTAAAGCAATTTGAAGGAGAGGCCATTGACACATTTCTAGACAATGCAGACCAGTGTTTATATAAGGCGAAAAGATTAGGTAGAAATAAAATTGTACCTTATACAAGTAACGATTAAATACGTAAAATCAAAGACCTAGCATGTGGCTAATCATGCTAGGTCTTTTTAAAATGGGATGGCTATATATTATTTAGAAAAATAATTTTCAATATCATCTAACAATAGATTAGAAGCAATAACACCGCCTGCTGTGTTCCAAATTGCATCATCAACTTGTTGGATTTTATTGTTTTTAGCAACGTTTAAGTTTTTAAACAACGGATCATTAATCCATTCTTCAGCTAACTTTGGTCCTTCACCTTTTTTCTCAGCTGGATCATAAGTGAAGTAGAATAGAACATCTCCATCCATTGCTGGAATACGTTCTTTCGTTACACCCTTTTCAGCGAAATCCGGTGCATCTTGACCTTCAGCTCTTGCAAATCCTAATTGATCAAAAATAACTCCCGAAAAGCTATCTTTATGATAAATTCTAACATCGCCTGGCATAAAACGAACGATTGAAACTTTTTGCTTAAGTTTATCGCCTAATTCAGTTTTCATATTTTCAACGCGCTTGTCAAAATCTGCAATAACTTTATTTCCTACATCTTCCTTATTAACAGCTTTTGAGTAAAGTTTGAAGTTCTCTTTCCAATCTCCACGTAATGTTTCAGCGAATACTGTCGGTGCAATAGCACTTAACTGGTCATAAATTTTTTCGTGACGCATTTTATTACCAATAATTAAATCTGGTTTTAAGGAAGCAATAGTTTCTACGCTAGGCTCTCCTTCATTTCCTACACTTGTTACTCCGTCCATCTTGTCATTAATGTGAGCGTACCAAGGATCACCAGTCCAAGATTGTACTGCACCTACAGGTTTCACATCCATAGCTAGTAAAGCTTCTGTTCCCTCGTTTGTTAAAATAACAACACGTTTAGGTGTATCTTTAATTTCTGTTGTACCCATTGCGTGTTCAACAGTATATGGTTTAGCTTCAACTTTTTTTGGCTCATTAGACGACTTCTTTTCCTCAGTATTTCCGCAAGCCCCTAACGTTAAGATTGAGATGATAAATAAAACTGATAAAAAGATTGTTGAAAATTTCTGCCTAGAGTAGTATGTAAGCATTAAAAAGTTCCTCCTAAATGATAATGATTTTCATTCACAACAAAATATTAACCTAGAAAATTATCGTTGTCAACAATTAATTGAAAATGATTATCATAGTCATTGACACCGTATTTTAAATCTCCTAAACTATTATTAACAACTGAAATAAGAGGAGAAAATTTAATATGCTGTTTAGTCAAGCAAGAAGCAAAATATATGGGTTACTATTAATAACAATAACTCTATTAATTTGCATGGTGCTTAGTATTGTACTTGGATATACAGATACTAGTATAAATACGGCAATTAACGCCTTTCAAAATTTCAATAACTCAAATGAACATATTATTATAAAGGATGTTAGATTACCCCGTGCGCTAATTGCTGCTGTAGTAGGTTCAAGCCTCGGGATCTCAGGAGCACTAATGCAAGCACTCACAAAAAATCCATTAGCATCTCCAGATATACTCGGGGTGAATGCGGGGGCAAGTTTTTTTGTTGTAGTTGGGATGATGTTCTTCTCGGCGACAAGTTTACAAGCATTTACTTGGACTGCTTTTCTCGGTGCAGCAATCGCAGCTTTTACGGTTTACTTTTTAAGTGGTATCGGAAGTGACGGATTAACACCGATGAAGCTAACGCTCGCTGGTGCAGCAATTGCAGCATTATTTTCATCTTTAACACAAGGCCTTTTAGTAATAGATGAATCTACTTTAGATCAAGTTTTGTTCTGGTTAGCGGGTTCCGTTCAAGGTCGAAAATTAGAAATTCTTGATACGGTATTGCCTTATATAGTAATTGCAACTATCACATCTTTAATTATATCTCAGAAAATTAACATCTTAACAATGGGAGAAGATGTTGCAAAAGGATTAGGACAACGAACAGGGAGTGTAAAAATAATTGCTGCAATAGTTATTATAGTACTTGCTGGGGGATCTGTTGCGATAGCTGGACCAATAGGTTTTATAGGTATAATTGTTCCTCATATAGTCCGTTCCCTAGTCGGTAATGATTATAGATGGGTTTTGCCATACAGTGGTATCGTCGGTGCAATTCTTTTACTAGTCGCGGATATAGGTGCTAGATATATAATAATGCCAGAAGAAGTGCCAGTTGGTATAATGACTGCTTTTATTGGTACACCACTTTTTATATATATCGCTCGTAAAGGGGGAAAGAAAATATGAAAAAACATATCCCGTTACGGATGTATAAAGGTGCAATTTCATTCTTATTGGATAAAAAAGCTCTTTTAATAATTTTGAGTTTTATAATTTTTTTCTTCTTTATCTTCCTAATAAGTGTTGGGATGGGTGAGACTTATATACAACCGCTAAAAGTACTTTCAATACTATTAGGAAATGGCGAAGATTTTGAAAGTTTAATAGTGAATACATTCCGAATGCCAAGGATACTCGTAGCAATTTTAGCTGGAATGAGTTTAGCAGTTGCAGGTGCGATTTTGCAAGCAGTAGTTCGTAATCCACTTGCATCACCAGATATTATCGGAATTACTGGGGGAGCATCTGTCGCTGTTGTATTATTTTTAGCAATATTTAGCGATGAAAATAATGCTTTAACTGTGAGTATTAATTGGCTACCACTTAGTGCATTTATTGGAAGCTTGATTGTAACTTTCATACTTTATGCATTAGCTTGGAAAAATGGATTATCACCTATAAGATTAATATTAATCGGAGTAGGAATGTGGGCATTTACAAAAGCTCTAACAACTATGTTTATGATAATCGGACCTATATATCGTTCAAGTCAAGCGAATATATGGATTACGGGCTCAGTGTACGGATCAAATTGGAGTAATGTATCAGTATTAGCACCAACTACGATAATATTAATGTTAATAACGTTGATTGTTATTCGAAATATTAATATTCAAGAACTTGGTGATGAAATCGCAATTGGTGTTGGGTCAAAAGTTCAGATTCAACGATTTCTGTTGTTGCTTATTTGTACAGGTCTGATAGGTAGTGCTGTCGCTTTTGCGGGTGGTATTAGTTTCGTTGGACTAATGGCTCCTCATATATCAAGAAGATTAGTCGGTTCTTCATTCGGAGCATTGCTGCCTTTATCAGCAATTATCGGTGGAATAATTGTGTTAATGGCGGATTCAATAGGTAGAACGGTATTTCTCCCAATTGAAATTCCTGCAGGAGTATTTACTGCAGCAATCGGCGCACCTTACTTTATTTATCTTTTATATACCCAAAGAAAAAGATAATTCGGAGGTTACGAAACAATGTTTACATTAGAAACAGAAAAGCTGTCTTTAGCTTATGGCGAGAATTTAATAATAGAAGAATTAGACATTACGATTCCAAAAGGGGAAATTACTGTTTTTATAGGAAGTAATGGTTGTGGAAAATCGACCTTATTGCGATCATTAGCTCGTTTGCTTAAGCCGAAATCAGGATCGATTATTATAAATGGTGATATGATATCCAAATTACCTACGAAAGAAATTGCTAAGAATTTAGCCATTTTGCCTCAAGGTCCAATTGCCCCTGAAGGTTTAACAGTTTTACAACTAGTAAAGCAAGGGAGATATCCATATCAAAAATGGTATAGGCAGTGGTCGGAAGAAGATGAAAGTATAGTTAATGATGCTCTTAGATCGACAGGAATGTTAGATCTTTCTGATAGACTAGTTGATTCATTGTCAGGAGGGCAAAGACAACGTGCTTGGATTGCATTAACTTTAGCTCAAGATACTGAAATAATTTTACTAGATGAGCCAACGACATACTTAGATATGACTCACCAAATTGAAATTTTAGACTTGCTATTTAGTCTCAATGAGAACGAAGGTAGAACAATTGTGATGGTATTGCACGATTTAAATTTAGCATGTCGATATGCACATAATATCGTAGCGATAAAAAATAAGAAAGTTTATGCATCAGGGCAGCCAGAAAATATAATAAACGCGAAATTAGTATCAGATGTGTTCAACATGGATTGCAACGTAACACAAGATCCTTTATTTGGCACACCAATGTGTATTCCGCACGGTAAAGGTAGGATTGTTTTCCCGAAGGTGGGTATCTAATCAATGGTAGAGTGCGTCTTCAAACATGATGATATTAGACTTTTAGAAGAAAACTATCGATTGACATTTGAAAATAATGATTGTGAGCTAACGACTGAAATAATTAGTCTATTAGATAAAAACAATTTAATCTTATATTTTGAGAGACTTAAAGATCTTACTAATACTAATAGTGATAAAGTAGTTGCCTCACTTTTCGTTAAGAGATATAGTTTTTCAGTCCTTATTGCTCTTTATTCAATGAGTAAACTTAACAGTAGATTAAATTTTTCTATTAATAATATATCAATTGTAACTTCTCAAAATTGTGATGCAAATTGGATACCTTCATTCAAATTCAAAAATATAGAATTTGCAAATTTAGAAGGATCTAAACGGGAATTTTTAAGAGAAGAAGTATTAAATGATATATTTAAAGAGAATGTTGATGTCGTTTTCACACATATAAATAAAAGTGTTGGACTATCAAAATCCGTAATGTGGGAGAACCTTTACGTTTATATTCAGTGGATGTATAAAAATTTAATTAAAACGAATGATGTAAGTGATGAAGTTTTAGACGATTGGAATTACATTACGAAAGTAGCACCAGGTACCTTATTTGGTAAGTACCCTGAAAATCCTTTATCTAAGTTTTTATTATCTGAAAATAGAAAAACTTGTTGTCTAGCGTATTTATCAAATGGAAAAACAAAATACTGTAAAAAATGTCCGAAATCTTAAAAATGTTAAATAAAATGGGTGCACAAAAGAATTTTCACTTTTGTGCACCCTAATTAGTTTTTCGGTTACTTTTTTAGCTCCCAATAACATCTTTTAGGAGATGCAATTTTCTCTTCTTTTTTAAGTTGAGCCATAATCTTATCAACTTCTTTTCTATCAACACCTGTTTCTGTTGCAACTTGTCCTGCACTAACAGGCACATCTGTTTTTCCAAAAAATGCTAAAACTGCCTCATAATTTGCCATTTTTATTAGTTCATCCTTTCAGAATGTATTTGATTTATTTTACCAATAATTCTCTTGTGTTTCAAATTATGGTAAATTAGAATGAATGCCTTAATTTGCAGGAGTGAATAAATGACTGAAGACTTTTACGATGAAATTCTTAATGTAAGCACTTGTGGTGATCAAAATGGTTTTAACAAAATTTATCATTATCATCGGTATGAAGCAACACCTTATAGTGCGCTCGAAACACTTTTCGAAACATATAAGTTAAGAAGTAGTGATCATTGCGTTGACTTTGGATGTGGAAAAGGTCGCTTAAACTTTTATATTAATCATTTGTTTAATTCTACCGTAATCGGTGTTGAAATGAACAAGCTCTTTTATCATGACGCTATCGAGAACTTAAATAGCTTTAATAAAAAGAGCAAGGATAAAATCCATTTTCACTGTTGTTTAGCAGAGGAATATGATATCACACCATTTGATAATCGTTTTTATTTTTTTAATCCATTTTCAGATCAAATTTTCATTACAGTAGTTAATAATATTTTACGGTCATACGAAGAAAAAAATCGAGAAATTGATTTGGTCTTATATTACCCATCAGAAGATTACATTTACTTCTTAGAAAACAATACCGTTTTTGAACTGATTTCCGAAATTAGACTTCCTGAACTATACAACACTAATAATCAAGAGCGATTTCTGATATATCGAATTTAATAAATAAGTTTATTTCCCTGCTTTAGTGTAAAGATTATAAATAAAGCAGACAGGGGGATAAACATATGTTAAAAGGATATAAAGAGTTTGCCTTAAAATCGAACATTATTGATGTTGCTATAGGGGTAGTTATTGGCGGAGCTTTTGGTAAAATTGTAACTTCACTAGTTAATGATATCTTAATGCCTATAGTAGGATTATTTTTAGGTAAGGTTGATTTATCAAATTTATTTATTGCCTTAGGTGGAGGTAATTTTAATACAGTTCAGGAAGCGAAGAAGGCCGGGGTAGCAACTATTAACTTTGGACTATTCATAAACAATATTATAGATTTTTTAATAATAACGTTGTCGATTTATATTGTTTTTAAACAAATGATTAAGTTTACAAAGAAAAATGAGAATAATAACGAGATTAAGACTAAGGAATGTCAATATTGTTTAAATGATATCAATGTCAAAGCTACTAGATGCCCAAGCTGTACATCAATTTTAGAATAATATTAATCAAACGTTTGATTATGTAGAAAAGTTAGAGGTGTTAAATGAGTTCTGACAATAAAATTAAAAATAAGTATTTTTATTCCATAAACTACCCAACATTTGAAGAACAGCTATGCAAAATGGAAATGAGATATTTATTTAATACAGAATTAAATGGAAAGAATTTTATATCTGATAAATATGTAAACCCGTCGAGAAGTCCTTATATTAAACAGTGCATTCGTATATTGCTATCAGCAAATGCGTTAGATGAGCTTACTGAGGAAATTAGATCTAAAAACATTATTTTCAACGATTTTAAGGTTATTTATATTAAAATTGATGGAGGAGATGTAAGATACGACGAGTGGCTCACAAGTGCTAGGTTAGTAGCTGATGCAATAGATGGTGAAGCAGAAATGCACGAACCAAAAGTTCTTCTTGGACTGACAAAATTTAATGGTAGATGGATTTTTGGTCTTTATGAGAAAAATAACATGGAGTGGCATACGCATGATAATAAGCCTAAAACATATAGCCATTCTTTAAGTATTCGTGATGCAAGAGCCATCGTAAATATTGCAGTAGGTAATAATCTTGATGCTAAAATAATTGACCCTTGTTGTGGTGTTGGTACCGTTGTAATTGAGGGTCTATCAATGGGACTTAATATTAAAGGTTCAGACATAAATCGTTTTACAGTGCGAAATGCCAAAGAAAACTTATTATATTTTGAAATGCCAGATGTAATCTGTATGCAGGATATGCACACAATCGCTGAACAATATGATGTTGCTATTGTAGATATTCCATACGGCATTTTCGTACCAGTAACATTGGAACAACAAACTGAAATTATTAAATCATCACGCCGAATCGCTGACAAACAAGTAATCATAACTTTTGAAAATATGAATGATGTATTTGAAACAGCAGGATTAGAGATTATCGATCAATGCCAAGTTACTAAAGGTAAGTTTGTAAGATATGTGAGTGTATGTAAAAAGAAATAAAGAAGTAAAGAAGTTGCCCTAAATTCTAGAGCAACTTCTTTTATATTTGTTCTCGGAGATTGAAAGATTAATTAGTTTATTACACGAAGCTAGAAACTGTTCGAAATGCATGCATTTCGCCAGCGGGAATAGCACGAGCCGAAAATCAATTTTTACAAGTTTCCACTTGCAAAAATTAGTTGAGGCCGTGCCCGCGGAAAGCGAGCAGTTTCTGCGAGTGTAATTATAGAATTTTATATTTTCTTTAACTTTAGGCGAAGGCAAAGTTTATTTCTGAATCGTATTCATGTAATTATATTGATACCAATGCTCAGCCGGGTTTTCTCTCTTAATAAACTTTTCTTGAGACCATCTTTTATATTGAAAATCAGAAAGTTTATTGTCTTCATATGCCTGATTTACAGCTGGTGTGGCGTCTTCGGATAATTCCATTAAATAATTAAAATCTAAATTGTCAGCAGTATACAAATTGTGTTTTGCAATAATTTGATCGATGTTTGCAAAGTTTAGGAAAATATAAAAACTTGCTGTTGCACATAGACCGTAAATAAACATGCTTTTCTCTGTCCAGATATAGATTATTAATAGTAGTAAAAGTACCCCTAGTAAAACAGTAAACACTGATACCATTATACGTAATGTTGTTTGACCAAATGTATCTATATATAAATTCATCTTATATAATGCTGAAACAACCATATTTAAAGTGTAAGCTGTTGTCAGCGAATAAAGGGAATTTAGTAACATATTTACATTTCTTTTCGCACTTTTTACAAAAGATTTTAAGACAGTAATAAGCACTAGGTTGATAACAACAACAAATACAAGTTGGAAGAATCCACTACGGGCATAATTTGCATAATTAAATCCGGGTGAATCTGAAGGTACTTGGAAATACAGATGAATTATTTGTGTGTAAGTGAAAACTGTATAAAGTACATTAAGTAAAATTAGTAAAGTGAAAATTACGACAACATCAATATTTAATTTAATATTGAAATTTGTATGTTTTGATAAATCAACAGTTTTAGTTGTTTGTGTATATAATAGCCCGAAAACAATACAAGTGAAAATGCATGATGCTAAAAATCTGAAAACAGTTTCTTCTTCAAAGACATTTAAATTTTCTAATATCATCTGATAATTTGACTTAAATACAGCATCTGCTTCCATAAGCAATAAAGAAACTACTAACAAAATAGGTAAAGATATAATTAAACCTTTTAATATTGATTTACTATATCCAGACGGCATTTTAGAGCTGAAAATTCCTTTTAAAATAATTGGATACTTAATTGAAGCAATCAACCCACTAATAAGTTCAACAAATAGTAACCTTTTTAATATTGATATAAATTTTAATGATAAGTTTCCTTTTTGCAAAAACAGCAGCGAAAGTAGTATGCTTCCAGGAATTATAATTCCATTTAGAACCCTGAACATAGGATTCATAAAAATTCCGTACGATGCACTAAGTAATAAAGCTGTTAATAAAAAGAAATACCCGTAACCTGAACGTTTCCGTGAAGTCTTCGGAACAGCAATGAAGTATACAATATAAAATATAGAAGTAAAAATAATAGCTGATATTCCAAGAAATTTTAACATGAAAACATAAAAGCTAAGAAACATAACTAAAGGTAAAATTAGTAACCTATAGTTTACTTTGTTTTCATTGTTCATAATCTCTACCTCCTAATCTAATTATTCATCTCAAGAGAATTATAAAATAATTTTTATTGAAAAACAATAATTAATTATTAATTTTTAATAATAAAGTTATGATAAACAACGTAAAGTCTTATTTGTTGCTTAAATTAACTTAATAGTTTAAATTATAATTAATATCATTTAATAATTACTTCACAAAACATACTAGAAGCATATTAACACACTTTGAGACATAAAAATATTGATTGTGTAGGGAATTAAAACTTATAAATATGGGAGGTAAACTATGAATAAGAAAAAACCCCTGACAACAGCCAAAGGTATTCCGGTTTCTAATGATCAAGCGTCGGTTACTACTGGTTCGGCTTCAGGTTATACTCTAATGCAAGATGCACACTTAACAGAAAAGCTAGCCCATTTTAATCGTGAAAGAATTCCTGAAAGAGTTGTTCATGCAAAAGGTGCTGGAGCTGGTGGGTATTTCGAAGTTACCAATGACTTGTCTAAGTACACTCGCGCTAATTTTTTATCAGAAGTTGGTAAAAAAACTGAAATTTTTGTGAGATTCTCAACAGTAGGTGGAGAAAAAGGATCTGCAGATGCTGAACGTGATCCTAGAGGTTTCGCAGTGAAGTTTTATACTGAGGAAGGTAATTACGATCTAGTTGGTAATAATACCCCAGTTTTCTTTATTCGCGATGCAATTAAATTTCCAGACTTTGTACATACGCAAAAAAGAAATCCACAAACTAATCTACCGGATCCAGATATGTTTTGGGATTTTCTATCATTAACACCAGAGTCAATCCATCAAGTTACAATCTTGTTTTCCGATAGAGGTACCCCGCAAGATTATCGTCACATGGATGGGTTCTCAAGTCATACATTTATGTGGTACAACAAGGATAATGAATATGTTTGGGTAAAATATCACTTTAAAACTGACCAAGGTAATAAAACATTGACTGCAGAACAAGCAGAAGCAATGAAAGGTAAAGATGGTGATCATGCTACTCGCGATTTATTTGAAGCAATTGCAAAAGGTGATTTCCCTTCTTGGAGTGTCTATGTGCAAATAATGACGCCTGAGCAGGCTAAAGAGTATAAATTTGATCCGTTCGATGTAACTAAAGTTTGGTATCACACTGATTTCCCGTTAATCCCAGTTGGGAAAATGGTTTTAAATCGTAATCCTGAAAATTTCTTTGCTGAAGTTGAGCAAGCTGCATTTGCACCTAGCTCATTAGTACCAGGAGTTGCTGCTTCACCTGATAAACTACTTCAAGGAAGAATATTTGCATATGATGATGCCCAAAGATATAGATTAGGTGTTAATAATAATCAATTGCCAGTAAATGCATCTAAAAATGCAGTCAATACTAACCAACGTGATGGTGCAATGAGCTTTGTGAATGGTGGAAAGTTACCAAACTATTATCCTAATAGTCTTCAAGAAGTTGGTGAGCCTGATTTGGAGTTCGCACCACCGGCTGTAGAAATCCAAGCTGTCTTGGATAGGCACACGAAAGTGGTTGAAGATGTAGATTATGAACAGGCTGGAGAGTTGTATCGTAGAGTACTAGACTCAGAGGAAAAGCAAAATCTAGTTAAAAATATTGCAGGACATTTAGGTGCGGCGAAAGTTAACCTTCAATATCGTCAGGCAGCATTGTTTTATAAAGCAGACTCTGACTATGGTGGTAGAGTAGCTGCATTACTAAAGTTAAATATTGCTAAAGTAAAAGAACTTGCTGCTATGACAAATGATGATCGAGTTAAAGCAACACTACTAGATGTTGAATACTCTTCATAACTAATAAAACCCTATTTTCAGATTTCCGAAAATAGGGTTTTTAAGTAAAGAGAGTAAAAACATTACACTCGAAGTAACTGCTCGCTTTCCGCGGGCACGGCCTCAACTAATTTTTGCAAGTTTACACTTGAAAAAATGGATTTTCGGCTCGCGCTATTCCCGCAGGAGTCTCGCAGTTTCTGACTTTGTGTAATAATATAATCTTTACTATCTAAGAGGACATGGCTTATTAACTACTCAACTGAAATTTCTCTATTTACATCCAGTGCTTCCACTAATTCGATTTCCTCATTTCGCTCCTTGAAGCGGTCAAGAGCAAACTGATTAGGGAATAGGAATAGTGGACGACCATATCGGTCAAATACTAACATACTTCTTGAATCCTGGAATCGCTGCAACCCTTTAACATTATCAGTTTTAACCCAACGGGCAACAGTATAATTTACTGGTTCCATACGAACATCCGAATTGTACTCATGCTTCAAACGGTACTCAAAAACTTCAAATTGGAGTCGTCCAACAGCACCAAGGATAACGTCGTTAAACTCATTCTTATAGACTTGAATCGCGCCTTCTTGTGCTAGTTGATCTACACCTTTATGAAAATGCTTAGATTTCATTGAGTTAACTGGTGCAACTCGTAAAAATAATTCAGGTGGGAACGTAGGTAAAGGTTCGAAAAACAGCTTTTGTTTCCCATCAGTTAACGTATCCCCAATTTGGTAATTTCCAGAATCATAAATTCCAATTACATCACCAGCGTATGCTCTATCAACGGTTTCACGATCATTTGCCATTAACTGAGTCGATTGACTTAATTTAATTTGCTTTCCTGTTCTTGTAAGTGTAACGCTCATACCACGTTCAAAAGTCCCTGAACAAATTCTAAGGAAAGCAATACGGTCGCGGTGAGCAGGGTTCATGTTAGCTTGAATCTTAAAAATAAACCCAGAGAATGTTTCATCACTTGGATTAACTTCACCTGTAGTTGTTTTTCTAGGGCCAGGAGCTGGAGACATATCCAAGAAATGATTAAGAAAAGGTGTTATCCCAAAGTCAACTAAAGCAGTACCGAAAAATACTGGAGTTAATTCACCTTCTTGAACTAGTTCAAGATCAAAGTCGTTTCCTGCACCTTCAATTAAATCTATCTCAGATCTTAAATTATCTAAGTTAGCTTGTTCTAAGATTCCTTCAAGCTCAGGTCCCTGAACGCCATCTTCACCTAACTTAATTACCTCATCTTTACGGAATAAGTGTACTTCATTTTCCAAACGATCGTATACACCTTCAAACTGCATTCCGCTTCCAATTGGCCATGTTACAGCAACTGACGGCATTCCTAATACATCTTCTAATTCCTGCATAAGTTCTAACGGATCTTTAGCCTGACGATCTAGTTTGTTCATAAATGTAAAAATCGGAATACCACGTAAGCGACAAACTTGGAATAACTTCTTTGTTTGTGCCTCAATACCTTTTGCTGCGTCAATTACCATCACGGCACTATCGACCGATGTTAACACTCGGTAAGTATCTTCGCCAAAATCATTATGACCAGGCGTATCCATGATGGAAACCATTTTTTCATCATATTCAAATTGCATTACTGAAGAAGTAACAGAAATTCCACGTTGCTTCTCGATTTCCATCCAATCTGATTTTGCATACTTGGAGTTTTTCTGAGCTTTAACTGTTCCAGCTTCACGAATTGCTCCTCCGTGAAGTAATAATTTTTCTGTAAGTGTTGTCTTACCAGCATCCGGGTGGGAAATGATGCCGAATATACGACGCTTTGCTATTTCATTTAATAATTCTTGGTTTGCCATCTATTTATAATTCCCTTCGATATTATTGTTATAAGTACATCTTTCTTATTTTACTAGAAATAGTCACGAGATGAAACTATTAGTAAAAAGTTACATATGTTTTATGATAAAATAGTCAAAGATAGTAACGTATAAGTTAATCTGAGGAGTGTAAATCAATGAAGGTAGATAGTATCGACGTAGCAAAGGCATCTATTGAATTAGCTATATCAACTAGAGAAGGCGAAAAAGTACTTGAACAAAAATATAAAGAACAAAATATTTTAACAGTTGCTGTTGATGTTGGTGGTAATATAAATAACTCAATCTCAAAAATGTTGGAAAGAGCTTTAGTTGCTGCCAAAAGAAATGGCGTTATCAAAGAATGTCATTCACATGAAGGAGCAGTTATCGGGGCTGCTCGAGAGGCTTTAAATCAAATTTCTGCAAAAGCTAATGGTTTAAATGTAGGTGGTAAAATTGGTATAGCTCGAAGCGGTGAGCATTTGAGCATTGCAATTTTTATGAGCATAGGAGTTTTACATCTGAACGACTTAGTTATTGGAATTGGTCATCGCTCAATTTCAGATATTTAAAAAAGAATATTGAAAATATTTGGAAACTAATATAAGATACTGAATATAATATAGAAATTTGTAGGTACTTAACTGTAGAACTGTAGATGGCATGAGCCAGTAGGATTTTCGTAGATATTTAACATAGTAGAATGGTAGATTTGTAGGAGATAAAGTATATAATTCATTAGGGATAAGTGTGCCCTATGGGTTTATTTTGCTATCTAAGCTCTCCTAGACGGAGGGCTTTTTTGTTTTATCTCCTCATTATTAATAAAAATAAAAATTATATTTTCTGGAGGATGGTAGTATGGTAGGGAAAAAAACAGCAGCACTTTTAACAGCATTAGTTTTGACAACAACAATTTTTGGAGGGTGCTCTAAGACAGAAACAACTTCTGTTAACGGAACAAAAAGTGAAGATAAGGTTTTCAAAATCGGAATAACCCAGATTGTTGAACATCCAGCTCTCGATGCAGCTAGAAAAGGTTTTGTAGAAGCTTTAGAATCAAAAGGGTTTAAAGATGGAGAGAAGATTGAAATTGATTTTCAAAATGCACAAGGTGATATGCAAACAGCGCAAACAATTGCACAAAACTTTGTTTCAGAGAAACAAGACATGATATTAGCAATCGCAACACCTACAGCACAAGCAGCATTTAATGCTACAAAGGAAACACCTATACTTATAACTGCTGTAACTGATCCAGTAAAGGCTGGACTTGTTAAATCTATGGATAAATCAGAAACAAATGTAACTGGAACTTCAGATGATGTTTCTATAGATAAACAGTTTGAGCTACTGAGAAAATTGTTGCCGGACAGCAAAACAGTAGGAATTATCTATAACACAAGTGAAAGTAATTCTGAACTTCAGGTGCAAAACGCTAAGAAAGCAGCACCAGGGTTTGGATTAGAAATAAAAACAGCAGGTATTACAAACGTAAATGAAATTCCACAAGCGCTTAGTTCTCTTATAGGGAAAATTGATGTTCTTTATATACCTACAGATAACTTAGTGGCTTCAGCAATGCCGTTAATTAGTAATAATTGTTATAAAAATAATACACCAATTATTGGCTCGGAAAAGGCTCAAGTTGAAGCTGGTGCACTTGCAACAACTGGAATTGACTACTTTGAACTTGGTTTCCAAACAGGACTTATGGCGGTGGAGGTATTAAACGGAAAATCTCCAAAAGATATTCCATTAACAACTTTAAAAGAAATGCAACTAGTGATTAATACAGATGCAGCAAAGAAACTAAAAATTAACATCCCAGTAGAAATAGCTAGTAAAGCTGAAAAAGTAACAGGTGGGGTTAAGTAAAAATGAAAAATTTGGAGGATGGTAGTATGGTAGGAAGAAAGTCAGCATTACTAGTAGCAAGTGTTCTAGCTTTTTCAATTTTTAGTGGATGTTCTAATTCGGAAAAAGTGACAGTAACAAGCTCGACAAAAGAAGAAAAAATTGTGAAAATCGGAATTTCACAATTAATGGAACACCCAGCTTTAGATGCTTCTAGGAAAGGCTTTATCGATGGCTTAAAAGAAGCAGGTTTTGAAGAAGGAAAAAATATTAAAATTGACTTCCAAAATGCTCAAGGGGATCAACCGACTACACAAACAATTGCACAAAAGTTTGTGAACGATAAGGTCGATATGATTTTAGCAATCGCAACACCACCAGCACAAGCGGCATTCAATGCAACTAAGGATATCCCGATTTTAATAACGGCAGTTGCTGATCCTGTAAAAGCAGGAGTAGCTAAGTCATTAGAAAGTTCTGAGACTAACGTTACAGGTACAACGAATAGTACCCCAATTACTAATAGACTGGATTTAATTAAAAAGCTAGTCCCTAATGCTAAGAGAGTTGGGGTTTTATATAGTACTAGTGAAATTAATGCTCAAGTACAGGTAGATGCTGCGACAAAAGCTGCTCCCGATTTCGGATTTGAAATCGTAACAGCGGGAGTAACAAATGCAAATGAAATTCCCCAAGCAATGAATTCATTAGTTGGAAAAATAGACGCACTGTTCGTACCAACAGACAATTTAGTTGTTTCGTCAATGCCGATCATTTCCGATATTTGTTTAAAGAAAAGAATACCAATAATCGGCTCAGATAAAGGTATTTCAGATAAAGGAGCATTAGCGATTACAGGTGTAGATTATTATAAGCTAGGAAAACAAACTGCAGAAATTGCAGTGGAAATTATCAACGGTAAAAAACCACAAGATATTGAAATTGGAATTTCTAAGGATCTTCAACTTGTCGTAAATACTGATGTAGCAAAAAAATTAAACATAACAATTCCTAAGGAAATTGATGAAAAGGCAGAAAAGGTAACTGGGGGAGTGAGGTAAAAATGAGTTTACTTCTTAGTGTTTTCGAACAAGGATTAATTTTTGCTATTGTAAGTATTGGTGTATATATAACTTATAAAATACTAGATTTTCCAGACTTATCTGTTGATGGAACATTTCCATTAGGAGCAGCAGTAACGTCAGTTTTATTATTGAACGGAACAAACCCATTTCTTGCTAGTTTAGCAGCTTTTGTTACTGGCTGCATTGGCGGAGCGGTAACAGGTTTTCTCCATGTTAAATTAAAAATTACAAATCTACTTTGCGGGATTTTAGTAATGATTGCTTTATACTCAATTAACTTAAGGATAATGACAAAATCAAATATTCCATTGTTTGGCGAGAGTACAGTGTTTTCAACTTCATTAATGCCATTAGTGATTATTGGAATATTTGTAGTTTTGGTCAAAATTGGTTTGGATTTGTTTTTAAAAACGAAGCTTGGATTTATATTGATTGCTACAGGGAATAATGAACAGCTAGTTACAATGCTGGGGGTTAACAAGAACAGTATAAAAATGCTAGGATTAATGCTTTCAAACGGTATCGTAGCTTTAGGTGGTGCTCTAATGGCCCAGTATCAAGGGTTCTCGGACGTTGGTATGGGTTCAGGAATTGTGGTTATGGGTCTAGCAGCAGTAATCATGGGTGAAGCTTTATTTAAAAGGATGAGTTTTATAAAGGCAACAACAATGGTAACTTTAGGATCAATATTGTATAAAGGGGCAATTGCTATTGCCCTACAATTAGGATTAGCGGCAACGGATTTAAAACTTATAACAGCAGTTATTGTTGTTATTGCACTTTCATTCAAAGGCAATTTTAGCCTTAAACCTAAGAAAAACTATGGGGGTGAGGCAAATGCTAAAATTAGAAAACTTGTCCAAGACGTTCAATAAAGATACAGTTAACGAGAATTGTATTTTTCAAAACTTAGATTTTCATGTTAAACAAGGAGATTTTGTCACGATTATAGGAAGTAATGGTGCGGGGAAATCCACATTACTCAATATTATTGCGGGATCACTAGACTGTGATGAAGGCATTATACAATTAGGTGGCAATTTAATTAGTAAAGTACCAGAGTATAAGCGTGCAAGAACTATTGGTAGAGTATTTCAAGATCCTACAAAAGGCACGGCTCCTGATATGACAATCCTTGAAAATTTATCAATGGCTTTTAATAAGGGTAAAACTTTCGGATTAACTAGAGGTATTAATAAGAAAAATGTTAACCTCTTCAAATCCCTCTTATCTGAGCTGAATTTAGGACTAGAAGACAAATTAGAATCTAAAGTAGGATTACTTTCTGGAGGACAAAGGCAGGCATTGTCGTTAATATCTGCAGTAATGTCAAAGCCACAGCTATTACTTTTAGATGAGCATACAGCCGCTCTAGATCCAAAAACTTCTGAGAGAATAATTGAAATTACTGCGAAGGTTGTAGATGAAAATCAAACTACTACTTTAATGGTGACTCACAACCTAAATCATGCAATTAAACTAGGTAACAGACTAATAATGATGCATAGAGGAGAAATAGTAGTAGATATCGAAGGCGAAGAAAAGCAAAATTTAACTGCCGAAAAGCTATTAAAATATTTTGATGACGTTCAAGGTAAAGAACTATTGAGCGACAGAATGTTATTTTCATAATAATTTTGAGTAAAAACCGGTTGAAACTAACCGGTTTTTAATATATTTTCAGCTAACTCGTTTTTCCTGAAGATTCCTAAAACATCAATCTTCTTTTTTATTAAAAATAATGTACCGGATTAAAAAAATGTATCTTGGATTAAATAATTTATATTTTGGATTAAATAATTAATATTTTGGATTAAAAAATTGTTTTTTGGATTAAAAAATTCATAATTTGGATTAAAAAACCTTCTTTATTACCCAGATGGGTATAAATTAATGATATTCACGAAGTTGGAATCGTGCAGTATTGTACAAATTAAAGTTTATTTTCCAGATATTTTATATGCAGAGGTTCAATTTTTTACGTCTATCGATCAAAACTAGAGGCTCTATAAAATTCTATCAACGGTTTGTCGAAAAATGTGTTAGTCCGAACATCTTTTAATGAAATCTGAAATAATTGAAAAAGAATGAAATATAATGGATAATAAAAGACATACTAGCACAGGCGAGAGGACAAATAATGAAAAGATATACGTTTATTACTTTAGGTATAATATTTACAATTATCGGTGCAATTGGTATTGTTTTACCATTATTACCTACAACACCCTTCTTGCTTCTGGCGTCATTTTGTTTTTCTAGGAGCTCTGAGAGACTAAATAACTATTTAATAAAAAATCGCTTTTTTGGCAGCTATGTAGAAAATTATCGAAGTGGAACAGGTGTTACAAAAAAAAATAAAATAAGTGCACTTATTTTCCTTTGGGTTATATTAAGTATTTCTTTTTTCCTAAATGATAACTTAATATTAAGAAGCATTCTCGTATTAGTTGGGATCGGTGTTACAATTCATTTATACATGATCAAAATAAAAATCGAAGACTAAACTGCAGATAGGTAAAACTGAACCTATCTGCTTTTTTAAAATAATGGGGTAGATAAAATTGAATGGACAAAATAGAGCAAATATCACAATTGGCACTAAAGTACTTGTAGTTCAAAAACAAGATCAACGGACCGGAAAACTTACTGAAGGTATTGTTAAAAGAATACTAACTAATTCACCAAGCCATCCTCATGGTATTAAAGTTATGCTTGAAGATGGTGTGGTTGGTAGAGTTAAGGAAGTTAGGGGTGGTTAAATTTATGAATGATAAAATTCTCGAATTAGAACAAAGGATAAAGAGTATAGAGAAAAGATTAAATAAGTTAGAAAATCATGACAGCATTAGTACGGCAGTTAAGAATGTCGAAAAGGAATCAATAAAACCTATTAGGAATGAATTCGAGGAAGAATTACAAAAAATCAGAGCCACTACTAAGAGGATTGTAACAACACCAAGTATTGAAAAGAAGAAGATTGAGTGGGATAAAGAGCTAGGTCAAGTGTGGTTACCACGGATTTTCATGGGATTATTAATAATTGGCGTACTCTGGGGATTTAAAGCAACGGCAGATTATGGATTGATTACAGATCCTATGAAAATTATTTTGTCTTATATAGGTGTTCTAACATTATACATCTTAGGGAATAGGCAGTTTTCTAAAAACCGACCAAAATTCGGCATAGTAATGTTAGGAGGTGCGGTTGCTCTAGGAATAATTACAACTTTTGCTGCTCATTACATTTTTGACTATATTAATGAAACTTTCGCTTTTGTCATTAATGTCGGATTTGCCGCTAGTGGCATTTACTTATCAAATTGGCACAAGTCACAAATGCTCTCAATTTTTTCAACTGTAGGGCTATTCTTAACACCTTTTTTAGTACAAAGTAAAGAACCGAACACAATAATA
This sequence comes from Caryophanales bacterium, assembly GCA_029256085.1. Taxonomy (GTDB): domain Bacteria; phylum Bacillota; class Bacilli; order CAJFEE01; family CAJFEE01; genus JAQSYP01. The sequence continues at coordinate 57,340 of JAQSYP010000005.1, forward strand.
TTTTCATTATATATAATAGCAGTATTTCTAAGTATGTTTTACTTATCGGTAAAATGGAAACACAAAATAGCACTTTATATTCAATTTATACTTTTTCATTTAACATACTTTGCATATACAACATTATCAGGGATAGATAACAGTGAAACAACAATCCTAGTTTATGGGGTAGTAGTACAACATTTGTTCGTTTTATATCTTATTTTAAAAGATAGGGTTGAAAATTTAGGAACAAAATGGAAAGTTGAAGGTTTTATTTATACTAATTTTATAGCTCTTTTCTTATGGATGAGAACTCAAGAAGGTTTGATAGTAAGTACAGTTTGGTTTTCTTTATTATTACTTTACATTTATTTATGTGTAACTTTACTGCCAAAAAGCAAAACATGGAATATCAGTATAGAGATTAGACAAAAACTGTTTGGTGTTATTAGTGTAGTTACTATATTCATCGGTGCTCTTTTCATTGAAACATTTAAATTAATGGATACACAGACAATTATTTATTTACTAGAAGGTACGGTAGCTCTATATGTTGGTATTATGTTAAAACAATACAGGACAATAATTACAGGGTCACTAATTTACGTACTAACAATAATTAATATACAAATTCATATTCTGGAGAATTTTATTAGTTTATATGCTCTATATAGAGTTTTAGTAGTGATTAGTATATTTATAATAGGAAGACACGTTATAAAATACATTCTTAAGTCCTTAAAAAGTAGTGCAGATGAACTTAGCGCGGTGTTTATCGTTCCACAAATCTATTTTGGATTAGTTGGAGCAGAATTTATTAGAGTCCTAGATGAAAAATACATTCACACTTTTGAAAGTCTATATATTTACATGATTTATTTTATAATTGTAGCAATATGGTCTTTCAAGCTAAGAATTTGGAAATATGGATATTGGGTTTCAAACTTAGGGTTAGGACTCATGATATTACTCTGTCTAAATATAGTAAATATACCTTTATCATATGAAAGTAATAATGCTTTTTTTCTATACTTTCTAGTTCAGGTATTAATGTTACTTTCATTAGTATATTTCATCCGTGAAAGTACAAAGAAATCTAAAGTTATAAATATTCCCATAGATATAAAACATTTGATAGTTCAAATTGTAATATTAGTTTTTCTGAATAAGTACTTCTTTGCCTTTTTCAATCAGTTTGAGATTTATGGGGAGTGGAGATACGTATGGCACTCATTCCTACTCTTTGTATTTGCGCTTGTATCGATTTATATCTCCAAAAATGATAAAGGGAAATATGTCTTAATTGTTGGCTGGATAATTCTAGCTAGTACACTTTTAAAACTCCTATTTATTGACTTAGCTGAGACCTCAATTAGTGTAAGAGCAATTTTATTTATAGTCATTGGACTTATCGGTGTTATCTACTCCAAAACGTTCTATACAAAGAAAAATGAAGATAAAAAATAGTGTAAATAAAAAAAGAAACTTAGCCTTTGCTAGGTTTCTTTTTTTATGCGTTCAAATTTCACACATCATTTTCAGAGTTTTAATATGAATAATTTTTTGACATAAAGGGAAGATTTTAACAGATTAATAAAAATTCAAATGCAACTTTTGGGGGAAGACAATATGATTTTAAGTAAAGAACAGCTTAGGGAAGAAGCGCATAAATCAGCATTGAACCATGACCCTTTCATAAGTCGAAAACCTTCAAATGACTTTTATCGAATTAATGAATCTGATATTCAAACTTTGCGCGCCTTTGTAAATGACCTACGTCAAAATGATTCTGCATGCTCACAACCAGCTGAAGAATGGTTGTTAGACAATGCAGAATTTTTAGAAGAACAATCACTTACTATAAAATTTGATTTAACAAAAAAACTAGTTAAGTCCTTGCCCCATTTAAATAAATCTGGTGAATACAGGATTTTTGATATTTGCACAGATTATCTTAAACATTGCGATGGGAACTTTAATCTTGATACTTTCAAAAATTATATTAAGGCATATCAGGAAGTTGCAGTTCTAGGTATTGCTGAGGTTTGGGCTATTCCTGTTATTATGCGAATTGCTTTATTCAGAAAGTTAACAAATGTTATGGAAAATATTAAAGACCGCCGTAATATTTGTTCACGAGTTGAAGAAATAATTTCTAAACTTGACTCACAGGAAATTACACCTGAATTGTTAAAAGATGCATTAGAAAAGTCTGGGTATGAGATGCCATTATCTGGACCTATGATTGTTCACTTAGTTAAACATTTACGTGAGCGAGCAGATTATTCTGCAACAGTTGGTGAGTGGTTAATTTGTAAATTAGAAAATGGTCCAGAAAGCTTGGACCACATTTTATCTTATGAATATCAACTTCAAGCAGGGTATCAACATACAACAGGAAATATTATAAGTAGCTTGCGATCTCTTTCTAGACTAGATTGGTTAGATACATTTGAAGAAATTAGTATAGTCGAACAGACATTATTAAGTGAAAGTACAGGTGTCTACTCACAACTTGATTCATCAAGTCGTGAAGTCTTGAGAAAAAGGGTTGAACATCTTTCTAAAAGGCTAAATCTTCCAGAAAATCTTGTAGCTCAGCATACTGTAGATCTTACAAATGACTTTTATAATAACAATTCAGCTGGGGATGTAAATTCAATATCTCGGCCAGCTTCAGTATCTTACTATTTATTAGAACCCAAAGGAATTGAACAGTTAAGACAGTCGTTAAAAACATGTGGTAAACCGAGAAGTCTCCCTGAAATTAGCCTTTTACAACGATCTGAAAAGACATATGCTAGCGCACTATCACTTTGCTTTGTATTGTTTTTAGTTGGGTTCTCTTTATTTATTGGAGGAAACAGGGTTTTTGTAGCGGAACAATGGATATTGCTACTGCTTCTATTAGCAATACCTTCACTTGAATGGGCAATTTCTACAGCCCATTGGATGATTGAACGTGTAAAAAGTCCTATCCCACTTTTAAGATTTAATTTTTCTAAGGGTGTTCCTAAAGATGCAGCTACAATGGTAGTTATTCCTGTAATCTGGTCTTCTAGAGAAGAAGTTGAGGAAATCACAGATAGGCTTGAATTACACTATCTTGCAAATAGGGATGAAAATATCCATTTCGCAATCTTAGGGGATTATGCAGATTCAGATAATGAAACAATTGATACAGATGAAGTTGTGTTTAAGGCAGCAAGAGAGGAAATAGCACGTCTTAATGAATCATATCCAAATAGTAAATTCCATTTGTTTCAAAGAAAAAGGGTGTGGAATCCATCTGAAGGTAAGTGGATGGGTTGGGAAAGAAAACGTGGTAAGTTAGTCGAATTTGTAGAGCTAATAAAAGGGAAACAATCTACAAATTTCATAATAAATGATGGAGATACGTCATTTCTTAAAAAAATAAAATACATAATTACTCTAGATGCTGATACCCAATTACCACTAGAGAGTGCACATCGAATGATAGGGACTATGCATTTACCATTTAATCGTCCAATCTTGAATTCAAAGAAAACACGAGTAGTTGAAGGTTATGGTGTACTCCAACCAAGAGTTGGAATGAGTCATGATGCGGCAATGAAATCTAGATTGTCTTCATTATGGTCTCAAGATCCAGGCGTTGATCCGTATGCTTTTGCAGTATCTGATCCTTATCAAGATGGTCTAGGACAAGGTATTTTTACTGGAAAAGGAATTTTTGATGTAGACAGTTTTTATGAAATATTGTGTGAGAGAATTCCAGACAATCGCGTTTTAAGTCATGACTTGTTAGAGGGTGGATTTTTAAGAGCTGGACTATTATCAGATATAGAACTAGTTGATGATCACCCAGAGAAATTTAGTACATACCAGAAAAGACAACATCGTTGGATTCGAGGTGATTGGCAATTACTTTTATGGTTATTACCAAAAAATTATAACCGTAGAGGTGAATTAGTTCCTGTTGATTTATCTGTGTTAACTAAGTGGCAAATTATTGATAATATGCGTAGAAGTCTAATGGCACCTATACTTTTTGCATTGCTTCTAGCAGGAATTACGGTCTTGCCGGGATCGTCTCTTAGATGGATATCTTTAATTCTTTTAACATTATTTTTACCAACGATAAAAGGTTTGTTTAGTATTAGTAACTTATATAAGGACCCGAAAGGAATCCTATTTACGATAGGTCAAGGATTAGTAACACTTGTAACTCTTCCATACCAAATCGCAATGTCGATAGATGCAATTGGCAGATCACTTTACCGACTTGCAATTTCTAAGAAAAGATTACTTGAATGGGTTACAGCTGCTGATGCAGATAGAAAAATCAAACAAAATCGAGAGCCAATTATTCAAGGAATGGTTTTTGGATATATCTTAATAATAGCCTTTTTTGCAGCAGTGCTATTCAGTGGTGATTTAGGAGTTTGGTTAATTGGGTTTACACTTAGTGCAATTTGGGCAGTAACACCGGCAATTGTAAACTGGCTAGATAGTGCGCCTGCATCATCAAATGAGCAATATGATTTTACAGAAGAAGAGACAAATGATTTAAAGAAATTAGCTAGAGAAATTTGGTCATTTTACGAAGACTATGTAACTGCAAATGATAGTTGGTTACCACCAGATAATGTTCAAATGGATCCACCAAATGGAATAGCGCATAGAACGTCTCCAACAAATATTGGCTTATACTTAACTTGTGTGCTCGCCGCAAGGGACTTTGAGTTTATCGATACACAAGAAATGATTGAAAGAATTGAAAAAACAGTTAGTACAATAGAACGAATGGAGAAGTGGGAAGGTCACCTATACAATTGGTACGACACTGAAACACTAAGACCCTTACACCCTACTTATGTATCAACGGTAGATTCAGGTAATATGGTAGGCTGTTTCATGATAGTAAAGGAAGGCTTGGTAGAGTGGCTGAAAACTTCCATAAATAATGATGAACAGAATAATAATAAAGACTTAAAAAACCTTAATGTAGCTTTTGCAGAAGAATTAGCACCACAATTACAAAGAGATGAAACAAGTAGAGCAATATTGGAACGTGGTAAAAAATTAATAAAACGATTAGATATCTTATCAGAGGAAACAAACTTCCGTCCCCTTTATGATCATAATGCCAAATTATTTTCTCTAGGGTATCATTCCGAGCGAAATAAACGCGATGAAGTTTTATATGATTTAATGGCATCAGAAGCGAGAATTGCTAGTTTTGTTGCAATAGCTAGCAATCAAGTGTCAGTTTCACATTGGCGTGCGCTAGGTAGAACTATGACGAAAACAGGCAATCAACCAGTATTATTATCATGGTCTGGTACGATGTTTGAGTACTTAATGCCGTGGCTATTTATGAAAACTTATAAGAATTCGATTTGGGATAGTACTTATAGAGCGGTTGTAAATAGGCAAATGGAGTATGCAAGTCAACGTGGTGTCCCGTTTGGAATTTCTGAATCTGGCTACTATGCATATGATTTCCAAATGAACTATCAGTACCGGGCATTTGGTGTACCGGGTCTTGGGTTCAAACGTGGATTAGAAGAAGATTTGGTTGTATCGCCATATGCGACGGTTATGGCATTACCTTTTGCTAAAAGAAAAAGCTTAGAAGCATTAAAAAATATGGAAAAGTTAGATGCTCGTGGTAAATATGGGTTTTATGAAGCCATTGATTTTACCAAAGAGAGACTGCCTAAGAAGACAAAGCAAATGGTCATAAAGAGCTTCATGGCTCACCATCAAGGAATGAGTTTACTGGCAATTGGTAATGTTCTTTTATCAAAAAAGATGTACGACCGTTTCCATAAAAACAAACAAGTTAGAGCAGCAGAATTATTATTACAAGAAAGAATTCCTAAACGTCCAAAATTCATTAAACATCCTTCAATGGATCGTTTACACGAACCGTTATCAAATATTGTTCAAGATGTAACTACATTAAGGGAGTTTACTTCTACTACGACAAGAATACCTGAAGTGTGCATTTTATCAAATGGTGAATTTACTACTGTTATGACAAATTCGGGTAGTGGTTTTAGTAAATATAAAGGTTTATCGGTATCAAGGTGGCGAGAGGACCCTGTAATGGACCCGTGGGGTAGCTTTGTTTATATCAAAGATATAACTAAGGACAAAGTTTGGTCTCCATCTTATCAACCTTGTAAAGTTGAGTCTACAGAGCAACGAGTTCAATTTGGCTTAGATAAAGCAACTTACATGAGAGTTGATAATGAAGTTAGCACAAGTATGGAGGTTTGCGTACCTTCAGAGTGGAATTGTGAGCTCCGCCGAATCACACTTACAAATTTGAGTAAAGAAAAAAGGGTTCTCGAAGTATCGACTTTTGTAGAGTTGGCACTTGCAAATCCAATTGCTGATGATGCACATACTGCTTTTAGCAAGCTCTTCATTAGAACTGCTTTTGATGCTGAATCAGGTTGTTTAGTTGCAGGAAGAAGACCTCGTGAGGAAAAGGATTTCACATTGTGGTCAGCTCATTCACTTATTGTTGAAGGAAAGGCTATAGGAACAATTGAATATGAAACTGATAGATCTAGCTTTATTGGCAGAGGTTACCGTCTAACAGAACCTCACGGGTTACATTCACGCCTAAAAGGAAAAGTCGGTTCGGTAGCAGATCCAGCCTTTGTTATGAGAAGAAGAGTAAGTCTAGATCCAGGTGAGACAGCTCAACTTATTGCCATTACATCTGTTAGTGATACTAGAGAAGAAGCCCTGGATATTATCAGTAGATTTAAACCTGAACACTCTGTAGAACGAGCATTCCAATTAGCTTGGAATAGGGGACAAATTGAGCTAAGAAACTTGCATTTATCTAACCGTGAAGCAACAAGTTTCCAAACGCTTGCTAGTCAAATTTTATACAACTCACCACTAAGATCAAGTCGTGAGAAAAGTATTCTTAGAAATTTAAAAAGCCAACCTGGGTTATGGTCGTTTGGGGTTTCGGGGGATCGTCCAATAATTCTCTTGCAAATATATAATCAAAGTCAAATGCCGTTTGCTGTTAAAATTTTAACAGCTCATGAGTATTTAAGAAGGTTAGGAATTCAATTTGATTTAGTAATTCTGAATGAGTCAGAAGAGGGGTATCACCAACACCTGCAAGAAGCATTACAACGAGCAGCAGAACAAGGCGTGGACCGCTTCGGAGCTGGCTTATCAGGGGTTTACGTATTGGCTGCAGGTCAACTAATGGAAGAAGATAAAATGCTATTAAATTCGGTAGCTAGAATATCTCTAAATGCAGGCGGTGCTAGCTTACTTACGCAACTAAAGTTACCATCTGATATAACAAATACAGAATTCCCTGAGATTTTGACTGTTGATGAAAATCCTAAGAAGTACAAGTCATCGTATGAAATTGATTACGCAAAAGAATTAAAGTACTTCAATGGATGGGGTGGATTTACTCCTGATGGTAATGAGTACAAAATTATTATTAAGAACGGTAATAACCTTCCAGCTCCGTGGATAAATGTTTTAGCGAACTCGAAGTTCGGTTGTTTAATTTCAGAACTAGGTACAGGCTATACTTGGTGGAAGAATAGTCGTGAATTCAAAATTACACCTTGGTCTAATGATCCGGTATTAGATCAACCTACTGAAACAGCTTACCTCAGGGATGAGTCAAGTGGTGAAGTATGGTCGATAGCACCATCAGCTGTTAAGTCTGAGGAACCATATGTAATTACACATGGACAAGGCTATACAATTATAGATCATGAGCGAAATGGCATTAAACATGAGATGTTAATGTATGTTCCACTAAATGATCCGATTAAAATTGTAAAAATAAAATTAAAAAATAATACTACAGACACTAGACGTATATCTGTTACTTATTATGCCGAATGGGTTTTAGGTGTTCAACGCCAAAGTAATGCACCATACATCGTAACAGAGTGGCATAATGAAGTAGGGATAATGACAGCACGTAATATGTATCAAGAAACGTTCCGTGATGCAACCGCATTTTTAGGAATGGTTTTAGAAAACACATCAACTAAAGATTCTGAACTATCATATACAGCCGATAGATATGAATTTATTGGAAGAAATAAGAGTATGGAGCAACCAGAAGCTTTAGAACGTGTAAACTTATCAGGAAGAACTGGAACTAATTACGAAAGCTGTGGAGCAATTCAAAACAAATTGACACTACAACCTAATGAAGAAAAAGTCGTTTATGTTTTACTCGGTTGTGAACAATCACGAGAGAATATTTATTCATTATCGGACAAGTATAAACAACCACAAGCCTGTGACCATGCATTAAAAGAAGTGAAAGATTTCTGGGATAATGAAATGAATCAAATAAGTGTTGAAACACCGTCTCAAGAAATGAACATACTTTTAAACAATTGGTTATTGTATCAAACGCTTGCATGTCGTATGTGGGCTAGAACTGCATTTTATCAAGCAGGTGGAGCATACGGTTTCAGAGACCAGTTACAAGACTCATTAGCACTACTTCACACACTACCACACTTAACGAGAAATCAAATAGTTTTACACGCGTCTCATCAATATGAAGAGGGAGATGTGCAACACTGGTGGCACCGTGAAACTGATAGAGGTATAAGAACTCTATTCTCTGACGATTTACTCTGGTTGCCATACGCTGTATCTAGATATATTGAACATACTGGCGATAAGAGTGTGTTAGAAGAAGTTGTCCCATACCTATACAGTGAGGTGTTAAGGGATGGTGAGCATGAAAGATACGAAGAAACCGTACGCTCATCCAAAACGGGTACCGTCTATGAACATTGCTTAAAAGCAATCGACAAAGCCTTATCCCGTATTGGAGAACACGGATTGCCGCTAATCGGGGTTGGTGACTGGAACGACGGTATGAATCTTGCAGGAGCAGACGGTCGTGGTGAAAGTGTATGGTTAGGTTGGTTTATAGTTGATGTACTAAACCGATTCAATGACATATGTGCATTAAATGATGACTCTATACAAAATGAGAAGTATCAAAAAGCTCGTGAAGATTTAATTAGAGCATTAAATGAACATGGCTGGGATGGGCAATGGTATAGAAGAGCATTCACTGATTCAGGTTCTTGGCTTGGTTCAATGACAAATGAGGAGTGCCAAATTGATGCAATAGCACAATCGTGGTCAGTTATTTCAGGTGGTGCTCCAAAAGATCGGGCAATTCTAGCTATGCAGTCATTTGATCGTGAATTAGTAGACAGAGAATTATCTGTTGTAAGGCTACTAACACCGCCATTTGATAACACAAATCCTAGTCCTGGATATATCCAAGGGTATCCACCTGGTCTACGGGAAAATGGAGCTCAATATACACATGGTGTTTTATGGAGTATAGTAGCTTGGTGTCAACTAAATCAAGGTGATAAAGCTGTAGAGATGTTCAATATGCTCAATCCAATAAATCACACTCGAACCGATCATGAGGTTAGAACATATTTTGGTGAACCTTATGTAATGGCTGCTGATGTTTACACTGCAAGTCCGAATGAAGGCCATGCTGGATGGACTTGGTATACTGGAGCATCTGGATGGATGTACCAGGCGGGTGTTGAGTGGATTTTAGGTATTAGACGTCGTGAGGGTAGATTATATATTGATCCGAAGATTCCAAATGATTGGCCTGGATTTAAGGTGACTTATCGATTTGGGAAGTCTAAATATTTAATTGAAGTCAAAAATAAAGTGAACTGTTCTGATGAAGTAAGTGTATCTTTAAAAATTGATGGTTTTAAACAATTGATTAAAGATGAAGGTATTTATATAAATCTTACAGACGATGGAAAAGATCACCGTGTTGAAGTTGAATTATAGTATTAATTTGGAGCTGCCTGAGAGATGGCAGCTCTTTTTGTGAGCTATAGGAAAGTATGAACTTTGACTAGTTCATACTTTCCTAACGCATAAGTGCAGCTACGGCTTTGCCGTCGCCTTAAAGGCTCGGCAATCGCCGAGTTTTTCTGTGAAAATAAAAAATGTTGGGTTAAAAATAGAGGATACTTAAAAAGTCGTCAAACATATTATTGATGTTCTCGCTTTCCGCGGGCACGGCCTCAACTAATTTTTGGCAAGTTCACACTTGCAAAAATGGATTTTCGGCTCGTGCTGTTCCCGCTGGGGAAATGTATACATTTCCAACAGTTTTCCACCGCGTTTTAAGCTAACTATTTTTTAAAAGGACTTGGCTTTAGTCAAGTTTATTTTATAACGGATTAAAAAAACTATATTTTGGATTAAAAAAACTATATTTCGGATTAAAAAAACTATATTTCGGATAAAAAAACTTATATTTTGGATTAAAAAAACTTTTTTGATTATTAAAATTATTAATTCCGCCAAAAAAAGTTTACCTTCACATTATTTCTTGTGAGAATTTTCTGTTAAAATTAGTTTTAAATTAATTTAAATAGAGAGGAGCAGTCATGAATAACGTAAAAAAGAAAACAGCCCTTGTTGTTGAAGGCGGTGCGATGCGCGGAATCTTTGCAACAGGAGTACTTGATGCATTCTTGGAAAATGACTTTAATCCATTTGATATTTGTGTTGGAGTTTCAGCAGGATCAACAACATTAGCTTCGTACCTTGCAGGAATGCATAAAAGAAACTATACGATTTTTACTGACTACTCACTTAGACCCGAATTTCTTAGCTTTAAAAAGTTCTTAATGGGTGGCCATTACATGGATCTAGATTGGCTTTGGGAAATAACTATTAGAGAAATGGCATTAGACTTAGACAATATCATTAATAATAAATCACAATTCATAGTCGGAGTAACAGATGTTGTAACTGGAGAAAAAAAGTACATCAAACCAATCAAATCAAACTTAGAAGATGTACTAAAAGCTTCTAGCTCATTACCGATTTTTTATCGTAAATTTGTTAGTGTGGATGGTGTTAAATATTCCGATGGAGGAATAACTGATCCAATTCCTGTTAAAAAAGCATATGAAGAAGGCGCAAATGAAATTGTTGTGATTAGATCACGCCAAAAGGAATTTACGATGCAACCAGAATCAAATAAACTCATGAACAGATTGGTATTTCGTAAATATCCGAAGATTGTTAATGCTATAGAGCAAAGGCACAAAGTCTATCAAGAGGCGATAGATTTTATGCGGAACCCTCCTGATGGAATAAATATTACTGAGATTAATCCTCCAAGTGAATTTAGATCAGCTAGATTTACAAAAGAAGTAGAAATACTTGATGCAGATTATAAACTTGGTCTTGAAAGTGGTAGGGAAATAATTAAAAACTGGAAGAGGTGAAAATAATGTTAGTGAAATCTCAGTTAATGAATTTAAAGCCATATACTCCTGCAAAGCCTGTAGAACGTGATGGTAGTGAAAAAATAGAATTAGTTCGTTTAAATTCAAATGAAAATCGCCATGGCTGCTCACCTAAAGTAATTGAAGCCGTACAACAACTAAATCAAGATTTTTCATATTATCCTGATGGATTGGCTACAGAACTGACAAATAGATTGGCTGAGTATCTAAAAGTAAGCACTTCGCAAATTATTTTAGGTGCTGGTGGTGATGAAGTTATTCAAATTATTAGTAGGTCTGTACTAACACCAGGGGACAACATTGTACAAGCTGATTTAACTTTTTCACAATATAGCTTGCATGCTGTAATTGAAGGAGCTGAAATACGTAATGTTCCATTAGTTGAGGGTACACATGACTTAGTAGGCATGGCTGCAGCAGCAGATGATAGAACTAAAATTATATGGATATGTAACCCAAACAACCCTACAGGTACATATATTAATGCTAGTGAGTTAAATAGCTTCATGGAGAAAGTCTCTCCTAATACTTTAGTAGTTGTAGATGAAGCATATTTCGAATATGTTTCTGCGAGTGATTTTCCTAATACAATCGAACTAATAGAAACTTATCAAAACTTATTAGTTCTAAGAACATTCTCTAAAATCTATGGGCTTGCAAGTTTCCGAATTGGCTACGGTATTGCAAATGAAGAACTAATTAGTAGACTTAATATAGTTAGATTGCCCTACAACACAGCTAGATTCTCTCAAGTAGCTGCTTGTGCTGCCCTTGAAGATATGGAGTTTGTAAAGTTTTCATATGAGCAAAACAAGTTAGGGCTAACACAACTTGAGGAGTTCTTCGATAAAGAAAATATTAAATATTATAAGTCGCAAGCGAATTTTATATATATTGTTGTTAAAAATAGTGAAGAGATTGCTAAACTTCTTGAAAACAAAGGTTTTATTGTTAGAAAGTTTCTAGAAGGTATTAGAATAACAGTTGGAACGCAGCAGGATAATCAACTATTAATTCAAAGTATGGAAAATATTTTTGTGAACCAATAAGCTTGACAAATTGACTAAATTTTTCTAAAATTAAAAATTATTACTAAGGGGAAATTATAATGCCTAATACACAAGTTAAGTTTTACATCCATCATCATATGACCAGGGTTTGAATCTGCAAAAGAAATTTGTAGATACAAGCCCTATTCGTGTTCTGATTTTGGACGAAGGGCTTGTGTAGGGGCGTAAAAGCTGTACAGAAGTCAATTCTGTACAGCTTTTTTGTATATCTAAGAAGGGGTGACAAAGAGTGAGAGGAATTTTAGAAAATAGCTTAAGAAGATATGAATTGAAAAAACAACTAGATACTTTTGCGTTAGAAAATGGGTTTTTACCAATAACGCCTGACCTATTTGAACAATACGAACAGTTTAGTGAGTCGAACAAGAATCTTCAAAAAGATGAACTAGTAATAGTTATGAATGGTCGACAGCAGGTCTATTTCTTAAGACCAGACATTACGAGTGCGATTATGCGACAAGTAAAGAACTATTACGAAAAAGATAGCATTGTAAAACTGTTTTATCAATCAAGTGTATATAGAAGTGATGATTACAAGATTTTGGAGATCCCTCAATTTGGTGTTGAAAGCATCGGGGGTGGTAGTGAAACGGAAATTCTAAACCTTGCTTCAATGGTACTTAGCAATAAAGAAATCCCTTATATCATTGAACTAAGTAATTCACATATTTTAAACAGTTTGATTGCTCAGCTTGAAATTCCTGAAGTCTATATCAACCAAGTTAAAACCTTAATAGCTAGCAAAAATCATGATGGCTTGCTTAGCCTCGGTAAAAAATTAGAGGTTCATGATAATTCACTTAATTTAATTAATGTTTTATTTAATCTTCGTGGGATGTATAGAGACGTTCTCTCAAAAATTGAACCATTCTTAATAAATGAGAAAATTCGTAAAGAATTTAACAGTTTAGAAAAATTGCAATCTTCAATACCTAACTCAATAATCGACTTAACAATGGTTAACAATTTTGAATATTATGATGGTCTTATTTTTAAAGGATATTACAGTAACTTACCGAATGAAGTTTTAAGTGGTGGATGTTATACCGCTTTCTATGATGAAAGTAATGAAAAGGTTAACGCAGTAGGGTTTTCTCTAGATATTGAAGGCTGGTTGAAAGAAAGAGAGGTGTAGCTAGCAATGGAAATGTTAACAATAGCAATTGCAAAAGGTCGTATTGAAAAAGACCTCCTATGTATTTTAAAAGAAATAGGCTTAGGTGCAAGTATAGATCCTAAATCAAGAAAGCTAGTTTTTATAGATTCAGATGTGCAAATTAAGTACATTTTTGTAAAACCTGTAGACGTTGTAACATACGTCGAAAAGGGAGTAGCTGATATAGGGGTTGTTGGTAAAGATGTAATTGTAGAACAAGAAGGAAATATCTACGAATTACTTGATCTAAATATAGCAAAGTGCCATTTCGCTGTTGCTGGACCACCATTAACTCAAATTTATAACCCTAATAAAAGGCTGCGAGTTGCTACTAAATATGTAAATATCGCAAATAAATTTTTTGAAGATAGACAACAAATAGAAACGATATTTCTAAATGGGTCAGTAGAATTAGCTCCATTAATTGGCTTATCAGATGTAATAGTTGATTTAGTTGAAACGGGAAATACATTACGTGCAAACGGATTAGAGGAATTAGAGTTTATTTTAGAAAGTAGTGCTAGAGTAGTTTCAAATCGTGTAAGTTACCAGTTTAAATTCGAAGAAATTAATAAATTTGTAGAAGCTCTTAGAGAATGGAGGAATAATAATGATCAAAATCCTACAGCTAAATGAAAGTAAAGAGTTAATAGATAAGATTCTTAAAAGAGCGCTACTATTTGATGAAAATATAGAAAAAGCAGTAAAAGGTATTATAGAAGACGTATCTAAAAATGGCGATCAGGCAGTAAGGAATTTCACTGAAAAGTTTGATCAAGTTTTGATGGATAGATTTGAAGTTACAGAAGACGAAATAGCTGAGGCATTTAAGAATACAAGTGCAGAGTTAGTAGAATCTTTAACTAAAGCAAAAGAAAATATTGAAGCTTATCATATAAAGCAAAAGCTTGAATCGTATGAATTAAAAACGGATGAAACTTTTTTACAACAAAAAGTAATGCCGTTAAATCGCGTAGGTGTTTATGTGCCAGGTGGTAAAGCGTCGTATCCATCAACTGTCTTAATGAATTGTATTCCAGCCAAAATTGCGGGGGTTAATGAGGTTGTAATTGTTACTCCACCAAATAAATCTGGGAAAATCAAAGATTCGATAATTGTCGCAGCTAAACTATGTGGTGTTGACAGGATATTTAAGGTCGGGGGAGCCCAAGCAGTAGCAGCTCTAACATTTGGAACTGAGTCTATTCCTAAAGTTGATAAAATTGTTGGTCCAGGAAACATTTTCGTCGCAATGGCGAAAAAGCAAGTAAGTGGAATTGTTGGGATTGATATGATCGCTGGACCAACTGAGATTGTAATTTTAGCAGATGAATCGGCTAATCCGAAGTTTATTGCTGCTGATTTACTTGCCCAAGCAGAGCATGATGAAATGGCATCAAGTATTCTAATTACAACGAGTACGAACGTTGCCGAGCAAGTTGCTCTTGAGGTCGAAAAGCTAACGTTAACAATGCCGCGTAAAAATATTATAGAACCTTCACTTAAAAATTATGGAGCGATTATCGTTACTGAAAAGATTACCGAAGCAATTGATCTTGTAAACGATCTTGCCCCTGAGCATGTTGAAGTAATGACTGAAAAACCGTTTGAAGTTGTTGAAAAAATTATAAATGCAGGCGGAGTTTTTATTGGTGATTATACACCAGAATCAGTAGGCGATTATTACGGTGGGACAAACCATACATTACCAACAAGTGGGACAGCAAGATTCTCTTCGCCACTAAGTGTAACTGATTTTCAAAAGAAAATGTCTGTAGTTTATTATTCAAAACAAGCACTTAAAGAAGCTAAAGAGCACATTGAACGTATTGCTGAAGAAGAAGAGTTGTTCGCACATGGATATGCGGCAACAGTTCGTTTCGAGGAGGATAAATAAATGAGAAATGCATCAATATTGAGAGACACTAAAGAAACGCAAATTTCTATTAAGTTAAACTTAGATGGTGAAGGTCAAAGTAATATCCAAACGGGCATTGGATTTCTAGATCACATGCTTACACTTTTTAGTTTTCATAGTGGCTTTGATTTAGATCTAAAATGCAATGGTGACCTTGAAGTTGATGATCATCATACAGCAGAAGATATTGGAATTGCTATAGGACAAGCACTCCTTTCAGCTCTAGGAGATAAAAAAGGAATTAGTAGATACGGAACAAGTTATGTGCCAATGGATGAAACACTTGCAAGAGTTGTAGTTGATTTGAGCGGAAGGCACTACTTGCACTATGATGGGAAGCTTGAACATGACCGATTAGGTACATTGGACACACAAAATGTAAAGGAATTTTTCCGAGCATTTAGCTATGAAGCACGTATGAACCTGCATATGGAAGTTTTCTATGGTGACAATGATCACCACAAGGCTGAGGCACTATTTAAAGCAACAGGAAGGGCACTTCGTGATGCAGTAACTGTCGTTTCAAACAAACTACCTTCGACGAAAGGGGTTCTATAAATGAATGTTGTAGTCGATTACGGACTTGGAAACATTGAATCAGTACGACTAGCCTTGAACGACTTGAATATTGATTTAGTCGTTAGTGATGATTACGAAACGATAAAAAATGCTAAAACTCTAATATTACCTGGCGTCGGAGCATTTAGAGACGCTATGAGTAGATTAAAAGAAACAGGACTAGATAAATTATTAGTTGAACGGGTTAATTCAGGAGTACCGATACTAGGGATTTGTCTTGGCATGCAGCTTTTATTTGAAACTAGTTACGAAGATGGAGAACATAAAGGACTAGGACTACTAAAAGGAAGTATTGAACGTATTCCTGAAAATGTAAAAGTTCCCCATATGGGTTGGAACAGTCTTAATTTAGATAAACAAGATGATCTTGTAAAGTACTTAAACAACGGTGATTTCGTTTATTACGTGCACTCATACTACGCTGTTTGCGATAAAGATTTAATCGTAGCTTCAAGTGATTATGGCGTTAATATTCCAGGGATTGTGAGAGATAAAAATATTATGGGAATACAATTCCATCCGGAAAAAAGCAGTTTAATCGGGCTTAATATTTTGAAAGCGTACAAGGAGACGATAATCGATGAACCTATATCCAGCAATTGATATAAAGAACGGAAATTGTGTGAGACTTGAACAAGGTGATTTTGATAAGGTTACGAAGTATTCAGATAGCCCAGTAGAAATGGCTAAACAATTTGAAGCAGCAGGTGCTAGTAAACTTCATATCGTCGACCTTGATGGTGCGCGGTCAGGTGAAAATAGCAATCTTGAAATTATAAAAGAAATAGTAAATAACACTAGCCTATTCATTGAAGTAGGTGGTGGAGTTCGAACAATTGAAAGAGTTAAAGCCCTTATTGAGTGTGGAATTAACAGGGTTATTATAGGAACAGCAGCGATAGAAAATCCGCAATTAGTTAAAGATGCTGTTGCTAGCTTTGGAGATAAAATAGCAGTTGGTGTTGATGCCCGTGACGGATACGTTGCAATTCATGGCTGGGAAAAGGTTACTGAGACTGATAGTTTAACATTTTGTAAGCAACTCGAAGATGTTGGTGTGACTACAGTCATTTATACAGACATTGCCCGTGATGGTATGCTAACAGGCCCTAATCTAAAAGTTTATGAGGTTTTGCTAAAAAATACTGGACTCAATATTATTGCTTCAGGAGGTATCGGGTCCATACAGGATTTAGTTGATCTTAATAAGTTAGGCGTTGAAGGTGCAATCACTGGAAAGGCAATTTATGAAGGCAAGTTCACAGTAGAGGAGGCACTTCAATGCTTACGAGAAGAATAATACCTTGCTTAGACGTTCGAAATGGACGAGTTGTAAAAGGTAAACAGTTCGCAAATATTGTAGATGTTGACGACCCTGCGTTGCTCGGAAAATTTTATAGTGAAAACGGGGCAGATGAACTAGTGTTTTATGACATTACTGCTTCAAATGAAGACCGTGATATTTACTTAGAGTTTGTATCAAAAGTTGCAAAGGAGTTACGAATTCCTTTTTGTGTCGGTGGTGGCATTAGAACTGTTGATGATTTCACAGCCGTTTTACGAAGAGGTGCAGATAAAGTTTCAATAAATTCTGCTGCTATTAAAAATCCAGACTTAATACAGGAAGCATCTAGAAAATTCGGCTCCCAGTGCGTTGTTCTTTCAATTGATGTTAAGAAAAATGCAAATGGTGATTATCGAATTTTCTTAAATGGTGGACGAGTTGAAACGGAAATCGATGCTATCGAATGGGCGGTTAAAGGTGTAGAGCTAGGAGCAGGAGAAATTGTTGTTAATAGCATGGATGATGATGGCATGAAAAATGGCTATAATACTGAACTTTTAAAAATGATTACTGATAGAGTTAATGTTCCTGTAATTGCTTCCGGTGGTGCAGGAAAGTTAGAGCATTTTTATGAAGCTATTGATTATGCAAATGTTGACGGGGTACTTGCGGCATCTGTTTTTCATTTTGATGAAATAAAAATTAATGATCTAAAATCGTACCTTAAAAATAAGGGAGTGAGTATTCGTCTATGATAGATATTACAAGTGTTAAATATAACAGTGATGGATTAGTGCCGGCAATTGTGCAAGATGCTAAGTCGAAAGACGTATTAATGCTTGCCTATATGAATGAAGCGGCTTTACAAGAAACGGTTGAGTCAGGATTTGCAACATTTTTTAGTAGAAGTCGTGGCGAGCGCTGGCGTAAAGGGGAAACTTCAGGGAATGTACAAAAGGTAGTTCAAATAAGTTATGACTGCGATAAGGATTCAATCTTGCTATTAATTGAACAAACTGGGGTAGCTTGTCACACTGGTAGTTGGTCATGTTTTGAAGGTGTTGATAAATCTAGCTCAATCGTAAACGGTTTGTATGATGTTATTGCAAATCGTAAAGTTAATCCGAAAGAAGGATCATATACAACATACTTGTTTGAAAAAGGAATAGATAAAATTTTAAAAAAGGTCGGAGAAGAAAGTAGCGAGGTAATTATCGCTGCAAAGAACACTGATGATGAAGAACTAGTCTATGAAATCAGTGACCTAGTCTATCACACTCTAGTTCTTATGGTCGAAAAAGGCATAACAATTGATCAAATTAAGGAACAGCTTCAAAAGCGTGAAAGGTGATTAAATGCTTAAAGTAGATGGCCATACTCATACGCATTATTGTCCTCATGGTAGTGGAGATCACGTTGAAGAAATGATTATCCGCGCGATAGAGCTAGGGTTCGAAGAGTATCATGTAACTGAACATGCGCCACTACCTAAGAAGTTTTTGGAACGATTGGTCGTTGATGCACCGGTTGATACATTTGCTATGGACGAGAATGACCTAGACGACTATATTAACGAGCTCATTTCGCTTAAAAATAAATACCGAGACAAAATAGATTTGAAAATTGGATTTGAGATAGATTTTCTAGAAGATTTTCAAGATTATACACAAACCCTTTTAAATGAATATGGAAAATGGTGTGATACGGGCATCATTTCAGTGCATTTCTTGAAAGGGTTGAATGGTTGGCGTTCTGTAGATTATAGTTCAGAAGATACGAAAACTGGACTAGTTTCATACTTTGGTGGCCAGGAACAGTTTCAGCTAGAGTATTTTCGTGTAGTTGAAGAATCAGTCGTTGCCGATTTAGGTAGTTACAAACCAAATCGAATTGGACACCTGACTTTATGTAATAAATTTAAAAAGTCCTTAGGAATAGAGCGTACAATTGATTTAGGTAAAATACTTCATTTAATATTTAAAAAAAATTATACAATGGATTTGAATGTTGGGGGTCTTTTTCTAGAAGACTGTGGCGAGACTTATCCTCCCCCCGATATTATAAAAGAAGCTAAGAAACTAGGTATTCCATTAATCTATGGATCTGACGCTCACGCAGTTAAAGCAGTCGGAAGAGGCTACGAAAAAATTAAATTGTTGTAATGAAAAAGAGGGTTCAAAATTCTGATACAGACTTTTGAACCCTCTATTTTTATGATTAATGATTCTATCGATCAAGTTTTCGATTCTATCGATCAAGTTTTCGATTTTATCGATCAAGTTTTCGATTCTATCGATCAAGTTCACAATTCTATCGAGCAAATTTACAATTCTATCGAACAAATTTACAATTCTATCGAACAAATTTACAATTCTATCAACCAACTTGTCGAAAACTCCGAAAGTAGAAGTCAACACGAAAGTTCTAAATCATAAATCTGTAAAATAAAATTATAAATATGTAATTTATTACCACTAATTACCATGATATAATAGCAGAGGTATGCTTGTAATGAGGAGGGACTTAGAATGAAACATATTAAAACAATCAACAAAACAAACATTAAAGACAGCTTACAAAAGCCAGGTTGTAAAGAATGTGCTAATTCTTGCCAATCAGCATGTAAAACATCTTGTACAGTTGCAAACTTAGAGTGCGAAAACTAATTTTCACGGGAGGGCAGTAACTTAAAGTTACTGCCACTTTTGTGCCCAATATATAGGAGTTGATAATATGGCTTTAATTCATAAATTCAAACAAGGTGAAAACTACTTTGTTTTAGATGTTAATAGTGGAGCGGTACATTTAGTAGACGAGCTAGTTTATGACTTGCTTAATGTAAACAAATTTTTAGAAAAAGAAGAACTTCTAACTCTTTTATCTGAAAAGTATGACTCCGAAATAATTTCAGAAGCATACGACGAAATTAAACAATTGATTAATGACGATATTTTATACTCAAAAGACTACTATGAAGATATTGCACATAGTTCAATGGATGATAGAGATTACATAAAAGCAGTTTGCTTAAATATTATTCACGGGTGTAACTTACGATGTAAATATTGTTTTGCTGATGAAGGAGAGTATCACGGGAACCGTGGTGTAATGTCTCTTGAAACGGCACAAAAAGCAATAGATTACGTGATTAAGAGAAGTGGCCCTCGTAAAAACATCGAGATCGACTTATTCGGTGGCGAACCTACTATGATCATGGATACTATTAAAGAAATCGTAAAATATGCTCGTGATAACGAACAGGCATGGAATAAGAATGTCAGATTTACGATGACGACAAATGCAACTCTACTAAATGAAGACTCGATGGATTTCATAGATAAAGAGATGGGAAACATCATACTATCATTAGATGGTAGAAAAGATATAAATGACAATGTTCGTATAAAAGCAAATGGTAAAGGCTCATATGATGATATCGTTCCAAATATTAAACAAATGATTAAACGTAGATCAAAAGACAAACTATATTATGTTCGTGGGACTTTCACACATGCTAATACAGACTTCTACGAAGATGTAAAAGCGATGCTAGATGAAGGCTTCCGTGAACTATCAATCGAGCCAGTTGTACTTGGAGATGATCATAATCTAGCAATCACAAGAGATGATCTCCCAGAAATTTTTGCTAGCTATGATAAGCTTTATGAGGAAATGGCAAGCCGCAAAGCGAGTGGCGAAGATGAATTTAATTTTTATCACTTCAACATTAACTTAAATGGTGGACCTTGTGTTTATAAACGTATCTCGGGATGTGGTGCAGGGTTTGAATATGTAGCAATTACTCCTCAAGGTGATGTGTACCCTTGTCATCAATTCGTTGGTAAAGAAGAATATAAGCTAGGTACTATTTTCGAAGATTCATATAACGATGACTTAGGTAAAGAATTTAAGAAAGCTCATATCTACAACAAGCCAACTTGTAAGGACTGTTGGGCACGTTTTTATTGCAGTGGTGGTTGCCAAGCTAACAACGTTAATTTTAACGGAGATATTAATACCCCTTATGATATCGGTTGTGAAATGCAAAAGAAACGCATTGAATGTGCAATAGCGCTAAAAGCAATAGATTAAATAATTATCGAGGTGCATTTTGGAAAAATATATTTTACCAAATAAGCTGAAATTAATTTACGAGAAAAATAATTCCAAGTTAACATCTATTTGTATTTCGATAGATGCGGGTGCTAGTAAAGAATCGACTAAACTCGGCATTGCACATGCAACTGAACACATGCTTTATAAAGGAACTAAAAAACGTACTGAAAAGAAGATTAATGAGGAACTTAGTGGCATTTTTGGAATGCAAAATGCAATGACTAATTATCCATATGTAATCTACTATGGAACTTTACTAGATGAAGATGTTGAACACGGACTAGAACTATTTTCTGATATCCTACTAAATCCTATTTTTCCAGAAGAAGGTTTTAAAGAAGAAATGTCAGTGATTTCTGAAGAGCTAAAAGAGTGGGATGATGACCTTGAACAATTTTGTGAAGACAAATTATTTTTCAATGCCTACTCAACTAGCAGATTAAAGCATCCTATCATTGGTACGAAAGATAGTTTGGAATCTATTAGTCTAGAAGATATTAAACGTTTCTATTATGACTTTTATGTTCCAGAAAACACTACAATTGCGATAGTTTCGAATCTGGATTTCGAAAGAGTTAAAAGTATTGTACTAAACCTTTTTAACGGTTGGGATAATCAAGACACTACGCCACTAGTAACACATTATGAAACACCTCAAGGATACTTTGTAGAAGAGAAAGCTGGAATAAATAGTTCTAAAGTTCAAATGATTTTTCCAATTCATGAGCTTGATTTTCCGCAATTAAAAGCCCTAAGAATATTTAATGAAATCTTTGGAGAAGGTGTAAATAGCGCTTTATATGAGGCGCTAAGAACTGAAAATGGATTAGTATATGATATAAAAACTAAAATCGCCTATGAAAAAGGGATAAAGTTGTTCAAGATAATTTTCAGTACTTCTGAAAATAATGTTGAACAGGCTATTATGTTAATAAATAACTGTATAGAAAAAATTCCAAATATAATCGAAATAAATGATTTTAAACAAACGTTTAAATCGTTTAAACTAAAGCGCTTAGTACGTGAAGAGAAGGGAATAATTCTAGCCAAAGAGCTTTCAACATATGACACGATGTTTGGTGATGGTTCTATTTATTTAGATGAAATAGAGTCGTTAGAAGAAATCAGTAAAGACTTTGTTGAAGAAGTTGCACTTAAAGTTTTAAGAAATCCAAGTGTGCAAGTAATCAACCCAAGGAGTTAGTAAAAATGTACTTAACTATTAAGGAAACTTCAGAATATTTATCAATTTCAGAGTCAGAAATACAAAAGCTAATCTTACAGAAGAAGATTCGTGCTCTGTTTGATGGTGAACAATATCTAGTTTATAAAGATCAATTCAATAGCCATAACGAACAAGTGGAGAAGTACAAAAAGCTAGTTGAAGATTATTACAACGAACCGATTCCAGAGGATATTGACATAAAAGACGAGGATTAGAGGTATACTACACTCAAAAAAGATGGAGTCTAATAATGATTTGTAGTTTTCCGCCAATTATAAATGAGCACTGTAAAATTCTAATCCTTGGTACGATGCCTGGTGAAGAGTCACTTAGGAAGCAAGAGTATTATGCATATAATAGAAATCATTTCTGGAAAATAATCTTTTCTTTAACTAACTCAGAGCCAACTGATGTTTTTGAAGAAAAAAGGGCATTGCTTCTGAAGAACAAAATTGCCTTGTGGGATGTTCTTGAAACGTGTGATCGTGAAGGCAGTCTCGATTCAAAGATAAAAAATCCTATTCCTAATGATTTTAAACAATTGTTTAAATCGTATCCTTGCATTGAAAAAATATATTTTAATGGAAAAAAAGCAGAACAGCTGTTTAAATCTCTAATAATAAAAGATTTAGAAGATAGTAATTTTGTTTACGATGTTTTACCATCCACTAGTCCTGCTAATACAATGAAGTTTGAGGTTAAGCTTGAACAATGGAAAAAGGTAAGAGCAAACTTATAGTTTGGGTATTACAGTCAAGAAACCTACCTATATAATTAATTTCAATCAAGAGCTAAAATTTGCTCGCTTTCCGTGGGCAAACCGCGAGCCTGTAGTCTCGCCTGGTTTGCTTTTCCCACAGGAGTCTCGCAATTTTAGCTCTTGATTTTTCCTTCTAAAACTTCCATCTATAGTGCCCAGCTATCGGAGTTCGGAACGATTTTAGTTTCACTTCAGCGGCAAACGGTTGGGTATTATGAATTACATACGGGGAACCATCCCGTGCCCTTTTATCTGAAATAATAGCTACATGATGAAATCCATCTAAGAAAGTTACGATATCCCCCGGTTGCCACTCTTCCAAATTTTTCGGATCTGAAATATCTAATTTTGTAGTTAAACTTACAGTATGACGCTTAAAAAAAACATTTTGGTTAGGTACTCTGCGAAAATCAATATTTGGATCAGGCTTTCCATTAGTTCTCGGGTATAGCTCAATATTGTCAGCAATATCAGCATCCATTAACTTCTTCAAATCTATTCCAGCACCTTGAAGGCCACGCCACACTACATCTGTGCACACACCTTCTTCAGTTGGAGGGAAACCACCATTATAGTAATTACTCTTATATTTTGTCCTATTATCAACTTCGACTCTTGCGGAAGCTACAACGTCAAGTGGGTCTGCAATACCATTACTATTACGATCAACTTTTGAATATGAATCAGGTATTTCTATCCTTTTACTAAATGGATTCTCAAGGTGAAGATTGAGAGAATCTAGAATAATACCATTACGAAAAAATAACATTAAGAATAGAACTAGCGATAGTGTACCTAATAATATATATTTTAATGTTTTCATTATATCTCCAGCTCCACAATCGGTTTATTAATGCGTATCCGGGATTCTATATCTAAGAAGACATTTTTTAAGTCATCACTCATGTCCTTGCCTTCGTTTTTTTGAAGGAGCACACTATACAATGTGAAATCTCTCAATCTTAAAAATAAATCTATTTTATTAAACCAAAATTGATCTAAAGTATACTCAGTCTCATAACCTTCAATAAATGGTTTAAGTATTCTAGTTGCTTCAGCAAGTTTCTCATCCTCACTAAACCCTTTAAAAAATAGAGAATAATAAATTACCATCGCTATATCCTGTATAAAGTAGCAGTACATACTATCATCAAAGTCAAAAACTGTTATCTTTCCATTATAATAATGAAAATTTCCGTGATGAATATCGCTATGTATTAATCCGTATGTGGACTTATCTTTAGGTAAACTTTTAATTTCTTCTAAAAGTTCAATATAACTATTCCTTAATTCAACAGGTAAATACTTTGCTCTACTAGACTCATAATAAAACCAATCTTTTCGAAGGTCATTTTCTTTATAATGACTTGTAATTTTATGAAATTTGCCGATTGTTTTTCCCCACTCATAAAAAAGCGAATCATTCCAAATTTCTGGATTCTTGTTGCTTACAGTAGTACCTTCAATAAATGAAAAATGAGTTCCATAAAACTTCCCATCATTAGCCGCAACTTCTTCTATGTAATTTCCATTCAGAGATTTGTAAGCTGAATTTACTGCAGCTCCATTTTTTTCTAAGTAATTAATAAAATCTATTTCACCCTCAATCTCATCGGGATTTCTATGTGATGAGTGAGTAATTCTAAAAATCGATTTATCCCCATTTATACCTACAGCATTAAAAACAAAATTTTCAAAATCACCGATTGGTTTTTCAGAAATTTTTATATTAAAAAGCTCTTCAAACTTATTTAGAATTTCACTAGTTAAAGCCTCTTCTATGTAGGATTCCATATTAACACTCCCCTTTAGGTAAAATTATAGCAAATATAAAGGTTATTATTCTAAAAACTATTGCTTTTTTCCTTTATTTAAGCAATAATACTAACTAATTTAATCGAAAATTCTAATAAATTAGGTGAAAATGATGAAAGTTGTTAAGTTTGGCGGAACATCGCTCGCTTCGGCAGAACAAATCCGCAAAGTATTTGATATTGTAGTTTCCGATCAAGACCGTAAGATTGTTGTAGTATCAGCACCAGGAAAGCGTTACTCTGCTGATACGAAAATCACAGATATGCTAATAACGTGTGGTAAAAATGTAATTGATAAAATAGATCCAAAACAAACTGTCGATGCAATAGTAATGAGATATGAAGAAATTGCAAAAGAATTAGTTTTATCCTTAGATATAGTTGTGGAAATAAGAGGCGACTTAGATAGCACATTAAACGGTAATACAAATAATCAGGGTCGTTTCTTAGATAGTGTCATGGCACTAGGTGAAAATAGTTGTGCAAAACTAGTTGCAGCGTTTTTCGTAAGTCAAGGTGTAGAAGCAAAGTATATAAACCCTAAAGATGCTGGCCTAATTGTTAGTGATGAACCAGGAAACGCACAAGTGTTACCAGAGAGTTATTCACATCTTGAAAATTTAAAATCCCATACAGAGATTCTTATTTTTCCAGGATTCTTTGGTTACTCATTAAATGGAGATGTAGTAACTTTCCCAAGAAGTGGGTCAGACATAACTGGTTCAGTTCTGGCTCGTGGAATAGGCGCTAGTTTATATGAGAACTTTACTGATGTAGATGCTGTATATTCTGTTAACCCTAATATTGTTCCTAATCCAAAAGCAATAAATGAGATAACATATAAGGAAATGCGAGAATTATCATATGCTGGGTTTGGTGTATTCCATGACGAAGCATTGGCTCCTGCATTCCAAGCTGGTATCACTGTTAATATAAAAAATACAAATAATCCTTCTGCGTCTGGAACTTTTATTGTTAAGGAGAGAAGTAACATAGAAGGTCCAGTAAGTGGGATTGCAAGTGACACAGGTTTTTGTGTTATCTATGTAAGTAAATACTTAATGAATAGAGAAGTTGGATTCGGACGTAGATTACTACACATTCTAGAAGATTTTAATATTTCATATGAACATATGCCAAGTGGAATTGATGATATATCAGTTATTGTACGTCAAAATCAAATTACAGAAGAAACGGAAAGAATTATTATTGACCGAATCTACACTGAACTTCAAGCGGATGATGTGAAAATCCAAAGAGACTTGTCTCTAATAATGATAGTAGGGTTAGGTATGCGTCAAAGCGTGGGTACAACTGCTAGAGCAGCAACAGCACTAGCTAGGCATTCAATAAATATTGAGCAAATCAACCATGGATCTTCTGAAGTATCTATAATGTTTGGAATAAAGCAAAAGGATGAAAAACGTGCAGTAAGTGCACTGTATCATGAATTTTTTGTAAACGTACCTAGTATAACTTTTTAAAGTGAATCATATTGTCATTATAGACTATAGTTAATTCGATATTTTCGAGTTTAGCTATGGTCTTTTTTATTTAAGGGTTAAGGTGACTTGTAATTTCGGTAAATTAAAAAACCCTTCTACTCTCAAGGTATATTTAATGAAGAGTATGGCGCTTGACTCCTGCGGGAAAGCAGGCTAAGCAAGACCCCACAGGCGCTTGCGCCGAGGAGGCTTACGAAACGCATGCGTTTCGCTGCCCGCGGAAAGCAAGCGCCAAAAGTGCAATTTTTCATACAACTTTCGATTTGTTCTTATAATTGACAAAAAATACAAACTATTTAAGTGATAAAATGGGTGTATTATTTTTAAAAATAAAGGTGTTAACCTATATGGAGTGACGGAAAAATGGACTTACAACGTATAACGGAGTGGGCAGAGTTTTTTCAACTAGATAAGGCACAAATAGAAGAAAAAATAGGAAGTAAGCGTCTGCCCGTGCTTTGGATAAGCGCACAGGATTGTACGGGTTGCGTAGAGTCATTTATTCGTAGTAGTAAAATATTAACTTCAGATCTACTTAATGAAGTAATTTCTTTAGACTTAAGTGAATTACTGTCATACATTGAGCCAGAGGAAATAGACACGTCGGATAAGGACTATGTTGTCATAGTTGAGGGCAGCATTCCAATGAATAGCGACTTTCTATTTGTGGCAGGAAAGTCAGTTAAGGAGAAAATAGTTAAATTAGCGAAAGATGCAAAGGCAGTTATTGCTGTTGGAACATGCTCATCTTGGGGAGGAATTGGAGCTGCTCACCCTAATCCAACGGGGGCTGTACCTTTAGATGAGATTTTGCCAGACAAGGATATTATTAAAATCCCTGGTTGTCCACCGATATCTGAAGCAATTACTGGAACGTTGCTACATTTATGGGTAACTAATGAAACACCACCACTAGACAAAAAAAATCGACCAACATTTTTCTATGGCCGCACTGTCCATCAGGATTGTCCTAAAAAAATATATTTTGACCAAAAGTTATTTGCAGAGTCGTTTGATGATGAAAATGGATACTGTTTATTAAAATTAGGATGTAAGGGTCCTTCCACATTTAATGCTTGTGAATCACTTAAATGGAATGGAATTGGAGGGTCACCAATTACTGCTGGAAATACTTGTATAGGTTGTTCTGAAAAAGGAAGTTGGGACAAAATAAGACCTCGTAAACGAACTTAGAAATCTAATCATGGTTAGATTTCTTTTTTTTACTTTATATCTCTATAAAACTATATTAATATAATTATATTGGACTATAAAAAATCGTGGAGGTACCATGAATAAATATAATTATAGCGTATTCATTATTCTTTTCTGTGTTTTTTTTCAGCTAGATAAGGTTTATGCAAACGAGACTACAACACCAGAAACACCGATAGAAACAGCACCGATTGAAACGCCTTCACAACCACAATTGCCTTTACAAAAAATTGTGGATCAGATTGGTAAGTATAGTTATTCAGAAATGCAAAGTGATATTCAAGAGCTACAACAAAGATATCCTTTTTTAAAGGTTGAAGTTATAGGAACTACAGTTGAAAAACGTTCTATTTATAAAATTACTCTTGGTGAAAGTAACACAAAAGTAATGCTTAATGGTTCTCATCATGGAAGGGAATGGATAACAACGTTACTTCTAATGCAGATGCTTGAGGAATATAGCCAGTCATATAATGACGGTACTTTCCTATTTGGGTATCAAGGGAAAACGTTGCTAGACAAGGTGGCAATTTCATTTATTCCCATGGTGAATCCTGACGGAGTAGAAATTGCTCAATTTGGCCCAACACAAAACCAGAAGAATTTCTTTTATAATATTTGGAAAAGAAATTTGAATTGGAATGTTTGGAAAGCAAATGGAGTAGGTATTGATCCAAATAGCAATTACAACTACAAATGGAAGCCAAATCCGAGTTACCCTAGGCCAGGACTGATGGGATGGAGGGGTAATTATGCAGAACAGGCTATTGAAACTAAAAGTATTGCGAATGACGTTAGGAAGAATAAATATGCATATACACTCGCATACCATTCATCTGGTAGAATATTATTCTGGTATGTTAATCAAAAAGGATTGCAGTATGATAGAGATTTAAACAGTGCCAAACAAATTTCAAATATTACTGGTTACTCTCTAGTTTCTATAGGAAGTAGCCTAAATACAGCAGCAGGTTTAACTGATTGGGTTTCAGGTACTATGAAGATGCAGGGGAATACGATTGAGGTAGCTTCTTCAAAATATGCAGGAACACAAGTGCCTTTAATAGAATATCCAAATATTTGGAATCAAAATAGGAAAACAGGATTTTGGGCTGCATATAAAATTGCTTCTGAGATGGTAGGACCTCCGGTACCAAAGGTTTATGCTTTTTCAAATAATGATAGTATTGTAAAAGGAAAATCTATTCTCTTCGGAACGGTAGTAGCATTTAAGGAAGATAAGGTTATTGGTACAGCAAAAGCGGATTATAATGGCAATTTTACGATGAAAATTCCTAAACAAACAAACGGTACAACAGTTAAATTTGTAACTAGGAATAGCTATAACATGGAAAGCAGAAAACGGACAGTCGTAGTAATGGACAAAATTGGTCCTTCTGCTCCAACCTACAAAAGAATATCTTCGGCAAGTACAGTAATTGAAGGTCAGACTGAACCGAATGCATCTGTATATGTAACGTTAAATAATAAAATTTTAAGTAATACGAAAGCTGATGTGTCCGGTAAATATTCTCTAAAAATGGCTAAAAAGCCATTTGGAACTAAGCTAACATTATACGCAGTTGATGTATCTAAGAATAAAGGGAAAACGGCCGTTATTACAGTAGTTGATCCGTTTAATCTAACAATCCCAACTGTTGAAAAAATAACAACTGACACAACTACTATAGTTGGAAAAGGAGTTCCAAATTCGACTATCAATGTAGTTGTTGATAGAAAAATAATCGCAACAAGTGTCATTAGTAATACTGGATTAATAAGTATTAATATTCCGAAGCAAAAACTTGGAACTATTATTGAGGTATATGGTAAAAATAAATTAGGATTTAGGAGTAGAACCGCTAAAATTAAAGTAGAATCTCCTCCAGTTGTGACAATTCAATAATAAATTGAGAGCTAAAATCACGAGATTCGTAGATTTTAGCTCTTATTGGCTATAAAAAGTATAAACTTCTGCGCAGTTCATACTTTCCTAACGCATAAGAGCAACTACGGCTCTGCCGTCGCTCTTAAAGCTCGGCAATCGCCGAGTTTTCTTTATTCGTAGTTAATATTTTGTCAGATTTACTGTTATTATTAGGTATTTTTAATATATTAAATATAGGTTAAAATCTACTTAGCATATAAAATAACACACTCCAGTAAAACCAAAAGGGAGATGGATAAATGCAGTTAACAGTTATTACAGATTCATGCAGTGATCTACCATTATCATATGTTAAAGAGAATAAAATCGATGTATTACCAATTATGGTTAATATTCAGGGAAGAGAAGTGCCAGATGACTTAGGGGAATCCATGTCCCACAAGGAATTTTATGAGATTGTTAGAAATGGTGAAATGCCATCTACCTCATTAATAAATGTTCAGTCGTTCGTTGATGTATTCAAAAAGAAAACAGAAGATGGATATGCTGTTCTCTATCTAGGGTTTTCATCACCGTTATCAGGTACACTTAATAGCGCATTAATTGCGAGAGATATCGTTACAGATGAAATGAAGAATGCCGATATTACAGTTATAGATACGAAATGTGCTTCTTTAGGTCAGGGACTTATCGTTTATTATGTAAATGAAATGTTAAAAAATGGAGCAACAAAAGATGAGATTGTTAAATGGGTACAAGATAATAACCTAAAGGTAAACCACTGGATTACAGTAGATGATTTAGGTCATCTAAAGCGCGGTGGAAGATTATCAGGTGCGTCAGCAGTTATTGGCTCGTTATTAAATATTAAGCCGATACTGCAAATTACCGATGAAGGTAAATTAGTTCCATCTGATAAAGTAAAAGGTAGAAAAAAATCTATCAAATATTTAGTAGACAATTTAAAAGATAAAATAGTAGACTCCGAGGAACAAATAATATTTATAAGTCATGGAGACTGTCTAGAAGATGTCGAAAAATTAACAGACGCAATTCAAAAAGAAGTAAAAGTTAAAGGTTTTTTTGTTAACACCATAGGACCGGGTGTCGGATCACATGTTGGTCCCGGAACTTTAGCGGTATTTTACATAGGAAAATCACGATAATTTCCGAATGTGACATCCTGTATGGGTGTCCATTTTAAATTTTGGAAGAAGGAATGTATTTTGTTATACGACACGAAGACAGTTCGCATAAATGAAGTGTTAAGTATTAAAAATGGAATAGCAGGAACAATTGCATTGAATTTATCGGCAAACTTTTTCCCGCTTTTTGCTATAGAAGTTTTAGATGCAAATAATTATCAAGTTGGATTAATATCCTCTTTACCAGCATTCATTGGAATTTTTACAACATTAATAGCTGCAGTACTAATTAATAGACTTAACGAAAAAAAGCGATTTACAATGTATTCCACAATTATTACAAGGGTGTTTATCGCACTAATGATTTTTGTACCCTATATTAATACTAAGTATTCTTCTTGGGTTTTTGTGATTTTAATAGCTGTAATGAATCTTCCAGGAACATTTTTTACACTTAGCTGGCAAGCCTTCATTGGTGATTTAATCCCAGATGATAGGCGTAATTCATTTTTCGGAAAAAGAAATAAACAATTAACGTTTGTCGCGATGATTGTTACTTTAATAGCTGGTGTGGTTATGAAGGAACAATCTTCTTCTAACGCATTACCGTATCAAATCCTTTTTATAATCGCTTTTGCCTTTGGTATAATTGAAACTTATTATTTAAGTAAACATGTTGAGATTAAGGCTAATGACAGTTTAATAGAGAAAGTTTCTTTATTTTCAAAAAGACTTTTTAGGCATAAACCTTACTTCACTTTTTTAATATGTGGATTGTTTTTTAATTTTTCCTGGCAAATGGCTTGGTCACTTTTCAATATATATCAGATAAGATTTGCACATGCAGATGCTTTTTGGATTAGTATTTTTATTGTTGCGAATCAACTGACACAAGTTTTTAGCTACCCTATTTGGAGCAGGTTAGCGGATAGATGGGGAAATGCGAAAATGATTGTGTGGGCTACTTTTGGAATGGCATTAGCACCTGTACTTACAATACTTTCTGTTAACTTGTACTATTTAGTAGCAATTAATTTCGTAACTGGCTTCTTCTTAGCTGGAACAGTACTTTTATTGTTTAATAGACTTCTAGAAGTTTCTGAAGATGATTATAGAACCTCATATATTACGAACTATAACTTTCTACTGTCATTTATAGCCTTTTTAGCACCACAGTTTGGAGTGTTTTTATTAGAATTTTTTAATATGAACGTTGCAATGATTACTGCAACTATATTAAGAATATTATCCGCTGTACTTTTTGGATTTGTTGCGTATGGTATGGGTAGAAAAGTCTTAAAAAAATATAACATACAGAAAATATCATAGTTTCTAAAGCCTTTTAACTTAACAAGTTAAGGGGTTTTTTACTTATTTCTACTTGATGTTAAATAAATGTAATTCTATCGACCCTAAAACTTATTCTATCGTTCCTAAAAGCGATTCTATCAACCGACTTGTCGAAAAATCTTTATTTTTTCAGTTTCTTAATACCTCACTAATTTTTCTTAGGGGTAATCTAGTATAATAGAGTTAATATATTGATCGGATGGTGAAAGAAGTGCGCGTAATACATACTTCTGATTGGCATTTAGGTAAAACACTAGAAGGAAATAGTAGAATCGAGGAACAAGAGGCATTCCTTGAAGAGTTTTGTAAGATAGTAGAAGACAAGCAAGTAGATTTAATTTTGCATGCAGGTGATATTTATGACGTATCAAACCCACCAGCAAAAGCAGAAGAGCTACTTTACAAGTACTTGCGAAGACTTTCTAATAATGGAAATCGAGCAATAGTTATTATTGCAGGTAATCATGATAATCCAGAACGACTTGAAGCTATATTACCACTAGCAAAGGAACATGGAATCATTATTTATGGAACTTTGAACACGATTATAGAAAAAGGTAAGTATGGAAATTTTGAGGTTATTGATAGTGGTAAGGGTTATATCGAACTAGAAATAAGGGGAGAGAAAACTGTAATTGCAGCACTTCCATATCCTAGTGAGAGAAGACTAAATGAAGTACTAGGGAATCTAGACTCGGAAGAAAGTTTCCAACAATCTTATTCTGAGAGAATTGGTGAACTATTTAACGAGATTTCATCAAATTTCAGAGAAGACACTATAAATCTAGCAATGAGCCATTTATATGTAGTTGGTGGTGAAGCTACAGATTCTGAAAGAGCAATACAACTTGGAGGATCATATGTAGTAGAGTTAAAACACCTTCCAGACACAGCTCAATACGTGGCACTTGGTCATCTCCATAAAACTCAGAAGTATTTGAATAACGAAACACCAATTATTTATAGTGGATCTCCGATTCAATACTCTAAAAAAGAAAGAAATAATAAAAATTCTGTATACTATTTTGAAGCACACCCGGGTGAGAAGGTCAATGTTGAAAGATTAAATTTATCTATCTATAAAAAAATTGAATTATGGGATTGTGAGGACATCCAAGCAGCGATTGATCTTTGCCGTGAGAAATCTAGCGAAGATGCGTGGGTTTATATTCAAATTCATACAGACCGAATCATTAATCAAGATGAAATTAAAGAAATGAAACGTCTTAAACAAGATATTATTGAGATTAAACCTATATTAAAAGGTCAATCGGATGATGAAGAAATTACTAATAATATAACGGAAAAAAACCTCGAGGAATTATTTGTAATGTTCTACAAATATAAAAATGAGGTCGAGCCAACACAAGAGCTGACTGAAATATTTCTACAACTAGCAGGAGAGGGGGATAGAAAATGAGGCCGGTATTACTTGAAATTAAAGGTTTTAATAGTTTCCGTGAAAAACAAGTAATCGATTTCGAAAAATTAACCTCTAAAGGTCTTTTTGGTATCTTCGGACCAACTGGAAGTGGGAAATCGTCAATTCTAGATGGAATCATTTATGCACTTTATGGCTCTGTCCCGCGTGAGCAAAACTCTTTTATTAACAGTAATGAAAATGAATCATCTGTCACATTGAAATTTGTACTAGGAAAAGGTGCTAGTGCTAAGACATATATAATTACAAGGTCAGTTAGGCTCTCGAAAACCGGTAAATACAACACACCGTCAATTAGACTTTACGAGGAAAACTCTAATGAGATTCTAGCAGATAAGGTAACATCGGCTAATAAAGTAATAGAAGAACTGATAGGCCTTAAAGCAGAAGACTTTACACGAGCAGTAGTACTTCCACAAGGGAAATTTTCTGAGTTTTTAAAAATGACTCCTGGAACTAGAAATGACATGTTAGAACGTATTTTTGGGTTAGAAAAATACGGTAGGCAGCTAACAGACAAAATAAAATCTGAAAGTAATGAAAATAAAAGTCAAATAACTTTTTTAAGTGGTAGGCTTGAAGGGTATGAGAATGTAACAGAGGAATCACTAGAGTTACTTAAAAACGAATTTAATGTTTTAAAAAATTCTGAAGCAACGCTTATTAGTACCGAAAAATCTTTTAAAACCCAATATGAACAGTTGAAGGAAGTTTATCGTTTAACTCAGGAACTTTCGATCGGTAATGAAAAGTTGAGTAGTCTTAGAAGTAGAGAAGAAGAGATTGAAAGAATTGCTATTAATCTAAGTAAGGCTCAGAGAGCTAGTCAAGTAAAGCCAACTTATGATGAAGTCATAGCACTTAAAAAAGATATGTTACGAATAATAAATCAACTGGAATCTACAACACTTCAATTAGACGAAGCGTTAATTAGTAGTGATATTCTGTCCAAAAAACTAAAACAAGCCCAACTACTCCAAGTTGAAGAAATTCCTTTACTCAAGATAAAAGAAAGTAAATTAATAGAAGCTCAGAAAACCGAGAAAGAACTCATTTTAAAAAATGAGGAGTTAGCTGAGCTACAAAATAATATTAATATTGGTAATGAAAATCTTAATAAATATAAATCAAAATTAGAAGAACGTAGTGTTTTATTAAATAAATGCAGACAAGACTTATCTGAACTTGACCTACAAATTAATCAAAATTCAATTTCTAGTTCTCAACGAAATAAAATAACTAATGGGTATGAACTTCAGAAAGAAATAAATCATAAGAACGACATTTTAAGTCAGAAGAAAATACTTTCTAAATCAATAAAGTCTGAACTAGAGGAAACGAATAATCAAACAAATAACTTAAAATGCAAATTTACTGATATAGAGAAGCTGCATGCACAATTACAAGAGGAACTTAAGATTTTAAAAGAAGGACCAGTTGCAACTGAGCAAGACATAATTGACTTAACTAATGAAATTAATGATTGTAAATTGCGAATTGAAACAATAAGCGCAACTATATTAGAAGAAGACAAACTTAAACAGGATTATGAAGAATTAAGTAGGGATATTCGTGCTTTACAGGAAAATTTGACTATCCAAAAAGAAGGTTACGTAAGATTAGAATCAGATTTTAATAATTTTAAAACTAGTATAGAAGCAATAAAACTTAATAATTTGGCTAGCACTATTGCATCAAGCCTTAAGCAAGGTGACGAATGTCCAGTGTGTGGCAATGAAAACCATAAAAAACTAGCAACAACTGCAGATTTAGATGAACTTTTAGAGATAGAAAATAAACTCAATATAGTAGAACTAGAAATGGAAAGCGTGGATAAAAGTATTTCCGGTGTTGATGTCCAACTAAAAGTGAAAATTGAGCAAAAAACAAGCGTAGAATCAAAGTTGTTAAATTTAAATAAATACTCAACAGAAGAACTCGAACATGAAAAAAACAATCTAACATTACTTGTTACAAAAGAAATAGAACAGAAGGAAACAAGAAGTAAAGTAAATTCAAGATTAGAATCATTAAATAACCAAGAAAGAAGCGTACAGGGAGAACTTAGTTTAGTTAGTCAGAAATTAAGTGTCTCTAGTACTAACAGTCTTAATTTAGAGAAACAACTTAGTTTCATCATGAATGAGATAGATATTTTAAAGAATGAAATAATATCTATCGAAAAACAACTTGAACTATTGGGTACACCTGAGAATTATTTAGTGCAATTTCAAGAATTAAAACAGAGGGATGTAAAGCTTGAAACTCTAAATGAGAAAAAGAAAACTTTAGATTCTGAGAAGGACAATTTAGATAAAGAAATTGACGATTTAAACAAGTATATTTCAGAAATAAGAATAGCAGAAGTGCAATTATCAGAGAAGAAGAAGGCGCTTTTGAATGAAATAGAATTAAAATTAAGCCAAATAAAAATTCTTTGTATAGATAAATCCGTAGATGATGAGTTACTAGAAGTTAGAAATCAAATTAACTCAATTAATGAGAATGTCATTAACCTAAGTAATGCGCTTGATAAAATAACAAATATTATAAAAAATATTGAAACAGAAAAAATTACATTAAAAACCCAATTTGAAAATAATTCAGATAGAACGAAACTCCTTGAAAATATTCTAATCGAATTATTGGAGAAGCATAACTTTTCTAATGAAAATGAAGTATTTGAAGCTTTTGCAGAAGAAAATCAACAGGCTGCTTGGAAGATTGAAATTGATTCTTACAATACAGGATTAAATAATATCCTTGCAGTAATCTCAAGCATTCAAGGAAAGCTAGGAAATCAAAAGTGTACAGATGAAGATTGGTTAGAGCTAGAGAGTAGAAGGCTAAGTTTGGAAAGTAAGATAAAGGAAATACATGACTTAGTTACTCTAAAAGCTAAAGAAATAACAACTTTAAAGGATCGTTTAAATGAAGTTAAAGAGATTCAGGCTGAATATGACCTGGTTAGGGGAAAGCAAAATAAAATTGATCAGCTCTTAAGGCTACTACAAGGAAATAAATTTGTTGAATTTATAGCCATGTCTCAACTGAACTATGTCGCTAGAGAAGCATCAAATCGTTTGTATGACATAACAAAAGGGAAATTTAATCTCATTTTGGATAAAGATACTGGAAGCTTCTTAATCCAAGATAACGCTAGTGGTGGACATAAAAGGTCTACGGATTCTCTTTCCGGTGGAGAGCTTTTTCTAACATCACTATCGTTGGCATTAGCCCTATCATCACATATACAATTAAAAAATTCAGCGCCGTTAGAATTTTTCTTTTTGGATGAAGGGTTCGGAACACTTGATGACAATATTTTAGAAACTGCAATGGCATCATTAGAAAAGCTGCATTCAGAAAACCTATCAGTCGGTATTATTAGCCATGTTAAGGAAATTCAGGAACGAATTCCTGTTAAGCTAGTTGTTTCACCTGCTAAACTAGGTGAAGGTAGTAAGGTTAAATTATTGTAAAAATTTTCTGAAAATTATGTTGACATTAATTTTATAAAGAAATAATATATTATTTAACAACATATTGTTTTTTCTTATCTAGAGAGGTGGAGGGATAGGCCCTATGAAACCTCGGCAACCATCAGTATTACTGAACGGTGCCAATTCCTACTCGTTGTTATACAGCGAGACAGATGAGAGGGGAAGTGACTTCAAAAGCTGAGAGCCCTCTTTCGTCAGAATATTTGCGAAAGGAGGGCTCTTTTATTTTTTGACAAAAAGAATAGCAGTAAGAACCAAATTCGACAACTGGATGATAAAACCGCAAAAGTGGATGAGATAATACTCAATTGACCGATAAAAACGCAATAAAATAAATTAAACAAAGGGGATAGAATCATGTCAGAAAGAAAATTAGGTTTTGATACGTTACAAGTACATGCAGGCCAGGAAGTGGATCCTGCGACTAACGCGATAGCGGTACCGATTTACCAAACAACTGCATTTAATTTTAATGACGTAGAGCATGGGGCCAACTTATTTGCACTAAAAGAAGCAGGAAACATTTACACTAGAATTATGAACCCTACTTCAGATGTATTCGAAAAAAGAATTGCAGCTTTGGAAGGTGGAATTGGTGCATTAGCAGTTGGATCAGGGATGGCAGCAGTTACATACGCAATTCTAAACATTGCTTCTTCAGGTGATGAAATAGTAGCTGCGAGTACGCTTTATGGTGGAACATACAATTTATTTTCAGTTACGCTTCCGAAATTAGGAATTAACACAGTTTTTGTTGATCCTGATAATCTTGAAAACTTTAGAAATGCAATTACTGATAAAACAAAAGCAATCTTTATCGAATCAATTGGTAATCCCGGAATGAACTTAGTGGATTTTGAGGCTGTTGCCGAAGTAGCAAATGAATTTAAAATCCCCTTAATTGTTGATAATACTTTTGGTACTCCGTATCTTGTTAGACCAATTGAACACGGAGCTCACATAGTTGTTCATTCAGCAACAAAATTCATAGGTGGTCATGGTACATCAATTGGAGGAGTAATAGTAGATTCAGGTAAATTTGATTGGGAAGGAAGTGGAAGATTTCCACACTTTACGACTCCTGATGCAAGTTATAATAATATCCGTTATGCGCAAGATGTAGGAGCAGCAGCATTCATCATAAAAGCTCGTGTACAGTTACTTAGAGATACTGGTGCTTCATTAAGCCCATTTAATTCTTTCTTATTTTTACAAGGTTTAGAAACCTTATCTTTGAGAGTTGAAAGGCACGTATCAAATACTAAACGAGTAGTTGAATTTTTAAGTAATCACCCAGAAGTTTCGTGGGTTAACTATCCGTCACTACCTGGAAACAAATATAACGCATTAGCTGAAAAATACCTCCCAAAAGGCGCAGGTTCCATTTTCACATTTGGTGTAAGAGGTGGCGTTGAAGAAGGTAAGAAATTTATAGAAGGATTAAAAATCTTTAGACATGTTGCTAACGTTGCGGATGCTAAATCACTTGTAATACATCCAGCTAGTACAACACATGCACAGCTATCCGAAGAAAGTCAACGTAAAGCTGGTGTTACACCAGATATGGTTAGATTATCGATTGGTATAGAGGATCCAGATGATTTGATTTACGATCTTGAGCAAGCCTTAAATAAAATACGAGTAAACATTGAGATATAATGATATAAAAAACCCACTTACTTTTAATTAGTAAGTGGGTTTTTAACTGCATATTTTATTTCTACCTTGTTGTTTTGCTAAGTATAATTGCTTATCTGCTTTATCTATAATATGGTTAATTTTTTGTATATCATCTATCTCACATACACCAACGGATAATGATACTCTTAAATTTGATGAAGTCTTATCTGAAAAAAACGTTGAGTTAGAAACATTTACTCTAATTTTATCAAGAACGGCAAGAGCTTCTTCTTGTGTTTCAGAAGCGATTAAAAAGATAAATTCATCTCCACCATAACGAGCAACGATAATATCTTTGGTAATATATTTTTTAATTATCTGTGCTATATCTTTAATAACGTTGTCACCCATTTGGTGTCCAAATGAATCATTGATTTTTTTAAAACAATCGATGTCAATCATTGCAACAAACATTTTTTTATTAGTGTGGTTAAAACTTTTTATTTGATTATCAAACTTTCTCATATTATAAAGACCAGTTAGCGGGTCGCGTTCTGCATAATATTGAAGTTGAACAGTCATTTCTAAATGTTTTCTGCCTCTGGCGATTGTTAGGTGCATAATTAGTGCTGAAATCATAAGTGTTACATACCTAAAAGGTGCTATTGTGGCAAATGTGTAAAATCCATCATGAGAAAATACTAGTAAAGATATGTCTGAAATAAACCAAGACACCGAGAATAATAAAAACACTTTATAATCAATTGGTTTTGTATATAATGGGAACAACCTCAATGCTAAAAGTGGCGGAATAATATTTGCTACGACAATTTCAAATAGAACATGCTCTCCACCCATTAGTAATCTCCAGATAGAGGTTATTACGATTATCGGAGTAACTTTTTTCCATCCGTGATAAAAAGCGTTAAACATTAGTGGTACAATTCTAAGGTCGTATATATGCCCATTTATACTTATAGGATAATAATACATTGTTATGATTGCCCATGAAGCCGCAGCTACATGGATCCAGTTCATTGTATTATCTGATATTTTCTTCTCGTTATTGAAGTGGTAAAAGGTATTAATAATCATGTGCATTAAGAGCAATATTCCAAGATTACTTAATACTGATTGAACCATTTTACCTCCCCCTCACAGTTGTAAATTATAATTAATTTAATTTTATTACATAAGACTATATGTAACAACCGAATTTTTTATGTCGAATATTGTATTCTAAATAATTAGAAATATTATTGAAAAACTACTTTGTTTCTTCCACTATTCTTCGCATCATATAAGGAATCATCTGCTTGTTTTAAAATCGTTTCATAATTGATTGTAGTATCTGGGTAACACGCTACACCAATAGAAACAGTTACATTTATTTTAATATGATTCGGTAATTCGAAATATTTAAATTCCATTGTAGTTCTAACTCGTTCAGCTACTTCAACTGCTTTTTCTAGATTGGTATTTGGGAGTATTATCGCAAATTCCTCTCCACCATTTCTAAAAACAATATCATTTGATCTACAACTTGAAACTAATAATTTTCCAACCTGTGATAATACTGCATCACCAGCATCATGGCCAAAAGTATCATTAACTTTTTTAAAGAAATCGATATCGATAAGTAAAAGAGAAAACGGACTCTGATTAAGTTTTGAATCAGTTATCAATTTGTTTAAGTGAGTATCAAAGACTCTTACGTTATAAAGTCCAGTTAAGTGATCAACAGTTGAACTATGTTTATAGTAATCAAATAATTCAACAGACTTTTTTATATCTAAACAAATATACAATGCAGCATAACCAGCAATTAAAGATATTGAACCTAAAATTAGCGTTGCTTCAGTTACTACTTTTATATCGTTAACTAAAAGGTATAAGTTGAAAACAGTTATAAAAACTCCATATAAAATCATTATTAAAAAGGCAACTTGAGGCTTGCTGTTAAATTTTTTATTTATAAAATGAACGCCAATTGCAGTACATATTGCAATTGATATCGCATGAACAGATGCTAGGTTAACACCAAAATAAAATCGCGTTATAGCGATAATTATTGCAGAAATATACGCGCTTAAAGGACCACCATAGTATCCAGCTACTAAAATTGGTATAAAACGTAAATCCAGTCTTATATTACCGTAAATTTGAAAAGCATAGAACATCAGGCCGAATCCAAGTAATCCAAATGAAATTCCAGTAACTACTTTTTCTTTAATTGTGTAAAATGTCACAGAACTTTTTGGAGAAATTAATCTACTTAAAATATATATAAAAGATATCATTATACACGCGTTTGCAATTATGTCTCTAATCAAATGTGTCACCCCTTATATATAAACATTATAAGATTGAATAGGTAATTTTTACTACAAAAATTTTACCACTATTTAACAATAGTACTATAGTTGGATTATCTACAAACTAAAATAATAAGTAAACATCCATTTGGGGTGGAACAATGTACAATAAAATTCTTTTGATTATAATGGATTTCGTTTTCTGGTATCCATTAGTTATGAGTGTGGTTTGGCTTGGAGGGTCCATAATCTTTTACATAAAGAATGAAAGAAAAGAACTGCCGTTACCAACAGAGATGCCATTTGTATCAATATTAGTTCCTTGCTATAACGAGGAAGAAAATATTAGTGAAACTGTGGAAAATCTTATAGCATTAAATTATCCAAACTATGAAATAGTAACTATAAATGATGGTAGTAAAGATAATACAGCAGAGATTTTGAAGCAATTATCAGAACTTTATTCAAACCTTAAAGTTATCGACCTAAAAGAAAATAGTGGTAAAGCAAATGCTTTATATTTAGGACTCATTGCATCTAAAGGTGAAATATTGTTATGTATTGATGCTGACTCATTGCTTGATGAGGATGCTATCATGTACATGATTCCCCATTTTGTGAATCCCAATTTTGGTGAACGTGTTGGAGCAGTAACTGGTAACCCACGTGTAAGAAATAGAAGCTCATTATTAGCTAAGATTCAGCTTACTGAATTTTCAAGTATTATTGGTATGATAAAAAGAACACAAAGAATTCTAGGAAAAGTAATGACAGTCTCAGGTGTTATTGTCGCTTTTCGAAAACGAGCCGTACTAGATTGCGGTTTATGGGATAGAGACCTAATTACAGATGATATCGGAATAACCTGGAAATTACAAAGAAGATTTTGGGATGTACGCTATGAACCTAGGGCACTTTGTTGGATGCTAGTTCCAGAAACACTTAAAGGATTATGGGCTCAGAGAGTGCGATGGGCCCAAGGTGGAATAGAAGTACTAATCCGACATTTTAACTTAATTTTTGAATGGGAACAAAGAAGGCTTATTCCCATATTACTCGAACAAATTTTTAGTGTAATGTGGTCAGTTAGTTGGATTATTGTGACAATAATTTACCTTTTTGAGATTATTAGAACGAATAATGTTTTTGTTCCGATTTTCTGGTCTGGTTCATACTTAACGGTTATTTGTTTGATCCAGTTCCTAATTGCAATGATTCTTGATAATAAATATGATAAAGGTCTTATTAAATATTACTTATGGTCAGTTTGGTATCCAATTATATACTGGTATTTTAATGCATTTGTCTTAATAAGAGCAATTCCAAAAGCTTTAAAGAAAAAAAAGAAATTCGCTATATGGCAAAGTCCTGATAGGGGGATAAGCGAATGATTATTGATGGTAGACAACGACGTAAGAAAAAAAATATTGAAAAAACGATAACTGCTGCAGGTTGGAGTTATGTGCTTTTTTCATTAACACAAATAATTTTCTCAATACTTGCTTGGTACTTTAACATGGAATTCTTACTTAATAATTTAATAGTAATTGAAAGTATATATGATACAGTGAAGATTGTTGTCGTTACTATCATTGTTGCGTCTTTTGTTTTAGGTATATTAATATTTTGGTCTAGATATAACAGAACGAAATTCGGTTCTTTTAATAGAAGGAAATTCCCAAAGGATGTAACAGATACAGAGCTAATAAATTATTTTAACTTAGATTCTCAAATGTTTAATAATATGAAAAATAACCGAGTTACTGTCTTAGAGAAAAACATACTCAAATAAAACTGCACCTTTACTGTTTACAAGTAGTAAGGGTACAGTTTTTTATTTAGCTAGTAGGAAAGTATAAACTTTGATTAGTTCATACTTTCCTAACGCATAAGTGCAA
The DNA here is from genome assembly GCA_029256085.1 of Caryophanales bacterium. Lineage (GTDB taxonomy): Bacteria > Bacillota > Bacilli > CAJFEE01 > CAJFEE01 > JAQSYP01. The sequence goes on from JAQSYP010000005.1 coordinate 100,449, forward strand.
CTACGGCTCTGCCTTCGCCTTAAAGGTGCGGCAATCGTCGAGTTTTCTTTATAGTTTAAATAGGTCTGTTATTTGATAAGTTGCGATTGTTGCAACGTTGCTGTTAAAAATAGATTTTAATAAATAAGCTTCTCTTAAGCGAATCATAATGTTTTGATTTAATGGATTACGTTGGTTTATGTTAACAATTAACTTTTTCTTGTTATTATCCGCGTCTAACTTGTTTTTAATTATGTTAGAATTTGATGCAGCAACATTTGCAGTTGTTACAAGATGATTTTTATGTATTAGACTTGCTAATTCGGCAATAACTTTTTGGGATTTATTATACTCTATCCCTTTTGTCATAATGACTAGGGTATAAGGTTGATTATCAAAAATAAGACCTGCATCATTATAAATATTATACATTGGAATCATGCCGACTTTATGGGCTACTCTAACTTTAGGTATTCCACTTGGTATAGTCGTATTATAAACGGTATTAGATAAGTAATTTACAAGCTCCTTGCCGAGTTTGCTTTTTTGAGAGAAGGTGTATGCCTTTTTTAGAAATATATTAAGATCGTTTGCTGACAGCGTAGCAACCCCATTAATATAACCGTACTTAGCACCAGACTTTTTTAAGTAGCTTGAGAAAGCACCATTTCCGACTTTTTCTTTAAGCATAATAAAAGCTATATTATCACTATGTACTATTGCATATTTAATTAGTTCTCTAATAGTATAAGAGGTTCCAACTTTATTATTTTGTATTATTCCGGAACCTCCATAGTAATGACGGGATTTATAGACTAGACGTTGATTAAGGTTAATTCTCCCTTCTTCAGCCTGCTCAAGTACGAATAAAGTTAAAGGTAGCTTCATTGTGCTTGCAGCCCTCATGGCGGTGTTTACATTGTAGTTTAACTTATCTTTTGTTATTAAATTCTCATATGATATAGAAATTTGCCCACCAGACTTTTTTATAAGATTATTTAGTTTGGCATCAATAGTTAAAGCAGAGGCTGGTTTATAACTTGTAGTAATTAGTATTGTTAAAATAATAAATGTAAAGGTAAAACTACGAAAAGATTTAAATACCATGTTTCTCCTCCAATAAATTGATGATTTTTATAATATCATTGGTGCTCGGAGAATCATGTCAGATTCTAAATGTCGAAAATTTTTTTTATTTTAAATAGTTTGTCAAACTGTCGAAATGTAGAGGAAATCATTGCCATAAATTGATATAAAATAATAATGTATATATTTAATAGCTAATTTTGTTTATGGAGGTATTTATGAAGATAAGTCTTAAACTAAAAATGATATTAGTATTTTCAAGCTTAATACTAATAACTGGTTTGATTACAAGCATAATTGCGTACAAATCATCTAATGAGGTAATAACAGATTCAGTTAGTAAACAAGCTTTAGGTATTGCTGAAAGAGCAGTTAAAGTAATTGATGTTGAAAAATACAAAACTATTACTCTAGCAAGTAGGGAAAATGACTACTATCATGAACTTAGAGCAAAATTAAATGAGATTCGTGAAGCAAACGGACTAGTGTATTTGTATACTATGCAACGTGTTAAAGGAAATGATGGATATAAATATTATTATATGGTTGATGGGATGCCGCCTGGTTCTGAAGATGCATCAAGTTTAGGTGATTTAGAAGATAATATGAAAGAATATCCTAAGTTAATAAAAAGCTTTGAAAGTGGCAAAAAACAGACGGGTGACTTAGATTATACTGAGGAATATGGTGCATTAATATCATCATATGTTCCTATAAAGAACCAATCTGGTGAAGTTATTGGTATCATCGGGGCAGATTTTGATGCAACAAATATATATGAATCTATGAATAATAATAGAGACGAGCTATTCTTTACCACAGTTGTGATTCTTTTTATAAGTACAGTACTAATATATCTTTTTACAAATTCGATAACTAAACCATTAAATAATCTTAGTAGAGATGCTGAGAAAATTGGCCATGGTGACTTATCGATAAATGTAGAGTCGGATAGAAATGATGAAATCGGTTTACTGTCTAAATCTTTTAACTATATGTTAAATAACTTAAGGGATATTATTAAATCTATTGATCAAAATTCAAATCAATTAGCAAACAATTCTACTGAGCTACTTAAAAATGCTAATGAAACAAGTGATATGAGTAGTCAAATATCAGAAAAGTTAGTTGAGATAGCCGAAAATACTAATATTCAATATAGAAATTCAGAGGAAAGTGTAAAAGTTATAGAAGAAATGGCTATAGGTGTTAATTTAATAGCTAAATCCTCATTTAATGCATCAGAACTTTCATCAAATACTCTTGAAGAAATTGAAGACGGGAATAATAAGGTAAACCTATTAATAGAGCAAATGCAAGCGGTTAGCAAATCAGTAAACGAATCAGCATCATCTTTAATGGTTTTACAAAATCATTCGAAGGAAATTGAGGATATTATAAAAATTATTAGGGAAATTTCTTCACAAACAAATTTATTAGCATTAAATGCAGCGATCGAAGCTGCTAGAGCAGGTGAAGCTGGAAGAGGATTCTCAATAGTTGCTGATGAAGTACGTAAATTAGCTGAGCAATCTGAAAAGGCAACTGGAAACATACAACAAATTATTGATAAAATTAATACTAATACAAATAGTACTGTAGGTAAGATGGAAGTAGTATTATCTGATGTAAAAAAAGGTATGATAGAAGTAGAAGAAACAGGTGAAGTATTCAAAAACATCTTAACATCTATTAATGGTGTGAATGACCAGATACAAGATGTATCTTCGACTTCTGAACAGATGTCAGCAGCAGCAGAACAAATTTCTGCTTCAGCTATCCAGATTTCCAAAAATTCAGAGCAAGTAGCTGAAAGTATTACAGAAATATCTGATATTACTAAGGAACAGGATAAACTTGTGCATTCGATTACTGATTCAATTCAAAACTTAGCTAAGCTATCCATGGATATGAAATCACAATCTGATAAGTTTAAACTTTAAAGATTATCTCACAGAATTAAAAAAGGATTATTTTTAGCATTGGCCGCTTTCATAGCATGCTTTAAGGCCTCTGAAATAGTCCCAATATAAATAAAAGTATATTGATTTTCGCTTTTGGACGCTTGCTTTCCGCGGCCGATCTGTCGAGCCTGTAGTCTCGCCTAGATCGTTCTGCCGCTGGAGTCAAGCGTCCTTTGCTCAAATTTGCAGTCAAACCTTTTTAAGATAATAATGTTTTTTATAATCACGTTTCTTCATATGTAATTCACACAGTAGTTGTATAATTTTTCTTGAGGTGTTGAGTATGAATGCAAATATATTAGTAGTAGAAGATGACTTAAATATACAGGAGCTTATTTATGAGTTCCTCCAGGCACATGGACACACTGTTACATTGGCAAACGATGGACTTGAGGGATGGGACAAGTTCCAACAAGGCAATTTTGACCTTATTTTACTAGATGTAATGATGCCGAATTTAGACGGTATGTTTCTAGGTAAAATGATTAGATCAAAATCGCAAGTTCCGATAATATATTTAACAGCATTAAATGATGAGGAAAATCAAGTAAAGGCGTTTGATAATCTAGCAGATGATTATATCACTAAGCCATTCTCTTTTAGTATATTAACGAGACGTGTTGATGCGGTCTTAAGAAGAGTTTATCCTCATGAAAATAAAAATATAATTACCTATAAAAATATTACTCTCGATCAAGAGGGATACAAAGTAACTGTTTCTAATGAAGAGATAGATTTGACATCAAAAGAGTTCGAATTATTACTTTTGTTTTTGAAAAACAAAGGTAGAGTTTTAACTAGAGAAATCCTACTTCAACAAATTTGGGGATATGATTTCTTTGGTGATACTAGAGTTGTAGATGCGCATATAAAAAACCTTAGAAAAAAGGTCGGTTCAGATGTTGTTAGAACTGTAAAGGGTATTGGCTATGTTGTTGAATAAACGGAAAAGTATTACTTTTAAACTGTTTCTCTTCACGAGTTCTTTACTAATATTAAGTGCGTTAATTTTATATACAGTTTTATATTTCTGGATGCCGTCTTTCTATTATAACTATAAAGTAGGTAAAATTACGGAGGGGCTTCATTCGGTAACAGTTCAGTTAAAGAAGAGTAACGGAGAAGAAGCGGTAGGTATTCTTAATACTTTTAGTGAAAAGTATAATGTCACTCTTGCAGTAAAAAATGCACATGGACAAAACCTCTACTTTAAACCATCTGGTTATAGAATGAATGAGGGGAAACACTTTATTGAGCTCCCTTTTATCCCAGATAAGGAGTCTATTGAGTTTAATAACGAGGAAAATAGAAGTATTTATAAGGAAGTTAGCGAGATTAGTATTAGGGGCATTGATGAAGATCTCTATTTATTTATTACTACACCGCTACAGCCTATAGATGAAGCAACTGAAGTTCTTACAGAAATTTTGCCATACTTAATAATAATTATGTTTTTAATATCTATTATTGCTGGATTCGTTTATTCGTTCCTAGTGTCGAAGCCACTTCTTAATTTAAATAATGTTGCGAGAAGCTTTTCAAAACTTGATTTTACAGCTAAAGCTATTGAAAATAATAACGATGAAATCGGTGAACTTGCGACGAACTTAAATATTATGGCGCGAAACCTTAGAGATACGATGGATGAACTAAAGAGTGCAAATGAAAAATTGCAAGATGATATTACGAAAGAGCGTGCACTTGAGGCCGAGCGCCGAGAATTTATTGCTGCAATTTCACATGAATTAAAAACTCCAATTACAGTTTTATCTGGCCAACTAGAAGGAATGATTGAAAATATTGGATCTTTTAAGGACCGTGATAAATATCTAGTAAAGTCACATCAAATTACAAAGAATATGGAAAAGTTAGTTCAAGAAATTTTAGAGATTTATAAGGTTGAGAACCGTATTTTCAATTATACAAACGATAAGATTCCTCTAGAAGAACTTATTAACGAAGTACTAAAAGACTATGAATTTTTCATAAATGATAAAGATTTAAAGGTTGAAACCAAATTCTCAAACTCAAAAAGTATTATTGGCGACAATGGGTTGATTAAAAAGGTATTATCTAACCTTATAAGTAATGCAATTTATTACACACCTTTATCAGGTATCGTGAAGCTGGAAACTTTTGAAAATGGGGATATTGTTGAGTTTAGTGTATTTAATAGTGGTGTCACTTTTTTAGATGAGGACTTAAGAAGTTTAGCAAAACCTTTTTATAGACTTGAAAAATCACGAAACAGAACTACTGGAGGCAGTGGCTTAGGCCTTCATTTAGTAAAAATTATACTAAATAAACATGAAGCAAAATATGAAATTTCTAACCATGAAAATGGTGTGTTGTTTAAAATATGGTTTAAAAATTGCTAATACGATTCATAAGAATATTACGATAGGGATTCCGAAGGTTACATTTCGGAATCCCTTTTATATTTATTATCCAATATGATAAAACGTCCATCCAGTTAAATTCTACAAACATCTTATTTCAATTCTTCTTCATATCACTTTCACTTTAAATTCATTATGCACGTATAATATGAAATTCATAGGAGGTAGATAATATGAATTTTATTAAAAGAGCACTACTTAGTATGAAGGTAAGATACTTTAGGTCAATTTTAATCCTAATGACATTTATTGTAATCTTAAACTTAATTTTATCAGGACTAGCAATTCAACACGCAACAGAAGATTCGGCAGTGAGTGCTAGAAAAAAGCTTGGAGCTGATGTAACACTAGAATTTGATATGCAAAGTGCAATGAAATCTACTAGTACTGAAGGAAAGGGTGGATTTGGTAGAATCGAGAGAACACCTTTGCTAGTCAAGGATGCTGAGAAGTTAACAAAATTAAATACAGTTAAATCCTATAACTTTGAAACAAGTACGTTTGCAAGTGCTAGTAGCTTTACTGAAATACGACAAGCTGATGTCGAGTCTGATTCAAATACTAGTGACGCTAATAAAGGTCAAGGGAGAATGATGGGTGGAGCAGACCCAGAAGCCATTGATGTAACACTAAGTGGGGTTAGAGAACTAAATCTGTTAGTTGATTTCACCTCGGAAACTAGTAAACTAACTGATGGCAGACTACTTACGGTTGATGATGTTAATACAAATAATGTGGTAATTGAAAAGAATTTAGCTATAGAAAATAATTTGGAAGTTGGCGATACAATTGAAATTGCCTCTATAGATGACGCAGATAATAAATTATCTATTAAAATTGTAGGTATTTATGAAACATCAACAATTCTAGATGAAAATATGCCAATTAGATTCGGGGCAGCTAATCCGTACAATAAAATATATGTACCCTACACATTAACGGCACTAGTGATTACAAACGAAGAAGAAACAGACGCTTCAAACATAATTAACAAAGCAGTTTACACGCTTGATGATCCTTTAAATATAGACAAGTTTAAAGAAGAAGCAAAGAAGCTGGATATAGACTGGACTAAATTCAAATTAGATGCAAATGATACTGCATTTGAAACAATGGTTGGACCAATAAACCAAGTAGCAAATTTCTCAAATAAGACTGTCGTTATTGTAACAGTAGCCGGTGCGCTCATAATGTCACTTTTATTGTTTCTAATCATTAGGGAAAGAACACAAGAGTTCGGAATATTGCTATCACTAGGAGAAAAGCGTTATAAGATAATTTCTCAAATATTAATTGAGTTAGTTCTGTTATTTGTTATTGCACTTGGAATATCAACATTAACAAGTCAAAAAATGGCTCAGACTATTGGTAATCAACTTCTCGTTAATGAGGTTCAAAATTCATCAGTAGAAGAAAATGGATTTATCGGTGGAATGAGGGGAATGGGATTTGGTGGTCAAGGAAGGAACCAAGTTAATCCAATCGAAGCTGATCCTATTGATGCAATCAACGTATCAATTTCACAAGAAGAATGGAAGCAGGTATCTGGAATTGGATTATTAATTATATTAATAAGTACAATAATGCCTGCGACACTTATTGTCAGATTTAATCCAAGAAAAATACTAACTCGAAACGTATAGGAGGTATTTATGAATAATATAACTTTGCATTTAGAAGATGTTAGCTATTCATATAATGAAGCAGGAAAAGAAAGACAAATATTAAATAAAATTAATTATTCATTTGAAGAAGGTAAATTTTATAGTATTGTAGGTCCTTCAGGCTCAGGTAAAACTACATTACTATCAGTCATTTCAGGGCTCGATCAACCAAAGCAAGGAACAATTAAATATAAAGATAAAAAAATTAATAAGATTGGATTAACAAATTTTAGAAGTAAATACGTAGGTATAGTTTTTCAATCATACAATTTATTAAGTTATATGAACGCACATCAAAACGTTAAAACTGCTATAGAAATTTGTGGAGTAAAGAGTTCTACTACTATAACTAATCTACTAAGTAAGGTTGGTATAAACGAAGTAGACTCAAAAAGAAATATTTTAAAACTTTCTGGTGGACAGCAACAGCGAGTTGCGATTGCTAGAGCCTTGGCAAAAGAATCGAATCTATTAATTGCAGACGAGCCTACAGGAAATTTGGATTCATCTACTGCTCAAGATATTATAAATATTTTTAAAAAATTAGCTCATGAAGAAAATAAATGCGTAATTGTAGTCACCCATTCTAAGCAATTAGCAGATGAATCAGATGTAGTTTTAACTTTAAATGACGGTAATCTAGTTATCTAGTAAGAAAACCCATCAAAATTGATGGGTTTTTACATATAAGTTCAATGTATTATTCGGAAAATTAATTCAATCAACCGAATAAGTGATTCTATCGACCACAAAAGAGATTCTATCGACCGTTTTGTCGAATCCATATAAAAAACCAACATCCTAAAAAGAATGTTGGTTTTGATATTATACTAATTTAGTTGTCCAATCCTCACAGTTCCAAACTTCAGTTGCTACTTCGTTATAGAACTCTGGCTCATGGCTAATTAAAAGAATCGTTCCTTTATATTCTTTCAAAGCACGCTTTAATTCTTCCTTCGCATCAACATCTAAATGATTCGTCGGTTCGTCAAGAACTAAAATATTAGTTTCTCTATTAATCAATTTACAAAGACGTACTTTTGCTTTTTCTCCACCACTTAAAACGTCAACTTTACTTTCAATATGCTTCGTAGTTAAACCACATTTAGCAAGTGCAGCACGAACTTCATATTGATTAAAGCTCGGGAATTCGTCCCAAACTTCCTCGATACAAGTTTTCCCATTATAGTTCTTAACTTCTTGTTCGAAGTATCCAATATAATGATTTTCACCAGTTTCAACTGAACCAGAAATTGGTCGGTTTAAACCAATAATACTTCTTAATAATGTCGTTTTACCAATACCATTTGAGCCGACTAAAGCAATCTTTTGACCGCGTTCCATGCGAAGATTCAATGGTTTTGATAATGGAGTGTCGTAACCGATTACTAAGTCTTTAGTTTCAAAAATTAATTTACTCGATGCACGAGCCATCTTAAAGTTAAATTCAGGCTTCGGCTTTTCTTTAGCCAACTCAATTACATCCATTTTATCCAACTTCTTTTGACGTGACATTGCCATGTTTCTAGTCGCAACACTAGCTTTGTTTCTAGCAACGAAGTCTTTTAAATCAGCGATTTCCTGTTGCTGTCTTTTAAAGGCTGACTCTAATTGTTGTTTTTTCATTTGGTGAACACTCATGAAATTGTCATAGTCACCAACATAACGATTTAACTCTTGATTTTCCATATGATAAATTAAATTAATAACACTGTTTAAGAATGGAATATCATGCGATATTAAAATAAATGCATTTTCATATTCTTGAAGATAACGCTTTAACCACTCGATATGCTTTTCATCAAGGTAGTTTGTCGGCTCGTCTAATAATAGAATGTCTGGCTTTTCTAATAAAAGTTTACCTAAAAGAATCTTAGTTCTTTGCCCACCAGATAGATCATCAACGTCCTTATCAAGACCGATATCATCAAGCCCAAGACCTCTTGCAATTTCCTCAACCTTTGCATCGATAACATAAAAATCATTGTTATCAAGCATGTCTTGAATATAACCAACATCCTCGAGAAGTCTTTCTAACTCGTCAGGAGCACATTCTCCCATACTTAAATACAGTTCATTCATTTGTCTTTCTAAATCAAATAAATACTTAAAAGCAGTACGTAAAACATCACGGACTGTTGAGCCTTTTTGTAATACAGCATGTTGATCCATATAACCAACACGAACATTTTTAGACCATTCAACTTTACCTTCATCAGGTTGTAGTTTCCTAGTGATGATGTTCATGAATGTCGATTTACCTTCACCATTCGCACCGATTAGTCCGATATGCTCTCCTTTTAAAAGGCGGAAAGAAACATTATTAAAAATAGCACGATCACCAAAACCGTGACTTAAATTTTTTACAGTTAAGATACTCATTGGTCGCTCCTTATAGTAAAAATTATTTACACATAACTTAGATTATATATTACAAAATGCTATGATGGAATATGTAGAACGATAGAATTATATGGGAATTGAAGAAAAGGTGATTGGGATATGAAATATTTATTAATATATTTGCTACTTATTAACTTACTAAGTTTTTTTACGATGTATATTGATAAGCGAAAGGCTATAAAAAATAAATGGAGAATTAGTGAGACTACTTTAATCATGTTAGCTGTTATCGGTGGCTCAGTCGGTTCTATATTAGGTATGAATATTTTTAGACACAAAACAAAACATTTAAAATTTGTTTTCGGGTTTTGGTTAATTATAATAATTCAAATTTCTGTTTTTATTTATATTACAAGCCTAGTAAATTAAGTGTTACTAGGCTTTTTGTATGTTTCTCCAATTTTTAAAATCTTTAAATCAGCATCCTCGAGATTTAACCTAATCCATTCGTTTTGCAACCTCTCAAGTGCAATAGGACCTGTATCATCTGCTAAATGATAAGTACCGTAGTGCATAGGAATAAACAGTTTAGCCTTCAGTTCTAAGAAAGCTATTACTGAGTCTTCCGGGTTAATATGAGATGGTTTCATAAACCATTCTGGCTCGTAAGCTCCAATCGGCATTAAAACAGTATCAATATTAAATCGTTCTCCTATCTCTTTAAAACCGCGGAAGTATCCTGTATCCCCAACAAAATATATATTATCTTTACTTGCGAGATCTTCAATTACCCATCCTCCCCAATGTGAGGTGTTACGATCAATTATTTTTCTCATTGTCCAATGCTGAGCAGGTACGAATGAAATTTTAAGACTGCCATTTTCAAAACTATCCCACCAATTAGCTTCAATTACTTTCTTATAACCTCTCCAAGTAAAGCTTCTCCTTAATCCAATCGGCACGTAAATTGTTGGATCTCCCTTTAACTTACGTAATGTTCCGAAGTCTAAATGATCATAATGCCCGTGGGATATAACAACGACGTCTATATTAGGAAGCTTTTCTATAGGGATTCCAGTTGGAACAAGTCTCTTACTACTTCCCATCCTTTTCGCCCAGACAGGATCAGTTAAGATATTTACGCCATTCATCCTAATTAAAAAAGTTGCATGTCCAATCCAAGTAATACTAAAATCTAAACAATTAATAGACTCATAATCAACCTTATCTATAACTTCAATTTTTTTAGATAAATCTATTAGTTTATTCTTCCGTTCCTTCATCCATTTTCTTAAATCCTTAAAAGATTTGTCGTTACTCACATTATCTAAGTTTGTATATTTTGTTCCCATTACACCATAACCTTAATTTTAATTTTCTAATTATTATACAACCTCTTTTAATAAAATAAAAATATGCTAGAATAAGTCGTAATATAAATTAAAGTGGGGACCGTCGGAATGGAACTATTAAACTTTTTCGTGTTTATTGGAATAGTTGCCTGTGGAGTGTCAGGGGCATTAACTGGGATAAGTAAGAATCTAGATTTATTTGGCGTTATTTGCCTAGGGCTCGCAACATCATTAGGTGGGGGAATAGTGCGTGATATACTATTGGGTGAAACCCCTCCAGTTGCGTTTATAAATCCATCATTTGCTACTGCTAGTTTTATAGCTTCTATTGTTACATGGATCTTTTATCATAAAGCACACAAGATTAAAAATATAATAATTATAACTGACGCAATTGGCTTAGGAGTTTTCACTGCAGTAGGAGCAAATAAAGCGATTGAACATGGACTTGATGATCCATTTATTATTGTTGCAATGGGTCTAATTACAGGTATTGGTGGGGGAGTGCTTCGTGATGTTTTCACACGAGAAATTCCATTTGTTTTTCAAAAAGAAATTTATGCTATCGCATCTTTAATTGGATGCATAGTTTTAATATTAACATATCATGTAATTCCATCTATTATTTCACTATACTTGTGCCTAATTGTCACTTTCGTTATTAGAATTGTTTCTGTTAGAAAGAATTACAACTTCCCAGTTATAGAAAATAGTATAGAAGAAAAGATAAACTAAAAAAACCTGAATTCTCTGGAATTCAGGTTTTCTGTATTCTAGCTATAAGGAAAGTATAAACTTCTGCGTAGTTTATACTTTCCTAACGCATAAGTGCAACTACGGCTCTGCCATCACTTTTAATGGCTCGGCAATCGCCGAGTTTTCATTATATTAAAAACATCGCTACTATTGTTGTGACTATAAATCCGAACACTACTGGAACGAGATTACGTCTTGCAAGTTCAAATGGATCGACACCGCAAATTGCAGCGGCCGGGATTAATGCCCAAGGAATAAGTGTACCGCCACCTACCCAAATAGCAGCAATTTGTCCTAATGCAGTTAGTGTAGCCGCGCCGTGTCCAATTGCTGATGCAAACAGAGTTGCAACAGAACCTGCTAAAGAAATACCTGAGAATCCCGATCCGTCTAAACCTGTAATTGCACCAACTGAAGTTAGAGTAACAGCCGCAACTGGAGCATTGACTGGAACAATATTAGCTAAGGCAAATCCAAGATCATTTACGATACCAGCCGAACTTTTTGGTAGAAATTCACCAATTATTTTTGTGAAACCTGAGTCACCTAGATAAAAGAATGCCGCGATTGGAATAACAGGGCCAAAAACTTTAAATCCAAACGTAAAGCCTTCAATTAAATACTTAGTCGTTTCTTCAAGACCTTTATTTTTATGACCGATCATTGTTAAACCTAATAAAATTATTAATGCAGTTCCACCAACGAGTGCTGTTGCATCGCCACCTTGGAGGTTTAACTTAAACATTAAATACACGTCAATCGCGAAAAAAATAGGTATTAGTATGGCAAAAACAGTTTTAAGTTTCTTACTCAATAAATGTTCTTTTGGTGCAATGTGACCATCTTTAATCACATAATCATTTTCTGTGAATACATTATTTTTCATGTCTCTTTTTAAAAGATAAAACGCAGTTACTGTAGTTACAACACCCATTACAATAACTAAAGGTATGCTTGCTGAGATAACATCTGATACTGGTAAACCAGCGGCATCAGCTGTTAATTTAGGAGCACCCTGAATAACAAAATCACTTGATAAAGCAATACCATGACCAAATAAGTTCATTGCAACTGCCACACCTAATGCTGGTAAGCCAACCCTTAATGCAACCGGTAACATTACTGCTCCTATTAAAGCAACTGCTGGTGATGGCCAGAAGAACCATGAAATTACCATCATTACAATACCAATTACCCAGTAAGCTAACGTTGGAGTTCTTATTAGCTTTGTAAAAGGTTTAATCATTGAATCGTTTACTCCAGTGTCGGCTAGAACCTTACTCATTGCAACAATAATAGATATTATCAATATTGTTGGTAGGAGTTCAGTAATGGCGTATATGAAACTGTTAAAGAGAACACTAACTGACGAACTTAATGAAGCGGTTGCAGTTAGGGCAATTAAAAAAATACCGATAATACAAACTAGAGAAGTATCTCTTCTCATAATTAAAAAACCAATAACTAGTGCTATAAAGATTAAATAAATCCAATGTACTGCAATTAGTTCAAATCCCATTAATTTCCACCTCTATCTGGGGGGGTAATAACATATTTTGCTATATGCTATGTTATATAAATTAATTAGGTGAATTGAAAATTTTCATCTTATAAAGAAGTAAATGAATGTATAATATATGTTGGAAAACTACTAATTGAGGTGTAACTTTGAAGAAATATTTAACTAAAGATGAATTAATTGATGTGTGTAATAGAATAAATGAAAACTATTTACCGACTGACAAAGTATATTATGAAAAAATTGATAAAGTATTGGCAGACACTAAGTTGAATCCTAATGAAAAATTAATGTTTTCTTATATAGAACTTCTAAAGGTAATAGATAAGGAAATTGTTAGTATTGAAAATAAAGTAGATGTACAAGCATCATGTAATAAAGGATGTTTTCAATGTTGCTATTTTCCAACGATATTGTCAGGCTTAGAGGCAAAACTTTTAACAGAATATATCCTATCTTTGACTACTGAAAGAAAAATTAATATATTAAATCACCTAAGTAATTACTATGCAGGTAATCAAGATTTACTAGAAAATGCATGTAATATAGATTTTAAAACTGATACTGATTATAAGGTGAAATATCTCTCTGAAAAGTTGCAATGTCCATTATTAGATCCAGAGGATAAGTCTTGTATGATTTATGAGGCTAGGCCATCTTCTTGCAGAACATATGTTAATTATTGTTCACCTACAGTTTGTGAAGAATCTATGATTCCAGAAGAACCACTAAGCTTCGAATTTATGCACGAGTTTTATTTTGACGCTCTAAATGATTTAATACAAACAATGCTCCAAAACGGAGAAGAAATTATAAATATAGATTATCCACAGGATTCATATGAGTATGGTTACTTACCTTTGATGCTTGCAATAAATTTGAATAGGACAAAATAAGCCATACATATACCTTGTATAGGAGGTGTAAGTATGTCTGAACATTTTCAATGGATTCCAGTTTATCTTATCGACAAGATAATGGATATGGAGATTACTGAAGTTTATTTAACTAGACAAAATCGAGTTGCAGAAAATTTACAACTCTACGATAAGCTTCTAGTCGTTGAGCAAAAGGGAGACAGATTTATCTTAGTTGGGGGTTATGATCGGTACGAATTCCTAATGCAAGCAGGAGAAGAATATGCACCGTGTATCATTGAGGATTCAAGTAGTATTGTTGATCAACATTATAAGTTATTAAGGAGAACCTTTCCTAAAGGTGATACTAGAAATGATAATAAAGTAAAAATAATGCATGCTATGAAAGCTCTCGGCGAGAAGTTTGAAATTATTTTAAAGAGGATCGGCTATCGTAAAAGTGATTTTAAAGGTGCAAAACTAGTTGATGAAAAACCTGTGAAAATACAAAAACAACAACGACAACAAAAAAAGCAGGTTGAGAATTGGATTAAAAATAGTAATCATCCAGAAAGTATAAAAAAGTATCTTCTTGAAATTAGGAAGAATACAAACTACTTAACAAGTTCAAAAATGGTTTATATTGAAAACACATTGCGAAAAGTAAATTTTAGTTTTAATCAATTGAATGAGAGAAATAAAATTAAAGTTATTCAAAGGCTCATATATTTTCAAGCCGATAGTAGTGCTGCTATTAATAAAATCATTCTTGATTTACTGAAACGCCAAAACAATAATAAAGATAAAAACGCCCTAAAAGCATAGCTTAGGGCGTTTGTTCTGTAAAAAGTATAACTATACTCTAGCCTCAAGTCGTAACTCATTACTGTGTCTTGCGTGCGCGATATTTCATTAGGAAAATGTATGGGGTTTCCACAGATTTTTAAAAAATGTGCATAATTAGATGTTTATGCGCTCGAAATGCATGCATTTCGCCAGCGGGAACAGCACGAGCCGAAAATCCACTTTTGCAAGTTTTACTTGCAAAAATTAGTTGAGGCCGTGCCCGCGGAAAGAGAGCGCATATATGAAAGTCTAAAATTATTTTATGGACTTGGCTTTATTGAGATATATTTTTAATAAGAAGCCATTATTGGAATTAGCGCATCTTTCTCTGCTTTTGTTAGAAGATTCTCAGCAAGGGGAAATAAGATTTCTTCTTCTTTTGTAAAATGATCAAAAAGAATGTTCATTGTTTCCATTAAATCTCCAGATAACAATTTAGCTTTTTCACCATCAATGCTATTTATCCATTCGCCATAATTAGCTTGAAATCTTCTCATTAATTTTTTAGCAGTATTATGTTCTGCTTCCATAACGGAAATTGGTCCACCTT
This sequence comes from Caryophanales bacterium, assembly GCA_029256085.1. Classification (GTDB taxonomy): domain Bacteria; phylum Bacillota; class Bacilli; order CAJFEE01; family CAJFEE01; genus JAQSYP01. The sequence continues at coordinate 115,764 of JAQSYP010000005.1, forward strand.
CTCGACCAATTAATTTGGCTAGTGCTTCAAATAAAGCACCTTCCTCCTTATCAGCATGAGGTTCAATATCAGTTATAAAATTTACTAACATGTTATTAAGTTCAGATAATTTATCCGATAGATTATTTGTATCGCCTGTATATATTAACTTACTTTTGATGTATATATTTTCCATTTGTGCTCTTAAACCTGGATGTTCAGCAATTAATATTTCTATTGCCTCATGATAAGGCCTGGCAGGCATGTTTTCAATCATTGAATGACAATTCAACATAAATCATTCCTCCTTTATTACAACTATTTAACAGTATTGTAATGTGAATTTTATATGAAAGCTGTGATATTCTTCACAAATTACTTTTATTTATTTAAATTATGCTCATACTAAGGTTGTAAAATTCTTGAAAGGGTGGAAAACAAATGAAGAAAATCATCAATGTTATGTCATTATGTCTGTTTTTACTTTTCGGATTTGGAGGATCAGCTTTTGCTAATGAGGCTGTGAGTGACGATTCAGCTAGAAACTACGATTGCAAGTTTAAGTACTTCGGTCATAACAGTATTGGTGCTATGCACGCAACAATGATGAAGGAATTACTTGGGTTTCTAAAGTTAGATGAAGAAACATTTAAACAAAAAGTAAAAGAAGGAAAAACATGGGGGCAAATAGCAAAAGAACAAGGTGTGTCAGAACAAGCTCTTGTAGATTTTAGATTAAAACAAGCTTATGCAAAACTTGACGCTAAGGTAAAAGAGGGCGTAATTACTGTTGAGCAAGCTGAAAAAATGAAACTTCATATTAAACAAAATTCAAAAAACTTCTTAAACAGAGTACCAATGTCTAAACATTTTCATGGTAAGTTTAATTCTGCAATTAGAGAAGATTTACTAAATTTCTTAAAACTAGATCAGAAGCAATTTGCGGACAAGCTAAAAAGTGGAAAGACTTTATTACAAATTGCAGAAGAACAAGGGATTACTAAAGAACAGCTAATGAAATTTTATATGGATGCAGAATCAAAAATGCTAGATAAAGGTGTTAGTGAAGGTAAACTGACGCAAGATCAGGCAGATAAAATGAAGAAAAGTTTCGAAGAGCAATTAAATAGTTTTCTTAGAAAGTAAAAAAGAAGCCTCACGAAGCACATTGAATCAGTATTTTACACCCTTATGGGTGTATTTTTTTATGCCAAAAGTCATAACTATCAAAATATTTGTATAGGTTGTTTAGTATAATTAAAATAAATAAAAAATTAAATTAAAGGATGGTAGGTATGGAACTATGGGTAAAATATCTTGATTTAGTACCAGAAAATTATCTAAAAGGCTTTATTAAGTTGATAAACTGTAAGATACCAGGGTTTAGGCCCGACGATAGCGCAAAGATTCCTCGAAGAATTCTAAAACAAATATTAATTAAAAAAAATCATATTCTAAAGCTTAAAGAAGAGGCAGAACGTTTAGCTAAAAGAGAAAATATAGCCAATATAGATGAAAAAGAACTCCAAAATCTCACATGCGACTCTCCAGAGAAAACATTTACATACTCCTTTGTCCTAATAAATAGCGAGAAAGAACCACATAGAAGAAAAGCACTTCAATTAATCGAGTCTACTTTACAAGAAGATAAAAAAGAACGTAAAACAAATAACACACAACTTGAAAATAATGAAACTAAATCATTGAAACTAGAGTTAGATAAAAAAGAAAAAATTTATAGAGATCTTCAAAGTAAAAGTTCAAAGGAAATTAGCGAACTTAAAAAAGAAAATAAAAAACTCAGAAAAGAGCTTATAAATATAAAGAATAGTTTATTAAATGAAAAACAAGAAAACAAAAAAATAGCAGCTGAATTAGATGATTTATTTAATAGTTATAATGATGTATCTCAAAAATTACAACAGCTAACTTTATTAAGTAATGAAAAACAACTCAAAATTAATGACCTGAATGCTAAACTGCTAAATAATCCGATAAACAAAAATATAAAAAATAATCTTCTAATTGGGATGCCCCCATACGACTTGAAACTAGCGAACTGCAATGATTTTGAGTTTTTGAAAGATGAACATATATGTAATTTTTTAGAAGTAAATAACCTTGAACAGTACGACAACATTTACATAATTAAATCTGAGTTACAAAACAAAAATTTCATTCAACTACGAAGGGCATTATTAAATATTAACTATAGTGTTTTTGAAAATGCCAATGAACTAAGTTTATTTATAAAGGGGAATTAACAATGAATGAAAAGAGCTTAGGTATATATATGTTAGGTGTACTTTCAAACGTTGAAGAGATTGAGGAAGCGTTTGGAAGAACTAAAAGTGCATTTATAAATAGTCAGAATAGCATACAGTTTTTAATTAAATCCATATCTCAACCACCAGAGAATCTCTCCAGTGAAATATTTTATACTTGTTTCTCATCCGAATTAGAACAATGTGGATTCATAGATGATTTAAGGGAACTAGACCATAGACGCGAAAAGAACTTTATCGATTATATGAATAATTATGTCATTGCATTTGTCCCTTATAAAAAAATGCGAGGTAATGAACCCGTATATCTTGCAAAGGAAATAAAACTAATAAAGAAAAATGATTCTTATTTAGAAAATTCAAGATATATTCCCGTTCCAGTCTTTAGTTACGAAAAGCATAAAATAACTATTAATGAATTTAAGTATAAACTTATGAACCGGAAGTACGTCGGTCAAATATCTTACTATTCAAGAGAAAATGAAGACACACCGCCTTATGTGTTGTGGGCAGATGATGAACTAAATTATACAGCTTTTGGGCATTTTAGTAGTCATACGTATGCACATGGTGGTTTTAATTTTAGTGGCGTTGATGATTTAAAAGAATGTAATACAGCTTGCCATCTATACGACGATTCATATTTTATTAACGATAATATTATTTTTATAAAAACAGAAATATTTAATGATATAAATAGCTTGCTAGATTCTGGATTGGCTAGTCCGGTCCCTAAAATAGACTTAACTAATAAAGAGTTTATACAACGCACACATGAATATTCTCAATTAAAACCAAATTACGCCCAATTTGAGATTAATACGAGTCCAACTTCTACGCTTGTATTAGATAAACAAATTGATAACACGTGTTTGGATAGTATTAGGAATCCTTCAGAAATTGAATTTCTTAATCGATTTATTCAAGTTGCAAGAGACAATGGTTTGAACTATTCAGAAAAGGATCTTGTTAATTTTCATATATCGATGAAAGTATCAAATTTAGTCATTTTACAAGGTATGAGCGGAACAGGGAAATCAAGAATTGTACAAACCTACGCAAAGGCACTAGGAATTTCAAAGAATAGCGAAAAGTTGGTAGTTATTCCTGTAAGGCCCTCTTGGACTGATGATTCTGACTTGTTAGGGTATGTAGACACGATTAATTCAATCTATAGAGCAGGAGACTCAAAGCTAGCAGATGCTTTAGTTTCAGCTAGTAAAGAGGAAAATCGTGACAAACTTTATATTATTTTATTCGATGAAATGAATTTGGCTAGAATAGAGCACTATTTTTCACAATTTTTATCCGTACTTGAAATGGAAAATAGAAATCTCCAATTATATAACAATAGCCTAGAAGGCAGGTTGTACAACTCGGTAGTTTATCCACCAAACATTAGTATCCATGAGAACGTAATGTTTGTAGGAACAGTTAACATTGATGAATCTACATTTCACTTCTCAGATAAAGTACTAGATAGATCTAATGTTATTAGTTTAGATGTACTTCCATTTAACCAGTTAAAGAAACTACTCGATGAATCAGGAAAAAGAAAATCAGAAGAAATACGAACTTCTGAGACGAAAAAATATACTTTAGAAGATTTCACTAACTTTAGAAATCAAGAGTGGAAAATACAACTTTCAGAAAGAGAATTAGATTTTCTCTGGTCGTTACATGGTCTAATGAATAGAGTTAATAGAAATTTAGGGATTGGACCGAGAATTATAAGACAAATAGACTTGTATATGAAAAACGTACCCGAGAATCTCTACTTAAATAGAGGGGAAGCGTTTGATTTGCAAATCGTTCAGAGGGTCATTACTAAAGTTCGAGGATCCGAGGAGATGCTTAAAAGCTTAGTAGGTTATTATAACTGTGAACATAATATGGTAATTGAAAGTGATTTCAGAGATCTTATTGAAAAATTTAAAGATATATCAGATTTTAAGGAAACGATAATGATCTTAAATCAAAAAGCGAAAGAGCTGAAGTACAATGGTTATGCTTTCTAAAAAAAATACTCCATTTTCTGTTATTTATAAAATAGAAAATAGGGAACTAAAAATAAACAGTATATATGATAATCTTAGCGAATTTTATGATAACCTTGATTTGGCTATTAATATAGATGAGGATTCAAATGTTCAACTTAATTTTTCATGTAATATTGAAGATGCAAAATTATTTATGGACGGTCTTGATTCTGTTAGCATTTCTAGTATTAAAGAAGATGATAAAGGGCCATATATAAATCCTACTAATAGGTTTATAGATATATTTCATTATAATAGTTTCCCCTTGATTCCAGGTACATACGTAATTTGTGTAATTATTAACAACAGAAAATATTATTCTGGTTTCAAGGTGAAAGCACGGCATATTTCAGAAAACCAACTTGTGATTATGAAATCAGAAACCGAACTACTTATTACAGAACTTGCAAATGAGGTAATCAATAATAACTACGATTTACTTGACGAGAGTAGTAATATTCCAATTGAACTTAACTATTTTGGGTTTATAATAAAAACTTATTCAGATAGTTTAATAGGTTCAATAAATGATATAATCCTTAAGTTTAATCATAAGCTTAAGAAGAATTATAATTTTATAAATAGTGATAAAATAGGCCTTCACGATGAAAGATCTATTAACATGTATAATCGGAAACCAATAATATCAAATAAGATTATCGCTCCAGTTTATGAAATTGATTATGATTTACCTGAAAACAGAATGCTAAAACGAATGGTAAAGTGTATATGCAGTAGATTCCGAGAAATTAAAGATTTATATGAGAAGACAATCGAAGGACTACAAGAGGATAAGTTCAAATCTTTACAAAACGAATTAAGTATTTTACACGGCGAGAGTTTAAAAATTATAAATGCCTGTGAGAAATTCTTAAATAATACTAACGTTAAGCTAATATCTACTGTTAATGCTAATAAATTTAATCACGTAACTTTTCATGATCCAAGATATAGTATTATATATAATATCTTCAAGCGCGTTGAAGGCGAATTTAAAGTTAGTATTGATAGTAAGTTACTCTTAAATTTCAAAAGAACTGCAAAGCTATATGAAATTTGGGGATTTACAAAGATCATCCACATTTTGAAAAAAGAGCTTAATTTTTTACCAGTCAAAGGTTGGGTATTTAATAATCTTAATAATTCAAATGTTATTGTAAGTAATTTGAATTCTAATACAGTTGTTGAAATGGTAAAAGAAGACTTAACAATCAAGCTTCATTTCGATAAACAGATTCCATATAGTAGTACAAAAACTGATTTAGATAATTCACCATTATATACAATTGATGTAAATAACCGCCCAGATGTTAGGTTGGATTTTTATAGAAATAATTCTTTTTTAGGAAGCATTGTTATGGATTTTAAGTTTAGAAAAATAAGCAGTATTTGGGATAACTCCAAAACTGAGGTGAAGGATAGACCAACAACTATGCTACAGCTCACTAGATATTATACAGGACTAATGAGCAAATATTTACTAGATAACACTAATAAGATGTTAAGACCTGTGTATGAGGTGTGGGCATTTTTTCCTAATAATAATTTTAGTAATACAAAAGAAGAGTATATCGAAGATTACAGGTTAAGGTTACTTTGTTTAAGACCAGGTGAAGATAATCAACATATTTCAGAAAATATTAGAAATGCAATCGGATATTTAAGCAAATAAAAAGAGGCTGGGAAAGTTTATCCCAGCCTCTTACATGATTTTTATTTTTATTATTCTTCACCAAAAACTCTTAATGCAGAATGTCTTGTAGGACCTACATATTGATTTAACGGGAATGAGTGTTTAATAGCTGCAGTGATGAATTTTTTAGCAGTATAGATTGCTTCTTTTACATCATTTCCTTTTGCGATTTCAGCAGTAATGCAAGCTGAAATAGTGCAACCAGCTCCGTGAGTAAATCCACCTTCAATTTTCTCACCTTCAAGAATTTCAAATTCATTACCATCATAAAGTACGTCGACTGCTTTGTCAGTTCCTTGAAGCTTGCTTCCGCCTTTAACTAGTACGTATTTAACACCTAGAGATTGGATTCTTTGTGCTGCTTCTTTCATTTCTTCAATAGAAGTAATAGGCGCCATTCCAGCTAATTGAGCTGCCTCAAATAAATTAGGAGTTACTACTAAAGCTTTTGGAACTAATAAGTCTCTAATTGCATTGTTAACCTCTGGAAAAACTGCTTCGTCAGCACCCTTACAAACCATTACTGGGTCAACTATTACATTCTTAAGATCGTATGTATCAATAGTTTCAACGGCAAGTTTGATAATTTCTTCAGTTGCTAGCATACCAGTTTTCATCGCATCAACGCCGATACCCTTAAGAGAAGTTTTTAGTTGTTCTCTAATAGTGCTAAGTTCTACTGGAAATACTCCGTGTGCCCAATTATTATCAGGGTCCATCGTTACGATTGTTGTTAAGGCTACCATTCCATAAACGTCACGCTCTTGGAATGTTTTTAAATCAGCTTGTAGACCAGCTCCACCACTTGTATCTGAACCTGCGAAAGTTAATGCTTTGTACATTGTCATGTTAAAATACCTCCATACTTCTGAAAAATAAACTCACATTGAAACTATTTTAATACTAAAAGGTTCTAATCCGCAATAACAATATTGATATTAGAAAACCATTATGATAGAGTGAATGGCACAATAACCTCGAATACTATTGAGAATTGAAAGAAAAGCAAGGAGTTTTTATAAATGTTAGAACTAAGAGGAAAATATAACAGCGCAAAAGTTTTCACAGACAATATCGAGGAAACTGCTACTAGTCAAATTATTGAACTGTGCAGCCATGAATTCGCTAGTGGAAGTAAAATTAGAATTATGCCAGATACACATGCAGGTGCTGGATGCACAATCGGTACTACAATGACAATTAAGGATAAAGTAGTTCCAAATTTAGTAGGCGTTGACATCGGTTGTGGGATGGAAACAATTAAAATTTCAAACAAAAATATTGATTTTAATAAACTTGATGAAGTCATAAGGAAATATATTCCAAGTGGATTCAACATTCGTGATGAAGCGCATAAATATTCTAAAAATATACCTTATGAAAATTTAAGGGCTACTCGTTTAGATTTAAATAGAGCATCTAAGTCAATTGGAACACTAGGTGGCGGGAATCACTTCATTGAAATGAACGAAGACAATAATGGTACTGTGTATTTAGTAATCCACAGCGGAAGTCGGAATTTAGGCAAACAAGTGGCTGAAGAATATCAAAAAATAGCAGTAAGAGAACTTAGCAATAAAGATTACTTGGTTAAAGAGGTAATAGATAAATTAAAAGCAGAAGGTAGACAAAAAGAAATTCAAAGTGAAGTTGCAAATATTAAAGTTCCAAAGTTTAATCCACAATTAGCGTATTTGCAGGGAACTAGTTTTGATAACTATATAAATGATATGAAAATTGTACAGCAGTTTGCAGTGCTTAATCGTAAAGCTATGATTGATGAAATTGTTAATCATATGAAGTTTGATATAATTGAACAATTTACTACTATTCACAATTATATAGACACTAACAATATGATTTTACGAAAAGGCGCAATCTCAGCACAAAAAGGCGAAAAAGTTATAATACCAATAAACATGAGAGACGGAAGCATTATTGCAGTAGGAAAAGGGAATGAAGATTGGAACTTCTCAGCTCCCCATGGTGCAGGGCGATTAATGTCACGAAGTAAAGCAAAAGATATAGTTAGCATAGAGGAATTCAGAGACACGATGAAAAACGTTTGGACTACTAGTGTTACACAGTCGACATTAGATGAAAGTCCTTTTGCATATAAACCAATCCAAGAAATTGTTGACAACGTAGAAGATACAGTGGAAATATTAGAAATAATTAAACCACTATATAACTTTAAATCTAACTAAAAGTGAATAAGAACAAGACTTGTTTTTATGGCAGGTCTTGTTTTTTTTAGCCATAATTCGACAAGTGGCAGATAAAATTCAAGAAGTGGAAGATAAATTGAGCCAACTGGAAGATAAATTAATTAAAGTGGAAGATAAAAAAATTATAATATGTTTGCTCTCACGCTACTGAATGGATGTTTAATTCGACAATAAAAAATCCGATTCAACCACTGTTGAATCGGATTCGAAGTATTTTATTGAACACTAATACTACCTGTGCTTGTTTCTAGAATTAATTGATTTGATCCGTTACCAATCGTTTTTGTGAGTGACCTATTTTCAGATTTTTCATCTAGACCAGGGATTGAAATATCAATAGAGCCAATATCTGTATTTGCGTCTATTTTCAAGTCACTAGGCAATTTTAGTAAGTGGACTTCTATTTCTCCAACGTCAGTTTTTAATCTAGTAACCTTCGAAAGTTCTTTTGTACGAAGTTCAATTGCACCAGTATTAGTCGAGGAATTAACGTTCCCACTTAATTCATACAATTCTATTTTCCCTACGTGAGAAGTAATTACACTATCTTGAGCTGTAACTCTATTAACAGTAATTCTTCCAGTTTCGCTATCTATTTTCAACATATTAACATTTATATCTTGCACATTAATTCTTCCTACCTGGGACTGGATAGAGAAATCATCAAACACTTTATTAGGGATATAAATATTCATTTTTAAATCACCATTAATATTAAACTTAATTTGATTTCTTTTAGAATTAAAAAATGAGATAGGCTCAATAAATAACGTATTATTAAAAACACGAGATTCCAAACTAGATTTTTCTTTTACCCCTACTGGAATCTTGCCTTCCATTACAACCTTAACTTCATTACTATCAGTTGTAACTATATTTATATCAGCACCATGTTCTTTTGAATTTATAAAAATGTTATCAAATTCACTACTACTAAAAGTCTCTGTTTTTTTGTAATCTTTAGTGTTTAAAATAGCGTCATTTCCAGTAGCGTAAAGTATAGCATTACCAACTAATCCACCAACAAATAGGAATAATCCTAATATTAATAATTTTTTCATTTGCTACTCTCCCCCTTTATTACTCTGAGGTTATATTTCAAGTATTTAATAACTATGATAATAAAATATTTAGTCACATAAGTTGCAATGAAAATTAAAATTAAGCCAGCGCCACATGCAACTATTGATTTTAGCAAAAGAGACAAGTAAATAGCATCAAATGCATATAAAAACCCAGGTATTAGGGTAAGTAATGGGCTTATTGTCATTGTTATTGCAGCAACCCAAATGCCGATTAAACCACCAACGATTGCCATAAAAGGTGGGAAAAGGATCATTAAATTTAGAAAACCGAGTCCAATAAATGCTAGTACAGCCCTTGACACCGTGACAATATTAGAATCTTTCTCAGCTTGTTGCACTCTATAATCAAGAAGTAGTTCTTTTGCAATAGTTTTCGGATTCCCTAATGAATTACTTATTTCCTCTTCAGACTTTCCTTCAGATATTCCAATATCAAAATGTTCTTCGTAGTCATATATAATTTCTTTACGATCTTCTAATGGAATCTTTTCCAAATGTTGATTAAGCTCGTTTATAAACATCTCTTTATTCATTTTTGTTCTCCTCCCAAATTATTTGGTCGACACTTTCAGAAAACTCTTTCCATTGTGACCTCAATTCCTCAAAGAACGTACGCCCTTTGTATGTTAACTTGTAATATTTTCGCGGAGGACCTTCATTGGATTCCTTTAAATATGTTGTAAAATAATCTTCTTTTGTAAGTCTTCTTAGGAGTGGATAAACTGTACCCTCAGCTACCTCAAACTTTTCAGATATTCTCTGAACTAGTTCATAACCATAACAGTCTTTCTTATCTACAAGTGCTAAAACGCATAGCTCCAATACTCCCTTTTTAAATTGCGCATTCATTTTCGAAAGTCACCTCTTTTTTACAGTATCTTGCATTACTAGGTAGTGTAGTTCAAAAAAACGGGGTAAAACCCCCAATAAACTAATTATTTCTTATTAAAAGATATACGATAATACCTAGCACCGGGAAGAAGACTAACATCAATGCGATACCAAGAGCATAAACGTCAGAACGTCCCTTTTTTCTAGCATCTTTGTATCCCCATACAACTATTAAAATATGAACTGCAAAAATTGCAATACCGAACAAAAAGATAAACGGGGCAAAAATCCATGATAAATCCATTATAAATCACCTCTCACAAGTAGATTATGCAAATTACTACTGTGTGTTACAAAGTACTAACTATAATTTATCATAAGGTACTGTGTTTTGCAAGGTAGTTATTAATTTTACATATTTTAATTTATTATTACATTTCTAAAAAAAGACATATTATCCAAAATATGTTAATATTTCATTGAACAGCGTTCAATAAATTTAACTATGTTTAATATAATGTATCTAGAGGTGCACAATGAGTAAAGAAAATTTAAAAGAACGGGAAATAGCGGAAAGAAAACAAATGATTTTAGATGCCGCTAAAGAAATCATCTCTTTGAACGGATTAGAGGATGTTTCAATACGAAAAATTGCTAAAAAGATAGGCTACTCACCAGCGATTGTTTATCACTATTTTCAAAGTAAGGAAGAGATTATTGGCATCTTAATGCAAGAAGGATATAGGAAAATAGTTCAAGGAGTCAGCTCAGTAGAAAATAAAAACCTAGAGCCTGTAGAAAAAATTAGAGGAAGTTTAGCTAATTATATAAGGATTGCCCTAGATAACCCAGAATACTATAAATATATAATGTTAAATAACTCTGAGAATATTCTTAAACACACATCAGTACTATTTAAAGGTGCGTCACTTGAACGAGAGGCTATATCGAAGTTATGCATACTGTTACAGAGTGCTACTAATATTAGTTTGCAAGATGTAGAAATCAAGGCACAGATTATATGGACATCTACGTACGGATTAATTATCAGACTTATAATCGAAAGTGAATTGCCAATTTCACAAAAGGATGAACTTATTGAGCAACATTTGACTTTAATAACGAAATTAATAAAAAATTTATAAAGGGAGTGTAAGTAATGGATAGGTACGGAAAATCAATAACTATTCTTACGATTATGATTCTTTTACTATCGCTAGTAGCAGCATCTTATGGAATATTTTCAAAAGGTGGCCCAGGGGAACACGAGGTAAAGGCGCTAACAGGTGAAACTGTCAAAATCTATGGTGAAGGTATTTACAAAAACGACTCAGTATCTGCAGCAGCACAAGAAGTTGCTCAAGACTATGTAACGTTAATATTAGGAATACCTTTATTATTGGGTTCTCTTTTTTATGCAAGTCGAGGGCTGTTTAGAGGCCAAATTTTGCTCGCAGGTACTTTAGGATATTTTCTTTATACTTACACTTCTTATACGTTTTTATCAATGTATAATCCATTTTTTCTTATTTATGTAGCTTTAATGTCGTCTAGTTTTTTTGCATTTACTTTAACAATGATGTCATTCGATTGGAAAAACATTGATAGCTACTTTAATAAGAAGATGCCAGTAAAATTTCTTGGTAGTTTCTTAATTTTTCTAGGAATAGTTATAGGATTAATGTGGCTTGGGAGACTAATACCTTCATTAATGAATGGAGAAACACCATACGGTTTGGAACATTATACAACTCTAGTAATACAAGCACTAGATTTAGGATTCATAATTCCTGTTGCGATTTTAACAGGTATTCTTGTCCTAAAAAGAAACCCATTTGGTTATTTATTAGCGTCAGTTATTACTATAAAAGGCTTTACAATGTTAACGGCTATTACCGCGATGATAATTGGTATGATAAATAATGGTGTGAAGGTTAGTAGTAACGAAATAATAGCCTTTTCAACCTTTAATATTGTTATATTGTATTGTCTATTTATTATTTTGAAAAATATAATTGAGAGACCGAATGGGGTTAGGAAAATATGAAAACGATAATTATTTACGCAACAAAACAAGGTAGCTCAGAGGAAGCTGCACAGTTTTTGAAAAACAAGTTAAATGGTGAAGTAAGTTTAGTGAATTTGTTAAAAGGAAAAGTTCCTCCGATAAAAGAATTTGATACAGTCATTATCGGTGGTTCAATATATGCAGGGAAAATTCAAAAAAAATTATCAGCATATGTTAAAGAAAATCTGCCAAAGATATTAACTAAGCATGTGGGATTATTTATATGTGCGGCCCATTTTGATCCTGAGGTCATAAAAAAAGAATTAGTTGCGTCTTTTCCAGAAGAATTATTTAATCATGCAATCGCTAAGGATGCCTTCGGTTATAAAATCCAGAGAGAGAAGCTAAATTTTATAGAAAAAGCGATAGTCAAAAAGATAATGGGGATTGCCGAAAATACTAATAAACTTTCTGTGGAGAGAATAGAAGACTTTGCCCGAAAAATCCAATCAGAAACGACCTAATCACTTAGGTCGTTTAATTATTTATACATATTCCATTTGGATATGTCTCTAAATCCTAGTTTTTTATAAATACTACCAGCAACAGGGTTATAATAGAACAGGCCTACCTTCTTACCTTCATTATCTAATTCTGTAATTAACTTAGTCATTAAAGCTGACGCATAACCACGATTACGATAATTCTTATTTGTCTGCACCCCGACAATAGTTGCACCATACTTGTTTTCTGCCGATGTACTAACAGAGGCAACTATTTTATCATTATCCTCTATATAGAAATGCCTTGCAGTACCTGATTTGAAATTTAATTCCATAGATGCAAGCATGCCATCATGGATATCAAAACACTCAATCGTTTTCCGTAATTCTAAAATTCTTGGAATATCCGCTAATCCACCCTTTTTTATTACAATTCCTTCAAAATTAATAGGTTCAGAGATTTTTTCTGTATATTCACAAAGATAGGATTCTATTTTTTCATTCCCAGGAACTGCATCGAATTTCTCAAATTGCTCAGTAATTTCTGGCTTGCCAATCATGTACATGTTTTCTAAGTTTGGCTTTAACTCCAATATAATCTTCGCAAAACCCTCAATGTCAAAATCACCTTTAGCATAAGGAATAAAATTACTATGATATTTGAGCAATAAACCTCTTAAACTATTATCATCATCAAAATCTCCCCAAAGTTCTTGAAACTCCTCATCGTAACCGAAAGCTAATATATCCCCAATAATAAATAAATTAGCTATTGTTTCATCTAGTAAAAAATTGAGAGTCTGTTCATGGTCATTTTTTGAAAGTTTTCTAATCACAAATGTCACTCCCCAAAACATTTTTTTATTTAACTATATTATATTATATAATTCTTAATATGTAGTATGTTTATCTCTTATTTGCTAGTATTAAAGAAGACTGATCTTCTTTGGGAGGAAATAATGAATTACGAAAACATGATATATATGTTAAGTATTTTAATAGTAGTTGCATTTACAACATATACGATATTACTCACTTACCAACAGAAAAAAAGAATTACATGTATGAATGGCATGATGATTGCCATGACAAATTCAATGATGGGAAGTCTAACATATGGAACAATCTTCGGAATTATGTATCAACCCAACATCGCGACTCCTACAGTAATCTCTATAATCTTAGGAATGATGATAGGATACATTAACGGAAAACCTATTACATTAATGGCATCAATGGATGGGCTCATGGCAGGAATAATGGGTGGTATGATGGGTGCAATGCTTGGTGTTATGCTGCAACCAACTGGAGCAAAACTAGTGATTACTTTTATCACAATTATTTACACTATAATGATGGCGTTACTAATAAAAATGGTTTCAGATGAAACTGATAGATTTCAAAATAAAAAAGGCCAAAAAAATCTTACCATTACATCGGTAATTCTAACCACTGCTATTTCATTCATTCTTGTTGGCATTGTCTTATTAGGTAATAATGTTTTTCCAGATAATAAAGTTTCTGCATTATTTATTGAGCCAGAGCATAAAGAAGGAGACATATGTTGTCCATTAGATGATAATGTGGAGATAGTTAATGGCAGGCAAATTGCAATCATTACTATAGACAAAAATAAAATTAGTCCTGAGAAATTTGAACTTAAGTCTAGTCTCCCAACAACATTGAAATTTGTAATAGACAGTGCTAACGGAGATGAAATTAACATTTCATCTGATGATTTAAATATAAACGGGATATTAAAGCAAGGAGAGAAAAATTCGTTTGATGTTGGTATTTTAAAAACAGGGTTAGTGCAATATAGTTGTAGTATTTGTACAAAATCGGGTAATATAGTTGTTGAATAAAAATTTTGGAGGTTTCCTTATGAAAAAGAAAATGGTAATCGAAGGAATGTCATGTAAGAAATGTGTTGCACACGTAACGGAAGCTTTAGAAGAAGTTGGTTCAACTGAAATTGAAATAGATCTAGTAGGAAAAACAGCAACATTTGTTGCAACACAAACTGTGACAGATGCGGAGCTTAAAGAAGCAGTTGAAGACTTTGGATATGATGTAGTTAGTGTAGAAAACGCATAATTTATTTAAAAAATAAAACTACTGTTAATTGGAAAAATTGACAGTAGTTTTTTAAATACTACTTTTCTTGTCCTAATTTTTGCTAAAAATAATTTGGTGCAGAGTATAGTCTCTGCGCCTTTTTTCGTGCATAATGATATTAACATAAAGAAAAGGTGAGAGTTATGCATATATTAATACTGCTACTAATAGCAGGTTATTTCATATATAAATTTGGTAGAAGAGCATTAAGAACTATAATGACGCTAATTGGTATTTTTGTCCTTTGGAAATCAGGTATACTAATTGCGATTGCTAGAATTCTAGGGTCATTTATTTCTATAAGTATACTAAAGCTGAAAGAACTAATAGGACTTTAAAAAGTTATACAGTTAATAGACAAGTTCTGATATAATTCATACAATGTAGTAGTTTCATATTTATGCTATTTTTCGATTAAATATTCAATACTTTCTGGCGACATTAAATGTATTAATATAATAAGGGGTTATCTTTATGAAGCTTATAACAACTGATGAATACAACCACATAACGATGCAAGTTGCTAGACCAATACTTGATAAATACCAACGCATACTCCTAGGAGCAGGTAGGAAAATCCATCCAAAATATATGGAGAAATTAAATGAACTAGATATTAGGTATATATTTGTTGAAGATGCAGAATCATGGGACGTTTCACTTGAGGAAGTAGCTGATATGCCAACTTGGATTGATGCTGTTAATGAAGTTAAAGAAGTTTTTGAGAGTGCTGACATAAAAGGTAGTCTAGATATTAGAAGGCTTTCATCGACAATATCAAAAATTGAAGATGAGATTAAAAAAAGAAAAATACTAATTCCAATACCAACTACAGCTTTGCCTAGTACAATCAGAAGATATGCTCATGCAGTTAACGTTACTATGATTGCCTTAATGATTGCAAAGAAAAAAAAGCTAAACGGTATTCAAACCCATGAACTTGCAATGGGATGTGTCTTACACGATATTGGTAAAAATTTTACAAATATACATGATGATCATGCTTTATTTGGGTTTGATTTTCTAAGAAAAATACGAGAAGTAAGTGTTGTTTCTGCACATATAGCGTACCAACACCATGAGCGATTTGATGGACAAGGAGTTCCTAGAGGGCTTAAGGGCAAAGAAGTGCATGAATATGCACAAATTTGTGGTATTGCAAATCTCTATGACAACCTAATATCTGTAGAAGGTACAGCCCCTCATGATGCACTTGAGGTAATTATGACAACTAGTGGAACAATTTTTTCACAAGAAACAGTTCAAATTTTTGTTGAGACAATTCCAACATATTACCCTGGGACGAGAGTAGAATTAAACAATAAACGAGAAGGTATAATTACTAAAATTAATTCAAACCTACATAGGCCAATTGTTAGGTATCTTGATACAAATGAGGAATTGTCACTAGTTAATGAGACAACATTATTAATTAGTAAAGTAGTGCCTAATAGTTAAAATGGAGGTGATACCATGGGTGATTTTATTAAAAGTATTCAAGAGTTAAATTACGGTGGGTTAGATATAGATAACGTTTTTTCAGATTTATTACAAAAATTAAATACTATTGAACAAAAGGACTTATTAGAAACAGCTCTTAAGTCTTTAAAAAGTAAATTAGATTTTTACAAAGTGTTGCTAGATGCTGTGGATGAGTCAACAATAATAGCAATTACGGATGCAGGTGGGAAAATAATTTATGCTAATGATAAATTCATTGAGCTTTCAAAATACTCACTTGAGGAACTTATCGGCTGCACACATGCAATAGTTAAGTCTGAATATCATGATGATGATTTCTTTGAAAGTATGTGGAAGGTTATTACATCTGGAAATATCTGGCAAGGTGAGGTTAAAAACAAGGCCAAGGACGGTTCATATTACTGGGTTAAATCAACAATATTACCTGTAATGAATTCAGATAATATTATCGAATATTATATTTCCATACGTACCGATATTACTGAAGGAAAACTACTAAAAGAGCAAATGTTGATTGCTCTAGAAGAAGAATACAAACAAACAATGCAAGTCATGGATAGTCTAGTTTTTAGAGTCTATAAAGATGAAAAAAATTGTTTTAGATATAAAGTCTTCGAAGGTAAACTAGCTAAAGATCTTGGGTTTAATATTGAAACTGTTAAAAATTCACTAGTTAAAGATGTTATAGAACCTAATAGTCTATTATTTATACTACAAAAATACGAAGCTGCATTTCAGGGGCAAAATGTTTCATATAAATATGAACTAAAAGATAGATTTCTTCTAACAAGTCTTACGCCACATTTTAGAAATGGTGAAGTATACGAAGTTATTGGAATTACGAAGGATATTACATCTGTTATAAAAGCCAGGGAAAAAGTTTATTATATGGCTTATCACGATGACTTAACTAAACTTCCTAATCAACGCAAACTAAACGAAGTATTAAAAGAAATAGTGTTTGAATGTTCTTTGAACAATAGACAAATGTCACTGATGTATATAGATCTTGATAGATTTAAAGTTATTAACGATACCCTAGGATATTTTATTGGGGACAGTATACTTCAAAATATTTCAAACCGCTTGCAAGAGGCATTAGACGAAAATATAAATGTTTACCGAGTTGGTGGAGATGATTTTGTAATTGTTTTTAATGAGCAATTAGATAAAAATGAAATTCGGAATAAGTGCATACAAATATTAGAAAATCTAGAGTCACCTTTTTATATTGATATGCATGAAGTTTTTATTTCTGCGACAATAGGTGTTTCGATCTTTCCAGAAGGCGGGAAAACGCCTAACGACTTAGTCAAGAATGCAAGTATAGCATTACAACTTGCTAAGGGTAAGGGACGTAATCAATTCCAGTTCTTTGATGAGTATATGTCTGGTCAATATCATGACTCTTTAAAAATAGAAGGTAGTTTGAAAAAAGCTATCTTGGAAGGTAATTTAGATCTACATTTTCAACCCAAAATATCATTAAATGATGATGGGATTGTTGGATTTGAAGCACTTGTTAGATGGAATGATAACGGTAAAAACATCAGTCCAGCGCAGTTTATACCAATTGCAGAAGAATCAGGGCTAATTACAAAACTAGGTGAATGGGTGTTATTTAACTCTTGTAAACAAATTAAAAAATGGCTAGATGAAGGATTTGACCCGAAACGAGTGAGTGTAAACGTTTCAGCAGTTGAATTACAACATCCAGATTTTGTAGGGAAAGTTGCTGGTGTACTACACGAAACTGGACTTAACCCTAAATATCTAGAAATTGAGATAACTGAGAATAGTTTAATAACGGAATTAGATCAAACAATAACGACTCTAAATAAATTGAGAGATATTGGAGTATCAATTGCGATTGACGATTTTGGTACTGGTTACTCATCGTTTAGTTATCTGCAAAAATTCCCGATTAACAGCCTGAAAATAGATCAGTCCTTCATTAAAAGAATGCTTGAAGATGAATCACAAGAGGCGATTGTAAGAGCCATGATTTACGTAGGACATAGTTTTAAAATGAAGATTGTCGCTGAAGGTGTAGAGGACGCTGAAACATACAATTTCTTAAAGGCTCTAAAGTGTGATCTAATTCAAGGTTATTATATAAGTAAGCCGATGCCAGCAGATATTATTACAGAAGAATTTCTA
This sequence comes from Caryophanales bacterium, assembly GCA_029256085.1. Taxonomy (GTDB): domain Bacteria; phylum Bacillota; class Bacilli; order CAJFEE01; family CAJFEE01; genus JAQSYP01. The sequence goes on from JAQSYP010000005.1 coordinate 134,175, forward strand.
AAAAAGTGTTATAAAGCTCCGGGAGTGTAGAAATGCACTCCTTTTTATTATTCATGGAATATTTTAGATGAAATAAATTAAAAATATATATAGTTTGGAGGAGAAAAGATGATAAATGTTTTATTTGTGTGTTTAGGAAATATATGTAGATCGCCAATGGCAGAGGCAGTTTTTCGTCATTTAATTAAAGAACAAAATCTAATTGGAAAAATTAATGTTGATTCTGCTGGTACAGGTGATTGGCATATTGGACACCCCCCTCATGAAGGGACCCAGAAGATTTTAAAAGATAAAAAAATTTCCTTTGAAGGCATGAAGGCAAGGCAAGTTTTACCTTCTGATTTTGTAGATTATCAATACATAATAGCAATGGATAATAGTAATATAAGTAATCTAGAAAAGTGGGAGAAGCAAGGTGAACCACAATTTATTGGCAGACTATTAGACTTTGTACCTGAGAGCAAGATTCAGGAAGTACCAGATCCATACTTTACAGGGAACTTCGATGAGACATATGAGCTAATACTTAAAGGATGTAAGAACCTCTTAGAAAAAATAAATGAGGATTATAATTTAAATTAAGGAGGAATTAGGTGGGAGCTATTGTGAAATCCATTCCTATTTATATAAAACAGTTATTTTCTCGAATAATTGATAATAGGGTTACAAGTATTGCAGCAGAATTAGCATACTACTTCTTTCTTGCGGTTTTTCCATTTTTAATATTTGTTATTACATTGATAGGTTACTTTCCACTACAAGTGGAGAGCTTCATACATTATTTTCAGCCTTATATGCCAAAGGAAGCTTTTAAAGTTGTCGACCAAGGGATAAAGGAACTTTTGGCTAATCAGAATGAAAGTCTCCTTTCTTTCGGACTAATCGCAACGCTATGGGTTTCTTCAAATGGTGTTCAAACAATGATTTATGCATTTAACATAGCATTTAAGGTAGTAGATGATCGTCCCTTTTTTCGTGAAAGACTTCTGGCAATGTTTTTAACAATAGTAATGATTTCTGTTTTATTATTTTCTTTTTTAATACCAGTATTAGGTAAATATGTTGGAGATATGGTCGCAATCAGTCTCGGTTACGAAGAAGAATTCCTGCGATTTTGGCGAATTATAAGGTGGTCAACCGCGGTAATAGTTTTGTTTGCAGTTTTTACTGCATTGTATTATTTGGCACCAAATATCAAATTGAAATTTAAACAAGTAGTTGTTGGTTCTCTCTTTACGACGGTCGGATGGCTACTTGTATCATATTTTTTTGCAATGTATATGGACCGATTCGGAAATTATACAGCAACCTATGGCAGTTTAGGTGGAATCATGCTTTTATTAGTTTGGTTTTATATGAGTGGATTAATAATAATAATTGGCTGTGAGATTAATGCGATAATATATCATAGAAAAAGCCCTTCAAAATAATTGAGAGGGCTTTTTTTGCATTGGATTAAAAAAATAATTTTTTGGATTAAATATGTATAATTTTGGATTGAAAAATTAAATTATGGATTAAAAATCAGAGTGTTTGGATTAAAAAACTAAATGTTCGGATCATAAATGAAAAAATGCAAAAAAAATTCTGTGGTTTTCGTATAGTCCACAGAAAAAGGTTAGGGTTTTAAGGGTTGAAAGGTTTTCATGTACTTAATATAAAATATAATTGTGCAGAAAATATGGAATTTCTAAAAATTTGTTAAAAATGAATTTCCTTGAGTAATCTTAGCCCGTTAAGTATTACTAAAATTGTACTGCCCTCATGACCAATTACACTTAATGGCAAGTTAATTAACTGAAGTAAATTAGCAATAATTAGAATTAGAATTATAGTAAATGAAAAAATTAAATTTTGGTTTATTATTGTCTTTAATTTACGAGATAGTTTTAGAGCATAAGGTAGTCTAGTTAAATCATTTTTGACTAAAATGATATCGGATGTTTCCAAGGCGACATCTGTACTTTGACCTAAAGTAATCCCAATATCGGCTAATGCGAGAGCGGGTGCGTCATTTATGCCATCACCTACCATAGCTACATTTTTTGAAGCTGATTTAATAGAATTTATATAATTTACTTTAGTTTGTGGTAAGCATTTTGAATACCATGTCTTTATCCCAAGTTCAGCTGCGATGCTTGCAGCATTGGACTCGTTATCACCTGTTAACATAATGGTTTCTAACCCTAGATTATTTAAAATAGCAATAGACTTTGGTGCTTCTTTTCTAATATTGTCTTTAACTTGAAAAGCAGCAACAATTTCACCATCAAACGATACTAACATTACTGAATTATCACTATCTTTAAAATTTATTTCTTCAAAAAAATATCCCAATTCGCCTTCATCAATTATCCAATTAGGCTTACCAATCTTGAGAAGTAAGCTGTCATAATAACCTGAAATACCATAACCAGCATGATCATTTACCTCGATTATATGCTTATTAATTTTAATATTTTGATTTTGGATAAAATCAGTAACAGCTTTAGCGTAAGGATGATTTGATTTATTTTCTAATGAGCCAATCAAACTTAATATAAAGGCATGATCTTTATTCCCTTTAATATAATAATCGGTCACATACGGCTTTCCATTTGTGAGAGTACCAGTTTTATCAAAAGCAATGGCGTCAATTGTAGCTAACTTCTCTAGATGAGTTCCACCTTTAATTAGAATTCCTCTTTTAGCTGCGTTAGTTATCCCAGCAATTACCGCAGGCATTATTGAGGAAACTACTGCGCAAGGAGAAGCAACGACCAATAATATTATTGCTCTATATATACTTTCCTGCCAGGTCCATAAGAGTATAAAATGAGCAAATAATAAAAATAAACTAACAAAAATTAAAACAGTCCTAACATAGGCGTTTTCAATTTTTTCTATTTGGAGCTGAGTTTGAGGTTTCTCACTATTTGCATTTTGAACTAACTCAATTATTTTACCTAATAGTGTTTCATTATTTGTTTTTAAAACTTTTGCCTTAATAAAGCCACTAAGGTTGATTGTACCTGCATAAATATCATCGTTTATTTTCTTGTTAATAGGAATAGATTCCCCAGTAACTGTTGATTCATCGATAAAGCTTAACCCTTCTATTATTAAACAGTCTGCAGGAATTCTATCACCTGGCTTTACAATTATTATGTCGTTACTTTGCAACTCTCTGGCATAAATAATCTCTTCTTTCCCAGTATCTTTATTAAATCGTATTGCTGTCTCGGGTTGGAACTTCATAAGTGCAGTTAGTTCCCTCTCGTTTCTATTCAAAGTAAAAGTCTCTAGAGCTCCGCTTAAAGCAAAAATAAAAATAAGAACTGCTCCTTCATGCCAAGAACCAATAGTTGCCGCACTTATCGCTGATAAAATCATTAAGAATTCAACAGTCAATTTCCTATTCTTTAATAAATCAACAACGCCTTCTTTTGTTTTAAAATATCCTCCAATAATATAAGTTGTTATATATAAAATAAGTTTAATAGAGTCTGAAAAGTATTCATTGAACAACCATAATATAAAAATTAAAACACCTGAAAGTATTGCAAACTTTAATTCTAAAGGAATTTTTAGTTTTTCCAGTTTAATCATTGTAAGCACCCTTTTTGAGAAAAATTATTGTTATCAATACCCTATAAAAATACGAAAGCTGCCACTCCAATGGAATGACAGCAAAATTTATGTTGTACTTAATCATATGTTTAATTAAGATAGATGATGATAGTGTGAAGTATAAAAAGGCATGTACAATTTAAGGGGAATAAAATGTCAGCTCAAAAATGGTTTTCAAGTAGCATAGGAATTATTGCAACATTAACGTTTACTACCTTTTTATGGGGGAGTGCTTTCCCGTTTATAAAATTAAGTTATACTGCTCTCGATATAAATAAACAGGATATATGGGAACAAGTAATATTTGCCTCGTATAGATTTTTTATAGCTGCACTAATGTTGCTTGCGTTTTTTGTTTTGAGAAAGAATGATATGAGGCCTAGAACAAAGTTTATAGGAAAACTTTCCATACTTGGCTTTCACCAAACCTTTTTACAATACTTGTTATTCTATATTGGATTAAGCTATAGTACTGGGGTTCAAGGATCGGTAATTGCAGGTTCTTCATCTTTCTTTCAAATATTATTAGCTATAATTATGTTTTCAGAGAAAATCGACTACCGAAAGACGCTTGGGCTAATCCTAGGTTTTTTTGGTGTTATTACCGTAAATATTACAAAGGATTTTTCAAGTATATCTTTTGGATTCGGTGAATGGCTTCTAGTAGGGTCAATGATTGCAAATGCATATGGAAGTCTTTATGCAAAGAAGTTGTGTCAAGTGATTGATGTAGGTGTTGTGACTTTTTATCAAATGTTTATAGGGTCAATTGCCTTATTCATATTAGGCTGCTTTGGTAGCAATCCCTTTCCGTTCACTTGGGATTTAAATGCTTTATTTATGCTGTTGTATCTAGCAGGGCTTTCTGCTGTAGGGTTTTTACTTTGGAATTATGTGATGAAATATAACACTGTCGGTAAAGTATCAATGTATTTATTTTTAATACCTGTTTTCGGTGTTCTGTTATCTGGCCTGATTTTAGGAGAAGAATTGAATTTAACAGCGTTACTAGGTCTTATACTTGTTGTATCAGGAATAATTACTGTTAATAAAACTAGCACTAGTCAGCAGGTGCAACATTCTCATAAAGTATAAAACGCAAATCAAATTTGATTTGCCGAAACTGCTCGCTTTCCGCGGGCACGGCCTCAACTAATTTTTGCAAGTTTCACACTTGCAAAAATGGATTTTCGGCTCGTGCTGTTCCCGCTGGAGTCGAGCAGTTTTTCCTTTTTCCCTAATTAAATGTCTTTATTAAAAGGGCTTGGAAAAGCCAAGTTTATTTTATTCAAACGTTTGATTAAATTATGTCTAGCCAAAACTCACAAAAAAGATTGACCAAAAAGTTTGTCTGTAAATAAACTAATTAATATTGAGTAGATAGATGTATTTTCAATAGGGAGGTTCACATATGTATGAATGGTTTGCTAATCTTTCTCCCGTAAATCAAGCCCTTATAGGCACTTTATTTACATGGGGAATGACAGCTATTGGTGCAGCCTTAGTATTCACAACTAAAACCGTTAATCAAAAATTTTTAGATAGCATGCTTGGCTTTGCTGGTGGTGTAATGATAGCAGCAAGTTTCTGGTCATTATTAGCTCCTGCACTTGAAATGTCAGAGGGAGGTAACCTACCAGTCTGGTTGCCAGCTGCAATAGGATTTCTTTTAGGAGGAATCTTCTTATCAGTAGTGGATAAACTAATTCCACATCTACACCCAGATAAACCTTTAGATCAAGCAGAAGGAATTAATCCATCGAGCAAAAGAAGAAGTACACTACTCGTCTTAGCAATTACTTTGCATAATATCCCTGAGGGTCTTGCAGTTGGTGTAGCCTTTGGTGCTGTCGCAGCCGGTTTTACAACAGCATCACTATCAGCAGCAATCGCACTCGCTATCGGAATAGGAATACAGAATTTTCCTGAAGGTGTTGCAGTTTCAATGCCTTTAAGACGGGAGGGAATGTCACGTCTCAAAAGTTTTATGTATGGGCAGTCATCAGGAATGGTAGAACCAATTGCTGCAATTATTGGTGCGATTGCGGTTATATATGTTCAACCCCTTCTTCCATTTGCATTAAGCTTTGCAGCAGGTGCAATGATATTTGTAGTCGCTGAGGAAGTAATACCGGGTTCTCAGGAAAATGGGAACACCGATATTGCCTCAATGTGCCTAATGCTAGGGTTTACGGTAATGATGATATTAGACGTTGCCTTAGGTTAGAAGTTTCTTCGATTTTGCATTTCGATACTCGAAAGAAATAATTAAAAGAGCACAACTTAAAAATATAAAACCTTGTACCGTGAAAAAACTAATCCCTTTAAAATTCTCAATTATATTTCCTCCAATTATCGGACCCAATATGCTCCCAACACTAAAGAAAACTCCAAATAACATATTAGATGTAGGTAGAAGTTCGTACGGTAAAATTTCAGACATATACTTTAGCCCTAGTGAAAAGATTGAACCAATAACCATACCAACTAATAATAAACTTACCCATAATAAATAGTAATTGTCCTCAAAAAATGATGTAACAAAGAATAATACACTTCCTAGAAGAATAACAGACGGCACAACTTTTTTTCCGCCAATTTTATCAGCTAGAGATCCTAATGGAAATTGTGTAATTATGCCACCTAAAGAGACAGCAGGTATTAATATTGAAATTTCATCTACAGAATATCCCATGCGAATCGCATATACTGGAAAACTACTATTTATGGAAGCCTCTAGAATACCATAACCAAATGGTGCAATTAAACATGCCCAACCTATAATAAATACACTTTTATATCTATTTATTTGAGTATTCTCTTTCGTATCTTCTAAAGCTGTTGGGATCTCATTTTTAAGTAGTAGAATTAGAGACCACGCTAATATAGAAATTACACCTGAAACTATAAATGGTAACGAGATGTGTATTTCAAGTAAATTTGCTAATAGTGGACCAACCATAAAACCTACACCAAATGATAAGCCGTATATTGAAAGCTTTTTACCTAAATTATGCGGTTGTTCTGATGAAGTAATCCATGTTTGAGTACCAAAATGTAACATGTGATCCCCAATTCCAACTAATAATCTAAGTACAAACCAAAAATATAAAGACTTCCATAAAGGAAAACAGAGAAGTGATGCCAATACTATAAATCCGCCAATAACAATAATTGGTTTATATCCGTATTTTCGCATTGGTTTTTCTAGAAAAGGAGATATAAGTAAAACTCCAAAATAAAGAGCCGTTGCATGCACACCATTTAGGGTTGATGAAATTCCTTCTCCCTCAATAATAATTGCAATCACAGGCAGAAGCATTCCTTGGGATAGTCCTGAAATACCTACCGAAAAAACTAGTGTCCAAAATTTATAATTCATGTGTATTTACCTCAGAATTTAAAATAAGCTACCTAAATGGTAGCTTATTTTTAGAAATCTGTTAATACCTCTGGCTTATTATTATCAGTACTATAAAGAATAATTTTCTTTGGTTTTACTTTAATCATTACAATATTTTCATTATCCATCGAACCTAGCCATTGATTTAGCTGGCTATCCCAAAACTCCCCATTAAACGGTACTATTTCAGCTTCGCCGCTGTACTCAAGTGTTTCACTTCCGTAAGGCATTCTTCCCTTACCGATTAGTACAAATACATCTTTATTCATATTAATCTTATCTATTTTATCCGCATTTTTAACACTTAAAAAATATAAGTCATAACCTTCATGAAATAAAATCATAAAGTACGAAAAAGGTTTATTTTCCACAGCTGTACTTAAAATACACACTGCATGGTCATCTAAAACATCTAGAATTTTATCTTTTAAATCCAACTTTAACCAACCCCCAATTTAACATTTATATAAATAGATTATCACAATATAGGTAAAAGTACTCACGATAATTTAGAAATTTTTGACATTTATTTTCCAATAATTAGATTACGTAAAATAAATTACATTTATGGATAAAGTTTTATTAAATGAAAAAAATAACATTAAGAATAATAAGACTTTGAAAGGAGTCCTTCTTAATGAAAACTGTTTTAAAAATACTAACAGTTATTTTAATTTTAAGTACAATACCATCTGTAAGTAATGCAAAACATGAAACTATATATACAAGTAGTTCGAGAGCTAAGATTCCAGGTCATGTATTAAATATTTCAAAAGACAATACATATCCAAATCCAGTACAAGATCTGCAATCTTTGGAGCCAAGCAGTTTTACGAGAAAACTTATAAAAACATCAAAGATTAAAATAGAAAACCCAGACTTAATAAAATTACTAAATGAAAGTTCAATAAAAAATGCCCCACTAGCAGTTGGTTATAGGGCAAATATTTATTTAGGTTATTGGCCATTAAATTATTCCTCACAAGAAACAACGGTAAATTGGGAATATCATCGAATCAACATAAATTATATTGATAATCGTGGAGGAAATACCACAAGGCAATTACACTATAGCCAAGACAGCCAGAAAACTGTTAGAGGAGGATTAACTTCAAAAATTGAATCCTCTGACCAAGTAAAGAAGATGATTCAACTTGAAGCAGTTGAAAACTCTAAGTTGCCCCTCTCATTTGAAACCGTGATAGGTGTGGGAACAAAAAAAGATCAAGTTTATAATATTCCTTCAAAAAAGCTAGGATATTTATACACATACGTTCCTGCAGTAAATGAACGTGGCAAAGTGACATTTGGTGAGGTTTATTTAGTTCTTGAAGGAAATAAAAAGCAAATTAAAATAAGAAACGTAACGTCTCAAGGAATTGGCGCATGGATACCTGTTCAAGAATACGTAAGTTTTAGTTTTATGCATAGTAATACACCGAGATAAATTAAATATACACTCGCAAAAACTGCTCGCTTTCCGCGGGCACGGCCTCAACTAATTTTTGCAAGTTCCACTTGCAAAAATGGATTTTCGGCTCGTGCTGTTCCCGCTGGAGTCGAGCAGTTTTCAGATTCGTGTAATAAAATAATATTCTCTTTTTAAAGGACTTGGTAAAGCCCATTCTTTTAATACATAGCAAGTATTCTATCGTCCATTTTATTGAAAAAAAAGTTCGCTAATGACATAATATTGACCAATATGTTGGAAAAACCAAAAAGTATTCAAATCAAATATCTATAGATAAAATTAATAATATAAGATACATTAATAATAAGAAAATTAACAACTTAGAGGAGAAGAAAAAAATGCAAAATAATAACCAACTTACATACTTAAAGGAAAGACTTAATATGTTTGTAACAAAGCTAGATCAACTAGAACCAGAAAAAGTTGAATTAGATGAAATTGATCAACTACTAAGCATCCTAGATGACCTTGAAAAAAAGTGTGAAGAAATTAAAAAATAAATACTTTTGAGGAGGAACGGTTGTGCAGAACTTTAGTGAAAGTTTGTATAACCTCATTGTAAAGACATCTACAGAGCTCCCTGGTGATGTATTAAAATCACTTGAGCAAGCATTTCGAAAAGAAAATGAGGGTATTCGTTCGAAAATTGCATTAGACACTATTGAGAGTAATATTGACATGGCAAGAAATAATATTGGGCCAATATGTCAAGACACAGGGATGCCAACATTCAAGATAAAAGTACCTGTAGGAACAAACGAGATAACAATTAAAAAGCAAATTTTTGCTTCTATAGAACAAGCAACAAAAAACGGGATTTTAAGACCTAATTCTGTTGATTCACTAACTGGAAAAAACTCAGGTAACAACATTGGCCCTGGAGTGCCAGTAATTAAATTTGAACAATGGGAAAAGGATTATATAGAAGTGAGTCTCATTTTAAAAGGTGGAGGCTGTGAAAATAAAAACATTCAATACAGTTTACCTATTGAATTAGAAGGTTTAGGTAAAGCTGGACGAGATTTAGATGGAATTAGAAAGTGTATCCTTCACTCTGTTTATCAAGCCCAAGGTCAAGGGTGTAGCGCAGGATTCATCGGAGTCGGGATTGGCGGAGATAGAGCTACTGGCTATGAACTTGCAAAAACGCAACTTTTCAGAGACATAGACGATGTAAATGAAATTAATGAATTAGCGATACTAGAAGATTATATTTTAGAAAATGTAGATAAATTAGGGATAGGCACAATGGGTTTTGGTGGTGAAACAACACTTTTAGGATGTAAAATTGGTGTTCAAGACCGTTTGCCAGCGAGCTTCTTTGTTTCAGTTGCATATAATTGTTGGGCATTTAGGAGACAAGCGATTAAGATATGCCCAGACAGTGGGAATATTATTAGTTGGTATTATGAAAATAAGAACAATTCTTCAAAGTCTACAACCTCAAAAGAAACGCAACAAAACGTTATAAATCTAACTCCACCATTAAGTGAAGAGAAAGTACGAAGCTTAAAAGTAGGAGACGTTGTAAAAATAACTGGGGATATTTTTACTGGACGAGATTCAATACATAAATATTTCTATGAGAATGAAGTTAATAAAGAACTTGACGGACATGTTATATATCATTGTGGACCTGTTATGCTTAAAGACGATGAAAATAAATGGCACGTTAAAGCTGCTGGGCCAACAACGAGTATACGTGAAGAACCTTACCAAGCTGAAGTTATGAAAAAGTACGGAATAAGAGCAGTTATTGGTAAAGGTGGCATGGGCAAAAAGACACTAGAGGGACTTAAAGACTTTGGCGGTGTTTATTTAAACGCAATTGGTGGTGCAGCTCAATTTTATTCTGAAGCCGTTACAAGTGTTAAGGGAGTTGACTTCCTAGATTTTGGAATTCCAGAGGCAATGTGGCATTTGGAAGTTAATGAATTTATGGCAGTTGTAACTATGGACTCCCATGGTAACAGTCTACATGCTGATGTTGAGGCATCCTCACTAGAAAAGTTAAAGCAATTCTCAGGAAAAGTATTTTAAATTTGGAAATGAATACAAGGGATTATTAATAGACATGAGCAAAAACTATTAACAGAGTAAAATCTGAAGGGTGGTTTGCTTTATGTCTATTTTATTTCGGCGAATTTCAATTTTAATTACATTAGTATTTTTAAATATAAATCCAATTATTAGTTCAGCTTATTCGAATAACGTTATTCATTGGGGAATCCCTAAAGCGGGAAATGAAATGATTCCAGATCCAGGTGCAGAACTAAAAGAAGTAACTAAGAAAAACAAAGCCTTTTATTTAGGTGATGTAAAGAATAAACATATATATTTAACATTTGATTGTGGATATGAAAACGGACAGACAGATAAGATTTTAAAAGTATTAAGAAGTAAAAAGGTGCCAGCAACTTTCTTTGTGACTGGTCAATATTTAAAAACAGAGCCTGGACTAGTTAAAAGAATGGCAAAAGAAGGCCATATACTTGGAAATCATACTTGGCATCATCCAAACCTAACAACAGTTAATAAGATAAGGTTCCAAAAGGAATTAGCTCTTGTTAAGTCAGAAATAGGTTCGTTAACTGGGGTAACTCATATAAATTATATGAGACCACCGGAAGGAGTTTTTAGTGAAAAAACCCTTAAATGGGCAAATGAGTTAGGTTATACTCATGTATTCTGGTCAATGGCTTATAAGGATTGGGAAATAAACTCACAAAAAGGTGCAGATTATGCATATCAACAAATAATGTCTAGAGTCCATCCTGGTGCAATAATTTTGCTTCATAGTGTTTCAAGTGACAATGCTGATGCATTAGAAAAGGTTATTGACGACTTACGTAAAAAGGGGTATATTTTTAAAAGTCTGGATGACTATGTTATCCAGCAGCATTCTCCAAACCCCTTTTTAATTCAGTAAAATTCCCTAATATTAGACCACCGGAGAAGGTCTAAATCCCCAACCTGAACCTACGCCTACCCAGCGTAGGTTCTTAACGTTTTGCTTAAACCGAAATAAAGTTTTATACTTTAGTTAAAATTAAATAGGAGAATTTTTTTATGTTAATCTATGATAAAATTTCTGCTCCATATGATTTTGCTGAAGTTATAAAACATCATTCATTTTCAACATTAATTAAAACGGATATTGAAAATGGTATAATGATGATTCCTTATTTTAGTAATTCCCCTCACATAATAACAATTACAAATTTAGGGGAACTAATGAATCCGAAAGTGAAAATTGAGTATACAGGACAATTGGATGAGGAAACTTTAACTTCATGGTTAGAACACATTTTTCAATGGAATAATGATTTGGGTAAAATCGAAGAATTTTTTGAGGGATCAGATTTAGAAGTAACCATCAAAGAAAAAAGAGGAATGCCTTTACTTCTTGATTTCGATGAATTTGGTTGCCTTATCGGATGTATTATTGGACAACAAATTAGTCGAAAAGCTGCGCTATCAATTACTAAAAGACTGATTGAGAAATTTGGAGTTGTAATTAATGGCATATACTTTCTACCTACAGCAGAAATGCTAAGTAGTGTTGAAATCAGTGAATTAACAGAAGTAGGTCTTTCAACTAGGAAAGCTGAATACATAAAAAACATATCTGAGAAGATTGTTAGTAACGAGCTAGATTTAATAAAAATTCGAAGTATGACCGATGAAGAAGCACATGAAACTCTAATACAGATAAAAGGTATAGGACGTTGGACGGTAGAAAACTATCTTATGTTTGCGTTAGGTAGACAAGATATGTTTCCGGTTGCTGATATTGGCATTCAAAATGCATTAAAGAAGCTTTTAAAACTTGAAACAAAACCTTCTAAAGAAATATTGGAGTTACATAAACAAAAATACAGCCCATATGGTAGTTATGCAGCCTTTTACTTATGGAGAAGTATAGAAAATTAAGTGGTGATTATACATGCAAAAACGAGATGAAGTGATTGTAGAAGTTGGTCAAAGATTTCCTTTAACAATCAAGAAACTAGGAATTAATGGTGAAGGTATAGGATACTTCAAAAGAAAAGCAACCTTTATAGAAGGAGCTCTTCCTGGAGAAGAAGTCGTAGCAGAGGTGACAAAATCTAATACTAATTTTATTGAAGCAAAACTAATTAAAGTAAGAAAGCCTTCCGAATACAGAGTAAAAGCAGACTGTGATATTTACGATAAATGTGGTGGATGTCAGATTAGGCATATGAGTTATAAAGCACAATTAGAAGAGAAGAGAAGTATTGTTCTTCAATCGTTGGAGAAGTACATGCCAAATAGTTCAGACAAGATTGAGGTCAGACAAACAATTGGGATGGAAAACCCTAATGAATACCGAAACAAAAGTCAACTTCAAGTAGGAAGTATTGGTGGTGAAATTGCGCTTGGACTTTACCAAGCAGGCTCCCATGTACTCCAAGATTTAACGGAATGTAATGTTCAAAACCCTGTCCTGAATAGTATAAACAAAACAATAAAGACACTAATTAGAAAATATAAAATACCAGTCTATAACGAAAAACGTGAAACTGGAATATTAAGAACTGTTGTAACTAGGGTGAGTACCTCACACAATAAAGCTCAAGTCACTCTAATTGTTACTAAGAATCAAGTGCCGAGCTTAGATTCTTTTATTAAAGAGTTAGTAAGACGACATCGCGAGGTAGTATCGGTATTTATTAATATTAATCCTGAGAAAACTTCACTTATTTTTGGAAATAAAACAGAAAAAGTATATGGTAAAGATGTTATTCCTCAAGAATTGGGTGATATTAAGTTCGACTTATCTCCACGATCGTTTTTTCAATTAAATCCTGAACAAACTATAAAGTTATATCAAGAAGTTGAAAGTGCATGCAAATTGACTGGTAAAGAAAACGTAGTTGATGCCTATTGTGGTGTTGGAACAATTGGACTGTGGTTAAGTAAAAACGCAAAAGAAGTACGTGGAATGGATACTATTCGTGAAGCGATTGAAGATGCAAAGAAAAACGCTGAATTAAATGGAAAAGAGAATGTTACATTTGAAGTAGGCACAGCAGAGCACTGGGTACCTCGTTGGATCAGCAAAGGCTGGAATCCAGATGTTGTAGTAATTGATCCTCCGCGAACGGGCTGTGATTCTAAATTATTAGATACTTTACTTACCTCAAAAGCTAAACGAATCGTTTACGTATCTTGTAATCCATCTACCTTAGCTAAAGATTTAGCTATTTTAACTAAGAAGTACAAAGTTAGCTACATCCAACCAGTTGATATGTTCCCAATGACCGGCCATGTTGAAGCAGTTGTACTACTAGAAAGAATTTAGTTTAAATATAAACCAAACCCCTCTTCCTTATTTGGAGGGGTTTTTTGGCTAGTAGGAAAGTATAAACTTTGAATAGTTCATACTTTCCTAACGCATAAGTGCAACTACGGCTCTGACGTCGCCTTAAAGGCTCGGCAATCGCCGAGTTTTTTTTATTTTCATTAATGCATATTATTTATCTAAACCATTAATAAAATGTGAAGTCTGCATAGGGAGGCAATACATTGAAAAAACTTAATCCAGATAAGTTATATGTTGAATTCAGAAATAGTGTTACATTGACAGATCCAATACTAGGTCGTAAGTACACACTAACACATTCGGATATTACATCAAACCTCTTTCTGACTCTAGATCTGCAGTTTGCCTATGACAAAATTAATACTATGAGAGATGAAGTGGTTGCTGAATGGAGAATGAATAACGGATGTCTATTTCTTTTGGTCTATGTATATGTAGATAGCCAATCTGATCCAGTGATTTCTATTTCAGCATTGCGTAATGAAATCTTTAGACGTGAGTTGCCATTAGCTTTGGAAGCCATTATATACGGCGATAGAAATTTTTTTGTATCTCATCCTAATCTAGATTATGCATCAATTTGTATACATTTTGACTCAATATACCCTGAATATAACAGTTTCGAAAACTGGGGAACTCCTAGGGATTATAAATAATTATGTCATTGAAAAATATTGAATAGCTCCCTTTCATGGGAGTTTTTTTAGCTACCAGGAAAGTATAAACTTCAGAGTAGTTCATACTTTCCTAACGCATAAGTGCAACTACGGCTCTGCCGTCGCTTTAAAAGCTCGGTAATCGTCGAGTTTTCTTTAATAACTTAATAATTATATCACTTTGATTCATGTCACAATTTTATAACAATTCAAACAAAATGTTGTCGGAAAATGCTGTATAATAACGATTTAAATGTGTCGTTTTATAAAAGGGGGTAGAACATGGAAAAGAAGATTAAATTTTGGAACGTATTACCATATTTATTTATTTTTATTACTATTATTTTAGCAGCTTATCTACAACAAATGCATAGCTCTACAGTACACAATGTTGTTTTTCATTACTATTTTGTGATTTTTAGTGCTGTAATTGCATTTGGAGTAGGTTGTTTAGCATACATAGAATCAAGTGAGAAAAATGAGCACAACATACTATATATATCAATGGGGTTTATCGGATTATCAATTATTTATTTGTTTCATGGTTTAGTTACACCTGGCAATGCTTTCTTCACCTTACCCAATAAAATACAACAATTAAACTTGTTTATTTTCTTTGGAGATTTAAGTCGCTTGTGGCTTGCGTTGATGTTAATGATGCAAGTATTAAGTTCAAAGGCGAATTCGAGTTCGATGAGCAATTATCGTTTATTGAAGTTATGTTTGGTCTCATTAGCAATAATTTCAGCATGCTTACTTTTAATAAAGAACCCTGAATATATACCAGTATTAAAAGATGCACTTGGTCGTGATACATATACTTCAATTCTTATTAAAGTTATCATTTTAGTATTTTTAGGTATAAGTATAATACATTATTATAGTGCTTATCGAATTGTTGCAAATATTCCTATTTTAACATTTATAGTTTCTATTTTTTTAGTTCTCGAGTCTGTTGTAATAATGCTTGTATCAAAACCTTGGGGCCCAAATTGGTGGTTAGGTCATAATTTCTTTTTTATGAGCTTTATCAGTTTTGGTATAGGGCTACTGATTAGCCGACGTAGATCTGAGAAGATACAGTTTTTTGATGTTAATGAGCAAATCGAGGTCTATGTTGATCAAATAAAAAGGTCAAATCAGGAGATGGAAATATTAAATCAGGAACTACAGCTAGCAAGAGAATTTGCAGATGAAGCAAACCTATCCAAAAGTATGTTCTTAGCAAACATGAGTCACGAAATAAGAACTCCAATGAATGGTATGATCGGATTCCTTCAGCTACTAGACAGGACAGAACTTACAAAAATTCAAAGAGAGTATTTGATGGGAAGTATATCTTCTTCTAAAAATTTAATTAACTTGATTAATGACATTCTAGACTTCTCTAAGATTGAAGCGGGAAAACTATCGATGGAAAATATTAAGTTTAATCTAAGAAATACAGTAGAAGACACGATAGCAAATTTCAGACCCAAAGTTGAAGAGAAGAACTTGAAGTTATACTCATATATTCATTCAAATGTTCCAGAGGAAATGACTGGTGATCCAGCACGATTAAAACAAATATTAATCAATCTAATTGGAAATGCTGTGAAATTTACCACAGAAGGTGGGATATCGGTCAAAATTGGTTTGGTCGAAGAAGAAAATAATATTGCAAAATTAAAGTTTGAAATTATTGATAGCGGAATAGGAATCAATGAAAAGGAAAGTAGAAAATTATTTAAGAAATTCTCACAAGCATCTGCATCAATTTCAAGAGAGTACGGTGGTACTGGACTTGGTCTTGCGATAAGTAAAGAACTGGTGAATATGATGAACGGGAAAATTGGAGTTGAGAGTACCTTAGGAAATGGTTCAACATTTTACTTTACCGCTAAGTTTGAAATCGTAAGTAGAAATAATAAAAAGATTATAGACAACTCAACTAAACTAAGTCAGCTTAAGGCGTTAGTTGTGGGCATAAATGAAAATCTAATAACAACAACTAACTATTTAAATGAGATTGATGTGAAAGTAAGTACTACTGAACATTTTGATGAAGCAATTAATATACTTTCTATGTCTGCACGTAATAATAATATTTTTGATATTGTTATTATTGATAGTGATCAGTCTGGGGCAAGTACACTTGTACAACACATAAAGAAATCACCGCTAATAAAAGATTCATTTATTCTAATGTTAAACACAGTTTCTCAAGATATAGATTCATGTAATACTAATTATGGATATTTACATAAACCCGTTTGCAAAAATAAATTGCTAGATAATTTGTTTTTAGCATCTGAAAATAAATTTGAGATTATAAACAAGTCGAAAGTAAATGAAATTAGCTCTTTAGAATTGCTTAATATATTATTAGTAGAAGATAATATAGTTAATCAAAAGATAGTTGTGGAGATGCTTAAAATTAAGGGTTATTCTTGTGATGTAGCTGGCAACGGTGAAGAGGCATATGAATTATGCCTTATGAAAGACTATGATATTATTTTAATGGATTGCCAGATGCCGGTTATGGATGGGTATGAATGTACTTCTAAAATTAGAAAGTTAAATGGTATTAAAAGTCAGGCTACAATTATTGCTTTGACTGCAAATGCGATGGAATCTGATCGGGAAAAGTGTCTAGATGCTGGTATGGATGAGTATATAAGCAAACCAATTAATTTTGATATTTTTTTTAGTATGATTGAAAAATACTCAAAACCAAGAAAAGGTAAACTGCTTTTGGACGATAATGATAAAACACAAATCTATAATAGATAATGAACATTGAAAAAACCATTTAAGAAACTGGCTCCCTTTTACTTTTGAGGGAGTTTTTTTAATTGTTACTTGGTTATCAGTAGTTTATAGTACTAAATAATTCTTGTTATCAAGCATGATATTTGTAGATGCGCTCCCTTCAATAAATATTTTTTAATTTTCTTATTTAAATTTATTATAATGTAGACAAATAAACATATGTTTATGTTATAGTAATCGTAATAGAAATTGTGACGGAAAATGTAACTTCATGTTGAAATTGTGATGGTAGGAGGAATCTTGTTATGAACGAATTTATTAATGAAGAAGAGCAGCGGCATATTGATAAACTGAAGGCATTTGAGAATATGTATGACTTCATGAGGTTTGTTGATCCTGTCAAAAAAAGAATTATAAATTTTACAGGTGATGAAATTAAAATCTCAAGTGATAGATGCTTCGACACATGGGAAAAAGGAAAGGTATGCAATAACTGCGTTTCAATTAGAGCCTACAATGACAATCAAACATATGTGAAAATTGAGTATAGCACTAAACGAGTTTACATGGTTACAGCCATGCCTATTGAACTTAATGATAGAAACATTGTTCTTGAAATAATGAAAGATGCAACAAAGAGTATTGTTATTGAGAATGTTGTAAGTAATAGTGTTGTTGAAATCCAAACGTTGATTGACCAGCTAAATGCAATAGCCTTAAGAGATGCTTTAACGGAAGGATATAATCGAAGGTTTATTAATGAAAGACTGCCAATCGATATTTTAGATGCAGTAATGAACGAAAAAAACTTAACATTAATTATGTGTGATTTAGACCGATTTAAAAATATAAACGATAATTATGGACATTTGGCAGGAGATAACGTCATTAAAAGGTTTAATAAAATTATCGAGTTTTGTTTAAGGAAAAATGATGACTGGGTTGCTCGATTTGGAGGAGAAGAGTTTATTGTTTGCCTTAAAAATACTGATATCGAAAAGGCGTCACAAGTAGCTGAGAGGATTAGAAAAACATTAGAAGAAGAGTGTTTTTTATTTTCAGGCGAGATTATACGTGTAACGGCAAGTTTTGGAGTAGCTAGTCTTAATGAAGTCAAAGTTCCTAGTTTAGAGGGACTGATTGACTGTGCCGACAAAAAATTATATTTAGCTAAACATAGTGGAAGAAATAGAGTGGAGAAGTAGTAACCTAAAAAAATTAGGTATATTGCCTTATATTGTTGAGATTGAAACAGTATTATTATTAAATGGTAGGTGTTAAACAATCACACAAGGGGTACTGCAATGCTACTAGATGAATTAATTTCTAAGATTAATCAAAGTGTCGAAGAACTCGACTTTGTTACAACTAGAGTGTACATAGAAGAAAATGTTAATATATTAAATGAAAATAAGAGTCTTCTTAAGAAAAATGCTAGAGATCTTTTAGAATTTATTAGTAAAAGACTTGATTCTGGCAAAGAACCTTTTAAAAGGCAAGAGTTAGCTATATTTAACGCTTTGAACAATTATGCCTTAAAGTTTGATTTAAGAGGATTGAAAGTCTGTGTTAGAGATAACGCGAAATTATTAATGAGAGACGACGTAATATACTACCTAAATTCTGATGCGAAGATTTTACTCGAAGGAATGGGAGTTATTAAAAGCGAACAAATTATAAAAAGTTAATTTTAATAAAGCTTTCTTACAGATGTGCCCCATAAGTGTTAGGGAACGTACTAACATTTATGGGGTGTTTTGTATCTAACTTAGGCACTACTACTATTGAGCTTTTTCTGTTTTAAATTATAAATAGTATAGATTATAAAAGGTAAAATTATAAAGTTAACTAGACATATGTATGTATAAATGTTCAAAAGGAAAAATAAATCTAAAATTGTTTTAGATGCATAATAGGATGCTGCATAAACTAATGCGCTTATTAGAAAGACAATTGACTTAAGATATTTAACTCTCACCTCAAGCCCTCTTAATATTAGAAGTATTCCGTAGAAAGCTACTAGATATTTAATAGTCCATCCTCCAAGTACTTGAATCATTACGTAAAGCTCACCGAACTCTATAAATTCATAATACGTTATTAGCTGAGTTTGTATTAGTTTTGGGAACGTTTGTGAAATCAATCGTTCAATTTCAAACGTTGCGATCAGTCCAGTTACACTAACTATTTGCATTTGTGCTAAAAATAAAAGTGCAATAAATGACCAAATCATCATCTTCTTTTTTGGTACGCCAAATTTATATTGAAATGGGAGTACTATAGATACACTTCCGTACAAAGCTATCATTTTAATAACACTCAGAATAAAACCGGCATGTATTCCATCAGGGAAAATTGGAAACAAGTAATCATAATTTTTATACTTGGCAGTTAGTATAGCAAGATTGGTACCTAAAATAATGATTAATATAATTATTACTTTTGAAACAGATATAATAGCAACTATATCTTTAAGTAGCACGTAAATAAGTGGAATAATAAAAAATACTAGAAAGAACCATTTAGGTGTCTCAAGCAACATATTCTCGTGCATTGATGCTGCCTCTACAGATGCACATTCAATTAATGTTAAAAAAAGAGTACCGATAAATAATAATAGAAAAAACTTCCCCCAATTTTTGCCTAACGCAGTCTGATAAACTTCACTAATTTTTGGACGATTATTATTTTCAGATATATTAATAATATACAAATAAAAAATAGTCATAATAATTGATGCAAGAATTATTCCGACCCAACTCTCACGACCACCGTCCTGCAAATAGATTCTCGGATATGTTTTCAAAGACACGACAGATACCCCAAGAATAATTATTGCTAAATGCTTTGATGTAAATTTATCCAATTAAAGCCACTCCCTAAAAAAATGAGTTTCCAATATTTGTAAATAAATGCTATGTGACTATTATTAACTGTTGATAGAATATTATTCTTGCCTTTCGCAAAACATAAGCATGGTGATGCTAAGTGAATAAAATTCAAATAGAAGATATTCAAAAAAGTTTAGAAAACAACTTTGATATTATCTACAGAGAAATCGAATGTACTAATGGTAAAATTTACGTTATTTACGTAGAAGGTCTTGTTGATAAAAGTTTTGTTAGTGAATATATTGTTACACCACTCATCAGAAACCCTTCAATACTTCAGAGTAAGGATAAGGTTAGACAAAGAGTAATAGTATCTTGTACAGCAGATGATGTTGAAAATACTGATGAAGCAATAATACATATTTTAAGCGGAAACACTGTTGTTTACTTTGATTATTTAAAAGAATCTATTTATTGTGAAACAAAGGGTTTTTCTAGAAGATCAATTGAAACACCGATTACTGAAGCTGTAATTAAAGGTCCTAGAGCTGGATTTAATGAGACTTTTCAAGATAATATTGCTTCTCTAAGAAGAAGAATAATTAGTCCAAAACTAAAAATAGAAACTTTTACTGTAGGGAGAGAATCCCATACAACAACTGCAATTATATATATTGAAGGGAAGGCACCGGTTGAACTAATAGACTTTGTAAAAAAAGCCATAAAAGATGTAGATAAAAAAGATAAAAGTGGATTCATTTTTACAGCAAATTATTTTGAAGAAGAATTAAAAAGTAAAAACACTTTCTTTGATACGATAGGCTATACAGAAAAACCAGACGTATTAGCATCAAAAATAGCGGAGGGAAGAGTTGCGATATTGGTAGACGGTGATCCATTTGTGGTTACAGCACCATATTTTTTTATAGAAAACTTTCAGACTAGTGATGATTATAATCTGAATAAGATGATGGGGAATATGGGACGAGTGTTAAGGTGGCTTGCATTTATAATTGCAACATTCATGCCAGGAATTTATTTAGCTCTCATTACATATCACTTTCGCCTTGTACCGACGATTTATCTATTTAAACTAGCAACATTCAGAGCAGGAGTACCAGTACCCACCGTAGTTGAACTAATATATATGTCTATTTTTTTTCAGATAATACGTGAGGCAGGAATACGACTTCCACAACCGATAGGACCGACATTAAGTATTGTTGGGGCACTAATTCTCGGAGAAGCAACGGTAGCTTCGGGAATTGCGTCACAAATAACCGTTGTCGTTGTAGCTATTAGTTCAATAACTTCATATTTATTACCGAAAATTTATTCGGGAGTATTTGTATGGAATATGGTACTTATCATATTCGCTAGCTTTTTAGGATTACCAGGATATTTCATGGGTTGCACTCTTTTATTGGCACATTTGGCAGGATTAACTTCGTGTGGATATCCATATCTATATCCAGTTGGAACGCGAAAACTACTTAAATACGATGATGCTTTTTTAAGAGGCGATTTAACAAAAATATCATCATCAATATTTGTTGAGGAGACTCAGAAATGATAACGCGAAAGATAAGTATAATAATAATTTGTATAATAACTTTACTTTCAGGCTGCTACAATTATAAAGATATTGATGAAGTAATTTTCACAACAGCAATTCTGTTAGATGAAAACGAGAAAGGTAACATAGATGCATATCAGGAATTATTCAGAGCTAAAAGAGGATTCGGTCAAGAGTTAGGCAAAGAAGTAAAATTGTATTATAAAGCAACAGGAAAAACAGCCTTCGAAGCCCTAATGGATACGTCACTTAATGCCTCAGAGGAAATTGATGACTCTCAAATAAAAGCGCTAATATTTTCAGAAAAAGCCGCCAAGAACGGTCTAGGAAAATATACGGATTATTTTGTTAGAAGTCAAAAACCAACAGTAAGAATGTATATGTTTATCTATGAAGGAGATAATCCGAAAGATTTCATTAATATTAGTACTCCTGAAGAAGAATTTCTAGGATTATTTCTTCACAGCATGATGATTGCAAATAATGATTTAATTCATCTTCAATCACTACGTTTAAACGAATTTAGGAATGAAAAGAATCTAGGAAGTAAAATAGCACTTATTCCAATAATTCAAAAGACAGATAAAGAATCAAAGAAAATCGAAATTGAAGGTGCTGCTATCATTAAGGGAGATAAGATGGTAGCGAGGATTTCTAAGTCTGATTTAATGTCATATAGATTGGCTACAGTAAACGGGATTTTTGGACACATAATTGTGGAACGACCTGATGATCATAAAGGCTATGTAACGTTAAGGATAATAGATAGTAAAGTTAGCTTTTCAATAAAATATGACGGAAAAAATATAATTATAAATAAAAATGTGGAAATAGCTTCATCATTAGTTTCCTCACAATATGACGAGTTCAACTATAATCAGCAACTTAGAGAAAAAATACAAAATAGAGCAGAAAAGCAAATAGCAAAAAAATGTTCTGATGTTTTCTATAAGTTTCAAAAAAAGGATATTGATTTATATAACATCACAAGAAAAGTTGAAACAGAATATCCTCATCTTATTAAGAAAAAGAACCAGGACGAATTGTTAAACATGATGAAAATAGGAAAGGTTAATGTTAGTGTTAATATTCTAGGAAGTAATAATCATATCGAAAAGAAATAAAAAAATGAGTTCAAAGCTAATCGTTTTGAACTCATTTTTAAATTGAAATTATTTTTTAAAAAACATTATTGACATTAACGCTACGTCAATGTGTATTGTTAAGTTATCAGGAGGTGAAATCATGGAGTATACAGTTCAGAAGCTTGGAGAAATCGCTGGTGTTAGTACTAGAACATTAAGATATTATGATGAGTTTGGAATTCTTAAGCCGGCAAGAATTAACTCGTCAGGATATAGGATATATGGGAAAGCAGAAGTAGATACGTTACAGCAGATTCTTTTTTATAGGGAGCTTGGGGTAAAGCTAGAAACTATAAAAGAGATTGTCACATCACCAACCTTTGATGGAGCCAATGCTTTAAAAGAGCATCGTGATAAGCTTCTTGAAAAAAAGCAGCAATTGGATTTGTTAATTGAAAACGTAGACAGAACAATTGCTCAAAAGGAAGGGAGAATTTCAATGTCAGATAAAGATAAATTCAATGGCTTCAAACAAAAATTAGTTGAAGACAACGAGGCTAAGTACGGTAAGGAAATAAGAGATAAATACGGTGATGAGACGGTAATTAAGTCTAATCAAAAAGTGCTTAACATGACAGAAGAAGAACACGCTAAAATTACAAAACTAGCAAATGATATTATGGAGACTCTAGCTGAAGCTATTAAGACTGGGGATCCAGCAGGTGAACTTGCTCAAAAAGCGGCAGATTTACACAGACAATGGCTTTGTTTCTATTGGAATGAATATTCGAAGGAAGCTCATGCAGGTCTAGCTCAAATGTATGTAGATGATCCTAGATTTACTGCATACTACGACGTGAAACAACCTGGAACTGCTGAGTTTTTAAGAGATGCGATTTTTATTTACACTAGAAAAAAATAATCAAAAAAGTTTCAAAAAGACGATTGGTTTTTAATACAATCGTCTTTTTACTTCTTATTTTTAAAAAGACTTGGCTTTTGTAAAGTTTATTTTTTGTACTATAACAAAAACAATATAATAAATTTGTAGAATTTTGTATAATTAAGATAACTAGCTTTGAGGAGGAAATAATGTGAAGAAAAGAAACTCGTTAAGAAATAAGATTATAATATTTTATATTATAATAGTTATCTCGATTACTAGTGTTATTGGATACATTGCCTTCTCAAATTGGAAACAATCAACATACAAAATGGTGCATCTAATGTTAGAAGATGCAAACAACGATATTTTTAGAAGAATTAATAAATTAATAAGAATTCCTCAGTACATAAGTGGAGTAACAGAAGATCTAATTAAAAGTGGTCAGTTAAATATAGACGATGAAAAGGCAAGAGAAGTATATTTTACATCAGTTATGAAATCTAATCCGCCTGAAATCTATAGCTTTAGTATTGGAAACGAGAAAGGTGAATATTACGGTACTAGAAGAAATAAAGACTTAAATCTTGAGATAATGAGAAGTAACAAGTCTACTAATGGACATTCATACTATTATTCTATTACAAAAGATTCACGCGCTGGTCAGTTTGTTGGCGATTATGGAAAGTTTGATCCACGCACAAGAGACTGGTATATCGTAGGGAAAACACATAAAGATTTAGTTTATTCACCCGTTTATAGGCATTTCGTTATGAATGACCTAGCCTTAACTGTTTCCAACCCGGTATATAACAAGTCTGGTGAACTAGAAGCAGTAATCGGTACCCATTTCACATTATCCAAGTTAAATGGCTTCTTAATTGATATTACAAAGGAAAAAAAAGCAACAGCATATATTATAGAAGAGAAATCCGGTAAATTAATAGCAAACTCATTAAATAAGCCAAACTTTATTAGACAAAAAGAAAATGATTTGAAGCAACTTAGTGTAGAGGATATAGAAGACCCCCAGATTAAAAAAGTTTTCGAATTATATGAAAAAACATCAAAGGATAACTTTTTACTAAAATCTGAGATTGGAAATTCACATATCAAGATTGATAAGTATAAACAAAATGGTTTGAATTGGATTGTTATAACAGCAATACCTGATAAACAGTTTACATCGGTTATAACTGAAAATATACATAAGTTTGGTTATTCAATATTAATCCTTGTTTTTTTTGTGATTTTAATATGGATAAAAGGAACACAGTATTTTCTAAAACCCGTATATGGACTTATTGATACTACTAAAAAATATGCTAGGGGAGAACTATTACTAAGATCCGAAGTAATTAGAGATGATGAAATAGGCGAATTATCTAAAGCCTTTAATACAATGGCGGATGAACTGTTTTCCGTAATTGAGAGTTTGACAGAAAGAACTTTCCAATTAGAACAAGCAAATAAAGATTTAGACGAAGCTAAGGTAATAGCAGAAAAAGCAAATGAAGCTAAAAGTATTTTTCTTGCAAATATGTCACACGAAATAAGAACGCCGATGAATGGAATAATCGGAATGACAGATTTAACTTTAATGACTAAATTAACGGATGCACAAAGAGAAAATCTGAATATTGTTAAGTCTTCATCAAAGGCTTTATTAAGGGTTATAAATGATATACTAGATTATTCTAAGCTTGAGGCAAATAAGATGAGCTTCGTCAATGCACCTTTTGATATTGTCGCAACAGTATATGAAGTAAGTCATCTTTTTGAAATTTGCGCTAAACAAAAGGGTCTATATATTTATACTACTTTTGAAAGTGATGTTCCAAGTAAAATTATTGGCGACTCTATTAGGTTAAGACAAGTACTTTCTAACCTAGTTGGCAATGCAGTTAAGTTTACTCGCCAAGGTGGAATTATTACCAAGGTGGAAAATCTTGAACAAAATGAAAGTAGTGTGAAACTCAAATTTACTATATCTGATACAGGTATTGGAATTCCTGAGGAGAAGCTTGAGAAACTATTTAAAAGGTTTAGTCAAGTAGATGATTCAAATACTAAAGAGTTTAGTGGTACAGGTCTCGGGCTAGCAATCTCAAAGAAACTTGTTGAAAATATGGGCGGTGAGATTGGAGTAATTAGCACGGTTGGTCTTGGTAGTAGTTTTTATTTTACTGCAAGGTTTGATATTTCTAGGGATCAACAAGACGAGGTAATTAATAATAATAAAGAGATATCGATTAGTCAAAATGAAAAAAAGATAAAAATATTAATTGCAGAAGATGATGCAGTTAGTAGACAAATGCTTACGAAGCTTTTAAAAAGAAGGGATTATGATGTTGTTGAGGTAGAAAATGGTACAAAGGCAATCGAATTATCTACTAGAGAAAAATTTAATATCATACTAATGGATATTTATATGCCAACTTTGGATGGACTCACTGCTACCACTACTATTCGTAGTGATGAAAACAATCCTAACTCTAACACCCCAATAATTGCCATAACAGCATTTGCTCTTGCTGAAGATAAAGAAAAGTGTCTCGCAGCTGGTATGTCAGATTATATTTCAAAACCACTTGATATCGTTGCATTTTATAAACTTATTGACAAATGGCTAAACAAATAGGCATCCAAATGGGTGCCTATTTACTTTATAACACAAATGTTATATATTTATAACATAATGTTATATATTTCGAACAAAGGAGTGGTATATATGAAAATAAAAATAATATTATTATGGGTTGTTTTATTGGGTATGGTCACAGGAATGGTATTACAAACTTTATCACTAATAAAAGATAATAATGTTTATCCAGCATTGTTTATTACAATCGGCATGATAAGCTTTATTATATTAATAACCTTACAAATCAAAAAAGCATACTCAGAGTTAAAGCAGGGTATACCGTTTGATGATGAACGTTCTAGGAAAGTTAAACTATTATCAAGTAGCCGCGCATACTTTTACTCACTATATATTTGGATTATATTACTTGCGTTTCAGAAGTACATTGAGAAAGATGATATCCTACTTATTGGTTTATTAGGAATGGGATTCAGTCTGCTCATTTCTTGGTTAATAACTAGAAATAAAAAAGGTTTAGAATAATGAGAACAAATATAAAGGAATATCGAGCAAAAAGTAATTTAACACAAGCTGAATTAGCTAGAAGAGTAGGGGTTAGAAGAGAAACGATAAGTTTCTTAGAAAAAGGAGAATATAATCCTTCTTTAAAGCTAGCAGTAAAAATTTCAATTGAATTGAATGCTCCAATAGAGAAGTTATTCATTTTTGAAGATGGGGATTTAATATAGGAAACATTTAAACTAAAAAACTGTAAACAGACTAGAGTGAGTTCAAGTTTGCTTACAGTCAAGGCTCCGGATATTCCGGAGTCTATTTATTTTATTTAACTTGATTCTACTGAAAACCTAGTTTTAGTAGATTTACTTTTAATAGTCATGAAACAACTTACTAACAAGACGAAAGAACCTAATACGTATGGAAACTCTATATTAATATCAAATAGAATCCCAGCAAATATTGGCCCTGCCATATTACCAATACTAAAATACATATTATTTAGTCCAGCTACAAAACCTTGTTCATCTCCAGCCATTATTGACAGCTGAGTATTGAGGGCTGGTCGAACTAGCGACGTTGCAGTAAAAAAAACTAAAGTAATAAGTAGAATGGTAGTAAAGGAACCAGCAAAAATTAAAGCTAGTAATGAAATTGACGAGATTAGGAAAGTCCAAAAAATAACTCTGATTTCACCAAATTTACTCAATACCTTGTCCACAACTAGAGATTGAATTATAACTCCAACAAGTGCTCCAAACGTGATAATAATTGAAATATCTTTAGGTGTAAAATCAAATTTTTCAAACACATATAAACCAAAGACAGCCTCGAAATTTGCTAATCCAAAAGTCATCATGAAAATTAACAATAAAAAAATAAAGTAAGATTTATTAAATGAAGCATAGATTTGTACAAAAATCGTTTCCCTTTTTTTACTATTATGACGAGCCTTTTCTTGTATATCTAAGGAAAGAGTTTCAGGTAATAACAAAAATGAAAGAATAGTAGCGACTGTGGCAATTGCTGCTGAACTATAAAAAGGTATCCTTGTGCCGAATTCCGCAAGAAAGCCTCCAATTCCAGGACCGATAACAAATCCTAGTGACATATAAGCCCCTAAATATCCCATTCCCTTACCACGCTCATCCTCAGTTGTAATATCAGCAACATATGCCATCATCGGAGGAACAAGAAATGCGGCACCAATACCACCTATAAATCTAGATGCGTACAGCATCCAAATATCTGTGCCAATCGCAAATATAAACTGTGACAACGTAAAACCCACTAACCCGATTATAATAGGTTTTTTTCTTCCAAACTTATCAGAAAATTCACCAGCAAAGGGTGAAAACAAAAATTGAGTAAGTGCAAAAATTGCAATAAGATAGCCCATTGCTGTACCATCAACACCAAATTCTTTAACAAATATAGGTAACACAGGAATGATCAAACCGATTCCAAGCATTGCAATAAACATATTGACCATTAAGATAACTAATGGTATTCGATTATTCTTTAAAGAGTTCATAGTTCGTCCTTTCAAGATCCTAGTATTCTAACAAATTCCATTATATTAATCTATCACCAAAAGTTATAAAGAGCAAAGGGAATATTTACATTTTCGATTTTGTTATTTTTGGATGGACCATCTATTTGAATGCTTTTTTTCCATACTTTCAATATTTAGACAAACATTCAAACGCGAAAAAAATATTAGTTAAATATATTAATAATACAGAACTTCTAAAAAAATATTTTTTAAGAGATTTTGTAACTTATAAAACGCTTTAGGAGGTGACAATTTTGTCAGATTTGAATAATGATCCTATGTTAGAAGCGTATATTTTTGAAACTACACAACAAATTGAACAATTAGAACAAGCAGTAATCAATGCGGAAACAAGTGGCGAGTACAATACTGAAATAGTAGCTGCAATCTTCCGTATAATGCATACAATAAAAGGTTCCTCAGCAATGATGTTATTTAACAATATTGCGATAGTAGCTCATAAAACTGAAGATATATTTTATTTTATAAGAGAGAACAGTCCGAAGAGTGTGGATGTTTCTGAATTATGTGATCTGGTCCTAGAAGGAACTGATTTTATTAAATTAGAGCTAGAAAAAATTAAAAGTGGAGATAAGCCAGATGGTGATGAAGAAACACTACTTGGAAGATTAAAAGAATTTCTAGTTGACCTAAAAAAGACGAATGGATACGAAAATGATCTAACTACAAAAGATAGTAAAGCTTCATCAAATAAGTTTTATATAAGTCCATCAGCAAACAAAGAATATAGTTATAAGTATTCATATAAAATAAAGCTTCAATTCCAAAAAGACTGTGAAATGGAAAATATTAGAGCATACATGATAATTCATAATCTACAAGATATAACTAATGAACTGCATTTTATCCCAAATGACATAATTGATAATAACGAAAGTTCTGAGCTTATAAAGAAGGAAGGCTTTCTAATTTATTTTAAATCTAATAATACGTATGAAGAGATGAATGATTTTTTCTCTCATGTGGCTTTTCTAGAAGTGTACGAATTAACAGAATTAAAAGACAGTAGAGAGTTCGAGAAATTAGTTACAGAAAACCAAACTAAGCAAAAGCTAGAGAAAGTAAATGATAAGAAAGTTAATACACAACATAGCAAAATAATAAGTGTTAATGTTCAAAAGTTGGATGCTTTAATGGATTTAGTAGGTGAATTAGTAATATCTGGGGCAATGGTAACGCAAAATCCAGATTTAAAAGGCTTGAATCTAGAGAATTTTTTTAAAGCTGCAAGGCATTTAGAAAAAATTTCAAGCGAGATACAAGATGTCGTCATGTCCATTAGAATGGTGCCACTAGGACCTACTTTTTTTAAGATGAATCGGATTGTAAGAGATATGTGTAGAAGTTTAAATAAAGATGTGCATTTAGACATTATTGGAGAAGAAACTGAAGTTGATAAAAATATTATAGACAACCTCGGAGATCCTTTAATGCACCTAGTAAGAAATTGTTTAGATCATGGAATAGAGACAGTTGAAGAGAGAATTGCTAACGGTAAGTCAAAGGAAGGAACAATAACCCTAGAAGCAAAAAACTCAGGCAGCGAAGTATTAGTAATCGTGAAAGATAATGGAAAAGGTTTAAATAAAGAAAAAATTCTCAATAAAGCTATTAAAAACAAAATCTTAACAAAATCACCTGAGGAAATGACCGATAAAGAAATTTATAATTTGATTTTTTTACCCGGATTTTCTACTAAAGAAAATGTTACTGAATATTCGGGACGTGGTGTAGGAATGGACGTCGTAACAAAAAATTTAGAGGCAATCGGTGGTTCTATACAAGTTGAGAGTATTAGCGGTAAAGGAACTACAATTATTTTAAAGATACCATTAACTTTGGCAATTATAAATGGAATGAATACTAGAGTTGGTAATAGTCACTATACCCTCCCAATAACTTCAATTAAAGAGTCATTTAGACCAACCAAAGAAGAAGTATTCAAGGACCCTAGTGGAAATGAAATGATATTAATTCGTGGTGGTTGTTATCGAATTTTAAGATTACATGAATTTTATAATGTTAATACGAGTGTAAAAAGATTAGATGAAGGAATTTTAATAATGATTGAACATGAACAAAAAGCAATCTGTTTATTTGTAGATGAATTACTTGGAGAACAACCAGTTGTTGTTAAATCACTGCCGGATTTTATAAAGAAGATAAAAAAAATAAGAGGATTAGCTGGATGCACTTTGCTTGGCGATGGAAGCATAAGCTTGATTCTTGACGCTGAAGATCTTATTAAAGATTAAGGAGGGAGAAAATTGTCTGAAATTGATGATAAAGTTGAATCTAATCATGAAGAAGACACTCAGAAAGGCAAATTTTTAACATTTTTTCTAGGCAAGGAAAGCTACGGATTAGATATTAAATACGTTACTGAAATAATAGGTATACAAGCTATTACTGAGGTGCCTGAATTACCAATTTATATTAAAGGAATTATTAATTTAAGAGGTAAAATCATACCTGTTATGGATGTTAGATTACGCTTTAAAAAATGTGAAAAAGAATACAATGACCGTACATGTGTAATTGTAATAGATGTGAAAGGCGTATCAATTGGGATGATAGTTGATAGCGTTTCAGAAGTTATAGTCATACCTGATTCAGAGATTGTTTCACCTCCAGAAGTCAGTCAAAAGACTAATAAATATATAAAAGGTATTGGAAAAGTAGGTAATGAAGTGAAACTTATACTAGATTGCCACAAAATTCTAAGTGATGATGATTCAGAAAACCTTAATAATTTCCAATGATAGGAGGAAAAAACAATGTCGTGGTTTCGAAATTTAAAAATTAGATTAAAGCTGATTTCATGTTTTATTGTATTAGCTATTGTTACTGGTGTAGTTGGATTTATAGGTATTAATTCCATGAGTAACTTAAATGAAAATGGTGACCATTTATATAATAACTATGCTGTCCCTGCTTTAGATTTAGAGGGAGTTGAAGTTATGTTGCAAAAAATTAGATCTACACATTTATTAGCTGTATATGAACGAAATCCAGAAACTTTACAGTCTAAACTTGATGCGATACAAGAGTATGTTAATGCAGATAACAAACTACTTGAAAAATATGAAAAAACAATAACTACAACTGAAGATCGGAATTTATTCAACAAGGTAAAAGAAAGTTTAAATAATTATAGGACTGAACGAGATAAGAACTTAGAGTTAATCAAAGCAGAGAAATATGATCAAGCTCTTGCTGAATTATCAAAAGTATCAGAGGCAAGAGATAAAGTCGATTTTGCATTAAGAGAATTAATAGAATTTAATACAAAATCTGCATCAGATCAAGTGAAAATAAACAATGGCGATTTTAATTCACAAACTACATTAATGTTAATCGTGATTTCAATTGGTGTAATCACTTCTATAATATTAGGTATCTTAGTGGCTAACATTATAAGTAAACCAATTAATAGTTTAGTATATGCTGCAAACAAAGTTGCTGATGGTGATTTGAATGTAGACATAAGTATAGACTCTAAAGATGAAATTGGAACACTTGGGAAAGCATTTAAACAGATGGCAAGTAACATCAATGATGTAATGGTTAATATTAATAGTGCATCTGAACAAGTTGCATCTAGCTCGAAGCAAGTTTCAGATTCTAGTATTGCTCTTTCTCAAGGAGCAACTGAGCAAGCAAGTTCAATAGAAGAACTAACAGTATCAATAGAAGAAATTTCTTCGCAAACAAACAATAATGCCAAAAATGCTGCTCAAGCAAATGAATTAGCTGAGAGTGCAAAAAAGGATGCAGTTCAAGGGAATGAACGTATGACTGAAATGTTAAATGCAATGAAAGATATAAATGAATCTTCAAGCAACATTTCTAGAATAATTAAAGTTATTGATGAAATAGCTTTCCAAACTAATATTTTAGCACTAAATGCAGCTGTAGAGGCGGCACGTGCTGGGCAACATGGTAAAGGTTTCGCGGTTGTTGCAGAAGAAGTTCGCAATCTAGCAGCGAGAAGTGCTAATGCTGCTAAAGAAACAACTTCAATGATTGAAGGTTCAATTAAGAAAGTAGAGGATGGAACAAAGATTGCAAACGAAACTGCTCAAGCGTTAAATATGATTGTTGAAAGTGTGGCTAAAGCAGCAAATCTTGTAAATGATATTGCAGTTGCGTCAAATGAACAGGCAAGTGGCATTTCGCAAATCACCCAAGGCATTTCACAAGTATCTGAGGTCACTCAAACTAACTCGGCAACATCAGAACAAAGCGCAGCAGCAAGTGAAGAATTGTCAAGTCAAG
The DNA here is from genome assembly GCA_029256085.1 of Caryophanales bacterium. GTDB lineage: Bacteria > Bacillota > Bacilli > CAJFEE01 > CAJFEE01 > JAQSYP01. Next base: position 166,741 of record JAQSYP010000005.1, read on the forward strand.
CTCAACTTCTAAGTGAAATGGTTAGAAAATTCAAGTTGAAAAAATCAAGTAACTACAATGTTGTTGCTCATGAAGATTTTAACCCTGAAGTATTTAAGATGATTGAGCGAATGGGAGATAAAAAAGACAAGAGTTTAATAAACTTAAGCGACAAAGAATTTGGTAAATATTAACAAAACTTACTTTGTTTTACCAGTCTGTAGAACGTTTTCTACAGGCTTTTTTTTATTTCTTTGCTAGATGAAAATCACCGACTTGCAATACTTTAGATCACAATTACAATTCTATCGAGCACAATTTCGATTCTATCGAGCACAATTTCGATTCTATCGAGCACAATTTCGATTCTATCGAGCACAATTTCGATTCTATCGAGCACAATTTCGATTCTATCGACCATATTGTCGAAAACCACTTGGTTATGCCAACTTTTTTATTTTCAAAATGATTCCATACACTTAGTCGATAAATGTCGAAAAAAAAGTATTGAAATAATCTCGATTAGGGCTATTATTATGTTATAAGATGTGAGTAAGTGTTTACTCCTATCAAAAGGATGTGAGGAAATTGTCTCTATTACATAGAAGAGAAGGAATAATTATTTCAACAATAGAAGCACTGCACGAAGTAGGTATTCAAAATCTATCAACTAAAGAAATTGCGAAACGTGAAGGTGTTTCTGAAGGAACCCTTTTTCGTCATTTCAAAAATAAAACAGATATTTTATTAGCGGTATTGGAACATTTTAGCCAATACGATGATGATATTATTCAAGCGTGTATGAGTAGAAATTTAGATCCTATAGAAACGATAAAAAATTACATGTCGACTTATGCGATATATTATCAAAATTATCCCGAAATCACCGCGATAATGCAGGCTTATAATAGTTTAATGTCAGATGAAGAATTAGTAGATACTGTAAAAGCGATATTTTGGAAAAGATGGAACTTCTTATCTAAACTGCTTGAGGATGCAAAAGTTCAAGGAATGATTGATATAAATACGGACTCTTCAGTATTAGCAGATTTAATTGCTGGTGGGTTTAGGGAAACTTGTCTTAGATGGAGAATCGAGTCATATAGTTTCTCACTCAAAGATCGTGCAACACTTGCTGTTGAGATGATAATGCAAGCATTTACAAATGAAAATTATATTTCTGGAGGTGGAAAAGTTGTCTGAGTTTGTTAATGACCCAATGTTAGAAGCATATATTTTTGAAACTTCTCAACAAGTCGAACTACTAGAACAGTCAGTTATTAATGCAGAAAATAACGGTTCATATTCTCCAACAATTGTAAACGAAATATTCCGTATTATGCATACAATTAAAGGCTCATCAGCAATGATGCTTTTTAACAATATTTCAACAGTTGCGCATCACACCGAAGATCTTTTCTATTTCCTTAGAGAAAATAAACCAGAACAAGTTGATGCCTCGAAACTTTGTGACTTAGTTCTTGAAGGAATTGACTTTGTAAAGCTAGAACTTGAAAAAATCAAAAACGGTGATCAACCTGATGGTAATGAAGAGCAACTTCTAGTTAAGCTTAAAGAGCACTTAGTTGAACTTAAAGAAGTCAATGGGGTTAGTAATGTAAGTGATAAAAATTCCAAAGCGACAAAAAAGCAATTTTATATAAGTCCTAATAAATCAATTGATAATTCAAATATTAATATTTTTAAAGTAAATGTCCGTTTCCAAAGTGATTGTGAAATGGAAAATATTAGAGCATATATGATAGTGCATAACCTGCAAGATATCACGACGGATTTTCACTTCATTCCAAGCGATGTGACTGACAATAACGATAGTGCTGAAATCATAAAAAAAGATGGATTTACAGTTTACTTAAAAACTGAAAAAACTGTTGAAGAGATGACCAAGTTTTTCGATCAGGTTGCATTTTTAGATAAATATGAATTAATTCAAATTCAAAATTCTGATGAATACGAGAATAATAGAGAAAAAAGTAATTTAGTACAAGAGAAGCAGGAAGAATCAATTGAGAAGGAAGTACATTTTACTAGTTCTCAGCAAAGCAAAATTATAAGTGTAAACGTCCAGAAACTAGACACATTAATGGATCTCGTTGGAGAGATGGTTATATCAGAGGCGATGGTAACTCAAAATCCAGATTTACGAGGATTAAATTTAGATAATTTTCAAAAGGCGGCAAGGCAACTAAGAAAAATCACTAGTGAAATTCAAGACGTTGTAATGTCAATCCGAATGGTGCCGCTAGGACCAACATTCTTTAAGATGAACCGTATTGTCAGAGACATGAGTAAAAACTTAAGTAAAGACACGCGACTAGAGATAATCGGTGAAGACACAGAAGTAGACAAGAACATTATTGATAACTTAGGTGACCCGTTAATGCACTTAGTTCGAAATTCTCTTGATCACGGTATTGAGTCTGCTGACGAACGTGTGAAAAAAGGAAAGCCAAGAGAAGGAACGATTACTTTAGAAGCTCGAAATGCTGGAAGCGAAGTTCTTGTGATTATTAAAGATGACGGTAAAGGCTTGAACAAAGAGAAGATCCTTGCGAAGGCTATGGAGAATGGGTTGCTTACAAAACCAGCTGAAGAAATGGTTGATCGCGAGATTTTTAATTTAATATTCTTACCAGGTTTTTCTACAAAAGAAGCTGTGACTGAGTATTCAGGTCGTGGCGTAGGAATGGATGTTGTAACAAAAAATATTGAGGCTGTTGGTGGCTCAATTCATGTAGAAAGCATAGAAAATGAAGGTTCTACTTTTACGATTAAAATTCCACTAACACTTGCAATAATAGATGGAATGAATATAAAGGTCGGAGAATCTAGATATACACTTCCGATAACATCAATCAAAGAATCGTTTAGACCAAAGGAAGACGAAGTATTTAAAGATCCGAGTGGTAATGAAATGATAATGATAAGAGGTGGATGTTATCCGGTTCGTAGGCTGAATGAGTTTTATAAAGTAAAAACTGACATTACTGACCTACATAAAGGTATTTTAATAATGGTTGAGCATGAACATAGAGCTACTTGTTTGTTCGTTGACGAACTAATAGGGGAGCAACAAGTAGTGGTAAAGGCATTGCCTGATTATATTAAAAAAATTAAGAAAATCCAAGGGGTTGCAGGATGCACGCTACTTGGAGATGGAAGTATTAGTTTAATTTTAGATGTTGATGGCTTAACACAGTAATTTGTAGGAGGAGGAGAAAGATGTCAGAAGTAACTAATGATATATTAGTAGATCAAGAAGAAGATACGCAAAAAGGTAAGTTTTTGACATTCATACTTGGTAATGAAAGTTATGGACTTGAAATTAAATTTGTAACTGAAATAATTGGCATTCAAGCAATAACAGTTGTACCAGAACTTCCAGATTATATAAAAGGAATAATTAATCTGAGAGGCAAAATTATACCTGTAATGGATGTAAGATTAAGATTTAAAAAGCCTGAAATTGAATACAACGACAGAACATGTGTAATTGTAATTGAAATAAGAGGCGTTTCTATTGGGATGATAGTTGATAGCGTTTCTGAAGTACTAGTGATTCCTGATACTGAAATTGTACAACCACCAGAAATGGGTAAGGGAAGCAACAAATACATTAAAGGAATAGGTAAAGTAGATAATGAAGTAAAACTATTACTAGATTGCGTAAAGTTATTAAATGATGAAGAAACAGAAAATCTAGGAAACTTACAATAATAAGGAGGAAACCTAAATGTCTTGGTTTCGTAATTTAAAAATAAGAGTAAAATTAATTTCTTGCTTTATCGTACTTGCAATAATAACGGGTGTTGTAGGGTTTATAGGTATAAACTCAATGAGCACTATTAATAAGAATAGTGATACTTTGTATAAAGGATATGCTGTACCAGCTTTAAACTTATCAAAAATCCAAACAGGGTTGCAAAATGTTCGTGCCAATCATCTACTTGCACTCTATGATAATAGTAATGCAAATCTACAAACAAGAATTGATGAAATACAAAAAAATGTTGATTCAAATAATGAATTATTAAAAAAATATGAGACAACTATTACAGAAGAAGAAGATCAAGCTTTATATAATAAGGTAATGGAAAGTTTAGATACGTATAGAAATGAGCGTAATAAGAACTTCGATTTAATAAAAGCAGGTAAGAATGCTCAAGCATTAGCAGAGTTAGCTCCAGTTACTGATGCTCGAGTAAAGCTAGATGAAAATCTTCAAACTTTAATTGAGTATAATAACACGCAGGCTTCAAACTATTTAAAAACAAGCAACGAGGATTTCAAGTCTCAAACAACAATAATGATTTCTGTAATTGCAATAGGTATTATTTTAGCTATTGTGCTTGGTTTTATAGTAGCTAGTATAATTAGTAAACCTATTAATAGTTTAGTAGGTGTTGCAAATAAAATAGCAGATGGTGACCTAGACGTAGAAGTAGACGTCGATTCAAAAGATGAGGTAGGAATATTAGGTCAAGCATTCCGTCGTATGACTAATAATATAAATGATGTAATGGTAAACATTAATTCAGCTTCAGAACAAGTAGCTTCAGGATCTAAACAAGTTTCAGATTCAAGTATGGCTTTATCTCAAGGAGCAACAGAACAGGCAAGCTCGATTGAACAACTAACAGTATCCATAGAAGAAATTTCATCACAAACTAACAATAATGCTAAAAATGCAGCTCAAGCAAATGAATTAGCTGAAATGGCTAAGAAAGATGCAGTTCAAGGTAACGAACGTATGTCACAAATGTTAAGTGCTATGGCAGACATTAACGAATCTTCTAGCAACATTTCAAAGATTATTAAAGTAATAGATGAGATTGCCTTCCAAACTAATATTCTAGCATTAAACGCTGCGGTTGAAGCAGCGCGCGCAGGTCAACACGGGAAAGGTTTCGCAGTAGTTGCTGAGGAAGTTCGTAACCTTGCTGCAAGAAGTGCAAATGCAGCTAAAGAAACAACTACAATGATTGAAGGATCAATCAAAAAAGTTGAAGATGGGACAAAAATCGCGAACGAAACTGCACAAGCATTGAATATGATAGTAGATGGAGTAACAAAAGCAGCGACACTAGTAAACGATATTGCTGTAGCATCTAATGAACAAGCTTCAGGAATCTCGCAAATTACACAAGGAATTGCTCAAGTTTCAGAAGTAACTCAAACAAACTCAGCGACATCAGAAGAAAGCGCAGCAGCTAGTGAAGAACTTTCAAGTCAAGCTGAACTATTAAGTGAAATGGTTAGAAAATTTAAGTTAAAGCGTTCAAATAGTTCTTTCTCTAGAAAAGAAGATATAAATCCAGAAGTATTAAGAATGATAGAAAGAATGGGCAGTCAAGAAAAGCCAGTATCATACGTTGTAGATACTAAAAATCAAGTTGCATCATCAAAGACAATAGACTTAAGCTTAAGCGATAAAGATTTTGGTAAATACTAAGTATTCAATATTGGAGAGAGTATCTATGATACTCTCTTTGATTTAGCTAATAAGAAAGTATAAACTACTGCGCAGTTCATACTTTCTTAACGCATAAGTGCAACTACGGCTCTGCCATCGCTTTAAAAAGCAATGGCAATCGCCAAGTTTTCTTTAAGGTGAGGTGTTTTTGTGGCAGTTATTACGGATAAAGAATTTAAACAGCTAGCAGAATATATTGAGAAGAATTACGGGATTCATCTAAAGGATGAAAAGAAGACATTAGTTGCCGGAAGGTTACACAATGTTTTAGTTGAAAATAACTTTAAAACATTTTCGGAGTATTATGAATACCTTATTTCCGACAAGACAAACGAAGCCGTAACGACACTCATAAATAAAATAACAACAAATCACACCTTTTTTATGCGGGAAGTTGATCATTTCAATTATTTAAAAGATCATGTGCTACCTTATCTTCAAGATACTATCAAAGATAAAGACTTAAGAATCTGGAGTGCAGGATGTTCATCTGGGCAAGAACCATATACTTTAGCAATGATAGTAAACGACTTCTTTGGAAAAGAAAAAGTGTGGTGGGATACTAAAATACTAGCAACCGATATTTCTGATAGAGTTCTAGAAATAGCTAAAACTGGTGAATATCCAAATTCTGAAATATCAACAGTTCCTCCTATGTGGAAAACAAATTATTTTAAAAAGTTAAATGAAGAAAAGAGTCAAGTGGTTACTAAAATACGTGATGAAGTAATTTTCCGGAAATTTAATTTAATGGAGAGAAGCTTTCCCTTCAAACGCAAATTTCACGTTATTTTCTGTAGAAACGTTATGATATATTTCGATAATAAAACTAAAGATGAGTTAGTAAACAAGTACTATGATAATTTGGAACCAGGTGGATATTTATTTATTGGACATTCTGAATCGCTTAATCGTGAGACAACAAAATTTAAATATATTATGCCAGCGGTTTATCGCAAAGAAATAAGATAATTACTTCAGAAAAAGAGTTGATTTACATGGTAACGAAAAAAATTAGAGTACTAGTTGTCGATGACAGTCATGTGTATAGAGAAGTTATTTCGAGGGGTATTTCTTCAAATCCACTTATCGAAGTTGTAGCTACAGCAAACGATCCTTTCGATGCTAGAGATAAAATTCTAAAATACAACCCAGATGTTATGACGTGCGATATTGAAATGCCAAAAATGAATGGAATTGAATTTATTAAGAGGCTTCTACCACAATATCCAATACCAGTAATCATAGTAAGTTCTGTTAGTGAAGCAGTTCTAGATGCAATTAATGCAGGTGCTGTAGAGTTTGTTTCAAAACCAAATATGCAAAAAACAAAAAGTGTCGAAGATTTTTTACTAGAACTAATAGCGAAAATTAAAATTGCTTCTGAAGCAAGAATTATAAAAGAAAAAGTATTAAATAGTCATGTTAAACAAGAAACATTTGTTAAAACAAGTGAAAAAATTATTGCAATAGGATCGTCAACAGGTGGAACTGAAGCCCTAAACAGTATTTTGAAAAATCTTCCTAAAACGGTGCCAGGAATTGTTATAGTTCAACATATACCACCCGAATTCTCAAAAATGTTAGCAAACAGATTCGATCAGCAAACTCATTTTGAAGTAAAAGAAGCTGTAACAGGTGATATCGTTGAACCAGGAAAAGTGTTTATTGCGCCCGGTGACCAACATATGAAGATTATTAAAGATGGGGACGTTTATAAACTTAGATGTTTCAATGGTGAAAAGGTCAATGGACATTGCCCATCTGTCGACGTACTTTTTGAATCGGTAGCAAAAGAAGTCGGTAATAAGGCAATTGGAGTCATCCTAACTGGAATGGGTTACGATGGGGCAAAAGGTTTATTACAGATGAGACGTAAAGGTGCAAGGACTATAGGTCAAAATGAAGCATCATCTGTAGTGTATGGCATGCCTAAAGCTGCATTTAATATTGGTGCAGTCGAAAGACAAGGAGCATTAGAAAATATTCCTGGTTTAATAATACAATCCTTAAAATAGTTGGGGTAAATATATGGAAATAGTTATTGGACTAGGAGAAATAGCAACTTCTAATAATACTGAAGATGTCATAAAAACATATGCTTTGGCGTCTTGTGTTGGTGTTACTGTTTATTCCCCACTGAAAAAAGTAGGTGGAATGATTCATATAGTATTACCTAAACCTTTAGATAATCAAGTTGTAAACATTAAGCAAGGTTACTATGCTTCAACAGGAATCAGGGAACTTTTAAGGCAGATATCTTCAAAGTACGGATGTCTTAATAGTGAACTTGTAGTAAATATCTTTGGAGGCTCCTATTCAGAAGGTAGCAAAGATATATTTAAAGTAGGAAAGAGAAATCTAGAAGAAACTTATAAAGTGCTAGACAGCATGAACATTAATTATACTTCTGTTGATGTTGGGGATATGTACAGTAGAACAATTCAACTAGAAATTAAAACAGGTAATGTCGAAATTACACGTCAACCTATGAAGCTATAAAGGAGAACTGTTAATGATTAATAATCAGATTAATAATATGATGAATCCGTCTTCATTAACTATGATTCTATCTAGCATTGGTGATGGTGTAATAGTTACTGATAATGATGGACGAATTATATTCATAAATCCTAAAGCTGTTGAGCTTACAAATTGGACTTTTGAAGAAGCTATTGGAAAAGAATTTAGCAGTATTTTTGCAGTATATAATTTTGAAACAGAAGAAAAATGTTTAGATTCTGTAAAATGGGTGTTAGAGAACGACGTATCGACGGGCTTAGAAGATAACTCAATTCTTATTACAAAGAATAATATAAAAAGATTCATTTCCGCTAACATTTCACCAATCAAAGAACTTAATGATCGAACAGCGGGTGTTGTAGTTGTTTTCCGTGATATTCATAAGATAAAGGAAATGGAAATAGCATTAAAAAATGAAGAGGAAAATTTTAAAAATATTTTTGACTCATCACCAGTGGGTATCATAATTGTAGATAAAAATCATGTTATCCAAAAAACAAATGATACTGCATTAGAGTATGTTAATGGTAATAAAGATGAAGTTTTTAATCAGTTGTTTGGAAATGGGATCGGATGTCAAAATAGTTTAGATGATGAGCGTGGATGTTCATTTGGTCGAAATTGCAAGGGATGCCAAATTAGGAATGCAATTTCGAAAGCAATTCATAAAGGGGTTTCGACTAAAAACTTAATCTTTTCAAAACTTATAAAACGCAGAAGTTCATTGAAGGAAATTTGGTTTAAAGCAAGTACAATTCCGAAAATAATAGACGGCACAATTCATGTGATTGTTGTTTTAATAGATATAACTGAGAGTAAGATCGCAGAGCTTGAGATAACTCAGTCACGTGATTACTATCTCAGTATTCTTGAGAATTTTCCAAATATGACTTGGGTAACAGACAAGGCTGGATTGGTAGTGTATCTCGACAAAAGATGGACAAATTTTTCAGGAATACCATTTGAAGAAAGCCTTGGAAATGGTTGGTTGAATAATGCTCATCCTGATGATCAACGAGAAGTTATCAAAGTACATGAAGCTGCAATAAAAAATCAACAACCATACGAAATTGAAATTAGATTTTTGAATAAGGAAGGAACTTACCGTTGGTTCCATTGTATTAATCGTCCTCTTTACGATAAATCAAACAATTTTAATGGATTAATTGGTATGGGGTCAGACATTACAGATAAAAAGTTATTTCAAGAAGGATTAAATAGATATCAAATTTTATCTAAACGAACAAATGAATTAATTATTTTCTTCGATGCTAACGGTAAAATAGTAGATTGCAACGAGGCTGCTCTTCAAAAATACGAGTATACAAGAGAAGAATTCACAAAGCTTTATGCAAAAGATTTAAGAAAAGATACTACGTTAGTAGAAGACCATATGAGAAAGGCAATAACGGAAGGGTTGTTTGTTGAGACTGAACATATTTCTAAAAGCGGTAAAACCTTTCCTGTTGAATTAAGTTCACAAGGGGCTGAATTTGAAGGGAAGAAAGGGATTGTCAGTATCATTCGGGACATCACGGAAAGAAAACAAATTCAAAAATCAATTCAAGAACGTGAAGAAAAATTTAGGCAAATTTTTGAAAACTCAACTGATGGATTAGTGTTAATAGAACCACCTGATGCTGGCAATCTAGGGAAAATTATTGAAATCAATCAAAGTGCATGCAACATTTTTGGTTATACAAAAGAGGGTATTATTAAAAATAGTCCATACCACTTGGTAGAGATAAGCACCGCTAGTTCTGAAGAAAGTAATAATGTAGATAGTCAGAACAAATTTGAAACGAAATGTAGAACTAATGATAATAGAATTATAGATGTCGAGATTACTAATCATTTGTTTGAATTGAATGGCAAAACAGTTGTATTGAAGATCGTACGAGATGTAACTGAAAAAAGGCAAACAGATGCAGTAATTATGGAAAATAAGTTGAAGTACCAGTCTTTATTTTTAAACATGAAAGATGGATTTGCATTATTTAAAATTATAAAAGATTTCGATGGAATGCCGGTTAATCTAGAATATTTAGAAGTAAATTCAGCGTATGAAAAGATCTTTAACGTCATGTGGATAAACTTAACTGGTATGCTCCTATCAGAACACATTCCAAATGATAAAAAGAGATTACTAGAAATTATAAGAAATTTATATAAAAAAGATAAAAAGCTTAGAAATCTAAATATAGGAGAATACTTCTCTGAAGATTTAGGAAAGTGGTTTTCTATATCAGCATATAAACCTGCAATTGGGCACCTTGCAATGATAGTAAAAGATATTACGATAGAAAAATTAGCTCAATTTAAATTAAAGCAAAGTGAAGAGAAGTATCATTCACTATTTTTAAATATGCATGGTGGCTTTGCATACTGTAAAGCAATAAAGGACTCTGATGGGATTTTAATTGATCTAGAGTTTGTCGAAGTAAATAAACCATTTGAGATGCTTACAAAATTGAATAAAAATAAAATTATAGGTAGTACACTATTTGGTTTATTCCCAGATGTAAATGAGGTAAAAATCTATTTAACACTATGTGACGATATTGCCTCGAACCCAGGGGATAGAACAGAATTTGAAATGTACTTTAAAGAAAGTAAGATTTGGCAATCAGTTTCACTTTATAGTCCTGAGAAAAACTATATTGCATTTATAATGCGTGATATAACAGAAAAGAAAATTTCAGAAATTAGTTTAAAACAGGCTAAGGAAGAAGCTGAATATGCTAACCGAGTAAAAAGTGAGTTCCTTGCAAACATGAGTCATGAGATCAGAACACCGCTAAACGGAATGATGGGTATGATAGATCTCACTCTTTTATCTGACTTAAACCCTGACCAACATGAGAACTTGCAAACTGCTAAAACTTGTGCTAGCTCATTATTAAATGTAATTAATGATATATTAGATTTTTCCAAGCTTGAGGCTGGAAAACTTAAGTTCGAAAATCTTGACTTTAATATTAAAAACTTAGTAGAAGAAACGATAAAGCTTCACTCTTATCGCGCACATGAGAAAGATATAGAGCTAAATTACTCACTATCATCAAGCGTTCCAACTTTCTTAAAAGGAGATCCAAATCGACTAGTTCAAATATTAAATAATTTATTAAATAACGCGATTAAGTTTACTGAGAAAGGCGAAGTTTCCTTTAAGGTTAGAAGGATACTTGAAACCAAGCAGAAAGACATCACCTTAGAATTTTCGATAACTGATACAGGTATTGGTATCTCTAAGAGTGATATGGAAAAATTATTCAAGAGCTTTAGTCAAGTAGATGGAACCTTTACAAGAAAAGTAGGGGGTACAGGATTAGGCCTAGCTATTTCTCGACAACTAACAGAAGCGATGGGTGGAATTATAACAGTAGAAAGTAATGAAGGTATTGGAAGTACTTTTACTGTTGAAATTAGCTTTGATTTTGGAGAAGAATTAAGAATAGAAAATAGTAAAAATGAAATCATTCATAAAACAAACAACACAACAAGACCATATTCTATTTTAGTAGCAGAAGATGACCCGGTAAATCAACTAGTTATTAAGAGAATGCTAGAGGAAAAGGGACATTATGTAATCATTGCTAATAATGGACTAGACGCATTAGAGTTATTTAAAATTGGCAACTTCGATCTAATATTAATGGATATCAACATGCCAGAAATGAATGGAATAGAGGCCACAAAAAAGATTCGTGATTTAGGTGGGAAAGGGCTGGAAATTCCAATCATCGCATTAACTGCATATGCTTTACTTGGAGATCGGGAGAAGTTTCTAGATAACTCAATGAACGAATATATTACTAAGCCGATAGATATGAATGAAATGTTTAGGATTATAAAAAAAGTAATGAATCCAATAGATAAGAGCTTAAGTTTTAAAATTGGGGCGAATGGAGATATAGAACTAGTTAAAGTTAAGACTCACAATGTTGATAATCAATTTGATCCTAATAATATTAATGAACTTAATCTAATAATACTTGAACTAATGAGCATAATCCAATTTAGTCAACTAGAGGCAATTGAGATGTTAGTAAATAAAATTAAGATTTTGGCAAATTCAATGGGTCTTGATGAAATAAAAAGTGCTGCGTTTAAAGCGGAGTTAGCAAGTAGAAGAGGGAATATAGATGAAACTATTAAATACTCCGTCAAAATTTATGAAGAATATAAGATATTAGAAAAAACAATTAATTTTTAAAGGAGAATTGCTATGAGAATTTTGATTGCTGAAGATGATTTAGTAAGTAGAAAGTTTTTGCAGAAGTTTTTTGCAGAGTATGGAGAATGTGATGTTGTTGTTGACGGTTTAGAGGCATTAGATGCATATCTCATGTCAATGAAAGATAAGGAACCCTATGACCTGATTTGCCTCGACATAATGATGCCAAAAGTTGACGGAGTAAAAGCATTAAAGGCGATTAGGGACTATGAGCGTCAACAAAAAATTCATGCAGATGATAAGGCTAAAATTATTATGATAACGGCCCTTGCTGATACTCAATACGTACATAATGCGTTTGATGCCGGTTGTGAGGCGTATGCAGCCAAGCCAGTAGATATTAACAAATTAACTGATGTCATGAAAAAGTTAGAACTAATAAAATAATAGTAGGTAGATAATTATTGATTAGGGTTACTGAGGGGAGACAAATATAGTGGGGACAGTATTAATAACTGATGATTCACTTGTTATGCGAATGCAATTAAAAAGTATGGTTACAAAGCTTGGACATGAGGTTGTTGGAGAGGCTGAAAATGGTTTAGTAGCTATAAGAAAATATAAAGAGCTAAAGCCCGATCTTGTAACAATGGATATTACTATGCCAGAAATGAGTGGAATTGAAGCTGTAAAAGAAATAATTAATATTAATCCAAATGCTAAGATTGTTATGTGTTCTGCTATGGGACAACAATCAATGATCTTAGATGCAATACAAGCTGGCGCTAAGGACTTCATCGTGAAGCCGTTTGACCCACCTAGAGTTCAACAATCGTTGTTAAAAATATTCGACAGTAAATAAATTATTAGATTGTAAAGGGTAGTTAGGATGAAATACGTTTCATATGAACTTCAAATTATAAAAGAATATCTTGGTAAAGAAAGTATTGCATCAATTGCTAGGAGAATAAATCGATCACCTGTTGGCCTTGAGATGAAAATAAACCGTCTCGGTCTTTCTAACACAAAATCTTTTACCGGAATGATGACTGCTGGTGAATTAGCAAAGGTCTTAAAAGTTGAGCGCAATACTGTAATTGGGTGGATTAATAGACATGGTCTTCAAGCGAAGCAAAAAATAACTCGCCATAAACGTAAATTTACATTTATTGATATTGAAACGTTTTGGGTTTGGGCAAATCTTCATAGAGAAAAAATTGACTTCTCTAAATTAGTGCAAAATTCCCTTCCCCCAGAACCAAGCTGGGTTAATGACGAAAGGAATGTTAATAGAACTATGAAGGTTTATAAAAATTGGACTACAAATGAGGTCAAAATTTTAATCGAGTTAGCAGAGAAGAAAACGTTCAAAGAAATCGCGAATCTACTTGATAGAACACCATATTCCGTAGAAAAAAAGTATAGTAGAATCAAGGCAGATATTAAATAATAAATTTTAAAAAAGCAAAGTGAAATTACGCACTTTGTTTTTTTTTATAAAAGGAAAGTATAAAATTCTAAATAATTACACTCGCAGAAACTGCTCGCTTTCCGCGGGCACGGCCTCAACTAATTTTTGCAAGTTTATTTAAAACCTTGCAAAAATGGATTTTCGGCTCGTGCTGTTCCCGCTGGGGAAATGTATACATTTCCTGCAGTTTTCTGCTTCGTGTAATAAATTAATTTTTCCTTTTTAAAGGACTTGGCAAAGCCAAGTTTATTTTATTTTTTTACGGGCGTGGCAAAGTAAATTGAATTTTAATTGCAAATAATATTATTAATTAAAAACATTAATAATAAAGTATAATCTTTGGAAACCTAAGGTCTACAATATTTTTACAATTTTCGACAAAAAGTTATTGAAAATATTACATATTTTAATATAATTAGTATAACGTAATATGTAAGTAAGTATTTACTTATAAAAAAATAAAAAGGTGTGAAGTATTTGTCCTTATTACATAGAAGAGAAGGAATAATTATATCAACAATTGAAGCACTTCATGAGGTTGGTATTCAAAACCTTTCTACTAAAGAAATTGCTAGACGACAAGGTGTAACGGAAGGTGCACTATTCAGACACTTTAAGAATAAAACAGAAATCTTAATAGGAGTATTGGAGCATTTTAGTCAATATGACGAGCATATTTTCAAAGTGTTCCTAAATAAAGAGCTAGATCCGTTATATATAATTACAAACTTTATTAGCACTTATGCTGTATATTACGAAAATTATCCGGAAATTACATCAGTCCTACATGCTCATAATAGTCTATTAGTTGACGCTGAATTAGAAGAGAAAGCTAATAGTATTTTCAATAAAAGAAAAGAATTCGTCTATAACACACTAGAGCAATCTAAAAAGTTAGGCCAAATAAAGCAAAGTACAGATTGCAAGATATTAACTGACATAATTTTAGGAGGATTTAAAGAGCTATGCCTATCGTGGAAAATTGGTAATTATAAGTTTTCCTTAAAAAAACACGCCGTTAACATGGTTGGAATGATCATGAAGTCACACGTAGTGTTTGAATAAATTGAGTTGTCCGTAAGTTTCAACAGACAGGCGAGGTGGCGGTTATTATTTTGCATCTAAGAAATTACGAAAGGAGAAGTTAAATGTCGGAAATAAATTTATTAGTTGAACAGGAAGAAGATACACAGAAAGGTAAGTTTTTAACTTTTATTCTCGAAAACGAAGATTATGGAATAGAAATTAAATACGTAACAGAAATAATTGGTATTCAGGCAATTACTGCAATACTAGAAATGCCTATTTATATTAAAGGAATTATTAATTTAAGAGGAAAGATAATCCCAGTAATGGATGTAAGACTCAGATTTAAAAAACAATGATAGAACTTGTGTAGTTGTTATCGATGTTAGAGGAGTATCTATTGGTTTAATAGTTGATAGTGTTTCTGAGGTAATTGTAATACCTGATGTAAATATCGTTCAACCACCTGAAATAGGTGGTGGCAATAACGAGTATATAAAAGGCATTGGTAAAGTAGGAACTGAAGTGAAACTATTATTAGACAGTTCAAAACTACTAAACACTCAAAATCTAGCAAATTTTTAATAGAAGAGGAGAATAACAAATGGCTTGGTTTCGCAACTTAAAGATAAAAGTAAAATTGGTTTTATGTTTTGCACTAATAGCTCTAGTAACTGCAGTTGTTGGAATTATTGGAATTAATTCAATGGGTAATTTAAATAAAAATGGTGACTATCTTTATAATAACTATGCAGCTCCTGCGCTAAAGCTGTCAATATTACAAACTAATTTGACAGATATAAAAGCAAATCATATTGCTGCATTATATGAAAAGAACCCTATAACTTTACAAGAAAAACTTGATAATATCGCAGAAGATGTAGAAGAAGATAATAAATTATTAAAAAGTTATGAGACAACGATTACTGATGAAGAAGATCGAAATTTGTATAACAAGTTAAAAGAGAGTTTAGATAAATACCGTGAAGTGCGTAACGCAAGCTTTGAGCTTATAAAGGCCGAGCAGTATGAAAAAGCACTTTCAGAATATCCGAAGGTTTCTGAAGCTAGGGATAAAATAGATATAAATTTAGCTAATTTAATAGAATTTAATACAAATGAAGCATCATCCCAAATAAAGAAAAATGATAGTAATTTCAACTCTCAAACAACCTTAATGATAGTTGTAATCGTTGGAGGGATTTTACTAGCGATTATTATAGGATTGCTAGTAGCTAATATTATTAGCAAGCCAATTATTAGTTTAGTAGGTATTGCAAACAAGATTGCAGATGGAGATTTAGACGTTGAAATTGAAATTGATTCAAAAGATGAAATTGGCACACTTGGACAAGCATTCAACCATATGACAAGGAACATTAATGACGTAATGGTAAATATTAATTCAGCTTCAGAACAAGTGGCTTCTGGATCTAAACAAGTTTCAGATTCGAGTATGGCGTTATCACAAGGAGCGACAGAACAGGCAAGTTCGATTGAACAACTAACAGTATCAATTGAGGAAATTTCTTCGCAAACTAACAACAATGCTAAAAATGCTTCCCAAGCAAATGAGTTAGCAGAAATGGCGAAAAAAGATGCGGTTCAAGGTAATGACCGTATGGGAGAAATGCTTAGAGCGATGTCAGAGATTAATGAGTCATCTAGCAACATTTCAAAGATTATTAAAGTAATAGATGAAATTGCCTTCCAAACTAATATTCTAGCATTAAACGCTGCTGTTGAAGCTGCGCGCGCAGGTCAACACGGGAAAGGTTTCGCAGTAGTAGCTGAAGAAGTTCGTAATTTAGCTGCGAGAAGCGCAAATGCAGCTAAAGAAACAACTACAATGATTGAAGGATCAATTAAAAAAGTTGAAGACGGAACGAAAATCGCGAACGAAACTGCACAAGCATTAAATATGATAGTAGATGGGGTATCAAAAGCTGCGACACTAGTAAATGAAATTGCAGTAGCATCAAATGAACAAGCTTCAGGAATCTCGCAAATTACACAAGGTATCGCTCAAGTTTCAGAAGTAACACAAACAAACTCTGCGACGTCAGAAGAAAGTGCAGCAGCTAGTGAAGAACTTTCAAGTCAAGCAGAATTATTAAGTGAAATGGTTCGAAAGTTTAAACTTAAAAGCTCTAATAAATCTTTCTATAGAAATGAAGAACTAAATCCAGAGGTTTTAAGAATGATAGAAAGAATGGGCGAATCTGAAAAAGTGGTGCCGTACGTAGTTGAAACTAAAAACTAGTTAGCTCCAGCTAAAAATAAATAAATTAAGAAAAATCTAAACTTGAGTATATATTTCCCTATGTATATCGAAAATAGAAACTGAGATGGAGTCTCATTTATTACGCAACCCATCTATCAATTTTAAAAAGGTGGTCTGTTAATGATCCATAAATTTCACAAAAATTCATTAAATACTTCATTAACGAGCGTTCTATCTAGTATCGGTGATGGTGTTATAGTTACTGAAATAAATGGCGAAATTTCTTTTCTGAACTCAAAAGCAGAAGAACTTACCCAGTGGAAACTTGAAGAAGTTTTTACTAAATACTTTAATGAGATATTTCCAATTTTTAATATTGAAACAGATGAAGAGTGTAGTAATTTAATAAACCATGTGGTCAAAACGAAGGAACCTACAATCATTGATAAAAATTATTTAATGATTACAAAAAATAGAGAAAAGTTATATATTAATGCAAATATTACTCCCTTAACAAACGAAGAAGGTGTAATTACTGGTGTAATTATTATTTTCCGAGATACAAAGACAATTAGAGAACTTGAGTTGGCTCTTAAGAACGAGGAACAAAACTTTAAGAATATTTTTGATTCCTCCCCAGTAGGAATTTTTATTGTTAATGAAGATTTCGTTATACAAAAAACAAATGACAAAGCTTTAGAGTATATTAACGCAAATAACAATGAAGTTTTCGGGAAAGTATTTGGAAAAGGTATTGGTTGCGGATATAGTAATAATAATGAACGTGGCTGTGGATCTGTATCGAATTGTGAAGAATGTAGTATCTTTTTAGCTATAACAAAAGCTCTAAATGAAGGCGGAAATACAAAAGAATTTGTTGTTTCCAAGATACTTACACATGGTAACTTAGATAGGAAAGTCTGGTTCAAAGTAAGTACGATACCTAGAGTGATAGGTGACAGTAAGCATGTAATCGTAATATTAATTGACATAACAGACATCAAAAAAAGAGAGCAAGAAATTCTAGAATCAAGAGACTATTACTTAAACATACTTGAAAATTTCCCATATTACTCTTGGAAGATTGATGAGCATGGTAATGTTGTGTATCTAGATAAACGCTGGTCAGAGTACACTGGCATTCCAATAGAGGAAAGTCTTGGTCACGGTTGGCTTAGAGTCGTACATCCAAATGACATTAAATTAGCAACAAATATTTTAGAGAAAGCAGTTAAAGAACAAAAACCATATGAAGTTTTTATTAGATTTTTAAATAAAGATGGAAACTATAGAACATTTTTATGTATAAATAGAGCTCTATACGATGAATCAAAAAAATTTAATGGCTTTATCGGAATGGCTGAGGATATTACAGATAAAATCGCTGCACAAGAAGGAAGTAATAGATATCAAATATTGTCCAAGAGAACAAATGAAATAATATTATTTTACGATGAGTTTGGGTGGATAATTGATTGTAATGACGCTGCGTTAGATAAATACGGCTACACTCGTGAAGAATTTATAAAACTTAATATAAGAGACTTGAGAATAGATTCAACACTTGTAGATAGCTATATTCAAAAAGCTATAAAAGAAGGTTTATTTCTCGAAACAGAACATATAAAAAAGAGCGGAGTCACATTTCCAATAGAATTGAGTGCCCAAGTAGCTGAATTTAATGGTAATAAAGGTATTGTTTGTATTATTAGAGATATAACCGATAGAAAACAATCAGAGAAAACATTAAATGAACGCGAAGAAAAGTTCAGACTGATTTTTGAAAACACAACAGACGGTCTTCTTCTTATTGAAGTTATTAATAATACCCTTGGTGAAATATTAGAAGTAAACGACAGTGCATGTAAGATGTTTGGATTTTCAAGAGAAGAGTTTTTAAGTAAAACTATGAATTTAAATGAAGTTGATTTTCAACATAATAGTGTAATTGAGACGAAAATTAATAAAACATATAACAGTATGATTGATATTGAAACTATTAATCATGTATTTGAGTTGAATGGAAAGCAAGTAATTTTGAAAATAGTCCGAAATATAACTAGTAAGAAACAAATTGAAGCAGAAATTCTTGAAAGTAAAGCTAAGTACCAGTCATTATTCCTAAATATGAATGATGGATTTGCACTGTTAAAAATATTACGTGATGACGTAGGGACACCGAAAGATTTAGAGTACCTTGAAGTAAACTCATCTTATGAAACGATATTCAATGTCGGATCAAAAAATTTAAAACGTATAAAGTTATCTGATCATGTTCCTACCGATAGTATAAAAATAATTAATTTGATTAGAAAGTTTTATCAAAAGGATAAGAATTTACAGGACTTAAACATAGGAGAGTTATATTCAGAAGATATAGGGAAATGGCTATTAATTTCTGCCTATAAGCCGGCTATGGGAACTATCGCAATGATAGTTAAAGATATTACTGATGAAAAACTAGCACAATCTAAGCTGATGAAAAGTGAAGAAAAGTACCACTCTCTATTTCTTAACATGCACGGCGGGTTTGCCTATTGTGAAATAATAAAAAATTCAGAAGGGCTAACTACTGATTTAAAGTTTATAGAGGTAAATAAGCCATTTTTGAATATAACTAAAAAATCTTCAAGCGAAATTATTGGAAATTCGCTATGCGAATTGTTTCCTGAATCTATTGTTGATTTAAAAGATCATATTGTTTCTTTTGGCAAGATTGCTGAAAACCCAGGTCAAAAAGAAGAAATGGAATTGTTCTTTAGAAGAAGTAAAACGTGGCAATCGATATCTATTTATAGTCCTGAAAAAGATTATGTTGCATTTGTAATGAGAGATATTACTGAGCGAAAATTGTCTGAAATTAAACTTAAACGCGCAAAAGAAGAAGCTGAGTATGCAAACCGTGTTAAAAGTGAATTTCTAGCAAATATGAGTCATGAAATCCGAACTCCTCTAAATGGGATGATGGGGATGATTGATTTAACTTTACTTTCAGATTTAACAGAGGATCAAAAGGAAAACTTGGATACTGCTAAAGTTTGTGCAAATTCTCTTCTTAATGTAATTAATGACATTCTAGATTTTTCTAAACTTGAGGCAGGAAAGCTGAAAGTCGAATTTATAGATTTCAACATAATGGCTTTAGTTGAAGATACAATCAAATTGCACTCCTACTATGCTCAAGAGAAAAATATTGAACTCAATTATTCAATATCATCATCAATTCCTGCGTTTTTAAAAGGTGATCCGAATAGAATTGCTCAAATTATAAATAATTTATTAAGCAATGCTATCAAGTTTACCGAAAAGGGAGAAGTAAACCTTAATATAAGAAAGATTGAAACTAAAGAAAAAGACATCACGTTAGAATTTTCTGTTATTGATACTGGAATTGGGATATCAGAAGATAATATGGACAAGTTGTTTAAAAGTTTTAGCCAAATTGACGGATCATTTACTAGAAAAGTTGGTGGCACAGGACTAGGTCTAGCAATATCTAGACAGCTAACGGATGTTATGGGTGGTAATCTTCTAGTTGAAAGTACACAAGGTGTTGGAAGTAAATTTTCTCTACAAATGAGCTTTAATACTGGACAAGAACCAGTGAGTATAAAAGATGATTTACAGGAAGTTTTTTATAGTTATTCAATTCTCGTAGCTGAAGATGATCCAGTTAATCAAATCGTGATCAAGAGGATGCTAGAAGAAAAAGGACATAACATTCAAATGGTTAATAACGGTTTAGAAGCTGTTGAAAAGTTTAAACAATTTAATTATGACCTTATATTAATGGATATAAATATGCCAGAGATGAATGGAATTGAAGCTGCAAAAGAGATTAGGTCTCTTGGAGGTAATGGGTTAAATATTCCGATAATAGCTATAACTGCAAACGCACTTATAGGAGATAGAGAAAGATTATTAAGCAATTCACTGGATGAATATATAACCAAACCAATTGATATGCAACATATGTTTAATACAATAAATAAAGTAATGAGTAAACATAATAATAATGTTAATATAGTTTTTAATGTTAAAGAGGATGGTAGTGTTGAGTTAAAAAATGATAATAGTGTACCTGCACAACTTGATAATGAAAAATTTAATGATTTAAAACAGTTAGTTTCCTTATTAATGGAACACATCCAATCATACGATCTTGAGCAACTAGAAAGAATAGTAGGGAAAATAAAAAAGTTATCAGATTTAATGGATCTTGAAGAAATAAAAACTTTGGCCTTTAGAGCTGAATTGTCTCTTAGAAGAATGAAAATTGATGAGTTTATAAAATACTTAGTTAATATTTACGAGGAATTTAAAATATTAGAAGAGTCACTGGGAATGTAAAGGAGTTGTAATAA
Organism: Caryophanales bacterium; assembly: GCA_029256085.1. Classification (GTDB taxonomy): domain Bacteria; phylum Bacillota; class Bacilli; order CAJFEE01; family CAJFEE01; genus JAQSYP01. The sequence continues at coordinate 187,999 of JAQSYP010000005.1, forward strand.
TTGAGGATATTGATTGCTGAGGATGATCTAACTAGTAGAAAATTTCTTCTAAAGTACTTCTCGAAATATGGTGAAGTAGATGTAGTAATTGACGGATTAGAAGCACTTGATGCGTATGCTTTATCAATGAAAGATAAAAGGCCATACAATTTAATCTGTCTAGATGTGATGATGCCGAAAGTAGATGGGATAAAAGTATTAAAGGCAATAAGAGACTATGAGAAACAACATAAAATATTGGCTGAAAATAAAGCGAAAATAATAATGATAACAGCTTTAGCCGATACTCAGTACGTTAATGATGCGTTTGGTATGGGGTGCGAAGCTTATATTCCTAAACCAGTGGATCTTAAAAATTTAAAAACCGTTATGACAAAGTTAAATATTTTAGTAAAAGAAAATTAAACAAGAAAGAGGGTGGTTTGATTTGAGATACGTATCTTACGAGTTGCAAGTTATAAAAGAATTCATCGGCAATGAACCTATATCATCAATAGCTAAAAGATTAAACCGCTCTCCAATTGGTTTAGAAATGAAAATTAATCGTTTGGGACTAGCTAATACAAAGTCATTCAGTGGAATGATGACGGCAGGAGAATTTGCAAGAATATTAAATATTGAAAGAAACACGATTATGGGATGGATTAGTCGTCATGGATTAGAATCGAAGAGAAGGATAACGAGGCATAAGCGTAAATTTACTTTCATTGAAATTGAAGTGTTTTGGAAGTGGGCAAAGCAAAATAAAGAGAAAATTGATTTCTCTAAATTAGACGTAAATGCTCTTCCTCCAGAACCAGATTGGGTCCAAAGTGAGAGAGGTGTGGAGAAGACTATGAAGATTTATAAGAGTTGGACAACAAAAGAAGTAAAGATTTTAATAGAACTAGCTGAGAAAAAGACTTATAAGGAAATTGCTAGTCTTTTAGGTAGAACTCCATACTCTGTAGAAAAAAAGTATAGTAGATTAAAAACTACAACTCAAGTAAAAGGTTGAGTTTGGATATTATTACACACTCACAAAACTGCTCGCTTTCCGCGGGCACGGCCTCAGGCTATTTTTGCAAGTTTACTTGCAAAAATGGATTTTTGGCTCGTGCTGTTCCCGCTGGAGACGAGCAGTTTATCCAACTTGAGATAATCTAACTGTCTATTTATTAAAAGGACTTGGTTTTTTTAACCAAATCAAGTGGTTATTCAATTACAAACTCACTTGTAACCTCCGCCTTTACAGTTAGTGAACCGGGCTGTACAGGGGAAGCAACATTTTTCGCAACAAATGCTTCTGCATTATACAGTAAAGGTTGAACTGGTGAAACAGTAGTTTCTCTTACTGATATTGGTACCATGTTAATGTTGACGTTAAGAGAGTTTGCAATAATTTGAGCTTTTTCCTTTGAATTTAATACCGCGTTTGTTAAGGCTATATTATATAAATCATCCTCATTTGATACTCCAAAAGTTATGCTATCAACCCTATTTAATCCGACAGCTGTTGTAGCGTTTATTAATGTACCGATTTTGTTTAGATTATCAACAGTCACACGAAACATGTGAACTACTTGATATCCTCTAAAAATATTTTGTCCTTCTTTATAATCGTATTGCGGAGAAATATTATATGATATAGTTACTAAATCTTCTTTTTTAATTCCTTCATATTGTATGATATTAACTACTTCATTTGTTATTAAGGAATTTTTCTTTTGCGCCTCCTCAACATTTGGATCTTCAGTAACGATTCCTAGAACAATGTCTGCTTTATTTGGGACACTTGTTATACTACCTTCACCTGACACAATTATCGTCCTTTTACTACTATTGCTAATGTTATGAATTGGTTGGTTATTTGGAAATAAGTATCGATTCATTTTTAGCCCACCTTTTATAAAAATATCTTCAATATCTTATTCGAATAGCCCAAAAAAAGTAACTAAAAAAATACTTTTATTGTTCAACTTTTAAATGTGTTCTAACTCCTTGTTTTTGTATAATTAAGCTATAAAAATTACTAGGAGTATTTTTATGAAAATATTAATTAATTATTTTAGTGGAACTGGAAATACAAAGTTTGTTGCGGACAAGTTTGCGGAAGCATTTTTAACAGAAGAATATTCAGTAGAATTATTTTCAATGGAAGATAGAGACTTATCAAATGCTGATTGTGATCTATTAGTTCTTGGATTCCCGAAATTCTATGGTTATGTACCTTTATTCTATCTAGATTACGTAAAAGAAACTTTAAATCAATCAAAGGATACTAAAAAAGTTATAATGTTTTGTACAGAATCTGGTGGAACTTTAACGAGTTTTACTGAGTTTATTGAAATATTAAATGATAAAAATTATGAAACTGTTTGGGCAACTAGCATAATAATGCCTAATAATTACCTTATAAAAAGTAATTATGAACCTACACCTGTCTTAGTTACTGAAGATAGAATTAATAAAATCTTTTCAACAGTAAAATATATTGTTGATAATGTAATTGGTAATAACACCCATATAGAAACTGCTGATGAGGAGAAAGCCTCTAGAGCTAGAGCCATGGCTTATGGTTTAAAAGAAAAAGCAGGTATGATAGCGGCCGGATATTCTGTAGACTCTTCATGTGACTTCTGTGATGATTGTGTACGCGTTTGTCCAACTTCGGCAATTTTAAAAGTAGAAGGTAAATATGTTTTCACTGAGAGTTGTATAAACTGTGTAAGATGCGTAAATATATGTCCATCAAATTCAATTACTTATAATGGATATAAACCTCCACAATATAATAGACTGATGATTAAAGGATGAATTAGATGAAACCATTATTAATAGAGTATCCACCGTGTGGAAGTTGTAAGAAAGCTAAAAAGTACTTAAATGAAAGTAATATTGATTTTGAAACTAGGCATATAGTTGAAAATACACCTACTGAAGATGAACTACTTAAATGGATAGAACTTAGCGGTCTAGAGCCAAAAAAGTTCTTTAATACTTCTGGAAAAAAGTACAAAGAACTTAATCTTAAGGATAAAGTTAAAAACATATCAAACCCTGATGCAGCAAAACTATTATCGAGTGATGGTATGTTAATTAAAAGACCAATCTTTTTAATAGATGATAAAGTCTATGTAGGATTTAAAGAATACTTCAATATATAAACAAAAGCCCGTCCAATTTAACGGGCTTTTACTTATTTCTATAATTCTATTACAGCTATTAATGCGATTAATAATTGAAGTACTAAGTTTAAATTTACAGCTACTTGAGCATCAATTGTTGTAACTACTACAGTATTAGAGTTTTCAATTATAGTTTTTTGTCTAGTTATTTGTTTGATGTTTGCTTTTTGAATTAACTCTTGGGTAATTGATCTAGCAGCTGCTTCGTCATCAAGAACAATTAATAAGATTATTAATATTACAGCTTGAATTACAGCTTGTAGATTTAATGCAACTTTTACATCAGTTGTAGTTACAGTAACACCAACAGAGTTTCTAATGCAGACAATCTCCTCAGACAATTGGTATGCGTTTGACCCTTGACCGATAAATTGAGCAATTGTGCCATCTAGTGTAGGTTCTAAATCAAAAACATCGTTACCTACTTGTGGATTACATAATGATATTGGTAAATAACCATAACCATTAGGATTAAATATATATCCTTCACACATTTTTCTTTCCTCCTAAAATATTAAATGAAATTATCTAGAGATAATTTCTTACTCCTTAGTTTCTTTCGCTTCAGAAGTAGTTGTGATAACAGCGTTCTTTTCTAACAGTTCGTTAACTTGGAGTTTTAGTGATTCTACTGTTTCTTTTATCAATGCTTTTTCACTGTCGCTAACATTCTTAAGTGAAGGCTTAACATTGTGTTTTTTAAATACATTTGAAACTATTAATTCCATTAATTTACTTGTTGCGTTGTTTAATTCGCTCACTACATAAACCTCCTTTTAATTACTGGTACACTCATAACATATGTGAAAATAACTATCATGCTTAGACCCTTGTCCATTAGATTTGAAAAATAGTAATAAAACACAGAAAGAATGTTATCAGCAAAAAACATATTTACTAATTTAATAGAAATTGTGATAAAATAGTGACAAGACAAAATTGTTGTTTACAAAACGGTATGGGGGAAATTTTAATGAAAAGGGCAAAGTTTGGTATATCAGCAAAATTTAATATTCTAGTAGTTACAGTGTTACTTGTCTTAGCTATAGTAAATTGCATAGTAATTAAGATTAAAGTTACTGAATCAATTGAAAAAGCTGCGCTTGAGAAAGCAAAAACAGACCTAGTATTATCATACGAAACTGTTGATAAATGGGTATCTGGTGACTGGAAATTAGATGGAGATAAGTTATATAAGGGTGAAACTCTTATCAACGATAACTTCGATATAGTTGACCGAATTGCCAAAATTACTGGTGGTACAGTAACTATCTTTAGAGAAGACACTCGTGTAACTACTAATGTAGTATTAGATGGAAAAAGAGCAGTCGGTACACAAGCAAATCCAGCTGTAGTCGATCAAACAATTAAAAAGGGCGAGAAATTCTATGGCGAGGTAGATGTAGCTGGACATAAATATCAAACAGCTTACATGCCAATCAAGGATGCAAGTGGTGCAATAATTGGTATGTTCTACGTAGGAGCTTCACAAGGTTTAATTGATGAGTTAGTAGGTTCGTTATTATTCCAAATGATAATTATATTAATAGTTTTATCTGCGATAGCAAGTTTAGTAGTCTATGTATTTACTTCAAGATTTAAAAAGCGTTTAGATAAGGTTGCATCAGCATTGGAATTCGCTGGTCACGGAGATTTTACACATGACGTTGTTGATAATACAGGTGATGAAATTTCTAGCTTAGCTGACAGCTTTAAAAATATGCGTAATGAAATGAAAGAACTTTTAAATGCAGTTAAGGTTTCGTCTGAAGAAGTCTCATCATCTTCTGAGGAATTAAGTGCTATTGTTGATGAAACATCTAGTGCTACTGATTCTATTGCGAACTCTATTACTGAAATAGCTAGCTCGACTGACGAACAAGTTAACCATTCAGAGATGGTCAAAGAATCTGTAAGTAATATAAATGGTCAAATTATCAAAATTTCTGACCTTTCTAATGAAGTAAAGAAAGCTTCAGTCCAAAACGCAGTTAAAGCACAAAAAGGTAGCGAAGTAATCGAACTAACAATAAAGCAAGTAGGTTTAATTCATGATAAGACTAGTAATACTTCTAAATTAGTAAACAGTCTTGGGAACAAGTCAAAAGAAATTGGTAAAATTATCCATATGATAACTGAAATTGCTGGCCAAACGAACTTACTAGCTCTAAATGCTGCGATTGAAGCAGCAAGAGCAGGTGAACACGGCAGAGGTTTTGCTGTAGTTGCCGATGAAGTTAGAAAGCTTGCCGAACAGTCAAGCCAATCAGCAAGTCAAATTAGTAGCTTAGTTCAAGAAATCCAGAAGGACATCGAGTTATCTGTTTCATCTATGTCAGAAGGTGCTTCTGCAATTGATGAAGGTATAAATCTAGCTTCAAATGCTGGAGAATCATTTAAATCAATTCAAGTTTCTATCAATGACGTATCTAATCAAATAGATGACGTTTCTGAATTTATCAAAGACATTAATGGTTCAGTAGCTAGTATGACAAAAGTTATAAATGAAACTGCTGAAATAGTTGAGCAAAATGCATTATCTACACAAAATGTGGCAGCATCAGCTCAACAACAAAATGCTTCTGTTGAAGAAATTGCTGCAGCAGCGAACGAATTAAGCCAATTGGCAGATAACTTACAGGATATGCTAGGTAAGTTCAAAGTTTAATATTTAAATTACAACGGTGAAATTAGCGGAGAAGAGTCGCTAATTTCACCTTTTTTTAGCTAGTAGGAAAGTATAAACTTTGACTAGTTCATACTTTCCTAACGCATAAGTGCACTACGGCTCTGGCGTCGCCTTAAAGGCTCGGCAATCGCCGAGTTTTCTTTATTGCAGAAAATCCGATATATTTTTCGACAAGCAGGAAATAAAGTAGCACTTAAAACTTACAATCATAAACATCTGTGAATTTTAATATAATTTAAGTGACATAGTATTTGGACATGCGTTAATTTAACGAGGGTTTTATATAAAACTGATTGCAAAATTTAATAATCAATTCGGAGGTAACTATGAGAATTTTACAATTAAAGCTTGCAACTAAGATTAACCTACTGTTTTTATCATCTCTTATTCTTCTATCAGTAATTATTGCTGGCGTTATTAACTACAAAATAAACTCGTCATTAATAGATACGATTAGAAGTAAATCAAACTCTGATTTGAAGCTAGTACTAGAGTCTCTTAAAAGTTGGCAAGAAGGTGACTGGGAACTTAAAAATGGTGAACTATATAAAGGGTCATTGAGAATTAATGAAGACACGACAATAGTTGATAAAATTTCTGATACAACTGGTGGCATAGCTACAATTTTTGCAAACGAAACGAGAGTATCGACTAGTGTAATTGTTGACGGAAAAAGGCCAATAGGTACAAGTGCAAGTGAGGAAATAGTAAATGAAGTTTTAAAAAAGGGCAATAATTACATAACAGAGTCAATAGTTAACGGAGCCTCATTTCAAGCGACGTTCGCACCACTGAAAGATAAGTCTGGAAATACTATTGGGATGATTGCTGTCGGATCCCCACAAGAATATGTTAATAATCTTTCAAAGGATATAATTAATGATATCCTAATAATTGGTACAATCCTTTTAGCTATTACAGGCACATTAACATACCTTTATACTCGAACTATTAAAAAGCGCCTAGGAAAAATAGCTACTGCTTTAGAAGCTTCGGGAAATGGTGATTTTACAAATGAGGTAGTAGATAGTGTTGGTGATGAAATTACTTCATTAGTTGAAAGTTATAAAAAGATGCAAATGAGCCTGAAAGAGGTAGTGAATAAGGTAAGTTTAACTTCTGAAAGAGTCGCGGCTGCATCAGAAGAACTAACGGCAATATCCGATGAAACTAGTAGGGCAACTGAATTAATTGCTGTATCAATATCTGAAGTTGCAGAGTCAAGCGATGTTCAGGTAAGACATACATTAGATGTCAAAAAATCTGGTAGTGAAATTTCAAATCATCTAGACAGTATACTTGCAAACGCAAATAACGTAAATAAATTGTCTTTAGATAGCAATGAAAAAGTAGATGTAGGAGCTATAAAGATTGAAAATACAATTCGTCAAGTAAACGAAATAAATAACAAAAACTTAACTACAGCTACGGTAATTTCTAATCTTGAAATTAAATCAAAAGAAATTGGTAATATTTTAAAAATAATTACAGAAATTGCAGATCAAACAAATCTTCTAGCATTAAATGCAGCAATAGAAGCAGCACGAGCTGGAGATCATGGTCGTGGTTTTGCAGTAGTGGCTGCTGAAGTGAGAAAACTAGCTGAACAATCGAGTGTATCAGCTAACCAAATAGGAAATTTGATTTCTGAAATACAAGGTGATATTGGCAAGTCAGCAAGTTCAATGGATGAAGGAAGGGTAGCTATCCAAGAAGGAATAAAGATGGCTCAAGAAGCAGGTGATTCTTTCACAGTTATAAAATCATCCATTGGCTCAGTAACTCAACGTATTAATGAAGTTACACAATCAATTGATAACATAAAATCAGAAAACGTAATGCTACTAGACAAAGTTAATGAAGTATTTGATTTAGTTGAAGAAAACTCAACAAGTACAGAAAATATAGCAGCAAGTGCCGAAGAGCAAAATGCATCTATGCAAGAAATAAATGCGGCTTCACAAGCTTTAAGCAGTCTTGCAGAAGATTTACATGTTCTAATAACAAAGTTCAAATTTTAGCTTATGTATGTAAAGAGTTGTTTGCCTAGGCAAATGACTCTTTTTAAAAGTAAAGTATAATTCACACTCGCGAAAAACTGCTCGCTTTCCGCGGGCACGGCCTCAACTAATTTTTGCAAGTTTCACTTGCAAAAATGGATTTTCGGCTCGTGCTGTTCCCGCTGGAGTCGAGCAGTTTTTCCATCTCGCGATATTCCAACTGAAAAGGACTTGGCAATGACAAGTTTAGTTAATTTGTTAAATATTCTTCGACACGGCGGTGCAAAAAATCTCAAAGTTGGTGCAAAAAATCTAATTTTCGGTGCAATTTAAAGTGGTGGTGGTGCAATAATACATTTTTATTTTGACCAGTTTTACTAAATTAAACCATGAATTATTTATACTTATAAGACAAAGATTAAAAATACGTAATAGTATTAGTAACTGTATCTGTTATATAAAAAAGAATACTACAACATCTATAGTTGTATAACAGCGGGTTTTAATTTTCACGAAACATATCCTTTAATTTCAAATTAGATAAAACGCTGATTTAATAATAATGTAAATGTTTTCAAAGAATGTTCAAAAATAATACTACACAAATGTTATAAATAGTAGTATCCTATAAATGTAAACTGTTATAGCATTTATTGAAGTGCTGTTACATATAGAGGAGGATGCATCATGGAAGCGTGGAAAGGTTTTAAAGAAGGCGTTTGGATTAAAGACGTAAACGTAAGAGACTTCATTCTTAGCAACATTAAGGAATATGTTGGAGATGAGTCTTTCCTAGCAGCTGCAACAAAGAACACACAATCTTTATGGGAACAAGTTTTAGAGTTAACTAAACAAGAACAAGACAATGGTGGAGTTCTTGATATGGATACAGATGTTGTTTCATCAATTGTTTCTCATGGACCTGGATACTTAAACAAAGAGATCGAAGCTGTTGTTGGTTTCCAAACGGACAAACCGTTTAAGCGTTCATTACAACCTTATGGTGGTATTCGTATGGCAGCAAGTGCATGCGAAGCATACGGTTACAAAATGAGTGAAGAGATTGATCGTATTTTTACAGATTTTAGAAAAACACACAACCAAGGTGTTTTCGATGCTTATACAGATGAAATGAAAGCAGCTCGTAAATCTGGAGTAATCACAGGATTACCAGACGCATATGGCCGTGGACGAATTATCGGTGATTACCGTCGTGTAGCTTTATACGGTGTTGACTTCTTAATTAAGCAGAAAAAAGCAGAACATAAAATTTACGGTGGTCGTACGATGACAGAAGATGTTATCCGCCAACGTGAAGAATTAGCTGAACAAATTCGTGCTTTAGCGGAATTAAAGACAATGGCGGCAAGCTATGGTTATGACGTTTCGTTACCTGCACAAAATGCTCGTGAAGCTTTCCAATGGGTATACTTTGCGTATTTAGCTGCAATCAAAGAACAAAACGGTGCAGCAATGAGCTTAGGACGTGTATCTACTTTCCTAGATATCTTCGTTGAGAGAGACATAGCAGCTGGAATCATTACAGAAGAAGAAGTACAAGAAATAGTTGACCATTTCGTAATGAAGTTACGTTTAGTTAAATTTGCTCGTACTCCTGACTATAATGAATTATTTAGTGGAGATCCTACATGGGTTACAGAGTCAATTGGAGGTATGGCATTAGACGGTCATTCTTTAGTTACTAAGACATCATTCCGTTTCTTACACACTCTAGATAATTTAGGAGCAGCTCCAGAGCCAAACTTAACAGTACTTTGGTCTCCAAAATTACCTGAAGGTTTCAAACGTTACTGTGCAAAAATGAGTGCAAAAACATCATCAATCCAGTACGAAAATGATGATATCATGCGTGTAGATTATGGCGATGACTATGGAATTGCATGTTGTGTATCTGCTATGAAGATTGGAAAGCAAATGCAGTTCTTTGGAGCTCGTGCGAACCTTGCTAAAGCATTACTATATGCAATTAACGGTGGAGTTGACGAAAAGTCAAAAGCGCAAGTTGCACCTAAGTATCAAAAAATTACTGGTGATGTATTAGAGTATAACGATGTTATGGAAAAGTTTGATAACATGATGGACTGGTTATCAGAGCTTTATATAAATACACTTAACGTAATTCATTTCATGCATGACAAGTACAGCTATGAAAGAATCGAAATGGCTTTACACGATACAGATATCGTTAGAACAATGGCGACAGGTATTGCTGGATTATCAGTAGTTGCGGACTCATTAAGTGCTATTAAATACGCGAAGGTTAAACCTATTCGTGATGAAAACGGAATTGCAATTGATTTTGAAATCGAAGGCGAATATCCAATGTATGGTAACAATGATGACAGAGTAGACTTAATTGCTGTAGAAATCGTTTCTAGGTTTATGAAAAAACTTAAAAACCACAAAACATATCGTAATTCAGTTCACACTTTATCAATCTTAACAATTACTTCTAACGTAGTATACGGTAAGAAAACAGGAAACACACCTGATGGACGTCGTGCTGGTGAGCCATTTGCTCCTGGTGCAAACCCACTTCACGGTCGTGATACTAAAGGTGCAATTGCATCACTTGCATCAGTTTCAAAATTACCATATGACTGCGCACAAGATGGCATTTCAAATACTTTCTCTATCGTACCAAAAGCACTTGGTAAGGATGAGGATTCACAGATCACGAATTTAGTTGGTATTTTAGATGGCTATGCAATTAAGGCTGGACATCATTTAAATGTTAACGTATTCAGTCGTGAAACATTAATGGATGCTATGGATCACCCTGAAAAGTATCCACAATTAACGATCAGAGTTTCTGGTTATGCAGTTAACTTTGTAAAGTTAAATCGTGAACAGCAAATCGATGTAATTAATCGTACTTTCCACGAAAGCTTATAAATTATTTTTAACTCTTAAGAGTTAAATATATATGCGTTTTTGTAAATTTGGACTTCCATTTACAATTACCACTCTCTCTCTTATTAGTCCTCTTCCCCTGGAGGACTAATTTTTTTAAAAAGTACATTAATAATAAAAAAACTTGGAGGACGCTATGAACGGAATAATTCATTCCATAGAATCGTGTGGTACAGTTGATGGCCCAGGAATTAGGTACGTGGTGTTTACTCAAGGTTGTTTATTGAGATGTTTATATTGCCATAATCCAGATACATGGGGAATTGGTAAAGGTCGTGAAGTCACGCCAAAAGAAATTATTGATGAAGCGATATCATATAAGCCTTTTATGGATGCATCCGGCGGTGGAATTACTATAAGCGGTGGTGAACCATTGCTTCAGATGGAATTCGTCACAGAGGTTTTCAAATTAGCTAAAGCAGCAGGGATTCATACGACCATTGATACTTCAGGAGGGAATTTCTCTGATACTCCAGAGTATTTAGAAAAACTAGATGAACTTCTAAAAGTAACTGATTTAATATTACTTGATTTAAAGCAAATTGACCCAGAGAAGCACTTAAAGCTAACTGGAAAAACAAATAAGCATATTTTGAAGTTTGCAAGATATTTGAGTGATAGAAATTTTCCTGTATGGATTAGACACGTTTTGGTACCAACTTATACAGATGATATAAATGATTTAAAAGAGTTAAGCAATTATATTAAAACACTTAATAATATCAAAAAGATTGAAGTGCTTCCTTACCACAAGTTAGGAGTATATAAGTGGCAAACGATGGGGATGAGGTATAAACTCGATAATATCGAATCTCCAACAGATGAAGAATATAATAGAGCAGTTGAAATATTAACTAACTAAAAAAATCCAGAAAACCTAGTCTGGATTTTTTTGTGGCATAAAAAAGATGTGGATAAACCCACTTATCCACAATCATTTGAATTTAAATAATTAATTATCCTAAAAAACATGTTAATAAACAATGCTTTATTCACAACCACCATTGTACTTATTAACAATATCCACAACGCAACCTAGTAGTTATCAACAGATTGTTAACAAGTTTATGAGTTATACCCACCTGCACGGTTTGCTCTCTTAAATTCCCTTTGATATAAAACTTCCTGAGTTTTAGTTAGTTTGTTTTTAACTTGCTCGCGTTTTTTATTTTTCATAAAAAAACCTCCATTCGACATTTATAGAAATAGGATAGTCAAAATGGAGGCTATTTATTCAATTAAACTATGCTTCTAAACGATGCTCTTCTTCAGAATCAGATGTTCTAAGCATGTGTAAAGTATACATATCTTTATTAATCTCAAATAAATCATAAATATCTTCATGTTCATTTAGTTGATTATACAAGGCTTGTCTAGTTTCGTTCGCGCAAAGTACATATGGAAGTTTAAGGGCAGCTTTAATAGACCTTATATTTGTTTTGCGAATCCTCATAAATATACTATTAATATTAAGCTGGTAGAAAAGTTCATTGAAGAACTGTTCCTTAGCAATCTGATTATAACCTTTACCATGGTAAGGTTTTCCTAACCATGTTCCAAGAAATCCGGCTCCATCTTCTACATCAAACAAACTAATAGTTCCGATTGGAGATCCCCATTCGTCAGTAATTGTTCGAGAAATTACAAGACCGTGTTCTTCTTGTTCTATTGTTTTTTTTGTTGCAAATAAGTATTCCTCGTAAGATTCAACTTTGTTTCGTACATAAGGAAAAACTTCAGGATGAATTAATAATTGATATAAAGTGTGACAATCGTTTAGTTCGCGTTTTTTAATCATAATTATCCCCCTAACTCGTGTATGGTATAGCCTACCTTAATAAATTTTTTACAAAGTAAAAATAAAATGGATTTTCTCATAAATGAATTATGAGAGTAAAAAATTTACGGGTAAGGTACATACAGTTCAGGTTTAAGTATGATTAATAGTGCCTACCCACATTTAGTTTATTATTAAAAACATATAAGCTACAAAAGAAATAATACTATATTTTTCTAATAAAATAAATCCCTTTTTATATGATTTTTTTTGACAAATTATTCATATCGATTTTATCGTTTACGGTACACGATTTGCCCCCGAATCATTGTAAAGATTGGTTTAGCATTAAAACTTAAAGGATTGTTATCCCACAATACCAAATCAGCCAATTTATCTATTTCTATGCTCCCAATTAAGTTATCAACACCTAGATTTTTTGCAGGTAGAATTGTTATTCCCTCTAGTGCTTTCTTATAACTTAAGCCCTCTCTACAAGCTAAAGCAGCACATACATTTAAATATTGAATAGGCGTGTATGGATGATCGGTAGTTATAGATACATCGATACCATTGCTAGTTAGAATTTCATATGTTTTCCAAGTTTTATTTTTTAATTCAATTTTTGATTTTCGATTTAGCGTTGGTCCAACACTTACTTGTAAATTTCTATCTTTCAATTCGTTCACAACAATGTGACCCTCAGTACAATGTTCAATCCTTAAATCTAAATTAAATTCATCAGCAAACCTAACTGCAGACAAAATGTCATCTGCTCTATGAGCATGAATGCGGACAGGAATTTCGCGATTCAGTGCTTTCTTAATAGATGCAATACGGAAGTCGTCACTATTATCTCTATATGCATTGTAAAAAGTTTCTCTTAACATTCCCATAATTCCCATTCTTGTAAGTGACTGATCGTTACCGTGACTATGGATACGCTTTGGATTTTCGCCTAATGCAACTTTTAGGCCTGCCGTTTCTCTAATTAACATTTTTGAAATATTGCCCCCGTGAGTATGTATCACACATGTAGTTCCGCCTATTACATTTGAACTGCCAGGCATTACATGGGCTGCTGTTACACCGTATCTAATTGCATCCTCGAAAGCAATATCAAGCGAATGAATACCATCAATAGATCTAATATGAGGAGTCATCGGTTCAACAGTTTCATTTGCATCATTACCTGCCCAACCTGTACCTTCATCGTAGAGTCCGAGATGAGTGTGAGCATCAATAAAACCAGGTAGTAATAAATTATTATCACATTCAATAATATGACATTCTCTGTCCGGTTCTATATTTCTATTTATGTTAACAATAATCTCATTTTCAACTAATACATCACAGCAATCTATATTTTCACTTGTTATTGGTAGTACATTTGCATTTTTTAATAATATCCTCATAAAATTATCCTCTCTGTGAAAGAATTTGTTGAAGTGCAAGTTTTATATTTGTGTATGTAAAAGTAAAGTTATGTTTAAGTGCCTTTTCAGGAAGTACCTTTTGCCCTTTTAAAATTAAGATACTTCGCTCTCCAAGGAATAATTGGAGGAAACGACTAGGAACTTTCATAATAAATGGTCGATTAAGTAAATCTGCGCAGGTTGTGCCTAAACGCTTCATTGTTACAGGATTAGGTGCAGTAAAGTTTACAGGGCCGTTAATATTTTCAGTTAAAAGGCAAAATTCAATTAGTCTAATAACATCTGTAATATGAATCCAAGATATATATTGGTGACCGCTTCCAATATTTCCACCAAAGAAGTACTTTATTGGGTTAATTATTTTCGGGAGTGCTCCCCCCTTATGGCTTAAAACCACACCGAATCTTGCGTATATACTTCTAATACCTAGTTGTTCTATTTCTAAACCAGCCTGTTCCCATTTAGTAGATGTGTAAGATAGAAAATCGTTTGTTGTAGTCTCACTTGCCTCTGTAAATGTATCTGTGCTTGAAGTGCCATAAATACCAATAGCACTAGCTTGTAGATAACACTTAGGTTTATTTTCTAGATTTGAAATTATACTTTTAACGACCCTAGTAACTTTAAGTCTACTTTCAATAATTTCTTCTTTAGCTTCTTTGGACCAATAAGTGTTTATCGTTGAGCCTGCTAAATTAATTACATAGGAAATATTGATGTTATTTTCTTTTAAATAATTATTAACATCTAAAAAATCTAAGTATATTATCCTGTCATTTGATTTTGTAAGTAAGTCGTTATTACGAGTGACAATATAAATTTTAAAACCTTGTTTTGATAAGAAATTAGTAGTAGAACTACCTATTAGTCCAGTTCCGCCGAATAATAAAATATTCATAAATATCCCCCTAAGGTAGAATACACCAAGAAAAACGTGTAAAATTTTCCTTGGAGGTGTTTTGTATGATTGTTATAACTAAAATAGAAGTTCAAAAAAATAGTAATGATAGATTTAATATATATATAGATAGAGGCAATGGTGAAGAATTTGGCTTTGGTGTTGATAGCTATGTCCTCGCCAATCATCAATTATCCAAAGGGAAAGTTATAGATGATTTAGATTTAGAAGAAATTATTTATAGTGATAACATAAGAAAAGCCTATAATAAAGCTATAAATTTTTTATCGTCGAAAAAAAGAACTACCAATGAAGTAAGAAAGAAACTACAAGATGATGAATATCAAAATACAGTTGTTGACGAGGTGCTTAACAAACTAATTAATCAAAAATATATTAATGATGAAGACTATTCAGATTCTTACATTCGCACCCAGAAAAAAGTATCAAAGGTAGGGCCAAGGAATATTATAAGAGATTTGAAAGACAGGGGTATTGACGAACATACAATTAATCAATCTATAGAAAATAATTACCCCAAATTAGAGCAAATAGAGAATGTTAAATACCACTTATCAAAATATATTAAAAAATATGACAAACTTTCTTCTAGAGATAAGAAAGAAAAATCTAAGATTGCCTTAATATCAAAAGGGTTTAATTTTGATATAATAGAAAATATACTTTTGGAAATTGATTTAGATGAAGACGATAATAATAATGCTCTTATTTACAACTTAAACAAATATATGCGTAAATATTCCAATTTAGAGGAAAAAGAGAAAAATCTTAAAATTAAACAGGCGTTATACAGAAAAGGATTCAATTTAAATGAGATTGATGATGCATTAAATAATATTGAGGTGTAATGATGAAATTTTCGGAAATGAGTCATGCTGATCTATTAAATGAAATTGGTAGTCTAACGGAGAAAGCACGCAAAGCAGAACAAATGGGTAATATAAGCGAATTTGCTGTTTTAGATAGAAAGATATCGGTTGCCAAGTCTTATTTAATAGATGCTAGTAAGGTAAACATTGGTGAGCTAACAGGTCTTAGGTATGAAACGAATACTTACTTTTATGTAGAAGAAATTAGAGGAGTATTTGCCTGGGGATATAAAGTACCGGTCGATGGAAACGGAAGAATGGCAATTCCGTTAGATTTGTTAATAATAAAAGAGGAAGTTCCAAAAGTTTAGGTTTGGAACTTCCTTTTTTTCATGCTTAAGAAGATAATCAGTCTTCTATCAACCATTGTGTCGAAAAATCTTTTAAAATAAATTGAATTTTACATATCTCAACTTGAAAATTCTAATTTTTTTCTTAGTTTTTCTTCGCTAAAAATCCAGCCAGTATAAGAAGATAGTTTATTATACTCATTATCTAAAAGCACAACAGCTACAAACGGATAATGATTCTTAGAACGGTACCTTAAATCAATAAATTTAACTTCTGTGTGGGAATCGCGGTTTTTAATTTCCCATCTAAATACAGGTGAAAATGATAAAAAGGCTTTAATATTTTCATCTGTTAATGCATTAGATATTTCATTACAATCAGGTAATTCGATACGCTCAAATTCATCGTGAAAAATTAATTTACCGTTTAATACTTCAGCAACATAGAAATAACTACTAGTTACAACTGCAACTTTCCAGTTTTTTTGCTTCATAGTCGAAGAAATTACTATTGATTCTACTTCATCATCTTTGAAGTAAGACTTTATCATACTCTCTATTTGTTGCCGTTTGAAAAGTCTATAAAATATATATAAAACGTTTATTAAATAAACCAATGGGAAAACAAATGTTGCGCTCAACCCAAGTAACCATATGAAAATCCCTGAAATATGTAAGAAGAAAATAAAAGAATCAAACGTATTTATCGCACCAATAGCTAACCATTTATTTGAAAAAGGCTTCAATGCCTGAGTGCCATAACCGTTTAAAATATCCATTCCAACATGAATTACGACTGCAATTAACGCAACAACAATTATGTGATTATACTCATTGAACCTATAAATCATGCCCAATATAAAAGTAATAAAAAAGGGCCAAATTAAAATTGCTGGAATAGAATGAGTTGCCCCACGATGATTCTTAATATATTTGGCATTATTTTGTAATTTAAATACTGTATCAATATCAGGTATTTGAGAACCAATTATTGCTGCAGCCATAGCGGCTCTAGCAAGTTCAGTATCAGTTGCAATTACGGGATCAATTAAGGTAAGTCCCCCTAAAGAAATTCCCATTGCAAAGTGTGTTGCTGTATCCACTTAATTACCTCCATTTCTGTATAGAGGGAAATAAAATATTGCTAATCATAGGTTACCTCAGTCCCATGTGTCCAATCGGCTTCATCTCTTTTGAAACCGCCGCGTCTCTTCATCTCAGTAATAATTTCTTCATAAATAGTTAAGCCTTCAGCATTTAAATATTCACTCATTTGTTGTAATGAGTGATGGAAATATTCTAATTCACTTTTTTTCCATTCAGTCTTACTAATCATTCCTAATTCAGTGAAATCTCTTCCAACGTACATTTAATCACCTCTTTACTCTACTATGAATAGTTTCACTATATTCTTATGAAATATGTATACAAAAACTAGGATATATAACTTTGTGGTGGGAAAATTATTTTTGTGGAGGTGAATAGAAATGAACAATGACCAACAATTCAAATCAGGTTTAAATATTAGAAAATCAAATAGACAGCGATTTAACACAGAGTTTTCTTCTGATACAGATATCCTAGATGTTAAAAAACAAAACCTACAATCAGAACAAAATAAAAATAAATCTACTGAACATAACCGTTAAATACTTGAGCATCTCTTTAAGAGGTGCTTTTTTTATATTACTAATAACATTACTTTTAAATACTCATCAATTTCGGTATAATATTAAGATAAAGCGTCTAAAGGAAGGTGTAAGATGAGTATTCCCAATAAAAGACATACTGTCCAAATTCAAAGCTATAAACATAATGGTCTAATCCATCGTGTTTGGGAATCTGCTGAAGTATTACACGGGACGCAGGATGAAATGATTGCAGCGAACGATAAGACTATTGTTACAGAAGCAGATGGAAGAACGTGGATCACTAGAGAACCAGCAATTTGCTATTTTCATTCTAATTACTGGTTTAATATTATTGGCATGATACGTGATGATGGAGTTTATTACTATTGTAATATCAGCTCTCCATTTGTCCTTGACGAAGGTGCTATTAAATATATTGACTATGATCTAGATATTAAAGTATTTCCTAATTATTCGTACATATTATTAGATGAAGATGAATATGAAAAACACAGGATAGAAATGAATTATCCAGAAGTAATAGATCAAATATTAAAGCAAAATATTAATATCCTTCTAGGATGGATTAGGGATAAGAAAGGTCCTTTTGCTCCTGATTTTATAAACAATTGGTACAAAAGTTATTTAGAATAGAATAACTTTAAAAATTCGAGGTGCTATTATGGACAGTATTAAGAGATATTTACAATTTGTAAAGCCATATAAGTTTAAAATAATTGCAACAATCATAATCGGGCTAATCAAGTTCTCAATTCCATTAATGATCCCGATGCTAATGAAATACATAATTGATGATGTAATTAATGGTACTAATCTAACTACATCAGAAAAAACGCACCAGCTCCTTTTGATAATGGCAGGAGTGTTTTTTATTTTTATAATACTAAGACCCCCTATCGAATATTATCGACAGTACTACGCCCAGTGGATTAGTTCAGTAGTATTATTTGATCTTAGAAATAAACTGTTTGAACATACACAGAAATTGAGCCTAAAGTATTTTGCGAATAATAAGTCAGGTGAAATAATAAACAGAGTTATCAATGATGTAGAACAAACCCGTAGTTTTATTCTTACAGGGTTAATGAATTTATGGCTTGATACAGCTACGATAATTTTTGCAATAGTATTAATGCTTACACTCAATGTTAAATTAACGCTTATTTCTATTTTGTTTTTACCTCTATATGCTTTCTCCGTTAAGTATTTTTATAGTAAGCTTCGTCATTTAACAAGAGTGCGATCAAAATCACTTGGAGAAATGCAAGGATTTTTAGGTGAAAGAATATCGGGGGTTCAAGTAGTTAGAAGCTTTGCATTAGAACAACATGAGCAAAATCAATTTTCTAAAACGAATGGAAAATTTCTTGAAAAATCATTAAGCCATACATCATGGAATGCATACACTTTCTCAGTCGTAAATACAATTACTGACTTGTCGCCGCTAATAGTTATAGGCTTTGCGGGGTATGAAGTTATTCAGGGTAATTTAACCGTAGGAACAATGATTGCCTTTATAGGTTATATGGATCGTTTGTATAACCCTTTAAGAAGATTAGTAAATTCATCTACTACTTTAACTCAGGCATTTGCCTCAATGGACCGAGTATTTGAATTTCTAGATGAAAAATATGACTTAACCGATAACGAAAATGCCATTGATATTAAGAAAATAGATGGAAGTATTAAATTTGATAATGTTTGCTTTAAATATTCTGAAGAACAAAGCGACGTTTTAAAGAACATTAGTTTTGAAATAAAGCATGGTGAGAAGATAGCTCTAGTTGGTATGAGTGGAGGCGGAAAATCATCGATTGTTGGTTTAATCCCTAGATTTTATGATATTACCTCAGGTTCAATTCTTATCGATGATATCAATGTAAAAGACTATAAAATGAGAAGTTTAAGAAAACAAATCGGTATAGTATTACAAGATAGTGTATTGTTTAGTGACACTGTTAGAGATAACATTCTGTTTGGCGACCATACAGCAACTGATGAACAAGTAATTGAAGCAGCAAAGGCTGCTAATGCACATGATTTTATAACTCAGTTACCACAAGGATACGATACACCTGTTGGTGAAAGAGGGGTAAAACTATCAGGTGGCCAAAAGCAGAGAATCGCACTTGCTAGGGTATTTCTGAAGAATCCAGCTATTATTATATTAGATGAGGCTACATCATCACTAGATTTAGAGAGTGAAATGCTAGTTCAAGAGGCTCTTCAAAAACTTGCTGTTGGAAGGACGACCATTACGGTTGCACATAGGTTATCTACAATAACAGATGTTGATAGGATTTTTGTTATTGAAAATGGTAAAGTAACAGAGGTAGGAAATCATCAGGAACTAATGGCAAAAGAAGGATCATACTATAATCTTTTTCAAATACAGCAAATCTAAAAAAAGCCCATAGAAGTGTATCTTCTATGGGCTTTTGTCATTTATAAATATCTTATAAGAATATATGCGTGTGAGATAAGTAATGTAATTATAGTTATCGGAGCACCAATTCTTAAAAATTCAAAGTATGAGAAGCCCTTTCCTTCACGAGCAGCCATTCCAGAAACAATTACGTTAGCAGAAGCTCCTATAACTGTACCGTTACCACCTAAACAAGCACCAAGTGCCAGTGACCACCATAACACATCAACTTCTGCTGATGATGGTGTATAGCCCATTCCAACACTTAAATCTTTTATCAACGGAATCATCGTTGCGACAAACGGAATGTTATCAATTGTCGCTGATGCGATACCTGAAACCCATAAGATAAACACGGATGCAAGGCCTATATCTCCACCCGTAGCATCAAGCATTTTTTCAGCTAATTGTGTAATTATACCGACGTCGATTAATCCTCCAACTAGGGTGAATAATCCGACGAAGAAAAAGATTGTAGTCCATTCAACACTTGCAAACAATTCCTCTAAGTCATGCTCGTTAACAGCTATTAACATAAGCACAGTTGCACCAGTCATAGCAACAACTGCAGCTTCTACATGAATAACTGAATGAAGCATAAAACCAACGATTGTTAACAGTAGTACACTTACAGACTTAATAAGCAGCTTTCGATCCTTTATAAATGATTTTTCATCAAGTTGCATTAATTCTGAAATACGCTCTGGCTTAGTAACTAATTGTCTGCGATAGAAGAAATATAAATATCCCATAACTACAGGAATCATTACTAATACTACAGGTGCCATGTTAAATAAGAAGGCATTAAAATCGAGATGTCTGTTTGCATTTCCAATCATAATGTTAGGCGGATCCCCTATTAATGTTGCTGTTCCACCGATGTTTGAAAAAATAATCTCAGTAATTAAATATGGAATGGGATTAATCCTAAGTATGTTAGTTATCGATAATGTAACAGGCACTATTAATAATACAGTAGTAACATTATCTAAAAATGCAGAACCAACGGCAGTAAGAAGTGCTAAGTAAATTAAAATCCTTTTTGGCTCTCCTTTACCAATTTTAGCAGCTTTAATCGCTAAAAATTCAAAAACCCCAGATTTACTAGTTATGTTTACTAAAATCATCATCCCAATTAATAGGGTTATCGTAGCCCAATCGATGTGGTGAACAAATGCAGCATGTAATTCTAGAATACCAAGGACCACCATTATACATGCTCCAAGAAGAGCGATAACAGCTCTATTGACCTTCTCAGAGATAATTAAAGCATATGTTACTAGGAATATTGCTATTGCAGCAAAATAATGAAAATTACTTACATCTTGTGTTGCAGTCATAAATACCTCCTCAAAAATCCAACTACTCTATATATAGTTATTAATATAAGTTGTATTATACCAGTTTTTGATATCGAATTGTCGAAAGATTTTAGGATAATCAAAAAAAAGACCGTGGCAATTAACACTAAATAGTGAATTTTGCCACCAGTCTTTTAACTTATTATTGTTCTTGGATTATTGAGTCTGCTGTCTTAATATTAGCATCTTCTTTATGATAGTTATGGAAACTATGCAATAGTTTATCTAAATGATCGAGCTGTTCAGCATATTCAAGCATACCTGACACTACTGGTAATATATGAATCCAATATAATTCTTCATCAGTTTCGAGGTTATTAACTGGAAACTTAAGATATCTCTTTAATAGTTCTAACTTTCCATGACACACTTCATTAATTATCTCTAAATCATTACTTGGATTACTTTTACCAATAGTTTTCATCATTAAGTGCTCATGAAATGTTAAAAGACACTCAAGTTCACTTCTAAATAACTCCTGAAAGTCTTTTGGCATATGATGAAGTTCATTTTCGACTCTGTGGAGCTTCTTTAATAAAGTAAATGTAGTGTTGTTTAAAAGTAATAAATTTTTAAACAATACTAATTTTCTAGTGCGCTCCATAGTATCTTTTTTAAAAAGACTACGTTCTTCTTTATATAAATTATATGTCTCGTTCAACTTGTTGATAGGCTTTTTAAGTTTATCAATTTCTGTCTTCAAGGCTGAATATTCAACCGTTCCTCGTAAATAAAGTCTAATCCACTTAATAATTTCCTCAGTTAAAGAATTTATATTTCTAAATAATTTCACCTCATATTTAGGGGGCATAAAAATCATATTAACGAAAAATGCGGATAAAATTCCTACAAAAATACTTGAAAAACGTGCTAAGGCAAAAAATATGAACTCATCAGACGTATATTCCATAATTGCAACAACAGTTACAAGTGCAACTGAAATATTACCTTCAAGCTTTAACCTGAGCGCAGCCATAATAACTAGTACTGCAGTAAAACCAATTACTATCGGATTATTTCCAAAAACTACACCCATAAATACAGCAATAAATGCTCCAACGACATTTGCTTTTACTTGAACTAACATTGTTAAATAAGACCTATATATAGAAGGCTGTATTGCAAAAATTGCTGCAATTCCAGCAAATGCAGGTGATGGTAATTCAAGTAGCATTGCTGAGTAAATAGCGACTGTTATAGCTAAACCAGTCTTAAGTATTCTAGCTCCGAGCTTCATAGTACTTCCTTTCAGAGAAGTTGTATTAAATCTAACTCTTAAAATTAAAAGTCACATAGTATAATACTACAATATAATAATATTTCAAGATATATAATAGAACCAATCTTGGAAAATGTTACAATTTTTAAGAACTCGCTTTCGGCTGCTTGCTTTCCGCGGGCACGGCCTCAGGCTATTTTCGCAAGCTTCACTTGCAAAAATGGATTTTCGGCTCGTGCTGTTCCCGCTGGGGCAACGCATGCGTTGCCAGCAGCCTTTGCTCATATTGAAATAAAGTATATATTTATCTATTTTTCTATGGACACTGCTCATTGCAAATATATGCATTAAATAAACGTGTTAACTAAAAAATTATTACTAATAAATAAAGGCTGCCACAAAAGTGACAGCCCGAAATCTTTATTCTGTTGCTACTGATGGATCTTCTTGTTGCTTTTTAGGAATAATTTGCACAAAATTATCTTTTACGTTTACAAGTAATTCCTCAACAAAAGCAGCTTCGTCTGGTTGAGAATTTTCCTTTAGAACATCCACGTAATGTGATAGTAATTCAGTAACATCATTAACGCCCTTATTATTAAGATTTTGAACTACAACTACTGCTCCTTTTGCAATTCTCTTCTTAATCGAATCAACAGTTTGACCCATCTCAGGCTGCAAGCGAACATATACTACTCCACCTGTCATACCCGCACACATCCAAGGACCTGGATCTCCAAGGACTAAGCCTCTACCGTTAGTCATATATTCGAAAGCGAACCCTTTAATATTTGCATTAGTACCTAAATTACCAGTTGAGTCATTAATCTTCTTCTCGATTTTTCCACCAATTAATAAATCAGCCCCAGATAAACGAATACCTGCTCTTGCATCAGCATTACCTTGTGCAAAAAGTCTACCTGAAGTTGCTCCGTAACCAAAACCTTTACCTACAGAACCATCTACAAAACTACCATTATTATTCTTAGTTTTTAAGATGTAGACATTTCCACCGAATGAAGTTTTACCAACACCATCTTGTGCTCCACCATGTACAGTTAAGTTCATACCATCAACATTGTAGGCTGCAAACCCATTACCTAATACTGAACCTTCAATGTAGGTATTAACGACTTTTGCATCTTCAATATACTGGCGGTTTAACTTCCCACGAACACGATGACATGCGATTCTACTAGCTACAGAACGGTGTTCACAATTTACTGCTGTTAGCTTTCTAGACTCTAGTACACTTTCATCATCATAATCTAGATATTTATTGTCTTTTGCAATAAATACGTGTGGTGCCGCATCTGCATTATGAACGAACTTCTCGAAGTTAAGTTCATGTTCAACTAGTAAAGAACTTACATCTATCGAACTATCAAATTCACGACTAGTTAAATAGCACGACTTACCAACAGCTTCTTGTAAATTCTCAATTCCAAGGTCTGCAGCAATCTTTTTAAGTTCACTACCAAAAGCTGAGAAGAAGTTAATTAAGTTATTTACTGCTTTGTCATATTCTCTTGGAACAAAACGACGGATTCCATGATCTGTAGCCTCAGCAACAGTTTCGATTTGCGTAGCAATCCCAACATGACAAGAATCTAGGTGACAACCTCTACAAGTTGTACATCCAACAGCTATCATTGCTAGAGTCCCAAAACCAATTCTGTTTGCTCCTAGTAATACTAGTTTCATAACATCTGCAGCTGATTTAACGCCACCATCTGCCCAAATCTCAACTTTATCGCGCATTCCTGCTTCTAGTAGTGCATTGTGCGCAGCTTTAACACCTAATTCAATAGGAAGTCCAACGTGTTGAATAGCATGCGTTCTTGCTGCTCCAGTACCACCGTCAAAACCACTTAAGCTTATATAATCAGCTCCAGCTTTTGCAACACCAATTGCAATTGTACCAATGTTTGGCACAACTGGCACTTTAACGATAACTTTCGCTTTATCATTAGCTGTTTTTAATTCAGCAACCATTTGAGCTAAGTCTTCAATAGAGTAAATATCATGGTTATTCGAAGGTGAGATAAGATCTGACCCAATCGTTGCGTTTCGAGCTTCAGCAATTTTTTCAGTTACCTTTGAACCAGGTAGATGTCCACCTTCACCAGGCTTTGCTCCTTGACCAATTTTCAATTCGATTAGATTAGTAGAGTTTAATAATTCTGCACTTACTCCAAATCTACCAGATGCGACTTGTTGTCCACGTGAATTAGGGTACTTTCCTAAAAGTTCCTTTATTTCTCCACCTTCACCGTTAAGTGAAATCATATTTAAACGATCTGCAGCTTCTGCGTATGCTCTAAACGGTGTCTCATTTTGAGAACCGAAAGACATGGAGCTAATTACAAAAGGAAGTTCTCTACCATCTACATCTAGTGATACGTTCTCAGGACTAATAGTAGAATCTACCTTATTGAAGTCTAATAAGTGTCTAATTGTCGTTGGGTTATTTGTTTCAATTTCAGTTAATTTCTCACCATAGTTAGCATAGTCACCTGTTTGTGCAAGCTCATGAATAGACTTCCAAATACGCATTAATACGTGAAAAGGCTTAGCTAAACTTGGGTTTTCACTTCTAATATCTTCATATCTTTTCTTTGAATCAGTTTCAAGATAGTCAAATCCATTTCCTAATTCATAAGAACCTAAGAAGTTTGTAATATTTAATACTTCAGATACTTCGTTATTTAATCCAATAGCCGAGAATAATCTACCATATCCTCTAAACTCATGAATACCTAGAGTTGAGATTACTTTTTCAAGGCCCTTTTGTAATGCTGACCATAGATTAACCGTACTGTCTGTATGTTGTTCGGCAACAGTAGCAAACAGTAAGTATGGGCTAATTACATCTGCTCCTAGACCTAAACAAACTACTAAATCGTGTAAGTTTCTAATTGCACCTGAGCGCAATACTAATGAACAATCACGTCTGATTTTATGGTTAACTAATGAATTATGAACCGCTGAAACTACTAGTGCAGGATCTAACCAATATTCACCTTCAACATTCATATTATTGTCATCAAGAATTAGTAATGACTTACCAGTTCCAACTGCATAAATAGCCGCATTGGAAATTCTTTCTAACGCTTCAGGAATTGTTTCGCCTTCTTGGAAGCTAATATTAATATTAGCAAGTAGATCGTAATTGCTAAAAATATCTTTTAACTGTTCGAATGAAGGTTGTTGTAGTTCTTCGGCAATAGTTCCTCCGATTTCACCTTCAACGATAAGCGGAGCGCTAAGCTCTTCAACAATTACTTTTTCATCAAAAGAATGAAGGGAAGGACGCTTACCAACAATAATACGCGTTGAGAAATGTTCAGCCTCACGCTCTCTATCAATAGCTGGGTTTGTTACAACAGCAACACTTTCCTTAATAAAATCAGTTATATTTTTTCTTTGTGTATCAATTGCAGCTAGAGGTACGTCATGACCTAATGATCTAATTGGTTCTGCGCCCTTTGCTGCCATTTGCTCAACCATTTGTATTTGCTCTTTAGTCCAACCAAAAGCAGAATATTGACCTAAAGTAACAGTTAATGGTTCAATAACTGTCTTTGGTGTTGGTTTTCTATCGTGAGTTAAGCGAACAGAAGAATATCTGTAGTTTAACTTATCTGCTAATCTATTAAATACGATTTCTTGTAAAGAACTATAGTCGATAATTTCAACAGCTTTATCAGCGTGTAGCTTTAAACCAACCTTCTCACCAGGAGATAATGGTTTCGGCTCAGAAATAAATTCCTTAGCATTCACAATACCTTGTTCAGAAGAGAACATTAAAGAAGATTCAGTTTCTAATAACCATAATGGACGTAATCCTAATGCATCTAAACTAAATACGGCTTCATCTTTATATCTAGAAATGATTCCAGCAGGACCTTGTGCAAAGTGCCCCCATGCTTCACGAATGTAAGTGTACAAATCCTTAAGATGATTCGGATACTGCTTAATTTCGTGATAGATTGGTGGGAAAATATACTCGATCGCTTCAAATAAACTTAAATCATAATTTACAATTAATGATTCAAGTATACGGTTCATATCTTGAGAGTCACTACCACCGTGAGTCAGCGTAAAACCTAGCATTTCTGCTTCGTTTCTTAATTTTGCAATAGTATTAATTTCACCATTGTGACCTAAAATGCTAAATGGTTGTACTCTAAAAAAGTTAGATAAAGTGTTAGTTGAGTATCTATTATGGCCTAGCGTAACTCGGGATTCAATTAGTGGAGATTTTAAGTCATAGTAATAATTTCTTAATGTATCCCCAGCGCCCAATACCTTATATACTACATACTCATTGCCAAGTGATGATACATGAATTGCTTCATCCTTTTCAATATCTAGCACAAGTTTAAAAAATACTTTATTTAGATTTGTTAATTCTTGCTTTGGTTCGAAAGCAATCTGAACAAAGGTAGGTTCTTCCTTTTTACCGATTGGTCCTAAAACTTCTGTAATAGTTTCTGAAGTTGATAGAGTAATAATCTCAAATCCATAACTATTAATCTTTAATGTAATTTCTTCAATCTTTGCCTTCGCATCAACTTTATTATCGACAAAAATATGAGCAACAGAAAACCCATATTGATCTACTTTATTCTCATCAACAGAGTTAGCCAATAGTTTTGACTTCCAAAGTTTTTTTGGAATCTCCATTTGAATTCCAATTCCATCACCTTCACCTTCAATGAAGCCCGCTCTATGGTTTAATAGCGTTAGAGCATCAATACACTGCTCAATATTTGCTTTAGTTTGAATTGGTTCTTTTTCAATAATAGCAACAATACCGCAAGCGTCATGTTCATTTAAATGAAAGTCTTTAAATAGCTCTGGTTTGAATCTTGATTTACTTGTGTTCGCCATTTGGCTGTACCTCCTAAAATACAATATATATAATCAATTGAATTATTAATAAAGACACATAATACTATTTTCGTATAAAAATTAAATAGATACAATGGTAAATATTTAATGTAAACGGTTACTTTGAAAAAATTTTAAGAAAATACTGAAAAATGTATAAAATTGCAATCATATTGAATAATTATACATCCGAAATTAAAGATTATCAAGATGAGTTTTATTGTTTGTAAACATGTTAAATTTTGGGTTAAACTAACTTAGTTAGAAATGTGCGAAATGAGGAAAAAACTTGAGTAAAATAATTGAAGTAAATAATTTAAGTAAAGACTACAAAATCACTTCGAGTCGGTCAGGACTATCAGGAGCTTTTCGTGATCTTTTTAGCAGAAATTATAAGCATGTTACAGCAGTTAATGATGTTTCCTTTCATATAAATAGGGGTGAAATTGTCGGCTACATTGGTGAAAATGGTGCTGGGAAGTCAACAACAATTAAAATGCTAACAGGAATTTTAACTCCTTCATCGGGTAGTATCGTAATTAATGGTATGGACCCACATAAAAACCGAGAAGAATACGTTAAGTCGATTGGAGTTGTTTTTGGACAAAGATCGCAGTTATGGTGGGATATCGCTGTTCAAGAGTCATTCAGGTTACTTAAGAAGATTTATAAAGTAAATGATGCTGATTATAAAAGAAATATGGATTTAATTAACTCGACGCTAGAAATTGAGGGTTTTTTAGATCAACCAGTACGTAAGTTATCATTAGGGCAAAGAATGAGATGTGAATTAGCTGCAGCATTAATACATAACCCACAAATTTTATTTCTAGACGAACCGACTATTGGATTAGATGTACTTGTTAAAATGAAGATAAGAGAATTCTTGAAAGAAATAAATAAAGAATATAAGACAACTATCCTTTTAACGACACATGATATATCTGATATTGAAGCCCTCTGTGAGCGCGTTATTATGCTCGATGAAGGAAAAATCATTTATAATGGTGAACTCGAGTCTTTAAGAACAAGCTACGCAGAAGGTAAAGAAATTGTCTTTGAATTCAAAGAGAAAAAGGCAAAGGCAGCTCTTGAAGCAGCAACATCAAGCCTTCCAGTAACATGGTCTCACCTAGAAAATGACTTAAAGTGGATTGCTAAAGTTCATAAAAATGAAATTAGTATTTCAGATGTAATGGCTGCCATTGTTGAAAAACATGAGATTCTTGATTTGAAGGTAAGGGAAGTAGCCTTAGAGGAAGTAATCCGTAAGATATATGAGGAAGGTATACGCAATGGACAAGTATCTTGAGATTATAAGAATTAGATTCTTAATGATGCTTGCATATAGAACTAACTATTATACAGGAATCATTATCTACATTATTAATATTGGCGCATATTACTTTTTATGGAAGGCAATTTATGGTGCTAGAGGCGAGGTAGAAGGCGTTTCGATGGTGCAAATGACAACTTATATTGCGATTGCATGGATGGCGCGTGCATTCTACTTTAATAATATTGACCGAGAAATTGCAAACGATGTTCGTGACGGAAAAGTTGCAACCGAATTAATTAGGCCCTATAACTATTTATTAACTAAGTTAATGCAAGCTTTGGGGGAAGGGCTATTTAGAATCTTCTTGTTTTCACTCCCAGGTATGATCATAGTTGCGTTAATTTTCCCTGTGAACATTCCAGTAGAGCCAGAATTATGGTTTTACTTTCTCGTTTCAATTACATTTAGCTTCATTATAAATACACAAATAAATATTCTTACTGGATTATCATCATTTTTCTTAATGAATAACGGTGGACTTATCAGGGCGAAGCGTGTTCTAATTGATGTTTTCTCAGGCTTGGTGATTCCAATTAATTTATATCCGCTATGGGCGCAAGACATTTTTAAATTTTTGCCATTTCAATCAATCAGCTATACACCAAGTATGATTTTTTCGAAAGCATTTAGTTATGGAGAATTAATTAATGCGCTTGTAATGCAAGGTGTATGGTCATTAATATTAATTTTACCAATCCAAATAATATGGGTTTATGCTAAACGTAAAGTTATTGTGCAAGGAGGTTAAGTAATGCATTCTGTCTCTGTAATGCTTCAATATATGGCTCAATACATTAAAACACGCCTCCAATATCGAGCTAATTTAGTTATCGAATTTGTCTCGGATTTAATGTTTCAGGGTCTTAATCTAATATTTATTTTAGTTGTCTTCGGACATACGAGTAATCTAAATGGTTGGACGAGAGATGAAATTATTTTCATTTACGGTTATTTCTTAATACCTTTTACACTTTTTATCTCATTTTTTAATATATGGGATTTCAACGATAGATATATTGTAAACGGGGAATTAGATAGAGTTTTAACAAGACCTGTTCATAGTTTATTTCAAGTTATTTTAGAAAGAATGGAACTTGAGTCGTTGCTTGGGGCGATAACTGGATTTATTGTTATGGGATTTGCTGCAGCTAGACTTAATATTAGTTTGAGTCTTACTGATAGTTTGTTGTTTATTCCGTTTGTTTTAGGTGGGACACTAGTTTACGCAGGAATCTTTGTAATGATAGCAAGTATTGGGTTTTGGTCAGATGCGAGATCATCAATTATGCCGATGATTTATAATATCGGAAATTACGGTAGGTATCCGGTTGATATTTATAATAAAGCAATTAGGTTTGTATTAACTTGGGTTTTACCTTTTGCGTTTGTAGGTATGTATCCTTCTGCTTTCTTTCTGCATAAAAAAGAATGGTACACATATGCGTATTTAACACCGGTCATGGGTATTTTGTTTTTTGGATTGGCGATTTTAGTTTGGAATACAGGAATAAAGAGATATAGAGGTTCAGGTAGTTAGATTGAAGGAGGTTTGGACATGGAATTGGCTACGGATTTTTCGTTATTATCAAGTAGCGGCGAAAATGTTTCATTATCAGACTATAAAGGTAAAAAAGTTGTTTTGTATTTTTATCCGAAAGATATGACTCCTGGTTGTACAACCCAAGCTTGTGAATTTCGGGATAGGCATGATGAATTTGGTGGACTAAACACATTTATTATTGGGGTAAGTACAGATCCGATGGCTAAACATGATAAGTTCATTCAAAAATACGGTCTTCCATTTGTATTATTATCAGACGAAGATCACAAAGTATGCGAGTTATATGGTGTTTGGGTACTTAAGAAGAACTATGGAAAAGAATATATGGGTATCGAAAGAACAACATTTTTAATAGATGAAGAAGGATTTATTGAAAAAGTGTGGAAGAAAGTAAAAGTGAAAAATCATATAGAAGATGTCTTAAATTACATAAAAGGCTCATAATTAAGGGGGAATTTTTAAGTGAGAGATCAAAGATTAGTTGAATTAGCGAAAATGTTGTTATCACATTCTGTTAAATTACAAAAAGGTGAAAAAGTTTTAATTAGAGGTCATTACATATCTAAGCCTTTAATGAAAGAACTTGTTAGAGAAGCGTATAACTTAAATGCATTTCCATTTGTAGAAATCATGGATGATGAGATTATGAAAGAAGTACATATAGGCTTTGAGAGAGAACAATTAGAGATTATGGCAGCATGGCAATTAAAGCGCTATGAAGATGTTGATGCAGTTGTTTCAATTTATGGTGAAGAAAACGACGCAGAACTTGCGGAAATAGCTCCTGAAAAGCACCAATTACGTGGAGAAGTATTTAAACCAGTTCAAAAGTTTATTATTTCAGAAAGAAGATGGGTGTTACTAAATTACCCTACTTTTGGACTAGCGCAAAAGGCGAAAATGTCTTTAGACAATTTTGAAGACTATTTATTAGATGTTTGTACTGTTGATTATGAAAAATTAAACAAAGCAATGCAGCCACTTAAAGAATTAATGGATCGTACAGATAAGGTTCGTTTAGTTTCTCCAGGAACAGACTTAACGTTCTCTATTAAAGGAATACCAACAATAATTTGTGCTGGTGAGAATAATGTTCCAGATGGCGAAGTTTTCACAGCGCCTGTTCGTGATAGTGTAAATGGAACGATTACTTATAATACGCCGTGTCCATACCAAGGTGTAACTTTTAATAACGTTTGTCTTACTTTTAAAGATGGCAAAATTGTTGAAGCAACTGCTGACCAAAGTGAAAGAATAAATAAAATTTTTGATACAGATGAAGGCGCTCGTTATGTAGGTGAATTTGCAATTGGAGTAAACCCACAAATTATGAATCCAATGGGAGATATCCTTTTTGATGAGAAAATTGCTGGTAGTATTCACTTTACTCCAGGCGAAGCATATTCTGATGCTGACAATGGAAACAAATCTGCAATTCACTGGGATATGGTTTTAATTCAAAGACCTGAATTTGGTGGAGGAGATATCTATTTTGATGATGTCTTAATTCGTAAAGATGGCCAATTTGTTCTTCCAGAGCTTGAGAGTTTAAATCCAGAAAATTTTAATACAAAATAGACGGGTGTTGTAGGATAGTAGTCTATACTTATTTTTCATAAGTACATATGTTGTAGTATAAGGCATACCTCCTCACGATAACTTTTCTAACACTTGCGGGATTAAGTTCCCGCATTTTTTTGTTGGAATTTTTTGAATAATGTATATAATTAGTATTGGAGCTTAGATTAAGTTAGCGAATGTTGCTATTGAATTGACAAGAAATTACTTTAAGTTTAAACTGATTATATACATTACTACATTATAATCGTTATAAAAAAGTGAGGGGTGCATGACGATGAATGATCAAACATTAAAAGATTCACTTACAAAATTAAAAGGCACTGGGGTAAGGATCACCCCGCAGCGTCATGCAATTTTAGATTACTTAATAAAATCAACTGCGCATCCAACTGCTGATGATATTTACAAGGCGTTGGAAGGAAAATTTCCTAATATGAGTGTAGCGACGGTTTATAATAACCTTAGAGTATTTAGAGAAGTAGGATTAGTTAAAGAACTAACTTATGGTGATGCATCAAGCCGCTTTGATTTTTGGCATAAAGATCATTATCACATTATTTGTACTAATTGCAGTAAAATGGTTGACTTTGACTATCCTGGATTAGATGAAGTAGAACAGTTAGCTAAGCATGTATCGGGCTTTGATGTAACGCATCATAGACTTGAAGTTTATGGTCTATGTCCTGACTGCAAAAAATAATATAAAAAAAGTCTACCTATTATGGGTAGACTTTTTTGGCTCTTAGGAATGAGTTTTAAAGTGTTAGACAAAAAATAATAGCCCCGTATCTACGGGGCCAATGAGAAAAAAACAATGAAAGGTTTATTAGCTAAGAATAGAATAAAATATAAATATGCAGAAATTATGAATTCCAGAAAAAACTTAATTATATTTCCTTTCCGTGGTATTCAGGTACAGTTGTAATATGTTCATTACAGTGCATGCAATAATCAATCTTCTTATACATTTTCGTTGGTTTCCTGCAGTGTGGGCATTTTACAGTCAAAGCTTTACCCTCGTAAATCCCTAAAATAAAAAAAGATATAGTACTTCCTATTATTAGTAAAAAACCAATTCCAGTTAAAAAACTTAATATGAGCATCGAACTAGTGAAGAAAATTCCGAGATATATTAGTAAGAAACCTATTACTATAGATAATAAAGATAAATTTCTCAATTTATTAATTCTTTTCTTAAAAGATAAATTCATTAGTATGTTCCTCCAAAGATAATATTTCATGATTTAAGTATTTACTTTCTATTATAATCTTTTTATTACAATAAATAGAATGAAATTTGTCTTCTTGAAAAGGGTTGACTTTAATTTTATATCGTGTTAAATTATAAATCGTCGCTCTTGAGCTTCACGAAATTTCGAATGAATTTAAGTGTTGACATGCAGATGACTATATGGTAAATTAAGAAAGTCGCCATTGCGACATAGTGCTCTTTGAAAACTGAACAACCAACAAAACCAAGCGTCAATTTATGTTTTAAAATAATGAGCTA
The DNA here is from genome assembly GCA_029256085.1 of Caryophanales bacterium. Taxonomy (GTDB): domain Bacteria; phylum Bacillota; class Bacilli; order CAJFEE01; family CAJFEE01; genus JAQSYP01. The sequence continues at coordinate 221,624 of JAQSYP010000005.1, forward strand.
CAAACTTTTTATG
>JAQSYP010000013.1 GCA_029256085.1 Caryophanales bacterium
CTGAGCCAGGATCAAACTCTCCATAAAAAGTTTGTAGCTCATTATTTTAAAACATAAATTGACGCTTGGTTTTGTTGGTTGTTCAGTTTTCAAAGAGCAAAAAAATTAATTAATGGAGCGGGTGATGGGAATCGAACCCACGACCAGAGCTTGGAAGGCTCTCATTTTACCATTAAACTACACCCGCATAATATAAGTTTTATAAAAATGGTCGGGAAGACAGGATTTGAACCTGCGACCCCCTGGTCCCAAACCAGGTGCTCTACCAAGCTGAGCCACTTCCCGATTATAAAATGGCGCGCCCGACAGGAGTCGAACCCATAACCTTTTGATCCGTAGTCAAACGCTCTATCCAATTGAGCTACGGGCGCGTGCTAAATAATTGGTGCGGCCGAGAGGATTTGAACCTCCACGGGGATACCCCCACTAGGCCCTCAACCTAGCGCGTCTGCCATTCCGCCACGACCGCTCGTAACTAAAAAATGGTGAGCCATGAAGGATTCGAACCTTCGACCCTCTGATTAAAAGTCAGATGCTCTACCGACTGAGCTAATGGCTCATGACATTAACATCTATCCAATAATCTAAAAGTCTGGGCTTCCTTCGCAAAACGCTTGGCAAAACTTATAGCTAAATCGTGATGTTATTTGTAATGATTTATAAAAGCAAATGGCTGGGCTACAAGGGATCGAACCTTGGAATGACGGAATCAAAATCCGTTGCCTTACCGCTTGGCTATAGCCCAAGATGTAAATTTAAAAATGAATTATAACCAAAATACTTACAAAAGTTAATGGCGGTCCCGACCGGGATCGAACCGGCGATCTCCTGCGTGACAGGCAGGCATGTTAACCGCTACACCACGGGACCAGAAAGTAAAAATATTAAAATGGTGACCCCTACGGGATTCGAACCCGTGTTACCGCCGTGAAAGGGCGGTGTCTTAACCGCTTGACCAAGGGGCCGGCTTTTAAATTAAGAAACTGGCGGAGAATGAGGGATTCGAACCCTCGCGGCGCATACACACCCTAACGGTTTAGCAAACCGTCCCCTTCGGCCTCTTGGGTAATTCTCCGTAAACTACTTTTAAAAGAGAACATTTCACATTGTACAATAAATTATATACTACTGTCAATATGCAGTTAAAATAGTTTTATAGGTAACTTCTTTAAATCAACAACCGGAATTATATTATATTACCCTTCTCATTTAATTTCAACTGTTTCTACAAATTTCAAAATTCCATAGCATACTCCACATCTATATTTTTGAGTATTAATTTTACGCTTTCTACTATATAATCTCTCACACTCTGTACAAACATACTTTTGAATTTTTCTATTTCGAAAACTAGTTTTCTTTAATGGTTTACAAAATCTAGGACCTTCCACTTTTTTTAATAGCTGTTTAAAATTCTCATCGCTATGCCTGTATCCTTTTCCCTGTTGATGGAGATGATAATGACAGAGCTCATGTTTAATAATTGAGATAATTTCATCAATACCATAATCAACATACTGCTTTGGGTTAATTTCAATATTGCCACTTGCAAGCAAATATCTTCCACCAGTAGTTCTTAATCTATTATTGAAGTAAGCAGTGTGTTTAAATTCCAAATTAAAATATTTTACAGAAATCATTTTAACTAATTCTTGTAAATCTTGATTGTCCATAACCCATCTCCTTAAGAACCCTTGTATACATAATTGCATAACTTATTATAACAACTAGAAGCAAAATTGGGGGAATGTACTATGCCTAATTGGTTAAAAAATCAAATTCAAAAAGCTTTTCTAGAAAAAAACCGCTATCAGATTAAGATTCTGAATCAGTGTTGGTTCTTTTATTTAAAGAGAATTATGAAGCGATCCTTAAAAGATTCAGAGCAGTCATCATCCGCATTATAGATCGATAATTTTATATAAAAAACAAAAGTTCACCGCAGTGAACTTTTGTTTTGTTAATTAATTTGATTGTACCATCGTAAGTGCTATTCTTTGTCTTACTAAATCTACTTCTTCTACCCACACCTTAACTATTTGACCTACTGATACAATATCCATAGGGTGTTTAATAAATTTATTGCTCAACTTCGATTTGTGTACCATTCCGTCTTGCTTTACTCCAATATCGATAAAGACACCGAAATCAACAACATTCCTTACCGTCCCTTCAAGCTCCATACCCTTTTTAAGATCCTCCATTTTAAGAACGTCTTGCCTTAATAGAGGTGCTTGAAGCTCTTCACGTGGATCTCGTCCTGGTTTTTCCAATGCCTCTATAATATCCTGTAACGTCAATATTCCAATTCCAGTTTTCTTTGACGCCTCTTCAAGATCAATCTTAGAAAGAACCTGTTTCACTTCTTCTTTACCGAGATCCTCGTGAGTAAAACCGTATGATTTTAATAGTTTCTTAACCTCTGAATAGTTTTCTGGGTGTATAGGTGTTGAATCTAACTTATTTCCACCATCAATTATTCTAAGGAAACCAATACATTGTTCATACGTTTTTGCACCCAAACGAGGAACAGACTTCAACTCATCCCTACTAACAAATCTGCCTTTTTCATCTCTAAGTTTTACGATGTTTTTAGCAACAGACTTCGATAGACCTGACACATATTGCAACAAAGATATAGAAGCTGTGTTTACATTAACACCTACTTTATTAACAACAGTTTCAACAGTAAATTGTAATGACTCCTGTAATCTTTTTTGAGATACATCATGCTGATACTGACCTACGCCTACTGATTTAGGGTCTATTTTAACTAATTCCGCCAATGGATCTTGTAATCTTCGCGCTATAGATATCGCACTTCTTTCTTCAACTTGTAAGTCTGGAAACTCTTCTCTCGCAAGCTCAGATGCCGAATAAACACTTGCGCCAGCCTCATTGACTATTATGTACGCTAGTCCACCGCCATGTTCTTTAACAACCTCAGAAATTAGTTGTTCAGATTCACGAGACGCCGTACCATTGCCTATAGCAATTAATTCAATCTTATATTTATTTAGATATGAAATAATTTTTGACTTTGCTTCATCCCATTTCCCTTGAGGTTTATGTGGATAAACAACATCAATTTTAATCATTTTACCAGTATCATCTACTATACCTAACTTACATCCAGTTCTATAAGCAGGATCCAAGCCTAACACCATCTTACCTTTTAAAGGAGGTTGTAATAGTAGATTTTTTAAATTCTCTGCAAATATATGTATTGCCTGTTCTTCCCCTTTTTCAGTTAGATCTTTACGAACTTCTCTCTCAATTGCCGGTTGAATGTACTTTTTATAAGCTTCTTCAATTGCGTCTCTTACTTCTTTGACTACTTCAGCTTGTCCTTCTTTTAAATAAATTCTTGAAATATAAGATAGAACCTCATCAGATGCTACATTTATACTAATTTTTAAAACTTCTTCATCTTCGCCACGGTTCATAGCGAGTATTCGATGAGCTGCGACTTTACTTAATGGTTCTTGGTATTCGTAATACATTGTAAAGACGCCTTTTTCATCAGATTTCTCATCTTTAACTGAAGATTCAATTTCACCTTTTCTCCATGTAAGATTTCTAATCCAATCACGTACTTTTGCGTCATCGGAAATAATTTCTGATATTATATCTTTAGCTCCAGCTATCACATCTTCTACAACTAACAATTCATGATCTTCATTTAAAAATGTGCTTGCATACTCAGTTAACTTTGGTGTTTTTCCAAAATTGAGCATCCACAACGCAAGTGGTTCAAGACCTTTTTCCCTTGCGATCGTTGCTTTTGTTCTTCTTTTTTCTTTATATGGTCGATAAAGATCTTCAACTTCCTGAAGCTTAGTAGATTTCAATATTTGATTTTGTAATTCTTCAGTTAATTTTCCTTTTTCCTCAATTAATCTTAAAACCTCATCTTTACGGTTTTCTAAGTTAGTTAAGTACTGATAACGTTCTAATACGTCTTTGATTTGAACTTCGTCTAATCCACCAGTTTTTTCTTTACGGTATCTTGCAATGAACGGGATTGTGCATCCGTCTTCAGAAAGTTCAATAACACTTTTAATTTGCTCTTTTCTAAACTTAAAATCAGATTGAATTACTGCCAGAATATCAATTCTCTTTAGATTACTCTCCATTTAAATCCCCTTTCGAATACTCAAATATAAAATAAACTTGGCATTGCCAAGTCCTTTAAAAAGGAAAAATTAATTTATTACACGAAGCAGAAAACTGCAAGACTCCAACGGGAACAGCACGAGCCGAAAATCCATTTTTGCAAGTTTTTAAAAAAACTTGCAAAAATTAGTTGAGGCCGTGCCCGCGGAAAGCGAGCAGTTTCTGCGAGTGTAAAGCTTCATCGACCCGCTCCATCATTTCAGTATCTAAATTAGTAATTTTATCTGTTAATCTTTGTTTGTCAATCGTCCTCAATTGCTCTAACAAGATAACAGAATCCCTATCGAAACCGTAGCGTTTTGCATTTATTTCTACGTGCGTTGGTAATTTTGCTTTCTGAATTTGAGCAGTAATTGCTGCGACGATTACAGTTGGACTAAAGCGATTCCCTATATCATTTTGAATTATCAAAACAGGGCGAACGCCTCCTTGCTCAGAACCAACTACGGGTGATAAGTCAGCAAAATAAACATCGCCTCTCTTTATCACCAATATAATTACCCCCCACTTACTAAACGTTCTACTGTGCGACTAGCTTCTGTCTCTGCATGGAAAGCTTCTGAGGCGATATTCAAGTTAATTTTAGCCATTTCTATATAACCTTTTCGAATTGAATCCTTCATTTGACGAACACGTTTTTCCTTCAGGTAACACTTCACAGCAGAATAAATAAACTCACTTTGATCTACTTTTTCTTTTTCTAGTAATGCAGTAAGTTCACTAACAAATTTCTCTGGCAATGCTACAACAATTTCAGTTGTTGCGTTTGATGACTTTTGCACACTATACACCTCCACTACTACAAAAAAACATAATTCGTTACAATCGTCCAATACTAATAATACCATTGTTATCCATAAGATGCAAAGCAGTTCAATGGTTTGTAATAGTTTTACCAAAATTTACAAATTATTAACCTACTTCTCTAAAAGATGATTTTCCACTTTAATTATACTCTTATTTTCAAAAAAAATTCGTGGAACTCTTGAAGAAATCATACAAGTTACTTCATAGTTTATCGTACCTAGAAATAAGGCAATATCATCTGCTGTTATTTCTATATCTTCTTGCTTACCGATAAGTGTAACTTTAGATCCAGTTTCAACTTCATACGGTAAGCGGATCATGATTTGATCCATACACACTCTTCCTATAATTTCACATTTATTACCGTCTACTAATACATAATGACCTTGCAGTGATCTTCTCCAACCGTCGGCATAACCTATTGGAACAGTAGCAATCCATTCTTCCCTTGTAGACTTATAAGTTGCACCATAGCTTATTGAATCCCCCACTCCAACTTTCTTAACAGATGAGATTGTACTATGGAGCGACATAACTCTTCTAAGTTCAAATGGAATCTCTTCAATAATTTCCACTGATGGAGCAAGCCCATACATTGCAATACCAATTCTACAGATATTATAAATATCATCAGGGAATCTAATCGATCCAGCTGAATTGCTACTATGAATGTATCGAACATCTATATTATTATTTTTCAACTCACTTAAATAAAGTTTAAATAGTTCTTTTTGTTTTTGATATAGATTTTGATCTAACTCATCAGCAGTTGCAAAATGCGTAAAAACTCCTTCTAAAACTATATTAGGATTCTCCTGTAGAACCTGAATTAATTGATTTAGTTCTACAACACTCTTTAACCCTAATCTATTCATGCCAGTATCAATTTTCACGTGAACTTTTACTCTATTATCTAGTCTTTCTGATTCCAATTTTTTTATCCATGTTAAATCTACTGCTGTAACACTAATATCCATGTTAGCTGCGATATTTGCATATGACGGATCTACATAGCCCATTACTAGAATTGGACAAGATATACCATTTAACCGTAAATTTACTGCTTCATCTAATAAAGCTACCCCTAACATAGTTGCACCAGCATCTAGTGAAGCCCGAGCTACTTCTATAGCTCCATGTCCATAGGCCTCAGCTTTAACGATTGCCATTATTTCTTTATTAGCTCCAATTATTTGCGAAATGCTTTGTATGTTGTATTTTATATTATCTAAGTTGATTTCCGCATAAGTATTTCGGTAATGTGGTGTTAATTTATCCACACAAAACACTTCCTCAAGTTTATATTTAAAAATAATAGTAGCAGTAATAAGAAATTATTTCTACAAGTAAAATAAAAAATCCCCCTCGAGTTTGAGGGGGAGAATATTATTTCATCGCTTGACCTTGAACGCTACGAGCGACGTTTACCATCTCACTAGCTGATAATTCATCAGAAGCTAGTGTGTAGTCTACTCCTTCATGTGTCCAAGTTAACATGTTACCATTTAAGATACCTACAGCAAAACCTAAATCTACAGGCTCACCACTCATTGTCATTGTAGTCGATGCCTCACGTACGACTGCTTTTTCCTCAACTAAAGTGAAATTCTTTTCTCCACCGTAAGTAAGAACTACTCGTTCTCCGTCCTCAGAGCTAACTTGCTTCTCCTCGATAAGATCCATTCCATTTACTAATGGATACTTTATAGAGAATGGAGTTTCGTTCTTTACTACTTCAGAAGGTTTAATCTTTGCACTCGTCATATTTTTCTTTGTATCAAATGCATTCTTATCGAATTTCGCATCAAATTTCATTTCATCAAATACTACAGAAACTAATACTTTACCTTCAGCATCTTTAATCTTTACGCTTTCTGGAGCTAATGTACGTTTATTAAAAGAAATCACTTGGCTTGGAAGTGAATCATTATTGTTATAGTTAGTTTTCGTTTCAAATACATATGATTTATCTAACTTTTTGAATTTAGCATTTTTATCTTTTGTAATATCTTTTACTAAAGATTCAAATAAATATACTTGTGAGCTATTCATAGGCCAATCACTTTGGAAGCGATAGCTCTTGTTAAGTGCAGGAGTTAACACAAAAACACCTTCATTGTTTCTTAAGATCATTTGACTTTGATTTTTCTTAGAATTGGATAATGCAACTCTGTAATAAGTCGGCTTATTGTACCATACTTCAACGTTGTACTTTTGTGCTGTCGTCCCAGCCTTAAGAGTCATCGTTGCGTTAACCTTATAACCAGACATATCTTTCACTTTCTCATCTAATGCACCGATAACATCTTCCTTGCTTTTCTCGCCACATGCTGCAAGCGTTAGTACTAGAAACATACTGACGATTGTAAGCAATAGTTTTTTCTTCATTTACTCATCCCCTTTGTCCAATGCTTGATACACGTGAAGAGAAAAATCTAACCAGAATTTCTCCCCAACTGCAATACATTTATATGAGACAAAGTGTCCGAATATGCAGACTAGCTTGACAAGCTTTCTAAAATAACTTGACCTACGACAAATTTATTACAATGTGAAATTGATATATGTATTTTTACAGAGTCATCTAAAATTTTTTTATTTAAAACTTCTATAAACGGTTTACCGTTTTCTTCATTTAAGACTTGAATATCCATAAAACTAAATTGGCTACCTATCCCTGTTCCAAGTGCTTTTGAAAAAGCTTCTTTGGCAGCAAATCTCCCTGCCAAATACTCTAGTTTTCTCTTGGCAGATAAATTACCATAGTTAATTAGTTCCCCGCTAGTTAATATTCTATTTAAAAATTTATCTTCGTTCACATGCGGAAAAAGCCTTTCTATCTCGATAATATCAATGCCCGTACCAATGATCATAATTAAAACTCTCCTTCTACTTGTACACAACTTCTCATACAATATTAAGAACATGTCTAATGGAGGAACTCAAAGAATGCCCTTTAAAAACTATGTTAAACAGTTCCCAGCTGTATCCATATTAACTATAACGCAAGTTTTTATTTTTACATTAATAATACTAAATGATGACTTAGGTAGATATATTTTCTTTGCCATGGCTGGTGTTAATGATTTAATAATTGATGGACAAATCTGGAGAACCGTAACACCAATATTTCTTCATTTGAATTTTGACCATCTATTTTATAATATCTCATTATTTCTTTTTTTAGGAGTTTTCTTAGAAAAGCTTTTAGGTTGGAAAAGATTAATATTCATATACATCTTATCTGGTACGCTCGCTAATGCAAGTCTAATTTTTATAACGGAAAAATTATTTGTTCACTTTGGTAGTTCAACATCAAATATGGGATTACTCGGTTTCTCGCTAATTTATTCTAAAGAATTAGTTACAAGAAATAGCAGAGGCCTTGTTTCAGCAATTTATGTACTTCTATTAATAAATTTACTTGTGCCTTTTTTCAAATCAAATATTAATATTTACGGTCATTTACTCGGTTTATTATTCGGGATTATATTTGGAATTCTATCTATACTTGAGATTAAGAAAACTTGATCGGTAGTTTTGTTAGCTTTCGTACCCAAAATTTATTTATTCGTACGCATATTATAATTTTCCGTACGCAAAACTTATTTATTTGTACGCATATTATGATTTTCCGTACGCTCTTGTCGAAAAACATTTGGGAAACACATAAAAAAAAAAAAAAAAACAGAGACTTAGTCTCTGCTTTTTGGCTTGTCATATCTTCTTTTTTCACCACGTGGTTCTCTTGCTTCACGGCGTCTTGATCCTTCGCCACTACCGCTACTACGACGAGCGCCACCAGCATCTCTACGTCCGCCACCGTCACGACGGTCGTTACGTCTTCCACCACTGCCACTACCACCACTACCTTGACGAGAATAGTTATCTCTATTTTTAACTCTTACAGGTGGTTCATCCGTTAAGCTAACTGGGGTTTCACTTGGCTCCCTAGTTAACATTTTTAGGAATGCAGAAACTACTGTAATCGAATCGTGATCATCTAATAATTCATCTGCTAAACGATGATAAAATGATAAATTATCTTCTTTGATAATTTGTAATGCTCTATCAATAACAACGCGTTGTTGACCTTCTAATGCTTCGTCTAGTGACGGAACTGCCATTTTATCCATTTTTCGGTTAGTGATTCTTTCAATATTCTTAAGTTGTCCAAACTCTCTTGGTGTAATGAAAGATACAGCTAAACCATGTCTGCCTGCACGTCCAGTTCTTCCGATACGGTGAACGTATGATTCTGGATCTTGTGGAATATCAAAGTTATATACGTGTGTTACTCCAGAAATATCTAATCCACGCGCAGCAACATCTGTTGCAACTAGAATCTCAATAGAACCTTCTTTAAACTTTCTAAGAACTGATAAACGTTTAGCTTGTGATAAATCACCATGAATTCCTTCAGCAGCATAACCTCTTAAATTTAATGCCTCTGATAACTCATCAACACGTCTTTTTGTTCTACCAAAAATAATAGCAAGATCTGGCACTTGAATATCTAATAAACGTGTTAATACGTCAAACTTTTTCTTCTCTACAACTTCAACATAACTTTGTTGAATGTTAGGAACTGTCATTTCCTTAGCTTTAACTTTAACGTGCATAGGATTTTTCATGAATTTTTGAGCAATTACTTTAATCGGTTCTGGCATTGTTGCTGAGAATAATAGTGTTTGTCTTTCCTCAGGAACTGACTTCAAAATTAACTCAATATCTTCAACGAATCCCATGTTTAACATTTCATCTGCTTCATCCAGAATAAATGTGTGAACACAATCTAATTTAACTGTTCTTCTATTAATATGGTCCTGCAAGCGTCCTGGAGTAGCAACAACTATTTGAGGACGATTTTTTAGAGCTCTAATTTGACGTGTAATATCTTGTCCACCATAAATCGGAAGAATTTTTACTCCCTTAAAAGAAGCAATTTTAAATAGTTCTTCAGATACTTGGATTGCTAATTCACGAGTTGGAGCAAGAATTACAGATTGAATACCTTGAACTTCTGGTACGATTCTTTCTAATAATGGGATACCAAATGCTGCTGTTTTACCAGTACCCGTTTGGGCTTGTCCAATAATATCGTGCCCTTCTAGAGCCAATGGTATTGTTTGCGCTTGAATTGGAGTTGCCTCTTCAAACCCTAATTTACTTACCGCTTTCATAATTGACGAACTTAAACCTAATTCATTAAATGTAACCAATATTTTAATCTCCTTTAAATAATAAAAATTTATTTATAATTAAGATACGAGTCACGAGCTTACAAGATAAATTAAAAAATACGTTAAAAACTTATTAGGCGCATTTAAAATTTTTCGACTACACTTCTTCACTTTTTATAGAGAGTGAATATTTTTCTTTAATTTGTCCTGTATCTATTTAAGATGCACATAGTGTTTACAATAAAATTGATTGACTCTTCCCATAAATATATTATGCATCTAATATATTTTCTCGCTTGTTTATATCTTTACTATCTTAGTATTACCATTATAACAAAAAACAAAAGCACGGCAAAATGCCATGCTAATTAAGAACGTTTTACTCCTAATTTGCTGCCTTTAGATCCTGAATGTAGTGAAAATAAATTTGAATCATATGAGAATGTTATCTCAGAACGCTCTCTTTGTCGCTTTATCGCTAATTGAACAAGATCTGTTGTTAGTTGTGTGAATGATTTACCAGTTGGTTCCCATAAATAAAATGATAATGAACCCGGTATTGTATTTATTTCATTTACATATACCTTACCATCTTTTTTGTCTAAAAGGAAATCAATTCTAGAAACCCCACTACACCCTAATACTCTGAATGTCTTTAAAGCTAGCGATTTTACTTCATTTGTCTGTTCATCAGATATCTCAGCAGGAATCTTTCTATTTGTTCCACTCATACCTTTAGAACCTTTGCTATTGCTTTGGTATTTATCTGCATAGCTTAAAATTTCATCTTGACCTAGTACTTCCTCACAAATGGAAGCTTCAGCCGTCTCTTGGTCACCTAAAACAGAACAATTTATCTCAGTAAGTTCCTGAACAACCTTTTCAACAATAATTTTATTAGCAAAACTCATTGCTAATACAACAGCTTCATCTAATTCACTTCTATTTTTCGCCTTAGATATCCCAACTGAAGATCCTAAATTTGCTGGTTTCACAATAACCGGATAACCTATTTCAGTTTCAATTTTTGAAGTTAGCTCGGCTTCTGATGTATTCCATTCATACTTATAAAACCATATATAACCCACGATTGGAACTCCGGAATCGCGTAGGACATTTTTCATAATAACTTTATCCATACCTACTGCTGATGATAAAACATCACAACCAACATAAGGAACTCCTGCTAATTCAAGAACTCCTTGCAATGAGCCGTCCTCACCATTAGTTCCATGTATAACAGGAAATGCCACATCAATTTCAGCAACAGGCTTTTTATCAAATAATTTCGGCTTTACTCTATTCAATAAAAATCTTTTATTTTCATCTGTAATTAACGTTACATGTTCGCACTTATTTAATAGCTTATTTAAATCTTTGTATTCATCAATTTTCACTAAATCAGCACCTGTATACCAGTCACCATTTTTAGAAATATATATCGGCACCCCTTCGTAGCGTTTCTCATCTAAAGAATGGAAAGCCTGTAATGCTGATATTACAGAAACCTCATGTTCTACTGAAACACCACCAAAGATTACTCCAACCTTGATTCTCATACTTCCTCCCCCTATTCGTTAAACGTATCTGGAAGATCGTTTTCAAACAGTACAAAACTTCCCTTCTCAACCACTTGGTTAAGATGTGCTATTGCATCATTTAAATCTATTGCAATATATAAGTTCTTATCGTTAAATTCAACAGCTTTCAGACCTTCTTGAATTGGTGTGGTTTGCTTTTTACCTACAAGAATAATATAGTCACAAACTTTACCAGCATGTTCCCCAAATGCTTTATTTAACTCAAATTCTTTTTCACCTAGTTCAATCATCCCAGGAGTTACTAATATCTTTTTACCTGGCATGCTTCCTAGTACTTCAATAGCCATTTTAGACCCAGTTGGGTTTGAGTTAAAACTATCATCTATTATCGTTACATCGCCATCACGTTTTTTTAACTCTAATCTGTGTTTTACAGGTTTAGCTTTCTTAACAGCACTTGCCATTTTTTCTAAACTAATTCCCATTTCTAACCCTACAGCAACAGCCGCTAAAATATTATAAATATTATGCTTACCTAATAATTTAGAAGTGAACTGAGAACTTTGACCATCTTTAATTACAATATCAAACGTTGCACCGTCGGCCCCATAATTTATATTTAATGCTCGAACATCAGCAAGTTCATTATCAATTCCAAAGTATACAATCTTAACTTTATTTTTTATCGAATAAGATATTGAGTTTTGATCATCACAGTTAACAAATCCAACACCATCTGGTGGAAGAGTCTCGATTATTTCAAACTTAGTCTTCTTTATAGTTTCTATTGACTTAAATGTTTCTAAGTGTTGTGGTCCAACCGCTGTAACTATTCCATATTTTTGATCAACAAGATCACAAATTTCCTTAATATCGCCTTCTTGTTTCGCACCCATTTCAGCAATAAAAACTTCATGTATCGGCTTTAACATATTTCTAATTGTTATTGTAACTCCTAGAGGTGTGTTATAGCTTTCTGGAGTCATTAATGCATGATATTTAGACGTTAATACAGTATGCAATATATGCTTAACACTCGTTTTGCCATAACTTCCTGTTACACCAACTACTCTTAGCCTAGGAATACTTCTAACAATTCGGGATGCTTCATTTATATACTTTTGATTAATTCTTTTTTCGATAGGTAAATTAATCTTATTTACAAGCGAGATTATGTGATAATTTAAATACGAAGACAATGTTAATACTGCAACCACAAATGTAACTTCTGCTTTTTTAAATCCTGTAAAATATACGGAAATTAAAAATACAGTAGCGTACAGTAATGCAGTTGTAACAAATAGTCTTTTAACACGCGGTGTTACTGTTAATGGCTTTTTTTCTACTTCTTTATCTTTAAGTATTGATAATAAAAGATAAAAACTTATAAAAGCTAGCACAGCATTTAATTTAGTTCCATATATAAACAGAAATATTGATAGTAATGGCAATAACTCTCTTGTAGTAAATACTCTTCTTGAATGTTCATTTATCCACTTAAAGTATCTTTCATTTCTGTACGAATTTTGCTGTAGCATATGTATACTTTTTCTAGATTTTAGAGCTGTATAGTAACCCCATGCTAAAGCAAATCCAATTATATATAATGTTGTATACATTAATTATTTGCACCGTCTTTCTTTAGAAAATGGTCTACAATAACTGCAAACTCATTGAATTTTTCTAGATAAGAAAAATGACCGCAACCTTTTAGTACAACTAAACCTGCATCTGGAATTAATTTCTCCATTAATTTACCATCTGATACTGGTGTCGCTGTATCGTCTTCGCCCCATATTAGTAATGTTGGTACTTTAATTTTCGGCATTAAATGCGTTAAATCTTCGTTTACAACTTTTACCATTGTTTGTTGCAAAACACCTGATGTGTTTTTATAGTCACTTGAGCCAAATTTAGATCTTAACTTACCTAAAAGTTCCTTCTCGTATTTATTTATAATTGGTAGCTTTAAAAGGTATTTTGCTGATTTGAAAGTATATACTTTTACGTAATAATCTAGACTTCGCTTCGGCTTAACACCAGCACTATCTACTAATATTACTTTGCGCACATCATTTCTCGAACTATAAACAATACTCACTCTACCACCAAAAGAATGCCCAATAAGTATTGGATCGTTAATTTGGAGGCTCTTGACAAATTTTTCAACTAAAGTTGTATAATCTTCAATGCCCCATGGTACAGGTGGATGATCACTTTCTCCGAATCCTGGGAAGTCTATTGTATATACACGGAATTTACTTTCTAGAAATTTATGTACCGCCTGAAAGGCTTGAATGTTTTGACCCCAACCGTGGAGTAATATAACATTTCTCCCTTCACCTGAAACGATATAATTAACTTTAACACCATCAATTTCTATATGCATGGTGTAATTTCCCCTTCCAAAATGTATAAAAATTTATGTGTTGCAAATTATAAAAACACTAACTTTTATCATAACAAAAATTAATCCTATTTACTATGCTTCAAAATATTTTGTATAATTTTTTAAAGTCAATTTTTTTTGATAACCAATTTTCCCCTACATATATCATATATACTATTAAATAATTTACTTTATTAATAAGCATTATGTAATATTTTTTTCATTTTGTTACTAAAATAAAATAAGACAAGTAAGTGTTGTTTTATCAATGTCAATAGAATTTAAGTGAATTTTTTTTTAATAATTTGTCACATTTTACTTTTCATCTTTAAAGTGATGTGATAATTTACTAGTGTAAGCTTTTTTAATTGAATATGTTTTCTGTAAATTGAAAGCGTTTCAATTACTATTCATTTGGTATATCCGAACTTATAACAGTTCGATATATAATAAAAAATGTTTTTAAAGGAGAGAGAGAAGGCATGCAAACATGGACGCAAAATTATGATCCAATGGGCAACATATGGTTGTCAGCTGCAATTGCACTTATTCCAATCGTATTCTTTTTCTTGGCATTAGCAGTATTCCGCCTAAAAGGATATGTTGCAGGATTCTTCACAGTACTAATTGCATTAGTACTAGCATTAACTTTCTACAAAATGCCAGTAGGTATGGCACTTGCCGCTACAGGTTACGGGTTTGTTTATGGGTTATGGCCAATAGCTTGGATTATCATTACATCGGTATTCCTTTATAAGCTAACGGTAAAAACTGGGCAATTCGACGTTATACGTCACTCAGTATTATCTATTACAGATGACCACCGTTTATTAGTAATCTTAATCGGTTTCTGTTTCGGAGCATTCTTAGAAGGTGCTGCAGGATTCGGAGCTCCAGTAGCAATCACTGCTGCTTTACTAGTAGGTTTAGGAGTTAATCCTCTATATGCTGCAGGACTTTGCTTAATCGCTAATACTGCTCCAGTAGCATTCGGTGCAATGGGTATTCCAATCACAGTTGCTGGACAACAAGTTGCTCTAGTAACAGGTGGAGATCCAGTACAAGCTGCTGTAGATATCGGTAAAATGGCTGGACGTCAATTACCAGCATTATCATTATTCGTACCTTTCTTCTTAGTATTCATCATGGATGGTATGAAGGGTGTACGTCAAACGTGGCCTGCAGTTCTTGTAGGAGCTGGTTCATTCTCAATTACTCAAGGTATCACAGCAAACTTTATCGGTTATGAATTACCAGATATTACGTCTGCATTAGTTGCATTAATCGCTATGTCAGTATTCTTAAAGTTCTGGCAACCAAAAGAAATCTTCAAATTTAGTGGTGACAAAGCTGGTGGAAATGCGGCTGTTAGCGCAGCTGACATTAAAAATACACATTATTCAGCTGGACAATATGCAAAAGCATGGACTCCATTTATTTTCTTAACTGTAATGGTAGTTATTTGGAGCCAAAAATCTTTCAAAGCGTTATTCGCAGGTCCAGTTGTTGATAAAGCTACAGGTGAACTAATTAAACCTGCAGGATCTTTATTTGATAGCACAGTATTTATTTTCGATATTCCTGGTCTTCATAACTTAGTTATGAAAACAACGCCAATCGTTAAAGCTGATACTCCATTCGGAGCTCAATTTACATTTAACGTATTAAGTGCAACTGGAACAGCAATTCTAATTGCATCAATCTTAACAATTCTTTTCTTAAGAGTAAGTGTTGGTAAGAGTTTAGAAACATTCGGTGAAACATTAAATGAACTTAAGTTCCCAATTTTATCAATTGGTTTCGTTCTAGGTTTTGCTCAAATTGCAAATTATTCAGGTTTATCTTCAACTTTAGCATTAGCATTAGCTAATACTGGTAGCGCATTCCCATTCTTCTCACCATTCCTAGGATGGTTAGGGGTATTCTTAACAGGTTCGGATACTTCTGCAAACGCACTATTCGGATCATTACAAGCAATCACTGCACAACAAATTGGTGTAAGTGAGATCTTAATGGCAACTGCAAATACAACTGGTGGTGTTACTGGTAAGATGATTTCTCCACAATCTATCGCAATCGCTTGTGCGGCTGTAGGATTAGTTGGTAAAGAATCAGACTTATTCCGTTTCACAGTTAAACACAGTTTATTCTTCGCAACTATCATTGCTATATTCACAGTATTACAAGCATATGTTGTTCCTTGGATGATTCCATAAGACAATATTAATAAAGCCTTCGATTTATCGAAGGCTTTTTTTGTTTTCATTAAAACCAATCGAAGCAAACAAAATACTATTCAAACTAACTCAAATGGACTATACTTATGTAAGATATGTTACTAAGGAGGTGCGTAAAAATTAATAAGGATATATTAACCCCTGAGGAAGCTGCTCAGATTATAAAGTTATCTAAATACACTGTTTATGAAATGGTTAAACGTGGTGAATTAATCGCAACTAAAGTTGGTAGAAGAGTACGTATTAAAAGATCTGATATTGAAGCACTACTTAACATTCAAGCAGTTGATATGTCACAAAAAGTTGATGATGATATATCACTAAGCTCAATAATATTTATGGGAAGTCACGACTTGGCAATTAATTATCTAGTTGAAGAATTCTCTGCAAATTATCCGGGTAATACATTAATTCCCGCATTTGTTGGAAGTATGGATGGATTAATAAACCTTTATTATGGAAAAGCGGATATAGCTGGTTGCCACTTATATGATGTTGAAACTAAGGAATATAATATCCCTTATGTAAATAGGCTATTCGCTGGTGATTCTATAAAAATCGTAAATTTTTCTAAGCGTAATCTAGGTTGGGTTGTTGAAAAAGGAAATCCGAAGATGTTGAAAAAGTGGTCTGATCTAAAAAGAAGTGATTTAACTTTTGTAAATCGTCAAAAAGGCTCAGGTACAAGGATTCTACTTGATTCACATTTAAAAACACTTAACGTATCACCATCTAACGTTAAAGGATACGAATCAATAGAAAATACTCATTATGGCGTTGCCTCGTATGTTGCAAGAGGTGATGCAGATTATGCACTTGCTACTGAAAGTGCTGGCAAAGCTCTAGGTTTAGATTTTGTTAAGTTAACAGAAGAAACTTATGATCTAATAATGAAAGAAGAATTTTATAATAGCTCAAATGGTAAAAAGCTTTTAGAAATTTTAAATTCAAAAATTTTAAAAGATAAAATACTAAAACTACAAGGTTACGATTTAAGCAGTCAAGGTACTGTATATATTGGAGGACTTTAAATAATGAAAAAATTAATGATATTATTAACTACTTTACTTTTGTTAATCGTAGGTTGTTCAAATACTAATGATAATGCAAATATCAAAAAAGATAATGAAAACAAGCAAGAAGAAGTTAAAAAAGAAAAGAAAACTGGAGATATAATTTTAGCAACTACAACATCTACTCAAGACAGCGGTCTTTTGGATGTTTTAATCCCTAAGTTTGAAGAAGAAATTGGTTATAGAGTTAAGACTATTGCCGTTGGTACTGGTAAAGCACTTGAAATGGGACAAAATGGAGAAGCTGATGTATTATTAGTTCATGCACCTGATGCCGAGAAGGCAGTAGTCGATTCTGGTGCTGCTATAAACAGAAAACTTGTAATGCATAATGATTTTATAATTGTAGGACCTAAAAATGATCCAGCTGGATTAAAAAGTTTAAAAGATGCTAACGAAGCTTTTAAACAAATCAACACTTCAAAATCTCTTTTTGTCTCACGCGGTGATGATTCAGGAACGCATAAATCAGAACTTAAGTTCTGGGATAAGCTAGGAATCAAGCCGTCAGGAATAATGTACCAAGAAACAGGTCAAGGTATGGGCGAAACATTACGAGTAGCATCTGAAAAGGGTGGCTATACGTACACTGATAGAGCAACATTTTTAGCATTAAAAGACGAGCTTAACTTAGATATTTTAGTAGAGGGCGATAAGTCATTATTAAATATTTATCATGTAATGCAAGTTAACAAAGAAAAATTCCCAAAAGTAAACGATGAAGGTGCTAAGGATTTAGTTGATTTCTTAGTTTCTGAGGATGTACAAAAAGTAATCGGTGAATTTGGAGTAGAAAAGTATAAAGAGCCTCTTTTCTTCCCAGATGCAGGGAAAGAAAAAGAGTTTGAATAGATCTTAGTTAGGCGGTTTTAGTATGATTCTAGAGGGAGTTGCAGAAGCATTTAGAATGCTAATAACTTTCGATCCAGAAATATATAAAATTACATGGTTAACTTTAAAGATTTCCGGTACTGCGACTTTTATAAGTTTATGTATTGGGGTACCACTCGGGGTAGCTTTAGCTTGGATTAAATTCCCTGGCAGAAGGATTTTTATTAGTATCGTAAATACTGCAATGGGCTTTCCTCCTGTAGTTGTTGGTTTGTGGGTGTTTATATTTCTTTCTAGGAATGGACCATTAGGTTTCCTAAACTTGTTATATACTCCATCAGCTATAATAATTGCTCAAGCCATAATCGCATCACCAATAATAATTGGTTTAACATCCGCTGCAGTTATGCAAGTAGATGATAAAATGCGACTACAAATAAAAGCTCTAGGCGCTACTAAGATTCAAATGTTATTTCTAGTCTTACGAGAGGCTAGATATTCAATAATTGCCGCAGTAATTGCAGGATTCGGTGCTGTTATTTCTGAGATCGGTGCTTCGATGATGGTTGGAGGAAACATTAAAGGATATACTCGTGTATTAACAACAGCCACTGTAATGGAAGTATCTAAAGGCAACACTGAAGTCGCAATTGGAATTACGATAATTCTCCTTTTATTAGCCTATTCCGTTACATTATTCCTAACGCTATTACAGCAGAGGGAGCGTTCTTAATGGTAAATGAGATAATTAAATTAAATTGTATCTCCTATGAGAGAAACAACAAAAAAATCATAGCAATTGACAATCTATCGTTTGATAGAGGTGCGATTTATGGTTTAATTGGACCTAATGGAGCAGGAAAAAGTACATTAATTAAGGTTGCATCATTACTCGATTCGCCTACAACTGGTGAAATTAATTTTGATGGTCAAATAATTACTAATAATAAAATACCGCTTGAATTACGGAGAAAAATTAGCGTAGTATTTCAACAACCTTTAATGTTGTCTGATTCTGTCTATAATAATATTTCTGTAAGTTTAAAGTTAAGAGGTTATTCTAGGTTTGAAATTAGGCATAAGACTGAGTATTGGATGGAACAATTCGGTATCTCTCATTTATCCAATAGAAACGCTAAAAATCTCTCTGGTGGAGAAGCTCAAAGGGTATCACTTGCTCGAGCATTTGTAACTGATCCAGAAATATTATTCTTGGATGAACCTTTCTCTGCACTTGATTTACCAACAAAGAGAGTATTAATTAAAGATATAGAAAAAGTTTTATCAACAACAAATATTACGACGATACTAGTGAGTCACGATTATAATGAGATTAAATACTTATGTAATAAGGTCGTCTTATTGGTAGACGGAAAAATAAATTCAGTAACTGATATTCAAAATCTTAAATATCAACAATTTACAGGTGAAGTTGCCGATTTTATGAATGAATGGATGTCTCCACTATGAATAAAAAAAATTAACCGAGGCCCTATTGCCTCGGTTTTATTTTTTTTCGTAATTACTTAGACTAACCAATAACTTGTTAGCATCATTTCTCAGGTTAATTAGGCTATTAATATCAACGTCAATTTGATTAACTAGCTTCTCCGGAATTTCTAAGGCTTTTTCTTTCAATTCATGACCTTGTTGAGTTAGGTTTATGAAAACATTTCGCTCATCATCTTTATCACGTTGTCTTACAATAATTCCGTTCTTTTCTAACTTTTTTAGTAATGGTGTTAATGTTCCTGAATCTAAAAAAAGCTTATTACCGAGACTTTTGACAGTAATATTATCTTCTTCCCAGAGTACTAACAAAGTAATATATTGAGTATAAGTTAACCCTATTTTATCAAGTAATGGTTTATACTTTTTATTGATCTCCTTAGAGCAAGCATATAACGCAAAACATAATTGGTTTTGGAGTTTTAATATTTCATTACTCATATTTTCAGCCCACTAACTATTTATTAATTTCTTAATCTTTTCCTCAATACTTAAAGGTTTAGTAATTGGTGCAAATCTTTCAACTACCTTTCCTTCTTTATCAACAAGGAATTTTGTAAAATTCCATTTTATTGTGCCACCAAGTATTCCTTTTTTCTGTCCAGTAAGATATTTATACAAAGGGTGTGCATTTTCACCTTTCACTTCAACCTTTGCAAAAATCGGAAAACTTGTATCGTAATTTAACTTACAGAAATTTTTTATCTCCTCAGCATTACCTGGTTCTTGATTTGCAAATTGATTGCAAGGGAATGCGAGTACTTCAAAGTTATTTTTATGATATTTTCTATAAAGAGCTTCCAGCTCTTCGTATTGAGGTGTAAAACCTCACTTGCTAGCTGTATTTACAATTAGTAAAACTTTTCCTTTATAGATATCCATACTAACTTCTTCACCTTTTGCAAGGTTAACTGAAAAATCATATATGTTCATTAGAACTTTGCCTCCTAAATAGTTTTTAACAATTTAATTGTATGCAATTTAATAATATTTGTAAAGAAAAATAAAATGATTACCTATTGACATAAATGAAGGAAATTTTATATGATAGTAATATAGAATATATTTCCTTTCATAAAGGGGAGTAGCTGCTACAGCAAAGTCGTCATTTCGGGAATTTCCCCGGCTTTGTTGGCAACCGAAACGTGTTGTTAGCGAGACCTTTACTTGTCCAAAGTAAAGGTCTCTTTTATATTTATAAAAGACCCAGAGACTTTTACTTTATAGTAAAGGTCTTTTTAGTTCTTATTTATATTTGGAGGGTTACGATGATAAAAGCTTTTAAAAGAATAAAAATATTTCTAAATGTAAAAAAATTCATACCTTTTTTATTTGAATTCTTTATATCGAGTGAAGTGAAGATTAGCAAAAAAATCTTTTCAGTATTATTGTTCATCGGTTATTTGTTGTTTCCATTTGATTTAATACCAGACTTTTTTGCATTTTTTGGTTTTTTTGATGATGCTGCAGTTTTATTATTTATTTTATCCAAAATTGTAAATATAGCACCAGAACATTTAAAAGAAAAACATGGTATATAATATACAACTTTAAATTATTACCATTTCAAAATATATTCTAAAAAAGACATATACTATTATTAACGGGGGGAATTAAAATGGAATTTTTATCACCAGAATTTTTTTCAGCACTTTTATCAATTATAGTAATTGACCTAGTTTTAGCAGGTGATAATGCTATTGTTATTGGTTTAGCAGCAAGGAATTTGCCTAAAAACCAACAAAAGAAAGTTATATTATGGGGAACAGTTGGGGCAATTGTAATACGTGCTCTTGCAACACTTGCTGTCGTGTGGCTACTTAAAGTACCTGGACTACTTTTAGTCGGTGGTGTTTTACTAATATGGATTGCATACAAACTGTTAGTTGAAGAAAAGAAGCACGATGCAGCACCTGCAGAAAATTTTTGGGCTGCAATAAGAACTATTGTTATCGCAGATGCTTTAATGGGACTTGATAACGTACTTGCGGTTGCTGGTGCGGCGCACGGTAACTTCTTACTTGTTGTACTTGGTTTAATCATTTCAGTTCCAATTGTTGTTTGGGGTAGTACAATTATTTTAAAGTTTGTTGATAAATATCCAGTAATCATTACAATCGGTTCTGCAGTCTTAGCGTACACTGCTGCAAAGATGATCTTTAGTGAAAAATTCGTTGCTGTTTATTTCAAGGATTTAGACTATCTAAAATACGGAATTGAAATACTTATTATTGCTGCCGTATTATTTGCTGCAAGAGTAAAGAAGGCAAAAAATGCAAAACAGAATATAGAGTCAAAAAATGCAGTAATGTAGTATTAAACGTCAGCAACGATTTTGCTGACGTTTATTTTTGTTCTAAATTTCTTTTACATACATATAATTATGTGTTGTTCATATCAGAATTGTAACAAATTAAGTGATGCTTTAAACACTTAATCTGTGTTACCATTTTATGGAAGCAATATTTGGGAGGGTTATATTATTATGAGTTGGCTTACAAAATGGTCGTTTAAAAACAAAGCGGCAGTGTCAATTATGTCATTATTAATTTTATTAATGGGTGTCATTAGTTATTTCCGACTACCTATGGAGTTTTTACCACCTGCTGATCAACCATTCATCTCAATCGTAACAATTGGTCATGGTGTCGATGCTAACACGATGGAAGACCAAGTTACAACAGTAATTGAAGATGCTGTTGTAGGTGTAAAAGGAAAGAAAAACATTTTTTCAACTACAGGAGATGGATTTTCCAAGGTTGATGTTCATTTAGATTCCAAGGCTGATAAAAAGGCTTCAAAACAAGAAATTGTAGACTCTCTAGCAATGATTCCACTTCCACAAAACGTTATGAAACCAAATGTAGTACTACTAAACACTTCACAAATTCCTGTATCTGAAGTCTCATTAGTATTCGACAACGGTTTAACTCCAAAAAACATTGAATACGCAAATAAGGAAATCTTACCTTACCTTAAAGAAATAAAGGGTATTAGTAGTGTTCAAACATTCGGTAATACCTCATCATATGTTTCAATCAAAATTGATAATCTCAAGCTTGCAAAAAATAACGTTCAACTACAAAGCATTTTTACACTCTTAAAAGAACAAAATTTAAGTGTACCAATCGCACAAAAAAATGTAGAGGGCAAAGCAAGTAATATAAAAGTAGTTGGAAATGTTCCAGATCTTGAATCACTTAAATCGTTACCTGTTGGTCAAAATACTAAGTTAAGTGACATAGCTGAGGTCACTATTACAAAGCCAAGTAATACACTTGCTAGAATAAACGGAAAAGAAGGTTTATTTTTAATTATATCCAAGGATTCTAATTCGAACGCCGTTGATATTAACAGGGATGTTACTAAACAAATAAATAAGATTAACAAAAAGTTTGATGATGTAGAAGCTGATGTTATTTTTGCAACTGCAGATATGGTTGAAAACTCTGTTAATAGTATGATGAAAGAAGTTTTATTAGGAGCTTTGTTTGCAACTATCGTAATAATGTTATTCTTAAGAAACATCAGATCCACACTTATTACTATAGTTTCTATTCCACTTTCGTTAGCTTTTACGTTGTATTTATTAAGAGAATCTGGAGTTACACTGAATATATTAACTCTTGGTGGGGTAGCTGTTGCTGTAGGAAGACTAGTTGATGATAGTATCGTTGTTATTGAAAATATTTTTAGAAAAACACAAAAAGAGAAGTTGTCTAAAGAATTAATAATTGAAGCAACCAGAGAAGTCGGTTCAGCTATTACATCTTCTACAATAACAACTGTTGCTGTATTTTTACCTCTAGGATTAGTAAACGGAGGTTTGCAAGAATTTCTACTTCCTTTCGCATTAACTGTGACATATTCATTATTAGCATCTTTAATCGTTGCATTAACAGTAGTACCGTTAATGAGTTATGGATTACTTAAGAATACTACTTTAAAACCACATAAACGTCCTGAAGGATATATTAAAATATTAAAATGGTCTCTAAACCATAAGTGGGTAGTTTTACTAACTTCATTCGTACTTTTTGCAGGTTCCATTGGTGGTTATATTGTTCTACCAAAAGGAGCTGTAACTGACTCCCAGAGTGAACTTGTAAGTGTTGTTCTAAAATATCCATCAGATACACCGATTGAAAAGGTTAAAGAAGAGGCATTAGAGTTAGATCAATATATTAATGATATAAAAGAAGTGAAGCATTCTATTTTACAACTTGGTGCAAATGAAGAAAGCGCAAAGTATGGCCAAGTGTCTTCGGCGAGCGAACCACAATTCACGGTAATACTTAAAGAAAAAAAGGATGTAAAAAAGATTGTAAAAAAAATTAAGACTCAATCTGAAAACTATCCAGCTGCTGAACTAAATGTGAGTGAAGCTTCAATGATGGGTGGAAGTAATACTTCAATCACTATAGACATCCTAGGAGAAAATTTAAATAAACTTGAAAATACTTCTCAGGAAGTTATTAAAGAAATTGAGAACATAAAAGGTGTTAAAACTGTAGAAAGTAACATGCAAGAAAAGAAAACAGTATACTCGTTAGTTGTTGATCCAAAATTAGCAAAAGCAGATCAAATTGCACAACAAACTGCGTTTATGTTGAACCAAACTCCAATTGGAAAGTTGAACATCGAAAACCAAACTTTACCTGTCCTGTTGGAGCCTATGTATGACATTAAAAATGTTGATGACATCAATAACATCCCTATTATGACCCCTATGGGAATGTCTCCAGTTTCAAAGCTTGTTACTTTAGAGAAGGAGGAAGTTCCAACTAATACTTTTCATAAGGACGGAGAGCAATACGTACGTGTAACTGCTTCTGTCGATCCAGAAAAGCTTTCGGTTATTTCAGCAGATATTAACAAAAAGTTATTTGGTGAAAAAGGTAAAGGTGGGTTAGATGTTGAAGATGGAATTAAACTGTTAGTTGGTGGGGCAAGTGCTGATCAAGCAGATGATTTTACTGACTTATACATGACAATGTTAGTATCAATTGGACTCGTATTCCTAATTATGGTAATTACCTTTAAGACAATAAGAGCACCAATAGCGATTTTATTCTCTTTACCACTAGCTGCAATTGGGGCAATTCTTGGTTTAATAGTCTCAGGAATCCCAGTAGATATTACTTCACTTCTTGGAGCGTTAATGCTTATAGGAGTAGTTGTAACAAATGCTATTGTATTACTTGACAAAGTAAAACAAAATGAAGAAAACATGATTATTCGTGATGCTTTAGTTGAAGCGGCAGCTACTAGAATAAGACCAATAATAATGACAGCTGTAGCAACAATCTGCGCAATGCTTCCGTTGTTATTTAAGGAAGCAGAAGTAGGCAACCTCGTATCTGCGAACCTTGCTGTAGTAGTAATTGGGGGACTATCAGTTGCAACTTTATTGACATTAGTTGTAATTCCAGTGGTTTACGAATTATTACACTTCAAAAAAGCAAAAAAACAACTTTTAGAAAAAAATGTTTAATATCAAAAGAGCGTGTCGGTTATTTCAGACACGCTCTTTTTTAAGGAAATTATAGGTATTACCTTATTTATCAATTAACGCCTCTAAAAATTTTAGTGGGGTATTAAGTCTATTATTATTATCAATAACAATATACTCTTCCTCAGCTTCATCCAACTTTTTCAGGTGGTTTACTTCTACATTTATTCTTTCCATTTTCTTATCAAGTTCACTAGACATTCTTGATGCTTCACGAAGTTCATTAAGCAGTTTCTGAGGAACTTCTTTATTATATTTATAAAAGATTTTATGCTCAAGACTTGCCCAAAAATCCATAGCGATAGTTCGAATTTGTATTTCCACGTATACAGCTACTTCTCTGTCAGACATAAAAATTGGTATTTCAATTATCATATGCAAACTTTGGTACCCATTTGGTTTAGGGTTTTTAATATAATCTTTATATTCTATAACTTTTATATCTTTTTGTTTTTGAATCATCTTGCTTATTTCATAAATATCAGAAATAAATGAACAAGTGATTCGAAGTCCTGCTATATCTCTAATATTTTCTCTTATCGAATCAAGATTTGGCTCACAGCCTTTTCGATAAATCTTATTAATTATACTTTCAGGTGATTTAACACGAGATTTTACATGCTCTATTGGATTGTACTCGTGCATATAGTTAAATTCTTCACTTAGAATATTAATTTTAGTGTCCATCTCGTCTAATGCAAACTTATATGCCATCATAAATCTTGTTAGTTCAGTTTTTAATAATTTAAATTCCTTTAGGTTTATAACACTATCCATATTCAATAGATTACTTCCTCTCTCTAAATAGATATTAAAATACTAACATCTAAATGTGAATTCTATATGTACTGTATGATTTTAATCTTCCTTTTCAGTGTTGTTTTGGTTTTTTATCCATTTGAATGGATTTAATAGATCACGATATTTACTCGCCAATTCATGACCAATAAATAGAACACCAATCCAAAATAATACTTCTGCTAAAATAACGGCACTAGAGACGAAGATAACTTTAAGTTTAGTAGTAATAGTTAAAAAAGGTACTACTAACGGTACAATGAATAACGCAAATGATGCAAAAATCATATATTTCCCAAGCTTCTTTTTCATAAAATAATATTCCTCTCTTATTGCCTTGGCCCCCACAAAATTACAGATACGCCTACCAAGCAAATTGTTGCTCCTATCCAATCGTATATATCTGGGGTTTTCTTATCTATTCCCCAGCCCCATAAAACAGAAAGGATTACAAATACACCTCCATAAGCGGCGTAAACTCTGCCAAAGGTAGGGAAATTTTGTAATGTTGGAATTATACCGTATATAACTAAAAATACACCACCAATAATCCCATACCATACTGGTTTACTTTCACGTAACCATAACCAAACAAGATATCCTCCACCTATTTCTGCTAGCCCAGCTACAATAAATATCAATAAAGTAATCATTTGGTTCTCCTCTTGTTGGCATTTTCATAGTTTAAGCATATACAAAATCTAAGCTTTTTTCAAAGTTAATCCTTTTTAGTGACAAAACTTCAAAATTTTTACAAGATCTAATAAACTTTCCTACTAATAAAGACATTAATTCACAAAATTTAAACCCATATAATGCTAAAAACCGCTTGGGAATTACCCAAACGGTTTATATTATCCTACTTTCTTATATGTTTCATTTCCATCTTGTAATGACCAACCAGTTTTCAACCCTAAAATAAACCACCCTAGAGCTACGAAACCAGAAGCAAGAATTGTATCGCCAATTACACGAAGCCAGTGGAATGTATGGACTATATCACGATGTAGAAATTCAGCTGATCTAGCATACCACATTCCCTTTTCAACACTAGCCCATGTCTGCATTAATCCAATTGGTAATACACTAATTAGAACCATTGCAGCAAGCCCTATATTGATTGCCCAAAAGGCATATCTTAAAACCCCTGTTTTCCAAATACGTTGACCTGTTAAACCTTTTAGACAGAATAGCATCAACCCAATTCCAAGCATACCATAAACTCCGAAAAGTGCAGTATGTCCATGAACAGGTGTAGTATTCAATCCTTGCATATAGTAAAGAGCTATAGGTGGATTAATAAAGAAACCGAAAATACCTGCTCCGATAAAATTCCAGAACGCAACAGATACAAAGCAGTAAATCGGCCATTTATATGCTTGTATCCAAGGCTTAGCTCTGCTTAGGGTTAGATTTTCGTATGCTTCAAAGCCAATTAATACTAACGGAACTACTTCTAGAGCACTAAAAACAGCTCCATATGCTAAAACACCAATTGGAGTTCCACTAAAGTATAAGTGGTGGAAAGTTCCAATAATCCCTCCAAACAAGAAGATTGTAGTTGAAAATAACACTGACGCAGTTGCTGTTGCTGTTTTTAATAAGCCCATTCTTGTAAACAAAAACGCTATTACTACAGTTGCAAATACTTCAAAGAAACCTTCAACCCATAAATGAACTACCCACCAACGCCAATATTCTGCCATTGCTAGATGAGTATGTTGTCCAATAATTAGTCCCGGAACATAAAATAAAGGAATTGCTGCTGCGGCAAATAAGAACATCATTAATAAATGTCTGTTTTCATTTGTTTTCTTAAATGCTGGCCAGATTGCTCTTCCCATTAAGAATAGCCATAAAAATAAGCCTACTGTTAAGAAAACTTGCCAAAAGAAACCTAAATCAATATATTCATATCCTCTATGACCAAACCAGAAATTTTGATCATTTGTAAAACGTTGGTCGATTGCTAGCCATTGCCCTGCCATTGATCCAACTACGATTATTAATAAGCAAACAAATAAAAAATTAACTAGAATCCTTTGGCCAGGTGGTTCATATCCTGATACTGCCGGAGCCATAAATAGTCCTGTTGCTAACCATGCTGTAGCTATCCATAAAATCCCTAGTTGAGTATGCCACGTTCTTGCTACTGAGTAAGGTAATATTTCCGCTAAAGGAAAACCATAGAACTCTAAACCTTCTACTGCATAGTGGGCTACAATAGCACCTAGACCAACTTGAGCCACTATTAGTGCTGCAACAACCCAGAAGAATTTTAACGTCGCCTTCATCGAAGGGGTTGCCGAAAGTGCTAATAATGGGTCCTTTTCAGGATAAGATCCATCAGTATGGTCTTCCTTATGCCTTTGTACTGCAAAGTACCAAACGAGTAAACCAACACCAAGTAGTAATAGGATTACACTGATTACTGACCAGACAACAAGTTCGCCAATCGGCTCGTTGTCAATCAATTTTTCATTAGGCCAATTCGTTGTATATGATACATCGCTCCCAGGTTTATTTGTTGCAGTTGCCCAGGTACTCCAGAAGAAAAATGCGGTCATGTCTTTCATCCTTGATGTATTCTTAATAGTATTCTCTGGAATAGCGTAATGCTCTCTTAATTGTTCAAATTTTGGATCATTCATAAATAATCCAGAATAATAATCACTTAAGTAACGAACTGCTTCAGCACGATCTTCTGAAATTACAATTTCCTTTGTATCTTTGTTGTATGTATTAGTTCTAATTTCTTCTTTAAGTCTAGCTTTTAGTTGTGCTTTTTGTTCGTTGTTTAAATCATCATAGTCATTTCCAAAATCGGCATTAGCCCACTTATCGAGTATAAATACTAACTCTCGATGAAGCCAATCAGCATTCCAGTCAGGCGCGAGATATGCACCATGCCCCCAAATACTTCCTACTTCTTGCCCACCAATTGATTGCCATACATTCATACCATCCTGTATGTTTTTACCTGTAATTAATGTGTCTCCATCTTCAGTCACAATTCTATCAGGAATTGGCGGCATTTTTTGATAAATCTGTCCCCCATAGTATCCCAAAATTGCAAAAGAGATGATAACTACAGCAGATAAACTAAGCCATAACTTTCTATAATTCATCTATACTATACCTCCATAAGAATTAATATCAAATTCATTTTTGACAATTTTATGCAAATATAAACAAAAAAACCGAAGCCTATTAGGAGAGTTCCTAACATAACTTCGGTTTCTGAGTTTTTCCTACTTCTTTATGACTTTCTACCAGCGATGCGCTTTAGCATTAGATCTTAAAATTATGGTCGTTTGTGATGCGCGTGTTTGACCATTAATTTGTGATGCTAAATGCTTGGGTCTTGTCCAAGTGTGGTGAAAAAGCTGAGATTGCTGATCTAATCGATCTTTATAACTCATCGTCTATCACCTCTTAAGCAGGATTTAAACAAGATATTCTAACTGGAATATCATAATTATTTTTAACTAATAACGCAGATGTTATTAAAAAATAAATTGGTAATTTTTCAGTTAAGAATTTGCATTAGCCCATCAATATCAATTGTAGGTCTGCCACATGCGTAATTCTCGCATAAATAAATAGTTGTCTGACCATTAATTTTCTCATAATCTTTAGTGTAATTTGCAATCTTGTATATTTTATCTGGATCGTCACTAATTAAATAAGTTAGATTTGGTATATAGTCGTGTTGTAATTTTTTAATAAAATCGATCGTTTTTAGGTCATCGTTATTCGTTAGTGCAACTAGTTCTTTCGTTCCTAAGAAATTCATCATTACTGCCTGCATTAAGTAGACATGCCCAGTCGGGTACATATTAATTGCAAACGAGAAGCTTCTTAAAAGTTGGTTAACTTTTTCTTCTAAAGTGTGCTGTCCAGTTAACTTAGCGAGTCGTAACATCTGAACTGCTGCCACACTGTTGCCAGAAGGCATTGCTCCATCATAGGATTCTTTCGGTCTTATTATTAACTTCTCAGTATCATTTCCGTATAAGAAGAAACCTCCATCCTTCTCATCCCAAAATAGTTTAATCATATTTTTAGTTAATGCTGATGCCTTTTCAATAAATTCAGTTTTTAGTGTCGTTTCATAAACCTCTATATATGCCCATAGTAAGAATGCATAGTCATCAATAATACCTTTATGCTTTACTTCCCCATCACGATATCTAACCATTACTCTGCCATCGACAATAAGCTCATTCTCAATGAACTCTAATGCTCTTAGGGCTTCTTTACCATATTCACCATTATCAAAAACTCGTGCTGCCTTTGTTAACGCAACTATCATTAGGGCATTCCATGACGTAAGTATTTTATCATCCTTGTGCGGATGCACCCTTTTTTCTCTGTGATTAAATAATTTTGTTCTAGCTTCTAATAATGAGTTTTTATCTAAAAATGATTCAATCTCTCGTTCTGTTTTGCCTATTAGATTTGGTATGTTATAACCCTCGAAGTTACCTTCGTTTGTAAAGTTATATAGCCTACAATATTTATTCCCTAGCTCTTCCCCTAGGACTTGCTTTATTTCTTGTGGAGTCCAAACGTAAAACTTTCCTTCTACTCCTTCA
Organism: Caryophanales bacterium; assembly: GCA_029256085.1. Taxonomy (GTDB): domain Bacteria; phylum Bacillota; class Bacilli; order CAJFEE01; family CAJFEE01; genus JAQSYP01. Next base: position 30,655 of record JAQSYP010000013.1, read on the forward strand.
GAATCCGCATCTTCTGCAGAATAGAATCCACCATCTTTATCTTGCATATCCCTCAAAACATATGTGAAAATTTCTTCTGCTGTTTTTTTATACTTATCATCTTTAGTGACTTGATATGCTTCAACATATGTATTAGCGAGTAGTGCATTATCGTATAACATCTTTTCAAAGTGTGGAATTAAAAACTTATCATCAGTAGAATAACGTGAGAAACCAAACCCTATATGGTCATAAATTCCACCTTTAGAAAGTGAATCAAGTGTTTTCGTAACCATTTTTAGAGCAGAATCGTCTTTCTTGACATGATAATAATTTAGTAAGTACGTTAAGCTGTGTGGAGTAGGAAATTTAGGAGCTGTGCCGAATCCACCGTTTTCATGGTCAAAGCTATTAGCGTAATCAACAAAGCATTTTACAATTGTATCTTCTTTAACATCCGAAATTTCTGCATTATTAATTGACTGAAGTCCATCAATTAACTTCATACCAATATCATCTAGTTGCTCACGATCATCCCTATATGCTTCAGCAAGAGATAAGATTATTTCTTTAAATCCTTGTCGTCCGAATCTCTCATCTCTTGGAAAATATGTTCCAATAAAATAAGGCACCTTGTCAGGTGTCATAAACACACTTAATGGCCACCCTCCATGTCCAGTCATTAATTGACATGCATTCATATAAATTGTATCTATATCAGGGCGCTCTTCCCTATCTAATTTTATCGATACAAAGTACATATTTAATAATTTTGCGATTTCTTCATCTTCAAAACTTTCTCTTTCCATTACATGGCACCAATGACATGTACTATAACCAATGCTTAGAAAGATTGGCTTGTTTTCCTTTTTAGCAAGTTCAAAAGCTTCTTCTCCCCATGGGTACCAATCTACTGGATTATACGCATGTTGTAATAAATATGGAGATTTTTCATTAATTAAAAGGTTCGGTTTTCTATTTCGAAGAGTATCCATTTTGCCTCCTAAAATTATTAGACATAATTTTGTAATCAGTTTCCCCTATAAAGCCAAGATTATTTAATTTTTGCTATATTTTTTATATAGACACGGAAAGTATTACGCTTGTATTCTTAATGTATACTACCGAGCAATAGGAGGTTCAACATGAATTTAACTCCAAAAGAGAATGTTAATGTAAGAACAAATGTGAAAATTAAAGTTGCGCATAATAAACTACTTAGAAAAACATCACAGTACTTTATTGGACTTTTAATGATTTTGACAGGTTGGGAGTTTTATCATTTTGTTCAGTTTATTAGAAGTGATGATTATACTACCGCGTTAGCAACTCACCCTGCGGTTGCAGAGAGCTTTCTACCTCAAGCAGCTTTTTTAGCCTTAAGACTATATTTAGAAACTGGATATATAGATGAAATTCATCCAGCTGGGTTATTTATATTCATAGCTACATTAACAACGGCTTGGCTATTTAGGAGGGCTTTATGTTCTTGGATATGTCCTATTGGGACTCTATCAGAACATCTTGGTTTATTAGGTAAGAAAATATTCAAAAAGAATATTACAGTTCCTAAATGGCTAGACACTCTGCTCTTAGGGGTTAAATATTTATTTATTACATTTGTTCTGTTTATGTTAGTCATAATGTCACTTGAAGAAACAATTGCTTTTATGGAAGCCCCTTATTATGCTATGGCTGACATTGAAATGTTTGATTTTTTCACTGAAATAAGTTGGTTAGGGTTCTCTATAATTCTTGTTTTAACTATACTGTCCATGCTGATCAAATCATTTTGGTGTAGATATCTTTGTCCTTACGGAGCTTTTCTAGGAATACTTGGATTCTTTAGTCCAATGAGACTAACAAAAAATACTACTACTTGTATAGATTGTGGGATATGTAATAAGAATTGCCCAAATGGTGTTGAAATAGCAAAAAGTAGTAATCGTATAATGTCACCAGAGTGTACAGGCTGTACATCTTGTGTTAGTGTTTGTCCACAGAAAGGTACTCTTGAGTTTAAACTATTTGGTGTACTAAGTGTTAAGCCTTTATTTTATGGTCTAGCTTTCTTGTTAGTCTTTTTTGGAATTATATTTGCTGCCAAAATGACAGGTCATTGGGATACAATTATAACAATTGATCAGTATAAATTTTATGATAGGATGTTTGGAGAAAAATAGTTTTCTTTGATTTTTTTCAATTAAATGTAGATAATATATGAGAAGTAAATTTATTTGAGGAGAATAAAACATGCCAGTAAACATTTATATTAATTTTAATGGGAATTGTAGAGAAGCAGTACAATTTTATGCAGATGTATTTAATACAGAATCTCCTAGGATTATGTCATTTGGTGATGCCCCGCCTAACCCTAACCATCCACTTCCAGAAGAGGCAAAAGCATTAGTAATGCATTCAGAATTAAACATCAGTGGTACTAGAATGATGTTTTCTGATGTGTTTCCTGGCATGCCTTTCGTAGAGGGAAACAACATTAGTCTAACAGTTGTAAGTTCAAATATTGATGATGTAAAATCTCAATTTGATAAACTTAAAGTCGACGGAAAAGTTGAAATGGAACTTCAAGAAACATTTTGGAGTAAATGCTACGGAAACCTAACAGATAAGTTTGGAATTAAATGGCAATTAAGTTACGATAATGGTGAGCACGAAAAAGAATAGGTGATTAAATGAAATTCTTTTTGAAATTATTAAAATGGTTTGCTATCTTAATAGTTCTATATTTCACTATTGTAATTTTAGATTATATGGATATATTTACAGAAATAAAAGAGTTATTTAAATAAAAGTTGCTAAAAGACGTATGAAGATCATACGTCTTTTATTTATTGCTTCGTTAAAATTATAGGTCCATCTTTAGTTATTGCGATTGTATGTTCATATTGAGCAGATAACTTTCCGTCGACCGTTCTAGCAGTCCATCCGTTGAGATCCATTTTACTGTGCCAAGTTCCCTCATTTATCATAGGCTCGATTGTTATTACCATACCTTCTTTTAATCTTGAACCCGTATTTTTGTTCCCAAAATGAGGGATTTGTGGTGGTTCATGTAATGTAGGACCAATTCCATGTGCTGTAAAATCTCTAACAACTGAAAAGCCCTCAGATTCAACATAGGTTTGAATTGCATATCCAATATCTCCAATACGATTATCAATATATGCTACCTCTATACCTTTTTCAAGAGCTGTTAACGTAACATCTAATAATCTTTTCGTTTTGTCTGGAATTTTACCAACAGCATAAGTCCAAGCTGAATCTGCTAATCCTCCATTTAAATTAACAACCATATCAATTGTTACAATATCACCCTTTTTTAATGACTCTCTCCTTGGAAACCCGTGACATATCTCATCATTAATTGATGCACAAGTAGCAAATTGATAACCTTTATAACCTTTCTGTTCAGGTGTTGCCCCATGCTTGAGCAAGTATTTTTCTACAAAAGCATCAATTTCTAACGTTGATATACCTGGTTTAATCAGTTTTGCAATTTCTCTATGACAAGCTGCAAGTAATTTCCCCGCTTCATGCATTAACTGAATTTCTCTATCTGATTTTAGTGTTAACAAAAAAATCACATCCTCGATTACTAAGCTTTTACTTATATTATAATCAAAAAATAATAATTACTGAGTGGGATTTATAAGTTTGATAATAATAATATTGAAAGATAAATAAATAAGGAGTAGATAAAATATGAAAAGATGTTTAATTAAAATAATCCTTTTAACTGTAATTTTCAATATTACGCCCTTGAATGTTAATGCAGCTCAACCAACTAATAAGCAAAACCAATTTTTAACTCAGTCTGTTGTTCAACTTAAAGAAGATTTTAGAAAAGTATGGATTGAACATGCTCTATGGACACGTAATTATTTATATAGCTCTATTCTAGAATTAGAAAATAAAGAACCAACACTTGCAAGACTCTTAGAAAATCAAGAAGACATTGGTGAGGTAATAAAACCATACTACGGCGAAGCGGCTAGTAAGAGACTAACAGAATTGTTGAAAGAGCACATTGTTGTTGGCGGTAAAGTAATTAATGCCTTAAAGACTGGTAACCAAGCAGAATTTGAGAAGCATAACAAATCTTGGTATAGAAATGCTGACGATATTGCTCAATTCTTAAGTAGTGCTAACCCTAACTGGAATCGTTCTGATCTTCAGAAAATGTTACATATGCATTTAGAAGATGTTACAACAAATACAAAGTTTATTTTAAATAAAGATTGGTCAAAGGATATTAAAGCTTTTGATCATGGTGAATTACACTTAATTTTGATTGCTGACACATTTACGGAAGGTATTCTTAAACAATTCCCTGAAAAATTTTAACTAAATTATAAAAACCTCACGCATTTGAACTGCACCCCAATTGTTAGACATGATCTAATAATTGGAGGTGCAGTTTTTCTATGGCTAAATTTACTGCAGATGATAAATTACAAGCTGTTAAACG
>JAQSYP010000014.1 GCA_029256085.1 Caryophanales bacterium
GGTCACACCCGTTCCCATACCGAACACGGAAGTTAAGCTCTTTAGCGCCAATGGTAGTTGGGGGTTTCCCCCTGTGAGAGTAGGACGCCGCCAGGCAATTATTTTTAATTCCACAGTAGCTCAGTGGTAGAGCAACCGGCTGTTAACCGGTAGGTCGTAGGTTCGACCCCTACCTGTGGAGCCATTTATATGCTTCCATAGCTCATTAGGCAGAGCACTTCCATGGTAAGGAAGAGGTGACCGGTTCGAATCCGGTTGGGAGCTTAGACAAGGGTACTGTTTCATGACAGCATAAAACAACTTCTTGGATAATAATACTAGGCCCCTTGGTCAAGCGGTTAAGACACCGCCCTTTCACGGCGGTAACACGGGTTCGAATCCCGTAGGGGTCACCATTAATAGTTTGTGCATAGATAACTATGTATATTGGAGGATTAGCTCAGCTGGGAGAGCACCTGCCTTACAAGCAGGGGGTCGGCGGTTCGATCCCGTCATCCTCCACGGACTGTAAATCCGCTCCTTTGGGTTCGGCAGTTCGAATCTGCCCCCCTCCACCATTTATTGGGCTATAGCCAAGCGGTAAGGCAACGGATTTTGATTCCGTCATTCCAAGGTTCGATCCCTTGTAGCCCAGCCATTTTTATGAGCCATTAGCTCAGTCGGTAGAGCATCTGACTTTTAATCAGAGGGTCGAAGGTTCGAGTCCTTCATGGCTCATCTTTTTTTGTTACATAATAAAATGAAAAGGGGCCTTAGCTCAGCTGGGATTGCGCCTGCCTTGCACGCAGGAGGTCAGCGGTTCGATCCCGCTAGGCTCCATAAAAAGAGTTAGACGTTAAATATAACGTCTAACTCTTTTCTTAGCTATAAGGAAAGTATAAACTTCTGCGTAGTTCATACTTTCCTAACGCATAAGTGCAACTACGGCTCTGCCGTCGCCCTTAAGGCTCGGCAGAGCCGAGTTTTCTTTATATATGTGTATTTTAATGCATAATCTTGCTAGGTTGAATCATTTTCACTATCTACACTATAATAATAATAGGGGGGGAGATTGATGACACAAAAGATATCTATTTTAGGAGTTCCGATGGACCTCGGTCAAACACGTAGAGGTGTGGATATGGGTCCCAGTGCTATAAGATATGCGGACGTTGTAGAAAAGCTCGCCGAGTTAGGACATAAAATTGAAGACCTAGGAAATCTAGAGGTAGCACCTAAAACTGCGCTAGAAAGTACACAAAATGAAAAGTTAAAAAACTTTGATGAAGTCCTTCATATTAGTAAAGAGCTTGCTGAAAAAGTAGATAAAATAGTAAATGATAATAAATTCCCTTTAATTTTTGGAGGGGATCATAGCATCGCAATTGGTACAATTGCTGGAATATCAAAACACTATAAAAACCTTGGTGTAATTTGGTATGACGCTCATGCTGATATGAATACCTTGGATACTACACCGTCTGGAAATATACACGGAATGCCATTAGCTATAAACCTTGGACATGGTAATAGTGAGCTAGTAAATATATTAGACTACTTTCCTAAAATTAAACCTGAAAACGTAGTAATTATCGGTGCTAGATCTATTGACAAGGGCGAAAAAGAATTAATCAAACAACTTGGAATAAACGTTTTTACTATGCACGAAATTGACAGATTGGGCATGAGTAATGTTATTGATAGAACTATAGATATTTTATTTGATTGCGATGGCGTTCACTTGTCATGGGATATGGATAGTCTTGACCCTTTATATGCACCAGGAGTTGGAACACCTATAGATGGTGGAATAACATATAGGGAAGCACATTTAACTATGGAACTATTGTATCAATCAGGTATAATTACATCTGCTGAGTTTGTAGAAATTAATACGATATTAGATAAACGTAACAAAACTGGAAGAGCTGCGGTGGAATTAATATTATCACTATTTGGTGAAAAAGTACTTTAAATTATAGACACGAATAACATACATATTCGTGTCTTTTTTGCATGAATTTAAAGTTATAAATATGCTAGTAAATATGATATTATAGGTTAGATAACTTTTTTAAACCAGATTATTAAAACGTCATATTATGGAGGAAGTAAAATATGTCATTCTCCGATATTCCATTTATAGAATATTTTACGAGCGGCTTAGATATTGCACTAGTATGGCTCGTTATATATAAACTTCTCGATATAGTAAAAGGTACAAAAGCTGTCCAACTCTTAAAGGGAATTACATTAATAATAATTACCCGTGTCACTAGCTCATATTTAGGATTAAATACTTTGCAATGGCTCATGGAACAAGTACTTACTTGGGGTTTTCTAGCAATAATTATAATTTTTCAACCTGAATTAAGACGTGCTCTAGAGCATTTAGGACGAGGTAAACTTTTCTCACGTACATATTATAATAATGAAGAAGAAGAAATCTCAACAATGGTTAATTCTATTGCAAAGTCGGCTGGATATTTAGCAAAACGAAGAATAGGTGCGTTAATATCTATCGAACAAGAAACTGGAATGGATGACTATGTAGAAACAGGTATTCATCTACACTCGAGAATATCTCCTGAGCTACTAATAAATATCTTTATTCCAAATACGCCTCTTCACGACGGTGCGGTTATAATACAAAAAAATCAAATATCAGCTGCAGCATGTTATCTACCTTTGTCAGAGAACCCATTTATTTCAAAAGAATTGGGTACTAGACATCGAGCAGCACTTGGAATTAGTGAGGTTACAGATTCACTAACAATAGTTGTATCAGAAGAGACTGGAACCATTTCTGTTGCAAAAAATGGTGACTTACATAGAAATGTATCAATAGAGAAATTAACCGAAATGTTACAAAATGAAGTAGCCGTAGTACAAAAGCAGCAAGGTCAATCCCGTTGGAATTGGAGGGTTAAACGAAATGGATAAACTCCTCGATAATAAATGGGTTATGAGAATAATAGCTTTACTTTTAGCTGTTATGCTTTATATGTCAGTATCATTAGAAGATCAAACTAGAAAACCAAGCGAAAATTTTTTCTCAGTAACAAGTGATAAAGAAATAATTGAGGAAATTCCATTGCAACTATATTACGATACTGAGAATTTAGTAATTTCAGGATACCCTAAAACTGTATCGGTTGAACTTGAAGGACCTAACAGTATTATGAAGACAACAAAACTACAAAAAAACTTTACTATATATGCTGATTTGAGAAATCTTGAACTAGGAGCGCAACGTGTACCCCTAAGAATAGAAAACCTATCCGACAAACTAACAGTAAAAATCACACCAGCTGAAATTTTTATAAATATACAAGAAAAGATTACAAAAGATTTTCCAATCGAAGTTGATTTCATAAACAGGTCAAAAATGGAACCAGGCTACTCTATTAGCGGATACGAAATTAAACCGTCAAAAGCTATTTTAACTGGTGCTAAAAGAGACATCGATAAAGTAGCAATTGTTAAAGCTTTCGTTAATGTATCAGGTGTAAATGAATCATTTGAACAAGAAGCAAAGGTATATTCCTATGATGCAAATGGAAATAGATTAAATGTAGAAATTAAACCAGATAAGGTAAACGTAAAAGTCGACGTTAAGAGTCCTTCTAAAACTGTTCCAATAGAACTTCAAGTAACAAGGGGACTCGGTGACGACTATAGCTTGACAAAACTAGCTCCACTTACAACAGAAGTTAAGATATTTAGTAAAAAGCAATCGATTTTAGACGTTATTGACTCACTAAAGGATATACCAGTTGATCTAGGTGATGTTAAAGAGAATTCGATTCTTGAGATTAAAATACCGAGAATACCAGGTATCGATAGAATAGAACCGAGTTCAATTAAAGTTAAAGTAGAAATAGAGAAAAAGGTAAAAAAGACGTTTGAAGGTATTACTGTAAAAGCTAATAACATCCCTTCAGAGCTAGACTTCGAGTTTATCGAACCGAAAGAAGGTAAAGTTGATGTAACAATTTCGGGTGCACCGTCAATACTTAAAAATATTACACAAAATGATATTAGTGCATTCATAAATATAACTGAAAATGAACCAGGAACATTTACTGCTGTTCTAGAATTAGACGCACCAAAGTTTATAACAGTGACAGCAAGTACAACACGAATAAGCTACGAGTTAAAAAATAAGAGTAGCTAGAGTGTTAAGGAGGCAACCAAATGGGAAAATATTTTGGTACAGATGGAGTCAGAGGAATAGCAAATAAAGAATTAACACCAGAACTTTCTTTTAAAATTGGTAGATTTGGTGGACATGTTCTAACAAAGAATCAAGATAAGCCAAAAGTTTTGATAGGTAGAGATACTAGAATATCTGGACATATGCTTGAAAGTGCTCTAGTAGCAGGTCTACTTTCAATTGGAGCTGAGGTAGTCCGTTTAGGGGTTATTTCAACTCCAGGTGTGGCATATTTAACTAAGGCATTAGGAGCTCAAGCAGGTGTAATGATATCTGCATCCCATAATCCGGTACAAGACAACGGAATTAAATTTTTTGGTAGTGACGGCTTTAAACTAACTGATGACCAAGAAAATGAAATTGAAGATTTGATCGATAGAGAATTTGATGAACTTCCAAGACCAGTAGGTGATAAAGTTGGAACTGTCATTGATTACTTCGAAGGTGCACAAAAGTATATGCAATATCTCAAACAAACAATAGATGAAGATTTTTCAGGTATTCATATTTCACTTGACTGTGCTCATGGGGCAACATCTACTATCGCACCATACTTATTCGGTGACTTAGAAGCTGATATCTCTACTATTGGTAATAACCCGAATGGTTTAAATATTAATGAGGGTGTAGGGTCAACTCATCCAGAGGCACTTTCAGCATTTGTAAAAGAAAAGGGAGCACATCTAGGACTTGCTTTTGATGGAGATGGCGATCGACTAATAGCCGTAGACGAAAATGGCGATATAGTTGATGGAGACCAAATAATGTTTATTTGTGCTAAATATATGAATAGTGTTGGAAAACTTAAAAGTAACACACTAGTTTCAACTGTAATGAGTAATTTAGGTTTTTACAAAGCATTAGAAGCTGATGGTATTAACAGTGCACAAACAGGTGTTGGTGACCGATACGTTATGGAAGAAATGCGTAAAGGTGGATACAACCTTGGTGGAGAACAAAGTGGACACATAATATTCCTTGACTACAATACAACAGGTGATGGGTTATTAACAGGAATTCAATTAGTGAACATCTTAAAACTTACAAATAAACCATTATCAGTACTTGCAAATGAAATGAAAAAGTATCCTCAACTATTAGTAAATGTAAAAGTTGATGATAAAAATGCAATCATGAAAGATGAAAGAGTACTCGATGCAATTAAGAGTGTAGAAATAGAAATGGCTAGTAATGGCCGTGTACTAGTTCGTCCTTCAGGTACTGAATCATTAGTCCGTGTAATGGCAGAGGCTCAAACAGAAGAACTGTGCAGACAATATGTTGAAAGAATTGTGGCAGTCATTCAAGAAATAGCATAAATATATATTTAATGCACAGGTGTAACTTTATACAGGCGCCTGTGCATATTATTTTATATGGGATTTTTTAACATAGTTTTGCAAGTTTTGTAGAAGTTGACTAAATTTTTAAAGCTAGTATAATTATTACGTTATATCAAATTTTATTAAAGGAGGGTTGTTAATATAACGATATAACAAGACAAAGCGCCTGAACTTCTGTTGGTGAAGTTGACGAGGATGGAGTTTTATCGAATATCGGCGGATGGACTCCCGGTTGACCATTTCAACCGAAAGCTTACGGGACAAAACGAGTAGGTGACTACTTGAACAAAACCTTAAGCAAATGGTATAAACAAATCAAATCGCGGCTGTTAGGATAACATTCTAACAAGATAAGGCTTCAGGAGATTGTACCATCGGGGTCATTCTCTTATGCCTTTTTGCCTCAACAGGAGGAATTCAATAATGTGTGGAATTGTTGGTTTTATTGGAAATAGAGATTGTAAGGAAATACTATTATACGGATTAGAAAAATTGGAATACCGTGGTTACGATTCTGCAGGTATTGCGCTAATTAACGAAGACGGAGTAAAAGTTTTTAAAGAAAAGGGAAGAATTGCCGATTTACGTGAAGGCGTTGATGAAAGCGTAATGGCTTCTAGAGGTATCGGCCATACTCGTTGGGCAACACATGGTGTTCCTAGTAAAGTAAATGCTCATCCACATCAAAGTACTTCAAATAGATTTACACTAGTACACAATGGTGTTATTGAAAACTACGATATTATAAAGAAGGCTGAATTAGCTGATGTTAATTTTGTAAGTGAAACAGATACAGAAGTTATTGTTCAGTTAATTGATAAGAACGTGAATAGTGGCTTATCTGTTGAAGAAGCTTTCAGAAAAACACTAAGTACATTAAAAGGATCTTACGCAATCGGATTATTAGATGCACAAGATCAAGATACTATTTACGTAGCTAAAAACAAGAGTCCACTATTGGTCGGACTTGGAGATGGATTTAATGTTGTAGCATCTGATGCTATGGCTATGCTTCAAGTTACAAAGCAGTATGTTGAATTAATGGATAAAGAAGTAGTTATTGTTAAAAAAGATTCAGTACAAATCTTAAAGTTAAATGGTGATAAGGTTGAGCGTTCTCCATTTACAGCGGAACTTGACGCTAGTGACATAGAAAAAGGTACGTATCCTCACTATATGCTTAAAGAAATTGATGAGCAACCGTTTGTAATGCGTAAAATTATTTCTCAATATCAAGATGATAATGGTCAAATTCTTTTAGATGAAGATGTACGTAATGCAATGCTAGCAGCAGATAGAGTTTACATTATTGCATGTGGAACTAGCTACCATGCGGGTCTAGTTGGGAAACACTATATCGAGAAATTTGCTAAAGTTCCAGTAGAAGTTCATGTAGCAAGTGAATTTTCATATAATATGCCTTTACTATCAGAAAAGCCATTATTTATTTTTATTTCACAAAGTGGGGAAACAGCGGATAGCCGTTCAGTTCTAGTCCAAGTAAAAGAGCATGGCTATAAAGCATTAACAATTACAAATGTACCTGGTTCAACATTATCTCGTGAAGCTGATTATACTCTTTTATTACACGCGGGACCTGAAATTGCAGTAGCATCAACTAAGGCATATACAGCCCAACTTGCGGTTTTAGCAATTCTAGCTGTAGATGTAGCAAATGCTAAAGGAATCAAGCTAGATTTCGATATCATTCAAGAATTCGGTATTATTGCGAATGCCATGGAAGCGTTATGTAATGATAAAGATCGATTTGATATGTTAGCAAAGGAATTTCTATCAACAACTAGGAACTGTTTCTTCATCGGTCGTGGTATTGACTACTACGTATGTTTAGAAGGTGCCCTTAAACTTAAAGAAATTTCTTATATTCAAGCGGAAGGTTTTGCAGGTGGAGAGTTAAAGCACGGAACTATAGCTTTAATTGAAGATGGAACTCCTGTAATTGCACTTTCGACTCAAGAACATGTAAACCTAAGTATTCGCGGAAACGTGAAGGAAGTAGTAGCACGTGGTGCAAACCCATGCATTATTTCCATTAGAGGTTTAGAAAATGATGAAGATAGCTATACTGTACCGGCAGTACATGAAGATTTCACTTCGTTAGTAACTGTTGTGCCTTTACAATTACTTTCATACTACGCAGCACTACACCGTGATTGCGATGTAGATAAGCCACGTAACTTAGCAAAATCAGTAACGGTTGAATAAATTTTTAAGTAACTCACAAATGTTTGTGTTAATAAATAATAAAGTTGTTTAAAAAATAATAAAGTTATTTAAAAAACACACCTTTGGGATATCGTGATGATATCTCTTGGTGTGTTTTTAAATTAGTAATGAAAGACTCGGTGCATTTTTCACCGAGTCTTATTTTCGTTTTTTTATAACTTAAATTAAAAATAAAAATAGAATCCCTCAATTCCATTTTTATTAAGAGTGTGACGGTGTCGTTTCGTTCTAAGATTAAAGAACAGGTGACACTGTTTTAATGATCAGAGCCTATTTACTCGATAAACAAAGGAAATCAGACTAGTAAGATAGAAATAATAAAGATAGAATACCTAAGAATAGATGATTTAACTTATATCGGAGAATTAGAAGGATTTAAAGAAGGGAGCTAGTATGAACAATAAAATCATAAGCAAATTAACTAGAAATCCGTCTATTATAAATGATGGTGCACATATTCTGTACACTTATACTGAATCTGATAAGTATGTTAATAATGCAGTTAGCTTTCTCTATGAAGGGCTGAATAATAATACATTGATAGTTTTTATAGAAGATAAGGAAATAACTTTAAGAATTATAGATGAACTTCAGTCTGTAGGTATAACCGATTTACAAATGGAAAATTTAATTACCTTACAAAAAAGTGATTTTTATCTCGAAGGTAATCGTTTTGACTCTGTTGGCGCAGAATCGAAATTAGTAAAGATAATAGAACCGTATATAAAGAAAAAACAATTGATTCGGACTTGGGGAAGTGTTCCAGTACCTGATAACGAGTCCTTATTAAAATTAATTACATATGAATTTAATTGCCATGATTATATTTTTGAAAATAGTATAATTTCCGTCTGCGTATATAATGGTCTAATGACCCCTGCGTATTTACAAAATGAATTATTAAAGTCACATTCTCACTTAATGACAGATGATCAATTTTGCTTATCTCCTTTTTATTCAGGGAAGAATAGAAAATATCCATCGATAGAGGATGTTGCTAAATATAAGAGAATAGAAAAGCAAAATAAAGTTTTAAAAAATAAAAATTACAATTTGCTTTATGAAAATAATTTTGTAAAACAACTAATTGAATCAATAAAGCAAAGTGAACTTAAAATTAAAAACATAATAGATGGGCTCCCAATACCTATAATTATAATTAGTAAATTAAGGGCTAAAATTCTTTATCATAATAATGAAGCTAGTGAACAATTTAATATTGGTATTAATCAATGCGTTAAAGACAAAAATATAAGATCGTTTTGTGAGGGGTATGATACAAATCAAATTGAGACTTATAATGAGGGATTAAAAGATAAGCAACCCTTAATTAAAAGTGAAAATGGTAAAATCTATTTAGTTAAGTCTATAGAAATGTTATTTGAGGAAGAATCGGCAATATTACATTCATTTGTTGACATTACACAAGAAAAAGAAAACGAAACAATTATATTACGTTCAGAGAAGATGAATATTGCAGGGCAGCTAGCAGCGAGTATAGCACATGAGATTAGAAATCCACTAACTTCTGTAAAAGGATTTTTCAAGATTTTAAAAACTGGCGAAGCGAGTAAGGAGTTATATTATAAAGTTATTGATGACGAATTATCGCGGATAGAACAAATTTCAAACGAATTATTAACGCTAGCAAAGCCTCATGTTGATAATCGAAGAGAACATAATATTGTTAAAATAATTGGAGAAGTTGTTGTACTATTAACTTCCGAATCAAATATGAGAAATATTGAGTTATTAGTTCAAAATTCCTGCACGGATGTTTATTTGTTTTGTGAAGAAACAAAGATTAAGCAAGTTTTCATTAATTTAATCAAAAACGCCATGGATGCGGTTAAAGAAAATGGCAAAGTTATTATAAAAATGGATCATAACAACGATAATATCCAAATCAAAGTAATTGATAATGGTGTAGGTATATCTAGAGAATTAATTGAAAAATTAGGAGAACCTTTTTATACAACAAAAGATAAGGGGACAGGACTAGGTCTAATGGTGTGCTATAAAATAATTGAAGACCATAAGGGTACTATACAAGTTGAAAGTGAACTTGGTGTTGGGTCTACATTTTCAATAACATTACCTTTAGTTAAAGAGAAGATGTCAGTTTAAGACAAAATAGTCAAGTATTCAGCAAAAAATTTACAAAACTGTAATATATTATATTGGTAAATAGTAGAAAGTATATTATTATGAACTTATAGATTACTATTAAGGTTGATTAATATGAAAACCGTCAATAATGATAAAATTTCAAAAGAAATGATGAAGATTATCAACAATGAGAACTATGACGAACATATGGAATCAAAGATAAATCAATATATTAATTTTAAGACATATAGTGGACTAACTTTTGGTAAGTTAGCAGTCTTTCATTATCGAATGTATGGCGGAAGTAAGGAAGAAATATATAAGATAGCTGGTATTGTTGAATTACTAATTCTCACATTTGACATAATAGATGATTTGCAAGATCAAGATAACTTCAGTACTCCATGGAGTAAAGATGATAATGCAATCACCTTAAATATTGCAATTGCACTTTTTTCACTATGCAATAAGAGCATAAGCATGCTAGAAGATTATGGATATGGAGATAAAAGAATAGTAGATTTATATCAGCGTCTATGTATGGAATCAATTAATGGACAATATCTAGATGTTAGAAATGTAATACATACTGAAGAAGATTACATAAATATGGTGTGTAAAAAGTCAGGTTCACTGACTTCATTAGCTTGTATGCTTGGGGCGAGTTTTGCTGATGTAAATCAAGCGGAATTAAAAATAATTAGTGATTATTCCATTATTTTAGGATTAATTGCTCAAATTAACAATGATATAATTGATATTCAAAGAATGGATGATAAGAATGATATTTTATATAGGAAGAGGACTCTTCCATTCATATATATATTAGGAGGTGCAAATAAGTCTTCAAAAGAAGTGCTAAAATTTTTAGAGCTAGATACAACTGAGATTAAAGCGAATCTACCAAATATTGTAGAGGAAATTAAAAAATCAGGTGCTATAGAATATGCTAAAGTAATTTCCTATATTAATAAAACTAAGGCAATAAGCATTATTAATAAATTAAATATTAATAGTGATTCAATGAATAATTTATTGCAGTTTATGAACTAGGAGGAAAAAGCATGGACAAAGTTATTAGTTTTTTAATTGAAAATCCAGAGGTTTTATCCAAGCTTAAAGAAGGTACAGTTAGTCTACTAGGTGTTTCAGCTGAGGAAATATTTGCAATAATAGAGGTATTCGGTAAAGCCAATGATTCATTAATGAAAGCGGGTTACTGGGTGTCTTAATACTGTAAAGGCTGATAGACTTAAATTCGTTTTAAGTCTATTTTTTAATATATAAACTTGTTAAATGAGGGCGAAAATATATGATGCTATCTAAGAATAAAACAGTAATCTTTTTGTCGGTATTAATGTTATTCATATCAATTTATATAATAATATTCACTATTAAAAACCCCTATATAGGATTGACTGCGGAATCTGAAGGAACCCAATATAAGGTGAGTAAAGTTTTTGCTAATGGGTGGGCTTATAACGTTGGAATAAAGAATGGTGATAAGGTAGTTGCTATAAATAAAGACGATCCAAGCAAACACTTTACTTTAGCAAAGTATGGAAATATTGAGCAAATTAAAAGTATTAAAATTGAAAATAATGAGCACACAAAGACTTTTTTAGTTCAAGGTACTCTTAGTGAGATAGAGCTATACTCCCACCTAATTATTCCTTTAAGTATTGTAGTTTTATGTATTTCATTAGGCATATTTCTTTATATTAGAGATGAAAAAGACAGAGCATCATCAATTTGGGTATTCTTATTTTTGTTTTTAATATCAGTTTGTTATTTAAGCGCAAGTGGTT
Organism: Caryophanales bacterium; assembly: GCA_029256085.1. GTDB lineage: Bacteria > Bacillota > Bacilli > CAJFEE01 > CAJFEE01 > JAQSYP01. The sequence goes on from JAQSYP010000014.1 coordinate 11,703, forward strand.
CTGCTAGAGATGATTCATTTAGCAAAGTTATATTTTTATTTACTTTAATGGCAATGCCATTATCAATCATTATATTTTTATACAATTATATAAAATTTAAATATAAATTAATTTTTATAAAAAAGAGAACATTGATTATTTTATTGTCTCTATTATTTCTTGTTATTTCTACGTTTATAATTAGCTTAATAGTTTCACCTTTATATAAAATAACTCTTAATCTAGTATTAGTCTTATTTTTATCAAATGTATTAACATTGATATTTCTATTGGTTAAAAATTATATCAAAACAACAAATCAGAGTTTTAAAGTTACTTTAAAAATTATGTTAACCGGAAAAATATTAGCTTTTTTCCCATTCTTATTTTTAAACTTAATTCCATCGATGTTATTTAATAGAGAAATAATTTCGGGTGAGTTTTCATCAATGTTTCTTATTTTTATACCACTGACATATACTTATTTACTCCTTTCAGATCAAGTATTTGATATTGATTTTGTTTTTAGTAAAGCTAAATATCATCTTTCTGCTTCACTAATATTTTCGTTTATAATAGGTGTGATAAGTGTTTATATTTTTAAAGATTCATTTAAAGTTAGTGATTTAATTCTATTTAATATAGTAAATTTTATTTTACTGTCATCTTTTATTTTTGTAACTAGAGATCTATTAAATAGTAAATTTAGGATGAAAATTCTTTCAGATAATAAAGAATATCAGTATAGTATCTATCGATATATAAATAATATTAAGAATGATGTTCATATTGATAAAGTATTGACCAAATTAGTTGAAGAAATAAAAAATGTATTATCGATAGATAATGTTACTATTATTTATGATGAGAAAAATAAATCCAAAATGAATGTTGCTTTAGTAGACTACGGAAAAATTAAGATTGGAAGTATAAAACAAGACGAGGGTAAATTTTACTTAAATGTTGGGGAAATGGTTGATCGTAATATAATTCTCTGTTGTGATCCCAAACTTAATAATACAAAATTGAATAGCGATGAGAAAGAATGGTTAAATGCTCTATCACTTCATACATCGATTTTTCTTGAAAACACAAGAAAACTAGAAGATCTTTTGCGTGAACTAGATGAATTAAAAAATAATAAGAAAGATTCTTCATGGATAACTAAACTCATTTTCACTCTGTCTGAGCAGGAGAGGTTAAGGCTATCAAAAGATATTCAGAATACTATATTACAAGATACTATACATGTTTATAATAGACTTGATAATTTAGGGGATACAACGGATAGTATTCTTAACGATGAGATAAAATCAATAAAAGAAAATATTCAAGAAAATATTTCTGGAATAAGAGATATATGTAATGAACTAAGGCCGACATTCTTAGTCGAAAAAGGATTGATTTACTCCGTAAACGAATTAATGAATAAATTTCAGTTGGATAATAATATAATAGTTAATTTTTATTATGGCTTTGAAAATGAAATTTTTGAGGATTTAGACTTTAGTTTGAATATTTATAGAACCGTCCAGGAATTGTTTAATAATGCAATTAAACATGCAGATTGTGATGAAATAAATTTACAGTTTATCCAAGAAGATAATCAATTTATTATTAAGTATAAGGATAATGGGGACGGGTTTGATACTAAAACACTATATCAAAACCCAAATCAATTTGGCTTGATAGGAATTAAAGAGAGAGCACATAGTTATAACGGATCTTTCAATATTTATTCAAATAGTACTATGGGCACAACAGTGGATGTTAGTTTTTCGTTATAAATTGTTACATTAAGGCTATATAAAGAAGATGAAAAAGTGTTCCAAATGTAAAAGTTAATTTACATTTGGAACACTTTTATTATAATGCAAACTTTTATGTTAAACGTGATTTAACGATTTGATCTATTCTTGAAATCATTTCATCGATTATTGGCTTGTTAAAGCTCTTTAAGTATAGAAACAAACCTTGAATTACAACAATTTTAGGATTATCATTTGCAAGTTCGTCTTCAATTGCCTCTAATGATGACATTACTTTTTCGTGATCTAACTTGCTAAAGTTACTAGCATCTATAATGCGTTTAAATTCTTTAATTTCAGTTGAAATAAGAGATTTAGCATTTTCTAGAGTATTCAACTTATAGTTAATAAAGTTCGCCATTAAATCAGTGTCTAGTAGTGGCTTATCTATAGAGGTGATACTTGAAATAATACCGTCCATTCTATCAAGAATAAAAGAAGCTAATCTATTAGTATCTATATCAATTTTATCAACAATAATGTAGAACATGTACTCCTTAATAATTCCATTTAACATTGTAGTACAATCTAGTAGATGGTCGCTAATCTTATCACCATATATCGCTTTTAACTGCATGCTATACCAATGAATGCTTTCAGCTCTTAACTTGAACAGTAACTTATGTATTTCATCGTTTTCATCAATGGACTGTTCTCTTAATTGCATTTGAATAAAATCTTTATGTTTAATGAATTCTTTAATCTGGATAGTTAATTGTTGACAAAACTTTTCCCGAGTTGGTAAATCTACAATTTCCTCAATAGAGTTGACTCTGTCCACTAAAAGTTCATAGTAGTATTTAATTATCGTAATCATTAATTCTTCTTTAGACTGAAAGTAGTTATAAAAAGAACTCTTGGCTAAGCCGCTTGCTTCAGAAATCTCTTGAATCGAAGATGAGTGATAGCCTTTTTCACCAAATAATTTTAGTGCAGATTGAATTATTTTTTTCTTCTTATCATTCATCGTTTTCATCTTCCTTTTTACAATCTTCTTTTATATAGTATAAACCATTTATATTTGTTAGGGATAAAATTTTTAATCTTATGACCGAACGGTCGTTATAAATAATTATAACATAGTGAAGATAGTTCTTAAAGTGTATTTTTCTTTTTAATAAACAAAAAATGTTGATATAATAACGGTATTCGTATATATTAGTCATATAATGACCGAACGGTCGTGAATAAGTTAATTAAGGAGTGTATGTAATTTTGCGAGGAATAATCAACTTCTCCATGAAAAATAAGCTAGCAGTATGGTTATTGACAATTATTATAACTGTTGCAGGTTTATATTCGGGCATGAATATGAAAATGGAAACATTACCTGAAATAAACCCACCATTAGTAACGGTAACAACAATTTATCCTGGGGCGGCACCGGAAGAGGTTCTTGATAAAATTACCGAACCAATGGAATTGAAAATCCGAAATCTTGAAGGTGTAAATATTGTGAGTTCGACATCGTTAGCAAATGCATCTTCAATTCAGATTGAGTATAACTACAAAAAAGATATGGAAGAAGCAGAACAGGAAGTAAAAGAAGCGTTATCAAACCTAACGCTCCCAGAAGGGGTAAAAGAACCTAGCATTTCTAGACTTAGTTTAAACGCATTTCCAGTAATGACTATGAGTATATCAAATGGAAAGCTATCTCTAGCAGAATTAACAAAGCTAGTAGAAGAGGATATTGCACCTACATTTGAAGGTGTAGACGGAGTATCATCAATTAAGATTGCTGGTCAACAAGTTGAAGAAGTTCAATTGACATATAACAAGGAAAAATTAACAAATCTTGGGCTAACACCAGAGACGATAGAAGGCATTATTAAAGGCTCAGTAATTAAGTTTCCTTTAGGGTTATACACATTTGACGATACACAGAAAACAGTTGTTATTGATGGCAATATTGTAACTTTAGAGGATTTGAAAAAAATAGAAATCCCTGCAATACCGCAACAGCAATCACCAACATCGACGATGCAAAGTAAAACACCACAGCAAGTTATACCACCAGCAGTAAATCCATTATCTAATGGGATTCCGACTGTTAAACTTTCAGATATTGCTGATTTGAAAATTGTAGGGGAAGCAGAATCTATTTCTCGTACAAATGGAAAAGAATCTATTAGTATCCAAGTGATTAAATCTGCAGATGCAAATACAGTGGATGTAGTTAATGGTATTAAGGATGAAGTTGAAAAATTAAAAGAAGATATTACTGGACTAGAAATAGAATCTGTATATGATCAAGGAAAGCCAATAGAAGATTCAGTTCACACAATGTTAAATAAAGCTCTAATTGGAGCAGGTTTTGCAATTTTAATTATTCTTCTTTTTCTAAGAGATTTTAAATCTACAATAATTTCAGTTATCTCAATACCGCTATCACTTCTTATTGCGATTTTATTATTGGATCAAATGGATATAACGTTAAATATCATGACATTAGGTGCAATGACGGTAGCGATTGGGCGTGTAGTAGATGATTCTATTGTAGTAATAGAAAATATATACAGGAGAATGTCTCTTGAGAATGAACAGTTAAAAGGCTTTGATTTAATTAGAGAAGCTACTAAAGAAATGTTTATACCAATACTATCATCTACTATAGTAACAATAGCTGTTTTCTTGCCATTAGGTTTCGTTACAGGACCAGTGGGCGAGATGTTTATGCCATTTGCTCTAACAATGGTTTTTGCACTGCTTGCTTCACTATTAGTCGCAGTTACAATTGTACCTATGATGGCACATAGTTTCTTTAAGAAAGGTGTTAAACAGTCGCATTCAGAAGAGAAACCAGGGAAACTAGCAAATAGATATAAAAAAGTACTACGTTGGACATTAGATCATAAGTTTTTATCATTTGGATTTGCTATCGCTCTATTAATTGGAAGCTTTTTCTTAGTACCTATTATCGGAGTTAGCTTTTTACCAGAAGAAGAGGAAAAAATGGTTGTTGCAACTTTTAGTCCAGCGCCTGGTCAAACATCCGACAGTGTAGAAAAACTAGCATTAAATACGGAAAAATATTTCTTATCTAAAGATGATGTTGAAATCGTTCAATATTCAGTTGGTGGTGAAAATCCTATGAACCCAGCTGCATCAAACCAAGCACTATTCTTTATAAAATATAAAGATAATACTGAGAAATTTTCCGAAGAAAAAGAACAAGTTTTTAAGGACCTTAATGATAAGTTTAGTGAAAATGGAGAATGGGGCTCTATGGATATGGGCTCTGGAGGAAGTAATAACAGTATAACAATATTTGCGTACGGTAACGGTATTGGAGAAGTAAAGCCAATCGTCGATGAGATTACAGATATAATTAAGAAAGAAAAAGATCTAACAAATGTAGATACTAGTATTTCTGAGTCATACGACCAATATACATTTATTGCGGACCAAGAAAAGTTAAGTAAGTATGGATTAACAGCAGGCCAGCTTGCTATGAGTCTAGCACAGAATCATGTTAAGCCTATTTTAACTACTATCAATAAAGATGGGAAAGAACTGAATGTCTATGTTCAAGTAGATAAAGATAGTTTCTCAGATATTAAATCAATGGAGAACAAGACATTAAAAAGTCCGTTAGGGTTTGATGTTCCGATAAAGGATGTTGCTGAAGTTAAAGAAGGTAAAGCTTCAGATACTATATCTCGTCGTAATGGTAAGCTATATGCACAAGTGTCAGCTGAAGTTACAATTGATGATGTGGGTAAAGTATCTAAAGATTTAAAAGAAAAGATTGATAGCGAAATAAAACTATCAAAAACAGCAGAAATCACTTTCGGTGGTGTAACTGAACAGATAAATGAGACATTTACTCAATTAGGACTAGCAATGCTTGCAGCTATTGCAGTAGTTTATTTAGTTTTAGTAATAACATTTGGAGGAGGACTAGCGCCATTTGCAATCCTGTTCTCATTACCATTTAGTATTATTGGAGGACTAGTAGGACTATTGATTGCAGGAGAAACTATTAGTGTATCTGCAATGATGGGTGCACTAATGCTAATAGGTATAGTAGTTACGAATGCAATTGTGTTAATTGATAGAGTCCGTCAAAAGGAAGAAGAAGGGTTATCGACTAGAGAAGCACTGCTCGAAGCAGGAGCGACAAGACTTAGACCGATTCTAATGACAGCTATTGCTACTATTGGAGCGTTAATTCCATTAGCAATAGGAATGGAAGGCGGGGGATTAATCTCTAAGGGCTTAGGTGTCACTGTAATTGGAGGATTAACAAGCTCAACGATATTAACCTTGATTATCGTTCCGATTGTGTATGAATTTTTTAAGAAATTTGGTAAGAAAAAAGAATTGATTTAAATAAAACCACCTCTCGAGTTTTTGAGAGGTGGTTTTTTGACTATAACCAGGAAAGTATAAACTTTTACGTAGCTCATACTAACCTAACGCATAAGTGCAACTACGGCTCTGCCGTCCCTCTTAAGGCTCGGCAATCGCCGAGTTTTCTTTATTTGCGCAAATTTTTCGAAATAGGAATAAATGTCTAATAATGTGACAAAAATTGATAGAAGGTTAACTAAATTCAAATAAATTAGACATTTCAATTTTAGATTTATTCTTCATGCTTCTATAAGGCAGATATACTTCATCCGGAAAATCTAAAGTTTTTTGTTGAGAGTATATAGGAGATAGTGTATGAAAAGTTTTTTAACATGGATTCTATTAGTAGTAGGTATAGGCATTGGATTGGTTATAGGTAGTTCATCTAGTATCAATAAGGAAGAAGTAAAAGATAAAGTAAATGAATCAATATCGAGTTTAAAAACGTTTGTAAATGATAACGCCAATAGCTTCTTGAATGATAGTTCATATGGGGGAGCCTTGAGGGATAGCAATAACTCAAAAGAGGTAACTTCATTATTTAATAATAATGATCTGGATAGTCTAAGTAATGACGGATCAGTTATTAATACAACTGTGGAAAATAAGTCAAACTCAAAAGTACACGGTTCCTTTAAGAACAATACTAACTCTTGTGGTGGATGTCACTTTGTCCATGATGGTACGGGAAGTAGCCTTCTAATACAAAAAACAGTAGGTGAAACTTGTATGGCTTGCCATGATGGCACCCTTGGTTTTTATGATGTATTAGCCGGGAAAATATTCACAAAAGGAACTATCTTTACAATAAATGACCGTAAAATGATGGTCGATCATGATAATAATCCTTCAACACCGTTTGTTCAATCATCATTAGCAAAAGAAGTTTCTAATGGTTTAAAGGTTGGTTCTACATCAGGTTTATTTACTGCACAGCGTTATGGAGAGAAAATTAATTCAAATTCTATACACAATGTTTTTGGTGGAGAAATTAAGTTGAAAGCAGCGCCAGGTGGTAATAATAGTGGAGATGATAATTGGGAAGATGTATTCGATTGTGCTAGTTGTCATGAGCCACATGGATCGTACTCAGATCGCTTACTCCATAAAAACCCAAATGGTATGGCAACTACAAGTTATTTATCTAAAGGGAATTCTGTAGGTGAAGGCGGTCTCGTATATAAGGACTCAAGTTTGGATCCGAAAATTGTAGATAGTTCTAAGCAGACGGAGTTTTTTAAAAAGCAATTATATGTAATTTCAAAAGTTCCAAGCTCAAAAAGTACTGACTTTATATTGGTACGAGACACGGTTACAAACCACCAGAAAAACTTAGTGGCAGCAGGAATACGTGACCGTAAAAATGTTCCAATAACAACTTCCTCGAAATATTTCATCACATCGGGATATGGAACTATACCAAAACCTATTGAAGGAAATGTTATCATGGTATACAAGTGGAGTTCATCGAGAAAAAAGTATGAACCAGACATCACACCATGGGTTAACAAAAATATGGATATTTTGACGGAAGCCTCCTATGGAGTTGTTTTTGGAATAGATAATCAAAATGCCGAAAATGAAAAAGTTTCTAATGGTAGAGATGGAAATTTAATTTTCGACTTAATAAAAGGGTTTGCGTATTCAGGACCTGGCTCAACTAAAGATGGAGATCAAGTATTTAATATCAATGATATTAAATGGGGTCATGTTGGAAGAGCATACGTAGTAAAACTTGATAAAATAAAAGTCGCAACAAATAATGTTTCAGGTACTGAAATTTTTGTAACTAGTAACGGTGCATTAGTTGGTGGGGAACTAGAAGAAGATGGTACCGCAAAATCTAAATGGGGTTTAAAAACTTCTGCAGGTATGGGTCAAGCTATGTCTAATTTTTGTATAACATGCCATGTTGATTACATATCAGACAATGGTAGTAAAAAATCAGGGACATACTCAGAATCGTATAGGCATAAGTCAGACTCAGATATAACTTCTTGTGTTCGTTGTCATTATTCCCATGGAACACGTCAAGAAGTAATGAGAGATGCTTCCGAGAAGAACTATGAACAGCTAAAAAGTCTAGGTGAAGAACAATCTTTAGTTGATGATAATAAATCCTCGGCTCTAAAAAGATATGTAAATATGAGCGCGTGTTGGGGTTGCCACTCCTCACCTGAATATGGTGATATTACAAATAGTGAAAGCTATTATGAAAATGGGAATATAAGCGGACTAACCCTGCAGGGAACTTGGACCTCAGGTAACAGATGGGGATTACAAAAATAAGGTGAGCTGAATCAAAGTTAGTTTTGATTCAGTTCTTTTTTGTCCATTTTGCCTAGTTGTTTTTCGTCAAAATTCGACAAAAGGAAGATAAAACTTCGAAAGTGGACGATAAAACTGCAAAAGTGGATGATAAAACTTCGAAAGTGGACGATAAAACTGCAAAAGTGGATGATAAAACCTCGAAAGTAGATGATAAAACTCTAAAAGAGGATGATAAACATATTCAAATTCATTTGTACAGGAAGATGAAATTGATTAACTAAAGTTTTCTAGTGTTAAGTCTTGCTTCGCATTTGAAACTTACTTTTCCTACAAGCTATGCCCTGTTTTAATACAAAATAATATTGACAGTTTTTATGTAAAAGAAGTAAACTAAAAACGTCGATGTGATAATGACTATCATTGTCACGTAAATTTACATACAAAGGGCGGAAAAAACGATGTACTCTACGAAATTATTTAAAACTATAGTAACAAGTATTCTTTTAATAATTGCATTAGTAGGTTGCAGTTCTAAAGAAAATAGTTCTGATAAAAAAGAATCAACTAAAGAAGTTAATGTATATACTGCCAGACATTATGAGTCTGATAATGAAGTGTTTAAAAAGTTCTCTGAAAAAACAGGAATCAAAGTTAATGTAGTTAAAGGAAATGCTGAGGAACTAATAGAGAGGCTAAAGCGTGAAGGTCAAAGCACTAAAGCTGATTTATTCATAACTGTTGACGGAGGAGTTCTTGCAAATGCTAAGAACAATGAAGTTTTGCAAGAGCTAACATCTGACACAATTAATAAAAATGTACCTAAAAACTTACGTGACCGTGACAATCAATGGGTAGGACTTGCTACTAGAGCACGTGTTATCGTATACGCGAAAGATAGAGTAAAGCCAGAGCAATTATCAACATATGAAGATTTAACATCTGACAAGTGGAAAGGTAAAGTATTAGTTCGATCTTCATCTAATTTATATAATCAATCACTATTAGCTTCATTTATTGAATTAAATGGTGTAGAAGAAGCTGAGAAGTGGTCAGCAGGAATGGTGAAAAACTTTGCACGTCAACCTGATGGTAATGACCGTGATCAAGCAAAGGCAGTAGTTGCAGGTACGGGCGATGTAGGGATAATGAACACATATTACATTGGATTACTTGCTAATTCAAAAGTACAAGAGGAAGTTGACGTTGCTAATAAAATCGGAGTATTCTTTCCAAATCAAGACACTAACGGAGCTCATGTAAATATTAGTGGTATTGGATTAACAAAGCATAGCAAAAATAAAGAAAATGCAATTGAGTTGATTGAATATATGACAAGTGTTGAAGCACAAGAGTATATATCTAAAACTAACTTTGAATTTCCTGTAAATCCTGAAGCTAAAAAGGCAGAGTTACTACAATCATGGGGTGACTTCAAGATGCAAGAACTTAACTTTGACACTTTAGGAGAACATAACGCTAAAGCAATAGAATTATTTAATAAAACAGGCTGGAAGTAATATGATTCCAAACACGGTTAAACGCTATTTTCAAAAAGAGTTTAACGGGTGGGTAATAGTAAGTATACTAGGGGCAGTAGTTATTCTACTGCCTATCTTATTTATACTTTCATCATTATTACACGAACCCAATGAAAACTGGTATCAGATTCGAAATTATTTATTGAGTAATTATGTAGCTAATACAATTAAACTAGTAGTATTTTCTGGAGTTTTTTCAGCGATATTAGGAGTTTCTTTGGCATGGATAATTGCAGCTTATGACTTTCCGTTAAAACGTTTTTTTAGATGGGGGCTTGTCTTGCCACTGGCAATCCCACCGTATATAGCTGCATACACTTACAGAACAATGCTAGGTTATACAGGCTTTGTTCAAACGACGTTAAAAAATGAATTTAATATTCATATAGATCCTGAACTTATTTCAGTTTCGTCACTCCGGGGAGCAATATTTATTTTTACAATCTTCCTATTCCCGTATGTATTTATAATAACTAGAGCATTTTTAGAGAATCAGAGCACATCATATATAGAAAATGCTAGATTACTAGGACAAAAACCATTTGCTGTTTTTACCAAGATTGTACTTCCGCTCTCAAGGCCAGCAATTGTTGGGGGAACTGTTCTTGTTATATATGAAGTTCTAAGTGACTACGGTGTGACAAGTTATTTTGGTGTTCACACTATTACGACTGCTATTTTTCAAACATGGTTTGGAATGTATGATGTAAATACTGCAATGAGACTAGCTTCTTGGTTAATGGTCATAGTTGTAGGTTTGTTTTTTTTAGAACGGTTACTAAGACAAAGACGAAGATACAATGTGAATAATAAATCAAGACCTCTTACTCCTATAAAACTAAGAGGATTACCATCAATATTAGCATTTGTGTATTGTGGATTAATTTTTTCATTAGGTTTTCTTATACCTATAATTCAGCTGATTTTCTGGGCTAAATTAACTTTCTTTAATGTATGGGACAATTCTTTTTTTCTATTAATTTATCAGACACTATATGTAGCATTAATACCAACAGTAATAATTATAATATTTTCAGTAATAGTCGCAAATATTTGTCGTTCACAATCAACCTTCTCTTATATACTTTCTAAATGGGTAACGGCAGGCTATTCAATTCCGGGTGCAATTATTGCAATAGGAGTATTAGCTATGTTTATTTCACTTGATAAATGGTTAGCTCCATTTTACTCGATGGTAGGTTTAGGAGATGCCCCTCTTATACTTAGCTTATCACTTATAATGCTTATTGTAGGTTACGCTATTCGGTTTATGGCTACTGGATATAATGCAATTGAGGTTGGATTTGAAAAGATCGGAACTAAATATGCTGAAGCATCGAGACTATTAGGTTATGGAATTACAAAAACATTTCTGAAAGTAGATCTCCCTTTGATTAAAGGTGCGATATTAAGTGGAGCAATTCTAACTTTTGTAGAAATATGTAAAGAATTGCCCTTAGTATTATTACTAAGACCATTTAATTTCGAAACTTTAGCAACGAAGGCCTTTCAATTTGCAAAGGATGAACAAATATACGAAGCCTCAATACCATCATTATTTATAATTTCTATTAGTGTAGTATCTATAATTGTATTTCAATTTGTAGGTAAGAAGGTGAAATGATGAATATAATTGAAGTTAAAAAACTGAACTTCTCATTCTCGAGGAAAGATAATTTACTCATTAAGGACTTAACTTTTTCTATAAAAAAAGGAGAAATAGTTGGAGTTTTAGGTCAAAGTGGCAGTGGGAAAAGCACTCTACTACGGTTAATATCTGGATTGGAAGTGCCATCAAGTGGAGAAATCATCATTGCTGGAAATACTGTAGTAAATGAAAATGTCTTTGTTCAACCAGAAAATAGGGGTGTAGGAATGGTTTTCCAAGACTACGCTCTATTTCCGAATATGACAGTAAAAGATAATATTCTTTTTGGACTTTCTAAAATGAATAAAAAGGATCGAGTGTTAAGACTAAATGAGATGCTTGAATTAGTTAAAATGGAAGAATTCGCAAAGAGATATCCTCATGAACTAAGCGGTGGACAACAACAAAGAGTTGCACTTGCTAGGGCACTTGCCCCAAAGCCGAATTTACTGTTAATGGATGAACCTTTTAGTAACTTAGATACAGATTTGAGATCATCAATTCGCGAAGAACTAAAATTGATACTAAATAAAGCTAACATAACATGCATTATTGTTACTCATGACCGTCATGACGTAGATGCAATCTGTACCCATAGTATTCAAATGGGAAAAGTATTAATGGAAATTAAATAAACATGGATAATAAGACCTCTTAATAGAGGTTTTATTTTTTTTATCCATAAATTGTTTGAATTATCTGATATATTATACTTAATTAATTATTTTTTAGGAGGGGATTATTTGAGTAGTAGCCATTTATTAGTTAACTCAGAGGATTTAAGAAGATACGTTGAGGATTTGTATTACATAGGATACGGTTTCAAGAAAGAACACGCGGAAATAGTAGCTGATGTCCTTTTAGCCGCTGACTTAAGGGGAGTAGATTCACATGGTGTTCAGAGGTTAGTTTGGTACGATGATTATATTGAAAAAGGATTATTTAACACGAATCCAAATATCAAAATAACAACTGAAACTCTTTCTACAGCTAATATTGATGGGGATAACGGTCTTGGGATGGTTGTATCTAAATTCGCAATGGAGCTTACGATAAAAAAAGCTAAAGAATGTGGTACAGGGCTAGTTTCTGTAGGAAATAGTAACCACTATGGTATAGCTGCTTATTATTCAATGATGGCACTAAAAGAAGATATGATTGGTATTTCTATGACAAACGTAATGCCAATCGCTGCCCCAACTCATGGGAGAGAGAGAATGCTAGGAACAAATCCGTTATCGTTTGCTATACCAGCGAAAACGGAAGAGCCATTTGTGCTAGATATGGCAACAACTGCAGTTGCAGCAGGAAAACTAGAGGTAGCAGCACGTGAAGAGCGTGAGGTTCCAAAGGGTGTGGTACTTGATAAGGATGGAAATGTTTCAACTAACCCGAATTCTCTTAAAGAAGGTGGAGCATTAGTTATGCTTGGTGGCGAAAGTTACGAACTTGGTGGACATAAGGGTTATGGACTTGCTACTTTAGTAAACGCATTGTCAGGTGCATTATCAGGTTCAATATTCGGAATTAATCCGTCAGATGCACAAATATTTGAAAACCCAGCTGTAAAGCCAATGAACATCGGTCACTTCTTCGGAGCCTTTCAAATTGAAGGGTTTCGTAAAAAAGATGAAGTTTTGGACTCCATGGATGGTATGTTACGATCATTAAAGGATTCAAAGCCAGCACCAGGTTATGAAAAAGTTTATGTCGCTGGTGAAAAAGAATTTGAAGTGGAAAAGGAACGCCTCAAAAATGGAATACCTCTACATATAAGTACAGTAAAAGAATTAATTAATTTTGCCCAAAAATATAAAATAAACCACGATTTTCTTGCATTAGCTGAAGATTAATAAAATTCAGTTGCAGTATAAATAAATCACATAAAATATTAAAGCATTTTTCTTAAAAGTGAAGTAAAAAAAGCATATCCTATGTTAATATTAAATTTAAGAATTTTCTAATAACTTAGGCTGTGAGGAATATAAATGAGTACAGAGAATGTTGCTATAGTAAATTTTAGGACAAAGGGCATCGCTCTTGTTCTAACAGGGGCTGTTTTATGGGGGATATCTGGTACAGTTGCCCAGTATTTATTTCATCAAAAAGGTTTTAGTTCTGAATGGTTAGTAGTAACCCGTTTGCTTTTATCAGGAATAATCCTATTAGTACTTTCTTATAAAAATGAGAAGCAACGTGTATGGGGCGTATGGATAGATAGACAAGATAGAATTAGTATAGTTGTTTTTGGAATCCTCGGGATGTTAGGGGTGCAATATACATTTTTTTCAGCAATCCATCATGGTAATGCAGCGACAGCAACTGTTTTACAATATTTAGCTCCGGTTTTGATTACGTGCTATTTATCAGTTAAGTTTAGGAGAATGCCTAAAGCAATAGAAAGTGCAGCCGTTATTCTAGCGATTATAGGTACATTTCTGTTAGCGACACAAGGGAGCATCGATAGCTTAGCAATTTCAGGTTGGGCGTTAACGTGGGGTTTGCTCTCTGCAGTTGCTTTAGCATTTTACACACTTCAACCACTCAAGCTTCTTGCAAAGTGGGGATCTACTATTGTTGTCGGATGGGCAATGCTAATTGGTGGAGTTAGCTTCAGTTTTATACATCCACCTTGGGAATTTGTAGGGGAATGGTCATTATCTTCATATCTAGGTGTGATTTTTGTAGTATTATTTGGAACTATCATTGCCTTCTATTGTTATTTAGAGTGCATGCGTTATATAAGCGCATCAGAAGCAAGTTTATTAGCATGTGTTGAGCCGTTATCTGCTGCCTTTCTTGCAGTCGTTTGGTTACGAGTATCTTTTGGTCTTGCTGAATGGATTGGTACGCTTTGCATTATTACTACAATCATTATTCTATCTATGAAAAAAGACACTGTAATTACTAAAAAAGAAGAAACCTCACTAATGTGAAGTGACCCCTAAAAGTTAGACACGGTTATTTCATTAGGCAGCTTGGATAAAATGAGTTCGGTATTGTACCGGACTCATTTTTAATTTTGCCTTAA
>JAQSYP010000001.1 GCA_029256085.1 Caryophanales bacterium
TAAGGTGCCTGGGTGGCGGAATTGGCAGACGCACAGGACTTAAAATCCTGCGGTGAGTGATCACCGTGCCGGTTCGACCCCGGCCCTAGGCACCATTTTAACGCGCCCGTAGCTCAATTGGATAGAGCGTTTGACTACGGATCAAAAGGTTATGGGTTCGACTCCTGTCGGGCGCGCCATATATAAATCGGGAAGTGGCTCAGCTTGGTAGAGCACCTGGTTTGGGACCAGGGGGTCGCAGGTTCAAATCCTGTCTTCCCGACCATTATAAATCACTTTTGGGGCCTTAGCTCAGCTGGGAGAGCGCCTGCCTTGCACGCAGGAGGTCAGCGGTTCGATCCCGCTAGGCTCCACCAATTTTATATTAAATTGTTAATACGGCGGTGTAGCTCAGCTGGCTAGAGCGTACGGTTCATACCCGTGAGGTCGTGGGTTCGACTCCCTCCGCCGCTACCAATAATTTCATTGGACCTTTAGCTCAGTTGGTCAGAGCAGACGGCTCATAACCGTCTGGTCGTAGGTTCGAGTCCTACAAGGTCCACCATATCAAGGAGGAATACCCAAGTCCGGCTGAAGGGATCGGTCTTGAAAACCGACAGGGGTGTAAAAGCTCGCGGGGGTTCGAATCCCTCTTCCTCCTCCATTTTTGTTAAGAAATGAATTTCTTAACAAATTTCATTTTATAGAAGTTTTTTATTAATATCGCGGGGTGGAGCAGTCTGGTAGCTCGTCGGGCTCATAACCCGAAGGTCGCAGGTTCAAATCCTGTCCCCGCAACCAAATGGTCCCGTGGTGGAGCAGAGGACTGAAAATCCTCGTGTCGGCGGTTCGATTCCGTCCCGAGCCACCATTTCTTAATACGGCGGTTGTGGCGAAGTGGTTAACGCACCGGATTGTGGTTCCGGCATTCGTGGGTTCGATTCCCATCAGCCGCCCCATTCATATTTGCGGGTGTAGTTTAATGGTAAAATGAGAGCCTTCCAAGCTCTGGTCGTGGGTTCGATTCCCATCACCCGCTCCATATGGGCCTATAGCTCAGCTGGTTAGAGCGCACGCCTGATAAGCGTGAGGTCGATGGTTCGAGTCCATTTAGGCCCACTCATTTTTAGAAATATTTAATATTCCACAGTAGCTCAGTGGTAGAGCAACCGGCTGTTAACCGGTAGGTCGTAGGTTCGACCCCTACCTGTGGAGCCATTTACGGAGAATTACCCAAGACCCTTGGTCAAGCGGTTAAGACACCGCCCTTTCACGGCGGTAACACGGGTTCGAATCCCGTAGGGGTCATATCAAAAACTATTAATAACTCAAAAGTTATTAATGGTTTTTTTGGCTATAAGGAAAGTATAAACTTCTGTGCAGTTCATACTTTCCTAACGCATAAGTGCAACTACGGCTCTGCCGTCGCCCTTAAGGCTCGGCAATCGCCGAGTTTTCTTTATGTTTTGTGTAAATATTTTTCGACAAGACGGTGCGGTTTCGAATGATAACTGGTGCAAAAATACAGTGCAATGTTGCAATTCTAAGTATTAGATGAGCAATAAAAGCTATTCCCTTAATAAAAGTTAGAAAATGTGTAAAAAATGTGACAAAGTGATAGATATAATACTTAGAAAATTGTATAATTATGATGATTTAGTCAAGTCAAACAGGGGGAGTTTGGTAGAGATGAAGAGTTTGCAGAGGAAACTTATGATAGCGTTTTCAATTTTATTAACATTGGGAATGGTATTGGCACAATTAATAACATACTTACAAGTAAGCAATCAAGTTAAGGATGAAGTACAATCAAGGGGATACTCTATGGCTACGGAGCTAAAGAGTGACATTCAAGAGACTATTAAAGAATACAGTCTAGATCTAGTAAGATATAGTAAAGATAGTAGAATTATAAAACTAGGATTAAACGAGGACCCAGAGGTAGTAGAAGAAATAAAAGCTGATTTTCAAATATATTTATCAAACAAAGAATCTGCAGAAGCTACATACTTTGCAACTCCAAACAAAAAATTCTACATTAAACCAGACGTAGAAATTCCGAGTGACTTTGATCCTACAAGTAGACCTTGGTATACTAAGGCGCTAGAAAGTACAGATAAAGTTATTTGGACAGATCCATATCTAGACGTAACTACTAATAAATTTATAATTACAGGTGCTAAGGCAGTACTTGATGCATCAAATAAAGTTGTAGGTGTTATTGCAACAGATTTCACTTTCAGTGGGATTGAGGTGTTAATAAAAGATAAAGATGTTGGCTACAAAGGTTATCCGTTCTTAATTGATAAAGATGGGTTGGCAATTGTTCACAAGGATCATTCTGGTAAAAGTATTAAAGAAAATAGTTTTTATAATAAAGTCCTAACTAGTTCTAAAGGAACAGCAACTGGAGAAAATAACGGTGCTAATAGCGTGTTATTCTATGATACAGTTGGGGAGACTAACTGGAAAATTGGTGTAGTATATATAGAAGATAATCTATATAACATTTTAGATGAAATAATGATCGCTTCAATAATAACAGCAATTGTGGCACAAATTGTTACGTTAATAATTAACTATTTCTACTCGTTAAGCATTGCTAAACCAATTCGAGAACTTGCATCCGAAGTTGAAAAAGTTGCTCAAGGTGATTTAACAGTACATGTAAATCCAAAAACGAAAGATGAAGTTGGACAATTGACAACAAGCTTTAATAACATGGTTAGTCAAATGAATAGTTTAATAGTAGAAGTTGACAAGTCAGTACTAGATGTAAAAACTTCTTCAGAAAACTTAAGTGCTATATCTGAAGAAAGTATTGCTACATCTGAAGAGGTTGCTTCAGCGATGGGTGATGTTGCGAAGGGCTCTGCGCAACAAGCAACTGACGTAGAAAAAGTAATGATGAGCACGGAAGATCTTGGAAGTATGATAGAAAGTGTAAATGTTTCAATTATCGAAATGAACAAGCTTTCTGAAGAGTCTACTAAAGCATCTAACGAAGGAAAAAATAAGGTAGTTCAACTTAGGAGTCGAACTTCTGAAACTATGAGTGAAATTAATTCAGTTGAAAGTACAATAGCCGAATTAGTAGATAGAGTGAAAGAAATTGAGAGTATTATCGGTACTATTAACGATATTTCTGCGCAAACTAATTTACTCGCATTAAATGCAAGTATAGAAGCAGCGAGAGCAGGAGATTCTGGCAGAGGATTCGCAGTAGTTGCAGAAGAAGTGAGGAAGTTAGCTGAACAATCTGCAAGTGCAACTGAAGAAGTAAGAAGAACAATAAATGGTATTCAAGAGGAAACTAAACATGCAGTAAGCGCAATGAATAAAACGAAACAAATTAGTCTACAAACTGAAGAGGCTGTTAACACTACTGAAAATGCATTTATGGTAGTTACAGAAGTATCAACAAAATTAGTAGACCTAATTAATAAAGTATATAAAGAAACTAAAAGTGTACACGAGGCGAAGGATATCGTATTAGAAGGTGTGAAAAACATTTCGCATGTTACACATCAATCAGCTGCATCCGCAGAGGAAGTAAGTGCCTCTACTGATGAACAGCTAACAGTCTTAGGTAATATTGCAAAGTCTGCTGAAGTATTAAATGAGTCGAGCAACAAGCTATCCGATGTTATTAAAGTGTTTAAAGTAAAATAATTAAAAATAAATTCGAACAAGCTGTCCCATAGTCATTTTATATGACTTTGAGACAGCTTGTTTTTTAGCTATAAGCAGTAAAGTATAAACTTATGCGTAGTTCATACTTTCCTAACGCATAAGTGAAACTACGCCTCTGCCTTCGCCCCTAAGGCTCGGCAATCGCCTAGTTTTCTTTAAATTTTATGTAATAAATTATATAGTTTTGTCGACTTGAAGGTTAAACGTTTCATGAAATAGAAATTTACTCTTTATACATATAAAATGAGGTGATTTTTGTGTTGATGGAAGTGCTATCTCCAATCGAAAAATATTTATTTCATGAAGGTAATTATTTTAGGTGCTTTGAGACGTTTGGGGCACATATTAATAATAATGGGACAAGATTTTGTGTTTGGGCGCCTCATGCAAGGGAAGTAGCTGTAGTTGGTGACTTTAATGAGTGGAACGGAATCAAGCATAGAATGGTTAAGGTTAACAATGAAGGTATTTGGGAGCTAGAAATTAGTGATATATCAATAAACAGTCTCTATAAATATGAAATTACTACACATGATGAACAGAAGTTTTTTAAGTCAGATCCATATGCTTTTTATTCAGAGCTGAGACCAAATACGGCATCAATAGTGGTGGATATAGACAACTATGAATGGAATGACTCTAAATGGATTAACGATAGATTATTCAACGGAAATTACGAGAAACTGCCATTATCAATATACGAACTTCATATTGGAAGTTGGAAAAGGAATAAAGATGGTTCTTTCTTAACATATAAAGAGCTTGCAAACGAATTAGTGCCCTACTTAAAAAAGTACAGATTCACACATGTAGAACTATTACCAGTTTCAGAGCACCCTCTGGATTTATCTTGGGGGTATCAGACAATAGGATATTACAGCATTACAAGTAGATATGGTACTCCAGAAGACTTCATGTTTTTCGTCGATGCACTGCATCAAAATGGTATTGGAGTAATATTAGACTGGGTACCAGGTCATTTCTGTAAAGATTCTCATGGTTTATATATGTTTGATGGATACCCAACATACGAGTACAAAACAAGCGACGTAAGGGAGAATGTTGTATGGGGTACTTCAAACTTCGACTTATCCAAAGGGGAAGTACAAAGTTTCCTTATCTCAAATCTTATTTTTTGGATAGAAAAGTACCATATTGATGGTTTCAGAATCGATGCTGTTGCTAATATTATTTACTGGAATAATAAAGGTAGAAATGAAGCAAATCCCTTTGGCGTTGAATTTTTAAAAAAATTAAATCATACAGTAAAAAATATACACCCTGATATTCTAACTATTGCAGAAGATTCTACAGATTGGGAAGGTGTAACAGACACTATAGAAAGTGGCGGATTAGGATTTAATTATAAATGGAACATGGGCTGGATGAATGACGTACTACAATACGTTGAAGCAGATTTCTCACAAAAAGAAAGTCTACATAATAATTTAACCTTCCCTATGCTTTATAATCACACAGAAAAATTCATATTACCCCTTTCACATGATGAAGTCGTTCACGGTAAAAAATCACTATTAAATAAAATGCCAGGAGATTATTGGGATAAATTTGCGCAATTTAGGCTACTTATGGCATTTATGATTACCCACCCAGGTAAAAAACTTATTTTTATGGGATCTGAAATTGGTCAATTTGATGAATGGAACAATGAAAAGGAATTAGATTGGTTCCTAGAAGAATATCCACTTCATGCTGCACTAACAGATTTTAATGAAGATGCTTGGAATTTGTACTACAAGACAAAAGCGTTTTGGGAACTAGATTATGAAAATGAAGGATTCCAATGGATAGATTGTCACAATCATGGTCAAAGAATTTATTCATATATTAGATCAGGAAAAAAACCAAATAGTGACTATGTAGTAGTATTAAACTTTTCGTCAGTAACATATCACGGCTATAAAGTCGGTGTTACAAATATGGGTGAATATAAAGAAATTATAAATACTGATAAGAAAAAGTATGGCGGTTCTGGACAGATAAATCACAAAAAAGTTAAGGCAAGAAACGAACCATTCCATGGAAAGGATTACAGCATAGATATAACTCTACCACCGTATGGAGCAACTATACTTAAACTGGTCAGGAAAAGGAAGGGAACTTAATGGTTGGAAAGCGCGTTGTAGCAATGCTATTAGCTGGTGGTAAGGGTAGTAGACTTAATACTTTAACAAAAGGGATAGCGAAACCAGCTGTACCATTTGGTGGTAAATATCGAATAATTGACTTTACATTAAGCAATTGCTCTAATTCTGGAATTGACACAGTAGGTGTTTTAACACAATATGAACCGCTAGAATTAAACAGCTATATCGGAATTGGTAGTGCGTGGGACTTAGATAGAACTTTTGGTGGGGTAACAGTACTACCACCTTATAGTGAAGAAGATTCCATGAAATGGTACTCAGGAACGGCAAGTGCAGTATATCAAAATATTAATTTTTTAAAAAAATATAATCCTGAACATGTTTTAATACTTTCGGGAGACCACATATATAAGATGGATTATAGCAAAATGTTAGATTACCATACTGAAAATAACGCAGATGTTACTATTTCAGTCATTAAAGTTCCATGGGAAGAAGCATCACGATTTGGGATTATGAATACAAATGATAAGATGGAAGTTATTGACTTTGAAGAAAAACCTAGTTTACCACAGAGCAATCTTGCCTCTATGGGAATTTATATTTTTAGGTGGGAAATTCTTAAAGACTTTTTACAGATTGATAATTGTAATGAAAATTCTTCCCATGATTTCGGTAAGGACGTAATCCCAGAGTTAATAAAGAGCAAGAAAAGAGTTTACGCATATTATTTTGACGGGTATTGGAAAGATGTTGGTACCGTAAAGAGTTTATGGGAAGCAAACATGGATTTACTATATAAAAATCGGTTAGACCTATATGATCCTAATTGGAAAATATATTCAGTTAATCCACATCAACCCCCACAATATATATCGCCAACAGCAGAAATAAAAAATTCATTAATAAATGAAGGTTGCATTATAAAAGGTAAAGTAAACCACTCAGTTATTTTTCAAGGAGTGACAATTGCTGATAATGCAACTGTTATTGATTCTGTCATAATGCCTGGTGTCAGTATTGAGGAAGGGGCAGTAATTGAAAGAGCAATAGTCCCTACGGATTATATAGTTAAGAGAGATGCAGTGATTAGACCTAAAGATGAGAACGATATAATTTTAGTAGGTGATTGTGAGTTTGCAATTAATGGAGGGGCTTAAAATGAAAAATAACATGTTATGCATTATAGATGCAACAACATATTCTGAATCCCTACATGATCTAACTAGTTACAGATCCTTAGCAGCCCTTCCATTTTTAGGGAGATACAGATTAATTGATTTTCCTTTATCAAATGCAGTTAACTCTAACATAACAAATGTTGCAATTGTAACTAGATATCATCATAGAGCTATACTTGATCATCTTGGTAGCGGAAAATCATGGGACCTTGATAGAAAAAATGATGGACTATTTTTATTCCCAAGTGAACTTTACACAGATTATGATTACACGCACTCACTCAGAATCTTAAGTAACCACGTTGATTATTTAAAGAGAAGTTCACAGGAATACGTAGTATTAACGAATTGTTATACGATTTGTTATTTAGATTACGAAAAAATTCTAAAGTTTCATCTTAACCATAAACAAGGAGTAACATCAATTGTAAACAAGGGTAATCCTTTAGACATATATTTAATACGCAAAGATTTACTTATTGAACTAATTGAAGGATGTTCATTTACTAATGGTGAGTCAGTATATGAAATATTGTATAAAGGCAATGCGAAAGTAACATTTGAAGAGTATGAACATAGTGATTTCGTGGCCCAAATAAACTCATTAGATTCATATTTTGAAAGTAGCATGCAACTTTTAAAGCCTGAGAATTGGAAGCAACTGTTTAAATATGCTAAGCCAATTTTTACAAAGGTTAAAGATGAACCACCAACTTTTTATGGAGAAAATTCAAGTGTTAGTAATTCATTAATTGCAAATGGGTGCGTTATAAATGGGGTAGTTGAAAATAGTATTATTTTTCGAGGTGCCGTAGTTGAAGAGGGCGCAATTGTGAGAAATAGTATTATTATGCAAAGAGGCAAGGTACTTAACAGTAGTGTTTTAGAGAAATTGATAATAGATAAAGATATAATTATTTCAAATGAAAATAATTTTGACAATGAATATCCAAAAATAATACCAAAAGGATATAAACAAGGAGCGATGATTAATACGTGAGAGTTTTATTTACTGTTTCAGAATGTGTTCCTTTTGCTAAATCAGGTGGGTTAGCTGATGTTACTGGCTCACTCCCTAATGCCTTGAAAGAAAATGGTCTTGATGTAAGAGTAGTAATGCCGCTGTATAAAATAATTAGTGATAAGTATGATGCAATACTTAGTTTCGTTGGTCACATTAACGTTAACGTAGGGTGGAGAAATCAATACTGTGGTGTCTATACAACTAAGCTAAATAATATTGATTACTATTTCATAGACAATAAGTATTATTTTGATCGTGAAGGATTTTACGGGCATTTTGATGATGGAGAACGATTTGCCTATTTTAGCACTGCGTGTATCGAGTTTATAAGATTAATAGATTTTAAACCTGACATAATACATTGTCATGACTGGCATACTGGAATGATTCCATTTTTATTAAAGTATAAGTACAGATACGATGAATTATATCAGGATTTTAGATCGATTTTCACAATTCATAATTTGCAATATCAAGGTGTGTTTAGCAAAGAATGTCTAAAAGACTTCTTTGATTTAGGCGAAGAATATTTTAGTTCACACTTATTAGAATTTAACGGTTGTATTAGTTATATGAAAGCTGGAATTGTTTCTGCAGATCAAATTACAACAGTTAGTCCAACATATAGAAATGAAATTCAATATGAATTTTTTGGTGAAAATTTAGATGGTTTACTAAGAGATAAATCATATAAATTGAGTGGGATATTAAACGGCATTGATACAAAAATATACAATCCGTCTGACGATAAACTTTTAAAATATAATTACGATATGTCGACAATCGAAAAAAAGGTTCTCAATAAAAAAGATCTTCAACAGGAATTAGGACTTCCAATAAATAGTCATATACCAATAATAGCAATGATAACAAGGCTTACGTGTCAAAAGGGGATTGAACTCGTACAGCATATTTTACATGAGGTTCTACAGGAGGATGTTCAATTTATTCTACTTGGCTCTGGTGATAGTGAATATGAGTCTTACTTTAGGTATATGGAAATGAACTTTAAAAATAAGGTTAGAGCATATATTGGCTTTAATGAGGAACTTGCTCATAAAATTTATGCAGGCTCTGATATATTTGTAATGCCATCGTTATTTGAACCATGCGGTCTGGCTCAAATGATTGCTTTAAGATACGGCACAATTCCAATTGTTAGGGAAACAGGTGGATTAAATGATTCAGTGTGTTCCTATAATGAGTTAACTGATGAAGGAAATGGTTTTACTTTTCATAATTACAATGCTCATGAATTACTTTTTACAATTAAACGAGCGTTTAGATATTACTATGATAAAGACATATGGAGAAGAATCATGAGTAATGCAATGGATTCTGATTTTAGCTGGTATTGTTCAGCAAAACAGTATAAAAGCTTGTATGAACAAGTGAGGACTTTAGTTTAAATAAGGGGTGCGATAATGTTTGCTGATAAAGAAGTTTTCAAGAAACTTTTCACTGAAAGATTACAGGAATATTGTGGCACGCCTTTTTATGAATCAACGATACAGAATCAATATCACACACTTGGAAATATGGTTCGCGAACACATTAGTAAAAAGTGGATTGAAACTAATGAGAAGTATAGAAAAGGTAATTTAAAGCAAGTCCACTACATTTCAATTGAATTTTTATTAGGTAGACTTTTGTGTATGAACCTAACTAATTTAGGTATTTCTGACACAATTGAGCAAGGGTTGTCCGAACTTGGAATTGATATTAAAGATGTCATGGCAGAAGAAATTGATGCTGGATTAGGAACAGGTGGATTAGGAAGACTAGCTGCTTGTTTTTTAGATTCACTCGCATCACTCAATTTGCCTGGTCATGGCCATGGAATAAGGTACAAGTATGGACTATTTAATCAAAGAATTGTTGATGGATATCAAGTTGAAATGCCGGAAACTTGGCTAAAGCATGGTAATGTATGGGAGGTTAGAAGACCTGACCAAGCTGTAGAAGTAAAATATAATGGTGAAATTAAAACTGTAAATAATGATAATTATTTAGAATACCTTCACGAGAACTATGAAGTAGTTTTGGCAATGCCATACGATATACCAATTGTAGGTTACGGGAGTCAAACAGTTAACACATTAAGACTTTGGTCAGCTGAACCAGCGAACTATCCAATTCAAAAGAATCTTATTACGTATAAACGTGAAACAGAAGCGATTACAGAATTTATTTATCCAGATGATACTAATGATGACGGAAAGATTTTACGGTTGAAACAGCAGTATTTTCTTGTCTCCGCAACACTACAGAATCTAATTAACTCCTTTAAAAAATCTAATAAAAATATCCACGAACTCAGTCATTTTTTATCAATACAAATTAATGATACTCATCCGACTCTAGCAATTCCAGAACTAATGCGGTTACTTATGGATGTTGAAAAATTAGGATGGGATGAAGCGTGGGATATAACTACAAAAGTTTTTAATTATACTAATCACACAATAATGAATGAAGCTTTGGAAAAATGGCCAATTCGTTTATTTCAGCCATTATTACCAAGGATTTATATGATTATAGAAGAAATTCATAAGCGATTTGAGGAAGCTAATAAGGACAATAACTTAGAGAAACTTTCTATTTTATGGGATGGCTATGTAAGAATGGCCAATCTTGCAGTTATTTCAAGTAATAAAGTTAACGGTGTTGCAAAGGTTCATACAGAAATTTTGAAAAGACGTGTTCTTTATGATTTTTATAACATTTATCCTGAGAAATTTACTAACAAAACGAATGGGATATCTCATAGAAGATGGTTACTAAAGGCAAATCCCCAACTTGCAAGCCATATAAGTAATGCAATTGGTACTGATTGGATAACAGACTTAGATAACCTTAAAGAACTTGAACGATTTTCAGATGATAATGAATACTTGAATAAATTATTACAAGTGAAAAGACAGCGCAAAGAAATGTTAGCGGATATAATTTTAGAAAAAAATAATATCGCTGTTGATTCAGATTCTATATTTGATATCCAAGTTAAAAGAATGCATGCATATAAACGACAGCTTTTAAATGTACTTAATATTATGCATTTATATAATAAAATTAAAGATGAACCAAATACAATTTTCACACCAAGAACGTTTATTTTTGGAGCGAAAGCTAGTCCAGGTTACTACTATGCAAAAAATATTATTAAATTAATTCATTGTGTGGCTGACTTAGTCAATAGTGATCCAAATACGAAAAATCTAATAAAGGTTGTTTTTTTAGAAAATTATTGTGTTTCACTTGCTGAAAAAATAATGCCCGCATGTGATATTAGTGAGCAAATCTCGACTGCAAGTAAAGAGGCATCTGGAACAGGTAACATGAAATTTATATTAAATGGTGCAATAACAGTTGGTACCCTCGATGGAGCAAATATTGAAATTTATGAACATGTCGGCGATTTTGGAATGTATAAATTCGGGTTAACTGTAGACGAGGTAATAAATTACGAAAAGTATGGTGGGTATAGCTCATTTGATTATTATCATCATGATAAAAGAATTCAAAGAGTTGTTGAGCAGTTAGTAAATGGAACACTTTCCAAGGTGAAGAATGAGTTTGAAATGATTTATGATTCTTTGCTATATCAAAATGACCAATATTTTGTGTTAAAGGATTTTTCAGCTTATGTAGATATCCAAGAGAGGATTTCTAATGATTACGTAAATCATCATCTTTGGTCACAAAAAATGTTAACGAATATAGCAAATTCAGGATATTTCTCGTCAGATCGGACTATAAAGGAGTATAGTGATGAAATCTGGGGGATATAAGTGTAAGATAAAATTCTTATATAAAAATTGGCGCTCGTACCTTGAGCGCCTTTTCTTTTTTATATAAATTTATTCACCATCCAACATGTTTCCGATAGATCCTAATATACTACCTTGTTCACGAGCAGGGACACGGCTAATAATTCTGTCTGCTAGACGATTAAATGGAAGTGATTGTACCCAAACTTTTCCTGGTCCAGATACTTTTGCGAAAAATAGGCCTTCACCACCAAAGAATGCTGACTTAACGTTGCCTACATATTCAATGTCATAATTAACATCTTTAGTTAAAGCAACAAGACAGCCTGTATCAATTCTAAGAGACTCTCCAGGTGATAACTCGCGTTCAACGATTGTTCCTCCTGCATGTAAAAATGCAAGACCGTCACCCTCAAGCTTTTGCATTATAAAACCTTCACCACCAAAAAATCCTGTGCCAAGTTTTCGTTGGAAATCAATTCCAACTGAAACCCCTTTAGCAGCACATAGAAACGAATCCTTTTGGGCAATTAATTTTCCACCTAACTCACTTAAATCAACAGGTATTATTTTACCAGTGTAAGGAGCAGAGAAGCTAACTTTTTTCTTACCAATACCTTGGTTAGTAAAAACAGTCATAAATAGGCTTTCACCTGTTAAAAGTCTTTTGCCACTACTTACAAGTTTACCTAAAAACCCTTTACTTTGCCCTGAAGCATCACCAAAGATTGTCTCGAAGGTTATACCATCCTCCATCATAAGCATTCCGCCAGCTTCCGCTATAACACTTTCTTGTGGATCCAGCTCGATTTCAACAAATTGCATATCATCGCCATAGATATAATAATCAATTTCATGTGCGTTTCTCATTGTACTCCTCCTAAAATGTTACTTAAGTATAATGTTAAATCAAAAAAAAATAATAGTAAAATGATAAGATAATTAAAATTTTAAAAAATATCCATAAAATTCCAGATAAAAAATGTATTAAACTGTCAATAATATAGATGTAACACATTTCATTACTATTTATCTTCATTTATTATAGATCTTTTTTTAGATTAAAATGTTTTTTGAAGTAAATAGTAACAATTCTTTGGAGGTTTTTTATAATGCAACATGGTAAAGTAAAATGGTTTAATGCAGAAAAAGGATTTGGATTCATCGAAGTTGATGGTGGAGAAGATGTATTCGTACATTTCTCAGCTATTCAAGGCGAAGGGTTTAAGTCATTAGAAGAAGGTCAAGCTGTAACTTTTGAAATTGTAAAAGGTGATCGTGGAGATCAAGCAGCTAACGTTCATAAAGCATAACCAAAAGTTAAAGCTCCAGTCAAACGACTGGAGCTTTAATTATTTCTAATTACTACCAAGTAAATATATTGCATATGTAAAAAATGTGGATAGTGTTGTCCAAATCCCGTAAGGTAACAATAAGAAAAATGAAGTCTTTTTAATTTTTCTCGAAAAAATTATCAAAACCCAGGTACTTACTGCTAATAAGAAGCATTCGATAAAAATTAGAAATAAATCAACGCTTTTAAACGGTAAAACTAAGTATGCAGTATTCAAAACCAAACAAGTAAACAAAGATCCCCAGAAGGTAACATTTTCTAACTTCTTTTCTTTGTAGATTATTGTTGCTGCCAAAGCAATTAGTCCATAATTGATTGCTAGAGATAATCCGATTAGTTTGTTTGAAAGGAAAAAATTTGGAAAAATTAATTGTATGTGTTGAGAGAAGTCTGTAAAAAAGAAGTAATTAGGAATTGCAAAAAATATATACAAGGTAAAGAATAAGTAGAAATTTTTCATATTCAATAAACTCACCGACCCACTTGAATTTCTTTATCTAATATATATTCAAGTGTTGTCCTATTTACGCCAGAAAAAAGCGAGCTAATTACAGCTCGCTTCAGTTTGTCGAAATGACTTGGTCTCTTAGATTGAATTAATAACTTTTATCATTAACTTTTAACTATTCATCACTAACTTTTACCTATTTATCACTAACTTTTAACTATATATCACTAACTTTTAACTATATATCACTAACTTTTAACTATATATCACTAACTTTTAACTATATATCACTAACTTTTAACTATATATCACTAACTTTCCGCAATATTTAATCCAAATTAAAAAATAAGCTTAAATCAAATATTATTGTCATTCCCTAAATAAAGATCTTCATCATAGTTATCTAAATCGCGTTCATATTGCTCATGGACTTTACTTGGGTAAACAGTTATGTTATTTCCATATATATCAGTTCCGATGAAATTTTCAAAAGCTTCTACATAGCCAACGCTATCATGTGCATCGAGATACGTATCGCTATACTCTTCTAAATCATGTTGAAGAAAATCTCCTGGGGTGTCGCTAGTTCCATACTGAGCAACATCTTGCCATGAATCCTCTGCATCATAAAAAGTTGCATCTCTATTGTCATTTACCATTGTGCTAAAAGGAACTCCTAAAACATCTTCTTCAATTGGTCTATCATTAGATATTTTTTGATCTGGGGTATGTTCTTTACAATATAAAGTATAAGGAACAGCCTCTAATCTTTCAGGGTCAATATCTTTTTTACAAACTAAACAAACACCATAACCGCCTTCATCAATTGCTTGAAGAGCCTTATTTACTTTTTCTAACATAATACTTGAGTGTTGCTTAAGTGATAGATCTTTTCCACGTTCAAATTCTTCGGTTCCAAGATCGGCTGGGTGATTATCATAACTTGATAATTCACCAACGGAAGCCTGTTGACTTCTCTCTTCTAAAAACGATCTAGATTCTAATTCATCTTTCATATTTACAAGCATTGTATGCAATTTATCAACTTCATTATTATCTAACAAGGATTACACCTCTTTCATTTTATGTTCTAAGTTTAGTGTCTCCTTTATGACAGAAACTTTGCACAAAAAAAGAAAAAGTGTAATCCACTTTTTCTTTAGCTATAAGGAAAGTATAAACTTCTGCGCAGTTCATACTTTCCTAACGCATAAGTGCAACTACGGCTCTGCCGTCGCCCTTAAGGCTCGGCAATCGTGTAGCAACCATTGCAGGCATCATTTCGATTGGTTTTGTTTTTCCAATGAATCCCTTTGTGGCTTTAATAGCTTTTGGAATACTTAGAAGAACGAGTAAGTAAAACCAAGCATGAGGTGTAACTATTGTCATGTATATAACTAGTAAGAACGAAATTAGGAACATAACTCCTAAGAAAATAATTGAATTCTTTTTCCCGAGCAGTATTGCTAAGGTTTTTCTACCGCAAACCTTATCGTTATCAAGGTCGCGAATGTTATTTGCTGTTAAAATTAATGCAATTAATATTGAAGTTGGAAGAGAATGCATAACAGACTCCCAAGTAACTTGTCCTGCTTGAATATAGAAAGATGTACAAATAATGAATACGCCCATAAAAATAGCTGCTACAATCTCACCAAATGGCGTATATGCGATAGGGATGGGGCCACCAGTATAGAAATAGCCTGCAGCCATACTTACAAGCCCTAAAGCCAATAATATCCATGAGGTTTCAGCAGATATATAAACACCTAATAAAAATGCAATTGCATAAAAGATTAGGGCTAAATTTTTAACAGTTTTAGGCTTAACACCATGTCTAACTATTGCTCCACCAATACCAATAGACTCAGCATTATCTAGTCCACGCTTATAATCGTAATATTCATTAAACATATTAGTTGCAGCTTGTATTAACATACATGCGATCAACATTGCAAAGAATAGTGAATATTGAATGTCTAATGTGTCAAGATATTTAATAGCTGATGCAGTTCCAATGAACACAGGAACGAATGAAGCCGTTAGTGTATGTGGTCGTAATAAATGCCACCAAACGCTGAAATTTGATTGGTTTGGGTTATTAGTTTGCACATTAGAGTTTATTTGTGTTTGCATAATATCCTCCAATAATGGTTTAAAATTATAGTTATCAAAATTAAAAATAACTTTGCTTATTTAAGATAAAACTAATATTAGGTTATGTAAAGAATTTTTTAATAAACTAACTGTAAAATATGACAATATTTCTAGATAAATTTGTAAATATTGACAGTTATTCCCAGCGATTGTATGTTAAAAGAGGTAAAAAAGCAACGTAAATACTAAATCGGAGGAGAAACAATGACTTTAATTAAAAATGAACATCTTGAAGCAGAACTCCTCTCTGCAAAAACAAGATACAATAAACAACAATATATTTTTAGTACAACTTTTGAAACTAATCTAATAAGTATAGAAGAATTACTTTACTTAATGGATACGGAAGATGGTTTTTACTGGTCAAACTATGATAGAACTCTTGAGTTTATCGGGATCTCCCCAGTCGTTACTGTAGTTTCAGATGAAGTGTCAAATAGGTTCGAGAATATTGAACAAGCATACATAAATCTTAAACAACAATTTTACTCAGAAAAGAGTAAGCCGATATTATTTGGAGGATTTTGTTTTGATGAAATGTTAGATCAAAATCAAATATGGGACAAATTTGAACAAAATGAATTTACTCTTCCTAAATTTTTATTTATTAAGGAAGAAAATGAAATTAAATTGATTTATTGCGCTCACGATAATGGTGCATTAAATAAAGAGCATATAGAAACAGAAATTCAAAATTTATTAAGAAAGCCTACACAAAATATTAATTTTAATAAAGAAGTTATAAGTAGTGAAACAATGGAATTTTCTGACTGGGAAAATATGCTCAATAAAGCTAAAGATAAAATAAATTCAGGATTAATAAAAAAAATCGTTTTATCTCGTACATATGAATTGGAGTTTACTGAGGAAATCCCTGTTTCAATAATTGCCAACAATTTATTAGAAGTTCAAAAGGGGAGTTATATTTTCTTATATAAGAAAAATGGGGCATGCTTCATTGGAGCTACCCCAGAGCGATTAGTTCAATGTAACGATCAAGTCATTTACTCAGCATGTGTAGCTGGTTCGATAAAAAGAGGCGAAACAGAAGAAGAGGATATTAGTCTCCAAAATGAGTTGCTAAATGATCCGAAAAATTTACAAGAGCATCAGTACGTAGTTGATGTTGTTGAGAGGGCAATGGAACTTTATGCAGATAAGGTTGAAATTCCATCTAAGCCTACAATCCTAAAAAATAAGTTCATACAGCATTTGTACACTCCAGTGAGAGGGATATTAAAAGAATCTTCTACTATATTGAAAGTAGTTGGTGAACTTCACCCTACACCAGCATTAGGTGGAACTCCAAAGGAAGAAGCATTATCTCAAATTAGAGATTTAGAGCCTCACAGTAGAGGTTGGTATGCAGCCCCAATTGGCTGGATTGATTTAAAAGGTAATGGTGAATTTGCTGTTGCAATTAGATCAGGAATTATTGAAAAGAATAAGGCGTTATTATATGCAGGTTGTGGCGTTGTAGAGCAATCTGATCCGCAGTCAGAATACATAGAGACCAATATTAAGTTTAGACCGATGCTTTCGGCCTTAAGAGGGAATGAATAATATGGATCATCGTGATACTTTAACATATTTTATAGGTGCGTTTATTGATGAACTTGCTAAAGCAGGGGTTGGGGATGTTGTAATTAGTCCTGGATCAAGATCAACACCACTTTCTGTTCTATTTAAAGACAGCGAGATGTTTAATACATATTTACATGTTGATGAGAGATCAGCTGCTTTTTTCGCATTAGGGATAGCAAAATCTAAGCAAAAACCAGTTGTATTAGTATGTACGTCTGGAAGTGCTGCAGCAAACTATTTTCCTGCTATTGTAGAGGCATCACATTCAAGGATTCCTCTACTAGTAATAACTGCTGATAGACCACATGAACTAAGAGATGTTGGCGCACCACAGGCTATGAATCAAACAGACTTATATGGCAGTTTTGCCAAGTGGTATGTTGATACGTTATTGCCGGATACGTTTGATAAATCTTATGCGTATATTAGAACAGTTGCTAATAGAGCAGTTGCAACGGCATCGACAAAGCCAGAAGGTGTAGTACACTTAAATATGCCTTTACGTGAACCATTACTGCCGAACTTAGAGTTAGAAGAAAAATTTACATATGGTGCAAAGAAAACATGCTGCCACACTAATTACTATTCAGGAAACAGAATTCCTAATATGGAAGCTGTTCAGCGCCTTGGACATACACTTGAATC
This sequence comes from Caryophanales bacterium, assembly GCA_029256085.1. Lineage (GTDB taxonomy): Bacteria > Bacillota > Bacilli > CAJFEE01 > CAJFEE01 > JAQSYP01. Next base: position 17,944 of record JAQSYP010000001.1, read on the forward strand.
AAAATCAGGAATAATATTATGTGGGCCAGAGAACAATGATAACTATGTTGAAGCTATACTAAAGCTTTCAGAAACGTATAATTTACCAGTTCTAGCAGACCCATTATCACACGTTAGAAAATATAAACACGATAATATTATAAGTGGATATGACACTATTTTAAGAAGTGAAGGGGCAAAAAAGGCTTTAAAACCTGAATTCATTATTAGATTTGGGGCAATGCCAGTGTCTAAATTTTTAGGACAGTTATTAGAAAATAACAGACAAAGTGAAGTTTTCGTAGTTGATAGCGGAGATGAGTGGCGCGATCCGACATTAGAAGCAAGCTCAATGATTTACACTGATGAAGTTGCGTTATGTGAGGCATTAAGTAATTTAGAAGTTCGCGAACATGAAACGCAAATGAATACGTTGAATCAATGGAAATATGCAAATCAGACAATTATTAATATAGCTGAAGATTTTTGTTTTACACATCCAGAAATGGAAGGGTACATATATAAAACTTTATTAGATAATATTGAGGATGGAAGTGCTGTATTTGTAAGTAATTCAATGCCGATAAGGGATATCGACTCTTTTTATTTAAATAATAAAGATATCGATGTATTTGCAAATCGTGGTGTTAATGGGATTGACGGTATTATTTCCACATCATTAGGTGTTAGTACTGAATATACAAAAACTTACTTAGTAATTGGGGACTTAGCCTTTTTCCATGATTTAAACGGGTTGTATTTAGCAAATGCCAATAATCTATCTCTAACTGTAATTTTAATCAATAATAATGGCGGGGGCATTTTCTCATTCTTACCGCAATACGGAGAGAAGAAGCATTTCGAAGCCCTTTTTGGAACACCACTTAACGTTGACTTTTCACACGGTGTGAAAATGTATGGTGGCAATTATATTAAAGTAGACAACCCAGAGAATTTTAATGAAGCGTTACAACAAACTAGTAAGCAAGAGGGCTTACAAGTAATTGAAATTGTAACTGAACGCGAAACAAATATGCAGCTTCATCGTGAGTTTTGGAGTATTGTTTCTGACTCATTAAATGGCTATTTTCAAAAGGACTGATTTCAATTGTTCATAAATGTTAGTGGCGTAAATTACTTTGTAGAAGTTAAAGGTGAAGGAAAACCTCTACTATTACTTCATGGATTTGCTAGTACACATGAAACATGGACCGATTGTGAAAAGTATCTTTCTGATGGATATAAATTAATTTTTATTGATTTAATAGGACATGGTAAAACTGAATCACCCGATGATACTGAGAGATACAATATTAAACAGCTTTGCTTTGATATTAAATACATTTTAGATAAAATATATGTTAATAATACTAATATATTGGGTTATTCAATGGGAGGTAGGGTAGCACTTTCATTCCTAATGTATTTTCCGGAAGTAGTGGACAAGCTAATATTAGAAAGTTGTACACCAGGTTTAAGGTCCGAAGATGAAGCTAAATTACGTCAACAGTCTGATCAGCAACTATCTGAGAAAATTTTGAAAAACGGTATTGAATGGTTTTCAGAATTTTGGGAGAAGCAACCGATTTTTGAAAGTAGACGTCGAATTACTAAATCTGAAATGGAAAGTATTAGAAAGCAGCAGTTGCAATCAAATACTTTGGGACTTGCTAATAGTCTACTTGGCTATGGAACAGGCTTTCAACCATCATGGTGGGAAAATTTGCCACAAATTTCTCATCAGATTTGCATTATATGTGGCGAACTAGACCAAAAGTTTTGTAAAATAGGAAAAGAGATGGAAAAAATACTACAAAATGCGACATATTTTGAAGTCGCAAATGTTGGTCATACAGTACATTTAGAAGCTGAAGAGGCTTTCTATAGTATTGTGGAAAGTTTTCTATCTTTAAATATAAAGGAGGTACAGTAATGTCTTTTAATTGGGTTTCTGAACGTACATACGAAGATATCAAATATGAAACATACAATGGCATTGCAAAAATCACAATTAATCGCCCAGAGGTTCGCAACGCATTCCGTCCGCAAACAGTTATGGAATTAATTGAAGCTTTTTCAATCGCACGTGATGATTCTAAAGTAGGAGTAATCATTTTAACAGGTGAAGGTGAGCATGCATTCTGTTCTGGTGGTGACCAGAAGGTTCGTGGGCATGGTGGATATGTTGGTAACGACCAAATCCCACGTTTAAACGTATTAGACTTACAACGTTTAATTCGTGTTATACCTAAGCCAGTAGTAGCGATGGTTGCAGGGTATGCAATCGGTGGAGGACACGTATTACACGTAGTATGTGATTTAACAATTGCTGCTGAGAATGCTAGATTCGGACAAACTGGTCCATTAGTAGGTAGTTTCGATGCTGGTTATGGTGCTGGCTACTTAGCTCGTATCATTGGTCACAAGAAAGCTCGTGAAATCTGGTATTTATGTCGCCAATACGATGCACAACAAGCATTAGATATGGGCTTAGTAAACACAGTTGTTCCTTACGATCAACTTGAAACAGAAACTGTTGCATGGTGCGAAAGAATGCTTGAAATGAGCCCAACAGCTCTTCGTTTCTTAAAAGCATCAATGAATGCTGACACAGACGGTTTAGCTGGTTTACAGCAGCTTGCTGGTGATGCAACTTTACTTTATTATACAACTGAAGAAGCAAAGGAAGGCCGTGACGCATTCAAAGAAAAGCGTAAGCCAGACTTCGATCAATTCCCTCGTTTCCCATAAGTTAAACACTAAAACCCACTCAAGAAAAATTGAGTGGGTTTTGCTTTGATGACGTTTCTTAAAAGTTAATGATAAGTAGATGATAAATAGTTAAAAGCAGATGATAAATAGTTAAAAGCAGATGATAAATAGTTAAAAGTTAATGATATATATTTAATTCTCGCTAATTTACATAAGTGGAAGTTAAAAAAGCTACTAGCAACATAGCTAGTAGCTTCACAACTAAATTTTAAACGAACTTTTTAAAGAAACTATTAAGTTAAAGACAGGTTGATCTGGCTTTGAATACTTTGTGTCTACGTTAAAATACCCATGGCGGAAAAACTGGAATTTATCTTGTGGTTTGACGTTTGCTAAGCTAGATTCGATAAATCCTTTGGCAACGTACAATGACGTTAAATTAACTCTATCTAAGAATGATGAGTTTAAATCTAGTTCATCAGATTCTGATTCATCTAATATTAACGGGTCATATAAACGGAACTCAGCTGGAACAGCATTTGTTGCTTCAACCCAGTGGATTGTTCCTTTAACTTTACGTCCAGTAAAACCTGTACCACTTTTAGTTTCAGGATCATAAGTACACTGAATTTCGAAAATATTTCCATCGGTATCTTTTAGAACATCAACACATTTGATAAAGTAAGCATTTTTTAAACGTACTTCATTACCAGGGAACAATCTAAAATACTTACTAGGCGGGTCTTCCATGAAATCATCACGTTCAATATAGATTTCACGACCAAAAGGTATTTTAATTTTACCCATTTCAGGAACTTCAGAGTTAACTTCAGCTTCTAGCCATTCAATTTGACCTTCAGGATAATTTGTAATTACAACTTTTATAGGATCTAAAACTCCCATTGTACGAGGAGCCTTTAATTTCAAGTCTTCACGGATGAAGTGATCGAGCATTTGTGAATCTACAACACCAGTTGTTTTAGCAACTCCTATTTCTTTACAGAAAGCTCTAATTGCTTCAGGTGTGTAACCTCTACGACGCAAACCTGAAATTGTTGGCATACGAGGGTCATCCCATCCATCAACGAATCCTTCTTCAACTAACAACTTCAACTTACGTTTACTCATAACAGTATTAGTAATATTTAAACGACCAAATTCATACTGATGTGGTGTTGATTCCATCTCACATTCACGTATTACCCAATCGTAAAAAGGTCGTTGGTCTTCAAACTCTAAAGTACAAATTGAATGCGTAATGCCTTCAATAGCGTCCTCTAATGGATGAGCAAAAGCATACATAGGGTAAATACACCACTTGTCACCTGTATTATGGTGTGTAGCGTGTGCAATTCTATATAATGCAGGGTCGCGAAGATTAATGTTTGGTGAAGCCATATCAATCTTAGCTCTTAAAACTTTTTCACCATCTTTAAATTCACCGTTGCGCATTCTAGTAAATAAATCTAAATTTTCTTCTACAGTACGACCTCTGTAAGGACTTTCTTTTCCAGGAGCTGTTAAGGTTCCGCGATATTCACGCATTTCTTCAGCACTTAAGTCATCGACGTATGCAAGTCCCTTCTTAATTAAAATCACTGCACGATCGTACATTTGTTCGAAATAATCCGAAGCAAAAAATAATCCGTCCCAGTCGTAACCTAGCCACTTTACGTCCTCTTTAATTGAGTTAACAAATTCAACGTCTTCTTTTAACGGGTTAGTATCGTCAAAACGAAGGTTAGTTTTTCCATTGAATTCATCTGCTAGATCGAAATTTAAAACTATAGATTTTGCATGACCGATATGTAAATAACCATTTGGTTCTGGTGGGAATCTTGTAACTACAGTGTTATGCTTACCAGACTCCAAATCTGAAATAACTATGTTTCTAATGAAGTTCGAACTATTATGTTCCATTTTTACACCTCTTACGAATTAAAAAAGTTTTCATCAAGCTTATTTATATCATAATTATAGAAACTTTTCTATATTTGCACCATTTGAAGTTAACGCTACAACAGTTTATATTAAATATAAGATATAAAATTTAGGAGAGTTATTAACTATGATAACTAAAAGTCCAAATTGGTTAATGCAAAGGGCGCGTTTAACCCCTGACAAAATTGCTATCGAAACAAATAACCGAAATATAACCTTCAAACAACTGTTTGAAAAAAGTCTAATATTAAGTAACTATTTTTCCAATCATAATATAAAAAAACATACACACGTTGCGGTTTTTATGAAAAATAGTATTGAAATTATTGAAGTGATATTTGCCTTACATAATCTTGGTGCTGTAATAGTATTTTTAAACAATCGTTTGACTAATGATGAATTAACGTGGCAGATAAAAAATAGTGACTGCGAATTTCTCATTAGTGATGTTAACATTTCTTTTGATGATATAAATATTCTATTATCCTCAGATTTCCCAATTACAATAAATAATAGTACGGAAATCCAAAATGAATTTATTTATGAAGATACGGCAACGATAATGTTCACATCGGGTACAACTGGGAAACCTAAAGGCGTTATGCAAACATACGGTAATCATTATCATAGTGCAATTTTATCTGCATTAAACTTGGGACTTCATTCAAATGATAAATGGCTCTTGAACCTACCAATATTTCATATTAGTGGCTATTCAACGTTAATTAAGAGTGTGATTTATGGAATGACAATTGTTCTTCCTGAAAATAACGATTCTAAAACGATTGTAGAAGCGATCCAAAAGCATAAAGTTACTCTCGTATCTTTTGTAGCAAAAGTTCTAAGTGATATTTTGCATGTTGATGGAGATCTCACAAGTGTCAGAGCTGTTTTATTAGGTGGGGGTCCAGCTTCATCTAGTTTGTTAAAAAGCGCAGCTGATCGGGGCTTGCACGTTTACTTATCTTATGGCATGACCGAAACAGCGTCCCAAGTTGTAACACTCACTCCAGACTCAATATCCCAAAAGCAAGGATCTGGCGGAAGACCATTATTTTTAAATTCCTTAAAAATAATTGAGGATGGTAGTATTGAAAATGGCTATAAAACAGGTGAAATATTAGTAAAAGGCCCAACAGTAATGAAAGGCTACTATAAGAATCCTGTTGCAACAGAAGCCGCATTTGAAGGAGAATGGCTGAAAACAGGCGACATAGGCTATATAGACAACGAAGGATTCTTATATGTTTTAGACAGAAGGAAAGATTTAATAATTTCTGGTGGTGAAAATATATATCCAGCAGAGATTGAAGCTGTAATCGGCTCACATCCTGAAGTTATAGAAGTTGGAGTTACTGGAATTAGAGATGATAAGTGGGGACAAGTTCCAGTTGCCTTTTATGTTAGTAATTCTGGTGACGATGTAGATCTTGAGATTTTTTGCAAAGAAAGACTAGCAAAATATAAGGTCCCAAAACGATATATAAAAGTTAACAAACTACCTCGGAATGCTACAGGAAAGCTGAAAAGACATGAACTTATAAACTATTTAATAAAGGATAACCTATGTTGAAAATTAAACAAATAAAGCTACATGTTATAAATATGAAGCTTAAAAATCAATTTAAAACATCACATGGCGTGTATGAAAATAGAAAGTCTATTATTGTTGAAGTTATTGATAATGATGGAATTACTGGATGGGGTGAGGTAGTAGCTTTTGAACACCCTTGGTACACTGAAGAAACTGTATCTTCATGTTTAACAGTTATTAAAGAGATTTTGGCACCTATTATGTTGTCAAATACTTTCACGCATCCTAGGGATTTAGTCGAACTATTTAATAAATACAAAAGAAACAATATGGCAAAAGCAGGATTAGAAAATGCGCTCTGGGACGTCTTTGCAAAAAGACAAAATAAGCCACTTAGGGAAGTTTTAGGTGGTGTAAGAGAAAGTATTGATGTAGGCGTTGCTGTGGGTATATTACCATTTGCTGATCTAGTAAAAAAAGTTGAACAAAACCTAGAAATTGGCTACAAGAGAATCAAACTCAAAATCGATAAAGATAGTTTTAATAATATAGCAGAGCTGCGAAAACTTTTTCCGAATGCACCTTTAATGGTTGACGCAAATAGTTCATTTACGTTAGATGATGTTGAGTTTTTAAGAGAGTTGGATGATTTAAATTTAATTATGATAGAGCAACCACTTAAGGATAATGATTTTTTAGAGCATTCGAAATTACAAAAACTAATTAATACTTCAATTTGCCTTGATGAGAGTATCCATTCTCTAGAAGATGTTGAACTTTCTAACCATTTAGGGAGTGCCCGAATTATAAGTATTAAGCAAGGTCGTGTTGGTGGATTGCATAACGCCATAGGAATACATAACTATTGTTTAAATAATAATATACCAGTCTGGTGCGGTGGGATGCTTGAAATGGGCATTGGTAGGGCACATAATATTGCGTTAGCTACGTTAGAGAACTTTGTTATTCCAGGTGATATTTCAGCATCATCTAACTATTGGGAGACAGATATTATACAACCCGAAATAGTTGTTAATAATGGCGTAATTGATTGTTCAAATGGCCCTGGCATTGGTTATGAAATTAATAGGAAGCAACTTGAAAAAGTTACAGAAAAGAGCTATTTCCTTTAAGATAAATAGCTCTTTTCTAATATTATAATATTTGGCTTAAAAATCTAAATAAATGGATTAAATATTAAAAAAACGGATTAAAAAATTAAAAAAACGGATTAAAAAATTAAAAAAATGGATTAAAAAATTAAAGAAACGGATTAAAAAACTTATAAATCGGCTTATAACGGGAGTGGGAAGAGCAAATTAAAATATGTGTTACCTGAAAAAAAAAGAAAATGCACAGTGAAGTCCACTTCAATGTGCATTTTAAATAAATTACTTAACTAAACCGTCTCTTAGCTCAGTTAAAATGTCATTTACTTTACCTGGGTTTAGCGCTGCTAATGCTCCAAGTTCAGAAACTAGATCTTCGCCAAAAATATATTCATCTATTTTTGCATGTTCGAATACTTGAACATTTTTCTTATCGACGATCTCGACAAGTGAGTGGATATGTTTAAAGTTTCGTTCAATCATTGAGCTAATTAATAATGTTTTGCCATCAGCTGCTTCTGTATCTTCATAAAGTTCAGGATTAGCAAAGATTACTAAAGTTTTAGCATCTTTTAAGTTAGCTTTTTCTAAAGTTTCTTTCTTAGAGGCTAGCCCTTGAACGTAATGTAAGCGAGGGTGTTCCATCGGTGTCTCACTCAAAACATCTACTAATACAATTTCAACGTTTTCATCTTGCTCAAGTATATTTTGAATGAAACGACGGCTTTTCTTACTATAATAAATAACTACAATATGATCTTTACCCATATAAGTTAATCGACCCTCTCTTTTCTTAATATTATAAGAACCTACAGTATCAACTAATTTTGTGACTAATAATGCAAATGTTACGTAACCAAATACCATCATCACCATTGCATAAACTTTACCAAAGTCCGTTTTCGGAGAAAAATCCCCGTACCCAACAGTTGAAATAGTAGTCATTGTCCAATAAACACCATCTAATACTGTAGGAAATGTCTCCGGTTCTAAATTATGCATAAACATTCCTGATGCTAATAATATTGTAGTGAAAACCGGTAGGATCCATTTCCACTTCCAATTAAAAACAACCTTTCTAAACCTATAAAGATAAAACTTCATAACATCACTCCAATGAGTTTCGATATAACTAATATATTTATTATAACTCAGATTTAATAACAAGAATAAAAAAACTGCTGTCACAAGACAACAGTTTTCTATAATTTAATAACCTTTAGCTTCGTCTGTAGTAATTTTCTTTTTGAAAAGTGTATATGACCAAATTTGATAGCCAATTACGATTGGAACCATAATTACTGCAACAATAAACATTAATTGTAAGTTCTTTTGGCTTCCAGATGAGTTATACAACGTTAAACTATATGCTTCATCAATTCGAGAAATTAACATGTTCGGGAACATCCCGATAAAGCCTGTTGCAGATAACGCGAAAATTGTTATACAAACTGAAGCAAAAGCTGATTTGATTTTATTTTTAAATATAAAGTAAATTGTAGCTAAAGAGATTAATAAAGTAGCAACTGGAGCAGAGAAAAGAACAGGATATTCATTGAAATTATCTGCAATCCTACTTTCATTCATAGTTCCAACAAAGAACATTGCGATTGCAGCAGCAGCAACAGGGGCTGCAAACTTAGCAATCTTATATGATCTCGAAACAACTTCTCCAGTATTTTTAATCATTACCCATAACGCGCCTGACGTCATGAATAGAGCTATAAATACTAATCCACCTAATATGCTGTATGCATGAAGTAATTTGAAGAAACTACCTTCATAGCCATTTTCACCAAGTAACAGTCCATAATATAAATTAGAGAATGCTACACCTAATAAAAGAGGTAAAGCGTATGAACTAATTGTAAATGCCCATTTGAAAAATTTCTGCCATAATGGGTTATCATCTTTATGCATAAGTTCTAAACCAGCACCTCTAAAGAAAAGTGCGAAAAGTAGGAGTAACATTGCTTCGTATAGAGAGCTAAACATTGTAGCATACACGGCTGGGAAGGCTGCAAACGTTGCACCACCAGCTGTTACTAACCAGACTTCATTTCCACCCCAGAAAGGACCGATCGTTTCTTGAAGCTGATTTCTTTCTTTACGATTTTTTGTAACTAAAGGAAAAATCATTCCAGTGCCAAGAGAGTACGCGTCGAGTATAAAATATACTGTCCAGATAACTCCCCAAAGAACGAACCAAATAATTGCTAAAGTATCAAGAGACATGTTTTACGCCTCCTTTTTGTACGTTAATTGCTTGAGCAGGACCCTTACGTGCATATTTAATTAATAGATAAATATCTGCAAAACCAAGTATTAAATAGAAGAATACTAAACTACCTAATGAAAAAACGATTTGTGAAGTTGCAAGTGGTGATACAGCATCAGCAGTCTTCATTAATCCATAAACTGTCCAAGGTTGACGGCCGGCTTCGGCAACAACCCATCCAGCATTAATTGCAATATACGGAAGAACAACTGAGTATGACATTATTTTTAAGTAGCGTTTTGCGTCAACTAACTTGTTTTTAACTTGTAAATATGCTCCGTACGCTGTTGCAAATATGAAGAACATACCAAGAGCTACCATTATTCTAAAGCTCCAGAATACTAGTGGAACATTAGGTCTTTCATCTTTAGGAATATCCTTTAAACCTGTGATTTTCCCGTTTGGATCATTAGTGAAAAGAAAGCTTCCTAGTTTAGGAATTGATATAGCTTCAACACTATTTTTCTCATTTTCTCCATCAGGTATTTGGATTAGGTGGAAAGGTTGCCCTTTGCCCGTTTCCCAAACTGCTTCTAAAGCAGCACCTTTTGCTGGTTGTTTCTCTACTACATACGTTCCATATTGATGCCCGATTGCTGGTGTTGCTAGTGATGCAAATAAGGCCATTACAAGAGCGTATTTAAATGACTTTTTAAAGAATTCAAGCTCATTTTTTCTTAGAATGTGATATGCACTAATAGCTAGTACGAAAAATGCACCGCAAATATATGCGCTAATAACTGTATGGAAGAACATATACCACGCATATGGGTTAGTAACTAGTGCTGTAAATGATTCAAGCTCTGCGCGATTATTTCTAATTACATACCCAACTGGATTTTGCATGAAGCCATTAGCAGTTATTATCCAGAGCGCAGAAATATTAGTACCTAAAGCTACCATCCAAATTGAAAATGCCCTTAGTTTTGGAGATATTTTATCTCTACCAAACAACCATATACCCATGAAAGTAGATTCTAAGAAGAAAGCTACTAAAGCTTCGATTGCTAGTGGCGATCCGAATATATCTCCCATGTATTTTGAATACTCAGACCAGTTCATACCAATCTGAAATTCCATTGTTAGTCCCGTTATAATACCTAAAACGAAATTAATAGCAAACAACTTGCCCCAGAAGTCTGCCATTCGTCTGTACAGTGGATTTAAAGTACGAGCATACTTCGTTTCCATAACAGCTAATAATATTACTAGCCCGATTGTTAATGGAACAAAGATGAAGTGGAATCCAACTGTTACAGCAAACTGAATTCGGCTTAACATTAAAGCATCCATTTTCCATCCCCCTAATTCTTCTTAAATAATAATTATTATAATTAAACTCTACGTTTACAACTTTATAATAGTGTAAACCTATTGTCAATGGCTTTTATAAAACTTATTTTTTTACGTATAGTAAAAAATCTGTGGTAAATAAGTGTGGCTATAATTCTTTATTATCAATTAATAATTATTATATTTTAATTATAAATATTCTAAAAGATTATGTAAATAATAAAGACTGTATGTATGCTTTTATGATATTATCAAAATGAAAATTAAAATATTTTGGGGGTAGAATAACACCTATGAATTTATTAAATGAAATACTAGAATTCAATAAAAATTTCGTTGAAACTGGACAGTACGAACCATATAAGACAACTAAATTCCCTGAGAAGCGTTCAGTTGTTTTTTCGTGTATGGATACACGATTAGTTGAATTACTACCTCAAGCTATGAATATTAAAAATGGTGATGTAAAAATTATAAAAAATGCTGGCGCAGTTATTACGCATCCTTTTGGAAGTATTATGCGTAGTATAATTGTTGCTGTTTATGAATTAGGTGCTGATGAAGTAATTGTTATTGGACACCGTGATTGCGGAATGGGTAAAGTCCAACCTTCTTCAGTATTAAGTAAAATGGTTGATAGAGGGATACCACAAGACACGATTGACACATTAGAGTTTTCTGGACTTCATTTAGATGAGTGGCTTAGAGGCTTTGATTGTGTAGAAGATAGCGTAGCGCATAGCTGTAAGATGATTAAAGATCATCCTTTTATGCCGGATGGGGTTCCTATCCACGGGTTAGTAATTGATCCTGAAACAGGAAAGTTAGATTTGATTGTTAATGGTTATGACGTTTAGGAGGAACAGGATCGATTCCGCCTTGATGAAAGGGCTGACACTTAGCAATTCTAACTATTGTTAAATAGCTCCCTTTTAAAGCACCATGAATCTTAATTGCTTCAAGGCCATAGGTGGAGCAAGTCGGGTAAAATCTACATGTAGGTGGTTTTATTGGGGATATAAATTTTTGATAGAACCTTATGAACTTTAAAAGTAGATATTGCATAGTTTCACCGTTTCCGATTATTTTCTTAAATATATTATAATTACATGCCCCTTGCAAATGCAAAGGGCTATTTTTAAATTTAAAGAATTTGGCAAAGTCAAGTTTATTTTAGCTATACTTTTTAATAGAATAGCGCATGTAGTATAATAAGAAAATCAAAGTTTCGTACATAAGAGGTTTTAAGATGATATCATTCAGAGATTATTATAGGAATTTAGTTAATTTGGATTTTAGTTGTAATCCATTTTCTGATAATGCGAGAAATGTATTTGTAATTACAAGTTATAAAGATAAATGGCTTCTCACAAAACATAAAAGCAGAGGGCTAGAATTTCCTGGTGGTAAGGTTGAAGAAGGAGAAACAAGCTTCCAAGCTGGGATTAGAGAAATAGCTGAAGAAACTGGTGGATACATAGAAGAGCTTGTTTATATTGGTCAGTATGAAGTTCATAGTAAAGAACAAACAATAGTAAAAGATATTTATTTTGGAGAGGTTATTAGAATAGATGATCAGGAACATTTCTATGAGACTGATGGTCCAATACTAATCGATGAGCTTCCAGAAAACCTTGAGTTTAATACTGACTACAGCTTTGTAATGAGAGATCTTGTAGTTAAGGAGAGCCTTAAGAGGTTAAAGGAGTTAAACTTAATTTAATAGGTGAACTAGATGCACGAAGATGGGACAATTATAGAGAAGATTAAATTTCCATCACCAAACGCTAAGGTGAGAGTTTTTTTAATAACATATTTAAGTAATGGAAAGAGATTAAAGGGGTTTCTTGCTGAACCAATTGATAATGGCTTATTTCCTGCACTTTTATATTGTCGTGGTGGTGCAGGGAATGTTGGTAAAGTAAGGCTTAGCCGTATAACACAATTTGCAAGTAGCGGGATAATTGTGTTTGCGCCTTTTCAACAAGGTAATGGTGGAAGTGAAGGTCATGAGGATTTTTGCGGAGAAGATACTAAGGATTTATTTGACGCTTTTAAGATTCTTAACAGTCATCTAAAGGTTTTAAAAAATAGCATACATGTTTTTGGATTTTCTAAGGGTGGGGCAACGGCGCTATTTTGCGGAATTAAAATTCCTGAACTTGCTTCAGTTATTACTTGGAGTGGTGTAAGTAATATGTTTTATACATATGAAGAACGAAATGATCTCAGGAGAATGCTGAAGCGATTAATAAGAGGCACACCTAGTAAAAACAAGGTAGCTTATATTAGAAGAAGTCCGATTTTTTTTGTTGATAAAATCAATTGTCCAGTTTTAATAATTCACGGAACTGCAGATCAAAACGTACTGATAAGACACGCGTTTGAATTAGAGTCTGAACTTAAATCAGCAGGGAAAAGAGTAGAGACTTTATATTTTGAAGGTTTAACACATTATTTTCCGACAAAGACTAATCAGGAAATAGTAAAACACATTTGTAATTGGATAAAACAAATAGAACCAGACTTCTTTTAATAGTCTAAAATTCTATTATTACTCTCGCAGAAACTGCTCGCTTTCCGCGGATTAGGCAGACCCAAAAACTTATTGGCTCGCTTTCCTCGGGCATTCCGCAAGCCTCCTCGACTCGTTCCTCGCCTGTGGGGTCTTGCATGGCCTGCTTTTCCCGAAGGAGTCTCGCAGATCATTTACATCAAACATTAATAAAAGTGGTGTTCAAAAGTCTCTACTAGACGTTGGGAATCTTGAACCTCATTCATTCAGAGCGAATAAGTTTTGCTTATTTACCTTTTACTAAAAAAATAGAACCAGACTTTTGATAGTCTGGTTCTTTATTCTTTATTATTGTACTACTGGTCCGCCTAAGCGAACGATTTCTTCAGAAACATTTTCAAATTTCTTGAAGTTGTTGTTGAATGCTGCAGCTAATTCATGAGCTTTAGTATCATAAGCAGATTTATCTTCCCAAGTATTGCTAGGTACTAGAACTTCATCAGGTACACCAGTAACGTGTGCAGGGATTTCAAGACCGAAGATTGGTTCTTTAATAGTTTCAACAGTATCTAATTCTCCATTTAATGCAGCTTGGATCATTGCACGAGTGTAAGCAAGCTTCATACGAGAACCTACTCCGTACTCTCCACCAGTCCAACCAGTGTTTACAAGGTAAACATTAGCGTTGTGTGCAACAATTTTCTCACCTAACATTTCAGCATAAACTGAAGGGTCTAATGGTAAGAAAGGAGATCCAAAGCAAGTTGAGAAAGTAGCTTTAGGAGACGTGATTCCACGCTCAGTACCAGCTAACTTAGATGTGTAACCACTCATGAAGTGGTACATTGCTTGCTCTTTAGATAATTTGCTGATTGGAGGCAATACGCCAGAAGCATCAGCAGTTAAGAAAATAATGTTAGATGGTTGACCAGCTAAGCTTGGTACCATGATATTGTCAATTGCAGTAATTGGATATGCTGCACGAGTATTTTCAGTTAATGAGATATCATCATAATCCGCAACACGTGTATTTTCATCTAATACAACGTTTTCTAGAACAGAACCAAATTTAATTGCGTTATAAATTTGTGGTTCTTTTTCTTCAGTTAAGTTAACACATTTAGCGTAACATCCGCCTTCAATGTTAAATACTCCGTTTTGTGACCAACCATGCTCGTCATCACCAATTAGTCGGCGGTTTGGATCAGCTGATAAAGTCGTTTTACCAGTACCTGATAATCCGAAGAACAATGCTACGTCACCTTCATTACCTACGTTAGCTGAACAGTGCATTGATAGTACTCCACGCTTAGGTAAGAAGTAGTTCATGATAGAGAAGATAGACTTCTTCATTTCACCAGCATACTCAGTCCCACCAATTAGGATAATACGCTTTTCAAAAGATACAATAATGAAAGCTTCTGACTTAGTTCCATCAATAGCAGGATCAGCTTTGAAGTTTGGTGCACTTACGATTGTAAACTGCGCATCATGTGAAGCAAGCTCTTCAGAAGACGGACGTAAGAATAATTGGTGTGCAAAAAGGTTGTGCCATGCAAATTCATTTACAACTTGAATAGGTAAACGATAGTTTTCATCCGCACCTGCGAAACCTTTGAATACGAATAACTCATTTTTTTCTTTTAAGTAGTTAACTACTTTTGCATATAACTTTTCGAAAGTTTCTTCATCTATTGGTTGGTTTACAGAACCCCAGTTGATATCGTCCATAATTGATGGCTCAGCGACAATAAACTTGTCTTCAGGAGATCTACCAGTATATTTACCTGTTGTTGCTCTAACTGCTCCAGTAGAAGTTAGAACACCTTCATTTCTTTGTAACACTTTTTCAACTAAACTTGGTACAGATAGGTTCACTTGAACGCTTGTGCTATTTAAAAGCTCAGCAAGTTCGTTTCGAACATCCACAGTTGTCATTGATAATACCCTTCTTTCTTATCCTTTTTTTGTTTTTTATACAGGAAGCAACAAGGTGCCTCAAAATTTACATGCTGTATTTTTACTTAACTGTAAATTAGTATAACACATTAAAATATTAGTGTGTACCATTTATTTTTATAAAGATGTGAGATATTTTTGAATAAAAAAACTAAACAGACTATAGTATATTCGACAAATTAATTTAATTATGAAAAATTAATGTTAATTATTGACAGTATTAAGGTAATAATGTAACATCTTTACGAACGGATACTATCTTATCTCGAGATGGCAGAGGGGGACAGGCCCTATGAAGCCCAGCAACCATTATTACATTAGTAATAAAAAGGTGCTTAACCTGCTGCAAGGTGTTAGACCTTGAACGATAAGAGCTGAAAGGCATACGAATTTTCGACCTTTCCTCAAATGGAAGGGTTTTTTTATTGCGTTTTTTTGGGATAATAGTAAAGATGTACAATGAGATTAGTTCCGTATCAAATCAAATAAATATATTGTAGGAGGCAGAAAAATGACTAACAAACGTCGTCTTTTTACTTCAGAGTCAGTTACAGAAGGACATCCTGATAAAATTTGTGACCAAATCTCTGATTCAATTTTAGATGCTATCTTAGCAAAGGATCCTAATGCACGTGTAGCATGCGAAACCTCTGTAACAACAGGGTTAGTTTTAGTTGCAGGTGAAATCACAACTTCTACATATGTAGACATTCCTAAATTAGTTCGTGGGACAATTGCAGAAATTGGTTATACTCGTGCTAAGTACGGATTTGACGCTGAAACTTGTGCAGTATTAACATCAATCGATGAGCAATCTGCTGACATCGCAATGGGTGTTGACCAAGCTTTAGAAGCTCGTGAAGGTTCAATGACAGAAGAAGAAATCGAAGCAATTGGTGCTGGTGACCAAGGTCTAATGTTTGGTTATGCTAATAACGAAACTGAAGAATTAATGCCATTACCAATCGCAATGTCTCACCGTCTTGCACGTCGTCTTACTGAAGTTCGTAAAAATGGAACTTTAGGATACTTACGTCCTGATGGAAAAACTCAAGTAACAGTTGAATATGATGAGAACAATACGCCAGTTCGTATTGATACAATTGTAATTTCAACTCAACATGATCCAGATGCAGAACACTCTCAAATCGAGAAGGATTTAAAAGAGCACGTAATTACACCAGTAATGCCTACAAACCTTATCGATGAAAATACAAAGTACTTTATTAACCCAACTGGCCGTTTCGTAATCGGTGGACCACAAGGTGACGCTGGTTTAACTGGTCGTAAAATTATCGTAGATACTTACGGTGGATATGCTCGTCACGGTGGCGGTGCATTCTCTGGTAAAGATCCTACAAAAGTTG
The DNA here is from genome assembly GCA_029256085.1 of Caryophanales bacterium. Classification (GTDB taxonomy): domain Bacteria; phylum Bacillota; class Bacilli; order CAJFEE01; family CAJFEE01; genus JAQSYP01. Next base: position 34,631 of record JAQSYP010000001.1, read on the forward strand.
ACCGTTCAGCAGCTTATGCAGCTCGTTACGTTGCGAAAAACATCGTAGCAGCAGGACTTGCTGATAAAGCAGAAGTTCAATTAGCTTATGCAATCGGTGTAGCGAAGCCAGTATCAGTAGCAATCGATACTTTCGGAACTGGTAAAGTTTCTGAAGATAAATTAGTTGATTTAATCGTTGCTAACTTCGATCTACGTCCAGCTGGAATCATCCGTATGCTTGACTTACGTCGTCCAATTTACAAGCAAACTGCTGCTTACGGTCACTTTGGCCGCACAGACGTTGACCTTCCTTGGGAGCGTACTGACAAAGTTGCGACATTAAAAGAGCAAGCAGGTTTATAATTTAATTATAAGCACCCTTCACTTTTTGTGGAGGGTGTTTTAATTTGGTGTTTTTTCGACGAAATTTGACAAGAGCGTACGGAAATTTTAGATTTACGTACGAAAATATTAAAAAAGCGTACGGAAAACTCGAAAAACGGTACGGAAATATCTAACTTACGTACGAAAGCGAGTTTTCAAGCAAGGTGAAAATAAAAAAACAGCTTTTTCCTTAGAAAAAGCTGTACACTATTTAATCTGTTTAGTTAATTCTTCATAAAATCTATTAGGTTCATCTATATTAAGTACAATTCGATCTACTTTTCTTTGAATTCCGTACAAAAGGTTCAGAGTTTGTGGTTCTTTAAGCAAAATCTCAAAAGTAGGCTTCTCGATAATGAAATCAATAACCCTTGCGTCGAAAAGAGTAGCTAATTCTTTTCTTGTGAATTTTTCTGGACCATCATAATATTTAAATTCTTTAATCGAATCAAGAGGTAATTCCATACTTTTGGATAAACCAGTTTGAAGATACAATTTTTCATCAGATAAAATAAATGGAGTTAATCTAGTAGCATTAATTTCGCCTAAAAAATAAAGAACCGTATACACATTCAAAAATAATACTACATAAGCAACGATTTCATTCCATCCATGAAGAAGATAGTGAAAACCAACTGATTCAATAACTATTGCATGAATTAACATTATATAAACCGACATTACACTTGTCTTATTATGATATGTGAACGATTGACCATTAGACACTTTGATTTTCTTATTCCAACTAAACAGAGAATAATAAAAAATAGCAAATTCTGAAAGAAACACTTGTAAAACTTTTTGATTCGGTAGGTTCTTATCTAACGACAGTCGCAAATTATAAAGAAACAAAGAGTTTTCAAGACTAAGTGCCTTATATTCCCTAATTAACTTTGGTAGCTTAGTCAAGATTTTGTAAAAGATATAAAGCTCAAGAAGTACAAATAAACCTTCAGAAAATAAAATAACGTAAGGTAAGAATGCATATTGCTGTATGTGGGCATTTGGAATAATTAAGTAAGCTGCACCATAGCCGGCTAATATAACAACACCCATATACTTTAATGAGTATTTTTTTCTAATAATGAGAAAGTACGTTATCAAAGGTATGACAATTAGAAAATCGATTATCGACCCTAGAACAACGCCACTCGGAATAGGGTTATATATAGGAATATGATATAAAGTGTAATTAGCAAAGACAATTAGAGTAATAAAACCTACATATAAAAGAAGGCTACGTTTTTTGATTATTGTCACTTAACTTCACCTCTTACTTTTGAATATCTTCGACTGAAACAGTAACATCTGTTACATTTTCTACATCATCACGCTTTAATTCGAATAATGCAACTCGAGCAGCCATATCCATTGTGCCAATTTGAGGTATGATGCGCTTAACTTTGAGCTTAAGATTTTCACCATCACGAATAGCGTTAGCTGGTTCAAGTAAGTTTGATCCGCTGCTTTCATTAGTAACATAAGCATAAACAACTTTTTTCTTAAAAAAATCATCGTCATATTTCATTACAACTTCTTTATCTTCTTCTGTGAATGGTACGTGCTGTTCAAGAAACTCGTTCATTAATTTCGTACTATCAATCTTAATTGCCTTATCAGTTAAATTGTTTTCATCCCAATTAGCTCGGTAAGCACCAACCCCGAAATCTAGATCAACTGGACCACTGCTTTTTTCTTTACCACAGCCAACTGCCATCAAAATTAATAAACCAACTAATACGAGATAAAATTTTTTCATGTGATCACGACCTCTATTTAAATGTTAAATCAATTATATTATTAAATTCATGTTGTAGCCTAATATTTTTTGGAATTTATGGTATCATACTAAAGGATTAAGTGTATTTATTTTTTTGTTAATTTAAAGTAATATACTATTGTTACCAAAAATTTACTAAAAGGATGTTATATATGTCATTAAAATTTGCAATTATCGGCTGTGGACGTATTTCTTATAACCATATCGCAGCAGCAATAGAAAATAATATGGAAATCGTAGCACTTTGTGATGTTGTAGCTGAAAATATGGTAGATAAAATTAAGAAATTTGATCTACCAGAAACTACACCTCAATACTTAGATTATAAAGAAATGATTCAAAAAGAGAAAATAGATTTAATCGGTATTTGCACAGAAAGCGGTAAGCACGGTTATATCGCATTAGACTGTATCGAAGCTGGAATTCATTTAGTAATTGAAAAGCCAATCGCTCTTTCTTTAGAAGAAGCAGATGCGATTATTGAAAAGGCAAAAGAAAAAAATGTAAAAGTAAGTGCTTGTCACCAAAACCGATTCAATAAATCTATCCAAAAAATTAGAGAAGCTGTTGAAGAAGAGCGTTTCGGTAGAATGCTTCACGGAACAGCTCATATTCGTTGGAACAGAGGGGAAGACTACTACACTCAAGCACCTTGGAGAGGTACTTGGGAGCAAGACGGCGGGGCTTTAATGAACCAATGTATCCACAATATCGATCTTCTTCGTTGGTTAATGGGTAACGAAATTGTTGAAGTTGTTGGTATGACTGATAATTTAATGCATGACTTTATTCAAGCAGAAGATTTTGGAATGGCTATGATAAAGTTTGCAAATGGAAGTTACGGTATTATTGAAGGTACAACTAATATCTTCCCTAGAAACCTTGAAGAAACGTTATACCTTTTCGGAGACAAAGGTACTGTTAAAGCTGGAGGTAAGTCTGTAAACATTATCGAAGAGTGGCATTTTGCTGATAACAAAGATAATGCAGAAGAAGTAAAGGCAAAGTACCAAGAAAACCCACCAAACGTATATGGCTTTGGTCACAATCCGTTATATGCAGACGTAATGGATGCAATTATTAATGACAGAGAACCATACGTAACAGCAGAAGATGGAAGAAGAGCACTAGAGCTAGTACTAGCAATCTACAAGTCATCAGTTGAAGGTAAGAGCGTGAAGTTACCTTTAGAAAAATGTTCTTCATTAGATTTCAAAGGTACATTTGATAAATAAGAAATTAAACTAAAAATAGACGATTACATCTTCATGATGTGATCGTCTTTCTGTGTTTTATGGAACTTCAATATGATCTGCAACTCTGGCTTTCAAAATTTCAATTAAATCATCGTCCATATAACCATAATCATCAGGAATATCCAAATTTATCAATGTTTTACTAGATATTTCGTTACCAAACTTCTCTTTTACACGATTCACGTGTTTCTTTTCCATTACGAAAATTATATCTGCCCAACCAATATGACCGCTTGTAATTTTAACTCGTGCACCGGATTCTGTTCCAGCAGACCTAACACTATAACCATTAAAATTATGAAAAACTTTCTCAGCCGTTGGACTTCTCCACTGATTTTTACTACAAACAAAAAGTATCTTAATTGTTAATCATCCTTATTAATTAGTTTGGTTTTCTTGTTTTAGATTTTTCTAAACCTATAAAAATATTTTCTTATCTATTATGATAATATTATTATAAAAAGTACCAGGGGTAAATTATGACATGTGTTTTTTGCGAAGGGAAATTTACTGTAGTCCTAGAAAACAATTTAGCTGTAGGCTTTTATGATAAATATCCAGTTCAAAAAGGTCATCTATTAATAATTCCTAAAAGACATATTAAAAGTTATTTTGATGTCTCACAAGACGAACTGAGTGATATTCATAAACTAATTTTAGAAGGTAAAAAAATTATTGATACTAAATTTAGTCCTGATGGTTATAACGTAGGCGTAAATATTGGAGAGTTTGGTGGTCAAACTGTGCCACATTTACATTTTCATTTAATACCAAGATATAAAGGTGATATTGATGATCCAAGAGGTGGAATTAGAAAAATGATTCCAAATTTAGTTCAATATCCATAAAGGATGGGGTAGAAATGCCAGTACATAACAAATTAGTTCGTGATAAAATACTTCAAATAATAGAGGAATCAGGTAAGGATTATTCGTCTATAATTCTTGATGAAAAAGAATATGTGTTACAACTCAGAAAAAAATTACTTGAAGAAATAGACGAATATTTAAGTGCGAAAAATGATAATGAAGCAATTGAAGAATTAGCTGATATTCTTGAAGTTGTAAACTGTTTAGCTAAGATTCATAAAGTAAATCCTGAAAAACTCGAACACGTTAGGAAGGATAAAGAAGATAAACGTGGAAGTTTTAAAGAAAAGGTATTTTTAATCGAGGTACACGATGAGTAATGTTAAATTAATTACAAACAACTTACTTGATGAATTAAAGGATAAATTTGCAACAGCAGATGAAATTTATATATTAGTTTCCTTTTTAATGAAATCAGGAATTGAATCAATAAAAGATAGTTTAGAAGATGCATTGTTAAATGGTGCAGAAGTTTTTATTTGTTGTGGAGATTATCTACATGTTACTCAACCGGAAGCACTCGAAACATTACTTGGTTTAAAAGCTAAATATCATGATTTAAATATCAGATTAGTAAATAGTAATGGGAAATCTTTTCATCCAAAAGCTTATATTATCAATAGTAAAGACGAAGGAAGAATGATAGTGGGTTCTTCTAATCTTTCAAGGAGCGCACTAACTTCCGGAGTAGAATGGAATTTATCAATTGATAAAGATGTAAATGAAAATGTGTATTTAGATGCACTCAAAGAATTTGATAATATTTACTATGCAAATAACACAGTAGAATTGAATGTGGAAATACTTAAAATATATACAAAAGAATATGCAAATAAAGCTGTAAATAATGAGTTATTAAAAAATTGGGTTGAAAAAGAGAGTAATACAAACCCAGAGATAACACGTAAAGATAATGTTCTAGCAGAAACAAATGAAGTATATCAAATTATTGAGCCAAATGAAGTTCAAAAGCTAGCGTTAGAGGAACTGAGAAAGACTCTTCATGATGAACATGAACGCGGTTTAGTCATAATGGCAACAGGTTTAGGAAAAACATATTTAGCTGCTTTTTTTTCAGATGAAAATAAAGAATTTTTAAATAGAGTTTTATTTGTTGCTCATAGAGAAGAGATTTTAACTCAGGCAAAGCTAACTTTTTCGCGAGTTGTAGATGGGGCTAGTTTTGGTTTTTATAATGGTGTTGAAAAAAATAAGGAAGCAAACTATATTTTTGCATCTGTGCAAACATTGGGAAAAAAGAAGAATCTAAATGAATTCTCTCCTAATAATTTTGACTTAATAATTGTTGATGAATTTCATCATGCAGCCGCACCTACATACAAAAAGATAATAGATTATTTTAAGCCTAAGTTTTTATTAGGTATAACAGCCACTCCTGATAGGGCAGATGGTGGGGACATATTCGCTATATGTGATGGAAATGAAGTATTCAGATATGAATTTCCAGAAGCAGTTGAGAAAAGGTGGCTTTCACCATATAGATATCTAGGTGTGTACGATGAGATTGACTATACACAAATTAAATGGACTGGTAAGGAATATGATAGGGAAGATTTAGAGTTACGCCAATTAAGTAACGATATTGCAGATAAGGTTTTTAATGCATGGAAAAATAATAAACAAACTAGAACTCTAGTATTTTGTTCTTCAATAAGACAAGCTGAATTCCTAAGTGAATATTTTCATAGTCAAGGAGCATCCTGCGTAGCATTACATTCAAAATCTAAAGTTTCTAGGAAGAGCGCAATTAATAGTTTAGAATCACAGGATATTGAAATTATATTTACAGTAGACTTATTTAACGAAGGTGTAGATATTCCGAGTGTCGATACATTAATTTTTGTAAGACCAACAGAATCATTAACTGTTTTTATTCAACAAATAGGTCGTGGATTAAGGCTGCATAAAGGCAAGGAATACTGTACAATAATTGATCTAATCGGAAATTACCGGAATGTAGAGATGAAACTTTCTGCGTTAGCAAAAACTGGATTAAAGTGGAAGAACGCTACGGATTTAAAAGAATTTGCCCCAAGTGGTTGTACAATTGAATTTGACTTAGAAACAATAGACTTAGTTAATCAATTGCGAAAGAGAAGTCAAACTCTTATAGATAGATATGAAGATTACTACTTTGGATTAAAATCTGAATTAGGAAGAAGACCGAATATTTTGGAGTTTCATTTAAAATACAACCTTAAGTTTTTAATTGATAATTCTAAGGGTATTAAGTCATATTTTGATTTCTTAAATAAAATAAATGAACTTAATCAGTTAGAGGAACAATGTCTATTTGTCTATAAAGATTGGCTAAATGAGGTATCAACTACATTAATGAACAAAAGTTATAAGATGGTAATGTTAGCGCAGTTCCTAGATAAAGGGCAAGAAAAGTGGACAAATCCAGAAAATATAGCAAACATTTCATACGGCTTTTACAATTATATTACTTCAAAAAATTATAGAGTAATAAAAGACGGTAATGATTTAGAGTTTAATAGAGAACTAGGTTACAACGAGAAAAAAGTAATAAATAAAATAAAGGAAATGCCCGCAAGTAAATGGTCTAATACTAGTAATGGATTTGTTAAACTTGATAAAAATAATAATATAATACATTTTGACGTTATGGTAGAACAAGAACATATGGAAATATTATTTAATTGGACGAAAGAAATCTGTGAATATCGCTTACATGAATATTTCGAGCGCAAACCTTCAATTAAAAATTAAGCAATTTAAAAAGCACCCCCCAGTGGATTGCTTTTTTTTTAAACTTTATCCTTATATAAAATATTCTTAATTAAAAATAGTTGACATCAAACTAATTCATCGCATATACTTATCTTAAATTAAGTTATCTTGAATTCGAGATAATATTAATAAATATAAAATATCCAATGGGGGAATATAAAATGACAATTTCAAAATGGGCAGTAGATAACGCACATAGCAGTATTGATTTTTCAGTAAGACATATGATGATTGCAAACGTAAAAGGATCTTTCCAAAACTTTGATGCTACAATCGAGGCTGATGTAACAGACTTAACAACTGCAAACATTGCATTCAATGTTGAGTTAGCAAGTATCGACACTCGTAACGAAGATCGTGACAACCATCTTAGATCAGCTGATTTCTTTGATGTAGAAAATCATCCGACAATGACATTCAAATCATCTAAGATCGCTCGCGTAGACGAAGATGAGTATGAAGTTACTGGAGAATTATCATTACACGGAGTAACTAAAACAGAAACATTTAAAGTTACATTTGAAGGTCAAGGTAAGGATCCTTGGGGTAATGAAAAAGTTGGGTTTAGTGTAAATGGTTCAGTAAACCGTACTGATTATGGTTTAACTTGGAATGCAGCCCTAGAAACAGGTGGAGTTTTAATTGGTGATAAAGTAAAAGTGTCACTTCAAATTGAAGCTGCAAAGGCTTAATAAAAATCCATAAAAAGAACGCAGGACACAATATATAAGTGTGCCTGCGTTTTTTACTATTTTAATAAATTAATAGCTAAGTAAATAGCAAGTCCCCACATAATTAAGGCAGAAGCTCGATTCAAGATCCTCATTAGTGTCCCTGAATTGTCTAACCGTCCAACTTGTCTTCCAAGAAGAGCGAGTACTCCGAACCAAATCCAAGAAACGATTATACAAGTAATACTGAAAACAATTTTTTCGAATCCAGAATATTGTAAAGAGCTTGTACCTATTACACCAATCGTATCTAAAATTGCATGAGGATTTAAGATAGAAATTGAAGCTGTATAGATAATTTGCTTCTTAATTGGTAAAACAACAACTTCGGAGTCAACCTTCTTAACTTCACTTCTCCATGTAACCAATCCCATAAAAAGCAGAAATAAAACACCTATACTCATTAAAATTAATTCAATCCACTCATTAGCAAGAACAAGAACCGATACACCTGTAACAGCAAGTGTTATTAATATTGTATCGCAAATACTAGCCACAATTACAACGGGTAAAACGCGCCAGAAAGAAGATTGAATAGCCCCTTGTTGGAATACAAATACATTTTGTGCCCCTAAAGGCATTATTAGTCCAAGTGCTAATAACGTAGCATGTAAAATAATTTCAATCATTTTTTATTTCTCCTATTTTTTTAACCCTTTTTTGCATAATAGGGGATTGTCCTATCACCGATAGCTAGCATTATAAGTATACTACTAACAGTAGGACAAGATTATTCTACCACAAGTGAAATTGAAGGTTTTGATTAAAATGAAAATATATAGAAAGAAGTCGATTAAAGACCTAATTCCAGATGAAATTATACTCCACCCAATATATGGTAATGATGGAGTATTATTTTTAAAGAGGTACAGTGTTATAACAAATTCGATAATTATTAAATTAAAAAAATATTTTCCATCAAGTGCAGAGATTATCGTAACCCATAACCTCAAAACTTTTGAAATTTTCGAGGATTCTAGAATATTCGAGGATAGGAATTTTCTAGAGAGTCTTAAAATTATAGTTGGAAAATTCAATATGTATACTAGTGAAGACTTGGACTTTGAAGATTATATTGATGAGAGAGCAGAATTAAATAAGGAAGAAATTGTAATTGTAAATGATCATAAGGAAAACAAAACTGAGCTTGAAAAATTTTATAATTATCCATTATGGGAGAGTTTCAAACAGATATTTGATTCTCAGCACTTAATTAATAGAATTTCAATAATAAAGCAGTTATTTTTCGAGCGAATTGAGCAAGAGCAAATATTGAAGACATATTATAAGGAACTCGAGTCATATCATGAGGCTCTAGAAGTTAGTAGCATAAATACTTGCATTGTATCTATTATGATTGGTTTAACATTGGAGTTAAGAGATGAACAATTAATAGAGTTAGCAATAGCCTCACTATTTGCAAATATAGGTTTTATTAGGCAATCGAAAGACGAATATTTTACCTATGTTAAAGATGGAGAGCATACTGAGACAACAATAAAACATATTAAAAATTCAGTTGAGATAATTTCATCCTCTTATATAGGAAAAAGAAAAAATATTGTAATGGGAATATTAGACCATCATGAGTGTGTTGATGGTTCAGGGTTACCTAATAAGAAATTAGGAAATCAAATTCACCTATTCGCAAAAATAATTTCAATTTCTAAACTATACGACCAGCTTGTTAGAGGATTTTTTGGAAGAAAAACAATGAAGTCGACGCAAGCACTACAATATATATGGGAACAAAGAGGAAGAACTTTAGATAAAAATATTGTAAAGGTTTTTATTTATCGAACTAATATATTTAAGATAAATGAGGAATATACATTACCTGATAATCGTACTGGAAAAATCATTGGATTTACGGACTATATTAACTTTCCTTTATTTCCAATCATTTTGTTAAATAACGGTGAAATTAGAGATTTATATTTTGAAAGAAAAAAACCGGATTAACTTAAATGTTAATTCGGTTTATTCTGTATTTATATAAAAGACCTATACCTCTTTTGATTGCTTTGAACTATAAAATGTATAAACGAGAGTACCGACTAACATATAGATAATGAACCCAGCCCATATACTAAAGCTCATTTGTATCATTAAAAATAGACAAGATACGACAGTTAGAATTACGAAAAATCCAGCGTAAGGAACTTTAAAAGGTCGTTCGATTTCGGGATTCGTTTTTCTAAAAACATACAACCCTATCGCTACTAATAAAAATGTAAATAGCAAAACGATATTTATCAAACTAGCCAAATATTGAAGATCTACAAAACCAGCTATAACAGCAGAGATTAAGCCATTAACCCAAATGTTAAACGTAGGCGTTGAATTTTTCGGATTAATAGAAGAGAATCTCTTTGGGATTAAACGGTCTACTGACATTGAGTATACTATTTGTGAGTTTGCAAACATCATCATGAAAATTACAGTCGTCATCCCAATTACGGCAGCAGCAGAAATTATTGAAGCAAGTGTACCCATTCCTGCCTCTGTAAGAGCGTATGCAACAGGGTGCGCGACATTTAGATCTTTATAACTAACCATTCCTGTTAGAACAAATGAAACGCCAATATATAGAATTGCACAAATTGCTAATGATGCTAATATTCCTATTGGTACAGTCCTTTGTGGGTTTTTTGCGTATTCAGCTGTTGTTGCAACACTATCAAATCCTAAGTAGACAAAGAATAGTACTGAAGCGCCTGCGAAAATTCCATCAACACCATAAGGCATAACTGGTGTAAAGTTAGCTGTATCTACATGCCCAACACCTACTGCTATAAATAATATTATTGCTGCAAGCTTTATATATACAATTATTTTATTAATCATTGTACTTTCTTTAGCACCAAGGCTTAAAACAAAAGTTATTAATAAAACTATAAAAACTGCTAAGATATCTATTTTTCCACCTTGAGTAAAATTGTGAGAACTTAAGGATGATGGCAATGTAACTCCCATATCTTTAAGAATTCCTTGGGAATATGCTGACCAGCCGCCTGAGATTGCAGCAGGCGCTAAAATATACGCAAGAATCGAACCCCATCCCGATATAAAAGCAAAATACTTACCTAATGAGACGCTTATATACGAATAGCTTCCACCAGGAACTGGTACTGCTGATGAGAATTCTGCAAAACATAAAGCAATAAGACCACAAACAATGATTCCTATAAGTAAAGATAAAAAGATTCCAGGCCCTGTTTGCGTTGCAGCAACAATTCCGGTTAAAACGAAAATTCCTGTACCAATAATTGAACCTATGCCTAGTAGTGTTAGGTCAAGTGCACCAAGAGTTCTTGGCGTATTTTTTCTTCCTGATAGACTAATTAGTTTGTGGACGTCAATTCTTTCAAATAATTTCATGGTTTCTCCTCCGAAATAATAAGTCTTTTAGTTTGGAAATCAACCATAAACGGACCAGGCCCGCACCTCATTTGGATTTTGTATAGCAATTAACATTTAAATCACTCCTTATATAAAAATAAAAAAGCCCTCTACACTAAAAAATAGTGTAGAGGGCGATTAATTACCGTGGTGCCACCTCAATTGTTTTTCTTTAAATAAGAAAAACCTCTCATTCGAGTACTTGTCAACTGACGTTATACTCTATCCTTTTAACGGTGGAGATCCGGGCTACCTACTTGAATAATCGTTCAGTATACCTCTCATGGGCCCATTCATTTTATTAACCGTACTTGCTTTTCACCATCCGCAAGCTCTCTATAACGATAAGAATAAAATTACTCTTCCCATTCAAAAATTTAAAGTTATTTTTTTATTAATTGTATTTCGGAATTCGTATAATTGCAATAGAAATCTTTTGATGTATTTTTCTTACAAAATCAATAGAAATACTTGGAGATTTTGTGGCGAATATGTTATAATTATGTGTACAAGGGGGATGAAAAGATGAATTATGTAATTCATATGGCAATTGGTTTTTCAATGTTAATTTCCGTTATTTTTCCATTTGTAGGTATGTCACTCCATAGTATCGAGCCTCAACAAAAAATAGATAAAAGTCAACTAATGATAAACGCACACTACATACAATTAACATTACTTTTAGTATCAGTTGTAACCGGTTCCATTTTACTAAACGGGTTTCCGATGGTAACTTGGACGTTTGTAGCATGGGGTATGTATATTATAATCATAACATGTGTAGTAAATATGATAAAAAATGCAAAAATTGTAATTGTTGAAACAAAAAGACGAGTTTATCCAAGAAAAATTATTAATAGATATATAAACTGGTCGTTTTTAAATGTTTTAGCAGTATTTGCAATGTTATTTTATAAATCGTTTTATTAAAAGTACATGCGCAGAAACTGCTCGCTTTCCGCGGGCACGGCCTCAACTAATTTTCGCAAGTTTCACTTGCAAAAATGGATTTTCGGCTCGTGCTGTTTCCGCTGGAGTCTCGCAGTTTTTGCTTTATGTAGATTATGTAAGAACTTTATAAAATTTTAAAAAAGCCTTTAGGATAATCCTAAAGGCTTTCGTCTTTTAAATTGCTCCAATCAACTAAATTGAACTTTAATCAGATTAGTTTCCAGAGGATTCATTAACTTTATGTACTTTATCACTAACTTTTAACTATTTATCACTAACTTTTAACTATTTATCACTAACTTTTAACTATTTATCACTAACTTTTAACTATTTATCACTAACTTTTTTCCGCAATATTTAATCCAAAAAAGAAAATGAATCTTATACTAAAGACTTTTTACAATACTTTTATAATATTTAGCTTTTTCAACGTAACTTCTCTGACCACGATACATGTCTTCAATATCTTTCTCAGTTAGTTCACGAACAACCTTTGCGGGATTACCTACTGCAAGTGACCTTGGTGGTATTACTTTTCCAGGAGTAACAACTGCTCCAGCTGCAATCAAAGTTTCTTCTCCAACTTCAGCACCATCTAACACTACAGCCCCCATACCTATTAAGGCACCTTTTCGAATTGTGCAGCTATGTAATACAACATTGTGGCCAATCGTAACTTTATCCTCTATAATTACAGGAATATCAGTACTTTGGTGAATAACAGAACTTTCTTGGATATTTACACCTTTGCCAATACGAACAGGGGCTAAATCAGCACGAATTGTTGTATTAAACCAAACGGAGCTTTCTTCTTCAATTTCCACATCACCAATAATAGTTACATAATCAGCAACGAACACCGATGAATCGATTTTTGGAGTTTTATCTTTATATGGATAAATCATAAAAAAACTTCCTTTCAAACGTAATTTGTTTCGATAACATGATAATACTAATAATAAATAAAAAAATACAGCAGGAGGTACAAATGCAAAAAAAATTATATCCTATTAAATTTATGTACTACACTTATAAGTATATTTTTCCAGCTGTACACAAGTATTTAGATGTTTGGAAGGAAAAAGCAATTGCTATTCCAAATTTGGAACTTAGAAAACAGGCTTTAGCCTCTATCAATACAAAGACATTTCATTGTGAAGGTGGAGCAATTTTTGCATTTTTAACTAAAAATACAGTAGATGATTGCGTTAGATTTGTTGTTGCATTTCAAACGATTAGTGATTACTTAGATAACTTATGTGATAGAAGCACATCACTTGATCCTGAAGATTTCACACAATTACATAAATCAATGGAAGATGCGCTTAATCCTGACGCTCCTTTGCAAAATTACTATATGTATCGTGAAGAGCAGAATGATGGAGGGTACTTACATAGTCTTGTAAAAGAATGTCAGGGGATTTTGCGTAAAATTAAAAATTACGATGAAATTATGCCATTATTGACAGAGCTAAACGCATTATATAATGATCTTCAAGTTCATAAGCACGTAAGACATGATGAGAGAGAAGACCGACTTATAAACTGGTTTGGCACACATCGTGAAAAAGTGCCACCGATGACATGGTATGAATTTTCTGCCTGTACAGGTTCGACACTCGCAATATTTTGTATGATTGCCTATGCCTTAAAGGAAGAACACGATAGACAACATTTTGAAACAATATTTAATGGGTATTTCCCGTTTATTCAAGGCGTACATATTCTTTTAGATTATTTAATTGACATAGAGGAAGATAAAGCAGGCGGTGATTTAAACTTCTGCACTTATTATGAGAAGTTGAACCACTTATATGCGACACTGAAAAATTTCTATCAACGGGCAAAGGAAATTTTAAAGGGTGTAGTTGATTACGCATTTCATTGTTTAGTTCTGGACTCATTGTTTGCGATGTATTTAGCTGATCCAAAAGTAAGTTTATTGAAAGTGGAGAGGAATTTATTAAGGAAAATACGTGCAATAGGTGGTTTTAATACTAAGTTTTTTTATTGGAATGTGAAAGCATATCGGAAATTAAAGCCGCATAAGGTATTTGGGTAAATAAAAAAATCTAAGGAGAACCTTAGATTTGGTTATTCAGAAGTGTTTTTTGATTTCCTTTTTGTAAATTTTTCAATTAGCAATAGTGTTCCACCGATTAATATTATTGGAATAATAAATATACCACATAATATAAGTAATGCATTTAGCAACTTTACCATAATACAATCCCCCTAGTTGGATTATTAAATTACGAAAAAAGAGCCTTACTTAATATTATTAGAAACCTTATTGCAATAAGAACGGGTTAATTTGTATATATTATTAAAATAAAAATCCGCAAAAAACTGCTCGCTTTCCGCGGGCACGGCCTCAACTAATTTTTGCAAGTTTTTCACTTGCAAAAATGGATTTCGGCTCGTGCTGTTCCCGCTGGAGTCGAGCAGTTTTACACCCTTAAGTCACTTTTATTTATCTTAGAATATTTTACTTCTTTTCGATTGCTAAAATATATGGTGGGTTATTTTGTTGGTTTATAAATCCGTATTGCAGAATGTGACCGACATCTTGTGAAAAGTCACTCAAATAATTTTTAATATCCTCACTTTCAATCATTCCTTCAGCATGACCAGGATATATAACCAAAATTACAATTCCGCCCGAAACGGTATTATTTATTGCAGCATTAATTGCTTTAATAGTGCTTTCTGAATTAGTTGTAACTGTTTTATCACTACCTGGTAAATATCCAAGGTTAAAGATTGTAGCTTTGATTTTAGCCTTATGTTCGTCTTTCAAGTAGTTGTCGATAAATTCATGGGATTTCTGCAACAAAGTGACCCTATTTAGTACATTATTTTCATTTAAGCGCTCTGTTGTTTTTTTTATAGCCGGTTCTTGAACGTCGAATCCGTAAACTTTTCCTTTATCACCAACGAGGTTTGCTAGAAAAAGTGTGTCGTGACCATTACCAACTGTTGCATCGATAACGATATCTCCTTCACATACAAACTCTTCTAATAAAAACTTAGCATACTGTAACACTTTTTTGATTTTCATAATTAATTATTCCTTACAAATTTTTTTCCTTGCCAAGTGTCCTGGGCAAGAAGCTCAGCATCAATGGCATTTAATACTTCCCATTTTTTCAAACTCCACATCGGCCCAATCATAAGATCACGTGGACCATCGCCGGTTAATCGGTGGATAATTATTTCTGGTGGAATTAATTCTAATTGTTTCACAACTAGTCTAACGTAGTCATCTTTTTCCATTAGTTTTAGATCTCCACGTTCGTATTGCTTGACCATTGGCGTATCTTTTAATAGATGTAGTAAATGGATTTTAACTCCTTGAACATCGAGTTGGCTGATTTCACGGACGGTTTCGAGCATCATTTCTTCGTTTTCTAATGGTAAGCCGTCGATTATGTGGCAACAAACTCGGATATTATGTTTTCGTAATTTTTCAACAGCTTTCTTATATGTTTCATAAGTATAGGCACGGTTAATGAGCTTGGCAGTTGAGTCATGTATCGTTTGAAGCCCCATTTCAATCCAAAGATACGTACGTTTATTTAGTTCGGCTAAGTACTCTATAACGTCATCTGGAAGACAATCTGGCCTCGTCCCAATCGAAATGCCAACAACATTTTCATACGAAATAGCTTCTTCAAATTTTTCTTTTAGAACAGAAACGGGAGCATAAGTGTTTGTAAAAGCTTGGAAATATGCAATATATTTACCACTTTTCCACTTATCGTGCATTCTTATTTTAATTTTTTCGAATTGCTCACTTAAAGGCTCTGCACGATTACCTGCATAATCACCAGAACCCGATGAACTACAGAAAGTACAACCACCGTATGTAACGAAACCGTCCCGATTCGGACATGTGAACCCGCCATCTAAAGATATTTTCATTACTTTCTCACCGAAATGCTCACGTAAATGGTAATTCCATGTATGGTATCTTTTGTTATCAAATGAGTATTTAAAAGGATTATTATTTTTCAAAATTTCACCTTGCTTTAAGAAATAGATATTTGAATTTTATCATTAGTAATATATAACAACAAATTATTATGATTAATTTTTTCGTTTAGGAAAAAATAACCGTGTAAAACTCTTTAGGAGGATTAACATGGGAATAAGACATAGTATTGAAGTATTCGTTGAAAATGCAACGCAAACAATGGCAAAAGCTGAATATATGATTTCTGAGGCGAGTAAAGTTGAGCGCAATCATTACCCACCAAGTGAGTACACTAGCGCCCAACAAGAACTTGAAAAAACACTTCAAGAATTAGATACGTTAATGGCGAGTTCAAATGCTCAACAGCGAGCCGACCTACAACGTCTGAAAAATCAGTTGTTAACAGTGCAACATGATATGATTACAAATCCTTATTTATAGGAGGAATTAGAGATGGTTAGAAAAAGAAGTAAATCTAATAATCCGGAGCAGAAATCAAATTTCGCAAAAAATATGATGACTGAAATGGGCGAAGATGATCCAGTTAAAAAACTTAAACTGCAAAATTCTAAAAAATCCCAACCAGTTAAATCAAACCAAAAAAATCAAGAATCAAAAGAATAACATTTAAGAGGAGTTGTCCCAATTAGGGCCAACTTCTTTTTTAATGTATGGATCAAATAATTATATCTTCGGATCGAAAAATTAAATTTTGGATTGAAAAATTAAAGTTTTGGATTAAAAAATCATTTTTTGGATTAAAAAAACTATTTTTGGATCAAAAACTTAGATCAATCACAAACCATTTTTTTAGGTTATTATTAAATAATAGGAATGGAGTTGATTAAGATCTTAAATAACAAAATATTATGGTCTCTACTCGTAATAATTTTTCTTATGATATTTTTACATATTCAAAATAACTGGTTAGAAACAACAGATATATCGGTTAAGTCACAAAAAACACCTGATAATTTCAAAGGATATAAAATAGTCCAGTTATCTGATTTACATAATAAAATGTTCGGTAAAAATCAAGAGACATTAGTTGAGAAAGTAGAAAAAATTAATCCGGATATTATAGTTATCACAGGCGACATCATTGATAGTCGTAGATATGATTCAAATCCAAGTTTAACTTTAGTAAAAAAACTGGCTCCAAATTACCCGATCTACTATATTACTGGAAATCATGAACAGAGAATAGATGGATTAGATGGTCTAATTGAAAAGCTAAAAGCAAACGGTGTTGTTGTTTTAAGCAATGAATCAGTTGAAATTGAAATTAAGGGTCAAGAGATTCTCCTGTCTGGTGTAGAAGATCCATCTTTCCCAGTCGATTCTTATGATGAGAATGAACAAATCGCACGTAATCTTGAAAAAGTACAAAAAGAGGATATTTTAAATATTTTACTATCCCACCGTCCAGAATACTTCGAGCAGTATGTTGAGTCTAATTTTGATCTAGTTTTCTCTGGACATGCACATGGTGGTCAATTTGACTTACCTTTTTTGGGGGGAGTATTAGCGCCAAACCAAGGATTGTTTCCTAAGTATACTAAAGGTATTCATTCGAAAAATAATACTAAAATGATTGTCAGTAGAGGACTTGGAAATAGTATTTTTCCTTTTAGGTTATTTAATAGGCCTGAAATTATAGTTGCTACTTTAAAATAGACAGTAATCCCCGAGTTTTCTTTGTTGAATATATTTGTGAACTGCTCTAAAATCATAATGTTGACCAAAAAAAGGGAGAGTTCACAATGCCAAATAAAGTTAAATGGCTAGTTATAGCTATGGTTATATTTCTAATGGGGTTATCGTTTCTATGGCCGTTGAATTCGATCTACTTGCACAATGAGCTTGGCAAAAGTATGTACGTTACAGGAATTGTTCTAGTATTTTTCAACCTAACAAACCTTATTGGGAATTTTGTCGGTGGTTGGATGTTTGATAAATTTGGAAGCAAAAAGGCAATAAGTATTGGCGTTACAATTAGTACTATTGGATTAATAAGTATGCTAATTGACAAGGGTTGGCCAAACTTTGCAGTTAACATAGCAGTAATTAGCTTGGGCACTGGTCTAGTATTTCCGGCAATGTATGCCCTCGCTGCAGTAATTTGGCCAGAAGGCGGCCGCAAAACATTTAACTATATGTATGTTGCAGCAAATCTAGGGGTTGCAGCAGGATCTTCGGTAGCTGGAATAATTGCGGATATTTCTTTTACGTATGCGTATGCAGCAAACCTAGCATTATTTTTATTATTTTACGTAATCATGATCACTAAAGTTAATATGAGTAGTGAGCATAAAAAAGAAAATAAGCAGAGTGTAAAGGGATTTGCTGAAAGACCAGCGACTAACTTACTTGTATCATTTACATTATTAAATTTTGGATATTTGTTATGTTGGTTTGCCTATGTTCAGTGGCAGACACCGATAGCAACAGAAGTTATAAAAAATGGAGTAAGCTTATCAGAATACTCGTTGTTTTGGACTATGAATGGGATTGTTATTGTTGTTGGCCAGCCAATTTTAAATAAGGTAATTGAAAAGTGGCTTCATAGTAATAAAAGTCAAATATATGCTGGATATGTAGTATTTATTTTATCTGTTCTATATTTATTTACTGCAAGCAGTTTTAAAGATTTTATGTTCGCTATGTTTTTGATGACGGTAGCGGAAATGTTAATATGGCCAGCGATTCCTGCGATAGCGGATAAGCTAGCACCAGTTGGGCAAACTGGCAAATACCAAGGTATTGTCGGTGCTATGAGTTCAGCAGGCCGTATGTTTGGTCCAGTTGTTGGTGGGGTAATCTATGATAGTAAAGGTATAGACGCAGTTTATACATTTCTAGTTGGACTGTTAATATTCGGTTTTTTATCTGTAATCTTATCGTTCAAACTATCTGAAAGACATATCAAACAAGTACAAATCGCAGAAACAACAACAGCATAAAGAACGTTATCACATTAACTTGTTTTTTTGAATAATTATAGTTAAAATAAGGAAATAATGACAAAATATTCTATACAATGACAAAGGAATAGTAGTAAGTCGAATACTTCAGAGAGTTGACGGATGGTGAAAGTCAATAGTAATGAGCTTATGAACTCGCCTTTTAGTACTAGTATTGAAAATAGTAAATACTAGCGTTGATCAGCGATAATGATTTCAAGTGAGTACGAAAATGTGCTAATTTGGGTGGTACCGCGGGAACTTATAGCTCTCGTCCCTATGTTTATTTAGGGACGGAGCTTTTTTAGCTATAAGGAAAGTATAAACTTCGGGGTAGTTCATACTTTCCTAACGCATAAGTGCAACTACGGCTCTGCCGTCGCCCTTAAGGCTCGGCAATCGCCGAGTTTTCTTTATTTGAATTAATTAGGAGGATTTTGAATGGCTTTTAATCATCACGAAATCGAGAAAAAATGGCAAAAAGTTTGGGAAGAGAATAAAACATTTAAGACGACTGAAGATACGTCTAAGCCTAAATTTTATGCTTTAGACATGTTTCCATATCCATCAGGAGCTGGTCTTCACGTAGGTCATCCTGAAGGTTATACTGCAACTGATATTTTATCAAGAATGAAGCGTATGCAGGGTTATAATGTTTTACACCCAATGGGTTGGGATGCATTCGGATTACCAGCAGAGCAGTATGCACTTGATACTGGAAATGACCCAGCAGAGTTCACTGAGCAAAATATAAATACATTCCGTCGTCAAATTAAGGCGCTTGGTTTTTCATATGATTGGGATCGTGAAGTAAATACAACTGATCCTAACTACTACAAGTGGACACAATGGATTTTCTTGAAAATGTACGAAAAGGGCTTAGCGTACATAGATGAAATTCCAGTAAACTGGTGTCCAGCACTTGGAACGGTTCTAGCTAATGAAGAAGTAATTGATGGTCTATCTGAGCGTGGTGGTCATCCTGTAGAACGCCGTCCGATGAAGCAATGGATTTTAAGAATAACCGAATATGCAGATCGTTTATTAGAAGACTTAAACGAATTAGACTGGCCTGAAAGTTTAAAAGAAATGCAACGTAACTGGATCGGACGTTCAGAAGGTGCGGAAGTTAAGTTCCAAGTTGACGGATACGAAGATCAAATTACTGTTTTCACTACTCGTCCTGATACACTTTTCGGTGCAACATACTTAGTTTTAGCTCCTGAACATGCGTTAGTTAGTAAAATTACAACTGGGGAACAAAAAGCTGCAGTTGAGTCATATATCGATTCTATCAAGTCTAAATCTGACTTAGAAAGAACAGAACTTTCTAAAGAAAAGACTGGTGTCTTCACAGGTGCTTACGCAGTGAACCCAGTTGATTCATCTAAGAAAGTGCCTATTTGGATTGCTGATTATGTATTAGCTACTTATGGAACTGGAGCAATCATGGCTGTACCAGCACATGACGAGCGTGATCATGAGTTCGCTAAAAAGTTTGACTTACCAATCGTTGAAGTTGTAGAAGGCGGAAACGTTGATGAAGCAGCTTACGTTGGAGACGGTCTGCACGTTAACTCAGCATTTTTAAATGGATTAAATAAAGAAGACGCTATTGAAAAAATGATTTCCTGGTTAGAGGCTTCTAAAGCAGGAACTAAAAAAGTTACTTATCGTCTGCGTGATTGGTTATTCTCACGCCAACGTTATTGGGGTGAGCCAATCCCAGTAATTCACTGGGAAGATGGTACAATGACAGCTGTTCCTTACGAGGACTTACCATTAGTTTTACCAAAGACTGAAGACATCCGTCCATCAGGTACTGGTGAATCACCACTCGCAAACATCGAAGATTGGGTAAGCGTTGTTGACCCTATTACTGGTAAGAAAGGTCGCCGTGAAACGAACACGATGCCACAGTGGGGCGGAAGCTGTTGGTACTATTTAAGATACATCGATCCACATAATGCTGATGCGTTAGCTGATGCTGAAAAGTTAAAGCAATGGTTACCAGTTGATGTTTATATCGGAGGTGCAGAGCACGCAGTTCTTCATTTACTGTACGCTCGTTTCTGGCATAAGTTTTTATATGATCTTGGAGTTGTTCCGACTAAAGAGCCATTCCAAAAACTATTTAATCAAGGTATGATTCTTGGTTCAAACAATGAAAAAATGAGTAAATCAAAAGGTAACGTTGTAAACCCTGATGATATTATTGATAGCCACGGTGCAGATACGTTAAGAACTTATGAAATGTTCATGGGGCCACTTGATGCATCAATCGCATGGAGTGAAAATGGATTAGATGGTTCACGTCGTTTCTTAGACCGCGTATGGCGTTTGTTCGTTGACGAAAATAATAATCTTACTGGAAAAATTAGTGCTGAAGCAGAGGGCGGTTCTTTAGAAAAGTTATATAACCAAACTGTGAAAAAAGTTACCGAGGACTTCGAAAACCTACGTTTCAATACAGCTATTTCACAAATGATGGTATTCATAAACGAAGCTTATAAAACTGAGGCTTTACCTAAGTCATTCATGGAAGGCTTTGTGAAGTTATTGTCACCAATCGCTCCACATCTTGCTGAAGAGCTTTGGGATAAGTTAGGTCACAATGACACTATAACTTACGAAGCTTGGCCGACATATGATGAATCTAAACTAGTTGATGACACTATTGAAATTGTATTCCAAGTTAATGGTAAGGTTCGTGGCAAAGGGCTAGTACCGAAAACAGCTACTAAGGAAGAAATGGAACAAGCAGCATTCGATGCAGTTTTAGTACAGGAACACATTGAGGGTAAAACTGTTCGCAAGGTAATCACAATTCCTGGTAAAATTGTAAATATTGTAGCAAATTAATTTAGTTAAACAACGGGCTTCGGCTCGTTGTTTTTTTGTTTGTTATTCGACAACGCGGTGCAAAAAATCTAAAATGCGGTGCAGTCTTCAGAAAAAGCGGTGCAAAAAAGTTGTTTCGTGGTGCAATCACAGATATAACTTGTGTGTCATTTTTTTCCTAATATGATAAAATATATTGAACTATTTAAAGAACGGAGTGATGTATTATGTTGAGAATTGAGATTGTATTAAAGGTGACTTCAGCTTAATTTAGAAGGGCGCAAACAAGATTGTCGTCCTTCATATTTCAGGAGGACAAAATGGATTTAAGGAAAATAGGTTTTAATAAACAATTTTTAAATTATCAAAAGAACGACTTAGATTTCGCCAGAGTCGTATTAGAGCATAAGCATATTTATCGAGTAACTGATGGAGTGAATGACTGGTTAGCAGAGCTTTCAGGCAAATTTAGGTTTAATGCACTTACGCGTACGGATTATCCTGCAGTTGGTGACTGGGTTTTAATTAAAAAACTACCTAATGAAAACCGTGTTATAATCCACGAGGTTTTACCACGTTTAAGTTGTTTTTCAAGAAAAACAGCTGGTAGCAAAATTGAAGAACAAATAGTAGCAACTAATGTTGACTATGTTTTTCTAGTAAATGCTCTAAATAATGATTTCAACGTTAGAAGAATTGAGCGTTATTTGACACTCGCATGGGAAAGCGGTGCAAACCCGATCATTATTTTAACAAAAAAAGATCTATGTGAAGACGTAAGTTCTAGAATTAGTGCTGTAGAAGAGGTGGCAATAGGTGTCCCAATTCTCGCAGTAAACAGCATAGATGGTGATGGAATAGATGCAATTTCTGAATATGCAAGTGAAGGTAAGACGGTAGCGCTTCTAGGTTCATCAGGAGCGGGGAAGTCTACATTACTAAATGCTCTTATTGGCACTGAATTGCAAAAAACGCAGGATGTACGTGAAGGTGATGATCGTGGTAAGCATACGACAACCCATCGTGAACTATTTTTTCTCCCAAGTGGCGGAATGATAATTGATACTCCAGGAATGCGTGAGCTTCAGCTTTGGGATGGAGATGAAGGAGTAACAGTTACTTTTTCGGATATTGAAGAGATAGCATTAAGATGCAGATTCTCAGATTGCAGTCATGAGTCAGAGCCAGGATGTGCAATAAGATCAGCAATTGAAAATGGCGAATTGGAAACTTCTAGATACGAAAGCTATTTAAAATTACAGCGTGAAATAGCCTATTCTGCACGTAAACAAGATTCAGCACTTGCACGGGCTGAAAAAGAAAAATGGAAGAAGATCCATTTGCAGGCTCAACAGCATATGGACTTAAAGTATAGAAGGAAAAGATAAAGTAAAGCAGTAGTCTATTAATTCGACTACTGCTTTTTTAAAATTAAAGTTTAATCCAAAAATATTTTTAATCCATTGTTCCAGATTTATAATCCAAAACGAATTTTTTTAAGCCATTGCCCCAAATTTATGATCCAAAACGAATTTTTTTAAGCCATTAACCAAGTTTTATAATCCAAAAACAAATTTCATGAATTGGCTTCATCATATTTTCTACACAAAATAATATTATCATAAAATATTATAAATATAATAGAAAGGATGGCAACATGAAAAAACTATTATTTTCCATAATATTTTTAATGCTGTTAGTAACTGCGTGCTCGCAAAAAGCCGAAGAACAACCGGTGAAAACTCCTGATACTACGCAAGCTCAACCTATGCAGTATGTACTTGGTAGTAATGATTGGAGTGTTATAACGTCTAGAACACCTGATGCTAAAATTCTTGAAGCCTATCAATATACTATAGAAAATCCTGATCCTTTAGCTCATATTCCGTGTTACTGCGGTTGTTATGAGTTAGACGGACACACTAGTGTAAGAGACTGCTTCGTCGACTCTGTAGACGGTAAAATTGTAAATCTTGATAACATGGGCTTTGGCTGAGGTATTTGCGTCGATATTGTCCGTGAGACAAAATTAGAGCTGCAAAACGGTAAAGACTTAAAAACTATAAGAAATCAAATTGATGAAAAATACAAGGCAATTGCAGAACCTACACCAACACCAATGCCACAATAATAAAAAGATGCTCGCATTGAGCATCTTTTTTAGTACCAATATAATATTGAGTCGTAGATTCCAATCAATAGTAAGGTTGTACCGGCTGCAATTTGAAAATACTTACCAACTTTTCTGCTTTTTTTCATTAATGAACCACTAAAACCTAAATACGATATTATGCCAATCAAGACAAATACTGGTACCGCCGTACCAAGCGCGAATAATGAAGGTAAAATATAACCATAACTAATGGAAAGTGAGTAGGGGATAAGTGACCCGAAAAATAGGAAAAACATCGTTGGGCAAAACGCAAGTGAGAATAGGAAACCCATCGAAAATGATCCCCAAATACCAGATGCTTTTGTTGAGTTGTTACCTGAAAATAAAATAAATTTAGGTTTCCAAATGCCTAAAAGTACTAGCCCAGTTAAAATTAGTAAAGGACCAATTGTTTTTCTAATCCATGGGAAGTATGTTGGTAATTCATCTTGTAATTCACGTCCGGCTATCCAGACTATTCCACCTAAAAGCATAAATGCTAGAACCTTACCGATCGTAAACGAGATGATATTCTTCCAACTTACACCTTTTTGAAGCGAACTATTGCTATAGAGGGTTATTGCACTAATATTCCCAGTTAGTTGACATGGAGCGAGTGTGCCGACAATACCTAGTAAAAAGGCAAAGATAGCAGGAATAGAACGAGCAGCATTTGCGATATCCATCGTCTGACTCATTAGCTGGTTACTTATTTGATTTATAGTAGAAAACATACTAATTCTCCTTGTTTTATCAGATACTAAAAGTATAATAGAAAAATATGTAGAAATTATAATCATAATTAAAGAGAGTGAAATTATGGAATACCAAATAGTGAGTTGGTTTGAAAATTTAGGAATGCTAGCTATTTTTGTAAGTATTATTATAAATATTATAATTAGTATTCTAGGAGTTCTACCAAGCGTTTTCATAACTGCAGCAAATATTAGCTTTTTTGGCTTTAATCAAGGACTAGTACTTTCAATAATAGGGGAAGCCCTAGGAGCAATAGTCAGTTTTTATTTATATAGAAAAGGATTTCGAAAACTAGAGCAAAAGTACAATCTTAACAATAAATATACTAAAAGATTACTGGCAACAAAAGGTTTCGATGCCTTTATTTTAATAATAGGTTTAAGATTATTCCCGTTCATACCATCGGGGTTAATCACTTTTGCAAGCGCAGGCAGTAAAGTTGGTATATTAAATTTTTCGATTGCCAGTACTTTAGGTAAAATCCCTGCACTATTCATAGAAGCATACTCAATTCAGCAAGTCCTAGTATGGAGTTGGCAGGGTAAAGCGATTTTATTTTCAGTATCTGTATTTATAATAGCTTTTATAATATTTAAGAGATTTAAGAACAGCGATATTTAATGCTGTTCTTTTTTTCAGCTATAACGAAAGTATAAACTTCTGCATAGTTCATACTTTCCTAACGCATAAATGCAACTTCGGCTAGGCAATCGCCGAGTTTTTCTGTGAAAATAAAAAATTGTTGGGCTAAAAGTAGAGGACACTTAAAAAATCGTCAAACATATTATTGATGTTCAAGAATCTGCGGGAAAAGTATACTTTTCCCCTAGGGGATAGCTGACCAAGATTTGTGATTTATAAATCATTTGTGTTTCTTTATTATCTCATAATTACATCACATTTTTTATTTAGTATAAAGGTATGTCATAAATAATTTGGTAGAGAAGGTGTTTAAAACATGAGAGAACTCTGTACTTTGATGGGTTCTAAATATAAATTATTTATTGGTATAAGTTTTCTTGCTGGAATAATTTTTCTAGGATATATGCTAGTAGAAATATTAAAAAGATTTATCGGTAATAATAATAAAAATTAATAGAAAAGGGGTACATAAATGAAGAGAAAAGTTGCAACCGCGATTATGATAAGTACGTTTACTTACACTCTTATGGCTTGCTCGGACTCATCAGAAGTAAAAGTCGGAGATAAGAAAATCGAGAATACAAATATAGCTCAAAATAAAGATGTTGATGTTAAAGAAGTCGAAAAACAAGCTGCTAAGAAAGCAATAGATTATAGCGAAAATGACTTTTTTAATAAAAATAATTCTGTAAATGTCGATCATTTACATGGGGTCGGCTATGCGCATAATGATGGAAGTATATACTTTGCATCACATGATGGTTTAAAAATTTATAATAATAATACGTGGTATACGACGGAGAAAGAAAATAACGATTACATGGGCTTTACAGCTGTTAATGAAGGGTTTTATTCTAGTGGTCATCCTGGCAAAGGCACAAGTTTACCTGATCCATTTGGAGTTGTTAAAAGCTTGGATGGTGGAAAAACGGTACTGTCTTTAGATTTATTACAAGTATCAGATTTTCATATAATGGATGTAGGATATTTCAATAATGATATTTTTGTTTATAATACACATCAAAATACCAAAATGGATATAGGTTTATTTTACTCCAAGGATGACACCAAAACGTGGACAAAAGCCAAACTAGCAGGGGTTCCACAAGAAGTTTCTCAACCAGCAGATCATCCATCGTTTACACTGAGTGTTCATCCGAAAGAAGAGGGAAGAGTTGCTTTTGGTACTAGTGAGGGACTATATGAGTCAAAGGATTATGGTAATACATTTACTAAAGCTATAAATGAATCATTTCAAATAACAGCGACTAAATATACAGAAACTGGAATCTTAATGGGTATCTGGAATGGTGGTCCACAACTAGTTAAATGGACAAATGAAGGTCAGTTCGAACAATTCAATATTCCGAAATTTGTAGAGCAAGATGCTATTATGATGATTTCATATAATCCAAAATCTGAAGGGGAAATCGTACTAGTATCTTATAAGGGCACAATTTATTTAACTAAGAATAGTGGAAAAGAATGGCAAACAATAGTACAAAATGGTAAATCAATAACTAAATAGAAGACAAGCTTGTAGAAAATTTCTCTATTTTCTACAAGCTTTTTTAAACTGACTCAAGTAGATGATAAATTAGTAAAAGTAGATGATAAATTAGTAAAAGTAGATGATAAATTAGTAAAAGTAGATGATAAATTAGTAAAAGTAGATGATAAATGTAGATGATAAATCAGTAAAAGTAGATGATATAAATTTTCTCATTAAAAATCTTATTTGCATAAGGAGAAAATATATAAAAACGCGTATCAGCATTAAACTGACACGCGTTAATTTATTATACTCTATGGCCCATTGGTAATGTGAAGATGTAAATGTTCACAATAGTTAGTAGAATCATTAATAGGTAATAAGGCCATAATTTTTTCCAACCAGCTTTGTCACCAATTCTATAAGTTGTATATGCAGAACCTACAAAACCAAGTGCTATAATTGCAAATTGTAATAATTGTACAGTTGATGTTGTTCCAAATGCTATATTACTTCTATCCATTTCTATTCCGATAAGAGAGAAGAAGTTCAGATAAATTGCTTTACCTTCCGTAATTAGATGGAAGAAGTTATGAGCTAAATGCCCAGCTAAGTCTAATGGTATTATTGCATAACCGAATTTTGTAAAATTGTTTATTACATCTTGTTTTGTACCCTTAAATGCAGCTAATTTTGCAGTACCAAGAAGTAAAATGATAGGTATAATCATCGAAATAATGAATGCTACCGTAAAGTTAACGTTGTAGCTGTCAGTCATTGTAAATTTAGAAATGTATGCTAAAATGTCTTTCCAGACAGTTAACATCGTAATGTTTTGTACAAATACGATACCCATGATTACTGCTGCTAATGATGCATGTTCTAACTTAGGCTTCTTTAAGAACCAAAGCTCTTTCGTAGGTACTCTAGGTGTAATTACGATAGAATCATTAGGACAAGATTTCACACAGTTTGCACATAAGTTACAATCTGCACTGCTATCCATCGTTCTTACGTAAACGAACATTGGACAACCTTCAACTTTATCATTACCTTTGAAACAAGATTGACTCTTACACGTTCTACAAATTTCTGGAGTTCCTCTAAGTGATAATGCACCTGACCTAGAATAGTTTCCTGCTAGTCCACCTAAGAAACATAGTGTTTTACAGAATGCTCTTCTTTCATAGAAAACTGAAGTAGCTACAACCATTGTTACTAATATTAATAATAGATAACCAGACCCACGAGGTGATTCAATAATCCCAAAAATATGGTCAGACCAAGTTATTAGAATAAAGAATAAGTCAATTAACCAAATGCCGTATTTTTTAAGGAACTTAGGTAATGGTCTTTCACTACCAACTAGCTTTCGGACTATATCACTAAGCTTACCGAAAGGACATATTGCACACCAGAATCTTCCTAAAAACAGGAATATAACTGGTATCATTGGCCACCAAAGTACCCACGTAGTAGAAGTACCGAAATTGCGACTAGGATTCATAGTTCCAGCTACTAATTCGAATACAATTACTGAGAAAATTGCAAAGGCGATCCACTGAAAGATTCCAGGGTACCATCTACTTTTTAGAAATGCCTTAACAGGTCTATAATTTAGTAGGTTAAAAGGCTCTTTCGTTTCTACTTCTTCATTTTGCTTAGTTGCTAAGTTACTCATTGTTAAGCCCCTTTCTACGATTCTTTAACTTAAGGAATAAACCGATTAGTACAAATCCACCATTTAGTGCACCAAACGCACTTAATACTTTAATGTTTGGTGGCTCTTCCTTAACCGGTCCACCATGACCGTGCCCCCCAGCTTCTTCTTCATTTGCCGAGTCGTCATGTCCACCTTCAGAATCGCCATGACTATCTTCGGAATCACTATGGCCGTCTTCTTCTTTAGTAGAAGAATCATCATGACCTGAATCTGAATCACCATGACTATCTTCAGAGTCGCTATGGCCGTCTTCTTCTTTAGTAGAAGAATCATCATGACCTGAATCTGAATCATCATGACTTTCTTCAGAGTCGCTATGGCCGTCTTCTTCTTTAGTAGAAGAATCATCATGACCTGAATCTGAATCACTGTGCCCATCTTCAGAGTCGCTATGACTATCTTCTTCTTTAGTAGAAGAATCATCATGACCTGAGTCTGAATCACCATGACTGTCTCCAGAATCACTATGCCCATGTCCTGAAGCTGATGCAGAATTGTTATTACTTCCTACATACCAATCAAGACCAAGTGTTAAAGGAGATAAAAATAAAACTAGAATAAGTGATATGTTAAAAGCTTGTTTTTTTGGTACTACAATTCCATTTTTAAGTATATAGCTAACAAATGATAAAACGATTCCAGTTGGTATTAAGAAAACAGCGTATCGGCCTAAATCACTAAAGTGCTGTATCCCACCACCGATCATCCCAACTCCGAGAGATAATATGAATGAGTATACTAATAGTTTCAAGATTTGAGTTACCCCCATTTTTTTCTTTTCAATATAAATCTCATTTAAAAATGCTGCTGTAATAAAGATAGCTGAACCAATTGCTAAAATGATAGAATATCGCAATGGTTCAATCGGCATATGAACAATCCCGCCTGAAATAAGACCTACGCCTAAAAAATACATTAAGTAGTTGATGTAAGGAAACCATATCTGTTTCCACGATGCAGATGATGTATCCACGGTCCTTCCTCCTAGTAAATTTAGATTCTAGGCTAATAATAGTTTTTAAATATGTAAAAAGTTTGATGGAATTTAGTTTGTATGAAAAATTTGATAGAATTGTTACAGATTTAAAATAATGAAAAAAGATGGTTAAATATGATAATCTTCATCATAATTACATCACAATTATCTAATAACCTAGGAATATGAAGTATTAAAAAGGAGAGAGATAAATGCCAATACAAATTATTACAACAGTGATCGTTCTAGCATTCACGATCTATATAGCATATCTAACTTATGAGAATAAACGCAAAATAACGTGTATGACTGGTATGATGATTGCTATGACTAACTCAATGATGTCGAGTACAGTATTAGGATTACAGTTAGGATATTACTTTTTACCTGACCTAGCTGTTCCGACAATGCTTGCAATAATAGTTGGTATGGCTGCTGGATATTTCACAGGTAAACCTGTTTCACTAATGTCTGGATTAGACGGATTAATGGCAGGTATTATGGGTGGTATGATGGGTGCGATGGTAGGAGTAATGATCCAACCAGCACAAAAAAACATGTTTACCTTATTTATGCTCGTTATTTATCTAGTAACAATGCTGCTTCTAGTAAAAATGATGAAAGAAGAAGTTTTGGATGACGCACCAGCAAAAAAGCAAGCACCCCAAAAACAACAAGCTAGTAAAAATCAAATATTTACCTTTATTACTGTAGGTGTTGGAATTATTGCAATCGTAAGTATGTTTATGGCAGGGAATATGATGTTTGGTGGAAATTCATCAGCGAATGATCAAATTGAGCAACAAGTAGAACTTGTAAATGGCGAACAAATCGCAACAGTTCAAGTTAATGGTTATGGATATGGTCCAGGAACAATTGAGGTACAGTCGGGTGTACCGACAAAGTTGAAGTTTGTTGTTGATGCAACTGCAGGATGTGCTAGACAAGTAGTTTCAGATGATTTAGGATTTTCAGAAATTCTTATGAATAATGAAGAAAAATTAGTTGACATCGGTACTTTACAACCAGGTACTTACCAATATCGCTGTGGTATGGGAATGTACTGGGGAACAATTGTAGTTAAATAAAAACGGGGGTAAAACTTATGAGAAACTTTAATAAACTAGGAATCACTTTAATGACTTTCGCATTATCAGCAACTTTAATTGCTTGTAACAACGATACAAAATCTTCTGAAGATAAAGGTAATAATGTTGAAAGTGCTACAACTGACTTTAAAAATATAGTTAATAAATATCCAAAGAAGATTGGTTTTCATAAAGAGTTAAATCATTGGGGTATTGAGCTTGATAAAGGTGAGAAATTCGAATGGACGAAAGATATGTCTTCAAACGCAGCTGATTTCGCTATAGTGACAAAAGCAGAACCGTTCATTAGTGCAGGACTTGATGTAAATAAGCTTGGTAATGGTTGGTTATTTAAAAAGGCTGAAGAAGATACGCCTGATTTATTGATACGACCATATGATGTTAGTGATAGAAATAAGTTTTCAAGTGGATCGTCTGATGCAATGAGGGTTATTTTGAAATTTAAACCAGAAGTACTTACAAAGGATGATACCCACAATATAGTAACTCTTGGTGAAGGTTTTGAGGTGCGTTGGGCTGAAGAAATTGGAAAGACTAATGCAGACTTTATGTTTAGACTTAATTCAACTGAATTAGTAGAGGCAGGTTTAGATTTAGACAAGCTAGAAGGTACTGATTGGAAGGTAATAAGTGAGCAAGTTAATGGCGAAACTATTAAAGTATTAGATAGAATGTATATGTTAGAAAAGTAAAAATTCATCTAACATTCTCAAGAGGGAGGTAATAGAGTGGAAACTAGAGAGTTTTTAGTTACCGGAATGACCTGTGCTGCATGCTCCCGAGCTGTAGAAAGGACAACAAAAAAATTAGACGGTGTAATTGAAACTAATGTAAATTTAGCTACCGAAAAGCTTAACATATCGTTTGATCAAGAAAAGCTATCAGCTGAAGATATTAAAAATGCGGTAATTAAGGCTGGTTATGGTATTAAGGAAGCAGAGTTAGACAAAAAATCATATAAGATAGAAGGAATGACTTGTACAGCGTGTGCAAAAGCAGTTGAACGTGCTGTTAAAAAAGTAGATGGTGTAGAAGAGGCTAATGTTAACTTTGCTACAGAAACTTTAGCTATTTCATACGACAAATCTAAAGTAAGAAATTCTGATATTAAGGCTACTATTGAAAAAGCCGGATATAAGGCAATAGATGAAATTAATTCTACTGATGACCACCAAGCTGCTAAGGATCAAGAAATAAAGAGAATGTGGAATCAATTTGTTATTTCAGCAATTTTCACAGTACCACTTCTAGTAATAGCGATGGGTCATATGATTGGCTATGATTTACCAACGTTTATTGATCCAATGGATAACCCTATGACTTTTGGTCTTGTACAATTAGTTTTAATAATTCCGGTAGTAATTGCAGGTAGAAGATTCTATACTGTAGGATTTAGAACATTGTTTAAAGGTAGTCCTAATATGGATTCATTAATTGCTATAGGTACTGCAGCAGCTGTTCTTTATGGACTATTCGCTTTATATCAAATATCAATTGGAAATATAGATTATGCATTTGAGCTGTATTTCGAATCAGCAGGTGTAATAATTACACTAATTTCACTTGGTAAATACTTAGAGAATGTTACTAAAGGTAAAACGTCAGAGGCAATTAAAAAGCTAATGGGATTAGCACCGAAAACTGCTACAGTTGAGCGTGATGGAGTAGAAACAGTTATACAAATTGAAGATGTAATTGTCGGTGATATTATAATTGTTAAGCCAGGTGAAAAAATACCAGTTGATGGCGAAGTTGTCGACGGGATAACAGCAATCGATGAATCTATGCTAACTGGAGAAAGTATACCAGTTGAAAAAAATGTGGGTAGTAAAGTAATAGGAGCTAGTATAAATAAAAATGGATCAATTAAATTCAAAGCTACTAAAGTAGGAAAAGATACTGCGTTAGCCCAAATTATTAAGTTAGTTGAAGATGCACAAGGTTCAAAAGCTCCAATAGCGAAAATGGCAGACATTATTTCTAGTTACTTTGTTCCAATCGTTATTAGTATTGCAACTCTATCAGCATTATTCTGGTATTTCTATGATGGTTCATTTATTTTAGCATTAACTGTTTTCGTTTCTGTGCTTGTTATTGCTTGCCCATGTGCTTTAGGTCTTGCAACACCTACCTCAATTATGGTGGGCACTGGAAAAGGTGCAGAAAATGGTGTGTTAATTAAGAGTGGGGTTGCTTTAGAAACTACTCATAGAATACAAACAATTGTTTTTGATAAAACAGGTACAATTACTGAAGGTAAGCCTGTTGTAACTGATATATTAGTATTCGAAGGTTTAACTGAAGATGTACTAATGAAAGTTGCAGGATCAGCAGAGAAAAAGTCAGAGCATCCTCTAGGTGAAGCAATTGTAAGACGTGCTGAAGAAGATGGCATTGAATTTGTAAATGTTGACTCGTTCAAGGCAATACCAGGTCATGGCATTGAAGCGACTGTTGATGGTAACACCTATCTATTAGGAAATAAAAAACTAATGATAGAAAGTAATATAGCTTTAGAAAAGTATGAAGATAGCTCTCATAGACTTGCAGAAGAAGGAAAAACACCGATGTATGTTGCTACTGAAGGTAAATTAGTTGGTATTATCGCAGTGGCTGATCCTATTAAAGAAACTAGTCTTAGAGCTATTAAAAAGCTTCATGAAATGGGAATTGAAGTTGCAATGCTAACTGGTGATAACCAACGTACAGCTAATGCAATTGCAAAGCAAGTTGGTATTGATGTAGTTTTAGCAGAAGTTCTGCCACAAGATAAGGCAAACGAAGTTAAAAAATTACAGGATAAAGGTAGAAAAGTAGCAATGGTTGGAGATGGAATCAATGATGCTCCTGCATTAGCACAAGCTGATATTGGAATTGCAATTGGTTCGGGTACCGATGTTGCAATTGAGTCTGCAGACATTGTTTTAATGAGAAGTGACTTGATGGATGTGCCAACGGCGATTAAACTAAGTAAGAGTACCATTACAAATATTAAACAAAATTTATTCTGGGCATTTATTTACAACACGCTAGGAATTCCACTAGCAATGGGTGTATTATACTTCTTTGGTGGACCTCTATTAAACCCAATTTTTGCAGCTTTTGCAATGAGTTTAAGTTCAGTGTCAGTTTTATTAAATGCATTGAGATTAAAACAATTCAAACCGGTAAAATAAATAAAACATCTACATTTGGTGTGTTTATTTTCACATTCGGCGCTCGCTTTCCGCGGGGGAACCGCGAGCCTGTAGTCTCGCCGGGTTCCCTCTCCCGCAGGAGTCGAGCGCCTTTGCTTCAATTAAAATTCTTTTAAATGGCATAGGCCAAGTTTATTTTATATAAGGAGTCTATTATGAGTAATTATAAAGTGCTAATAGTCGATGATGAAATGCAAATGCGTAACCTTATAGGTTTTTATTTAAAACAACAAAGTTTTGATGTAGTTGAGGCAACTGATGGAGTTGAAGCTATGAAAATTTTTCCGACTTCCAACTTTGATTTAGTCATATTAGATGTTATGATGCCGAATATGGACGGTTGGGAAGTTTGCCGAAAAATACGTGACATATCAAATGTTCCAATAATTATGCTGACAGCTAGAACTGATTTATCAGATAAAGTTCATGGTTTTCAACAAGGTGCCGATGATTATTTAACTAAGCCATTCGAAATTGAAGAGTTATTGGTAAGGGTTAATGCCCTACTAAGAAGATCAAAAAAAGAAGATAATAATGAGAAAGATAAAGCAATTTCAGTTAACGGCATGATAATAAATCCTATCTCTAGAAAACTATATATCAATAACGAGGATATAAATGTTACTAGAAAAGAATTTGATTTGTTGTATCTTTTAGTTTCAAATAGAAATAGAGTTTATGATAGAGAATTTTTGTTGCAAAATATTTGGGGCGATGAGTTTTTTGGCGATGACCGCACGGTTGATCAACATGTGAAAAATATTAGAGAAAAGTTCAGGAAAAATGGTGCCTCTTTTAATCCAATTGAAACGGTATGGGGTCTAGGTTATAAGTTTAAGGAGTAAACTATGAAGAAATTTTCTACAAGCTTAGCTGTTACTATAATGATAGCAATGTTAACTATTATTATTCCTTTTGCAATTCTTGTTGATAGAATGTATGTAGATTATTATTACAAACAAACTTATAGTGAAATAGATAAGCATACAGAACTTCTTAGTGACATTATTAAGGCTAATAACGGAAAAATGCTCCCTATGTTTTTTGAACATGAACAGCACCATGGAATTGTAATTTTTAACAACAAGAAAGAGATTGTGTATACATTTAATAAAACTAAGGAATATACAGACAATTTAACAGATAAATATTGGGACAAGTTAGATAAAGGAACTAGTATTAAATGGATGGATAGCAGTAATGATAATCACCATAATGAATTTAACGTAGTTCATCCAATTATTAAAGATGGCAATAACTATGGGTATATTATGATGGTTACTAACTCTCATCATATTGAACAGTCTTTAAATAGTTTAAGAATTGCTTTTATATTTATTGCACTTTTCGCTATTACAGCAGCAATTGTTAGTACATTATTTATAGTTAGAAAGTTTATGCGACCAATTACAAATATCGAGTTAGCAACAAAAGAAATAGCTCAAGGTGACTTATCTACTCGTATTGAAGAATCCATGTATGAGGAACTAACAGTGCTTTCTAGCTCAATAAATCATCTTGCATCCAACCTTGAAAAAATTGAAGCTACTCGTAAAGAGTTTTTTGCAAATATTTCACACGAACTTAGGACACCTTTAACGTACATTGAAGGGTACGTAAAAATGGTTATTGAGTTACCCGAGGATAAAATTGAGCAAAAAAAAGAGGCGGTAAAAGTTATAAAAGCTGAATTAGCTAGGCTTAGAAATCTCGTTAATGACTTGTTCGATCTTGCAAAAATTGAAGAAGATAAATTATCGTTTACCTATGAATGGGTTGATATTAATGACATTTTAAACACATTAGTTGAAACTATTAAACCAAGGTCATCAGAGAAAAATATTTCACTAATACTTGAAGAAGGAGAGTTACCGTTATTATCTCTAGACGGCAGTAGAGTGCAGCAAATTTTCTTCAATCTAATAGACAATGCATTAAGATATACAGAGCATGGAAGCATAATTATTAAAACGTATCAAAAAGGAAATGCTGCTATTGTTACTGTAAGCGACACTGGCATCGGTATCCCTGAGGATGAAATGCAATTAATTTTTGATCGTTTTCATCGAGTAGAAAAGTCAAGGTCAAGAAATCTTGGAGGTACTGGCCTAGGATTATCTATTGTTAAACGACTCGTAGAGCTTCAAAGAGGTAAAATTATAGTTGAAAGCAAACTTGGAATCGGAACTGAATTTACTATAATTTTTCCAATAGGGGAGAAGTAGTCATATGAAAAAGAAGTTTGATAACTTGATATTAATAACTTATTTATTGATAATCATCGTAATTGTCTATGGAGGAGCAACGTTTGGGACAAAGTACTATAGAGAATTAATGAATCAACCTGGTGTTGTCATTAAAGATGGTGTTCAGATTGCTACAATTATTGTAAATGAAGTAGGGTACGAACCTCAAACTTTGGAACTTAAATCAAATATTCCGACAAAAATTAATTTTTATGCCGATGAGACTGCAACTTGTTCAAGACAAGTTACTTCTAAACAATTAGATTTTTTTAAGACTTTATATGTTAATAAATCCGAAGTAATTGATGTTGGCAAGTTAACTCCAGGAACTTATAAGTATCAATGTGGCATGGGAATGCATACTGGTGAATTAAAAGTAATTACTGAATAAGGTGATATTGTATGATTAAATCAATCACAACTGATGAACTTCAAACACAACTCGAAAATGAAACAGAACTTAAATGTATTGATGTCAGAGAAGATAATGAAGTTCTTGAGACTGGCATTATTCCACAGGCCGAGCATATAAAAATGGGAATAATTCCTTTTTACTTAGATAAACTTGATAAAAACGCTAAGTATGTAATCATCTGTAGATCAGGTAAAAGAAGTTTAAAAATATGTGAGATAATGGATAGACAAGGTTTTGAAGTTTTAAATCTCACTGGTGGGATGTTAGACTGGAAGGGTCCGTTGAAAAAATATTAACATCGCTGATTGCGGTGTTTTTTTAATTTGGATTAAAAAACTTTGGAAACGGATTAAAAAACTTTGGAAACGGATTAAAAAACTTTGGAAACGGATTAAAAAATTTATGAAACGGATTAAAAAGATTATGAAATGGATTAAATATCAAAATAAGTAAATATATGTAATTTAGACCTTTTATAAAGTATACTAAGGGTAATGTAGGTATATTGAACCGTTTTTTATGTCTTTAATATGAAATCCATTTACATTAATAATATTTAGCCGAAATAAATAGTAATATAGCTAATTAATACATTTTTTTACATATAATTTTATTCAAAATAACTTAAAGGATTGATTATTATGAGACTCATGTCTGGCAGAGCAAAAAATAGTTTGACAAAGCTATCAATTTTATTTGTATTACTGTATTCAGTATTACCATCTTCAATAGTAGCATCACAGACTACTAGTTCACTAGATAAGAAGCAACTTTCTAATGATCAAATTGCAAATTATCTTGAAAAAAATAAATCTACTGATGTTATAGTGAAGTACAAGGTAGATTCGGAAACTGAGAAGCTAAAGAAAAACTTTACAATTTCAGATAATAAACAAGCTAAGAAGTTGAAAGTTAAAAAGGTAAAGCTTTCAAAATCTAAGAAGTTAAGAGATCAGTTAGCAATTTTATCAAATGATAGTAATATAGAATTTATTGAACCGGATTACACTTTAAAAGCCGATTATGTCCCAAATGATGCATCTTACAATTTGCAGTGGGGACTAACAGCTATGAATGCTACGAGTGCATGGGATGTTACAACTGGAATTGCATCTGTACCTATTGCCATTTTAGATACTGGTGTATTAGCCACTCATCAAGACTTGGCACCGAATATGCTTCCTGGATATAATACTATCGCTGAATCGACTAACACAGCTGATATTCATGGACATGGGACTCATGTTGCTGGAATAGCTGCAGCATCGATAAATAATGGATACGGTATTGCTGGATTAGCAGGTTCTTCTAAAATCATACCTGTAAAGGTGTTAGGTGATACTGGTAGCGGTTCTACATTAGATATTGCTGAGGGTGTTATCTGGGCAGCCGATAACGGAGCTAAGGTTATAAACATGAGCTTAGGTAGCTCATCTGACTCATTAACATTACAAAATGCTATTAACTATGCATTTAATAAAGGCGTAGTTGTAGTAGCAGCGGCTGGAAACGATAATACAAGTGCCCTACATTATCCTGCAGCTAATGAAAATGTAATTGCTGTATCGTCAATTGATCAAAACAAAAATAAATCTAGTTTTTCAAATTATGGTAGTCATATAGACGTTGCTGCCCCTGGTAGCGCTATTTATAGTACAGTACGAACAAGCACAACTTCATATGGTTATATGCAAGGTACATCTATGGCATCACCGTATGTTGCCGGTTTGGCTGCACTATTATTAAGTAACAATCCAAGCCTAACTCCTAGTCAGGTAGAAGACCAAATGGAAAAATCTGCAACGGATTTAGGTACTGTTGGTTTTGATAACTATTTCGGACACGGTCTTATAAACGCGCAAGCAGCACTAAATGCAGAGCTTGATACAACTAGTCCAGTTCTTGGAGTTTCTTCAGTTGTTCCTAGTGTACTGAACACAGCTCTAATTAAAAGTGTAAAAATCACGTATTCGATCTCTGAATCTAGTTTTGTAAAAACAAGAATATTAGATTCAAATGGTAATCAAATAAAAGTAATTGACAATAACATTGGAAAAAAAGCTGGTATTAACTATGCTATCTGGGATTGTAAGAATACTGCAGGATATTTAGTTGGAGAAGGAGTCTATACGGCTGAAATTGTTGTAAAAGATGGTGCTGGTAATTTATCAAATACAGTAACTCAAACAATAAAAGTTGATAAAACTGCTGCAGTTATATCATCACTAGCTGTATCTCAGGCTACTTTCAAGCCTACTGAGCTAAATAACCAAACTATTACTTTTACAACAAATGAAAATAGTTATGTGACGGTTGGGATTTATAACGCAAAAAATGCGCTTGTAAATCAAATTGAATTAAATTTTCTTAGGTCTGCTGGATCTCAGTCATTATCGTGGGATGGGAAAGATAGATACGGAAATATCGTTCCAGATGGTAATTATTCTGTAAAAATAGATGCTAAAGATTTAGCTAATAACAAATCTATACAACAACTAAAGACATTCAGTGTTAGTAGGCTAAATAGTTATATTAGTATTTTCAAAGATGGTCCAGATCCATTTAAGGCAACTGGTTCTAGTTTTAACACTATTTATTATACTTTACTACAACCTGCTACAGTTGAGTTGTCAGTATTAGACTTAAACGGTAATTTAATAAAAACAATAGTAAATGCACCTAGTACAACTGGATCAAAGTATGCAAGATGGGATGGGAAAAACAGTTCAGGACTTCTTGTCGACGAAGGTACTTATATTTATAGTTTAAAGCTTTATGGTGCAAATGCCACCTTGATTAGTGATATTAGGGGAGCTGTAAATGTAGATAAGGTAGCTCCACAAGTAACGAATGAAAGTGTATCGCCGGGAACTGTAACCAGTAACACAGATATTTCAATAGATTATACTCTTTCAGAAAAAGCAAAAGTAACAGTTTTGATTTATAATACATCAAATGTATTAATAAAGACTTTAACGTCCAATTTAATCCAACAAGCAGGTAGTAACTCACTAAAGTGGGATGGAAAGAATAGTAGAGGTTTATTTGCACCAGATGAAACATATAAAGTTAAAATTAGAGCAACTGATTTTGTTGGCTTTGTAACTTTAAAGGATTTAGGTACAGTTGTCTTGGAAAAGGATTCTCCTGGTATAACAACAGTTACAATGGCTCCAAATCCGTTTAAGGTAACCGGTACAACACTGAGTGCATTAAGGTATACATTAATAGAAAAAACAAATGTTACTATTAAAATTTTAGATTCAAATAACACAGTTGTTAGAACTTTAGTTGACAATATTTTACAACTGGGAATAAAAACTGTTACATGGAATGGTAAAGATGATAATGGATTATTAGTTCCAGACGGTGTTTATACTTATAAAATTGATGGTGTTGACCTTGCAGGTAAAACAGCATCTTATACAGGTACAATAAAAACTGATAAAACTATGCCAGTTCTTAGTTCAACAAACGTTTCACCAAGCACACTGACAACTAATACAAATATAACAATAGGATATAACCTTTCTGAAAATGCGAAAGTTACATTAAGAGTTTATAATAGCACAAAGGCTCTAGTTAAAACATTATTAGTAAATGCCCCACAGACTAGTGGTACAAACACAGTTACATGGGATGGGAAAATTTCAACAACAGTATATGCACCAGATAATACTTATACTGTAAAAGCAACAGTTGTCGATCCAGTTGGATTTACTCTAAATCAGGATATAGGGACTTTTGTAATAGAGAAGCTAAGCCCAAGTGCAACAAAAATTACTATGTTACCTAATCCGATGAAGATTACTACTGCTGGCTCAAGTACACTAAGGTATATTCTGAGTGAGAAGGCAAATGTAACAGTTCAAATTCTAAACTCAAGTAATGTAGTTGTTAGAACACTAGTAAATAACACACTTCAATATGGCTCAGTATCAGTTCCTTGGAATGGGAAAAAAGATGATGGAAATCTTGTTGAGGATGGTGTTTATACGGCTAAAATTGATATTGTTGATTTAGCAGGTAAAACAGCTAGCTATTCTACACAATTAGTAACTGATAAAACTGCACCAGTAATTAGTAGTTTATTAGTTAATCCAAATCCATTTGTCCTAAATGCACTTGGAGATAAGGCTGCTATCAATTTTTCACTATCAGAAAATGCAAAAGTGACGGTTCAGGTTTATACAAGTACTAATTCGTTAGTAAGAACACTTACTTCAAGCTTAGCAATGAATGCGGGTAGCAATCAAGTTTACTGGTATGGTACGAATAGCCGCAACTATGTAATGAATTCAGGTACCTACAAAGTAAAGGTCACTGTGGTTGATAAGGTAGGTTTTAC
This sequence comes from Caryophanales bacterium, assembly GCA_029256085.1. Classification (GTDB taxonomy): domain Bacteria; phylum Bacillota; class Bacilli; order CAJFEE01; family CAJFEE01; genus JAQSYP01. The sequence goes on from JAQSYP010000001.1 coordinate 75,596, forward strand.
AGCAATAAGTTATTATACATTTACATTTACTAGAAATATATAAAAATGAGGATGTAGGTTAGCCCTACATCCTCATTTTTTTATCTCAAACTAAATTGTTTTACCAAATTTTCACAATTAAAATTTTGTTACATTTTGAAACAAAAAACACCACTAAAAGGGTATTTTTGTGTATTTACCTGCACTAGAGCCTGCTACTTTTCCAGTTATAATTGCAGCTGTTATATTAAATCCACCTGTATAAGCATGGATATCTATGACCTCACCGCAGAAATATAAACCACTTACAATTTTTGAAGACATTTCCTTTGGATTTATTTCTTTTGTGGAAACACCACCACCGGTTACAAATGCTTTATCAAAACCTAACGTATCCGTGACGGTAAAAGTAAAGCCTTTTATTAGATTAGTAATATTAACTATTGTATCTTTTTTAACATTCATAAGTTGTGCTTGTAAATCAATTCCTAAATTATTCAGGAAAAATTCTGCTAGCCTTTCAGGAATAAATAGTTTTAAAACATTTTTAAAGCTTTTCCTAGGTTCTTCTTTATGTAATCGAAGCAATTCTGATAAAAATTCATCTTTAGTCATCTTTGGCAAACAATCTAGTTCTAATGTAACGTGTCCAACTTTAAATTTTTCTTTTACCTGTCTTATAAATTGGCTACACCTTAAAGCAGCTGGACCTGAAATACCAAAGTGCGTAAAAATTAAATCGTGACTGTGGGTAACTATCTTTTTCCCTTTTGGGTTAACAACGCTTAGTTCGATACTTTGTAAAGATAAACCCTGAAGTGTCCGATCAATAATAAATTTTTCCTGAGAAACTAATGGTGATTCTGTAGGATAAAGTGGAGTTACTGTATGCCCAACTTCTTTTGCCCACTTATATCCATCTCCAGTTGATCCTGTTGTTGGTATGGATTTACCACCAACAGCAATTACAACAGCCTTTGAATATATTTTTTCTCCAGACGTTAATTGAACGCCTTTAATAATATTGTCTTTTACTATTAGGGAATCTACGGAAGAATTACATGAGATAACTACTTTATTTTTTTTAAGATTTTTAATAAACGCATTTATAATAGTAGAAGACTGATCATCTTCAGGAAACATTCTCCCATTATCTTCTTCTTTTAAGTTAACGCCACTTTTTTTGAAGAAGCTAATAATATCTTTATTGTCAAAAATAGAGAAGGCTGAGTATAAAAATTTTCCGTTTCCAGGAATATTTTTAATAATTTCTTCAACTGAAAGGTTAGAAGTGACATTACACCGTCCGCCACCAGTAATCGAAAGCTTTCTACCAAGAGCGTTTCCCTTTTCAAATAATATTGTTGTTGCACCTTCTTTAGCAGCATTAACAGCAGCCATCATTCCTGCCGGTCCACCACCAATAACAATTACATCATACATATAATAACCTCACAAATCGCTGTTTTTGTTTTCATTTATAATTTAAATGTGTAAAATATGGTTATGCTTTTAAAAAGACAAAATTTGACAATTATACCTATTCAATAATAATACCCAATATTATTATGTGCAATAAGGGGAATTTAGAGGGAGTTTAATAGATGGCAGATTCAAAATTTATTAGGGGGACGTTAATTGTAACGCTCGGCACTTTTTTTATTAAGTTCCTCGGAATGATCTATGTTATTCCTTTATATAGTCTTATTGGTGAAAAGGGTGGAGCTTTATATACATACGGATATAGTCAATATTTAATATTCTTAAGTATTTCAACAATGGGTATACCACTTGCTGTTTCCAAGTTTGTTTCTAAATATAATTCCTTAGGAGATTATTATACAAGCAGGCGACTGTTCAAATCTGCATTTACATTAATGCTCGCGACGGGAGTAGGCTTCTTTTTAATACTATATAGTTTGGCGCCATTTATAGCCAAAGTATCATTAGGTAGCGAAGAACTTAGCAACTCTGTAGAGGATGTTACTTACGTAATAAGAATGGTTAGTTTTGCATTAATTCTTGTACCAGTAATGAGTATTATTAGAGGTTTTTTTCAAGGTCATCAATCGATGGGACCAACGACAGTTTCACAAATCGTTGAGCAGATTGTGAGAATTGCTTTTTTATTAGGCGCTGCATTCTATGTTCTCAAAATTCAAGACAGTACAATAACTAGAGCTGTTGGCTATGCAACGTTCGCGGCATTTGTCGGAGCTTTAGGAGGTCTAGTAGTATTAATATATTATTGGTTTAAAAGAAAGAAACATTTAGATGATTTATTAAAAACGAGCACTAATACTATTAAGCTTCCTTACTTAAAACTATATAAAGAATTATTAGTTTATGCGATTCCGTTCGTTTTCGTTGGGATTGCAATGCCAATATACCAATATATTGACGTCACAACATTTAACAGGACAATGATTGAAATTGGACAAGGCAGTGAAGCAGAAAAACAACTTGGTATAATAAATATGTACGCACAAAAATTAGTCATGATCCCAGTATCACTTGCTACAGCTATGGGGTTAACTTTAGTTCCAGCAATTACAAAATCTTATACTGAAAATGACTTTGACTCTCTAAAGTCTCAAATTACTAAGACTTTTGAGATTATCTTATTTTTAACAATACCAGCAGTAGTTGGGTTAAGTATATTGGCTGACCCAGCATATTCAGTATTCTATTCATATAGTAAAACAGGAAGTATGTTACTTGCCTGGTATGCACCTGCAGCTCTAGGTTTTGCACTATTTTCTGTAACGATATCAATTTTACAAGGTATGAACTTACAGAAGTTTACGATGATAAGTTTAGGGTTAGGAATTCTAACTAAATTAGTATTGAATATCCCACTTATAATGTTATTAGAAGGTAGGGGTTCTATTATTGCGACTGCCTTGGGGTTTGGGATTTCGGTAGCATACAACCTTTTAATAATTAAAAAGCGTGTTAAATATTCATATCGTGCTGTCTTTAGAAGATTTGCTCAAACATCCATCTTTACATTGATAATGGGTATGTCTGTTATATTTGTTAATTCGTTTGTGAATAACTATTTCAGCACAGAGGTTAGTAAAGGACAGGGCTTCGTTTTATTGACAATAGGAGTATTGGTGGGCGTATTAGTTTATGGTTATTTAAGTTTAGGATCTGGTCTTGCTGGACATGTTCTCGGAAATCGATTTAATTTCTTAAAAAAGAAACTGCCCGCAAAAAATAGTTAATGCGGGCATGATATTTTAGAAGTCGTATTCTTGTGAATAACCGTAACCGAGTTGACGTTCAACTCTTTGTAATCTACGGTTTAATCTATTTATTCTATCTGTGTGTTGTTCCAGCACTCTTTCAATACGGTTAAGTCGTTGTTGTATTCCTTGTTGGCCATACTGATAACCACCACCGTAGCCACCACCACCTAAACCTGGAATAGGAATAGTGATAGTTTGTCTTGGATCGTAATATTGAACTTGATTATTTTCGTCATAATAATAATACATAAGTTTTCCCTCCTTAAACTAGTACATTTTATGGGGGGACAAATATCATGTGTGCTAGTCAAAAGCCCTTTTTAGCGAATTAGTTTTCTTTATAAAATGGAGGTAAAGTATTGAGAATAGATAAATTTATTTCAAACACTGGATTTGGTAGTAGAAAAGAAGTTAAAAGCTTATTAAAAGCTGGTGCTGTAAAAATTAATGATATAACTGTAAAATCACCACAAACACATGTTGATATTGAAAAAGATGTCGTTACACTATACGGAGAAGAAATTATCTATCGTGAATATATATATTTAATGATGAATAAACCTCCTGGAGTTATATCTGCAACGGAAGATAAGTATGACGAGACTGTTATTGACTTACTTGATGAAGAGTTTCAACATTTCGAGCCATTTCCGGTTGGCCGTCTTGATAAGGATACAGAAGGATTACTATTATTAACAAATGATGGACAATTAGCACATAAATTATTATCGCCTAAGAAAAAAGTTCCTAAAAAGTATTTTGTAAGAATTAATACGTTAATGACAAACGAAATGGTTACAGAAGTTCAAAGGGGAATTGAGTTAGATGATGGGTATTTAACTATGCCTGGTGATTTAGAAATACTTGAATCTGGTAATGAAGGTTTTATTACAATAATGGAAGGCAAGTTCCATCAAATAAAGAGAATGTTTATAGCCCTTGGTTCAAAAGTAACATATCTAAAAAGAGTTGAAATGGCTGGTATGAAATTGGATGAAAATCTAGAGCTTGGAGAATATCGTGAATTAACTGAGGATGAACTAGAATATATTAGAACAACGTAAAAAAGCACAGTAAAAACAACTGTGCTTTTTATACAAAAATAATATTTAATTATGTAATATAAATGTAAGTTAAACTATTTTTTTTGATGATGCACGCCACTTACCACGGCTTGGGCTAATAACTAGCTCGTGTTCTGACAAAATACTTAAATCTCTTTGAATTGTTCTAGGTGTGCTTCCAAATTCTTCAACAATTTCATTAGTTGTAACAGTACCTCGTTCTTGGATGTACATATAAATAGACTTTATTCTAGTTAGCATACGAGTAGTTGAATTTTTAATCATAAAACCACTCCCCCTAATTGAGGTTATTACTAAAAATTAAATATGCGTCTTAAAGATATTTTACTATAAAAATATGATTATAAGATAATTAAAATGTTAAAATTTTTAAAAAATTTAAATAGAATTTTAAGGAGACTTTAATATGGTGAATTGGGCTAATGAAGTTGCCAAAAGAAAAGAATTTATAATTAATGATTTAGTTAAGTTCATTCAAATTCCTAGTGTGTTAAACGAAGACACTTCAACTGAGAACCAACCTTTTGGGAAGGCCATAGATGATTCGCTAAATTTCATGCTCGATTTAGCGGAAAGAGATGGGTTTACTAGTAGGAATATTGATGGATATGCAGCTCATATCGAGTATGGAGAGGGTAGCGATTTGGTTGGTGTTCTTTGCCATGTAGATGTAGTTCCAGAAGGTGACGATTGGACTGTTAGTGCTTTCGGAGGCGATATAATCGATGGTAAAATTTATGGTCGAGGCACTCAAGATGATAAGGGGCCAACAATAGCGGCATATTATGCTATGCAAATAATTAAGGATTTAAATTTAAAACTTTCAAAGAGAGTAAGAATTATCTTAGGTACTGATGAAGAAAGTCAGTGGCGATGTGTTGACAAATACTTTGAAGTTGAGGAGAAACCTAGTATTGGTTTTGCACCTGATGCTGAGTTTCCAATGATAAATGCTGAAAAGGGGATAACTGATTTTTACTTTTTGAAGGAGCAAAAAGAGGCACAAATAATTAGTTTCGAATCAGGGAATAGATTAAACATGGTTCCAGACACAGCGGTAGCTCAAATTGAATGTGAATTTGATACCATTGAAGAAATCGCTGATGATTTTGCTAACTACTTAGAAGAAAATAACCTAGAAGGATACTATAGCGTTAATGAAAATATTCTTAGCTTTAACCTAAAAGGTATTTCTGCACATGGGTCAATGCCTGAAGTAGGAGTAAATGCAGCTTTATATTTATGTGCATTTTTAAGTAAGCATTATAAGTCTGAGATCATTGAGTTTTTAGGTGATATTTGCTTAAATGATTATACTGGGAAAAAACTTGGTCTTGAAATGAGCGATTCTGAATCGGGTAACTTAACAGTTAATATTGGTAAAGTAACTTATAACTCTAAAAATGGATGGAATATTGGATTTAATGTTAGATATCCAGTAACGAAAAAATATGAAGAAGTTAAAATGAGAATTGAAAAAGCTGTTGATACTATTGGATTTATATTATCTGGCCAAACCAACTCTAACCCACATTTTTTACCAAGCGATAGTGAACTTGTAAAAATATTATCTAAGGTATACGAAGAACAAACTGGTGAAAAAGCTACACTTCTATCAACGGGTGGAGGAACTTATGCAAGAGCTTTAGGAAATGCTGTTGCTTATGGAGCGTTATTTCCAGGAGATGATGAACTATACCACCAAAAAGATGAGTATATCAAAATAGATAGTTTACTTAAAGCGACTGCCATTTATGCACAGTCCATTTATGAATTGGCTAAATAATAATAGGTTATTATTGAAATAATACTAAATATATTGTTAAATAATAAACATGACATAATTTCAAGAATATAGTACATACGGGAGGTGAATCCCTTTATAAAAATAAAGGGGTTTTGTTGGAAATTATAAATTTACTACTAATTGTAGTATTAATCGCTTTAACTGCTTTTTTTGTTGCATCTGAATTTGCCGTTATAAAAGTAAGAAGCACAAGAATTGACCAGTTAGTATTAGAAGGAAATAAAAATGCCATAGCGGCTAAGAAAGTAATTGAAAATTTAGATGAATATTTATCAGCGTGTCAACTAGGCATAACAATAACAGCTCTAGGTTTAGGGTGGCTAGGTGAACCAACAATTCACCATTTACTTGAACCAGTCTTTATTGAATTAAATATGGGAGAGGCTACAGCATCAATTGTAGCATTCATAATTGCATTTTCACTGATTACATTCTTGCATGTAGTAGTTGGAGAGCTTGCGCCAAAAACTCTTGCAATTCAAAAAGCAGAAAAAGTATCTTTAATGTTTTCAAGACCTCTGATACATTTTTACAGGTTAATGTATCCATTTATTTGGGCTTTAAATGGCTCAGCAAGGCTAATAACTGGATTGTTTGGCTTAAAGCCTGCAGGGGAGCATGAAGAAGCACATTCTGAAGAAGAACTAAGAATGATCTTATCTGATAGCTACGAAAGTGGAGAAATTAATCAAGCTGAATATAAGTATGTTAATAATATTTTTCAGTTTGATGATAGAATTGCGAAAGAAATAATGGTTCCTCGGACATCTATAGTAAGTATTTCTAAAGATATAACTTTTGATGAGCTAATTGAAATAGTTACAGAAGAGAACTATACGAGATATCCTGTTGAAGATGGAAGTAAAGATCGAATCGCAGGAATGGTAAACGTTAAAGAGTTACTAATTGCAAGGTTAAAATGTTCTTGTGATAATGACATTGACTTGAATTCTTTTATTAAGCCAGTAATTCATGTTATTGAATCTATACCAATTCACCAGTTACTTTTAAGAATGCAAAATGATCGTATTCATATGGCTATCTTAGTTGATGAATATGGTGGTACTGCTGGACTCGTAACATTTGAGGACATTTTAGAAGAAATTGTTGGTGAAATTAGAGATGAGTTTGACTTCGATGAAACATCAGAAATAGTAAAGTTGACTGATGAACATTATATTTTTGATGGAAAAGTTTTAATAGAAGAAGTAAACGACTTACTTGGCATTGAGTTATTTAGTGAGGAAATGGATACTATCGGTGGCTTCATTTTATCTCGAAAGTTTGATGTTAAAGTAGGAGATTCAATTACTGAACAAGGATTTAATTTTATTATTATTGAAGTTGATGGAAATCAAATTGTAAGTATTGAAGTTAAGAAGGCAACGGATACTGAATAATTAAACCCCACTTTAGAACTAATTCTATTGTGGGGTTTCTTCGTAGAAACAACAAGAATAGCTATAATATCTTATTATTTATATAATAATAAGGTTAGATTAGGGAGGGGATACATAAATTGACTCGAGAAAATAGATTATGGATATATTTTAGAAGTTTTTACGGTGCGCAATTTATTGGATTTGGTGCATTCTTAACTTTAATTTCAGTATATTTAACAAATTATTTAAAGCTTGAGCCTGTACAAGTTAGTATTATATTATCGATAAATCCGATAGTAATGATATTAGCTCAACCAATTTGGGGGATTTTAAGCGATTTAACTAGAAATCCGAAACTGATGATATTAATTACAATTGTAGGGACCTTTATTTCTCTACTAATATATTCCCAAGTTCATTCATTTGGACAAATTGTCGTGATAGCTATTGTTTTCTCATTTTTACAGACAGCAATAAATCCTCTGGCTGATCATTTGACAGTATCCTATACAATCGAGAATAATGATACGTTTGGATCGGTTAGACTGTGGGGATCTATTGGGTTTGCTTTTGGAAGTCTACTTATGGGGAAAATTGCAGATAATTTCGGTTTGAATTTAATTTTTTATGTATATATGTTTTTACTTATTATTTCTCTATTAATCATGACAAAAATACCTAACTATAAAGTAAATGCCAAATCAAATGAATCGTTGAAGGAAGGTATAAAAAGTCTAATTTCAAATAAGAAGTATCTTGTATTTCTCATGGCAAGTTTTTTAATATTTGGGCCAATTTATACTAATAATTTTTATTTTGGAATTCTAATTCAAACTGTTGGGGGTACTTTATCAGCAGTAGGGGTTGCCTTTCTAATTGCTGCAGGAAGTGAAGCGCCTTTTATGCAAAAAGCTGCACTTTATATAAGAAAATACTCAATTGAAAATATGCTGATTTTTGCGGCCTTAATATCTGGAATGAGATGGACTATTTATATTTTTCTACCTAGTGTAAATTTAATTTATGCAAGTTCAATACTACAAGGTGTGTCTGTTGGAATCTTAATTCCAGCAGCTTTAACGTGGGTTGGAGATAATTGCAACAAATCAGTCCAATCTTCAGCAATTTCAATTTATTTTGCGATATCAAATGGACTTGGATCCTGGTTTTGTACTGTTCTTAGTGGAAAGATTATTGATTTATATAATATTTCATATACTTATTTGATGTTCAGCATACTAACAGCATTAGGTATTGTAACGTTATTTTACTTAAAACAATATAAGGTGGGATAAAATGCATACATTTATTGGTCTAAGAATCCCGATTGAAACAGGAAAAAAATTATTTGATTTAGGCCAAAATTTAAAAGGGGAAATTAACTTAAAACAATGGACATACTTGGAAGATCTCCATATTACCTTAAAGTTCATTGGTGAAACAAGTGAGGATACATTAAAGTTACTAATGGAAAAAATAAATGATATTAAATATGATAAAATAAATATTAGAATTACTGGAATAGACACGTTTGGTAACCCAAAAACACCTAGAGTGGTTTATTTCGGAATAGATTATAGTAATGAACTAATCGAATTACATAAAGTTATACAATTATTATGCAAGGACCTAGGGTTAAAATTAGATCCTAAACCTTTTAAGCCACATATTACAATTGCTAAAAAGTGGGCAGGAGACCAAGGTGAAATATTCAGTAGGGATATTATTGAGGATATAAATAGGGATTTTAGTGAAATTTTTCTTGAACTTAGTGAAATTACGTTATTCGGTATATATCCAAAAGAAAAACCTAAATATAAAACGCTTTTAGCAAATGATCTTATATAGATACTTGGGGTGAGGAAGTTGGCACAATTAATTAAATTACAAGATTACATATCTCGATATGAGTTAGATTTATATCATTATAGCTCCGAATACCCTAAGCTTAAAAAGAAATTTTGGAATGCTACATATGAAAGATGGAATGAAGACTCTGAAGAAGAACAAATTGATGATGATATTCTATTTGAGGAACCTTCAAAATTGCAAAGCTTTAAAAAAGCATTAAATGTTAAAAATTATTTTAAAAAATCAAATCAGTTAGAAGAACATCACGAAGCTAAGGTTGAACAATCATATGATGATTCGATAACTATAATTTCAAAAAAAAGATTAAACGCTTTGAATTCTGAGGATGATTTAAAGCAATTATTTCTTGATGAAATTCTTCCGATACAAATAAGATGGGCAAGCTCGACTGCTTTAGAGCAATCACCACTAAAAAGGAAATATCAATACGAATCTGCACTGAAATTTTTTATACAACGATTTCCTGACAATTACTTGTGCATGTACAAACCTGTTTTTATTATTCGGAATGCGCCAATAGAATTAGATACTATTCTTATTAGTCCAGTTGCGATACATTGTGTGAAGATCATCGAAGGTCGTGATAATAGTGTTATGGTGGCTTCAAATGAAAAATTTTGGACTGAGAAATATATGGATGAGCAAAGTAAAATTTTAAATCCACTTATTTCACTGGACCGTACATATAATATTGTTAAAGCACTTTTAAATAAAAATAATAATGAATTTCCTATTAAGAAGTTACTGTTAACTAAGAAACAATACGTAGATTTTTCTACAATCCCTTATGACTTACAGGTAATAGACAAAAAGTCGTATAGTGATTGGTTTAATAGTATGAGAAAGCTATCATCGCCAGTTAAGCATTCCCAATTAAAAGCAGCACAAATACTACTATCTTCGTGTCATACAATTGCGAAAAACCGTGTTGAAGTAATCGGAAATAATATAGTAGATGTCGAACACGCATTTGATGATAAAGAAAACTAGGCGATTGCCGAGCCTTAAGGGTGACAGCAGAGCCGTAGTTGCACTTATGCGTTAGGCAAGTATGAACTACCCAGGTAGTTTATATTTGCCTATTAGCTAACAAAAATGACTAAAATTATCGCATATCCCCTTTTTAGCATACGATATTGTAAACGTACTTGCTAAAGAAGGGATTTTTTTATGAAATTCAACTTAAATGATATTCGTGCATACGTTATTTCTCCAAATGAGTTTGAGGTAATTTTCGATACATACCTCAAACCAAAAGTGATGTCACTAAAGGAAAATGGACAGATAATAACAATTGATAATATTAATACAAATTCAAATAAAAATAACACTACCATGTTATTTAAAATAAATAACAAATTTAGAATGAATAAAGTATATAAGTTTACTGTTGATAATTTGACTGTAACAGTATCTTTCGAAAAATATTATAGGACAAAAATATTTGAGGATGACTACTATTATAGTGGGGATGACCTCGGCGTTATTTTTAACGACAATGAAATTATGTTGAAAGTTTGGTCACCTACAGCTGAGCAAATTGAATTAATTTTATATAGCCCTATAGACCATAGAAAGCTAATTAAAGAAATGACAAGAGGTAAGTCGGGAGTATGGTCTTGCGTTATTAATATAAAGTATAGACAGTGGCTTTATAAATATAACGTAATTAGAGATCATCATAACAATGAAATAGTCGACCCTTATGCAAAGGCAGTAAGTGCGAACGGTGATGAAGGAGTACTAGTTAATGTAGATCATACAAGAGTTATACAAAAGCATATTATAAGGCCGTATACTAAGGCTGAGTCAATCATTTATGAAACACACGTAAGGGATTTTACAATAGATGATGAAAGTGGAGTTAAGTTTAAGGGCAAATATTTAGGATTTATTGAATCATCTCCTCGAAAAAGCACTAGTCTAGATTATTTAAGAAATTTAGGGATTACACATATTGAACTTTTACCAGTTTCTGACTTTGAAGGTGTCAATGAGTTAAATCCAGACCATTACTATAATTGGGGATACAATCCAGTGAATTTTTTTGTACCTGAAGGATCTTACAGTATTTCTCCAAATAATCCATCTTCAAGACTGCTTGAGATAAAAACAATGATTGAAGCTGTTCATAAACGGGGACTAGGCGTTATTTTAGATTTTGTATTCAATCATGTTTATGATATAGCCTCAAGCCCATTAGAGATACTAGTTCCTGGTTATTTTTTTCGGAAATGGGATAACGGTGTTTTGGCAAATGGAAGTGGTTGTGGAAATGATATAGCTTCTGAAAATTCTATGGCTAGAAAGCTAATTTTAGATTGCGTGAGATACTGGATTGAAGAATTTAACATTGATGGAATTCGCCTTGATCTTATGGGGAATTTAGATATACAAACGGTCTCTGAGATGGATATTTTATGCAAACGATTGAAGCCTGAATTTATCTTATTAGGTGAAGGTTGGAATCTAAATACAAAACTATCAAATGAAAGTAAAGCTATAATAGAAAACGCATTTCAGTTAGAGAACGTTAGTTTTTTTAATGACCAATATCGTGATAGTTTGAAAGGATCATCATTTACTCTAAGTCATAAAGGTATAGGGTTAGGTGCAGAAGTTAATGAAACGGTACTTAAGGATATTCTAATAGGTAAGCTGACAAGGAATCAAACAAACGTTTTTGTAAAGCCAAGCCAATCTGTTAATTATATAGAATGCCATGATAATCATACGATTTGGGATAAAATGATAATTTCTAACTATTATGAAGATGAAGCGTGCAGAGTGAGAAGACAGTTACTAATGAATAGTATTTTATTAATTTCACATGGTGTTGCATTTATACACAGTGGTCAAGAATTTTGTAGAACAAAGTTTCATGATGGTAATAGCTATAAATCTGGAGATGAAATAAATAAAATTAGATGGAAGAATATTATTAAACATAATTCATATATTGAAAAGTTAAAAGATATAATTAGTTTTAGAAAAAGATCAGGAATCTATAAGATTGATGATTATGCTGAGATTGAAAGAATAATGAAAATATCGATAGTTGATGAAAAACTATTTAAAATAGAGTATAACGATACTGATTTTTATGGAGAATATGAAAATATAATTATTTATATTAACTTTGATAAAGTAGACAAAACTATAAGTATTTCAAAAGACATTAAGTTTAAATTTATCTCTGATATTAGTAAACCAACCATTGATAATGAGCTGGTAATTGAGTACCTTTCATTAAAGATTCTAATTAAAAACAAATATTCGCCTTGACGATAGAAAAGATGCGAATGTAAAATAGTACGAGATGGCTTAATAGCTGTCTCTTTTTTTCTACTATAAATTTAAATTTGCATAATTGAAGGTGAACTATTTGGAACAGTTGCTTGGTGATGAGTGGAAGCTCTATCCAGCTGGCGGCTCATCAGGTGAGGCGTTTTTAGCTGTAAATCATACTCAAAAATTATTTGTAAAGCGTAATTCATCACCATTCCTTGCTGTCCTATCTGCTGAAGGAATTGTGCCGAAACTACTATGGACTAAAAGATTAACCAACGGTGACGTATTAACTGCGCAACAATGGATTGAGGGAAGAAGGCTACGACCGGATGAAATGCAGTGTCGAAATGTAGCTATGTTGCTAAAAAAAATACATGCATCTGCACCTTTATTGGCACTTTTAAAAAGAACTGACGGTAATTGTTTTAGTTACTTCAATTGTGAATTAGAACTAGAATTAGTCAAAAGTGGGCTAGAATACGTATATGAATCGTTTGAGCGATATATTTTATTCTTAGAAGAAGGCTTAGAAAAAGTGAAAAGTGCTCATCAGGTAGTTTGTCACTGTGATCTTAGCCATCATAACTTTTTATTGGATGAGTACGACGAATTGTATTTAGTTGATTGGGATCAGACTAAAATAGCTGATCCTGCATATGATATAGCTTTTATTCTGTTAACATATGTACCATCAGATAAATGGAATGAATGGTTAGAAGTATATAATAATAGTTATGATAGAGAACTTATCCAAAGAGTAAAGTGGTATGTTATTTTAATAGATTTAATTGTTATAAGTAATAAAAATAAGCAAGGTGCAAATCATCATGACCTCGCTTATGAATTGACAAAAATTAATAAAATATTTATCAGTATTTGATTATTTTGTAATTTCCTGGGAAATTATCGTAAAATTTAGCTTAATGTAGGAAATTGATTGACCCAATTTGTTATATTGTCTTGATTTGTATTAATATGGCTGTCTAAGTCAGGTGTATATTTCCCTTGCTGACTATAATAATATACTTCTTCAAGTAATTGCTTAGTTTGACTGTCAAGTTCATCGTTACCTAGTAATGATTTAATAAGACGTTCCATTTGTTCACATTCAGACAAAGTTCCACAACAATCAGAGAGATGATTTGTTAGAATATCGTGTAAAACTTGTAATTGATCTTGATGACTTAGTGGCATATAAACACCTACCGTAGCTAATATATTTGAAAAAGACGTCTGCTTTTCCATAAAATTATAATTGCCGTTATAATAAAATTTATACAATGAACCTAAACTAGATTAATAAATAGACATTTAAGGAGTAACTATGAGATTAAGAAATAAGCCTGGAGCAATGGATAGAATAAAGCAATTCCCTAACCTAGTAATAGATAAACCAGAAGCACTAAAAGGCTTGTGGAAAAAACAGTTTAATAACTATAACCCAATAAATATTGAAATTGGAACTGGTAGAGGCGATTTTATTGTGGGTATGGCAAAGTTACATCCACAAGTAAACTTTATCGGTATTGAAAAGTATACTAGTGTAATTATTGATGCAATGGAAAAAGTCATTGAAGAAGGCTTAACAAACATTGTTTTCTTGAATAAAGATGCAGATAAGCTTACCGAGTATTTTGAAAAGAATGAGGTAGGAAGAGTTTACCTTAATTTCTCAGACCCGTGGCCAAAATCTAGGCACCATAAAAGAAGACTAACTCACAAAAACTTCTTAGATAAATACAAACTAATTATGCCTGATAATGGAGAAGTTCATTTTAAAACAGATAATGTGAATTTATTTGAGTTTAGCTTACAAAGCTTATCAGAAGAAAATTTTATTTTGCAAAATATCTCATTAGATTTACACAACTCAGGTATCAAGAATAATGTAATGACTGAATATGAAAGAAAGTTCTCTGAAAAAGGTCAAAAAATAATGAGACTAGAAGCTAAATTAAAATAAGAGAGTGCGAGTAATCGCACTCTCTTTATTGTTTGACGGTGTTCTATAAAGCTTAGAAATATAATTAAAGTAACATCACGGCCTTAAACGTCCAATTATTTTTCGACAAGAGCGTACGGAAAAATTTGGATTACCAAACTTGGTGTACATGTTTTCAAATAATTTTCGACAACGCGGTGCAAAAAAAGGATTTCTTGGTGCACCTTTACATAAAGGTGGTGCAATATATCAAATTGACGGTGCAATTTTTTGAAAAACAAGAGTAGGCTGTTATCAAATGTGATAACAGCCTACTTGATAATTTTATACTAAGGAAACATTAACATTACCTGCCACTCTCAAAAACTCCTAGTGTGAAGAAACATAATTAGAAAGCGAGGTATCATTTGGATTAGAAAAATCTATATGGATTAAAAAATTAAATTTCGTATTAAAAAAATTAAATTTCAGATTTAAAACCTTGTTTAGCTTACCTGATAAATTTCAACAATTGAACCTGTATCGGGATTTGCATAAAATTCAAATTTTTCTTCGCCGTAATTAGTTTCAACTGTCAATCCGCCTCTAACAACTTCAAATGATTCTTCATTATCTGTAAACTTTTCTCGAACCATACATATCCAAGAACCTATAACCTTACCATTTAAATGAATTTGGGACTTAACTTTATTCAATAGCTTATCAGATGATAGTGCCCTATTCTGATTTTTCTCTAATAACAAGTATGTACTAGCTGCACCGATGCCAAATCCAAGTAATAAATTTCCAAGTTTCAAAGAAAACACCCTCTTTATATAAAATTGTTTAAGTTGCAATGCATGTTTAATTCTTAGTTTATGTTAATATTATTAATATTGTAGTTTCTCTTCAATATTATAATACATAACTAGAAATAATTTGTTTTTTTTAATAAAATTGAAATTATACCTTACATAAGGATGTGTGTATTTGTGAATAAGAATACTTTAGAATTATTTAAAAAAATAACTGAGCTACCTGGAGCTCCAGGTTTTGAACACGAAGTTAGGAATTACATGAAAAGCAGGCTTGCACCTTTTTCGGATGAATTAATTCAAGATGGAATAGGTAGTGTTTTTGGTGTTAAGTATGGAAAGAAAGATCATTTAAAAGTTATGGTTGCTGGCCACATGGATGAAGTTGGCTTTATGGTAACTCAAATTACTGAACAAGGATTAATTCGTTTTCAACCTTTAGGAGGTTGGTGGAATCAAGTTCTACTTGCTCAAAGGGTACAAATTATAACGAATAACGGTCCAGTAGTAGGTGTTATTTCCTCAATTCCACCACACTTATTAAGTGAACAGCTACGTGCAAAGCCGATGGAAATAAAGAATATGTTAATTGACATCGGAGCAGATAATAAAGATGATGTAAAAAAGATCGGTGTTAAACCTGGTCAGCAAATTGTTCCTATTTGTGAGTTTACGGAAATGTCTAATCCTAACAAGTTGCTGGCTAAAGCTTGGGATAATCGTTACGGTTGTGGATTAGCAATTGAACTCATGGAAGAGCTAAAAGACGATAAGCTTGAGCCGACAATCTACGTTGGGGCAACAGTCCAAGAAGAAGTGGGACTTAGGGGTGCGCAAACTGCTGCTAATCTTATCAAACCAGATGTGTTTTTTGCATTAGACGCGTCACCTGCTAATGATATGTCAGGTGAAAAAAATGAATTTGGTAAGTTAGGGCACGGGGTACTACTAAGAATTTTAGACAGAACAATGATAACAAATAGCAAAATGCGTGATTATGTCTTAGATACTGCTGAGACACATAATATTCCATATCAATACTTTGTATCGCAAGGTGGAACCGATGCTGGTAAAGTACATTTAGCGAACGAAGGTGTGCCTTCAATTGTAATTGGCATATGTTCAAGATACATACATACATCAGCGTCTATTATACATAAAGACGACTATTTAGCTGCTAAAAGTCTATTAACACACTTAGTTAGAAACATAGATGAAGATATTATTAAGGGGTTACATAATTTTTAGGACAGGGAAGCTAATTGCTTCCTTTTCCTATGAAATGAAAGAGGTATTAGTATGAAGATAGGGATTGGATCATTAAATCCTACCAAAGTAAACGCTGTTAGTAGTATTTTTCCTGATAAAGAAGTTATTGCACTTGTAACGGATTCAGGTGTCTCATCTCAACCGATGTCGATTGAAGAAACGGTTAATGGTGCGTTAAATAGAGCGAAACATTGTATGAAAATTAATGATGAAATAGATTTTGCAATAGGTCTTGAGGGTGGCGTCAATAAGTATGACTTTGGTTTATTTTTAGTTAATTGGGGTGTTTTAGTAGATAGAAATGGATTAGAGATTGTTGCAGGAGGATCACAGATTAAATTACCAGATAACTTCTATAATGAATTACACTCTGGAATAGAATTAAAAGATTTACTTCATAATTTTTGTGGAATTGAGGAAATTAATAAGAAGCAAGGTGCAATTGGTATATTTACCAATAATGAATTAACTAGAATGCAGATGTTTTCAGAAGTAGTAAAGTTATTAAAAGGACAATATAATTTTTATAAACTAAGTGAAGGTGTACATGATGAAAAAATATATTAAACTTATCGCTGTTTCAATTCTCTCGATAAGTCTATCTGGATGTTTCGAGAACGAAAAAGAGTTAAAAAAGGAAATAACGTCTTTCTCAAATGCTGCATTTGACAGAAAAGGTGAGAAACCAAATTACAAGGGAAAAGGTCATGACTTTTTTCTTCCTAAAAGTGTTGAAGTTGAGAAGGCAGAAGCTAATAATTACATTTTGAACGGTGAAGGCGGAACTTATTTATTATTCATTAATCCAAAGGAAGATAAAAACAGTAATACACTTCATAAGATTTTAGAAGAGCAAAAAGGAAACAAGAAGGAATACATAAATTTAGTTACTAATGATACAGCGAGATACGAATACTTATATATATTAAAAGATAAAGAAGAAAACTATGAGATATACACTGGTATCGGTGGTATTAAAATATCAGGTTTAACGAGCTTAAGTAATGTTGAGGAATCAGTACACGAGATGACTGAAATATTAATTTCAGTAAAAGAAAATAACGGAAAATAGTGAGGTATATATGAAAAAGATAGTTTCATTAGAGGATTTTCAAAAAGCAAAAGAAGGGGTTAAATCGGTTTTATTATTTTCGGCAGATTGGTGTCCGGATTGTCGTTTCATAGAACCTTTTTTCCCTGAAGTTGAATCGAATTTTTCTGATTTTACGTTTTTTTATGTGGACCGTGATAAGTTTTTAGATCAATGCATTGAACTAGATGTTTACGGGATACCGAGTTTTTTAATATTTAATCATGGAAAAGAAATCGGTAGGTTTGTAAATAAAGATAGAAAAACGCGTGAACAAATTGAAGCATTTTTAAATCAGCACAATGTTTAAAAAATAAACTAACGGTAGCAGGTGAAACTAATGGATGCTCAAAAACTATTAGAGCTATTAAATGAAAGACTTGAGAAAATTGGATTACTAGGAGATCTTGAAGATGAAGAATCATTGATTAAAGTTAAAATTAGTAATAAAAACGTCTCTATAAAGGTTTCAGAAGCAATAGCTAAGTATGAGAGAGTTAATAAACAAGCTATCGATGAGTATTTCTATTACATAAATGAATTAAAAACTTTAGAAAATGAAAATAAACAGATCAATCTTTCAAATATTTATCCAGTAGTCAAATCAGCTTCCTTTCCTACTAGTAGTAATAATGGGGTTGAGCTTATACATTCAGAACATACTTCTGAAACTAGAGTTTATTTTGTTCTTGATTTAGGGAAGAGTTATAAATTCTTAGACGTTGAAAATTTAACTTCCAATAACCTTACAGTAAAAGAAGTTAAGGATCTAGCAATGTTAAATTTAGAGAAATTGGCCTTTCCAGTCAAGGAAGATGAGGTAGCTGGTAATAAGTATTATTTCATTAATCCTAAAGACGGATATGATGCTAGTAGAATTCTACTGAAAAATAAACTGAATGAATTCTATTCTGTTAAAAAGGGAAATATCGTAGTTTCGATACCTCATCAAGATGTAATGATTATTGGTGATATTGTAAACAATACTGGATATGATGTGATTGCTCAAATGGCAACAGGTTATTTCATGAAAGGGAAATCACCTATAACTTCACTTGTGTTTGAGTATAATGGCAATGAACTAACACCTTTATTCGTATTAGCCAACAAAAAGCCAAAATTTAATTAACGCCATTTCAAAAGTAGCTAAGGAATGTGTTATAATTCCTCAGCTGCTTTTTATATTATGTGAATACAAAAAAATATCCCATTTTTATATGGAAAGGTTATATAATATTCATATAGTTTGCTATTTTTTTAGCTAATAGGAAAGTATAAACTCTGACTAGTTCATACTTTCCTAACGCGCATAAGTGCAACTACGGTCTGCCGTCGGCTTAAAGGCTCGGCAATCGCCGAGTTTTCTTTACATTTTACGATATAAATCGATTACATAAAAATTAAAGGAAGTTTTGAACATGTTTAAATGGTTTAATAAACTTTTATCAAATAAAGAAGATGACTTAAAAGACTTGAAAGAAATAGATATAAATAAAGAAATTCATATCCCTAAAAGTGAAGTGAAAGGTAAATTCAGATTTCCGATAGTACCTGACAACTATGATTTTGAGACTGAAAATACTAATCAACTTTCTTCTGACGAAACAGGATATAAGTCGCCCGAAATAGACAACTACGATTTTGAGATGGAGAATAAACGTAGAAAAGAGAGAATGGAGAGAATAAAGGATACTCAAGATAAACATTCATTTAAATCCTCATCCTTTGTCTCGCCTGTTCATGGTAACTCTTCAAAGAAAGATATATCCAACCCGACTAATAATACTTCAGCATATGAAAATGTTAAAAGGGCATCATCGAACTTGGATTTATATTCAACTTTATACAAAAAAGTATTAGAAAATCCAAGTAAAGTTGAAAAAACTACAGAAAAAGCTTCGGAAGAGTTAGATAGTTACCATCCAGTTGTAGAAACATATATTCAGAATATTGTTGAGTGTGACATGGAAATCGAAAAACCAATTGAAACTGATGAAATAACTGTAATAGAAGAAGAACCTATTGTAGAGGAACAACTACAAGAGGTAGTAATACCAACAAAAGATGATTCAGTTCAAGTAGAAAGTATTGCAAATCGCGTTCCTTTTAACGTGATTATGTTTAGAGAAGATAAAGAAAAGTTAAAAGACAGCACAGTTGTTAGTACTGGGGAATATAGCTTTCCTAAAATCGACTTTTTAAAACAAGCACCTTCAGTTGTAAACAATGACAATGAATGGATAATTAAGCAAGCTGAAGTCTTAGACAAAGCTCTTAATGATTTCAATGTTGCTGCGAAAGTTGTTAACTACACAGCAGGTCCTTCAGTTACAAGATATGAAGTGCATCCTGAACCTGGGGTAAAGGTTAACAAAATTACAAATCTTGCAGACGATCTAAAACTTTGCTTGTCGGCTAAAGATATAAGGATTGAAGCACCAATACCAGGAAAAAATACAGTTGGAATTGAAGTTCCCAATAAGAATAGTAGACCAGTATTAATAAGAGAAATAATTCAAAGTAATAACTTTAGACAAAGCTCTTCACCTTTAACAGTAGCACTTGGCTTGGATATTGGTGGCACACCTATTGTAACTGATCTGCAAAAAATGCCACACGGTTTAATTGCAGGTTCAACAGGGTCTGGTAAGAGTGTGTGTATTAATTCTATTCTTGTAAGTATTATGTATAAGGCAAATCCTAGTGATGTAAAATTAATGCTAATTGATCCGAAAATGGTTGAACTCGCACCATATAATGATATACCACACTTGATATGTCCTGTAATTACCGATGTAAAAGCAGCAACTCAAGCCTTAAAATGGGCAGTAGAGGAAATGGAAAGACGATATGAATTATTTGCAGAAATGGGAGTAAGGGATTTATCGAGATATAATGAAATTGCTTCTCGTGATAATACAATTCCGAAACAACCTTTAATGCTAATTATTATTGATGAACTTGCTGATCTTATGATGGTATCGCCTCAAGATGTTGAGGAAGCAATCTGTCGTATCGCACAAAAGGCGAGGGCATGTGGTATTCATTTATTGTTAGCAACTCAGAGACCATCAGTGGATGTAATCACCGGATTGATCAAGGCAAATGTTCCGACAAGAACAGCCTTTTCCGTAGCTTCACAAATAGATTCAAGAACAATATTAGATTCAAGTGGAGCTGAGAAATTATTAGGTAAAGGTGACATGCTTTTCTTAGCGAATGGATCTTCGAAGCCTGTTAGACTTCAAGGGACTTTTGTAAGTGATGATGAAATTGAAAAAGTAGTTGAGTTTGTAAAGAATCAGCAAAAAGTTGAATATATGTTTAGTCAGGAACATTTTATTAATATTAGCAGTGTAGCAAGTGAAGATAAGGATGAATTATTTAAGGAAGCCTGTGAGTTCGTGGTCAGTCAAGGTTCAGCCTCAACTTCCATGATACAACGCCGTTACCGTATTGGTTATAACCGTGCGGCAAGGCTAATTGATATGATGGAAGATTATGGTGTCATCTCAAGTGCGAATGGCTCAAAGCCACGAGACGTATTAGTTTCACAAGATGACTTAGATGCGCTAAACTAATAAGGGGGAGTTGTCCTCCTTATTATTTTTTTGGCTATAATGAAAGTATAAACTCTTTACGCATAAGTGCAACTACGGCTCTGCAATCGCCGAGTTTTCTTAATATATACTATTATTTAACATGATCTAAAAGGAGAATGTTTAGTGAAAGAAATTGAGATGAAGTTAAAAGGTGAAATAGACCGTCTAACTAATAAAACATTTAAATTTGATGAGAGAATAGGGGAAGGGTGGTTTTCAGCAGTTTACTTTTTAAAGACAAAAGAAATAGTTGAAAAATACGCTCCTAATAATAAAGTTACTATGCAATTTTTTCAAAAGAATGATGCAATCTTTTGTGGTTCTGATGAAGCTATAGCACTGATACATACGTTTGCTAAAGATACTGAATCACTTGAAATATATTCGTTAAGAGACGGGGATAAAATTAAACCTTTTGAATCAGTTTTAACGATTACAGGGCCCTATCAAAACTTTGGATTTTTAGAGGGGTTAATTGATGGGATCCTAGCAAGAAGAACATCAGTGTCAACAAATGTCTATAATGTAGTTAAAGCAGCAGCGGCATCTGGAATCCAAAAGCCAGTTATATTTATGGGTGATAGGGATGACCACTTCATGCAACAAGCTGGAGATGGATATGCTGCTTACATTGGGGGCTCTCAAGCACAAGCAACACATGCAATGAATGAATGGTGGGGTAAAAAAGGTATGGGCACAATGCCCCATGCTTTAATACAACTCTTTAATGGTGATATCGTTGCAGCAGCAAAAGCGTATTATGATGTTTTTCCTGAAGATGATTTGATTGTACTAGTTGATTATAATAACGATGTAATAACAGATGCCTTAAAAGTAGCGAGATCATTTGGCAATAAACTTAAAGGAATTAGAGTAGACACTTCAAATACGATGATTGACCAATATTTCATAAGAAATCCTGAAGTGTTAGGTACTTTTGATCCAAGAGGCGTTAACCCTTCGTTGATATTTGCGCTAAGAGAGGCATTAGATAGAGAAGGTTTTCTGCATGTGAAAATAGTAGTAAGTGGCGGATTTGATGAAAAAAGAATTACTGAATTTGAAGAAAAAGAAGTACCTGTTGATATGTATGGTGTAGGAAGTAGTCTAATTAAAATTAATATCGCTTTTACAGGTGACAATGTACTTTTAAATGATAAACACGAGGCTAAGGTTGGAAGAAGATATAGACCAAATCCAAGGTTAGAAAGAGTAGATTTACATAAGTTGTAAATAAAGAGTAGTCATTTAGTGATAAAAAATATGATAGAGCAAAATCTAAAAAAATGATATAATATCCTTTAGTTTGTCATTCAAGTAAGTGGGGAAAATTTAATTTAAAAACTTACCAAATCTAAAATACATAAATTCATTTATTAATTTAGATAAGCGCAACTAGTTGATTAGGCACATATAATAACTTAGGTTCTTGTATTAAAATTGGAGGTTCTAGGAATGACACTTTATCATTTTGTAGGGATTAAAGGAACTGGTATGAGTGCATTAGCACAAGTGCTCCATGATATGAATTTAAATGTCCAAGGCTCAGACGTTGAGAAGACTTTTTTTACTGAAGCGCCTCTTAGAGATCGGGGAATCAAAATATTACCATTCGATTCAAAAAATATAGAAACTAATATGGTTGTTATTGCAGGTAATGCTTTCCCAGACACACATCCAGAAATTGAGAAGGCGACAGAGTTAGGATTAACAGTCATAAGATATCATAAGTTTCTAGGTGAGCTTATGTCAAAATATACAAGCATTGCAATTACTGGTGCTCACGGGAAAACATCGACAACAGGACTATTATCACATGTGCTAACTGGTTCCGAACCAACATCATATATAATTGGTGATGGAACTGGTTGTGGAGAAGAAAATAGTAAATATTTTGTTTTTGAAGCTTGTGAATATCGTAGACACTTTTTAAGTTATCACCCTGATTATGCAATTATGACTAACATTGATTTCGATCACCCTGATTACTTTTCAAGTATCGATGATGTTTTTAATGCTTTTCAAGAAATGGCATTACAAGTTAAAAAGGGTATTATAGCGTGTGGTGATGATGAGAATTTACAACGAATTCAAGCTAAAGTACCAGTTGTTTTTTACGGTTTAAATGAAGATAATGATTTTCAAGCAAAAAACGTTGTTAAATCTACAGAGGGAACTACTTTTGAAGTTTATGTTCGCCATGATTACTTTGAGAAATTTACAATTCCGACATATGGAACACATAGTGTTTTAAATGCTTTGGCAGTAATTGCTTTATGTGATTATGAAGGTATTGACGTTGAAATAGTTAAAGAGCAATTAAAAGTTTTTGGTGGAGTAAAGAGAAGATTTGCTCAGAAAGCTTTTGGTACACAAGTATTAATTGATGACTATGCGCATCATCCAACTGAAATTAGGGTTACTATAGAAGCGACACGTCAGAAGTATCCTGATAGAGAAATAGTTGCAATTTTCCAACCACATACTTTTACTAGAACTAAGACATTCCTGCAAGATTTTGCAAATGCATTAAGTGATGCTGATAAAGTTTATCTTTGTGATATATTCGGTTCTGCTAGGGAAAATAGTGGTAAACTAACAATTGAAGATTTAAGAGTTAAAATTGAAAATGCTGAGATAATTTGTGAAAATAATATAGATGTCTTGAAACATCATGAAAATTCAGTGTTAATTTTTATGGGTGCTGGAGATGTCCAAAAGTTCCAAGCGGCATATGAGAATTGTTAATCCTATATAAAGACTCTATATAAATTTATGTTAACTGAATAAAATATCAACAATCGGTGGGGAAAATCTCTGCCGATTTTTTATATGGCTCATTCAATCTTAAAATCGCAGGATTTTCTAGATGTCGATTTTCATAAGATTATTCTGTAAATATGTTATTCTATAAACAGATCTTAATCAATCAGTTGAACAAGGAATCACTATATCTAAATTATTGATATATATCCGATTTGTAGGGAGTGATTGGTATATGAAATATCAACAAAAGGATTTCACAGAAGAACTAAGGGAAAAGATTAAAGATACTGAATTGGAGTTAAAAAAGCATGTCGAAAAATTGTTAAATGAGAATAAATCTTTTTTTGCAAAGAAGAACTTAGAACTTGATATAGATTTCCATAAAGAGGGAGATGACCCGTTTGTACCAGGTTACAGTTCCTCAGTTGCGATAGGCATTTCTGATAAAACTGACATAAAGGGAGAGTTAATTGACTTACATATTATTAAAATATGGGAATGTGAACGCACTCTCTTAGGTATGCCAATTTTAAAAAACATACTAAGAAGCAAGATTAGCGGTGAACTACTTGATGAATCATTTGAAGAAATTAAAGAGGAATTAAAGGAATATATTGAGGATGTATTACAAGAAGTAAATTAACTTACTTCTTCAACTAAAGGTGCTTAGTTGAAAAAAGCCACTTTTCGAACAGTGAACTGTTATGGATTTTAAACCCTATAAGAGAATGAATTAACCATAATGGAAAAAATCCTTATGGTTTTTTTGTGCAATTCCGAAAGTGAAATCACTACATAAATTGCAAGACCACAAATATTTATCTCAGTGTTTGAAAAGGTATTGTATTAACAAAAAATAGCATACGAAATATGTTGAGAATTCGTATGCTAAAAGTATTGTTTTTTCTTGTTTCTATTTTGTGCTCCAAACGGAACTACTTACTCATTACATGAGGTTCTTTAATTTTACTTAAGGTTTTCTGGGTTTAGGACTTCAAGTTCAGGAAGAACGAATCTTCCGTCTTTACGAATTAGAACATCATCAAAATAGATTTCTCCACCGCCATAATCAGAACGTTGAATACATACTAAATCCCAATGAATTGAAGACTTATTACCATTCCACGCTTCGTCGTATGCTTGACCAGGAGTGAAGTGGAAGCTACCATCTATCTTCTCATCGAAAAGGATATCTCCCATTGGATGTAATATGTATGGATTAACTCCGATTGCAAACTCACCAATAAAGCGAGCACCCTCATCTGTATCGAGAACTTTGTTTATGCGTTCTGTGTCGTTAGCTGTAGCTTCAATAATTTTTCCATCTTTAAAAGTAAACTTTACATTTTCATAAGTAAAACCATTGTAAGGTGATGGTGAGTTATATGCTAAAGTTCCATTAACAGAATCTCTAACAGGGGCAGTAAATACTTCTCCATCAGGGATATTCATTTCTCCTGCACACTTTATAGACGGAATGTCCTTAATTGAAAAAGTAAGGTCTGTCCCAGGGCCAGTAATCCTAACTTTATCTGTACGGTCCATTAAAGCAACTAGTGAATCCATAGCCTTGTCCATTTTACCGTAATCTAAATTACAAACATCGAAGTAAAAATCTTCGAAGGCCTCAGTGCTCATTTTTGCTAATTGCGCCATTGATTCATTTGGATAACGCAATACTACCCACTTTGTCTTTGGAACGCGAATTGCTCTATGTACTTTATCACCTACAGTTTTACCGTAAATTTTCATCTTATCTGCAGGAACATCGGCATGCTCATTAACGTTCTCGTTTGCACGTATGCCAATGTAAGCGTCCATCTTTTCCATTAATTGAGCTTCATGGTCTGCTAACGTATTAAAGCCCTCTTCAGTAGCCCCCATTAATAACGAGCGATTGATTATAGGATCTTTAACCCATACGAAAGGGTGAGCACCAACCTTATAAGTTTCATTTACAAGTTCAGAAACGAGTTCACGTTGCATACCGGTGTTTTCAATAAGCACCTTCTCACCTTGCTGCAACTTGCATGAATAGTTAATTAAATTAGTGGCTAATTGTTTAATTCTTGGATCTTTCAAAATAATTCCCTCCTAAAATTAAGGCTATTTATATTGTATATGATTCTGATAAAAATTAGTAATTTTTGGCAAAAATTATTATTTAATGTATTATATTATCATAAATAAATTATTAGTAAGGTGGACTAAAAATGGAAAATATATTATACATAAGTGTTGCTGCAATAGCTATTGCTTTTATATATCTTGTGGCTGTTACTGTCAGAACTCTAAAAGAAATGCAAAAAACATTATTTAAAGCATCTAACACTTTAGACGATTTAGAAAAGCACTTAGAGCCTGTTTTAGAATCTTCAAAGAAATTAATTGATAACTCGAATGAAGTAGTAACAATGGTAAAAACAAAAGCTGAAAGTTTGGATGGTTTTTTCGAGGCTGTGTACGAACTAAAACACGAAGTTATGAATGTAAATAGAGTTATTAAGAACTTTACTGGAAAAGTAACAAGTAAAATTGATGAGAGTTCCAATATGTTAACTAATATTGTGCAAAATGGTAATATAGCAGTTGATTTATATAACCGTTGGAAGACTCGCAAAAAGAAAAAGGGAGAAAATCAACAAGATGCATAAAATAACAACAGAAGACGAATTAAACAAAATTATTTTTGATCATGATAAGTTTATTTTCTTGAAGCACAGTTCAACTTGCCCGGTTAGTACGGCAGGTTATGAAGCAACTAAAGCTTTTGCAGAAGCATCAGATATCCCAGTTTTTTATCTAATTGTTCAAGAATCTAGACCTTTATCAAACTACATAGCAGAAGAATATGAAATAAAGCATGAATCTCCACAAGTATTTTATTTTGTTGAGGGAGAGGTAGTTTGGACTGCATCTCATTACGGAATTACTAAAGAAGAAATTGATAATATAGTAAAATAACTCATCATACGATGGGTTATTTTCAATTTAATAGGGGGGAATGACTTTGAATGATTTCCAACTGAAATTTCGTAAAAGAATTGGTATTTCTGATTCAGAAGAAATTAGATTTGATAATCTAGGAAAAGTCCTAAAACAAACAGCTATGTCTATACCTTTTGAGAATTTGTGTATCCTGGAAAATAATTTATGTGAAATAACAAGTGAAGGATTAATTGAGAAAATAATAACTAGACAAGAGGGCGGAGTTTGTTACGAACTTAACTATATACTTTGTTTATTTTTACTCGAAAATGGCTTTGATGCTTATTTAGTTCGCGGAGTAGTTTTCGACCAAGTAAATAAAAAATGGAGTGCTACAGGTAAAACTCATGTTGCAATAATTATCAAACATAAAGAGGAAGAGTATATTGTTGACACTGGGTTTGGGGGTAATTTACCACTAATGCCGGTTCCACTTTCTGGTACAATTATTAAATCCGATAACGGTGAATTTAAAGTGGAGAAAACTAGTGAAGGTTATATCCTGCAAATGAAACTAAGTAATAAAGATAATAAATGGGAAGTAGGATATTTATTTGATCCTAGTAAAGTCATAGAAGGTCTAGATGAAATTTATGATATTCATAAGGTTATAATCCAACATCCTGAGTCACCTTTTAATAAGAAGCCATTAATTACTCGTCTAACAACTACTGGAAGGTTTGTTCTTACGAATACTTCATATACTGAGTGGAGTAATGGTGATGTTACTAAGAGGGATATAGATGAAATTACCTTTAAAGAAATAGTTAAGCAGTATATAGGTACTCAAACAAAAAACTACTAGTAGCTGACTAGTAGTTTTCTTTTTCCCAATTCATTTCAAGAACATCACCATCTTTTATGATGTCATGAAACCCAGCGGGGGAACCGTTTATTTTAGTAATGAACTTAGTTTTGTGTAGTTGTTTAGGTGGCTCAATATCAACATACCTAAACACATCTTGGAAAATAAAATCTGCACTATCTTTTTTTAGTAATTTAAGAATGTCATTGTTATAAATGACATCATTTTCTTTTAAAATTGTGCCATTTCTTTCGAAAGTTAATTTTTCATTTACTAAAATTAAGTCGTTTCCATTAAATTTAACTTTAATCTTATTATTTAAAATCCAACTAGCAGCTTCACATAGATTGGAGAGTGTAAAATTTGATTTAGCAAAGCTGATATCATCATTTTCATAAAATCTTTCTGAAGGGGAAACTTTAACACCATTTTTTGTTATATTCATATTACTTACAGGGAAAGAATGGGCTTTATCATCTATTTTTACTGTAATGTTTGTAAGTAAAATACTACCTAAATCTTTGATTAAATCATTAATGGTATTTATCTCTGTTGTAACTATAACATCATGGTCCTTTACAATAGTGTCTGGACTAACCTCTACATTATTTATAAATATTTTAGTTCCGACTATTTGAGACTTTCCATTAAGGGTAATGGTTTTGGAGTGCATTGCATCCAGTAGCTCACCTACAGAAACATCAACTTGAACACCGTCAGTGCCTTTATTGATAATAATTTTATCTCCATTTTGTACAACCGTTGAAAGGGTAGCACGTTCACCATTTACTTTTATCTCTGGAGCTTGACCATGAGTTCCAGGGATAGTTATTGTTTGTCCGTTAATGGTGATAATTTTTGCAATTCCTGGTTTACCGTAGATATTTTTGATTTTTGTTCCAGCTGTTAACAGCGCATCACCAACAGTCAAACTCTTTGCATCAAATAACCTAACGTTATCACCATTTACATTTACAGAAACATATTGAATAGGGTTAATTTTTGCAGTCAAAGCTATGCCAATTGGTGTTACAAATTCAGGACCAACAGTAAAATCGCATTTTATATGTATATTTTGTATCGCATCGATTCCTCTTACTGCAACTCGATTTTCCGGGATTTCTAGATTTTGTGATATTTTTTTGCAAAGAAGTGGGGTTAAACTACCACCACCGATTAGCATTACTGCCATTGGTGCTTTCTGATTTAATTTCAATATTTCTTCTGAAATAGCCTTTGCCAGCCTATTAATACTATATTCAATTTTATTAATTACTTCTTCAGTTGGAAACAACTGTTCAAATCCAAGAATATCATTGATTGTTACTGACTCACTAGTACTTAGCAATCTTTTAATTTTTTCAGCAATAGGAAAATCTAATAGAAATTCGTCACAAAGAGCTTCAGTTATCTCATCGCCAGCAATTGGAACCATCCCGTAACCTGTAATCGTACCTTCATTAGTTATTGCGATATCCGATGTACCTGCGCCAATATCAACTAATGCAACATTTAGTCGTCTCATAGTCGGTGGAATAAGGACGTTGATTGCAGCTATTGGTTCGAGAGTTAAAGCATCCATAACTAAATCTGAGCGTTCTAGTGCTGACATTAAGGATTCTACGACAATATTAGGTAAAAACGTCGCTATTACTTCAACTGAGGCACTTTCGCCTTTATGGCCATTTAAGTTTCCAATTATCTCATCATTTAAATAACAATGAACAACTGAATAACCAACACAGTAATAATAACGAGTTTGTTCGTCATTAAACTTTCTTGCCAAAGTGTTTTGTGCATCTTGAACTGCACTTAACTCTAGGTGATAAATATCTTCATCTGTTATGTTTTTATTAGGTGACAATTCAATCATTGATTTCCCACGAATTGTACGTAATGCTCTACCTGCAGCAGCTACGCTAACTTTGCTGAGTTCACCGTATTTTTGTTCTAATTTAGATTTTACATTTTTAATAACATTCGCAACTGCTGTCACGTCGTGTATTTGTCCATCAAGCATCGCACGATCTTCATGTTCAATAGGGAAAATTTCCAAAATTTCAGTCTTTTCAAGGCCTGACTTTGAAATTATACCAACGACAGATCTTGTCCCTATGTCTAGTGCAAATTGAAACTGTGGCTCATTCATAAGACCAACCCTTTATTTTTAAAATATTTTAAATTTTTAAAAAAATCACATGTGACATTTATAAATGACTATTATATAATTGTACCTAATCACTAGAAATTTACCACAAATTACAATATTTATAAAGTGGTAGTTGTATTGACGTAAATAACTAGGGCAATATTTATAATAGAAAGGAGTAACAATTATGGTTAAACGTTCTTTGCAGGAATTAAGGCAACAACTCGATGAAGTGAATTTAAAGCTTCTGGATTTATTAAATGAAAGAGGCCATGTTGTACATGAAATTGGTAAGGTAAAAGAAATCCAAGGGATTAAAAAGTATGACCCAGTTAGAGAAAGAGAAATGTTAGATCTGATTGTTGCGAATAATGAGGGTCCATTTGATACAGCAACACTTCAACATATATTTAAGGAAATTTTTAAGGCTGGTCTTGAATTACAAGAAGACAAGCAGGCTGAAGGCTTATTGGTAACGAGAAAAAGAAAACCAGAAAATACTATTATCGAGATTAACGGCGAAAAAATAGGTGATGGTAGTTGTACTTTTATTATGGGTCCATGTTCGGTTGAAAGTTACGAACAAGTATCAACTGTTGCAAAAGCAATCAAACAATATGATTTAAAGATTTTACGTGGTGGTGCTTTTAAACCTAGAACATCTCCATATGATTTCCAGGGCCTTGGAATTGAAGGTTTAAAAATCTTAAAGCAAGTTGCTCAAGAGGAAGGTATAGCTGTTATTAGTGAAATTGTAAATCCGTCAGATGTTGAATTCGCAATCGACTATCTTGATGTAATTCAAATTGGTGCTCGTAATATGCAAAATTTTGAGTTATTAAAAGAAGTTGGTATGACTAATAAACCTGTCTTATTAAAAAGAGGGTTAGCTGCAACAATTGAAGAATTTATAAATGCAGCTGAATATATAATGTCGCGAGGAAATGGAAATATTATTCTATGTGAACGTGGTATTAGAACATATGAAAGAGCAACAAGAAACACATTAGATATATCTGCAGTGCCTATTCTTAAGAAAGAAACTCACTTACCAGTTTTTGTAGACGTAACACATTCTACAGGTAGAAGAGACTTACTATTACCTACTGCAAAAGCTGCAATAGCAATTGGGGCAGACGGTGTGATGGCTGAGGTTCATCCTGATCCTGCAGTTGCGTTATCAGATGCTGCTCAACAAATGGATATTAAACAGTTCCAGGAATTTATTACTGAGCTTAAATCTTTTGCTAAATTGACTAGTGGCGTTAGAAATTAACCTTCATATTATGAAGGTTTTTTTACTTTTATCAAATTAGTATAGTAATAAAATTGAAAATGTTATAAATTCTTTATAAGGTTAAACTATATAAAAACTATACTGGAGTGATGGAAGTGAGCGTAACAATTTACGATGTCGCTAGAGAAGCGAATGTTTCGATGGCAACAGTCTCTCGAGTTGTCAATGGTAATCCGAATGTAAAACCATCCACTCGAAAAAAAGTAGTAGAAACGATTGATAGATTAGGATATAGACCAAATGCGGTAGCAAGAGGATTGGCGTCGAAAAAGACGACTACAGTGGGAGTAGTTATTCCTGATATTTCTAATTCGTATTATGCAGAGCTAGCTAGAGGGATAGAAGACATTGCTACAATGTATAACTACAATATTATATTATCTAACTCAGATGAAAATTTAGAAAGAGAAATTAGATTAATTCAAACTATGTCTGGGAAACAAGTTGATGGAATTTTATTTATGGGTTCAACTATTACAGCAAGACATAAACATGAATTTAAATTTATAAATGTTCCTGTAGTATTAGCTGCGACTATTGATGAAGAAGGTGAACTTCCTTCTGTTAATATAGATTATCAAGCAGCAGCTCATGATATCGTAGAACATTTAGTAAATAAGAATCATAAGAAGTTTGGTATTGTAATCGGTCCGTTAGATGAGCCGATAAATCGCAAATTAAAACTAACTGGATATAGAGAATCTCTTGCCGAATTTAATATTCAACTAGAGGATGAGTGTGTTTTTGAAGGTGATTATTCATATGAATCAGGTGTAGAAGCATTTAATACTTTAAAAGATAAATGCCCTACAGTATTTCTTGTGGGTTCTGATGAAATGGCTCTTGGTGTTATACATGCTGCTAGTGATTCTGGATACACAGTCCCAAATGATTTTGAAGTAATTAGCTTTGAGGATACGAAATTAGCTAAGATGGTTAGACCACGTTTGTCTACTGTTTCTCAGCCTCTTTATGATATTGGGGCTGTAGCCATGAGACTTCTTACTAAGTTTATGAAAAAAGAGCTTGTAGATAATCACGTTGTTACGTTACCTCATCGAATGGAGTTTAGAGAATCAACAAAATAATTAATTTAAGAGGGCACCCAAAGAGTCTGAGCTAGACTTTTGGGGCCTTTTTTAATTTTTATTAAAGGAAAGTATAAATTTTCCCTTGAAAGAAAAGTATAAAATTCTAAATAATTACACTCGCAGAAACTGCTCGCTTTCCGCGGGCACGGCCTCAACTAATTTTTGAAAGTTTTTTAAAAAACTTTCAAAAATGGATTTTCGGCTCGTGCTGTTCCCGCTGGAGTCTCGCAGTTTCCATCTTCGTGTAATAAATTAATAGTTCCTTTTTAAAGGACTTGGCAAAGCCAAGTTTTTTGATGATGAAAAACACTGTCAAACTAGTCCTAAAAAGCTTAAATCGATATTACATACTAGCCGGTTATAAGTTTAGTAACTATGACTATACAGTATTATAGAGCGTAGGGTGGCGACTCAGGCGGGAAAAGCGGGAAAGCCGAGACCCTGGACTGAGCGTAGCGAGGGAAGCGGCTTGGCCCCGCCCGCGGAAAGCGTCCACCCGAAGCATATTAAAAAGACAATAGCTCTACTCAAATTCAAAATTATAAAAAACTACTGCCGCTTCAGTTCGTTACGAATGTATTGTAAGCATTTTTGGACTGTCATTTCGTTTTTTTCTTCTATATCTTTTTTTCGTGCGATAAAACTTACTTCTTCATCTTCATGCCACAGTGAAGGCAGTTTGTTTTTAGTCATGGGCTGCCAATCTTTAATCCAACTTTCGGGTAAATCTCTGATCGGAATACCTTGATCAGTCATTGTCGTCC
This sequence comes from Caryophanales bacterium, assembly GCA_029256085.1. Lineage (GTDB taxonomy): Bacteria > Bacillota > Bacilli > CAJFEE01 > CAJFEE01 > JAQSYP01. The sequence continues at coordinate 108,823 of JAQSYP010000001.1, forward strand.
AGATATACGACCATGCTCTAGGGACAACTCGCCAAATGTCATAACCACCACCACCTAATGCAATCCATCTGCCCTTACAGTATTTATGTGCAAGTTCATGAGCGATAAATGGTAACTCGATAAATGGTTTCATGGATGTTGAAAGGTGAGTTAAGGGGTCTAGGTGATGAGCATCAACACCGTTTTGTGTGATTATAATATCTGGTTGAAAAAACTCAGCTACTTCAGAAATTACTTCATTACATGTTTTAATAAAAGATTCATCTTGAGTGTAAGCATCTAAAGGGACGTTAAAACAATATCCATATCCATTCCCCTTGCCACGTTCATTGACGGCACCTGTTCCGGGGTATAGATATCTTCCGGTTTCATGAATTGAAACTGTACATACATCAGATCTATCATAGAAATTCCACTGAACTCCATCTCCATGATGTGCGTCAGTATCAATATATAGGACTCTAAGCCCGTACTTACGTGTAATATATTCAATTGCGATAGATATATCATTATAAATGCAAAAGCCTGATGCTTTAGATCTGTGGGCGTGATGGAGACCTCCGCCAAGATTCATTGCATGACAACCTTCGTTAGTCATTACATAATCAACTGCATCTAACGTTGCACCTACTATAACTCTTGATGCTTTATCCATATTTTTGAATGATGGAGTATCTTCAGAATTAATACCATGTAAAAGAAAATCATCGTCCGAGGCATTATTATCGCTTGCCCTCTTTATAGATTGTATGTATTCATTGGAATGGGCAAGTAATAAATCTTCATCTGTTGCTTCTCGTGGTGTTCTTATATTTTCTTCATTGATATATTGAGATTTCTTGAGAAGGTCAAGTGTTAGTAGCACCCTAAGTTGATCAAAGGGATGGCCCTTATTAAATTTGTAAGTTAGAAATTCTGAACTATAGAAAAAGACAGAATTACTAGTCATGTTCAAATCTCCCCTCGATGAGTTCGGACGGAGTAAGAACATTATAGGAATTACTCTTTAAGCTTGATAATATTTCAATTGGGTTCATTGTATTAATACGAATTGATAAAATCTTATAGTTAATATCAGTATCAGGATAAGTCAAGATACTTATAACTTCTGTACAATGCGAGTGAAGTAAGGAGATTATGTGTGGTAAGTCATTGAGGTTGTTTTGGACCTTGATCTCTAATTGTGTACTAGGTTTATGTGCTCCAGTTAGTTTAACTAAAGTTTGTAGTAAGTCGGTCTCGGTTATAATTCCCATAAGTTTACCTTGTTTTACAATAGGTAAACATGTTAATTTTTTCTCCAAAAATAGCTCTGCAACATCCTCAACAAAGTCCAACTGATGACCAACTTCAAATGTTTTTTGCATTATATTAGTTATCTTAGTTTCAAAGATTTCTGTGTGATTCTTATTACAAAAAATCGATGGACAAACGTCTTTTATGTCTTTATCGGTAATAATTCCGATTAAATTATTTTCTGAATCAACAACTGGTAAATGTTTAATTTTTTTCATATCAAATAGTAATATAGCATCACTTACGGTTGAATCTAATGATAAGACTATAACATCCTTACTCATCATCTTTTCTACTAACATGGTGAAATCCTCCTGTCTAATACATAAATCTTCCCTGAAAGCGTACCTTGTCAAATTTCTCTATACTATCACGATCAACTTTGGAGCCTATTCTGACCATTAAGCAATTAGCAGGGTGACTACAAATTTCAGGATCATCAGTAGCCATCCATGTTAGTCCAACTGAATTCATCATTTTCTCCATTGCCTTACGATATTCCCATAAATTTAATCCTGTTCCCTTTAAATCCCAATGCCAGTAATACTCCGTTGTAAAAATAATGTATTCTTCCATCACTTCATCCATAAAAGAAACCTCTAACAGTTTCTTCCCAACTGCGCTATTTCGATAATTTGGAATAACCTCAATTGCTCCAAGTTCTATTAATCTTTCATTTTGACCTTCATACCATCTTTCTAGTGGGTCAGGATATAAATATGTAACATAACCAACGACTAAATTATCTTTTAAGGCCACAATTATTCTACCTTCGGGCAATTGTGCAATTTCAACCAAAGCTAATTTTTGTTGTGGTGCAGGCCTGAATGATGATAGTTCTGAGTCGAAATTAAATGTTTCTAATTCATTAGAATCAACGGGGCCTTTAATTATTAAAATTTCATCATTTACCAAGTGTTCTAAACTATTGAAATTTTTGCGGTGCAACATAGATTTTTTCACCGTCCTAATAGATATACTTTAATTAAATATTAGTCTAATTTTTAGAATATGAAAGTAATTGTCGAAAAATTTTTCCTGATTTTCTAAAATTAAATTATGAAAATTGTTGTATAACACATATAATAACTTTATAAAAAAGTTTAAGGAGTGAAGTAAATGGCTGAACAGTTACAAGCTAGCAATGATAAACATAATTTAATAGACTATCAAAATGAATATAGTAATTTCGATTGGAAAGAAGTTGAAAAAGAGTTCAGCTGGTATATAACAGGTAAAGTTAATATAGCATATGAAGCTATAGACCGTCATGTAAAGAATGGACTTGGAAATAAAATTGCTCTATATTATAAAGATTTACAGCGGAACGAGAACTTTACATATAATGATTTGATGTTATCTTCGAATAAAGCTGCTAACATTTTAGCGGATAAAACAAATGTAAAAAAAGGTGATCGTGTCTTTATATTTATGCCGCGTACACCTGAATTATATTTCTGTTTTCTTGGAGCATTGAAGGTTGGAGCAATTGTAGGACCTTTATTTGAGGCATTTATGGAAGCTGCGGTGAAAGATAGATTAGAAGATAGTGAGGCTAAAGTTTTAATTACAACATCAGAATTACTGAAGCGAGTGCCGGTCAATGATCTTAATCATCTTGAATCTATTATTATTGTTGATGGTGAAATGCCTGAAGATAACAATGGGAAAAAATATCTAGACTTTAAAAGAGAATTTAGTGAAGCAAGTGACTCTTTCGATATAGTGTGGGTTGATAGAGAAGATGGAATGTTATTGCATTATACATCTGGATCTACTGGTAAACCAAAGGGCGTTTTGCATGTCCATAATGCTATGATCCAACACTATCAAACTACTAAATGGGTACTAGATTTAAATTATAATGATGTATTCTGGTGTACTGCAGATCCAGGTTGGGTTACAGGGACATCTTACGGTATATTTGGTCCTTGGCTAAATAAAGCTACTAATGTTGTAATAGGTGGTAGATTTAGTCCTGACGAGTGGTATAAGGCACTTGAAACTTTTGGTGTAACAGTATGGTATAGTGCTCCAACAGCCTTTAGAATGTTAATGAGTGCAGGAGATGAGGTTGTAAAGAAATATGACTTATCTAAACTGCGACATGTTTGTAGTGTTGGTGAACCTTTGAATCCAGAAGTTATTAGATGGGGATTAAAGACATATAATCAAAAAATTCATGATACTTGGTGGATGACGGAAACGGGAGCACAATTAATTTGTAATTATAAATGTATGAGTATCAAACCTGGTAGCATGGGTAAACCAATACCAGGAATTACTGCTGCTATTATTGATAATTACGGTCATGAGGTTCCACCTAATCATATGGGTAACCTTGCTATAAAAAAAGATTGGCCATCTATGATGCGCGGAATTTGGAACAATCAAGAAAAATATGATTCGTACTTCATCAATGATGAGTGGTATGTCTCAGGTGATTCTGCGTTTATGGATGAAGATGGATATTTTTGGTTCCAGGGAAGAATTGATGATGTTATAAATACTTCAGGAGAGCGTGTAGGGCCATTTGAAGTTGAAAGTAAATTAGTCGAGCATCCTGCCGTTGCAGAAGCAGGAGTTATTGGTAAGCCTGACCCAATGCGTGGTGAAATTATTAAAGCATTTATTTCACTAAGAGATGGATATTCTCCTTCTGAAGAGTTGAAGAAAGAAATAGCTAATTTTGTTAAAACTGGGTTAGCTGCTCATGCAGCTCCAAAAGAAATAGAATTTAAAGAAAAATTACCAAAAACTCGAAGTGGTAAAATAATGAGACGCGTCCTTAAATCATGGGAGCTCAATTTACCTGCCGGTGATTTATCTACATTAGAAGACTAAAGTAAAGAGGATGTCGGAGATAATTTCTTCAGGCATCCTCTTTTTTAAGTTTAGGAAAGTTAATTTAGAAGGGTGCAATAATAACTTTTCGAGCTAGTCTAAATATTTTTACAGCTAGTAGGCTAGAGCGTTGTTTAATTTTTAAATGGGTATAGCTTTTCAAATATTTTAGAATTAGGAAGTATTTTCCTTGCTTGAGCTTTATTTGTGATATTATATCTTTCAAAAAATTTCGAACTAAGTTGGACTTGATTATTCTTATTAATCAGACTATCGTCTAGTTTCTTTGGAATGTATTTTCTATTACCTATTTCTCTTAATTCTAAGTTCGACTTTGCACAAAGTGAAGTTGATAATAGTCCTGATAGAGCACAATAATTGTAATCTATGATTTCCTTTGGCCTCTGTTCTATAAATTCTTTCGAGAAATACTTCTTGTTTTTACCTTCTAGCTCATTCACAAGTTTTGAAAACAACATCAGTGTACGTTCAGATTGTGATAAACCCTTAAAATCATCTACTAATTTATACTTAGGTGAATCATAACCCATCCAAATTCCAACAGTTATTTTAGAATTATAAGCAATGAAGAGTGAGTCAGTATTATTTTGAGTAGTTCCTGTTTTTCCTGCCCACCCGGTATATGAATTTAAAGTCTTTTTTAAAGATGATGCTGTGCCATAATTTACAACATCCTTTAACATGCTATTAACTAGGAAAGTTGTTTCCTTTGAATATACTTTTTTTTGTTTACTTTTATTTTTATATATTATTTTGCCAGAATCTTGAGTTATTTTATCTATTATGAATGCATCCTTAAAGTAGCCATGATTAGGAAAAATCGAATAGGCATTTGTTAGCTCTTCTAATTTAACACCTTGTTCTGCGGCTCCTAGAGAAAGTGACAAATTTTTATAATCTGAATTTGTAAAAGTAGTTATTCCAAGATTGGACAAATTTTTAGATCTAGTATTATTTGGTAAACTACTATAAATTTTTGCAGCTGGAATATTATATGAATAGGCTAGTGCTTGCCTAATACTTGTTAGTCCATGGTAGGTATTATTAAAATTTTTTGGATGCCAATCTTGAAAGTTAGTTGGTAAATCAAGAATAACTGATCCAGGTTGAATAAGGCCGGTTTCTATTGCTGGAGCATAAACAGCTAACGGTTTCATAGTACTTCCATTTTGTCTCATAGTTTGTGTTGCATGATTTACTTGTTCAGTTGTGAAATCTCTGCCACCAATAAAACTAAGGATTTTTCCAGATGTATTTTCAATAATTATTGCTCCTACTTGAACAGGATATAATTTTTTTGACTTCGAATTGTCGTCTAAAAAATCCGGTCCATATAAATCGAACGTATTTGATACAGTTTGTGCTGTATCGTAAAGTTGCTTGTCAATTGTAGTGTATATTTTATATCCACTTGATTTTAATTGTTGATTAGCACGGGAATAGTACTTTTTATAAGTATCAATATTTGCTTTTAAATAATCAGTGGAAAAACCATCATTTTTTGCATTTTTAAATAAAATGATTTCAGTTGCACGTCTCTCGACTTCACTTAATAAATAATTTCCTTCTGTATAATGATCTTTGTCGTTTAGTTTGACTATAATGTCCACATTTTTAAATTTTTCGAGCTGTTTGTTGCTTATCTGCTTCGTATCGTACATTCTTTTTAAAACATAGTTCTTTCTGTTTATTGTGTGTGACAAATTCTCTTTTAGGTCACCATTTTTTGTGAAAGGTGTTAGTGAATTTGGACTTTGAATTATTCCAATTAAAAAAGCAGCCTCATCTACTGTTAATTTGTCTGCACTTTTTCCGAAAACTCCATTCGCTGCGGCCTCTATCCCGTATATACTTTTACCTGATGCTGACCTTCCGAAAGGTACTACGTTTAAATATAATTCGATGATTTCATTTTTAGAGAAAGTTGCATCAACCTTAATTGAATATATAAGCTCTTTAACTTTTCTGTTGTATGTAACTTCGTCAGTAAGAATTTGATTTTTAACTAGCTGTTGGGTTATTGTGCTACCTCCACTAACAACTTTTCCATTTTTAAGATTACTAATTGTAGCTCTAGTAATTGCGTTTAAATCAAAGCCAAAATGATTATAGAAATTTTGATCTTCTGTAGCAACTAAAGCATTAATAATATTTTTGGATATATTTTTTATTTCTACAGGTTTCCTGACTATTGGTGACGATACGTTACCAATAAGACTTCCATCTGAATAATAAAAGGTAGATGGTGTTTCATAACTATTAACTTTAGTTTTAACTTCAGTAATATCTATTAGTGGTGCAGTAATATACAGGAAGATTAAATAAATGAATGCAAAAGAATTGGCTACGAGTAAAATATGTATTATTATTTTAAATTTTTTTAGTGATTTCATATCGTTCACCTCCTGCTATTCGACAAAATTATAACATAATAGTTTATAGTGTGCGTTTGACAATTTGTAATGCATATGTTATTAATATTTAAGAAAATAATGAGCTTTGATTGGTTGAAGTAGTTGTAATCGTAATGCTTAAGAGAGCTAATGGTTGGTGGGAATTAGCGCAATAATTACAACGAATTACGTCCATGAGCATTTGTGGAATTTCCACAAACGGTTTGCACCGTTATGCAATTAAGAGGTGATTTTTTACTAGTCACAATTAGGGTGGTACCGCGACATATTCGTCCCTGCATTAGTTTGCAGGGGCGTTTTTATTTTTATATGAGGTGAGGAAAATGAACATTTTAAAGGATTTAGAATTTCGTGGTTTGTTACATCAGATGACAGATGCTGAGGGACTAGAAAAACTTTTAGAAACGGAATCTGTTAAGCTTTATTGTGGATTCGATCCAACAGGAGATAGCTTGCATATAGGTCATTTACTTCCTATTTTAATGCTAAAAAGGTTCCAATTAGCTGGTCATAAACCAATTGCGTTAGTTGGTGGTGCAACTGGAATGATTGGTGATCCTAGTGGTAAGAAGGAAGAGCGTGTTTTAAATACAGTTGAAACAGTTAAGTTCTACAGCGAAAGTATTAAAAATCAGTTAGTTCGCTTCTTAGATTTTGACGGTGAAAATGCTGCAGTTGTAGCTAATAACTACGACTGGACAGGTGAACTAAATGTTATTACTTTCTTAAGAGATATTGGAAAACATTTTGGACTAAATTATATGCTTGCAAAAGACTCAGTATCTTCACGTCTTGAAAATGGTATATCATTTACTGAATTTACTTACATGATTTTGCAATCATATGATTTCTTTAGACTATATAAAGATCATGGATGTCGTTTGCAAATTGGTGGTTCTGATCAGTGGGGTAACATAACAGCAGGACTTGAATTCATTCGTAAAAATGAAGAGAACGCGAAAGCATTTGGACTAACAGTTCCTCTAGTTACAAAATCAGATGGAACTAAGTTTGGTAAAACTGAAGGTGGGGCAGTTTGGTTAAATGCTGATAAAACTACACCATATGAGTTCTATCAATTTTGGATAAATGTTGATGATAAAGATGTTGTTAATTATTTAAAAATATTTACATTCCTAAGTCATGAAGAAATTATTGAGTTAGAAAAGCAATTCAATGAGGATAGAGGACAGCGTTCAGCTCAAAAGGCACTAGCTTCTGAAATGACTAAGATAGTTCACGGAGATGCAGCTTTAGCTCAAGCTTTAAAGATTACTGAGGCACTTTTTAGTGGTTCGGTTGCTGAGTTAACTGCTGAAGAAATAAAGCAAGGTTTTAAAGATGTGCCATCATATGCAGCTGCTAATGAAGATATATCTTTAGTTGATTTACTAGTAAACGCAGGAATAGTTACTTCTAAGCGTCAAGCACGTGAAGATATCTCAAATGGAGCTGTTTACGTTAATGGTGTTCGTCTTCAAGATGTAAGTAAGATAATTACCAAGGAAGATCGTATTGAGGGTCAATTCACAATCATTCGCCGTGGTAAGAAAAAGTATACTTTAATAAAATATTAAATTCTAACAGTCCAATAATTTGGGCTGTTTTTTTGATATTTAAGGAAAGTATAAAATTATAAATAATTACACTCGCAGAAACTGCTCGCTTTCCGCGGGCACGGCCTCAACTAATTTTTGCAAGTTTTTTTAAAAACTTGCAAAAATGGATTTTCGGCTCCTGCTTCGTGTAATAGATTAATATTCTTTTTTATTATGGAAATAATATTAATGTCTAAAAGTAGGAGGGAGATTTATGTGTCATCTGAAAAAGAAATCAAATGAAAGCCTTACTAAGACAGAAAAGAGTAATAAAGATAAAATTGATAAGTTAAGGGGAAATTGGGAAAAAGAAAATAGTAAACATAATAAGAAAGAGGGAAGTAAATGAGTCATTATAATAGAAGTTCAAAGGAAAATCAGCCATCGGATGCTAATCATGTGAATCCTAAAGACAAAGCAATTCAGCGTGAAAAAAGTAAGCACCAAAAAGACCCTATGAAAGATAAATATCCACGTTCAAACCAACAAATATAAATGCTTTAATTATTGCTAACTTAGTTTGATAAAAACAAGACGCTCGACTTCAGGTAATAACCATCTAAGCGGGATAACACATCGCGAAGATCGTTTTAGCGGAAAGCGAGCGTCTAAAAGCTTAAGAGACTACTTTTTTATTACCGGAATCCAAATCTCGCTACGATAATTTGGAGAAGTAGTATCCTTTGATTCATTCCACAGAATTTCAGGGCCTTCAATATTTTCATAGTTGGAAGATGGAAACCATTCGGAGTATATACGCCCCCATACATTTTGTAACGTCTCTGGAAATGGTCCAACAGCTTCAAAAACAGCCCATGTTGAAGCGTCAACTACAAGTTCTTCTAATTCCTCAGGACATTTTTTGTTAGTTGCAACACCTATATAATGGTCGAGCTCACCTTTTTCCTCAAATCGACTTTCAGAGAAGTTTGTAGATGCACTAATAATTCCAGTCGGATCTACGTTTGAAAGACTTTTTAACAATTTGATTTTTTCTTCATTTAAACTTTGCCACATTGAAGCAATCTCAGGATTAACACCATTAAATACAATTGGAACTCTTTTCTTCAAACCAACAATTTTAAATGCCTCTTTTTCAACTATTCTATAATTCATTTCGGTTCCACCTATTATTGATATTTTGAAGGACATTTTAGGATATGCTTTAAGAGAAAATTCGCTATGTTTGGCTTCAGATGGAGTTATACCATGTAACTTGTGAAAAGCTCTTGAAAATGAATCAGGAGAGTTATACATATACTTAAACGCAATATCTATAACCTTCACATCACCATTTTTAAATTCCAATCCAGCAAGTGTAAGTCGTCTCCTGCGAATATATTCAGAAACTGTAATTCCTGCTAGAAAAGAAAACATTCTTTTAAAGTGATATTCTGAGCAAACTGCTAATCTAGCAACGTCTTTATAATCAATTTCATTTGTAAGGTTATTTTCTATAAAAGAAATTGCGTTATTCATATTTTTAAGTAAATCCATTAAAATGACCTCCAATATATATAAAGTATCAGACTTTAGAATTATTTACCCGACATTATGTGCCCGTTTATGTAGGATATGGTTTAAATTTCATTCTATATTAAAGTATCTAGAAATTATAACGAATTCTAAAAAATAAATGCTTGAATTTATGAATAATATAGATTGAAAAAGCTTTATAAAAGCGTTTTTCAATAAGATTAGGTATAATATCATTAGTATAGAATGTAAGCACTTACATATAAGGTGGTACAATTTATGATGCCGAGATCAAGATTAATAATATTTACAGGTCATTTCGGATCTGGGAAAACAGAGATATCAATTAATCTAGCACTTCAACTTAGGAAATCTTTTGAGAGGGTTGCAATAAGTGATTTAGATGTTATAAATCCATACTTTCGTACAAGAGATGTAGCAGATCTTTTTAATAAAGAAGATATAAAATTAATTGCACCATCAGAAAGATTATCAAATGCTGATCTTCCAATAGTATCTTCAGATATATATAGATATATTAGTGACGATAGTTATAAACTAATTATTGATGCTGGTGGGGATAAAGATGGGGCTATTTCGCTTGGCCAATTTTATAATTACTGGAAGGGGCTCAATCCTGAGGTAGTATTCGTGCTAAATGCTAATAGACCGAATGTGAGCACAGTTGAAGGTGCTATAAAGTCAATTGAAAGTATAGAACAAGCTTCGAGATTAAAGGTTACTAGTTTAATAAATAATACTAATTTAGGATCTGAAACAACTTCTGATGATATAATCGACGGTTATAAAATATCTAAGGGAATATCAGAAAAGTTAAATATCCCAATAATTAATACAACAATAAATAAGGATTTAATAAATGAAACAAGGGATTGGGCAAGTATTAACGATGTTTTATATATAGAGAGATATATGAAATCGCCTTGGGAGGCGTAAGGGAGAGATCAACATGGGGGAAAGAGTTGTTTTTGAAGAATTGTTGTGCAAGTCATGTAGTTTATGTATTTCTGTTTGTCCAAAAAATATCATTTACATTTCGAATCGATTAAATGAAAAAGGATACCTGGCAGCTACTGTTGAAAATCAAGATGAATGTATTAGTTGTGCAAAGTGTGCCATGATTTGTCCAGACTCTGTAATTACTGTCTTTAGACCAGAAGTTAAAAGGGAAGCGAGGAGAAGTTAATATGGCTAAGTTACTTATGAAGGGAAATGAGGTCATTGCTGAAGCTGCTGTTAAAGCGGGATGTCGTTATTTCTTTGGATATCCAATAACTCCACAAAATGAACTTGTTACATATATGGCTAAACGGCTGCCTGAAGTTGGTGGTGTCTTCCTGCAGGCTGAAAGTGAAATTGCTGCTATCAATATGGTTTATGGAGCTGCTGGAACTGGAGCAAGGGTTATGACATCAACATCCAGTCCTGGATATAGTTTAAAGCAAGAAGGAATTTCCTATTTGTCAGGTGCTGAGTTGCCTGCCGTTATTTGTAATATATCTCGTGGTGGTCCAGGACTTGGAAATATCCAACCGGCACAATCTGATTATTTTCAAGCGACAAGAGGTGGGGGTCACGGTGATTACTACTTACCTGTATTTGCACCTGCAAGTTTACAGGAAGTAGCAGACTTAATGGGCGATGCGTTCGATGTCGCAGATAAATATCGTACACCAGTTCTGATTTTAGCGGATGGTGTTCTTGGGCAAATGATGGAACCTGTAGAATTCTCTGATAAAGTTGTAGAGGAACTACCGAAAAAAGACTGGGCTACAACGGGTACTAGAGGTGATGGTGGACCGAAAATTATTACATCACTCGATTTAGATATCGGTGGGTTAGAGGCACATAATTCCCGATTAAAAGATAAATTTGAAAATATAACTAAAAATGAAATTCGATATGAGGAATATGAAATAGAAGATGCAGAGTATATTCTTGTCGCCTATGGTTCTGTTGCTAGAATCGCTATGAGTGCTATAAAACTTGCGCGTAAGGCGGGTATAAAAGTAGGGTTAATTAGGCCTATTACATTATGGCCATATCCACAAGAACCTTTTATAAAAACAAGAGATAAGGTGAAAGGTTACATGTCTGTTGAGATGAGTGCAGGCCAAATGGTTGAAGATGTTCGACTAGCTGTGAATGGACATGCGCCTGTTAGTTTTTATGGACGCAATGGTGGCGTAATACCAACTCATGAAGAAATATATGAGAAAATTGTCCAACTCTCTGGAGGTGTAAAAGCATGACAATGAAACCTGTTTTCAAAAAGACGAAAGGTTTGACTGAAAAAGCAACGCATTATTGTCCAGGTTGTACACATGGTATTATTCATAGAGTAGTAGCCGAGGTTCTAGAGGAAATGGATGTTTTAGAAGATACAATTGGAGTAGCGTCAGTAGGTTGTTCCGTTATGACTTATGAATATTTTAATTGTGATATGACTCAATCAGCGCATGGCCGAGCGCCTGCCGTAGCAACAGGTATTAAACGAGTGCTTCCAGATCGTATTGTTTTTACTTATCAAGGCGATGGAGACCTTGCTGCGATAGGAATAAGTGAAGCGATTCATGCAGCAGCACGTGGTGAAAATATAACAATCATCTTTGTTAATAATGCGATATACGGAATGACAGGTGGGCAAATGGCGCCAACAACGCTAATTGGACAAAAAACTATTACATCGCCTGAGGGTCGAGAGTCTGTAAGTCAAGGGTTGCCAATGCGTGTTAGTGAAATGATAGCAACGCTTGATGGTGCAGCCTACATTGAACGCGTTTCCTCACATGATGTTCCTCATATTGCTAAGATGAAGAAGGCTATAAAAAAAGCATTTGAAATTCAGAAAAAGGGATTAGGCTTTACGATGATTGAAGTATTATCAACTTGTCCAACGAACTGGGGAATTGATGCCATAGAATCCTTAGAATGGGTTAAAGAAAATATGATTCCTGTTTACCCTCTAAAAGTGTTTAAGAATTTAGAGGAGGTTAAATAATGTATCAAGAAATAATTATTTCTGGATTAGGTGGCCAAGGAGTATTATCCATGGGTCAGCTGCTTGCGTACGCTAGTATACAAGAAGAAAAACACGTCTCATGGTTACCTTCTTATGGTGCAGAACAACGTGGGGGTTCAGCGACTTGTGCAATCGTAATTAGTGATGAGCCTGTTGGATCGATGATAGTTTCAAAGCCAAATTCAGCAATCGTGTTGGATAATAATGCTTTTGATAGATTAGAATCTAAAGTTGCTAGTAACGGTTTACTTATATTAAATACATCGTTAATTAACAGAAAATCAACACGAACAGACATTGATGTTATTGAAATAGATGCGACAAAGCTAGCGTCTGAATTAGGAAATCAGAAAATAGCTAATATGATCTTGCTTGGTGCTTATATACAAAAAACTAATATTCTAAAGTTTGATTCAATTACTGAGTCTCTTAAAAAAGTACTAGGCCCAAATAAGCAAAACTTATTGGAAATTAATGAAAAAGCGTTACAACTTGGTAGTGACATAGTGAAGATATATTAAAAGAAAACCTGCTACAACAATTGTAGTAGGTTTTTTATAAGTCTATTTTAAATTTTCCAACTATTTTTTAATTTTTAATAGATTTTTTCTCACTTCTTATATAAAACTTGTTTATTTTTGTTTCTTTAAGTAGTAAAATACGCTTATAACATAGAAGGAGCGAAAAAAATGAAGTTTCCCAAAAATGAAATACTAGAATCTGTTGCTGAGCGTAGGAATCATGAAAGCTATGGACTAGAATTTATTCAAGAGCTAGGTAATGATGACGCGGGTTTCTGTGAAATGGTAGTCATCATTTTCAAATATAAAGATAAGTTTTATAGTGTAGATATCAAACGAATTAACGGAGTTAACAATTATGATAATTGGGGAGACGAAGTTGATTGTCCAGAAGTAGTTAAAAGGGAAGTTTGCCATTATTATTGGGAAGAAGTTAAACAATCCTAACAAAAATGCTAAAACCACATTCCGGTTTGGAATGTGGTTTTTCTATTAAGTATAAATAGATAGAACTATGGCATATTTTATATCATTAAAAGATATTATATATAGATAAAAAGAAACCACCTCGTATTTGAGGTGGTTTCGGATATTCTCGCTATTAACGAGAGTAGAATTCTACGATAAGAGCTTCGTTAATTTCAGCTGGTAATTCAGAACGTTCTGGTAAACGTGTGAATGTAGCTTCTAACTTTTCGTTGTTCATTGATAAGTACTCAGGAACGTAGTTTGTAGCATCAATTGCTTCTTTAACTACTACTAATCCTAAAGACTTTTCACGAACTGCGATAACTTGTCCTGGCTTAACGCGGAATGACGGGATGTCAACGCGTGCACCATCAACAGTTACGTGACCGTGGTTTACTAATTGACGAGCTCCACGACGAGTGCGAGCAAGCCCCATACGATAAACTAGGTTATCTAAACGTGATTCTAATAGAATCATGAAGTTTTCACCGTGCTTACCAGGCATTTTACCTGCATCATCAAAGATACGACGGAATTGACGCTCGTTAACACCATAAGTGTGACGAAGCTTTTGCTTCTCTTGTAATTGTAAACCGTATTCAGATAATTTCTTTCTTTGTCCAGGTCCGTGTTGACCAGGAGCGTAAGGGCGCTTAACTAGCTCCTTACCAGTTCCACTTAATGAGATGCCTAAACGGCGAGATAGTTTCCAACTTGGTCCAGTATAACGTGACATAACTGAGATCCTCCTAAAAATGTTTTTATTTTGTTGTAAAATAAAAACCAATAGCACTTTAATAACTAGCGGATTTTGTTTTCATGTATCCTCGCCCTAGCAGCAGAGAGTTACAAGATACACCTCGTGTTGAGGAACAAAATACTTTCTAATTACTGAGCTCACAGGCTGCAATATTTTACACAAAGAATATTATATTATTTTTTGGTTTGAAATGTCAATACGATACTCAAACAATTAGTTTAAATCATTTAAACTTTTAAAAATCATATTGTTACAATTATCGAGGATTTTCTTGTATAATTAATATTAATAATTTAATTAGGGTGATTGAAGTGCAAAAGGAACAACAGTTTGTTCTTGAAGATATAAAGTCAAAGATTTTTGATGAATTATTGACTTTTGAAAAGAAGGGGCTCAATCAAAATATACTGACAAAGTTTTCCAAAATATTCTCAGACTCGTATTTATTTGACGAGTTAATTTTATATACCTATAAAAAGGAATCTGCGGAGTTTACGAATATATTATCATTTGAACAGGCCTTATCTGAAAAGGAAGATCTTATACCATTTAAAAAAATCATCCCACTAATAAAGGGTGCAGAGCAGTATAAGGATAAATGGAATGGATATAGCTTTTCTTTAGATTATACTATTATTAGTGATAGCTTACATTGTGTTTTATTTAAAGATGGTGCACCGTCATTCTATTTAAAGGCAAAACTTTCAAGTTTTGTCGAGTTGAACAAATTAGACGAGTGTTTAAAAGTATTTTCTCATGCATTAATGATTTATTCCTCAAAGAGGGACTCTCATATAGAGGAACATAAGTATAAACAGTTATTTCGAGTTACATCGAAGTTCCATTCATCAATAAATACTGATGAAGTGTTGAAGGAAATTATAAATACTTTAAAAGAGGTATATCCAAATTTATCATACTATTTATTACTCTCGTACGACTATGATGTGAGTCCGACATTACCAGTCAAAGAGTTTACTTATGAGGATAAGAGTGAAAATCAGGCTGCTAATGAAGCATATTTGACTGGGCAAATTTATTATGAAATTGTTGACAGTAAATATTATACACTTTATGCGCCGCTTTTAGGTAAACAAGGTATCTATGGCTTACTACAAGTAATTCTGCCAAAACATATGAGTTTAACTGATAAAGAGAATGAATTCATCGAGTTACTCGCTAAAACTGCAGGTAATGCACTAGAAAATGCACAATTATACGATAGATCAAGAAAGTTAATTAGTGACCTTCAGTTAATAAATGAAACTTCGCATAGGCTTAATTCAAATCTAAGGTTAAATGAAATTATCACTTTTATGTGCCATCAGATTATATATTCGATTGAAGCACAAGAAGTGGGCTTTGTTGTATTTAATAACGACGATCATTTTGAGGTACTCCCAGGTAGCACCGACATATTTAGTACACCGATTGGTGAATTTTATATTAGGTACTCGATGAGAAAATTAGAACTTGAAGGAGATGCGGTTCTAATCGGAGATTTAGGTTTAGAATCAGATAATTTTTCAAGATATAAATCCCTGATAGCTGTTCCGATGAATCAGGCAAATGATATTAAGGGGATGGCAATAGTTCTACACGAGAATCCGTATGTTTTTTCTTTTGAGGCGTTTAAGCTTATACAAGCTTTAATTCATCATTCAACTCTAGCATTCACTAATGCTATGTTAAGAGAAGAACTTGAACTCTTGGTAGTTACTGATCATTTAACGAAGTTGTACTCTAGGTCTTACTTAGATGAAAAAATCCAACGATCACTTAAAAACGACTTTGGTGGAACTTTTATTATTGTCGACATCGATAATTTTAAGAAAGTTAACGATACTTATGGACATCAAGTAGGCGATGAAATCCTTATCCAAGTATCTAATATAATAAGACAAAGTATTAGAGATTGTGATATTGGTGCAAGATGGGGTGGAGAAGAATTAGCTGTTTATTTACCTCGAGCATCAACGGAAATAGGTAAAATAGTCGCAGAGCGTCTTGTTCAAAAAGTTTATGAGGAAACTAGCCCTAAAGTTTCAATTTCTTGTGGTGTTTCAAGTTGGTATCAGGACAATTCTTTAAACTATAAGCAGTTGTTTAATCAGGCGGATGAGGCACTTTATATTGCTAAAAATACTGGTAAAAATAAAGCTGTCTTTTATGATAATATCGATAAATAAGGCGTATTCCTAATTGCACAAAAATAGTAGTACAAACTATCAGTTGTTTGTACTACTATTTTTTATATTTTTATGATCATTGATGCTCATAATTCCAAACGAAACTTTATTTTGTTGCCTCGAACACAAACGTCCCAGTCTTATTATCAGGCTGTTTACCAGATAAATAGTCTGCAGTTATATTTATTTTAGAGAAACCAATTTCCTTTAGTAGAAGTCTAAACTCTTCAACACCGTACCAACGTAGGGCAAAACGTTGTAATTCTGTTTGGATAAGAGACCCATTACGCCACTTTTCATATTTTAGTAAATATACTTTGAATTGATTAAGGAAGTCGACTTCTGTGAGCTTTTTTTCCATTGTAATAGTATCACCGTTTGGTAAGGTGAATACTGAAGTCGAGCCATTTTCATTAGGTAAGAAATCATTGTCTGGCAAGGAAATATCAAGTATCAATTTACCACCAGGATTCAACTGGTTATATAAGCTAGTAATAGATTTAATAGAATCCTCGCGATTATCTATTAAAAGTATAGAACTAGCAGGGATTATAATTGCATCGAATTTTTTTGGTAAAGATAATTTTGTTAAGTCGCCTTGATATAAGTTTGTTACTAGTCCACGCTCGTCAAGTGTCGCTTGGCAAGAGGCTAGCATATTCTTGGAGTAATCGACGCCTTCAATATTAATTCCCGCTTCTAATAAAGGTATTAAAACTCTGCCAGAGCCAACCATTGCTTCTAGAATATTTCCTTCAATATCCTTTAACCTCTCTTTATAGAACTCGATGTCGCCACCGAAAGATTGTCCAATTTTCTTAGTTAAATCATAAACTTCTGTACAAAGTTCCCCATAGTTACTAAATGACATTTGTTCATCCCCTTTTCAGGGCAATTAGAAAATCTATCTTCATTTTATTCAAACAAAAAGTCTATATTATATAAAAGCTGACTTTCAGAAGAAATATCTTTTGAGAGTTAGCTTTTAATTGTTTTTGTTTTAATAAATTAATTCCAATTTTTAATAATTATTTCGACAAATTTTTCTAGATAATGTCTGTCTATTTCATCAAATCTATCGAGAATAGGACTATCGATGTCAAGTACTCCTATGAGCTCATTATCTACACACATTGGAACAACAATTTCAGATTGGGATGCCGCATCGCATGCGATATGGCCAGGGAATTCGTGTACGTTAGGTATCAATTGAGTTTCCTTTGTTTCAGCTGCTGTTCCACATACACCTCTACCAAATGGTATAAGTGTACAAGCAGGTAAACCTTGAAATGGCCCTAAATATAGTGTTTTACCTTTAGTTAAATAAAACCCAACCCAATTAATATCTTCTAAAAATTGGCCTAATAGGGCAGACGCGTTTGCAAGGTTAGATATGTTATCATCTACACCTTCTATTAGACTTTCTAATTGCTTTAAAACGAGTGAATACTGCTCTTCTTTAGTTCCTGAATATCCTACTTTACTAAACATAAATACCTCCTAAATGCGAAAATTGTTGTCGATTGTAATTAATATGTCGAGAGAAAATAAAAGGAAAATCTAGTTTTTACACGAAAATCTAAGTAAGGTGCTAAGGTGGTGGAAATTCATGATTGTTGTAGAAACTAATAAAACAAAGAATAAAATTATTGATGCAGCAACTGCTCTATTCAATAATCAAGGATATGATGGTACTTCGATAAGAGAGATTGCTAAACTTGCTGATGTTAATATTGCAAATATTTCCTATTATTTTAACAGTAAAAAAGGATTATTAGAATATTTAATTACTAAATATTTTGAGGGGTATTTTCAAAGGGTAGATGAAGCGATTTCAGATAATCGCGAGAAACATATTAGTGAGATGCTTTACTGCGTTATAAAAAGCGCACTAAATTATCAATTTGAGAATTCAGGTCTTACAAGATTTGTTTATAGAGAGCTATCTTTAGACACTATTCTCGTTCGTGAGATAATGTCAACATATTTAATGAGAGAAAAGTATATTTACTCATCGATCCTTAATGTAGGCATTAAGAGAGGGGAATTTGAAGATATTTCTACCTCTAGTTTTTTAATATCAGTAAAAAGTTTTCTGTCAACACCGTTTCTATTTCAACATTATTCCCAAGAAGTGTTACAGTGGTCAGTACAGAGCCATTTATTTCAGAGTAAGTATATGTCTGATTTTAAATTATGGATTAATAGATATCTATGTATAAATAGAATTCAAATTAAAGATGAAGAAAATTCATATGATGTAAATGATAGTACTTTAGAAAATGAAATAGCTGTGTGCGGTGTAGTTTGATAGATAAAACAACAAACTGTTGAGGGGAAACCGCGACAGTCTTTTTATAAGTATAAAAAATTTCATTTCACTCGTAGAAACTGCTCACTTTCCGCGGGCACAGCCTCAAGCTTTTTATACAAGTTTCACTTGCAAAAATGGATACTCGGATCGTGCTGTTCCTGTGTTTCCAGTTTCTTTTAGAATATTAATGTTTCCTTCTCAAAGGACTTGGCAAAGCCAGGTTCTTTTTTTCTATAAGCGTTTTTCTATATGTTTTTTAATTTTTCGACATGATGTGAGAGGAGCGTACGAAAAACTTAATTTTAGGTACGAAAACATATAAAATACGTACGGAAAATGCTAAATGCCGTACAGAAATAATAAACTTACGAACGATTATAGTTTTTAAAGCAATGTAAAAGTAAAAAGAATCATTAGGTTATCTATATTAAAGCGGATTCGATTAACTTCGAATTGTAAAGGGAACCTAACAATTTTCTTGTTTTTTCACATAATGTGAATATATTTTAAAAATAATTAAAAAAATCAGTCAAACATTGTCGTTTCATGGTATATTTATTTTACTGTATATATATTTAATCTTATGAGGTGGCTTTTGTGAGTACTTTCTTATCATTTATGATAATTGTTTTTTTAACGAGTGCAATCGGGCTAGCGTTTGCCCTTTTCTATAGAACAAGAATTTATAAAGATGTTGACCGAATAGAACATTGGAAAAATGAATTACTTGAGAGAAAAATCGAAGACAAAATTTCTGCTGTTAAAAAGTTGAATATCTCTGGAGAGGCTGAGAAACTTTTTGAAAACTGGAGAAGAACTTGGGATAATATTGTAACAACAGAAGTTGAAAAAATACTTAACAATTCTTTCGAAATCGAAGACTATGCAGCTCAATTCAGATTTATAAAAGCTAAGAAAATCCTAAACCAGGTTGAAAAGAAAATGTCTGCGGTTGATTCAGAAATACAAAAAATTCTAGATGAAGTTAATGACCTAGTTGGTAGTGAAGAGAAAAATAAAAAAGAAATAGAAAAACTAGATCAAAAGCATAAGGAACTTAAACGTGTATTAATTGCACGCGCCCATGCATACGGAAAAGCTGAACAAGTTCTACAAACTAAATTAGAAGAAACAGTAGCACTATTCTCAGACTATAATACAAACACTAAACAAGGTAATTACTTTGCAGCTAGAGAACTTGTGTTAAAAGCAAATGAAATGATGCTTGAAATTGAACATAAAATAGAAGTTTTACCGAAACTTTTTACGGAAGTTTCAACCAATATTCCAACACAAGTTTTAGAGTTAGAGAAAGCTTATAGTGAAATGTTAGATACAGGGTATGTATTAACACACTTGGAATTTGAACAAGAATTAAACGTAATTAAGGAAAATCTAGAAAAGGCAGTATCATTATTGGAACAGTCAGAAAGTGTTGAGGCTGTTAACGTTATAGAATTCCTCAAAGAAAAGATGGAACTTTTATTTGATCAATTTGAAAACGAATATGAGGCTAAGATTTTTGTTAATAATTGCGTAAACAACCTAGAGAAAATTGTAACAGATTTTATAGAATCAACAATAATTTCAAAACATGATGCTCAAAAGGCTCAAAATAGTTATAAGTTAAAAGAAGATGACGTAGAGACTCATAAACAAATAGAAAAGCAAGCGCAGCTACTCGCTAAGAGACTAGAGGTTGTTATTTCTAGAATTGATGAAAAGCAAGTCGCTTATACAGTATTAAAGCAAGAGCTTGAGCAAATACAAGAGCAATTGACAGATATTACTGAAAAGCATAATTTATTTGTTAAGATGCTTTCTGAACTTAGAACTGAGGAACTTGAGGCTAGACATGAAATAGAGTTGATTAGAAGAACTATTATTGCATGTATTAGACTAATTGAAAAAAGTAATTTACCTGGAATCTCCAAGGACTATCATAAATTACTGGATAAAACTAATAAGTCGGTTGAAATTGTTCAAGAATGCTTAGATAAAAGCCCACTTAACATTCAAGATATATTTAATTGTTTAAGTAGTGCTAGAAATAATTCAATTGAGCTTTTTGATTACACAAAAGAGATTGTTGAAGATGCACTTTTAGTTGAAAAAGTAATTCAATATGGAAATCGTTATCGCAGGACTAATTTAATGATTGAATCTGAGCTACACGAAGCGGAGAATCTTTTTAGAAACTATGATTACAGAAAATCATTAGAGGTAGCAGCGAATGCTATTCATTCCGTCGATCCAGAAGCTATTAGAAGATTTAAGGCGGAAACGATTGTTGACGAAGAATTATTATTGCAAAGAAGCTAACAATAACCCCTCAGGGAATGAGGGGTTATTTACATGGTGTATAAAAAAATTGTGTAAAACTAATATAATTACCAATACTTATACTAAAATTACAAAGGGGAATTTCTTTGATATATTTTGATAATAGTGCAACAACGAGACCTTATAAAGAGGTCGTTGAAACTTTTCAAGAGGTGACAACAAATTATTTTGGAAATCCATCGTCTATTCATTCCCTAGGACAACAAGCTGAAAAATTGATTCAAAAATCAAGGCAAATAGTTGCAGATATATTAAATGTTAGAGATGAAGAAGTCTTTTTTACGTCTGGTGGTACAGAAGGGAATAATATTGCTATAAAGGGATGTGCACTACAATATAAAAGTAGAGGCAATCACATAATAACATCAAAGACTGAACATGCATCTGTGATAGAAACATGCAAACAGTTAGAGAACTTTGGATTTGATGTTACGTATTTGGATGTAAATAATGAAGGGCAAGTATCAATAGAGGACTTAAAAAATAGTATTAAAGACTCGACCATACTAGTCTCATTAATGCACGTAAATAATGAAGTAGGTACAGTTCAACCTATAATGGAAATTGGAAATTACCTAAATCAATTTCCTAAAATTATATTTCATGTTGATAATGTCCAAGGTATCGGTAAAGTCCCTCTTAATTTAAGGAAAGCTAACATTGATTTATGTACTTTAAGTGGTCATAAATTTCACGGGATAAAAGGCAGCGGGGTTTTGTTCGTAAAAAATGGTATCAAGTTAGAACCTTTAATAACTGGAGGAATGCAAGAGGGGAAGATTAGATCAGGCACTGAAAATGTAGCAGGGATTGTTTCGCTTGCTAAAGCTTTACGAGTTAGTAACGAGAAATATACATTGCACGTTGAACAGCTACAAGAAATGAAAAATGAATTAGTTAAATATCTTTCCTCATGTGAAGATGTAATAATTAATACTCCTATAATGAATTCAGCACCACACATAATTAATTTTTCTTTACCTGGAATTAAACCTGAAGCATTTGTCCATGAATTAGGAAAAAACAAAGTATACGTATCAACTCGGTCAGCGTGTTCTTCAAAGAAAGCTGATGTTAGTCACGTGCTTAGTAGTATGGGCTTTGATAAAACCATCTCTGGAAGTAGTATACGTATCAGCTTATCGTACGGTAATAGTTACGAGGAAATTATCAAATTTAAAGAAATATTTAACAATAGCTTAAAACAATTTAAACAACTAATGAGGTAGGTACAATGGAATTTAATCATATTTTAGTAAGATACGGTGAACTTTCTACAAAGGGTAGAAACCGCTCGAAATTTGTTTCAGCTTTAAGAGAAAACGTACAATTCAGATTAAAACAATTTGAAAAAGTAAAGGTTAAAGCGGAGAGAGATCGACTTTATGTTGAATTGAATGGTGAACCATTTGAATTAGTAATGGATGAATTAGAAAAAGTTTTCGGGATTCATACTTTTAATTTAGCTCTTAAGACAGAAACTGATCTAGAAAAAATTAAAGAAGCTGTTCTATATGCTGCTGATATAAGCAATTCTGCAAAGACTTTCAAAATTACAGTTCACAGGGCATTTAAAAGATTTCCAATGGATACTTATGAGTTACAGAGTGAACTTGGTGCACACGTCTTAATTAATTTACAAGGTAAATACACGGTTGATGTAAGGAATCCTGAATTAAACATAAGAGTTGAAATAAGGGAAGATGCGTCTTATGTAATGTTGAATGAAAGAAAAGGTGCTGGTGGTTATCCAGTGGGTGTTGGTGGTAAGGCAATGCTACTACTTTCAGGAGGAATAGATAGCCCAGTCGCAGCTTATCTTACTATGAAACGTGGTGTGAATGTGGAGTTTATCCATTTTCATAGTCCACCTTTTACTAGTGAACGTTCAAAACAAAAGGTTGAGGATTTAGCTAAAGTACTTTCAAACTATTGTAGGAAAGTTCAATTGCACATTGTACCGTTTACCGAACTGCAAAAGGCGATTCATAAAGATATTCCAGGAAGCTACACAATGACAATTATGCGCAGAATGATGCTCAGAATTGCAGAGGAAGTAGCCATTAAGAGAAAAGCACTTGCTTTAGCTACTGGGGAAAGTCTCGGCCAAGTAGCAAGTCAAACTCTAGATTCAATGAGTACAATAAATGAAGTTACTAACATGCCTGTACTAAGGCCGTTAATAACAATGGATAAGCTTGAAATTATGGAAATAGCTAATAAAATTAACACATATAATATATCGATTAGACCGTATGAGGATTGTTGTACTATATTTCTACCAGAAAATCCAACAACAAAGCCAAAAAAAGATAAGGCAAATGTATTTGAAAGTAAGTTTGATTTTGAGCCTTACATTGAAGATGCAGTAAATAATATTGAGACATTAAGCTTTGTAAGAGGAATGTCACAAGAAGATCAAGAATTGGAAAAACTCTTCTAATTTCCTATTAATTTCCAATATATAAATAGTATTAAACCTCCTATTTCTACACAAGATATAACCACAAAGGAGGTGAAACAACATGTCAAACAATTCAAACCAATTAGTAGTACCAGGTGTTGCACAAGCAATTGACCAAATGAAATATGAGATCGCTCAAGAATTTGGTGTTCAACTTGGAGGAGAAACTTCTTCTCGTTCAAACGGTTCAGTTGGTGGAGAAATCACTAAGCGTTTAGTAAAAATGGCTGAATCACAATTAGGTGGTTATTCTAGATAATTAAATATTAAATGGATGGGAAGTGGGCTATGACCCACTTCCTTTTACGTACATAAAAATTAAGGTGACCTAAACCTAGTTTTAATTTGTATCCAATATTTGGTAACTAATGTATAATTAGTAATATTGTTTATGAAAGGGTGAATACTTTGAATAAAAAGAGATGGTTTTCAATTATAATAGCCATAGCATTACTTGGGTTTAGTCTAATAACTAACACAATTATTCCAAATGAAATTGAAGAGGCTGAAAGCCTTTTAGATAGCAGTTTATTTGCCAATATGGATGGTTTTGAAGAGGTTATTATCGAAGATGGCAATCTAGATGATAAGATAGCAGTATTTGAATTGAATGGTGTAATTCAAGATGTAGATGACACTGGATCAATGTTTAGTGATGTAGGATATAACCATAAAGTTTTCCTAGACATGCTTGATTATGCTAAAAATGATGCAAGTGTAAAAGGGATAATACTAAAAGTTAACTCGCCAGGTGGTGGAGTTTATGAGAGTGCTCAAATCCATAAAAAACTTTTAGAAATAAAAAATGAGGCGAAAATTCCTGTATATGTTAGTATGGGATCGATGGCAGCTTCAGGTGGTTATTACATATCAGCTCCAGCAGATAAAATTTTTGCAAGTCCTGAAACAATAACAGGATCATTAGGCGTAATAATGCAATCTTTAAATGTGACTGGATTAGCTAAAAAATATGGCGTAACATACGATACAATAAAAAGTGGCCAATATAAGGATATTATGAATCCGGTAAGAGAAATGACTAAAGAAGAACGAGATATATTACAGTCAATGGTTCAAAACTCTTACAATAATTTTGTGGATGTTATTGCAGAAGGTCGTGGGTTAGATAAAACTGAAGTTAGAAAAATAGCAGATGGAAGAATATATGACGGTATTCAAGCTGAAAAATTAAACCTTGTAGATAAATTAGGTTATGAAGAAGATGCTATTAAAGATATGAGAAAGAAATACAAATTATCTGATGCACAAGTTATTAAATATGAGACGCCTTTTAGTTTTTCTTCATTTTTTCAAACGAAGTTAAAAACTATGTTTACTAATGATGATGAGTTGACTTTATTAAATAGTCTATTAAAAAAGTCAAATTCACCAACTATGATGTATCTTTATACGAAGTAGGTGTACTATGGAAAATAATAATTTAGAAACAATTGTAATTTACAATACTGAAGAAGACTCTCAGAAACAACTAAAAACAAATGATGTGAAAATAGGATTTTGGATTAGATTTTGGGCATATTCTTTTGATTTTATAATCGCAGCCTTATTAACTTCTATAATAAAGCCAATTATTTTTTATTTCTTGAACCTTGAAGAAGGAACTTTAATTGAGTCGTTTATTAAATCACTTATTTTCTTTAGTTATTTCGTCCTGCTAACAAAACTTCAATCGCAAACACTCGGTAAAATGTTATTTGGTATTAAAGTTGTTAAAGAGAATGGAAATACCTTAGATTGGAATACAGTTTTATTCCGCGAATTGATTGGGAGATATATATCAATAAAAGTATTTTTTATAGGATATATATATACAGCATTTGATCACAAAAAACGTGCTTGGCACGATATTATAGCTGACACTTCAATAATTCATGTTGAATATAAAAAAATCGTATAATGATAAACCCGTAAATAAATTTCGGGTTTATTTTTTTTTGAATTAGCAAATACTTATCAGGGATAGGTAGGTGCAAAAATGTTCCTTGTAAAACTCCTCTTTATTATTTTAGTTGTTTTATATTTGATTTCTTTATTGTCAGTGAAAATACACATTGTATTAGACACTCAAGGTGAGGAAATATATTACAACGTGAAAATAAGTGTTCTTAAGTTTATTAAGTATGAGTTTAATAAGCAGAAAATCGAAAAAATAAAAAGAAAACAAAAAGACAAAAAGGATACAAAACCTAAACAGAAGGATAAGACTTCTTTCGATGATGTAACCTCAATGATTTGGGCAGCACTACATGCTATTAAATATTTTTTAAAACATTTAAAAATCTTGAAGTTTACTTGGAATACAAATATAGGTTTGACTGAAGCAGATAAAACTGCAATTACATATGGGTACATTTGTGGAGGAATAAATTCAATCATTGGATTTATTTCTTATCATACAAAGTTTGAAACAATGCCAGAAATTGTAGTTGAACCGATATTTGGAAGAAACACATTTAGCACTAGATTCGATTGCATTATTTCTTTCAAAGTTGGAAAAGCTATCATGACGGCTATCGATTTCATAAAAACGTATATCCGTAATAAAAAACGTAAATCATTCAAAAATGTTGAAGAAGGGGAGACTGTATAATGGATCATGCAATTCAAGGATTAATGAAAACGGCATTAGAAAACTTAAATCAAATGGTAGATGTTAATACAATCGTGGGAGACCCGATTGAAACGCCAGATGGTGGAGTAATTTTAACAGTTTCAAGAGTTGGTTTTGGCTTTGGGGCGGGAGGTAGTGACTTTAAAACATCATCAGTGAATGGTATCGCAGCAGATGCTAGAAATCCTTTCGGTGGAGGTAGTGGAGCTGGTGTTTCAATATCACCTGTAGCATTTTTAGTTGTTAAAACAAATGGTGTGAAATTATTACACATCGATCGTGATACCCATATCTATGAAAAATTAATTGAACTTGCACCACAAGCAATTGAGAAAATCCAACAACTGTTACAAAAGAATAATAATAATGATAATAACAGTATTGATGATTTGACTACTATGTAATATAAATGAAGCCAAACACCCAAGAAAAAATTCAAGGGTGTTTTTTTTGTCTGAAGTAAGAAAATATTGAGTTTTTTATGTACTTATTTACAAAAATTATGATAAAATCAAAATTGTTATAGGGAGGTGTTTTTTTGACAATGTTTGACAATATAGAAAAGTTGTTCCAGTATTTTGATTCATCTGTACTAATCTATAAAAAAGATACTAATTTAACTTATTTTGAAGGTGTTCTTGAAGTTGGGCACTATTTCTTTAATGATACATATGAATTAAACGTCACAGGTGATGCAAAAAATAAGATTGATAAGCTGCTAATTGAGATGAATGTAGATGAGTATACGAGTGAGGAAATTAGAAAAGCTTTTCAATTAGTATTCTTAAAGGCAATGCGACAAAATGTACAACCCCATCATCAAATGACTGCTGACAGTGTAGCATTATTTATATCATATTTAGTCGGTAAACTTACAACTGGGAAAAATGATGTAATTTTAATAGACCCTGCAATAGGTACAGGGAATTTATTAACAGCAGTAGTTAATCAAAACCCTGATAAATTCTCACATATTTTTGGAATTGAAATTGACGAATCATTAATAAACTTAGCCCTGATAAATTCCAACATGCAAAAACTTGTGATCGAGCTAATTCACCAAGATACACTTGAGAAAATATTTGTTCCACAAGGTGACGTTCTAATTTGTGACATCCCTGTTGGATACTACACAAATAACGAGATAGCAAAGAATTATTTTATGAATAATGAAGGCGAAATGTCATATATCCACGAGCTTTTTATTGAACAATCAATAAATTTAGTTAAAGAAGATGGATATTTACTATTATTAATACCAAACATATTATTTGAGAGTCCTAATTCAAAGAAGCTTCACACCTATATAAGTGAAAATACAAATATTCTCGGACTAGTTCATTTGCCAGAAACACTTTTTAAAAATCAGTCACAACAAAAGAGCATTTTTATTCTGCAGAAAAAAGGTCCAAATGCTATTAAACCAACCCAGACAATGCTAGTTGAATTACCATCTTTTAACGATGTTAAGTCGTTTGAAAAAATTATATCTCAGATTAATAATTGGTTTTTGAAGGAATTAGAAATCAGTTTTAAATAAAATAAGACATCATAAGGAGTGTAAATAATGACTAAAATTTTAGCAATTAATGCAGGTTCATCATCTTTTAAGTTTCAAATGTTCAATATGCCGAGTGAGGAAGTTATAACAAAAGGACTAGTAGAAAGAATAGGCATGAGTGATAGTATTTTCACAATCACGGCAAATGGCGAAAAACATACTTTAACAACTGATATACCTGATCATGGTGTTGCAGTAAAAATGTTATTAGAGCAATTATTACAGTATGGAGTAATAAAGTCGTTTGAAGAAATCGACGGAATCGGTCACCGTGTAGTTCATGGTGGCGAGAAGTTTTCAGATTCAGTATTAATTACTCCAGAATCTTTAAAAGCAATAGATGATTTAAGCGATTTAGCACCGTTACACAATCCTGCAAACGTTGTAGGAATAAAAGCGTTTCAAAATATTTTACCAAATGTTCCAGCAGTTGCTGTTTTTGATACAGCATTTCATCAAACTATGCCTGAAAAAGCTTTCTTATATAGCTTGCCGTACGAATATTATACTGACTTAGGAATTCGTAAATATGGATTCCATGGTACTTCTCATAAGTATGTAAGTCAAAGAGCTGCAGACATGTTAGGTAAGCCTATTGAAGATTTAAGATTAATTTCTTGCCATCTAGGTAATGGTGCAAGTATAACAGCGATTAAAGAAGGTAAATCGATTGATACTTCAATGGGATTCACGCCTCTAGCTGGTGTAACAATGGGTACTCGTTCTGGTAACCTTGATCCAGCATTAATTCCTTACATGATGCAAAAAACAGGAAAAACTGTTGATGAAGTTCTAGACGTTTTAAATAAGCAAAGTGGACTATTAGGTTTAACAGGCTTCTCAAGTGATTTACGCGACATTGAAGCTGAGGCTGAAAATGGTAATACAAGAGCAGAAATGGCATTACAAATATTTGCTTCCCGTATCCACCAGTATATTGGTTCATACGCTGCTAACATGTCTGGAGTAGACGCAATAATTTTCACAGCAGGTGTTGGTGAAAATAGTGATGAAATACGTAAGCGTGTACTAACAGGATTAGAGTTTATGGGTGTATATTGGGATCCTTCGTTAAACAAAATCCGTGGAGATGAAAGATATATTAACTATCCTCATTCACCGGTTAAAGTACTTGTTATACCAACGAACGAAGAAGTTATGATTGCTCGTGATGTAATGAGAGTTGCAAAATAAAAACATTTAATAAAGACCTATAGTAATATACATTACTATGGGTTTTTTTATTTTATATATTCGCTTATAAATTATAATATTTGGATTATATATTTATAAAATGGCTTGAAAATTTTATAAAACGGATTAAAAAACTTGAAATTCAGATTAAAAATTAAAAAAATGGCTTATAAATCGGGAGAGTGAATCCAAATGGAACTATCTCAAAGCGATATAAATTTATATTACTCAATTTTAAACTGGGAAGAAGATCTACTTAGGTATGAACAGACAGAATTCGAAGCGCTTTACGAAAAAATTATGGTGAAAATCATTAATCTGTTACCTGAAAAATATGATGAAAAAATCTTCAATATAATCGACGAATTTATATTTCAAATTCATGCTACGATCCAAAACTCTGAATATGATAAGGAATTTAGAGAAGACGTTTTAAAAACTGCAATTCATTTTAACCCATCAATTGAAAAAATTTCTGAACTAAAGAAATTACCAGTAAATACACTAATTTATCTAGACAATATTTTCTCAAATAGACTAAGAACAATGGCACAAATTCAAGGTGGATCACTAGGGCTTGGAAGAAAAGTTTTAGAAGTTTCTGACTTACCTTTAATGCTGTTAATTAATCTTAGGAATGTCCAACAAATTGCAACAGTGTACGGAAACGATATTAATGCACCAACTGAATTAATGCTCTCATTGAAAGTATTCCATGCAGCAACTTTACCAAAAAGAGCTAGAAAACTTGAATGGGTAAAACTTTTTAAAGAAGTAAAAACAATTGATGAGAACCTATACTTTTTTGACGGTGATGATTGCCTAACCGACATTACATGGCTACAGCAACCTCTAACACAAATAATTAAGCTTCTTATTGTTGGGAAAATTCGTCAAGTTGACTTTCCGTTTATAAGTGTGTTGGCGGGATCTTATTTTAATAGCAAACTATTTAAGCAGGTTAATGATTTCTCAAGAAAGTTTTATCAGAAAAGACTGCTATTAGAAAGAAAATCAAAATTAGATAAATGAAAATGCACATAGAAGGAAACTCCTATGTGCATTTTCATTTTAACATTTTATACTTCTGTTCTTACAACTAAGACATCACATTTAGCATAGCGAGTTATATGCTCTGAAACACTTCCGATTATAAATCTTTCGACTGCATTTAGCCCTGTAGCTCCACAAATAATTAAATCGATATTATATTTATCAGCAATATCCCGAGCTATTTTTACTTTAGGTGAACCGTAATCTAATTCTATGCTGACCTTTCTAACTCCAGCTTTTTCCGCTTCTAACTTATAATCAGATAACAATTTATCAGCATAATCATGAATTCTCGTAGTTAGTGTCTTATCATAATTTTCAACAGTTGAATAAGCACCAATATCCATTACGTGGGTGATAATAAGTTCGCCGTTATTTCTCTTGGTTACATCAATTGACTTTCTAAATGCGCGTTCAGCTGAAAGAGAGCCATCTACTGCTACTAGAATTTTCTTATAGTCCATTGTCATACAAATACTCCCCTTTCCAATAATTACCTATACTCTTATTATATTGCAAAATGAGATTTATGCAAAATTAACAACCGTGAGTAGATGCAAAAATATGATGAATTTCAGAAAATTGTGGTAAAATGTCAGTAATTAGGATTTGAGGAGGATTATTAATGAGAATTGGAGTGCCAAAGGAAATAAAAAACAATGAAAATCGTGTAGCTATGACACCTGCTGGAGTAATTAACCTGGTCAATGGTGGACATGAAGTTTTCATTGAACTTAATGCAGGACTTGGATCAGGATTTACAAACGAACAGTATGTACAAGCTGGCGCTACGATTGTAGACACTGCAGAAGAAGCATGGTCTATGGAAATGGTAATGAAGGTTAAAGAACCTTTAGAATCTGAATACAAATATTTTAGAGAAGATCTTGTTTTATTTACGTATCTTCACTTAGCTGCAGAACCTGAATTAACGCATGCTCTAGTAAATTCCAAAGTTACTGGTATTGCATATGAAACTGTTCAATTAAGTAATAGAACATTGCCATTATTAACTCCAATGAGTGAGGTTGCTGGAAGAATGGCTCCACAGATTGGTTCCCAATTTCTTGAAAAGGTACACGGAGGTAAGGGAATATTACTTGGTGGAGTACCTGGAGTTAAGAGAGGTAAGGTAACTATTATTGGCGGTGGCGTTGCTGGAACAAATGCAGCAAAGGTTGCGGATGGATTTGGTGCTGATGTAACGATTATTGATGTGAATCCTGACCGTTTACGCCAATTAGACGATATTTTTGGTAAATCAGTTACAACTCTAATGTCGAATCCTTATAATATTGCAGAATCAGTTAAAGAATCTGATTTAGTAATTGGTGCAGTTTTAATTCCAGGAGCAAAAGCGCCAAAGTTAGTTACAGAGGAAATGATTAAAGACATGCAGCCTGGATCTGTAGTTGTTGATATAGCAATTGATCAAGGTGGAATCTTTGAAACTACTGATAGAATTACTACTCACGATAACCCTACGTATTTAAAGCATGATGTTGTTCACTATGCAGTAGCAAACATGCCAGGAGCTGTTCCTAGAACTTCAACCATAGCATTAACGAATGTTACTGTACCGTTTGCATTGCAGATTGCTAATAAAGGGTTTAAGAAAGCTTGTTTAGAAAATGATGCACTTTTAAAAGGATTAAACACTTTAAATGGTTATGTAACTTATGAGGCAGTTGCTGTTGCACATAACCTAGAATATAAATTCCCAAATGACTTATTAGTTTAATTTAAATTATAAAAGCGAACCTTCATAAAATAAAAGAAGGTTCGCTTTTTTAAACAATAAACACTTTCGTGGTAACGACCTCAGAAAAATCTGTTCATTTTGTAAAATAGTTTTATTTAATTATTAAAAGCTCTTTTGTAAATTTAGTTAATACTTCATTTCCAGTCGGGGTTATTACTATATCATCTTCAATCCTAACTCCACCCACATCTGGTATGTATATTCCTGGTTCAATTGTAAAAACCATTCCTTCTTTAAGCACACCTTCATTTAAACTATGCATTGACGGATATTCATGAATGAGAATGCCAAGTCCGTGACCAACTCTATGCGTAAAATATTCTCCTAAACCAAAACTTTTAATGTGGTCTCTTGCTGCTAGATCGACATCCTTTATTAATGTACCTGGGTTTGAAATCTCAATAGCTTTTAATTGTGCCTGTAATACAGTATCATATATTTCCCTTTGCTTTTCAGATATGCTCTTAAATGCAACAGTTCTAGATATATCGGAACAGTATCCTTTATGTATTACACCAAGATCAAATAATACTAGATCTCCATCACAAATTTTATTTAAGCTAGGAACACCGTGTGGCTCAGCACTATTAGGGCCAGCTAAAACCATTGTATCAAATGACATCTTTTGAACACCGCGCAGCTTTAATTCGGATTCAATAATAGAAATAATTTGGAGCTCACTTTTACCTTTTGTAATCGCAGATATTCCAATCTCGACACCTATGTCTGCAAGGTGGGCTGCATCTCTCATTATACTAATTTCTTCTGAATCTTTAATTAGTCGTAATTCATTTAATATTTCTTCAACATTTATAAACGTATCAGACTTTGAAATTCTTTGTATTTCTTCATATTTAGAAACGTTAAGACTTGTCTTTTCAATACCAATACAATTTATTGAGTGAAATCGATTTTTAACTTTATCCCAAGGGTTTTCAGTGTCATCGTAGGCTATAATGTCATATGACCAGCCTGTAGAAATAACTGATTTCTCCTCCATTTTTGGTACTATAATTATAGGGTCAGCATTCTTATATACGATAAGAGCTAATAATCTTTCGTGGGGATTACAATGAAATCCTGTTAAGTAAAAAACATTTTCTGTTGAACTTATTATTGTTGAATCAATATTTTTTTCTAACATCCACTTATGTAACTTTTTAAGTCTATTATTCATAATTATCACCCAAACCTTAATATGATTTATAATTATAATGCAGATCACGAAAAATAAAAATTATTTTAGATTATTTAAACAAATTTCGTAACTATTTGAACAAGTTGTTTTTAATACTATATAATGTTATATATCAGAACTAAAAGTTTGGAGAGGATTCCCCTGGGTACTAAACATGAACAAATATTAGAATACATAAATAATTTAGAAGTTGGACATAGAATATCAGTAAGACAAATTTCGAAAGATTTACTCGTAAGTGAGGGAACGGCATATAGAGCAATAAAGGATGCTGAGATTAAAGGGTTTGTAAGTACTATTGAACGTGTAGGAACAATTAGAATTGAAAAAAAGAAAAAAGAAAATATTGAGAAACTTACTTTCGCAGAAATTGTTAATATTGTTGAAGGACAAGTTCTAGGTGGAAGAGATGGACTTTATAAAACACTTAATAAATTCATAATAGGGGCAATGGAATTAGATGCGATGATGCGCTATATAAGCCCTGACAACTTACTTATTGTTGGAAATCGTATTGAAGCACATGAGTTAGCTTTAGGTACCGGAGCAGCAGTATTAATAACGGGTGGCTTTGGTACAGAGGAACATATTATAAAATTAGCTGATGAGTTGAAGTTGCCAGTTATATCAAGTAGCTATGATACATTTACAGTTGCAACACTAATAAATAGAGCAATTTATGATCAACTTATAAAAAAGGAAATCTTATTGGTAGAGGATATTTTAACACCACTAGACCAAACAGCCTTTCTAAATACAGGAACAACGGTTGATAGCTGGTATGAATTAAATGAAAAGTCAAAACATGGTCGTTTTCCAGTCATAGATACAAACAATAAAGTGATTGGCATCGTAACAACTAAAGATATAATTGGTTATGATAGAAGCACAGCAATTGAAAAAACTATGTCTAAAAATCCAATTACTGTCGGAAAAAAGGTAACTGTTGCTGCAGCAGCAAGAATGTTAGTTTGGGAAGGAATAGATCTTTTGCCAGTTGTAGATGATTCTAATCGTCTAGAAGGAATTGTAAGTCGACAGGACGTATTGAAAGCTCTGCAAATGGTACAAAGACAGCCACATGTTGGTGATACAATTGATGATCTTGTAACATCACAATTTACTGAGGTTTCAGTCACAAAAGGAGAGGAAGTATATAAGTGTTTTGTAACTCCTCAAATGACAAACTACATCGGAACTGCTTCGTACGGTGTATTTACAACAATTGTAACTGAAGCAGCAAATAAAGTACTTAGAAACTACAAAAAAGGTGATTTAGTAGTTGAGAATATAACACTTTACTTTATTAAACCGATTCAAATTGATAACCATGTTGAAATTAAACCAAGGATTCTTGAGGTAGGACGTAAATTTGGTAAAGTCGACGTTGAGATTTTCCAAGATAATTTTGTAGTAGGTAAAGCCTTGGTTACAGTCCAATTATTAAATAGATAACAAATACTGACGGCTTAGTGCCGTCTTTCTATACTTATAGGAGGTTTTCCGATGTCATTAGAACGAATCTTAGATGATATAAATTGCTTTAATACGATTATAATCCACAGACATACAAGACCTGATCCAGATGCATATGGGTCTCAAGGTGGGTTAGCGGAAATTATAAAAAACACTTTTCCAGAAAAGGAAGTTTATGTAGTTGGCGAAGAAGATGAGACTCTTCATTTTATGATGAGAATGGATCAAATTGAAGATAGTAAGTATTCAAATGCACTTATAATAGTTTGTGACACAGCAAATGTTGAACGAATTAGCGATAGAAGATATAAAACTGGAACAAAATTAGTTAAGATAGATCATCACCCTAATGATGATAAGTATGGAGATGTTTTATACGTTGATACTTCTGCTAGCTCAACAAGTGAAATTATTTATGAATTGTATAAGATTGGTAAAGAG
The DNA here is from genome assembly GCA_029256085.1 of Caryophanales bacterium. Classification (GTDB taxonomy): domain Bacteria; phylum Bacillota; class Bacilli; order CAJFEE01; family CAJFEE01; genus JAQSYP01. The sequence goes on from JAQSYP010000001.1 coordinate 143,891, forward strand.
AGCCATGGTTTAAAGATTAATAAAAAAGCTGCTGAGTTAATCTTCGCAGGTATTGTAGGTGACACAGGAAGATTTTTATTTCCAAGTTCTACTAGAAAAACATTTGAAATCGCAGCTGAATTAGTAGGACTTGGCATAGATTTCCCTAGTATTTATAACAACATATATAAGAGCTCAGAAAAAGTAACTAGACTTAATGGCTATATACTTCAAAATTTTGAATTGCATATTTCAGGTATGGGTGTTGGTAAAGTTACTAAAGAAACTTTAAGACAGTTTAATATTTCTCCTGAAGAAGCATCTAATGCAACTAGCAATTTAGGAGAAGTAGTCGGAATAAAAGCTTGGGCCATTTTTCTTGAAGAAGAAGATAAAATTAGAGTAAGATTACGTTCAAAAGGTCCTGTTATAAATAAGTTAGCCTCCCAATTTAATGGTGGTGGTCATCCACTAGCATCTGGAGCTGTTGTTTATAATTGGGATGAAGCTAACAAATTGATTGAATATTTAGATAATATTTGTTTAAATAATTAAATATAGATACTAGAAGAGGGTGAACAGATTGCTTAAAGCACATTTAAATACAACAACATCGTATAGCTTACTTTCTAGTAGTATTGAGATTAGCTCTTTAGTTAGACAAGCTAAATCCTATGGCTATGAGTCACTTGCCATAACAGATAGGAATGTTATGTATAGTGCTATCCCCTTTTATAATGAATGTCTTAAGGAAAGTATTAAACCGATAATAGGGCTAAACGTCGGATTAATGGTTGATAATAAAATTTTTAACGTTAATTTATTAGCTGAAAACTTTACTGGTTATCAAGATTTATTAAAAATTAGTTCACTTATATTAACTAATAATAAAACTCATATTGATATTAAAGAGATAGAAAGCCTTTCATCTAGTATTTTACTTATTATTACAAATGAAGACTCTGAGTTAATTAATGTTCTTTTAGAAAATAATGAGGAAGCTTTCTTTAATTACATAAGAACTGTTAAATCAATATTTAACAATGTTTTCATAGGTGGAAATTTAGATAATATTGAATACTTACAAACTAAGATTGAAACATTTAACAAAATTAATATTAAGTTAGTTTTTTCAAATTTTACTAATTGCCTTTATAAACAAGATTTAATTATTACGAAGTATCTTCAGTGTATTAAGGAAACAAAAAAACTAAATGAAAACAAGTCATTATATAAAGAGAGTTACTTAATACCTCCTATAGAACTTACAAAATCCCAGATAAGTAGAGAAGTTATTGAAAACACTAACAATATAGCAGATCTATGCAATGTACATATTGAATTTCCATCCGCGAGTTTACCTAAATTTCCATTACCAAGTGGAATAAAGTCATCTGATTATTTGCATGAGCTCTGTAAAAAAGGTTTATATAAAAGATATCAAAATGTTACCCCTGAACTAGTAGAAAGATTAGCATTCGAATTAGAAGTTATTAATAAGATGCATTTTGAAGACTATTTTTTAATAGTTTGGGATTTTATGAAGTACTCAAGAAAAAATGGAATCTTAACAGGTCCGGGGAGAGGATCTGCAGCTGGTTCACTAGTTTCATATGTACTTGGTATAACAGATGTTGATCCGATAAAGTATGAACTGTTATTTGAAAGATTTTTGAACCCAGAACGTATTTCTATGCCTGATATAGACATTGATTTTCCTGATAATAGACGTGAAGAAGTTATTAATTATGTTAGAAATAAATATGGTGATGACCATGTAGCTCACATAATAACTTTCGGTACGTTTGGAGCAAAAGCTGCTATTCGAGATATTGCACGGGTAGAAGGGTTGCAATCAAAGGAAATAGATGGATTCTCAAAACAAATTCCAAATCAACTAGGAATATCATTAGGACAAGCTTATGAACAGTCAGAAAAGTTTAGAAACTACGTGAATCAAACGGAAGTTAATAAAAGAATTTATAAAATTGCTCAAAAAATTGAAGGTTTACCTAGGCATACTTCTATACATGCAGCTGGGATAATTATTAGCCCTGAACCACTAACTAATTTAACACCACTTCAAAAATCATCAGAAGGAATATCAATTACCCAATATGGTGCAGATGTTTTAGAGCAGATTGGTCTGTTGAAGATGGACTTTTTAGGACTTAGAAATCTAACACTAATAACTAGAATCTGTAACGATATAAAAAATAAAACTGGTGTAGAAATTCCAATTAGAGATTTACCGTATGACGAGAAAACTTTTGAACTATTAAGCAAAGGAAATACTCTTGGTATTTTTCAGCTAGAGTCACCTGGGATGAGGCGAGTATTAATAAATTTAGTCCCTAACGAGTTAGAAGATATAATTGCAGTTAATGCATTATATAGGCCAGGTCCAATGGAGCAAATACCCACATATATTAAAAATAAACATAATTCGATAAAGACAAATATAGGAATACGTGAAATACAACCGATTTTAGAAAAAACTTATGGAGTAATTATTTATCAAGAACAAATTATGCAAATAGCATCAACAATGGCTGGATTCACTCTTGGTGAATCAGACATGCTAAGACGTGCAATTAGTAAGAAGAAAAAAGACGTTTTAGATAAGGAGCGTTTACATTTTGTAAATGGATGCTTTAATAAAGGGTTTTCCAGTGAAGACGCGAATAAAGTTTATGATTTAATAGTAAGGTTTGCAAATTATGGTTTTAATAGAAGTCACTCAGTTGCATATAGTATCATCGCCTACCAATTAGCTTACTTGAAAGCAAATTATCCGACGTTTTTCTATTCAGCTTTGCTTACTAGTGTAATAGGATCAGAAGACAAAATTAGAGAATGTGTTCGAGAGGCAAGAAAGCAAAAAATTAAGATTAAGTGTCCATCTATTAACTTTAGTGATTTTGGTTTTAAAACAAAAGAAGATATTATTTATTTTGGTTTAGGAGCTATAAAAAATATTGGATGGGCAACTGTTAAAGATATAGTTAATGAAAGAAAAAAGAAACCATTTACAGATATATTTGATTTCGTAGTAAGAATGACAAATTATTCATTCTCGCGGAAAACTTTTGAACAACTAATTTTCTCGGGATGTTTAGATGACTTTAGCAAAGATAGATCTACATTACTAGCAAATCTTGATGCGGCCATAGAATATGCTGAACTAGTTAAACCAACTTCTGGTAACCAATTAGATTTATTTTTATCAGAGAGCATTGTTCCTAAGCCAATAATATTTGAAGTTTTACCAATGACAGAAGAGAACAAAGCAAATTTTGAGAAAGAAACTTTAGGTCTAAGCCTTTCGTACGATCCTTTTGAGGATTTTGAATTATTCAAGGAAGACCAGAGATTCTCAACTATAGATAATTTTCTATTACAAGATTCAAAAAAGTTATTAAAAATACCGGCAATGATAGAGACGTGTCAGACTGTAAATACAAAAAATAATAAACAGATGGCATTCGTAACTTTATCAAACGGGTTTGCAGAAATTAACTCAGTTATTTTTCCTGATTCATTCATTAAAAACTTTATTTTATTAAAAAAGGGAAATAAAGTTATTGCTGAGGGTGTTTTTGACAATAGTAAAGGGAGGAGTCAATTTGTTATAAATCAACTATACCCAATAAAAGCGTATATTGATCAAATTTTATTAGAAAAAAGTATAAATGTATTCATCAAAATACCTAATAATTCTACAAAAATAGATATTACTAAAGAGATAGAAAAAATATCTAATAAATATCCAGGTCAAAGCAGGATATATATATATTTTGAAGATACAAACAAAACAGTATTATTAGACAAAAACTATAGTGTAAGCTCGGGGGAATTTTGTCTTAAACTGTTGAGAAATGTATTTGGGGATCAAAATATTGCAATTAAAAAACAATAGACAATTATAAAAAACATGATTATTATATAAAATAGGCTAAGTGGTATGACCACTTAGTGAGGAGAGAGTATAAATGGAAAATATGAAACAACAAGCATTAGCAATGCACAGGGAATTTCAGGGGAAACTATCTGTACAATCTAAGGTAGAAATTAAAAATGCAACAGATTTAAGTCTTGCATACTCACCAGGAGTAGCAGAACCATGTAAAGAAATCCATGAAAATAAAGATAAAGTATATGAATATACATCTAAAGGTAACATGGTTGCTATCGTTTCTGATGGTACAGCAGTTTTAGGACTTGGTAATATAGGTCCTGAAGCATCACTTCCTGTTATGGAAGGTAAGGCAGTTTTATTTAAAGCCTTTGCTGGAGTGGATGCTTTTCCACTATGCTTAGATACTACTAATACGGATGAAATTGTTAATATAATTCAGAAATTACAGCCTACATTTGGGGGCGTAAACTTAGAAGATATAGCTGCTCCGAACTGTTTTATTATTGAAAATAAACTTAAAGAAACTTTAGATATACCAATATTCCACGATGACCAACATGGTACAGCAATAGTTACAGTTGCAGGGTTAATAAACGCCTTAAAAGTCGTGAAAAAGGATATAACTAATATAAAAGTTGTTTTAAATGGAGCTGGTGCTGCAGGTATCGCCATCGCAAAGCTTTTAACTCATTTTGGAGTCAAAAGTATTATAATGTGTGATACAAAAGGCGCGATATTTGAAGGAAGACCATATGGGATGAATAGTGTTAAGGAAGAAATTTCCTTATTAACGAATAGAGAAAAGACTGAAGGAAGTCTTCATGATGTATTAATCGGTGCTGATGTATTTATAGGAGTTTCGGTTGCCGGGGCATTAACAACTGATAACGTATCTAAGATGGCTGAGAATCCTATTATATTTGCAATGGCTAATCCTAAGCCAGAAATTATGCCAGAGGAAGCAAAGAGTGCTGGAGCTGCAGTAATAGGAACAGGTAGATCAGATTATCCAAACCAGGTTAATAATGTACTAGCTTTTCCAGGAATATTTAGGGGAGCTTTAGATGTTCGTGCTAAGCAAATTAATGAAGAGATGAAAGTAGCGGCTGTTTATGCTATTGCAAATCTTATTAATGATTCAGAGTTAAATCCAAATTATGTGATTCCTGGTCCATTTGATCCACGTGTTGCTCCTGAAGTAGCTAAGGCAGTAGCAAAAGCTGCAATGGATTCGGGCGTTGCAAGACTTACACTAGATCCAGAAGCTGTAGCTGAAAATACGAAAAAGAGAGCGCAATTTTAGAGGAGTTTTTGTTTTGGGACGTAAGTTATATCTAGAAATATTGAATGAACTTCACCGATATGTTAATGAAAACGCACTACAACCTGGGGATAAACTTCCATCAGAACGAGTATTATCAGACCAACTAAATGTTGGGAGATCATCAGTCAGAGAGGCTTTAAGATCATTAGAAATATTAGGGGTCATAGAGACTAGACGAGGTGAAGGTACTTTTTTATGTGATATTTCAGGACATCAACTAGTTGAATTATTAAGCACATTTATTCTAACGAGTAATAAATCAAAAACTGATATTAACGAACTGAAAGTATTACTAGAAAAAAGCGCCTTGCAATTATTTAAATCTAGGGCTAATGAGATAGATACTAGTAAATTAATTGAACTAGCATCAGAGATTGTAAAAACACAAAAAAACTCTTTTGATGCTCATACATTATTGTTTAGAGAAATATTTCTAAGAGCTAATAATCAATTGCTTATGAAAATCTGGATATTATTATCCGAATATGCAAGAATGTCAGAGGATAGTTTCATTAGTACTAATATTTTGGAGTATTTAAAGTTTATAAATAGTCTTAATTGTGAAAGTAATGAAATTATAGCTGCATATGAAAAATTAATTAAATCAGTTTAGAGTATTGTTCTACCATAGGAGGTATTTGCTTGATTAAAGATTTTTTCGCAAAAAAGAAAAAATACGCATCTGTTCCTTATCGCCAAGAAACTATGCCTGTACCTGACGGTGTTATGACGAAATGCGATAAATGTAAAAAAATACATGTTACTAAGGATATAGCTAAAAACCAGTTTGTTTGTCCTGAGTGTAATAAACATCATTTTATTAAATCAAAGGATAGAATCAATTTCTTAGTTGACGAGGGAAGTTTCGAGGAATGGGATAGCAATTTTATTTCTGACAACCCCCTTAACTTTGAGGGTTATGAAGCTAAATTAGAATCGGATCGTCATAAAACGGGCTTAAACGAAGCAATTATAACAGGAAAAGCAACAATCAAGGGATGTAGCACTGCCCTAGCTGTTATGGATTCTGAGTTTCGAATGGGGAGTATGGGTTCAGTTGTAGGTGAAAAAATCCTAAAAGCAATTGAACGTTGTATCGAACTTGAAATTCCTCTAATTATTTTCACGGCTTCAGGTGGAGCTAGAATGCAAGAGGGAATTGTTAGTTTAATGCAAATGGCAAAGACAAGTGCTGCTCTAAAGACTTTCTGTAATTCAGGTGGTTTATTCATAAGTGTAATGACACATCCTACAACAGGTGGTGTCTCAGCAAGTTTTGCATCTTTAGGAGATATTATTATTGCTGAACCTGGAGCACTAATTGGGTTTGCAGGTAGAAGGATAATTGAACAAACAATCAGGGAGGAACTTCCAGAGGATTTCCAAACAGCTGAATTCTTACTTAAGCATGGGCATTTAGACGCAGTTGTTAGTAGATTAGAGATGAGAGATAAGTTAGCTCTAATTCTTCAAATGCATCAGCCTCAGGAGGTGCAATAATAATGAGTAATTTAGAGTTCGAAAAACCTATCACAGAACTTAAAAATAAGATAAATGAACTGAAAAAGTTAGCAGGAGATGCTAATATAGATTTCACTTCTGAAATAACTAGTCTTGAAAATAGATTAACAAAATTAGAAGATGATGTTTATAGTAATCTGCAGCCGTGGGATAAAGTTACAATTGCTAGATTACCACAGCGACCTACTACTCTTGATTATATACCATTGTTATTTGAAAACTTTATGGAATTTCATGGTGATAGATTATATGGGGATGACGCAGCAATTGTTGGTGGAATCGCAACTTTCCATGGAATGCCTGTAACTGTTATTGGTCAACAACGAGGAAGAGATACGAAAGAAAATATTAAGAGAAACTTTGCTATGCCACATCCTGAAGGTTATCGCAAAGCGCTTCGTTTGATGAAGCAGGCAAATAAGTTTAAGCGTCCAATTATCACTTTTATCGATACTAAAGGTGCTTACCCTGGTAAAGCTGCTGAGGAAAGAGGTCAAAGTGAGGCAATTGCCCGAAACTTATTTGAGATGGCAGGAATGGATGTTCCAATAATTTGTATTGTTATTGGTGAAGGTGGAAGTGGAGGAGCTTTAGCTTTAGGAGTTTCGAATAGAATTCTAATGCTTGAAAACTCTACATACTCAGTTATCTCACCAGAAGGTGCTGCGGCGCTTCTTTGGAAAGATTCAGCACTAGCTAGAAAAGCTGCTGAAACTATGAAAATTACAGCTAAAGATCTTAAAGAACTAAATATTGTAGATGAGATTATTCCAGAAATTCGTGGAGGAGCTCACAACGATATTAATGCTCAAGCAAAATACATGGACGAAATAATAAGTAAACATTTATTTGATCTACTTTCATTACCTAAAGAAAAATTAGCACAAGATAGATTCAATAAGTATGCAAATATAGGTTATATTAAGAGTACCGTAATAGAACAAACTAAAGAAGAACAGCACACCCATCAATAAGGGTGTGTTTTTTAAGAAAAGTAAAAATTTACTCTCGCAAAAACTGCTCGCTTTCCGCGGGCACGGCCTCAACTAATTTTTGCAAGTTCCACTTGCAAAAATGGATTTTCGGCTCGTGCTGTTACCGCTGGAGTCGAAGCAGTTTTTCTTCTTGCGATAAGTATACTTATTTAAAGAACTTGGAAAAGCCAAGTTAATTTTGAAAAAAAACTATTTCGAATAAAAAAATTATTTTTTGGATTAAAAAAATTCATCTCGAATTTCAGCTATTTTTCTCTACATGTATTCGCCAAGTTTATTTTAATTTAAATATTAGTATTTTAGAGTATATTTATATAAAATGTTCTTGACACTATATAATATTAAAAACATAATTCCTTTTAATTAAAATTGAGGTGGTATAGATGCAAAGAATTGGTGTTTTGACAAGTGGAGGAGATTCACCTGGAATGAACGCTTGTATTAGAGCTGTAGTTCGTAAGGCTATTTATCATAATATTGAAGTATATGGTGTCTATCATGGGTATCAAGGTCTAATAAGTGGTAATATAGAGCCGCTAAATGTAGGTTCTGTAGCCGATATTGTTCATCGGGGAGGCACAATGCTATATACTGCTCGTTGCCCGGAATTTAAAACTGATGAAGGTCAGGAAAAAGGTATAGCTCAACTCAAACGTTTTGGAATAGAAGGATTAGTTGTTATTGGTGGAGACGGATCTTATCAAGGAGCAAAAAAGTTAACAGAAAAAGGTTTTCCTTGTATTGGGTTGCCTGGAACGATTGATAATGATATTCCAGGAACTGACTTTACAATAGGCTTTGATACAGCATTAAATACTGTCGTTCAAGCTATAGATAAAATTAGAGATACGGCAACGTCACATGAACGCGTTTTTGCAATTGAAGTAATGGGTAGAAATGCAGGTGATATTGCCTTGTGGTCTGGTATAGCTGCAGGTGCTGAAACAATTTTAATTCCTGAGGATGGATACGATATAAATGATATAGTTAATAAAATTCAAAGGGGTATTAATAGGGGAAAGAAGCACCATATTATGGTTATTGCTGAAGGAGTCGGCAATGCTGACGAAATTGCAGCGCGAGTTAAAGAATTAACTAAATCAGATTTAAGGGTATCAGTTTTGGGTCATATTCAACGTGGTGGATCACCTACTGTTGCCGATAGAGTGTTAGCAGCTAGACTAGGTGCTAGGGCTGTTGAACTTTTAATGGAAGGTAAAGGCGGTAGATGTGTTGGGATTTTAAATAATAAGGTTGTTGACGAAGATATTCTAGTAGCCTTATCAAACAAACACAAGATTGATCATTCAATATTTAAACTGGCAAGTGAAATATCGTTTTAGGAGGTAAAAAAGTGCGAAAAACAAAAATTGTATGTACTATTGGACCAGCAAGTGAAACAGTAGAAAAGCTAGTTGAACTAATTAACGCAGGAATGAATGTTGCCCGTTTAAATTTTTCTCACGGTTCTCAGGAAGAACATGAAGTTAGGATAAGAAATATTCGAGAAGCATGTTCCCTAACTAATAAAACTGTCGCTATATTGTTAGATACAAAAGGTCCTGAAATTAGAACCCATGATTTTGAAAATGGTCAAGCTGAATTAGTGACAGGCAATACAGTAATTATTTCTACTGAGAAAGTTCTAGGAACAGCAGAGAAATTTTCAGTATCATATGAACAATTAGTAGATGATGTACATATAGGATCAAAAATATTAATAGACGATGGGTTAATAGAGCTCGAAGTTTTAGAAAAGCGCGATAAGGAAATTGTAACTAAGATATTAAATAGTGGTACGGTAAAAAATAAAAAAGGGGTAAACGTTCCGAATGTAAAAATAAATTTACCTGGAATAACTCCTAAAGATGCAGATGATATCCTTTTTGGCATTAGGCAGGATATCGACTTTATAGCAGCGTCATTTGTTAGAAGACCTTCTGATGTATTAGAAATTCGTGAATTACTTGAAAAAAACAATGCACTTTCAATTCAGATTATCCCTAAAATTGAAAATCAAGAGGGCGTAGAAAACATTGATTCAATCTTAGAAGTTTCTGATGGATTAATGGTGGCACGTGGTGATCTTGGAGTCGAAATTCCAGCTGAAGAAGTACCTTTAGTACAGAAAAGATTAATCAGTAAGTGTAATGATTTAGGTAAACCTGTAATTACAGCGACACAAATGTTAGATTCAATGCAAAGAAATCCTAGACCGACTAGGGCTGAAGCATCAGATGTAGCAAATGCAATCTTGGATGGTACTGATGCAATTATGTTATCAGGTGAGACTGCTGCAGGATCTTATCCAGTTGAAGCAGTTAAGACAATGCATAGAATTGCGTCAAGAACAGAACAAGTAATTGAATACCGCGAAAAGTTTTTAAGACGTCTGAGAAATGCTAAGGCGTCGGTTACTGATGCAATTTCTCAGTCAGTAGCGAGTACAGCAATGAATTTAAATGTTAAAGCAATTATTACACCAACAGAGAGTGGACATACAGCGAAAATGGTTTCAAAATATCGTCCAAATTCACCGATTGTTGCAATTGCATCAAGTGAACAAGTTGTAAGGAGCTTGTCTTTAGTGTGGGGTGTTAGAGCAGTTCTCGGAAGTAAAGCTAACACGATTGATGATATGCTTGAACATGCAATAAATCACGGAATTGAATCGGGACTAGTAAACCATGGAGACTTAGTAGTTATTACTGCTGGTGTACCTATTGGAGAGGCTGGTACAACAAACCTTATGAAGATTCATGTAGTTGGAGATGTTTTAGCTAAAGGCCAAGGGATTGGTAGGAAAACTGCATTTGGGAAGGTCGTTGTAGCAAAGGATGCTAAAGAAGCTAATACTAAAATGAAAGAAAATTCGATTTTAGTAACAGTAGGTTCTGATAAGGAAATGATGAGTGCTCTTGAAAAGGCGGCAGCTTTAATTACAGAAGAAGGCGGACTAACTTCGCATGCAGCAGTTGTAGGATTAAATCTAGGAATTCCTGTAATAGTTGGGGTAGACAATGCGACACGAATTCTGAAGGATGGTACAGACGTGACTGTTGATTCTAGTAGAGGTTTAATTTTAAGCGGACATGCTAATGTATTATAGAAGGACCATAGCCAAGCTCAAGCTTTCGAGTTTGGCTATATTTTTTTAGCGTTAGGAAAGTATAAACTTCTGTGTAGTTCATACTTTCCTAACGCATAAGACCAACTACGCCTCTGACATCGCGCTTAAGCTCGGAACCAGCAGAATTTTCTCATGTTTGAAAATGTTCTTATCGATAATATACTATAACAGGTTATTTTGTAGCGGATTTAAGTGCTTAAAATGGGTTTCTTTTATTACTATCGGTCAAACTGACAATTCTATCGACCATATTGTCTAAAACAACATCGTAGAGCCGACACTTTATTTAGGCGATTTATTAGCTTTTTATAAAATAAAATAATAAAATGAATATTAACATCGTTAAAAATTAAGGGAGCTTTTATGAAAAGGCATATACTTCTAATTATACTCGTATTGTGTATTATCGAACTTTTTATATTTTTATTCTTAGCAAAACATTTCAACTTCTTCACCCCTATACTACTAGCAATGGCTACAAGTGGAATCGGTATATATCTCTTAATTAAAAGAGGTAGGGGGTTAATTGTTGATATTCAAAGAAACCTTTATTGGGGTAAAGTACCTCGCGAGGAATTAGGTGATGGTGTTTTAATAGTAATTGGAGCAGTGTTAATGTTTTTACCAGGATTTCTAACGGATATTGTTGGGATAACGTTTTTTATACCTGCAACGCAATTCTATTGGAAATCAATTATCTATAAATTTTTTTCAAAAAGAAGATATTATTAACAAATATAAAGCGGCCTCAATTAAGAGACCGCTTTTAAAGTAATTAGATTGCTTTTTCACCTTTTATAAAATACCAAATGTCTTGTAGGACTTTCGCATCCCAAAGAGCATTTATAATAACTAAAAATAATGGACCAACCATTAATCCGATAAAACCAAATAGTTGGAAACCGACGAATACGGCAATAAGGGTCGCTAACGGATCTAGACCGATGCTTGAAGCCATTACTCTAGGTTCCATAATTTGTCTTTGGATTAACACTATTCCATACAATCCTAATAACCAGACTGCAAGTGAAGTATCGCCTGTAAAGAATAAGTATACAATCCAAGGAACAAACACAAAACCAGTTCCAAGGTATGGTAATAAATCAACAACTCCAATTATTACTGCAAGAGTGATCGCATATGGAACCCTTAAGATTAGTAATCCCAATAAAACGATAACAGCAGTATATGTTATTAATGTTAGTTGTGCTTTTACAAAACCTATTAATGCAAACTGGAGGTTTGTAGACACTACCTTACTTCCATCTTTAGCGCGTTCTGGCATTAAATTATCAGTTAAATTCTTTAAGCGATCCCAATCTTTAGAAATGAAGAATGTAGCAAGCATCGAGAATACCAATGTAGTAACAATATTAGGTAGATAAGTAATAGTTGCTGTAATACCTAGTAAAATTGCTCTTAAAAGATGTTGCCCTTGTTCAGCTAAATTTTGGCTAATTGCTTTAACGTTTTCAATAATAGTCGATTGTGAATTGTGATCTAAACGGTCAAATTTTGTAGCTATTCCTTCATACCAAGGTAAAATTGAACTTGTGAAATACACTTCAACCATATTAACTAAGTGTGCAAATTTAGTTGGAACAATTAACAATAAATAATCGATTCCAGAAATTAACTCTGATATTAATATAGTTAATATCGCAATTAATGCCCCGAAAACAATTAGTATTGAAACAAAAACCGAGAAACCTCTAGGAAGTCTTATACCCTTCTCAATAAATCTCACAAGAGGATTTATTACATAAGCTAGAACTAGACCGATTATAAAAGGATATGTAAGACTTGCAATATGATATGTTAAGTAAAGTCCAGCCACAGCGCAAAATAAAACAAATACAAACCTAACTAGGCCGTATACAAAGTTTCTACTCATAGTTTACTCCTTTAAACATATATTTTTATCTAATCTAATTATCACATTTTAAATTATAAATTCAAATATAAAATAATTTAATCTTTAAAAATAATACTTAAATATGAACAATATATTTAATTAGAAAGGATGAAACAACATGAATCAGCAATATATATTTCTTATAATATTATTTTTGATAGGAACTTTTGCTAAAAACCAATCATTAATGGTTGCAATTGGGATCCTTTTATTAATTAAAATTTTAAATCTAGATGGAAAAATATTACCAATTATTCATTCTAAAGGCATTAATTGGGGAGTAACTATAATTACAGTTGCGGTTTTAGTACCGATTGCAACTGGGGAAATTGGTCTCACTCAGTTAAAGCAAGCAGTTGTTAGTATGAATGCCTGGATTGCACTTTTTGCAGGTATTGCAGTTGCAATGCTAGGTAAAAATGGTATCGAATTATTATCCAAAGATCCTCACTTAACAACAGCCCTTGTCATTGGTACTGTGTTAGCAGTTGCGTTGTTTAAAGGCGTTGCAGTTGGTCCAATTATTGCTGCAGGAATAGCATTAATATTTATAAAAATAACTAATTTTATATTGAACTTTTTTTGATTTTAATAATGTTATGTAGCAAGCAAACATTTAGTTTAACAATATTGTGAAAATTTAGTATAATGTATTATACATATCTTTTTTTGAGTAAATATGCATGTCTATGCATGGTTACTATTAATAAACCTATTAAATGAGATCAATTAAATTTAAATATAACCACCATGTAAACACACCAATGATTTGTATATGAAGAAAGGAGAGATCCTAATGACCTTAATCCGTGGTCTAGAAGGAATAGTTGCAACTGTTTCTTCAATTAGTTCAATTATCGATGATACTTTAACTTATGTTGGGTACGATATTGATGTATTAGCAGAAAATGCTCAATTCGAAGAAGTTATTTTTTTATTATGGTTTAGAAGACTTCCGAAACCTGAAGAATTACAAGACTTTAAGAAAAAATTAACAAATGAAATGGTACTACCAAAAGAAGTAGTGGACTTTATTAGAAATTCACCACTTCAAGAGGTTCACCCGATGACATTCCTTCGCTCTGCAATTTCAATGCTCGCAATGTATGATAAAGAGGCAGAGTTTATGGATGAATTCGCAAACTTAAGGAAATCAATAAGAATACAAGCTAAAATTCCTCTTATTGTAACTACATTTCAAAGGCTAAGAAAAGGTTTAGAGCCTGTTGAAATTAATCCGGAATATTCATTTGCTAAAAACTTTCTATACACACTGACTGGAAAAGAGCCATCAGATATTGCTGAACAGGCACTTAACAAAGCGTTAGTATTACATGCAGATCACGAACTAAATGCATCAACATTTACAGCTAGAGTTTGTGTCGCAACTCTTTCTGATGTGTACTCAGGAATAACTTCTGCAATTGGTGCTTTAAAGGGTCCTTTACATGGAGGGGCAAATGAAGCAGTTATGCATATGCTTAGTCACATCGGGGACGTATCAAAAGTCGACCAGTTCGTTGATGATGCAATTAATAACAAAATGAAAATAATGGGGTTTGGCCACAGAGTATACCGTAATGGTGACCCTCGTGCAAAACACCTTAAAGAAATGTCGAGTAAGCTATGTAAATTAACAAATCAAGATAATTTATATGAGATGTCTTCTAGAATTGAAAGTAAAGTTATGGAAATAAAGAACATTCCACCAAATGTCGACTTTTATTCAGCTTCTGTATACCACTGTTTAGAAATCGATCATGACTTATTTACTCCAATATTTGCGATCAGTAGAACATCTGGATGGTTAGCACATATTTTAGAGCAGTATGATGGAAATCGTTTAATCCGTCCAAGAGCTGACTATAGTGGTCCTATAAATCAGAAGTGGGTAAATTTAGAAGAAAGAAAGTAATACTACATAGGGAGGTATGCAGCAAACTAGACTGCAATACCTCCCTTGTTATACATAAAATGGAGGTATAAATATGCAAGGTGAATTAGTTAAAGTACAAAATGGTAAATTATTAGTACCAAACAATCCAATAATTCCTTTTATAGAAGGCGATGGAACAGGTCCAGATATATGGAGAGCAGCTGTAAGAGTTTTTGATGCAGCGGTTCAAAAAACTTACGGAGACGAGAAGAAAATAGTTTGGCAAGAAGTTCTAGCTGGAGAAAAAGCATTTAATCAAACAGGTGAATGGTTACCTGAGGATACTTTAGTTGAAATAAGAGAAAAATTACTAGCAATTAAGGGGCCACTTACGACACCAATTGGTGGAGGCATTAGATCATTAAATGTTGCGTTACGTCAAATGTTAGATTTATATGTTTGTTTACGTCCAGTTAGATATTTTAATGGTGTTCCATCTCCAGTAAAGAGGCCCGAGGATGTAGATATGGTTATTTTTAGAGAAAATACTGAAGATATTTATGCTGGAATTGAATTTGCATCTGAGTCAGATCAAGCTAAGAAAATAATAAGTTTTCTTAAGGACGAATTTGGAATAAATAAAATTAGATTTCCAGAAACATCAGGTATAGGTATTAAACCTGTTTCTAAAGAGGGGACAGAGAGACTTGTAAGATCTGCACTAAAATATGCAATAGAGAATGATAGAAAATCCCTTACTCTAGTACATAAAGGTAACATAATGAAGTTTACAGAAGGTGCATTTAAAAATTGGGGCTATAAATTAGCAGAAACCGAATTTGGAGATCACGTATTTACTTGGGACCAGTACGATAGAATTGCAGAAGTAGATGGTAAAGATGCTGCGGAAACTGCAATGAAGGAAGCAATTTCACAGAACAAAATTATAGTTAAAGATGCTATAGCTGATATATTTTTACAGCAAATACTTACACGTCCAACTGAGTTTGATGTAGTTGCAACTATGAACTTAAATGGAGACTATATTTCTGATGCATTAGCAGCACAAGTAGGTGGAATTGGAATTGCTCCCGGTGCAAATATAAATTATGAAACAGGTCATGCAATTTTCGAGGCAACACATGGTACAGCTCCAAAGTATGCTAATCTTGATAAAGTTAATCCTTCTTCAGTAATTTTATCTGGGGTAATGATGTTTGAGTACATGGGATGGACAGAGGCTGCATCTGCCATTGTAAAGGCAATTGAAAAGTCAATCGACTCTAAAATAGTGACTTATGACTTTGCAAGATTAATGGATAACGCTACTGAAGTTAAATGTTCTGAGTTTGCAGATCAAATAATAAAAAACTTGTAAATATTCGTTGACATCCAATGGAAAAAACTGACATTATTAAAGTGAAATATTCTTTATGGGGGATAAAAGATGAAATTAAATCAAAGAAAGAAAATCTCGGTAATTGGTAGTGGCTTTACTGGAGCAACTACAGCTTTTCTTTTGGCACAAAAGGAACTAGGTGATGTAGTATTGTTAGATATTCCGCAAATGGAAAATCCAACAAAAGGAAAAGCGTTAGATATGTTAGAAGCTAGCCCTGTCCAAGGTTTTGATGCAAATGTTACAGGAACTTCAAATTATGAGGATACTGCTAACTCTGACGTTGTTGTTATAACAGCTGGTATTGCAAGGAAGCCAGGAATGAGCCGAGATGATCTTGTAAATACAAATGCAAGCATCATGAAATCAGTTACTAAGGAATTAGTTAAATATTCTCCTAATTCAATTATTGTTGTATTAACTAATCCTGTTGATGCGATGACATACACAGTTTTAAAAGAATCAGGATTCCCTAAAAATAGAGTTATAGGTCAATCAGGAGTACTTGACACAGCGAGATTTCGTACATTTGTTGCACAAGAACTAAATTTATCCGTAAAAGATATTTCGGGATTCGTACTAGGAGGCCATGGAGATGAAATGGTCCCACTAGTTAGGTATTCATATGCGGGCGGTATTCCATTAGAGAAGCTAATACCTCAAGATCGTTTGGATGCTATAGTAGAGAGAACTAGAAAAGGTGGAGGAGAAATTGTTAACCTACTAGGTAATGGTAGTGCATACTATGCTCCAGCTGCATCTCTTGTAGAGATGGTAGAAGCTATTCTTAAGGATCAAAGAAGAGTATTACCAACAATTCCATATTTAGAAGGTGAATATGGTTACCATGATATCTGCTTAGGTGTTCCAACTATTATTGGTGGAAATGGCGTAGAGAGTATAATTGAATTAGACTTATTACCTGAGGAAAAAGCTGCTTTAGATAAGTCTGCTGAATCAGTTAAAAAAGTTCTAGAGGTAGTTAATTAAATATAAAACTTAAGAGGAGAAGCGTTTTCTCCTCTTTTTTTTTGCTTTTTATTGTAAATTTTGTAAATGTTTAGTAAAAACTATTAAAAGTGCTTTTTACATAAGTAATATAAGTAGTAAAATAAAATCAGAACAATCCTTGGAGGAATTTAATATGGGTACTGATTTAGATAAAAAGATATTAGTGGTTGATGATGAGGATTCGATTCTGACTCTATTGCAATATAACCTTGAATCACAAGGGTACAATGTTACAACTGCAATGAATGGTGAGGACGCACTTAAATTAGCTAAGTCTGAAAAATTTGCGTGTATTGTACTCGATTTGATGCTTCCTAGAAAAGATGGTACAGAAGTTTGTAAAGAATTACGACAGTTGAAAATTAATACACCTATACTAATGTTAACAGCAAAAGGTGATGAGCTTGATAAAATTTTGGGGCTAGAACTAGGTGCTGACGACTATATGACCAAGCCGTTTAGTCCACGTGAGGTATCCGCAAGAGTTAAAGCTCTAATCCGAAGAACAATGTTCAATGCAGAGGTATCTGAAGGAATGGATGATAATGAATTCATTGAGGTTGGTGAATTAAGGTTATATCCTGAAAAATATGAGACGATTTTTAAGGGGAAACATCTCGAATTTACCCCTAAAGAGTTTGAACTCCTAATGTATATCGTAAAAAATAAGGGACGTGTTTTAAGCAGGGATCAGCTATTAAGTGCAGTTTGGAATTATGATTTTGCTGGTGATACTAGAATAGTTGATGTTCACATTAGTCATTTAAGAGAAAAGATTGAAGAAGATACGAGGAAACCTAATTATATTAAGACGGTGCGTGGTCTAGGATATAAATTTGAGGAGCCGAAATAATATATGCTAAAATTACAGCTTCGATTGCTTTTTAGCTTAATTGTTTTAATAATGGGAGTACTTATAACGCTCGGAGTGCTACTAAATTTACTGACACGCCAATTTTACGAAGAAACATACAATGATCGAATCTTGAAAGAAACTGCTATTGTAGCAAATATCGTTCAAAATAAAGATTTAAATGACCATGGTACAAGAGTGGAACTTAGAAAGTTAGCAAGATTACTTAAAGCCAGAATTACTGTAATAGATGCAGATTACAAGTTTATTATTGATACTAAGAAAAATGCTGATGAATCAATTGAAGAATTTAAAGATATTATTAATCTTGTCAACAAGAAAAAGGTTTGGTCTCACATCGTTGATAAAGATAAGGAAGTTATGAAATATGCATATCCTATCAAAAGTCTAGATACGATAGACAGATATGTGCTAATTTCAATAGAATTCGATCCTTTTGAGTCAATTAATAAACAAATATGGTTATTGCTATCAGCATGTTTAACAGTTGCGCTAATTTTAATTTATTTAATTGGTGATCGAGTAATTAGTAAATATTTTAAACCGATTGATGCAGCTGCAAATGTTGCGATTGAACTCGCAAACGGCAATTATAAAGCAAGAACATACGAGTATAGAATGAATGAAACTTCAAATTTGAGTGCTTCTATAAATACTCTGGCAAGTAATCTTGAGAACATAACAAAAGAGAACCAGATTCAAAATGAAAGATTATCTACCTTAATCGACAATATGGGAAGTGGACTCGTTTTAATAGATGAAAGAGGATATATAAGATTAGTTAATAAATCAATAGAAAAACTGTTGAAAGTTGAAAGAGAAGAACTTTTAGACAATCTATATTATAAAGTTATAAATTATAGACCAATATTAAGTTTAATAGAAGAAATTTTTATTACTGAGGTCCATGTAAAACGCCAAATAAAAATTGAATTAAATAATCTTAAAAGGTATTTTCAAATAAAAGCAGCACCAATCTCAAACATGAATAATGAATGGAAAGGTATTGTTTTAGTTTTTCATGATATTACTGAGTTAAAGAACTTAGAGCAAATGCGGAAAGATTTCGTTGCAAATGTATCACATGAGCTTAGGACTCCAATTACCTCTATAAAAGGTTTTACAGAAACTATATTAGATGGTGCTATAGAAGATAGAGAATTAACTAAAAAGTTTCTTCACATAATTGATAAAGAAAGCCACAGAATGGAAACTTTGATAAATGACTTGCTAGATCTATCACAAATAGAGAGAGTAGACTTTAAGCTAAATGTAGAAAAAGTTAATTTATCTGAAGTAATTCAAGAAATAATTACACTTCTATTAGCTAAGGCCGAAAGTCGCAATGTAAATATCATTTATGAATTTGATGACAAGCCGATTATACAAGGAGACGAGCATCGTTTGAAGCAGGTGCTTATTAATTTAATATCAAATGCAATTTCATATAATAAAGAACAAGGCGATGTAAAAATCAAATTAACATCTAACGATCAAGATGCCATTATTACAATTCAAGATACAGGAATCGGAATTGATAAAGCTGAGCTTAATCGAATATTTGAACGTTTTTATAGAGTTGATAAAGATAGAAGTAGAGTTACTGGTGGAACAGGCCTAGGTCTTGCTATTGTAAAGCACTTGATGGAAGCACACCAAGGTGAGCTTGAGGTAGATAGTGAGTTAGGTGTAGGTACAACATTCACCTTAAAATTTAAATTGATCGTATAAATAATCGGTACTAATAAGACTTGGTAAAGACTGTAGACAAACTCATGCAATCGAGTTTGCCTCAGTCTTTTTTGAAATTTAAGAAAGTGTTGTTTTTAAATTTGGATTAAATAATGCGGAAAGTTAATGATAAGTAGTTAAAAGTTAATGATAAGTAGTTAAAAGTTAATGATAAGTAGTTAAAAGTTAGTGATAAGTAGTTAAAAGTTAATGATATGCGAAGTATTATTGTCCCTTTGTCGACAATCTAAAACACTTATTGAGACAATTAGTGCTTTCTTATTCCATTTTATGGGTAAAATAAACCGAATACAGAAACCTAAGAGATATAAACACAAATTTAGGAGGAAAATCTGTATAATATACTTATAAAAAACATTTAAAAAGGGGATTTTCCATATATGGAGAAAAAACTAGTTTTAATCGACGGTAATAGCATTGCGTATCGTGCTTTTTTTGCATTGCCATTACTTAATAACAATAAAGGGATACATACAAACGCAATTTATGGCTTTGCAATGATGCTTTTAAAAATTCTAGAAACCGAGAAACCATCACATGTTGCTGTAGCTTTTGATATTGGAAAAAAAACATTCAGGCACGATAAATTTGACGATTATAAAGGTGGTAGACAAAAAACTCCACCAGAGTTGTCAGAACAATTTCCTTTCATAAGAGAACTCCTTGATGCATTTAATATTAATCAAGTTGGCTTAGAAAATTATGAGGCTGATGATTTAATTGGTACATATGCGAAAATAGCTTGTGATGAAAATATTCAAACTAAAATCATCTCTGGTGATAAAGATTTACTACAACTAGTTACTCATTGTACCGTTGTGTCGCTAACCAAAAAAGGTATAACAGAAACTGAGGACTTTACAATAGAACATTTACATGAAAAATATGGACTTAAGCCTGATCAAATGATTGAAATGAAAGGGTTAATGGGTGATAAATCAGATAATATTCCTGGAGTACCTGGTGTTGGAGAGAAAACAGCTCTAAAGCTACTTCATGAATACGGAAATCTTGAGAATATTTATGAAAATATTGATGCTATTCCAGGTGCAAAATTAAAAGAAAAGCTTATCGACAATAAGGACCTTGCCTTTCTTAGTAGAGAACTTGCAACAATACATAAAGAAGTACCGATTGAACTGGCAATTGATAACACAGTTTATAATGGCATGGATGCTCAGAAAGTAGCTGCCTTCTTTAAAGATTTAGGTTTTAATTCACTTTTAAGTAGAGTTGAACCTAAACTAACGTTTGAAGAAAGAGTAGAAAAATTAACGGAACAAAATGTTACAATTTTAAATGATTTTAACCTTGATATAGTAGGAGATTCTGCTGCTATATACCTTCAGTTAGAAAATGAAAACTATCATAAAGCAAATATTATTGGATTAGGTATTAAGAGCGATCAAGGTCTGTTTTATATATCGTGGAATGACTTTATTAAGAATCCCAATGCAAAAGTGTGGTTAGAGTCAGGCGAACATTTGAAATATACATTTGATGCTAAAAAGGTTTACGCCTCATTAAAGTGGCAAGATATAAATGTAAAATCAATCGCTTTTGATTTAATGATAGCTAAATATATTTTAGATCCGGCTAGTAACATTGAAGACGTTCACTCTGCGATAGATGATATAAATCCTAATATAGTGAGTACAGACGAATCTGTTTTCGGAAAAGGTGTTAGTAAAAAAATTCCCGAGATTCAGAAACTTGCCGAACATGTAGCTAGAAAGGCTTTGGCTATTTGGGAAGTTAGAGTACAAATTGAACAACAGCTACAAGAACATGATTCATTAGAATTGTTTAGTTCATTAGAATTACCGCTTTCTTTTATCCTTGCAGACATGGAAGTAAACGGATTTAAAATAGATGTAGGTAGATTGGAAGAAATGAAAGCAGAGCTCGGTGATAGAATTAGTAATCTTGAGAAAAAGATATTTGAAATAGCAGGTACAGAATTCAATATAAATTCACCAAAACAGCTTGGAGTAGTACTTTTTGAAAAGCTACAACTGCCTGTTGAAAAGAAAACAAAAACAGGTTACTCAACATCAGCTGATGTACTTGAGAAATTGAGACCGTACAGTCCGATTATTGAAGAAATTTTGACTTATCGCCAATTATGTAAGCTTCAATCAACATATGTTGAAGGATTACTTAAAGTAACGGATAGTACAACTTCGAAAATCCATACTAGATTTAACCAAGCACTTACACAAACAGGTAGACTTAGCTCAGTTGAACCAAACCTTCAGAACATTCCTATTAGGTTAGAGGAAGGTAGAAAAATAAGACAAGCTTTTATTCCATCAAACAAAAACGCAGTCATTTTTGCAGCGGACTACTCACAAATTGAACTTAGAGTGTTAGCGCATATCGCTAAGGATGAAGGGCTGATTAAGGCATTTAACGAAGGTTTAGACATTCACACTAAAACAGCAATGGATGTTTTTCATGTTGAAAAAGATGCTGTTACTTCATTGATGAGAAGACATGCAAAGGCTGTTAATTTTGGAATTGTTTACGGAATTAGTGACTTCGGATTATCACAAAATCTTGGAATTACGAGAAAAGAAGCTGGAGAATTTATAAAAAAATATTTCGAAAGTTTTCCAGGTGTTAAACAATATATGGAAGATATCGTTAAGAAGGTAAGGCATGACGGTTATGTTACAACACTTTTAAACAGACGTAGATATATTCCTGATATAAATAATAGAAATTTTAATATTAAGAGCTTCGCTGAGAGAACAGCGATGAACACCCCTATTCAAGGAAGTGCAGCTGATATTATTAAAAAAGCTATGATTGATGTGTCTAGGGATATTAAAGCAAACAATTTACAATCGAAACTATTACTGCAGGTACATGATGAGTTGGTGTTTGAAGTTCCAGTTAATGAACTTGATAAGTTAACTGAAATAGTTATTGATACAATGGAGAATGCTATTGAACTAGATGTGCCTTTGAAGGTTGATTATGATAGTGGGGAAACTTGGTTTGATACTAAATAAGGAGATGGAATCATGCCTGAATTACCAGAGGTCGAGACTGTCAGAAGGACACTTGAGGAATTAATCGTTGGGAAGAAAATAGCAAAAGTTAAGATGACTTATCCGAAAATAATAAAGGAACCTAAAGATACATCAGAATTTTCACTAAACCTTGTTGATGAAGTAGTTGAAATGATTGGTCGAAAGGGAAAATTCTTAATAATATATACGACTAACTATGCATTAGTATCTCACCTTAGAATGGAAGGTAAATTCCTAGTTTCAAAAAAGGACGAAGAATTTGATAAACATACGCATATCTTTTTTGAATTTGAAGATGGATTTGAATTAAGGTACAGAGATGTACGGAAATTTGGAACAATGCATTTATATCTTAAAGGAACAGAGTTCGATAAGGCACCACTTGTTACAGTAGGGGTAGAAGCTAATACTGAAAGTTTTAAGGCTGATGAGCTTTACAATAAATTAAGAAAAATTACTCGTCCTATAAAGTCAGTTTTATTAGACCAAACAATAGTGTCAGGTTTAGGTAACATTTATGTTGACGAGGTTCTTTTTCGAGCTAAGATTCATCCATCATCATCAGCAAGTAAATTAACATTAGAAGAAATAGAAAGAATTGTTAATGCTTCTAAAGAGGTGCTTAACATTGCGATTGAAAAGGGTGGGACAACAATTAGATCCTACCTTAATGCACAAGGTAAGATCGGGGCTTTTCAAGAGGATTTGTTGGTTTACGGTAAATCAGGTGAACCATGTTTCTATTGCCAACGGGAAATCCAAAAAACAAGAGTTGCAGGGCGTGGAACATCTTTTTGTATAACGTGTCAGGAGCTTAAAAAGTAGCAAACTTATTGAATTGGTCATACAATACTTTAGATTTTACAAAATGAAGAATCTATGGTGATTGTTATGTACTTAATACTATTAATTTCACTGGCATTAAGCCTAGATAGTTTCAGTGCGGGTTTTACTTATGGTTTAAGAAAGATAAAAGTTACACTAGGGTCTTTCTTCGTACTATTTTTGAGCTCATTTGTTATCCTGTACACTGCAGTTGGATTAGGTGGATTAATTTCACACTATATATCCCCTGATTTCTCTAGGGTGATCGGAAGCTGTATCCTTATTATTTTAGGAGCATGGATGGTTCTACAGTCATCAAAAGAAGTTGAGGTTTCTAAAGTTATCGATTCTGATCCTTCTTTACTTAAGTTAGAAATAAAATCTATAGGGATTGTTATTCAAATACTAAAATCTCCTACAGACGCGGATTTAGATAAATCCGGAAGAATCAGTCCATTAGAAGCACTGTTACTCGGAACAGCATTATCCTTGGATTCATTTGCAGCTGGGATTAGTATTAGTGCACTTGGGTATAATCAGCTTCTTACATCCTTATTAATTTCTGCTATAAGTTTATGTGGCCTAGGACTAGGGTTATCAGTAGGAAGATACTTAAGTTCGATTAGCTGGCTAAATAAATTAACGGTCTTACCAGGGTTAATATTAATCTTAATTGGTTTTTATAAAATATAGGACTTGAAGGTGTATCTTCAAGACTTTGTACAAGTAAAGAAAGTATAAATTCCTGTTAAGTACACTCGCAAAAACTGCTCGCTTTCCGCGGGCACGGCCTCAGGCTTTTTTTGCAAGTTTCACTTGCGAAAATGGATTTTCGGCTCGTGCTGTTCCCGCTGGAGTCGAGCAGTTTCTAGCTTCGTGTACAATAATCTTTTCTATCTTCATTATGCAAAGCTAAATTTATTTTTTAGAGGTGGTTATATGATTTACGGATTAACAGGTGGGATAGCTACTGGAAAGTCTACTGTTAGTGAAATATTAATTGAAAAAGGATTTACTGTCATTGATGCTGACAAAATTGCAAGAGAAGTCGTTGAACCTAACACTGAAGCATTTAAAGAAATCGTGAGTACATTTGGAGTTAAAATTTTGGACGAACATGGCACACTTGATAGAAAAAAACTAGGTAACTTTGTTTTTAATAATAAAATTCACTTAGCAAAATTAAACTATATTACTCACCCAAGAATAAAGGAAGTAATAAAAACAAGAATTACGGAGTGTAGTCAAAAAGATATAAAAACAATTTTTTTAGATATTCCACTACTATTTGAAGGTGACTGGCATCAATTTACTGAGAAGAATATTGTTGTCTACACGTCTCCAGAAATCCAAATAGAAAGATTAATGAAAAGAAATAATTTTACATATGAAGAAGCGTTAATGCGAATAAATGCACAGATGCCAATAGACGAGAAGAAGAAGTTGGCAGATATTGTTATTTATAATAATGGAAGTATCGAGGATCTTTACATATCTATTGATGAGCTTATTTCCAATATAAGTTAAGTAGTTTACAATTTTTTATTTTAATAAAAAAATTCTTCACACTGATTTTTAATGTGTTATACTATTTGTAGATAATCACATATAAAGTGTAACATATTTCAGGAGGAGAATTATCAAATGGCGAAAATAGCAATTAACGGATTTGGCCGTATTGGTCGTATGGTATTTAGAAAGGCAATCTTAGATGACTCGATAGAGGTAGTAGCTGTTAATGCAAGTTATCCATCTGAAACACTAGCTCATCTTTTAAAGTATGATACTGTTCATGGTAAATTCGAAGGTACTGTTGAAACTGAAGAGAAAGCTCTTATTGTAAATGGTAAGCGCGTACAATTATTAAGTAGCCGTGATCCGCTTGAATTACCTTGGGGGGAACTAGGAGTAGATATAGTAGTTGAAGCAACAGGTAAATTTAATTCAAAAGAAAAGGCAATGTTACATGTTCAAGCTGGTGCTAAGAAAGTTGTTCTTACAGCTCCAGGAAAAAATGAAGACGTAACAATTGTAATGGGTGTTAATGAAGAGAAGTATGATTCAAATTTACACCAAATTATTTCAAATGCTTCATGTACTACTAACTGTTTAGCTCCAGTTGTAAAAGTATTAGATGACCAGTTTGGAATTGAAAATGGATTAATGACTACAGTTCATGCGTATACAAATGACCAAAAGAACTTAGATAATCCGCATAAAGATTTAAGAAGAGCACGTGCATGTGCACAATCAATTATCCCAACTACAACTGGTGCTGCGAAAGCGTTGTCGTTAGTGCTACCACAAATGGCAGGGAAAATTCACGGACTTGCGTTACGTGTTCCAACACCAAATGTATCTTTAGTT
Source organism: Caryophanales bacterium (assembly GCA_029256085.1). Taxonomy (GTDB): domain Bacteria; phylum Bacillota; class Bacilli; order CAJFEE01; family CAJFEE01; genus JAQSYP01. Next base: position 169,816 of record JAQSYP010000001.1, read on the forward strand.
GACTTAGTTGTTGATGTGAAGAAAGATGTAACTGTTGAGGAAGTTAATCAAGCATTCAAAGATGCTTCTGAAGGATCTTTAAACGGTATTTTAGGTTTCACTACAGAGCCATTAGTATCTGTTGATTTTTACACGAACGAGAATTCATCTGTTATTGATGGACTAACTACAATGGTAATGGGTTCACGTAAAGTGAAAGTTATTGCATGGTATGACAACGAGTGGGGTTATTCTTGCCGTGTAGTTGATTTAGTGAAAATGGTTTCAGAAAAGCTTTCAAAAGAAGTAACAATCTAATTTAAAAATTTAACCGTAGACATATGTCTGCGGTTTTTTTTTACTAATCGTCGTAAGCCCAATAAAATTATTTACTTGCTGATTAACGCTTACGGCACTCGCTTTCCTAGGGGCACTCCGCAAGCCTCCGCACTTGCTTCGCTCGCTTACGGGGTCTTGCCGGAGCGCTTTTCCCATAGGAGTCTCGTGCCATCGCTGCAATCAACGCATAAACAGTCCTTCCACGGTAAGGAAGTTATTTATCAACGATTAAACTATAAAGTTTTAATACAAATCCAAATCTAATTAATAACTAATAAGGATTTATAAATTTCATTAGTAAAAATTATAAATATTTACCAATTTTAGTCAAAAATAATCAGGTAAAACATTTAATAACAAAATATTTATTTATGAATATATCTAGCATTAGTAGGGTTTTCTAGTATATAAAAAATGTTTTTAAAATTATTTGTAAAAACTTTATTGCAAATTGTATAAATACGAAGTATACTAAGTTTCGTGAACTTCTTAAATAGCATAGGTAACGCGCTACTTAAAGGGTTAGGACCTCTCTGGACTAACTTTCCCCCGTGGTAGAATTGGTTACCATATTGTGCAAGAGTTCGTTTCTTTTACCTTCAAATTTTATTTCTATTTAAAGGGGGAAACCGCAATATGGATACTATGGGACGTCATGTAATTTCTGAACTATGGGGCTGTGACTTTGACAAATTGAACGATATGAAATATATCGAAGAAACATTTGTTAACGCTGCATTAAGAGCAGGTGCTGAAGTACGTGAAGTAGCTTTTCACAAATTTGCACCACAGGGTGTAAGTGGTGTTGTTATCATTTCAGAATCTCACTTAACTATTCATAGCTTCCCAGAACACGGATACGCAAGTATTGATGTATACACATGTGGAGACATTATTGATCCTAACGTTGCTGCTGACTTCATCGCTGAAGCTCTATCTGCAACTACAAGAGAAAATATTGAATTACCACGTGGTATGGGTCCTGTTCAGGTAAAACGTACTGAATCTAAAGCGCTTTAAAAAAGATAAGTAAGAGGTGTAATTAATTACACCTCTTTTTATTTTGTCTAAAAAAATTCTCGTTAATCGTATCGGATTAAAAAACTTTAATTTCGGATTAAAAAATTTATATTTCGGATTAAAAAATTATATTTTGGATTAAAAACCTTATATTTTGGATTAAAAACCTTATATTTCGGATTAAAAAATTTTTTATTGGATTAAAAAGTTATTTATCCTTCACTCTCAGAGGACTTGGCAAAGACAAGTATATTTTGAACGTGAAAAATTAATTTGTCTTGTACAATTTTTTCATTTTTTATATGATTAAATTGGATTAATGTAATTAAAGTAAATTGGAGATGGTTTTCATGCGCTGCCCATCATGTAATTTTAATGGAACACGTGTATTGGATTCTCGCCCTGTCGATGATGGAAAATCCATTAGAAGAAGACGTGAGTGTGAAGAATGCCAATTTCGTTTTACTACTTTTGAGAAAGTAGAAGAATCGCCATTAATAGTTGTTAAAAAAGAAGGTATACGGGAAGAATTTAGTAAAGAGAAGATCCTTAGAGGTCTCATTAGAGCCTGTGAAAAAAGACCAGTATCATTGAAACAACTTGAAGAAGTTGCGCATGATATCGAAAAAGAATTAAGAAATATTGGTATTCCAGAAGTCGCTACAGAAAATATTGGTGAAATGGTAATGGAGCGACTAGCAAAAATAGATGAAGTAGCATATGTGAGATTTGCATCAGTTTATAGACAGTTCAAAGATCTGAACGTTTTTATTGATGAATTGAGAGATTTAATAAACAAAGGTAAATAACTAGCGAGTAACAAAAAAATCAAGGGATAGTTCCCTTGATTTTATTATTCATGGAAGTGATGATAATGCTTAATCAATGGAAAGAATTATTAGCGATAGATAGATACTCTGTTACAAGTAGCTCTATTTTACATGATTTAGATTGGAAGATTATAACGATGCTATATCAACCAATAGTAGGTTATAGAGCATATAGTCTTTACATGACATTATGGGGAGAACATGCATTCAATAAGTCTATCAACATTGAACATACTCACCATAATTTAATCGTAGGATTGCAATGTACAATTGCAGAATTGATAGATGAGAGAAAGAAACTAGAAGCAATTGGTCTATTAAAAACATACTTAGAAATAAAAGATGACACTAAACATTTTTCATATGAATTAATTCCGCCATTAACACCAGAAGAATTTTTTAATGATGGGGTACTTAATGTTATTTTATTTGAACGATTAGGAAGAACTATATATCTTGAGCGCAAAGAAATGTTTAAGGGAAATAGTTCTAAAATATCTGAAGCTACAGAAATTACGGTTCCATTTAACCATGTTTATAAACCTGCTAATTCATCTTTTTCGCAATTGATGGAGATTGATAAAGATAGTCATGATTTGATCAAGAGAAGCAAGCCAGAAACATTAATAATAGAAAATAACTTCTTTGATTTTGATTTATTTATTCAAGGTTTATCTGACTATTTAATACCAAAGAGTCAAATTACCTTTGAAGTCAAAGAAACGATTATAAAACTAGCGTATTTATACAGCATTGATCCCTTAGACATGCAAAAAGTATTACTTAGCTCGATTGATGATAATTCGTCAATTAATATTGAACTCCTTAGAAAGAATGCTAGGAGTTACTACCAACTGCAAACTGGTAGTATAGTACCTACTATAAATAGTAAAGAGAATAAGACAGATACCAACATAGAAAATAAATCAAAAGATGATAGGTTAATCTACGAATTGGAAAGAATATCTCCTTTAGAGTTCCTAACATCGGTATCAAATGGGTCAAAACCCCCACAAAGTGAGATTCAAATAGTCGAGCGACTGTTAGAAAATCAAAAACTATCAAGTGGAGTTATAAACGTTTTATTGTATTATGTACTTCTAAAAACTGATATGAAACTAACTAAAAGCTATGTTGAAAAAATTGCGGCCCATTGGATTAGAAAAGGCATAAAAAATGCAAAAGATGCAATGGAATTAGCTAAAAATGAACATAGACAATATCAGGAATGGGCTACCAAAAAGACAACCCCATATAGAAAAAAACCGATTAGGAAAGAAATAATACCTGATTGGATGAAGAGTGAAGATACAACTTCATCTAATCAAGATGCAGAAAAAATACTTCAAAAAGACTTCCAAGACGAGAAGAAGAAACTAGAGCAAAGATTAAATAATTACCTTCTTGGAAAATCTGAAACGAAGGGTGAATAATTGTGGAACATATAAGTGAAACACTAAAACAATTAATAAATACTGATTCTTTTAAAAAAAGATATAACCAAATTAAGTCTGATGTATTGAACGATAAAGATATTCAAAATTTTATCCAATCAAATTCAGACATAATTGATGATGGTTTAATTGAAAGAAGCCTCGGTACATTATATGAATATACAACTCAATCACAAGCGTGTAATAATTGTGAGTCATTAGATAAATGTGAAAATGTAATACAAGGATATGTACCAGAGTTAGTAATGCAAGCTAAAAGTATTGAATTAATTTATTCACGCTGCTCTAAGAAAATTCTTGAAGATGAAAATAGAAAACTAAGATCACTAGTTAAGAGTATGCATATGCCTAAGGATGTTTTGGAGGCATCAATTTCTAACATCGATTATGGAATTGAAGGGCGTTCAGAGGCAGTTGGTTCAATGTTAGACACGTTACAAAAGTCTAGAGATAACAAATTAACTAAAGGGTTATATTTGTACGGCCCGTTTGGAACAGGAAAAACATATATACTAGGTGCGATTGCAAATGAGTTAGCTTCTAGGGGGAAACAAACTTTAATAGTATACTTGCCAGAATTTCTTAGAGAGTTAAAGAGTTCTATTAATGATAATTCCCTTGAAGAAAAACTAGAAATGGCAAAAAAAGTAGATGTTTTAATGCTTGATGATATTGGTGCTGAGTCAGTATCAAGCTTTACAAGAGATGAGATAATTGGTGCTATTTTACAATATCGAATGTTACAGCAGTTACCAACCTTCTTCACTTCAAATTTCGATCTAAAACAACTAGAGCATCACCTAGCCGTCTCGCAACGTGGTGAAGAGGAATTTGCGAAAGCGAAAAGAATAATTGAGAGAATTAAGAGTACTTCAACACCTGTTATGGTTAAAGGAAAAAACTTTAGAGAAACGTAATATAAAATCTGTGTTGCATTTTGTAGGTATATCAAATATAATAACGTACATAATACAACTTAAAGCTTTGAAGAGAACATGAGTTTATTTTACGGCTTATAGAGAGGGAGGCCAAGGCTGAAAGCTTCCTAGCACGATAACAAACTTACCATCTCTGAGCATCGGCATTGTAACAATTGCTGACGGTTATGACCGTTAAATCTTCTGAGATCTATTAAGGCATTTTTCTGTTTTAATAGAATAAGGGTGGAACCACGACGCACACGTCCCTTTTTGGGATGTGTGCTTTTTTGTAGTTAAACTGAAAAAGTGTTGAACTCAATTTATAAGTTTAGCAAAGGCCGCTTGACTCCAGCGAAAAGCAAGCAGCAGAAATCGGAAATTTGTGTGCTTTTATTTATGTTTTTAATAATTTACAAATAAGTTAACAGAAATTATAAGGAGTGTTTTTCAAATGGCAGAAATTATTAAAATTACATTTCCAGATGGGGCAGTTAAAGAATTTCCAAAGGGAATATCAACTGAAGAAATTGCAGGATCTATAAGCCCAGGTCTACGTAAAAAAGCAGTAGCTGGAAAGGTGAATGGTCAAATTTTAGACGTATATACACCAATTAATGAAGATGCTGACTTTGCTATTATTACTCAAGATAATGTGGAATCTTTAGAAATCCTTCGTCACTCATCAGCACATATTCTAGCTCAGGCTATAAAACGCTTATACCCTGAAGTTAAGCTAGGAATTGGTCCAGTTATTGAAAATGGATTTTATTATGATATAGATATGGAAACTTCTTTAACACCAGAAGACTTACCGTTAATTGAAAAAGAAATGCAAAAAATAATTAACGAAAACATCGATATTCGTTGTGCAAATGTTAGTCGCGACGAGGCTTTGGACCGTTATAAAGCAATTGGTGATGATCTGAAAATAGAATTAATTAATGATCTACCTGAAGATCAATCAATTACTATTTATGAGCAAGGAGAATTTTTCGATCTTTGTCGTGGAACACATCTAGCTTCTACAGGAAAGTTAAAAGCTTTCAAATTATTATCGATTGCTGGAGCATATTGGAGAGGTGACTCTAATAATAAGATGCTTCAACGTGTATACGGTACAGCTTTTTGGAAGAAGGAAGAGCTTGATGCACACTTACACATGCTTGAAGAAGCTAAAAAACGTGATCACCGTAAACTAGGTAAAGAGTTAGAGCTTTTTGCCATGATGGAAGAAGGACCAGGATTCCCGTTCATGTTACCAAAGGGAATGATAATCCGTAATTTATTAGAAGGTTACTGGCGTGAAGTTCACAAAAAAGCTGGATATGACGAAATTAAAACTCCGATTATGTTAAACAGACAGCTTTGGGAAACTTCTGGACATTGGTTCAATTATAGAGAAAATATGTATACTTCAGAAATTGATGAAGAGCAATATGCAATTAAGCCAATGAACTGCCCAGGTTCAGTGCTTGTTTATAGAAATACACTTCATTCATACCGTGATTTCCCATTACGTTATGGTGAGTTAGGTTTAGTTCATCGTCACGAATTCTCTGGCGCGTTACACGGCTTAATGCGTGTTCGTTCATTTACTCAAGATGATGCACATATTTTCATGACAAAGGATCAAATTACTGAGGAAATAGTTAGTCTTATCGAGTTAATTGATAAGTTCTATAAATCATTTGGGTTTGAGTACTTCGTAGAACTATCTACTCGTCCAGAGAAATCTATGGGTAGCGATGAGGATTGGGAAGTTGCAACTGATGGATTACGTGAGGCATTAGAAGAAGCTGGATTAGCATTTAAAATAAACGAAGGTGACGGGGCATTCTATGGTCCGAAAATAGACTTCCATCTTCGTGATTGTATCGGTAGAACATGGCAGTGTGGAACTATTCAATTAGATTTCCAATTACCAGAGCGTTTTGATTTAACATATATTGGGCCAGATGGTGAAAAGCATAGACCAGTAATGTTACATCGAGTTGTATTCGGTTCAATTGAAAGATTTATGGGAATTTTAATTGAACATTTTGCAGGAGCATTCCCAACTTGGTTGGCTCCAGTTCAAGTTAAAGTAATACCTGTTTCTGCAGATGTACACTTAGATTATGCGAAAAAAGTTCTAAATCTTTTAGGGGAAAAAGGATTCAGAGCGGAGTTAGATGGCCGTGAAGAGAAGATTGGTTATAAGATCCGTGAGGCTCAAGTAGCAAAGATTCCGTTTATGATTGTATTAGGAGATAAGGAAGTCGATAGCGATTCTGTAAATGTTCGCAGATATGGAGAGCAAAACTCAGAGGTTATGAGCATAGTGGAATTTGTCGAATTATTAGAAAAAGAATCAAAAAATTATTGATTTAATAAATAATCCTTGCTATAATAATTTTTGTTGCTGTTTTCCTAATAGCAGTTGTTGACATTTAACTATAGTAATGGTAAAGTATTACAATATATGGATTATGTTTGATAAAGTAGAAGCCCACGCTTCTCACCTGTCTGATAATTGAGTTAGCAGGTAAACGAGACAATTAATTTTAATTACTCGAGGTGTGGGCATATAATGCTCACACCTTTTTAGTATGTAAAAGGTAATTCTACTTTTTCAAACTACTTATGTAATATTCCCATGGAGGTGCTTACTATTAGTAAGGATTTACTAGTTAATGAGGCAATACGTGCCCGTGAGGTACGTCTTATCGGTGCGAATGGAGATCAATTAGGTATTAAGACTCGCCAGGAGGCGTTGGAACTAGCATCTAATGTTAACTTAGATTTAGTTATGGTTGCTCCAACTGCAAAACCACCTGTCTGCCGTATCATGGATTTCGGAAAATTCCGTTTCGAGCAGCAAAAGAAAGAACGTGAAACGCGTAAAAATCAAAAAGTTATTAGCCTTAAAGAAGTTCGTTTAAGTCCAACGATTGATGAACATGACTTTAATACTAAACTTAAGAATGCACGTAAATTCCTTGAAAAAGATGATAAAGTTAAAGCTTCTATCAGATTTAAAGGACGCGCAATTACGCATAAAGAAATTGGTCAACGAGTTCTTGACCGTTTCGCAGAAGCATGCAAAGATATTGCAAATGTCGAAGTGGCTCCTAAAATGGAAGGCCGCAGCATGTTCCTGATTTTAACACCAAAAAATGACAAGTAAATTGTGAGGAGGAATTTCATATGCCAAAAATGAAAACTCATCGTGGCTCTGCAAAGCGTTTTAAGAAAACTGGTTCTGGTCAATTAAAGCGTTCACATGCATACACTAGCCACTTATTTGCTAACAAGAGTCAAAAGCAAAAGCGTAAGCTTCGTAAAGGTACACTTGTAAGTAAAGGTGACTTTAAACGTATTCGTCATTTACTTGACAACCTGAGATAAGATACGATATTTAATCGCAAAAGAATTTTTCTAGGAGGTAAAGAACATGCCAAGAGTTAAAGGTGGTACTGTTACTCGTGCACGTCGTAAAAAAGTTATTAAGTTAGCTAAAGGTTACTACGGTTCAAAACACACTTTATATAAAGTTGCAAACCAACAGGTTATGAAATCATTAATGTATGCTTTCCGTGACCGTCGCCAAAAGAAGCGTGATTTCCGTAAATTATGGATTACTCGTATCAACGCAGCTGCTCGCATGAATGGTCTTTCTTATAGCCGTTTAATGCACGGTTTAAAGCTTGCTGGTATCGAAGTTAACCGTAAGATGTTATCTGAGATTGCTATCAACGACGAAAAGGGTTTCGCTCAATTAGCAGAAGCTGCTAAAAAGCACCTATAATAAGTAAAATAACTAACCCCGATGTTAACTCATCGGGGTTTTATTTTTTGCACAATAGACTTTGAAATACTTAAAACAGCAGATTAAATCGAAAAATATTTTTTAGGAATTGCCTATATATTTATGGCAATTTTAGAAGATAGTGTTAGAATTAATATGCAATTGAAATAATAATATTAATTAATCAATAAGGTGGATACCATGGATTTTACTAAGCTTTTATCAATACAATCAGAACTAGACCGTGTAATTATGGAAAAGCATGGCTTTCAAAAAAAAGAAAAAACTAAAGAGAAAGTTCTAGCCTTCTTAGTAGAACTCGGTGAGCTAGCTAATGAAACTAAATGTTTTAAATATTGGAGTATAAAACCGCCAGCTGAAAGGGAAGTTATTTTAGATGAGTATGCTGATGGATTGCACTTTCTTTTGTCTATAAGTTTGGACTTAGGGATTAAAAATCTTGAGACAACACAGCACAAATGCGAAACAAATAAAACTGAACAGTTTTTAAAAGTTTATTGTAAGGCAAATGATTTCCAAAAGAGTCATGACTTTTTAAAGTTCATGCAATTATTTACGGCTTATTTGAATTTAGGTGGTTGTTTAGGCTTTTCAATTTCTGAAATTGAAGATGCGTATTATAATAAGAATAGAGTAAATCATCAAAGACAGGAAAACGGATATTAGAAAGGGGATAAATTGATGGTACATTTAGATGAAACCTTAACAATGTTTAAGGAACTAACAGATGCTCGTGGTGTTTCAGGTTTCGAGGGTGAAGCACGTGAAGTAATGAAAAAGTACATAGCTCCATACGCTGATGAAGTTTATACTGATAGGCTAGGTAGCTTGATTGCACGTAAAGTGGGTCAAGAAGGCGGTCCTAAAGTTATGGTCGCTGGTCATTTAGACGAAATTGGATTTATGGTTACTCAAATTGACGATAAAGGATACATAAAGTTTCAAACACTTGGTGGCTGGTGGTCACAAGTAATGTTGGCACAAAGAGTTACTATTATTACGAAAAAGGGCGATATAACTGGGGTAATTGGATCTAAGCCGCCTCACATTTTATCACCTGAGGCTCGTAAAAAGCCTGTAGATATCAAAGATATGTTCATTGATATTGGTGCAAGTAGTAAGGAAGAAGCCATGGAGTGGGGGGTTAAACCAGGGGACATGGTCTCTCCATACTTTGAATTCACGGTAATGAATAATGAGAAGCTTTTACTAGCAAAAGCATGGGATAATAGAATTGGTTGTGCAATTGCCATTGATGTTCTTAAAAACCTTAAAGGTGAAAACCATCCAAATGTTGTATACGGTGTAGGAACTGTTCAAGAGGAAGTAGGCCTACGCGGTGCTAAGACGTCAGCATACTCAGTTAACCCAGATATCTCTTTTTCTGTAGATGTTGGTATTGCAGGAGATACTCCTGGAGTTTCTGAAAAAGAAGCAGCAGGAAAATTAGGAAAAGGTCCTCAAATTGTTCTGTATGACGCATCAATGATAGCTCATAAAGGTTTACGTGATTTTGTAATTGAAACTGCTGAAGAGCTAAATATACCTTTCCAATACGATGCGATGCCTGGTGGAGGAACTGATTCAGGTGCAATTCATGTAAGTCATGGAGGAATTCCTGCACTATCTATTGGTATTGCAACACGTTATATCCATTCACATGCAGGTATTCTTCATAGAGACGATTATGACAATGCAGTAAAATTAGTTGTTGAAGTAATTAAAAGATTAGACCAACAAAAAGTAAATGAAATTATTTACGGTTAAATTAAAAAGCAAAGCCAAGTCGGCTTTGCTTTTATTTATATGTATATTTATAGATCGAAACATAGGTTTAATGCTGGTTTGGCGTATAAGAATAGGCGCTCGACTCCTGTGGGAACAGCACGAGCCGAAAATCCATTTTTGCAAGTTTCTCTTGCAAAAATAGCCTGAGGCCGTGCCCACGGAAAGCGAGCGCCGAATGCATTAGCTAAATTTTACTTTACGCCTTTTTCTAAAGTAGATAGCATTTCTTGTTGTTCAGATGGATCAGAGTTATTCCATATTACTTCAAAAAGAACACCTAAACCTGGTAACATCTTCTCTTCCTTACTTGAAATTGCATCAACAATCGTACTACGTAACTCATCAGGTGAATTACCAGACACGTTAGAAATTACTGCACCTCTAATATCAAAGTTCATTATTGGACCTCCTAAAGTATTATCAGATATATTTTTTGTAAATATAATTTTATTATGTATAGATAATTGTATATAATATGTAATAGTTTACTTGAAAGGAAATACATATGAAAAAAATTGAATCTACAAAAAATGAAAGTGTTAAGCTTTGGAAAAAGTTACAATTAAGAAAATATAGAGAAAAAGAAGGATTGTTTATTGTAGAAGGCTATCATTTAGTTGAAGAGGCACTAAAGTATGAAGCTACAGTTGAACAGTTAATAATTACTGATGAGTCGCAAATTCAGAACTTGAATTATGATGGCGACATTTTTATTGTTACTAATGAAATAATGGAAGAAATTTCTCAGACAGAAACGCCTCAGGGAATTGCGGCAGTTTGCAGAAAAAAATCCGAATCGTTAGAAATAAGTTATGGCGAATCGTATTTATTAGTTGATAAAATTCAAGACCCAGGAAACCTAGGAACAATAATTAGAACAGCTGAAGCTTCAGGTATAAATGCGATTTTCTTAAACAAGGGTACAGTTGATCCATTCAATGATAAAGTAATTAGATCTAGCCAAGGTGCAATTTTTCACATGCCAATAATTACAAGAAATTTATCAGACGTAATTGAAACTTGTAACGAAGTAGGCATTAAGGTATATGGCACATCTTTACAAGATGCGAGTCCATATAAAGGTGAAGATCCTTCTGATTCATTTGCATTAATATTAGGCAATGAAGGTGAAGGTATTGAAAATTCATTATTAAATCAGACCCATAAAAATTTATATATTCCGATTAAAGGAAAAAGTGAGTCATTAAATGTTGCAGTAGCAGCAGGAATTTTGATATATTATTTAAAGAATGTCTAATAAGAAAAACTTTGAAAGAGACTAGTAACATTGTTGTAAGCATTAAGGGATAAAATGCCTTGGACTGAAAGCATTTTTATGTACGCACTTTGTGAATTCACCTCTTGAGTTGACACTATCCATTTATTTGTTTTAGGATTATGCTGAATATAAGAAGTTACTTTAAGCGCAATGGAACGAAAAGTAACACTATAATTCAAGAGAGACTTTTATCCTATTAGAAAAATGGAACAGTGCTCCGGCCAAGCCGTTATTTGTGTAAGTGGATAGATGAATTTCTATCAATTAGGGTGGTACCGCGATAACCTCGTCCCTTTCTAGGGATGGGGGTTTTTTATTTTTTTATAGGAGGTAAGTTGGATGAAAGAACGTTTAATTGAACTTCAAAATGACGCATTGAAGCAAATTCAAGAAAGTAATGATTTAAAACAGTTAAATGAAATAAGAGTATCGTATTTAGGAAAAAAAGGTCCAATCACAGAAGTTTTAAAAGGAATGGGTTCACTACCAGCAGAAGAGAGACCTTTAATCGGAGCTGTTGCGAATGAAGTTCGTGCTGAAATCCAAAATTCATTAGAAGAAAAGATTCAGAAATTAGAGGAAGCAAAGGTTGCTGAACAGCTTGCTAATGAAACGATTGATGTTACATTACCAGGTTCACAAGTACCAAGCGGAAATCGTCACCCACTTTCGCTAATAGTCGAAGAAATTGAAGATCTATTTATAGGAATGGGTTATGAGATTGCAGAAGGACCAGAGGTAGAACAAGACTACTATAACTTTGAGGCGTTAAATTTGCCTAAAGGTCACCCAGCTCGTGATATGCAAGATTCATTCTACATAACTGATGAAGTTTTATTAAGAACACACACTTCTCCAGTTCAAGCACGAACAATGGAAGCAAATAAAGACAAAGGTCCAATTCGAATTATTTGCCCAGGTAAAGTGTATAGACGCGATGATGATGATGCTACCCACTCACATCAGTTTACTCAAATCGAAGGTCTCGTTATAGATGAAAATATAAAATTAAGTGATTTAAAAGGCACATTACAATTATTTGCGAAGAAACTTTTTGGTGAGGACCGTGAAATCAGACTTCGACCAAGCTTTTTCCCTTTTACTGAGCCCTCAGTTGAAATGGATATTTCTTGTATGATGTGTGGTGGAAGCGGTTGTGGTACTTGTAAGGGAACAGGTTGGATTGAAATTTTAGGTGCCGGTATGGTGCATCCAAATGTATTAGAAATGGCTGGCTACGATTCGAAAAAATATAGAGGTTTTGCATTTGGAATGGGTCCTGAAAGAATTGCCATGTTAAAGTATGGTGTCGATGACATAAGACATTTCTATACAAATGATTTAAGATTTCTTAAGCAATTCAAACGAGCTAATCGATAGGAGGTAAAATATGTTAGTTTCATATAAATGGTTAGAGAAGTATGTTGACTTGGATGGTATTAGTCCATATGACTTAGCTGAGAAAATCACTAGAAGTGGCATTGAAGTTGAAAGTGTAAATGTTTTAAATAAAGACATTAAAAATGTTGTAGTAGGTCATGTGTTACTAAGAGAGCAACATCCAGAGGCCGATAAACTAAGTCGTTGTCAAGTTGATGTCGGTGAGGAGAACCCAGTACAAATTATTTGTGGAGCACGTAATGTTGCAACGGGACAAAAGGTTGTTGTTGCAAAAGTTGGTGCAGTTCTTCCTGGTAATTTTAAAATTAAAAAAGCCAAGCTTCGTGGGGAAGTTTCAGAAGGAATGATTTGTTCACTTGAAGAGCTAGGTATCGAATCGAGAGTAATTGCTAAAGAATTCAGTGAAGGTATTTTCGTTCTGCCAAGTGATGCACCAGTTGGTACTGATGCAATGGAATATCTAGAGTTTGCTGACGCAGTACTTGAACTGGGCTTAACCCCAAATAGATCTGATTGCTTAAGTATGTTTGGGGTTGCATACGAGGTAGCTGCAATTTTAGGAAAAAAAGTTAGACTTCCGAATTCAACAATTGTTCATGGACTAGATAATACAAATGATTTAATAAGTGTAGAAGTAGAGACAAAAAAGGAAAATCCTCTATACATTGCCAAAATGGTTAGAAATGTTAAGGTGAAACGCTCACCATTATGGTTAGAGTCTCGTTTAATGAAAGCCGGTATTAGACCACTTAATAATATCGTGGATATAACTAATTACATTTTGCTAGAGTATGGACAACCTTTACATGCATTTGATTATAGTAAGTTAGATAATAAGAAAATAGTGGTTAGATATGCCACTAAGGGTGAAAAACTAACAACACTAGATGGCATTGAAAGGTCACTAAAAACTACAGATTTAGTTATTACAGATGGAGATCAACCTATTGCATTAGCAGGAGTTATGGGTGGTGCAAATACGGAAGTAGATAATAGTACTGTAGATGTTCTTTTAGAAAGTGCGATCTTTGACCGTTTAACTGTACGAATGACATCTAAAGAAACTGGATTAAGAAGTGAATCAAGTGCAAGATTTGAAAAAGGACTTGATTACAAGCGTACAAAGGATGCCGTATTAGAAGCTGCATTTATGATGCAAGAATATGCTGAAGGGGAAGTTAGCGAAGGTCTTGTTATTGTAAATAACGTTACTAATACACAAGAAGACATAATAACGACTTCAACTGATCGCGTTAATAATATTCTCGGTACTAATATTAAGACAGAAGAAATTAGAGATATTTTAGATAGACTTGGATTTGATTACGTCCTTCAAGATGATATTAATTTCGCTATTACAATACCAACTAGAAGAGGTGATATTACAATCGAAGTTGATATAGTTGAAGAAATCGGTAGAATTTATGGGTATGACGCGATACCAGCAACACTTCCAACTGGTAAAACATTAACTGGTAGGTTAACTGAAAAGCAAAAGCTTCGCCGTTTAACTAAAGATGTACTTGAAAGAACTGGGTTAAGTGAAGCAATAACATATTCATTAACTAGTCAAGATAAAGTGAAGTTATTTAATTTATATGAAACAGAACTATCTCCGGTAAGACTTGCAATGCCAATGAGTGAAGAAAGAAGTACGTTAAGATTAAGTCTATTACCTCATTTACTTGATGTAGCCTTATATAATAGAAATAGAAAAGAAGAAAATATTTCAATTTATGAGATAGGTTCTGTCTATTTGCCAAATCCAAGTTCAGTACAGCCAACTGAAATTCTACATTTAAGTGGTTTATTAAGTGGATTGTATACTGATAACTCATGGAAGGGCGAGAAAAAGAAAGTAGATTTCTTTGTAATGAAAGGAATCCTTGAAAACTTATTTGCGGAGCTATGTGTAAATAATGTAATTAGCTATAAAGCAACTAATATTGAAGGATTACATCCAGGTAGAACAGCAGGAATTTACGCTAATGAAACTTTAATAGGTTTTATGGGTCAACTTCATCCAGATGTTGAAAAGACCTATAATGGTAAAGAAACGTATGTATTTGAAATTAGCTTCTCAGAGCTAACTAGTTTAAATTTTGAACAAAATAAATATAGTGTTATACCTAGATTTCCAGCTATGGCAAGGGATATTGCACTAGTAGTAGATAAAAAAGTGTCACATAGTGATCTTATAACTGTAATTGAAAATATAGGTAAACCTTTATTAAAAGATGTTAAGTTATTTGATATTTATGAAGGTGACAAGTTACCAGAAGGCAAGAAATCAATGGCATACTCGTTAGTATATATGGATCCAGAAAGAACACTTACCGACGAAGAAGTAGTGAAAGTTCATACTAAAGTTTTGAGTGCACTTGAGTCTGAATTAGGTGCTGTTTTAAGAGCATAACA
This sequence comes from Caryophanales bacterium, assembly GCA_029256085.1. Classification (GTDB taxonomy): domain Bacteria; phylum Bacillota; class Bacilli; order CAJFEE01; family CAJFEE01; genus JAQSYP01. Next base: position 185,052 of record JAQSYP010000001.1, read on the forward strand.
GAAACCCCCAAATCTAAGCATTTGGGGGTTTTGTTACTTTATATTAGTTTTAACGCTTTTTCAGTATTGGCAAAATGAATTTTAGCATACTTGTGTAGCTCGTCAAATCCAATTTGGTTAATTAACTTAGCAGCTGCTTTATCAACCTTACTACCTGCACCTTTTGGTATATCAAAACCGGCAGCTTTACTTAGTTTGTCCATTTGCTTAAGAAATGCATATCTTGCAATAATTGATGCACAAGCAACAGCCAAGTATTTATTTTCAGCTTTTGTTTCAAAAACAACATTGTCACGTACAACATTCTTTTCAGTTTTTAAGTAGTTGAAATAAGTTGTTTTAGGTGCAAATTGATCAATTATGATTTCGTCTGGAATAGTAGGTGACAATTTATTTAAAAGGTGATTTAATGCTTGGTTGTGTAGATAAGCTTTCAGTTTACCTTGGTTAAAGCCTGACCTTTGTAACGAATTATATTTCTCGTTGTGTAAAATAAGTAAGCTATACTTTACAATTTTATTTAATTCAGGGGCGATCTTAAGGATTTTCTCATCAGTTAATTGTTTTGAGTCTTGGATGTTTAAATGTGAAATAGCTTTGATATTATCTTCAGTTAAGTAGCAAGCAGAAACAGTGATTGGACCAAAATAATCCCCAGTCCCAACTTCATCCGAGCCAGCTAAATTTGCCTGACATATCTTCTGAGGTGCATTTTCAACTAAGTTTGTACTAGTACTAGAACTGTAACCCCATTTTGCAGCAGCAAGTTCACTTGCAGGACCTTGAAATAGTACTTTGCCTGACTTGTAAGCTGTAATTGTACAACCTTCAAGCTTGGCAAAAAATACTGCATGTGGATTACTTGTTTTTTCTTGAAAGCTACTATAAAAATTTATTATTTCATTTAATCTTGAAGTACTACAAGTTATTGTTATTGAATTCAAGTTTTTATCTCCCCTGTTTTTGCTTTTTCAGAATATGTTATAATGTATCTACGAATAATTGAAAGGTATGTGTATTATATGGATATATGGCTAGTAGATACTATAATAACTATTCTTCTTTTAGCAGGTATCGTTGTTGGATATAAAAAAGGATTACTTCAACAACTTATTTCGTTATCTGGATTTATTATAGCATACATAATAGCTGTTGTTTTCTATAATGAATTAGCACCCTATTTAAAAGGTGTAATCCCGTTTATCCAAGAAGATAAAAATATTATCTTCACTGTACTACCGATGGATTTAATAGAAGGATATTATTATAAAGCTATTTCCTTTGCAATATTATTATTTGGAACGAAAATATCACTTCGACTAGTGTCAAATATATTAGATTTATTAACTAGACTTCCTGCAATAAGACAAATAAATGGATCTGGTGGGGCAATTTTAGGTTTTATTGAATCATATTTAATTGTAATGATTTTAGTATCACTAATTGGCTTTATTCCGTTTTCTAGTACAAAACCTGTAATAGAAGGCTCGAAAATTGCGAATGTAATGATTAAAACTAATCCTCTTCTTACAAATCAAGTTACTGATTTAATAGAGTTAAAATAGCTTCCCGTTTTGGGAAGTTTTTCTTTTAATAGATACTTTGTTAAAATTGGACTGTATATATTAGTAAAATTAAAGGTTGGTAACAAATATGTTAAAGAAAACGATGGCAACACTTGAATATAAAAAAATAGTCGAGATGGTTGTAGGTAACGCTGCTACCTCACTTGGTAAAGAACAGTCAGAAAGAATTGAACTTAAGTTTAATTTAGATGAAGTTCATTTGCTCCAACAAGAGACAGATGACGCTTTAACTTGTATTAGGCTAAAAGGTACTGCACCTTTTGGTGGCATTTCTGATATAAGGGGAGCAGTAAAAAGAGCCCAAATAGGTGGTATCTTATCTGGGAGTGAATGTTTTTCAATTTCATCCCTTTTATACGGCGTAAGACAGTTACATAGATATTTTGAGGATATCCTTGAAGATGAAGAAAATTTAGATACTATAAGAGGTTACTATGAAAACTTAATTCTCTTAAGTCCGCTTGAGAAGAAAATAACCGCCACGATTGATGAAAGTGGTGACGTTTATGATGATGCGAGTCCCACTCTCAGAACTCTTAGAATCTCAATAAGAAACAATGAGAATCGAGTTAGAGAGCAACTAGAAGGAATGCTAAGAAACTCTTCAACTCAAAAAATGCTATCTGATGTTCTAGTAACAATTCGAAATAATAGATATGTTATACCTGTAAAACAAGAGTATCGTGCATCTTTTGGAGGAATTGTTCACGATCAATCTTCATCTGGTGCGACACTATTTATTGAACCAGAACGTGTCGTAAATTTAAACAATGAACTTTCTCAGTTGAGAATCAAAGAACAAATAGAGATTGAGAAAATTCTTAGAGAATTATCAGCTAATATCGCAGAATTTACTAGTGAAATATTGAGTAATGTTAGTCTAGTTTCAAAAATAGATTTTGTATTTGCTAGAGCAAAATTTTCAAGACAAATAAAAGGTTCTAGACCGATTTTAAATGAAGATGGTTATATTAATCTAAAAAAAGCAAGGCACCCATTGATTGAGTCTAAGGATGTTGTAGCAAATAATATAGTTCTAGGAAGAGATTACGACTTTATTATTATTACTGGTCCGAATACCGGTGGTAAAACTGTAACATTAAAAACAGTTGGACTATGTGTGTTAATGGCTCAAAGTGGTCTGCAAATTCCTGCTAATGAACAGTCAGAAGTTAGTATTTTTGAACACATTTTAGCAGATATTGGTGATGAGCAATCAATTGAGCAAAGTTTAAGTACTTTTAGCTCACATATGGTCAATATCGTTCGAATATTTGAAATAGCTAATTTTAGAAGTTTAGTTTTATTCGATGAACTTGGTGCGGGAACTGACCCACAAGAAGGGGCGGCACTTGCTATCGCAATAATTGAAGAGATGAAAGCAAGAGGGTCAAAGGGAATCGCAACTACACATTATGCCGAACTTAAGGCATATGCATTTGAAACTGAAGGTATTACAAATGCAAACGTTGAATTCGACGTTCAAACTTTAAGTCCTACTTATAAGCTTCGTATTGGTACACCAGGTAAATCTAATGCATTTGAAATTTCAAAAAGATTAGGATTACCAGATAGGGTTTTAAATATAGCAAAGCAACAAGTTGGCGAAGACACTAGAAGCGTTGAGAACATGATTGTCTCTCTTCACGAGTCCCAAATAAATGCTGAAAAGCTTGAAGAAAGAGCAAATATTTTAAAGCAAGAAGCAGAACAATTGAAGGGAAAATGGGAAGGGAAAATGTCCAAAATAGAAGAAGAAAGAGAAAAACTTCTTTTTGAGGCAGAGTTAAAAATTGAGTCAGAACTTAGAAGAGCAAGAGAGGAAGCAGATTCAATTATAACTAACCTAAGAAAGCTACAGAAATCTTCAAGTGATTTAATTAAGGAGCATGAATTAATTGACGCTAGAAAAGGATTACAGGAAGCCTCACCAAATTTAACTAAAGGATTAAAGAAAACAATCACTAAGAAAACAAATATAAAGCTAGAACCTGGAGACGAAGTCAAGATCCTCAGCCTTAACCAGAAAGGTAATCTTGTAGAAAAAGTTAGTGATAGAGAATGGTATGTTCAAGTTGGAATACTTAAGGTGAAGATTAAAACAGATGATATTGAAAAACTGAAATCAGTTAATTCTAAACCCCAAAGATCTGTTACAACCGTTAAGGGTTCAGGACATCATGTATCTATCGAGTTAGATTTAAGAGGAGAACGCTACGAAGACGCAATGAATCGACTAGAAAAGTATATCGACAGTGCTTTATTAGCTGGATATCCTAGAGTTTCAATTATACATGGACACGGTACAGGGGCACTAAGAAAAGGTGTTCAAGAGTTCCTGAAGAGACATAGACATGTAAAAGCAACTCGATTTGGTGAAGGTAATGAAGGCGGAGTAGGGGTAACGATAGCTGAGCTAAAGTAGGTCTACTTACTATAAAACTAAATATATATATACAAAATATTCTTTGGGGGACATTACTATGTATTGGGGAAATGATTTGAGGTCTAGTGACTTTAGAAAAGAAGGTAGAGAAGCACTCAAAGGCAATTGGGTTAAAGCAGTTATAGCATTTATAATATTAAATATTTTAACAAGTATATCTGATAATTTTGACCGTATTTATAAGACATTTAATACTAAGGACTTTATGAATCTGCTTGGAGCCTTAACAGGATTTTCTAATCAGAATAATGCAAATGAATCTGTAGATTTTAAATATTTTACTAATCAATTTAGCGACTTTCCAAATAATATTCAATTTGTGGATTTACAGATTTTTTTATTATCAATTTTAGTTGGTGTTCTGTTAATTCCACTTACATTTGGAACAGCATATTTTTGTATTAAGCTAATCAGAAGAGAGACAGTAGAAGTTTCAGATGTGTTTTCTGTTTATCAAAGTTATAATTTATCATTGAAAGCTATTTTAAATACGATTACAGTAGGTATACTTGTTTTCTTGTGGTCTCTATTGCTAATAATTCCTGGTATTATTAAGGGAATTTCATATGCTCTTACCAAATATATTATTATAGATAACCATGATATTAAGAATCTAGAGGCAATACATTTAAGTAGTAAAATGATGGATGGATATAAATGGAAATATTTTAAATTACATGTAAGTTTTATTGGGTGGTATATTTTAGGTGCGCTAACTTTTGGAATTGGATTCATCTGGATTACGCCATACATCGAGACATCTTTTGCAGCTTTTTATCAACATGTAAAAGAACAGTATGAAGTTCAAAACTAAAATCCTAATACTAAGCAAGACTGTCGAGATAAAAAATTCGACAGTCTTTTATAATTTCATTAACCTTTTTTTATGATAGATTAACGTCTGAAATTATATTGACATAGTAATATTCTCGCGATATCCTAGAGTGTCTAGTTTACTTACATATAGAACATCAGGGGGAGAGAATATGAAATTAGCTCAATTTAGATCTGAAGGAAGAGCAGCTATAAAAGGAAATTGGAATAAGGCAATTTTAATAAGTTTAATAGTATCATTTTTACCGGCAATAGGAGATTTAGTTTCATTAGCATATGATATTGTTAACAATTTTGAATCGGAAATTAATATTACTTTAGAAATTGTAATATTACTATATTCAGTAATGTGTCTACCACTAATACTTGGAGAGATGTATTATTTTATAAATTTAAGTCGAGGTAAATCTGGAAGTTTTAGCGATGTTTTCCGTTTTTATGCAGATATAAAGGTGTTCTTTAAAGCGATTTTTTCTTTAGTTTATGTATTTTTATTAATCTTTTTATGGTCTTTACTTTTAATCATTCCTGGGATTATTAAAGGGTTATCATATTCTATGTCTCTTTATTTAATTATTGATTACCCCGATTTGAAAATAAAAGATGCAATATCTTTAAGTAAGAAGATGATGAATGGATATAAATGGAAGTATTTCCTATTAAATCTAAGTTTCACAGGATGGATTCTATTAGGAATTATCACACTATTTATTGGATTTATTTGGATAGTTCCATATATATCTGCTACAAATGCTGCATTTTATAATTATGTAAAAAACCAATACAAAGCAGAAGAATAGAATAATATAAAAGATAATAAGGTATAAATTTCGTTATTATTACACACTTTCAAAAACTGCTCGCTTTCCGCGGGCACGGCCTCAACTAATTTTTGCAAGTTTCACTTGCAAAAATTAGTTGAGGCTCGTGCTGTTCCCGCTGGGGAAATGTATACATTTCCAGCAGTTTTCCATTGTGTGATAATCTTCTATTTATAAATAGGACACTTGGAAAAGCCAAGTATAAGTATATTTTTATTTTTGAAAATGGTACGGGACTGTTGAAACAATTACGTTCTTTTTATGGATTAAGTAAAATCTCAATAATATACTAGATTGGTTATGCAAAAAGTTATGCCAGTTCTTTTTAGTTACAAACTGAGGAATAAGAACTGTAACAGTATGATTGTTCTCTTTTGCCTTATGCTCAATAGCATCGATCATTTTTAGAATTGGTTTAGTTATACTCCGGTATGAAGAATAAACAGTCTTTAATCTAACAGTTGGTCTAAATTTTTCCCATTTACGCTTCATTTCCAATTCACTTTCTTTATCAAATGCAACATAAAGTGCTATAACAAGATCCCCTATTGATTCAGCATAGTTTAACGATTGATCAACTACTTTTGTTATACCAGCTATTGGGACAATTACTACATTTCCTTCAATTTTAGGAGGTTCCACAGTTGGATCAATTCTTAACTGTTCTCCAACTGACTCATAATGTTTATTTATTCTATGGAAGAAATAAACTATTATAGGTAGAAACACAATAACTGACCAGACTTGAGCGAACTTAGTTAAGAAAAATATAGTTAAGACTATAAATGTAATTATTGCTCCAATTAGATTAGCAGTTAATTTTAACATCCAACCTTTTGGCTTTTCTCTTATCCACTTAATTATCATACCGGTTTGTGACAAAGTGAATGGAATGAATACCCCGACAGCATATAATGGTATTAAATTTTCTGTGTGTCCTTCAAAAGCTATAATTAATATAATAGAGCCTAACCCTAAAGTGATAATACCATTTGAATATCCTAATCTATCTCCACGCATTAAATACATTCTAGGCATAAATTTGTCTGCTGCAAGATTATAGGCTAAAAGAGGAAATGCAGAAAAGCCTGTATTAGCAGCTAATACTAAAATAAGGGCTGTAGTTGCTTGGATGAAATAATATATAAAGTTTCTCCCAAAGATTGTTGAACCAAGTTGTGATACTACAGTTTCTTCTGCTCTAGGTGTAATGCCATACCAATACGCAAGAAATGTTACTCCTGAAAATAAAATAGCTAAAATTGTTCCCATTATTACTAATGTTTTTGCGGCATTCTTGTCTGACGGTTCTTTAAAGTTAGGTATTGCATTTGATATAGCTTCAACCCCAGTTAGTGCGGAACACCCAGATGAAAAAGCCCGCAATAAAATAAACAGCGTTATGCCTGGAACTACTGTACCTATAGGTGTAGGAGGTGTAATCTGAGTGGTCCCAGTAGCAACATTATAAATCCCAGTGGCTATTAATATTACTAGTGCTAATACAAATAGATAAACAGGATAGGCAAGAACTGAAGCTGACTCAGTAACCCCACGTAAGTTTAAGATAGTAATAATAATGACTAAAATAATTGCAATAAAGACATTATGATTATGTAAAGTGGGTACTGCTGATGTGATTGCGTCCGTACCAGCTGAAACACTTACTGCAACTGTTAAAATGTAATCTACTAATAGCGAGCCCCCTGCAATTAAGCCAGCATTTACTCCGAGATTATTTTTGGAAACAACGTATGCACCACCACCATGTGGATACGAATAAATAATTTGGCGATAAGAAAGTATTAAGGCTAATAAGAGAACTAATACGCCAATGGCTATAGGCAATGAATACCAAAATGCTACTAATCCTACTGTTGCTAGAACAATTAATATTTGCTCAGTACCATATGCAACCGATGAAAGAGCATCAGATGATAAAATTGCTAAAGCTTTTAATTTTCCAAGCTTCTGTTCACCTAGTTCAGTCGATTTTAAAGGTTTTCCTATTAAAAATCTCTTTAACGAAGAACTCATTTCTACACCACCATTATTATAATAGACAGATTTTACCACTTATTATAAAAAATATAAATGGCTATATTTATAGCTTTTGCAAAAACTAATTATATTAACAAAAATATGGTGGTCAAAATGCCAAAACTAAAGTTCTTTGATTATAATGGAAAGAAAATATCATATATAGATTATGGTGTAAACGATGGCATTCCAGTTTTACTAATTCACTCAGCACCTGGTTCACATAAATGGCTTTTGGAGAAAGATTTTATAGCGAAAAAACTAGGGTTAAGACTTATAGCTTTTGACCGGCCGGGATATGGTGACTCAGAGTATATTAAGTTAAACTCGTTCAAAGAATTGAATCCAATTGTAGTAAAACTATTAATTGAGTTAAATATTAGTAAGGTGAACTTAATAGGGTGTTCAACTGGCTGTGCATATTCATTAGCCTTTGCTGAAGAGTATCCAAGTAAAGTTAAAAATGTGACTTTAGTTTCTTCAGTAATACCATTAAATATTAAGAGTCTATCTTCTGAAATGAGTAAGATAAATAAAATTCCTTTCTACTTAGTTCATAAATCACCACATCTAGCTTCTAAACTATTGGAAGTAACTCACAAATTAATTAAAAATAAGCCTTTTATATATAAAAAGCTACTTAGTAATATTCAGTTGTTAATGTCGCCTATAGATAAAGGTAAAATTAGAACTAAGTTTGCCAAAGAAAGTAATTTTCTACATGCAGCGTATGGATTGCAAAAGGGTCCGAATCAATTAATAAATGAGATAAAAATGCTTTTAACTAATTGGGGTATAGACTTTAGTAAGATTGACTTACCAATTACATTTTTTCATGGATTAGAAGATACTCTTATGCCGGTTTCTAATTGTAGGCAAATGTCTGAAAGTCTGAACTGTATTGAATTTAAAATAATTGAAAATGCTGGCCACTTTTTACTAGATGATAAAGATATTTGGGAAAGTGTCCTCAAAACATTTGTAAAAAAAAAGCAAGCTTCAATGTAGAAGCTTGCCTTTTTAAGCTATTTAATATTTATAAACGGAACACTATCTCCACCAGTATAAGTTGGTAATTTACCATCCCATTTCTTTATTGCCTCAGATTGAATTTCAAGAGCTTTCTCTTGAACTTCCATTTGTTTTAATTGTACAAGCTCCTTAGTAACCTCTTGTTTCTTTAAACTTAGTGATTTTGCCTCAGCCTGTGCTTGCTCAATTTTTTGTTGAGCCTCAATTTGAATTCTTTCTAAATCTCTTTTAGCTTTTAATGCATCTTGCTCAGCTTTTTGCTTAGATTCAATTGCGCGATCAAATTCTTCAGAGAACTTAAATTGTGTAATATTTATTTCCATCAAATCTATATCATATTTTCTAAGCTTTTCTGTTAGTATTTCTTTTGTCTTACTTGAAACCTCAGCTCTTTTAGATATTAATTGCTCTGCAGAGTATAGAGCGGTTACAGCCTTTAAACTTTCGCTTACAGCAGGTTCAATGATTCTCTTTTCATAGCTTAGACCAACTTCTTGGTACAAATCATTAACAGTATCTTTATTTAAAGAATAGTTTACGGCTATTTTAGTACTTACATTTTGAAGATCTCTCGATGCTGCCATTTGGTCACTTTCAGTCTTTTGAATCCTTACCTCTACATTTACCACCTCTTGGATAAATGGAATTTTGAAGTTAAGTCCTTCACCTAAAACACGATTCTGTACAGCACCTAGTTGAACTAAGACTCCTCTATGACCTGCCGGAACTAGTGCAATGAATCCCGATGCAGTTATTAATAAAGCAACGATAACTAACCCAATGATAAATCTTCTTCCAAACGATTTTGGAACTTTAAAGCCACCGTCATATTTGTTATACAGTGGGTCCTTACCATTGTTGATTATTGAGTTTACTTCATGATTGTTGTTTTCCATACGTACCTCCAGAGTTTTGTTTCATATTTAATTATATAGAAAAATGACGATGCAATGTCGAAATAAATTAAAATAAATAATAAAAAATATTTTTGAAAAAATGTTCAAACAATTGTAACAACTTTAATAAAATATACTATCAACATAAGAATTGGGGCGATAGTATGGAAACGAACAAAAGGTGGTTAGATTTATATCCTGAAGAAATAAGTCCAACAATTGAATATGAGAACATTTCCTTAGGTGGTATGTTACAAAAAATATCGTCTTTATATCCGAATAACAATGCAATTAGCTTTTTTGGTAACAGAATAAATTATTTTGATCTATATAAGAAGACCCTTAGATTTAGCCAATATCTTTCGAGCATAGGTGTTAAAAAGGGTGATAAGGTGGCGATTATGCTTCCAAATTGTCCACAAGCTGTAATTGCATTTTTTAGCACTCTAATTTTAGGAGCAATTGTTGTAGAAATTAACCCTTTATATACAGAGAGAGAAATACAGTTTCACCTAGTCGATAGTGAAAGTAGCGTAATAATCGTTCTGGATTCGTTGGTAAAAAAGGTAGATGCGATTAAGGATTCGACTGGGGTTAAAAATGTAATTACAACAAGTATTGATGAATATTTTCCTATTTACTTAAAGGTTTTATATAAAATAAAAACGCTTAATAGTGAAAAGTATGGAAGAGATGAGCATATTAAATTTCAATCTGCACTAAAATTAGGTAAGGCAATTGAACCAAATGTAGAGATTAATCCACTTAAAGACTTAGCGTTACTTCAATATACAGGTGGAACTACTGGAGTACCAAAGGGCGTAATGTTAACACATTATAACTTAATAGCAAACACTCGACAATGTAATGAATGGCTTTGCGAATGTAAAACTGGTGAAGAGAGAGTATTATGCATATTACCATTCTTTCACGTATTCGGTTTAACTACGGGAATGTTACTTTGTGTTAGTCAAGCCTACGAAATGATTCTATTACCTAGATTTCAAATTAAAGAAGTTTTAAATACAATTACTAAATCAAAACCAACCCTGTTTCCTGGAACCCCAACAATGTATATTGCTTTATTAAATACAAAAGACTTACAAAAGTATAATTTAAATTCAATCAATGTATGTGTTAGCGGTTCAGCCCCGTTACCAGTTGAAGTACAAGAACAATTTGAAAAAGTTACTGGTGGGAAAATTATTGAAGGCTATGGATTAACAGAAGCATCTCCAGTTACACACGCTAATCTACCGTGGGGAATTAGAAAGAAAGGTAGTATAGGGTTACCTTGGCCAGACGTTGAAACAAAAATCATCTCATTAAATGATAATCAAGAGTGTAATGTTGGTGAGGTTGGTGAACTTTGGGTTAAGGGACCACAAGTAATGCAAGGTTATTGGAAAAATGAAGATGAAACTAACTCAGTTCTAACTAAAGGATGGTTAAATACAGGTGATTTAGCATATGAGGATGAAGAAGGTTTCTTTTATATTGTAGGTCGTAAAAAAGATATGATTATTGCAAGTGGATTTAATGTATATCCAAGGGAAATAGAAGAAGTTCTATATGAACATCCACAAGTAAAAGAAGCAACGGTAATCGGGATTCCTGACCCTTATAGAGGTGAGACGGTTAAAGCATTTATTGTATTAAAAGAAACAGAAGAGTGTTCAGTCGATGAACTTGATAATTATTGTAGAAGATATCTCGCATCATATAAAGTTCCGAAACAGTATGAATTTAGAAGTGAATTACCGAAAACAGCCGTTGGTAAAATACTGCGACGAAGTTTAGTTGACGAAGAGATAAATAAATTAAAGAAATAGTATTACCTAGGGGAGGTATTATTATGGATATAATTGTATTACTCAAAAGAACAATCGATGCTGAAGAGAGAGTAGAGTTAGATAATAATAAAATATCAATGGATAATGTTGAATTTAATATTAATCCGTATGATGAATTTGCGCTAGAGGAAGCAATCAGAATTAAAGAAAAGTTTGGTGGATCGGTAACGGTTGTAACAGCTAGCTCCGAGGGATTTGAGAAAGAAATAAGAACAGCCTTTGCTATGGGGGCAGATGATTGCCTTTTTATAGTGCTAAATAACAACACACCAGATAATGACCCTCATTATTTAGGAGCGATCTTAGCTGAAGGTATTAAGGGAAAGAATTTCGATCTAATAATTTCAGGTCAAACATCAATCGACAATAATAATGCAACTACTCCAACTATCGTTGCACAACTTTTAAATATTCCTTGTATAACAAATGTAATTAAGATAGAAATCGAAGAAGAACACAAGTTTTTATGTCATAGAGATGTTGAAGGGGATATTGAGAAGCTTGAATCACAATCGCCTCTTTTAATTACAGCTCAGCAAGGACTGTGTGAGCCTAGATATCCTACACTTTCCGGTATAATGAAGGCGAAAAAGAAGAAAATTGAAAAGGTTCTTGAGGATGAGCTAGCACAATCAGGTTTAGCAGCGAGTGTAAAAACTACAGGAATCTATTTACCACCAAGTAAGAATGGGGGCAAGACTGTTTCTGGGACCCCAGAAGAACAGGCTACTGAAATTTTCAGCTACATTAAGAATGATGCAAAACTAATGTAGGGGGGATTATATGAAAACCTTTATTGTTTTAGAAACAAGAAATAATAATCTTAAGGCTGTTTCGTTAGAACTAATATGTGCTGCTAAAAAATATAACGATAATAATATTTGCGCAATTTTAGTTAACGAGAGTGCAGATAATTTTATAGATGATATAAAAAAATATGGTGTAAATGAGTTAATTATAATAAACACGACAGAGCCGATGGTGACATCAACTAATTTAACTGAAGCTTTATTTTCGCTACATGAAAAATATCAACCTAATGGATGGATTTTTTCTAACACAGTTACATTTAAAGATTGTGCAACTAGAATAGCAGCTAAGTATAAATTGGGATGTGTTACTGATGTAGTTGGGATAACCGACGACGGATTACTTTTAAAGCCACTCTATTCCGGTAAGGCCATCGAAAAAAAACAAATATTGACCAATGGATTTGTATTTACAGTTAGACAGAGCTGTTTCGAGTTAGTACAACAACCATCTCGAGAAATGCAGATTGTTACTGAAGAATTGGGATTAATTATAACTAAAATAAAAGTAAAAGAAATTGCCACTAAAATAAAAGAAGGCGTTGACTTATCAGAAGCAAAGATAATTGTAGCAGGGGGTAGAGGAGTAAAAACCAAAGAAGGGTTTGAAGTTATTAAACAATTAGCTGATAAATTAGGCGGTGCTGTTGGTGCCTCAAGAGGAGCATGTGACGCTGATTATTGTGATTACAGCTTACAAATAGGGCAAACAGGAAAAATTGTCTCACCAGATTTATATATTGCGTGTGGAATTTCTGGTGCAATTCAACATATAGCAGGGATGTCTAATTCAAAGCATATTATCGCAATTAATAAAGATCCTGATGCTCCTATTTTTAATATAAGTGATTTATGTATTGTAGGGGATTTGTTTGAAGTAATACCAATACTAATTGAAGAACTTTCAAATAATAGTTAAATAATGAGCATTATTTTTTATAATTATTTCTGTTTAGTGTAAACTATTTTTGATATTAGATTTAGTACTGGGTAAAATTGGTATTAAATGTTAGCAAATTAAATATTAAGATGATATACTGGGTATAGTATATTGTTAGGAGGTAATTTACATGGCAATAGTTAGTGCAACAGATCAAACATTTACTTCAGAGATAAGCTCTGGATTAACTTTAGTGGACTTTTGGGCACCTTGGTGTGGACCTTGTCGCATGATTGCTCCTGTACTTGAAGAAATTGATTCAGAAATGGCAGATGTAGTTAAGATCGTAAAGGTTGATGTTGATCAAAATCAACAAACAGCTGCTGATTACGGAGTAATGAGTATTCCAACAATCATCTTAATGAAAGATGGTCAAAAGGTTGATCAAGTAATTGGTTTTAAGCCTAAGGAAGAATTAGTAAAACTAATAAACGCACATAAATAATCAATAAAACTAAGAACAATTTTGTTCTTAGTTTTTTATTTTTAGCGCTATACTTCAAAAAGAGGACGAGTAGGTCTATAATAACTCTATATTATAATGTGCAACTTGTGGACAAGACAAAAGCTAATAAAATGGTGGTGAGATTGTGGATGATTTCTTAAAACAAAAGCTGGCTGTAATTCCTGACCAACCAGGCGTTTATTTAATGAAAGATAAAAACGGTACAGTAATATATGTAGGTAAAGCCAAGGTTTTAAAAAATAGAGTCAGGTCATACTTCACCGGTGCTCTTGATGCAAAAACATTTAGGCTTGTTCAGGAAATAGTTGATTTTGAATATATTATTACATCATCTAACTTGGAAGCTCTTTTATTAGAGATAAATCTCATCAAAAAGTACGATCCGAAATTTAACATAATGCTTAAAGATGATAAATCTTATCCTTATTTAAAGATAACTGCTGATAGGCACCCAAAATTAATAATTACAAGGCAACTAAAAAAAGACAAGGGAAAATACTTTGGCCCTTATCCAAATGTTACTGCGGCGAATCAAACTAAAAAATTATTAGATAGAATTTACCCTTTAAGAAAATGTTCAATGATTCCAAATAAAGTATGTATTTACTACCATATTCACCAGTGTTTAGGTCCTTGTATAAATGAAATTCCTATAGAACAAAACAATGGAATCGTTGAGCAAATCACTAAATTTTTAAATGGTGGATATAAAGACGTTAAAGTAGATTTAGAAAAGAAAATGTTTGGGGCTTCTGAAAATTTAGAGTTTGAACGTGCAATGGAGTACAGGGATCAAATAACATCAATTGAAACCATTATGGAAAATCAAAAGATGATGTTTAATGACTTTATAGATAGAGATATCTTTGGGTATTCAGTCGATAGGGGATGGATGTGTATTCAAGTATTCTTCCTTAGACTAGGTAAAATTATTGAAAGAGATATATCTTTATTTCCTTTATATGATGATCCTTCGGAGGAGTTATCTAGTTTTATTGCTAGTTTTTATTTAGAAAAAAATTATCCTCAACCAAAGGAAATATTATTACCGCCTGAAGCAGATATTGAAACATTATCACACTTATTAAATACAAATACAATTGTACCAAAACTAGGTAAGAAAAAAGAGTTAGTTGCCCTTGCTTCCAAAAATGCGGAAAATGCAATAAAAGAAAAGTTTTTACTTATTGAGCGTAACGAAGAGAGAACTTATGGTGCATCGCAAAAATTAGGAGAAGCACTTGGATTAAATAATTTGTCTCGAGTAGAAGCGTTTGATAATTCAAATATACAAGGTACATCCCCGGTTTCAGCGTTAATAGTTTTTGTTGATGGAAAACCATCTAAAAAGGAATATAGAAAATATAAGATAACTTCCGTCGTTGGACCAAATGATTATGATTCGATGCGAGAGGTAATACGTAGAAGATATAGCAGAGTTATTAAAGATAATCTACCTAGACCAGACTTGATTATTGTTGATGGTGGCAAAGGTCATATAAATGCGGCTAGAGATGTATTAATCAATGAGCTTGGAATTAATATTCCTGTTGCAGGACTTGCAAAAGACGATAAACACAAAACATCGCAATTGTTGTTTGGAGATCCAATCTATGCGGTCAATTTGATGCATAATAGTCAAGAATTCTATTTACTGCAACGAATACAAGACGAAGTTCATAGATTTGCAATATCTTTTCACAGGCAAGTTAGGTCGAAGTCTCTTTTTACTTCAATACTTGATGGAATACAAGGTGTGGGAGAATCTAGGAAAAAACAACTTCTTAAACACTTCGGATCGTTAAAGAAACTAAAGGAAGCAAGTCTAGATGAAATTATTTCTGCCAAAATACCAGTAAATGTTGCTCGGAACATATATAAGGTAATTAATGAAGAAAAAAAGAGTAGTGAAACCAATTAAAAGGTTTCATTACTCCTTTTATATTACATCTTTATAATCCCATTTAACTGTAAGTCTAACTGACTTCTCTCGCTTGTTTAAGTCAATAGTTGTTTCAGTAATGCATTTTTTTTGAAGTTCAATAGATTGAGCTAGAAATCCAGCTTCTAAATAATATGAAATATTTCTATTATCATTGAACCTCTGTTCAATTAGAGGACTAGTTAATTTTAAATCTAGGTGGTCTTTCTTATCTTTTATAATCGCTAGTTTACCGAATCCAGAGTGCTGAAAAAAAGTGATGATTGAATCGAAATTTTCCAAGTTATATTTTCTAGCTAAGTTTTTCCCTGTCCAGTAAAGTATTTCATCAGTATCTTTACCAAGTAGACTCTGTATTACTTCTTCTCTTAGAAGTTCATATGAGAAACCTGTAGTTTTTACTTCATAAATTAATTCTTGATTATGATATGTTTCAGTCACTAAATAATACCCCTCTTTCTATCTACTAATAATAACAAAAAAATAATTAAACACAAATAGTTTGAAAAGATGTAACATCCTTTTTCTTGACTGATATATAACACGGTAATAAAATTGAACAAGATGCAAATTTAGAATATTTTCACAATTTGTATTATAAAGATAGAGAGACAAACTAAAAAGTTAGAGGAGAGAGGAAAAATTTTATGGGGAGAGAGCTAGAATTTTATAATCGAAAACTGCACTCGTTGTTGGGTATTATCCCAATAGGTTTATTTTTAACAGAACATTTGATTGTTAACTACATGGCTACTAGAGGTGCAACTTCATTTAATGCAGCAGCACAGTTCCTAGAAAAACTACCAATTAGATATGCATTAGAAATTTTTATCATTGCATTACCTTTGCTCTATCATGCTTTTTATGGTATCTACATTGCTCTCACCTCGAAGAACAATGTAAAAGAGTACGGGTATGCTAGAAACTGGTTATTCTATATTCAAAGAATTTCAGGATTCATTACCTTAGCGTTTATTTTAGTACATATGTGGCAAACAAGAATTGCCGCAATGTATGGGCAAGAAGTAGACTATACAATGATGGAAGCTATTTTAGTAGATCCAGTTTGGTTTGTATTTTATTTAGTAGGGTTGCTTGCGACTACATATCACTTTGCAAATGGGTTATGGTCATTTTGTATTAGTTGGGGAATTACAGTTACTCCAAAGTCTCAAAAGATCATGTCGTATGTAGCTGTATTAGTATTTGTATTATTATCTTATTTTGGAATACGTGCACTTTTTGCATTCGTTGATCCAAACCTAGCATATTTGTAAGGAGAGAAAATCATGGGGAAAAATAAACTTGTAGTTGTCGGAGGCGGATTAGCAGGATTAATGGCAACATTAAAAGCGGCTGAATCTGGTGTGCCTGTTGAATTATTTTCGTTAGTTCCCGTAAAACGTTCCCACTCTGTATGTGCTCAAGGTGGAATTAACGGTGCTGTAAATACTAAAGGTGAAGGCGATTCTCCATGGGAGCATTTTGATGATACAGTTTATGGCGGAGATTTCTTAGCAAATCAACCACCAGTATTAAAAATGTGTGAAGCAGCTCCTGGAATTATTCATCTAATGGATCGTATGGGAGTTATGTTTAACCGAACTCCTGAAGGATTAATAGATTTTAGACGCTTCGGAGGAACGCAACATCACAGAACGGCATTTTCTGGTGCGACTACTGGACAACAACTTTTATATGCTTTAGATGAGCAAGTTAGACGTTATGAAGTAGAAGGTTTAGTTACTAAATACGAGGGTTGGGAATTCCTAAGTGTAATTTTAGACGAAGAGCAAACGAGCCGCGGAATCGTTGCACAAGATCTAACGACTATGGAGATCAAGGCGTTCCCATCAGATGCAGTAATAATTGCAACTGGTGGTAATGGTATGGTGTTTGGAAAATCAACTAACTCTGTTATAAATACTGGTTTTGCAGCTGGTAAGGCTTATATGCAAGGTGCATATTATGCAAATGGAGAGTTTGTACAAATTCATCCTACTGCTATTCCAGGTGATGATAAATTACGATTAATGAGTGAATCAGCACGTGGAGAGGGTGGGCGTGTTTGGACTTATAAAGATGGAAAACCGTGGTATTTCTTAGAAGAAAAATATCCTGCATATGGGAATCTAGTTCCAAGAGACATTGCTACACGTGAAATATTCGACGTTGTAGTCAACCAAAGATTAGGCGTCAATGGTGAAAATATGGTGTTCCTAGATGTTTCTCATATGGATAAAAAGCAACTAGATATAAAACTTGGTGGAATATTAGAAATCTACGAGAAGTTTATGGGTGAAGACCCCCACAAATTACCTATGAAGATCTTCCCAGCAGTTCACTATTCAATGGGAGGACTATGGGTAGACTATAATCAAATGACTAATATAAAAGGTTTATTTGCTGCAGGAGAAGCTGATTACTCTATGCATGGAGCAAATAGATTAGGAGCTAACTCATTACTATCAGCGATTTATGGTGGTATGGTAGCAGGACCTAGCGCGTTAAAATATATTAAAGGCTTAAATAAGACTATTGATTCGTTCCCAAGTACTTTCTTTGAATTAGCAGAGAAAGAAGAACAAGGCAAATATGACGATCTATTAAAAATGGATGGCAAAGAAAATGCATTTGTTATTCATAAAGAACTTGGTGAGTGGATGACTGATAATGTAACAGTAGTTAGATACAATGACAAACTACTAAAAACAGATGAGAAATTACAAGAATTAATGGAAAGATTTAAGAATATTAATATTCAAGATACTTCTAAATGGAGTAATCAGGCAGCACCTTTCACTCGTCAATTAGATGCAATGCTTCAGCTTGCAAGAGTAATAACTTTAGGTGCATATAAAAGAAATGAAAGCCGTGGTGCTCATTACAAGCCTGATTTTCCTGAGAGAGATGATGAGAATTTCTTAAAGACAACATTGGCAAGATATGATGCCGTAAATAACCAACCATTGTTCACATATGAAAAGGTAGATACATCACTTATTCAACCTCGTAAACGTGATTATTCAAAGGCAAAGGGGGCTAATTAAATGACTGCAAAAACTATTCATATAATAATTAAGCGTCAGGATAGCCCTGATAGTAAGATTTATGAGCAAGAATTTAGAATTCCGTATCGACCTAATATGAACGTTATTTCTGCTTTGATGGAAATTAGGAGAAATCCAGTTGATATTAACGGAAAAACAATTTCACCCATATCATGGGAAATGAACTGTTTAGAAGAAGTTTGTGGTGCTTGTTCGATGATCATTAATGGAAAACCAAGACAATCATGCTCAACATTAATTGATAATCTTGATCAACCTATTAAATTAGCACCGTTAAAGACATTTCCGATTGTCAGAGATTTATTAATAAATAGAAATAAAATGTTTGAGTCACTTAAGAAGGTTAAAGCATGGATTCCGATTGATGGATCACATGATTTAGGTGCCGGCCCTAAGATGCCAGAAGCTAAACGACAATGGGCTTATGAATTGTCAAAGTGTATGACATGCGGTGTTTGTCTAGAATCTTGTCCTAATGTTAATGAAAAATCAGATTTTATTGGACCAGCTCCACTTTCTCAAGTAAGACTATTCAATGCACATCCAACAGGAGCTTTAAATGCAGCTGAAAGACTTCGAACAATCATGGGCGAAGGTGGTCTTGCTAATTGTGGCAATTCTCAAAACTGCGTGGAGGCATGTCCTAAAGGGATACCATTAACTACATCTATAGCTGCATTAAACAGAGCAACAACTGTCCAAATGTTTAAAGACTTCTTTGGTAGTGATAATAATTACTAATAATTTAACAAGCTGCCTCTATAATAGAATATAGAGGCATTTTTTTTATTTTGAATTATCACGAAGATGCATGTTGAAACATAAAATAATTTGACTAAGTAATTACCCATAATTGGAGTGCTCAGGCTTACACAAGGAGGGTCATCGCCATTGAAAGACAAGGAGTTTCAACCTAAGCCACTCTTAACAAAAAGGGAAAGAGAAGTTTTTGAGTTACTCGTTCAAGACAAAACGACAAGAGAAATTGCAGGCGATTTATTTATAAGTGAGAAAACTGTTCGAAACCATATTTCAAATGCTATGCAAAAATTGGGAGTAAAAGGGCGGTCCCAAGCAGTTGTCGAATTGATTAGAATGGGTGAACTAGAACTATAATTTTTCTATTTTTGTGCTCTCGACTTCGAGAGCTTTTTTATATTAATTTAAATTTTCTATTATTATTTTCCAAAAATTAGGAAACAATATATCAGTATATTCAATCTTAGTAAAGGGGTAATAACAATGGAAAATTTAATGTTTTGTTATCAATGTGAACAAACTGTAGGTGGAAAAGGTTGCACAAAAATGGGTGTGTGTGGTAAAACTCCAGAAATTTCTAATCTTCAAGATTTACTAATATATCAGATTAAAGGAATTTCGTGTTATGCAAAGCCTCTTATAGATAATGAAGAAATTATCGACAAGACGATAGTTGAGTTTGTGGAAAACGCATTATTCACAACGTTAACAAATGTTAACTTTGATGCTGAAGTACATGTAAGAATGTTAATAGAATCACAAGAAATTAAAGAATCTATGAGAAACAAGGCCCCTGAAGGTAATTATCCTGAAATGGCTACATATAATTTGAGTCAAACAAAAGAAGAAATGTTAAGAGATGCTGAAAAAGCTGGTATTATGTACGATCAAACTATGAATGAAGATATTCGTTCTTTAAGATCTACTATACTTTATGGGTTAAAGGGTATAAGTGCGTATGGCCATCAAGCAAGGTGGTTAGGGTACTATAATGACCATATTGATCAGTTTTATTTTAGAGCATTAGAAGCAATTTCTAATGATGACTTAACGTTAGAAGAATTAATTCAAATGACAATGCGTGCAGGTGAAGTAAGTGTAGAAGTAATGAAGCAACTTGATGAAGCAAATACTACAGAATATAAAAATCCTTCTGCTCAAAAAGTTAATGTAAAAGTTAAAAAAGGGCCATTTATAATTATTTCAGGTCATGATTTAAAAGATTTGCAAATGTTGTTAGAGCAAACTGATGGAAAAGGTATTAATATTTATACTCACGGCGAAATGTTACCAGCGCATGGGTATCCAGAGTTCAAAAAATATAAGCATCTTGCTGGGAATTTCGGTGGTGCTTGGCAAGATCAACAAAAGGAATTCGATGGTATTCCTGGATGTATTTTAATGACAACGAATTGTCTAATGAAGCCAAGAGAATCGTATAAGGACCGAATATTCACTACAAGTGTCGTTGGTTGGGATGGACTTCAGTATATTCCGGTTAAGGAAGATGGAACTAAAGACTTCTCTAAGATAATTAATAAGGCACTTGAACTTGGTGGATTTAAAGAAAATCAAAAGGAACAAGAGATTTTAGTAGGTTTTGGTCATCATGAAACGCTGTCTCATGCGGAAGTTATTGTTAATGCGGTTAAAGATGGGAAAATAAAACACTTCTTCTTAATCGGAGGCTGTGATGGTGCTAGACCAGGTAGAAATTATTTTACTGAATTCGCTGAGAAAGTGCCTGAGGATTGTGTTATTCTTACATTAGCTTGTGGAAAATATAGATTTAATAAATTAGAATTTGGAACAGTAGCAGGATTGCCTAGATTATTAGATGTTGGTCAATGTAATGATGCGTATTCAGCAGTACGTATTGCTTTAGCTTTATCAGATGCTTTTGATACTGATGTAAATTCTCTACCGTTAACAATTGTTTTATCATGGTATGAGCAAAAAGCGGTAGCAGACTTATTAGCACTTCTTTCATTAGGATTTAAGAATATGTATCTAGGTCCAAGTTTACCTGCATTTATCTCACCAAATGTTCTGCAGTTTTTAGTGGATTCTTTTGGACTTAAACCAATTAGCACACCTGATGCAGATTTAAAATCTTCTCTAAGAGCTGTAATTTAAATAAAAATAATGTAAATTAGAATGCACATAGGACACTCTATGTGCATTTTCCGTTTCAGAAACATATGTTAAACAATTTGGATTAAATATTGCGAAAAGTTAGTGATATATAGTTAAAAGTTAGTGATATATAGTTAAAAGTTAATGATATTTAAGGGCTTGGCAATCGTGGAGTTTTCTTTATGGAGGTATTTTAACAGTATTAGGAATAATTATTAAATAATGGTTGTAAATTTAGAAAGCTGGTGTTAATTTATTATAAGAAATAAGCACGAGAAGAGGCGATTTTTTGTATAGACCTATAGGGGTTATTGATTCTGGAGTTGGTGGTCTAACAGTAGCCAAGGAAATTATGAGACAGTTACCTAAAGAAGAGATAATATATTTAGGCGACACTGCAAGATGTCCATATGGCCCGCGGCCTTGGGAAGAAATTAGAGATTTTACATGGGAAATAACAAACTATTTACTAAAATATAATATAAAATTGCTTGTGATAGCATGTAATACTGCTACTTCAGTTGTATTAGATGAAATGCAAGAAAAACTAAACATTCCTGTAGTAGGTGTCATATTTCCAGGTGCCAGAGCAGCGATCAAAAATACAAATAATGATAGAATTGGTGTAATTGGAACAATAGGTACTATTAACTCTAAAGCGTATGAAAGAGCACTTAAAAGTATTAATAGCGATGTTTTTGTACATGGAGTTGCCTGTCCAGAATATGTCCCGATTATCGAAAGTGGAAACTACCACGGTGAAATAGCATATGAAATAATTGAAAATGCCCTTATTCCACTAAAAGGAAGAGATATTGATACTTTAATTTTAGGGTGCACACACTATCCAATAATTTCAAAGCATATCAAAAAGGTTATGGGTAGTAGTGTGAAATTAATAAGTTCAGGAGAAGAGACGGCTAGAGAAGTAAGTGTTATTCTTCAGCATAGTAAACTATTAAATGATGGTAAGGGTAAAAGAGAGCATAAATTTTTAACTACAGGTGCTAGTGAAGTTTTCGAAAAAATAGCAAGGGAAATGTTTGGACACAATCTAAGTAGCATTGAGAATATAAGATTAAATGACTGAAATGCATTTTTATAATGCATTTTATTTTTTTCTCTTTAATAGTCTATTACTTGTTCTATTTTTTAATAGAGCTCGTATATATTATAGTACAAACTATAATGGGAGGGAAAAGTATGCCATTTTCAAATCGAAAGAAACTTGTTGTAACAATTTTAGCTACAAGCATTGTAGCTTCAGGTTGTGGCTTTAATTTTCCAAAAGATGCTAATGAAATTAATCCACCAAAAAAAATTGAGGTCGTAAGTAAAACAGAAACAAAGAAATCCATTAAACAAGGCTATGTTCTGAGAGAGATATATTTAATAGATAGTAATGGTTTTGTTGTACCTCAAACTGTACAAGTTAAAGCTGATAACTCTGCGATAAAGCAGGCATTAGATCTACTAGTTCAGGGAGGACCAGTAACCGAATTATTACCTGATGGATTCAGAGGAGTATTGCCAGCAGATACTGTTATAAAAAGTGTTAACTTAAAAGATGACGGAACTTTAGTAATTGATTTCTCACCAGAATTTAAAAATTATAATAAATCAGATGAAATGCTAGTAATGCAGTCAATTGGTTGGACTGCAACACAGTTTAACAATGTTAAAAATGTAAAACTACGAATTAACGGAATTGATCAAAATGTTATGCCTGTCGCTAAAACACCAATTGGTGAAGGGTTAAATAGAGATTTGGGAATTAATTTAGTAAAAAGTGATGTTGTTGATATCATGAATTCTAAACCAATTACAGTATATTATTTGTCACAAGTTGGAAAGCTTAATTATTACGTTCCTGTTACGAAGAGAATTCCAATGGAAAAAACAGATATGTATGCAGCGGTAGTAGAGGAGTTAGTAAAAGGTCCGAGTTATAGTTCGAACTTATTGAGTGATTTTAACTCTGATGTAGAACTATTAGAAACACCAAAGGCTCAAAATGGACAATTAACACTTAACTTCAATGAAAATATCTTTACAAATGCAGATAAGAAAGAGATCTCGAAGTTCGCCCTTAACTCATTAGTATTATCACTTACTGAGCAACCAGGTGTAGAGAAAGTATCAATTCAAGTTAATGGTAAGGGGAATTTATTAGATGAAGATGGCAAGTCTTTAACCAAGCCAGTAATAAGACCAAGTCATATAAATACAGGCAAATACTAAACCGAGTTTATCTCGGTTTATTTTTTTTTGATTAAAAAAGTTACATTTCGGATTAAAAAAATTTATTTCGGATCAAAAAATTATTCAATCTAAAAAAATTGAGTCATAGACGAACCTTGCAAAAATTAATTGGGGTGATATTTGTGTTTTAAGTGCAATTTATATATTATTTTTATTATGACTAATTATTTAGCAAAATTCAGGAGGCTTCTTATGAGACACGATGGAAGAGATAATGCAGAGTTAAGATCGATTAATATACAAACTGATTATTTAATTAACCCAGAAGGATCGGTTCTTATATCAGTTGGGAATACAAAAATAATTTGTAATGCAACTGTAGAAGAAAAAGTACCACCATTCATGAGGGGTGAGGGTAGGGGATGGGTTACAGCAGAATATTCTATGCTTCCTCGTGCAACTGAACAGAGGACTCAAAGGGAATCATCAAAAGGAAAAGTTTCAGGTAGAACAATGGAAATTCAAAGATTGATCGGGAGAGCTCTAAGGTCAATTGTTGATTTAGAAGCCCTAGGTGAGAGAACTATTTGGATTGATTGTGATGTTATACAAGCAGATGGAGGAACTAGAACTGCGTCGATTTCTGGAGCTTTTGTTGCGATGGCAATAGCAATACATAAGATATATTCCGAACATAAATTACAAAAATTCCCAATTAAAGATTTTCTTGCGGCAACATCAGTTGGTATCCTTGAAAATGGTGATGCCGTACTAGATTTAAACTATGTTGAGGATTCTGCTTGTGCTGTTGACATGAACGTAGTCATGACTGGACAAGAAAGATTTGTCGAACTCCAAGGAACAGGTGAGGAAGCAACATTCTCCCATGATGAACTTCAACAAATCCTCGATCTTGCAAAAAAGGGAATTAATGAAATTATTCAGAAACAAATAGAGGCACTTGGAGAAATTTCAAACCTAATAAGCAATAAATAGGAGTCTAAAATGGAAATATTAATTGCCACAAAGAATATTGGGAAAATAAAAGAATTCAAAGGGATGTTTGAAAGTATTGGACATAATGTAAAATCACTGATTGACTTTCCAGATATTACAGAAATTGAAGAGACTGGAACTACATTTGAAGAAAATGCGATTATAAAAGCTAGAAAATTATCTAGGTTAACAGGTAAAATTGTTATTTCAGATGACTCCGGACTTGAGGTAGATGCACTTAATGGTGAACCTGGAGTATATTCAGCTAGGTACGCGGGAAACAACAAAAATGACGAAGATAATATTAATCTAGTTTTGGAAAAGTTAAAAGGCGTACCTACTGAAAAGAGGACGGCAAGATTTATATGTGTAATTGCTGTAGTATTCCCAACTGGTAGCACGGAGACATTCAAAGGAATATGTGAAGGAATTATTACTGAAGAAAAAAAAGGTAATGAAGGATTTGGTTATGACCCGATAATGTACATTCCAAAACTTAATAGAACTATGGCAGAACTAACAAAAGATGAAAAAAATCAGATCAGTCATAGAGGTAATGCATTACGTAAAATGTTAGATAAAATGATAATATTCAGGTAAAATACATGAAAATACTTATAATTAGTGATACTCACGGCGAAAAAGGTGTTATTAAAGAGTTAAATAAAAAATATAATAATACAGTTGCTTATAGTATTCACTGTGGTGACAGTGAGTTAAAATATGATGATCCAGTTATAAACAATTACTATATAGTAAAAGGGAACTGTGACTTCTTTGGTAAATTTGAAGAAGACTTACATATTAAAATTAAAGATTTAAGTATCTTTATAACACATGGGCACCGATATAATGTTAAGTCTCATTTATATATGCTAGAAGAAAAAGCCCAATCAATAGGTGCTAATATTGTATGTTTTGGGCACTCGCATTTGTTAGGTGTTGAGAAAATCAATGG
Source organism: Caryophanales bacterium (assembly GCA_029256085.1). Lineage (GTDB taxonomy): Bacteria > Bacillota > Bacilli > CAJFEE01 > CAJFEE01 > JAQSYP01. The sequence continues at coordinate 210,839 of JAQSYP010000001.1, forward strand.
AATATTGTATATTAATCCTGGAAGCTTGATTTTACCAAGAGGTAGAAAAGAAGGGACATACGTTATACTTGAAGAAAATAATAATGAATTAAATGTGCAAGTTTATAATGAAACTCACGAGCTTATTAAAACATTGAATTATGAAAAATAATTAAAGTGTTGACATTTGGGATTAGAAGTTATACAATTAACTTCGTCGTCACTTTCCAAGTGATACACACGCGGGTGTAGTTTAATGGTAAAATGAGAGCCTTCCAAGCTCTGGTCGTGGGTTCGATTCCCATCACCCGCTCCATAAAATGTCTTGGTAGCTCAGCTGGATAGAGCAACGGCCTTCTAAGCCGTCGGTCGGGGGTTCGAATCCCTCCCAAGACGTAGACTAAAGACTAGCGATGTGCTAGTCTTTTTTCGTATATACTATAATTTATAGGATGAGTGCTAATGGATAAAAAAGTAACAACACTACCATTTATCAAATCAAAATTTCATGATTTAATAGAAGACTTATTCAAGAAAGAACAATATGATCAAGCCCTTATAAAAATAAATGAATATGAACAGTTGTTTGACCTTACCATTCAACATGAACTGCTACGGTCAATTTGTTTGTTTGAATATGGTAAAGAACCATTATCGAAAGAACTCCTCATTGCTTTTTTTAGTAAAAATCCTAAAATTAACGATAACCATCTTAGTTTTTTCAAGCAAACTGTAATTTTCTATGAAGGGTTAGAACAGTGGACCAAATGGTTTGAAAATAATTTTCCTAAATATAGTGTGATTACATCAAAAATCAATAAAAATCCTATAGAACACATTAATATCAACAACGAGGTAGATATAAAATTATCAACACCAAACGTTTTGTTACAGAAAGAATGGAATCACGTATTTATAGAAAACAATAACACAACCTTACAAATAGAGTGGCTATATACTTCTATTGAGAAACCGATATTGCCTATTAAAAATGAAGTTCAAGAATTCCTAATGAGTGACAATAAGAATCCCTTTATAAAAACATTAATTTTAGAATGGATAGGTAAACAAGATGTAAATTACACTATAAAAATATGTAAGTTTGGCAGTGAATTGGACTGGAACTTGAATGATTATCCATCTCCATTTGAAACTAATTACTTTTTAGATATAGTTCGCAAATTGCAGTACAATTACGAGAAGAATCCTTCTTATTTAGAATTATCTATTGATATACTTAAAAAATATATTTTAGTGTTTTATCCTTTCGAAAACATAAATATCGAAAAACTTATTGAAGCAATTAATGTTTATATAATAGAAACATTTGGGAATAACGAAGAATGTAATTATGAAATTAATGAGATTAAGAATAAATTGATTCTTGCTCAACAGATTTTCCTTCAATTTAGTTAGGATAACGAGTCCTAAATATTGAAAGGGAAAAATTGTGTGTTATAATGTAATAGTTGAAATTTCAAAGCGTACATACGCAGTAAATTAATGAACTGTGTTCACATGAATACATTCTTAGTCAAACATACAAATTTTTGGAGGGATTTTATTAATGTCTGCTAAATGGGAAAAACTAGAAGGCAATGTTGGAGTATTAACAATCGAAGTTGATGCTGCAGAAGTTAATGCTGGACTTGATGAAGCATTTAAAAAAGTTGTAAAGAAAGTAAATGTACCTGGTTTTCGTAAAGGTAAATTACCTCGTCCGATTTTTGAAAAACAATTCGGAGTTGAGGCACTATACCAAGATGCATTAGATATCATTTTACCAGTTGCGTACTCAAATGCTGTCGAAGAAGCTGGAATTACTCCAGTAGATCGTCCTGAGATAGATATCGAACAAATGGAAAAGGGTAAGAATCTAATTTTTACAGCTAAAGTTGTTGTTAAGCCTGAAGTAAAGCTTGGTGAATATAAAGGACTTGAGGCAACTATTTTAGATACAACAGTTTCTGACGAAGATGTTGCAGCTGAAATTACAAAACTTCAACAACGTGGTGCAGAGCTAGTAATTAAAGAAGAAGGAACTGTGGAAAACGGTGATACTACTGTTATCGACTTTGAAGGGTTTGTTGATGGTGTAGCTTTTGAAGGTGGAAAAGGTTCTAACTACCCACTTGAAATTGGTTCAGGTTCTTTCATTCCAGGATTTGAAGAGCAACTGATTGGTCTAAAAGCTGGAGAAAGTAAAGATGTTGAAGTTTCTTTCCCAGAAGAATATCATGCTCCTGACCTTGCAGGAAAGCCTGCAACATTTAAGGTTACAATTCATGAAATTAAAAATAAAGAATTACCTGAATTAAATGATGAGTTTGTTAAAGACTTAAACCAAGATGGCGTTGAAACATTAGAGCAATTACGTACAAGTGTACGTGAAAAGCTAGAAGGATCAAAAAAGCATGAAGCAGAACATGCATTACACGACTCATTAGTAGATCAAGCAACTGCAAACGCTGAAATTGATGTTCCTGAAGCTATGATTGAAACAGAAATCGAAAGAATGGTTAAAGAATTCGACCAACGTCTTTCTGCTCAAGGTATGAATCTTGAATTGTATTATCAGTATACAGGTTCTACTGAAGAAACTTTACAAACATCTATGAGACCAGAAGCTGAATCTAGAGTAAGAGTAAATCTTGTTTTAGAAGCTATTGCTGATGCTGAGAATCTTGAAGCAACTGAGACAGATGTTGAAGCTGAATTAACAAAAATTGCAGAACAATACGGTATGGACGTTAACCAAATCAAAACAATGCTTCCAAACCTAGATGCACTTAAAGAAGATTTAAAACTTCGTAAAGCTGTAGAATTCTTAGTAGCTAATAAAAAATAAATCAACATAAAGGCAAGGCGCGATTTTTGTGCCTTGCCTTAGATTATAAGAAAAAATTATATACATTAATATTTAAACTATTTTTTACATAATGTCATGTAATTGTACGATAATACAAATAAATGAATATAATGAAGTTCAATAATTATGAAATTGACATGAAATATGATAAAATCCTTTACATAGTAAGTCTAAGTTTTAAATATCATGTACTATACATAGTTATACGCGAATGAACAATATAGGGGTGAATGTATGTTTAAGTTCCAGGATGAAAAAGGACAGTTGAAATGTTCGTTTTGCGGAAAATCACAAGAACAAGTGAGGAAATTAGTCGCAGGACCAGGCGTTTACATATGTGATGAATGTATTGAACTTTGCACAGAAATAGTTCAAGAGGAACTCGGTCCTGATGAAGAACTTGATCTTAAAGACGTACCAAAACCAGCAGAAATTAAAGATATCCTTGATGAGTATGTAATCGGACAAAATCAAGCTAAGAAGAATCTATCAGTTGCAGTTTATAACCATTACAAACGAATTAACACTAACAGTAAGATTGATGATGTTGAGTTATCTAAATCAAATATCTGTTTAATTGGTCCAACTGGTAGTGGTAAGACATTGCTAGCGCAAACCTTGGCTAGAATTTTAAATGTTCCATTTGCAATTGCCGATGCAACTTCATTAACTGAAGCTGGATACGTAGGTGAAGACGTAGAGAATATACTTCTAAAGCTAATTCAAGCAGCTGATTATGATGTTGAAAAAGCTGAAAAGGGTATAATCTATATCGATGAAATTGATAAGATTGCAAGAAAATCAGAGAATCCATCGATAACTCGAGATGTAAGCGGTGAAGGAGTACAGCAGGCCCTTCTAAAAATTTTAGAAGGAACTGTAGCGAGTGTACCACCACAAGGTGGTAGAAAGCATCCACATCAAGAGTTTATTCAGATTGACACTACAAACATTTTATTTATTTGTGGTGGGGCATTTGATGGCATCGAACAAGTAATAAAACGTAGGCTAGGTAAAAAAGTAATCGGATTTGGTTCTGAAGGACAAAAGAAAAATGTCGATGATACTAATTTACTTTCAAAAGTTTTACCTGAAGACTTGTTAAAATACGGTCTAATACCAGAATTTATTGGACGTTTGCCAGTAATGGCGACTCTAGAACTGCTTGATGAAGCAGCATTAGTAGAAATTTTAACAAAGCCTAAAAACGCTTTGGTAAAACAATTCGAGAAGTTAGTTTCTATAGATGATGTTAAACTAGAATTTGAAGAAGACGCACTTAAAGAGATCGCAAAAGAGGCTATCCAAAGAAAAACAGGTGCTCGTGGTCTTCGTTCAATAATAGAAGGTGTAATGTTAGACTTAATGTTTGAGTTGCCTTCTAGAGACGATGTCGATAAATGTGTTATAACAGCTGAAACAATTGTTAACAAATCATTCCCAAAGATGTATACAAAAGATGGGGAAACTGTAGAACACCAGAGCAAGACATCAGCATAACTTAATAAAATTATTATCAAGACAGCCCAATAAGGCTGTCTTTTTACGTTTAAATACGCCTTCTCGCGTCAATAATGGTTTAGAGTACAACTGAGGAAGGTGGATATATGCAAGTTTCAAACTTAGTAATAATGTTACAACTTTTATTTAGTTTTATCGTTGCCCTATATTTCTGGAATATGATGAAGGGACAAAGAACAAACAAGAACTATTTCGAGATGGAGGCCAAAAGAGAACTTTCCAAGCTGAAAAAACTTCGTGAGGTTAGCTTGACAGTTCCCTTAACAGAAAAAACTAGGCCGACAAAATTTGAGGATATAATAGGTCAAGAGGACGGAATTAAAGCTTTAAAAGCCGCACTTTGTGGTCCAAACCCACAACATGTAATAATTTATGGGCCGCCTGGAATAGGAAAAACCGCAGCTTCTAGATTAGTGTTAGACTATGCAAAAAAAGTTACAGGATCACCATTTTCAGAAACTGCAAAATTTGTTGAAATAGATGCGACGACAGCAAGGTTTGATGAACGTGGGATTGCGGACCCTTTAATAGGTTCAGTTCATGATCCTATTTATCAGGGAGCAGGGGCTTATGGAAATGCAGGAATTCCTCAGCCGAAAAGAGGTGCGGTTACTAATGCACATGGTGGTATACTCTTTATTGACGAAATTGGGGAACTTCATCCAATCCAAACAAACAAGTTGCTGAAAGTGTTAGAGGATAGAAAAGTAATTTTGGAAAGTGCATACTATTCAGAAGATAATGGCTCAATTCCACAACATATTCATGATATTTTTAAAAATGGGTTGCCAGCTGATTTCAGGTTAGTTGGTGCCACTACAAGACAACCACATGAAATTTCACCCGCAATAAGATCAAGGTGTGTTGAAATATTTTTCAAAGATTTAGAACTAGATGAACTGAAAAGTATTGCAAAAGGCGCTGTAGAAAGAATGAATATCCATGCAGGAGATTCTGTTTTGGAGTATATTTCTTCTTACTCACATAATGGTAGAGATGTAATTAATCTTGTGCAATTAGCATCTGGGGCTGTTTTAGAAGAAAATAGAAATGAGATTCTTATTTCTGATGTTGAATGGGTTATACATAATGGGCAGTTATCACCAAGAATTAATAAAAAAATTCATGAAAAGCCTAGAGTCGGAATAGTAAATGGATTAGGAATTTTTGGTCCAAATTCAGGTTCTCTCTTAGAAATTGAGATAATCGCAACTAAGACTAATGAAAAGGGTACAATAACAGTAAACGGAATTATTGAAGAAGAAACAATTGGCTCCCAAGCAAAGTCGGTTCGGAGAAAAAGTATGGCAAGGGGATCAGTTGAGAATGTTCTAACGTATTTAAAAACGAGTGGTGCAATTGACGGCGACTATAATATACATGTGAATTTTCCAGGTGGTGTACCTATTGATGGCCCATCAGCAGGTATTGCAATGGCAGTTGGGGTGTTTTCTGCGGTTCATAAAGTTGAAGTTCCAAATGAAATTGCCTTTACTGGTGAAGTTGGTATTTACGGGAATATTAAACCTATTGGCGGTGTAGTGACCAAAGCAAATGCAGCAATTAAAGCAGGTGTTAAAACATTAATAATTCCTAGTGATAACTATACTAGTATGTTAGAAAGATACCCCGATTTAAATATTATTAGAGTCGATAATATGACTGAAGTACTTGAGATTACATTCAGACTAAAAGAAAACTCAAGACTAAATCTAATAAGTGAAAATGATAATATTATTAATTCTAATATTGGTTAATACTACTAATGCTTGTTTCATCTGAAACGAGCATTTTTAAATTTATAAGCTCAGATTTTGCCAGAAAATAAAATAAATGATAAAATTTTATGATTGAAGTATTAAGGGGGTACACACAATGCTGCAAACAAATGTAATATCTATCCCTGCTGTTCCACTTAGAGGAATGATTATCTTTCCATCTACAGTTGTACATATCGATGTAGGCAGAGAACAAACAATTAACTCAGTCAAGCAGAGCATGGACCATGATCAATATATATTTGCTATAATGCAAAAAGATCCGGACATTTCGAATCCTTCAATAGATGAATTATATAAAGTTGGTACTTTGTGTAAGATAAAACACTTCGTTAAATTAAGTGGTGGAACACAACGATTATTAATCGAGGGTGTTGAACGTGCAAAAATAATAGAAATGGTCGAAGAGGATGGTTTCTATAAGGCGACTGTCGAGACTATTGAAGAAGATAAAAATTTTGATGATCAGGCGACCATCCTGTATAAAATGTTAGTAGAAGCTATAGAAGACTATTTGGAGCATTCTAAAAAGATCATAAAAGAAATATTTAAAACTGTTTTGGAATTAGATGATCCGTATAAATTGTTAAATATGGCAGCGTTTAGTCTTCCAATTCCTATGGAACAAAAGCAAGAACTGTTAAACACTTTTAGTTTAACTAGTCAATTTGAAATGTTACTAGAGATTATACATAATGAGAAAGAATTATTAGAAATTGAAAAAAGCATACATGAAAAAGTACGTAAAAAAATTGATAAAACGCAAAAGGAATACTTCTTAAGAGAACAACTAAAAGTTATTCAATCTGAATTATCCGAGAAAAATGGTTCATCGCCAGAAATTGCAAGGTTAAAAGAACGAATCGAAAAAAGTGACATGACCGAAAAGATAAGAGAGGTCGCTTTAAATGAACTTACAAGAATTTCTATGATGCAAGAGTCATCTGCAGAATTCAATGTAGGTAGATCATATTTAGAGTGGCTAATTACGTTACCTTGGCAGACAAAATCAAAAGAAACTTTAGATGTAAATAAAGCTGAAAAAGTATTAAATAATGATCATTATGGTTTAGAGCTCGTGAAAGAACGCATTCTTGAATATATTGCCGTATTACAACTTACCAAAACATTAAAAGGACCAATTTTATGCTTAGTTGGACCACCAGGAGTTGGTAAGACATCACTTGCTAGATCAATAAGTAAAGCTTTAAATAGAAATTATGTAAGGGTTGCGCTTGGTGGTGTACGGGATGAATCAGAGATTAGAGGACATAGACGTACGTATTTAGGTGCTTTACCAGGGCGTATTATATCAAGCATGAAAAAAGCCGGGACTGTTAATCCACTATTTTTATTAGATGAAATTGATAAAATGACTAATGATTTTAGAGGAGATCCGTTTTCAGCAATGCTAGAGGTTCTAGATCCTGAACAAAATAAACATTTTAGTGATCACTATATTGAAGAATCGTACGATCTTTCAAATGTAATGTTTGTCGCTACTGCAAATTCACTAAGTTCTATACCAGGACCTTTATTAGATAGAATGGAAATAATTGAGCTTAGTGGTTATACAGAGCAAGAAAAATTACAAATTGCTAAGAAATATTTGTTGCCGAAACAAATTTCAGAACACGGCCTTCCTAAAGGAAGTTTAATAATTAAGGATGATGCTATCCTAGCAATTATTAGACACTATACTCGTGAAGCAGGTGTTAGAACGTTAGAAAGAACTATTGCTAAAGTTTGTCGTAAATCAGCTAAGACGATAGTATCAGGAGAGAAGAAGCGAGTTACCATCACTGACAAGAATATAACTGAATTACTTGGATCTTTTAAGTTTGAATATAGAGAGAAGAACAGAGTAAGTGAAATTGGCGTCGCAACTGGGCTAGCATATACGCAATTTGGCGGGGACATTTTGTCAATTGAAGTAAATGCAGTTCAAGGTAAAGGCAAATTAACTTTAACAGGTAAGCTTGGGGATGTTATGAAGGAATCAGCACAAGCTGCTTTAAGTTATGTAAGATCCAAAACGGAAGTATTAAAACTGGATAAAGATTTTCATGAAAAGTTCGATTTACACATTCATGTTCCTGAAGGTGCTGTACCAAAGGATGGACCATCTGCTGGAATTACGATGGCAACTGCAATCATATCCGCTCTTTCAAACATACCGGTTCGAAAGGAAGTTGGTATGACAGGAGAAATCACGTTAAGAGGTAGAGTGCTACCGATTGGTGGTCTTAGAGAAAAAATTATGAGTGCACATAGATCAGGGCTTACAACAATAATTTTTCCTAAGACTAATGAAAAGGACTTAGAGAAAATTCCAGAAAATATATTAAAAGAACTAAAATTACACGCTGTTGAACATATGGATGAAGTATTGGGAATAGCATTAGAGGATGAATAAAAAATGAAAGTAACATCAGCCGAGTTTATTATAAGTGCTGTTAGAAAAGAACAATATCCGACCGAGGGCTTACCAGAAATAGCTCTTGCAGGTAGATCAAATGTAGGGAAATCATCATTTATTAACACATTAATAAATAGAAAAAATTTAGCAAGAACTTCTTCAAAACCTGGTAAAACACAACAATTAAATTATTATTTAATTAATAAGGAATTCTACTTTGTGGATGTTCCTGGCTATGGTTATGCAAAAGTATCTAAGACAGAACGAGCAGCTTGGGGAAAAATGCTTGAAGCTTATTTAACTGAACATGAAGCAATTAAAGCTGTTTTCTTAATTGTAGATTTAAGGCATCCTCCGACTGCAGATGACTGTCAAATGTATGAATTTTTAAGGTATTACAATATACCGATAGTTGTCATTGCTACTAAGGCTGATAAGATTCCTAAAGGAAAATGGCAAAAACACGTTAAAGTTACAAAAGAAACATTACAGCTAGAAAAATACCATCCAGTTATAGTTTTTTCTGCAGAATTAAAAGTTGGTATTGATGAGGCCTTTGAGGAAATTTCGAAGCTTGTATAAATAACAGACAATCAAAAAAGAGATAAGTCCATATAAGGATTTATCTCTTTTTAATAATGATAAACAATCCAATTATTAAAGCAACTACGGGCCAGTATTTAAAGTAAATAATAACATTTTGATCAATACTAAGTGATATAAATGTATTTTGTTTATAAAATAGTAAAATAAGTGAAAATACAGTTAATACAATTGGAGATAATATGGAAATCCGTTGCTTATAGTTCTGAAATATGTAGGCACTTCCGATTAAAAACATAAACTTTGGTCCACTGATAACCCAACTACTATCAAAGTGCCTGAGAATGAAAATTAAAGAAATTCCAATTAAAATTAAACTAGGAAAGTATAAATATGTGTCCTTTCCTAAAATTGCTTGTGTTAGAAATGATATACCTAGTACAAACAAGATACCTCTCCAATCAGAAAAAGGTGAGATTAATGTTAATTGAATTAAAGGTGATAAAAATAGTATGCCAAATCCAATTAATAAAGTTCCTAGAAAATACTTTTGTCTTAACATAGAATCCTCCTTGTTATATAATTATATTATAAATTTAGGCAAATTTTAACAGAGTTTTTGGGGAAAATATAACATAAAACACTATTAAATTCACATTAGTTCATAGTCTTTTCACATATTATAAAACAACTATTATACAGGCATGATATAATGTTAATGATAAAAATGTACGCGGGGGGACAAATATGTTCATACTAATGATAGGACTAGATTATAAAACAGCCCCAGTTGAGATTCGTGAGAAGCTTACTTTTAGTCCTACAGAGCTGCCTAAGGCAATGGTTCAGCTAAGTGAAAAGAAAAGTATTCTAGAAAATATAATTATATCTACTTGCAATAGAACTGAAATATATGCTGTTGTTGATCAATTGCACACGGGCCGTTTCTATATTAAATCTTTTCTATCAGAGTGGTTTGACTTAGACAAAGAACAATTTGTTCCTTATTTAAATATCTTGTCTGGTGAAGAGGCTGCAGAGCATTTATTCAAAGTCTCTACTGGATTAGACTCGATGATTTTGGGAGAAACGCAAATTTTAGGACAAATTCGTACCGGGTTTTTAACAGGTCAACAAGAAGGTACAATTGGTACTGTTTTTAATATGCTTTTTAAACAATCAATTACTTTCGCTAAAAGAGCGCATTCTGAAACACAAATAAACGAAAATGCCGTATCTATTAGTTATGCAGCTGTTGAATTGTCGAAAAAGATATTTGGAAACCTTTCCAAATGCCATGTTATGATTTTTGGTGCTGGTAAAATGGGAGATCTTGCATTGCAAAATCTTAGAGGCCATGGTGTTGAGAAGATTACGGTTGTAAATAGAACGTTTGAAAAGGCGGTTGCTGTTGCAGAAAAATTTGCAGGCACAGCAAGACCGATTGAAGAATTAGAGAAGGCTATGATTGAAGCTGATATAATTATTAGCTCTACTGGAGCTAAAGATTTTGTTATAACTAAGCCAATGATGGCTAGAGTCGAGAGAGTAAGACACGGGAAACCATTATTTATGATTGATATCGCAGTACCACGCGATATAGCACCTGAGGTTTCCGAACTACAAGATATTTTCTTATATGATATAGATGATTTAGCGGGTATTGTTGAAGCAAACCTTGAAGAAAGAAAAAAGGAAGCAGTTAAAATAGAGAAGATGATTGTAAATGAATTAGCCGTGTTCTTTGAGTGGCTAAATATGCTAGGTGTTGTTCCAATTATTTCCGTTCTACGTGATAAGGCTCTTAAAGTTCAAACCGAGACTATGGTTAGCATTGAGAGAAAGATGCCTAACCTTACTGACAGGGAGAAGAAATTATTAAATAAGCATACTAAGAGTATTATTAATCAAATTCTTCGTGATCCGATTCTGACAGTAAAAGAGTTAGCTGGAAGCGATAATAGTGCGGAAACAATTGAACTATTTATGAAGATTTTCAATATAAAAGAAGATGTTGAAATTGAAAAATCTAAAAAACCTAGTCTAGTCGTAGCTAATGAAGAACAAGTTGAAGATCACATTTCTTTTAAAGCTGTTGAAGTAACTGCAAAGTAAATGAGGGATTGAGATGCTTGTTGTATCAAAAGTATTTACAGAATTAATTTCTTTAATTTTTGCAGTGAGCCTACTTTTGTTTTTTATTGATTACCTTCAAAGAAATAGGAAGGCAAAATTAATTGCCTTCCATTTACTTTTAGGAGTGTGGTCATTACAGACAGTACAGTTTGTATATAAGCTTGTTGATATAGGGCATTTTCCTATCCTCACGATTAGAGAGGGACTGTTTTTTTATGTATGGGTATTGTTAACGATATCTTTAATTGTAAGTAAAAAAGTTGAGAATGACTTTTTAGTATTTTTTGTAAATACTATCGCGTTTTCAATTCACACTCTTTATACCTTTGCACCAGAACAATACGCATCTAAAACATTAGCAAAGCAATTGATATCCGAGCTATTAATTGGACACATTTCAATAGCTTTTATATCATATGCCTGCTATACAGTCGGGTTTATATACTCTATTATGTACCTTGCACAACACAGCCTAATAAAAAAGAAAAAGTGGGGGCACCGTTTAATACGCTTTGGCAATTTGAATAAGCTCGATTCAACTGCATTTAATATTAATGTTTGTGCGACAGCCATATATTTGATAGCATTAATATTAGGTATGGTATGGGCTTTAATAACCGATGCGAAAGCGTTATGGATTGATCCTAAATTTATCGGATCGTTTGGAGTATTTTTTATTTATTGTTTATATTTATATTTATCAGTAGCTAATTATTTAAATGGGAAAAATAAAATACATTGGAATATAATTTGCTTTATGACTTTAATAGTCAACTATTTCCTGTTTGGAAGATTTTCGTCATTCCATTTTATGTTCATGTAATAGGAGGAACTTATGAGAAAAATTATTGTTGGTTCTAGAAGAAGTAAACTTGCATTGACTCAAACAAATTGGGTAATAAGACAATTAAAAGAATTAGGACTTCCTTTTGAATTTGAAGTTAAAGAAATAGTAACTAAGGGTGATGTTATACTTGATGTTACTTTATCAAAGGTTGGCGGAAAAGGACTATTTGTTAAAGAAATAGAGCAAGCTATGTTAGATAAAGAAATTGATATGGCTGTTCATAGTATGAAGGACATGCCTGCTGTTTTACCAGAAGGACTTATGATAGGTTGTACACCACCACGCGTGGATGCAAGAGATGTTTTAATTTCAAAAGATAATAAAACATTAGCTGAATTACCAGAAGGTGCTGTTCTAGGAACTAGTAGCTTAAGAAGAAGTTCACAGCTATTAGCAGTAAGACCAGACCTTGAAGTTAAATGGATTAGAGGAAATGTTGATACTAGAATCTCAAAGTTAGAGTCTGGAGAGTATGATGCAATAATTCTTGCAGCAGCAGGATTAGAAAGACTAGGTTTAGCTGAGAATATGACAATGGAAAGAATATCTACAGATATTTGTGTTCCTGCAGTTGGACAAGGTGTATTATCAATTGAATGTCGTGAGGATGACCAAGAATTAAGAGATGCTTTAATGTTATTTAATGACGAGTATACTTTTAAAACTGTATCTGCTGAACGTGTATTCTTAGATGAAATGAACGGTGGCTGTCAAGTGCCGATTGCTGGATATGCCGTTATAAATGATAATGAAGAAATTGAATTAACTGCACTTGTAGGATCTATGGATGGAAAAACTATATTAAAGGAAGTTGTAACTTCAAAAGATCCTGTTGAGGTTGGTAAGAAAGCAGCTGAGCTACTTGGTGCAAGAGGTGCTCATCAACTTATTGATGCTGCTAAAGAGGTGTCAAATTAGTATGACTAAGTCTTCCGCAAGGGAAACTAAAAAGATATTAGTTACTCGTTCGCTTCATCAAGCGAACGAGTTTTGTATGAAAATAAAAGAATGTAACTTTGAACCAGTTATCTTACCACTTATCAAAGTTACTCCAGTTTTAGATACAACTGAAGTAGAGAAAACGCTTAAAAATATTAACAAATATTCATGGATAATATTTACAAGTAAAAATGGTGTGAACTCATTCTTTGATTTTTTATCAAGATTCAACTATAAGTTAGGTAATCCTAAGTTTGCTTGTGTTGGAGATAAAACAGAACAAGAGCTTAATAAGTATGGTTTTAGTTCTACATTTATTCCTACAAAATTTCATGCTGAAGCTTTTGTAGCTGAGGTTTTTAATTACATAACTATGTCTGACTATGTCTTAGTAGTCAAAGGGTCAATTGCTAGGAAAGTAATACCTGAAGCTTTAAAGGAAAATAAAATAAACTTCGATGAAGTCATTGTTTACGATACTGTTACAGACAATTCTAAAAAACATGACCTTTTAAACTTATTAGAAAATAAAGAAATAGATATCATAACGTTTACTAGTCCATCGGCAATTGAATCATTTAAAGAGTTAACCGTTGGATTAAATACTGATGAATTGCTTAAGAATGTTAAAATAGCAGTCATTGGACCGAGTTCTAAGAAATCAGCAATTGAAAATGGCTATAATCCAGAGATTATGCCTAGTAAATATACACTTGATGGAATGCTAAATGAAATTGAAAATGAATTTTTAAGGAGTGTTAAAAATGACTAATATTTCTTTTCAAAGACACCGTCGCCTTAGAGAAACAACTGCTATGAGATCAATAGTACGTGAAACTCATTTGCAAAAAGAAGATTTAATTTACCCGCTTTTTATCCTAGAAGGTGAAAACAAGAAAAATCCTGTAGCATCTATGCCTGGAGTTTTTCAAATTACATTAGACCTTCTAAACCAAGAAATAGAAGAAATTGTTTCATTAGGCATTAAATCTATTATTTTATTCGGTGTTCCTGAAGATAAAGACGAGGTTGGATCAGGTGCGTATTGTGATGAAGGTATTGTCCAAAAAGCAACGAGACAAATAAAGAGTCTGTATCCAGAGTTAATCGTAATTGCTGATACTTGTCTTTGTGAATTTACAAACCACGGTCACTGTGGAATTGTTGAAGATGGAAGAATTTTAAATGATCCTACTTTAGAATTATTAGCTGCTACTGCTGTGAGTCAAGCGAGAGCTGGTGCAGATATTATTGCTCCATCGAACATGATGGATGGTTTTGTAATTGCTATTAGAATGGCATTAGATGAAAATGGCTTTGGGCATATACCAATTATGTCATATGCAGTTAAATATGCTTCAGCCTACTATGGTCCTTTCCGAGACGCAGCAAACAGTACACCAAAGTTTGGTGACAGAAAATCATATCAAATGGATCCTGCAAATAGAACAGAAGCAATGAGAGAAGCTGAATCAGATATTCTTGAAGGTGCTGATTTCCTTATTGTAAAACCAGCTTTGTCTTATTTAGATATTATTAGAGATGTAAAGAATAATTTTAATGCACCAGTTGTCGCTTACAATGTAAGTGGTGAATATTCAATGATTAAGGCAGCAGCTCAAAATGGATGGATTGATGAAAAGTCTGTAGTTTTAGAAACTTTAACAAGCATGAAGCGTGCTGGTGTTGATCTAATTATTACATATCATGCAAAAGATGTTGCAGGATGGCTTAACAAATAATCGGTAATTACAAAGGGGTAAAATTATATGAGAACTTTTAATAAATCAGTCGTTGCATTTGAGGAAGCACAAAATTTTATGCCTGGTGGAGTAAATAGCCCTGTTCGTGCTTTTAAATCTGTTAAGATGAATCCGATTTTCATGGAAAGTGGAAAAGGTTCAAAAATTTATGATATCGACGGAAATGAATATATCGATTACGTATTATCTTGGGGACCGATGATATTAGGTCACACAAACGATGCCGTATTAGAAGCAATTAAATCAACTGCTGAAAAAGGTACAAGCTTTGGTACACCATCGTTAATAGAAACTGAAGTTGCTAAGCTTATTATGGAAAGATTCCCTTCTATTGAAATGGTTCGTATGGTTAGTTCAGGAACAGAAGCTACTATGAGTGCCCTACGTGTTGCACGTGGTTTCACAGGCAAAAACAAAATTTTGAAATTTGAAGGCTGTTACCATGGCCATGGTGATTCACTTCTAATAAAAGCTGGTTCAGGTGTTGCTACCTTAGGATTACCAGATAGTCCTGGTGTTCCAGAAGGAGTAGCTAAAAATACTATTACGGTTCCATATAATGATTTGGAAAGCGTTAAAGAAGCATTTAGACAATTCGGGGACGATATTGCTGCGATAATTTTAGAGCCGATTGCTGGAAATATGGGATTAGTTATCCCTAAACAAGAGTTCCTTCAAGGATTACGTGAAATTACAGAACAACACGGATCATTATTAATTTTTGATGAGGTAATGACTGGATTCAGAGTACATTATCATAGTGCACAAGGTTACTTTGGAATTAAGCCTGACCTAACATGTCTTGGTAAAGTTATGGGTGGCGGACTTCCAGTAGGTGCTTATGGTGGTAGAAAAGATATTATGTCGCAAATTGCTCCATCTGGTCCAATTTATCAAGCGGGTACTTTATCTGGTAACCCATTAGCTATGTCAGCTGGTCTTGCAACTATTTCACAACTTACTGAAGAATCATATGAGCAATTCAATAAGTTAGGTAATATGTTAACAGAAGGATTAAGTGCTGCTGCTAACAAGTACGGAATTAAGCATCAAACATATTCTATTGGTTCAATGGTTGGATTCTTCTTTACAGATGAAGAAATAGTGAACTATGAGTCTGCAAAAACTTGTGACTTGGATCAATTTGCAAAATATTTCCAAATTATGGCAAACGAAGGTGTATATTTACCACCATCTCAATTTGAGGCAATGTTCTTATCTACTTCACATACTGAAGAAGATATCCAAAAAACTATTGCTGCTGCAGAAATTGCATTTTCACAACTTTAATATTTTGATAATAAAATAAACCTTACACAAAACGCAAAATCAGTGAAAGCTGATTTTGCGTTTTTTTTAAAAGATAAGAAAGTATAAAATTCTAAATAATTACACTCGCAGAAACTGCTCGCTTTCCGCGGGCACGGCCTCAACTAATTTTTGCAAGTTTAAAAACTTGCAAAAACGGATTTTCGTCTCGTGCTTTTCCCGCTGGGGAAATGTATACATTTCCTGCAGTTTCCTGCTTCGTGTAATAGAATGAAATTTCCTTTTAAAAGAACTTGGCAAAGCCAGGTTTATTTTTTTGTTCTAACAAAAATGTTCCTAACATAAACTCTACTGTAAATATAATGCCGTTTTAGTGTTAAGGAGGGAATTAAATTTGGAACAAAATTACCAGCGGACCGTTGATTTTTCGTTAGAGGAAACAGTTTGGTTTAAAAAAGGTCAAGAAGTTAAGAGTATTAGAACTTTATCTTTGGAGCCTGATGTTCATATAGAAGAACAGAATAATTATATTTCTTTAAGTGGCTATTTACAGCTTTCTGGTGAATATGAGCCAGCTATAAATGAGGTAGCATTTGAGGATACACTTAGAGAGATATCACCACTTAGAACTATTGAGGATATAACACCTAATGAGAACGGTGTTTGGTCTCTATATCATCGATTTCCTGTAGATATCACGATACCTAAGAGCAAAGTCCGAACTTTAGAAGACATTACGATTAAAATAAACATGTTCGACTACGATCTGCCTACACTCGACCGAATCGAAATTAAAGCAGATGTATCTATTTGTGGAATATGCCAAGAGGCAGAAACTCCTCAACCTAACGAAGCAGTAGCTGTGCAAGCATACGAGGATTTGAATCAAGAGGATGACTTTGATGTATATAAAGTTCGAGATCCTCAAATATACGCAGCACTAGATGTTGATAATTTCTCACCTGTGGAAGTAAGAGAATTTGCAGATTTAGATTCTAATCAGTTTAATAATCAGGTTGAAACACCAAAACCTGTAGAAATGCGTGAATATCCATATTTTGATCAATTTGAACAGCCACAACCTGCAAATGCTAACCAATTTGTAGAATATACAGAGGTTCCAGTAGCAAACTTAATGCCTAACTACAAAGAAAATCAAGCCGAAGTAGATGTCGAGGATAATGTTACAACGAAAAGTCGTGCTGAGGATGCTCTATACTTAACTAAGTTTCTATGTGATAAAGAGAATGCACAAAGCAGGGTTAAGCTTTATTTTGTTCAATATGGTGATTCTGTAGTATCAATTGCATCTAGATTTAATGTGCCCGTACAACAAATTAATAGAGTTAATAATATTGATGATGATAATTTATCAGAAGGTCAATTATTATATATTCCATTACAAAAGCAAAAATAATATACACAAGTGAGATGGGAAACCTTCTCACTTGTTTTTAAGATAAAAAGAATGTACTAGCTATATTAAAACTTTTGTTTTAAGCGAGGTGCTGTTATGGAAGATCTTGAAGTAGTAAAAAAAGTCCTTTCACTTTACCATATTCAAGCTCGGTATATTGAAAAAATAGGTAAAGTATATAAAGTTTTCACTCCATACGGTAATTACGCTTTAAAAAAATATAATCAAAATTCACGAAATCCAAATGATTTAATTCAAACTGTATCCCACTTATATGTAAAGGGTTTTCAGAGTATCGCACCAATTTTTAGAGCTTTTAGAGGAGAATTTTTAGTTGACGATGAGTCAGGGACCTACTATTTGATGCCTTGGTATGAAGAAGGACATAACATAGATGCTCCTAATAGATATGAACAAATGTTTAGACAACTCGCACAACTACATAATAAGACTGTTGAAAACAAATCTGTAAATGAAACTGAAGTAGATAGCTATCTTGCTCCTTTTAGAAAAAACCTAGAAGTAATCGATGAAACACTTAGTGAATTTCTAAACCACTGTGAATCTAAAATATATATGTCACCATCCCAACTACAATTTTGTTCAATTTATAACAAAACTAAGCAAGCAGTTGATTTTTCAAATGACAGAATTGATAAATGGGAAAGTTGGATGAAGGATGCAGAGGAGAGTAGAGTTGTTTTAAATCATGGAGACCTATCTTTAAAGCACTATGTTGTAGATAGAGTTGGTCATGGTTACTTTATAAACTTTGAAAAGTCTACAATTGCATCGCCAGTAAATGATTTAGTTTATGTAACAAGACAGGTTGTTAATGATTTACCAATTTATAATGATACAAAGTGGACGTGGTTAAATAACTATTTTAGTAATTTTAAATGGTCTAAAGGTGAGAGACACTTATATTTAGCGAACATTTCAACTCCTTTTCTACTATATAATTACACTCAAGATTTAAGATCTCGTAGTAATACAGAACTTGAAAGTATTAAGACCCTTCAAAACATATATTGGCAAATGGTAAATAGTGAGTATATCGTATCAAAAATATTAGAAATTGAGCGAAATGAAGAAATGGAAGAGCTAGAAAGTTCCGAGAACTAATCTAGCTCTTTATTTTCTGGGAAATATTTGTCGAAAAATGGTAGGCAGAAATATACTAATACCAAGAGTAATATATACCTGCATAAAGCAATATTAGTATGAATAGAAGTGCTGCGTCTAATATAGATGGAAGTAAAAAAGTTCTAATGCCTTGGAATATCATTAAAGGCATAATAAATGTAGAAATATGGGGCTTCCATTTTCTTAATGAATATTTTAACTGATGTTCATAATACTTATAATTTTTCATAAAGCACACCACCTAACTTTTATCAGTATATTTTATGAAGGTCACGAAATTTAGTGATAAATGTCTATACGATTTTAATTTTTATTTATATAATGTTGAATAATGAATAAAATTTCTGTAAACTGTAAACTGTAAATAAAAATAAAAACTGAGCACTGTTCAGTAGAATGTTAAAAAGGCATAGATTGGGAAGAGTATACCCCTCTTTAAATTAAGAGAGAGAAACTAGTTGCTGAAAAGTTTCTTATTTAAATGGTTAGAAGGTAGCCCATGAGCCGTTTTTCTGAAAAGAAATCTTAGTAGGAAGAGCCGTATGCAAACGTTACTTGCTTTAGAGATGTAGCTTATGTTTATTTAGGCTATAAAAAAGGTGGCACCGCGAATACAACCCTTCGTCCTTTTAGGATTAAGGGTTTTTTTATATATAAAGAATGAATTTGTAAGTTGAAACATTGATTTAACTTTGGTTTGAGCGTATTCCGACTTATATCTAAAAGTAAGCATATGCGCTCGAAATGCATGCATTTCGCCAGCGGGAACAGCACGAGCCGAAAATCCATTTTTGCTTGCAAAAATTAGTTGAGGCCGTGCCCGCGGAAAGCGAGCGCATATAAGAAAGTCTAAGCTCATTCATGAACTTGGCTTTTGCCAACTTAAATTTATATGCTAGTAAGAAGGTAATACCATTTGTCGCTAATCAACTACCGCAAGCCATCGACTTAAATGATAGTTTTACATATTAAAGGAGGTAATTTTTATGACAGAAAAGATGAGTTTACCACCAAAATATGATCCGAAATCAGTAGAATTGGATCGCTATAAATTTTGGTTAGAAGGGAAATTTTTTGAAGCAAAAGCTGATAAAACAAAAGAACCGTATACCATAGTAATTCCACCCCCAAATGTAACTGGAAGGTTACATTTAGGGCACGCTTGGGATACTACACTACAAGACATCCTAACTCGACTTAAAAGAATGCAAGGCTATGACGTACTTTGGTTACCTGGAATGGACCATGCGGGTATTGCTACACAAGCAAAAGTTGAAGAAAAGTTAAGATCTGAGGGGAAAACTCGATATGATTTAGGAAGGGAAAAGTTCCTAGAGCAAGCGTGGGAGTGGAAAGAAGAATACGCTAGTCATATAAGAGAACAATGGTCAAAATTAGGGCTTGGTTTAGATTATTCTCGAGAAAGATTTACTTTAGATGATGGTCTTTCTAATGCAGTTAAGGAAGTATTTGTAAAATTGTATGAAAAAGGTTTAATTTATCGTGGAGAATACATTATAAACTGGGATCCAGCAACGAAAACAGCATTATCAGATATTGAAGTTATATATCAGGATGTTCAAGGAGCTTTTTATCATCTGAATTATCCTTTATCAGATGGTTCAGGTTACATTCAAGTTGCAACAACTAGACCAGAAACAATGCTAGGTGATACTGCAGTTGCGGTTCATCCAGAAGATGAAAGATACAAGAGCTTAATTGGTAAGACAATTACGTTACCACTAGTTGGAAGAGAAATACCTATCGTTGCTGACGACTATGTTGATATGGATTTTGGATCAGGAGCAGTAAAGATAACACCTGCACACGATCCTAATGATTTCGAACTAGGCAATAGACATAATTTAGAACGTATCCTAGTTATGAATGAAGATGGGTCCATGAATAAAAATGCTGGTAAGTATTGTTGTTTAGATAGATTTGATTGCCGTAAGCAAATTGTAAAGGATCTTCAAGAGTTAGGTGTTCTAGTGAAGATTGAAGAACATACACATTCTGTTGGACATAGTGAGCGTAGTGGTGCCGTTGTTGAACCATACTTATCAACTCAGTGGTTTGTTAAGATGCAACCATTAGCAGAAGAAGCAATTAACCATCAAAATAATGACGACAAAGTTAACTTTGTTCCAGATAGATTTGAAAAAACGTATCTACGTTGGATGGAAAATATAAGAGACTGGTGTATTTCTCGCCAATTATGGTGGGGTCATAGAATACCAGCGTGGTATCATAAGGAAACTGGTGAGATCTTTGTTGGTGTTGAAGCTCCAAATGATATAGAAAATTGGAACCAAGATAATGATGTTTTAGATACATGGTTTAGTTCAGCACTATGGCCATTTTCTACAATGGGTTGGCCAAATACAGAAAGTGAGGATTATAAGCGTTATTTTCCAACTAATGTACTTGTAACTGGATACGATATTATTTTCTTCTGGGTATCAAGAATGATATTCCAATCCTTAGAGTTTACGGGTAAAAAACCATTTAGTGATGTATTAATTCATGGATTAGTTCGTGATGCACAAGGTCGAAAAATGAGCAAGTCATTAGGTAACGGTGTAGATCCAATGGATGTTATTGATCAATATGGTGCCGATGCATTACGATATTTCTTATCAACTGGAAGTTCTCCAGGTCAGGACTTACGTTTTAGCATTGAAAAGGTTGAAGCGACATGGAACTTTGCAAATAAGATTTGGAATGCTTCTAGATTTGCATTAATGAACATGGAAGACTTTACAATAGATATGGTTGACTTAAGTGGTCCTAAAACTCTTGCAGATAAGTGGATTCTAACGAGACTTAATGAAACAATAGCAAATGTAACTAGACTAGCAGACAAGTATGAGTTTGGTGAAGTTGGCCGTGAACTATATAATTTTATCTGGGATGATCTTTGCGATTGGTATATTGAGATGGCTAAACTGCCATTATACAGTGATGATGAGAATGCGAAAAATACTACTAGATCAGTACTTGCGTATGTATTAGATAAAACAATGAAAATGCTACATCCATTTATGCCTTTCATAACTGAAGAGATATGGCAAGCACTTCCACACAACGGGGAATCAATAACTATCTCTGAATGGCCTAATGTTGAAGATAGTTTAATCGATACTAATGCATCTAATGAGTTTAAGTTATTAGTTGATATAATTCGTTCAGTAAGAAATATCAGAGCAGAAGTAAATACGCCGATGAGTAAGAAAATCAAATTAGCTATTAAAGCAAAAGATGAAAATATAAAAGAAATTTTAAATAGAAATAGCGGATATTTAGAGAAATTCTGTAATCCTAGTGAGTTAATTATTGACACTAAATTTGAGATCACAGAGAAATCTATGACATCTGTTGTTACAGGAGCAGAACTAATTTTACCGTTATTAGGATTAATTAATATCGACGAAGAAATTGCAAGGCTAGAGAAAGAATTAGCTAAGTTAAATTCAGAAGTTGATAGAGTACAAAAGAAGCTAGCTAATCAAGGGTTTGTTGCAAAAGCTCCAGCATCTGTAATAGAAGAAGAGCTAGCAAAGGAAGCAGACTATATAGAAAAGCGCAATACTGTATTACAACGTTTAGAAGAACTTAAACAACAATAATTCAAAAAACTTGGTAAACTTGTATCCATTTGAATACAATGTCTACCAAGTTTTTTTATGAATTTTATCAGCCGATTTGTCAAAAAATCTTGAAGGACTGAGGAAAAGAGCACTTGCGCTATAAATAATATGGATATTATTCTTTTATTTAAGGTATTATTAATAAGAAAAATGTAGGAATTTGACAGTGGGGTTTTTAAATGATTAATACTTACAATGATGCAGTTAGTTGGATTCATGGTAGGCTTAAGTTTGGCATTAAACCTGGGCTAAAGAGAATGGATTGGATGCTAGAGAAACTTGGTAATCCACATAGAAATATAAACGCAATCCATATTGCAGGAACAAATGGAAAAGGATCTACGCTAACTTTCCTTAGAAATATCTTAGAAGAAGCTGGATACAGTGTTGGGACATTCACTTCTCCATATATAGAAATATTTAATGAAAGAATAAGTGTTAATGGAATACCAATAAACGATAATGATATTTTGGATCTAGTAAATATAATAAAACCTTTGGCAGACGAACTGGATTCATTAGAATTAGGTTCTCCGACGGAATTCGAGATTATTACAGCAATGTCATTTTTATACTTCGGGTCAATTAATAAACAAGATTTTGTTATTTATGAAGTAGGACTTGGGGGTCGTCTTGATTCGACTAACGTAGTCGAGCCAATTTTAACTGCAATTACAAACATAGGTTATGATCATATCAATATACTTGGAAAAACCCTAGAAGAAATTGCTTATGAAAAGGCAGGCATTATAAAAGAGAACGTACCTCTAATTTCCACTGTTAAACAGGAAATATGTAGAGATGTGATTACAAAGATTGCAAACAATAAAAATAGTGATGTTAGTTTTGTAAATGATAGTATCGAAACTAATAGCTGTGAAGAAAGTGGAGAATCCTTTTCTATAAAAGATAATAATGGGAATAAGGAACATTATTCTATAAAAATGGATGGTAAACATCAAATAATCAATGCTTCACTAGCAATATATTGTGCAAGAGAATTAACAAAAAGAAAAGTTGCTAAAATTCATATTACAGATATTGAGAAAGGATTACTAAAAGCATTTTGGATAGGGAGATTTGAAAAATTAAGTAATAATCCTTTAATAATTATTGATGGGGCACATAATATAGATGGAATAAATACTTTTGTAGATACAATCCATAACAAATACACAGTACAAAAGAAAAAAATAATGTTCGCTGCAGTTAACGATAAGGATTATAGTTTAATGATTGATAAACTAAGTGACGTTGCAGATGAACTATCAGTTACTACATTTGATTTTTATCGTGCTGCTAGAGCAGAAGATTTATATAATTCAGCAAAAAATAAAGATAATTTATTAATAAATAACCAATGGAAAGTCTGGATAAAAAATGCATTTAAAGAAAGCGATGACAGTACAGTTTATTTAATTACAGGATCACTATACTTTATTTCTGATGTTAGAAAATGGATATTAATGGAACTATATAATAAATAATTAATTATTATTATATTTATTTACTTGATTTTCTTTAAAAATCTCTGTGTTTATTATAAAATAACATATAGTCGATACTTGTCATTTTTTGACTATTAGTAAAACTAAAAAAAGACAAGTATTTCTGGCAGAGAGAGGTGAAATCTTGAATCAATTTACAGTTTCGCTCATAGTACTAATATTACTTTTGCCAATAATGTACATATTGCCACTAGGTTTTAGTAAAAAGGGCAAGAAAATAATAATCCTAGTTTCTGCATTGCTAGCAATAATTGGTCTATTAGCAAGTAATATTCTAACGCTAACAACTGCAATTGTTGTGTTGTTAATAACAAGTATTATCTTTACTGTGTTATTAGAGAAGAATTATGGGGAATCATTGTTGGTAAATGATTTTTCTAATGCTGTAACTGAAAATAATCTAATAGGACAAGTTTTGCCTAATGATGCAGTGATTCAGAATAACAATATGAATAATGATATTTTAGCTTTTGAACAGCTAGATGAGAACCTAGAAATGGTCCATAAAATTGAAACAAAAGTATTAGATAAAAATTTACTTAACGAAACTATTGAGAACAATAGTGATACTTTTAAATCTAATAATATATCAAGATTCGAAAAATTAATTGCAAATAATAAAGATGACCAAATATCGAAAACAGAAGATATTATAGATGATAATGATATTGATCAACATAAAGAACTAGAGTCGTTAAATAAAAATGTAGAAGAAATACAGAGCGATATAGTTCAAGAAGAAGTAAATGAAGATTATCAAGATGAAATACAGCAAGTAGAAGTAATAGATGAGGAAATATTTCTGGAACAAATTCAAGATAAAGAAGTTGAAAAAAATGAACAACTTCAAGTTGATATGGTAAGTTATCCGGACCAAACTCAAGATGAAGTAATTGAAGAAGATCAACAAATTCAAGTTGAAGTGATAAATGAGGAAAGTTATCCTGAACAAATTCAAGATGAAGAAATTGAAGAAGATCAACAGATTCAAGTTGGAGTGATAAATGAGGAAAGCTATCCAGAACAAACTCAAGATGAAGAAATTGAAGAAGATCAACAGATTCAAGTTGATGTGATGAATGAGGAAAGTCATCCTGAACAAACTCAAGATGAAGCAGTAGAAGAAGACAATATGTTTGAGAACGAACTAGTGGATGAAAACATCGAAGAAATTAATCTAGAATTAGTTCACGAAGAAATAGTAGAAGAAACAAATAACGAAAGTGAAATCCAACTTGAAATTAAACGTAGTTTTAACTATCAAATTGTAGATACACTAACTAATCAACTTGAATTAGAGGTAGCTCTAATTCATCCTAATGAATTTAAGCAGAGTATCAATAAATTACTGTTAAGTGCAGTAGATACAAGGCAAAGGTTTACATTACATTATATTCTTGCAAAGAACTTGCTAGTCTTCAAGAAAACTGATGAACTTATAGAACTTATACAAGAACTTAAAGAAGAGTACAGTAATTATCCAATGCTACTATTAAATTTAGATTTATTTACGTTAACTGAAAATAATCTTTTAGATAAGGTGGAGAAGTATGAAAAAGAGTAATGAAATTATAGGTTTACCTATTATTGGAATTTTAGACGGTCAAGAAATAGGTAAGGTAAGATCTCTAGTAATCAACCCAGATAAACAATCTGTAGATTTTTTAACTATTGAGCATGAAGATTGGCAAACTAGTGTTAAAGCTATTCCATTCAAAAAAGTTGTAGGGATTGGGGAATATGCATTAACAGTAGAAAGTGAAAGTGTAATAATAGATTTAAATGAAATTCCAATTGCAAACCAATTAGTTAACAAAAAGATTAGAATTATTAATTCAAAAGTGATGACTAGAAAAGGTCAATTACTTGGTGATATTAAAGAGTATTTTATCGATGAAGAATCAGGAAATATTCTTGGTGTATATATGAACATGAACGGTAAAGAGCTAACGCTCAAATCTGAGAATGTAATCACTTTTGGAAAAGACATCGTAATTGTAAATGAGGAAGCATCTGTTAGTTTTTTAAGTAACCCTTTAGAACTAGTTGAAGCTGAAGAAACAGTAGCTAAGACGACTGTTAGCCCAAAGGTTGAGGAAGTTATTTTCCCTAATAATGTATTGGAAAATGATGAAATTAAAGCATTAAAAGATAAGCAAGTTGAGCTACTAGTAGGTAAAACACTAAGCAAAGATATTTATACAACGAATGGACAAGTTCTTTTTCCTGAAGGAACAGTTTTAACTGAGGAAGACATATTTAGAGCTCAAGAAATTGGATCTAATTTAATCATCGAAATTTCGATGAATGTTGAAGCTTAGAAAAATGAAGTAGACCCGAGGTGGTAGAAATGAAAAAGATCAAATTATTTGCAACTTTATTAATTTGCGCCTTTTTCTTGATGCTAGTGTCTCGTTCTGCTTCTTCTTTTTATCTAAATTTTCAAGAAGGTAATAAAAAATTACCTACTCAAACCTATGTCGCTAATATAAATGTTAGTAGTTTATCTAAGCGAGAAGCTGTAGAAAAGGTGGAAGATGAAATTAAAAAGTGGAATCGTTCAGGACTAGCTTTCAAATATAATAGCAAGAAAATAAAACCAAGCGGTAATTTAATTGAATTTGAAATTAAAAAAACAGTATATAGTATAAAAAAATCTGGACAATACCCTTTAAAAACGAGAATAGAAACTGAAAAAATTGTTAACCAAATCGAACAGGCTACAAATATTAAACTATCAGATAATAAGCAACGGACCGAGGTAATTGAAGAATGTTATCGTGTTGCATCGCTTCTAATAGATAAGCCAATTAATCTTAACACCTTCTTAAAAGTTCTTAATGGAACAAATAATATACTATTAAGTAAAACTAGTATACATATAAAGAAAAATGAATTAAAACCATTAAACAAAGTTATAGTTATAAATCCTAATGAAACTTTTTCCTTTCTAAATGAATTTAATGAACCAGACTTAAGTAATGAAGAGCTTCAGTTATTAGCGCGACAAATCTACAAGCTCACAATTAGTTCACCTCTATCTATAGTAGAACGAAATATTAACGATAGACTTGGTGGTATGGAGTATTTAGGATTTGATGTTAAAATTATAAAGGGAAAAGACGACTTAAAGTTTGAAAATAAGACAAATGATATATTTACCTTAGAGGTTATTACTAATAAAGGTGAAATATCTGCACAATTATACTCTTCTAATAATAACTATAATTATTCTTATGTTCTAAGAAATAAGAAGAAAATAACTAGACAGAAAATTATAGAAAGTGATCCGAAGTTAGAGCAAGGTAAGTATGAAGTTAAATCAGAAGGTTATGATGGGCATTATGTTGAGGTTTATAGAGAAATTAAGAGTAAAGACGGAAAAATAACAAAGACTGAATTAATTTCAAAGGATTTTTATGCACCAAAAAACAATTATGTGAAACATGGAATAAAGAAACTAAAGTCACAAGCCGAAGATCTTCCTCCAAATGTAAGTATTTGGGGAGATACAGATAATAGTAAGTAAGGAAAAACTCTGTAACTGGAGTTTTTTTTCTTTGTTTTTACATAGTATTAGTTAGGTGTATAAAGTTAATAATGTCGAATAAATGGGAAATTATTAATATATTATTTTAATTCTCTCGACAGACTTCCTTATTTTTCTTTGGACAAGTGTGCTACGATGGGCATAACACTAAATTACTACTTTGAGGTGATACGAATAATGGATAATAATAAGATAATCGTAAAAATTAACGGCAAAGTTAAAGAAGTGCCTCAAGCCAAGGTAAGTAGAGTTATGACATCAGAGGATAAAGAGGAACTAAAAATGGCAGTACCTTGGTTTCTACCAACAAATATTCCGAGAAAAGTTTCTCAAGTAAATATAAACAAAGTAATTTCAATAGAAGACTTTAAAACTGCAAAAAATAAAGTGAAAAAAGAATATAAAACTATCGTAAAGAAAATTTTAGTTTCTATAGCTCTCTCATTATTTTTTGGAACAATGTTAGGGTTTTCTGTTCTATATTTGTTAACTAAATCATCACCCAGCAATGAAACAGTTGTACTGACGGAAGAAAAGACTACAATGACGAACGAAAATCTAGTCCCGATCAAGTTAGCTTCCTCTGATGTTAAAGTCATCCAGGCTGGTGTATTTTCATCAAAGAAAACTTCTCAGAATTATATTCAGCAGTTTGAAAATAAGGTACCTTATGGAACATTTATTTCAGATCATAAATTTTATCTGATTGTCGGGTTAATCGATAGTAAAAGTCAGATTGCGAGTCAAATTGGTCAAGATTACAACAAACTTGGCCTACCAACATATTTGAAAAATATTACAATACCAGAATTGAATTTTAAAGACTCTAAATATAATCAAAAGGCTTACAATAATCAAAGGTTAACATTTTTAGAGACAATTAGTATTTTTACAAATGATTTAGAAAGCGGGACTTTATCGAAAGAGAAATATGAACAAGCTACAAAATCATTCAATTTAAATAAGCCAAAAACTGAATCGGATTCATATAATAAGTTTGTATCAGAATTAAATGAATTCTATTCTAGTGTAATTAAAAGTGATAAAGTAAATAATCAAACGAGCGAGGAGCAATTGCTTAATGCATTTGTATACTACTACGAATGGTGTAATAGTATGATAAAAAAGTAATTAAAATAAATTAAACTGAGTAAGGGTATTTCCCTTACTTTTTATTTTTATATAGGTTTATATTGTGAAATCATAATTTTTAGGAAGAGTATCATATAAAATTTGATTTTTTACTTTTTGCATTTTATTTTTTAATAGGACATTATATAAATGAGGTGATTTTAATAATGAAAATTATATTAGCGTCAAATTCTCCAAGGAGAAAAATGTTATTAGAACAATTTAATATTGATTTCGAAATAATAACCGAAGAAATTGATGAGGATAATTATAAATCAGTAGATCCAATTAATATTGCAAAAGAACTTTCTGCTCAAAAGGCTAAGGTAATTAACTCAAGGCATGAAGGAAGAACAATATTAGCTGCAGATACTATTGTTGTTTATGAAGACAATATATTAGGTAAACCCAAAAATATAGAACATGCTAGAGATATGATGAGAATGCTAAGTGGAAACGTACACCAAGTAATTACAGGGTGTACTATAATCAGCAAGAATGGTACAGAATCATTTGCAGAGATAACAAAAGTCAAATTTTATGACTTACTTGAGAGCGAAATAGAGGAGTATCTTGCCTTCAACGATTATAGTGACAAAGCTGGAGGATATGGGATTCAAGGTGCAGGTGGAATGTTGGTAGAATGGATAAATGGAGACTATTATAATGTAGTTGGTCTACCTGTTTCTAAAGTAATTAGAAAGATTAAGCAAATACAAGAGGGGAAGCAAAATGGTTGAAGATGGTGTGACGATTAAAGAATTACCAATGAATGAGAGACCTAGAGAGAAAGTGCTGAGTTATGGTTTTAGCTCTCTTTCAAATGCGGAGTTAATAGCTATTTTGTTAAGGACGGGAACAAGAAAAGAATCATCAATACAAATTGCAAATAAATTACTAATTCAACTAAATGGTCTTAAGAATATATTAAACTCAACTTTAGAAGAAATAACTAGTATTAAAGGAATCGGACCTACTAAAGCTGTCCAGTTACTAACGGCGATTGAGCTTGGAAAAAGAATTAACCAATCAACAAAAGATGAAAAGTATACAATAAGATCTCCACAAGATTGTGCGGAGTATTTAAAATACGAAATGTCAACATTATGTCAGGAACACTTTGTTTGTTTATATCTTAACACTAAAAATCAAATTATTTATAAACAAACAGTTTTCATTGGTAGTCTAAACGCCTCAATAGTTCATCCTAGAGAAGTATTTAACACAGCTATAAAAAAGTCAGCTGCCTCCGTTATCTGCGCACATAACCATCCAAGTGGTGATCCTACCCCAAGTAAAGAAGATATTGATGTTACTAAAAGATTAGTTGAATGTGGAAAGATAATTGGGATTGAATTGCTTGATCATATCATTATTGGTGATGATAAATATATAAGCTTGAAAGAAAAAGGTTATCTGTAACACTATTTTTTTATTTACTAATCCTATATAATATTACTTATGAAATTTTTTATTAATGACTGATATTGTCGATATTTTTCATAATAATTAAGTCTAAGATAGATAAACTACATTATATATATGAGAGTGATTTGAAGGGAAGTTATATTATGTTTGGATTTAGTAATCTTTTCAGTGGATTTACACGTGATTTAGGTATAGATTTAGGTACAGCCAATACCCTAGTATATGCTAAAGGTAAAGGAGTATTAGTTAGAGAACCTTCTGTTGTTGCTATGCAAACAGATTCAAAAAAGATTGTCGCAGTAGGAAACGAAGCGAAAAGTATGATTGGTAGAACTCCTGGTAATGTCGTGGCGATTAGGCCAATGAAAGATGGGGTTATAGCAGATTATGAAACTACGGCATCGATGATGTCATACTACATAAAACGTGCAAATAAAAGGAAAAGCTTTTTTTCACGTAAGCCCTATATAATGGTTTGTGTACCTTCTGGAATAACTGCTGTTGAAAAACGTGCAGTTATAGATGCAACTCGTCAAGCTGGAGCAAGAGATGCTTTTACAATTGAGGAACCTTTTGCAGCTGCAATTGGAGCAAATTTACCTGTATGGGAACCAACGGGAAGTATGGTTGTAGATATAGGTGGAGGAACAACTGAAGTCGCTGTTATTTCTCTAGGTGGGATCGTAACTAGTAAATCAATTAGGGTTGCTGGTGATGAAATGGATGAATCTATTATTCAATACATAAAAAGACATTATAACTTATTAATAGGTGAAAGAACTGCTGAAACGTTAAAGATTGAAATAGGTTCTGCAGGTTCTATAGCAGGTATTGAACCAATGGAGATCAGAGGTAGAGATTTAATTACTGGTTTACCAAAAACAATACTGATAAAGCCTGAAGAAGTAGCAGAGGCTTTATCTGATACTGTTACTGCAATAATTGAATCTGTAAAAGCAACATTAGAAAAGACCCCACCAGAACTAGCATCTGATATAATGGATAGAGGTATCGTTCTAACCGGTGGAGGGGCGCTATTAAGGAATCTTGATAAAGTTCTTAGTGATGAAACTGATATACCAGTTTATGTATCTGAAAATCCATTGGATTGTGTTGCAGTAGGTACAGGGAAATCATTGGATCATATAGAGAAATACAAACAGTTTAGTAAGTAGAACGTAAGAAGGTGCAAAAATGTCGAATTTTTTTACTAATAAACGACTAATCCTTCTGTTAACATCAATTATACTTTTTGTTGGGCTAATTGGTTATTCACTTAATAAGAGAACAAAAGCATCTGTCCCAGAAAAATTTATTAAGGATACAGTAGGGCTAGTTCAATCAATTGTTCATAAGCCTGTTTATGGTGTAAAGAATTTTTTTCTGTCTTTAAATGATTTAAGAACTGCATATGAAGAAAATAAATATTTAAAGGCAAAAATCGAAAACTATGCTGAACTATCAGTTAAAATTAATGAATTGCAAAATGAAAATGAAGAGCTTAGAGCAATACTTAAAAAAACAGATGACTTAAAAGATGTTAGCATCGTACAAGCGTCTATAATTGCAAGAAGTCCTGATCAATGGCATGATGTTATATTCATAAATAAAGGCAAACAGCATGGAATAAAAGAAAATATGGCTGTTATAACACCCAAAGGGCTAATAGGTAAGATAAAAATTGTTTCAGAATTTACTTCATCAGTACAGTTACTTACGTCTCCAGAGAGAACTAATAGAATTTCTGCAACAATAAGTGGTAAGAAGGCTTATCATGGTTTAATTGAAGGCTATGATGAAGGTAAAAAGGCTCTTTTATTAAAGAAAATACCAACTGAATATAAGGTAGTAAAAAAGCAAAAGGTTATTACATCAGGTCTAGGAGGAGTTTTTCCTGAGGGTTTAATTATCGGAGAGGTAATTGAAGCAAAACCAGATGATTATGGCTTGACTCAAACAGTACTCGTAAAACCATTAGCTGATTTCTATGATATTGATAACATAATGATTATTGAGCGTACAATGCCATCTCCATCAAAGGATATTCTATCTAGTGATGGAGGACTTGAGTAATGCGCAAGATAATCTTACCTTTATTTCTAAGTATAATCTTTATTTCAGAATCTATATTTGTCGAATTATTTGCAGATGATAATGTCGCAAATAAAATAATATATGCTCCACATTTCTTATTAATTTCTTTATGTCTTTCGGCACTTTTTATAAATAGAAATTTATCTTTGATTTATGCTTTTGTTTTCGGTTTTATTTATGATATCTTTTATACTGATATTTTGGGAATATACGCATTTCTATTTACATTGATAGTATATCTATTCTCTTTATTGATGAAAGCATTAAATAGTCATTTAATAGTCGTAACAATAGTTGCATTAACTGGTATAATAATACTTGAAGTTCTTGTATACGGAATATTAATTGTCTTTAAAGATACATCGATGACATTCACTATCTTTATTACATACCGATTACTTCCTACAATTCTATTAAATTTTTGTTTTATGTTTTTTCTTGGATATCTAATTAAAAAATTATATGTTTATATAAGAAATCTTAATTATACTGATATATAGATAGGGTCAGAGGTGAATATCATAAATGAACTCGGAGCAGCAGAATGTTTTAATCAAGGGTAAAAGAGAAGGTTTATTTATATATTTTAATGAGGATTGCTCGTACTCAGATATAATAAATGAATTAACAGAAAAGTTATCAACAAATGTTTTCTCTAATGGCCAAAGTAGGACTCCAGTATTCATTGAAACTGGACATAGATATCTAAAGGAATATCAAGAGAAAGAAATAAAGGAAATTATAAATCAGACAAAGAATTTATATATTAACTCATTCCAAAGTCTAGTTATTACTAAGGAAAATGCTTTGAAAATGAAGCAACGTAGTGAGATAGTAAGGGAAATGAGAATTGTAAGATCTGGACAAGTTATTGAGTCACAAGGTGACCTTCTTTTAATTGGTGATGTAAATCCCGGAGGTAAATTAGTTGCTAATGGTAATATTTTCGTTTTAGGTAACTTAAGGGGAATAGCACATGCGGGTGCTGCTGGTGATAGGGAGGCAGTTGTGGTTGCAACGAATATGGACCCAATGCAGATTTATATTAGCGATCTATTTAGCCGTGCACCTGAAAAGGATTCCGAATCTGATGGTTTCAATTTTGACTTTGCATATGTAAATAACGAAAATAAAATAGTTTTAGATTCTATAAATAATCTAGCAAAGATTAGATCTAATTTGGCTAAAATTGAAAGGGGAATATAACCGTGGGTGATGCAATCGTAATAACTTCTGGAAAAGGTGGAGTAGGAAAAACAACTACTACAGCTAATATTGGAACATCTCTTGCATTACTAGGAAAGAAGGTTGTTCTAGTAGATACAGATATTGGCCTTAGAAACCTTGATGTAGTATTAGGTCTTGATAATAGAGTTATTTTTGATTTAGTAGATGTTTGTCACGGTAGATGTAAAGTTAATCAAGCGCTGATTAAAGACAAAAGATTTGAAGGCTTATCGTTATTACCTGCAGCACAACTAGCAGATAAATCAGCAGTTAATACTGCTCAAATGAAAGAATTAATAGAAGAACTTAAAAAGGATCATGATTTTGTATTAATTGATTGTCCAGCTGGTATTGAACAAGGATTTAAAAATGCAGTTGTTGGGGCTAATAAGGCTATAGTAGTAACTACACCAGATCCTTCTGCTGTACGTGATGCTGATAGAGTAATAGGTTTACTTGAGCAAGAGGGCCATATTGATCCACCCCGACTAATTATTAATAGAATTAGAACACAGATGTTAAGTAAAGGTGAAACCCTAGAAATAGATGAAATTACAAATATATTATCGATAGAGTTACTTGGTATTGTTGCTGACGATGACGAAGTAATTAAAGCAGCAAAAGATAGAGAACCAATAGCATTAAACCCTAAGAATAGAGTTTCAATTGCATACCGAAATATTGCCAGAAGATTATTAGGTGAATCAATTCCGTTACAGAATCTCACTGAGGATGTTGGAGTATTTGCTAAGGTTAAAAAATTTTTTGGCATAAGATAAGAAACTTACTTAATAAATTGAAGTTAATAATACTTTACGCCTGACACTCTATTAAATTAGAGTGTTTTTATTTAAAAAAAGTATAAGTTTAGATTATTATTACCACACTCAAAAACTGCTCGCTTTCCGCGGGCACGGCCTCAACTAATTTTTGCAAGTTTCACTTACAAAAATTAGTTGAGGCCGTGCTGTTCCCGCTGGGGAAATGTATACATTTCCAGCAGTTTTTTTATCGTATTGACAATCTGATATTTATTTAAAGATTTAGCAATGCCTTGTTTTATTTTGGACAACTTCTCATATTTCACAATTCCATGAATACAATGTAGCAAAAGAAAAATAAAAAGGATGTTGTTTAATGGATAACCGAAAGGATATATTGAGAAGGATTGAAAAACGAAAAAAAGAGCGAATGGAAGAAGTTAAATCTAGAAAAAAGAAATTACCAAAGGCAGATGATATATATTCTAGGACTTTTCCAATTAAAAGAGAAAACAGGGGAAGCTGGAATTATGAGACATTATTATTTAGACTATTAGTTACTTCTGTTATATTTCTAATTGTAACTATTGCATATCGAACACCTAATCAAAATGCCTTTACATCTGTAATTAGAAATACTACTAATTACATTATGACAGAAGAATTCAATTTTGCTTATGCGAAGAAAAAAGTTGAAAGTATATTTGGTGATCCTGGAATCGCGATACTACCACTTACAGATACAGAGGATAAAAGAACAGTAAACAATAACGCTGCTTCTGGTAAAGTAGTTGAGACTTTTGGTGTAAACGGTAAGGGAGTAATAATTGAAACTATCGCATCTTTCCAAGTTAGAACATTAAAAAAAGGTGTAGTTCTATTTGCAGGGACTAAGGAAGGATTAGGAAATACTGTAATAATACAAAGTGAGGATGGAACTGAATATTGGTATGGAAAACTTGAGGATATTGATGTATCACAGTATGATTCTATAGATGAAGGTGGCTTAGTAGGTAAGGCATCTACAAATGATAGTAGTCATGTTGGGAATTATTATTTTGCAGTAAAAAAAGGAAAGGGATTCATTGATCCTACTCAAGTGATAAAATTTGAATAAATCCATTCTTTTTAAAATTAAGATACATCCATTATTTTGGCTTCTGGCAGCAATTAGTATTATTACAGCACAGTTCAAGGTATTAAGTATAACATTTATAATAATTTTCATTCATGAACTTGGACATGTTATTGCTATGGAATATTTTTCATGGCGTGTAACAAAAATAGATATTCTACCATTTGGTGGAGTAGCAGTTACAGAGGAGTTTGACAATAAGCCATTAAGAGAAGAATTAATTGTAACGCTTGCGGGCCCACTAATGAATTTACTGTTTGCTGTTTTGCTCTTTATTTTAGGGTTTATCAACGGTTTTAATATAGAGAATATTAAGATTTTTCAACACATAAATTTAACACTTCTTTGTGTTAATTTGTTACCAATTCACCCACTTGATGGTGGGAGAATTATATCATTAATTTATCAGGCTTTTTTTCCTTACTACAAGACTTTCAAATTAATAACAATCTCATCTTTAACAGTTTTATTGTTACTTTCAATATATTTAATAATTGATGATCTCTCTAACGCAGGCAATCTAATAGTTTTATGCTATTTAATGTTCATACTAATTTTTAATTGGAAGAATAGAGCCTACATATTCATAAGGTATTTAACTAATCGTCATAATAGTTTTGAGGTAAATTTTAAGGAAGTTTCAATAATTAATACTAAATTTAATAATACGATACTTAATGTGTTAAAAAAGTTCTATAAATATAAAAAGCATTTAATTAGTGTTAATTATGATGGAAAACAGTATATAATAGATGAGAATGAGTTATTACATAATTACTTATTTGAAGATAATCCAATAAAGGATATTTCTGAACTTAAAACATTTAACAAGTGAGCATGAGCTCACTTGTTTTAATTAATATATGAAAACCACCGGTTAGGTTGGTGGTATATAAGTATAGAAATTAAATATTAATATTTACTTATGTTGATTTGCGCTTTCGGTGCTCACTTTCCGCGGGCACGGCCTCAACTAATTTTTGCAAGTTTCACTTGCAAAAATTAGTTGAGGCTCGTGCTGTTCCCGCTGGAGTTGAGCACCTTCGCTTTGCTCGACTGCGGTGTCTCACTTAATGCATTTTGCCCTAGGGGAAATATGGCATTTCAAGCGATAACACTCCATTCAACAAAAATATAAAAACTTTTCAGCACATTTATACTTCATTTTAAGACAAATAAAAAACAATAGTCGAATAGTTTTCCTCAAAATAAGTGTTAATTTTTAAACCAATCTCTTATAGGGCTGAGAAAACCACTGGTTAGAAAGGTGGTTATAAATTTAATCGAAGTTTTAGTGAAAGGTGTATATGATGGAATCTACAATAATAATTCAAAAAAATGATAGTACAGTAATGCTAGCGAAGTTAGATGAAGGTAGACTAAGTCAACTCGAAATTAGTTGTGAAGAAGAACTAACATTAGGGTCTGTGTTCGTGGGTACGGTTAGTAAATATGTCCCAAATCTAAATGGGTACTTTATAAATATAGGTAAGAGCACGCAAGGTTATTTATCAATAAAAAATATTCCCAAAGTATTAGGTAGTATTCACGAAGGAAAAAAAGTACTCGTTCAAATTATAAAAGAGTCACATCATTCTAAACCACCAAAATTAACATGTGATATTGAAATAAAATATAATTCTATTGTTTATATGCCGTATTCCGATAATAATTATTTTTCAAAAAAGTTAAGTAAAAAAAGAAAGATTGAATTAGAGAAGTATATTTCATATTTAGACAATAAAGGCTTCATATTCAGAACTGAATGTGAAAAACTTAAAAATAATGAAATTAATTATTTTATAGATGTATGTATAGCGCTATTTAATAACTGGGTAAGTGAAATGAATAATTATAAACATCCAAAATTATTAAATAAAAGAAACATTATAATAGAATCTTTGGAATTAAATGCACCAGAAGAAATTTCTAAGATAATTGTTAATGATTATGAAATTGCTCGTCAACTTATGGATACAAGCTACAGAGAACTTATTAGGATCGAGAGTGGCAATGAGACATTATTCGAGAAATATTTCATTGAGCAGGAACTACAAAAACTTCTTAACCGAGAAGTTAAACTACGTAGTGGTGGATCAATATTTATAGATGAAACTGAGACATTAACTGTTATAGACGTTAATTCTGGATCGTATATAAGTAATAATGCGGGTGAAAAGGGGTTATTAGATGTCAATGTTGAAGCTGCATACGAAATTGCACACCAGTTAACCCTTAGAAATATAGGTGGAATCGTAATCATAGATTTTATTAATCTAGATAATGCTAGTAATAAAGAAAAATTACTTAGTGTAGTTGAAACAGCATTTAGTAATGATAAAAATAAGGTAAATATTCAAGGCTTTACTAAACTTAATCTACTTGAGCTAACACGTGAAAGATCAGGTAAAAGTTTAAGTCAGAAAAAAACTGAAATTTGTTACAAATGTAATGGGGCAGGAAGGGTACAAAAATAAGCAAGACTAAGTTTTAATTGACTGTAGAGTTATATTATGGTAAGATTTTTCTGTTGTTTGTAGCACCCGCTACTACAACCGCTCATTTAAGGTTTTAAACGTGGATAACACGTACCTTCATATGGCGAGTCTTAGGAAAATAGAGGAGGTGCAAGTATGTACGCTGTTATTGAAACTGGTGGAAAGCAAATCAAAGTTGAACAAGGACAAGTTATCTTCGTTGAAAAGTTAGACGTAAACGAAGGCGACACTGTTACATTTGACAAAGTATTATTAGTTGGTGGAGAAGATGTTAAAGTTGGAAGCCCAACTGTTGCTGGTGCAACTGTAACTGCTAAGGTTGAAAAGCAAGGCCGTGCTAAGAAAATTATCGTTTTCAAGTACAAGGCTAAGAAAAACAACCGTAAAAAGCAAGGTCATCGTCAACCATACACTAAGTTAGTTATTGAAACTATTAACGCTTAATTATGATTAATGTTCAGATTAAACGGAATAGTCAAAACAACATTATTTCTTTTACTGTAGATGGACATGCAAATTATAAACAAAAAGGCGAAGATATTATCTGTGCTGGAGTTTCTACAGTAACGTTTGGGACTGTTAATGCATTGTATTCATTAGTAACTAAAGAAATAATTGTTGAGAAATCTAATGATGGTGGATTTCTTTCATGTGAGTTACCTGAAAATCTTACTGAGCAACAGCTCCATGATTCTCAAGTACTGCTTGAAGGAATGAAAATTATGATTAGTCAATTCGAATTATCGTACGGAAATAAATATATTTTACTAAATGATCGTGTATAGGAGGTGGATTTAATGTTCTTACAATTAGATATTCAGTTTTTCGCTTCTAAAAAGGGAGTAGGTTCAACTAGAAACGGTCGTGACTCTATCGCTAAGCGTTTAGGTGCTAAGCGTGCTGATGGACAATTCGTAACTGGTGGTTCTATCCTTTACCGTCAACGTGGAACTAAGATTTATCCAGGTGAAAACGTTGGTCGTGGTGGAGACGATACACTTTACGCTAAAGTTGATGGTGTAGTTCGTTTCGAGCGTTACGGAAGAGATAACAAAAAGGTAAGCGTATACCCTGTAGTTCAGGAAGCGTAATATATACTTTTGAAGCTCTAGTCATAAATAAGACTAGAGCTTTTATTGTTTATGGCATATAATTAGACATGCTGTTATATAATAATAATTTTTAATACCATAAACAATTCTTGAGGTATGTATATGTTCAAAGACATTATGTTAAACACGTTGGTTATATTAACACCAGTCTTACTTTTTCAAGTGTTTTTTCCGTCTACACAATATGTTAAAGGTACTAAACAACGAGTTTTTTGGGGAATTATTTGTAGTGCCATGATAATTATTTGTATGAATTTCCCGCTTTTTAGCAATGACATTATGTGGGATCTTAGATATGTGCCATTAATTTTTTCGTTTTTCTATGGTGGGTTTTTAAGTGGTATTTTGACTTATATACCTTTTATAATTTACAGAGCAACTTTTGATTTAGATATTCCTTTTATTATAGCCTCTGTAACTATGACGACTATTTTTCTAGTATTAATGTACATAAGAAACAAAATAGATTCTTTAAATACTTATCACAAAATTTACTTAGCAACCGCACTTAATGTAACTTTCAATACTATTGGATTTTTATTATCAAACTATTACTTAATAGTTACAACAGATGAATCAGGTGTAATTTTTGATAAGTTATTATTTGTTTATCTTATTTCGACTGTAATTAGCAGTATTATTATTGTATTAATAATTCCAATGATTGAAAATTATAATGTAAATCAGATTCTAAAAGAAGAATCTTATAAAGCAGAAAAACTTAGTGTCGTGAGTGAAATGGCTGCATCAATTGCTCATGAAATAAGAAACCCTTTGACTGTAGTAAGGGGATTCATACAGTTATCACTCGAGAAGTCTAATGACCAAGATAAATTATATATGAATACTGCGATTGAGGAACTTGATAGAGCGGAGCTAATAATTAGTGAATATTTAAGTTACGCAAGACCAAGTATGCCAGTTAAGGAAGAAATCGATGTATCAAACGAAGTAGCATCAGTAGTTGAATTAATAAAATCATTTGCTAATATAAATAGTGTTGAACTTACATACAGTGCTGAAAAAAATTTAAGAACACTTGCTGACAAACTACACTTACGTCAGATTCTTATTAACTTAGTTAAAAATTCTATTGAAGCATGCTCAAATAAAAATTCAAAAGTAATTGTTACTCTTACATATTCTCAAGGTTTTATATGTGTTGAAGTAATTGATAATGGAAAAGGTATGACAGAAGAGCAGTTATCAGGTTTAGGGAATCCTTACTTTACTACTAAGGAAACAGGAACAGGATTAGGATTAACAGTTACATTTGACTTAATTAAAAATATGAATGGTACTCTAAAATATGAGAGCGAATTTGGACAAGGTACTAAGGCAATTATAAAAATACCTGGATATAAGTATTATAAAAGGAGTAAAAATGGATAAATTAGATATAATCCGGTTAATTAGACATGATTGGTTAAACCGTCTTCAAGTAATCCAAGGCAACATTATCTTAGGCAAATATGATACAGTAAATGAATATATAAAAGAGGTAATTCATAAGGAAAGAAACAGTTCAATTTTAGCAACAACAGAGATGCCTAAGGTTACATTTCTTTTACTGTCTCATAATTGGAAGAGTTCACCGATAATTTTAGATTTTGAAGTTACAGGTGATGTATTCGTAATAAAAAGTATTGACGATATCCTAGAAACTACTCTTACCAAATTAATTAAAACCTTAGAAAATCATGCAGTATCAACTAGTAATCACTTTCTTAATGTTGAATTTGGGTATAATAATGAGAGTTTAACTATTTATATAGATTATAATGGTGAGCAAGAAAATCTAGATGAATTTAATGAGTGGTTAAAATGTCTAGATAAGGTAGGATTATGTAAACAAAATTTAAATGCAGATAATAAACAAATATCTTTTGAGATAAAGCTAACAAAAAGAGGTGCAACATGTTTGTAGATCAAGTCAAGATTTATATTAAAGGTGGAGACGGTGGCAATGGTATGGTTGCCTTTCGTCGTGAGAAATATGTTCCTAAAGGCGGACCAGCTGGTGGAGATGGCGGCAAGGGTGGAGATGTAGTATTTGAAGTTGAAGAAGGCCTAAGAACTCTGATGGACTTCCGTTTTAAAAGACACTTCAAGGCTGACAGGGGCGAGCATGGGATGTCTAAAGGACAACATGGTCGTGGTTCAAACGATTTATTAGTAAAAGTGCCACCAGGAACAACTGTTTCAAATTCTGAAACTGGTGTTACAATAGCAGATTTATTATACCATGGTCAAAGAGCTGTTATTGCTAAAGGAGGTCGCGGTGGTAGAGGTAATTCTAGATTCGCTACACCTTCAAATCCAGCTCCAGAAATTGCAGAAAATGGAGAACCAGGACAAGAACTAGATGTTACACTAGAGTTAAAACTTTTAGCCGATTGTGGACTTGTTGGGTTCCCAAGTGTAGGAAAATCAACTCTATTATCAGTAGTTTCTGCAGCAAGACCTAAAATTGCAGAATATCATTTTACTACAATTGTTCCTAATTTAGGTGTAGTTGCAGTTCCGGATGGACGAAGCTTTGTAATGGCTGATCTACCTGGATTAATTGAAGGCGCACATTCAGGTGTCGGTTTAGGGCACCAATTTTTAAGGCATATTGAAAGAACAAAAGTGATAGTCCACGTTATAGATATGGCTTCTGTTGAAGGTAGAGATCCTTATGAAGATTTCGTTACTATTAATGAAGAATTAAGATTGTATAATTTGAGATTAATGGAACGTCCGCAAATTATCGTTGCACATAAAATGGACTTGCCTGAAGCTGAGGGGAATTTAGAGATATTTAAATCTAAATTGAAAGAAGATATTAAAATAATTCCAATTTCATCGGCAACGAGAACAGGAATAGATGAGCTATTATATTCTGTAGCAGATTTAATTGAGATTACTCCAGAGTTTCCAATTTATGATGCAGAGAATGTTGAAGAGGAACAACGAGTATTATACAAATACGAGAAAAAGGGTCCTAGCTTTAATATTTCAAGAGAAAGTGATGGAAGCTGGGTATTAGATGGAGAAGAATTAGAAAAGTTATTTAAAATGACAGACTTCTCTAGAGAAGAATCTGTTAGAAGATTTGCTCGTCAGTTAAGGGGACTTGGTGTTGATGACGCACTTCGCGAGCGTGGTGCCAAGGACGGAGATATTGTAAAAATTCTTGAGTTTGAATTTGAATTTATTGATTAAGCTACGAAATTTCGTAGCTTTTTTATTTTTTAAAAGATTGTTGGGTATTAGTTTAGAAATATATGCATATATTGTGTTGAATAAACATGGCCATAAAGGTCT
The DNA here is from genome assembly GCA_029256085.1 of Caryophanales bacterium. Classification (GTDB taxonomy): domain Bacteria; phylum Bacillota; class Bacilli; order CAJFEE01; family CAJFEE01; genus JAQSYP01. The sequence goes on from JAQSYP010000001.1 coordinate 252,868, forward strand.
TGCCTATAAAGTTTTCAAAAGGAGGGAATTTTTTTGAAAATTCATATCGTTCAGAAGGGCGATACACTGTATAAAATCGCCAAACAATATGGAGTAGATTTTCAAGAACTAAAAAATGCAAATGCACAACTTAGTAATCCAGAAATGATTTATCCAGGAATGAAAATTAAAGTTCCATCACAAGGTGTCGCAGTAAAAACAGAGACATTTAACGGTAAGGAATCCCCAACTCAAATGCTGCAGTCATTAATTACAGGTGCACCAAAGGAAAGTCCAGTACTACCTGCACAAGAATTTGCTGCTCCTTTTAAGGGAAAAGAGGTTCCAATTGCACCACTACAGCAGGTTCAGCCAGTTCCTCAGGTAAAAGAGCAACCAATGCCAACGCCTGTACCTACTCCTGTTAAGGAGCAACCTATAGATATTAACAATTTCTATACGTTTAATGTTGCAATGGAGCCACCTAAACCAGTTAAAGAAAAGCCTGTAGCTCCTATCGTAAAGGAGAAACCAATGGATAAACCACTCTTATTTAGCCCTGTGGCAAAAGAGGAATTAAAACCACCGCCAGTAGTTGAAAAACCTGTTGAACAACCAATAGTTGCTCAGCAACTTGTTGATGACTGTGTACCAATTCAGGAGCCTTATTGTTATCCACCAAACTATGTTTCACCTGAACAATGTGTTCCTTATCAACAAGCTAATTGGTGTCCGCCATATGGTGGGCAGTTACCAATGGCACCCCCAGGACAATGGGCGGGACCGGTTGGACAGATGTTTCCTCCACAACAACAGTATCCGTTTATGCCGAACCCAGCTTCACAAGTTCAGGGAGTAACAGATACATTACCAACAGGAATGCCACCACAGGAAGAAACTCAACCACCAGTTGGTTTTCAAGCGGGTCAATTACCACCACAATATATGCAAGGTATGCAGCCAAATATGATGCCACCACAATATATGCAAGGAATGCCACCAATGATGCCGCCACAATACATGCAAGGAATGCCACCAAATATGATGCCAACGCAGCAAATGCAAGGTGTTCCGCCAAATATGATGCCACCACAAGGGTTCGATACATCTGTGCAGGCTCCACCACAAAGTCAAGGTGGACCACAAGGAATGCAACCATATATGCAAGCACCACCACAAATGAATGGAATGGGGCCAGGAATGCAGATGCCACCATATCCAATGCCAGGTACAAATGTACAAAATTTAAATGTACCTTGGCAAATGCCTGGAAATCAACCAGTTGTTCCAGGGAAGGATGATTGTGGATGTGGTGAAATCCAAGGTGTAGCAGTACCACCTGGAATGCCAAATCCTGCATTTCGACCGGACTTTCCATATAATCCGCAATTTCCGGCTGATCCAAACGATTTTCAACCACCGAACGGAGATAGATAAATTTTAGAAAGAGGCGAGTATTCATTCGCCTCTTTTTGCTACTCATTAAAGACTCGTTAATCGATAAACTGTTCAAAAACTGTTCGTATATTTTTGACATGATTGACAAGTTGCAGATAAAATCCCAAAAGTGGAAGATAAATCACTCAAAGTGGAAGATAAATCGACTCAACTGGAAGATATATCACTGAAAGTGGAAGACAAAAAACTTCTTCTTAAAATTCAAGCGCTCCTTTCAGATGAGAAAAAGTATATTTTTTTCGCAGTTTTTCCATCTTGCGATAAGAAATTACTCAAAGTGGACTAAGCAACCTCCGAGTTTACTAAGATTGACTTACCAATTTTGATGCATTTTCTATTTATTTACATATCGTTAAAATAATTGTGATAAAATAGGGAAATATTAACAATATATAGGGAGTTGAATGATATGGAAGATAAAATTGACAAATTAGTTAAATGGCTACAACAACAAGTACAAGAGGCTAATGTAAATGGACTAGTTGTTGGAGTTAGCGGTGGGATTGACTCAGCAGTAGTTGCTTATCTTGCTAAAAGAGCATTCCCTAATGATTGTATAGGTGTAATAATGCCGTGCAAAAGTAACCCTAAAGATCAAGAAGATGCAATGAGAGTTATTAACAGTTGTAATTTAAAGTCTATAACAATAGATTTAACTGAGACACACAATGTATTATTTTCAAACATTGAGAATAGATTATCAGAGATCAATGAATGGAATGAGAATAATGGTAAACTTGGCGATGCAAACACAAGAGCAAGACTAAGAATGACAACTCTTTATGCTGTCGGAAACAATTATAACTATTTAGTGTGTGGAACCGATAATGCTGCAGAATGGCATACTGGATACTTTACTAAATACGGTGATGGTGGGGTTGACCTTGTCCCTCTAGTTAACTTTACAAAGGGTGAAGTTAGGCAATTAGCAAGAGTACTTGGTGTTCCGACTGAGATAATTGAAAAAGCACCTTCAGCTGGTCTTTGGGAAGGACAAACTGATGAAACTGAGATGGGTACTACATACGATATAATTGATAAATTCTTAAAGGGTGAAGAAATTCCTGAAAAAGATAAAGTAATTATTGATCGTATGCATACTAGAAGCGAGCATAAACGTAGACTTGCTGCAGCGCCGCCAAAATTTTAAAAACAACTAGAAAACCACTTCTTATATGAGGAGTGGTTTAATTTGTGTAAAGGGAGATTCTTATGAGACTAATATGGATTGTTATTATTTTTTCAACGGTATTAATGTCATTTCCTTCTATTGGATTTGCTTGCTCATGTGCTGAAATTCCAAGCGTAGAACAAGAACTTGAAAGTTCAAAAGATGTGTTTATGGGTCAGGTAATTGATATTAAAGAAGTTAGAGATATAAGAGGTTATATTTCTAAATCAGTACTTTTTAAAGTTAATCAAGTATGGAAAGGTCAGAAACAATCACAAGTAGTTGTAGCTACAGGAACTGGTAGTGGGGACTGTGGATTTAATTTTGTAAAAGGGCAGGAGTATATTGTTTATGCAAATGAATCAGATATGTATGGAAAAAGACAATTAACTACAATAGTTTGTGATAGAACAAATAGATTATCAGATGCAAAGGAAGATTTGAAAAAACTTGGTCAAGGAACACAGACACTAGAAGAGGTAGATTTAGCTAAGGATTATAATAGAAACTTTAATTACATATGGTTCTTAATACCGATTATTTTTATTATTGTCGTTATTGGCGCCACTTTTAGAAGTAAAAGGACTTAAGATATGGGGAATAAAGGCTCGGGAAATGATTTTCCCGAGCTTTTGTTTTGGCTATTAGTTATTTTTTGCTTACCTTTACAGCTGTTCCTGTCGCTACACACATTAAAAGAGAACCTTTTGCCCCAACTGCTTCATGGTCAAAACTAACTCCAATAATAGCATTTGCTCCCATTTGATTTGCAGCAGCCTTTAGGTCTTCAATTGCCAATTTACGTGAGTTTTCCATTTTTTCTTCGTATGCTTTACTACGCCCACCGACAAAATCCCGTACACCAGCCATAATATCTCTAACTACATTAGTTGCAATAATCGCTTCTTCACTTACTACGCCAAGATATTCTTCAATTACATAACCTTCTAAATTAGGAGTTGTAGATAATAACATTTAATTTCCACCTTTATATTTTTATTTCCTGAAAACTAGTACAATATTATTATACATTATTTTATGTGAATTATTTTTGTGATAGAATATATAGAGCTTTTTAAGGAGGAAATATATTGTTTGATTTTTTAAATGGAAGAATAGTTGAAGTTAGGCCAGATTGTGTTGTGCTTGAATTAAACAATATTGGTTATCAAATTCTTACTCCAAACCCATATAAGTTTACGGAAAATAGTAACGAAAAAATTTATACATATTATCATGTTAGACCAGAACAAATTTCTCTGTTTGGTTTTAAAACTAAATTAGAAAGAGATATGTTTATAAAATTATTAAGTGTAAGTGGGATAGGTCCAAAAGGTGCTCTTGCAATTTTAGCTGCGGGCGAAATTTCCCTAATAGTACAAGCTATTGAAGAAGAGAATGACACATACTTAACAAAATTTCCAGGGATTGGTAGAAAAACTGCAAGACAAATTATATTAGATCTGAAGGGTAAGTTTGCGGATTTAGCAATTGATATAAATTCAAGTTTATTTAATCAAGATTTAAGGACTATTGCTGATAAAAATCAAGAGTTAGAAGATGCATTAGAGGCACTAAGAGTTTTAGGTTACGCTGAAAAGGAAATAAAGAAAATAGAAAAGACGTTAGAGAAGGAATCTCTGACAACAGAGGTATATATAAAAAGAGCACTACAATTATTACTAGGAAAGTAAAAGGGAGGGTTTAAATTGGACGAGAGAATGGTTTCATCTGAATTTCAGTTTGATGACATTACAATTGAACAGTCAGTACGCCCTCAATCCTTTGATTCGTATATTGGTCAAGAAGTAGTTAAAAGAAACCTTAGTATATTTATTGAAGCAGCTAAACTTAGAAGTGAAACGCTAGACCACGTTTTATTATATGGACCACCTGGTCTAGGAAAAACAACTTTAGCAACAATAATTTCTAAAGAATTAGAAGTTAATATTAAGCACTCTTCTGGGCCAGCGATAGAGAGAGCAGGTGATTTAGCTGCAATCTTATCATCATTAGAGCCAGGTGATGTATTATTTATTGATGAGATTCATAGACTTCCTAGGGCTGTTGAAGAAATTCTCTACTCTGCAATGGAAGACTTTTGTATAGATGTTGTAATTGGTAAAGGACCATCTGCAAGGAATGTTAGGGTCGATTTACCTCCATTTACATTAGTTGGTGCAACAACGAGAGCTGGTTTACTTAGCGCACCATTACGAGATAGATTTGGTGTTTTATCAAGGTTGGAATACTATTCATTAGAAGAGTTGTCAATGATTGTAAAAAGATCAGCTAAAGTTTTTGAAATAGATGTAGATGATAAAGCTGCTAATGAAATTAGTAGACGTTCACGAGGTACACCGCGAATTGCGAATAGACTATTAAAACGAGTACGAGATTTTGTTCAAGTACAAGGTAAAACTATAATAACTTTTAATGATGCTAAGAACGCAATGGAATTACTACAAGTTGATCCACTAGGACTCGACCAAATAGACCATAAAATTATATTAAATATGATTGATAGCTTCAGAGGTGGACCAGTTGGAATTGAAACTATTTCAGCTACTGTAGGTGAAGAAGTTCAAACAATTGAAGAAGTTTATGAGCCTTATTTAATTCAAATTGGTTTTATACAAAGAACACCTAGAGGTCGAATGTTAACTCCACTTGCATATAAACATTTTAATAGAGAGGTACCTATTAAATGAACGAGATAGGGAAACTTATAATTATTGCAGGGATAGTTTTAATAGTGCTAGGAATAATTATGACTTATTTAGGAAAATTACCTGGAGATATTGTATTTAAAAAAGGCAATACAACTTTTTATTTTCCAATTGTTACGTCAATACTTGTGAGTATAATCTTTTCAGCCATAATGTATCTATTCGGAAAATTTTTTAGATGATGAGGAAGTAATAATGAATGTAAATGATTTTGATTTTGATTTACCTGAGGAACTAATAGCGCAAGTCCCATTAAAGGATCGTACTAGTTCACGACTCTTGGTATTAAATAAAACTACACAAACACTTGAGCATAGGAAATTTGCGGATATCTTAGAGTATTTTGAAAGTGGAGATACTTTAGTATTAAATAATACAAAGGTATTGCCTGCAAGGTTATTCGGCGTTAAAGATGATACTAATGCCAAAATAGAGTTTTTACTATTGAAACAAATAGAAAATGATATATGGGAAATTCTAGTTAAGCCAGCTAAAAGAGTTAAGTTAGGCACCAAAGTAATTTTTGGAGATGGAATTTTAACTGCAACTTGTGTAGGGCTTGGTGAGGAAGGTTCAAGAAAAGTTAAGTTTGATTATGAAGGAATTTTCTATGAAGTTTTAGATAAGTTAGGTGAGATGCCACTCCCACCATACATAAGAGAAAAACTGGATGAAAAAGACCGATATCAAACTGTGTATGCTAAAGTTGAAGGATCAGCTGCTGCCCCGACGGCAGGGTTACACTTTACTGAAGATTTACTTTCAAAAATTGCTGAAAAAGGTATAAATATTGCATATATTACATTGCATGTAGGGTTAGGGACCTTTAGACCAGTTAGTGCTGACACAATTGAGGAACACGAAATGCATTCCGAATTTTATGAGATTGATCAAGAAACTGCTGATTTGTTAAATGAGACAAAAAATAGAGGTAATCGTATCATAACTGTTGGAACTACAAGTACGAGAACGCTCGAGACTGTTGCCCAAAAATATGATGGTTCTTTTAAAGCTGAAAACGGGTGGACAAATATTTTTATATACCCTGGATACGAGTTTAAAGCAATTAATTGCTTGATAACTAATTTTCATTTACCTAAATCAACTCTTATTATGTTAATTAGTGCCTTATCTAATAAAGAGTTAATTATGAAGGCGTATGAAGAGGCAATTCAAGAAAAATATAGATTTTTTAGCTTTGGGGATGCAATGTTCATCACAGAGTAACAAATAAATGGAGGTAAATAATGCTACCTATTAGATATGAATTGATTAAAACTTGTAAACAAACAGGTGCAAGACTAGGGATTGTCCATACTCCTCATGGCTCATTTGAAACTCCTATCTTTATGCCAGTTGGTACGATGGCTACCGTTAAGACAATTAGCCCTGAAGAATTGAAAGAAATGAATGCAAAAATAATTCTTAGTAATACATACCATTTATGGCTTAGACCAGGTCATGAAATTATTCGTGAAGCTGGTGGTCTACATAAGTTTATGAACTGGGATCGTCCTATCCTTACTGATTCGGGAGGATTTCAAGTATTTAGTTTAAGCGACTTGAGAAAAATAGAAGAGGAAGGTGTCCACTTCCGAAATCATCTAAATGGGGATAAATTATTTTTATCTCCAGAAGGTGCAATGGAAATCCAAAATGCTCTTGGACCCGACATAATGATGGCCTTTGATGAATGTCCGCCATATCCAGCTAGTCATGAGTATATGAAAAAGTCAGTTGAGAGAACAAGTAGGTGGGCGGAAAGATGTTTAAAAGCACATAAACGTCCAAATGAACAAGGACTTTTTGGAATAATTCAAGGTGGGGAGTATGAAGATCTTAGAAAACAAAGTGCTGAAGATCTAGTGTCCCTTGATTTTCCGGGTTATGCTGTTGGAGGATTATCAGTAGGAGAACCAAAGGACGTAATGAACCGTGCTCTTGAGTTTACGACACCACTAATGCCTGCTAATAAGCCTAGATACTTAATGGGTGTTGGTTCACCAGATTCATTAATTGATGGAGCAATCCGTGGTATTGATATGTTTGACTGTGTATTACCAACAAGAATTGCTAGAAATGGAACGTGTATGACGAGTGAAGGCCGTGTAGTAATTAAAAATGCTAAATACGCTCGTGATTTCACTCCATTAGATCATAATTGTGATTGTTATACTTGTAAAAATTATACTAGAGCGTACATTAGACACTTGATTCATAGTAATGAAACTTTTGGAATTAGACTTACGTCTTACCATAACTTGCATTTTCTGGTAAAATTAATGGAGAATGTTCGACAAGCAATTAGAGAAGATCGTTTAGGAGACTTCCGAGAGGAATTTTTCGAACAATATGGTTTTAATAAGCCAAATGCAAAGAATTTCTAAAATATAGGAGGAACATAATGAGTCAGCAAGATATCTTTAATTTCGTACCGTTTATTATTATGCTTTTAGTTTTTTACTTTTTCTTAATCCGTCCTCAACAAAAGAGACAACGTGAAACACTTTTAATGCATTCTTCACTGCAAAAAGGAGATAAGATAGTTACAATTGGTGGTCTTCACGGAACAATCGATTCTGTAGATGAAGATACAATTATTATCAAAACTCCTGGTGGAACACATTTAACATTTGATAAAAGCGCAGTTAGAGAAGTAACAGTTAAGAAGGAAGTTTAATATAAAAACCTGTACTAAAATTTTTTAGTACAGGTTTTTTCAATTATTCAATCTTGGCAAAGCCAATTTGAAAGTATTCTTGGTGTATCTGCGGGTTACAGTCACTCTAAAACTCAACATATGCCGAGTTTTTTATTTATTCTTCATATTTACTCCTAGTATGCCGCCTACCGCACTAATTGCAAGATATCCTATATGTGTAAACCATTGCTGCATCGAAAACATTTGGTCATATCCTAAATACTGAATTAAGAAAACAATAAGTGAGAATACAAGTGCAGATAATCCCCCTACAATTAGACCTTTTTCTTTGGCCTTCCCACCTGAAACAAGACCACCGAACATAATGATAAGAAACGATGTAATTGTAAACACAAAATCCATTGAAGTTTCTTGTAAACTTGTTACTTTAAGTAGCATTGAAAAAAACGCTCCAAAAAGCATGATTAAGATAAAATTCGTCAATACTCCATAAAGAACACTATTGGAAATTTTCCTAGTATCCAATGTTAAGCCCCCCCTTTGTCCTACTATTATCTAATATAAAATATTCAGACAAGTTTACGTTTAGAATAAAATTTTTAAGGAGCAACATAAATGATTATTGGAACTATCATTTTTAGAACTATTCTATTTTACATTTTGATACTTATCATCTTCAGAGTAATGGGTAAAAGAGAAATTGCGGAATTGAATATTCTAGATCTAGTAGTATATATGATGATTGCAGAGTTAGTGGTTGTAAGTATTGAACAATATGATAATAAAATAATATATTCGATTGTCCCGGTATTAGCGCTTACAGTTATTCAAGTAATTTCTGCAATATTATCTTTAAAAAGCAAAAAATTTAGAGATATAGTTGAAGGGTATCCAACAATAATAATTGAAAATGGGAAAATAAAAGAAAAAGAGATGAGGAAGATTAGATACAATTTGGATGATTTATTATTACAGTTACGTGCAAAAGATGTTATGGATATATGCGATGTTAAATTTGCAATTCTAGAACCATCTGGTGATCTTTCAATTGTAAAGAATGAAAATACTAAAAATCAAAAGTCCTTGTCAATTCCCTTAATAATGGATGGGGAAATAGTTGACATAGGACTTAAAAAATTAAATAAAAATCAAGAATGGCTAGAAAGTAAACTTAAAGAAAAAGGATTTGCTACAATTGATGATGTATTTTATTGTAGTGTAACTGATGGATGTTTCTATATTGATGGATATGAGTAATTATCTAAAAAGTAGTTTTAAGATAGGTATTCTACTAAGTTCATTTCTTTTAACTAAATTAAAGATCATTAATAATAATGAATAGAATACTAGTGTGAAAATTACTCCAGATATTAAATTCAGATGTAAACTTCCAAAGTTTACTTTGTTATAGAAAAACTGGCCAACATAACCACCTAGAAGCATTGCTACTATCATTTTTATATAGTCCGTTGCTTTTATTGTAAATGAAATGTGTTTGAGTACTGTTGTAAAGTGAAGTAGAGTTGTTAAAACGACACCTACAGAAATTGCTAGAGCTACACCAGTTATTTGTAGAGACGGTAACGTGGCTAATAAGACTATTAATATTGATTTTACAACAGCGCCTATAAGTGTATTAACCATTCCAGCTTTTGCGCAATCTAGAGCTTGTAATGCAGCCTGAAGTGGTCCTTGAAAGTAATAAAATAGAAAAAACGGTGCCATAAGTTGTAGCATTCCAGATGCTTTATCTGATTTAAACATAACCTGAAGAAGAGGCTCAGCGAATACATAAATTATAATAACGGCTGCACCACCACTTACTAATGAAAGACGGATCGATTGCTGTAACCGGTGTTCAACTAAAGCGAATTGTTTCATAACTAAAGCTTCACTAATTGCAGGTACAAGCGAAACTGAGAGTGAATATGTGATAAAAGAAGGCAGAAATAATAACGGAAGTACGTATCCACTTATAAGTCCATACTGACTAGTAGCTGCACCAACAGATAAGCCTGCTATTAATAAACTTTGAGAAACTAATATTGGTTCAAAAAATAATGAAATTGATCCAATTAATCTACTACCAGTTGTAGGAAGTGCTACACTTAGTAACTCATTTAGTGCACTTTTGCTACCCCTTAATGATTTGAAAAAGTTTCTTCTAAGTCTGAAAGTCTTTTTTATTTTGAACATACTTAAAATATAGATTAAAGATGCTAATTCACCGAATACAGCTGAAATCATTGCACCAGCAGCTGCATATTCAATACCGTAAGGCATAAATACATTTGTACAGTATGCAACTAGTAAGATTCTAACAGCTTGTTCTATTACCGAAGAATATGCAGCAGGTCTCATATTTTGTTTTCCCTGAAAATATCCTCTAAGAACACTAGAGATTGCTATAATTGGAACAACTGGGAGGATCGCAACTAACGGATAGTATGTCCTTGGGTCTGCTAATAAATATTTTGACAAGTATGGAGCTACAACTATTAAAATTGCGCTTAAAACTACACTTAAAAATCCAGTTATTGATAACGAAACTACTAGAATTTGTTTAACCTTCCGTCTATCACCGACAGCCTCAGCCTCAGCCACAGACTTTGAAATTGCAATGGGAAGTCCAATCTGTGTAAGTGTAATCACTAGTAAGAACGTTGGAACTGCCATCATATATAGGCCTACGCCTTCTTCACCCATAACCCTTGCAATAACTATCCTATTAATAAATCCAAGAATTCTAGTAATCAAACCAGCTATAATTAAAATAAAAGTCCCTTGTAAAAAAGTTTGCTTTGTCATTATTTAGATACCATCCTTCTCAAACTCCTATAGATGTACTACAATAAATTTATATGCAAGGTTGTCTATAAGAAATGACAAGCTATTTATTTTAATGGCTCTGTTTAAATTTAAGGTTGCTTTTCACACTAAATAGAAAAAGGGGGCTTTGCTATGTCACAAGTAGAAATAATCAATAGTTTTAAGGAACAATTAGAAATTCCACTTGAAATTAAGAAGGATGATATATCATCTCAAGGATATGATACTGTTAACGTTGATGAGATTTGGGAATTACTACTAAAAAAGATAAAAAAAAATAAATATGAGGAAATTCACTTACACATTTTGGTTGACGAAATATTTGCAATTAAAGCAAATGATTATATGTCGTTTATAACTATGAAGGCGTGGTCTGGGAAGTGATTATATGTCAACATTAAGTATTTTTCTACTTAATAATTGACCTTTAAAATAACCATAAATATAATGATAAAGATGTATATATAGTTTTTTACATAATCAAAGGAGGCAAAATACGCATGGGCAGAAAATGGCGTATCCTCGTGTTTTTTATGCTTGTAATGCTTTTTGGAGGCATAATTGGATCTACAACACAAGGAATAACAAATAATATTAAGTTAGGACTCGACTTGCAAGGTGGTTTTGAAATTCTTTATAAAGTCAAACCAGCTAAAGAAGGCGAAAAGATAACAAAAGAAACGTTAAAAAATACAGTAAGAGCTTTGGACAAGCGTATAAATGTTTTAGGAGTAAGTGAGCCGAGGATATTTATAGAGGGTAAGGATAGAATACGCGTTCAATTAGCAGGTGTTAAAGACCAAAAGAAAGCACGTGAGATTTTATCTACTGAAGCAAAACTAACATTTAGGGATGTTAACGATAATGTATTAATGGATGGATCTGATTTAAATGAAAATGGAGCGCAACAGGCATTTGATGAACAAAATCGACCAAATGTTGCCCTGACATTAAAAGACGCAAAGAAGTTTAAAGATGTAACTACAAAAATTCTTTCTATGAAACCAAATAACCTATTAGTTATATGGTTAGATTTTGAAGAAGGAAAAGATTCTTATAAAATTGAAGCACTTAAGCCTAATCCCAAATTCCTTTCAGCTGCAACTGTTGATCAAGTTTTTACTCAAACAGATGTAACTATTACAGGTGGTAGCTTCACAGTTGAAAGTGCAAAAGAGTTGTCAGACCTTTTAAATGCGGGGTCATTACCAGTAGATTTAGATGAAATTTATTCAACTTCAATTGGTGCACAGTTTGGTGATGATGCTCTTAAAGAAACAATCCTAGCTGGTATAATAACTGTTGCCTTAATATTCATATTTATGTTAGTTTTTTATCGTTTGCCTGGTGTTATTGCAATAATATCTTTAAGTGTTTATATATATGTTGTTCTGCAAGTTTTCGACTGGATGAATGGTGTAATGACCTTACCAGGAATTGCAGCATTAATTCTTGGAATTGGAATGGCCGTTGATGCCAACATCATCACATATGAACGCATAAAGGATGAGCTAAAGTTAGGCAAATCAGTTTCTTCAGCATTTAGAGCTGGAAACAAGCGTTCATTTACAACTATTCTTGATGCTAACTTAACAACGTTACTTGCAGCAGCTGTTTTATTCTACTTTGGTACAAGCTCTGTAAAAGGGTTTGCGACGATGTTGTTATTAAGTAATACTGCTGTGTTTTTAACAAATGTAATTCTATCAAGACTATTATTATCACTTTTAGTTCACAGTAAGGCACTAAATGGTAAACTTAGTTGGTTTAGTGTAAAGCAAAGTGAAGTTTTGAGTATTAGCGAAAAGAACCCACGTGTACCTACGATGTTTGATAAAATTGACTTTGTTGCAATATCAAAATATTTCGTTTGGTTTGCGATTTGTACAGCAATAATTGGTGTTGTTGTACTCTCAGTTTTCAAACTGAATTTAGGAATAGATTTTGCAAGTGGTTCTAGATACGAGGTTGTTTCAAATAAAGAAGTAACCGTAGAAGAAATTAAAAAGGACTTTGCTGAGTTTAATAAAGAACCTAAAGAAGTAGTTTTGGCAGAAGATAATAAATTTGCTACAGTCACATTTAAAGGTGCTTTTTCCAAGGAAGAAGTAATTGAGACAAAGGAATACTTTAAGAAAAAATATGGAGAAGAGCCTAATGTTAGTACGGTATCTCCTGAGGTTGGTAAAGAGTTAGCTAGGAATGCGTTAATTTCCGTAATAATTGCATCAATTGGGATTATCATCTATGTTGCTTTTAGATTTGAACTATTATTTGGTATAGCTGCAGTCGTAGCATTATTTCATGATGCATTTTTAGTAATAACTGCTTTTAGTATTTTCAGAATTGAAGTAGATATAACTTTTATCGCAGCAATTTTAACTATAATCGGTTACTCAGTAAATGACACAATAGTAACTTTCGACCGAATTAGGGAAAACCTTGAAAGTACTAAGAAAGTTAAAGGTTATGATGACCTGAAACATATTGTAAATGAAAGTATTCGTCAAACTTTAATTAGATCATTAAATACTGTATTAACGGTTGTTATTGCAGCACTAGCACTTTACTTTATTGGAAGTGTTGCAATAAATAATTTCTCTCTAGCTCTATTAATTGGATTAATTAGTGGTACTTATTCGTCGATCTTCATTGCCTCTAGACTATGGTTATCGATGAAAACAAAACAATTAATAAAATTGCAAAATAAACCAGTAACTCCAGAATAATAATATATACTATTTTTAATCACGGCTAATTTGGCCGTGATTTTTTTCTTTAATGTATTTAAATACTTAGTTATAATAGATTGGTTAGAGTATTAATAAAATATACTTTTTATATAGAGAAGGTTTGAGGGAAGTTTAGGAGATGATTTTTTGATTAGGTCACGAACAAGATGGAAAAGTAAAGAATTTAATGAAGACTTATATTTAGCAATAAAAAATAATATAAAAATTAATGATTTACTAGCAAAAGTATTAGCAACTAGAGATTTTAGTAGTGTAGAGGCTATTCATAAATTTATATATGAGAAAAACAGTAGTTATCATGATCCATTCCTTTTCAAGCAGATGGAAAAAGCAGTTAGTAGAATTAAAGATAGTATTAATAATGGGGAAAAAATTAGAATATATGGAGATTATGATGCAGATGGAGTAACAAGTACAACAATATTAATTAAAGCAATGTTGGAACTTGGTGCTGATGTTGATTACTATATCCCTAATAGATTTACAGAAGGATATGGTCCTAACAAAGAAGCTTTTAAGAAAGCACACGAAGAAGGGATCAATTTAATCGTAACAGTTGATAATGGGATTTCGGGAATTGAAGAAATCGATTTTGCTAATAGTCTTGGCATAGATGTTATAATTACAGATCATCATGAGGTTAAGAGTGTAGTTCCAAATGCATATGCAATAATTCATCCTAACCTACAAGGTGAAACATATCCATTTAAAGAACTAGCTGGCGCAGGAGTGGCACTTAAACTTGCGCATGCTCTTTGTGGATATTTAAATGACGAGTGGGTAGTCTTGTCAGCAATTGGTACGATTGCGGATCTAGTACCTTTAAAAGGTGAAAATCGTATTATTGCAATTAATGGGATTAAATATTTAAAACAAACTAGCAATCTCGGGTTACGTGCCATTCTTAAAAAGGCAAATATACCACTTGAATCAGTAAGTGAGGAATCAATAGGCTTTGGTATTTCCCCAAGAATAAATGCTGTTGGCAGATTAGGGGATGCTCAGCCAGCTGTAAAACTACTATTAGAGCAAGAAGAATATATAATAGATGAATTAGTAACTTTTATTGAAGCTAAAAATAGAGAACGTCAGAAATTAGTGCTTAGTATTTTTGAAGAAGCCGTAATTGAAGCAGAAAAACAAATAGAATCTTGTAACAGTAAAGTTTTAGTTATTGCGAAGGAAAACTGGAATGTAGGAGTTATAGGTATAGTAGCTTCTAAACTAGTTGATAAATACTATAGACCAACAATAGTACTCGGAATTAATGAGGATGGCTCGATAGCAAAAGGTTCAGGACGAAGTATAGTAGGTTTTGATTTATTTAAAAACTTATCAAAATGTGAAGATATATTGTCCCATTATGGTGGACATCCTATGGCAGCTGGAATGACATTAAATTCATGTGATGTCGAGGAATTTAGATATAGATTAAATAAAATGGCAGAAGATCAACTATGTGAGGAAGATTTTAAACCTATAACATTGATAGATGTTGAGCTTGAACTATCAGAAATAAACACAAATTCTATATCAGAAATGGCATTACTTGCGCCGTTCGGTATGACAAATTCTAAACCAAAATTCCAAATAAAAAATGTTAAAGTTTCTAGTGTTAAGGCAATTGGTGCTGATGGTTCACATTTAAAGTTAACTGTTAATGATGGTACAAACTCACTTGACTGTATTGGGTTTGGATTTGGGAAACTAGCAGAAAATATTTCTTTAAACTCAAGTATTTCTTTAGTAGGGGAACTAGGAATTAATGAATGGAATAATAGCATAAAACCACAGGTTTTCATTTGTGATATTTGTATAAATGAGTGGCAATTATTTGATTTTAGAAATAATAGTCATTGGAAAAAGAAGATACCTAGTAATTCAAATACTTTGTTAATTGTTGAATCGGAAAATAAAAAATCACTTCTATCAAAAGAATTTAGTGAGATAAATATCAGAACAATTTATGAAATAGAAAGCTATAGTACTCAGAATATTGTTATTGTAGATCTACCAAATAAAACAAATGCGATTGAAGAAATCTTTAGTAAAGTAGATTTTGAAAACCTCTATATAATTTTTGAAAATAACGAGGATGCTTTTTTTGAGACATTACCAACACGAGACCACTTTAAATGGTATTATACTTTTTTAAAACAAAATAATAACTTTATAGTAGAAAAACATGGACATGTTATATCAAAGAATATGGGATGGTCTACTAATACATTAAAGTTTATGACTAGGGTGTTTTTTGAACTAGAATTTGTTACAATAAACGATGGAAATGTATTATTAGTATCTTCTCCACCAAAAAAAGATTTAAATGAATCTACAACGTATAAAACAAGATTAGAGAAGAATGATCTTGAGCAAAAGTTATTGTATTCTAGTAGCCATGAATTAAAAAGGTGGCTTTTGAAATAATATATTACCCACTAAGAATCATAGGAGGAACATAAATGGATTTTAAACAGCATATCACTCTTGTCCAGGATTTTCCAAAGGAAGGTATTCTCTTTAAGGATATAACAACACTTTTAGATAAGGGCGATATTTATAGAGCAGCAACAGATGAATTTATTAAATATGCTAAGGATAAAGAAGTTGATGTGATTGTAGGTCCAGAATCTAGAGGGTTTATTATTGGATGTCCAGTTGCATATGGTCTTGGAATAGGATTCGTTCCAGTTCGAAAGCCTGGGAAACTACCTAGAGAGGTAATTAAAGTTGAGTATGGGTTAGAGTATGGTACAGATGTTTTATGTATGCATGCTGATGCAATTAAGCCAGGTCAGAAAGTACTGATAACTGATGATTTGCTTGCTACGGGTGGCACGATCGAAGCAACAGTAAAGCTAGTTGAGCAACTTGGTGGTATTGTAGTAGGAACTGCATTTTTAATCGAGTTAACTGCTTTAGAGGGTAGAAAAAAACTAGAAGGATATGATATATTTACTCTAATGCAATATTAATTTAATTTTCTAAAAACACTCAATTAAATTTGAGTGTTTTTATATTAGTGTCTAACTTTACAAGTATTTGATTTTTAGTGATAATATATATCAATAAAGTTTAATTATAATAACTATAATAGTTTTTGTAATTTTTTAATAGAGAGGGTGAAAACATGGCTAATGATCATGTTCTGACAGCTGAGGAAGTAATAACTAGTGCAAGTTCATACATGACAAAAGATGATATTAGATTCATCGAAAGAGCATATCAGCTAGCTAAGGACGCCCATAAGGAACAGTTTAGAAAAAGCGGTGAACCATATATCGTTCATCCAACACAAGTAGCCGGTATCCTTGTTGATTTAAATATGGACCCTGCAACTGTAGCAGCGGGTTTTTTACACGATGTTGTTGAGGATACTAATATAGATTTAGAAAGCTTAGGCAAGAATTTTAACGAAGAAGTTGCAATGCTAGTAGATGGGGTAACAAAGCTAGGTAAAATTAAATTCAAGTCAATCGAAGAACAGCAGGCGGAAAATCACCGAAAAATGTTCGTTGCGATGGCTAAGGATATTAGGGTAATTCTCATAAAACTCGCTGACAGACTGCATAATATGAGAACATTAAAACATTTACCACCTGAGAAACAAAGAAGAATCTCTAATGAAACTCTAGAAATTTTTGCTCCCTTAGCGCACCGCTTAGGGATTAACAGGATTAAATGGGAGTTAGAAGATACTGCACTAAGATATTTAAACCCACAGCATTACTATCGCATCGTTAACCTTATGAAGAAAAAACGCAACGAGCGTGAAGAATATCTTAACTCAGTTATGAAAGATATTAGGGAAAAATTAGATGAATTAAATATTGAATGCAATATATCTGGTCGTCCCAAACACATATATAGTATTTATAGAAAAATGACTGTTCAATCTAAGGAATTTAACGAAATATATGATTTGATGGCAGTACGAGTACTAGTTGACAGCATTAAAGATTGCTATGCAGTATTAGGCATTATCCATACACATTGGAAACCAATGCCCGGCCGATTTAAAGATTATATTGCGATGCCTAAAGCAAATATGTATCAATCCCTTCATACCACGGTTATCGGGAATACTGGGGAAACGCTTGAAGTTCAGATAAGAACAAGTGATATGCATGAGATAGCTGAGTTCGGTATCGCTGCACATTGGGCGTATAAAGAAGGAAAAAAGGTCGAAGATGTTAGTGCACATTTATCTTGGACGAATCAAATTTTGGAATGGCAAAAGGAATCATATGATACAGAAGATTTCTTAGAATCTTTGAAGATAGATCTTTTCTCAGATACTGTATTTATCTTTTCTCCTAAAGGAGATGTTTACGAATTACCACGCGGTTCAGTGCCGATTGATTTTGCATACCGTGTTCACTCAGAAATTGGTAATAAGACAATTGGATCTAAAATCAATGGCAAGCTTGTCCCGTTAGATTACACTCTAAAAACTGGTGACATTATAGAAATAATGACATCAAAACATTCTTATGGACCTAGCCAAGATTGGTTAAAAATTGCTCAAACATCTCAAGCGAAAAATAAAATTAGACAATTTTTCAAAAAGCAAAATAGAGAGCAAAATGTTGAAAAAGGTAGGGAACTAATTGAGAAAGAAGTTCGAGCTCTCGGAATTGATCTTAAAGAGGCATTTAGTCAAGAGAATTTAAAGCGAGCATTAGAAAGATTCCATATTCCTACTACAGAAGATATGTATGCTGCTGTTGGGTATGGTGGCCTTACGCCAATTCAAGTAACAACGAGACTTACTGAGAAGATAAGAAAGCAGCAAAAGGAGCAAGAAGCTCTATCTAATATAAGTAAAGCAAGCGAAACTAAATCTCAAAGTAAAAGAAAAAAAGATGCAGGTGTTAAGGTTGAAGGCATTGATACAATGCTAGTTAGACTATCAAAGTGTTGTACTCCTGTGCCTGGAGATGAAATTGTCGGTTTTATTACGAGAGGTAGAGGTGTGTCGGTTCATAGATTAGATTGTCCGAATGTTCAAAATGAAGACTCTAATGAAAGAATCTTAAATGTCGAATGGAATAATGAAGCTAACGAATCACGTGAATATAACGTTGATATAGAGATTTCAGCTTTTGACAGACAAGGCGTTTTAAACGAAGTACTTCATGCGGTTAGTGAGACTAAAACTAACATAACTGCGGTTTCAGGTAGAACTGATAAGTCTAAGTTAGCAACTATTAATATGACAATATCAATAAGTAATCTCCAACATCTTAAAAGAGTAGTTGATCGCATTAAGCAAATTCGAGATATTACTGCTGTAAGAAGAATTATGCAATAACGGGGTGTAAGTATGAAGGTCGTAATTCAACGCGTATCAGCTGCAGAAGTCAGTGTAGATAGTGAAATAGTCGGCAAAATAAACAATGGACTTCTACTATTAGTAGGGATAACCCATAGTGATGATGAAGCAGTGATTAAAACTATAGCCGATAAAATAGTTAACCTAAGAATATTTGAAGATGATGCTGAAAAAATGAACCTAAGTTTACTCGATGTTAAAGGGGAAATTTTATCAGTCTCACAATTCACACTGTATGCAGATTGTAAAAAGGGTAGAAGACCTGCATTTACTGATGCGGCTAGACCTGAATACGCGACTGAGCTGTATAATAAATTTAATGACATTTTAAAATCATACGATATTAAAGTGGAAACTGGGATGTTTGGAGCAATGATGGATGTAAAGCTTACGAACAAGGGCCCAGTTACAATCATATTAGATAGTAATGAATTAATAAAATAGCGAGTGCTTAGGCACTCGTTATTTTAAAAGTAAAGAAAGTATTAATATACACTCGCAAAAAACTGCTCACTTTCCGCGGGCACGGCCTCAGGCTATTTTTGCACGTTTCACTTGCAAAAATGGATTTTCGGCTCGTGCTGTTCCCGCTGGAGTCGAGCAGTTTTTTCATCTTGCGATAACTCTACTATTAAAAGGACCTGGCAAAACCGAGTTCGTTTTAGTCATCAATTCTGCAAAAACATTCAAATGAACGTTTGACTATTATGTGCATTCAACATAAAATAAAAAATATAATATAGAGCTTTATGTGGGAGGGCATCTTTGTGGAGAATATAGCAAGTACGTTTAGAGTACAAGGATTTTCATGAGCTAGTTGTGCAAAAAAGTTCGAAGAGAACGTTAAACACCTGGATGGTGTATTAGATGCGAAAGTAAATTTTGGAGCTTCAAAGATAACTGTTTACGGAGAAGTAACGGTTAAGCAGTTGGAAAAAGCAGGGTCATTTGAAAACTTAAAAATAATTCCAGAAAAAGGTCATGAGCAGTTTAAAAGAGAGCCATTTATAAAATCAAATTTAAATTTAATTTTTTCCTTCATTTTTCTGTTATTAGGTTACTTTATGAAAATGGAATATAATGAAGAACATTTATTAACAATTACACCGTTCCTACTTTCAATTTTAATTGGTGGTTCTAAATTATTCAAAACTGGATTTTCCAATCTTTTGAGATTAGAATTCGATATGAAAACCTTAATGACAATTGCCATCCTTGGTGCTGCGGCAATTGGTGAGTGGGGTGAAGGTGCAACAGTAGTTATTTTATTTGCAATAAGTGAGTCACTTGAAAAGTTTTCAATGGAAAAGGCAAGAGCGTCAATTAAAGGTTTAATAGAACTTACTCCGAAGACAGCAATTATAAAAACGTCAACCGGTGAAAAAGATGTTGATATAACCGAAATACAATTAGGAGATGTAATTTTAGTACGCCCTGGCCAGAAGATTGCGATGGATGGAAAGGTAATCAGTGGATATTCTACTGTAAATCAAAGCTCAATAACAGGTGAATCAATCCCAGTAGAAAAAAATATTGATGACAATGTATTTGCTGGTACTTTGAATGAAGAAGGTGTCTTAGAAATTGAAGTTACAAGAGAATCAAGTGACTCGACGATTTCTAAAATAATTCATTTAGTTGAAGAAGCCCAAGCAGAAAAAGCACCAACGCAATCATTTGTAGATAAGTTTGCAAAATACTATACTCCACTAATTATTGCTATTTCCTTTCTAGTAATTACAATTCCACCATTATTTTTAGGTGGTGAATGGATGGTTTCGATCTATCAAGGTTTATCTGTACTAGTAGTTGGTTGCCCGTGTGCATTAGTAATATCAACACCTATTTCAATAGTAACTGCTATAGGAAATGCTGCTAGGAATGGAGTTTTAATTAAAGGTGGAATTCATCTTGAAGAAGCAGGTAAGATAGATGCAATTGCTTTTGATAAAACAGGTACTTTAACAGAAGGTAAACCAACAGTTACAGATATTGAATTTTTATCTAAAAAAGGTGACAGCCTTGGAATTTTAGGTGCTTTAGAAAAGTTGTCAATGCATCCACTTGCGAAAGCAGTTGTAGAAAAACTAGATTCTGAGAATCTGAATTTCTATGCGGTAGAAAATTTTAGTTCAATTACTGGTAAAGGAGTTAACGGAGAAATTAATGGGATCAAGTATTATGCTGGAAGTCCTTCATTATTTTCTGAGTTAAATCCGAATTTGCTACAATCAAACATTACTATAATAAACAAATATGAGCAGCAAGGTAAGTCCGTAATAATTTTAGGAACAGACAAAGAAATACTCGTAATTGTAGCATTAATTGATAGGATAAGATCAACATCAAACTCGGCGCTATCAATGTTATCAAGTATTGGTATCAATGACACACATATGTTAACTGGAGATAATATCCCAACAGCTAATAAGATTGCCTCGGAAATAGGTATTTCTAATGTAAAGGCGCAATTACTTCCTCAACAAAAACTAGATTATATTAATACATTGAAAAAAACAAAGAAAGTTGCAATGGTTGGAGATGGAGTAAACGATGCACCAGCATTAGCGACTGCTAACTTAGGTATTGCTATGGGTGGAGCTGGAACTGACACAGCATTAGAAACAGCATCGATTGTACTAATTGGTGATGATCTTACTAAATTACCATTCACAATAAAGTTAAGTAAAAAAACGTTAAGTATTATTAAGCAAAATATTACTTTTTCTTTGTTAATAAAACTATTTGCACTTATTTTAGTATTACCTGGGTGGTTAACACTTTGGATAGCTATTTTTGCTGATATGGGTGCGACTTTAATTGTTACTCTTAATAGTTTAAGACTGTTAGGTGTTAAGCCTGAGAAATAAGTTTGCTAGAATCAAGACAATCTTTAATTACACTCGCCAGGTGTACTTATCGATTGTCTTTTTCTATTATTCAAGAGAATAAAAAAACGAGCTAAGAATATAGCTCGTTTTTTAGTCAGCAGTACAATATAAAAGTTTACTTTTTAAAAAATTTATTTAGGCCATCCACTATTCCACTTGTAATATTGTCCTGATAACCATCAGTGGAAATCAAAATTTCGTCTCTTGTATTACTAATAAAACCTAATTCTAGTAAACTACTAGGTCTTTTATTATCTCTAATAACTTGAAAATTACCAAAAAGTACTCCACGATTTCTTTGTCCCGTTTTAGTTATTAATTCATTTTGAATAAGGCTAGATAAGTTATAATCTTTAGATTTGTTATAATAATAAGTTGAAATTCCTGAAGCATTACCCGAAGCCGAATCATAGTGTAAACTTAGGAAAGCATCAGCAGCTTCATTGTTAGAAATTAGAGTCCTATTTTTTAGACTAACGTATGAATCTGAATTTCTTGTCATTATTACCTTGGCACCTAGCTGTTCAAGCTTTTGTTTCAAAATTATAGCAGTATTTATAGTAATAGATTTTTCTAAAGTCCTATTTGGTCCAATTGCTCCACTATCAGACCCACCATGACCAGGATCGATTACTATCTTTTTATCTTTCACATATGAGGTTACATTTGGGTTTTGTATCACAGGATCAATTGCTTGATCTAAAGATACCAACCAACCTGCAACATAACCAAATTGGTTATGTGCTATTTCAATTTTGTACCAATTATTAATTTCCTCAATTAGTTTAAATTTTTGATTTATTGAAGCGACGATTAAGACATTCCCCTCAATTCCAGCAACATCTCTTATATTTGTAGATTCATAAAGTATATTTATGAATTTCTCTTCATTTGGGGATGTAACAGGGATCTTTTCAATGTACCAGCACGCCACAAACGCTTTATCTAGTTTGTTCCATTCAATTTGGCACCAATTATTCTCACTATTAACAACCTTAATTTCAGCACCACTATTTAATGAGCCTATTACATTTCCGTTACCTAACCCATTATCACGTATATTCAGATTATTGACAGAAACCTTCGCCATATATGGTACAAATTTAGGCGTAGATTCAGTTGGCGGTTGTTCTGCTGGCTTTTGTGGTTCAGTAGTATTCGGAGTAGTCTCTTTAACAACTTCAATATACTTTGCAGAAGAATATCCTTTGAACTCATTAAAAGTTACTTCATACCAATCTTTATTGTATTGTTTAACAATATTAACCTTATCATTTTGGGTTAATGTGTAAACGATATTACTTATCGTACTTGGACTTTTTCTAATAAATAATGAAGTGGCATTCACTCTACCGATCTTGTTTACTAAAACAGGAGTTGAAATAACATTTTGTTTTTTAATAGTAATATACTCTTTTTTTACATAACCTGTCTTTTTGTTTACAGCAACTTTTTGCCAATCTTTATTACTTCCTATAACTTCAACCTCAGTGTTTTTCTTTAAATTATCGATAATTTTATAGTTTGTGCCAGGTCCTTTACGTAGTCGCAGTGAGTTTACATTTACAACTCCTTTTGCATCTGTAGCTGGAGTAACACTTTTTGGGGTATTATTCTGTGTTGCTTTTAACGGTGTAACATATTTTTTTGATATCCAACCAGTTGGACCTTTATCTAAAGTTGCTTTAATCCAATCTTTATTATTTTGAAGTATTGTTAATTTAGTTCCTTTATTAACTTTTTTTATTATTTTAAATGTTAGACCTGGTCCAGTCCTGAAATTAACATTATTATCATTAACCATTCCATTCAAATGGCTATTTGCATATGTATTCGTAGTGGTATTTAGTAATGTAGCTACTACTAGCGTAAATATAGTCAGAAAAGAAATAAATCTGTTTAAATGCATAGTTGTAAACCTCCGTAGATAAAATCTCCTAAAATATTATATAATTCGACATTAAAATATTAAATACCTTTTTATTTTAAAAATATTTTTTTGGGTAACAATATTTTTAGAAAGAATGAAAGGGTGAATCAACTTGAGATCAAGTGGAAATAATGCTTATAATTTAGAAGGTAAAGATATTTTCGGTGTCAACTTTCATGATTTTATAAAAAGTGAGGCAGCGGTTAAACAAAACATGGAGTTAGCATCAGAATTTGGTATTTCATTAGGGGAAGTAAAAAAATTAAGAAAGTATCTTGAAAATCGCTAAGATATCTTGACATTTGACAAGAATATACGTAACATCATTTACAAAGTACATAATACCGTTAAGGAAGAATAGTAATTAAGTTAAACATGTAAAGAGAGAGTGTGTCGTGGCTGGAAGCACACTTACATTGTGATTAATGAAAGAACACTTCCTAGGTTTCTCTCTGAAAGATAAACTTTTTAGTAGGAGTAGAACGTCGTCGGCGTTAACGAGTAAAGATAAAGCACAAATATGCTTTAATTAGGGTGGTACCACGGAGATATTTCGTCCCTACGTATGTAGGGATGGGGTATCTTTTTTTATTTTTATAAATAACTATGTTAATTATTTTAAAACAAGGTTTCATGGAGGTATTTTAGATGTCGAATTTAATAAATCGACCAAGAGGAACAAATGACGTTCTTCCAGGTGAATCAGAACTTTGGCAATACATTGAAAATAAAGCAAGAGAAATATGTTCTTCTTTTAACTATAAAGAAATAAGAACACCAATCTTTGAACATACTGAATTATTTCAGAGAGGTGTTGGAGATACAACAGATATTGTACAAAAAGAAATGTACAGCTTTACTACTCGAGGAGAAAAGAGTGTTACGTTACGTCCTGAGGGAACAGCATCTGTATGTCGAGCATATGTAGAAAATAAATTATTTGGCCTACCAAGTCAGCCCGTTAAACTTTACTATATTGGCCCAATGTTTAGATACGAACGACCTCAAGCAGGGAGAATGCGTCAATTCGTACAGTTTGGAGTTGAGGTGTTAGGTTCAAACGATCCAGCAGTTGATGTTGAGATTATGGTATTAGCAATGGAATTCTATAGAAAACTTGGCTTGAAAAATTTAAAACTAGTAATTAATAGTCTAGGTGATGTTGAAAGTAGACAAGCTTATAGAACAGCACTAGTACAACATTTCAGTCCGGAAATTTCAAATTTCTGTGAGGATTGTCAGTCAAGATTAGAAACTAATCCTCTTAGAATACTAGATTGTAAAAAAGACCATAACCATCCATTAATTAAATCAGCTCCTAGGATTAATCAATTTTACTCCGACGAGGCAAGAATTTACTTTGAAAAAGTCTTACTTTATTTAGATGAGCTTAAAGAATCATATGTAATCGACACTACTCTAGTAAGAGGCTTGGACTATTATAATCATACAGCTTTTGAAATTATGTTAGATGGTGAAGGATTTGGTTCAATTACAACCCTTTGTGGTGGCGGTAGATATAATGACTTAGTTGAAGATTTAGGTGGCCCAACGACACCTGGAATAGGATTTGCAATGAGTATAGAAAGATTACTACTTGGTTTGCAGGCTCAAAATATAAACTTACCTATTTCAAACAAACTAGATTGCTACTTAATTCCAATAGGTGATAAAGCTAAAATAGCTTCTACTCGTATCTTATTAAAATTGAGACAAGCAGGTATTAGGGCAGATTTAGATTATTTAAATCGTAAGATGAAAACTCAGTTTAAGGAAGCTGAACGAAATAATGCAAAGTTTGTCGCAATTATTGGAGATGAAGAAGTAGATAAGAATACTGTTCAACTTAAGGAACTAGAAACGAGTAGTCAAGAGGAAGTTAGATACGATGATTTAGTACTTTATATTAAAGATAGAATTAAACACCTATAGGAGGAGAGACGAAAATGAGTGAACTAAAAAGGTTTCCGTGTGGCGATCTACGCGAAATCAATGTCGGGGAAACAGTACGGTTAAATGGTTGGGTTAATAAACGTCGTGATTTGGGCGGATTAATATTTATAGATCTAAGAGATAGATCTGGATTAGTTCAGATTGTTTTCGATCCAGCAACTTCTGAGGATAGCTTAAAAATAGCAGAAGATATTAGAAACGAATTTGTTTTAGAAGTTACAGGTAATGTTGTTTTACGTAATGCCAATACAATTAATAGTAATATATCTACAGGGTCTATCGAGATAAAGGTTAATAATGTAATTATACTTAATAAGGCAAAAACTGCCCCTTTTTCAATACATGATTCTTCAGAAATTAATGAAGAAGTAAGGTTAAAGTATAGATATTTAGACTTGCGTCGTCCAGTAATGCAAGAAACAATGAAAATGCGACATAGTGTAACGAAGAATATTAGAAATTTCTTAGATGAGTTTGGATGCTTTGAAATAGAAACGCCCATCTTAACTAAGAGTACTCCAGAAGGTGCTCGCGATTATTTGGTACCAAGTCGTGTTCATGACGGTAAATTTTATGCTTTACCACAAAGTCCACAAATTTTTAAACAACTTTTAATGGTATCTGGATACGAAAAATATTACCAAATTGCGCGTTGTTTTAGAGATGAAGACTTGCGTGCAGATCGTCAACCAGAGTTTACTCAAGTAGACATTGAAACCTCTTTTATGTCTCAAGATGAAATCTTGGAAATGATGGAGAATATGATGGTTAAGGTGATGAAAGAAGCTAAAGGCCTTGATATTCAAACACCTTTTCCACGATTAACATATTCTGATGCTATTGGTCGTTTTGGTTCAGACAAGCCTGATACTCGTTTCGGTTTAGAATTAATAAATTTATCTGAATTTGCTGCAACTTGTGGTTTTCAAGTTTTCAAAAGTGCTGTTGAATCGGGCGGTTTGGTGAATGCTATTAACGTGAAAGGTTCTGCTGAAAAATTTTCACGTAAAGACATTGACGGCCTAACCGAGTTTGTTAAAACATACAAAGCAAAAGGGTTAGCATGGATGAAGGTTGAAGATGATGGACTTAAAGGTCCAATCGCAAAGTTTTTTGAAGGTGAATCTTCAAGTGAGTTAATTAGTTTAACAAATGCTGAAGTTGGAGATCTGTTGCTTTTTGTAGCTGATAAAAAAGAAATAGCTCAAAATAGCTTAGGTAATCTGCGTAACAAACTAGGGAAAGAATTATCATTAATTGATGAGTCTAAGTTTAATTTCCTTTGGATTGTGGAGTGGCCATTACTAGAATATGATGAAGAGCAAGGTAGATACTTTGCAGCTCACCATCCATTTACGATGCCATACCGCGAAGATATTCAAAAGCTTGAAGTAGATCCATCAAGTGTAAGGGCTCAAGCTTACGATCTAGTGTTAAATGGTTATGAACTTGGTGGAGGGTCACTGCGTATTTATGAAAAGTCCGTACAAGAAATGATGTTTAGTGCTCTTGGACTTAAAAATGACGATGTTCAAAAAGAGTTTGGTTTCTTACTAGATGCATTTGAATACGGCACACCACCACATGGAGGTATCGCTTTAGGCTTAGATAGACTTGTAATGTTATTAGCAGGAAGAACGAATCTTCGTGATACGATTGCATTCCCTAAAACAGCAAGTGCAACATGTCTTTTAACTGATGCTCCAAACGTAGTTTCTGATGCTCAGTTAGAGGAACTAAAATTACAAATAAAGCAAGTAGAAAAATGTTGTAAAGATTGACATAATTTAGAGTAAAAATCATGCTTATGGATTCTTGAATTTACGTTTTTGTTATGTTATTATAACATCACAGAACAAAATGTCCTGAGATGTTCGTAAATATCCTTAAGTTATGACCTAACATATAAGATACGGGAATTTGAGTTTCAAGCGGCGTAAATGCCTCATCTATACGATAAGAGGACTTACAAAAACTTGAACAGAGTACCCACCTGCGAGAGGCAGGTTCATAACATAGGACTAACGGCACCATTGGGACACTGAAATAATATTATTTTCGACCTTGTGTACTTTACACAAGGTTTTTTAGTTATAATGAAAGTATAAACTTCTGCGCAGTTCATACTTTCCTAACGCATAAGTGCAACTACGGCTCTGCCGTTGCCCTTAAGGCTCGGCAATCGCCGAGTTTTCTTTATTTTTCTAAAAGTGTTGCTATAATATCTAGTAGAGTATTAAATTTTAATAAATACTATTCATACATAATTATTGGAGCTGAAGAAATGTTACATCAATTTTCAAGAAATGAACTAGCCTTTGGTAAGGAAGGCACTATCAAATTATCAGAATCAACGGTCGCAGTATTAGGTATCGGTGGTGTAGGTTCCTTTGCAGCAGAATCTTTGGCGCGATCTGGAGTTGGTAAGCTAATTTTAATTGATAAAGATGTTGTAGATATTACAAATGTGAATAGACAAGTAATTGCATTACTTTCTACAGTCGGTCAATCAAAGGCAGAACTAATGAAGCAAAGGATACTCGATATTAATCCTAAGTGTGAAGTTATTGCCATGCAGATGTTTTATACAGAAGAAACATATGAATTGTTATTCGAGCACAAGCTTGATTTTGTTGTCGATGCTTCAGATACTATTACATATAAAATACATCTAATTAAGGAATGTCTAAATAGAAATATCCCAATAATTTCATCTATGGGAGCAGCTAACAAATTAGATCCTACTCGTTTTAAAATTGCTGATATTTCTAAAACGTCACATGATCCGATTGCAAAAGTCATAAGAACTAAACTTAGAAAAGAAGGAATCAAAAAGGGTGTTCCAGTTGTTTACTCTGATGAAAGTCCAATTGTTACTAGAGATGAAATTAGAGAAGAAATCGTAAGTAATCCTGATTCGCCGATTAGAAAAGCAAAGATGCCACCATCTTCTAATGCTTTTGTACCATCAGTTGCTGGCTTAATCATGACAAGTTATGTTGTACGCAATATTATTAAAGATGTTAAGGTTAATCGCGTTGATAAAGATAATGTTAAAATCTAAAAAGGGGAAGAATTTTCTTCCCCTTTTTATTATTTTATAATACAAAGAGTGAATGTATTTTCATGAACTATTATCCACACTTTATTATCATTTTTAATAAAAACATATTTTTTGTTACCCTCATTTTCATCAATTAAATCTTTCCAACCATGTTCATTAATTTTTTCTTTATAATTACTTAGTTTACCAGTAGAGGCTCTGTTGGTTAATCCTTTAATAAGATATTTTTCTGCTTTTTTAATATTCTTATTTGATATTGTGACATTAGTTAATTTTGCCTCTAAAGGAACTGGGAAATCTTTTTGTATATTCGAAAATTTATATTGATTTTGTTGAGTATCCAACTGGTCATAGAAAATAAAAATTAAAACAAATATAAATAAAGAAATAATGGACATATATATTTTTTTGTTCATAAAACACTCTCCATCTCAACACTTTAGATATATTCAGTCTAAGATGTTAACTATTCAAATTATAATCTCATTTAATATATAATACTAATTGCAATTACACCAATAATGAGAAAAAGGAAGATTTCCCATAGAAATCTTCCTTTTTCTTTATTAATTAGAATTTGAGAACTGGGCAAAACACTGAAGAAAAATCAGATAAAACAAACACCAACATTCCAATCAGTATTCTGAAATACTTTTTGCACTTTAAAAATAAATATGTAGATGTTGGTTAAGCAAATTAATCAACAGCTATATAATATTAGTCTAGGTGCTCGACTCCTGCGGGAATAGCACGAGCCGAAAATCCATTTTTGCAAGTGGGACTTGCAAAAATTAGTTGAGGCCGTGCCCGCGGAAAGCGAGCGCCTAGAGCGAAATTAAATAGATTAATTACAGGATACTTTTTCAGTGAACTCGTTTTGCCACTTAGTCTCGAGGTTTTTTCTTCGAGTGATTAATACTTACTACAAAGTGAATTATTAACGCATTTTTATTTGTTATCCATTATTTCATTTATTTTATTGTAAATTGATGCAAGTGTTTGCTCGTATTTACTCGTTTGTTTAGGGTGATAATATTTCGTCCCAGCAAGCCCACTTGGTAAGTAAACTTGAGGTATCCAACCACCTTCAAAGTCATGTGGATACTTATAACCTATACCACGACCTAATGAATCAGCACCTTTATAGTTAGCGGCTTTTAAATATAGTGGAATATCTCCATATGTTTTAGAATGTAAATCAGCTATTGCAGCATCTAATGCTGAGTATGCAGAGTTTGATTTAGGAGATAGTGCTAATTCTACTACAATTGATGCTAAAGGAATTCTTGCTTCTGGAAAACCCACTCGTTCAGCAGCATCTATTGCAGCCAATGTTCTTGGGCCAAGCCCGGGATTGGCAAGTCCAATATCCTCATATGCAATAACTGTCATTCTTCTTGCAATACTTTGGAGATCACCAGCTTCTATAAGTCTTGCTAGATAATGTAATGCTGCGTTTACATCACTTCCACGAATTGATTTTTGAAAGGCGGATAAAACGTTATAATGAGACTCTTCCTTATCATGCGAGAAGTTCTTTTTCTGGATACACTCTACTACTATCTCTGGTGTGATTATTATTTTGTGGTTTTCATTAGGCGCAGTAGATAAGACTGCAAGTTCTAAGCCATTTAGTGCAGATCTTATATCTCCCCCTGAAACAGAGGCTAAGTGTAATAATGCATCATCAGAAATTTCAACATCAAATTCCCCTAAACCATTATTTTCATCTTTTAGAGCCTTTTTTAAAGCAGTAGTAATCTCTTCAGGAGATAATGAAAATAATTCGAAAATATGACATCTGCTTCTAATTGCAGGATTTATTGAATGAAATGGGTTAGAAGTTGTACATCCTATAAGTATTAATAAGCCATTTTCAAGATATGGAAGTAATAAATCTTGTTTATCTTTATTTAGTCTATGGACTTCATCCAAGATCAATATTAAGTTTCCTCCACACATTTTTGCCTCTTCTACAACAATTTCTATATCTTTTTTGTTGTTTATTACGGCATTTAACATTCTGTGGGGCATTTTTAAAGTACCTGCAATAGCTGTTGCTATTGAAGTTTTACCAACTCCAGGTGGTCCATACAGAATCATTGATGATAAATAATTTGATGTAACCATTCTATTTAATTGTTTTCCTTGTCCTAGTAAATGCTCTTGACCAATTATGTCACATATGTTTTTTGGTCGCATTCGGAACGCAAGTGGTTTTTTGGCCATTTGTATACTCCTAATTGGATAAAATTTAAATATTTTGTGATATAATTTAGGGTATTGTATAATTCTTTGAAAGTAAAGTTTTAAAAAATTACAAGGTACGTAGAGGTGAAAAAATGAAAATTTCTACGAAGGGACAGTATGGTCTCTCAATATTAATAGAATTGGCAAAACATTATGGTAAAGGTCCTATTTCATTAAAGGCAATTGCAAATGCTAAACAGCTTTCAGAGGCATACTTAGAACAGATAATCTCACCTATTAGAAACAATGGACTTGTAAAAAGTATTAGAGGCCCACATGGTGGATACATATTAGCGAAACCAGCATCAGAAATTACAGCATTTGAAATGATTACATTACTTGAAGGACCAATTCAAATTGTTGAGAATGACAATGATCCAGACTTAGGTAAAAGAGAGTTATGGAATAGAATGCAAAGTGCTGTAACTAAAGTACTTGAAGAAACTACATTAGAGGATATTGCTAAATACTCAAATGAGGATAATTCATATATGTTTTATATTTAGATAAGGAGGCAGTTATGAAAAAAGTATATTTTGATAATGCAGCTACAACTCCTGTCAGAAAAGAAGTCATTGATGTAATGATTCCATACTTTAATGATTTTTTTGGAAATCCATCAAGCATCCATTCTTTCGGAAGAGAGTGTAGGTATGCATTAGATAGAGCTAGATTTTCAATTGCAACTTTCATAGGTGCTAAAGATAAAGAAATAATTTTCACTAGTGGTGGTACCGAGGGAGATAATCTTGCAGTTAAAGGTATCGCACGAGCTAATAAAGATAAAGGTAAACATATTATTACTACTGGCATAGAACATAACGGAGTATTGAACTCTGTTAAGACTCTAGAAAAAGAAGGTTTTGAAGCTACTTATCTTAAAGTTGATGAAACAGGAAGAATTTCTTTAGATGAGTTGAAAAATAGTTTGCGCGAAGATACAATTCTAGTTTCTATAATGTACGGAAATAATGAAGTAGGTACAGTACAGCCAATTAAAGACATTGGGGAGTTACTAAAAGATCATCAAGCATTTTTTCATACTGATGCTGTACAAGCTTTTGGTGTTGAAAAAATTGATGTTAACGAATTAATGGTTGATGCACTAACGGTTGCTAGCCATAAAATAAATGGTCCCAAGGCAGTTGGATTTGTGTATATTAAAGACGGTTTAAAATTTGATCCGATTTTAGATGGTGGTCATCAGGAAAAAGGCCATCGTGCTGGGACTGAAAATGTTCCTGGAATTCTTGGTTTTGCAAAAGCAGTTGAAGTTGTAGTTGAAGAACGTAATAAAAATCGTGAATTATATAAAACGTTGCGTAGAAGGTTTATTTCATTATTAAATGAAAATGGTATCGAATTTAAAATTAATGAAAATGTAGAATATTGCCTACCGCATATTCTTAACATTTCATTCCCAGGAACAAAGGTAGACACAATGTTAACTAATCTTGATTTAGAAGGTGTTGCTGTCTCAGGTGGCTCTGCTTGTTCTGCGGGGTCAATTACACCTTCACATGTATTAGTTGAAATGTTTGGTGATAATGATCCTAGACTTCACAATTCGATTCGCTTTAGCTTTGGGCATTACAATACAGAGGCTGAAGTAGACTATGTTGTTAATCAAATAGTAAAAATAATTAAACGTGATAAATAGAAAGAAGGAACGGCATGAGTGTAGAAAGTAATAAAAATATACGAGTTGTCGTTGGTATGTCTGGTGGAGTGGATTCGTCGGTTGCAGCGTTGCTTCTAAAACAACAAGGCTATGATGTTATCGGAATTTTTATGAAAAACTGGGATGATACTGATGAAACAGGATATTGTACAGCCACTGAGGATTATAACGATGTTGTTAAGGTGGCAAACCAAATCGGTATCCCATATTACTCGATTAATTTTGAAAAAGAATATTGGGATAAAGTATTTAAATATTTCCTAGAGGAATACAAGTCTGGAAGAACTCCTAATCCAGATGTTATGTGTAATAAAGAAATAAAGTTCAAAGCTTTCTTAGAACATGCGATGTCTCTAGGTGCAGATTTTCTAGCGACTGGTCATTACGCTCAAGTTAGTCGAGAAAACGGGAAAGTAAATATGCTCCGAGGAATTGATTCAAATAAAGATCAAACCTACTTTCTTAATCAATTAACCCACGAACAGTTGAGTAAAGTAATGTTTCCATTAGGTGGCTATACTAAACCTGAAATTAGAGCAATCGCTAAAGAAGCTGGACTAGCTACTGCTTCAAAGAAAGATTCAACAGGTATTTGTTTTATCGGCGAGAAGAATTTTAAAGAATTTCTCGGGCAATATCTACCTGCCCAACCTGGCGAAATGCAAACGATGGATGGTGTGAAAAAGGGTAATCATGATGGCTTAATGTACTATACAATTGGTCAGCGCCATGGACTTGGTATTGGTGGAAATGGTGATCCTTGGTTTGTAGTCGGAAAAAATGTAGAAGAGAATATTTTATACGTAGAACAAGGTTTTCATAACCCGTTATTATACAGTGATCGAGTTATAGTTTCACAAGTAAATTGGATAAATGGGAAGAATGTAGGCGAAGAATTTCACTGTACTGCTAAATTCCGTTATAGGCAACAGGATGTACCAGTAAAAGTAAAAGTTGTTAGTGACAATATGGCCGAAATTACATGCATTGAACCTGTTCGTGCAAATACACCTGGACAAGCTGCAGTTTTCTATGAAGGAGAAGTCTGCCTAGGTGGAGGAACAGTAGATGAAATTTATAAAGGTTCTGAGAAGTTAACATACGTAGGTTAGTCCAATGTTAAGTGCATTGGGCTTTTTTTAAAGTTAAATAAAGTTTAAAATCTAGACAAGCTTATTTACGTATATTTTTCTCCGTAATTCGACAAATGGAAGATAAAATTCAAAAAGTGGAAGATAAATCACCCAAACTGGAAGATAAAAATTCTTTTCATAACGAAATACATGGATTTCGCTAGTAGAAACGAGCATAAAAGAATGATTTATATACAAAAAGTTAGAAAATCCTTTACTTTAAAAATTAAATTTATCCAAAGGAACGTAATAGGGAAAGTATTAAGAGCATAGTTAGGAGATATTTATGATTAATTATCATGAAGAGGCACTTAAGTTTATTCAAACGAAGGATATTGAACAGGCACTAGCTGTTTACGATAACGCACTAAAACAAAACCCTAATGATCCATTAATTTATACAAATATTGCCCAATTAGTTTTATCAACAGGAGAAATAGATAAAGCAATTGAGTTATATGAAAAGGCAATTCAACTCGATGAAAAATGTGCAGCAGCATACTATGGATTAGGAAATGTATATTATGGTATAAAAGATTTTGCCGAGGCTGTAGGTTTATATCAAAAAGCAATAAGCAACGGTTTAAATGACAGTGATGTTCATTTTATGCTCGGTATGAGTTTTGTGAATGTAAAGCAAGACAGATTTGCATTAATTTATTTACTTCGTGCAACAGAGTTAAATAATTCTGATTCAGAAGCACTTTTTCAATACGGCATGTGTTTAGCACGACTTGGAAATTTTGTCGAGGCGATAAAAGTATTCAAAAATACCCTGAACTTAGATGGGAATAATGCTGACGTATATTATAACTTAGGTGTCGCGTTCTATAATCAAGGTAATTTAGAAGATTCTAAGCATTGTCTTGAGAATGCTATAAACCTTAACCCGAATCATAAATATGCTATAAAAGCACTTGAAATCTTAAATTAGAAAGTGGGGGTAGAATCGATGGGTGAAGATAGTAAAAGTTTTGTTCGAGGTACTTGTGTTTCTACTCTGTTTCATAACCCGGATAATTTATATTCAGTAATAAAATTAAAAATAATTGATACGAATGAATCAATTGATAGTGATGAAATTATGGTCGTTGGTTATATTTCACAGTTACAAAGAGAAGAAGACGTAACAGTATATGGAAAAAAAATTAACCATCCCAAATATGGTCAGCAATATCAAATTAGTTCGTATACTAAAGAAATGCCAAAAAGTACAGAAGGATTAATTCAATATTTCTCATCAGATATTTTTAAAGGGATAGGCAAAAAAACCGCTGAAAAATTAGTTGCTGTACTAGGCGAAGACTGTATACCTAAAATTCTATCTAACCCTGACATATTAATTGATAAGGTTAGTTTAAAGGAAGATAAAAGAGACATAATCGTACAAGCTCTTGAAGAGAACCAAGGAATGGAGCAGCTTTTAATTTTTTTAAGCTCTTTCGGTATATCTATCTCGTTAGCTATGAAAATATATCAAAAATATAAAGAGTTAACACGAGAAATTGTTCAAGAAAATCCATATAGACTTATGTTAGATATAGAAGGTATTGGTTTTCAAAAGGCAGATGAAATTGCTAGGAACTTTAACTTTGATAGCTCTCATCCTATGAGAATTCAAGCTGCAATTTTATACGTGTTAAACCAACTAACTTTTAATGATGGACATGTGTTTGTTGATAGTCTAGAGTTATTCGATAACACATTAAAATTGATTGGGTACCATACTGATGATGAAATTCTTATAGAGCAATTAAAGAACCTCACATCAGACAATAAAGTGATTATAAAAGATAGTAGAATATACCTCGCATCCGCATACTACTCTGAACTTGGAATAGCTAGGAATATTGAACGATTACAAAATGATAAGCCTGAAGTCTTTCCAGAAGCAGAAATTCTAAAATTAATAGGAAGCTATGAAGAAAGTAATGGGATATATTTTTCGGAACAGCAGCAGGAAGCTATAAGAATGCCTCTTAATAATCCTGTTAGTATCATTACTGGGGGCCCAGGAACAGGTAAAACTACCGTTGTAAGAGGGCTAATTAACGCATTCATACAATTACATGGAATAAAGGTTTCTAGTAAGGGGACAATTCAAGATAAGGATGCCATTTTACTTGCAGCACCAACTGGGAGAGCTGCTAAGAGATTAAGTGATTCAACTGAGTTACCAGCAACTACTATTCATAAATTGTTAGGTTGGACACGAGAAGGTAATTTTACATTCGGTGATGAAAATAGACTTGAGGGCAAACTATTAATAGTAGATGAATTTTCGATGGTTGATATATTTTTAGCGAATCAACTATTGAAGAGTGTTCCACAGAACATGCAAGTTGTGTTTGTAGGGGATGAGGACCAGCTTCCTTCTGTAGGACCTGGACAGGTTTTAAAGGATCTATTAAAGTCTATGAAAATACCAGCGGTTAAGCTAAAGCAAATCTATCGTCAGAATGAAGGTTCTACTATAATTGATCTTGCTTACGCAATAAACAGTGGAGAAGTTAATAATAGACTTTTAAACAAGTCAGAGGACTTTGCTTTTGTTAAATGTCACACTACACAAATTTTGGATGGTGTTATAAAAGTTTGTGAAAATGCTATTAGAAAAGGTTATACGCAGCGGGAAATTCAAGTCCTCGCTCCAATGTATAAAGGTCCAGCTGGAATTGATGAACTTAACTTAGCATTACAAAAATTATTTAACCCTAAAAGAGACAAAGTTAGAGAGTTAGCATTTGGTGATAAAGTCTATAGAACAGGTGATAAGGTATTACAGTTAGTTAATCAGCCGGAAAATAATATTTTTAACGGAGATATTGGAGAGGTTGTTGGTGTCTTTTACGCTAAAGAGACGCAAGAAAATCAAGATCAATTAATCGTATCATTTGATGGCAATGAGGTTACTATTCCTAAGAGTGACTTAATTCAGTTAACACATGCGTATTGCTGCTCGATACATAAATCGCAAGGCAGTGAATACCCCCTAGTAGTTTTGCCTTTATCAAGAGGATACTCGAGAATGCTTCGTAGAAACTTACTTTACACCGCGGTCACTAGGAGTAAAGACTATTTGATACTATGTGGAGAAGAAGATGCATTTTATATAGGTGTAAACCGAAAAGACGATAGTTTAAGAAAGACTTCTTTAAGTGAATTATTAAATAATGAGATTAAAGTTGAAAGACCGTTGTATTTAACGGAAGCTTATATAAATTCACCATTAGTTGAACAAGATGAGCTTGACAGAATCAATGGAATATCTCCGTATGATTTTGTTTAAGTAGTATATTTATAAAATTTAATGGCAATTATAATTATAGCTTTGTTTCTAGGAGTGAAATTATGTATTGTCCAAATTGTAAAAGTAAAGATATTGGTAAAATAGGTGTAAATCAATTTTATTGTTGGAATTGTTATATAGAGCTTTCAGTGACTAAAGGGATAATAAATACACATCAAGTTGAAGAAGATGGTTCATTAAGCTCATTAGATGATTTATTTCCTGAAGAAGAAAGAAAACAAATAATGTAATGAAACTTGGGTTTTATACCAAGTTTTATTTTTTAAGGATGACTTATGGACTATAAAGGATTACGTTGGTTAATAAGAATATTAGTCTTTCTACTGTTAGTAACTAGTTTATATATTTTAATGAAGCTTAAGCCATTTTGGTCACCAATTCTTGATATAACACAGATGTTATTAATCCCAACGATACTCGCTTTTTTTCTGGCGTATTTATTACACCCTATTGTTGAATTTATTGTAAAAAAAGGATTGAATAGAAATCTATCTATCTTGTTAATATATACAATCGTTTTATTGCTTACTGGGTTTGGTATTTATAAAGGGGTTCCATTAATTGTTGAGCAGGTTAAAGATTTAAGTGATCAAATACCATCGCTTATAAAAAATTATAAGGAAATATCAACAAGCATCCATGATAAAACACAAAAATATCCACTAGGAATTCATTCTAAAATTGAATCAGGGTTTGACAATTTAGAAGGAAAACTAAATAGGCTCGGTGATAGAACCTTTAACTTTATGGGGTCCTTTATAAGACACACCTTTGAACTATTAATGGTCCCTTTTATCTCATACTACATGTTAAAAGACTATAAAAAGGGTCTAAATAAATTTTGGCTTTTTGTACCTGAAAGATGGCGAAAGGTAGGCCAAGGTTTTATTGAAGATGCGGATAATTCAATTGGTGGTTACATTAGAGGACAATTTTTTGTAGCAATAAGTATGGCGATAGTCACAACAATTGCACTTTGGGTATTAAAGGTCGATTATGCAATTGTGTTTGGAATAATTAATGGTATTACAAATATAATTCCTTACTTCGGGCCAATACTTGGTGCAATTCCTGTGATTGTATATGCTGCTTCAATTTCTTTTAAATATGCATTAACAATTGGTGTTATCTTGACTATAATTCAATTACTTGAGAGTAATATACTTAATCCAATTATTGTCGGAAGAAGTATTTCCATGCATCCAGTAACAATAATGTTTTTATTAATAATTGGTGGAGAATTTGCTGGTATATTTGGAATGATTTTTATTATTCCGTTCTTTGCTCTATTAAAAATTCTAATTAAGTACTTTAGAATGGGTGCTACACTTCGTTGACAAAATCCTAGGATTTCTAATATAATTAGACATTATTAATATTAAATCAAAGATAGACCGAGTACGATACAGCCCATTTTAAGAGAGAGATTTCCTTGGCTGGAAGAAATCTTAATGAAGGGTATTGGAATGCTAGTCTTGAGAGCAGATAAAAGCCTGCCGTTTTTGTTGCGTTAAAACAATTAGAGGTGATGAACTTTTTTAGTTCATAATCAGGGTGGTATCGCGAGTCCTTCGTCCCTGCTAGGGAGAAGGGCTCTTTTTTATGCAAAAAAATACTTCATTTAAATATTAGGAGGATAATATGAAACAGATGACTGCAAGTGAAATTAGACGTATGTGGTTAGACTTTTTTAAGGAAAAAGGCCACAATATTCAACCAAGTGCTCCTTTAGTACCAATTGATGATCCGACACTTCTATGGATTAATAGCGGTGTTGCTACATTGAAAAAATATTTTGATGGACGTGAGATTCCTTCAAACCCGCGTATTGTTAATGCACAAAAATCAATTAGAACAAATGATATTGAAAACGTAGGTAAAACTGCTCGACACCATACATTTTTTGAAATGTTAGGGAACTTTTCTATCGGTGATTATTTTAGAAAAGAAGCAATTGAATGGGGATGGGAGTTACTTACATCACCAAAATGGTTTGGTTTTGACAAAGAAAAACTATATATAACTGTTTATCCTGAAGACAAGGATACATATAACATCTGGTTAAATTTAGGAGTAGATCCCTCACACATTATCTTACTAGAGTATAATTTCTGGGAAATTGGTGAAGGTCCATGTGGTCCATGTACGGAGATATTCTATGATAGAGGAACAAAATATGACCCTGAGAATGTTGGAGTAAAGTTAATTCAGGAAGATATTGAGAATGACCGTTATATCGAAATTTGGAACATTGTTTTATCTCAATACAATTCTAAAGAAGGTCTTGAGCGTAGTGAATATCCAGAATTACCAAGTAGAAATATAGATACTGGTATGGGCTTAGAAAGAATGGCGTGTGTCATTCAAGGTGTTGACACAAATTTTGATAGTGATTTATTTATGCCTATCATCAATGCAACTGAGTCTATTTCTGGGAAAAAATATGGTGAAGACCTGGAAACTACAACAGCTTTTAAGGTAATCGCTGATCACATAAGAACAGTTGCATTTGCAATTGGTGACGGAGCTTTACCTTCAAATGAAGGAAGAGGTTACGTATTACGAAGATTATTGCGTAGAGCAGTAAGATACGCAAAGAAATTAAACATTCAAAAACCTTTTATGTCTGAATTAGTACCTGTTGTTGGTGAAGTTATGTCTGACTACTATCCAGAAGTAAAAGAGAAAAAGGAATTCATTCAAAATGTAATAAATAGTGAAGAAATCCGTTTCTTAGAAACATTAAATGATGGTCTTAGTATTCTATCTTCTGTAATTGCAGATGAGAAGGCAAATGGAAGTGACACGATTAAAGGTGAAGTAGTATTCAAACTATATGATACTTATGGCTTCCCAGTTGAGTTAACGGAAGAATATGCAGAAGACGAAAACATGAAGGTAGATCATGAAGGCTTTAAGGCTGAAATGGAAAAGCAACGTGAGAGAGCACGTTCTGCAAGAGCAGAAGTAGATTCTATGCAAGTACAAAATGAATTCCTTATGAATTTCAAAAATGAGAGTGAATTTGTTGGCTATGAATCATATGAAGAAATTACGAAAGTTATTGCATTATTAGTTAACGGAACAAGCACAACTAAGGTATCAGAAGGTGAAGATGCTCAAATAATACTTGAGAAAACACCTTTTTATGCAGAGAGTGGTGGTCAAATTGCAGATGGTGGTTTTATTTCTAATAACAATTTTAATGCAATAATAACAGATGTCCAAAAAGCACCGAATGGCCAAAATATACACTCAATTAAGATTATAAACGGCTCAATTAATATAAATGATGAAGTTAAATGTGAGATAGACAAAGTAAAGCGTAACAATATAATAAAAAACCATACAGCTACTCATATTTTACATCAAGCTTTAAAAGATATATTAGGAGTACATGTAAATCAAGCAGGATCACTTGTCACAAGTGATCGTATCAGATTTGACTTTACGCATTTTGGATCAGTAAGCCATGTTGAATTGGAAAAGATTGAAGAAATCGTCAACCGACAAATCTGGGGAAGTAATGTAGTTGATATTAAAAATATGACTATAGACGAAGCAAAATCAATTGGTGCCATGGCTCTTTTCGGTGAAAAATATGGTGACGTTGTAAGGGTAGTTAAAGTTGGAGATTATAGTACAGAACTTTGTGGTGGTTGCCATGTTGATAATTCGGCAACAATAGGTATATTCAAAATTTTATCAGAGTCTGGAATTGGAGCAGGAACTAGACGTATTGAAGCTGTTACTGGTGAAAATGCATATAAGTTTATGAATGACCAACTTCAATTATTAAAAGAGACATCAATTCAGTTAAAGTCAAACATTAAAGATGTTCCTAATAAGGTTGAACAACTTATTTTAGAAAATAAGAATCTTTTAAAGGATAATGAATCCCTTACTACGAAATTAAGTAATATGGAAGTTGCAAACCTTATTAATACAAAAATGGAAACAAATGGTGTATCATTTATATCAGCTAAAGTTCCTTACGTTGAGATGAATCATTTACGTTCAATGGTAGACGATTTGAAAAAACAAATAAAATCTGGAATAATTGTTCTTGGTTGTGTTACTACTAATAAGGTGAATTTAACGGTTGGAGTGACTGAAGATTTAATTAAATCTGGTTATCATGCAGGAAACTTAATTAAAGAATTAGCAGCTAAATGCGGCGGTGGCGGCGGTGGCCGTCCTGATATGGCACAAGCTGGCGGAAAGAATCCAGATGGTCTTCAAGATGCACTTAACTACGTAAGTGAATACTTAAATAGCAAATAATGATTTTCGTTTTAAGAGGTGGATTATGGATTCATTTGATCAAACAATGAAATTTTCAGTACCGCAAGAGGAAGCCAAAGTAGATGTAAATGAAGTTTTAATTACAGTATATAATTCTCTTAAAGAAAAGGGTTATAATCCAATTAATCAAATAGTTGGTTACCTATTATCTGGAGATCCCGCGTATATACCTCGACACAATGATGCTCGTAATCTAATTCGTAAATTAGAAAGAGACGAATTTATAGAGGAGCTTGTTAAGGCATATATTGAACAACATAAGAAGGGGTAAATATGCGCATATTATGTTTAGATGTTGGTTCAAAGACTATTGGTGTTGCTCTTAGTGATGCCTTAGGATGGACAGCCCAAGGTATAGAGACAATCTATTACGAAAATGGCGAATATACAGACACATTCAATCGAATTAACGAGCTTGTTAAAAGTAATGAAGTTAATGAAGTAGTAGTTGGTTTACCTAAGAATATGAACGGTTCGATAGGTGAGCGTGGTGAATTTTGCCAGCAATTTGCTGCTAATTTAGCAGATACTATTAACATTAAAGTAATTCTATGGGATGAGAGACTTTCAACTGTAGCAGCTGAAAAGGCATTGATTGAAGCTGATCTTTCTCGTAAAAAGCGAAAAAAAGTTATTGATAAGATGGCGGCAGTATATATCCTTCAAGGATACTTAAATTCCAAAACTTAAGGAGAGAAATTTATGGAAAACGGTGAAAAACACATTACATTAGTAGACGAAAACGGTAATGAAACTTTATGTGAGATTTTATTTACATTTGATAGCGAAGAATTTAAAAAATCTTATGTAGTATATTATCCAGTTGGTTCAGAAGATGAAGAAGGTGAAATTGAAATTCATGCTTCAAGCTTCACTCCTGCTGAAGATGGTACAGATGGTGAATTACAACCAATTGAAACTGACGAAGAGTGGGATATGGTTGAGGAAATGATTAATACTTTCTTTGATGAAGAAGAAGAAGGCGAAGAAGAGTAAGAGAAATATTTTATAAGAGGCTGTTCCTAAAGTCATAAGTTATTGACCTTTGGAGCGGCTTTTCTATTTTCTTTTCTCCAAACGCGATTCCATATATATTTGGGGGAGTTTTATATTGAAAGAAATTATATTAAGTAAGTTGAATGAAATTGAAAGGGAAAATAATATCAAAATTATTTTGGCTGTAGAGTCAGGTAGTAGGGCATGGGGCTTTCCTTCAACAGATAGTGACTATGATGTAAGATTTATATATACTCGTCCATATGATTGGTATTTGTCAATTGATAAGAAAAGGGATGTTCTTGAAAATCCAATTAATGATTTATTAGATATAAGTGGATGGGATATACAAAAAGCTTTAAGGCTTTTTGCAAAATCAAATCCCGCATTACTTGAATGGCTACAATCACCAATTATATATAAAGAAAATTTCACATTGCCAAATGTTTTACGAGAGTTAAGTGGAGAATTCATGGTTAAAAAGGGATGTATCTATCATTATTTACATATGGCTGACGGAAATTATAGAGATTATTTACAAGGTGAAACAGTAAAAATCAAGAAATATTTTTATGTTTTGAGGCCATTAATGGCATGTATGTGGGTAGAAAAGTATAGTACAGTTCCACCTGTTGAATTTCAGGAGTTACTAAAGCTTGATGGCCTAAACAAAAATCTGTTAAACCAAATTGATAAGTTACTAATAAGAAAAATGGTTGGTGAGGAGATGAGTTTAGAAAAAAGCATCCCAGTAATTAATGAATTTATAGAAGAAAAGCTAGAGTACTACAAAAACTATGTTAAGACGATTGAAGAAAAAAATATTGTAGATTTTTCAAAATTAAATAATATTTTTCTTAGTACATTAAGGGAAGTATGGGGAAAACAAAATGAGTTGTAAAGATACAATTACATATTAAGTAGAGTTTTATTTCTTCTTATAGTATAATAATACGAGATTTGTTGATGAAATTCGACAATTATCTTGTTTTGAAATATAAGGAGAAAAACTTATGGAGAAAAAAGCATCATCACTTCCAAAATTCATAATTAACTTGATAATAATTACTATAATTATTAGCTTATTTATAGTTTACATAAATTCAACTAAGCCCTTCAAACCTGGAAGTAAAGATGTTTTTCTAATTGAAATTCCGATGGGTACTTCAAGTTCACAAATTGCAAATATATTACAAGACAAGAAAGTTATAAAAAATGCAAATCTATTTAAGGTTTATCTGAAATTAAATAAAGAGAGCAATTTTCAAGCAGGAAACTATCAATTAAGCCCTGGGATGTCTGTCTCTC
This sequence comes from Caryophanales bacterium, assembly GCA_029256085.1. GTDB lineage: Bacteria > Bacillota > Bacilli > CAJFEE01 > CAJFEE01 > JAQSYP01. Next base: position 296,605 of record JAQSYP010000001.1, read on the forward strand.
AGTTAGTTACAATTTTAAAAACTGGTAAAGTAGCAAAAGAAGCAAAATTTAAAATTTCTATACCTGAAGGAACGCAAATAGATCAAATATCAGAGAAAATTGCAAGGGCAACAGGATGGAATAAGGAAGATATTTTAACGCAGTTTAACGATAATAATTTTATCTATGGGCTAATATCAAAACATCCTGATTTACTGAGCAAAGACATATTGAATAGTCAAATTAGAACACCGTTAGAAGGATATTTGTTTCCATCAACTTACTTTTATTATGAAGATCCAAAAAATCTTGAAGAAATTATAGAACCTATGCTTTCAAAGACAGAAAGCATAATGGTAAAGTACGAGGATAAAATAGAAGATAGCAATTATTCAGTTCATCAAATCTTAACGATGGCATCGTTAATAGAAGAAGAAGCAACTGTTAAAACCGATAGAGAAAAAATTTCAAGCGTATTTTATAATAGATTAGAAGTAAATATGCCTCTTCAAACAGATCCAACAGTTCTGTATGCATTAGGGAGACATAAATCTCGCGTATACTATAAGGACTTAAAAGTGATTTCACCATACAATACTTACGTAGTAAAAGGTTTACCTGTAGGTCCAATCGCAAATTCAGGCGAAATGTCGATAAAAGCTGCCCTTTTCCCAGCAACAACAGATTATTTCTATTTCTTAGCTACACCTGATGGAGAAGTTATGTTTACTAAGACACTAAAAGAGCATAATACACTAAAAGCAAAATATATAAAATAACTAATTCTCGGCTAAAGCCGAGTTTTTTCTAATTAATTAAGGAGAATATTATGTTAGATGAAAAAGTTTTATTGTATTTAGGTTCTCTAGAATATAAACAAGATCAAACTGCTATTCTTGAAATGGAGAAATTTGCAAAACAAACAGGAGTCCCTATAATGGAAAAGATGGGGTTTGACTTTGTTAGACAAATTTTGAAGTTAAGAAAGCCAAAAATGATACTTGAAATAGGCTCAGCAATAGGATATTCAGCAATAAGAATGGCTTTAGAGGCACCAAATAGTATGATATATACTATCGAAAAAGATATTGAGCGATATAATATTGCTGTAAATAATATCAAAAATTTCAAGCTTGAGAATCAAATAACGATTATAAATGCAGATGCACTCAATAAAAATCAGATAATTGAAGATGTGAATCAATTTGATTTAATATTTATCGATGCTGCAAAAGGAAAAAATAAAGAGTTCTTTGAGTTGTACGAAGAAAAATTAGCACCTAATGGAATTATCATTACAGATAACGTACTATTTAAAGGTATTGTTGCTAGTCCTGAAAATGCGACTAAACGAATTAAGCCTATGATAAATAAAATAAGAGAATATAATGAATGGTTAAAAAATAATCCGAATTATGATACTGCAATATATCCGATTGGTGATGGTGTAGCACTAAGTATTAGAAAGGGGTAATTTCGTGGAAAAACCAGAGTTATTAGTAACACCGAAAAGTATAGACCATATATCAGAGCTAATTAGTGCAGGTGCTGATGCATTTGTGATAGGTAATAGAGAGTTTGGTATTAGATTACTTAATGCTTTCAGTATCGAAGAAATTGGTCATGCAAATAAGGTCATTAAGGAAAATAATAAAAAGCTTTACATAGCAGTAAATGGTTTATATCATAACGAAGAAATTGACGCTTTAAGAGTGTATATAACAAAATTAGGTGAAATTAATGTAGATGCATTAATCTTCGGCGATCCTGCGGTATTAATGATTGCAAAAGAAGTTGCTCCAAACCTTGCTTTGCATTGGAGTACTGAAACTACAGGTACAAATTGGTTCACATGTAATTATTGGGGAGAAAAAGGATCTAAGCGAGCTGTTTTAGCTAAAGAGATAAATCTCGATGCAGTTCTTGAAATAAAAGAAAATGCAAAAGTTGAAATTGAAATTCAAATTCATGGAACGGTAAATATGTTCCAGAGTAAAAGAACACTTGTAAAAAATTACTATGCTTATCAAGAAAAAGATGTTGAAAAAGAATTTGAACACAATAGTAAAAATCTATTTTTGGCAGATAGAGAACGCGGTTATAAATATCCGATTTTTGAAGATAAATCAGGAACACATATTATGAGTCCAAAAGATCTCTGTTTAGTAAATGAGTTAGAAGATATAATTGATTCTAAAATAGATTCATTAAAGTTTGATGGATTACTAAAAAGTAAGGAATATATAACTCAAGTAACTAGCATTTATCGTGAAGCAATTGACTTATGTGTTAATGATAGGGAACATTATATTAAAGTAAAGGATGATCTGCTTAATAAGATACAAGAAATTCAACCAGCAGAGAGACCTTTGGACACAGGTTTTTATTTTAAAGAAACCGTGTATTAAGTAAGGAGTGTAAAATGTTTAGAAATAATATGAGTGAAATAATAGATGGTAAACGAGTTATTATAAAAAAACCTGAATTACTTGCACCTGCTGGAAGTCCAGAAAAACTCAAAATTGCTATCATGTATGGTGCTGACGCTGTATTCTTAGGTGGGCAAGAATTCGGACTTAGAAGTAGTGCTGATAATTTTACTATAGAACAAATGCGTGAAGCAGTAGAATTTGCAAATAATTATGGTGCAAAAGTATATGTTACAACAAATATTTATGCTCATAACGAAAACATGCACGGGTTAGAGGAGTATCTTTCAGAATTAAATGATACAGGTGTAACAGGCATTATAGTGGCTGACCCTTTGATTATTGAAACTTGTAAGAAGGCAGCACCAAAATTAGAAATTCATTTAAGTACACAACAATCTCTAACTAACTATAAGGCTGCCGAGTTCTGGAAAGAAGAAGGTCTTCACAGACTAGTTCTTGCACGAGAAACTGGTTACGAAGAAATGCTTGAAATTAAAGAAAAGGTTGATATAGAAATTGAAACTTTTATACACGGTGCAATGTGTATTGCGTATTCAGGTAGATGTACATTAAGTAATCATATGACAGCTCGTGATTCTAATCGTGGAGGTTGCTGTCAGTCTTGTAGATGGGATTATGAATTAATTAAAATTGAGAAAAAAGATGGAGCAATTGAAGAAGTTCAATTGGCGTCCGAAGCCGATGCACCTTTTGCAATGAGTCCTAAAGATTTAAACTTATTAGCTGGAATCCCGAAATTAATAGAGTTAGGAATTGACTCATTGAAAATAGAAGGAAGAATGAAGTCAATCCACTACGTAGCAACTGTAACTAGTGTTTATAGAAAGGTTATTGATGCTTATTGTGAAGATCCGGACAATTTCGTTCTTAAAGAAGAATGGATTGAAGAACTGGATAGATGCAAAAACCGTGATACAGCTTCTGCTTTTTTTGAAAATTTTCCAACACATCAAGAACAAATGTATGGTGAAAATGGCGGCGACGGGAAAAGAACAAAGTTTGACTTTGCTGGCCTTGTACTAGGATATGACTCTGAAACTAAAATAGCTACTATCCAACAAAGGAATCATTTTAAACCTGGAGATACAATAGAGTTTTTTGGACCAAATATTAGCAGCTTTTCTCAGACTGTTGGGACAATTTGGGATGAAGATGGTAATGAGCTTGATGCTGCTAGACATCCTTTACAAATTGTTAAGACTAAAGTAAATAAAGAAGTCTTTCCTAATAACATGATGAGAAAGGAGTTAAAGTAAAGATGGGGAAAAATAAACCCGTAGTAATTGGAATAACTGGTGGTTCTGGATCAGGCAAAACTACGGTTACTCAAGAAATATTTGATCAATTTCGTGATAAATCAATCCTTATAATAGAACAAGATTATTATTACAAAGATCAAAGTCACCTTCCATTTGAGGAGAGACTTAAGACTAATTATGATCACCCACTTGCCTTTGATACTGATTTATTAATTACTCATGTAAGTAAATTATTAAATTATGAGCCTATAGAAAAACCAGTGTATGACTATACCCAGCATACTAGATCAAGCGAAACAATTCATGTTGAACCAAAGGAAGTTATTATATTAGAGGGTATATTAGTCTTAGAAGATGAGAGACTAAGAAATCTAATGGATATTAAAATTTTTGTTGATACAGATTCAGATCTAAGAATACTAAGACGCTTAGTAAGGGATATAAACGAAAGAGAAAGATCATTAGAATCGGTTATAGATCAATACGTTAACGTTGTTAGGCCGATGCATAATCAATTTATAGAACCTACGAAGCGATATGCTGATGTGATTTTACCCGAAGGTGGTCAAAATCATGTAGCAATAGATTTAATGGTGACAAAAATACACATGATTCTACAAGAAAAAGCTATTTTATAATTTTATAAATTAAGATATACTAAGCTTATTGTAAACTTTTAACTATATAGGTAAATTAGCCCCTCATTATTATGAGGGAATTTTTTCAATAATTAACTAACCAATACATAACTTAGCAGATCCTCATATGAGGAGTATGGATAAGGTAGAAGGAGTGACTAGTCATGACACAAGAAAAAACATTTCCAATGACAGAAGCGGGGAAGGAAAAGCTTGAACTTGAGCTTGAACAATTAAAAACGGTAAAACGTAAAGAAGTAGTAGAGAGAATAAAGATTGCTCGTAGTTTCGGTGATCTATCTGAGAACTCTGAATATGATGCAGCTAAAGATGAACAAGCATTTGTTGAAGGAAGAATAACAACTTTAGAAAATATGATTCGTTATGCTGTAATAATTGAAGAAGATAAAGAAAATTCATCAATCGTAAGCTTAGGAAAAAGAGTAACATTTGTAGAACTTCCTGAAGGAGACGAAGAAACTTACATTATTGTTGGAAGTGCTGAAGCAGATCCATTTGAAGGTAAAATTTCTAACGATTCACCAATTGCTAGAAGCTTAATGGGGAAAACAATTGGAGATAAGGTACAAGTTCAGACTCCTGGTGGAGATATGTTTGTAAAAATAACTGCTATAAATTAGTATAAAAAAAGTCACCTCGTCAAAAATGATTGACGAGGTGTTTTATTTTGAAGAAAAGTAGAGGCATTGCATTTTTAATAATTTATTTTTCAATATTTTTATTTCTAATTGGGAGATTAGCACAAATTCAATTATTTAATGCTGAGAAATTTTCTAAACATAATATAAACTTATTAGAGCAAAGTGTACGACAAAGAACTGAGGAACTCCTATTAAATGATGGAAGAGGAAAAATTCTAGATAAATCTGGTGACGTTCTTGTAGATACAACGAAACCAGTATTATACATGTTTCCAGAATTCAAAAACTTGAAGCAAGCAGAACGAAATAAACTCTATGAGATTATACCTGAACTAAATGAATATGTAGTACAGAATGAGATAAGTAAACACACAGTACCATTTTACTTTCCTTTAAATCTCGAATTAACAGAGGATCAAGTAGAAAAAGTTAGAAATCTTAACTATTCAAGTATTATACCGTTATATAAGCAAGTAAGAAATGAAAATAGATTTGCACAACACTTATTAGGAATCGTTAGAAAAAACACACAAGTAGTGGCATCCCGGTATAAAGATGAGGAAGAAAATAACTTGAAACCGTCTCTTACTAATGGTCAGGGAGGTATTCAAGGTGCTTTTGATGAATTCTTGAAATCTGATGAAGAATCAAAGCTACTTTTTCATGTTGATAGACAAGGTAATCCTTTATTTGGATCAATGCTTAAATATACAGGTAATTCAAATCCATATTACCCACTGTCGGTAAAAACTACTATTGACAGTAAACTTCAGACGATGGCTGAAATAATAATGGATAAGCATAAGTTAAATTATGGTGCATTAGTATTAGTTGATATAGAAGACAATTCAATATCGGCTATGGTAAGTAGGCCAACTTTCGATGAAAAGAATCCGTATCTATCCGAGAAAAACTTTTTAAATCAAGCTGTAATTCCACAAAAAGTTGGATCAGTTTTTAAGATTGTTACATTAGCAGCAGCTTATGAGTATAACCTGATTAAGGATACAGATGTTTTTAATTGTAATACAAGAATTGATGGGAGACCTGAAACTGATCGACCACTTGGAATGCTTAATATAAACCAAAGTTTTTCGAGGAGTTGTAATAACACATTTGCTATTCTTGCAAAGAAACTTATTGAATTAAACGAGAATTATTTTGAAGATACATTAAAGGCACTAGGTGGGTACGATAAGATTGGATGGAATAATCAAGTGTTCCACAATGCAAATTTTGCACAAATACCAAATGAAGGTGCAACAAAAGTTTGGGGTCAAGATAAACGTGAAAAGAAAGTACCGCTTGCAATCGCACAAACTGCAATTGGGCAAAATAATGTAAAGATATCACCATTTGCTGTAGCAAATATTATGTCAACGATTGCTCGAGGCGGAGACAGTTATTCTGTTAAACTTGTAGATAAGATTCTATATAAAAATGGAACTGATTTTTTTGATTTTAAGAAACAAGGATTATACGATGACAAACTATCAGGAAATACATTAATTCGATTACAGAATAATCTTCGTGAAGTCGTTACAGATCCTAAAGGAACAGGTAAATTATTTAGTGGACTACCTTATGAAGTGGCAGGAAAAACAGGTACTGCACAAGTAGAGTCATCACTAGATGATAAAGAAGTTGAAACTCTTAACAAGTGGTTTGCAGGGTATTTTCCATTTAAAAATCCAAAGTATGCTCTCGTTGTAGTTCAATTAAACACAGAAAACCAAAATATTAGTAAGGCAAACGCAGTATATATAGATGTTGTAAAAGCAATATATGATTTAGAAAATAAGTCAAACTAATAACGTTAAGTTAAAATGTATGTTACAATATTCATGTAAAATTTTGTCGAAATGAGGTTTTTTGTTTGAAGATAGCAATCATTGGAGCAATGGAAGAAGAAGTTCAAATTTTAAGAGAACAGATTACTAACCGTGAAACAATTACAATAGCAAACTCAGAATTTACACTTGGACAACTTGAAGGTAAAGAAGTAGTTTTACTTAAATCAGGCATTGGAAAAGTAAATGCTGCAATAGGTACCACTATTCTATTAGAAAAATTTAATCCGGATTTAATTATTAATACAGGTTCAGCTGGTGGATATGATCCTGATTTAAATGTGGGTGATTTAGTAATTTCATCAGAAGTTAGACACCATGACGTAGATGTCACTGCGTTTGGTTATGAATATGGACAAGTTCCTGGTTTACCTGCTGCATTTGTTGGGGATGAGAAATTTGCAGATTTAACAGTAGATGTTGCTAGAAAAGTATTAGAGCAACAAGTTAAAAAGGGATTAATAGTTACAGGCGATAGTTTTATGAATGACCCTGTAAGAGTTGAATTTGTACGTGGGAAATTTGAAAATTTAATAGCGGTAGAGATGGAAGCAGCTTCTATTGCACAAGTTTGTCATCAATTCGATAAACCGTTTGTCGTAATTCGTTCATTATCAGATATTGCTGGCAAAGAATCTGATGTTTCATTTGAAGCATTTATACATACTGCAGCACAGCACTCTACAAAATTAATATTAGAAGTTCTTAAAGAGCTAAAGTAGACTTTTTCCTTTATTTTACTAACCTATTTTAAATTAAAATATGTTACTCTTATGGAGATGATTTTAATTGGAGGGGTTAGTATTGGATTCCGTAAAGAAGGACTTAAGAAATAAGATTAGCGACTATTCACAGTTTGCTAAGATACTATTAATGATAAGTGTTTTCTTTAGCTTAGGAATCGCTTTTCAAGGTACAGAAAAATCCCTTAATCAGTTGTTTACAATGATGGGTGTTACATTAGCTTTTCTACTAGGTTCAACCATTATATTTAGTAGAGTAAAAAAGCTTCAAAAGATCTTAAACGAAGAATTAGAAGAAGACAATCTATCTGCATAAATTATCTCAAACTGTAGACGAACTCAGCAATCGAGTTTGTCTACAGTTTTTTGAAGTTTAAGAAAGTGTTGTTTTATAATTTGGATTAAATATTGCGAAAAGTTAAGGATATATTTTAAAAGTTAATAATAAATCGTTAAAAGTTAAGGATATATTTTAAAAGTTAATGATAAATCGTTAAAAGTTAAGGATATATTTTAAAAGTTAATGATAAAAGGTCAAAAGGCACCGAGACGAAATCAAGATGCCTATTGTGAACAGTCTGGGACAATCTATCTGCAATAGATTGTCTTTTTTTTTATAGTAAAGTATAAATTTTTATAAGTATACTTGCAAAACTGCTCGCTTTCCGCGGGCACGGCCTCAGGCTATTTTTGCTAGTTTTACTAGCAAAAATGGATTTTCGGCTCGTGCTGTTCCCGCTGGAGTCGAGCAGTTTTCCGCAGCGTTTGAAGCTAATTATTTTTTAAAAGGATTTGGCTTTAGTCAAGTTTTTTTAAATAGATGATGCAGTATGTGGTATCAAAAATGGTTTTGTTATTTCTATCAATCATTTTTAATTTTCTATCAACCACTTTTTCGGGAAACTGACGATTCTATCATCAATATTGTCAAAACCACACTTTATCCCCACTACATAAAACTGATACTGATGCTTACAGGGCACCGTTTTCTTTAAGTTGTCATATTTGAAATACTTATTTATTAAATATGACATACAATTTACTAAAAAGTTTGCGTGATAAGTAAGAAGAAATTGGAAAATATATAGTTATTGACAAATAGTAAGTAATATTTTATTTTAAGTATATCTTATTGAAACCGATTTCAGAAACCGATTTCAGAAAAATAACTATAGTAGGTCGATTCTTATGAAACTAACGATAAAAGATATAGCAAGAATTGCAAACGTTTCTCCAACTACTGTTTCAAGAGTAATGAACGGTAAAACTGAATATGTAACTCAAGAAACACAGGAGAGAGTTCTTAAAGTAATTGAAGAGACTAATTATCAGCCAAATCAAATTGCGAGGAGCTTAGTAACAAGAGAGACACGAACTATCGGGCTTGTTTTACCGGATATTAGAAATCCATTTTTTACCGAACTGTCTAGAGGCATTGAGGATTATGCAAATCAACTAGGTTATTTTGTTATTTTGTGTAATACAGACCATAAATCAGAGAAAGAAATTCAATACATTTCATTATTAAAAGATAAATATATAGATGGGTTAATTGTTGTAAGTTCGTTAGAAAATCCAATTTCACATATTAAAAAAATAACTACCGAGAACACACCAATAGTTTTAATCGACCATAAAGCAAATGATGAAGAAATTAATTGTGTTTATTTCAATAACTATCAAGGTGGCTATTTAGCTACAAAGCATCTAATAGACTTAGGTCATAAAAATATCGGATGTATTACTGGTCCTCTTCATGTTCAATCAGCAGTAGAAAGATTTAATGGATATAAAGATGCACTTAGAGACAATAACATAAGTTTCAAAGACGAGTTTATATTTCAAGGTAATTATAGGTATGAGGATGGAATCGAGAGTGCAAAATACTATAAATCAATTGGAGTTACAAGTATTTTTGCATCTAACGATCTTATGGCTTTAGGAGCTAATCAAAAGTTAGCTGAATTAGGAGTGAAAATCCCTGAAGATATATCGATTGTGGGTCTCGATAATATTACTCCAATTGGAATAAGCGATTCATTTTTAACGACAATTAATCAGCCATTTTATGAGATGGGAAAAACTGCGTGTTCATTGCTATTAGACCAATTAAAGGGTCTTATACAAACCAATAAGAATATACAATTTGATGCAACGTTAGTACTTGGAAAAAGTACAGCCCATCCGAAAAAATGATGGAGGTTTTAACTTGAAAAATATCACTGTTATCGGAAGTATAAATGTAGATTTAGTAGCGGTATCTGATAAACGTCCAAAGGCTGGAGAAACAGTAATTGGAAAAGCATTTCACACTATTGCTGGTGGGAAGGGAGCTAATCAAGCTGTTGCATCTGCTAGACTTGGAGCAAATGTGACAATGCTAGGAGTTGTTGGTAATGACACATATGGTACTTTTTCATTAGATAATTTAAAAGAAAACAATATAAACATTGATTCTGTTGGAGTAACAAATGAAACTACGACTGGAGTAGCTCAAATAGTTATAGCTGAAAATGACAACAGCATTATTGTTATACCCGGTGCAAATGATAAATGTGATGTTAATTATGCTAAACAAAATGAAAAGAAGATACTAGCTTCGGATTTAGTAATTTTACAACTTGAGATACCATTAGAAACAGTTTTGTTTATAGCCGGCTTATGCAAGAAAAATAATATTCCTGTTTTACTTAATCCTGCACCTGCTTGTGTTATACCAGAAAAATTAATAGATGATGTTACTTTTATTACACCAAATGAACATGAGTTTGAATTAATATTTGGTCAAGATTCTAATAAAGATACTTTATTAAAGAGGTATCCTAACAAGTTACTAATTACAGAGGGTTCTAACGGTGTAATATTTCATAATGGTAGTGAAATTGTAAGGGTTCCTGCTAATAAAGTTAATGTTGTTGATACTACTGGTGCTGGAGACACGTTTAATGGTGCATTCGGTGCAGCATATATAAATGGTAAGGAAATTGATGAAGCAATTAAATATGCAAATTTAGCTGCAGGTATTTCGGTTACGAAGTTAGGGGCACAAGGTGGTATGCCAACACAGCAAGAATTAGACAGATGGGAGCAATTTTAATGAAAAAGCAAGGGATTATTAACTCTCACATTTCACAAGTATTAAGTACTTTTGGACATACAGATACAATTACAATAGCTGATTGCGGTCTTCCGATTTACGATGAAGCAAAGCGAATTGATCTTTCTTTGAAGCTTGGTGTACCCAGCTTTCTAGATGTTCTTGATAGTATTAGAGACGACGTTGTCGTAGAGGAAATAACAATTGCAAATGAGATTAAAGATAATAATCATGATATTCATCATGCAATAATAGTGCGTTTCGCATCAGTTAAAATTAATTATGTGTCTCACGAAGAGTTTAAAAAATTAACAATCAAATCCAAAGCTGTTGTGAGAACAGGCGAGGCAACACCATATGCCAATATAATCCTACACGCAGGCGTATTATTCTAAAAGTTTTCAAATTCAAAAAGACAATAATAGCCTATTGCGGAGGTAAATAACTATGAAAATAGAAATGAAGAGTATCAGCAAGTCATTTTATGGAGTACAAGTTTTAAAAAAAGTAGACTTTACATTAGAAAATGCAGAAATACATGCATTAATGGGAGAAAATGGTGCTGGTAAGTCGACATTATTAAAAATATTAACAGGTGTTTATAAGAGAGATGAGGGAACAATCCTTGTTGACGGTGTAGAGAAGGTTTATAACCACCCAATCGAGGCAGAGAAAGATGGTATTGTATTTATTCATCAAGAGTTAAATATCCTACCAAACCTAACTGTATTAGAAAACTTATTTCTTGGGAAAGAAATTAAAAACTCTTTAGGGGTAATTAACAAAAAGAAAATGGAAGAAAAGGCGAAAACGGCCTTGAAAACTCTAAATGTTAATTTCCCACTAGACATGCTTGCTGGTGAATTATCGGTTGGTAAACAACAAATGATAGAAATAGCAAAAGCATTATTAGTGGATGCTAAATTAATTATAATGGATGAACCTACAGCGGCATTAACAGAGCAAGAAACTAGTTTACTCTTTAATGTTATAAGAGATTTACAGGCAAAGGGAGTAAGTTTTATCTATATATCCCATCGTATGGAAGAAATTTTTGAAGTTTGTGATGTCATCTCAATCTTACGGGATGGTGTCCACGTTATGAATAAAAAAATTTCTGAAACAGATTTTGATGAAGTTGTTCGGAGTATGGTAGGTAGAGAAATTGGGGATAGATTTCCTAAACTTACAAACACTCCCGAAGAAAATTCACGTCTTGAAGTTGAGAACCTTACTAAAAAGGGACTCTTTGAAAATGTATCATTTTATGTGAAAAAGGGAGAAATACTAGGTGTTTCTGGATTGATGGGTGCAGGAAGAACAGAATTAGCGCATGCAATATTCGGCAGTTTAAAGTATGATTCTGGCACAACGAAAATAAATGGTGAAAAGGTTAAAATAAAATCTCCAATAGATGCAAAAAATCACGGGATTGCCTTCATCACAGAAGATAGAAAATCTGAAGGCTTAATTCTAGATTTCTCAATAGAGGATAACATACTACTAGCGGATGCAAATCATCTATCTAAGTTTGGTGTACTTAAACAGTCTAATATCGAGAAGAGAGTTAACGAATTAATTAAGAAAATAAACATAAAGACAAATACTTCTAAGCAACCAGTAAAATCACTTAGTGGAGGAAATCAACAAAAAGTTGTATTTGCAAAATGGCTTCAAACTAAGCCAGACATTTTAATTCTCGACGAGCCTACACGTGGTGTAGATGTTGGAGCAAAAAAAGAAATTTATAACATTATTATTGATCTTGCATCACAAGGTGTTAGCGTTATTTTAATTTCATCTGACTTGCCAGAAGTTATTAGCTTAAGCAATAGAGTTATGGTTATGCATGAGGGGAAAATAGGCGGTATTTTACAAAAAGAGGATGCAACCCAAGAGAATATTATGAAAATAGCAACTGGGGGAAATTAATATGAAAGCTTTAGATATCCGTAAACACGGTTCGCTAATAGGTTTACTAATATTAACAATTATTATTACATCAATGAATCCAAATTTCTTAAGTACTACGAATCTTCTTAACGTCTTATTGCAAGTTTCTGTAAACGCATTAATTTCCTTTGGTATGTTATTTGTAATTCTAACTGGAGGGATAGACTTATCAGTTGGTGCGATATTAGCACTATCTTCGGCAATCACTGCTGATTTAATTGTGCAAGGATACCCACCATTTGTAGCAATGGGAGCAGGATTACTTTGTGGTGCAATTTTTGGTGTAGTTAACGGTTTAGTTATTACAAAGGGTAAAATTCAACCATTTATTGCAACGTTAGCAACTATGACGATTTTCCGAGGACTTACATTAGTTTATACAAATGGTAATCCGATAAGTGGATTATCACCTGAAGAAACTGTTTTCAGTTTTGTTGGTAAGGGTGATATTCTTTCAATTCCTGTACCAGTAATAATATTTTTAATTGTGTTTACAATACTAATGTTCGTTTTAGGCAAAACAACATTTGGAAGATACACATACGCAATAGGCGGAAACGAAGATGCTACTAAGTTAGCAGGGATAAATGTAGATCGAGTTAAAATAATGATTTACACATTATCAGGGCTACTAGCAGCACTAGCTGGTATTATCTTAACCTCAAGATTAGATTCTGCACAATCGACAGCAGGAGTAGGTTATGAGTTAGATGCAATTGCAGCAGTAGTATTGGGTGGAACTAGTTTAGCAGGTGGCCGGGGTAGAATTACAGGTACTCTTATCGGTATCTTAATCCTTGGAGTAATAAATAATGGTTTAAATATGTTAGATGTTTCATCTTTCTATCAGAATGTTGTAAAAGGTTCAGTTATCTTACTAGCGATACTATTGGATCGTAAAGATAAATAAAACCTAAACAATAAATTATTTTAGTAGAAATATCTATCATAATTAAATAAATTTTTAAGAAAAAACTATACTTAATGGGGGACAAAGAAATGAAGAAATTACTTACTATTTTTGCAGCATTAACATTAATTTTTTCTCTAGCAGCTTGTAACAACAATGCTACCGAAGACAAAAAGACAGAAGACAAAGGTAAAGAAGCAACAAAGAAAATCGGAGTATCTCTTTCAACTTTAAACAATCCATTTTTCGTTACACTTAAGGGCGGAATTGAAGATCAGGCTAAGAGTCATGGTTATGAGGTTGTTACAGCAGATGCAGCAGACGATGCTTCTAAGCAATTAAACGATGTTCAAGATTTCATCTCTAAAAAGGTTGATTTAATCATAATCAATCCTGTTGACTCTGACTCAGTAAAATCTGCTGTAGAAGCTGCGAATAAAGCTAATATTCCTGTAATGACTGTTGACCGTTCAGCTAACGGCGGCGAAGTAGTTACACACATTGCTTCTGATAATGTAGCTGGTGGTGAAATGGCTGGACAATTCCTACTAGAGCAAGTTGGCGATAATGCTAAAGTTGTTGAATTAGAAGGGGTTCCAGGTGCATCTGCAACACGTGACCGTGGTGAAGGTTTCCATAAGGTAGTAGACGGTAAGGCAGATGTTGTTGCAAAACAAACGGCTAACTTTAATCGTCAACAAGGGTTAGATGTTATGACAAATATCATTAACTCTGGTAAAGATTTTAAAGGTGTTTTTGCACATAATGATGAAATGGCTTTAGGTGCTGTTCAAGCTTTAAAAGCTGCTGGAAAATCTGATGTAGTAGTTGTAGGATTTGATGCTACTGATGATGCAGTGAAAGCGGTTAAAGATGGTGAAATGAAAGCTACTGTTGCCCAAAAACCAGCTGAGATTGGTAAAATGGCAATAGATGCAGCGAAAGATTTCTTTGATGGAAAAACTTTAGAGAAGATGGTTAAAGTTCCATTAGAATTAGTTAAATAATTATGTTTTAATAAATACGTTCAAAAATGACGACAAACGCACTGCGGTGTACTTGTCGTCATTTTTTTGTTAGTTGTAAACCACTAGCCTAGTGTGGTGGTTCTAAAAAGATTGAGACTTTAAAACGGTCTAATGAAGACTTTGAATGCAAATTAAAGTATAATAGATAGAAAATCTATATAACTACAAGCATGGTGACATATGAGAAAAAAGATTATTAAAACAACAGAACGGTTAACAATATCACAAATAATCGTGTTATTTTATTTCTTTGCTGCGATTATATCGACAATTTTATTAACACTTCCTATTACGTTAAAAGATGGAGTTGAATTAAGCTTTATAGATGCTTTATTCACTGCAATAAGTGCAATAAGTGTTACAGGGCTATCAACTATAAATCTTAGTGAAACTTTAAGTGTACCAGGAACATTTATTTTTGCCTTTATTCTACAATTTGGCGGAATTGGTGTCATGGCTTTAGGTACGTTCTTTTGGTTATTAGTTGGAAAAAAGATAGGATTTAGAGAGAGACGCTTAATAATGATTGATCAGAACGCGACTTCGCTTTCTGGCGTTGTTGACACTGTTAAGAATATATTAATAGCATTCATTGTTATAGAGCTAATAGGTACTATATTACTCGGTATTCATTTTATTAATTACTTTCCAACATGGCAGGAAGCATTTTTACAAGGCTTTTTCGCTTCGGTGAGTGCAGCCACAAATGCAGGATATGATATTACCGGTAAATCCTTGTTGCCATTTGCAACAGATTATTATGTACAGTTAATTAATATTACTTTACTTGTTTTGGGAGCAATTGGTTATCCTGTATTAATTGAAGTAAGAAATTACTTCAGGCATAAAGGTGATTTGAAGTATCGTTTTTCATTATTTACAAAAGTAACTACACTTACCTATTTTCTACTAGTTGTAATTGGAACAGCTTTTATTTATTTGTTTGAGAAAAAGAATTTCTTTGCAGATAAAAGCTGGCACGAATCGTTTTTCTACTCGTTATTTCAATCTGTTTCAACACGAAACGGTGGACTAGCAACAATGGATGTTAGTGATTTCTCTACACCAACTCTTCTGCTAATTTGTTTATTAATGTTTATAGGAGCATCCCCTAGTAGTGTTGGTGGTGGTATAAGAACTACTACCTTTGCGATTGTGATTTTAAGTATTTTTTCATATGCACAAGGAAAAAACACAATTAAAGTCTTCAAAAAGGAAGTTGATATTGAAGATGTCTTTAAATCATACATAGTTATAACGACAGCAACAATAATTTGTGGCATCTCTGTTATACTACTTTCATTTATAGAACCTAGGTTTACATTAATGGAAATATTATTTGAAGTTACTTCTGCTTTTGGAACTTCGGGGTTCTCTATGGGAATAACAGCTAATCTGAGTACTTTTGGTAAAATAATAATTATGATATTAATGTTTATTGGAAGAGTTGGAATAATTTCATTTCTATTTATTATAAGAGGAACACCAAAGAAGGAAAGTATTCATTATCCAAAAGAACGTATTATAATTGGTTAAATTAATTTAAGAATAGGATGAGGAATTTTGAAAGAAGTATCGTTTTTAGACAATTTAGCAAACAATTTAGCATTATCACTATTCGTTTTAGGAGTAGCTACAGTCCTATTAGCTAGAATTTTAAGCTCTTTTAAAGTTCCTGCTACAACACAAAGGTTTATTTTTGTTATAGTTGCATTTATATATATTTTGCTTATGTATAAATCTAGACAATAAAATATTAACAAGAGAATATCAGGCTCTTTTTTGGTTCGCAAATAAGAAACTAGAAAGATACACTCGCAAATGCTCGCTTTCCGCGGGCACGGCCTCAACTAATTTTTGCAAGTTTTACTTACAAAAATTGATTTTCGGCTCGTGCTGTTCCCGCTGGAGTCGAGCATTTTTTCACTATGAAATAAATTTACTAATTAAAAAGACTTGGCAAGGCCAAGTTTATTTAGCTAATACCGGAAAGTATAAACTTTTGCGTAGTTCATACTTTCCTATCGCATAAGTGCAACTACGACTCTGCCGTCGCCCTTAAGGCTCGGCAATCGTCGAGTTTTCTTTATAGGAGGTTTTATGTTAAAAAAGTTGAATATAGCTATAATATCTCAAGTTATTTCTCTAATAGTAGTACTAATGACAGTTGATCTTTTATTATATCTACATCCGATTGCTTTTATAGTTATATGGGTTTGCACAACACTAATTATTTTATATGTTGGAATGGTATGCCTAAATGTAAGAATTGTGATGAATTATAAAATAATTCTGTGGTGTATTATTTTTTATTCAATATGTCTATTTTTCCTATTATTTTTTAGGCCTAGTGACCAAAGCTATAATACATATAATTTGCAACCGTTTAAAACAATAGATTTTTATCTTTCTGGTAAGGTTAGACCACTAGTTTCTTTCTATAATTTATTTGCCAATATTGGTTTATTTGTGCCATTTGGTTTTTTTATCAGTATTAGAAAGAAATACTTCAATAACTCACTTATACTTTTAGGTATTTTTTCTACTTTTATAATTTTTGCTATAGAAACAGCACAATTTTTAACTAAAAGAGGAAGTTTTGATATAGATGATATTATTCTTAATTTATTAGGCATTTTAATTGGTAGTATTGTATTTCCTTTCATAAGCAAAAACATCGAAATTGTTTAGTCAGCAAAAACAAAGTAAATACCAGATATTGGTCAATTAAAACCATCTCAAAAAACTAATAATAACTACGTTAAATGTGTAGATATTAGTAGAAATCATGAGAAGGTGAACTTATGGCAGAATGTAATAATCCTACTGAAGCTAAAAAAGGCGACTTAAAATGGTGGCAATTATCTTTAATAGGTGTTGCTTGTATAATAGGGACTGGATTTTTTCTTGGGTCAAGCATTGCAATAAAAAAGAGTGGTCCTTCTGTATTAATAGCATTTTTAACAGCTGCAGTACTAACATATATCGTATTTGGTTCACTAGCAAAAATGACTGCAGAACATCCAACTAAAGGTTCTTTCCGTTCATATGCTAAAGATGCATTTGGTAGATGGGCAGGTTTTAGCAACGGATGGGTATACTGGACTTCTGAGCTTTTAATAATGGGGAGCCAATTGACAGCTCTAGGATTATTTGCACAGTTTTGGTTTCCAGACATGCCACTTTGGATGCTTACTTCGGTCTTTGGTGCTCTTGGATTAGGAGTTATTATTCTTGGTACAAAAGGCTTTGAAAAGGTAGAAAACATTTTTGCTGTAATGAAGTTAGCAGCTATACTAATGTTTATTATACTAGCAGTGATGGGTCTTTTTGGTTTCTTTGAAAATGGCGGGAAACAAAGTCCAACAGCCTTACTTAGTGATGATTTCTTCCCGAACGGTATTAAAGGCCTGTGGATGGCTCTTATATACGCATTTTATGCCTTTGGTGGTATTGAGGTTTTAGGTTTAATGGCATCTGAACTTAAAGATCCTAAGGATGCTCCTAAAGCTGGAAGTGTGATGTTAATTGTTTTAACGATAATATATGTTACTTCAATTGGATTAGCTTTAACGTTACATAAATGGGATAAGTTTAGTACTGAAGAAAGCCCATTTATTGTCGCATTAAAACAATATGAAATAAATTGGGTTCCCCATGTCTTTAATGGGGTGTTAATAATTGCCGGATTTTCAACGATGGTTGCTTCACTCTTTGCTATTACAAATATTTTAGTACAGTTAGCAGAAGAAGGTGATGCACCTGAAATGTTTGCGAAGAAAAGTGGAAAAAAAGATACACCATATAGAGCTATTTGTTTAACGACATCAGGATTAATATTATCTATACTAGTTTCGTTATTGTTACCAGATAATATATATGAGAACATAACAACTGCGGCAAGTTTAATGTTAATTTACACTTGGATGTTTATCCTATTTTCATATAAGAAAATTATTAAGTTAAGCGGTAAAGAAAAAATTAAACGCTATGTTGGAATTATAATAATTTTGTTGGCTGTTAGTGGAACAACGCTAGATAAATCAAGTAGATTAGGTTTTTTTATTAGCTTAGGCTTTTTAGCGATTATTGGCTTTTTGGCATATCGAGTTAATAAGAAAGAACAACTCAAACCCCAAGTAAACAATAATTAAAAAAAGTCCCTCAAAGAAGGGACATGTGCTGCCCGAGAGAAGATGTAATCTCTCGGCTTTTTATGTGTCGGATTAAAAAAGTTAAGAAACGGATTAAAAATTTAACATTTTGGATTAAATATTTAAGTTTTGGATTAAAAATAAACTATTTTAGATTAAAAAGATAAGATATTGGATCAAATATAATATTTCATATATAAAAAACGAATTGGATTTTAAAAGAAAAGAGTAGATAATGCTTTATAACCAAAATAAATACCGAAACCTACTAGAGTTAAACCTGATATGTATGAAATACCTTTAAGAGCTCTACTTGTTAACACTCTTCTAAAAGTACTTGCAATCGTAGCCATTGTAATATCCCACAAGACTAAACCTAACAAAATTGCACCACTATATATCATTAACTGTTCATTATTATATTTAGACGCTGTATTTGCAAGGATTGAGCCATAAATACCAAGCCAAAATAAAATAGTCAGTGGATTAGACAAGGACATTAGGAATCCAGTTATAAATGTTTTTAAAAGTGATGTGTCGTTTTTGTTCTCATTCAAATAAACCCTTCCAGCAGTAATTAAACTCTCAATACCTGTCCAAATTAGAACGAAACATCCGAAAGCGTATAGAAATGTCTTGATTATAGGAGCATCAATAAAGTTGACAAAGCCCATATAAACTACCATCATATAAGCCATATCTGCAACTATTGAACCTAATCCAATAAACCAAGAATGAAGAAAACCATTTTTAATACCTTTGTCTATTTGTGCAGCATTAATAGGACCGATTGGAGCAGCTAAAGATATTCCGAGCAAGATATAGCTAAAAAATAAACTCAGAAGAAGTCCCCCCTCTCAAACTAATTTAAATAAGACCTGTACTATAATATTCAGCTTGTACCGCTAATAAAACCTCAATTAACAAATAAAAAAACCTAGCAAATACACTAGGTTAAAGTAAAGCTTCAATTTCTGTTTCTAAATCCTTTGGATCTGTAGTTGGTTCAAATCTACCAACAACATTTCCAGTGCTGTCTATCAGAAATTTTGTGAAGTTCCATTTTATCGAGTTACCTTCAAGTAATTCTGGGAATTTATTATGTAAGACCTCTGTTAACCTTTGACCAATCGGGTGGTTTAAGTTTAACCCTTTATACGGTAATTGTTCACTTAAGTATTTAAAAAGTGGATGTGCATCTTCACCCCTTACATTTGTTTTATCAAATAGTTGAAACGTAACTCCATAATTAAGTTTACAAAAATCCTGAATTTCATCATTAGTTCCCGGTTCTTGCTCAGCGAATTGATTGCTAGGGAAGGCTAATATTTCTAGTCCTTTTGATTTATACTTCTTATATATATCTTCTAGGCCTTCGTATTGATGTGTGAATCCACATTTGCTAGCAGTATTAACAATTAGTAGTACTTTTCCTTTATAAGATTCTAGTGTTATTTCTTCTCCATTTATTTTTCTAACTTTGAAATTATAAACGCTCATCTAATTACCTCCTGTATAAATTTGCCACTATTTATGTTATTACTAGTCAATAATAAAAATACAAAATGTAAATAAAAAAATTGATTTGTTCTAAAATATAGATTAAAGTTTTTAAGTGAGTAATTAATTATCTACAAAGGAGTCTTAGAAATGAATTCAAAGGGAAGAATTTTTGCTGTAATAATTGGAATTATCGCTATTGTAGGTGTGTTTTTTGTATTTAACTACACCCCAGAGCCTGATAAAGAAAATAAAAAAGGAATTAATGTGGAAGGTCAACCGACAATAGGTGATAAAAACGCCAAAGTTCAAATTGTAGAGATGGGTGACATTATGTGTCCAGCTTGTAAGGTTTGGAGTTTACAATATTTCCCGGCAATTAAAGAAAGATTTATAGATACAGGAATGGCAAATTTTTCATTCGTAAATGTATTATTTCATGGTGATGCATCGATGGTAGGAGCTCAAGCTTTTGAAGCGGTTTATGAATTATATCCTGATCATTACTGGGAATATGTTCATAATTTATATGCTAAACAACCTGATAGCGCTAATCACGATCAGATATGGATAAATTCAGAAGTTGTTGCTGATGTTGGTGAAGCGACTATCCCAAATTTCGATAGAGAAGCTTTTCTTGCAAAAATGAAAAGTCCAGAAGTTAATGAAAGAATAAATAAAGATGATTCTATCGTAAAAGAATCTGGTTTACAGCTTACACCAGGCATCTTTATAAATGGTGTTGAGCTTACAGACCCATTTGACTCTGATAAAATAATTGAACTTATCGAAGAGGGGCAAAAGTAATGAGGTTGGTTGATTCAAAATACAATGTATACTATTATGCAGCAGCTTGGATGGTAGCAATTGTAGCAACAATAGGAAGTTTATTTTATAGTGAAGTAATGAATTATATTCCATGCAGCTTATGCTGGTATCAAAGGATTTTCATGTATCCATTAGTAATCTTCCTTGGTCTTGCAACTTTTTATAACGAGTCTATAATCAAAAAATACATTTTATCAGTTTCAATCCCTGGGGGATTAATTGCGTTATACCATATTGGATTACAAAAAATACCTGCAATGAAAAAAATTGAACCTTGCAAACAAGGTGTTCCTTGTTCAACTGATTATGTTGATTATTTAGGCTTTATCACAATCCCAGTAATGTCACTTACAGCATTTTGTCTTATTACAATTCTTATTTTCTTTGTCAAAACTTCAAAAGAAAATGATTAGGATAATAGACTGCAGACAAATTCGAATGATTGCGAAAATGTCTGCAGTTTTTTTGTATTAATGTAATATAGAACTAAACTTTTCTTCTTGTTAGGTTATGGAATTTACCTTCATGTGCACCAGTGCAGTATGGAGTGTTATTCGATAAACCACATCTACATAAATAACATTCCTCATTAGTTTCCATTAAAATTCCTTCTCCATCGAGTAATTCAGCTTGTCCTGATACTACAAGTGGCCCGTTATCCATGGCTTGTATTTTCATGTTTGACATAAATACATTTCCTCCTAATTTCATTATGATTGTAGTATTTGTTTTACGTAATTCATTATGTATAGGTGTGACTAAAATTTTGTTTTAGTTTCAGAAAATAGTAAAATATATAAGTATAAATTAAACTTAGAGAATGGATGATACAGAATGAATAACAAAGAGTCAAAGAAACAAGAAATCCTAGATGCATTCAATTTCCGTCATGCGACGAAAGAATTTGATC
This sequence comes from Caryophanales bacterium, assembly GCA_029256085.1. Lineage (GTDB taxonomy): Bacteria > Bacillota > Bacilli > CAJFEE01 > CAJFEE01 > JAQSYP01. Next base: position 318,569 of record JAQSYP010000001.1, read on the forward strand.
CATCAAAGAAAATCTCGGATGAGGATTTCGAGTTTTTACTTGAAGTTGGCCGATTATCACCAAGTTCAGTTGGGTTTGAGCCATGGAAATTCATAGTAATTCAAAATCAAGAATTAAGAGAAAAATTAAAGGCAGTTTCATGGGGAGCACAAAAACAGCTACCAACTGCAAGTCATTATGTTGCAATTCTTGCTCGTAAAAATGTAGAGTACAATTCTGATTATGTACTTAGACTTCAAAAAGAAGTTAAGAAAGTACCTGAGGAATTATTCGAACCAATGATGGAAAGATACAAGAATTTTCAACAAAACGATCAACACTTATTCGATACTGATAGAGCACTTTTTGATTGGTCAAGTAAGCAAACATACATAGTTCTAGGTAATATGATGAGTGCAGCTGCCCAAATAGGAATCGATTCATGCCCAATAGAAGGGTTCAACTATGATAAAGTTCGTGAAATATTCGAAGCAGAAGACCTACTTGAGGGTGGCAATTTAGATGTTTCAGTTATGGTAGCATTCGGTTATAGAATAATGGAACCGAAGCGTGAAAAAACAAGAAGATGTTTAGATGAAATTGTTCAGTGGATCTACTAAAATTATATATATATGAATGTAACCTCTTTGCCATGCAGAGAGGTTTTTATATCATTTTATTAATTTCAAAAAATGTTTTATAGTAAATACATTGTAACTAAAGGAGAAGATAGAAACGATGGATTTACCAAATATAAAAAAAGATAATAAAAATAAACTTGGAAATATAGCTTTTACAATTTTCTACTTATCATTTCCAGCTATTATGATATATAAGATTTTATTTAATGATTCTATAAACGTAACAGAGATTAAGTATTATTATAGTTCTAAAGAAGATAATTATTATTATAGAATTTACACTGATGAAAATTCATTCAGCGTTTTAGAAGAAAACTTAAAAATAGATATATATAAAGATGGATCAAATGAGTCAAAGCTAAATAAAATATCAAAAATAGGAAAGAAAGAGGAAGAGTGGAAAGTTCAATTGACCAAGAGTAAAGCAGATGAATTACAGAAAAATAAATATGTGAAACTTTTTAAAGAGAAATAGAGGTGTGAATTATAGTGGATAATCATGAGTTTTATATGAAGCTTGCACTACAGAATGCTTCCTCGATGCAAGGGCAAACATACCCTAACCCTCTCGTTGGGGCAGTAATAGTTAATGACAATAGAATAGTTGGAATTGGTGCTCATATGAAAGCTGGAGAGCCTCATGCAGAAATTCATGCAATAAACATGGCTGGGGATAATGTAAAGGGTGGAACTATATACGTTACACTCGAACCGTGTTCACACCATGGAAAAACTGGTCCGTGTGCAGAAGCTATTGTAAAGGCAGGTATTTCAAAAGTAATCGTCGCAACCCTCGATCCAAATCCAATTGTATCAGGAAGAGGAATTAAGATATTAAGAGATGCTGGTATCGAAGTAACTGTAGGTGTTTGTGAAGACGAATCGAAAAAAATGAATGAGGTTTTTACCAAATTTATAATCCATAGAATCCCTTTTGTAACAGTGAAATCGGCAACAACTCTTGACGGGAAAATATCAGCATATACTTCAGACAGTAAATGGATAACTTCTGAAAGTGCAAGGAATGATGTACATAAATTAAGAAATGAAAATAGTGCGATTTTAGTGGGAGTTAATACTGTGATTAAAGATAATCCTGAACTCACAACTAGAATTCCGAATGGTCGTAATCCTGTTAGAATAATCCTTGATTCTACACTTAGAATCCCATTGGATTCGAAAGTAATAACAGATAAAAAAGCTAAGACATGGGTGTTTACTAGTGAAAATCACTCTTTAGAAATTAAACAAAAACTAGAAAGTTTAGGTATATCTGTCTTTGTAACAAGTGGCGAGAAAAGGGTAAATATAAAAGACACTTTGAGAATATTAGGTGAGAATTTTTTATCTTCCGTACTTGTTGAAGGCGGTGGTGAAGTAAATGCTGCATTTTTTGAAAACGGATTAGTAGATAAAACAATTGTGTATATTGCACCTAAATTAATTGGAGGCAAGACAGCACCAACATTTTTTGAAGGTGTAGGTATTGAAAAAATGAGCGAAGCAATCGAGCTAATAGATATTGAAATTGTTAAGCTTGGCAAAGATTACAGGATTACTGGCTATCCAATTTATAATTAAGGCGGAAACTAAAAATGAAATTTGGGTTCGATGTAGACGACACTCTAATTAACTTACGAGAGCACGCATTTCACATTTATAACAAGAAGTTAAATAGTAATGTACCATTGGAGAACTTCGAATCTCTCAAATCACTGGAAATTCATGAAGCATTCGGTTTATCTGCTCAACGAGGTGGAGAGATGTGGAATAGTTTACTAGATGAGATTTATTATACAAACTGTAGACCGTTTCCACATTCAGTCGAAACACTTAAAAGGCTTGTAGATTTAGGGCATGAAGTTTTTTATATTACAGCTCGTGAATCTAAACATCAGGATGCTACAAAAAAGTGGTTAATTGAAAACGGCTTTCCTGTTAAGGATAGTCACTTTTTTTGTGGTATGAAGGATATTGAAAAGTTGAAAATTATTACTGAGCTTCAATTAGACTATTATTTTGATGACAAACCAGCAGTGTTAGAAAATATGTTAGATCTGCCGATAAAAATTTATGCCAAAGACAATTCGTACAATAAACAAATAGAACTGCCACGTATTACGTGTTGGTCTGAATTACAAGAAATAATAGAACAAGACAAAAAGGACAATTAACTTTTATGATCATTTTAATAGCTATATTTATTTTTATTGTTGTTGTATATGCATTTTTGAATCTATATCCTGACTTTGGAGGAAGAGTTACTAAAGAAAAACTACAGGTATACTCTAATCTAAGTTATTTTAAAAAAAATAAGTTCGTTAATGAAGTGCATACGAGTATGGATATGTCTGTAAGATCTATGATTTCAATACTTATTGATTATATAAAAGGTAATCCTAGAAGCAAACCTAACAAAGAAATTCCAATAGAATCATATAAATTATCAAATCATCATCCGAAAATCACATGGTTCGGACACTCAACTATTTTATTAGAAATAGACGGAAAAAGGTTGTTAATAGATCCGATGTTTGGTAAAGCACCTTCTCCATTTCCTTGGCTAGGGTTAGGTAGATTTAGTAAAAAACTACCTATAGAGATTGAAGATCTTCCAAAAATAGATGCCGTTATTATTTCGCATGACCACTATGATCATCTTGATTATTATTCAATAAAAAAATTAAAGGCTAAGACTACTAAATTTTTTGTTCCACTTGGGGTAGGCATCCATTTAGAAAGATGGGATGTTGATTCTAAGAATATAAGCGAACATGGTTGGTGGGAAGAAGTTAGTTTTGATGCCTTAAAACTTGTTTGTACTCCTTCTAGACATTTCTCAGGTAGAAGTTTAACGGACCGAGATGCTACCTTATGGTGTTCATGGACAATATTAGGAGAAAATAAGAGTATATATTTTAGTGGTGATACTGGATATGGACCGCATTTTAAAGAAATAGGAGAAAAATACGGACCATTTGATATAACGTTACTTGAATGCGGACAATATGATAGTCGTTGGTCTGAAATACATATGATGCCAGAACAAACCGTAGAGGCACATATTGATTTAAAGGGAAAACTATTAATTCCAATCCATTGGTCAGCATTCATCTTATCTTTACATGACTGGAATGACCCTGTAAAGCGCGTGACTAATGCGGCTAATAGAAAGAACCAGTTTATATCAACACCGAAGATTGGTGAGCCAGTATTGCTTGGAACAGATTCTTATCCAAAAACAATTTGGTGGGAATAGATGTTTGACACGCAGGGGTTATCAATGAGATATTAAAAGTAATAAAACTTAATATATCTTCAGGGCAGGGTGAAATTCCCTACCGGCGGTATAGCCCGCGAGCCATATGGCAGATTCGGTTAAATTCCGAAGCCGACAGTAAAGTCTGGATGAAAGAAGATAAAAACAGTTATTCTACTAATACGTATAGTAGATTATTTATGTTTATTTTGCCCTGAAAAAAATTTTCAGGGCTTTTTATTTTATACATAGGAAATACTAATTAAGATATGAGAGGAGGAATCATATTTGTTCACGGGTTTAGTTGAAGAAATCGGCTTGGTTGAATCAATTGTTAAATCAACAAAGTCAGCCAAAATAACAATAAAAGCACGAAAAGTACTTGAGGATGTTAAATTAGGGGATAGTATTAGCACAAATGGAGTTTGCTTAACTGTAACTTCCTTTGAAAGTGGCAAGTTCTATGTAGATGTAATGGCAGAAACAATGAGACGAAGTAATTTAAATGGGTTGTATCCAGGTGCTGAAGTTAATCTAGAACGTGCATTAAGATTAGGGGATAGATTAGGTGGGCACATTGTGAGTGGCCATATTGATGGTACGGGAATAATAAAGAAGTTTGAACAAGAAGATAATGCTGTATGGATTAATATATCGACTTCACCAGAAATACTAAAATACGTAGTGCAAAAAGGATCAATCGCAATTGATGGGGTTAGTTTAACCGTTGCATATGTAGATGAAACTATTTTTAAAGTATCAATAATTCCTCATACTAAAGATTTAACGACTCTATTAAGAAAAAAGATTGGTGACGAAGTAAATTTAGAGTGCGATATGATAGGGAAATATATTGAGAAACTTTTAGGATCGAAGGAACAAGCGCCAATAAAAAGTGGTATAGATTTTAATTTTCTAAGTAAAAATGGTTTTGCGTAATTAATTGTGATAAGGAGGACTGATATAATGTATAAGTTTAATACAATTGATGAAGCAATTGAAGATATTAGATCAGGGAAAATGATTGTAGTGATAGATGATGAGGATAGGGAAAACGAAGGCGATTTACTAATGGCTGCTGAGAAAGTTACACCTGAAGCAATAAACTTTATGGCTAAACACGGACGAGGGTTAATATGTATGCCTGTAATTAGCGAGAGGCTGAAGGATCTAGACTTTGGCCCAATGGTTGTTAATAATACAGACTCGCATCAAACTGCATTTACAGTTTCAATAGATGCTGTTGGAACAACAACTGGAATCTCTGCATTTGAGCGTTCTGATACAATTCTAAAAGTTCTAGATCCAAACGCCCATCCCAAGGATTTTAAAAGACCGGGTCATATTTTCCCACTAGAAGCTAAAAAAGGTGGAGTTCTTAGAAGAGCTGGTCATACAGAGGCTGCAGTCGATTTAGCACAGATGGCAGGACTTTATCCTGCGGGAGTAATATGTGAAATAATGAATGATGACGGTACGATGGCTAGAACTAATGAGTTAATGGAATATGTGAAATTACATAACCTGAAAATTATAACGATCGCCGACCTAATATCTTATCGAAGAGAAAAAGAGTTTCTTATAAAAAGAGTAACTGAAGCAAAAATGCCAACTGAATTTGGTGAATTTAAAATGGTGGGATTTGAAAATGTCTTGAATGGCGAACATCATGTAGCCTTAGTTAAAGGGGATATTGACAACAGTGATGAACCAGTTTTTGTTCGAGTTCACTCTGAATGTTTAACGGGTGATGCGTTTGGTTCTTTAAGGTGTGATTGTGGTGAACAGCTTGCTGCTGCTTTGAGTAAAATTGAAGCAGAAGGAAGAGGAGTTCTGTTGTATATGCGTCAAGAAGGAAGAGGAATTGGGTTAATTAATAAAATCAGGGCATATGCTCTTCAGGATCAAGGCATGGATACTGTTGAGGCAAATCTGGCACTTGGTTTTCCGGAAGATATGCGTGATTATGGGATTGGGGCGCAGATGCTAGTAGATTTAGGAGTAAAGAAAATTAATCTATTAACAAACAATCCTCGAAAAATATCAGGTTTAACCGGATACGGCATCGAAATTGTTAATAGAGTGCCTATACAGATGAATCATAATGAAAAAAATGAACAGTATTTAAAAACAAAACAAGAAAAGCTAGGACATATGCTAAGCTTTGAAGTAAATTTGGGAGGAAACTAAAATGAAAATTTATGAAGGAAAATTAATCTCACAAGGTTTAAAATACGGAATTATTGTCGGTCGTTTTAACGAATTTATTGGTGGAAAACTTTTGAGTGGAGCAATTGATGGATTAAAACGACACGGAGCTGAAGAAAGTGAAATTGAAGTAACTTGGGTACCAGGTGCTTTTGAAATACCACTTGTAGCTAAGAAAATAGCAAACAGCGGAAAATACGATGCTGTTATTTGTCTTGGTGCAGTAATTAGAGGTGCAACTCCACACTTTGATTACGTATCTAATGAAGTAACTAAAGGTGTAGCAAGCGTTTCGCTCGATTCGGAAATACCTGTAGTATTCGGTGTTTTAACCGTAGATTCTATTGAGCAGGCAATTGAACGAGCAGGTACAAAGGCTGGAAACAAGGGCTACGAAGCAGCAGTAACTGCAATAGAAATGGCGAATTTAATTAAGCAACTGTAATTTGGTAAAACAGTCCTCATCTGTTAAGATGAGGATTTTTAAATTCACAAATCCTTCCGAAAAATGACATAAATTTAGAAAATTCACAAAATGTGCATTGATATTAACAAATTCATTATATAACCTTAAGGGGTATATAAAATTAAAATAAAACATCGGGGGATGTAATATTTATGTCAATGAAGTCTAAATTTTTGCTATTAAATGTTGTGATTTTAGTTTTATTTTTAGGGAATATTAGCTATTTGATTTATAGTTTGGATAGCGCATCTAAGAAATTAGTAGAACTAGAAAATAGAGATCTAAAAATCACACTAGCTTCTGAAAAATTAAAATTAAACACTATTCAAGTCCAACAATGGCTAACTGACATAAGTGCAACTAGAGCACATGAAGGATACGATGACGGCTTTGTTGAAGCAGAAGCACATGCTAATGAGTTCCGAAAAACAATAAAGGAATTAGAAAAAATTGATATTGAAAATAAAAATAATTTAAACGAATTTTCAACTTCATTTGAATCGTATTACTTAATGGGAACTGAAATGGCAAATGCATATATAGAACATGGACCTTCTAAGGGTAATGAAATAATGGATGAGTTCGATACATTTGCTTCAGACATTAATTCAAAGATTGAAAATTACAGAGTAGAGGCAGCAAAGTCTATTGAACATAAAATAAAGAGCATTGAAGAATCCATTAGTTATGCGAAAATAATTTCAAGTATATCGGTTATCATTACATCGTTAATTACGTTAATATCTTCTTATTTATTTACTATTCCAGTTGTTAACTCGATTAAGTATCTGAACGAGAAGAGCCAAAAGTATGCGACAGGTGATCTCTCTGATGAAATTGAAATTAACCGTAAAGATGAAGTTGGAGAACTTGCAAATGCAATGAGTATTATGCAACAAAATTTACGTAGAGTTGTACAAGACGTATCTTTAGCTTCAAATAACGTTAGTAGCAGAAGTAATGAGCTAAGTAGTGTTACAACAGAAGTTAAAAACAGTAATATTCATATTGTAACGACGATACAGGAATTAGCATCTGGTGCTGACTCACAGGCTGCAAGTGCTAATGATCTTTTAAGAACAATGGAAGATTTCTCTCAAAGAATAAAACTTGCATCTGATAGTGGAGAAAATATTATTAATTACTCTAATAATGTTTTAGATATGACAAAAGGCGGAAGTCATGATATGCAAACTTCTGTGAGCACTATGAAGAAAATTAACACCATTGTAAAAGAATCTGTGGAAAACGTCAGAAGTCTAGATAACGAAACTAAAGAAATTTATAAACTTGTAAATGTAATACAAGAAATTGCAACACAAACTAATTTATTATCTTTAAACGCTGCAATTGAAGCTGCTCGTGCTGGAGAACAAGGTAAAGGTTTTGCAATAGTAGCTAATGAAGTTAGAAAGCTTGCAGAACAAGTTTCTAATTCAGTATCAGATATAACAAATATAGTTACTAAAATACAAGGCGACTCTAGTAAAGTTGTTCAAACGCTAGAATCAGGTTATGTAGATGTGGAAGAAGGTACAAAACAAATACAAATGACAGGCGAAAAGTTTGTTGAAATTGAAAACTATGTATCAGAAATGGTTAACCAAATTCATAATATTGGCAACCACTTCTCCCATTTAACAAATAGCAGTAAAGAAATGAATAGTTTTATAGAAGTAGTAGCATCTGTTACGCAAGAATCTGCTGCTGGTATAGAGGAAATATCTGCAACAATACAACAAACAAGTGCTTCTTTTGAAGATATAAGCTACAATGTAGAGCAATTGTCAAATCTTGCAAACCAACTTAATAACGAAATAAGGACTTTCAAATTATAAGACAAATGAAGAAAAGCTTGCGAAATTTCGCAAGCTTTTTATTTACCCTTTTTACCTTTTTTCTCTTTTTCATGTCTCACGAATTCGTGAAACATCTTCATTAAGGCTCGTTTTTCGATTCTAGAAACGTAACTTCGGGAAATTCCTAACTTTTTCGCAATTTCTCTTTGTGTTTGTTCTTCTTCCATATCTAGACCAAATCGACAAACTATAACTTCGCGCTCTCGCTCATCTAATAGATAAATATATTCTTTTATTTGATCAATTTGCATATTGAGTTGAATAGTATCAATTACATCTTCATCTTCTGATTTCAAAATATCTAACAAATTAATCTCATTACCTTCTTTATCTTGACCAATTGGATCATGCAATGAAACATCTTTTTTTGTTTTCTTAAGGGCACGTAAATGCATTAATATTTCATTTTCTATACATCTAGCCGCATACGTAGCGAGCTTAGTCCCTTTACTTTGTGAATAGCTTTCAATTGCTTTAATGAGGCCGATAGTACCTATAGAAATTAAATCTTCTGTGTCTTCACCAGTGTTTTCGAACTTCTTAACGATATGCGCAACCAAACGTAAGTTGTGCTCAATAAGTACATTTCTAGCGTTTCGATCACCCTGATCTAATAAATCTAAGTATTTTTGTTCTTCAGCTGGTGGTAGTGGTTGAGGGAAGGCGTTATTCTTAACGAAGGTAACAAACACGAATAACTCTTTAAATAAGTAGACAAGTGCAGTAAGGATTGTTGACATATACATTCCTCCTAGGCAAAATATTCTTGTTGTTATATTTATGATGTAAATAGTGAATTTGTGTCTGTACAATTTGAAATGTATATAAATAGAAACGGATAAGCTTTTGAAGAAGGACAAACCTAAATATAGGTAAATACCCTTTTTCTTCACCTCCTAATTTGTACATCATAACTTATATTATAGGTTGTAAGGGAGGGAAAAATATGTATCCAGGATATTGTGGTATTTCGCCGGTTTCTACTCCATGTGTTCCAGTTCCAGTATATGGTGGTTATGGTGGAGGTTACGGTAGTGGTTGGTGGATTGCATTAGCTGTAATTATTTTTATTATATTTATCTTCTGGGGCTTTTGGGGCTTTGGTGTTAATGGGAATGTAACAGGTTGTGGTGTAAGAAATTGTTAATACACCAAAAAAATAAGACTCTAGTTGGCTAGAGTCTTTTACATTTTTTTGATTTTTGTTGTACTTATCATCGCAAATGCTAAGAATAGTGTTATAAGCATATATACTTGGGCTGGAATGATATGTGCTCCTAAGTAGCTAAGTGTTAATAAACAGCCAGCAGCAGTGATAGGTAAACCTTGGAAATATCCTGTACTTTCTGTTATATTAAAACGAGCTAGTCTAAAAGCTCCGCAAGCAATGTAAATGATTGCGAAGAAAGCACCTGGGGCACTAAATTCTTGTAACACAGAAGTGTAAATTAATAGTGCTGGTGCAACACCAAATGATATTACATCACAAAGTGAATCAAGTTGTTTACCAAGCTCGGACTCAATATTTAATTTTCTTGCAACTAATCCGTCAAATCTATCTAATAACGCAGCCATGAATATAAAAATTAATGCTAAATTATATTCGCCCTTTATTGTCCAAATAAACGAAAAAGATCCTAATGATAGGTTTCCAAGTGTTATAATATTAGCCGTATTAGCTTTCATTTTTCTAATTGTTTGGTCTATATAGTCTAATATGAACATGAATACTCACTCCCTTTTCAAAAAGAAGAGAATTTCTCTTCTAGATGCTGTACAATAATTGTATTATCTAAACATAGATACGTAAAGTAGAAATTTCTAGGAGGACATATGCTAAGACAAAAATTGTATCGTTTCTTAATAGAACTAACGAACTCAAGACTAACATCATACTTACTGAAACGGTTAGCTTTATCAAAAAAAAGCAAATTTCTAATCAAATCATTCGCAAATACATATCAGATAGATTTGGCCGAAATGGAGAAAAAAATAGAAGAATATACAAGCTTGCATGATTTCTTCACTAGAAGACTTAAACCTAATTCCAGAACTTTTGAGTCAAGCCCTAATACTATTATTAGTCCAGTTGATGGAAAAATAGAAGAGTTTGGAAAAATAAATGAGCACTCAGTAATACATGCAAAAAACAGGCCTTATAGTGTTATTGAAATGTTAGGTAATGATGAAGCGGCTAATAAATATATTAATGGTCATTTTATTGTTATTTACCTTAGTCCACAGAACTATCATCGAATTCATTGTCCACTTAATGGAAAAGTAGTTAGACAAGTTACACTTGGTGGAAAGTCTTATCCAGTTAATAACTTAGGACTTAAATATGGTAAAGACCCTTTATCAAAAAACTTTAGAATTGTGTCTGAAATTCAAAATAATAATAAACATTATTCTTTAATAAAAGTTGGAGCAATGTTTGTAAATTCTATTGAACTTCTTCATAGCTCTGAGCTAGTTGAAAAGGGAGAAGAGGTAGGTTATTTTAGTTTCGGATCGACTGTGGTTCTTCTTTTTGAAGAAGGTTCTGTTGAATTATCTGATCTAAAATCTAAACAAAAAGTAAGATTAGGTGATAAAATAGGAGTTTGGAAATAAAGAAAACTCGGCGATTGCCGAGCCTTTAGGAGCGCAGTAGTTGCACTTATGCGTTTATAGCCAAAAAAAAGAGTTAAGGCTTTTAGACTTAACTCTAAGTAATAATGTTTGATTTACTTGCTAATTCTGTGACCTAAAGAACGACGCACGATTTCGTACTCAATTAAGTAAATAAAGTCTGTGCTTAAATGTAGTTCTTTTGCTTTGAAGTAGGAGATAATGAGCAAGTCATCTGGAAGTTGTCTCATATTAATTCCTCCTATTAATAGTGTTGTTTGTGATTAAAATCTAACATGTTTATACTATTAATACAATAGAAATGTTACCCACAAAGAAGTGTGTATAAGCTGTGGATTTATTGGTGATAAGTTGTTAAATCACTTGTCAAATATGTAGGGATAATGTTGATAATCTTATCCACAGGTGTTGACAGAAGTTGTTTTTTGTCGAAATGTTTTTAGAATAATATAAAATTCTACAAAATATTCGCCAAATATGAGTTGTTATTGTAGAAATTTGTATGCGACTATAGTATTACATATGAGGTGTTAATAATGTTAAAGAAGTTTTTACCAGATAGCCATTTTAAAAATGTGTATAACATCACTCCAGAGTATTTAAAAAGCTTTGGCATAAAAGGAATTATCACAGATCTAGACAATACACTAATCGAATGGGATAAACCTAATGCAACTCCAGATCTTATTAAATGGTTTGAACATTTGAAAGAAAATGGTGTTAAGGTTGCCGTAGTATCTAACAATAATCGAGAACGTGTTAGGATTTTCTGTGAACCACTTGGGATTCCTTTCTTCTATAAAGCAAGAAAGCCTTTAACGAATGCATTTAAAAGTGCTCTAAATTCACTAAATCTTGAAAAAGATGAAGTTTGTGTTGTAGGAGATCAGTTGTTAACAGATATTTTAGGTGGAAATAATTTAGGTGTACATACTATCTTAGTAGTTCCGGTAGCGAGCACTGATGGATTTGTTACACGTTTCAACCGTAAAGTGGAGCGAAGAATTCTAAAAATGCTTCGCCAACGAGGTTTGCTGAAGTGGGAGGAAGTTAAATAATGGAACAATTTAAGTGTATAGGCTGTGGTGTTGATTTACAAAATGATGACCCAAAGAAGCTTGGTTTTGTTCCATCATTTGAAAATGTTGATAACCTTGTTTGCAAAAGATGTTTTCGCCTGAAAAATTATAACGAATTGCAAGAAGCAGGACTTACAGAAGATGACTTTTTAAAAATTCTTAATAATATAGGAACAAAGAAAGCTTTAATTGTAAAAATTGTTGATATATTCGACTTTAATGGAAGTTGGATTAATGGTATACACAGGTTTGTAGGGAGTAATGAAGTAATTTTAGTCGGAAATAAAGTAGATTTAATTCCAAAGTCAGTGAAAGCGAATAAAATTATTAATTGGATGCGAGGAGCTGCGAGAGATCAAGGTCTTAAACCGTTAGATGTTCATCTAATTAGCGCAGTAAAAGGCACAGGTGTTGAAGAATTATTGGAATCTATTGAAGTTTCAAGAAAAGGTAAAGATGTTTATGTTGTTGGATGCACAAATGTTGGTAAGTCCACTTTAATAAACAAAATAATTAAAATTGCATCTGAATCTGATGATAATGTAATTACAACATCACATTTCCCAGGAACTACTTTAGATGTAATTGAGATTCCTTTTGATGACGAATCATCACTTTACGACACTCCTGGTTTAATTAATAAACACCAGTTAGCTCACTATGTAAGTAGTAAAACCCTAAAGTATATTACACCAAAAAAAGAAGTTAAACAGCAAGTTTATCAATTGAATAGTGGACAAACACTCTATATTGCAGGGTTAGCAAGATTTGATTTTGTAAGTGGAGAGAGAAATTCATTTGTATGTTATTTTCCTAATGATTTAAACATACACAGAACGAAGCTAGAAAATGCTGATGAATTATATATCAAGCACGCTGGAACATTACTCTCACCACCGAGTCCAGATGAATTAAATGATATTCCAAAATTAGTTTCAAGAGACTTTACAATAAATGAAGATAAAACAGACATTGTATTCTCAGGATTAGGTTGGATTACTATTCCAAATAGCGGTGTTAAAATTACTGCACATGCACCTAAAGGAGTAGGAATCTTTACTAGAAAATCTTTAATATAATTGAGGTATTTTTATGAAATGCTATGGTGTAATCGGTGATCCTATAGGACATTCTCTTTCCCCAGTTATGCACAATTCGCAATTTAATACTTTTGGAATTGATGCAATATATCTTCCATTTCATGTTAATAATGAGGGACTTAGAAATGCGATTGATGGGATGCGAGGTCTGAAAATAAGAGGTATGAGCGTTACAATTCCTCATAAAGAATCAATAATAAAACACCTAGATGCGATTGATGAAGAGGCCTCTAAGATTGGTGCAGTAAATACGATAATTAACGAAAATAATAAACTCATTGGTACAAATACTGACGGTAAAGGTTTCATTAATTCTGTAATTGATTATGGGTTTTCTTTAAATGATAAAAAAGTTCTAATTATTGGTGCAGGTGGAGCTTCAAGAGCTATTATTTATAGGTTATCTTTAAGTGGAGTTTCAAGTATCACCGTGGCAAATAGAACAACTAGTAGAGCTGAGGAGCTATTATCTGAAATAGGTATTGACTGCAAAAATACAGTAATCAGTCTTAATGATGTAAGTGAGATAATTGATGAATTTGATTTAGTAGTTAATACAACTTCAGTAGGGATGAGTCCGAATATTAGTGATATACCATTTACTTTTAATAAAGTAAAAAAAGGGAGTCACTTTATCGATATCATTTATAATCCATACGAAACAAAATTTTTAAATAGAGCATCTTCACTTGGTGCTACTGTTCAGAATGGAATAGGGATGTTTATACATCAAGGAGCAATAGCTTTTGAACTTTGGACAGGTAAAGAGGCAAACATAAAATTAATGGAAAAAGTAGTAGTAGAAAGGTTAGGCGAAAAAAATAATGCTAACAGGTAAACAGAAAAGATTTTTACGTTCACAGGCACATCATTTAACACCAGTTTTTCAAGTAGGAAAAGGTGGAGTTAATGAAAACATGATTAAGCAGTTAGACGAAGTACTTGAGGCAAGGGAATTAATAAAAGTAAATATTCTTCAAAACTGTGATGAGCCACGTGATGTAGTGGCTGAACAACTCGTTGAAGGAACTAATGCTGAGCTAGTTCAAGTAATTGGAAAGATAATTGTGTTATATAAAGAGTCTGTAAATAAAAAAACAATTAACTTACCATAAGTAGGGGTGCTTTATGGAACGGATAGGAATTTTAGGAGGAACTTTTGATCCGCCGCATTTAGGACATCTAATTATTGCTAATGAGGTTTATCATGAGTTTAAACTTAATAAAGTTCTATTTCTTCCTGCATGGATTCCTCCGCATAAAGAGAGTGATAAAATTACAGATCCATATGTAAGGCTAGAATTATTAAAGATATTAATAAATAAAATACCTTACTTCGAAATTGATGAGACAGAAATAGTAAATAAGGGAAAGATAAAATACACGTACGATACAGTCCAGATCTTAAAAGAAAAATTCCAAGACGATGATCTATACTTTATAATTGGTGCTGATCAAATTGAGAAACTTGATAGCTGGCATAAGATTGATCAATTACAGGAAGACATCAAGTTCGTAGGGGTTAATAGAAAAAATTACTCATCAAAAACTATTTATAATATCCAACATATCGAGATTCCTACTATTGAGATATCATCAACTTTAATAAAAAACAGATTAAGATCTAACAAAGATGTTAAATTTCTTGTTCCTGATGAGGTATTTGAATACATAAGGGAGAAGAAGATCTATGGATAGACAAATGGCTATTAATGCAATAAGAAAAAAGTTAAAAGAAAGTCGATTTGATCATTCAATTCGTGTATATGAAACAGCTATGAAGTTAAATGAAATATACCGGGTTGATGAAGAAAAATTAGCTTTAGCTTCAATTTTACATGACTATGCAAAAAATTTATCAATACCTGAAACAGAGCAAATACTTAAACGAGCAGGTTGTTACGAAAAAGAACTATCATATAATTCGGAAGTTTGGCATTCATATGCTGGGTCTGAACTTGTAAAAACTGATTTAGGAATAACTGATTCAGAAATTCTTCAGGCAATAAGTTATCATACAACTGGCAACATCTCAATGACTTTATTGGACAAGCTTGTTTTTATAGCAGATTATATTGAGCCTGCAAGGGATTTCCCAGGTGTTGAAAAAGTACGTGAACTAGTTTTAGTTGATATTGATAAAGCATTGCTAAAAGCATTGTGCTTAACTATAAATTTCTTGTTGCAAAGTAACATTCCAATCGCTATTGATACTATCGAGATTTATAATAAATTAGTAAAAAAATAAAAAAGGGAGCTGATTTTATGGATTCTATGGAGTTAGCTAAGTTAGCTTATGAAGCAGTAGATTCTAAAAAAGCTGAATCAATTGTATGTTTAAAAATGCAAGGAATCAGTGTAATATCAGATTATTTTATAATTTGTCATGGAAATAATGAGAAACAAGTTCAAGCGATTGCAAAAGAGGTAAAAAGTAAGGCAGAGGAAGCAAATTCCAATATTAAGCGTATTGAAGGTTATGATGAAGCTAAATGGATATTGGTTGACCTAGGTGATGTTGTAGTACATGTATTTAATAAGGACGAGAGGGTTTATTATAATCTCGAGAAATTATGGGGAGATGCTCCACAAATTCAATCTCAACTTGGTGCCATTTAATGAGCTATGAAGTATTAGCATATTATTATGATGACCTAATGCAGGATGTTGAGTACGAAAACTGGTTTCATTTCTTTGGAGAAAACTGCAAGAAATTTAATCTTGATAAAAACATAGAAATCCTAGACCTTGGTTGTGGTACTGGGATTTTTATTAGTTTACTTCTTGAAAAGAACTATGAAAATGTTTATGGTTTTGATCTATCCGATGAAATGCTCTCTGTAGCGTATGAAAGGTTAGAAGAGCAAGGGCATAACGCTATGCTTTTTCAAGGAGATATGACAGATTTTCAATTAGAAAAACAATTCGATGTAATTACTATATTTTGTGACGGCTTAAATTACTTAAGTAACGATGACGATGTAATAAAAACATTTAATCAAGTTAAGAAACATCTCCGACCTGGTGGCCTTTTAATGTTTGATGTGCATTCAATTCATAAAATTAGTACAGCCTTTAATAATAAAACATATTCAACAGTTGAAGATGACTATGCACTTATTTGGGCTACATTTAACGGAGAAACCGAGTATTCTGTTGAACACGAGCTGACATTCTTTATTCAAAATGAAGAAGGTTCTTTTGACAAATATACCGAATTTCAGAAGCAACGCACTTTTCCAATTGAAAAATACAAGCAATGGCTTAAAGATGAAAATTTTAGTGAAATTGAATTTTTAGGTGATTTCAGTAAGGAAAATGAAATTTCCACTAGTGAAAGAATTCTCTTTTGTGCACAATATTGTGGTTAAATAGAAAATAAACCATTTAGACAAAATGGTTTATTTTTTTTAATATCAAATTGTTAACACTGTTTAGGATTTACATTACTATTTTGTTTTGAGATTAATTCTTTATCTTCTAAAAACTTGTTATTTGTGCTAATAAATAATTCATTGAACATTGTACCAAGATGTTTATCAAAAACCTTTATTCCTTCTCCAGTTATACCACCTTTAACACAAACTTTTTCAATTAGTTCAGGTAACGTGAATTTTTTTGTCTCAAGGAGCTTTCCTAATCCTATTATCATTTCTGTTGTTAGGTCTACTGCTAATTCCTTATCAATTAATGTTTCTTCAGTTGAAGCTTCAATCATTCTCTCCAGTAGGTAGGCTACGAATGCAGGACCACAGCTTACTAAATCACTGGCTACACGGGTAACTTTTTCGTCAATATAATATGGATTTGAAATACACTCAAATAAAGAATTTATCGTTACTTGCATGTCGGGAGTTACCCTATCACTATATGAAATTAAAGAAGCACCGCTGAATGCACTATTCGTAATACTAGGTATTACACGAGCAACCATACAAGATACATTTGATTCCAACTGTTGGATTGATAACGGACTTGTAATAGAAACAACACAACAGTCATTACTAATATACTTACCAACTTCATCAAACACTTTTTTAAAATCTAGAGGTTTTACACAAATAAATAAAATGTCGCTTCGACTTGCAACATCAGCTGCATTAGTAAAAACATTTATTTCAGGATATATTTTTTTAATATCCAATGCCTTTGCTAGGCTGCGGTTTGTAATATACAGTTGCGATTCCTCTAGTGTATTAGAGTTAATAAATGCCTCCAGTAATATGCGACCCATGTTTCCAGTTCCAATGAATCCAACATTCATAATTAACCCCTCCAAATAAATACAGTCCATAACTAATAAATATGTGTAAAAGACAAAAGATATGATGATGTAGAAGAAGGAGGAATTCTAATGTTGAAAGGAATTGTTGAGGAGTATAAGATACAAATAATGATTATAGTAATTATCACTCTAGCAAGCTTTGGCTATATCATTATGGATCAGGGGAAAGAGGATGAAAAAATATTTGTTAAAGAAGTTAACATGGTGAAACCTGAAACCTCTCAAAAAAGTGATACACAAAAAAATTCAGATGTTTATATTGATATAAAAGGACAAGTAGCCAAGCCAGGCGTTTATATATTAAAATCTGATAATAGAATTCAAGATGTTATTAATTTAGCGGGTGGTTTTTTAAGTGATGCCGAGACTAAATCAGTAAATCTAGCTCAAAAATTAACTGATGAGATGGTAATATATGTTCCGAAAAAAGGGGAAATAGAGGCAAACGTTGTTCCAACATCTCAACAAGGTAGTGTTGAAAAACTAAATATCAATAGCGCAGACGTTGCAGATTTTGATAGTTTACCTGGCATAGGACCTTCTAAGGCTAAAAATATAATAGAATTTAGAGATTCACAAGGCGGATTTAAATCAATCGAGGAATTAAAAGAGGTTAATGGGATAGGAGAAAGTACTTTTGAGAAACTAAAGGATTTAATTGATATTAAATAGTATATTGACGTTATATAAAATCCTTATTAATGTTATATATAATAAAATACTTGGGAGGCTTTATTCGTGCGAATTTCTTGGAATCAATATTTCATGACTCAGAGTAAATTGTTAGCAAAAAGGAGCACATGCACTAGACTTGCAGTTGGAGCAACTATTGTTAGAGATAAAAGGATTATTGCTGGAGGTTACAACGGTTCAATTAAAGGAAGTGAGCATTGCATAGATGAAGGTTGTTATGTAGTTGATAATCATTGCATTAGAACTATTCATGCAGAAATGAATGCAATTATTCAATGTTCAAAATTTGGAGTCAGTACAGATAATGCTGAGATATACGTTACACATTTCCCTTGTATTCAATGTTCAAAATCAATAATTCAAGCAGGGATTAAAAAAGTATACTATGAAATCGACTATAAAAATAACCCTTATGCTATTACTCTTTTTGAACAAGCAGGAGTTGAAGTTGAACAAGTATATGTAAATGACCAAATTTTAGTATCAAATGAAATGAGTGAGTTTGTTAACTCATTATTAGAAAAATTGGCAACAACTCTAGACGAAGAAGAATATAATGGAATTCTTGTACAAGCACAAAAATATTTTCAAATAAAGGGCAAAAAACCTAGTTTATGAGATTTTATATTTGCGCTCCGACTACAATTTTATCAATATTGTTAGCAATTAAACCAGAAACAAGGGGAGCGATTATCGCTCTCCTGTTTTTTTACAATATTTTTCTCTTACTATTGTATGAGAGAATATTTTTTGTTGTTTTGAATGTTCTACTTTCGATAGTTTTTATAACATCCTCGGTATATCATTTGGACAAATTCCATGAACATTATGTTAAGTCAGATGTCAAATTTATAGGGAAAATGCTAGTTGATTCTAAACCTAAGCTAATAGATGACAATGTTTTCTTTGTTGGAAAGTTAGAAAATAAACTTAAAGTGAATGTAAGAGTAAAAAAATGTTATTGCGAGGAGCTAAGTTATGGAGAATATATTTATACTGAAGGGGTAATTAAGCCAATAAGTAGTACTAAAAATTTTGCAGGTTTTAGTAATGAAACGTATTTAATAGATAATCATTTTATCGGTTCACTTGTTACTAATAAAATTACCAAATTAGAACATAGTAAATCTTATTTTTATAAGTTAAACGCTTTTAGGAATAGACTAATAGAACTGTATAGTAGCTATTCTGATCACATAACTGTTGGGTTTATGTTAGCTTTAGTAGTGGGCGATCGGGATACATTATCTGATGAAATTCAAATCCTTTTTCAAAAGTTTGGCTTAGTTCACCTAATAGCCATTTCAGGTATGCAAGTACATATACTTACCTTTGGGCTCTATAAACTATTTATTAGGTGTGGAATTACTAAAGAAAGAACCCAAGTATTTTTACTAATTCTACAACCAATTATTTGTATTCTGACAGGTATGTCATCCTCTGTAATTAGATCAACCTTCACTACAGGGTTATATTTATTTACAAAAATAAGCAAACTAAAATTTTTGAATATAGATATTTTAGCGATATCCTTTGTTATTTTATTGTTATTTGAACCACTAAATTTATTAGATATTGGTTTTCAATTGTCATATGTTAACTCACTTGCACTTCTCCTATCAATAAAATTCCTAAACGGAAAAGACTACTTTAAAACAATATTTAATTCTTCAATAATTTGTCAGTTAGTATCGTTCCCAATTCTTATTAATAACTTTAATGGCTTTTCTCTGCTTTCTATCCCACTAAATCTAATATGTATTCCCTTAATTAACATATTAATCTTTCCAATTTCGTTATTTCTTATTGTTTGTCTTCCAATAGTTAGTAATTATTACTCATATAAAATACTTCTAGTACCGTCTGATAACATATTAAAAAAACTAATGTCAATATTAAGTAATCTAGATAAATATAATATCGAGTTATTATTTCCAACGATAAACTTGATGCTGATAATTATTGAAACAATGCTTATTGTTTTAATTTTTTATTACTTTGAGCAAGGAGAAAAACTTAAATATAAAATAGTTAGCTATTTAACTATTATTGTATTATTTGGTCATATTTTTCAGCCATATTTAGATTCAAAGTACAGTATTACAATGCTTGATGTTGGACAAGGTGATTGTATTTTAATTAAAACAAGTTATAACAGAGAAACAATTGTTGTAGATACAGGTGGGAATTTCCTAGCTAAAAACAGTAAATTTATGGTGAATTCAATTATAATTCCCACATTAAAATCACATGGAGTTTCACAAATTGATTATCTAATTATCACACATGGAGACTTTGATCACGCAGGAAACGTTAACGAAGTTCTCAAACAAGTTAAAGTAAAAAATATTTTATTTGGATTAAAGAAAAGTTTAACTTCATTAGAAAAGGGTGTAATAAATTTCGCGAAACAAAACAAAATAAAAATCCATAGTATTAATCAACTGCATAAGTTGAAGTTAGCTAACGGATTAATAGAATTCTTAACTCCTTATTCAGATACTTTAGAAGGAAATTCAAGTTCGATAACTTTTATTTTGAGTTGTTATAATTACAAATTTTTATTCACTGGAGATCTTGAAAACGAAGGAGAGGAATGGTTGTTAAAAAACTATAACTTCCCAGAAATCGATGTATTAAAAGTGTCGCATCATGGTAGTAAGGGTGCGACAAGTGATAAATTTCTACAAGAAATAAGACCGAAATTATCACTAATTTCGGTAGGTAAGAATAATCTGTATAAACACCCGCACAAAGAAGTATTACGTAGACTAGAAAGTATAAATTCTAATGTTTACCGTACTGATTTAAGTGGTGCGATAAAATTAGTTATATCTGAAAAATCTGTAACCATTTTAACAGCACGACCATAGTATAAAGTAGAAATAAAAAAAGACTGTACACAAGATTACAGTCTTATAAATTAATTTCTTTTATTATTTGAGCAACGATAAAAACGGTTGCGAAGAATCCAATCCATATGAAAAAAGCTACTCCTGAATCTGTTAAGTCATTACTCTTACATTGTACATCTTTTTCAAATTCATTCATTTCTTCACCCCCATATATTTAAGTATAAATTAAAATTTAATAGATTTGTGTAGCGATAATGTGAATAAAAACATTGTCAAGCTATAGTTACACATATGAATGTTGCGTTGTGTCAAACTATTTTCACAGACGCAACAATCGTTAAAGTTTAAGTATCCTAGGACTTAAACTTTGACGTTGACATAGATGCGAGGGAACTACTATTGTAGTTCCTTCTTTAATTTATGAAGCTTTCTTTACATATTTTAAAATCAAACATAAAATAAAATAGCATATTGTATTTACGAAAGAGGATGAACTAATTGGCTGATAATCATAACATTATTTTATTATATGGTCTAGAAAATTACATTATTAATGAACGCATTAATTTTTACACTAATAAATTTCTGTCAGAAGAAGATAAAGAATTTAATCTGATTACTTATGATATGCAAGAAACTGTTATTAGCGCAGCAATTGAAGATGCTGAAACAATGCCGTTTTTTGGAGATTATAAAGTAATTATCTTAAGAAACTGTAAATTTCTGACTGGTGAAAAACAGAAAATAGAACAAAATCTCGATATATTAATTAACTATATAGAAAACCCATCACCTTTTACGATTCTTATTCTAGAAACTCCAAATGAGAAATTAGATGAAAGAAAAAAGGTAGTAAAAAAACTTAAAGAATTAGTTAAGGTTCACGAGTGTAATCAATTGAGTATACAAGAGGTTGAAAATTGGATTCTGCGAGAGTGTCAAAAAAATGGTGTTAAAATTTCTAATGAAACAATTAATAAAATTATTGATCGAGTTGGACAAAACATTACTAACTTAAAAAATGAACTACAAAAGTGCTTTTTATATCTACATAATGAACAGGAAAAAGTAATTACAGATGAATTAATTAACTTGATAATGTCAAGATCTTTAGAGGACAATGTATTCGTATTAACAGATTACATTACAGCATATAAAGTAACCGATGCGCTTCAAGCCCTCGCTGACTTAAGAAAGCAAAATATTGAAGCCCAAATTATAGTAGGTGTATTAGCTGGACATTTACGACTACTTTTGCAAGTTAAGACGTTAATGGAAAAAGGGTACGCACAAAACCAATTAATGAATATGCTAAATTTAAAACCTTTCCGATTAAAGAAAGCAATGCAAATTGTTCAAACGAAAAAGCTAGAAGAATTAAAACTGTGGCTAATGAAGTTGTCTGAGGTAGATATGGGGGTAAAGAGAGGACCAAATAGCCCGTATTCGTATATAGAATTATACATCTTATCTTTTGGTAAAGGTAAATAAAAAATAAAACGACCCATTTCCAGGGTCGTTTTATTATGCGTTAGCAATTGTGTTTAACTTTATAGCTAAACGTGATTTTTGACGAGCAGCAGCGTTTTTATGGATTAATCCTTTGCTAGCAGCCTTATCAAGTTTCTTTGAAGCTAATGCGAATGATGCTTGAGCCTTTTCAGTCTCGTTTAATTCAACGATTGCTTCGAAATTTTTAACAGCAGTACGCATTGCTGATTTTTGAGCAGCATTTTGAGCACGACGTTTATTGTTAGTTTTAACACGTTTAATCGCAGATTTGATATTTGCCATGCCTTTCACCTCCGACCCCTAAGACTTAAATTAAAGACAATAGTCTAAAATATTACATAGAACACATGCTATTTTATCAAAATTAATCTTTATTTACAACACAATTATATAATTTTGAATAATTAAAGACAAATTTAGAATTAATTAACATAAATTGGAAAAAATATATAAACGAATAAGGAGGTTTTATGATGAAAAAATTAGATTTAAGTCAATATGCAGTGAGAACTGATTTAGCATTAGAAGCTAGAGAGCTAATAAATGAACGTGAATCATCACAAAAAGAAGAATTAAATGGAGTTTTTGTTGAAGAGAAAGAAGATGATGGAATTCTAATCACCAAAATCGAAGTAACAGCTGATGGAGAAGAAGTTATTGGTAAGAAGAAGGGACATTATATAACGATTGAGGTACAAGGAATAAGGGAACAAGATACGCCTTTACAGCAAAGAGTTGAAAAGGTGTTCGCTGAACAATTAAATTACTTTATTTCAAACCTTGGGCTAAAAGAAGATAGCACAGCTTTAATTGTAGGGTTAGGTAATAAAAATGTTACACCAGATGCACTTGGACCATTAGTATGTGAGCAAGTTCTAATTACGAAACACTTATTCACTTTACAACCTGAGTCTGTAGAGGAAGGATATCGATCAGTTTGTGCAATCGCACCTGGAGTGATGGGGACAACTGGGATTGAAACAGCTGAAATTATTGCTGCAGTAATTGATAGAGTTAAACCAGATTTTGTTATCGCAATAGATGCGCTAGCAGCTCGCTCAATTGATAGAGTAAATTCTACGATTCAAATTACAAATACTGGAATTCATCCTGGTTCTGGTGTAGGTAATAAGCGAAAAGAACTTAGTAAAGAAGTGCTTGGAATACCGGTTATTGCTATTGGTGTACCAACTGTAGTTGATGCAGTTACAATTGCGAGTAATGCAATCGACTTTATGATGAAGCACTTCGGTAGAGAAATTAAGGAATTAGATAAACCATCACGTGCATTATTACCAGCAGGATTTTCGTTTGGAAAGAAAAAGGCTTTAACAGAAGAAGATATGCTACCAGATGATAAAAAATCAGCATATCTAGGAGTTGTTGGAACTCTATCAGATGATGAAAAGAGAAAGTTAATATTTGAAGTTCTTTCACCACTCGGGCATAACCTAATGGTTACCCCGAAGGAAGTTGATACATTCATAGAGGATATGTCAAATATTCTTGCAAGCGGATTAAATGCAGCACTACACACGAATATTAACCAAGATAATGTTGGAAGTTATACACATTAATGTTCTACTTATCGAGACTTGTTCATATCATTTAGCAAATAGATTGAAGTTAATGATAGATTTAATCAAGTTTTGAAAGGATAGAAAATAATGAGATCAAAAGCATTCGGAGCAATTATAGCGCTAGTTTCTACTAAAAAATTTACTAGAATTTTTGTTAGCTTTATTTTAATAAACTTTCTTACCTTTAGTGTAGTTAGTACATTAACTGCTTTGAAGCCTAAATATAGACTTTCTTCATCGTATATAAATGAATTTTTAAATCAGTATAATGGAAAAATTTTTTTATTTCTTTTGGGACAAGAAAGTCAATATTTTAATTACTCAATTAAAACAGATATGAAAAACTTAGTTTTATCGAAGTTACTAGTAGAATTGGGTACGAGCATTAATATTAGTGATCCAAGAAGTTTATTAGGAAATGAGATACCAGGCTTTCGCCTATTTGACACTCAATTGATTGTAGCAGAAAAGGATACTAATTACTCAAATGTATTTATTGAAACTTCTCCTCCATTAGACTTTCTATCTAATGATACTGTCGTAGATGAGGAGAAGATTCCAGTTCCTACTTCACCTAAACCAATAACGCCGCCTACAAGAACAACTAATGGCAGAAACGTTATTTATATTTATCATACTCATACTAGAGAATCATTTTTACCATTACTAAAAGGTACTACAGATGCAAACAAATCTTTTAATAGTAAAGCTAATATTACTTTAGTAGGTGCGAATCTAGCTAAAGAGTTAGAACAAAGAGGAATAGGTTCATTACTAGACAAAACTGATTTTACAGGGATCCTGCTTCAAAGCAAACAGACTTATGCAAAATCTTACGATGTCTCAAGAAAAAATGTAGCCCAATCTTTAAAAAATAATAAGGATCTAAGATTTATTTTTGATTTACACCGTGATGCAGCTCCTAAGAAAAATACAACATCAACAATAAAGGGAAAAAATTATGCACGTATAACCTTTGTAGTTGGTGGAGAATATCAAAACTATGAGAAAAACTTGAAATTTGCTACTGATTTACATTACATGTTAAATAACAAGTATCCTGGTATTAGTCGAAGTGTTGTCCTAAAAAAAGGTGTTGGTGTTAATGGTAAATACAATCAAGATTTATCTTCAAATGCACTAACAGTTGAATTCGGTGGAATTCATAATGATTTAAATGAGCTTTACAATACAACTGAGGTATTCGCAGAAGTATTCACAGATTATTATTGGAAGAACTCTAAGTAAGGAGGAGCAAGATGAAAAAATATTTAATAAAATGCTTTTTACTTACATTCGTAATGTTTTTTGGAGTTCTTTTTGGAATGCAGATGGCAAGCGAAGGAATTAATAAAACACGAGGCATTAAAGACGATAAATTTAAGCCTGCTTTCCTTGTATCTAAAGCCGATAATGAAGGTGTAATAAAAGCGGATGTTTTAGGAACTAAAGTAACCTCTGAGGATATATTGAAAAAGCAAAAAGAACTTGAGGATATAAAGGCTTTTAACTTTTTTTCTGAAGTAGGTAATTTTATCTCAGACTCAATTGATACAGCTGCAAATTTCTTACTTGAGAAAATATTTGGAAATTCATAAAAGTAGCCATTTGGCTACTTTTTCTCTGTTAACTGTTCTTTGTTTATTGCTTATTGACAGTAGTCTTGTTATAATCTAGGCTAGTGTATTGTGGAGTTTTATAGGAGTGATAACAATGAACAGAGAAGATAGATTAGACCGACAATCAAGAAAAAGAAATTTTTCAATAATTGCTCATATAGATCATGGTAAATCTACATTAGCAGATAGGATATTAGAAAAAACAAATGCGCTGACTCAACGAGAAATGAAGGATCAACTTCTTGATTCGATGGATCTTGAACGTGAGCGTGGTATAACAATTAAGTTAAACGCAGTGCAACTAAAATACAATGCAAAAGATGGAAAGGAATATACATTTCATCTAATCGATACTCCAGGTCATGTAGATTTTACATATGAGGTGTCAAGAAGTCTTGCTGCATGTGAAGGTGCAATATTAGTAGTAGACGCAGCTCAAGGTATTGAAGCACAGACTTTGGCAAACGTATATTTAGCACTTGATAATGATTTAGAAATACTGCCTGTTATAAATAAAATTGATTTGCCAAGTGCAGAACCTGAGCGAGTAAGGCAAGAGGTTGAAGATGTAATTGGGCTTGATGCTTCAGAGGCTGTATTAGCATCTGCAAAAGCAGGGATTGGTATTGAAGAAATCCTTGAACAAGTCGTGGAAAAAGTACCTGCTCCACAAGGCGATCCTGATGCACCTTTACAAGCTCTTATTTTTGACTCATTATATGATTCTTATCGCGGTGTAATTGTATACATTAGAATAGTTCAGGGTACTGTAAAGCCTGGTGATAAAATCAGATTTATGGCAACTGGAAAAGAGTTTGAGGTTGCTGAAGTAGGTGTGTTGACGCCTAAAATAGTTCCACTTGATGAACTTACAGTTGGTGATGTTGGATATTTGACTGCAGCTATAAAAAATGTCTCTGATACGAGAGTAGGGGATACTGTTACATTAGTTAGCAAACCAGCTAAAGAACAGCTTCCTGGTTATAGAAAATTAAATCCGATGGTATTCTGTGGTTTATACCCTATTGATACAGCTAAATATGTTGACTTGCGTGAAGCGCTTGAAAGATTAGAGTTAAACGATTCTGCGTTGCAATTTGAGCCTGAAACTTCTCAAGCTTTAGGATTCGGTTTCCGCTGTGGATTTTTAGGACTACTTCACATGGACGTTATCCAGGAACGTATTGAGCGTGAATTTAATATTGATTTAATAACTACAGCACCAAGCGTAATTTATAGAGTAACGAAAACAGATGGCGAAGAGTTCCTTGTAGATAACCCTTCTAATATGCCTGACCCACAAACTATTGAAAAGATTGAAGAACCTTACGTGAAGGCAAAAATCATGGTTCCAAATGATTATGTAGGAGCAGTTATGGAAATTTGCCAAAATAAGCGGGGTACATTCTTAGATATGCAATATCTTGATACAACACGTGTAACACTTGAATATGATATCCCATTATCTGAGATAGTTTATGATTTCTTTGACCAACTTAAATCTAGTACAAAAGGATATGCATCATTTGACTATGAACTAATTGGTTATAAAGTTTCAAGGCTTGCTAAGATGGATATACTACTTAACAACGAAAAAGTAGATGCGTTTAGCTTCATAGTTCATAAAGATTCAGCTTATCAACGAGGAAAAATCATCGTTGAGAAGTTAAAAGAATTAATCCCAAGGCAACAATTCGAGGTTCCTATTCAGGCAACTTTAGGTCAAAAAATTGTAGCTAGATCAACAATAAAGGCTTTACGTAAAAACGTATTAGCGAAATGTTACGGTGGAGATATATCTCGTAAACGTAAATTATTAGATAAGCAAAAAGAAGGTAAGAAACGAATGAAGTCAGTTGGATCTGTTGAAGTTCCACAAGAGGCGTTCATGGCAGTATTAAAAGTAACTGAAGATTAAACCATTAAGCCGCGGTCTAACTGCGGCTTTTATTAACTTTTATTTATGTTTTTGAAGTGACATAATTCGACAAGTGGAAGATAAAAGTCCTAAAGTGGAAGATAAAACAGTTAAAAGTGCTTTGACTATACTGAAAAAGACCAGCCAAAGTGAAATAAATATGTTGGAGGTAAAAATGGCTCCGAAAGCAGTATATATTCATATACCTTTTTGTACTCAGATATGCAATTATTGTGATTTTAACAAGGTATATGCCAAAGGGCAGAATATTGATAAATATTTAGAAGCATTAGAGAAAGAGATTACTTTATACGTTTCCGAAAGTGTAGAAGTGGAAACAATTTATATAGGAGGCGGTACTCCTACTGCTTTAGATGAAAAACAACTTGTAAAATTATTTTCAATAATTCATCGCTACTTTAACGTAAATAGTAGTACTGAATTCACGATTGAAGCTAATCCAGGTGATATTGATACTGAAAAAATTAAGATATTAAAACACAATGGAATTAATAGAATAAGCCTTGGAGTCCAAAGTTTTAATGACCAGTTATTAAAAATTATTGGAAGAGAGCACACTGGTTTACAAGCTACTAAAAGTATCGAATTGATAAATTCATCTAATATTGAAAATATCAATCTGGACCTAATATACGCTTTGCCAACACAAGATTTACTAGATTGGAAAAAAACTTTGACGCACGCTATCAATTTACCAATAAAGCATATCTCAGCATATAGTTTAATAATTGAACCCAAAACTATCTTTTATATAAAGGCAGAGAAAGGTGAAATAGAACTTCCATCTAATGATATAGAGGCTGAAATGTATGAGTTCGCAATGAACAATTTAGCAGAAAGTAGTTTTAATCAATATGAAATAAGTAATTTCTCAAAATATGGTTATGAAAGTAAGCATAATTTAAAATACTGGAACAATGAGGAATACTACGGATTTGGAGCAGGGGCACATTCATACATAAATAGTACTAGAGTAAGAAATATTGGGACAACATCTCACTATTTAAAAGCATTAGAGAAAAATATTAAACCAATCCTTGAAATGAATACACTGTCACAACAAGAGAAGATTGAAGAAGAATTATTTCTAGGTCTAAGAAAAATTAAAGGTATTAACATAAATAATTTCAGGAAAAGATATAGTTTGGATTTACTAAACTACTATAATAACGAAATTAATGATCTAATATTAAGTGGACTTTTAGAACTAGACGGTGATCAATTAAAGTTAACAAAGAACGGTCTTTATTTTGGAAATGACGTTTTTATGAAATTTATAAAAGATTAAGTTCTTTGACTACAATTAATTGACAATTGGAGTTGATTTTGATAATTTTATTATAGAATTAGCACTCATCAAACAGGAGTGCTAACAGAGGTGATTGAATATGCTAACTGATCGTCAATTATTGATTTTACAAGTTATTGTTGATGACTTCATCAACTCTGCGCAGCCAGTTGGATCAAGAACACTTTCAAAAAAGGATAGTATTAAACTTAGCTCTGCAACTGTTAGAAATGAAATGTCTGAACTAGAGGAAAAGGGTTTTATTGAAAAGCCCCATACTTCAGCTGGAAGGATTCCTTCTCAAAAGGGATATCGTTTCTATGTTGATAACCTTTTACCACAAATAAATGTAGAGGAAAAAACTATTCAAAAAGTAACAACTCTACTACATAATAAATTCCAGATTCGAGAAAAGGTTATACACAAGGCGGCTAATCTACTTTCTGAAATTAGCGACTACACAGCAATAGCTCTAGGTTCGATGGTAACTGAGAATAGGCTTAAGAGAATTCAGATAGTGCCACTTACAGATACTACTGCAGTAATGATTATAATTACAAATAAAGGGCATGTTCAAAATCAAATTGTTAATATTCCTCAAAGTATGGATGCATCTGATATTGAAAAATTTGTAAACATAATAAATCAAAAGTTAGTAAATGTACCAATTGCAAGTCTTGGTATAGCCATACAAAAAGAAGTTAAGCAACTACTTCACCAAAATATAAATAACTATGAAACGTTATTAAATCACTTTCAGAGTCCCAATTTTGATGAGTCTTCAAAAAATTTCATGCATGTAAGCGGAAAGACGAAAATGTTCAATCAACCCGAATTCATGGACATTGAGAAAATAAGAACTCTTTTAGAAATGCTTGAAGAAGACGATCAACTTATAAATTTGGTTAAGCCTAGAAAAGAAGGAATAACAGTAACGATTGGTAAGGAAAACAACATTGAAAAGCTTGAAAATTGTACAATCGTGACTGCTACCTATTCATTAGGGGAAGAAAAGTTAGGAACACTAGCTTTACTCGGACCAACAAGAATGGAATATTCAAAGGTAATACCATTATTAAAGTTATTTACACATCAATTAAGCTTATTAAATGATGATAACTATAAATAAGGAGGTGAATTCATTGCTAGATAAATACGAAGAAGCAACTAATAGCGATGAAGTTACTAACGAAGGTATAAATGTGAATGAAGAAAGTTTAAAAGAAGAAGTAACTGACAATGATTGTGAAGTAGAAAACAATAATACAGAATTAGATTTACTTCATAATAAAATTAGTTCACTTGAACTTGAGCTTGAAGAAGCTAAAAATAAATATTTAAGACTGCAAGCAGACTTCGAAAATAATAAGCGCAGAGCTAAATTAGATTATGAATCTGCACTAAAATACGGAATACAAACTTTAGTCACAAATCTACTTCCAGCTTTAGATAATTTCGAAAGAGCTTTAAACATTGAAGCAGAAAACGATCAAGCAAAATCAATACTTCAAGGTGTTGAAATGGTATATAAGCAACTTCAACAAGCATTGGTAAATGAGGGATTAGAAATTATTCAAGCCGAGGGTCAGCAGTTCGATCCTTATATTCATCAAGCAGTAATGCAAATCAACGATGATAGCTATGAGCCAAATATAATCGTTCAGGAGCTACAAAAAGGGTATAAATTAAAAGATAAAGTAATTAGACCTTCAATGGTAAAGGTAAATGGATAACTTAAAAAATATTGGGAGGAACAACAATGAGTAAAATTATTGGAATTGACTTAGGAACTACAAATTCATGCGTAGCTGTAATGGAAGGTGGAGAACCAGTTGTTATTGCTAATGCTGAAGGTAATCGTACAACTCCTTCTGTAGTAGCATTTAAAAATGGTGAAAGACAAGTCGGTGAAGTAGCTAAGCGACAAGCAATTACTAATCCGAATACAATAATGTCAATTAAAAGACATATGGGTACAAACCACAAAGAATCAGTTGAAGGTAAAGACTACTCACCACAAGAAATTTCAGCAATTATACTTCAACACTTAAAGTCTTATGCAGAAAGCTATTTAGGAGAACCTGTTACAAAAGCAGTAATCACAGTTCCTGCATATTTTAACGACGCTCAACGTCAAGCTACTAAAGATGCAGGTAAGATTGCTGGTCTTGAAGTAGAGCGTATCATTAACGAGCCAACTGCTGCTGCTCTTGCATATGGACTTGAAAAGACTGATGAAGAACAAACTGTTTTAGTTTTTGACTTGGGTGGAGGTACTTTCGACGTATCGATTCTTGAATTAGCTGACGGTACATTTGAAGTAATTTCAACTGCAGGTGATAATAGCTTAGGTGGAGACGATTTCGACCAAGCAATTATTAATCATTTGGTAGATACGTTTAAGAAAGAAAATGGTGTAGATTTATCAGCTGATAAAATGGCACTTCAACGTTTAAAGGATGCTGCTGAAAAAGCTAAAAAAGATTTATCAGGCGTAACGAGCACACAAATTTCTTTACCATTCATTAGTATGAATGCTAGTGGTCCATTACACTTAGAGTTAACGTTAACTCGTGCTAAATTTGAAGAATTATCTTCTAGTTTAGTAGACCGTACGTTAGGACCAACTCGTCAAGCACTTAAAGATGCTGGTATTACACCTGACAAATTAGATAAAGTAATTCTAGTAGGTGGATCAACTCGTATTCCAGCCGTTCAAGAGGCTATCAAGCGTGAGACGGGTAAAGAGCCATATAAAGGTGTAAACCCTGATGAAGTTGTTGCTTTAGGTGCAGCAGTTCAAGGTGGAGTATTACAAGGAGATGTTAAAGGAGTTCTATTACTAGACGTAACGCCATTATCATTAGGTATTGAAACTATGGGTAATGTATTTACTAAGTTAATAGAACGTAATACAACAATTCCAACTAGTAAATCTCAAGTGTTCTCTACAGCTGCTGATAATCAACCAGCTGTTGATATTCACGTATTACAAGGTGAGAGACCAATGGCAATGGACAATAAGACATTAGGTCGTTTCCAACTTGGAGATATTCCACCTGCACCACGTGGAATTCCTCAAATAGAAGTTACATTCGATATCGATGCAAACGGTATCGTGCATGTAAAAGCTAAGGATCTAGGAACAAATAAAGAACAAAAAATTACAATCACTTCGTCATCAGGTATTAATGACGATGAAATAGAACGTATGGTAAAAGAAGCAGAAATGAATGCAGAAGCAGATAAGAAACGTAAAGAAGAAGCAGATTTATTAAATGAAGCTGATCAATTAGTATTCATGACTGAGAAAACACTAAAAGATTTAGACGGTAAAGTTGATGCAGCTGAAGTTGCAAAAGCAAATGAAGCTAAAGATGCATTAAAAGCAGCAGTTGATGCTAAGAATTTAGATGAAATCCGTGCTAAGAAGGATTCACTGCAGGAAATTGTACAACAACTTTCTGTTAAACTATATGAACAAGCACAAGCAGCGCAAGGAGCACAAGAAAATTCAGCAGAGAATAAAAAAGATGATAATGTTGTAGACGCTGAATTTGAAGAAGTAAACGAAACTAAGTAATAAAAAAGTCAAAGCCAGCATTGCTTGGCTTTGACTTTTTTAAAGTACTTATTTTTGTTGATTTTCGCTTTAGGCTCGCGAAGTGTCCCAGGAAAGTGAGCACCGAAAGCGGAAATCAATATTTAAAATATATTTTTAATATTTTTTCAGTGGCCTAAAAAGCGCTTTAAGCGAGCAGATTCTAAACAGGAACATTAAAATAGCATTTAAAGTAATAAAATATTGTACAGCTCTAATGGATTTTAATAATATAAAAAGCAGCTAATTTTAGATTATCGATTGAACATTATAACAGTTAAATGATAGAATAAACTTCGTGTGGAAAGGAGTCGGCATATGAGTAAAAGAGATTATTATGAAGTTTTAGGTGTAGATAAATCTGCGTCTAAAGATGAGATAAAAAAAGCATTTAGAAAGTTAGCGAAACAATATCATCCAGACGTTAGCCAAGAGGCAAATGCTGAGGAGAAATTTAAAGAAATACAAGAAGCATATGAAGTACTAGGTGATGATAGTAAGAAAGCACAATATGATCAGTTTGGGCATGCAGGACCGGGCGGTGGCTTTGGTGGTGGAGGATTCAATTCTGGTGATTTTAGTGGTTTTGGTTTTGATGATATATTCTCTTCAATATTTGGAGGCGGTGGAGGACGACGACGTGATCCTAATGCTCCAAGACAAGGTGAAGATTTACATTTCGCAATGACCATTACTTTTGAAGAAGCAGCTTTTGGTATTGAAAGAGAAGTAGAATTACCGAAAGAAGATTTATGTAATACTTGTAATGGCAGTGGGGCTAAACCAGGAACAAGTCCTGTAACTTGTGGAACATGTCATGGTTCTGGTCAAATCTCTGTTGAACAAGCTACTCCGTTTGGTAGAGTAGTAAATAGAAGATCATGTCATGTTTGTAATGGAAAAGGTAAAACTATTAAAGATAAATGTTCTACTTGCCACGGTAATGGTAGGGTACAAGTTAAGAGCAAAATTAATGTTAAAATTCCAGCAGGGATCGATCATGGCCAGCAAATTAGAGTACCAGGTAAAGGGGAGCCAGGATTAAATGGCGGTCCTTCTGGAGACTTATATGTTTCTATCAGAATAAAACAACATGAATACTTTGAACGTGATGGAGACGATGTTTATTTAGAAATGCCAATTACTTTTGTTCAAGCCGCTTTGGGAGCTGAAGTTGAAGTTCCAACAATTCATGGCAAAGTAATGTTAAAAATTCCAACAGGAACACAAACTGGTACTAAATTTAGACTAAAAGGTAAAGGTATTCAAAACGTGCATGGTTATGGTAAAGGTGACCAACACGTAATAGTCAAAATTGTAACTCCTAAAAAGTTAACATCTAAACAAAAAGAACTACTAAGCGAATTTGAACAATTAGACAACGGTGCAAATACTGAGAGTATTTTTGCGAAATTTAAACGAGCTTTTACTGGTGACAATAAATAATAATTGATTGGGGTTGGTAGATTTGAAATGGTCGGAGCTAAGTATTCACACAACACAAGAGGCTGTTGAACCGATAACAAATATCTTACATGAGGCTGGAGCAAGTGGGGTTGTCATTGAGGATCCATTTGATCTATTCAAGGAAAGAGAAAATGTTTTCGGGGAAATCTACCAGCTCAACCCAGATGATTATCCAACAGAAGGTGTAATTGTAAAAGCTTATTTACCAGTTAATAGCTTTATTGGAGAAACAGTTGACCAAATAAAAGAAGCTATTAACAATTTGATTCTTTTTGAGATCGATTTAGGTTTAAATGAAATAAGTCTTTCTGAAGTAAATGAAGAAGAATGGGCGACAGCTTGGAAGAAATACTACCATCCTGTACAAATTTCAGAAAAGTTTACTGTAGTTCCTACATGGGAAGAATATGAAATAAAATCACCAGATGAGAAAATAATCGAACTTGATCCCGGTATGGCGTTTGGTACAGGAACACATCCAACGACAGTATTATGTATAAGAGCGATTGAGAAGGTTGTAAAACCTGGTGATGAGGTCGTGGACGTTGGAACTGGTTCAGGGGTACTTAGTATTGCAGCTGCTAAATTAGATGCAAAAAAAGTATTTGCCTATGACTTAGATGAAATTGCCGTTCACAGTGCAACTTTAAATATTAAAATTAACAAGGTTTTAGATCTAGTAGAAGTCTCACAAAGTAATTTGCTATCCTCTTATACAGGAGCAGCCGATGTCATTGTTGCTAATTTATTAGCTGAGATCGTTATTAGATTATCACCTGATGCAATTACAAAGATCAAACCGAATGGCAAATTTATTGTTAGTGGCATTATTCAAACAAAGAAAATTGATGTAATTAACCAACTTGAAAAAGATGGCTTTGTAATCGATGAAGTAATGGAAATGGAAGACTGGGTAGCAATCATAGCTCATTCATAGGAGGCGCTCAGGTGCAAAGATATTTTATAGCTAACGAACAGCTTATAAATAATACTATTACACTTCACTCTGATGACGCGCATCATGTTAAAAACGTGATGCGTTTTCGCATTGGAGATAATTTAGTTTGCATTAATGAAAATGAACAAACTTTCAAGTGTGAAATCCTTGAATTAAATAGTGATAAAGTTATAGTAAGGATTGTCGAAGAGTTAAAGGAAGACAGAGAGCTACCGGTAAATGTAACTATTGCCCAAGGCATGCCAAAGGGTGAGAAATTGGAGCTAGTTTTACAAAAAGGTACAGAACTAGGTTTGAGAAGTTATGTCCCATTAAAAACTAAAAGAACAATCGTAAAATTTGATGATAAAAAAGAGAAGAAAAAAATTGAACGATGGGAAAAGATTGTAAAAGAGGCTGCGGAGCAATCGTACCGTAGTAGGATACCTACAATTGAATCTCCAATAAATTTAAAGGAACTGGTCTCATTTTCAAGCCAGTATACTTTCAAATTAGTCGCATATGAGGAAACAGCAAAAGGATCAGAAGAAAAATCCAATTTGAAATACGTTTTAGACAATATAAAAACTGGCGATAGTATTTTGGTAGTCTTTGGTCCAGAAGGTGGCCTTGATGAAGATGAGGTATTATTTCTTGAGAATAATGGATTTATCACTTGTGCCTTAGGTCCAAGAATTCTAAGGACAGAAACAGCACCATTATATTTATTATCAGCAGTGTCGTACCAATTAGAATTATTGAGGTGATAGATTTGCAGACAGTAGCATTTCAAACTTTGGGGTGTAAAGTTAATCATTATGAAACTGAAGCTATATGGAAGCTTTTTAGTGATGAAGGATACACTAGAGTTGATTTTGAAGAGGAAGCAGATGTATATATTATTAATACTTGTACAGTAACAAATACCGGTGACAAGAAAAGTCGACAAGTAATTAGAAGAGCAATTAGAACAAACCCAGAGGCAGTTATATGTGTAACTGGATGTTATGCACAAACCTCACCAGCTGATATTTTAGCAATACCAGGTGTTGATCTCGTTATTGGGACTCAAGATAGAGATAAGCTCCTTGACTATATCAATCAGTATCATGAAGAAAGACAACCACTAAATTTAGTGAAAAATATAATGAAGACTCGTAAATTTGAGAATTTAGCTGTTGAGAACTTTTCAGATAGAACTAGAGCAACATTGAAAATTCAAGAGGGATGTAATAACTTCTGTACGTTCTGTATTATTCCTTGGGCAAGGGGATTAATGCGCTCTAGAGATCCACAAGATGTAATAAATCAAGCACAAAAGCTAATTGACAGTGGATATCACGAAATAGTATTGACGGGCATACATACTGGTGGATACGGTGAGGATTTAGAGGAATATTCATTGGCGAAACTACTAGTGGATTTAGATGCTAAACTAAAAGGTGATGTTCGAATTAGAATATCATCAATTGAGGCTACACAAATAAGTGATGAAGTTATTAAATTATTAGCTAGATCAGATAAATTTGTAAAACATTTACATGTTCCACTTCAGTCGGGTTCACAAACAGTTCTCAAGCGAATGAAGCGAAAGTATACGATGGAGCAATTTGCAGATAGAATTAAAGCTTTACAAACTGCAATTCCTGATATAGCAATTACTTCTGATGTAATTGTAGGATTTCCAGCAGAAACTGAGGCGGAGTTTTTAGAAACTTACAACTTTATAGTTGAAAATAGATTTACAGAGCTACACGTTTTTCCATATTCAAAGAGAACTGGTACACCTGCAGCGATTATGACTGAACAGTTACCAGAAGAAATAAAAAATATTAGAGTTCATAAGCTTATAGAATTATCTAACCAATTAGCTAAAGAATATGCATCAAAATTTGAAGGCCAAATTGTTAATGTTATACCAGAAGAAGTATCCAAAGAGGAAGGATCTGAAAATTGCTTAGTAGGATACTCAGATAATTACTTAAAGGTAATTTTTAATGCAAGCTATGATTCAATAGGAAAAATTTTAAAGGTTAAAATTACAAAATCTGGTTACCCTCTAAATGAAGGTGAAGTTGTTAATTCTTAAATAAAGAATATTCTAAAAGGGTGATAAAAGTGAACGTAAATAAACTAATAGACCATACTGTATTAAAGGCTGAAACAAATAAACAAACAATTGAGAAATTGTGTAATGAAGCAAAAGAGTATGACTTTGCATCTGTTTGTGTTAATCCAACCTGGGTTAAAACGGCATCTGAAATTTTAAAGAATACCGATGTTTTAGTTTGTACAGTAATTGGATTTCCACTTGGAGCAACTACTTCTGAAGTTAAAGCATTTGAAACTAAAAATGCGATTGAAAATGGTGCGCAGGAAATAGATATGGTAATAAATATAGGTGCACTTAAAGATGGAGATAATGATTTAGTAGAGAAGGATATTAAATCAGTAGTTTCAGAAGCAAAAGGAAAAGCAATTGTAAAAGTTATAATAGAAACTTCTTTATTAACAGATGAAGAAAAAAGAAGAGCATGTGAACTAGCTGTAAAAGCTGGTGCAGATTTTGTTAAAACATCTACTGGCTTCTCAACGGGTGGAGCAACTGCCCAAGATATAAAACTTATGAGAGGCGTTGTAGGGCCTAATATTGGGGTTAAAGCATCAGGAGGGGTAAGAGACCTTTCAGATGCTAATAAAATGGTAGAGGCTGGCGCAACGCGTATAGGGACGAGTGCAGGTGTATCTATAGTAAAAGGTGAACAATCTGAATCAACATATTAAGTGTGTTCATTTATATCCATAATATCTTGACCATTTAGGGTTATTATATTATAATTTTGAAAGGCATGTTAGAGTTATTCCTAGAACATGCTTTATAATTTTCTTGTTTGCGTTGTTCGGAGGGAGGGAAAAAGATGTCTAAAACGGTAGTTCGTAAAAATGAATCCCTAGAGGAAGCTCTTAAACGTTTCAAACGTGCCGTATCTAAGACTGGTACGCTTGCTGAAGTTAGGAAGCGTGAGTACTATGAAAAGCCAAGCGTAAAGCGTAAGAAGAAATCTGAGGCAGCTCGTAAGCGTAAATTCTAAAGTAGGTGTACGTATGAGTCTATTAGATCGTCTCAATAGCGATATGAAAGATGCTATGAGAAATAAAGATAAAGAAAAACTTTCAGTAATTCGCATGGTCAAAGCATCAATTCAAAATGATGCAATAAAGCTCATGAAGCAAGAATTAACTGAAGATGAACAGTTGACAGTCTTAACACGTGAACTTAAACAACGTAAAGACTCCCTCCAAGAGTTCGAAAAAGCAGGGCGAGATGACCTTGTTGAAAAGCTAAAAACAGAAATTTCTATACTTCATGCCTATTTGCCAGAACAGCTTTCAGAAGAAGAATTAGTTACAATCATAAAGCAAACAATTTCCGACGTAAATGCTAGTTCTAAGGCTGATATGGGGAAAGTAATGGGAGCAGTTCTTCCTAAAGTTAAAGGTAAAGCTGACGGTGGTTTAGTAAGTAAACTTGTTCAGCAACTACTAAATTAAATATAATTAAAACAAAGCTTGTTAAGATAAAACTTATCTTAACAAGCTTTTTTAAGCTAATAGGAAAGTATAAACTCCTGCGTAGTTCATACTTTCCTAACGCATAAGTGCAACTACGGCTCTGCCGTCGCCCTTAAGGCTCGGCAATCGCCGAGTTTTCTTTATAGATTTTAACCCGACTAGATAAATCTAGTATCCTTTGGCTATATAGAAACTTCTATCATTTTCGAACCAGAATATATTTGAATAAATGATTAGTATTTTCAATGAACCTAATAAATATCGGTAGAGCACTAACACAATTTGATGAAGGCCTTTTTATCAGATACAAAAAAGCTACACCATTAAGTAACAATGGTGTAGCTTGATAAATTATTTCGTAACAATATTACCTGTTTCCATTAAATGTTCTGATGCTTCAACTAGTAAGTCAACGATATGAACGCCACGCATGTTTTTGCTTAAGCCTTCCTTTTCGATTCCTAGCTTCATTTGAAGTAAACAACCAGGGTTAGCAGTTACAACAGTTTTTGCATCAGTCTTTCTAACTTGAACCATTTTGTAGTCAAGATATTTCATAGACATTTCAGCTTCAACAATGTTATAAACCCCTGCAGAGCCACAACAACGATCTGCTTCGTTCATTTCGATATAAGTTGCACCTTTAATCGCCTTTAATAAAGTACGAGGCTCTACCCAAGTCTTCATTACATTTTTTAAGTGACAAGAATCTTGATATGTTATAATTTGCTCTTGTCCTTCAGGTAAACGAAGGTCAAGTTGGTGGAAATCAAGTTGTACAAGAATCTTTGTTATATCCATAATCTTATCTACGAAAGCTTGTGCGCGATCAGCATATTCTGCATCATCGTGTAAAAGGTGAGCGTAATCTACTAAGAATGCACCACAACCACCAGCATTACTAATAATATAATCAACATTAAGATCCTCGAACGCTTTAATATTACGCTTAGCTAAATCCTTCGAACCTTCTTTTTCACCAGCATGACCATGTAATGCACCACAACAAGCTTGTGTCTCAGGGATAACAATCTCGCATCCAGCTAACTTCAATAACTTAATAGTTGAGTTATTTGTTTCCATAAATACTGTATCCATTAAGCAACCTTTGAAGAATGCAACACGTTTCTTCGGTGTTCCTATAGGCATAACATGTGTTGGACGGTTTTTTAATTGCTTAAATGTTGGAGCAGGCGGAAGTACATTATCAATATGTTTAAGTGTAGAAGGGAATAGGCTCATTATTCCTAGACCATGTACAACTTTCTTTAAACCAGTTCTTTGATAAATACCAACTAAGCCGATTACATTTGACATTACTTTAGGTTTTACAAATAACTGTTCGAAAACAGCCTTACGTAAAACACGTACTGGTAATGAAAACTTCTTATTTTGATTTATGATGTCACGAGCTTGTTCAAGCAAGAAACCGTATTTAACACCTGATGGACATACTGTTTCACAAGCACGACAACCTAAACAATGTTGTAAAGTATCTTCAACGTCTTTATCAGGAGTAATAAGTCCGTCAACAACACCTTTTATTAATGCGATTCTTCCGCGAGGCGAATGTGTCTCCTTAAATCCAGATTGAACATAAGTAGGACAGCTTGGTAAACAAAATCCGCAACGCATACAATTTAATAAATCATCATAATTCTTTGAGCTTGGATCATAATGCTCTTGGAATTTTTTTTGTATAACTTTACGTTCTGCTGCAGTTGTCATCGACTAACCACCACTCTTTTTTTAGTTTCCTTAGCAAACATCTTGCCAGGGTTCATGATGTTATTTGGATCAATTGCATCCTTAATAGCTTTCATAACAAGCATGCCTTCAGGTCCCATTTTCCATTCTAGGTAAGGAGCCTTCATCGCACCAACGCCATGTTCACCAGTAATTGTTCCACCTAGGCTAATAGCAACTTCGAAGATTTCTTCAAAAGCTTGCTCTACTCTGTGGAATTCTTCTTTATCTCTTACGTCAGTAGGACAAGTTGGGTGAAGATTTCCATCACCAGCGTGACCAAATGTTGCAATATTTACATTATACTTATCAGCGATTCTGATAATTTCCTTAAGCATAGTAGCAACTTCGCTACGTGGAACAGTAGCATCTTCTAGAACTGTTGTTGGCTTTAGGCGAGCAAGTGCAGATAATGCAGTACGACGTGCTTGAGTTAATTTCTCAGCTTCTACGTTATCTTTTGCAACTTGAACGTCAACAGCATTTAGATTACGACAGATTTCTTCCATCTTCTTCATATCACGCTCTACAACTTCAGCTGGGCCATCTTGTTCGATAAGAAGTACTGCTTGAACATCAGTTGGTAAACCAATCTTTGAATAGTCTTCAACAACTTTTAAAGTTGCTTGGTCCATTATTTCAAGTGTTGTTGGGATAATCTTGTTAGCAATAATTTTTGAAACTGCTTGACCAGCAGAATCAATGTCTTGGTAAATTGCAAGCATTGTCTTCTTAGTTTCTGGATATGGTACTAATTTAAGAGTTGCCTCAGTAATAACACCTAGAGTACCTTCTGAACCTACCATTAATCTAGTTAAATCATAGCCTGCTACATCTTTAGCAAGTTTACCGCCTGTTTTTAAGATATCTCCGTTTGGCATTACAACTTCTAATGCTAATACGTAATCACGTGTAACCCCGTATTTAAGTCCACGTAATCCACCACTGTTTTCAGCAATGTTTCCACCGATATGAGATGTCTTCATTGAGCCTGGATCTGGTGGATAGAATAATCCTAATTTTTCAACTGCAGTATTTAAAGTTAATGTAATAACACCTGGTTGAACAGTAACAGTTAAGTTCTCTTCATCAATTTCAACAATTTGATTCATACGTGTGAATAATAGAACTAATCCACCGTGTAATGGAGTTGTTCCACCTGAAAGGTTAGTAGCGTTTCCACGAGCAATTACAGGAACCTTATGCTCATTACAAACCTTTACTATTTCAGAAACTTCTTTTGTATTAGCAGGTTGAACTACTACATCTGGCATTGCTTGAAAATCAGGAGTAGAATCGTATGAATATGCTAATCTTCCAGCATCAGAATAATCAACATATTCTTTACCTACTATAGCTGTAAGTTTGTCAATAATTTGTTGTTGTAACATTTCTTATCCTCCAAACATAATTTTGATTCAAACTAAATCAAGTATTTTTAGTACCTAATAATATAATAAAAAAAGCGGGGACATCCCGCTATGTACATATATACAAAAATACAACGCTTACACTACCTTAGTTTTGTACTATTATCTAAAATTGATGTACCAAGGTAAAATGTCACAAGATTTTCGAATTTCTTAATACTAATTCCAGTTTTTTCTTCAATTTTTTTTAATCGATAATGAAGTGTATTAATATGAATGTGCATTTCTTCAGCTGTTTCTTTAATTGATAAGTTATTTTTGAAAAAGTATCTTAAAGTTCCTATTAACTGTTCATCATAAATTAATGGGTCTATCGTTCTTTTTAAGTATTCTTTTTTTATATCAGAAGGTATTTCTCTAAGTAGCATCTCAATTCGCAAATGTTCTTCGAATATAAGCTCCTTCTTTCTTATAGATTCTTCAAGAGCAAGACAAGATTGTTCATAAGAAATGTATAATTTATTTGGATGTACAACTTGTCCAACTCCAATGAAAATATCTGAGTCAAAAAGTAATTTGTATTCCTTTTTTAAGTCTTCTAACTGAAGTCTTAATGTATTTGAAGTTCTCGAACCTTCTAATAGAACGAGGAACCTGTCACTTCCCCAACTTATTATATAGTCTTTTTTATCTTTTAATAATTTATGTGTAATAAATTTGATGAATTTTTCAGATCTTGAATCTTGATTGTCAGTTGCAAATAAAATAATTTGCCTATTTTTATCAGTATCAAAGTTAATTAGTTTAGCTCTATCGACCAAATCTGTAGTGAGATTCTTTAATTGTAACCAATCAAACACAAATGAAACGAGTGTTTTTTGTTCCCAATCAATTTGCTCCGTAATATATTTCTCATGAATCATTAATTCAGTCATTTTTTTTAATAATTTTCCGTAAGGCATTACTTTATCTGGATTACCAGTTATCCCTATAACACCAATTACTTTTTGATTATATATAAGTGGAAAATTAACTCCTGGTTTAACCCCGCGAAACTTATGTAAATCTGATTCATCAATTATTAGATTTTTTTTAGTTCGAATACACTCAAGGGCACCTTCATGAAATTTATTAAGCCTTCTTGAATCTGTACTTGCTACTATGTAACCCTCGTTACTAACAATAATAATATCTTCACTAATAAGTTTTTTAACTTCGTGTATGATCTTTTTGGCAAGCCTCGGCAATAATTCCAAGAGATATCCCTCCTTACTACTAAGGTAATTATAATTCAACATTAAGAATAATAAAATAAAATTACTTTGCCCAAGTATAATAAAAATTTACAATGCAACAATTAAACATTTACAATATGCCAATTAAAAATTTACAAAAGAACGTGATAATTAACTTATCAAATACAAAGGGTGAAATTATGTTGCGTTTCTTTAGTAAAGAAAGACTTTTAAAATATCTCAAGATGCCTACTATTCCTAAAGTTTCAAAACGAACCTTTTCTTTGAAAGCAAGAATTTTATTTCTAATCTTAGTATGTATTCTAATATCAAATGGTATTAATAGTGTAATTACTTTCAACTCTTCTAAGAAAACGACATTAAGATTTATTGAACATAGGTTAAACCGTGAGACAGAAATAATGAATGAGACTGCCCAAAATTTAATGTTTATACACTCCAACGATAAAGATGAGTTTATAAAAAAATTCGAAAGAAATGTCAGTCAACAAAAGGCAAAGTTGGCTCAGGAAGGCTTAATTGGTGACTTTTTCATTATTAATAATGAACATCAACAATCTTTTAAAATTAGTAGAAATAGTAAACTAATCCTTGACAAGAATACACTCTTAAAAATAAATAAGAAAGAAAATGGCATTTTACGTACTAATATAAATGGGAATTCATATACAGTTGCCTTTACAAAAATACAAGAACTTAAAGGTATTTATACGTTTATACTTCCGACTGATACTTATTTAAACGAGTTAAATAAAGCGTTTGAGTTTACTCTTATGTCAACGATTGTATCAATTATAGGTGCTGCTATTCTTTGTAGTTCGCTTTTACACGGATTACTGAGGCCTCTTGGAATGCTGCAATTACATATGAATAAAATTAAAGGTGGTTCATTATCTGAAATAAATATAAATACATCTATACCAGAAATATCGAGTTTAATATTGAATTTTAATAACATGATATCATCAATGAAATTAATGTTTCAGAGTATAAATGAAACTGTAGCTACATTGGAAAAGACAGGAATTAAATTAAATAATAATTCTTTAACAGCAGTAAACATAAATGGAGAATTAGTAAATATTTTAGATGAGGTTAAAGAGAACTCAAAGAAAAATAAAGAAGAAACACATTCTCACTTAGAAGTTATAGAGATAATCAATGAACATATTACTAGTTTAATTAAAGCTATAGAAAAATTATTTTTTAGTTCAG
Organism: Caryophanales bacterium; assembly: GCA_029256085.1. Lineage (GTDB taxonomy): Bacteria > Bacillota > Bacilli > CAJFEE01 > CAJFEE01 > JAQSYP01. The sequence goes on from JAQSYP010000001.1 coordinate 362,727, forward strand.
AATTTCTCGAATCTAGAGCTAGAAATGGTGAAGAATCAGTATGTGAGTTAGTAGATCAAATAAAAATTATTGAAACTGATTTTGAAAATATTTTTAAGGAAATAAATGAACTGGCTTTATCAACTAAAGAAATTGAGAAGATTGTTATTTTAATTGAAAATATATCTAGTCAAACAAAACTCTTAGCATTAAATGCGGCTATCGAGGCTGCAAGGGCAGGTGAATCAGGGAAAGGTTTTTCTGTTGTTGCAAGTGAAGTTAGATTACTTGCAGATCAAACTACACATGCTACTAAGGAAATATCAAATACAATTGAAAAAATGATCAGCAATACTAGTGAAGTGGTTAATAATTATGAGGTTGTATTTGACAAGACTAAAAAACATTTTATAACGACACAAGAAACAAAAGAAACTTTTTTTAGTGTGTTTTCAGAGATACAAAAAACAACAGATATTTTGAAACTTATGAGGTCCGAGTTAACATTTTTGGAGACATCAATACCAAATTTAAATCGTTCAACACAAAATTTTAATGAACTAGCAAACAGAAATGTTGAAGGTTCAGAAAAAGCACTTGAAATATCTATTATTGAGCAAGAAAGTATTAGTGCTATAAAAATAATTGGAGATAAACTACAATCCCAATCTAAACAATTAAGTGATAAAACAACGATATTTAAAATACAAGACTAAACTTATGAATAGAAATACCATCAGATTGTCTACAAAAGGCATCGAGACTTTAATTCTCGGTGCCTTTTGTCATTTTAAGTGACTAATATATGTTTAAAAACAAAAATCTTTTCTAAACTCTTTTTTAAAAGCATACATATTTAAATAGACACTGTGTATTTATTAAATATAATTATTGACTGCAAAAAGGAGGGAAGGCGTCATTACGCCAACAAATACATGAAAAATTTTCAACGTGATGTAAAAAAATGGTTAGCAGACCAGTTCGATTTACCTCCAGATGTACTATTAGATCAACCAAAGATAAATATTATAGCTCCATTTTCATTTTATATTGAGAATCATAGAGGTTTAGTTTCCTTTTCTGAAAATGAAGTTAGACTTCTAATTCAAGACGGTGAGTTACTTATTAAAGGTAATAACTTCTTAATAAAAAGTATTACACCAACTGATTTGATGCTTAAAGGAATCATAGAAGATTTGAAAATTAAAAATTAGTGTAGGGGAAGCCAATGAAAAATGAATGGTTGAGATATGTCAAAGGATCAATTTCAATTACCATTACTGGTGAAAATAAAATACCATTTGTAAATGAGTGTCTAAATTCTGGAGTTGAACTCTGGGACCTTAAAACACTAAGTAATGGTGATTTTAATTGTTGTATTTTGCTAAAAGATATTCGTAAAATTAGAAGTATAAGGTTTAAGTATAAGTGTAAGATAAGATTTCAGAAAAGAATAGGATTACCTTTTTTCTTAAAAAAAGCGTTTAAAAATGCAGGTTTTTCTGTTGGTGCATTATTATTTCTGGCTTTAATTTTTCTTTTATCCAACATGGTTTGGGATATTAAAATTACTGGAGCAGCACCTGACCTTGAGTATAAATTACATAAGCAATTAACTAAGGAAGGTATAAAAAGAGGTGCTTTACAGTTTTTTATTCCATCTCCTCAGGAAATTCAAAAAAGACTTACTGACACCAATTCAGAAATTACATGGGTGGGTGTCAATGTTAAAGGCACAGTACTTCATTTTCGAATTGTTGAAAAAACAATTCAAAAGCCTCCAAATAAATTAAAGCCACGTCATTTAGTTGCAACAAAAAAAGCAGTAATTGAAAAAATATTTGTAGAAAAAGGCCAAGCTTTAGTCGGAATTAATGATTATGTAGAACCAGGTCAAGTGTTAGTTACGGGGTTGGTGGGTAAAGATAAGAAGTTTAAAAAGGTTGCTGCTAAAGCAGAAGTTATTGGTGAAACATGGTACAAGTCCTCGGTTGAAGTAACTTTAAATAAAAAAATAGAAGTTCTCACTGGTAAAAATTATACTAATTATTCAGTTAAGGTTAGTAATACTAGTATACCTATACCATTATTTAACAAAAAGGAATTTTCTAAAACTGAATCGATGAAATCCGTTGTTCCAGTTTATTTCTTAAAGTGGCAGCTTCCATTTTATATTGGTAAAGAAAGAGTTTTTGAAAAGGAAATAATTGAACTGAATTATACCGTCGATCAAGCGAAATTTACAGCTAAAGAAATAGCAACAAGAAACGTTAAACAATTATTGAATACTGATGCAAAAATAAAGGGTATAAAAGTTTTGCGTCAACAAACAACTAATGGTAAAGTAGTAATGTTATTTCATTTCCAAGTTTTGGAAAACATTGGTGTTTATAATAGTATTCGATAAGGAGTCGAACGAATGACAGACGAATTAAAGATTATTGAACAGCAACTTGAAAGCAATGAAGAAGCAATTGCTCTGTTTGGGGTTAGGGATAATTATCTAAAAATTATAGAACAAATGCTAAATGTGAATATTGTTTCTAGAGGAGAGCAAATTTCTATAACAGGTAACAGTGAGAATCTTGCCATCGTTGAAAAATTGTTCGATACATTACTAACATTAATAAGAAAAGGTCATGAGTTACAAGAAAGAGACATTTTGTATATTACACAATTGCATATAAATAAAAAGCCATTTGATATTGAAGACTTATTTGATACCGCAATTATGAAGAATACTCGTGGTAAAACAATTCGTGCTAAAACATTTGGGCAAAGAGAATACATTAATGCCATTAGAAAAAACGATCTTGTACTTGGTATAGGTCCTGCTGGTACTGGAAAAACATACTTAGCAGTTGTCATGGCAGTTAATGCATTGAAAAATAACCAAGTTAAAAAAATAGTTCTAACTCGTCCTGCAGTTGAGGCAGGAGAAAGTTTAGGATTTTTACCAGGTGACTTAAAAGAAAAGGTTGATCCATATTTAAGACCTCTTTATGATGCCTTACATGATGTTTTAGGACAAGAACATACTTTAAGAATGATGGAAAAGGGTATAATTGAAGTAGCGCCATTAGCTTATATGCGTGGAAGAACACTTGAGGATGCATTTGTAATATTAGACGAGGCTCAAAATACAACTATTTCTCAAATGAAAATGTTCTTAACACGACTTGGTTTCAATTCGAAAATGGTTGTTAATGGAGATAGGTCACAAGTTGATTTACCTAAGGGTGTTCGCTCTGGATTAGAAACAGCGATTGAAGTATTGAATGATGTTAAAGGGTGTTCTCTAATATTTTTAGACCATACTGATGTAGTACGTCATCCATTAGTTCAAAGAATTATAGTTGCATTTGAAAAAGCCAAACTTTAATTATAAACATAGGGTTTCAGAAAGTGTACTTTCTGAAATCCTTTTTCTTTTTTATTTCAAAATTTGCTATTAGTTTTTCAGAGTGGTAATCTTTTATTAACCTGAAAAATATTAAATTTGAGGGAGGGATATGATGGCTTTAACAATTGATTTTTTAGATGAAAAAGGGTTACTAACAGAATCAGTAATAACAAATTTAGACAGTTTACTAAAATTTGCTGCCAACAAGTTGGACTTTAATTCTGATGCTGAAGTGTCAGTAAGTTTTGTTGATAACAACGAAATTCAAGAGCTTAATAAACAATATAGAAATAAAGATTATGCAACTGATGTTTTATCGTTCCCATTAGAAGACGATATCGACGAGATCGCTGTCATTACAGGTCCAGAAGTAGCAATAGGTGATATAATAATATCTGTAGAAAAGGCTAAAGAGCAGGCAGAAGAATATAATCATACACTTGAGAGAGAGCTAGGTTTTCTAATTCTTCATGGCTTCCTACATTTAATTGGATATGATCATGAAACAGAAGATGATGAAAAGATTATGTTTAGTCTTCAGAAAGAGATTTTAGAAGAATATGGGTTACACAGGGGCTAACTATCGCTTTTATAATAAATTAAAACATGCATTAAACGGATTGTTTCTTGCTCTAAAACACGAAGTACATATAAAAGTGCATATCACAGCTACTCTCATTGTTTTTGTTTTAGGCTTTACCCTAAAATTAAAAGCTATAGAATTAATAATTCTATTACTAGTTGTTGGTTCCGTGATTACTACAGAACTTATTAACTCTGCTATAGAAAGAGTAGTTGATCTTATAACAGATGAATATCATCCAATAGCAGGTCAGGCAAAAGATATAGCCGCTGGAGCTGTATTATTTTCAGTAATAATAGCTGTTATAATTGGCTTAATAATATTTATACCTTATCTCAAATTTTTAACATCTGAGTTAAAAGTATTTTTTTGAAAGGGTTGTTATTAGTGGATATAAAGCAATTAGTACAGGATGCAATAGCTGCTAGAGAGACTGCATATGTACCATATTCAAAATTCAAGGTTGGTGCTGCATTACTTTCTGAGGATGGTACTGTCTATAAAGGCTGCAACATTGAGAATGCCTCATTTGGATTAACTAATTGTGCTGAACGTACTGCTGTATTTAAAGCAGTATCAGAAGGTAAACGTAAATTCAATGCAATTGCAATTGTTGCTGATACTGAAGGGCCAGTATCACCATGTGGTGCTTGTCGTCAAGTATTGGCTGAATTTTTAGATCAAAACTCAAAAGTGTTTTTGTCTAATTTAAATGGTAATATATATGAAACAACAGTGCAGGAATTACTGCCTGGAGCTTTTAAATCGGGGGATATGAATGACAGAAAAGTTTAAATCAGGTTTTGTTTCCATAATAGGAAGACCCAATGTGGGTAAATCAACATTTTTGAATCATGTTGTAGGTCAAAAAATTGCTATTATGAGTGATAAACCACAAACAACAAGAAATAAAATACAAGGAGTTTATACTTCTAATGATAGCCAAATTGTCTTTATAGATACTCCTGGTATTCATAAACCTAAGCATAAATTAGGTGATTTTATGATGAAGGTTGCGCAGAATACCTTAGGAGAAGTCGACGCTGTTTTATTTATGGTGAATGCCACTGAGAAATTCGGAAGAGGCGAAGAGTTTATCTTAGAAAGACTACAAAATGTTGATGTTCCAGTCTTTCTAGTTATTAATAAAATAGACTTAGTTAGTCCTGAAGAGCTTTTTAAAACTATTGAATCATATAAGGATCGATATAATTTTAGTGAAATTGTGCCAATTTCTGCATTACAGGGAAATAACGTCGAGACATTAATAAAGCAAATTGAAAAGTATCTTGAAGAAGGCCCAATGTTTTACCCGGCAGATCAGGTTACTGATCATCCTGAAAGATTTATTATTGCTGAGTTAGTAAGAGAAAAAGTTCTACATCTTACTCATGAAGAAATACCGCACTCTATTGCAGTATTTACTGAGAAGATTTCAACTGAAAATGAAGGTAGAAATATTGATGTAAATGCTACTATTATTGTAGAAAGACCATCGCAAAAGGGGATAATTATTGGCAAGCAAGGACAAATGCTAAAAGAAATAGGAACTAGGGCACGTAAGGACATTGAAATGCTGCTTGGATCTAAGGTGTATTTGGAACTATGGGTTCGAGTTGAGAAAAATTGGCGTGATAAAGTTGGTTATTTAAGAGAAATCGGTTATTCTGAAGATGATTATAGATAATTACCAATAATTAAACAGAATGAAACAAATGGGAGTGGAGATTTTAATAGTATAGGTTGGGATACTTCGTTTTATTATGAAAGGAATGGTAATATGTTAGATTTTACCTGGAAAGTATTTAGTAAAACAGGTAGTATCGATTCTTATCTCCTCTATAAGGAGCTTGAAAGAGAAAACAATGCCTCTGGAGACCAAGGAAACGAAGCAAATACTAATGAAGAATCTCCAATAATTTAGATTGTTAACATTTTATCGAACTAGAGTAAGTTTTCTAGCTCGATTTTTTTTACTTATAATGATAAGTTAAGTTTAGAATGCTTTTCGAAAGAGGTGTGAATGTTGTTTGAAAAGCTTGAAGGAATAGTTATAAGAGTAAAAGATTATGGTGAAAGTGATAAACTTGTGTGGATTTACACAAGGGAAAAAGGGAAAATTTCTTGCATTGCTAAGGGTGCAAAAAGACCAAATAGTAGACTGGCTGCTTGTACACAACTTTTTACATATGGAATTTTTGTGATTCAACCTAGTAGTGGTTTATCAACTATAAGACAAGGTGATGTTATAAATAACTTATCATCAATAAAGAAAGATATAGTGCTAACAGCATACTCAGCATATGTATGTGAACTTTTAGATAAAGTTACGGAAGAGAAAATAAGTAATCCATACTTATTTCAACTCGTTATGCAAGTGATTGTTTATATTGATGAAGGAATAGATGCTGAAATATTAAAACAAATTTATGATGTTAAAATGTTGGAAGTTTTAGGAATAAAGCCAAGGCTATTATCATGTAGCTTGTGTGATAGAAATGAGAGTTTAGTCGGTTTTTCCTTGAAAAATGGTGGTATGTTGTGTAATACATGTGCTCATCAAGATAGTAATATTATTTTTTTGCGCGGGCAATTAGTTAAACTGTTAATGATTTACTCAGTACTTGATATTACAAATCTGGGAAAAATAAATGTAAGTGAAGAATCCAAACAAATTCTTTCTAGAATTATAAATAATTACTATGATGAGTATAGCGGATTACACTTAAAATCTAAAAAGTTTCTTGAACAACTTGATTTATTTGTTTAATATTAGTAAAATTTCAACTAAGTATATATTTAAAATGTGTAATGATAGAAAAGAGTACAGACAAGCCTTTATATAAGCGAACCTAGGATAGTGAAAGCTAGGCTATAAAGATGTTTGGAAGGCGTTCTTGAACACATAATTAAGTGATTCTAGCTAAGCTAGAATAATTAGGGTGGAACCGCGGGTAACTCTCGTCCCTATTGCATTTTGCAATAGAGATGAGAGTTTTTTATTTTTAGATGAATACCACCGGCTAGGTCGGTGGTTCTAAAAAGCTTATATTACTTTTGTTGATTTGTGCTTTCGGCGCTCGAAATGCATGCATTTCGCCAACGGGAACAGCACGAGCCGAAAATCCATTTTTGCAAGCTCACTTGCAAAAATTAGTTGAGGCCGTGCCCGTGGAAAGCGAGCGCCTAAGCGAAATTTGGCTTTTGCCAAGTCTATTTTATTTTAATGGAGGTTTTAAAGATGAATTTTCAAAATATGATTTTTACTTTACAAAAGCATTGGTCTGATCAAGGTTGTGTATTAATGCAGGCATATGATGTTGAAAAAGGTGCTGGTACATTAAGTCCATATACTTTCTTAAGAAGCTTAGGGCCTGAACCGTGGAATGTAGCATATGTAGAACCTTCAAGAAGACCAGCAGATGGTCGCTATGGTGAAAATCCAAACCGCCTTTATCAACATCATCAATTTCAAGTAATTATGAAACCTTCTCCTGATAACATTCAAGATTTATATCTTGATTCTTTAAAGGCACTAGGTATTAACCCGTTGGAACACGATATTCGTTTTGTTGAAGACAATTGGGAACATCCTGCTTTAGGTGCAGCTGGATTAGGTTGGGAAGTATGGTTAGATGGTATGGAAGTAACTCAGTTTACCTATTTTCAACAAGTAGGAGGATTAGAGTGTAAACCAGTAGCGGTTGAAATTACATATGGACTAGAAAGATTAGCGTCGTATATACAAGATAAAGATAATGTTTTTGATTTAGAATGGACAAATGGTGTTACATATAGAGATATTTTTGGTCAGCCTGAATTTGAACATTCGAAATATACTTTTGAAGAAAGTAATGTTGAAATGCTATTTGCTACATTTTCAACCTTCGAAAAGGAAGCACATAGTTTGATGGATAAAGGACTAGTGTATCCAGCATATGACTATGTATTGAAATGTTCACATATGTTCAATTTACTAGATGCAAGAGGTGCGATATCAGTTACTGAAAGAACAGGTTATATTGGAAGAATAAGAACTTTGGCTAGAAGTATTGCCAAGACTTATTACAATGAAAGAGAAAAGCTTGGCTTTCCAATGTTAAATCAAAAGGTTGGTGACAAATAATGAATAAATTTCCTTTACTATTAGAAATAGGTGTAGAAGATTTACCTGCACGTTTCATAAACGAATCAATAGAACAACTTAAAATAAAGGTATCGAATTTTTTAAATGAAAATCGGGTTTCATTTGGTGAAATTACCGAATATTCAACACCTAGGAGACTTGCATTAATTATTTCTGATATAGATGAATTTTCAAAATCAATAGAAATAGAAGCAAAAGGACCTGCGAAGAAAATTGCTCAAGATTCTGATGGTAATTGGACAAAGGCAGCTGTTGGTTTTGCGACAGGACAAGGTGCTACAACTAATGATTTATTTTTTAAAGAAGTTAAAGGCATTGAGTATGCGTATGTTATTAAGAAAGAAGAAGGAAAAAGGACACATGATCTACTTATGAATTTAGATAGTGTTATTACTTCAATGACATTTCCAAAGAGTATGCGCTGGGGAAGTGAGGATCTACGTTTTATTAGACCTATTAAATGGTTAATTTGTTTATTAGGTGAAGATGTTGTGCCATTACAGATTACGAATGTTGTTGCTTCCAATGTAACTAGAGGACACAGATTCTTGGGGAAAAATGTTGAATTAAATTCTCCTGCTGACTATGTTAATAAATTAGCTGAACAGCATGTAGTTGCTGACTATAACGAACGAAAGCAACTAATAGTTAATCAAATTAATGAGCTTGAATTAAAGAATAATTGGGTTATACCAACTGATTTAGAGTTATTAGACGAAGTAATTAATTTAGTTGAATATCCTACTATATTAGTTGGAGACTTTAATGATAACTTCTTAAGAATTCCTGATGAAGTTTTAATTACAACAATGAAAGAGCATCAAAGGTATTTTCCAGTTAAATCAACTGATGGTAAATTATTGCCACATTTCGTTACTGTGAGAAATGGTACTAGTCATGCACTTGAAACAGTAAAGAAAGGTAACGAAAAGGTTTTATCTGCGAGATTATCTGATGCAGCATTTTTCTACGACGAAGATCAAAAGAGAACTATTGATTTTAACTTAGCAAAACTAAAAACAGTTGTTTTCCATGAAGAGTTAGGTACTATTACAGATAAAATTAACCGATTAACTAGTGTAACAGATAGCATTTCAAATTTATTAAAATTGAGTGATGTAGAAGCACAAAAGTTAGAAAGAGCTGCTAGTATTTGTAAGTTTGATTTAGTTTCCAATATGGTATATGAATTCCCAGAACTACAAGGAATTATGGGTGAAAAATATTCATTAATTTTTGGTGAAGATAGTGATGTTGCTACAGCAATTAATGAGCACTACATGCCAAGAAATTCAGAAGATGGTTTACCTAATAGTCAAATTGGAGCTGCGTTAAGTATACTTGATAAATTGGACACGATTGTTGGGTTCTTTGGGATAGGCTTAATTCCAACTGGGTCCCAAGATCCATATGGATTACGAAGACAAGCAGCAGGAATTGTACAAATTCTGTTGGACAGAAATTGGGGAATAATTTTAACAGATCTTGTTAAACCAATATACGAAGAATATCTAAAGAATGAGTCAATTAAGAAGAGTTACAACGAATTAATAAATGATATAACTAATTTCTTTGGATTAAGGGTTAAAGCTTTGCTACAAGAAAAAAACATTCGATTCGATATAATTGATGCAGTATTAGCATCTGAATGTTTTAATGTAGTCAAAATAGTTAAAAAAGGATATGTACTTCAAAATGAACTTTCTAATGAAGGTTTTAAAGAATTTATAGAGTCTCTAAACAGAGTTATAAATATTTCTAAGAAAGGGACACCTGGTATTGTTAATAAGGAACTCCTCCTAACTACTGAAGAATTACAACTTTTCAATGCTATAAATGAGATTGAAGTCGAATATCATTCATACTTAAAGCAAGATGAATTTGATAAAGCGTTTGCTGTGCTGAAATCATTACAACCAAAGATTAATATGTATTTTGATAATGTAATGGTAATGACTGACAACGAGCAATTAAAAAATAATCGCCTAACAATGTTAAGTAATATTAGTAGATTTATTTTAATGTTTGCAAATACTTCATTAATAAATACAAAATAACATCGGAGGATTTTTTTCCTCCGATACATGTCATTATCTATTAATTGTTTTATAATAATGATGCTTAATGTATAATTATGGTATTAAATAGATAGGAATATGACAGATAGGGGGTGTCCAACATAGAACTTAATAAGCGCCAGGATCAAATACTAGAAATAGTTAAGGAAAAAGGTCCTATCACAGGTGAACAAATCGCAGACCTTCTAAATTTAACTAGAGCAACATTAAGACCCGATTTGGCAATTCTTACAATGACTGGATACTTAGAAGCTAGGCCACGTGTTGGATATTTCTACGCAGGAAAATCTGGTGGATTACATATTTCAGAAAAAATTAATAAAATAATGGTGAAAGATTATCAATCAATTCCAGTTGTAGTTAATAATAATGTATCTGTTTACGATGCGATTTGTACGATGTTCTTAGAAGATGTTGGTACACTATTTGTTGTTGATGAAAATTCAATTCTCGTAGGTGTCCTATCAAGAAAAGATTTATTGAGAGCAAGTCTAGGTAGTCAAAACTTAAATACAATTCCAGTTAACATAATTATGACGAGAATGCCAAACATTACAATGTGTACGCGAGACGAATTAATAATAAATGTTGCTGATAAACTTATTGAAAAGCAAATTGATGCTTTACCAATTGTTAAAGAAACAGATAAAGGCTATGAGGTAGTTGGTCGAATTACAAAAACAAATATCACAAAATTATTAGTAGATATTGCTAATGATGAGTTAATGATATAAACAGGGGGTAACTATGGAAAAACCTATTATTTATATTGTTTCTGATTCAGTTGGAGAAACAGCTGATTTAGTAATTAAAGCAGCAGTAAGTCAATTTGATGTAGCGATGGATATTAAAAGAGTTCCTTATGTAGAAGATAAAACAACAGTAAAAGAGCTAGTGTCAATGGCGAAGCTACAAGGGGCCATTATAGGTTTTACACTAGTAAAACCAGATATTAGAAACTACTTACTTCAAGAAGCTGCCAAAATCGGGGTTGAGGTTTTTGATATTATTGGACCAATAATTGATAAGATGCAAAATATATATGATATTACACCGAAGTATGAACCTGGTATTGTAAGAAAACTAGATGACGAATACTTTAAAAGAGTTGAAGCAATAGAATTTGCAGTGAAATATGATGACGGTAGAGATCCTAGAGGAATATTAAGAGCCGATTTAGTTTTAATTGGTGTTTCGAGGACTTCTAAAACTCCCTTGTCTCAATTTTTAGCTTTAAAGAGATTAAAGGTTGCAAATGTACCCATTGTACCTGAGGTAGACCCTCCAGAAGAATTGCTAATGATTCCAAAGGAGAAATGTATTGGATTAAAAATAAATCCTCATAAGTTAAATGATATTCGCAAAGAAAGGCTAAAATCACTTGGACTTAATGACGGTGCGAGCTATGCTACTATTAAAAGAATTGAAGATGAGTTAGTATATTTTGAGAAACTAATAGATCAAATTGGTTGTAGGGTGATTGACGTTTCTAATAAAGCTGTTGAAGAGACAGCAAATGTAATAATGAGCATGCTACAAAATGACTAATTAGCAGGGGATATCCCCTGTTTTTTTTGGCTAATAGGAAAGTATAAACTTATGACTAGTTCATACTTTCCTAACGCATAAGGGCAACTACGGCTCTGCCGTCGCCCTTAAGGCTCGGCAATCGCCGGGTTTTCTTTATTTTGTGTTAAGGTTATAAGAAAATTTTAATTATTGATATATTAAGGAAAAGATATTATAATAAATTTTTGTGTTTAATACAAAATAATTACTAGACTTTAAAATTTAATAAATAAATTATTTTGATAAGAAGGAATTTAGGGAGGAATGTAGAATTAAAATTAATGACGAAAAATATCGTATTATTTTCGTTGACGCAGATGCTTGTCCTGTTAAACAAGAAATTGAACAACTTGCTGCTAAATATAATTTTGATGTATATTTTGTTGCCTCATATAATCATTTCTCATCTAGATTAACAACTTCAAAATATATCTATGTAGACCCAACAAAGGAATCTGTTGATTTCGCAATAGTATCAAAAGTAAGTGAGAACAATATTGTTGTTACTCAAGATTACGGACTGGCGTCGATATTATTGCCAAAATCTGTCCGTGTTATATCACCAAGAGGTAGAATTTATACAACTGAAAATATTGATCAATTACTATTTGAAAGGTATTTAGGGGCTAAATTACGTCGTGCAGCAATACATACAAAAGGACCAAAGAAATTCACTGCTGAAGACAGAAAAAATTTTTTCAGTTCGTTTGAAAAAATTTTGTCGAATTTTGAAGGAGATTTAAAATATTTGTAGAATTTATTATGGAGAAAGTTGGCATTTAGTATGTCTAATAAGTTTCCTCAAGAGATAGTAGACCAAGTTAGAACTACTATCGACATAGTAGATGTCATATCTGACTATGTTAATCTTAATAAAAAAGGAAAAGAATATTTTGGACTTTGTCCATTCCATCAAGAAAAAACACCTTCATTTAGTGTTAATCAAGAAAAACAAGTTTATAATTGCTTCGGATGTGGATCAGGTGGAAATGTCTTCTCGTTTCTTATGCAATTAGAAGGCTTAAGTTTTTTTGAAACGTTAGAAAAATTAGCAGATCGAATATCTTTAAAACTCCCGGATTCGCTTTTACAAAATGCTAATTTTACTAGAAATGATGTAGATAAAATATCCCTAGAAATGTATGAACGGGTAGAGAAGTATTTCCATCATTTATTAGTCAATACTGAAGAAGGTAGAGTTGCTTTAAATTATTTATTAAATAGAGGATTTTCTAAAGAGAGTATCGAAAACTTTAGAATCGGTTATGCTCCTAAAGGTAATATTACTAATACATATTTGAAAAGCTGCGGATATTCTACAGAAAACTTATATGAATATGGTTTAGTGAGAAAGACTGAAGAAGGAAATTATGTTGACTATTTTAGAGATAGAATAATTTTTCCTATATGGAACAATACTGGGCAAGTAATCGCATTTAGTGGAAGAGCACTCGATGATAGTAAACCCAAATACTTGAATAGCCCTGATACAAAATTATTTAATAAAAGCAAGATTTTGTATAATTTTCACAAAGCTCGTCAAGAAATAAAACGTACAGGTGAAGTAGTTCTGTTTGAAGGGTTTGCTGACGTAATCTCTGCATACGATGCTGGTGTGAAAAATGGTGTAGCAACAATGGGTACATCATTTACACAAGAGCATCTGAATTTACTATCAAGAGATGTAAGAAGTTTTATATTATGTTTTGACTCAGATAATGCTGGTACAAAAGCTGCACTTGCAACTGGAAAAGTATTATCGAGCAGAAACTACAACGTTAAAGTATGTAACTTGCCAGATAATTTAGATCCTGATGAATTTATAAAAAAATACGGTAGTGATAATTTTAAGAATAGATTAAGTAATAATTCTACTTTGTATATATCGTATGTTTTAGAGAAGTATAAGCATGGAAAGAATCTAAATAATGATGCAAATAAAAAGGTCTTTTTAGATGAAGCGATTAAGTTAATTTTAGAGTTATCACCACATAAAGATTATCCATTTTATATTAATAGCATCATTGAACAATTTAAAGAGCAAGAGGATTACATTAGAAAGATTTTTAGTAAACACAATAAAACTGGCGCAAATCCAACTAGTATAAATTACAAAAAAAATGTTACTAAAGGTCTTACAAAGTATAACAAATTCGAGAATGCCGAGAGAATCCTACTAGCTTATATGTTTAATGACATTGATTTAATAGAAAAAGTTAAAGAAAGAATATTCGACCGATTTAATGATGATAAGAATAAAGCAATATTACTCTTACTTTATGGTTATTATGAGAAAGAACGTAAAAGTATTGAAGAATTTATAAATAACATGGTGGATGAGGATTTAAGGCTTTATGCTAAAGAGATAAAAAGTCTACCAATAGGCGAGGAATTAAATTCGGATATATTTGATCAACTTGAAAATAATATTCTAGTACATTTTCAAGAATATAATATCAAAAAAAATAGGCAAGAAGAAATTAAACAAGAGTATTTAAATGGTAATATTCTTAAAGCCGCTGAGATGCTTCAGAAATCTTTAATAGAATCTAGAAATAGTAAATTTAATAAATAGTTTGTAAACGAGAAATACTCGTTTTGATAGGAGGGAAGTTCATGACTGAAAAGTCAGCTCGTTCAAAGGAAACAGAAACAGAGTTGTCAATTGAACAAGTTAAAGAACAAATTATTGAACAAGGTAAGAAAAGAAGAGTGTTATCATATGAAGAAATTGCTGAGAAATTAAGCGTTTTTGATATTGACTCTGATCAAATGGATGAATTTTATGAGAATTTACGTGAACAAGGTATTGAATTATCTGGTGACGTAGAAGATGTCGATCCTTCTCTAGTAACACTTGAAAAAGATGAGGTTTTTAACCTTAATGATTTAAGTGTACCTGCTGGTGTTAAGATTAATGATCCAGTTCGAATGTATTTAAAGGAAATTGGACGTGTTGACCTCCTATCAGCTGAAGAAGAGATTAAGCTTGCTGAAAGAATTGAACAAGGTGATGAGGAAGCTAAGAAACGTTTAGCAGAAGCTAATTTAAGATTAGTAGTTAGTATTGCAAAGCGTTATGTTGGTAGAGGCATGCTTTTCCTTGATTTAATTCAAGAAGGTAATATGGGCTTAATTAAAGCTGTTGAGAAGTTTGATTATCAAAAAGGATTCAAGTTTAGTACTTATGCAACTTGGTGGATTAGACAAGCTATAACTAGAGCAATTGCTGACCAAGCCCGTACTATTCGTATTCCTGTTCACATGGTTGAAACAATTAATAAATTAATTAGAGTTCAACGTCAATTGCTACAAGATTTAGGAAGAGAACCTTCACCAGAAGAAATTGGTGAAGAAATGGATTTGCCAGCTGAAAAAGTAAGAGAAATTCTTAAAATTGCTCAAGAGCCGGTTTCACTTGAAACTCCTATTGGAGAAGAGGATGACTCGCATTTAGGTGATTTTATAGAGGATCAAGATGCGACCTCACCTTCAGATCATGCTGCTTACGAATTACTAAAAGAGCAGCTAGAAGATGTACTTGACACTTTGACGGATCGTGAAGAAAATGTTCTACGACTAAGATTCGGTCTAGATGATGGAAGAACGAGAACACTTGAGGAAGTTGGTAAGGTGTTTGGAGTTACTCGCGAAAGAATCAGACAAATTGAAGCTAAAGCTCTTAGAAAGCTTAGACATCCAAGTAGAAGTAAAAGACTTAAAGATTTTCTAGAATAAAAAAAGTTTACTCCTTCATTAGGGGTAAACTTTTTATTTATATTAAGTACTATTTAAAGGTATGTATTTATTTTATAATATAGAAAAGGCATTATATTGGGGAGATGTATTATGGATGATTCACGAAAAAAAATAATCATCAATGAAATAGTATACTGGAAGCAAAACAAATTATTGCCTGAAACATATTGTAATTATTTACTAACTTTATATACTGAAGGCGATAAAAATGAACAAGATCAGGAAATTAAAAACTACAAAAAAAAATTTCGAATAGTACAATATTTACTAATTATCCAAATAGGATTATGTTTTCCACTATTAGCATCCTTAGGAATTATAAATGTAAGTACAATAAATCTTATTTTATTAACACTTTTAACGATTTTTGCCCAGGGAGCAATTGTAACTGTATTATTTAAAAATAAAAATTTATTTAAGCATATCTCTGTATTAGTTATCAACCTGTATTTGATGTTAAATACAGTTTTAATTATAGATAATATTTCAGACAAAACGACTAATATTTATATAGGTTTATTAATATGTTGTATTATATGGTTCATCCAAGGCAAATTTCTAAAGTTATTATATTTGAAAATAGCTTCAATTATAGGCTTTATATTAATGGCATTTAATATAATAAAAAATCTTATATAAAATAGTTTCAAATTTGTTCAAACCCTTATTAAAAAAAAATCATACAAGTAGTTTACAATATATATACAAACAATAAAGGAGGGTATACATGAATAGAAATAATCCACTACTTCCATTTGCGTTAATAATGTTTATTGGTTTAATACTAATAACATTTCTATCTCTTCAGGGGGTTGTAGGTGTAAAACAAGGTGCAAGCGAGGAAGACAAGGATCCTGCAGTTCAATTATATCAAGATAGATGTGGTGGATGTCATGGGGATAAGTTACAAGGTAGCCCTATCGGACCAGCATTAACTAATATTAAGTTATCAGAAGAAGAAATTGAGAGTATTATTGTAAACGGTAAAGGTGAAATGGCAGGAGGCTTTCTAACTGGGGAAGATGCTAGGACAGTAACAAAATGGCTAGCTAGCAAAAATGAGGCACCAACACCAGATAACTCTTCAGATGAATTTGCGAAAATTAAGGATACATATAAAACCGTTTGCCAAAATTGTCATGGTGAAAAACTACAGGGGGTAATTGGTCCTTCGCTAGTTAAATCAGCCCTTTCGGATAAAGACATGATTCATATAATAGTTAATGGTAAAGGTTCTATGCCTAAAAACCTCGTTGATGAAAATACAGCAAAAGAATTAGTAAGATGGATTCACACTCAAAAATAAAAAACACATAATATATATGACTGTCGGTAATACTCCTATTGGACTACTTGCCGACAGTTTTTCTATTTGATTTAACCATGATTTAATAATTGGAAAAATATGGGGAAATAGTAACTTGATTCATAATTAAAATAAATATAAACTAGGTAGAGATTACTAAAAGGTGGACATCATAATGAATGAGATAAAACTTTCTAATAGATTGAATGCTGTAGCCTCATATATTCCAAAAGGTTCATCGATTGCAGATATTGGTTCAGATCATGCATATTTACCGTGTTTTTGTATTTTAAATAATATTGCAGTTAAAGCTATTGCGGGTGAGGTTGTAAATGGACCTTATATGTCAGCAAAAAAGCAAGTTGAGAAATGTAATTTAGAAGATAGGATTAAAGTCAAATTAGCCAATGGTTTATTTGCAATTGAGAATGAGGAAGTCGATTGTATTACTATTTCAGGAATGGGTGGGCCTTTAATAGCTGATATTTTAGAAAATGGTAAGGACAAACTACACAAGGTACAAAGACTTATTTTACAACCAAATGTAGGTGGACATGCTGTTAGGAAATGGCTTTTTGAGAATGGATGGAAAATCACTAATGAAGAAATTTTAGAAGAAGAATCTAAAGTATATGAAATTATAGTAGCTGATAAAGGATTAGATTTAGAAAACTATTCAAAAAGCTTTGATAAAAAATTTTATTTTGGTCCACATCTAATAAGGGAACAAAATGAAGCGTTTGTTAAGAAATGGACTTCTGAATTAATTAGCTTAAACAACGCACTTACTAATATTAGTAAAGCTAATCCATCTCCAGAAACTGAGATTAAGACAAAGGAAATTTCTCGAAAAATTAAAATGATTGAAGAGGTGTTAAATAATGAAAACACCTAATGGAATAGAAGTAATTGAATGCTTTGAAAAACATTTTCCTAGATCTTTAGCCGTTGAAGGCGATAAAGTAGGTTTACAGATAGGTAAATTAAATAAGAAAATTTATAAAATAATGGCTGCATTAGATATTACACCAGAAGTAATAAAAGAAGCAGTAGATGAGAAGATAAATCTTATAATTGCACATCATCCATTAATTTTTACGCCATTGAAGGTGATTAATACTGATACCTCCTATGGTGAAATAATAGAATTGGCCTTAAAAAATGATATTGCAATTTATTCAGCCCATACTAATCTAGATATCGGTGAAGGTGGAATAAATGATGCATTAGCTTTTGATTTAGGGCTATTAGATACTAAACCTTTAACGATAACATCAAGTGAAGAATTATATAAACTAGTAGTATATGTTCCTTTATCACATAAAGAAATTGTTTTTACTAATATGTCAAATGCCGGGGCAGGCCACATAGGTAATTATAGTCACTGTTCTTTTCAAATTAATGGAAAAGGAACTTTCAAACCTTTAGAGGGGACAAACCCGTATATTGGTGAGATAGGTGAAATAGATTTTGTTGATGAGGTTAGAATTGATACTATAGTTCCTAAACAAAGATTAAAAGCTGTTATAACAGCTATGTTAAAAGCTCACCCGTATGAAGAAGTTGCGTATGACATTTTCCCACTTAAACAAGAAGGAAAACAATTTGGATTAGGAAAAGTTGGTTACCTAAAGAAAGAAACGACTCTTAAAGATTTCGCTAACTATATAAAAGATATTTGGGGATTAGATGGTTTAAGGGTCATTGGAGACTTAAATAGACCAATAAATAAGGTAGCAATAGTTGGTGGCGACGGTAATAAGTATATATATGATGCTAACCGCCATGGTGCAGATGTCCTTATCACTGGTGACGTGTATTATCATACTGCCCACGATGCAGAAATGTTAGGGTTATCTATGATAGATGCTGGGCACAACATTGAAAAAATTGGTAAGGACTGCATTAAAAATGTTCTTGAGAAAGAATTCAACTTAAAAAAGTTTAATGTAGAAATATTTACATCAAAAACAAATACTAACCCTTTTAAATTTTTATAAAAAAAAGCTGCGTTTGCAGCTTTTTTTAGTCTTCTAATTTTTTGTTTTTTACCTTTGGCAGTATTTTAGCTAAAGGTACTTTATTATGATTTTTCCATGTTTCAGGGTTATTTTCATCAAATTGTTCTAAGAATGAAATAACCTCTTTAGTTATTGGTGTAGGTGTAGATGCTCCAGCAGTAACAGCGACTCTTTTTATTCCCTTTAGCCAGTTGATATCAATTTCAGAAACGTCAGCAACTCTATATGCTTTTGTACCTGCTATTTCCTGTGACACTTGGGCTAATCGGTTAGTATTATTACTTTTAGGATCGCCAACAACAATTGTTAAATCGACTTCCTTTGCCTGATCGGCAACTGCTTCTTGTCTAACTTGTGTTGCCATACAAATTTCTTTATGAAACTCTGCATTAGGGTATTTTTTTCTTACTTTATCCATTATATGAATAACATCCCACTGACTCATTGTTGTTTGGTTTGTAACTAGAATTTTATCAGTATTTATTTCTAGGCTATCTACATCACTTTCTTTTTCTACCAAATGTACAATTGACGGTGCTATTCCAATAGCTCCTTCAGGTTCTGGGTGATTTTTCTTACCTATATAAATAATATGGTAACCTTGATCTTGTTTTTCTTTAATCAATGAATGTGTTTTTGTAACATCCGGACATGTTGCATCAATCGTAGTTAATCCCTTTTCTTTTGCAAGTTTGATTACTTCTGGAGATACTCCATGTGCAGTAAAAATTACTGTTCCTTTTTCTACATTCTTTAAGATATCTAAACGGTTCTCTCCCTCAAGAGTGATTATGCCTTCCTCAGCGAATGCATCAGTTACGTGCTTATTATGAACTATCATACCTAAGATATAGATGGGTCTTGGTAAATCTTTATTATTTGCAGCGTTTCTGGCAACTACCATAGCATCAACAACGCCGTAGCAGTATCCTCTTGGGGCGATTTTTAGTACTTCCATAAGTCCTCCTAGTGATAATTGTTATAATAATTATATCGAATATAAGTTAATAAAAAAAGTAAAGAGCTAAATATAAAGCCTAGGTCCAGGAATTGTCGTATTTACCTTAGTATTAGCTAAAAACGTGTCTTTAAATTCTTCTTTTTTTACGTGAATGGATCTGAATTTGGCACTTTTTACTTCAATTGATTTAGTAAGTTTGTTTTCTTCTACTTTTGTCTCAGATACATTAAATTCCTTAATTAATCGCAACATTGTTGGTAAATTTTTTACAAATGGTCCATAATGTTGAATAAAGGGTATAACATTAGTATAAATCTTATCAAATTGATTGAAATTACTTATAAAATCTATGAAGTTTACCGATCCAGCTTTTGATGTAAATAGATTAGAAAGTTCATTAATCGAATTTCGTTTGTTTTGTAAATTGTTATGGCTTGTATCCTCGTTATTTTTTTTAAGCATAAAGTGAAATGGATCTTTCAATTGTAACATTTTCTACCCCCCTATCAAATGTCCTATATAGCTACTTTATGCAAATAAAATCATAATGAGTAAAAATATGATAAAATTAGACTAATGTGTAGTGTAACAACACGAATTAAGGAGAATATTATGACGAAAAAACAATTTTCAATTTTTAATTTTAAACCATTTATAAATGATGCAATAGCGGATTTAGGTTTTAGCGAACCAACTGAAATACAAGAACAGATTATACCTTTAGTTTTAGATGGGAAAAGTGCAATTGGGCAGTCAAAGACAGGGACTGGTAAAACTCATTCTTTTTTACTACCAATTTTTGAGAAGTTAAATCCAGAAAATGAGTTTGTTCAAGCAGTAATTTTATCCCCAACAAGAGAGTTAGCTGATCAAATTTACTCTGCAGCTGTTCACCTAAATAAGTTTTCCGGTGATCAATTCTTTATAAAAAATTATACGGGTGGAACAGATAAACAAAGAGCTATTCAAAAATTAAAAAAGCAGCCACATCTAATTATAGGAACACCGGGTAGAGTACAGGATCTTGTTAATGAATTAGCTCTTGACGTACATAAGGCTACAATTTTAGTGATTGATGAAGCAGATCTAATGCTTGATATGGGTTTTATGGTAGATGTAGACAAAACTGCTTCTAGGATGCCTAAAGATTTAAGTATGTATGTATTTTCAGCAACAATACCTGAAAAATTAAGACCATTCTTTAAAAAATATTTGGAGAATCCCGTACACGTTAATATTGCATCAAAAGTACCAACTGTTAAAGAAATTACTCAACTATTAGTAAGTAGAAAGAGTAAATCTAGAATAGATACTTTAATAAAGATCTTAAACGTAATTAATCCGTATCTAGCAATTGTTTTTGCCAATACAAGAAAAAATGCTGAGGATGTTGCTGGCAAATTAGGAGAAGCCGGTTTTAAAGTTGGGAAAATACATGGGGATTTAACGCCTAGAGATAGAAAAAAGATGATGAAACAAATTCGTGATTTAGAATTCCAATTCATTGTTGCCACAGACTTAGCAGCTAGGGGAATTGATATTGAAGGGGTTAGCCACGTAATAAATTATGAAATTCCTCAAGATTTGGATTTTTATGTACATCGAGTAGGTAGAACTGCTCGTGCAGGACTTAGTGGACTTGCACTTACAATCTTTGATAATGATGATGAGGTACTATTAGATAAACTTGAGGATAGAGGAATTCCACTAACAGTAGCTGAAATCAAGGATAACGAAATAGTCGAAACCGGGATTAGAAACAAAAGAAAGAGCCGTAAAAAAACAGATACGGATACGGAAAAAACTGTAATGAATAAGGTTAAAAAACCTAAAAAAGTTAAGCCGAATTATAAAAAGAAAATACAATGGGCAGCAGATAAATTAAAACGTAAAGAACGAAAAATGAATAGGAGGAACAATGATTAAACTAGGTTCCCATGTTTCTATGGGTGGCAAAAAAATGTTACTAGGCGCAAGTGAAGAAGCAGTATCATATGGGGCAAATACCTTTATGGTGTACACTGGAGCGCCACAAAACACCATACGAAAAAAAGTTGAGGACTTAAATATCGATGCTGGAAGATTACATATGCTTGAAAATGGAATTCAAGATATTATTGTCCACGCTCCTTATATTATAAATATCGGAAATGCCACTAACCCAGCAACCTTCAAGCTGGGTGTAGACTTCCTACAAGTAGAGATTGCTCGAACTGAAGCTATTGGCAGCAAGCAAATAGTATTACACCCTGGTGCACATGTAAAAGAGGGTGTAGATATTGGAATAGCAAAAATTATTGAGGGATTAAACGAAGTTATTACTAAAGAACAAAATGTTAATATTGCTCTAGAAACAATGGCAGGCAAAGGATCTGAATGTGGTAGATCTTTTGAGGAATTGGCGAGAATTATTGACGGGGTTAAATATAACGAAAAGATATCTGTGTGTTTTGACACTTGTCACACGCATGATGCTGGTTATGATTTAGTTAATGACTTTGACGGTGTTCTGAACGATTTTGATAAATTGGTTGGTTTAGAAAGACTACAAGTTTTACACATTAATGATAGTAAGAATGAGTGTGGTGCTAGGAAAGATCGACATGAAAATATTGGATTTGGAAAAATAGGGTTTGATACCTTGAGTTACATAGTCCATCATCCACAGTTAATTAATATTCCTAAGATTTTAGAGACACCTTATGTTGGTGAGGACAAAAATAGTAAAGTTCCTCCATACAAGTATGAAATTGAAATGCTTAAGAATAAACAATTCAACCCTAACTGGATTAAAGAAGTATAAAGAAAACTCGGCGATTGCCGAGCCGTAGTTACACTCCTATTAGCTAAATAAAAGACGAGTAGATTTTCTACTCGTCTTCATTTCATAAATTCCATAAACATTTCATTCACTTTTTGAGCAGTAGATGTATTTGTTATTCTTGCAACTTGTTTTAGAAGGTTAATTCTAGCATTTGAATCAAAGATATTAATGTTTTTACCTTGAATTAAGCTCGCTAATTGTGTTGCTTGAGTAGTTGATATTTGAAAATTATTTTGACTTGCGAGGTTAAGAAGCTCTTGAGGGGTTATTGTGTTTAATTTTTTATTTATTAAATGTTGTTTAAGACTCACGGTTTCTGGCCTCCTCTGTAGTTAATCAATACAAGTTTATGACGGATTAGTATAATCTATGATAAATATAGAGTTTAAGGGGTGAGGGATATTGGCGAGACAACATAAAAAAGAATCGATTTCACATATATTACTTAGATTCGTAATGATAATTTTAGGTTCTTTGTTGACTGCTTTTGCAATTGAAGCATTTTTATTACCTAATGAAATTATAGATGGTGGAGTTATCGGTCTTTCATTAATAATTAATAAAACACTAGGAGATGTTTCTCCAATATTCAAATTTAGTGTGATGGTAGTACTAATTAATTTACCTTTCGTTTATTCAGGTTATAAACAAATTGGAAAAACCTTTATGATTTCCTCACTTTTTGGGATTATTTCATTAGCAGTATTTGAAGAAATGTTCCATGGGATTGAACCTATTACACAACAACCAATACTTGGAACAGTTTTTGGAGGGTTAGTATTAGGTGTTGGTGTGGGTCTTGTTATTAGATATGGTGGTTCACTAGATGGAACTGAAATTCTGGGGATTATTTTAACAAAAAAACTGCCTTTTTCTGTAGGCGAATTTGTAATGTTCATTAATGTATTTATTTTTACTGTAGCAGGATTTGTGTTTGGATTTGAAAACGCAATGTATTCAGTAATGATGTATTATATTGCATTTAAAACAATTGATACTGTTCTACAAGGCTTAGATGAGACAAAAGCTATTATGATAGTCTCCGACCTACATGAAGAAATATCTAGTGCAATTCATGATAGACTTGGAAGAGGTACAACAAAGCTTCATGGCAAAGGTGGATTTACTGATAGGGAGACTGAAGTTATTTATACAATTGTAACTAGGCTTGAAGTTACAAAGTTGAAAAGTATCGTATATGAAATTGATAATAATGCCTTTTTAACGATCATGAGTACTCAAGAGACTCGTGGTGGAAAATTCAAGTCTGCAATTCACTAAAAAATATGGACAAAATTCATAAGATAAGTATAGGCGCTCGAAATGCATGCATTTCGAGCGCCTATACTAATGTCGTTTAAATACTTTTAAAGGCTATGAAATTGCCGAGGCTTCTTTAATGATTAGAAGGTAGTTTACCAGTACGTTTGTATTCAGAAGCCATTTCATCAATTTCTTTTTTTAATTCAGCTACTAATTGTTCCTCAGGTACTTTTCTAACAATTTCTCCGTTTTTAAATAGAAGACCTTCACCACGTGCACCAGCTATACCAATATGTGCTTCTCTAGCCTCCCCAGGGCCATTTACAGCACAACCTAGTACTGCAACTTTAATAGGTACTCTAATTTTTGATATGTAATCCTCAATCTCATTAGCTATTGAAATTAAATCTATTTCGATTCGTCCACAAGTAGGACATGAAATTAATGTCGCATCAGTTGAAGATAACCCAAATACTTTTAGAAGTTCTCTTGCAACTTTGATTTCTTCAACAGGATCAGCGCTTAATGAAACTCGAACAGTGTTACCAATACCTTTACTAATCATAGTTCCTAAACCAGCAGAGCTTTTTATTGTTCCTGAAAATAAAGTACCTGACTCAGTTATTCCTAAATGCAACGGATAACTAAAGCTTTTCGCAGCCTTAGTGTACGCTTCAACAGCTAGATTTACATCTGAGGCTTTCATCGACACAATAATGTCGTTAAAATTTAACTCTTCAAGAATTTGTATGTGATGTAAGGCACTTTCCACCATCCCGTCAGCTGTAGGGAAACCATACTTATCTAATATTTTCTTTTCTAATGATCCAGCATTAACTCCAATTCTAATTGGAATACGTCTTTCTTTAGCTGCACTCACTACGGCCTGAACTTTCTCTGTTTTGCCAATATTACCAGGATTAATCCTAATTTTATCTATTCCACCTTCAATCGCTTTCAATGCAAGACGATAATCAAAATGAATATCAGCAACTAGAGGGATTGCTATTTCTTTCTTTATATCTGCAATGGCTAATGCCGCTCTTTCATCAGGTACTGCCACACGAACAACTTGGCAACCTGCTTCAGTTAGTCTATGTATTTGTTCTACAGTATCTTTAACATTATGAGTCTTAGTTGTTGTCATACTTTGGATAATAATATCATTATTACCTCCAATAGTAAGATCTGCTACTTTAACTGGTCTTGTTTTTGTTCTATGTATAATTTCATTCACAAAAATTTCTCTCCTTAGGGATTAAGTAATATTGGTATTTTATCAATATAAAGGTTACTTTGACAAATTATTGGTTATTGCTCATCCGTATGTATTGGTATTTTATAAGTGTTATTTTCCTTAATTTTCACAGGGTCTAAATCATTTAATTCAATAAAGTCGCTAATTATTTTATCTATTGATTCGACGGTACCTTTATTATATTGTTCGTAAATTGATAGAACTGTATCCCCTCGTTTTACTTTAATATTAACATATTTTAATTTATTAGAAGTTCTTTGGACAGATACGGCTTTTTTCTGTACGGAAGATCTAGGTAAAGTCCCATTTTTAATATCGTTAATAACTGCAGTTACTAATAAAGTAAATGCGATTGCTATAAATAACTTTCTCATAAAAACACTTCCTATATTAAATTTTTAAAGAAAACTCGGCGATTGCCGAGCTTTAAGAGCGACGGCAGAGTCGTAGTTGCTCTTATGCGTTAGGAAAGTATGAACTACGCACAAGTTTATACTTTCCTTATAGCCAAAAAAAAACCTGCAATTATTTTTGCAGGCTTCTAGGTGTGTTTATTGTTCTATTTGATCAGGAACTTCTTTTAGTATATTATACATTACATAAAGAGCTGAAAACCAAAAGATAAGAGATTGGAACGGAATAGTTGTGTTTAGTGATTCCATAATCGCTACAAATACAGTAGGAATTACTATTCCGTATGATGAGAGAATCCACAATTGTCTATACTTTAGATATTTATTCATTCGTTTAGATAAAATCTTACTAATCAATCCAAGAATCGATATTTGAATTAATAGCATAATAAAAGCAATTATATAACTAAATATCAAGAAAATTAAATAAAACACATTTGATATTCCTAACAAGTCGTCAATCGATGTCTTTATAAAGTTACTAGAGAAATCATCTGTAGCAAGGTCCTTATAATTTATAGTTTCAGTTCTATTATCAGCTGTAAAAGATACTTTATCTTTTAATAACTCTAATTGGACTGGGGTTTTTAGATCAACTGATGGCCTAATTGAATCAGGAGATAATATTACTGTAAAATCATCAAATTCGTAGGTCTCCTCACTTCCAGAAGTTGTTCTAAGTTCGCCATTGATGACTTTAAATTCTGGAATATTGTCTTTGAATTCAGGGATATAGTTATTAACTAAAACATCATAATTATCTTTAGTTGAAAAGTAAAGCGATACAACAGAAACAATGCTCAAAAGAAAAATGAATAGAAACGTTTTTCCGAGCCCTTGAAATCTATATTGTGCTACTTTTTTTGTAGAATAAAAGCTATACATAAATTGTTTAAAAATCATATTGACCTCACGCTTTCATTGTTGGATTATTTATTCATTAACTATTAATATTATTAATTTTAATATACAATACATAGTTTGTAAAAGTAAGGTTAAAAACTATATAGAAAAAATTTAAAAGTAGCTTGTCAAAATTATTTATATATGATAAATTAGAACTTGTCCACGAAATAAAAGTATAAGTTAATTTAATATATTTTTTAAAATTCCACAGTAGCTCAGCGGTAGAGCAACCGGCTGTTAACCGGTAGGTCGTAGGTTCGATCCCTACCTGTGGAGCCATTTATTTTTTTGGCGGCGTAGCTTAGCTGGCTAGAGCGTTCGGTTCATACCCGAAAGGTCGGGGGTTCGACTCCCTCCGCCGCTACCATTTTAAAACGGAGGAATACCCAAGTCCGGCTGAAGGGATCGGTCTTGAAAACCGACAGGGGTGTAACAGCTCGCGGGGGTTCGAATCCCTCTTCCTCCTCCATACATAATAAACAAGCATCCATCAAAAGGGTGCTTTTTTCTATTATGTGGTAAAAGACAATTCATTTTAATTGCAATTAAAAAATAAAGGTAATATACTAATAATAAGTTAATTAATTATAATTATTATTATTAAGTAATCATTATACATACGATGGATAATTTTAATTAATTTCGCATAAAATTAATTGATATTAAAAAAATATTAATATCCAAGGAGGAATTAGAATGGCAAAATTTGAATTACCACAATTACCATATGCTTATAATGCTCTAGAACCACACTTTGATGAAATGACAATGAATATACATCATTCAAGACATCACAACACTTACGTAACAAACCTAAATAATGCACTTGAGACTCATACTAACTTGCAATCTAAAACAGTTGAAGAGTTAATGTCAAATATAAACGATTTACCAGAATCGGTAAGGACTGCAGTTAGAAATAATGGGGGAGGGCACGCGAACCATTCATTGTTTTGGACACTTTTAACACCTGACTATAAAGGTCCATCGGATAATATTTTAGCGAAAATAAATGAAAAATTTGGTAGTTTTGAGAGTTTTAAAGATGAATTCACTAAGGCTGCGTTAACTAGGTTTGGTTCCGGTTGGGCTTGGTTAGTTGTTTACAATGGGGAATTAGAAGTAACTAGTACAGCAAACCAAGATTCTCCACTTATGGAAGGAAAGACTCCTATTTTAGGGTTGGATGTTTGGGAACACGCATACTACCTTAAGTATCAAAATAAAAGACCAGATTATATTTCAGCTTTTTGGAACTTAGTAAATTGGGAAAAAGTTGAAGAATTATACAATCAAGCTAAATAAAAATAATTAGAGTTGGCTAAAAATTTTAGTCAACTCTTATTTATTATAGAAAATTTGGTATAATTTAAAATAGTATCTTGTTTTATAGACAGGTGGGTAAAATGAAAAGAGAAGCAGCAAGGAAAAAGAAAAAAAGTCATCTTCCATTAAGATTAAATATATTGTTCTTTGGCGTATTTGTTATGTTCTCAGCGCTTGTTATACAATTGGGAATCGTCCAACTTATATATGGCGAGACATATCAAAGAGAGATTGCCAGAACTGAAGATGTGACTGTAGCAATTCCTGTACCTAGAGGTGAGTTATTAGATACTAACTATAAGAAGATTGTCGATAATACTCCATTAAATGCAATTACTTATACAAAATTTCAAAATACACCCCAAAGTCAATCATTAGAGGTTGCAAGGAAATTGGCGAAGTTAATTGAAAAGGACGCTTCAAAAGTTACGGAGAGAGATAAGAAGGATTTTTGGATGCTTTTACATCCCAAAAAAGCAGAAGCAAAATTAACTAAAAAAGAATGGGACAAGTTTAAAGTTAAAAAGTTAACAGATAAGCAATTATATAAAATTCAACTTTCTAGAATAACTACAACTGAAATTAATTCGCTTTCTAAAGATGAATTAGAAATATTAGCAATTAAGCGTGAATTAGATGGTGGATACGCTCTTTCACAGCAAATTGTAAAAAGTGAGGGAGTTACCCAGGAAGAGTTTGCACGTGTTAGTGAAAACTTAGATCAATTACCTGGTGTTGACATAACCACAGACTGGAAGCGGAACTATTATTATGGTAATATGCTCCGAACTTTAATAGGAAATATAACAACAACTAGCGAAGGTATTCCAAAAGATAAAACTGATTATTATTTAAGTCGGGATTATAGTCGAAATGACAGGGTTGGTAAATCTTATATTGAGGCTACATATGAACATATTCTTCATGGCAAAAAAGCTAAAATAAAAAATGTTACAGATAAAGCTGGAAATCTAATATCTAAGGAAACTATAAGTGAAGGCGAGAAAGGAAAAGATCTTGTCCTTACAATAGATATAGATCTTCAAGCAGAAATTGAGAAAATAATTGAAGAAGAATTATTAGCCGCTAAAGGTAGAGCAGGAAACCATATGTTAGATAGGGCTTTTGTTGTTATGATGAACCCTAATACTGGCGATATCCTTACAATGGCAGGGAAACAACTAGAGAAGAGTAAGCAAGGGAAATATGAGACTACTGACTTTGCGTTAGGATCAATGACAACATCCTATCCTATGGGATCAGCTGTAAAAGGGGCTACTGTTTTAACTGGTTTTCAAACAGGTGCAATTAGACCTGGAGATTATCAACACGATAGACCACTTCATATTAAGGGTACAAAAGAGAAAAGTTCATGGCAGAATATGGGTTCGATAAATGATCTTGATGCATTAAAACGTTCATCAAACGTATACATGTTTTTAACTGCAATAAAAATCGGAAAGGGAAATTATATACCAAATGGTCCACTTAGATTAAATCAAAATACTTTCTCAATTATGAGAAATTCTTTTAGTCAATTTGGACTAGGTGTGCCTACGGGAATTGATCTACCTAATGAGTCAATAGGATTCAAAGGTCAATCTACTTTGCCAGGTTTTGCACTAGACTTAGCTATTGGACAGTATGACACATATACACCACTACAAATGGTGCAATATGTTTCTACTATTGCAAATGGTGGGTATAGAATGAAACCGCATATCTTAAAGGAAATAAGGGACCCATCATTAAAAGAAAGTGAACCTGGACAAGTCATCTATTCTAACTTTCCAACTGTTATTAATCGAGTAGAAATGAATCAAGCTTACATTGAAAGAGTACAGGAAGGTTTCCGTAGAGTTATGCAAGTACCTAAGGGCACGGCCTATTCAAGTTTCTCATCAGCCC
This sequence comes from Caryophanales bacterium, assembly GCA_029256085.1. Taxonomy (GTDB): domain Bacteria; phylum Bacillota; class Bacilli; order CAJFEE01; family CAJFEE01; genus JAQSYP01. The sequence continues at coordinate 392,431 of JAQSYP010000001.1, forward strand.
CTTATAAACCCGCCGGTAAAACAGGAACAGCAGAAACATTTTATGATGGCCCTGAAAAAAATTATCGTGGTAAAAGCACTTTCAACTTAACCTTGATAGGATATGCTCCAAATAAAAATCCGGAAATAGCTTTTTCAGTTGTTGTTCCATGGGTTAGCGATAAAGACCAAATTAATAAAAAAATTGGACGCAGAATTCTAGACAAATATTTTGAATTAAAAAACAAACAAAACGGTATAATTGCACAAGCAATTAGTAAAAACGAATAATTAAGGAAAAATCCTCCAAACTATTATCAGGATTCTTTTACAAACAATTTACATTTTATTAATACTCAATTAATCATTGAGTTATAAACTGAGATTGTAAGTAAAGAAATAGCAACGATAATTCTAGGAGGATTTTTCTAATGAAAAAAATTAAAGTACTCTCATTCTTGTTAATCATCACATCTCTTTTAGTCTTCACAGCTGCTTGTGGTGATAAAAAAGAGGAGAATAAAGGTTCAGAGGAGAAATTAAGTGGTGAAGTAATTTCTGATGGTTCATCAACAGTGTTCCCAATTATGGAAGCAGTATCTGAAGAATACGCATTAGTACAACCAGACGTTCAAGCTCCTGTAGGAAGCTCAGGAACTGGTGGTGGATTTAAGAAGTTTGTAAAAGGCGAAACTGATATAAGTAATGCATCTCGTGAAATTAAAGAAGAAGAAGCTACTCTTGCAAAAGAGGGCGGAGTTGAATATTTAGAATTAGAATTAGCATACGACGGCTTAACAGTAGCTGTTAGCAAAGAAAATGATTGGGCTAAAGATATTACTATCGATGAATTAAAGAAGTTATGGATAGAAGACGGAACAGTTAAGAAATGGTCAGATATTAGACCAGAATGGCCAAAAGAAGAAGTTAAATTCTACTCACCAGGTACTGATTCTGGAACATATGATTACTTTAATGAAATAGTATTGGAAGATCAACAAATGAATAAAAAAACTACTTTATCAGAAGACGATAACGTTTTAGTTAGTGGAGTAGCTGGTGATAAGTATTCTATCGGATTCTTTGGATATGCATACTACGCTGAAAATAAAGATAAATTAACTTCATTAAAAATTAATGGTGTAGAGCCAACTAATGAAACAATTGAAAGTGGTAAGTATACACCATTATCAAGACCATTATTTATCTATGTGAATAAAGCATCTTTAAAAGATAAGCCACAAGTTCGTGATTATGTAAAATTCACACTTGAAAATGCAGGGGAACTTGCTGAGGAAGTTGGATACGTTAAGTTACCAGATGAAAAATATACAGAACAACTTGAATTAATTAAATAATACTCACTTTTATAAGAACTGGAGAAGGATTTTCCTTCTCCAAATTTCTGTTTGTTTTCTAAGTAATGTTCAGTTTGGGGAGGACTTTTCATGAAAAATATCAATCAAGGTTCCGAAAAATTTAAAATACGGGAAATGATTGAAATCAATAAGACAAATACTCGAAGTCAGTATTTAGAAAAATTAATACCAATATTACTTCTTTCAACAGCTATAGTTTCTGTTCTAACAACACTAGGAATTATTTTTACATTATTGAAAGAAACAATCATTTTTTTCGAAAGAGTTTCAATAATCGAGTTTATTACTGCAAAGGAGTGGCTACCATTTGTTCCGAGTGATCCATCATATGGTATATTGCCACTTATTTCTGGAACGTTGCTAGTTACTTTTATTGCTATGATTGTAGCTGTACCACTAGGATTAGCTGCAGCAATATATATGAGTGAATATGCGACTGATAAGACTAGACGCTTATTAAAGCCTATATTAGAGGTTTTAGCAGGTGTACCGACGATTGTATACGGATTTTTTGCGTTAACTTTTGTTACGCCAATATTAAAGAAAATTCTTCCTGAGTTAAGTATATTCAATGCTTTAAGCCCAGGAATTGTAATAGGAATTATGATTATTCCAGCTATTGCCTCACTTTCAGAAGATGCTATGAGTTCGGTACCGAATTCAATTAGAGAAGGTGCTTTAGCGTTAGGATGTACAAAATTAGAAGTTGCGATTAAGGTTGTTTTACCTGCTGCATTATCAGGTATAATCGCATCATTCGTATTAGCTTTTTCTAGAGCAATAGGTGAAACAATGATAGTTTCTGTTGCTGGTGGTGCAACACCAGTACTTAGTCTTGATGCTACTCAATCAATTCAAACAATGACAGCGTATATTGTTCAAGTAAGTTCAGGCGATGCTGGATACGGAACAACAATTTATTATAGTATTTATGCGGTTGGTATGACATTGTTCTTATTTACTCTTCTAATGAATTTAATATCACAATGGATTTCAAAACGATTTAGAGAGGAGTATTAAGTCATGAGGATTTTAAATAATGAACAAATTACAAATGGGATTGGAAGAAGACTTCTTACGAATAAGTTTACAAAAGTAATTTTATTTATCGCTACTCTATTTTCACTAGTAGTTTTAGCGGTACTAATGTATAGAATTATGAATCAAGGCTTACCAAAACTTAATTTAGATTTTTTAACTAAGTTTGCTTCTAGAAGACCAGCAAATGCAGGTATATCTGGTGCATTGGTAGGATCTATTTGGTTAATGATAGTAGTAGTTCCTTTTTCAATGGTAATTGGTGTTGGTACAGCAATTTACCTTGAAGAATACGCTAAGAAGAACTGGTTTACTAGTTTTATTCAAGTAAATATTCAGAACTTAGCGGGCGTTCCTTCAATTGTTTTCGGATTATTAGGTTTAACAATTTTCGTTAGAGCGATGGACTTAGACAGAAGTATTTTAGCAGCAGGACTAACAATGAGTTTACTTGTTATGCCTGTAATAGTAGTAAGTGCACAAGAAGCACTTAAAGCTGTTCCTAGGCAGTTAGGGGAAGCGTCTTACGGTCTTGGGGCAACGAAATGGCAAACAATAAAAAACATTATACTTCCAGCTGCTATTCCTGGTATATTAACTGGAAGTATACTTGCAATTTCAAGAGCAATAGGTGAAACAGCACCACTTATTGTAGTTGGCGCACTAGCATTTGTTAACTTTTATCCATCAAGTATTATGGATAGTTTTACAGTAATTCCGATTCAAATATATAATTGGACAACAAGACCACAAATTGAATTCCAAGAAGTCGCAGCAGCAGGGATTATTGTACTACTTGTATTCTTAATTATAATGAACTCAATAGCTATAATTATTAGAAATAAGTTTAATAAACGCTATTAGGAGGGGACTAAAATGACAATTACAATAAATAGAGAATTTAAATTAGAAGACTTAATGTTAGATAATAGTAAGAACAAAGATGTTGTATATGATACTAAAAATTTAAATTTATGGTACGGCGAAGATCAGGCCCTAAAAAATATAAATTTAAAAATATATGAAAATGAAGTGACTGCAATAATTGGCCCATCAGGATGTGGGAAATCTACGTATCTAAAAACGTTAAATCGAATGAATGAATTAATTCCTTCAGTCAAAACTTCAGGTGAAATAGTATATAGAGGTAGAAATATATTTGATAAGTCATATAAAGCTGAAGAATTAAGAACACAAGTTGGAATGGTGTTTCAAAAGCCTAATCCTTTTCCTAAATCAATATATGAAAATATCGTATATGGTCCAAAAATCCATGGGATAAAAGATAAGAAAATTCTGGATGAAATAGTAGAAAAAAGTTTGAGGGGCGCAGCTCTTTGGGATGAAGTAAAGGATCGCCTAAAAGAAAATGCATATGGACTTTCGGGTGGTCAACAGCAACGTTTATGTATTGCTAGATGTCTCGCAATCGAACCCGATGTTATCTTGATGGATGAACCTACATCTGCCTTAGACCCAATCTCAACATTAAAAATTGAAGAACTAATGCAATCATTAAAAAAGGATTTTACGATAATAATAGTAACTCATAATATGCAACAAGCTGCTAGAATTTCAGATAGAACTGCATTTTTCCTTAGTGGTGAAGTGATTGAATATAATAGTACCGATAAAATTTTCTCAACACCTGAAAACAAAAAGACAGAAGATTACATTTCAGGACGTTTTGGTTAATACAGGAGGCAAATATGACAATTCGCGAAAAATTTGATGTTGATCTACATTCTCTACAAGATGCAGTTATTGAATTGTACAATAAAACTGAAATAGCACTAACTAAGTCCTTTGAGGCACTTAATACAAGGAATATAGATTTAGCGTTACAAATTTTTGAAGAAGATAGACCAATTGATAGACTTGAAGAAGAAATAAATGACTTTGCAATTATGGTTATTACAAGACAACAGCCAGTTGCTACTGATTTAAGAAGAGTAATTGTTTCAATTAAAATAGCATCTGATCTAGAAAGACTAGCTGATTATGCCGTAAATATTGCAAAGGCAACTATAAAAATTGCTAACGAAGATTATGTAAAACCACTAATTCATCTTAACGAGATGCACAAAAATGTTCTTGAAATGTTAACACTTGCAATTGAATCGTATAGAGAAGAAGATGTAGCAAAAGCTAAAAAAGTTGCAGAACTAGACGATAGAATTGATGAATTGTATGGTATTGTAATAAAGGATTTACTTAGTTTAACACCTGATAACTCTGATAAACTTACACAAATATCGCAGTTATCATTCGTAGCAAGATATTTAGAACGTGCTGGAGATCACATTACAAATATCGCAGAAAGTACACTTTATTTAGTAAAAGGTCGCCATTATATTTTAAACGATTAAAAATATATCTGAAAAATTGACTCTTTTGTTAAAAATAGGTAGAAATTTACTTTTGGAAATGGTATTATATAAAAGTCTGATTATCATATGGACTGGAGGGAACATATAATGCGCGTAAACATTACATTAGCATGTACTGATTGTGGAGATCGTAACTACATTTCTACAAAAAATAAACGTAACAATCCTGATCGCAAAGAGCTTAAAAAATATTGCCCACGTGAGAAGAAAATGACTACACATCGTGAGACAAAGTAATCAACTTACTTAAAGAGCCAAATTTTATTTGGCTCTTTTTTCTTTTCTTAAAGTGATACAATTATCCCTGAGGTGATAAGATTTGTTAAAAAAAGAATTAAGAAGTTTCATGCTAAATGAATTAAAAAAATTAAGTATTGATTTCAAGAATCATTACACGCAAATAATACATAACAAACTCTTTGCAACAGAATCGTGGAGTAACTCAAAAAATATAAGCATTACATTATCAACTGAATTAGAGATAGATACATACGCGATTATTAGAAAGGCATGGGAACAAGGAAAAAATGTATCTGTCCCTGCTACTGATGTACTGACAAAATCAATGACTTTTTATAATATTAATTCTTTTGATAATTTAAAAACCACGAAATTTGGTATAAAAGAACCAGATGAAAATCACGAAGAAAGTAAAATTGAAAATTTCGATTTAATAATTGTCCCGGGTGTTTATTTTAATAAAAGAAAATATAGAATTGGTTATGGCGGAGGCTACTATGACCGTTTTTTACCTAAAGTAAAGGCAACTAAGATTAGCCTTGCGTATGATTTCCAGGTTGATGAAATATTTGTTGAAGATAAATTTGATTATCCAGTTGATACGATTATTACTGAAGTAAGTGAGTATTGATGCATAGTAAAAACATAAATAGAAAAAATATAATATGTTGACTATGTTGGAAGGAGAAATCAAATGAAAAATAATATTAATCGTGTTGTACTAGTTGGTACTGGCTATGTTGGGGCAAGCTATGCATTTGCAATGTTAAATCAGGGGTTAGCAGAAGAGCTTGTTCTAGTCGATTTAAATAAAGATAAAGCAGAAGGGGATGCAATGGATTTATGTCATGGCCTTCCTTTTGTCTCAACTCCAACAAAAATATGGTTTGGAGATTACTCAGATTGTAAAGATGCAGATATAGTTGTAATTACCGCGGGTGCTAATCAAAAGCCAGGCGAAACGAGACTTGATTTAGTTGAAAAAAATACTAATATTTTTAAAGGGATTGTTTCAGAGGTAATGAAAAGTGGTTTTGACGGTATTTTTATGGTAGCGACAAATCCTGTGGATATCCTAACATATGCAACATGGAAATTCAGTGGCCTTCCAAAACACCGTATTATAGGGTCTGGAACTATTTTAGACACTGCACGTTTTAGATTTTTGTTAAGTGATTATTTTAGCATAGATCCACGTAATGTTCATGCATACATTATAGGTGAACATGGGGATACCGAATTACCAGTTTGGAGTAATGCAAACATAGGATTAAAACATATTTCTGAGTTTATTGAAGAAAATGAAAACTATGCACACGAAGATTTAGAAAATATATTTGTAAACGTAAGAGATGCAGCATATCAAATTATAAACAAAAAAGGCGCAACATATTACGGTATTGCAATGGGACTTGCTAGATTAACTAAAGCAATTTTAAATAATGAGAATAGTATATTGACTATATCAGCACATTTAGACGGGCAGTATGGGGAAAGTGATGTTTACATTGGTGTCCCAGCTGTTATTAATCGGGACGGTATAAGGGAAATAATAGAACTAGAAATAAGTGAAGATGAGAAGAAGAAATTTAAATATTCAGCAAGTGTCTTAAAGGACATAATTAAATCAGCAAATTTATAATTTATGAATAAAAGCGAGCAAATTGCTCGCTCAGGCTGTCGAGAAGATCTTCTCGGCAGTTTTATTTTTATAAAATAAGAGATAAAATTTTGCTCGCTTTCCTCGGCGGCCTTGCAAGCCCTTTGTAGTGAAAAAATAGATTTTTTACTATATTTGTTGATTGTTGCGAAGGTGTTCGAAATGCATGCATTTCGCCAGCGGGAACAGCACGAGCCGAAAATCCATTTTTGCAAGTGAAGCTTGCGAAAATTAGTTGAGGCCGTGCCCGCGGAAAGCGAACACCGTAAACGTGAATCAACACTAAATTTATTTTTTAATACTTTTTCAGTTGCCTCCAAAGCGTACCAGGCGAGACTACAGGAGTGGGAAATGCATGCATATCCCGCTCGGCAAGAGAGCAAGATTTTAACTAATAAATTGAGACGGTAATCGCTGGTTTTTCTTTAATTTTTTATCAAAATACAAATGATAGTTTAATTTGCGTTATAATATGTAATAAATAGAGTATAAAAATAAATAAATTGGGGAGAGGTGATTTCTTGAATGAATTAAAAGATAAATTACTTTTCTTATCTACAGCGAAACATTTAATTGAACAAGAGAAGTTCGAATTAATAAAAGCTGAAAATGAATATTCTGAACTATGGTTTAAAAAGCCACAGGATTCTAGAAATACATTCATTAGAGTATCAACAATTGATTTTCTTTGGAAAAAAGACTTACAAAAGGATATACTTCTTTTTCATTCTAAAAGCCATAAATATTTTAACGACAAAAACGACGATACACAGTATATAAATATATATTTTTCTAAAAGTTTACCTTATGAATGGAACCGTGAAGGCCCAATTTTATATTTCCGAGAAAATAATTTCCATCATATTCTAATTGAAGAAAGTATAAGCCATTATGAACTATCATCATTTTTAATGGGGCAAATAATAAATTCACCAATAACGCAAATAGATAACATTGAACAAGAATATGAAGAAATAAAAAAAACTTTGGCTAAAACACGTAACAGAAAGGTTAAATATAGCAACAGTATTATGAATTATAGTAAGCCTTTTCTAACTTACATACTACTTATAGCAATAATAGGCGTTTTTTTTATCGTTGAGAAAGGTGACTCGACTAATATAAATAATTTAATCGATTACGGTGCTAAATTTAATCCACTAATTATGCAAGGGGAATGGAGTCGGTTTATCACACCAATATTTTTACACATTGGAATTACTCACTTAATAATGAATTCAATTGCGTTGTATTTTGTTGGGCCAGATGTAGAGAAGATTTATGGGAAATTGCGATTTATTTTTATATTTTTCATATCTGGTATTTTAGGTGTACTTGCAAGTTTTATATTCTCAAAAGGAGTTTCAGCAGGGGCGTCTGGTGCAATATTTGGCTTATTTGGAGCCTTATTATATTTTAGTCAACGTCATTCTAAAATTTTAAATAAGGGCTATAAACTAAATATAGTTGGATTAGTAGTAGTAAACATTATTTTCGGATTTACTATAGATGGTATAGATCAAGCTGCGCATATTGGTGGTCTAGTTGGGGGATATTTATGCTCGATGGCAGTCAGACTACCGAATGATAAACGTCCAGCTTTACAGTCACTTACGATAATAACACTATCAGTTATATTTGCTATCGGACTATCTTTAGGATTTAAAGTAAATAAAAATTCTGCTGAAAATCTTTATTTGCATAGCGAATATTACGTGAAGAAAGAAGATTACCATAAAGCATATAATCTTATAATTAATAATATAAACAAAGTTGAAAACCCTAATTCAGAACTATATTTTATACTTGGATATGTGGAAGTTAAGCAGAATAACTTAGCAGATGCTTTAGATCATTTTAAAATGGCAGTAGAACTTGATGAAAAAAATGATACTGCTTATTTTAATCTAGCTTTAATTTCCTTAGAATTAAGAAATGTGGAAGATGCATATGATTATATCACTAAGGCAGAGGATATTAATCCAGAAAAGAAATACACTGAATTAAGAACTGATATTGAAAAATTAAAAAGAGATAATAGGTGAAAAAATGAAAAATATGTACGATTTACAACAATTACTAAAACAATATGGAACCATTATTTATACAACTGATAGGTATACTGATTTAGGTCTTATGGAGGCTGAATTACGTGAATTGTATAGTTCGCAACTAGTTGAAAGAGAAGATTATTTAATGGGGATGCTTTTAATTAAGCAAGAAATATCGAAATTAAACTTAGAGGAATCTCCAACTAAATAATAATTCGGGTGATTTAAATGATTAATTATTGCTTCGGGGTTGACTTAGGTGGTACATCGATTAAGTTTGGAATTTTAGATATAAATAAGGACGAATTAATTGAAAAATGGTCCATTGAAACAAGTAAAATAAAAACAAATAAAGATTTTCAACAACTGATTGAAAATGAATATAAAAAGTTTAGCTTGAGGTATCCACTTAAAAAAGTAATTGTTATAGGCGTACCTGGTCCTGTAAATCCGATAACAAATTGTGTAGATATCCTACCGAATATAATCTGGAATACCTACAAACCTAAAGATTTTAGTTTAAAGGATAATACTAAAGTCAAGATTATTCTTCATAATGATGCTAATCTAGCTGCATTTGGTGAGTACTCTAAAAGAAAAAAGTTATTTTTTTCTGAAACTTCATTAGTATTAGTTACAATTGGTACGGGGTTGGGCTGTGGACTTATAATGAATGATGAGATCATCACTGGTACTAGTGGATATGCCGGTGAATTAGGACATCTTTATATACCTAATAATTATAACTTTAAATGTAAATGTGGTAATATTGGTTGTCTTGAAACCATCTGCTCTGCCCAAGGCTTAAGGAATATTATAAATTATCTCTATGAAACAAAACTAGATAGTAGTGATTATAAGCAGTTAATAAACTCTTCTGTAGAGGAATTATTCGGTTTAGCAAACGATGGTCATCCAGGTGCTAGTGAAGTCATAGACATCTTCATAAAAACATTAGGTATTGCTTTGGCAAATATTTGTTCAGTAATTAATCCAAGTATCATACTTATTGGTGGAGGAATTTCTTTAAGTTTTAAAAATTTTTCTGACAAATTACAACAAACTTTTAAAGTTCATGCAATGGCAAATGTTAAGAATACCCCAATTAAACAGGCGATTTTAGCCGAACAGGCTGGAATTTACGGAGCCTGTTATTACGAAAATAAAATAAATTTGTAATATTTATATGGTTTATATTTTTTATGTAATTGTATATAATGTAGAAGTCTCACACGTTGGGGACTTCTTTTATTTTTACGGGAATTAACAAACTATTCTAACAAATTGAATTTTGTCCTAATTAGTTATAAAATGGAGTTTATGGTAATTAAATATTTGTTGATATTATAAACACTTTTGAATATATTAATGGTGGTTTGAATTTTAGGTAAAGATAATAAACAGATTTTAGAAAGTGAATGTTCAGACATTCATTTATGGTAACAGATAGAGGAGGAACAAAAATTGAAGAATATAACTAAATCAAACCTTTGGCCTATATTACTTGCCTCTGTTTTAGTTTGGATAAAAACTTACCTTATTACAAGATTTACATTTGATGTAGAATTAGAGAATTTCATGCAGGAGTTTATATATTTCATTAGTACATTAAGTACATCACTAGTAATTTTTGGATTGGCATTATTCTCATCAGGTAAAAAACGGCTTCACACTATAATGTTTATAACCTTTATATTTAGTTTTATATTAACAGCAAATACAATTTTTTATGCATTTTATGATGATTTTATTACTGTGCCGGTCCTATTCCAATCATCAAACATGGCTGATTTAGGTACAAGTATTGCCGAATTAATTAATCTCAAAACTTTTTTAGGTTTTGTTGATTTGGTTATTTTAGCAGTCTACTTCCATTTTGCTAAAAATACTCTAAATTTAGAGCCTGTTATGCGTAAAATAAAATCCTCATACTATATGTCAATTGTTATTCTTATTATTTTTAACTTAGGTTTAGCAGAAACTGAGCGTCCACAGTTATTAACAAGAAGCTTTGACAGAAAAGTATTAGTAAAAAACATTGGGTTATACAATTTTCATATTTACGATATTGCTATTCAATCAAGAACTACTGCACAAAAGGCATTAGCTGATAGCACTGAATTAGTTGATATTGAGAACTATATAGAAGCTAATACTAAGAAACCACGTCCAGAAATGCAAGGAATTGCCAAAGGCAAAAACGTTATTATTGTATCAATGGAGTCACTCCAAGATTTCACAATAGGCAGTAAAGTTAATGGTCAAGAAGTAACACCTTTCCTAAATCAATTTATTAAAGAAAGTTATTATTTTAATAACTTTTATCATCAAACAGGTCAAGGAAAAACATCGGATGCAGAATTTATAATTGATAATTCACTTTATCCACTTGATCGTGGAGCAGTATTCTTTACACATCCGAATAACAGATACCTTGCTACACCTGAAATATTGAAGCAAAATGGTTATTATTCAGCTGTGTTCCACGCAAATAATAAAAGTTTCTGGAATCGTGATGTTATTTATAAAACGTTCAAATATGACAGGTTTTTCGATGTAGAAGATTATACCGTAACTCCTGAGAATTCTATTAGTTGGGGATTAAAGGATAAGGAATTTTTTGATCAATCAGTTGATATGTTAAAAAATGTTCCACAACCTTTCTATGCGAAATTTTTGACTTTAACTAATCATTTTCCGTTCTTATTGAATGAAGAAGATAAAACAATTGATGAATTCAATTCTGGAGATAAAGTTGTTGATAAATACTTTACTACAGTAAGATACTTGGATGAATCATTAAAGCAGTTTGTTCAAAAGCTTAAAGACGATGGGCTTTATGAGAATTCGATCATTGTTTTCTACGGTGATCATTATGGAATTTCAGAAAATCATAATGCTGCGATGGAAATGTATTTAGGAAAACCTATTACTAAGTTTGAAACTGTTCAGCTTCAGAAAGTACCTTTCCTAATTCATATTCCTAATCAGAAAAAAGGGCAAACTATTTCTACGGTTTCTGGTCAAGTGGATATCAGACCTACATTATTAAATCTACTAGGAATAGAGTCAAAAGATCTTGTTCAATTTGGTAATGATTTATTTGCACCTGATAAATATCCGTTTACTGTATTTAGAAATGGTTCGTTTGTCACTGATAAATATATTTATACTGATAGCAAGTGTTATGATAAAACTACTGGTATTGAAATTGAGAAAGAAGCTTGTGGTCCATATGTCGATAAGGCTAAGCAAGAGCTACAATATTCAGATAAAATTATATATGGGGACTTACTAAGATTTTACGGTAAAGATAAGTAGTAGCAATGAACTCATTGCTACTTTTTTTGTTTTTATAATCAACTAACTTACATATGTTTAATTGAGGTGATAATGCATGTTAGATTGGAATAATGAAGGCTATTTGAATCTTATTTATTATAAAACGGACTTTACGAGTGAAAAATTTTATAGCATTTTTAACGAATTGTGGCGTTTAAATAAAGGCTTCTCGTGGAGCGTTATAGGGTTTAGTTTATTAGGAAAACCAATTTTAGAATTTAGAATCGGGAATAGCAAGGATAATATAATACACATTAACGCGGGTATGCATGCAAATGAATGGAATAACAGTGCGTTACTTATGAAATTATTTGATGAACTGTTACTAAATAGTGCAAATAATAGTAAAATCCTTGATAATGTAACACTTTCTATTGTACCTATGATAAACCCCGATGGAATTGACTTAGTATTAAATAATTTTCCGAATAATGATTATTTAAGAGAGAATATAATAAAGATTAATAAGTTTTCCTTGGATTTTAGTGGATGGAAAGCTAATATAAGAGGTGTAGATTTAAATAATCAATTTCCTGCCTGTTGGGAATTAATTAAGACTATAGACTTTAAGAAGTCTGAATACTCAAGTAGAGATTTTCCAGGGCCATATCCTTTATCTGAACCAGAGGCTATTGCACTATATAATCTAACCCTAAATAACAACTTCTCAGAAGTTTATGCATTACATTCACAAGGCGAAGAATTCTACTGGGGATTTAACAATCTAGAACCGCCAGAATCAGAATTTCTAGCTGATAAGATTGAAAAAATTACAGGGTATAAAGCTGTTAGAACAATAAAAAGTTATGGTGGGTACAAAGACTGGTTTATTCAGGATTATAAAAAACCAGGATTTACAATTGAATTAGGTAAGGGTATTAACCCATTACCGCTGTCAAGATTTGAAACGGATTTAAACACATTAAGGAATCTAATATTGTTTTGTATTACAGACAGAAAGTGAAGTGACGTTTTGATATTTCTTAGAATCAGCATAATATTAATGTTACTTCTAGGTGGTTGTAACGATAAGAATAATAAGATTAAGGAAAATAACACAAAAATTTTCCAAATAGAATATAACAAAAATAGTGAGATACAAAATATTTTTGGCTGGGTTGCAAATGAGATATTATTATCATTTAAAGCAGGTGATTATCAGAGTATTTCAAAACATAATTTAAAAACGGGTAAGAGTAAAACTTTGTATAAAACTCAAAATATTATTGTAAACGCTGTTCCTCGATCTGATGGAAAGTTAATAGCTATCCATGAAATTAATAATAATAATATGAGCGAAATAAAAATAATTAATCAAGAAGGTATTGTTCTTTTAAAAAAAGAAAGTGATAGTACTGAGATAAAATTTTATTGGAACAACTTTACAGAAAATCTTGTATATGTTCAAACATTTAATAAAGACTGGTCATTTAATACTGAAGCTATTAATATTGACGAAAAGAAGTTTGAGTCTTCTAATATAAATGAGCCATTATTTGATTGGATAAATGAAAATGAAGCAGTTTATATTGAGTGGAATCATACACAACCGTCTATAACTGGACCACTTAAGACTAAAAATAATAAAACAGGTGCAGTCAGAATATTAAAAGATAATGTTCTTGCATTTCATGTGTTTTCGAATACGTTAGTAACATTTGGGATAAATACAAATAATAGTAAGAAGATAGTAGTCAATGGAGAGTCAATTTCTAATCAAACTACTGCTTTTTCCTATGAAATTGATCTTCCGATTAGTTATTCAGAATTTATAAATATTCCTTTTATAAACTATGATGAGGAGCAACGAGCGCTCTATTATTTTGAAACTAGACAAGATAATAAGCAATATCTTGTAAGATATACTCAAGATAAGAAAGAGAAAATTGTTCAAGTAATAAGTGGACCTTTGATTTGCAAAGATAATTTATGTCTTTATGGCCAAAGACTTGATCAGATAATTGATGTGGACGATAAAAAAGTTATCAAATTAATAAAGAAAAAATAAAAAAACTTGGCAAAAGCCAAGTCTTCTAAATGACTTAAACGACAATAGCATAGGCGCTCGCTTTCCGCGGGCACGGCCTCAACTAATTTTCGCAAGTAACACTTGCAAAAATGGATTTTCGGCTCGTGCTGTTCCCGCTGGCGAAATGCATGCATTTCGAGCGCCTATGCTTGCATCTAAATATATTTGGAATCTCTATTTAAGTAGACCGTCAAAAAAAGCAGTTGCAATTGCAAACCATCCAAAAACTCCTGCTGTTAGTACTGAGAAGACTACAGCTAAGTTGTTTTTTCGCTTGAAGTTTGAATAAATCCCATAAACTGCTAAAATTGCTATAAGAAAGAAAATAATAACGATACCCATTTTTCATCCTCCTATTTTTAACTCTAAGAATATTTAAACTGATATTTTTTCTGAAAAGGTTATATAATACTTTTATTCTAAATGTAAAAAAAAAATGTGTCGAGTACTTAATAGACCATAAATCTGACTATTTTATTATATTTTGAGGTGATATTAATGAAAATTAAAACTATTCCAGTAGGGGATTTCCAAGTTAATTGCTATATTATTGTAAATAAGGATAAATGTTTAATAATTGATCCTGGTGGCGAATTTAATTTAATTAATAATTATATTTTAGAAAAAGGTGTAACTCCTATTGCAGTTCTAATTACGCATGCTCACTTTGATCATATTGGTGCAATAGAACAATGCGCAAATAATTATAACATTCCTGTGTATATTTCACCAAAGGAAGAGTCTTTTTTATATGATGCAGACTACAACGGGTCAAGACGTTTCCCTGGTATAAGAGATGTAGTTTTAAATAAAGGAGTTAAGGTCAATTCATTAAAAGAAGGGCCTATTAATATACAGGATTTTAAGTTTGAAGTAATTGATGTGCCAGGCCACTCACCAAGTGGGTATTGTTACCATTTTAAAGAACATAATTTTGTAATAGTAGGTGATGTTCTCTTTTATAGAAGTATAGGTAGAACAGATCTGTTTGGTGGTAATATGAATGTACTTGTTAAAAATATAAAAGATAAACTTCTAAAGCTATCTGATAAGACAAAAGTTTATCCTGGTCATGGTCCAGCAACAACTATTAGTGAAGAAAAACAGTTAAATACATATTTAAATTAAAGGGATGTCGTATGAAAATTAATAATGAATTATTTATTAAGTCTAACAGTATTCCTTATGATGAATTTATAAATTTTGCTCTGTATGATAAGAATTTTGGTTACTATTCTAACTCTACAGAAAAGCTAGGTAAAAATGGTGATTTCTATACAAGCGTTCATGTTCATACAGTCTTTGCAAAAAAAATTGGTGAGTATTTTAGTTATTTAATTAGAACTAATAACTTAAACCCAATTATTGTTGAAGTTGGAAGTGGCGACGGATCATTTGCAAAAACGATATTAGAAAACAATCCAAATCTTAAGTACATATCTATTGAAAAAAGTAATTATCACTATCAAGTACAACTAGAAAAGCTTTCAAATTTTTCTAACTTTGAAATTTATAAATGTTTTGAAGAATTTAAAAATAAATACAAGAAATTCAGTGGGATTATTTTTTCAAATGAATTATTCGATGCTTTACCTGTTAAAGTTGTAAAACGAATAGGGGATACTATATATGAAGTTTATGTTAAAGATGAGAACGGTAAAATAGTTGAGGAATTAAAGCCTGTTACTAATATAGTTAATGATTATATCAATACATATAAGCTGGAAATCTTGGATGGATATAGAACAGAAATTAGACTAAATGATTTAGATGTTCTTCAAGAATTTGCTGAAAGTTTGCATCGTGGTTATATAGTAACGATTGATTACGGATATAGAAATACTGACCTACTACACCCATCTCGTAAAAATGGAAGTCTAAGGGGATTTTATAAGCACAACCTTGTTGAAGATGTACTATCAAATGTTGGAAAAATGGATATTACTTCTCACGTTAACTGGGATGTTTTAATTGACGCAGGATATAAAAATAATCTTGATGTTGTTAGTTTTTGTAGGCAAAACGAATTTCTATTATCAATCGGGTTGCTTGATGAATTAGTTAGCCATAGTGCAATGGATCCATTTTCTGAAGAAAGTAAGTTAAATAGAGCAATAAAATCGTTTATTCTCGATACGGGTATTAGTCAGGCTTTTGATGTTCTAATCCAAAAGAAATAATAAAAGAACACCTCTTCGAATTTTAAGAGGTGTTTTTTTATTTAAGACATTATAAACGTTGTATAATAAGTAAATCCGATAAAACAAATCGTAAGGTATGCCATGAAAATGTATGAGTACATTTTCTCTGTTAGGTTTAAGTAACCGAGGACAACGAATATCGCTGTTTGAGCAGCGAAAATGGCAGCGGGCTCATACAAGTCTCCAACAAAGAACATAATAGCAAAAATTGCCGTCCAAAATCCAAGTACTCTAAACATTCTATCCATTAAATTTCCTCCATTCTATACAATAATTTCATATTTACAACTATTTGAACATGAGTTGAACATACTATCAGTCTTCTTAATTTTTGAGTTTGGAAATAATAGCTCAACCATACCAATAATAAAGTTTACGTGCATCGAACAAATTTCATTCTGTAAATCTACTGCGACTTCCTTAAATGGACAATTGTTTACATGAACAGTAACTTTACTACTTTCCTCATCATAAATAAATACTGGAATAAATCCTGCAGCGACACAAGCATCTTTTATAATCGATATTCTTAAATTGACATCCATTTTATCAATTGTTTGATTATGTTTCTTTATTTCCTTCTCGATAGTTTCCCTACCGAATTTAATGCCTTTTTCATAAAAGAGCTTTATAGCAGGAGCTCCTAAATCAGTTATTGTTTCAATTGCAATTTTAGATAATAATAAATAATCTCTAAATGGGAAGTTTAATTGAACAACTTCTTTAGATAGTTTATAGATGCGTGAAGGACGGCCGCCTTTACCAGTTTTATTTGTTTCAGACACTAGCATATTTACATCCTCTAGCTTTGTTAGGTGTAGTCTAGCTACGTTTGGATGTATGCTAAAGGAATCGGCAATTTCTTGAACTGACACATCATTATGTTTATTTAATATATATTGATATATATAATAGCGAGTAGGATCAGAAAGTACACTTGTTATCTTTAAAGTTTCATCCATTTTATTCAACTCCTTTTTCACAGTAGTGTTGATATATTAAAAACTTTACTATTTTTCATAACAATTCATTTTCATTATAATATAGAAAAAAATTTAATTAAACAGACTAACAACCTTATATACTATCTTAAACTACTTAATTCAAAAAAAATTCATAATAATTATAAAAAAGTTTTCGACAATTAGAAGGATTTTATAAAAATAATGACGAATTATGTATTTTACAAGGAGGTGAATATTCTGAGTGAGATTGAAAATTTTATATTTGCTCTCATTAATAAGTGTGTAAGTGAATTAATTACGGACTTGCATTTTATACCGACAGCTCGTTCTGTTACTATTCAAAAGAGAAAAGATTTAAACGTAAAGTCAGACCAAGTCATTTCTGAAGAGTACTATGATAGAATCTGTACATATCTTAAATATCTTGCACATTTAGATGTAACTGATTCTAGAAGGCCACAAAGTGGAACGTTCATAATCCCCATGCAAGAAAAAGAGTTAACTATTCGAATTTCTACCCTACCTACCATCTATGGTGAATCAATTGTTTTAAGATTTCTATATAAAGAATACATCCTACCTAATAAATATATTTCAATATTTCCTAAACAAACCAAAAAATTAATTGATATTGCTAAAAATATGAACGGTCTATTAATTTTTTCTGGACCAACCGGCTCTGGAAAAACTACTACTATGTATTCCTTAATTAATTCTATAAAACAGGAAAGACAATTAAATATTATTACTCTAGAAGACCCGGTTGAAATAAAACTAGATGATGTAATGCATGTACAAATTAATGAGGATACAGGACTTGGTTATGACGTTGGACTGAAAGCTGCACTAAGACACGATCCCGATGTTATTTTAGTAGGTGAGATAAGAGATGTTAAAACTGCATTGCTTGCACATCGAGCGGCACTTAGTGGTCATTTAGTTTTAACAACACTGCATGCAAGAGATTCAATTAGTGCATTAATGAGATTTATTGAGTTTGGCATTCCATTAAGAGAACTTCAACAGTCAATCGGATGCGTAGTATCGCAAAGGCTAATAAATTTAATTTGTCCTATATGTAACGGTTTGTGTACAAAAGATGCCCACAAACATAAATTTCACTTAAAGTCATGTTTACTGGAGATTTTGAGTGGAAATGAGTTAGCTGATGTAATGCATAAACTAACTGTCGGTGAGAGAATTTTAGAATTAAATCAAAACTTAAATAAAGAGAAAGTTCGAGCTTATGCACTAGGGTTCTATAATTATGAGCAAGGAGGGAAGAGATGAAATCAAAATTTGTTTATCAAAGATGGTCACTTGATAAACAACTTACCTTTATTAAAAGATTAGAATTTCTCGTTAAAAATGGACATTCATTAGCAGAAGGAATTAGACTTCTTTCTAGTTTTTATAAAGGGAATTATTTAAAAGATGTATTGAAAATAGATCATTTATCAAGAGAGGGAAGGCCATTATCAGAAATTTTTGAAGTAATTAAGTTTCGAAATGAGATAATAACTCTATTTTACTTATCCAACGAAAATAGTACATTAGCAGAGTTACTAAACAAAGCAAGACTAATTCTTGAACAGAAGCAAAGAGTTAAAAAGTTGTTAATAAAAACATTATCTTACCCTATTTTCCTACTTCTATTTACTATAGCAGTTCTTAACTTTTTTCATACTTTCTTACTCCCCCAATACAATATGCTTTTTAACCAATTCAATTCAAACAAACCAATAATGATGTCATTGTTAATAAATATTATTGAGTATATTCCTTTTGCTATTGTACTAATCATAATATTTTTATTTTTATTTCTGTTATTAAGTAATAGGAAGAAGCTAGCAGACACGTATATAAAAATACAAAAGTTTTTTGTTAGATTGCCAATCTTAGGAACGATATTAAAAAAACGCTATTCTTACTTCTTTTCTTTATTTTTGAGCACTTTTATTGCTAGAGGTATTTCATTTATAGACTGTTTTGAGATTATTAGGAATAGCAAAAATGTAGCTATTTCGCATTATGCAAATGTTATTAACCTGAAACTTTATCAGGGGGTAAGTCTAAGCTCTGCATTTGAAGATGCAACAATATTTGAAGAAAATTTAATTGAGGTGTTGAGGACAAGCCAAATGAGTGGGGAATTAATAAGGCAACTCTCTAGCTATTCTGCCTTATGCGTTGAGGAACTTGAATTATTAATTAAAAATGTACTAATTATTTGTCAAACGATTATTTATATTGTTGTTCTACTTTTTATCATAATTACCTATTACTCTATTCTCACACCTCTCTATTCAATGTTAGAAAAATTTTAGGAGGTTATATATGAAAAAAAATGGATTCACATTAGTAGAAATGCTAGTAGTTCTATTTATAGTATCAATTCTTATTTTAATAACTGTACCAAATGTAACTAAGCATCAAAGTGTTATAAAAACCGAGGGATGTAAAGCATACGTTAAGATGGTTCAAACTCAAGTTGAAACTTATGAACTTGAATTTGGGGTAAAACCGACAATCACTGACTTAATTAATAATAGTTATATACCGAGTGCTACATGTCCAAGTGGAGAGGCTTTGAATATTGTTGATGGAAATGTACAAGTTCAATAAAAAAAGAAAGGGTTACACTTTAATAGAATTTAATGTCGTGTTAGTTGGTATGATTTTAATTCTAAGTATGTTCTTCGCACCACGCTATATTAAAGTTAATTTAACTGAATTTTATTACCTGAAGAGACTCAAATATGATTTGATTTACGCTCAAAACTATTCAATGCGAAAAAATGATAAAGTTTTTATTTATTTCAATATAAATGATGGAAGTTATAACTTAAGAAATTCACCACTAAGTAAACCGATTTTGAGCAGACAAGGGTCAAATAAAATTAATATAACTAACATAACTACGACTAATCCAATAAGTTATTCTAGTAGTGGTGCAATAAACCAAGCCGGAAAGATTGAATTCAACATATCTGGAAGGAAAAGCACAATAGTATTATATATTGGGAGTGGTAGATCCAATGTTGAAACGTAAGGCAAATATATTAATCGAAAGTATTGTATGTTTTACTATAGTTGCATTTATATGCTTAACTTTGGCTCCATTAATTAGTAATCTTACATTAAAAAGGCAAGAAAATGTGAAAAGAATTATCCTTGCAAAAGCAAAAAGAACTAGTAATTTGTATCAAAATTCTAATTTAAATAGTTATAGTCAAAAAGAAGTTCAGTATGTTTTAAATCATTATGAAAAGAAGAGGTAATACATTAATAGAACTGTTACTAAGTATATTTGTTTTTGCATTAAGTTTCACATTACTAGGAACTTTAATTACTTCTTTTAAAACTAATATGGATACTAATTCTTCATACTCTTTTTATGAGCTTCAAACGGCTTTCACTCAGATGAGAAATGAAATTACAAGCTCAAATCTTACTACGATAAATACAGGTAATATATTATCGTTTAAAAATTCTAAAGGTGAAATAGTAGCTTATAAACTATATGGGGACAGAGTGATAAGACAAGTTAATGGGGCAGGTTATGTCGTATTATTATTTAATATAAAGAGTTTTAGAACATTCAAGAGTGATAGTAAATTATTTATAGAAGTAATGACAATCGGTGATAATTATTACGTAGAGGAGATAGTATTTCCTAATGTTGATTAGAAGGAAAGCATTTGTTCTTCCGCACGTTCTTGTATTCTGCGCAGTTGTAATAAACTTTTTTTATTTACTCTTAAATATTGTGAGTATAGAAAATAAGCTTTCGTTAATCATGGAAGAAGGTATCGAGCAGGAAATCATAGTCTATGAAAATAAAGATGAAATAGTAAATTTTATAAAAGACGGGTTAGATCATATGGAAAATACAGTTGGTCATCGTATAATAACTTATCGTAAAGTAACACAAACTACTGATCCTAATATAAAAATCGCAAATGTAAATATTAAGAATCTCAATAATGATTTGCAAACTACATTTATTATCCATTATGATTTAATTAATGAAAGAATAATATATTGGATAAAGACGGGGTAATAATGAAACCAATAATCTTAACTGGCTTTATGGGGTGTGGAAAAACTACTGTTGGTAAGAAATTAGCAGAATTACTTGATCTAGAATTTAAAGATACTGACAGTCTAATTATAAAATATGAATCAAAAACTATCGCAGATATATTCAAAGAAAAGGGAGAAGAAGGATTCCGTTATCTTGAATCATTGACTTTAAAAAAATTAATTAATGAGCCATCTGTTATTGCTTCTGGTGGTGGCATATTACTTAAACAAGAAAATAGAAAGTTAATAAAAGAATCTTTTATTAGTATATATCTGGTTTGCGATTTTGAAACTATTTTAAAAAGGTTAGAAAACGATAATTCAAGGCCACTTTTTGATAAGAATAATTTGGATGAGTTTAAAAATAGATATCTTAGCAGATTACAATTTTATAATGAGTGTGATATTAAGATAAGTGTCGATGGAAAAAGTGTTGACACTATTTGTAATGATATTGTTGCAAGTTTAAAAAATAACCATATAGGATAAGTTAGTAATATAAAAAAATATATGGTTTGGTGGTTACTATGAAAACTAATGATTATATAAAATATGTTACGCAAGAATTTGTAAAGTATATGAATCAGCCCGATGAAGTTAAGAAGAAGATTAAAGAAGAGAAAAAACAAAATCAAGAACCTTTTTTAACTAAGTGGTTTGGAGTTCTTCCAATATCAGTTTCAATTATGATGTCGAAGGATGCTAAAGATATACAAGAACATATGGAAATAGTAGATGAAAAGGAAACCTCGTGAGGTTTCCTTTTTTTAAATTAATCTTGTTGATTTGAGCTTGCGACCCTCGCTTTCCGCGTACACGGAATGAAAAATTCATTGGGATTAAAAAATCACTCTTGGATTAAATAAACTTATTTTGGATTAAAAAATTACTCTTTTGGATTAAAAAAACTTTTTTTGGATTAAAAAATCACTCTTTTGGATTAAAAAGAAAAAAATATATCTTTGATAAAAAAGTTTCACTATGAATTGCCACTGTTTTAGCTATATATGTATAAGAATCTGGCCATCGCCAAGCTAATTTTATGCGGATAGATCACTTTTTAAGTAAAAAATGCCACCATTTACAGGTTCTACATTAATTTGTGGATTAAATAGCTCCTGAATGGCCTCTTTTTCACGTGTATATTCTTCAGTGATCTCAGTCTCATCCTCATAAAAGGCATTAAGCAAATTTAGATCATGATCAATGCGGTTATTAGCATCATTTATCCAATTGTTATCATTAGTATTTATAACATGTTCAATAACTGTTCTAATCCGATTTATGCCGCTCTTTGGAGTTATCAACGGTGATAAAGTAAAACAATAATCAGGTATTTTTGAAGTGAGATTTCTACGGTTGACCAGATCAATAAAATCAAACACAATTTTTCCGGAAATTAGATTGATGCCTATTGATAGTAATTGTTGCTTTGATAAATTTGTTTTATATTCAATTTTAGCGTTAATATTTAACCAAGGATGGAGTGATGTCCTTATTCCACTTGAATTAACTACTTCGTAAAGCCTAACATAACTTCCAAGGTCCCTAGTACTATTAAATATTTGATGTAGTCTAGGTGAACCAAAATGGATTTGTTCAGCTTTAATTTTTTGATCCTCAAGTTGCTCAAATGCAAACTTTACTTTTTGAGGTTGAGGTGTGCCGCCCGTTTTTTCTAAGTAGTGCCAATAAAAAGGACGATTCATTAGTAGTTTGTCCATTTCAATCGTAAGTTGAACTGTTAAAGTGTTATCACCTTCATTGAGAATTGTACACTTATTTGCAAGAAAGAACCGCTCTAGAATTTTTCGTATATCATTTTGCAGCATCTAATTCCTCCTCGTCTTCATTAATCTCTGAAATTAATTCAGTTAAGTGATGCATTTTAAGCTCGACTTCCTTTTTGCTACTAGAGTAAGAAAGTGCATCAGTTATGTATTCCTCAATATTAATTTTCTTAATCTTTTCTAAAATATCGTCAAGTTCGCCTACAACTCGTTCGAATAAATGAATCTTTTCATATAAAAGATTCAATATCTGTTCTTCAATAGTATCTTTTGTAGAAAAGTTATAAATATGGACATCATTTTCTTGACCAAGGCGATGTATACGGCCAATCCTTTGTTCTAATCTCATTGGATTCCATGGGAGATCATAGTTAATCATATTGCTACAGAATTGTAGGTTAATTCCTTCACCACCGGCTTCAGTTGCAATTAATACTTGTGCGCGTTCTTTAAAAAGCTCTTTCATCCAGTCCTTTTTACCACGTTTAAACCCACCACGAAAAGGAACAGATGTAATTCCATTCTGTTTAAGATACCATTGGAGATACACTTGTGTTGCTCTATATTCAGTGAAAATAATTACCTTATCATTTATAGATTTTATTATTTCAACAGCCTTTTCGGCTTTACTATTTTTTTCTACTCTATGTATTTTCTCCATGAGAAAATCAATTTGGGACTTCCTGTATATACTAATATCTTCCTCTTGTAACCATTTTTTAAGAGTCATATAAACGGCTTCTCGACTGCTACATGCCTCACGTTCAAGTGTTAATAAAGTAAAAGCGTTTGACATACCCATTTCAGACGTTCTAACATTTCTTATTGCTTCATACAATTCACACTCAGTTTTGCTAAAATCAATTTTAATATTGTGAACAACACGCTTAGGCCATTCCATACCAGTGTCCGCACGACGGTTTCTAATCATTATGCTATTTACTAGTTTTTTTAGATGTTCACCATTTGTGAATTTTCGGTTTTTAGCTTCGTACTTCTCTCCAAATCTCTTTTCATTACCGAGATGACCAGGCTTTAGTAAAGATACTAAGTTAAAAATTTCTTCAATTCTATTTTGGACAGGTGTAGCTGTTAAAAGTAAACAAAACTTTTTCTTTAGTAATTTTACAAACTCGTAATTTTTAGTTTTGGCATTTTTTAATTTATGAGCTTCATCGATAATAACCAAGTCATAATTTTGATTTAGTACGATATCTTTGTGTGGATTTCGTTTTGCTGTATCGATTGACGATACTACAACATCACATGTTTCCCAAACATATTCCTTTTTCTGAGGAATTGCAGGTATGTAAAACTTTTGATTCAGTTCGAAAGCCCATTGGGAAACTAAAGAAGCGGGGACTAATATTAATGCTTTTTTTACTAATCCTCTAATCATAAGTTCTTTAAGAATTAAACCAGCTTCAATAGTCTTACCAAGTCCAACCTCATCTGCTAGAATTGCCTTTCCATTCATATCTTCAATTACATTTCTAGCAACCTCAAGTTGGTGATTATATATAGTTAAATGAGGCAAGTATTTAATTGATTGGAGCCCTTCAAATTCGGTTATGAGAGTATTTTTCTCTATTTCATACGAAAGCTGGAATAACTCATGGGAGGACCATGGTCCATCTTCATCAAATCTCTTTAAAAAGCCTTCTTCCCATTCAGTATTATAATTTATTGGTAGCTTCATTTTTTTCACCTTTAATCTACTAATATCAAATTTAGAAAATTTGTACATTTTAATTGCTTCAACAATTACATAAATGTTAGGATAAATTTGTAAATCAAAAACTTATAAAGTTAATTTATATTTTTACCAAAAAATTGAAATTAATGCTGCGAATGAAAATATGAGGAGAGACTATTTTGAAAATAGCGCCGAAGGAGTAAGATTATGGGATAATCTCTCAGGCAAAAGAACTCGTATTTGACGCAACTCTGGAGAGAGCTCGAATGTTTGAGCCACCTACGAGGTAAGCTTAACTGCTAAACTTTCTGGTTAAAGGACAGAGCCCTAGAACACTAGGGGTCTGTCTATTTTTATTGTAAGAGGGGGATTTTTAATGTCATTAAAAAGAACGCCATTATTTGATGTTTATAAAAAATATGGTGGGAAAACTATTGATTTCGGTGGTTGGGAATTACCAGTACAATTTTCAAGTATTAAAGAAGAACATATAGCTGTTAGAGAAAGAGCGGGCTTGTTTGATGTTTCTCATATGGGAGAGATATTGATAAAAGGCGAGCAAAGTCTTTCTTTCTTGCAAAGCATATTAACTAATGATATTTCAAAGCTTACACCAGGTAAGATAATCTATACTTTAATGTGCTATGAAAATGGAACAGTTGTAGATGATCTACTAGTGTACATGTTAGGTATTGAAGAATATTTACTAGTAGTTAATGCGTCAAATACTGAAAAAGATTATGAATGGATAAATTCTAAAAAAATTGAGAATGTAACGATTGAAAACGTATCAAGCGATTGGGCACAGCTAGCTATACAAGGACCTGCTTCAATAGAAATAATTGAGAAGCTTACTGGAATTAGTAGTGATGAAATAAAGTACTTCACTTTTTTAGATGAAGTAGATATTAAAGGTATACAAGTTTTACTATCACGAACTGGATATACTGGTGAGGATGGATATGAGATTTATTGTCAAAGTTTT
The DNA here is from genome assembly GCA_029256085.1 of Caryophanales bacterium. Classification (GTDB taxonomy): domain Bacteria; phylum Bacillota; class Bacilli; order CAJFEE01; family CAJFEE01; genus JAQSYP01. The sequence goes on from JAQSYP010000001.1 coordinate 418,261, forward strand.
GAAGCGAAAAAATTATGGGAAGCTTTGATGGATGAAGGAGAAGAATATGGACTTATTCCTTGTGGATTAGGGGCAAGGGATACCTTGAGATTTGAAGTTAAGTATCCATTATATGGCCAAGAAATCACAGATGAAATTACACCGCTCGAGGCAGGTTTAAATTTCGCAGTAAAATTACAAAAAGAAGATTTTATCGGAAAAAGTAGCTTATTAGCTCAAAAAGAATCTGGGATTCCTAGAAAACTTGTAGGCATTGAGATGATAGATAATGGAATTCCAAGACATGGCTATGAAATTTTTGTAGGTGATGTAAAAATTGGTCATGTAACTACTGGAACACAAGTACCTTCAACAAAAAGGAATGTTGGATTAGCGCTTATTAATGTTGATTTTAGTGAAATTGGTACTCCTCTAGAAGTAGTAATTAGAAATAAAAAATTAAGGGCTGAAGTAGTCCAAACTCCATTTTATAAGAGATAAGGGTGGTAAAAAATGAATCATCGCTACATTCCTTTAACAGATGACGATAAGAAATTAATGTTGGAAGCAATAGGTGTGGATACAATTAATGATTTATTTAAAGATATACCAGATCAAGTGAAGTTTACTAACTTATTAAATCTTAAAGAATCATTATCAGAAACAGAGTTAATTAAAGAGTTCAAGAGACTATCAAATAAGAATGCAAACTTACAAGAGTATACATCATATTTAGGAGCAGGTGTTTACGAGCATTATATCCCTGCTGTTGTAGACCACATGTTATTAAGGTCAGAGTTTTATACGGCTTATACTCCATATCAACCAGAAATTTCTCAAGGTGAACTACAAGCAATTTTTGAATTTCAATCTATGATTTGTGAAATAACTGGAATGGATGTTGCCAATGCGTCTATGTATGATGGTGCGACAGCTTTAGCTGAAGCTGCAATGCTTGCGCATGGTCATACAAAAAAGAAGAAGATTCTAATCTCCGAGGCTGTTCATCCAGAATATCGTGATGTAGTTCTTTCGTATGCTAAGGGACAGAATGTAGATGTTGAATTTGTTAAAGTTGATAACGGCATAACTTGCATAGACAGCCTACAAGAGAAATTAAATGAAGATATTGCAGCTGTTTGTGTACAATATCCTAACTTTTTTGGTCAAGTTGAAGATATTGAAGCAATTAAAGATAAGTTTGGAGACCTGAGTACACTTCTGATAGTCTCAAGTAATCCTTTAGCTCTTGGAGTTTTAGAGGCACCGGGTTATATTGGAGCAGATATAGTAGTTGGTGATACGCAACCATTTGGAATTCCAACTGCATTTGGTGGCCCTCATTGTGGTTATTTTGCGGTTAAATCTAAGTATATGCGTAAAGTTCCTGGAAGACTTGTTGGGGAAACAGTAGATGAAAATGGCTTAAGAGGTTATGTATTAACTTTACAGGCACGTGAGCAACATATTAGGAGAGATAAAGCAACTTCGAATATTTGTTCAAATCAAGCACTAAATGCTTTAGCATCTGCTATATGCATGTCTGCTTTAGGTCCAAATGGATTACAGGAAATTGCCGAACAAAACATCCAAAAAGCATACTATGCGAGGCAGCAATTTGAGGAGGCAGGTTTTGAAGTCCTTTATTCAAATGATATGTTTAATGAATTTGTAGTTAAGTTAGATAAAAGTGCGAAAGAAGTAAATAAACACCTATTTAACAAAGGCATAATTGGTGGATTAGAACTTTCACGTTACTTTACTAATAAAACAAATGAAATGTTGATTTGTATTACTGAATTACGAACTAAGTCTGAAATAGATACTTTCGTAAAAGAAATGAGGGATTACAATGAGCAAAAATAATCCGTTAATTTTCGAATTGAGCAAAGAAGGTAGAGTTGCATACTCTCTACCAAAGAATGATGTGGATACTGTACCAGGATTATCAACAAAGTTTAGAAGAAAAAGTAAGCCTAATTTACCTCAAGTATCTGAGCTAGATTTAGTAAGACATTATACAGGTCTTTCAAAACGTAACCACGGTGTTGATTCAGGATTTTATCCTTTAGGCTCTTGTACTATGAAATATAATCCGAAAATAAACGAGTTAGTTTCAAGGTTTGAAGGTTTTGCTAATATCCACCCATTGCAAGAAGAAGACACAGTTCAAGGTGCCCTTGAACTAATGTACGACTTACAACAAGAATTAAAAGAGATTACGGGTATGGATGAAATAACCCTTCAACCGTGTGCTGGTGCTCATGGTGAATGGACTGGTCTAATGTTAATTCGGTCATACCATGAGAGTAGAGGAGACTTTAAACGTACAAAAGTTTTAGCTCCTGATAGTGCACATGGCACTAATCCAGCATCTGCAACAGTTGCAGGTTTTGATACAATTACAGTTAAATCGTTAGAGGATGGTCACGTTGATTTAGAACATTTAAGAAGCGTTGTTGGAGATGATACAGCTGCTTTAATGTTAACTAATCCGAATACACTTGGACTTTTTGAAAAAGATATTCTTGAAATGACGAGAATCGTTCATGAAGCAGGTGGCAAAGTTTATTATGACGGTGCAAATCTAAATGCTATTCTTTCTAAAGCACGTCCTGGAGATATGGGCTTTGACGTTGTACATTTAAACCTGCACAAAACATTCTCAACACCTCATGGTGGTGGTGGACCTGGTTCTGGTCCGGTTGGAGTAAAATCTGATTTAATTCCTTTTTTACCAGTACCAATTATTGAGAAGCATGATGATAAATTTACATTAAATTATAATGTTCCGAAGTCTATAGGAAGGGTAAAAGCTTTCTATGGTAACTTTAGTATAAACGTACGTGCATACGCATATATTCGTTCGCTAGGTGCAGAAGGGCTTAAAGAGGTAACAGAGGGTGCAGTTCTAAATGCTAACTATATGATGGAAAAGCTGGCTGCATATTATGATGTTCCGTTTGAAGGTCCTTGTAAGCACGAATTTGTCTTATCAGGCCGTAAACAAAAGAAGCTAGGGGTTAGAACACTTGATATTGCGAAACGTTTACTAGACTTTGGATACCATCCGCCTACGATCTATTTCCCGTTAATAGTTGAAGAGTGTATGATGATTGAGCCAACAGAAACAGAATCCAAAGAAACGCTAGACGGTTTTATAGATGTAATGATTCAAATAGCTAAAGAGGTTGAGGATACTCCTGAAATAGTTCAGAACGCACCTCATACAACTGTAGTTAAAAGATTGGATGAAACACGTGCCGCACGTACTCCAGTACTAAGATATACAAAATAAATAAAATGTACTCAGATTAATCTCTGGGTACATTTTTATTTTACTATATAATTACTTCAATCTGATTGACCGGATAAAAAAGAAAGCAATAGAACCAAATATAGTAGTCAAAAAAATAAGTAAGAAATAATCATTTAAACTAACATTTTTGCTTATTGAAATATTAATTGTATTCCAAGTAATATAGGTGAAAAATATAGAAATCTCATTTTTCATTACATTTATCATCATACTCCCATTTTTATATTGCCTTTCAATATTTTCTGGTGTTAAATTCAAATAATTATATGTATGTGGAAACTTTTCGAGTATTGTTAGCACTATCCATAAGATAGCTCCTATCATTGGTAAAATAAAGATAAATTCTTTATCTCCATAGTTGTCTACTTGGCCAGCCGAATCAAAATGCATAGGAACGGTCTTAGGTATGTCAGACCAGACTAGTTTTAAGTAAATAAATATACCTATAAAAGAAGCAATTGATATTGTATTTAAAATAATTTCGAACATAGTTTTTTTGATTTTAATAATTGGACGCATTATGAATCCCCCTTTAATGAAAAAACAGTAATTTTCATAATTGAAAATCACTGCTCTAGTTGATATATATTTATTTTGCTTTAATCTTACCACTCCAAATTTTAAATCCGCCCTTAAGAGTGTAAATTTCTTTATGACCATACTTCTTTAATGTCATTGCTGCACGAGGACAACGAACACCACTTTGACAATATATATATACGGGTTGGTCTGTACGTAATTCATTTTTTCTATATCTAATTTGTGATAAAGGCATATTTCTTGCACCTAATATATGTCCTCCATCATATTCTTCTTTTTCTCTAATATCAATTAATTGTCCTTTTCTGTACCCAGCTCTAAAATCTTCTTCATTAAGCTGAGTTAAAGTATTCCTTTGCATAAAAAACATAATTAAAAAATAAACAACTAAAGCCCCTGCAACTATTAATAAAACTGTTGATAAATCCAAGTAGTTCTCCTCCTTAAATACTTTCCAATTTATTATAACAAAATTTGCTAAACGTTCAAAATATATTTTTAAATGTTTGTCAAGAGGGAAAAGTGATAATTTCAATATATTGTATTGTCGAAAACTATATATATACAACATATTGATTTAGATTATTTGATATGGTAAATTTAGCTTGTCCTTTTCTTAAAATTATTTAGCGAAAATGGGCATAATTACATACCTAATTATTAATAAATGCACATTTTGTGCGTTTATATAGAGGTTTGAATACAAAGAGGAGATGGTTATTCATGGTAGTAACTTTGGTACAACAAATGATGAAATTTACAGAGAGATTAAATCAAGATATTAAATTATTTCCACAAGTTTTTCCAATTACAGACGAAATGAAAATTACTCATAAAGGTGTTTCACGTCTTGTAATGTTAGATAGATATTCCTTTAAGGATACAGAGAAAGTTACTTTAACTGAAGGTGACTTTGTTGTTCTTACAATTAAAGAAGATCCTAAATTTCCAGCACGTGGATTAGGTATTATAAATAAAATAGACTGGGAAAAAAGGATTGCTAGTGTAGTAATAGAAGAAGAGTTCCGCGCATACTTAGATGATTCAGCTCAAGTTACAGGTATTATCAATGTATCTCTAGATGTTGTTGAGAAGCCGCTAGAAGTGTTTTATGAGCAAATTGCTAAACGAAATGCGTATGGATTGTCATCAGTTGAATCTACTGAAGAAAAAAGACAAGAGTCATTCCAAAAGTTTTATAAAGAGTTATCCGAAATGAACTTTGTTCCAGCTGGACGTGTTATTTATGGTGCTGGTGCTGATACAGATGTTACATACTTTAATTGTTATGTAATGCCATATGTTCCTGATTCAAGAGAAGGTATTTCAGAACATCGTAAGCAAGTAATGGAAATTATGAGCAGAGGTGGAGGTGTTGGAACGAATGGATCAACACTTAGACCTAGAAATACGTTAGCTAGAGGAGTAAATGGTAAATCATCTGGTGCTGTGTCTTGGCTTGATGACATTGCAAAATTAACCCATCTAGTTGAACAAGGCGGATCACGCCGTGGTGCTCAAATGATTATGCTTGTAGATTCTCATCCTGATATTATTGAATTTATTATTTCAAAGATGCAAAATCCGCAGATATTAAGGTATTTACTTAAAACTATAAATGATGATGAAGTAAAAAGATTAGCAAAAGAGAAATTGAAATTTACACCATTATCTGATCAAGAACGTTCAATGTATACGAGTATTGTTAATTATAAAACGATACAAGGACTTGGAGGTTTCGAACCAGCTGTTATAAGTAACGCAGAGAAACATTTGCAAGATGGAGGGACATACTCAGTTCATAATAGTGAATTTTTAACTGGAGCAAATATATCCGTATGTATTACTAAAGAATTTATGGAAGCAGTTGAAAATGACACATACTATGAACTAAAGTTCCCGTTTGTTGAAGATTACAATAAAGATGAAATGAAAGTCTATAATGAAGAATGGAATAAAATTGGTGATGTAAGAGAGTGGGAAAAGCTTGGTAGAAGAGTACGTGTTTATAGAAAAATTAAAGCAAAAGAGCTTTGGAACTTAATTAATATTTGTGCTACTTACTCAGCAGAACCAGGAATCTTCTTTATTGATAATGCTAATGATATGACAAACGCTAAAGCGTATGGACAAAAGGTAGTTGCAACTAACCCATGTGGAGAACAACCACTAGCTCCTTATAGCGTGTGTAACCTTGCTGCCGTTAACTTATCTAAAATGTATGATAATACTGCTCAAGATGTTGACTATGTAAAGCTTAAGAATACAGTTTCTATCGGAGTTAGAATGCAGGACAATGTAATAGATGCAACACCTTATTTCCTAGAGGATAATAAAGTTCAGGCTCTTGGCGAAAGAAGAGTAGGCCTAGGGGTTATGGGATTACACGACTTATTAATTAAATGTAAAAAAGTATATGGGTCGGATGAAGGTAATATCCTAGTTGATAAAATATTTGAGACAATAGCAACTACTGCATATGCAGCTTCTGTAGACTTAGCAAAAGAAAAGGGCAGCTTTCCTTTCTTAGTTGGAAGTAATGAAGAGGAAACTCGTGAGTTACGAAATAGATTTATAAATAGCGGATATATGAATAAAATGCCGCAACAATTAAAAAATAGCATTGTTGATTACGGTATAAGAAACTCACACCTAATTACTGTTGCCCCTACAGGAAGTACAGGAACAATGGTAGGTGTATCTACAGGGTTAGAACCTTACTTCTCATTCTCATACTTTAGAAGTGGAAGACTTGGGAAATTTATTGAAGTAAAAGCTGAGATAGTTAATTACTATTTAAGCGAGAACCCTGATGCGGATCCGAATAACTTACCTGAATGGTTTGTAAGTGCAATGGATTTAAGTCCGAATGCACATGCAGATGTGCAATGTGTAATTCAGCGTTGGGTAGATAGCTCAATAAGTAAAACGGTAAATGCCCCTAAAGGCTTTACAGTAACTCAAGTAGAAGAAGTATATGAGAGACTTTATAAAGGTGGTGCAAAGGGAGGAACTGTTTACGTTGATGGTAGCCGTGACTCTCAAGTGTTGACTTTAACTAAAGATGAAAACGAGCAGTTACAACTTCCACTAGAAGAAGAAAAGCCTCACGTAGTATTAGTAGAGACAATTACAGAATTACATTCAACTTCAATGAAATATGGGTCTGAAGTTGGTGATACGTGTCCTGTATGTAGAAAAGGTGAAGTAGCTGAACACGGTGGGTGTAATACTTGTACTAACTGTGGTGCACAGCTAAGATGTGGCTTATAAGAATTAACTTAATATTCTAAAAAATAATATATACAAAAGAGAGTAATGTTGTTATTATAATTAACATTACTCTCTTTTTACTTTATTTTAGGGCGGGATTTTGATGATTTTTTTAGGGGCAGTTGCGAATGGTGTTCTAATAATTATGGGCTCGTTAATTGGGATGTTATGGAAAGATATTCCCGCAAATATAAAAGAAACAGTTACTAAAGCAATGTCTTTAGCTATATTTCTAATTGGAATAGATATGGGGCTTAAATATGACAATATATTAATAGTTGTAATTAGTCTTGCAGTAGGTGCTGTTATTGGGGAACTCTTGAATATCGATGATAAAATTAATGATTTAGGTTTATGGATTGAAAGAAAACTAAAAACTAAAGAAGAAGGCAGCTTTTCACGAGGATTTGTAACCTCAACCTTATTATTTTGCATTGGGGCTATGGGAATCCTAGGTGGAATTGAAAGTGGGTTGAAAAATGAACATAATATCCAAATAACAAAAGGGATTATTGATGGATTTATGGCTATAATTCTAACGTCTACTCTAGGTTTTGGCGTTTTATTCTCATTTCTACCAGTTGTAATATATCAAGGTTTTTTTACAATTATTGCTTATTTTTTTGCAGCAAACATTTCAAAAGATATGCTTGATTTATTTATTGCGAATGTAAATGGTTGTGGAGGGGTACTGCTACTTGCAATTTCCTTGAATGTTCTAGGTCTAACAAAAATTAAAATAGGTAATTTACTGCCAGCATTGTTTGTAGTTTTTATTTTTACATATATTGCACAATTGTTTTAGAAAAATAATCCTCTATTATTTTGTATCTTACACATAATAATATGAGGAGGTGTTCATATGGACGCATTTATTCCACAGTTAGTGTATTTTGAACCTAAAGCGTTAGAATATCCACTGGGAAAACAGCTTTATGATCAATTTAAAAAAATGAATCTTGAAATAAGAATGACAAGTTCTCATAATCAGATTAGAGATTTACCTGGTGAAAATGAACAACAAAAATACCGAATTGCTAAGTCAACACTTGTAGTCGGTATAAGAAAAACTTTGAAGTTTGATTCATCAAAGCCTTCTGCAGAGTATGCATTACCACTTGCTACGGGATGTATGGGCCATTGCCATTACTGCTATTTGCAAACAACACTAGGGAGTAAACCTTATATTCGAGTATATGTTAATTTAGATGATATTTTCGACCAAATGGATAAGTATATGGCGGAAAGACCGGGGGAGATTACAAGATTTGAGGCATCGTGTACATCCGATATCGTTGGAATCGATCATCTTACACATGTACTAAAGCCAACGATTGAGCATATCGGACAATCGGAGTGGGGAAGGTTACGATTTGTCACCAAATTCCCATTCGTAGATCACTTATTAGATGCAAATCATAATTTAAAGACGAGATTTAGATTCAGCATTAATGCTCCATATGTTATACAAAATTTTGAAATGAAGACTTCTAGTCTTGATGACAGATTAGAAGGTGCAAAAAAGGTTTTAAAAAGTGGATACCCGCTTGGATTTATTGTAGCTCCAATTCTAATTCATGAAAATTGGGAAGAAGGTTACAAATATATGTTTCAACAAGCAGCTGAAAAGCTAAAAGGTATAGAACCAGCTGTGCCTATTACCTTTGAATTAATTCAACATCGTTTTACTAAGCCAGCGAAAAGAGTTATAGAGCAAAGATACCCGAATACGAAACTTGAAATGAATGAAGAAGAAAGAAAATACAAATGGGGGAAATACGGGATTGGGAAGTATATTTATAAAGATGAGGATGCCAACAATTTAGTAGAAATAATCAAACAATATATTGATGAATATTTCCCAGAAGCAAAAATTGAATATTTCACTTAAAAGTAAGCGAACCGAACGCTTACTTTTTTTGTTCTATTTATAAGAAGTAAAAATACCTTATAAGTGATTAACAATATTTATAAAGGGAGACTGCATCATGAAAATTGATGGTGTTTTTTCGGGCGGAGGAGTAAAAGGGATAGCATTACTTGGTTCATTAAAAAGATTAGAAGAGAAAAATATTGAATTTCAGAGAATTGCTGGCACAAGTGTTGGTTCTTTAATTGCAGCACTCAAGGTAGCTGGATATACAACTACAGAACTTATTGATTTAATTAGAAATGATATAAGCTTTCCATCACTGATTCAGCCGAAAAGTAATGGGTTCTTTATAGGAAATGTGATTAGATGGCTAGGCCTTTATGGAAGAATGGGATTGTATAGTGGGAATGAATTAGAAAAATTCATTAGTAAATTGTTATGTGCTAAAGGTATATACAGTTTTAGGGATATCCCAGAAGGCTCACTTAAAATTGTAGTGTCTGATATTACGAATGGTACTTTAGTTGTATTACCTGATGACCTTCATAAATATGGTCTTAATGAATTAGATTTCCCAATTGCTAAAGCAGTTAGAATGAGTTGCAGCTTGCCCTTCTTTTTTAGACCAGTAAAAATGAACAATTACCTTGAAGATAAAGTTAACTTAATTGTCGATGGTGGCGTATTAAGTAATTTTCCAATGTGGTTATTTGAAGATGAGAATTACAGAAGGCAAAGGCCAATAATTGGACTACAGTTGAGTCCAAACCTCGAATTTGATTATTCTAGGGACATTAAGAACGCTTTACAATTATTTGAGGCTCTTTTTGATACAATGAGAAGTGCCCATGATAAAAAATATATTAGTAAAAAACATAGTAACGATATAATATTTGTTAAAGTTGAGGACGTTGAGACAACTGATTTTGATATTTCAATAAAAACGATTGATAACTTAATTGCGATAGGTGAAGAAAGTGCAACGAAGTTTCTAAGAAAATGGTCTTATTAGTTAAATAAAAAAAATTAACCTTGGAGATCCAAGGTTAATTTGCTTTTTTCTTATTTTTTTTGCCTTCAATTAGTTTTAAATGAGAACTGTCTCTTTTTTTCTTCATAACGGAATTAAAAGATGTTTTCTTTAAGAAATCTGTATTTTTTGCAGTTTTTTTTCTTAACTTCGAAAATATTGAGTCGTTATCTTTGTATTTATTCTTTGAGGCTTTAACTGCACTAGTATACTTATTTGATTCTCTTGATGAAAATAATTTCCTAAATCCTAAAAAAACTAGCAAAATTAATCCTGTGAATAAAATAATGTTAACAATTGAATTGAAAAAAGCACTTGGTGATTTTACTAATTGGGAAACAACACCAATTATTGCTAAAGTAATGAGGCTCCAAAAAAACATACTAGATTTAGATTTGTTCACCTCATTCACCTCCAATTTTATCAAGCCTTTATTATATTATTATCATTTTTTTCTATTTCTATAAGTTTATTAAATGAGGCAATTGCCACCTCGATTTGATCATTTGTTGGTTCCTTAGTAGTTAAAAGTTGTAGCCATAACCCAGGGTATCCAAGAAATCTTAATACAGGTAATGATCTTACAGAATTAGATATTTGTAATAATTCAAATGAAATCCCTAAAACAACCGGTATTAATAAAATTCTATTAAGAAGTCTTACCCAAAGTGGTTCAATCGGTACAAACATATATACTACAAAACTAACTAAAATAGTAAATAATATAAAGCTACTTCCACATCTATAATGAAGACGTGATTGCATTTTAATATTTTCAACAGTTAAATTTAAACCTGCTTCATAAGTGTTAATTAACTTGTGCTCGGCCCCATGATATTGAAATACGCGTCGTATCATTGGAGTGAAAGAAATAGCGTATAAATAAAGAAGTAAGATTAAAAATTTAAACGTTCCTTCGAGAATAATCTGTCCAATTTTTGAAGGGAAAATTGGTGAAAAAAAGTCTGCTATAAAAACTGGTATTATAGTAAATATAAATTTCCCTGCAAGAAAAGATAAAATACCAATGACAGCAATGCTAAGTGTGAATAGAAGTTTAGAAGGTTCTTTTTCCTCAACAACTACTTCTGGAACATTATCCTTATTTTCATCAGTTTCCTCTTCATAAACTTCAGCAGAGAAGTTCATATGTCTAGACCCAATGGCTGCTGACTCGAAAATACCTACTAGTCCTCTAATAAGTGGAATTTTTTTTAGCTTTAATAACCACTTATTTGTGCTTTTTTCTAATTGGAAATATTCAAAGGTTTTATCCTTTTTCCTTACTGCAGTTACAGTATGCTTACGCCCACCGAACATGATTCCCTCAATAACTGCCTGACCGCCGTAAACTGGACGTTTCTCACTCATTTCTACACCAACCTATGTTTTTTGTATTTATTCTATTTTACTAAATATAACAACTTTAGACTAGTTAATATAATTAAATGTTTGATGTTGTTGAAATATATTTAGAAAAAAGAAGCAATACTATTTTAAGAGGTGATAAAAATGAACAGAAGAACCAGTAAAATTAAAGTAGAATATCTAAAGAAACTTCCGATTATAGGAATTTTTGGAGGATTATTTTGGGGAACGTTATGCTCATTGAGTTCATATTTTTCGTTTACTGAAATTTCGCCAAGGACACTAATTATTAGAACTTTTAATATTACTTTAAAGACAAATTTTTACGAACATCTTGTTGGAATCGTTGTAATTACATTATTATCAGTTGTTTATACGTTTATTTATTATTATCTTTTTAGAAAACATGAAGGTGTTTTAACTTCTGTTGTTGTCGGTATCTTACTATATTGTATTATTTTTCTTGGTATTTCATCACTAACTATAAATATTCCTAAGATACAGTACTATGGAAGTGAGACTTTTACTACTATATTATGTTTTTTTATTTTATATTCTACATTTATCGGAGTATCAGTTTCATATGAATATAAGGCCCACAAGACGATGCGTACAAGCTATTCAAAAAATAATTAAATATGTTAATATTATTAACATATACATTATTTGGGGGAGAATAATTTGTACAAATTACTTGTAATCAATGGTCCAAATCTCAACCGCCTAGGAAAAAGGGAGCCGCATATATACGGTTCTACAACTCTAGAAGAATTAGAACAGAGGATAAAAAATGTATTTAATAACCAATGTATCATTGAATTTTATCAATCTAATCATGAGGGATTTATAATTGATAAAATACATGATGTAGAGGAGTTATATGACGGGCTAGTTATCAACCCTGGAGCATTAACTCATTACAGCTTAAGTTTAAGGGATGCAATATCTAGCATTTCAAAACCTACAATCGAAGTACATATCTCGAATGTTCATGCCAGAGAGGAATTTAGACATAAGTCAGTAATTGCACCTGTTGTTAAAGGTCAAATAGTTGGATTAGGTCTTAAAGGCTATGAACTTGCAATAACTTCATTACTAAGTGTTTTAGGAGGGGAAAATTAATGAAGATAGAGAAACTAAGAAAAAAATTAACAGATCTTCAATTAGATGCAGTTTTAGTAACAAGTAAATTCAATAGAAGATATATTTCCGGTTTTACAGGAAGTTCTGGTTTTGTTTTAGTTACGCAGAACGATGCAAAAATAATTACTGATTTTAGATATGTAGAACAAGCTGAGAATCAGTGCCGTGAATTTGAAGTAGTCGAACATAAGGCTACTATTCATGAGGAATTATCAAATCAAATAAAAACATTAAATATTAACCAACTAGGCTTTGAAAAAGATCACGTGACTTATTCTAATTTTGAAATTTTAAAAAGTCACCTAAAGTGTAATTTAGTCCCAATTTCAGGAGTTATGGAAGAAATTCGCTTGATAAAGTCTCCAGATGAGATTAAGATAGTGAAGGAAGCAACAAGTATAGCTGATCAAGCATTTTCACACATTTTAAACTACATAAAACCAGGTCTTTCTGAAATAGAAGTTAGTAATGAACTAGAGTTTTTCATGAGAAGAAAAGGTGCAACATCTTCTTCGTTTGATATTATTGTGGCTTCAGGAGTTAGATCATCACTTCCTCACGGTATTGCTACAAATAAGATAATCGATTCAGGAGATTTTATCACTCTAGATTTTGGTGCATATTTTAATGGATATGTTTCAGATATTACAAGAACTATAGCGGTCGGAACACCAAATGAAAAACTAGTTGAAATTTATAACATTGTATTAGAAGCACAAATTAGAGGTGTTAAAGGTATAAAGCCAGGTATTACCGGAAAAGAAGCAGATGCCTTGACTAGAGATTATATCTCACAAAAAGGCTACGGAGAATACTTTGGCCATTCAACTGGACACGGAATAGGGTTAGAAGTGCATGAAGGACCTAACCTTTCATTTAGATCAGATACTATTTTAGAACCAGGTATGATTGTCACTGTTGAACCAGGTATATATATACCGGATCTTGGTGGAGTTAGAATTGAAGATGATGTACTAGTTACAGCTGACGGCTATGAAGTATTAACACATTCACCTAAAGAGCTTATTATCTTATAATTTTTTCAGGAGGAAATTTAATGATCTCAGTAAACGATTTTCGTACAGGAACAACGATCGAAGTTGACAACGGACTATGGCAGGTAATGGAATTCCAACACGTTAAACCAGGTAAAGGTGCGGCATTCGTTCGATCTAAACTTAGAAACTTACGTACAGGAGCAGTTCAAGAGAAAACCTTTAGAGCTGGTGAAAAAGTAAGTAAGGCTCATATTCAAACACGTAAAATGCAATATTTATATGCTGCTGGCGATCAGCATATATTTATGGATAATGAATCATATGAACAAATTGAATTAGCAGAATCATCAATTCAGTATGAATTGAAATTCTTGAAAGAAAATATGGAAGTTCACATTGTTACATTTGGACACGAGACACTAGGTGTTGAATTACCTAATACAGTTGTATTAAAAGTAGCAGAAACTGAACCAGGTATTAAAGGTGATACTGCATCTAACGTAACTAAGCCAGCTACGTTAGAAACTGGATTAGTTGTTCAAGTTCCAATTTTCATAAATGAAGGCGAATCATTAATTATCAACACAACTGAAGCGAAGTACGTATCAAGAGCTCAGGGAGTATAATTAACAACTTAACCTTACAGTCGACAAACGTCGGCTTTTTTTATTATAAAAAATGGTTAAAGTACTTGCGTGTCCACTCGCTAAAACTGCTCACTATTATTTAATAGTGAGTTTTTTGTTGTTTAAAGAATTTATATTGATTTCTAGCATATCAATGTATAAGGACAAGTTGAATGAAGGTGAAATGATTGAAAGGTTTCTTTAGTGCAATTGAATCAACAGTAATTATAATGGCATGCTTAAGGGTACTTACAGCTCTTTTTGATCTAGCTGGAGCTGGCTTAATGATTTACTTTAACAGTGTAAAAAAAGCTTTGGCAATTAATGGGTTATTAGCAACGATAGGACCAGTTATGTTGACAGTAGCTTTCATAATCGGATTATCTACATTAACCGATGATTTCAATCCTACGAAATTAGGCTTTATTTTTTTGGGAATAGCAATTATTTTATACGGTGTTTTTCGAAATTAATGAATTGTCATAATTTCTAAAGGTACAAGCATAACAATTAAGTAAGAATAGGAGGGATACGTATTGAACACAGTTATGAAAGTATTACCCCCTACCGTAATGAGTGTAATTAAAGAGAACGCCTTAGAAATAAAGAATATAGATGAAATTAGACTAAGAGTAGATCGACCACTTGAATTTGTTTGTAAAGGAAAATCAATTCTAAGTTCATACTTAGTAAATAAAAATGATTCAAGATTTATTTTAGGAAAAATTAGTCAACATTCAATATACATGCTCGAGGATGAGATGAAAAAGGGGTATGTAACTATTGAGGGTGGGCACCGTGTTGGTCTTGCTGGGAAAGTTATAACTGAAGATGGAATGGTAAAACGGATTCGTGAAGTTTCATCATTTAACATAAGAATTGCAAAACAAAAAGTTGGTTGCTCTGTTGAATTAATACCAAAACTCATTGAGAATAAAATTCTTCAAAACACGATACTAGTCGGTCCACCTCAATCAGGTAAAACAACAATGCTTCGAGATATAGCACGAAATCTAAGTCTTGGAAATAACTATTTGGACGGATTAAGGGTTGGAATAGTAGACGAGCGTTCTGAAATTGCAGGAAGTCTTGATGGTATTCCACAATTTGACTTAGGTCCAAGGATTGATATTTTAGATAGCTGTCCGAAAGCAGAAGGCATGATGATGATGATAAGATCAATGAGCCCAGAAGTGTTAATTGTAGATGAGATTGGGTCTGAAAAGGATGCCAATGCTCTAGTTGAAGCAGTTCATGCTGGTGTGAAAATTATCGTAACTGCTCACGGATATAACTATAGTGACGTTTTTAATAGACCATATTTTCGAAAAGTTCTTGATGAAAGAATTTTTAGTAGATTTGTAATTATGAACTTAAAAAATGGACCTGGGACAATAGAAAAAGTTGTTGAAAGTAATGGCTTACAACTAGTTTAAGGGATGGTGATGTAGTTGAAATTGTTAGGAGTAGTTTTAATTGTAGCTGCAACAACT
Source organism: Caryophanales bacterium (assembly GCA_029256085.1). Taxonomy (GTDB): domain Bacteria; phylum Bacillota; class Bacilli; order CAJFEE01; family CAJFEE01; genus JAQSYP01. The sequence continues at coordinate 433,903 of JAQSYP010000001.1, forward strand.
AGTTTTGGATTTTATGCTGCCCACCTCTTAAGCCAGAGATCGAAGCAACTTCGAAACATAAAATTAGCCTTAAAGCTATTCGAAACAGAAATTCTTTATGGCCATATTCCACTAAATGAAGCTATGAAAAGAATCGCAAATCAGGTTGATAAACCAATAGCTCTTATTTTTAATTCTTTTGCAATTAAACTCGAAAGTAATGATGAAGTTGATGTCACCAGATGTTGGGAAAGCTCTTTAAAAGAAATTTGGCCCTTTACCGCATTAAAAAAACAAGATTATGAGATATTAAAAAGTTTTGGAAATAATATTGGATTGCATGATTTAATTACTGAGCAAAAAAATATATCACTCACTTTATCACATTTAGAACGAGAAGAAAGTGAAGCACATTCAATCCAACAGCAAAACGAAAGAATGTTTAAGGTGCTTGGGTTTTTACTAGGTTTATTAATTATACTTTTACTATTTTAGGGGGAATTAAAAAATGAGCGTAGATTCTAGCCTAATATTCCAAATTGCTGGAATAGGGATCATTATTGCATTTATAACAACTATTCTAAAGCAGTTGGGTAAAGAAGAATATGCACATTGGGCGACGTTAGTTGGCTTTCTCTATGTACTTTATTTAGTAACAACCATTGTAAGTAATCTATTTCAGAGGATAAAAGCAGTGTTCCTTTTTCAATAAGTTAGGGGGAGATTCCAATAGAGATATTACAGGTTGTTGGATTAGGGTTAGTTACAACATTCTTAGCTCTAATTGTAAAACAACATAAATCGAATTTAGCCTTTTTTTTAGTAGTTTTTACAAGTACGATAATTTTTCTGTTTTTAGTGGATCAAATAGGCGAGATATTTTCAATGGTTGAGAGAATTGCCGTGAATTCAAACATTAATCTAATGTATTTAGAAACTATATTAAAAATTATCGGCATTGCCTATATAGCAGAGTTTGGAGCTCAGATAACAAAAGATGCAGATCAGGGAGCATTAGCTTCGAAAATTGAATTAGCAGGAAAAATTATCATATTATCATTAGCTATCCCGATTTTAACAGTAGTTATAGAAACTGTGCTAAATCTAATGCCTAAGTAGGGAGGTAATTTATGAAAAAGACAATAAGTCTTGTAATATATACATTCTTTTTTTTATTTTTGCTTCCCAATTTAGTACAAGCCACAACAGAGCAGAAACCGACTGATATATCTTCACAAGTTGATAATATGAATTTTACAGAAGTACAAGAATATTGGAATGATATTTTATATAAATATGGATCTTATATACCTGAAAATCAAAAAGGAACTTTCCAAGATTTTGTAAAAGGTGGAAATCCACTAGATGTAAAAGATTATCTAATAGGTTTTATTAAGTACATAACTCATGAAATTGTTTTAAACTTTAGACTCTTAGGAATGTTAATCCTACTATCAATTTTAAGTACATTTCTACAAACACTCCAGAATTCATTTGAAAAAACAACTGTTACAAAAGTTGCAAATTTTATCGTTTTTGTAGTCTTAGTAATAATTGCGTTAAATAGCTTTGATATTGCAATGAAGTTAACACTAGATGCCGTTCAAACAATGATACATTTTGTCACCGCTATACTTCCAATATTTATAGCGTTAATTGCAGCAACGGGTGGAATTATATCTGCAAGTTTTTTTCACCCGCTAATACTTTTCATTATGAACACATCAGGTATTTTAATTAAAACAATAATACTTCCTCTACTATTTGTATCTACATTACTTAGTCTCGTTAGTTTGTTATCCGAAAATTACAAGGTTACTAATCTTGCCGCCCTTTTAAGAAACACAAGTATAGCGTTACTAGGTGCATTTTTAACAATTTTCTTAGCCGTCGTATCTGTTCAAGGAAGTGCAACAGCAATTTCCGATGGAATAGCTGTAAGAACGGCAAAGTTTGTAACAGGGAATTTTATACCAGTAATTGGTAGGGTTTTCACTGAGGCAGCAGAGACAGTTGCAGGGGCAACGATGGTTCTAAAGAACACAGTTGGTATAGCTGGTGTAATTGTAATGCTTATCATTGTTATATTTCCAGCTTTAAAGATCTTAGCAATTGCACTTACATATAAAATAGCAGCAGCGATTCTACAACCAATTGGCGCAGGTCAGATTACAAAATGTATTGATATTATTGGAAAAAGCATTTTATATTTATTCGCTAGTTTAGGAATCGTTTCAATAATGTTCTTCTTGACACTGACAGTAATGATTGCAGCAAGTAATCTACCACTTATGGTTAGGTGAGTGATATAAAATGGACATGTTTATGGATTGGATTACGAATATCATAGTTTTTATTCTTATTGCAACTGTAATAGACCTGATTCTTCCGTCTTCAAGCTTTAATAAATACGTCAAGTTTGTAACTAGTTTACTACTATTATTAATGATAATTTCCCCGGTATTAAAGATTTTTAATTCGGATATTGAAACAGCGATAGAGAACATGATCTTTAACGATAGAAAAAATTCGAGTGAAAGTTTACTAGATGAAAAGAAAATAGAAATACTAGAGTCACAACGTGCATATATTTTAGAACAGATGGCTGTCCAACTTGAAAGACAAGTAGCTAAGGACGTTAAGGAAAAGTATGGTGTTGAAATTTCTGGTATTTCTTTAGAGTCAAATGATAAAGAACTAAAAGACTACAATTCAATTTCAAAAGTTTCGGTAACTTACAAGGAAAGTACTTCAAATGGCACTAAAGACATAGTTGAAGAGGTATCACCAGTTTCAATAAATGTCTCTAAACCAATTACTGTCTCAGAAAACCACCAGACTAACAATAAAGAAATTGCTACTTATCTATCAAAGAGTTGGGGAATTTCAAAAGTAAAAATTAGTATTAAGGAGGAGGGAGGAGTAAATCCGTAATGGACAAAGAAAAAAATTTTTTAGAAAAACTAAAAAACATTATTAAAAAAGAAGACACAGATAGCCCACCTAAAAATAACAGTTTTTATACATGGACATTAGTAATTTTAATGTTTGGTGTAATGGCTATGCTTTTCTCTTCTCAGACGGAATCAGTACTAGATGTATCTAAAGATGTAACAAGTACTGAAGTCGGAGTTCTAAAGTCAAGTAAAAGTGACGAATTTCTAGAAGCCATAAGTGAATACGAAGAAGCTTATGAACACGAGTTAAAGGAACTATTGCAAAGTTCAGTAGGTATATCTGAATTAACTGTCATGGTTAACCTTGATACTTCGGAAGTCAGCATTTATGAGAAAAATGTCAACTCACAAATCCAACAAACAACAGAAAATGATAAGCAGGGTGGAAAAAGGGAGATTGATCAACAAAATCGCAATGAACAAGTTGTAATAACTCGAAATGGTAGTGAGGAAAAACCTTTAATACAAAAAAAGGTTAAGCCGACAGTTAGAGGAGTATTAATTGTAGCTAAAGGTGCAGAAAAAATAGCTGTAAAAAAGAATATAGTAGATGCTGTAACTCGCGTACTTGACGTTCCAAGTCATAGAGTATCAGTTCTACCTCAAAAATAGGAGGATATAAAAATGTTAAAAAAACAAACGATGTGGTTATTAACGATGTTGAGTCTGGTAATTGTTCTATCAGTTTATTACATTACAACTCCGGAGCTTCAAGATTCTAAAATTTCAATGATTGAGACTAAGAAAGCGATTAAAGACAACAAAACTGCAAGTAAAAATGATGACAAAGCAGTAACAGTAAATACAAATACAAATGAAGAATTTACAGCATTAAGAATGGAACTTGAAGATCAAAGAGCTGAACTACGTGAAGATTTACAATCTGTAGTTGCATCAGCAAATGTATCTGCTGAAGAAAAAAATAAGGCTCTTGACGATTTAAATAGAATTGCGCAAGTTAGTGAAAAGGAATCAGTATTAGAAACTATGTTAAAAGCTGAGAAGTCGATTTCTGATGCTTTTGTAAGTGCTGAAGGTGACAAAGCCAGAATTACAATTACTGCTAAAGAAGCTAATCGCTCTCTAGCTAATAAAGTTGTACAAATGGCTAAAAGTGAACTTGGAGCAAGACTAGTTGCTGTAACAATTGAGCCTACAAAATAAAGGTTGATGTTAGGGATCTGCTCGTTTTCCGTGGGGGAAAAGTCCTGGAATTTTAAATCGTTTATTGATTTTTCCACTGAGTCTTGCAGATTCCTAAAACATCGATTTTATCGATTTTTATAAAGGAATAATAATTTTCAACAAACTGTTAAACTGGGAAACCAGTTTCTTTTTTTGTTAGAGATTTAAAAAGCTTAAAAATATAAGTAAAGAAACTTAACTATTAATTAATTTTACTTTTGTTGATTTTCGCTTTCGGCGCTCGCTTTCCGCGGGCACGGCCTCAACTAATTTTTGCAAGTTCCACTTGCAAAAATGGATTTTCGGCTCGTGCTGTTCCCGCTGGAGTCGAGCACCTACGCTCTAATCAACAAAGATATAAAAACCATCCAGCCTATTAATACTTAAATTTTAAAAATAACAAAATAAAATAGTAGTCAAATAGTTTTCAATAGACGCAAATGTTATTCAAAATAAAAGTTAAATATAATAGATAGATGCTACTAGTATCATAAATTTGCCTGTGGCCGTGCCGGTCCAAAGCGTACACCTATGCTAAAGTCGTCTAAGTACTTTAAAAGACTTGGGTTTTTGCCAAGTTTTTTTATTAAACCTTGCCAAAGGACCACCCTAAAATGTTATACTGTACTTAGTATAAAGGTTTATTACTTGGTACTAAAAAACATACTCTAAGGAGTGTTAAAAATGAAATTTGAAGAAATTAAAGAATTAGTAAAACTTATAAACGAATCGAATATTAATGAAATGAAATTTGAAAAAGATGGTACTGTGCTTAGTCTGAAAAAAGCAGCAGAGGTTCAACACCAAGCTCTTCCTGTAAGTCAGCAACCAGTAATCGAAAGACAAGTTGCACCTGTTGTTGCAGCCCAAGCTCCAATAATTGAAGCAGAACCGAAACAGTCAATTGAGGAAAATACATACGTAATTAAGGCACCGATGGTTGGAACTTTTTATCGTTCTCCGTCTCCAGAACAACCATCATATGTGGATCTAGGGTCAAAGATTCAACCAAACACAACTGTTTGTTTGTTAGAGGCAATGAAGCTTTTTAATGAAATAGAAGCAGAAGTATCAGGAGAAATAATTGAAATCCACGTTCAAGCGGGACAACTTGTAGAATTTGGACAACCATTATTTACAGTGAAATTATAGGTGATAGTTATGATAAAAAAAGTATTAATAGCTAACCGTGGGGAAATTGCTGTTAGGATAATCAGAGCTTGTAGAGAAATGAATATCAGAACTGTAGCCATTTATTCAGAGGCAGATAAGAATTCTTTTCATGTTCAACTAGCAGACGAAGCCTATTGTGTCGGACCTACTTCTTCTAAAGAAAGTTACTTAAATATGAGTAATATTCTAACAATTGCAACTGCAACAGGTTGCGATGCAATCCATCCGGGATATGGCTTTTTATCAGAGAATGCTACGTTTGCTGAACTTTGTGAACAGTGTAATATAACTTTTATTGGACCATCATCAAGGTCAATAAGTTTAATGGGAATAAAAGATATTGCAAGACAGACAATGAAAGAAGCAGGTGTACCTATCGTTCCTGGTACTGAAGGAATTGTTGAAACAATTGAAGATGGCAAGCACATTGCAGAAGAAATTGGATATCCTATAATAATAAAAGCAACAGCTGGTGGCGGTGGTAAGGGCATCAGGGTTGCAAGAAACGAAGAAGAGTTAGTTAAGGGAATCAAGATTACTCAACAAGAAGCCCAAACTGCTTTCGGAAATCCAGGTGTTTATCTAGAAAAATTCATTGAAGAATTTAGACACGTGGAAGTTCAAATTTTAGCAGATTCGTTTGGAAATACTATTCATCTTGGTGAACGTGACTGCACTGTTCAAAGAAGAATGCAAAAGCTAATCGAGGAGTCACCTTCTCCAGCGATTACGGAAGAATTACGCAAACAAATTGGCGATGCAGCTGTTAAGGCAGCACAAGCAGTTGAATATCGTGGTGCAGGGACTGTAGAATTTATTTTTGATTATCAAAATAAAAAATTCTACTTCATGGAGATGAATACAAGAATCCAAGTTGAACACCCTGTTACAGAAATGGTTACGGGAATAGATTTAATTAAAGAACAATTAAAAATTGCAAGTGGTATGACTTTATCTTATACGCAGGATTGTATACAATTAAATGGGTGGGCAATTGAATGTAGAATAAATGCTGAGAACCCATACAAGAATTTTATGCCTTCACCTGGTACAATAAATGCTTATTTACCTCCAGGAGGCTTTGGCGTAAGAATCGATTCAGCGATATATCAAGGATACTCTATACCACCTTACTATGACTCAATGGTTGCGAAATTAATTGTACATGGTAATAGTAGAGAAGAGGCCATAGATAAAATGGTCCGCTGTTTAGATGAGTTTGTTCTTGAGGGCGTTCATTCAACGATTCCATTTCATCTTAAGGTATTAAGAAATGAGGATTTTAAATCAGGGAATTTTAATACTAAATTCTTAGAAACTACTGATGTCATGAAAAATGAATAAAGGAGAATGCCTTATGTCTGAAAATTTTGTTCTTGAAATTAATGAAGAAAAATCTAGCCTTGGTAAAATTGAAATAGCTCCAGAAGTTATGGAAGTTATTGCAGGTATAGCAACAACTGAAGTAGATGGAGTTGCTGGGATGCGTGGTAATTTTGCTGCAGGTGTTGTTGAAATACTTGGACGCAAAAACCATGGAAAAGGTGTTAAGGTTATCGATGTTAATAACGATAAGATTAAAATCGATATATACGTTAAAGTTAAGTACGGTTTCTCTTTGCCTACTGTAGCTGAGCAAATACAAAATAATGTACGTCAGGCTATTAACACAATGACTGGTGTTAGTGTTGAAGAAGTTAATGTTCACATTGAAGGAATTCAATTTGAACAACAAAAAGCAGAATAAATTATAAAAGGGGCCTTAAAGGCTTCTTTTATTTTACACCAGGAAAGTATAAAATTCTAAATAATTACACTCGCAGAAACTGCTCGCTTTCCGCGGGCACGGCCTCAACTAATTTTTGCAAGTTTTTTTAAAAGTAAACCTAACAAATATCTACATATTTCTTGGATTAAGACTAATTTTATTTAACGTGCTATTTACTTTCATGTTAATATACTTTTGTAGGTTGAAAAAATTGGTCAAAATAGAATTAAAATATAGTTTTACATATAAAGGAGATTATTTATGAATAGAAGGATATCTCGAGAAAGAGCTATTCAAGCGTTATATTCGCTAGAAATAAACGATATGGAAGTAAACGAACTTATAGAAGATATACTTATGGAAAATGAAGAGCCGTCAGACTTTCTAATTGAGTTAGTTACTGGGGTTGTTAATAACCTTGAAAGTATTGACGAATTATTAATTAATAATCTCGCTAATTGGAAGCTAGATAGAATAGGTAAAGTAGAGAGAGCTATCTTAAGACTTGCAGTTTATGAAATGAAATATATGAACGACATGCCAGTTAACGTTACTTTAAATGAAGCAATTGAGTTAGCAAAAACATACTGTGATGAATCATCTAGTAAATTTATAAATGGGGTTCTATCAAAAATAATGTAGTTTAAGGGGAGATGCGTCATGACAGTTGTTCTTTCTGGAAAAGACGTTGCAAGTAAAATTCGTTCAGAATTAAAGCAACATATAGAGGAATTTGTTAAAGAAAATAAGTTTGCACCTGGGTTAGCAGTTATTCTAATTGGTAATGATCCAGCAAGTTCATCATATGTCCGTGGAAAAACAAGGGCATGTGAAGAAGTAGGCATCTATTCAAGGCTCATAAACCTTGAAGTAACTGTTAGTGAAGAAGAACTTCTTAAACATATTTCTGATTTGAATAGTGATACGGATATACATGGTATTTTAGTACAGTTACCATTACCAAGTCACATTAATGAGAAGAACATAATCATGGCTATTGATCCATATAAAGATGTTGATGGTTTTCATCCTATTAATATTGGTAAAATGATGTTAGGGGAAGAGTGCTTTTTACCATGTACTCCATTTGGTATTATCAAGATGTTAGAGTACGCTAATATTGATATGAATGGAAAACACGCTGTAGTTATCGGAAGAAGTAATATTGTCGGTAAGCCTATAGGACAACTTTTATTAAATAAAAATGCTACAGTTACATATTGTCATTCTCGTACAGTAAATATAAAAGAGATAACAAAGCTCGCGGATATACTTATTGTTGCAGTCGGCAAGGAACACTTTGTTGATGAAACGTTTGTAAAAGAAGGAGCAGTAGTTATTGATGTCGGTGTAAATAGAAACAGTGAAGGAAGGCTTGTTGGCGATGTAGATTTCAATGCTATAAAACCAAAAGTTGATCTTATCACTCCTGTTCCTGGTGGAGTAGGGCCAATGACTATTACAATGTTACTTAACAATACTTTACAAGCGGCAAGAAATCATAATAAATATGCTGCAATAAAAAACTAATATCTTCACTACCTCTATTACATTGGGGGCTATAATATGGAAGAAAAGTACATATCAATAGGTTCTTTAACTAAATATATTAAAAAAAAGTTTGATATTGATCCATATCTACAGAAAATATGGGTAAAAGGTGAAATATCAAATATTACCATTCACCGAAGTGGGCATTTATACTTCACTTTAAAAGATGAACAAGCCCGTATAGCTGCTGTTATGTTTAATAGTAGTTATAAAAATATTGACTTTAAACCTGAAGAAGGTATGAAAGTTCTAATTGAAGGTTCAATTGCAATTTTTGAAAAAACCGGATCTTATCAACTATATGTTAAATCGATGGATCAAGACGGTAAAGGAAATCTATTTCTTGAGTTTCAAAAAATTAAGGACAAGCTTGAAAAAGAAGGCTTGTTTGATTTACATAAAAAGAAGGCAATTCCCAAATTTCCAAGAAACATTGGTGTAATTACTTCACCTACTGGAGCAGCCATACAAGATATAATTACTACTATAAAAAGGCGCTATCCGATTGCAAACATTACTATATTTCCTGCAATTGTCCAAGGTGAGAATGCTACTAAATCAATCGTTAAAGCTTTAAAAAATGCAGATGCCAGATCGGACATAGATGTCATTATTCTTGGAAGAGGTGGTGGCTCAATTGAAGAACTTTGGGCTTTTAATGAGGAAAATGTTGCCCGAGCAATTTATATATGCCAAATACCAATAATTAGCGCTGTTGGGCATGAAACAGATTTTACAATAGCCGATTTTGTTGCAGATTTTAGAGCACCTACACCTACTGGAGCAGCAGAAATTGCAACACCAAATATAAATGACATTATTTCATTTTTACATAATTCGGATTTACGATTGAAACATGCAATTACTAGATATATTAAGATAAATAAAGAAAAATTAGAAAGAATTAGAAACTCTTATATTTTTCAAAATCCTCAAAGGCTTTATGAACAGAAAATCTTAAGTTTAGATATTCTTAATGACAAGCTTACAGACCGTTTTAATCTAATTGTTGAACGTAAAAATAATGAATATACAAAAATTTTACAAGGGTTGAAGAAGCAAAGGCTCATTGAGTTATTAAGTTCTGAAAAAAGTAAACATCAAACACTAATTGAAAGACAAAATAGAGCAATTGATAAGGTTGTTAAAATAAAAAGTTTAAGCTTTCAAAACTTGATAGGTAAGTTAGATGCACTTAGTCCAATTAAAGTAATGGAACGTGGATACGGTATTATCGCAAGTGAAAATGGCGACGTAATTACTTCAACAAACAAAATACAAATTGGTGAATCAATAAATTTGACGATGCATGACGGTAGTATTGATTGCACAGTAAATAATATTCTTAAAAAAGGGGAGCAATAATTTGACTAAAGATAAAATAACCTTTGAACAATCTTTATTAAACTTAGAAAGCATAGTTCAAAAGCTTGAAAAAGGTGAAGTACCCTTAGAAGAAGCAATTGAATACTACAAGGAAGGTTTAAAATATTCTAAACTATGTCATGATAAGTTGAAACAAGCTGAGAAACAAATAGTTCAGTTTGTTAATGATGAAGGCCAGTTAGAGCCCTTCAATGCATCAGAGGGGGAATAAATATTGAGTAATTTTGAGAATTTCTTTAATTCAAATAAAAAAGCTTTAGACGATCATATGTTATCATTAGTTAATAAGCTTAATTGTCCGGAACAATTAAAAGAATCTATTCAATATTCTTTAAGTGCAGGTGGTAAAAGGATTAGACCAATTCTTACAATGGCAACTTTAGATGCCCTTAGAAAAAACACTTCACTTGGCCTTGATATTGGTTCAGCAATTGAAATGATACATACATATTCTTTAATCCATGATGATTTACCAAGTATGGATAATGATGACTATAGAAGAGGCAAGTTAACAAACCATAAAGTCTACGGTGAAGATATGGCAATACTTGCAGGTGATTCACTTCTAACTTATGCGTTTGAGCTAGTTGCAAACTCACCACAATACTCGAGTGAAATAAAAGTAAAGTTAATTTCTGAATTAGCTAAAGCTGCAGGTCCTGAAGGGATGGTAGCAGGACAAGTTTTAGATATGCAAGGAGAAGGTAAAAATTTATCACTTAATGATTTAGAACATATACATATTAACAAAACGGGTAAAATGCTTATGATTTCAGTAATCTCGGCGGGTATTATAGCAGGAAGTAGTGAGATTGAAATTGAGCGACTAAGAAAGTTTGCCCTTTTAATAGGATTAGCATTTCAAATCCAAGATGATATCTTGGACTATGTAGGTGACGAAGCCAAAATAGGTAAAAGAGTTGGAAGTGACTTAGAAAATAATAAAAGCACTTACGTATCAATATTCTCACTAGAAAAGGCTAAGGAACTCCTAAATAAGACGTATGAGGAAGCTATTGAGCAATTAAAAGAGTTAAATCTAGAATCAAGCTACCTTGTAAATTTATGTGAGCTCATAGTAAATAGAGATTATTAAAGAACAATGACTTGAGATAAAGTAAAATTTGCTATAAGATTAAATATTGGATAATATTGTATAAAATCACTATATTTCCTTATCCAAAAATTAAAACGGAATTAATTGGTAATAATAAACAATTAGAGTAACGATTTTCACTGAAAGTGAGTGTTTCAATTGGATTTAACAACAATTGGAGATCCTAGATTTCTAAAAAAATTAACAAACGAAGAATTAGAGGTACTAGCTAAAGAAATACGTGCCTTTTTAATAAATAAAGTTTCCAAAACGGGTGGTCATATTGCGCCAAACCTTGGTGTTGTAGAATTAACTATTGCTCTACATAAGGTATTTGACTCTCCACAAGATAAGTTTATTTGGGATGTAGGTCATCAGGCATACGTTCATAAAATACTTACTGGTAGAGCAAGTCAATTTGATACGCTGAGACAGTATAAAGGGTTAAGTGGCTTCCCAAAAATGGGCGAAAGTGAACATGACGTTTGGGAAACAGGTCATAGCTCGACTTCTCTTTCTGCTGCAATGGGAATGGCCAGTGCAAGAGACATAAAAGGATCGAAAGAATTTATCGTCCCGATAATTGGTGACGGAGCACTTACTGGCGGAATGGCATTAGAAGCATTAAACCATATTGGACACGCAAAAACAGAGATGATTGTTATCCTTAATGATAATGAAATGTCTATAGCACCAAATGTTGGTGCTGTTAATAATATACTCGGAAAATTAAGAACTAATAGTGAATATAGATGGGTAAAAGATGAGCTTGACTATCTACTTAAGAGAATTCCTGCAGTAGGTGGTAAACTTGCTTTAACTGCTGAAAGAATTAAGGATAGTTTAAAATACTTATTTTTAAATGGGGTATTTTTTGAAGAACTTGGATTTACGTATTTTGGACCGGTAGATGGTCATAATTATACAGATCTATTTGAAACACTTGAATACGCTAAAAAATCAAAGGGACCTGTTTTGGTTCATGTTATTACCAAAAAAGGTAAAGGCTTTAAACCAGCTGAAGAAGATGCAATTGGAACTTGGCATGGTACTGGGCCATATAAGACCGAGTGCGGAACTTTTGTTAAGGAAAAGGCATCTGGACCTGCTTGGAGTTCACTTATAAGTGAAACAGTTAGAAAAATTGCCCATGAAGATTCGCGAGTATGTGCTATAACACCAGCGATGTCTGTTGGTTCTAAGCTTGAATCATTTGCAAAGGATTTTCCAAAAAGATTTTTTGACGTAGGTATTGCTGAGGAGCATGCAGCTACAATGGCAGCAGGGCTTGCTACCCAAGGATTAAAACCATTTTTAGCTATATACTCTACTTTTTTACAAAGAGCATACGATCAAGTTCTTCATGATATCGCGAGACAAAATTTAAATGTGTTCATTGGAATAGATAGGGCTGGTCTCGTAGGTGCAGATGGTGAAACTCATCAAGGAATATACGATATATCATTTTTAAGACACATACCTAATTTAGTAATAATGATGCCTAAAGATGAAAACGAAGGCCAACACATGGTTTATACTGCAATAAAGTATGATGATGGTCCAATCGCCTTAAGATTCCCTAGAGGTAACGGTATTGGGGTACCTCTTGATAAAGAATATAAAGAGATACCTATCGGAACCTGGGAAGTTATTCGTGAAGGTAAAGATGGAGTTATACTTACTTTTGGGCCAACAATCCAAATGGCGCTAGATGCAGCAGAAATTCTAAAAGATAAAGGATTAGAAATTCGAGTTGTTAATGCTCGCTTCATAAAGCCATTAGATTATTTTATGTTAAGTTCAATAATGGATGATAACTTACCTATCTTAACTATTGAAGAAGGAATTCTTCAAGGTGGGTTTGGTAGTTTCATTCTAGAATTTGCTTGTGATAATAGGTATGATGCTTCAAATATTGACCGATTAGGTATTCCTGATAGATTTATTGAACATGGTGATGTTGATTCGTTACTAGATGAAATCGGATTAACTACTGAACAAGCTGTTATTAAAATGGAATCATTAATAAATAAAGTGAAAAAGGTTTAATATGTCGAAGGTTAAAGAACGCGTAGATATTTTACTAGTAGACAGAGGCCTATGTGAATCAAGAGAAAAAGCTAAGAGATCTATTATGGCTGGTTTAGTATACTCTGACACAGTAAGAATTGATAAGCCTGGAGAGAAACTTCCAATAGATGCAAATCTCGAAGTTAAGGGTAAGGAATGTCCCTATGTTGGAAGAGGCGGATATAAACTTGAAAAAGCACTTAGCTATTTTAATATAACCGTTAGAGATAAGATAGTAGCAGACATTGGATCATCTACAGGTGGATTTACTGATTGTGCTTTACAAAATGGAGCAGCAAAGAGCTATGCAATTGACGTTGGCTATAACCAACTTGCATGGAAATTAAGAAATGATCCTAGGGTAGTTGTAATGGAAAGGACAAATTTCCGCCACGCAACTATTGATATGTTTAATCAAGGGCAACCTGATTTTGCTTGTATTGATGTGTCCTTTATTTCATTAAGATTAATATTACCTGCATTAAAGGATATAATAGCGTCAAACGGTCAAGTAGTGGCACTCGTTAAACCACAATTCGAGGCAGGTAAAGAATTAGTCGGGAATAAAGGTATCGTTCGAGATAAAAAGGTCCATAAACTTGTACTAGATGACATTATTGATTTTTCATTAAAGACAGGCTTCACTGTTATAGACTTAACGTATAGTCCAATCACCGGTGGAGATGGAAATATCGAATTTCTTTTATATTTAAAGTGGTTACCAGCAGAAAAAAATGTCTTTGATTTCTCATTAATAGATAGAACAATCGAAGAAGCACATAATAACCTTAAAGGGTAGCATGAAAATGTTACTCTTTTTATTTTTCAAAAGTCGAATATTTTTAATAATTATTATAATAAAAGGGTTTCAAAGTTTTACATTAGCTAGTATATTTATTAGTATATATGTATACATATCAATTTCAGGGGGCCAATTATGAGCAAGATACAACGACATATGAAAATAAAGGAGATTATAACTACATATGAAGTTGAAACACAAGATGATTTAGTTGATTTACTATGTAGTTCTGGTTATAACGTTACCCAAGCAACTGTTTCGAGAGATATTAAAGAACTACAATTAGTTAAAGTTCCTTTAACAGATGGGAAATACAAATATAGTTTACCAGTAGATCATCGCTATAACCCTAATGACAAGTTAAAAAGACTAATGCTTGATGCTTTTATAAAATTAGATTTTGCTGCCCATTTTATAATTTTAAAAGCGATGCCTGGAAATGCAAATGCATTTGGGGTATTAATAGATCATTTAGAGTGGACAGAAATATTAGGCACTATTTGTGGTGATGATACTTGCCTAATAATTTGTCGATCTGAAAGTGACACGAAAAATGTTGCAGACCGCCTTTTATCTTTACTGTAATTAGGAAGGAGATAACATTTTGTTAGCTCATTTATCTATAAGGAATTTTGTTATAATTGAAGAATTAAATTTTGATTTTAATGATGGATTAACAGTTTTAACAGGAGAGACTGGAGCAGGTAAATCAATAATTATTGATGCAATAAGTCTTCTTGTAGGTAGTAGAGCTTCAAGTGAATTTGTTAGAACTGGTTCAGATAAAGCAATAATTGAGGGAATATTTTTCTTAAGTGGACAAGCAAGAAATGTTATTGACCTATTAGATGAACATGATATTAAAGTTGAAGAAGACACAATAATACTTAGACGTGAAATACTAATTAACGGGAAAAGCATTTGTAGAATAAATGGTAAACTTGTAACCCTATCGTTTCTAAGGCAAGTTGGTAATTTTCTTTTAGACATGCATGGACAGCATGATACTCAAATGTTACTCGAGGGATCAAATTATTTATCTCTAATTGACTCACTTGGTAATATTGATTTAACAAATTATAAAAAATTATTTTCAGAATTTAAAATGAAATATAAGCAGTTAAAAGATCTAGAAATAAATGATAAAGAAATATCACATAGAATTGATTTACTTCAATTTCAAGTTCAGGAAATAGCTGAAGCCAGCCTAGTAATAGGCGAAGAGGAAGACCTAACTGAACAAAAAAATTATTATAATAATTTTGAGAAGATCAATAAATTTTTAAGTGAGGCTGAACATTCTTTAAAGAAAGAAAACGGTGCACTTGAATGCTTAGTAAATGCACAGTCTGCTCTAGAAAGTGCAACAAAATACGATTCGAATTTAGCTAATAATTTAGAGACATTTAATAATAGCTATTATATTATCGAGGAAATCACAACTTCAATATCAAAGCATTTAAGCAGCTTAGAGCTTGATACAAACAAACTCAATGAAATTGAAGAAAGATTAAATATAATATTTAAGCTTAAAAGAAAGTATGGTAATACAATTGCTGATGTACTTTCCTTTTATAGTAAAATTAGTGAAGAGTTAGAAAGCCTACAGAACCGCGAAGTGTACTATGATAAATTGGTAAATGAAATTTTACTATTAGAAAAGAATCTAAACGTAGAGGCAATGAGGATATCTGAGCTAAGAAGGAAAAATGCTGAAGTCATTGTGAGTAAAATTCATGATGAACTTAAAGAACTATATATGGAAAAAGCAACTTTTGAGATAAATGTCCTAACAGATGCAAAAGAGTATAAAATTGGAGATAATAATATAAAAACTTTCCACTATTATGAAACTGGCGTAGATACGATTGAATTTCTTATAAGCACAAATCCAGGGGAGCAAGTGAAACCACTTAATAAAATTGCTTCTGGAGGAGAACTTTCACGTATTATGTTAGCTTTTAAATCATTATTTACAACACAAATGGGCATCACTTCTATAATATTTGATGAAGTAGATACTGGTGTTAGTGGCCGTGTTGCACAGGCAATGGCAAATAAGATTTATGCAATATCAAAGTTTTCACAAGTTTTATGTATTACTCATTTAGCTCAAGTAGCAGCAATGGCTGATAATCATTTATATATCTCTAAGGTTCAAACCGAGGATAAAACGATTACTTCAATTACTAAATTAACAAAAGATGAACGGATTAACGAACTCTCGCGAATGATTTCTGGTAATGATATTACACAAGCTACAATAGAGCATGTATCACAAATGATCTTGTCATGTGAACATTATAAGAAAAAAATACATTAAAAAAATTTGTAAAGCTATCCAAAAAAGGATAGCTTTTTATTTTATTAGTTGTCATATTTCTAATGTTTTTAAGGGATTATATAACTATACTACAAATAAAAAGAGTGGGTTAGGAGCGAGGAGAGTGTAAAAAGATGAAAGTAATTTCAATTAAACAATTTGTTGGTGTAATTCTCCTTGTTACTATATTAATGTTATGTAGTAGTGTAGGTACCTTCAAACATAATCCTGACTTTATAGGAGATAAGTCAAACAGTAATAACTCATTAGTTAGTGCAATACCAGTAAGCAATAATCTTTACATAAGTAATGGTAAAGATGAGTCAGTTCAGGCAACTAACGGTTCGAAAGATTCACAACTCTTATTAAAAATTGCGGGCGTTCCAGTAAAGAAAGGTAGTATAAAGGTACTTAATAATTTTAAAGTAATTCCTGGTGGGCAATCAATAGGTATTAAGATGAACTCTAAAGGATTACTAATTGTTGGTTTTCACGAAATTGTGACACAATCAGGTAAAATATCTCCTGGTGAGAAGGCCGGATTGAAAAAGGGTGACATTATTACTCATATTAATAACTCAAAAGTTGAAAATATGGAGGACTTAACACCCTTTATAGTTAGTGCAGGAAATGACGGAAAACCACTTAACTTAAATCTCATTAGAGATGGTAAGAAAATAACGAGTAGGCTAATACCAGTAAAAGATTCAAATGAAGATAGCTATCGCATCGGATTGTATATTAGGGATCGGGCTGCGGGGATTGGTACATTAACTTTTATACATCCTGAATCGATGAAATATGGCGCTTTAGGTCATGTGATTTCAGATATGGATACTAGGAAACCAATCGTAGTTGAAGACGGTTTTATTGTTAGATCATCGGTTACCTCGATAAATAAAGGATTAAATGGTAATCCTGGTGAAAAATTAGCAAGATTTTCAAATGAAACAAACGCTCTAGGAAATGTTGAAATAAATAGTCCATTTGGGGTGTTCGGTTCATTGTCTGACAGTTTTGATAGAAATGAATATAACAAAGCAATACCAATTACGTTATCACATCAAGTAAAGGTAGGAAAAGCAAAGATTCTTACAGTAGTTGATGATGAAAAAATTGAGGAATTTGATGTTGAGATCATAAGTACTGTTCCTCAAAAATTCCCTGCAACAAAAGGTATAGTTCTGAAAATAACAGACCCAAGGCTTCTAAAGAAAACTGGGGGTATAATCCAAGGGATGAGTGGCAGTCCAATTATTCAGAACGGCAAACTAATTGGAGCAGTAACACACGTTTTTGTTAATGATCCTACATCAGGTTACGGTGTTCATATAGAATGGATGCTAAACGAGGCAGGAATAAATATATATGATTCAAAAGGTGTACAAGAGAAAGCTAGCTAAAAGCTTTCTCTTTTTTTGCTAGATGAAACACATTTTTGTTGATTTGTGCTTTCGACGCTCGCTTTCCGCGGGCACGGCCTCAACTAATTTTTGCAAGTAACCTTGCAAAAATGGATTTTCGGCTCGTGCTGTTCCCGCTGGAGTCGATCACCTTCGCTAAAATCAACCAAGATATAGAAAAAATTTTTCAGTCCATTTATACTTTAATTTTTAGACAAACAAAACAGAGTATCCGAAAAGTTTTCAGTAGTAGCGTGCCCGGCTTCCATGACTGTTTTTTTTTTTTTTTTTTTGAAAAAAATAAATTTCGACATTTATGATGCGTATTTTGCGTTATAATGATTAAGATGGCACTTCTTGGAAATTACAATATGATCCGTGTCGAATTTTGTAAACATAATGAGATTTTTGTTTAATTTATTATGAGGAAAATTTGGTACAATAAAAGGGATTATTAAAGGCATTGTCGAAAAATTTATAGAGACAAAATGCTAGGGGAGGACTTAAATTGGGTAAAATTAAGGTATGCTTGGCGGATGATAACCGCGAATTACTATCAATGTTATCGGATTTTATAAACATGCAAGGGGATATGGAGGTAATTGGAACCGCTACTAATGGTCAGGAAGCTCTTCAATTAGTTCAAGAGAAAAAGCCTGAGGTATTAGTTTTAGATATAATTATGCCACACCTAGATGGTTTAGCAGTTCTAGAAAAGTTACATATGCTAAATTCAGATAGTTTTCCATATGTAATTATGCTTACTTCTTTTGGTCAGGAAGCTATTACAAAGAAAGCTGTTGATTTAGGGGCAAGTTATTTTATCTTAAAGCCATTTGATATGGAAAACCTAACTAATCATATCCGTCAAGTTTCAGGGAAAGTTACTAGTGGAGTATTGAAAAGGCCATTTAGTCCTTTTAAGTCAATACAAGAAAACAAACCTGTAAACTTAGAGTCAAGTATAACTACGATAATTCATGAGATAGGTGTTCCAGCACACATTAAAGGTTACTTATATTTAAGAGAAGCTATTTCAATGGTATATAACGATATTGAATTACTTGGATCAATTACTAAAGTATTATATCCAGATATCGCAAAAAAATATAACACTACTGCATCTCGTGTTGAGCGTGCAATTCGCCATGCGATTGAAGTAGCATGGAGCCGTGGTAACATCGAGTCAATTTCATCATTATTCGGCTACACTGTTTCA
The DNA here is from genome assembly GCA_029256085.1 of Caryophanales bacterium. Taxonomy (GTDB): domain Bacteria; phylum Bacillota; class Bacilli; order CAJFEE01; family CAJFEE01; genus JAQSYP01. The sequence continues at coordinate 452,815 of JAQSYP010000001.1, forward strand.
ATGACAAAGGCGAAACCAACGAATTCAGAATTCATTGCGATGGTTGCTGATAAATTAAGACTTGAGCATAAGGCGTCTTAAAAAACAATATTTTTGAACAAGTTAAATTTTAAAAATTAAATATTTATGAAAAAGTCTTTCTTGAGAGTTGGAGAAAGATTTTTTCGTTTACTTTAGTGTTTTTCTATAAATGCGTCTCTCTTTAAACTACACTCCTAACTTATAGAAATAATTCTGCTTTACATAAACTAATTATTTGAAAGAGGGAAAAAATGAATATCTTAAAAAACAGAACCATCAAGGTAGTAGATGTTGGTGCCAGTGGAGGTATTGATATTAGATGGAATTCCATCATAGAACACACTATACCAATACTATTTGAACCAGACCCAAGAGAATTTAACAATTTAAAAGAGAAATTGCCAGAAAATTATATTGTTTTTAATACCGCTCTATCTGATATTCCTGGATTAATTGAGTTTCATTTATGTAAAAAACAACAAGTTTCTTCAGTATATAAGCCTAATTATGAGCTAATAAGTAAATTTCCTGCTTCGGAAAGATTTGATGTATTAAAGACAATACAAGTCCAAGCAGATACACTGGATAATAAATTAGATAGTGTTGGTATTTCAGATGTTGATTTTATAAAGATTGACACTCAAGGTTATGAACTATCGATATTACAAGGTGCTAGAAACACTTTAAAATGTGTTATTGGTATTGAGGTAGAAGTTGAGTTTATAGAAATATATGAAAATCAACCTCTATTTGAAGAAGTAAATGGTTATATTACTGATCTAGGTTTTGAGATGATGGATTTGAAAAGGTATTTCTGGAGAAGAAATGGGAAAGTAAATTACGGATCAAATAAGGGACAACTTATTTTTGGTGATGCGTTATACTTTAGGACTCCTGAATCTGTTTGTTCTCTCCCGAATATTGATGAAGATAAAGTGGTTCGTACGGCTATGGTGTATAAATCATATGGATACTTTGATTTGATTGAGGAACTTATAAATATTGCTAAAGATAAAAGATTACTTACATTAGAAAATTACAACAAGTTGTATAATTTATGCTTAGAACACGAAGACAGTGAATTCCCAATTTTGGGAAAAGGCCGAATCCAATCTGATGAAAGTATCGGAAATTAGATTTGTATTGAAATTAAAAAAACATCAATTTTAACGTCGAATCGTTAAAATTGATGTTTTTTAAATAGTAATTAAGAAAAGTACTTATAAAAAACTTCATTGTACGCTTTAACAGTACAATTATTTCTCAGGAAAACTTTTTGCATTTTAGTGTTAGCTAAATGAGTTGCACCAATATAATATCTTGCTCCCATTTCTTTAAGAAATTGTAATGATTGATAATGGAGATCTGAAGCGAAATTTCTACCCCTCGCTTCAGGGAACAATCCGAAATAAAAAATCCTACCTTCATCAATCGTACCAGGCTCGATATGTGGAATTGTGATACCAATTGGAGTTCTTTCAATATAAAAAACTCTACAAGAATTACGCCATTTTTCACCTAATTCTGATTCAACGGATAATAAATGCTGATCCATTGTTAGTGAAGATTTAGCATTAGCTGAATCTTTCATACACATTTCCCAGTAAACTTTAAAATCACCTTCCGTAAGCTCAGCATCATTCAATGATTTCCAGTTATATTTTTTATTTTGAACTTCAATAGTATTTAAATTTTTTATATACTCAACTTTAGAAGCGTAGTGTTCAAAACCATTTATCATTAAAATATTAGATATATAATTGAAATTATCAGAACGTTTATTCAATAAAACACTAGTCCGTTCTAAGGATAATTTTTCACATAAACTTAAATATTCCGTTAAATTTTTAGCTAAATCGTTTGAATGAAAAGAATCTATTTGCTCCAAGGAAATAGAGTTGGGTAAACCGTCAATGACCTTGAATTGATTTTTAAATAAAACATTAATTAACTCAATAGTATTCAAAAGTATTTCCCCTTTAACTTTTAAACAGTTATGATTTCGATGATTGGGTTAAAACTATTAATGATACATTACTTTTCTTCACTTGTGTTTTCAAACTTTTCTAATTCAACTAGTTTTTGGATTAGAATATGCTTCGGCATATGCATAATCTGTTCTAGAGGCATTTTTAACATTTTAGATAGTCTTAATGCTGTTTCAGCAGAAATTTGTAATGGTTGCAATGAAATCACCTTTCTTTTGGAGGTTTTTAATAATGAAAATATTTGGACATCGTGGCGCTTCCTCAATTTATCCGGAAAACACTCTTATTGCATTTGAAGAGTGTGTTAGACTTGGTGTCGACGGGATAGAACTAGATGTTAATTTATCTAAAGATAATCAGTTGATTGTAATTCATGATGAAACTCTTGACCGGACTACTACTGGTAAGGGTCTAATTAAAGATATGACACTTGCAGAAATTAAAAAATATAAAGTGATTGATTCTAAAACTAACCAACTTTATAGTATCCCAACTCTTAGGGAAGTTTTCGAATTGTTCAAAGATAATAATCTTCTAATTAATATCGAATTAAAGAACAATATTATTAATTACCAGTTTCTTGAAGAATTGACTATACAATTAATTAGAGAATTTAATTTTGAAAGCAGAGTTATAATTTCTTCTTTCTCAGCTGAATCGCTTTTTAAATGTAATAAACTAGCGTCAGATTTAAGTTATGGATATCTTTATGGTAAAAAGTTTAAAACTACTCTTGAATTACTGAAAGAGAATAATATTAAGGCAATACATCCATCAATTAAACACTTAACAAACGAACTTATAGAATTATACAAGTCCAATGGTTTTCTAATTAGACCATATACTGTAAATGAGTTACCAGTTTTAAAAACTTTGAAAGACTTGAAGATAGACAGTGCGATAACCGACTGTCCACAATTAGTAAGATTAATAAATTAGCTAAAAAGTTAGTAAGTTACATAAAATTAATGTGACTTACTTATTTTTTTGCGGAATTTTTTCTTTTTCTCATCTCTTCTTTGGATAAATCCAGCTATAAATAGTGAACCACTAAGTAAAAAAACTGTACCTATTAAAGCCTGAATACCAACACCAAGCTCAATAAAATATCCAGTATTAAATAAAGAATCTCTCAGTAATTTAACTCCTACAGTTGCTATAATCATTGGTATTACAATTACAATAAATGCAACAAATCTACGCACACTTCCACCTCTTAATTAATTGAATTTTTAGACTTCTTTGGTTTGGCGATATATTATTTGCAGTAAATAGTCATAAAAGTGTAACATTTATGTATCGACTGTTTTAATACACATAAAGCTATTATAAGTTCTTTAAAGAAATAAATAAAATAATTATATTTTTGATTCTGAAAGGTTGAAGTTGAATGACTAAACTCACACAACTTATAGATTCCGCATCAAGACAACAAAAAAAATATACAGTATCAGTAGCTGCAGCAGATGATTGTCTAATATTAGATACAGTTGTTAAAGCAATAGAATTGGATCTTTGCTCGTTTTTATTATATGGAAATGAAGAGTATATTAGGAATTATTTTAATGAATGTAATTTCACAATAAACGATAATGTAAAAATTCGAAATGCAACTAATAATGATAGAGCGATCGATCTCGCTGTACAATCAATTGTAAAAAGAGAAGCTGATTTACTTATGAAAGGTAATGTAGATACAGCTGCTATTCTTAAAGTTGCACTAAATAAAGAAAATGGCCTGAAAAATGGAAGCCTCTTATCTCATGTGGCACTATTTGATGTACCGTCATTAGGTAAATCAATTTTACTGACTGACGCGGCACTCAGCATTACACCGTCTTTAAAAGATAAAATTGAAATTATTAATAATTCAGTCGCAGTCGCCCATAAAATCGGTATTAAAGAACCTAAGGTAGCTTTACTTTCCGCTATTGAGAAGGTAAATCCTGCGATCGAAGCGACCATGGATGCTGCTGTTTTAACGCAAATGAATAGGAGAGGACAAATTGTTGGTTGTATTGTCGATGGTCCTCTAGCTTTGGATAATGCGGTATCTAGTAGTTCAGTTGAGCAAAAACATATAGAAAGCCCTGTTGCTGGTGATGCAGATATCTTAATTGTCCCTAATATCGAAGTAGGAAATGCACTATATAAATCTTTAGTTTATTTTGCAAATGCAAGTTTAGGCTCGGTTGTTGTAGGAGCTAAAATCCCAATTATTTTAACATCTAGAGCTGACTCTAGTGAGAATAAATTAAATTCAATTGCTTTAGCCTTAAATGTAGTTTAGATAGTTAGAGAGAGAGTAGAGAGATTTACAAGGGGGAGTCACAATGGAGTTATTTGAAAATTTGCAAATGTACAATCATGAACAGTTAGTTTTTTGTCAAGATGAGGCCTCTGGTCTAAAGGCAATTATTTCTATTCATGATACTACTCTTGGACCAGCCTTAGGTGGTGCGAGAATGTGGTCTTATCAGACAGAAGAAGCAGCAATTGAAGATGCATTAAGGTTATCAAGGGGAATGACTTATAAAAATGCTGCTGCTGGTTTAAATCTAGGTGGAGGAAAGACTGTAATTATTGGTGATGCTCGTAAAGACAAAAATGAAGCGATGTTTCGTGCTCTAGGTAGATTTATCCAAGGGTTAAATGGTAGGTATATAACTGCAGAGGATGTAGGGACTACTTGCGCAGATATGGATTTAATTTATCAAGAGACAAAGTTTGTAACAGGAACATCTCCTGGATTCGGATCGTCAGGAAATCCGTCACCGGCTACGGCGTATGGAGTTTATCGCGGAATAAAGGCTGCAGCTAAAGAAGCATACGGGTATGATAACTTAGAGGGAAAAGTTATTGCAGTTCAAGGTGTTGGTAATGTTGCATTTAATCTGTTACGACACTTACATGCAGAAGGGGCTAAGCTTATTGTTACCGATATTCATAAGGAATCAGTTTTAAGAGCAGTCCAAGAATTTGATGCTCTAGCAATTGAACCGAATGATATCTATGATGTTGATTGCGATATTTATTCGCCGTGTGCATTAGGTGCAACTATAAACGATGATACAATATATAAATTGAAAGCTAAAATTATAGCTGGTGCAGCAAATAATCAACTTAAAGATAATAAACATGGTGATTTATTACATGAACTTGGAATTATCTATGCTCCTGATTATGTTATCAATGCAGGTGGCGTAATTAACGTTGCTGACGAGCTTAATGGATATAACCAAGAAAGAGCATATAAAAAGATTGAATCAATTTATGATAATATTGAAAAGGTATTCAGTATATCTAAACGTGATAATATCCCAACATATAAAGCTGCGGATAGATTAGCAGAAGAAAGAATCAGTACTATAAGTAAATCAAGAAGTCAGTTCTTAATTAGCGAACGTAACATTTTAAGTAATAGAGTTTAACAATTTTTAAAAGATGGAGATCACTACTCCATCTTTCTTGCATATAAAGAATTTATAAGTTGAAAGACTGATTTAAAGTTGGTTTGAGCGTATTCCGACTTATATCTAGAAGTAAGCATAAACGCTCGACTCCAGCGGGAACAGCACGAGCCGAAAATCCATTTTTGCAAGTTTAACTTGCAAAAATTAGTTGAGGCCGTGCCCGCGGAAAGCGAGCGTATATGCGAAAGTCTGCCAAATTTATTTTACTATGGATTAAAAAATTTACACTTTGGATCAAAAAACTTATTTTCGGATTAAAAAACTTATATTTCGGATTAAAAAATATTTTTTTTGCTTAAAGAGGGGCAGCTACATGGATAAAACATTTATACTCACTATAAATCCTGGTAGTACTTCAACTAAGATTGGACTTTTTAAATTAGACAAGCTTATTTGGGAAGAAACTATTAGGCATTCTACTGAAGAATTATCAATATTTAGCACTATACTTGAACAACTTGATTTTAGAAAAAGAGCAATTCTAAGTTCTTTAGACAATAATAACTTTCAACTTAACAATCTTATAGCTGTATGTGGCCGAGGTGGTTTGCTAAAGCCTATTTCAGGTGGTACTTATGAAGTTAATGATGCTATGCTTGTAGACTTAAAGAGTTGTAAATATGGCGCTCATGCATCTAATTTAGGAGCAATTTTGGCATTTGATATTGCATCAGAACTTAATATAAAAAGTTTTATCGTAGATCCTGTTGTTGTAGATGAATTAGCTGAAGTTGCCACATATTCAGGAATTCCTTCTATAAAACGGAAGAGCATCTTTCATGCACTAAACCAAAAGGCAGTCGCGAGAAAATATGCAAACGAAACTAATACAATTTATGAAAACCTTAATTTAATTGTTGCACATTTAGGTGGAGGAATTACTGTAGGGGCTCATAAATTAGGTAAAGTTGTTGATGTAAATAACGGATTAGATGGTGAGGGTCCTTTTTCGCCTGAACGTGCTGGAACAATACCGGCTGGTGACTTAGTTGAGCTATGTTTTTCTAATGATTATACCAAAGATGAAATAAAAAAAATGCTGACAGGTAATGGTGGACTTGTTGCATACTTTAATTCAAATAATACTCAAGTTATAGAGGACCTATCAACGAAGGGGAATGACGTAGCTTTAGTTGTTTTACAAGCAATGTGTTATCAAATATCTAAATCAATTGCATCATGTGCAGTACCATTATCTGGAAAAGTTGACGCAATAATCTTGACAGGTGGTATTTCACATTCTAAATTTATAACATCTGAAATTATTAAACATGTAGATTGGATTAGCACCGTTAAAATATATCCTGGTGAAGAGGAATTAGAATCTCTGGCACAAGGAGTAATTCGTGTATTAAACGGTGTTGAAACAATAAAGACATATTCCTAGTAATAAATAAGGGAGAGGTTATTGTGGCTGAATTATTTGATATTGTAATAATAGGTGGAGGCACGGGAGGATATGTAGCTGCACTAAGAGCTTCTCAACTTGGTCATTCTGTAGCACTTATTGAAAAAAATGAAGTTGGAGGAACATGCCTTCATAAAGGATGCATCCCAACTAAAGCTTTACTTAGAAGTGCTGAAATATATCGTGAAGTAAAAAAAGGCAATGAATTTGGAATTGAAATTAATGGTTATTCATTAAATTATGGTAAAACAGTTGCAAGAAAAAATAAAGTCGTATCACAGTTACAAAAAGGTGTTGAATTCTTATTAAAAAAAGGAAAAATCAACGTCATTAGAGGTTCAGCATCTATTGGGGAAAAAATAGGTGATAAGTACACAGTACATATTGCTTCAACTAACGAAGAAAAACATGTTTTGTGTAAAAAAATAATAATAGCTACTGGATCGGTTCCAAGATCGCTACCGGGAATTAATTTTGATAGTCAAAATATATTAAGCTCTGACGACATGTTATCACTTTCTGTACTGCCTAAGTCGATTATAATTGTTGGTGGCGGTGTTATTGGAGTAGAATTCGCCTCATTACTTCATGACTTTGACGTAGAAGTTGCAATCATTGAAGCAGCGGAGCGTATCGCGCCATTAGAGGACAAAGACATATCTATGGAGCTACAAAGAATCTTTAAGAAAAAAGGCATTAAATTTTATACTAATGCAAAACTTTTAGTTGATAAAGTTATAAGTAATGATGAGACAGTAAGCATTGAGTTTGATTATAATGGATCATTAAAAGAAATTACGGCAGAAAAGCTTCTAATGTCGGTTGGTCGAACACCAAACACTTCTAATCTAGGTCTTGAAAATACATTAGTAGAAATTGAACGCGGTTTTATTAAGGTGGATAATAACTATCAAACTAATAATCCTGATATTTATGCTATAGGAGACGTTATAGGTGGACTTCAACTAGCCCATGTTGCCTCACATGAAGGAGTGGTGGCAGTAGAACATATTTCTGGGATTGCTAGTCATGGGATTAAAGAGGAGCATGTGCCGAAGTGTATATATAGTCATCCAGAAATCGCATCAGTCGGATTGACGGAACAGGAATGTATATCAAAAGGAATTAATTATAAGAATAGTAAATTTAGTTTCAGAGCAATTGGTAAAGCATTAGTACACGGAGATGTTGATGGTTTTGTTAAAGTCATAATTGATGTGGAATCGGGAGCACTACTAGGTGTTCATATGATTGGGCCTCATGTAACTGACTTAATCTCTGAAGCTGCTCTTGCAACAGTGCTCGAAGCTACAGCAATGCAGATAGGCAATACGATTCATCCACACCCATCACTTTCTGAAGCCTTTATGGAGGCTGGGCTTGCTGTGCACGGTCGAGCATTTCATATGTAAATTTAATTCTGTACTACTACAACTTTTTGTAGTAGTTTTTTTATTTGCTCATACAAATGTATTAGGCATTTGTTTGGGAGGATAAAAAATGGATTTTACTAATTTAAGCACTAGGTGTAATAACTTAATTTCTTTTCAAGATAATCTAATTAATTCTGTAAACAGCAAGAACGCAATGATTAATTTACATCCCGTCTCAAAATTAAATAAATCTATTAAGGATGTTTCTGGAGAATACTGTAACTACGATGGGGAGATAGTAGAAAGTTATAGTGAACTTACAAAACTACTTGAAGATTATAAGAACTATAAAAATATTATTATTAATGGTGGTTATGAAAGTAATCATTACTACGATTGGTTATGTAGATACTATAGTAGTAATAAATTAAAAGTAAACGTAGCTGTATTAACTGACCCCATTTCAGTAGCACTTGAATGGAGAGAGATTCCATATTCACTTTCAAGAGCATTGACCTCACTATCAAGCTTGCTCTCTAAGGTAAAAATTAAAGGTGACAACACGAAAATTATTAAACTAGATGCATCACTCATTTATGATAGTGGTGGCGATGTGGCTACGGAAATATGTTATATTCTATCATTAGCAAACCAATATATCACGCTTTTAAGAGATAAGGGTCACTTAGTGAATGACATCTTTAATAGTTTTTGCATCCTAATAAATTCTGACGAAAAAAGTTTATATAAGATCGAATTATTTCTTGAGTGTTGGAAGAAACTAGAGTACTTTTGGGGGATTAATACTGATACTAATCCACTTATTATATTGAAAATGGTTAAAGATAGGATGAAAAGTGAATTTAATAATGAGCGAGAAATAATTGATTGTAGAACTATATCTAAACTAATAAAAAATAATATTTACATAAATATTAATGGGCAAAAGCTCAAATGTACGTGTGAGTATAACCACTCAGGGTTAGATCAGAAAAGATTAAACGTAAATAATATTTTTAATCAATTTTTAAGTTGGGAAGAAAAAGGAGGTCTTCTTAACATAATAAGAAACGACTTTCTCGCAAATAAAGTTAAGTATACGAGAAATCGGAATATAAAGGATGTTTTAAATCAAGATTTGCAAGTTACTCAAAAAGCTATTTCAAATGTAGTCTTAAAGGAAGTGGGGTTTGAGTACTTTTATAATAAATTAACAACCTTGATTAGCGAAAAAAATGAATTTATTTACCCTGAAGAAGATATTTATGAGTATTTGAACACTAATATTTATAGAAGACTCTCAAGATTTAGCTTCTTCCATAGCTTTGATGAGTTTACATTGGATTATTATACAAAAGTTAGGGAAAAATATAATGTTGCTATTATTTATGATGAAAAAGATCCACTAAGTCATCATCAAAGTTTAATTTTATCAAGGATACAAAAACTGTGCCAAATAGATATAAAGATTTGCAGTATTAATTCGGTAGATTTAAAAGGTTTTAATTACATTTTTGTTTGTAGTGGCAATAATGAAGTAGATAGCCTAATTGATAATATTTTAGAACTTAACGTACAAGCCCCAATATATTTATACGGGCGCATTGACGATCACGAGGTCTTTGGAAAAATTGCTAAATATTTTACTGGATATATTTCTGATGATGCTGAAATTGAGGAGTTAGTTGCAGTTTTAAGACTAATTTTTAATATTTATTAATAAATCCATATTATTTGTTTATATTATTTAAGGTTGGTATGATATTTATATATTAAATCTGGAGGCATGCATAATGAATATTGATTATAATTTCTATATGAACGATATTATAGAAACGGCTCGTAGAGAAATTGTAGATTCAGGTTTCAAAGAACTTAGAACTGTTGAAGAAGTAGACAATGAACTATCCCAAAAGGGTACAACATTAGTTTTTATTAATTCAGTTTGTGGATGTGCGGGTGGAACTGCTAGACCAGCTGCTGGGGCATCTTTACACTTTGATTATAGACCAGATAATTTAGTTACCGTTTTTGCAGGTCAAGATAAGGAAGCTACAGCAAGAGCAAGGGAATACTTTGAAGGCTTTAAACCATCGTCTCCATCATTTGCCATACTTAAGGATGGAAAGATATTAGGAATGGTTGAGAGAAATGACATCGAAGGATTTTCTACTGTTGAAGTTGTGAATAAATTACAATCACTTTTTGAAAAGTATTGTGATGAAATTTAATACATTCTCAAGAGCTTCGTATTATTTTTAATACGGAGCTTTTCTGTGTAGATTAGGGGGAAATATGTATATTAATTCAGTAATAAATCAGTTGAAAATTGCAGTAGATTCTACAGTAATCATGTTTGAAAGAATAGAAGAAAGTAAATTACTTACAAAACCATTAAAGGGCGCTACTTCTGAACTATGTGAGCATATTTCATTATTAATTGCAGCAGATATTAATATTTTAAATGGTAAAACAGAAACGGAAATGAAAGACTTTTATAATGAAAACAGTGGTAGAAGTTTAGAAGAAATGAAAGTACAATTACTTACAAGTTTTAAAAATTTAGTGGAAATCTATAGTAACTATACTTCTCAAGAATTATTTGAAATTAAGAAGGCATACTGGGGAGTTTCTTATAGTAGGTATGAATGGTTATTAGAAATATTAGTTCATTTTTACCATCACCGTGCACAACTACACATGTTAATTAGGGAACAGATTGATGGTGGTTTTTCTTTATTTGAATAAAACTAGTGGGCTATTCATAAAATTAATTGCCTTTTGGGGGTAGTTAATGTAGCATATGACTATAAATACAAATTTAGTCATGCGTTTTTAATGGAGGTAAAAAATGGCTGTTGCTTTTACTGAAAGAGAGAAAGAAATTATTAAAGATAAACTCAGGGTTTCAGCAATTGAGTGTTTAAAAATGTACGGTGTAAGAAAAACAACTGTTGATCAATTGACTAAAATGAGTGGTATATCGAAGGGTGCTTTTTATTTGTTTTATCCGTCTAAGGAAGTATTATTTTTTGATGTGTTAGAAAAATTTCAGGAGGATATCTTTAGTCAATTAATAAACAACTTGAATTCGGATGGTAAAACAAAGCGACAATCATTTATTGATGGTGTGTATTATTTATTTGAGAATGTTAGTAACTCATTTATGTTTAAAATTTTTGAGAATAATGAAATGGAATATTTAATTAGGAAACTACCAGTGGAATTAATAACAGAACATCATTCATTTGATGATATTTTAGTTGTGAAATTATTCGAGTCTCTAGGAGTAAGTAACAGCGATGATATTGAACTTGCATCAGCTACATTAAGGGCAATTTTCATGACTTCCTTTCATAAACAAGAGATCGGACCACTTTATATGGACGCAATAAAGCTTTTAATTACTGGTGTCGCCGATCAATTAATAAAGGAGAATTGAGATGATTGAAATTAATAATCTGTCTTTTAGTTATTCTGACACTAAGTCATTTATAAAAGATATGAACTTTAGTGTTTCTAAAGGTGAAATCTTTGGGTTTTTAGGTCCTTCAGGTGCAGGGAAAAGTACACTTCAAAAAATATTAACTGGTATCCTAACATCGTATGACGGTAGTGTAAAAATTAATAATTTGGAAGTTAAACACCATGACAATTCCTTTTATGAAGATATTGGGATTGATTTTGAATTTCCAAGTCTTTATGCAAAGTTTACTGCAATTGAGAATTTGAATTTTTTTGGATCTTTATATACTAAAGAACTTATAGAACCTATGATGCTACTAAGAATGGTTGGACTGGAAAATGATGCCAATAAGAGAGTTTCAGATTTTTCAAAAGGAATGAAGTCTAGACTAAATTTTGTGAAGGCATTAATCCATCAACCTGAGATTTTATTCCTTGATGAGCCAACATCTGGCCTTGATCCTGTTAATGCTAGGGTTATGAAAAATATAATATTAGATCAAAAAGCTAGTGGAAAAACAATCATCTTAACAACTCATAATATGCATGATGCTGCAGAACTTTGTGACAGGGTCGCATTTATAGTGGAGGGTGAGATAAAAGCTATCGACACACCTCATAACTTAATAATGAGTAGAGGTGGAACTAAGCTTAAGTATAGTTATTTAGAAGGTACTAAAGAAATTCAAAGAACTACAAGTCTATTTGAAACAGCTAGCGATCCTATTTTAAAAAGGATTATAAACGATAATAAGCTTACTAGTATTCATTCAAGTGAACCTACTTTAGAAGATATCTTCATTGAAGTCACTGGTAGGTGCTTACAATGAGAATGCTAAACTCTATTAGAAATGATATGAAGTTTCAACAGAAATATGGATTCTATATTGTGTATATGATTATTACTTTAAGTTATATAGGTATTTTGTTATTTTTACCGAATTCAATTAGAGATGTAGTTAAGGGAATAATATTATTTTCTGATCCTGCTGCTTTAGGAATGTTTTTTATGGGAGCTATTATTTTATTTGAAAAGAGCGAAAGAGTACTCGATTCAATATTTGTCTCTCCTATAAAGGTTGATGAGTATATACTTTCCAAGGTGTTTTCTTTATCGTTAATTTCTACTACCGTTGGTTTGGCAGTGGTTCTAGCTACTAAATTTACTACCGGTAATCTTGTATCACTTATAATTGGTTTAATGTTAGGTTCCATTTTTTTCTCATTAATCGGTTTAATTGTAGCTGTTAGAGTAAACTCATTAAACCGTTTCATGTTAGGGATTATACCCCTAGGTACAATTATTTCATTTCCACCATTTCTGTTATTTTTTGATATCAATAATTTTATATTAGAAATATTTCCAAGTGTAATTATAATGAAATTGATTTTAGCGGGTGTTGGAATTGTAGAAATAAATTACGTATATTCTGTTGTGCTCATAGGATGGATTTTTATTTTCTGGTTGTGGGCAAGACGGAATGTAATTAAAATGATTAAATCATTGAGTGGTATATAGATATGAGGGCGTATGTTGCTTCTTTAAAGTTCGGATATAGACAAATTACTAGAGACAATATGCTACTTTTAATGATATTTGGCCCTATATTATGTGGAGTTATTTTTAAATATGGTATTCCAATTTTAGAAGAATATATAAGTGAACGATATGGTTTAGGTAAAGTGTTAGTTCCTTATTATCTACTTTTTGATACGTTACTGTCATATATTGCACTAAATCTTATTTGTACCGTTTCGAGTTTTATTATACTTGAAGAACACGATGACGATGTTGCGGCGTATCTTTTTGTAACTCCAATTGGATATAGCGGCTATATTTTTACTCGTATTATTACTCCAATTATTATTGCCTTTTTCTTGTCACTAGTTGTGATGTTATTTTTTAACTTGTCAGAACTAAGCTTTCCGCTAATCTTAAGTTTAATATTTTTATCTATGTTATATAGTGCAGCCGTAACGTTATTCACTGTATCAAAAGCAAAAAATAAAGTGGAAGGTCTTGCATTAACAAAACTTTCTGGAGTAGTGTTTGTTGGGTTACTTGTACCTTTCTTTGTTAATACAAATATTCAGTTTCTTTTTGGAGTTCTGCCATCATTTTGGCTGGCTAAAGCGTCTGTTTCTTATGGTACCAGCTTCTTCATACCATCAATTTTATTAGGTGCAATTTGTTCCGCGTTTTGGATTTTAATCTTTTATAATAAATTCAAAAATAAACTATTTTAAACTATACAGAACTAAAGATCAGCAATGATAATTACATTGCTGATTTTTTAGTATATGAGGAAAGTATAAAATTCTAATAATTACACTCGCAGAAACTACTCGCTTTCCGCGGGCACGGCCTCAACTAATTTTTGCTAGTTTCACTATTAAAAATGGATTTTCGGCTCGTGCTGTTCCCGCTGGAGTCTCGCAGTTTCCAGCTTCGTGTAATAAAGTAATATTTTCTTTTTAAAGGACTTGGCAATGCCAAGTTTATTTTACTATAACCGGAAAGTATAAACTTCTGCGTAGTTCATACTTTCCTAACGCATTAGTGCAACTACGGCTCTGCCGTCGCCCTTAAGGCTCGGCAATCCCCGAGTTTTTCTGTGAAAATAAAAAATTGTTGGGCTAAAAGTAGAGGACACTTAAAAAATCGTCAAACATATTATTGATGTTCAAGAATCTGTGGGAAAAGTATACTTTTTCCCTAGGGGATAGCTGACCAAGCAAGACCCCGCAACGAGTTTGCGAGTGAGGAGGCTTGCGAAACGCATGCGTTTCGCAGCACCAGGAAAGCGAGCAGATTCAGAACATCAAAAAACTAGAAGTAAACCATTTTCATCATGGTTTGTGATTTATAAATCATGTGTGTTTCTTTACATGATTTTTTAAATGTATTTAATAATAATAATGACATATAATTAATGATTTTAAATCGAAAGAGGTTACGATATGCTTAATAATTTAATACTTTCTATGTTAATATCTTTTTCCTCTGTATGGCCGATTGCGAATTCATATTTTCGAGATGAATTTATTATTATTAATAAAAAAACTAATGGATTAGTGTTTATTGATGATGGGAAAATTGTTTTTACTAAGACTGTAGCAACTGGAAAAACCTCAGATCTCACACCTGAGGGGGAATTTTTAGTCACAGTAAAGGCGGTAAATCCCTATGATCGTCGTAGGAATATTGCAGGTGGGGACGTTCTTAATCCTCTAGGGAGTAGATGGATTGGTTTCGACGCTCTCAACACCGATGGTCGAATTTATGGAATTCATGGTACTAATGTTCCTTGGTCAATTGGGAGTTATGCGTCTAACGGTTGTATTAGAATGCATAATAGCGAAGTAGAGGAACTTTATAATATGGTACCAGTCGGCACTAAAGTTATAATCGTAAACACAGATTTGAGTTTTGAAGAAATTGCACAGTATAAAAATTTAATAAAATAAAAAAAACAAGCGCAAACTTATACGCTTGTTTTTATTGTAGTACTAAAGATAATCCAGTAAATAATGTTGTTAATAATATTGAGAAAATCATTAAATATATAGCTATCTTTTGTTTTGATTTTTTGCGGGCCATGATTAATCCCCCTTTTTATAGTTAATACTACATCTATATAATTGTGTTTCCATACTTATTGTAATACCTTAAATTGTTTAGTACAAGCAGTTTTTTGCGAACAAATTTTAACAAATTCGGTATATTTTATTAACATTATTAATAATATGGAAGATACATTAAACAAAAGGTGAGGTATATGGGAAAAAGTACTAGTAAAGTTTCTATTTACGTTGATTCGATAGGCGAAGCAAGCTTATATCTTACAAGAACTTATGGTGCACAACTGATCAAGTTGGAGAGGCTAGTTGATGAGTGTGTTTTAGTCGGACTTGTGAAACTTAACAACCTTGAAATAGAGCTTTTACAATCAACAAATAATAGTTCAAGTGTTTCTAATATTTTCGGAGAAGATTTGTCTGATTTATACAGTATTAATCTAAAAAAAATATCTTCATAAAAATAGGAGCTCAAAATAGCTCCTATTATTTATTGACACTGAAAACCAAATATATAGAAAAATAATTAACTGATTTAGTATAATGTGTATTAAATGGTAAAATTATGAAATAACCATCTTAAACCTTTCTAATTGGAGGAACAAAAGTGATTAATGAAAAGCGAATTGTAGACCAATTTTTACATTTAGTTCAGATAGATTCTGAGTCACGAAATGAGACCGAAATTGCCAAATACTTAAAAGATGTATTTATTGGACTTGGTCTAACAGTTTTAGAGGACGATTCAAAGGAAGTTACAAATTTTGGCGCAGGAAATTTAATTTGTACACTAAAGGCAAATAAAAATGGCGTTGATCCAATTTACTTTACTTGTCACATGGACACTGTTGTACCTGGTAAAAATGTTAAACCTTCTATTAAAGACGGCGTGATTGTTACAGACGGAACGACAATTCTAGGTGCAGACGATAAAGCTGGAATTGCTGCAATGATTGAAGCTATTACAGTTTTAAAGGAAAATAATATTGAACATGGCGATGTACAATTTGTAATTACTGTTGGTGAGGAATCAGGTCTTGTAGGCTCAAAAGCTATGGATCCAAAGCTTCTTAAGGCGAAATATGGATTTGCGCTAGATAGTGATGGACCTGTAGGTGATATTATTGTTGCTGCTCCTACGCAAGCTCGAATTGAAGCAACTGTATTTGGTAAAACCGCACATGCAGGTGTTGCACCAGAAAAAGGGATTTCAGCAATAACTGTTGCTGCCAAAGCAATTTCACGTATGCCTCTTGGTAGAATTGATGAGGAAACAACTGCTAATATTGGCCGCTTTGAAGGTGGTTCACAAACAAATATTGTATGTGATAAAGTTACTATTCTAGCTGAGGCTAGATCATTAATTCATGACAAAATGGAACAGCAAGTTTTAAAAATGAAAGAGGCTTTTGAATCAGCTACAAATGAGTTTGGTGGTTCTGTTGATTTCAAGCACAAAGTCATGTATCCAGGCTTTAAATTCTCCGATGGTGATCATGTTGTTGAAATTGCGAAAAAGGCTATTGCTAAAATTAATAGACCACATCGCTTATTAAAAAGTGGTGGGGGAAGTGATGCTAACGTTTTTGTTGGTCATGGCATTCCTACTGTGAATTTAGCTGTTGGATATGAAGAAATACATACTACTAACGAGAAAATGCCAATAAGTGAGTTAGTAAAAACGGCTGAACTTGTTACGGAAATTATTAAAACGGTTTGTGAGTAGAAACTGAATGAGGTAATCAAATGGAATTAATTTTTTTAGGTACTGGTGCTGGGGTTCCATCTAAAGGAAGAAACGTATCATCATTTGCCTTGCAAATGTTTAATAAAAACAACTCAACGTGGCTATTTGATTGCGGGGAAGCAACTCAGCATCGGATACTTTATACAAATATAAAACCAAGAAAAATTGATAAAATATTTATTTCACATTTACACGGTGACCATATTTTTGGAATACCAGGACTACTCGGAAGTAGATCTTTTCAAGATGGTACGACACCTTTATCAATTTATGGGCCAAAGGGTATTAAGGAATTTGTGAGCGTTTCACTTCAAACTAGTGAAACAAAACTTAAATATGATCTAATTATTGAAGAATTTGATAATGATGGAAAAATCTTTGAAGATGATAACTATACTGTGTACGTTAAAAAATTATTACATGGTGTTAGTTCGTTTGGGTTTCGGGTTGAAGAAAAGGATATTCCAGGTGAACTTCTTGTTAATGAATTAAAACAGATTGGGATTAAACCAGGACCACTTTATAGTAAAATAAAAAATGGTGAAACAATTACGTTAGATAACGGAGAAGTAATAGACGGTAAAAACTTTGTTGGTCCAAACAAAAAAGGTAGAGTTATTACATATATTGGTGATACAAAGGTCTGTGAACAAATTGTTGAGCTTGCAAGGGATTGTGATGTGCTTATTCATGAATGCACTTTTTCGGCTGCTGATGAAAAACAAGCATCAGAATACTATCATTGCACTTCAACCCAAGCAGCAACTTCTGCAAAATTATCAAATGCAAAGGTTCTTTTGCTAACACATATTAGTTCACGATACCAAGGTGAGATGTGTAATCAATTAGTTAATGAAGCAAGGGAAATCTTTGAGGAATCCTTTATAGCTAGTGATTTTTTTAGTTTTACGATAAACAGGTAGATTCTAGACGGAGAGTGAGCAAAGGTTGTCAAATGTAATTGAGGTATTACCTAATATTTTTCAAATTACCTTACCAGTACCTTTTTCAATTGGCGTTGTTCACGTGTATTTAGTTAAAGGTGAAGATTTAACTTTAATCGACTGTGGTGTCAAAGATGATAAGTCTCTTGAAATTTTAGAAACAAGTTTGAATACTTTAAATTTAAAAATTTCCGATATTAGTAGAGTATTTATAACACACCACCACCCAGACCACTGTGGCGGATTAGCATACTTTAATCCTGATACAGAGATTGTCGGCCATAAATTTAACGAACCTTGGATTACACAAGAGACATCATTCCTTGAGAATGCGCGTACTAATTTTATTGACGAAGTTACTAGAATAGGGGTTCCTATTGAATATATTGGTGATGATGACTATATCACTGATGATTTAAATTTTTCGTCAAAGTCCCAGTTGACTAGAATAGTTAGCGATGGTGATTTTGTTAGTGATTTTAAAGTACACTATACACCAGGCCATGCCTCTAGCCATATTGTACTTCTTAGGGAAACTGATGGGGTCTTATTTGGTGGCGACATACTTCTTAGTAACGTTGCAGTTACCCCATTTATTGAACTCGATAAAGATGGTGGTCGTTACAAGTCTTCTATTTTATATTATGAATCATTAAATAAGCTTTCAGAGCTTCCTATTAAGACGATTCTTCCAAGTCATGGTGATATTATTACTAATCACAACCAACTTATAAATGTTAGAATCAAGCAATTCCAGAAACGTGTGAAAAGGGCTCTAGACATTATTAAAACTGAAGGTAGTTTAACTCCATTCGAATTAAGCTTAAAGTTATTTAATGAGGCTACTGTTAAAAAACAGTTTAGTGTTACTGTATCCGAGGCATTAGGACATATCGATTATCTTGAAAATCAAGGATTAATTTCTATGAATCTAGTTAATAATAAATATTATGTTGTTGCTAACTAAATAAAAATAATACTCTTCCTTTAATTTAAGGAAGAGTATTATTTTTTAGCTGGAGTTTGCTAAACACCATTAGACGAATCATTTTTGGAAGATAATGACAATTAGTTAAATCAAATGTAAACTAATGTTTATATAATAAAAGAAATTAAAGTCGTATCGGATTAGTAATAATATCTTAAGTCGATAATATGTTTATACATAATAATTGGAGTTGTTTAGTTTGAGTAAATGCATTTTAATTACTGGTGCCTCGAGTGGGATAGGAAAAAGCCTAGCATTTGAAGCTGCTAGTAGAGGTTACAAACCAATCCTAGTTGCAAGAAGCTTTGAAAAATTACAATTAATATCATGTGAAATAAATTCGCAATTTGGTGTTTCAGCAGCATGCTATCATCTAGACGTTTCAGACGTTGAAGCTGTCTCTGAAATCTTTAAAATTATTGTAAAGGATCATGAAAGGGTTGACGTTTTAATTAATAATGCGGGGTACGGCATTTTTGAGTATCTTAAAGAGTCTTCGTTAACTGATATAAAAGGTATGATTGATGTTAATGTTGTTGGTCTTATCGCTTGTTCAAAAGAAATTATTTCTCATTTTATTAAGAACGGCAAAGGTCATATTATCAATGTAGCGTCTATTGCCGGAAAACTTGCTACTCCGAAAGCAAGTGTTTATGCTGCAACTAAACATGCGGTTCTTGGATTCACTAATGCATTAAGGCTGGAACTTAAAGACAAAAATATTTTTGTCACAGCAGTTAACCCAGGCCCGATCAGAACTAATTTCTTTAGTATTGCAGATAAAGAAGGTATGTATGCTAAAAGTATGGAACGATTGATGCTTGACCCAGATGACGTTGCAAAAGCAATCATTAATAGCATTGAGAAACCAACAAGAGAACTAAATCTCCCGTTCTGGATGGGATGGGGCGCTAAATTATACCAGTTGTCGCCAGCACTTTTTGAGAAATTAGCTGGCAGAAGCTTAAAAAGAAAGTAGTTAACACCGATTTCAAATCGGTGTTTTTTACATAGTCTTATATCTTTTTAACTGCCTAATAACATCATCTAAATCTTTTTCAAATAAATAGTATGGTATTTCGATTGTCTCCTCACTAGAAATAATATGAAGTACAGGGAAAATAGTTTTTACATTTCGATTAATATTTTTGTAGCCAATACTTTTTATATCATTTATAACAATACTCTTGTTTTCAAAGAAATTTGTATAACTAAACGTTTCACCATCAATAATAATTTTGTTTGAATACATGTAAATAATTATTAACAAAGCTATTAAGTACAATAAACCAGCACTTAATAATACCTCTTTACTTATATAACCACTATTACGTTGAAAATTTTGAATTAATCCACTCGTTATTATCCCTATAAGTATTGTCGAAATTGTATTTGTAAAAATTCCATACGCTCTCTTAATATACATAAATTACCACTCCCTCATGTTGAAATCGAACGCATATTCGTATAAAATATTCATATAATAAGAACAAGTGTTCTTTTGGCGATGCGGTTTTTATATAGTTATTCAAAAAAGTAAAAATTGCTAATTAGGTTAGGTGGTAAAAAGTGATAGATTATACGACTATGCCGCAGCAAAAAATTTTATGCATAGATATGAAAAGCTTTTACGCAAGTTGTTCTGCCGTAATGCTTGGCTTAAATCCTCTAGAGTGCTATCTAGCAGTTGTAGGTGATGTTAATCATGAGGGCAGCATTGTTCTTGCAGCTTCTCCACAATTAAAAAAGGAATATGGAATTAAAACAGGCTCAAGAAAGTTTGAGATTCCCTTGGATGATAAAATCATTGTTGTTAATCCAAAGATGAGAACGTATTTAACAATTTCAACAGAAATAACTAGGCTTTTTCAAAGGTATGTCCCACCGAATTCTATTCACGTTTACAGCGTTGATGAAAGCTTTATTCGTGTTGATGGTTGTGAAAATATTTGGGGAGATGCTATGGAAATAGCTAGGAAAATAAAACTGGAGTTAGAGCAAACGTTTGGACTCCCTTGTTCAATTGGAATTGGTCCGAATATGCTCTTGTCAAAACTATGTTTAGATTTAGAAGCAAAAAAAGTGGGGATAAGTGAATGGACGTATGAAGATATTTCTAAAAAACTATGGCCAGTGTCTCCTCTAAAAGAGATGTGGGGGATCGGTTCCCAAACGCAAAAATCTTTAAATAGGATGGGTATTTTTACAGTTGGAGAACTTGCCAATTATTCGTTAGATAAACTCGAAAAAAAGTTCGGGATCATGGGTAGTCAGCTGTATTTCCATGCCTGGGGTATTGATTTATCCGAGTTAGGAGAGCCAGTGTGGCATAGTCAAATTAGCTTCGGAAAAAGTCAAATATTAATGCGTGACTACAAAGAGCGAGACGAAATAGAAACTGTTATCCTAGAAATGAGTGAAGAAGTCGCGAGGCGTGCTAGGACGGCAAAAAAGGCAGGAAGAACGATTAGCTTCGGTGTCGCATATAGCCGTGATGAAGGTGGTGGAGGATTCTATCGTTCATACACATTAGATGATCCTACGAACATAACTAAAGAAATATACGAAGTATGTTTGAAGCTTTTTAATACGTTTTATGAAAATAAAATTGTTAGACAAATTCAAATGGCACTTTCAAATATTGTTGATGATGAAGCAATGCAATTAAACTTATTTGCACCTACTAGAAATAAGGAAAGAAAATTAGGATATGTAGTTGATAATATTCGCAAGCGATATGGTTCAAGGGCACTACTTAGGGCAGTATCATATACCGATGCGGGAACAGCTGTTCATAGAAGTAAGCTCGTTGGTGGTCATAAAGAATAGGAGAATATAATGAAGATAAAGGATCGAGGCGTTATCAAATGGACATCATTAATGCTTCCTGAACATGTAAAGATGCTAAGGGATTGGAAATTAGAACAACATTGGGAACTGGAAAAAATGTTAGATGAGCATAAAAATGATGAACTAGATGAGATTCTAAAGCAGAGCTTTGAATCAGGAGACAAATTGAAAATAACGTATTATGACAAGATTAATTTTAAACACGAAGTTATAATAGGTAATATTAGTGGTGTCGATATATTAGCTGGAATTATATGGTTAGAAAATTCAGATGGAAAAACTGTAAAAGTAAGCTCAAAAGCAGTTGTTGATATTAAATTAATTTAAAAATCCCTCAGGGCTCTGAGGGATTATTTAGAACGTACCTTTGATTCATATACACCTTTATGGGAACCATCACAAAATGGTGCATTTTTAGTTAATCCACAACGACAAAGAAAACATTTTTCCTTAATTTCAAGCAGATTACCTTCACCATCTAATACTTCTACCTTTCCAGTAATAAGTAACGGACCATTATCACGTGAAGTAATTTTAACATTTTCCATTAACTCATTCCCCCCTTAGGAAATAGAATTTGATTTCAGAAAATCATCAATAGCAGCTTCATAGCTAGAGCGATTTTCATTAAGTGCACAAGCGTGCTTACCGTATTCAGCTATGTAAAGGACTTTATTATCACGTTTCTTTTCATAAAGGTTCTTTGAATGAAAGCTAAGTGTATAATCGTCGTTGCAACAATGAATTAGTAATATTGGGTTATTAATATTTTTAATAGCAGAAACCGGTGAAACACTACTTAGCCAATATTTATCCCGAAAAAAAACAAAAAGCTTTGATAAATGGAAAAAAGGAAACACAGGAAGATTATAGATTTTTTTAAGTTGATATTTTAATTGTATTTCAAGATCAACAAAAGCAGAATCACAAATATAGAAATTACAACGATCATCAAGTTCTCCAGCATAAAGGATAATTGTCGCAGCCCCCATGGATTCGCCGTGAATTCCTAAAATAATATCATCACCAAACTTACCATACACCCAATCAACAATGCTTTTTAAATCAAACTTTTCATAATAACCATAGCTTGTAGTTGTACCACCAGACTTTCCATGACGACGATGCTCATAGAGTAGCACGTTAAATCCTCTTTTTAAGAACAATTCTGCATACTTATAAGAGTTAAGACTATTAACCGTAACACCATGACTAAGAATTATGAATTTATTTTTATTTTCATAAGGCTTAAAAAAAGTACATGATAATTTGTAACCAAATCTAGAATTAATATAAAATTGTTCACAATCTAAACTATTAAAAAATGATTTATCAAACTTATGTCCTAAAACTTCTCTATTATATATAAAATCATCACTTTTCTTTTGAATAAACATGATTCGTGAGCTAAAATAATAACCAATAGCAGAGAGAATACAAGTAATAAAGACTACTATATATAAGTACATATAATTCACCCCTAAATAAAATAATTGGAGGCCAAAATGAAAAATAAAAGGCAAACAGCTAATATTAATTATACAGAAAAAGATAAGGCTACACTAAAAGAAATTATGCCAAAAAATTTATTGGAGCAACTTAAAAGTAAAAAGAATGAATTATTAAAGGCAGAAGAAGTAAGAATACAAGAAGAGAAGAAAAGGAAGCAGGAAGAAATCAAAGAACAAGAAAAAAATAAGACATTTGAAGAACTATTAAATGAGAGTAATATAGAATGGAAAAAATATAAATAAGGAGACTTGATTAAATGGATAAAAAAGCCCTATTAATAATAGATATGAGCAATGACTTTGTGCATGAAGATGGAACATTAACTGCAGGTGCTCCAGCCCAAAAAATTGTACAGTCAATATTAAATTCAGCAAATGAATTTATAAGTAATGAAGATCACGTTTTCATTTGTATGGATGAACACATAGAAGATGATGAGCACTTCAAATTATGGCCAGCACATAATATTAAAGGAACATGGGGTCAACAATTATATGGTGACTTACAAGAATGGTACGAAGCAAATCAAAATAATCCACTAGTTCATTTCATACCTAAACCAGAATATGATGCGTTTCACGAAACTAATTTAACAAATCAACTTCGTGAGGTTGGTGTAAACACAGTTTGTCTTACAGGGGTATGCACAGATATTTGTGTGTTTTTAACAGCGTACGGTGCTTACAAAGAGAGATTTAAACTCGTAGTTTATAAAGACCAAACCGCAACTTTTACCGAGAACCATGAAAGCTTTTTAGAGCAAATGAAAACTGTGTTTTTAGCAGAGATTGTGTGAGGTAGCTATGTACAAATATGAAGAAAAAACACTAAATCGTGAAGAAATATTTACTGGCAAAGTAATTAAAGTATTTAAAGATGAGGTCGAATTGCCAGACGGGAAAACTAGTACACGAGAAATAGTTAAGCATCCTGGTGCAGTCGCTGTAATTGCTCAAAATGATCAAGGTAAAATAATTCTCGTTGAACAATATAGAAAAGCATTAGAAAGACCACTTTTAGAGGTGCCTGCAGGGAAAATTGAAGTCGGTGAATTACCTGAATTAACAGCTAAAAGAGAATTAGAAGAGGAAACGGGCTATGAGTGTGGATCTCTAGAATTAATGTATTCATTTTACACATCTCCTGGATTTGCAGATGAACTAATATACCTTTATGAGGCAAAGTACTGTAGGAAATTAGAGGATAGTGCAGGTCTTGATGAGGATGAGTTTGTGGATATTATTGAAGTTTCATTACAAGAAGCTGAGGTATTAATTAAAGAAGGTAGAATTAAGGATGCAAAAACAATAATCGCTATTCAATATTTAAAATCTAAACTCTGTTAATTCAAACTACCAATTAATTTTGGTAGTTTTTATTCTATTTTTCATATACGCCTCATAGAATCTATTAAATCTAGATGGAGGTATGGACATGAACAGAAAAAGTAGATTTAGTAAGCTAATAAGTGAGCATTTTAGAGAAAATGTTCAACTCTATATATTTATAGTTATATTACTTTTTGTAGGAATAATTTTTGGTGCAATCATTGTTAATAGTTTAGGGTTTGTGCAGAAAGAAGAACTTTTCTTTTATTTAGAAAGATTTTTTGGACAAGTCACAAATGATAAAATAGCAAACAGTAAAGAAATGTTTTTAGTAACATACTTTAACTATCTTAAAACAATAGGATTTATGTGGGTTTTAGGAATATCAATAATAGGAATGCCAATCATAATTATATTTTTGTTCCTAAAAGGTATAATGGTAGGATTTACAGTTGGTTTCCTAGTAAATCAATTTGGGATTGAAGGATTTTTAATTTCTTTAAGTACAATAATGCCGCAAAATTTAATTGTATTGCCTGCATTTATTTTAATAACAGTTTTAGGGACTAATATATCTTTACAAATGCTAAGAAATCAATTTACAGTTAGAAAACAAGGGAACTTTGGACAAAATCTACTGAAGTATGTATTCTCATTTATCTTAGTTGCAATTATTTTAACAATTCCTGCTGTCTACGAGGCATTTGTATCTCCAGTCCTTATGAAACAAGTACTTTTGAATCAGCAACTAAAGTAATTTAGTGTTTATTTATAATCATTACAATTTTAAAATTGTAATGATTTTTATTTTGCTAATTGAGAATGATTTGATATAATTAAGAATGTAAATGAGAGGGGGATTACCTTGGATACAAAATTAGATTACATTAAGAAACAGCTACATACGTCTGGATATAAGCTTACTCCTCAACGTGAGGCAACTGTAAAGGTATTATTAGAGAACGAACAAGACCATCTAAGTGCTGAAGATGTTTACCTCCTCGTAAAAGAAAAGTCTCCTGAAATAGGACTTGCTACAGTGTATCGTACGTTAGAATTGTTAACTGAACTTAAGGTAGTTGATAAAATTAATTTTGGAGATGGTGTGTCCAGATACGACCTTAGAAAAGAAGGCGATAATCATTTTCACCATCACTTAGTATGTATTCAGTGTGGATCGGTTCAAGAAATAGAAGAAGATTTATTAGATGATGTAGAAGCAATTGTTGAAGATAAATTCAAATTTAAAGTAAAAGATCATAGACTAACATTTCATGGCGTATGTAATATATGTCAAGATAAATAACACCTTGGATTCCAAGGTGTTTTTATTATGTTCAGCAAGCTTTCGACACGGTTTGACATGAGCGTACGGAAATTTAAATTTCACGTACGAAAATATTTAATATGCGTACGGAAAAATTGAAGGACGGTACAGAAATATACAACTTCCGTACGAAAGTTAAAGTAAAAGCTTGTATAGAAAAAAGCTTCCCTCTAGGAGAGCGAGCAGATTCAGAACATCAATAATAGTGTTTTCCGACTTGTTCAGTGGCCTCAATCAAATCCGTGAACTCACTCTTATTGGAAAAATCTATATATTGACCATTATCGCTAAATTTCTTATTCTAAATGTGAGACATTGGAAGGTATAAGGTTAAGTGAGAGGGGAAACGAGATTGAAAACGAATCTTATTTCAAAATTAAATGAAGAAGAAAAAATGTTATTATTAGAAGCACTTTTTAATCAAGGATATGCTAAAGAAATCGTAGGCAGTGAACTATCTGATATAGAAAAAAGTGACTTTGCTGCAGGTGAAGAAAAATACCGTAGCTTATCAAAATTATTTGACAGACTGTAAAACAGATACCAATCAAATAAACTAGGAATAGAGCATATAAATGCTATCAACTCGTTGAAAAATAGTGCCAATATATTAAAAAATTAGGCCGTTTTATTTTTTTGACATCGTGAGGGCATAAGCGTGCTCTATTTTTAATTCACAATAGTAATAACAATTATTCGTATTAACAATAATAATCATGTTACAATTAATATTGAATTTGTCATTGTTTTTAAGGGAGGATGATATCTATGAGTAAGCAACTTAGAAGCATGATGGAGGAAATACTAATTAGTGATATTTTAATTCCTGCTGATAAAGTGGCACATGTTCAGATAGGAAATAGTATTGAACATGCACTTTTAGTACTTACTAAATCGGGATATTCAATGGTGCCTGTTCTAGATTTGGAATATAAACTACATGGACTAATAAGTTCAGCAATGGTTTTAGACTCGATTTTTGGACTTGAGAGAGTTGAATTTGAACGACTTTCAAGTATAAAGGTTGAAGATGTTATGAATAAAGACATTCCTAGACTGAATTTAGACTCACAATTTCAAAATGGGCTATTAACTGTAATTGACAATGCATTCGTATGTGTTGAAAATTCAGAAGGCACTTTTGAGGGTATTCTAACAAGAAGAGAAATACTTAAAAAAATAAATAAAGAAGTTAGAACATATATATACCAAAGTGATATTAATTTTATTTAATTAGAAATAGCTAACGATAATCGTTAGCTATTGTTATATGGTAGGTGGAAAAATGTCTAACAGATTTGATAAAAGGACATATGTTTTAATAGCTGTAATTATAGCAATGTTCATATCTGCAATAGAGGCAACAATTGTTTCAACAGCTCTACCCCTGATAATTAGCGAAATTGGAGGATTTAAACATTATACATGGGTGTTTTCAGGGTATTTACTGGTCAGTGCAGCAACAATCCTAATATACGGTAAACTAGCTGATACATACGGAAGAAAACCTTTGATGTTAGTTGGTTTAGTTCTATTCTTAATAGGATCAATATTTTGTGGTCTAGCAAATAATATGCAGCAATTGATTGTAGCGCGACTAATTCAAGGCGCTGGTGGTGGAGCAATAATGACTTTAGCTTCAACCATTATCGGAGACATATATACAAAAGCTGAACGTGCGTCAATTCAAGGATATTTATCGAGTGTATGGGCTATATCTGCGATACTTGGACCAGCTTTAGGTTCATTTTTTGTTTCATATGGTAGATGGGAACTAGTTTTTTGGGTAAATATCCCTTTAATTATTTTAGTTTTCCTGATTTTTACAATTTTATATAAAGAAAACTTTACACGTATAAATACAGCAAATATACCCTACAGATCAATTGTATCTTTTACAATTTTTATAGGGGTTTTCCTATTGTTTATAATAGATACAAGTTTATTAATTAATTTCCTTTCTGTAAAATCGCTGTCATTAGTTAGTATTATGATTGTAAGCATTTTAACATTTTATTTTTCAGAAAGTGCATCGGAAAACAGACTTTTTCCACTTGATAATTTGAGAGATAAGCTTATTTTAAATATAAATTTAATTACATTTCTGATGGGAATAATACTGTTCGGAATTACCACATTTTTACCTACATACTTGAAGCTAAGTATTAACGCGTCTCCATATGAGGCTGGACTCGCATTAACGACGGTTTCAATAGGATGGCCATTAGCTTCAATAATATCTGCTAAATACATAAGAAATGATAATGAAAAATCAGCAGCAATCTTAGGTGGAATCGCCTTAGTAATTGGGACACTTACATTTCTATTTTTACCGACCGGTTCTCCAGTAATTGTTTCATGCATTGGTTCTTTTTTCACTGGCATCGGAATGGGCTTTTTATCTAATGTATTTATTGTAACTATCCAATCATCATGTGATATTAATAGTAGGGCATCACTAACTGCAATGAACTCTTTCATAAGAATGTTAGGTAATACTATTGGTGCAGCAGTTGTTGGTGGTATATCAAATATATTTTTACAAAAAGCTCTTTCCAATAAAATGGATATAAATAAAATTACCGTCTTGTTAAAGAATAACAATATGGGAAATAAAGAACATGAACAATTAATAGGAGTAGTTAACAATTTAGGTACATTACAATTTTCCTTTCTTTTTTTAGTTGCAATTGTATGTTTTATATTAGTTCGTAAAAATTTTAATTTTTGTAAATAATTAGTATATTTTTCTTGTCACTAACTTTTAAGTTTGTTAAATTAAAGTACAAGTACTTATTTATTGGAGGATGTTACATAATGTTAAGTAATGCAGAAGAGATTATTAAGTTTATACAGCAAAGTGAAAAGAAAACTCCTGTTAAGGTATATTTAAAGGGTTCTTTAAAAGAGATTAAATTCCCTGAAACAATACAAACATTTCTAAATGATGAAACTGGTGTTATTTTCGGTGATTGGAGAGACATCGAAGGCTTATTAAAAGATAATACAAATATCACAGAATATGTAGTTGAGAATGATAGAAGAAACTCAGCAATCCCACTATTAGATATGAAAAATATTAAGGCGAGAATTGAACCGGGTGCGATAATTCGTGATCATGTAACAATTGGAGATAATGCTGTAATTATGATGGGTGCTTCGATTAATATCGGAGCAGTTATTGGCGAAGGTACAATGATTGATATGAATGTAGTACTGGGCGGAAGGGCAACTGTTGGAAAAAACTGCCATATTGGTGCAGGATCAGTACTAGCGGGTGTTATTGAGCCACCATCTGCACAACCAGTTATAGTAGAAGATGATGTTGTAATTGGAGCAAATGCTGTTGTGCTTGAAGGTGTAAAAGTTGGTAAAGGGGCAGTAGTTGCGGCTGGTGCAATTGTAATTGATGATGTTCCTCCATATACTGTTGTAGCAGGAGTACCAGCTCGAGTTATTAAGGAAATTGACGAAAAAACTAAAGGTAAAACTGAAATTAGACAAGAATTAAGACAACTATAAAACCATTTAAAAACGTGGAACTAATTCCACGTTTTTAATATAGGGTTTGTTAATAAACATAAGAATTTTTAAGTTGAAACGTTGATTTGCTGGAGGTAGAAATGTAAAAGAGTATGCGCTCGACTCTAGCGGGAACAGCACGAGCCGAAAATCCATTTTTGTAAGTGAAACTTGCAAAAAAAGCCTGAGGCCGTGCCCGCGGAAAGCGAGCGCATATACGAAGGTGAAAATTCTTTTAAGGACTTGGAATAGCCAAGTTTATTTTAGCTATAAGGAAAGTATAAACTTCTTCGTAGTTCATACTTTCCTAACGCATAAGTGCAACTACGGCTCTGCCATCGCCCTTAAGGCTCGGTAGTCGCCGAGTTTTCTTTAAGTACATAGCATAGTTTCATAAAATTAGTAAGTAAAAACTATATTAAGGTGATATATATGGATTTTATAAAAATTAGAAGAGAATTACATCAAATTCCAGAAATAGGGTTTAAAGAATTTAAAACACAGGAATATTTATTAAAGATTATAAAAAGATTTAATAATACCAATTTAGAGCTGAAAACTTGGAAAACAGGGATCCTAGTTAAAGTTAAAGGTAGAAATTCAAGTAAAATTATTGCATACAGAACAGATATAGACGCTTTACCTATAACTGAACTTACGGAATTAGAGTATAAATCAAATCACGATGGCTATATGCATGCATGTGGACACGACTTACATATGGCAATTGCATTAGGAATTCTACATCGAATAACTGAAAATCCATTAAAAGATGATGTGCTTTTTATTTTTCAGCCTGCTGAAGAAGGACCAGGTGGTGCTAAACCATTACTTGAAAGTGAAGAATTAAAGGAGTGGTGGCCAGATGAAGTGTTTGCACTTCACGTAGCTCCAGAGTATCCTGTGGGAACTATAGCAACAAAAACAGGTGTTTTATTTGCGCATACATCTGAATTATTTATTGATATATTAGGAAAAGGTGGTCATGCTGCATTTCCACATAATACAAGAGATATGGTCGTTGCGAGCGCACAACTAGTGAATTTAATCCAAACAATTATTTCAAGAAATATTAACCCGCTAGATGCTGCGGTTATTACTTTTGGTAAATTGCATGCAGGTACTGCAAATAATATCATATCAGAAACCGCAAGACTTGAAGGTACAATTAGAACCTTTACAGAAGAATCGATGAATGTAATTAAGCAAAGAGTAGTAGAGGTAGTAAATGGGATTGAACAAGTCTATAATTGCAAGGCTACAATAAATTTTGGCTCAGCATATTATGGTGTTTTCAATCATGATATCCAAACAAATAATTTCATAAAATTTCTGAGAGATGAACAAACTAATTTCGTTGAAGCAAATTCAGCAATGACTGGGGAAGATTTTGGATTTATGTTAAAGGAAATTCCAGGTTTTATGTTTTGGCTAGGAGTTGAATCGGATTATGGGTTACATAATGCGAGATTAAATCCTAATGAAAAGGCAATTCCTTTTGCGATTAATTTAATAGAAAAATACCTTAGAAGTAAGTAATAATTACTTAATTATAATTATTACAAATAAGTATTGACTATTAAATAATAATCGTTTAATATTTAAGTTGTAATATTAAATATAATTAAATTTTACATACGGAGGTAATTTATAATGGCAGAACGTTTAGTAGGTAAAGAAGCACCAAAGTTTGGTATGGAGGCAGTTATGCCTAATGGTTCTTTTGGTAAAGTAAGTTTAGAAGAAAATATGAAAAATGGTAAATGGACAGTTTTATTTTTCTACCCAATGGACTTTACATTTGTTTGTCCTACTGAAATCATCGCATTATCTGATCGCGTTGAAGATTTTAAAAATTTAAATGCTGAAGTAATTGGAGCATCGACTGACTCAGTATTTACACATAAGGCATGGATTGATACAGATATCAATAAAGGTGGTATCGGTAAAATAAACTATCCTTTAGCTTCAGATATGAACCATGCAGTTTCAAGATCTTATGGTTGTTTAATCGAAGAAGAAGGTATTACTTTAAGAGGACTTTATATAATTAATCCTGAAGGAGAATTACAATATTCAGTAGTTTTCCACAATAACGTAGGTCGTGATGTTGAAGAAACACTACGTGTGCTTCAAGCATTACAAACTGGTGGACTTTGTCCAGCAAACTGGAGACCGGGGCAAAAAACCCTAGTTAATGCTTAAGTAAAAATCTAATACACATAAATGCACGTAGATATTATTCTGCGTGCATTTCTTTTATATAATAATCTGCTTGCTTTTTTCTTTGTAAATTAGTAACTTTAATATATTAAGATGAAATTAGATACTATTTATACTTGGAGGGCATTAACCTTGGTAAAAAAGGAATTTGCTGTCATAGGTCTTGGCAGATTTGGTGGCAGTATTTGTAGAGCACTTTCAAAAGAAGGAATGGAAGTTCTTGTTATTGATAATGACGAGGAAAAAATAAATGAATATGCTTCAATAGCTTCACATGCTGTGGTTGCTGATTCAACAGATGAAAATGTGTTGAAAAGTTTAGGGATTAGAAACTTCGATCATGTAATTGTAGCTATAGGTGACAACCTTAAAGCTAGTATTTTAACAACTATTATCCTAAAAGAACTAGGTGTTGAATACATAACTGTAAAAGCACAAAACGATTACCATGAAAAAATATTAAAGAAAATCGGTGCAGATAATGTAGTTCATCCAGAACGTGAAATGGGTGAGCGAATTGCATACAAGATGATGACAAAAAATGTTGTTGATTACCTTGAATTAAGCGATGAATATAGTTTGTATGAATTTACTGCAACTGAAAAAATTGCAAACAAATCAATCATAGAATTAAATATACGTGCTAAGTATGGAATTAATATAGTTGCTATTAAGCGAGGTAACGATATGAATATTACACCTCAGGCAACTGAAGCTATTCATGAAGGTGATATACTAATAGTAATTGGCCATGACGATGATATAGAAAGATTCCAACAAAAGCTACTTTAAAAAAATTATGTCCCTGAAAAGGGGCATTTTTTTGGCTATATTGAAATAATTATATTAAAAATTGGTAAGAACAACCATATAAGTGTTAAAGTAAAATTAAGAACCATAGTAAAAGGGGTGAATTATTTGGACAAGAAATTAAGATATGAACTTGAAACTTTAACTAAAGAAGAATTAATATCAGAGGAACAGTTTGCAAACATCATTGATTATTATCAAAAACGAAATAATAAGTCTCACGATTGGTATTTATCAACGTTACCTTGGCTTGCAGCAATATTATTAATTTTGGGTCTATTCTCATTTGTAGCAGCGAACTGGTCTGCAATGGAGAACTTTGCTAAATTATCGTTACTAATAGGTTCACTAATAATTAGTACTGAATTAGCAAGATATTTAGAAAACAAGGGTAAGCAATTATTTAGTAATGTTCTATTTGTTAT
Organism: Caryophanales bacterium; assembly: GCA_029256085.1. Lineage (GTDB taxonomy): Bacteria > Bacillota > Bacilli > CAJFEE01 > CAJFEE01 > JAQSYP01. The sequence continues at coordinate 485,798 of JAQSYP010000001.1, forward strand.
ATCAGCTACAATTTTTGGGAGTTCCTTAATTTTGACGGCACAAATGTATCATTTAGTTTCTTACAGTGCTACGGTATTTTTTATCTGGGCGATTGGTATTTTTATTTATTATTTAATACTAAATAATAATATTTTCTTTATTTATAGTATCCTAATTTCGGTAATAGGATTGTTTTATAGTAATACGCAGAACTACGATTTCCCTTATATTTTCATCTTAGTTTTATCAGCATTATTTGCCTTCTACGCATTTAAGGTGAAAGACTTAATTATAAATTATTTAACAGTAATATTCGTTATATTAAGTTGGTCTATATTTTTCCCATCAACAATTTATAATAATAATGGAAATTTTTTAAGCAATTTGTTCAGTATTGTAATCCCATGCTTAGTTCCAACGTTATTATTGTCAATAGGACTGTATCTAAAGAATAAACATGAAAGTTACAAATCTTTAGTTAATATACCGCTATTAATAGCATTAGTTTTTTGGAGTATTCAAAGTATAGATGCTTATAGAGGTATGGAATATAACTTTGAGGCAATTATCACACATTATATAGCACTAATTATTATTGTTATTGTGACGATTTCTTTAATAGGATTAAAAGAGCTTAGAACTAATCTAGAAAAATTTATATTGTTTATTCCATTATTTTATTTCATACCGGACACTCAAACAGCAGAGTTCGTTCCTTTGCTAGTATTACTAACTTATTCAATTAGCCTTTTAGTTAAAGGGTATAAAAGTCTACGTCAGAATACATTTAAAAATGGTACAATTATATTCTTATTGACAGTTGTTTTATTTTATTTCCAGGTTAGTTACACATTCCTTTCAAAATCTTTATTTTTCTTTAGTTTATCTATTATAGTTCTGATTGTTTATGCAACTCTTCAATGGTTAATGAAAGAAGGAAGGGGTGCACACAATGAAAAGAAATAAACTATGGTTGTTACTAATAGCACAAATTATTATTATTCTAACTATAGCAAACATTAATGTTATAACCGAAAAGTATGGTCGGGATGTACTATTAAAAACTGTCCCATATGATCCTAAAGATGTATTTTATGGGGATTATGTAACACTGAATTACGAAATAAATATGGTTGATGTAGATAAATTAGCATTTTCCTCTGAGGATCACTTCAGTGGCAAAGTGTTTGTGCTTTTAGAAAAAAATATGAAGACAAAATATTGGGAAGTAAAGAAAGTCTATAAGAAAAAACCGGAAGTGTATAGTAATCAAGTTGTACTTAAAGGTAAAATTCTATATTATGATGTAAACCAATGCAGAATTGCATATGGACTTGAAACTTATTATATCGAAGAGGGAACAGGGGAGAAATTCAATGAATTAGGTTCTCTTGACGTGATAGTAAAAGTTAGCCAATTTTCACAAAAGATATCAAGACTTGTTAATAAATAAAAATATAATAAACTTTTTTAAAACCCTTTTCTATAAGGGTTTTTTTATATTGTTTTAGTAAAAGATAACTCTTGTAGGATATGTGCTCAAGCACATTAAGTGCAAAATATTAAAAACTATATAATAATTAACACTATACAGGAGGTAGAAAACATGGAAAAAGTTAATATTAGTGAATTCTTAGAATTTAGTGAAGAAAGGTTTACGAAAAGGATTGTTTTTAAGAAAAATGAGAGTGTAACCTTTATTTTAAATTTCAATGCTGGACAAAGCTTACCTAAACATAAACACCCTGGAACTGATCTGTATCTTTATGTATTAGAAGGTAGTGGGCTCTTAAATATTGATGGTCAAGATAATCAAATTAATAAGGGTGATATTATCCATTGTGATGGAGAGGAAGAATTTTCATTCCAAAATAATAGTACAGAGCAAGTAAGCTTATACGTTACTTTAACAAAAATCCCAAGTGAATTGTATTCACAAAACATTTAATAATAAAAAGCTTGTTGAGTAATTTATTCTCAACAAGCTTTTTTAAAAGTTAAAGTATATAATTTAGATTCTAAATGTACACTTGCAGAATCGGCTCGCTTTCTTCAATGAGGCAAATGCAAGTATTTGCCGCAGATCCTTATAAGATAAGTATAGGCGCTCGACTCCTGCGGGAACAGCACGAGCCGAAAATCCATTTTTGCAAGTAAAACTTGCAAAAATTAGTTGAGGCCGTGCCCGCGGAAAGCGAGCGGCTATGCTAAAATCGTCTAAATTGAAGAAGATTGAGTTTTTAGATTTCCATAATTATTGGAAGAATCATTGGCTTACGCTTTGTTTTCTCATAAAGAAATGGAGCGAGTGTATCCGTAATCTCATTTTTAATTTCTGACCATTGGTTAGTTTTTTGATTTAGAAGTTGCTGAATATGTTTTTCGATCATACTCTGAGCCTCATTAATCAAGTCAGAACTTTCTCTCATATATACGAACCCTCTAGAAATAATATCAGGACCAGCAACCATTTTGAATTCTTTCATGTTGATTGATACAACAACTATAACTAAACCTTCCTCAGAGAGGATTCTTCTATCTCTTAGAACTATGTTGCCAATATCACCAATTCCTTTACCATCGATATAGACTGACCCCGATGGTACTTTTCCAATAACTCCAGCTTCTGTATCGCTAAATCCTAATACCTCACCGTTATCTAAAATGTAGCAGTTTTCTTCAGGAATCCCACATTCTACAGCGATTTTGGCATGCATTTTTTGCATTCTATATTCACCATGAACTGGCATGAAGTATTTAGGTTTTATTAATCTTAACATTAATTTTTGTTCTTGCTGTCCACCGTGACCACTTGTATGAATATCATTTAAGGAACCGTGAATAACATCAGCTCCTGCTCTAAACAGTAAATTAATAGTTCTACTTACAGACAGAGTGTTTCCTGGAATAGGAGATGATGAGAATACAACCGTATCACCAGGAATTATTTGAATATGACGATGACTTCCATTTGCAATCCTTGAAAGTGCAGCCATTGGCTCACCTTGACTGCCTGTACATAGAATAACTACCTCATTAGCTGGTAATTTATTTATTGCATTATGCTCAATAAAAGTGTTTTTTGAACATCTAATATATCCAAGTTCATAACCGATTTCAATTGCAGCTTCCATGCTTCTTCCAAAAACTGCAACTTTTCTATTATTTTGTACTGCTGCTTCTACTATTTGTTGAAGTCTGTGGATATTAGATGCAAATGTCGCAAAGATTATTCTTCCATCAACATTTCTAACTATATCTTGGATACTTTCACCAACGATTCTCTCAGACATTGTGAAGTTAGGTACTTCACTATTTGTACTATCAGAGAGTAAACAAAGAACTCCTTCTTTACCTATTTCAGCCATTCGAGTTAAATCTGCTGGTTCACCAACGGGAGTAAAATCAAACTTAAAATCTCCTGTATGAACAATGTTACCTTGAGGAGTGTTAATAACTATTCCATAAGAATCTGGAATACTATGTGTTGTTCTAAAGAATGATACCTTTAAGTATTCAAAACTAATTATGTCATCTTCTTTAAATTCAATAAGTTTAGTACGTCTTGATAGTCCATGTTCATCAAGTTTATTTTTTATTAAAGCTAATGCTAACTTCCCTGCGTATATAGGAATATTTACTTGCTTTAATAAGTATGGTATCCCTCCAATATGGTCCTCATGACCGTGTGTTATAAAGATACCTTTAATTCTTTCTTCATTCTTTACTAAGTATGTATAATCAGGAATTACGTAGTCTATCCCTAATAGCTCGTCCTCAGGAAATTTAATACCAGCATCAATAATAATGATTTCGTCTTCATGCTGTACTGCATACGTATTCTTTCCAATTTCGCCTAAACCGCCGAGTGCAAATACAGCTGTTTGATTATTTTTTAAAAATTTCATAGTTGATCTAACTCCATTAACTTAAAATTTGGGCTTGTTTTTTCATATTCTAAATAAGCACCATTAACTTCTTCAATTTGTTCAATGTTATAACTATATTTTGCGATAGCTCTTCGTACTTCAACTAACGAGCTTGCTTTTACATAAAGAGTCTTTGTCATCTCTCTTACAGCTACTTCATTTGTTTTCTCTTGGTAGTAAACTTTAAAGTACATTTAAAATTCTCCTCCTATTATTTTAGATAAATTTATAAATAAACGGTAACATTTATATTTTTAATATGATAATAAATACAATGACTTAATCTATATTACTAAAACTGGGAAATTTATGCAATTCTCTTACGTCCTACTAGTGTGTTTAGCTGTTGTTTCAACTTATCCCGAAGTCTTTTTAACATAATTTTCATCTCCAATTATTTTTCTTGAGGCAAAGTAATTATTAATCCTTTATAATAGTACTATTAGTAGTATATGGAATTTGTATAAACTCTTACATAGAATTTGTTGGAATGTTTTCTTTATATAAAGGGAGGCAAAGAATGAACCGGTCATATTTATCTTTATTGTTATTATCTTTAATTTGGGGAACCTCTTTTCTGTTTATAAAAATATTAAATGTAGAGCTCAAGCCCGGTGGAGTTGTTTTCTGGAGATGTTTATTTGGTGCTATTACATTATTTATTTTTGTATTAGTGCAAAGAGTAAAAATAAATTGGTTATCACTCCCATGGGGAATGATTTTTATAGTATCACTTTTTAATAATGTAATTCCATGGTTATGTATTTCTTATGCAGAATTAAGTATAGATTCAAGTGTAGCTTCTGTATTGAACGCATTAACACCAATTTCTACAATATTAATTGGAGTTTTCTTTAGAGAGAAAATTACAGGTAAACATTGGTTAGGAATCCTTGTTGGTTACTGTGGTATTTTATTTTTAGTAAATATTAATATTTTCTCGTTAACGTTTAGTAATTCTATAAATTCGTTATTAGTAATAATAGGAACAATTTGTTATGGATTTGCATCACAACTTACGAGAAGATATTTAACGCATTTAAATACAACTGTTCTAGCATTTTCAACAATGCTATTAGCATCTGCTGTTAGTTTTATTGTAATGATGGAAACTTTCCCAGCAGGGGCAAGTAGTGTATTAACATTACCTGTCTTTTCTTCATTACTAGCTTTAGGGTGTCTTGGTTCAGGAATTGCTTATATTTTTTACTATTATATGATTCAAACAGAGGGAGCAACTTTTGCATCATTAGTAACATATATCGTTCCTGCAGCAGCGATTTTTTGGGGGTATATTGTACTAAATGAGACTATTACTATCAACATGATAATAGGTTTGACATTTATCCTGTCTGGTGTATTTTTAATTGTAAGTAAGCCTAAGATAGTTAAAGTTAAAGCTCTAAATGAATAATCATCGGAGGATAAAATGGCAAATCCTATAGTATTTTTTGATCTTGATGGTACACTACTGAATGATAATAAGGAAATTCCAAAGTCTGCAATTACTGCTATCAAAAAATTAAAAGAAAAAGGTGTTTTTGTTGCATTTGCAACTGGTAGAGCCCCTTATATGTTTCATGAAATCAGAAATGAGCTTGAGATAGACTCTTTTGTAAGTTTTAATGGGCAATATGTTGTTCATAAGAATGAAGTTATATTTAAAAATCCATTGAATTCAGAAGAGCTCGATAAAATTTCTTTATTTGCACTAGAGTCAGGTATTCCAGTTGCATTTATGACTCATGAACAAACAAAAGCTAATATGGAATACCATCCACATATGGAGGAAAGTTTAAGTTCGCTTAAGCATTATCTTCCACCTTTTGACCCAGAATTCCATTTAAATAATGAAATTTTTCAAAGTCTACTCTTTGTTTCTAAAGATAACGAGCATCTTTTTATAAATAATTATAAAGATTTCAATTTTATTAGATGGCATGATTATTCTGTAGATATTGTTCCAAGTGGTGGTTCAAAAGCTATGGGTATTGAGAAAATTATTGAAAACCTTGACGCATCAATAGATGAAGTTTTTGCATTCGGAGATGGCTTAAATGATATTGAAATGTTAAAGACAGTAGGTACAGGTATTGCTATGGGCAATGCACATGATAGTTTAAAAAGTATTGCAAAGCATGTAACCAATCATGTAAATGAAGATGGAATATATAATGGTTTGAAATATTTTAATTTAATATAGATAACTTACAAAAATCTATTGAATGCGAAGCATTCGTTAGATTTTTTTATGTCTTCTCAATAATCAATACCCATTTTTTGGCGGCATATGTAAATTTCAACAGGATAAAATAAATACAGTGAATTAAAACACGTATGCTTAAAGTTACCATGAAACGTGGAGTGAAATATAAAAATGTTTAAATATAGTCTACAAAATAATGAGACTAAGCATCTATGGATAGCATCATTTCTATTAGCTTTATATGTTTCTCCATTGTTCATATTAGGGGAAAATGCCCATTTAAGAATACACGATAACTTAGATTCAAACATTGCTTGGTATAAAACTTTGAAAAATAGTGGGCAGCTATTTGGAAACATCGATGCAGTTATACCTCAAGTTATTAACGGATTGCCAAGAAACGCATACGGTACAGAGTTTAGTGGAATTCAGTGGTTACATGCAACTTTTCCTTCGATGGTTGCTTATGCGATAAGTCAGACTGTTACTAGAGTGGTTGCGTTCATAGGGATGTATATACTTTTGAAAACCCATTTTATAGTTTCTAAAGACCACTATTTAATTAGAGTTTGGGTGTCATTAACTTTTGCACTCACACCTTTTTGGCCATCGGGAATGCTAAGTACCTTAGGAATGCCATTAGCATTATGGGGATTTTTAAATATTCGATCGAGAAATAGTACCTGGCGTGAATGGATAGTCCTAATCTTATTGCCGTTCTATTCAAGTTTTGTTTTAGGATTCTTTTTCTTCTTAGTAGCCATGGGATTACTGTGGTTAACAGATTTAATTTCTAAAAAGAGGTTTAACTGGCTCTTTTTAAGTAGCATTATTCTTATGACGTTTACATATTTGCTTATTGAATATCGTTTAGTGTATTCTCTAGTCTTTCCTGAGGCACCAACGAGTAGAAATGAATTTGAGAGCTCCTATTTAAGTCTATGGCGTACAATTCGTTTAGCCTTTAAAAATTATATTAGAGGACATACTCATGTAGAAACATTACACGCACTAGTAATAATTCCTATATCTTTTATTGCGTTATGGGCGATAAGAGGCAAAAAAAAGGAAGGAATAGAAAAAAGATATCCAATGTTATTCATTTTAAATATTACATTATCAGTTTGGTATGCCTTCTGGTTTTTTAAAGGTTGGGGTCCATTAAAAGATAAGATACATTTACTTAATACTTTTAACTTTGCAAGATTCCACTTCCTAAGACCTTTAGTAATATACTTAATTTTTGCTATAGGATGCTACATAATTTGGAATAAGGGTAAAGGCTGGCAGAAATTTATAAAAATTTGTTTTGGTATTCAAGTAGTAATTATGTTCATTGCTAACGAAGAAATCGTTAATCGAGGGTTACGTTATCCTTCTTTTAAACAATTTTACGCAACTACACAATTTCAAGATATAGATCAATTTATAGGTTTGCCAAAAAGTAGTTACAGAGTTGTAAGTATTGGTCTTCATCCGGCTATAGCACAATATAATGGTTTTTATACTTTAGACACTTACAATAATTTCTACCCACTAACTTATAAACATCAATTTAGAATGATTATTGCCCCTGAATTAAAGAAAAACCGTGTATTAAGAAAGTATTTCGATAAGTGGGGTGGAAGATGCTATATTTTTGTAGATGAATTAGGTAAGAAACCTAGAGTTCAGAAAAATAAAAACAAAGTAATTAAAAATCTTGATATAAATACTGAGGCATTAAAGGAAATGGGTGGAAGGTACATATTTTCAGCAGTGCCTATATTAAATGCTAAAAGTAATAATCTAATCTTATTAAAAGAATTTGAGGACAGTACATCTGCGTGGAGAGTTTATCTTTACGAAGTAAAATAATAAGTTAAAGGAGATGTTTCTATTGAATAAACCTATTTTGACTATTGTTGTGCCATGTTTTAATGAAGAAGAGGTGTTCTTAGAAACTTCTTCTCAGCTAACTAGTATTCTAAATGGGTTAATTAATGATAATTTAATCTCTGATGAAAGTAAATTGCTTTTTGTAGATGATGGTAGTAGGGACAATACGTGGCAATTAATTCAGAATGAAAGTTTGGCTAATAAATTTGTAAGAGGGCTAAAGTTAGCAAAAAATGTTGGGCATCAAAACGCACTGATTGCAGGTTTAGAAACAGCAAGTAAAGTTTCTGATTGTGTAATTTCTATAGACGCCGATCTTCAAGACGATATTACAGTTATTAAAACATTCGTCGAAAGGTATTGGGATGGATTTGATATTGTTTACGGAGTAAGGGATAGTCGAGACACTGATACTTATTTTAAAAGGACTACTGCACTAGGCTTTTACAATTTTATGGAAAAAATAGGGATAAAGTTAGTACCTAATCATGCTGATTTTAGACTAATGAGTAGACGAGCTCTTAATGAGTTATTTAAATACAAGGAGAGTAATTTATTTTTACGCGGATTGGTACCACTTGTTGGGTTTCCAAGCACTAAAGTTTATTACGATCGAAAGGAAAGAATAGCAGGAGAATCAAAATATCCAATTAAAAAGATGGTTGGATTTGCCTTTGACGGAATAACATCTTTCAGCATTGCTCCGATAAGATTTGTTACATTACTTGGATTCTTATCCGTCATATTCAGTGCTATTGCTGGTGGTGCTGCTGTTATTCAAAATATATTTGGCCATACTGAGTCAGGGTGGACATCGTTAATGATTTCAATCTTTTTTATTGGTGGAATTCAGCTTTTAGGTATCGGTATTATTGGGGAATATATTGGGAAAATTTATAAAGAAGTTAAAAGGCGTCCGAGATATGCAATTGAAACAGATATTTTTTCAATACAAGGTACTGATAATTTTGATATTAGTAACTTGGATTACAATAGAGTAAAGCAATGAGTTACACATTTTTTAGGTTTCTATTGGTTGGTATTATAAACACTATGGTCGGATTGTCATCTATTTATATTTTCTTGCATGTTGGTGGTTTTACATATTGGGCATCAACTTTCCTTGGAAACTCAATCGGAGCATGTGTAAGTTTTTTTCTTAATAGAAATTTCACTTTTAGAAGTAATCGTAATATATTTAGCAGCATAACAAGGTTTATAATTGTAATTTTAATTTGCTATATTACTTCATATACTCTTGGCAAGAATCTTGTTTTGTGGTCACTTAGAGATAATTTTTATATTTCTTCAGAATTTAAAACTGATTTAGCAATTCTTATTAGTACAGGACTATATACAATTTTAAACTACTTATGTCAAAAAATATTCGTATTTCCTCATGAGGATAGTTTATGTTGAGTGCACTTTACATAGAAATAAAAAACTGACTAATTATCTTATATCAATTAGTCAGTTTTTTATTTATCGCTCTAACGGTACTGCACCCTCAGGGGCTGTTAAAGGATCTTTTTTATTGATTCTATCATAAAACATTATTCCATTTAGATGGTCAATCTCGTGCTGAAAAACAATTGATGCTAGACCTTTAAGCCTTACATCTACTAATTCACCATCAACGTTGTAGCCTTTTACTCGGATTTTTGTGTATCTAGGAACGATTCCTGGAACATCTCTGTCAACTGATAAGCATCCTTCTCCAGTTTTTAAATATGTTAATTCGACCGAGTGGCTAACAATCTTGGGATTAAAGAGTGCGTAGCTATGTAGAATATCTTGATCGTCAGTTACGTGGACAGCTATCATACGTTTCGTAACACCAATTTGTGGGGCTGCTAAACCAATTCCTGCACGTAGTCCTAATTTTTTTGAGATTGTAGGGTCTTGACTATTAATAACAAATTCGAGTAATGACGAAAGTGTTTGTTTATCTTCAGTAGATGGTGGCAGTATTACTTCCTCACATACTACTCGCAATAAAGGATTATCGTCTCTGATTATATTTTTCATTGTAAGCATTATGATAAAACCTCCAAGAAAGTTCATTTATTTAATATACTAACATTACTAAACAAAAAAATCGATGCAGTAAATTAGAAAAAGAAGAGGTGTTAACCTCTTCCTAAAAAATACACGTTATAAAAGACATATTATCTTACAATTGCAGCGCCAACGATGATTAATAAGATAAATAAAACTACTATTAATGCAAAGTAATTTCCGCCGAAACCAGTACCACATTGATTATAACCTTGAACAGGATAGTTATAGCAGCCGTACATAATATTACCTCCTTTATTAATTACCACTAAAACCGTGGATAATACAGAATATGTAATAATCGGCTTACTGTGTAGGTAAACACCCAGAAATTTGAAGAAAGGTTTCCTTTAGTTGAAAATAACACCTATTTATTAAACATAATTCTTCCATTAGAGAACTCAACTTGAGTCTTTAACTTTTTCCCAATAAATTTAACTAATTCGATTGCTTTTGTAACATCACCTTGTGTTGAATTGTCGTTAGTAACAAATTGTATAACTTTCGATAATTCTTTTTGTGGCTCATTACCGACTATTATTTCAGTTTCCTTTTCTGCTATTCCGACAATAATCATCTTATATCCAGGCTTATCCGAATATAAATAAAACCAGCTTTCACCTAATTCATTATCTTTTATCATGTATGGAAATGAAGATTTTTCATAGTCCCAATCTAATTGCTTACCAGTCAACTTATTAACATCTATATATTCTTTTAATAAATTTTTCACATCCTGTAAATTATCTATTTTACTATTGGTAGAGTTTTCATTATTGATAAAAATAAATGCTGATTTTGACATACTTTCAACTCCTAAATAAAGTTATAATTAATATACGTAATAATAGTTTACAAATTTAACATATGCTAAACAACTAAATTGCATTTACTAACAACGCAAAAAGTCGTATATTAAAATAAAGAATTTCAAACTGGTGATAACATTACTTAATAAATATAGTCTTCAATTTATTCAAAGAGAGGTGCTAATATGTATCAAAAATTATATGAAGAGCAAGAAAACTCAAAAGTTAGATTTATCGGTTTCACTACTGATAATATACGCTATGATTTTGGAATTATTTATACAAGCATGTTTTTTGGAAAGCCTTTAGTTGTATGTATGCAAACTGGAAGATCATCATTAATGGATCAAAATGATGTAGACAATGCTGAATTACTAAAGGAATTATTTCAATTAAAGAATCTAGAAGAAGCAAATGAATTAAGTGAAATCTTAAGGGATTTTGTTCCAGCCCTAGAGTTTTCTCAAGAGTTTGTTGATTAAAGAGCGAAAGTGCTCTTTTTTAAAAGTATAAAAATGTATTATTAAACATTTTCCAAAACTGCTCGCTTTCCGCGGGCACGGCCTAAACTAATTTTTGCAAGTTTCACTTGCAAAAATGGATTTTCGGCTCGTGCTGTTCCCGCTGGAGTCGAGCAGTTTTTCCATCGGGTGATAATCCTCTATTTATTAAAAGGACTTGGCAGAGCCAAGTTTATTTTAGCTAATAAGAAAAGTATAAACTTTTGACTAGTTTATACTTTCCTAACGCATAAGGGCAACTACGGCTCTGCTGTCGCCCTTAAGGCTCGGCAATCGCCGAGTTTTCTTTATTTGCAATTTTTGATAAAGATAAAATTAAACAAATTCAAATCTGTATGATAATATTGAGTTATACTGACAATCTTTTACACTAGAAAGGAATATTATCGTGGGAAAAATCTCGTTTAAACTAGGCATGATATTCTTTGTATTTATGCTTTTAATACAAATGACTTTATTTTTCTTTTTATATTATGGATTGGTAGAAACCTTAATTGAGGACGAGCTAAAAGATTTAAGAGCCAGGGGAAATTCTCACAGGGATTTATTAGAACAAAACATTAATCATTTTACCCTTAATTATATTACTTTACTCGAAGCTAAGGCTGAAACGATTGTTGTTGTTACTGATATGAGAGGCGAAATCATTGCTGCTTCTGATCCAGTTAAAGAAGGTATTGTAGATATATTGAAAAAACATAGAACAGTACAAGATCGAGAAGGCATTATAATTGAGAATTCTTGGGAAGATTCACCGTATATTTCAACGATCTCTCCTATTATTAAGAATAAGCAAATTACTGGGTTCGTATATATGTTCTTACACACAAATGCTATTAAATCCAAAATTGAACCATTGAATCAATATTTTGTTTTAATTGGTTTTTTCTCACTAGTGTTTACGATTAGTACTATTTTCTTCTTATCAAAGCTAATTACTAATCCTTTATTAAAAATGAAAAAAGCGACAGAAAAAATTAGTAAAGGTGAGTTAGATATTGTTATACCAGTTAATGGGGACGATGAATTATCAGGTCTTGCTGGATCAATTAATAAGCTTGCAAGTGATTTAAATACGATGAAAAATGCAAGAAATGATTTTTTATCATCAATCTCACATGAGTTACAAACACCGTTAACATATTTAAAAGGGTATGCAGATGTTGCGCAAAGAGATAATATTGCTGATTCAGATAGAAAGAATTATCTAAGAATTATTCAAGATGAAGCTGGTAGAGTGTCAAGTCTTGTCAAAAATTTATTTGATCTAGCTAAATTAGATCAACATGCTTTTACAATTGAGGTACACGAAGTTAACTTATCGGACATTATTAATAATGTCGGCGAAAAGGTAAGAACAATGTTTTTAGAGAATGGGATGGAACTTTATATCGATTGTCCTAAAAAATTGAATGTATATATAGATAGTACAAGATTTGAACAAGTACTTTATAATTTGTTAGATAATAGTAGAAAATACTCACCGGAAGGAAGCTTTGTCCGTGTGAAGGCATATGAATCAAAGGAAAGTATAAACATTACAATTGCTGATAATGGTTATGGAATTCCTGAAAGTGATTTACCACACATCTTTGATAGGCTATATCGTGTAGAACAATCACGATCTAGAAAAACAGGTGGACATGGATTAGGGTTATCTATCGTTAGAGAAGTAATTGAAGCCCACGGTGGTAAAATACTTGCAGAAAGTGAACTTGGTGTCGGAACAACTATGAAAATAACGATTCCAAAATAAGGAGGAGCCATGAAAAAGATTTTAATAATAGACGATGAAGAACGTATGTTAGACTTAATCTCATTGTATCTTTCAATGCAAGGTTATTCTTGTATGAAAGCAACTTCTGGTATGCAAGGATTAGAAATTTTGGAGCAAGAGCGTATAGATTTAGTATTATTAGATGCAATGATGCCAGAAATGGATGGTTGGGAAACATGTAAAGAAATTAGAAGCTTCTCTGAAGTTCCTGTTATCCTTGTTACAGCAAGGCATGCTAAGGAAGATATCGTAAAGGGATTATCAATTGGTGCTGACGACTATATTACAAAACCATTTGACGAGAAAGAATTAATTGCACGTATTGAAGCTATTTTAAGAAGGGTAAATAAACATCCAGTAGTTGAATGTAATGGATTATTATGGGATGAAGAGAAGTTCTCAATAAGTTTTGGCGGTAAATCTCTTGTAGTTACACCAAAGGAATTCGCTTTAATAGGTAAGTTAATAAAGAATCCTAACAAAGTATTAACTAGAGATCAACTAATTGAATCATTGTGGGACGACGACACTGAGACTGAAGGAAGAACTATCGACTCTCACATAAGAAATATACGCGAGAAATTAAGAGTTGTAGGTTTTCCTGTGGAGGAACACCTTAAGACAGTCTGGGGTATCGGATACAAATGGGTGCAAAGCTAATTTGCACCTTTTTATATATTTTAGTTAGAGGCGGAATCTGTTCATGAAAATATTTACTAATAATTTTATATCGCCATTAGGTAAACTGAAAATTACTGCTAGTGCAGTTGGAGTTGTTGGGTGTGAATTTATTTGTGATAATGAATTTGTTGATGTTAGTCCAAATGAAATTACTGATGAATGTATTAAACAATTAGAGGAATACTTTAATAAAGTTAGATACGAATTTACTTTACCATTAGTGTTCTCTGGAACTAATTTTCAAAAATCGGTTTGGAATCAATTGATTACTATTGGATATGGTAAGACTGCAACTTATAAAGATATTGCAGTAAATTTAAATAATCCCAAAGCTGTAAGAGCTGTAGGAAATGCAAATAATAAAAATAAAATCGCAATAATTATTCCTTGTCATCGTATAATCGGTTCGAATGGCAAATTGGTAGGTTATGCTGGAGGTCTTGATAAAAAAGATTGGCTACTAAAACATGAGGGTTTCACAATAGTATAACACATTTAAAAATTTTATAAGGTTTTCCAAAAAAATCCATTATTTAGTTAAGTATAAATTGTATAATTAACATATAATATTAATGAAATATAAATATGTTATACATAAAAGATGTTATTGACATAAATAGTATAACACATTAGAATAAAGTTAAGCGTTTACAATAAAAGGAGCGATTTTAATGGGTACAATCGTATGTCAAGGCTGCAATAGAACATTAGGTCATTTCGAAGATGAAAAAGTAACTACTTTGTATAGTACAAATGAAAATTGTGATTGTGCAAAAAATGAAATAGAAAGTAATTAATTTACTTAGGGGATAGGGAATTAAAACATAAAGGTATATAGCGACTGCTATATACCTTATTTTTATTCGCAAAAATAAAGCTGTCGAGATATTCTTCTCAACAGCATAAATCCTCTATCTAATCGCGTGTTCTGCTTTTATTACTCTCAAATAATTTATTTCTGGATCTTCTGGTCCTTGAACAGGTAATTCAGCATCCTTATTTCTTTTAATATATTCTATTAGATCATCCGTAATAATTTCACCAGGAATATATATCGGAATCCCAGGTGGATATACCATAATAAATTCTGCAATAATTCTACCAGCAGCTTCATTAATCTTTATTCTTTCAGTAGTCGCGTAGAATGCTTCTCTTGGAGAAATAGCTAAAGATGGTATATCAGGAATATCGACTTTAACAACTTTTCCTTCCTCAGCAAAGTGTTTAAACTCTTCAACTAAATGCTTCAAGGCTTTTATAAGAAGTTTTAAATCATCTTCACTTTCTCCTAACGTAACTAAGCATAGGATATTATACAAATCTGAAAGTTCAACTTCTATATTATAATTTTCCCTTAACCACACTTCTACGTCATGACCTGTAACTCCTAATTTTTTCACAGAAATTATAAGTTTTGAAGGGTCGAAATTAAAAGTTTCGGGACGACCGAGTATATCCTCACCTGGACAATATAAATATGGTATTTTATTAATTTCGCTTCTCGTCCAATTAGCTAAACTGATAGATCTATCGAGTTGATTGTGTCCTTCAGTTGCTAAATATTTTCTTGCACAGTCTAATGACGAAAGTAATATATAAGATGTTGACGTTGTAGTCAACATACTAAGGACTGCTTGAACTCTTTCTTTTTTTACTAAACCTTCTTTAAGATTTAATATAGAAGACTGAGTAAGTGAGCCACCAAGTTTATGAACACTTGTTGCTGCTAAATCAGCGCCTGCTTGCATTGCGGATAAAGGTAATTTCTCGTTAAATGGCAGGTGAACCCCATGGGCTTCATCAACTAAGACAGGAATATCATAAGAATGCGCAATTTCAACAACTTTTTTTAAATCAGTTGTATAACCATAGTATGTCGGATTAATAACTAACAAACCTTTTGCGTCAGGGTGTAGCTCAAGTGCTTTCTCTACAGCATGTGTAGTAACACCATGTGAGATTCCCAAATTCTCATCGATTTCTGGGTGAATAAATACAGGTTTTGCACCTGAAAATATTATTGCAGACATTATTGATTTATGAACGTTTCTAGGAACGATTATCTTTTCTCCTGGTCCAACAACACTCATAATCATTGCAATAATAGCACCTGAAGTACCTTGTACTGAGAAAAAAGTATAGTCAGCATGAAATGCTTCTGCGGCTAGTTCTTGTGCCTTGAGTATCATTGATTTTGGATGATGTAGGTCATCTAAAGGAGCGATATTTATTAAATCTATAGAAAGTGCATTTTCTCCAATAAATTTTCTGAAATCAGGATCCATTCCGGCCCCTTTTTTATGGCCAGGTATATGAAACTGAACAGGATTTTTTGAAGCATGTTCAACTAATCCAGTGAACAGTGGTGTTTCGTGTTGAGACATTTTTGTACCCCCTTATGATAATTAAGTATGTTTATTAGCATAATTTTAATTTAATTAAGCTAAAAGGGTCATCTACAGTAGTATTACCTAAAGTTTCGACTTAACTAAACAAACAAAAGAATTATAGCATTTATAAAGAAGGTTGCAAAGAAAATTATTAAGCAATATGATTAAATAGTGAAAAAACTTTTAATAAGAAAGTGAGAATTATATAAATGAGTGAATATACTTACCCAATTAACTATTCATGGTCAACAGATGAACTTATAATAATAGTAAAATTTTATGAAGTTATTGAAAAAGCATATGAATCAGGTGTAAACAGAAAAATACTTATGGACCATTATCGTAACTTCAAGACAATTGTAAATTCTATATCCGAAGAGAAGAAAATAGATAAGGAATTTCAGGAAGTCAGTGGTTACTCTATATATAAAGTCATAAAAAAAGCAAAAGAAAGTGATGATACTTCTATTATAAAAGGTTAAAGGTAATCTATTTAAAAATTTAGAAAATACTGAATAAAGTAATTGACATTAGAATATAATTGGAATATGATTTAAAACAATAAAGTATTTATACTAATGCTTTGATGAAGAATAGTAACATTTACTCATACCTATAGAGAGCTGATGGTTGGTGGAAATCAGTGGAAAGTAAATGCGAATGGACTTCTAGCATCCAAACCGAACACCTTGTAAGGTTAGTAGGCCTTGGCGAAACTCTCATCGTTACAAGAGAAGGTATTAATTGTTTAAAACAATGATACTCATGAAGTGGGCTGATTTTCAGCTAATTAAGGTGGTACCACGGGTCTCCCGTCCTTTTATAGGATTGGAGACCCTTTTTGTTTTTATATAATAACTAAATCGTTGAGTAAGGAAAGTACTTAATTTTTAATTCTTTACAGAGAGCTAGGGAAGGTGTGAACCTGGCAAGAAGGAATTAAGGAATGGTCTTACAAGAGGTAACTTGAATTATAGTAGAGTTATCCGGAGTTCCACCGTTAAAAGGATAGGATATAAGATTACTCTCGTATCTGAAAAAGGGACCATTCTGTTGGTCTGAAAAGAGGTGGCACCACGCTAAGGAATCGTCCTCTATGTGTATGAACAATCATGCACATAGAGGGCGATTTTTTATTTAAGTGAAAGTATAAAAATTACATTCGCAGAAAATGCTCGCTTTCCGCGGGCACGGCCTCAACTAATTTTTGCAAGTTTACACTTGCAAAAATGGATTTTCGACTCGTGCTGTTCCCGCTGGAGTCTTGCAGTTTCCAGCTTCGTGTAATAAATTAATCTTTCCTTCTAAGAGGACTTGGCAAAGATAGATAAATTAAATTAGAAAGGAGCAGTTGATATGCAGCGGAAAAAATATGTGATCAAAGAAATTGCAGGGGATACACTTACGCCAATCGCAATTTTGCAAAAAATCTCTGGTGAAAAAAAGTTTCTACTAGAAAGCTCAAATAAACATAATGATTCAGGTCGTTTTTCTTTTATTGGAACTGAACCAGTTATGGAGGTAATTGCCTTTGGAGATGAGATCGAAGTTTTAAAGAAAAATAAAGGTAAAGTTACTTTAAAAGGAAATCCAATAGAGTATTTAAAGAAGCTACTACCCAAAGTTGAACTAAACGAAAATGACAAAATAAAATCTCCATTTGTATCAGGTGCTGTTGGGTATATTGGATATGATATCATTCGTCAATTTGAGAATATTGGTAAAAATCAATTTGATGAAATGCAAATGCCTGACATTCACTTAATGATTTATGAGGAAATAATAATCTTTGATCATCTTGATGAAACAATTCAAATTATAGGCACACCGATACTAGAAGGAACTGACACTACTACATTAGAGGAACGCATAGATATTCTTATTGATGAAATGACAAAAACAGTTTCGTATGAAGAAATTGAACAATTTAGTTTTACTATATTTAAATCTAATCTCACAAAAGATGAGTTTATTAAAAGCGTTAGTATCGCAAAGGAACATATAGTTGCTGGTGATATTTTTCAGGTAGTAATTTCTCAGAGAATGAAATCTAAGTATTCTGGAAACTCACTATCATTATATCGAAAACATCGCAAACAAAATCCAACTCCATATATGTTTTATATAGATTTTAATACTTATACAGTCATTGGGTCCTCACCAGAATCTCTAGTGAAAACTGTTGATAAAACAATAATTACAAATCCAATTGCTGGGACGAAAAAACGTGGTAAAACTCTAAAACATGACCTTGAAATAGAAACCCAATTAAAAAATGATGAAAAAGAACTTGCAGAACACAAAATGTTAGTTGATTTAAGCCGTAATGATATAGGTAGGATTTCAAATTTCGGTACTGTAAAAGTCACTAAGTTCATGGAAGTAGAAAAATTCAGACACGTTATGCACCTAGTGTCAGAAGTAACAGGGGAGCTTGCAGGGGATAGTGAACCATTAGACGCATTATCTGTATGCATTCCAGCTGGTACAGTTTCTGGTGCACCTAAAATTAAAGCTATGGAAATTATAAATAAACTTGAGAAGTCAAGAAGAGGATTGTATTCAGGTGCAGTTGGATACCTATCAACAAATGGTAACTTAGATTTTGCGCTTGCGATCAGAACAATAGTTTTAAAAGATAGGCAAGCGTATATTCAAGCTGGTGCCGGGATTGTTTATGATTCAGATCCAGAATCTGAATATGAAGAAACTATTAACAAACTAAAATCATTTTTGGAGGATTACAATGATTTTACTAATTGATAATTACGATTCATTTACCTTTAACTTGTATCAGTATCTAGGTGAACTAGGCGAAACGGTCACAGTAAGGAGGAATAATAAAGTTACTTCTGACTTTATTCTTGAACTAAATCCTAAAGCAATCATCATCTCTCCGGGTCCGGGTAGACCTGAAGACGCAGGTGTATGTGTTGAGATAATAAAAAAGTTCTATAAATTCATACCAATACTAGGCATTTGCTTGGGACATCAAGCAATTGGATTAGCTTTTGGTGCAACTATTTCTCAAGCCAAATATATAATGCATGGAAAAAATTCTTTAATAAAACATAGTAGCGATTTGTTGTTTAAAGGTATTGATACTCCGTGTGAAGTAATGCGATATCACTCTCTAAGTATTAACGAAGTAAGCATTCCTCATGAATTAACATCTACTGCAAAGGCAGTAGATGACAATGAGATTATGTCTATTAAACATAAAAACTATCCTGTTTTTGGATTGCAATTTCATCCTGAATCAATTGGTACTCCATCAGGTAAACAAATACTAAAAAATTTTCTAGAAATTGTTGGGAGGGAAAAAAGTAATGAAGAATTTTTTAATTCGCTTATCTGAACAAAAATCATTCTCTGAAGAAGAAATGAAATCTGCAATTAAAGCACTGTTAAAAGAAGATATCACGGATGGGGAAATTGCAGGGTTTTTAATGGGATTAAAAGTTAAGGGTGAAACAGTTGAAGAAATTACAGGGATCGTAAAAGTTCTAAAAGAAAATTCCATGGTTTTTCCAAACAAATATCAAAACATAATTGATAATTGTGGAACTGGTGGAGATGGATCAAATAGTTTTAACATTAGTACTACTTCAGCATTTGTAATAGCAGCTGCAGGGGCAAGGGTTGCTAAGCACGGAAATAGAAGTATTTCAAGTAAAGCTGGTAGTGCGGATGTATTGGAGTACTTAGGGGTAAATTTGCATTTATCATCAGAAAAAATTGATGAACTCTTGCGTGAGGTCGGAATTGCTTTTTTGTATGCACCTAATGTACATCCGAAATTAAAAAAAATTATAAATGTACGTAAACAATTAAAGGTTCCAACGATATTTAACTTTATCGGCCCATTAACAAATCCAATAAATCTAGATTATCAATTACTCGGTGTATATCGTCGAGATTTATTAAAGCCATTTGCAGAAGTTTTGAGAGCACTTGGACGAAAACGTTCAATTGTAATTAACGGAGCAGGTTACTTAGATGAGGCTTCATTACAAGGAGAAAATCATATTGCAATTTTAGAAAACGGCCAAGTATCACTAAAAACATTTTCCCCCGAAGAAGTAGGGTTATCAAGAGTAGATAACAACTTATTAAGGGGTGGGAGTGCAAAAGAGAACGCCGAAATCCTATTAAGTGTCTTAAAAGGAGAAAAAAGCGTATATAGGGAAGCGGTTTTATTAAATGCAGGACTAGGTATCTATACAGCAAGGTTGGCGGAAACAATAGAACAAGGTATAGACATCGCAAAACGTTGTATAGACTCTGGTACAGCTCTTGAAAAATTCCAACTATTAAAAACAAAATCTCAGAAGGAGGTATCGTAGATGAAAACAATTTTAGATCAAATTTTAGAGGAGAAAATTAATGAAGTTATTCTACTGAAAAATAGACCGCTTATCGATGAAACTTATACAAGAAAGTCTCTTATTAATACATTAACCAACTCGAGAAGTTTATCCATTATAACTGAATATAAAAAAGCATCACCTTCGAAAGGAGTAATTAATAACAATATTGATCCAGTTTCACAGGCAAAGATCTACGAAGAAGCAGGAGCTGCTGCAATATCAGTCCTAACTGATACCAAATTTTTCAAAGGATCTTTAGGGGATATGAAAAACATTAAAAAATCTGTTCAACTACCTATCCTATGCAAAGATTTCATAATAGATAAAATACAAATTGATTTTGCGAAAATGTTTGGGGCAGACATAATCTTACTAATAGTAAAAGCTATGAATCAGAATAGATTAATTGAGTTATATAACTATGCAAAAGTATTAGGGCTCGAAGTGTTAGTTGAAGTTCATAATTTAGAGGATTTATCAAAGGCCCTACATGCAGAAGCAGAGTTAATTGGAGTAAATAACCGTAATTTAAATGACTTTTCTGTAGACTTAAGTATTACAGAAGCCTTAGGTCCGGTAGTGAAAAAATCAGGAGCTTTCTTAATTAGTGCTAGTGGAATTCATACTAAACAAGATGTTAAGAGAGTTAGGGATTCTGGAGCAGACGGAATTCTAGTAGGTGAGTCACTTATGAAAAGTGAGAATGTTAGTATGAAAATGAGTGATTATAGGATTTCTCTCATGAATCGGGTAATGTATGAAAGTTAAAATATGCGGAATTACGGATATTGAATCAGCTGTTATTTCATATTCATATGGTGCAGAAGCATTAGGATTTGTTTTTGCAAATAGTAAAAGAAAAATATCGGTTGAAACAGCAGCAGATATTAGTAGAAAGCTTCCATCCAATATGATAAAGGTTGGCGTTTTTGTTAATGAGTCAAAAAAAGAAATAGAACAAATAGCAAAGAAAGTAGGGCTTACTCATTTACAACTTCATGGTAATGAGAGTCCAGAATTTTGTAAAGAATTTTCCTTGCCAGTTATAAAAGCATTAAATATTGATTCGATCGTTGATTTACAGCTAATAAACAGATTTGAATGTGAGTACATTCTTATAGACGGGCCTAAGTCTAAATATAATGGTGGTAACGGTCTTAAGTTTAATTGGAAATTATTAAATTCTAAGGACTTTCCAACGAAGAAAATTATAATTGCTGGCGGATTAAACAGTGAAAATATAATAGAAGCTATTGATTTAACATCTCCGTACATGGTTGATGTGAGTAGTGGCGTAGAAACAAACGGTAGAAAAGACATTAGTAAAATTATAGATTTTATCAATAAAGTTAAAACAAATTAGGATGGTGGTATAACATGAAAATACATACCTTACCGGATGCAAGAGGTCATTTTGGTATTTATGGCGGTAGATTTATTCCAGAAACATTAATGTCAGCAGTAATTGAACTTGAAGATGAGTACAATAAAGCGAAAATGGATGGAAATTTCAAAAAAGAGATTGATAGATTGCTAGAGGAGTATGTCGGAAGAAAAACACCTCTTTATTTAGCTGCAAATTTAACTTGTTATGCTGGTGGAGCTAGGATTTATTTAAAAAGAGAAGATCTAAATCATACAGGTGCACATAAAATAAACAATGCCATCGGGCAAGCTCTTTTAGCTAAAAGGATGGGTAAAAGAAAAATTGTTGCAGAAACTGGTGCTGGTCAGCACGGTGTTGCTACTGCTACAGTATGTGCTTTATTAAATTTAGAATGTATCATTTTTATGGGAACAGAAGATATAAAAAGACAAGCTCAAAATGTTTTTCGAATGGAGCTACTAGGAGCTAAGGTTGTCGGTGTATCATCTGGAAGTTCAACTCTAAAGGATGCTGTCAATGAAGCATTAAGGTATTGGGTAGCAAACGTAGATGATACTCACTATTTATTAGGTTCGGTTATGGGACCACATCCTTTTCCAACTATTGTAAGAGATTTTCAGAGTGTAATCGGATTTGAGACGAAGGAACAATTCCTTAAAAAAGAAAATCGACTTCCTAATGCAATAGTTGCTTGTATTGGTGGTGGAAGTAATGCGATTGGAATGTTCTATCCTTTTATTGATGATACACAAGTAAAATTATTTGGAGTAGAAGCTGCTGGACAAGGGATTCATACAAACTATAATGCTGCTTCATTAACAAAAGGAAAACCAGGTGTTTTACATGGTGCCCTAATGTATTTATTACAAGATGAAAACGGGCAAATTCAAGAAGCACATTCAATTTCCGCAGGATTAGACTACCCTGGCGTTGGGCCAGAACATAGTTATTTAAAAGACTCTAAACGAGTGAATTATGATTCAATTACTGATAATGAGGCGCTAGAAGCATTTCAAATTTTAATTAAATCAGAGGGTATTATACCAGCATTAGAAAGTGCACATGCTATAGCCTATGCCATTAGATTAGCAGCAGCTATGGATAAGGATGAAAGTATAGTAGTTTGTTTATCTGGCCGTGGAGATAAGGATGTTGATACAGTTCGAGAAAAGCTAAAAGGAGCAAGTGGAAATGAGTAAATTAATAAATGCTTTTCATAATCTTAGAGCCAAGAACAAAAAAGCAATTATTCCATATATAATGGCAGGTGATGGAGGGATAGATTGTTTGAATGATAGGTTATTATTGCTAGAAAATATGGGTGCAACAGCAATTGAAATTGGAATTCCTTTTTCAGACCCTGTCGCTGATGGTCCAACAATTCAACAAGCTTCAATCAGGGCGTTAAATAAGAAAGTGACTTTAAAGCAAATATTATTAGAATTAAAAAAGGTTAAAAATTTATCAGTACCTATTATTTTAATGACCTACCTAAATCCAGTTTATGCCTATGGAATTGACAAGTTTGTTATGGACATAGCTGATGCTGGAGTCTCTGGCTGTATCATTCCAGATCTTCCGATTGAAGAGGAAAACATAATTGCTCAACAGCTTGAAAAAAAACAAATTGAACTAATTAGATTAGTAACAATGACAACACCGCTAGAGAGGATTAAATTAATTTCTCAGAAAAAAAGTAGTTTTTTAT
The DNA here is from genome assembly GCA_029256085.1 of Caryophanales bacterium. Classification (GTDB taxonomy): domain Bacteria; phylum Bacillota; class Bacilli; order CAJFEE01; family CAJFEE01; genus JAQSYP01. Next base: position 509,492 of record JAQSYP010000001.1, read on the forward strand.
ATGCAGTTACAATTAAGGGGATAACAGGTACTCGTTCTGAGCTCGATGAAACTATTGTTGATTTTATAGAAAAAGTTAAAAGTGTCACTTCAAAACCAGTTTTAGCTGGATTTGGTATTTCAAATACTCAACAGATAATGCACCTTAATTCTTTTTGCGATGGCGTTATTATTGGCAGTAAAATTATTGAATTGTTTGAAACTAACGATTTAAAAACAATGGAAAGCTTATTTATGACACAATAAAAAAAGAACGCCCCTTAGTGTCCAATTTGTTAACAATTAGTTACACTTTTTATATTTATACATAGTATAAAACTAAGAAACAACTAGTTGGGAATAATTGGAAGGGGGAAGAAGCAATGATCCGCCAAGTAATAAATGTTTGGAAGAGAACAGACGGTGAGCAACGAATCCCTGTCTTAAAACTAGAAATAGACTATGAATTAATGTCTTTGTACGATGCATTAGTGAATAACGATGAAATTCAGATAGAAGAATGTAAACAAAAATTACAAAATTTAAGACTAGAGATGATTAGACTTGAAGCGTAGTGATTAAAAAAGGTTATTTGAGACAAACTCAAGTAACCTTTTTTATTATATAAATTGCTAATATGCATAATCTAACATTAAAACATGATTAAGGTGATTATATGAAATTAGATGATATCTATAAATTTACGATTAATACTGTTAGGGAATTAAGAAGTCATATTTTAAATAAAATTTTTTCTGAGTATACAATTACGGAAAAATCAGGTTATTTTGATCTAGTTACAGATGTAGATAGAGAAATTGAAGCAATGATAACACAAAAAATTAGAGAGAAATTTCCTCAACATTCTATAGTTGGGGAAGAAGGTACAGGTATCAAAAATGGCAAAAATTTATGGTTGATAGATCCAATAGATGGCACATTGAATTTTATACATCAAAAACGAAATTTTGTTATTTCATTAGCATACTACGAGGATGGAATTGGAAAAGTAGGTTGTATATATGATGTAATCCACGATGAGTTATATACTGCGATAAGGGGAAGAGGTTGCTTCTTTAATGAAAAAAAGATAGAACCATTGAAAGATAAACCACTTAAGGAATCCATAATAGCTATGAATCATCGCTTGTTTTTAGATTTGATAGAACGTAATAAGGAAAAAACAAAGGAATTGTTAAATAATATTCGTGGGATTAGATCATATGGATGTGCTGCACTTGAAATGGCATATGTCGCTACAGGGAGACTTGATGCTTATATAACACCAAATCTATCTCCATGGGACTTTGCAGCTGGTAATATACTAATTGAGGAAGTTGGTGGAAAAATATCTACTATTGAAAAATTAGATATTAATATAAATACTAATTCTAGTTATTTCGCAAGTAATAAATCAATTTACAATTCTTTATTATCATATTTCTGATTAAATGTGATATAATCACCTAAGTATTTTTACTTACATTTACAACTTTAGGAGGAAATATAGTTGAAGCTTAGAAACGACCTTAGAAATATAGCAATTATTGCTCACGTAGACCATGGGAAAACTACACTCGTAGATCAATTACTTAAACAAGCTGGTACTTACAGAAGCAATGAACAAGTTCAAGAAAGAGCAATGGATTCAAATGATTTAGAACGTGAACGCGGTATAACAATCTTAGCAAAAAATACTGCTATTAAATATAAAGACACAACAATTAACATTCTTGATACTCCTGGACATGCTGATTTTGGTGGAGAAGTTGAAAGAATTATGAAGCTTGTTGACGGTGTATTGCTAGTTGTAGATGCTTACGAAGGGTGTATGCCACAAACAAGATTTGTTCTAAAAAAGGCTTTAGAACAAAATTTAACACCAATTGTAGTTGTTAACAAAATTGACAGAGACTTTGCAAGACCTATTGAGGTTGTAGATGAAGTTCTAGATTTATTTATAGAATTAGGAGCTAATGAAGATCAATTAGAATTCCCAGTAGTTTTTGCATCAGCAATAAATGGAACAGCAAGCTTAAATCACGAAAAACAAGATGAAAATATGCAATCATTATATGAGACAGTAATTGAACACATTCCAAGTCCAATAGATAACAGTGATGAGCCTCTACAATTCCAAGTGGCATTATTAGATTATAATGACTATGTTGGAAGAATTGGGATTGGTCGCGTATTCAGAGGAACAATGAAGGTTGGAGAACAAGTTAGCCTTGTAAAGCTTGATGGCACAATTAAGAATTTCCGTGTTACTAAGTTAAGCGGATTTTTAGGATTAAAGCGAGTAGAAATTCTAGAAGCGAGGGCTGGTGACTTAGTTGCAGTTTCTGGAATGGAAGATATAAATGTTGGTGAAACTGTTTGTCCTCAAGATAATGTTGAGGCATTACCAATTCTTCACATCGATGAGCCAACTCTAAAGATGACATTCTTAGTTAATAACTCTCCTTTTGCTGGTCGTGAAGGTAAATTTGTTACGTCTAGAAAAATTGAAGAGAGATTAATGCAACAATTACAGACTGATGTAAGCTTAAGAGTAGATCCAACTGATTCTCCTGATGCTTGGGAAGTTTCTGGTCGTGGTGAGCTTCATTTATCTATTTTAATTGAGAATATGAGACGTGAAGGGTTCGAGTTACAAGTTTCAAAACCTGAAGTTATTGTTAAAGAAATAGATGGACAAAAGCATGAGCCTTACGAGAGAGTTCAAATCGACTGTCCAGAGGAAAACACTGGAGCAGTAATAGAGTCTTTAGGAGTTAGAAAAGGCGAAATGGTTGATATGCTCAACAATGGCAACGGTCAAGTAAGGTTAATTTTCTCTGTTCCTTCGAGAGGGTTAATTGGATATACAACTGAATTCTTAACACAAACAAAAGGTTTAGGAATTATAAATCATACATTTGATTGTTATAAGCCAATGTTAACAGGCCAAATTGGTGGTAGAAGACAAGGAGTTCTTGTTTCAATCGAAAATGGAGTAGCTACAACATATGGTATCCAAGGATTGGAAGATAGAGGTATAATCTTCCTTGAACCAGGTACTGAAGTGTATGAAGGTATGATAGTTGCAGAACATACTCGTGAAAATGATTTGACTGTAAATATCTCTAGACAAAAGCAACTTAACAATATTCGTTCAGCGGGTAAAGATAATACATCTGCATTGAAGAAGCCGAGATTAATGACACTTGAACAATCTTTAGAATATCTAAATGATGATGAATTATGTGAAATCACTCCTGTATCAATTCGACTTCGTAAAAAGTTATTAAATAAGAGTGAGAGAGAACGAGCTACAAAGAATAAAACTAAACAATAAAAATAAAAACGTTACTAGCATATTGTGCTAGTAACGTTTTTATTAGCTATAAGGAAAGTATAAACTTCTGCGTAGTTCATACTTTCCTAACGCATAAGTGCAACTACGGCTCTGCCGTCGCCTTTAGGCTCGGCAATCTCCGAGTTTTCTTTATAAATATTTTTTCTTCCAGAAAATAATAGCTGCAGTCGTTGACAATGCAAAAGCTATTATCATGACAACAAAAAATCCATGTGGGTCATTTTCTAATGGTATTTTCACATTCATTCCAAAAAAGCTTGCGACCATTGTTGGTAGAGAAAGAATTATTGTAATTGAAGTTAATAGTTTCATTACGGCGTTTAGATTATTTGAAATGAGTGATGCGAAAACGTCCATCATTCCATTTAAGATATTAGAATAAGTTTCTGCCATCTCAATTGCTTGGCGGTACTCGATAATAACATCCTCTAATAAATCCTGATCATCTTCATACATCTTCAAATATTCTGATTTAAGCATTTTCTGCATTACGATATTATTAGCCTTTAATGATGTTGTAAAGTACACCAAACTTTTTTCTAAACTTAGTAAGTAAAACAATTCTTCATTTTTCATAGAGCGATGAAGAGCTGATTCAATCTCGTTAGTTTTACGATTAATTTGCTTAAGATATCTTAAATAATACGTAGAAATCGTATATAAAAGTTGTAGAGCAAATCTAGTTTTCTTAAATGTGAAAAATTCTTTTACCCGATTTAAAATGAAACGATCAAAAATTGGGTTTTCTTCTAAGCAGATAGTAATGAAGCATTCCTTTGTAACAATCATACCAAGTGGGATAGTATCATAAATACTCTTGCCATCTTTGTCGTGTGAAACAATCGGAATGTCGACAATAATTAATGAATTATCGTCTTCCTTCTCAATACGAGAACGTTCCTCATCATCAAGGGGGTCTTTAATAAAATCGGGATCTAGATTTAACTCGTCTATAATATAATTAATTTCATCTTGATCGGGATTTATAAGATGAATCCAACTACCTTTTTCAATTGCTTCAGTTTCTTTTAATTTACCATTTTCGTCGGTTATAAAAATCTGGATCATTATTTCCCCTCACAATCTATATTCCATAGAGTTAATCTAAATCATTCTTCACTTTAATACCACGATTTGTAATAAATTTACCTGTTTCAAGTCGTTTTAATGTCTTTTGCTTGATTCTTTCATCGCATTCATTGCATAAATATGTATGAACAGGTCTATTTCTAAGTCGTTTGGCTAACGCACTATCATCATCTAATATTTCAATTTGTTCGCAAATAACACATTTTGCTTTCATTATAAATACACCTCTATATTTTAAAGTCCACGACTATTAGTATATCACGAATTATAAACAACACTATATTTGAAATAATAACATTATATATAATTTTTCAAAAGGAGAATTCTAATGAAAAAAAGAATAGAAAATAAGTTAAGTCCGGAATTGATATCACATCTCCAGAATATAAATTTCGTCATTGTCACAATAACTGATTCTGAAGCAAAGCCAGTCAATAGGAGTGTCTCATGGGTATATGCTATAAATGATAAGGTATTAAGAATGGTAATCGATTCAAAGTCCAAAATTATATCTAATCTTCATTTAAATAATAATATAACTGTTACTGTTTTTTTGAATGAGAGTGTTTATCAGATTTCTGGGAAAGCAAAAATTAATATAGAAAATCTTGAAGGTATCCCATTTAAGGTTTCAATGATTGAACTTACGGTAAACGAGGTAGAGGATATTATGTTCTTTGGATCAAAACTTGTTAGTTATCCTGAATATATTAAGGTAAATAATGAAGAAAAAGGTAAGCAATTAGATGAACTAATATTTAAGAAACTAAAAGAGGCGTAATTGCCTCTTTTTCATTTTAGCTAAAAGCGGAAAGTATAAACTTTTGTCTAGTTCATACTTTCCAAACGCATAAGGGCAACTACGGCTCTGCCGTCGCTTTAAAAGCTCGGCACTCGCCGAGTTTTCTTTACATATTCTTGGACCATTTCTTCTAATGAGGAACTTCGCTACATATATTTTAGTACAGGGCATCTTTACTACCTTGGCCACATGGTCATTTAGGAGGTAATAGATTGAATAAAATCTATGTACTAGATACAAATGTTTTACTTCAAGATCCAATGGCACTATTTGCCTTTGAAGATAATGAGGTTGTAATTCCTGCTGTAGTATTAGAAGAAGTTGATTCTAAGAAAAGATACATGGATGAGGTTGGAAGAAATGCAAGGTATGTAAGTAAATTAATTGATAAAATGAGAGACCTTGGTAAATTACATGAATCGATTCCTTTGGAGAATGGCGGGACTTTAAGAATTGAATTGAACCATAGGTCTTTTCAACAACTCCAGGAGATTTTTGTAGAACACACAAATGATAATAGGATTCTTGCAGTAGCAAAGAATTTATTAATTGAAGAAGAAACTAAGACAAATGGACGCCCTGTAATTTTAGTAAGTAAGGATGTATTGGTGAGAGTTAAAGCAGATGCATTAGGACTACAAGCAGAAGACTATTTATCAGATAGGGTTGTAGAGTATGATCATATATACCCTGGATTTATAGAATTATATGTTACAACAGATATAATCTCTAAGTTTTATGAAAAAAGTGAGTTGTTAGTATCTGAGTTATCCCATAGATATTTTTACCCTAATCAATTTGTGTTGTTAAAAGATGTTCTTGGAAGTTCAAGCTCTGCGTTAGGTATAATCGACAGCAAGGTTACTAAAATGCGAAAATTAGTTTATCAATCTGAACCGATTTGGGGGATTAAGCCAAGAAATGTCCAACAGTCGATGGCGTTCGAACTACTTTTGAGAGAAGATATTAATCTTGTTACATTAATTGGAAAAGCAGGTACTGGAAAGACGCTCATTTCATTAGCTGCAGGTTTACTGCAAACCGAGGATTTAAGGTTATATAAGAAACTTCTTGTATGTAGACCAATAATTCCTGTCGGTAAAGATATTGGTTACTTACCGGGGGAAAAGCAAGAAAAATTAAGACCATGGATGCAACCTATTTATGATAACTTAGAATATTTATTTAATACTAAGAAGCCAGGTGAAATTGATGCTATATTAGCTGGTATGGGATCGATTGAAGTTGAAGCGCTGACTTACATAAGAGGAAGAAGTATTCCAGAGCAGCTAATAATAATTGATGAGGCACAAAATTTAACTAAACATGAAGTGAAAACGATACTTACTCGAGTAGGAGAACATAGTAAGATAATTCTCATGGGGGATCCAGAACAGATTGATCATCCTTATTTGGATGAATATAATAATGGCTTAAGTTACGTGGTTGAAAGTTTCAAAAATCAAAAGGTAAGTGGGAATGTAAGATTGATTAAAGGTGAACGATCGGCTTTAGCTCAATTAGCAGCAGATTTGCTCTAACGGCTAAAGCCGTTTTTTTTGTTGCATAGGATCATCATGTTCGATTTTTCTTTATAAATTCAATTCAAACCTCAAAATAGTTGCATTTTATTTGGCAAAACTTTAATATTATTTATAAGCATGTAAGGAGGGCAAAATTATGTCAGAATTAACTGTCCAACACAATAATAAAGCATACGAACTATTAAAGTCTGATGCAGACAAAATATTAAAGCTAATTAAGGTGCAAATGGACCATTTAACAATGCCACAATGCCCTTTATATGAAGAGGTATTAGATACTCAAATGTTTGGGCTCTCTAGAGAAATTGATTTTGCCGTTAGGTTAGAATTAATTGAGGAGAATTTAGGGAAAGAGTTACTATCTAGTCTAGAGCGTGAACTTTCACTTCTACATGAAAAATACGTAAAGTAACTAAAAAACTCAAACTAAACATAGTTTGAGTTTTCTTTAGGTAAAATGATTTACATTAATAAATTAAGTATTGTATTTGAAAATTACCGTATATAGTATTCATAAAAATGTTAATATAAGGTATAAATAAAATAAAAAAACATTGAAAAATGATGAAATTTGTAGAAAAATAGTAAATGGTAAGTAAAATAAGGAAGATGATAAATGATAAAGAAATATCTACATGCATACAATTATCCATTACTAGCTGCAATTATATTACTATCATTTTTTGGGGTTATAATGGTATATTCTTCAAGCATGGTAGTAGCTGTTTCACTGTATCAAGGATCAAGTGATTTATTTTTCAAAAGACAACTAATAAGCTTATTCATTGGCTTTGCTGCTTTAATTGTAACTATGAATATTCCATATAAAATTTATAAAAACGGTTGGGTAATATTTATTATTTTAGCTGGAATATTTGCTTTTCTTTTCATTGTATTACTAGTCGGAAAAGTATCAAACAATGCTCAAAGTTGGCTAAATATTGTTGCTAATAGAGGTTTGCAACCATCTGAGTTCTCAAAGTTGGCAATTATAATTTATCTTTCAGTAGTATTTTCAAAGAAGCAAAAGACAATTAATAATTTCTTTAAAAGTTTCATTGGACCTATTATTGTCATTGTTTTTACGTTTATATTAGTTTTTTTACAGCCTGACCTAGGAACTGGATTAATTATTTTAGCCATTTCGGCTGTTTTAATTATGTGTTCTGGGACAAGCTTTAAAAATATATTTGGTTTGATCAGCTTTACCCTTCTTCTATTAATGATTTTAGTTCCTCTCGCTATACAATTTGGAATAATTACAAGTGAGCAAATATCTCGTTTTAGAGGTGCTTATCAGCCATTTGAATATTTAAAAACAGATGGGTATCAACTTGTAAACTCATACATTAGTATCGGAATGGGAGGCCTAAATGGGCTAGGTTTAGGGGAAAGTATTCAAAAATATGGATACCTACCAGAACCGCATACTGATTTTATTATGGCGATTGTATCTGAGGAATTAGGTATTTATGGAGTTTCGTATGTTTTAATTTTACTACTGGGTATAATAGTAATGGGTTTTAGAACGGCATTTAAATGTAAGGATGCTTTTGGAAGTCTCCTATCAATAGGTATATCTAGTTTAATTGCTATTCAGGCAATAGTTAATTTAGGTGGATTAGTTGGGTTACTACCCTTAACCGGGGTCCCTTTACCTCTTGTAAGTTATGGAGGTTCATCACTCCTTATGTTTATGCTTTCGTTAGGAATCTTATTGAATGTTTCACTCAAAGTAAAGTTAGATGAACTTAAACAGAGTTCTACTAATACGAAAATCGCATAAATAATTTGGGGATTATGCTTTATTATTTTTTTAGGGGGATATTATGGAAAACAACAGGAAAATTAAGAAGGTTTTAGTTGCTAACCGTGGAGAAATCGCTATAAGAGTATTTAGAGGTTGTACTGAATTAAATATTAGAACAGTTGCAATTTACTCTAAAGAAGATGCTGGATCTCTACATAGATTTAAAGCTGATGAAGCTTATCTTGTTGGTGAAGGTAAGAAACCTATCGAGGCATATTTGGATATTGATGGCATTATCGAAATTGCTAAGGAACACGATGTAGATGCAATACATCCAGGATATGGATTCCTCTCTGAAAATATTCACTTTGCTAGGAAGTGTGAAGAAGAAGGCATCATTTTTATCGGACCAAACAGCAAACACCTAGATATGTTTGGTGATAAAGTCAAGGCACGTACTCAAGCTGTATTAGCTAATATCCCTGTTATTCCAGGTAGCGATGGTCCAGTTGAGACGTTAGAAGATGTTAGAGCTTTTGGTAATTCAAATGGTTACCCAATTATAATCAAAGCCTCATTAGGTGGCGGCGGTAGAGGTATGCGAGTAGTAAACAATGAAGAAGAGCTTGCTTCTGCATACGAAAGAGCTAAATCCGAAGCAAAAGCTGCATTCGGTAGCGATGAAGTTTATGTCGAAAAGCTTATTGTGAAGCCTAAGCATATTGAAGTACAAATTTTTGGCGACAAGAGTGGAAACATAGTACACCTCTGGGAAAGAGACTGTTCTATTCAAAGACGCCATCAAAAAGTAGTAGAGATTGCGCCATCAGTTTCATTAACTGAAAAAATGAGAAGTGATATTTGCGATGCAGCAGTTAAGTTAATGGAAAATGTTAGCTATATTAATGCTGGTACTGTTGAATTCTTAGTTTCTGGAGATGATTTTTACTTTATTGAAGTAAACCCAAGAATTCAAGTTGAACATACAATTACAGAAATGGTAGTAGGTATCGATATTGTACAAACTCAGATCTTAGTAGCAGAAGGATATAACCTTCATAGCAAAGAGATCGGTATACCACTGCAAGAAGACATTATTACACACGGATATGCTATTCAATCACGTGTAACTACTGAGGATCCTTTAAATGGATTTATGCCTGATGCAGGTAAAATTCAAGCTTACAGATCTTCTGGTGGATTTGGTGTGCGTTTAGATGCAGCAAATGCTTTCCAAGGTGCTGTAATAACTCCATATTATGATTCTTTATTAGTAAAAGTTTCTACGTGGGGTTTAACATTTGAACAAGCATCTAGAAAAATGGTTCGTAATTTAAAAGAATTCCGTATCCGCGGTATCAAAACAAATATTCCTTTCTTAGGGAACGTTGTTAAGCATCCTAACTTCATAAATGGTGAATATGATACTTCATTTATTGATACGACGCCTGAATTATTCGATTTTCCTGTTCAAAAAGACCGTGGAACTAAAATGCTTACGTATATTGGTACTGTAACTGTAAATGGTTTCCCAGGAATTGTAAAAGGTGCTAAACCTGCTTTTGACAAGCCAAGGGTTCCACATGTAGATACTCATGAACCTATACCTTATGGAACTAAGCAAATTTTAGACGAACAAGGTGTTGAAGGTCTTGTAAAGTGGGTTAGAGAGCAGAAAGAAGTATTATTAACTGATACTACTTTCAGAGATGCTCACCAATCTTTACTAGCTACTCGTGTAAGAACACACGATTTATTATCAATTGCAGATCCAACGGCTAGAATGCTTCCTCAACTATTTTCAATGGAGATGTGGGGAGGAGCAACGTTTGATGTAGCCTATAGATTCTTAAGTGAAGATCCATGGCAGCGTTTAGATAAATTAAGAAAAGATATACCAAATGTACTTTTCCAAATGTTATTACGTGCTTCAAATGCAGTTGGTTATAAGAATTATCCAGATAATGTTATTAGAGAGTTTGTTAAGCAATCTGCTGATCATGGAATCGATGTGTTCCGAATTTTTGATAGCTTAAACTGGGTTGAAAATATGAAAGTGGCAATTGAAGCTGTTCAAGAAAGTGGAAAAATTGCTGAAGCAACAATCTGTTATACAGGTGATATATACGACATATCTCGTTCTAAATATAATTTAAAATATTACACGAATATGGCTAAGGAACTTGAAGCTTCTGGAGCTCATATGCTTGCAATTAAAGACATGGCTGGTTTATTAAAGCCTACTGCTGCTTATGAGTTAGTGAGCGCTTTAAAAGATGCTGTTCAAATTCCAATTCATCTTCATACTCATGATACTAGTGGGAATGGTATTTTATCTTATACAAAAGCTATTGATGCAGGTGTTGACATTGTTGACGTTGCTGTTTCAACTATGTCAGGATTAACTTCTCAACCAAGTGCAAATACATTGTACTATGCTTTAGAAGGTTCTAAGAGAGTTCCAAATATTAATATTAATAACCTTGAAAAATTAAGTTACTACTGGGAAGATGTGCGTAAATACTATGCTCCATTCGAAAGTGGAATGGTTTCTCCTCATACTGAAATTTATCAACATGAAATGCCAGGAGGACAATACAGTAACCTTCAGCAACAAGCTAAGGGTGTTGGACTTGGAGATCGTTGGGAAGAAGTAGTTGATATGTATGCTCGTGTTAACTTAATGTTTGGGGATATTGTTAAAGTAACACCTTCATCTAAAGTAGTTGGTGATATGGCACTATTTATGGTGCAGAATGATTTAGATGAGAAGTTAGTTATTGAAAAAGGAATGACAATTGATTTCCCTGATAGTGTTATTGAGATGTTCGAAGGCTATTTAGGTCAACCGACTGGTGGTTTCCCAGAGGAACTGCAAAAGGTAATACTTAAAGGAAAAACCCCGATTACTGTTAGACCTGGAGAATTATTAGAGCCGGTTAATTATGATGCAGTTAAGGGACAACTTCAAGAAGAGTTAAAGAGACAAGTTACTGATATTGAGGCAATTTCATACTCATTGTATCCAAAGGTATTCATGGATTATGAAAAGAAGGCTGCAATGTTTGGTGATTTATCTAAATTAGACACGGCGACTTTCTTCTATGGAATGAAAATTGGTGAAGAAATAGAAATAGAAATAGAAAAAGGTAAGACCTTAATTGTTAAATTAATTGCAATTAGTGAACCACTAGTTGATGGGACAAGAGTAATTTACTTCGAAATGAATGGACAACCGCGTACAGCAGTTGTTAAAGACGAGAACGTAAAATCGACTGTTGCTTCTAGAATTAAGGCTGACTCATCTAACCAATCGCATATTGGAGCAACTATGCCAGGTACTGTTCTAAAAGTATTAGTTAACAAAGGCGATAAGGTAAAACGTGGTGATCACTTAATGATTACTGAAGCTATGAAAATGGAAACTACAGTTCAAGCACCATTTGATGGTGAAATTGGAAATGTCCATGTTAAGAATTCTGATACTATTCAACCTGGTGATTTATTAGTAGAATTAAACAAAATTTAATAAATAAAGTTTAAAAGAGAAGGTGTATACCTTCTCTTTTTTTTCATCTAGCGTGTAACTATCACGCTAGTTTTTTTGGCTATAACCGGAAAGTATAAACTTCTGCGTAGTTCATACTTTCCTAACGCATAAGTGCAACTACGGCTCTGCCGTCGCCCTTAAGGCTCGGCAATCGCCGAGTTTTCTTTTTATTAATTATTATTAATTTTAAGAAATCAAATTAATAAAAAAAGGACTTTGTACATAGTTTGTTATATACACACCATGTTTTGGGAGGGGAAATGTTGAACGTAACTAATAATCCAGAATTAGTCTTAGAACCTAAAGTAAACATCTTAACTTATTTAAAAGGAGTATTTAAGGCAGGAATTGTTTTATCAAATTTACTTACATGTTTAACGGGTTTTACTATTGGAATAATGTCTACAGGGGAACAACATGTATTTAATCTTTACTTAATTTCCAACCTTTGCTTTGGGTTAATCTTTATTATTGCAGGATCATGTGCTTGGAATACAATTTTAGAACATGATATTGATGGTGTTATGACAAGAACAAGAAATAGACCAACTGTAACAATGCCACAGCATAACAAGACCATAAGGATAATCGCAAATTTACTTATTATTTTTGGATCCTCAATTTTATTACTTATAAATTTTTATGTTGTTTTGCTAGGTATAGTTGGCATTTTTATCTACATATATCTATATACAGTTGTATTAAAAAGAACATCTCACTATCATACAATTGTTGGGAGTTTGTCTGGAATAATTCCCTTATTAATGGGCTATACAACTGTTTCACAAACAGTTTCAAGTCAAATTGTTTTATTCACTGTTTTTTTATTCATTTGGCAGATTCCACATTTTTATGCTCTAGCAATATATAGACATAATGATTATGCGCTTGCTGGAATACCAACCGTGGTCTCAAAATATGGAATTAAAAAAACCTTAATGACGTGCAGAAGACTAATACTTTTATTAGTGTTAATTTCATTTAAGTTGTACTTAATCGGTTATACATTCTCATTATTAACTAGTTTTTTAGGTATATATTGGCTTTACACTGTTTCACAAAAAGTAATAATAAATAACAGTACACAACTTGCGAGAAAAAGTTTTGGAATCTCGATCGTTGTATTAGTGATAGCGTGTTTAACAATCTTTATTGAAATCATATTTTAAAATGTAATATGCGAGAGGAGTGTTTTCATGAAAAAGATAAAATACTTTATTTTTACAGTCTTTTTATTTTTAGTAGGCTGTGGAAATGAAGCAAGATCAACACTTAATCCTCAAGGCGAGGTAGGAAAACTCCAGCTCCAATTAATGAAAATCAGCACTTGGATAATGGTGTTTGTAATTGTGGTTGTGTTAGTACTTTTCATAATTATATTACTCAAGTTTATAGAAAAAAAGGATAATAAAGATTTTATTCCTGAGCAGGTAGAAGGGAATAGAAAACTTGAAATAATTTGGACTATTGTACCAATACTCTTAATATTAATTTTGGCAATTCCAACAGTTTACTACACTTTTAAACTAGCAGTTACAGATACAGAGGTAGTTAACAAATCTAAGTATCTAGTAAATGTTAATGCAAGGCTATTCTGGTGGGAATTTGAATATGTTAATGAAGAATTTATAACATCGCAGGAACTAGTAATACCAGTTGGAAAAAAGGTTTACTTTCAACTAAAGGGACATGATGTAAAACATTCGTTCTGGATACCGTCATTGGGTGGAAAACAAGATACAAATGTAGAAAGAACAAACAGAATGTATTTAATTGCAGATAAACCAGGTGTATATAATGGCTACTGTGCAGAATTTTGTGGCGCTTCTCATGCATTAATGCAGTTTACAGTAAAAGCATTACCATTAGACGAATATGAACAATGGGTTAAGAATATGAAGACAAAAGAAAAGGTATCAACAAATTTAAACGGCGAGGAAATATTTAATAGTAAATGTAGTGGATGTCACTCAACAGATCCACTTGACCCTAGACCACTAAAGGCTAGAATAGCACCAAATTTAGGGAATTTTGCAGATCGACCACTAGTTACAGGTATTTTAAAAAATAGTAACCAAAATATAAAGGAATGGCTAAATGACCCTGAAAAATATAAACCTGGGAATAAAATGACTAATACTTATGGTGAACTGACAGAAGAAGAGACAAATAAACTAATAGAATACTTGAATTCATTAACTAGATAGGAAAGGGGTGCTTTATTAATGCAACTTGCTCGTAAGCAAAGTTTATTTAAAACTATATTAGAGTATTTCGTAACTGTTGATCATAAAAAAATTGGGTTACTTTACTTATTCTCCGGCCTCTTTTTTCTAGTATGCGGTACAGTTTTAGCTCTTTTAATGCGAATTCAACTTGCGGTTCCAGAAAATGATTTTCTATCAGGGCAAACATATAACGAAGTAATGACAATGCATGGTACAACGATGATTTTCTTTGCCGCAACTCCATTAATTTTCGGGTTAATGAATTACATAGTGCCACTTCAAATTGGAGCGAGGGATGTTGCTTTTCCATTTATAAATGCATTAGGATTTTGGTTTTTCTTATTTGGTGGGATTTTTCTTTATTCAAGTTTTCTCTTTGGAGAAGTTCCAGATGCAGGTTGGACTGCGTATGCTTCTTTAGCCGTTGTATCTAAAGGACATGGGGTAGATTTTTATTTGCTTGCACTACAATTGTCAGGTGCCGGAACAATAATGTCAGGCATTAACTTTTTAGTTACTATCGTCAATATGCGAGCTCCTGGCATGTCATATATGAGGTTACCATTATTTACTTGGACTTCTTTTATTACATCAGCCTTAATTATTTTCGCTTTTCCTGCATTTACTATTGGATTAATCCTACTATTGTTCTCAAGATTATTTGGCGCTCAATATTTTAATGTAGCCATTGGTGGTAATACAGTTATATATGAACACCTATTCTGGATTTTTGGTCATCCAGAAGTGTATATTCTTGTTCTACCAATTTTTGGAGTGTTTTCGGAAATTTTTTCTACTTTTTCAAAGAAGAGGCTCTTCGGATACAATTCAATGGTTTTTGCTGTAATTCTGATTGGTTTCTTAGGATTTATGGTGTGGGCACATCATATGTTTACTGTAGGTCTCGGTCCTTTTGCTAATGCGATATTTGCAATTGCAACAATGGCTATAGCAGTACCAACAGGTATTAAGATATTCAATTGGCTATTGACACTTTGGGGAGGTAGTATCAGGCTTACTACCCCGATGTTATATGGACTCGGATTCATACCTTCATTTATTATTGGGGGAGTTACAGGGGTAATGACTGCATCTGCAGCCGCAGATTATCAATTCCATGATTCATATTTCGTTGTAGCTCATTTTCATTATGTAATAGTAGGTGGAATAGTATTTGGAATTTTAGGTGGTCTACACTATTGGTGGCCAAAGATGTTTGGTTATATGTTAAATGAAACTTTAGGGAAAATTTCATTTGCAGTGCTATTTGTAGGATTCCATACTACGTTTTTTGTACTACATTTTGTAGGTTTAATGGGTATGCCAAGACGATACTTTACTTATTTAAAAGACCAAGATTTCGGTGATTTAAATTATATTAGTACAATTGGTAGCTATATACTCGTTCTCGGATTAGTTTTAATTGTGTTTAACTATATTTATTCGACTGTTATAAGAGAAAAAGCTGTTAATGATCCTTGGAATGGTAGAACATTAGAGTGGTCAATTCCATCACCACCACCAATGTATAACTTCAAACAAGTTCCACAAGTTAACAGTTTAGATGCATTTTGGTATGAGAAAATGAAAGGGAATAGTAATATGAGTAGCCCAGATGAATTAAGTGATATTCATATGCCATCAAATTCAAGCTTACCGTTTTTCATGGCTCTTGGCTTTTTCATTGCATCATATGGATTAATGTTCCTGGATAAAGGTAGTAATAACATAGCTTTCATAACTTTAGTTATCGGTGGAATAATTGCCTTTGGTTCCATGGTGCTGAGATCAACAATTGAAGACAAAGGGTACTATATTACGAAAAAACAGCTGAGTGAGGAGGATCCTAAATGATCTCTAACACTACAAAGCTTACACGTGAAAACTTCCCAATTAATCCAGAGCGTGCAACGCTTGAGGGGCAAAATAAATATTTAGGTTTCTGGTTTTTCTTATGCGGGGAGACTGTTCTGTTTGCATGTTTAATAGGAACGTATCTTGCTCTTAAAAACTCATATAGCACTGGATTATCGAGTAATGAATTATTTGAATATCCTTTAATACTAATAGCAACTATCTTCCTTTTAACTAGTTCTTTAACAAGTGCATTAGCAGTTTACGAGATGAAAAGATTTAAATTTGTAAATATGCAACTATGGTTTTTTATAACAGTGCTTCTAGGGTGTTCATTCCTAGCATTGGAAGTTTATGAGTTTATACACTATGTAGATAAAGGATTTAAATTTACAACAAGCCCTTTTTCTTCTAGTTTCTACACATTGGTAGGTTTCCATGGTGCTCATGTTAGCTTTGGAATATTATGGTTTTTAACTCTAATGTTAAGAAATGCAAAGAGTGGCCTTTCGCTAGTAAATGCCCCTAAATATTATCTGGCTAGTCTGTATTGGCATTTTGTAGATGTTGTATGGGTGTTTATTTTCACCGTCGTATATTTGTTAGGGATGGTGGGTTAAATGAATGATAAGAAAAATACACTAAACAAACAGAAACTTAATAAAGAATTAAAGATCCAATTATTAGTGTTTATTGTAACTTTATTATTAACTGTACTTGCTTTTGTTGCAGTAGCGAGTGAGAAGTTTGCCCCAACATTTATTGCGCCTTTTATTGTTACTTTAGCTGTAGTTCAAGTAATCTTTCAATTGTATTATTTTATGCATCTAAAAGATAAGGGTAATAAGGAAATAAGTATTTTTCTTTATGGAGGGTTATTAATAGGAGTGCTAACAGTCATTGCCTGCTTATTTATTGTATGGCTGTAATATCCTGCATTAATAGAGAGAAGGTTTATTATGAATTTAATTGAGACTTTAGGTTTTGAAGCCGCATGGAGTCCTTACTTTCTCGTTTTTTTGTCGACTATATACCTTGTATTTATGATTATGTTTAAGAATAAAATTAAGAAAATATATTTTACTGTTTCTATTATACTAATTTACCTTGTTAAGGGGAGTCCTATTGACTTATACAGCCATTTTTTATTCTCTGTCCATATGACGCAAATGGCAATTCTCTTTTTAGTTATCCCACCAATTATTTTGTATAGCTGTAGGGATTTTGAAATTTTAAATACTTTAAATAAATTTAACAAACCTTTATTATCACTATTTTTATTTAATGGAGTATTCTCGATTTATCACTTCCCTATTATCTTTGATTTTGTAAAGTCAAATATTTATTTGCACGCACTAACAAATATATTTATTTTTATATTAGCTATTTTAATGTGGGTTCCTATAGTTATAGATAGAAGTGAACTTTCACAAATGCAGAAAATCGGTTATATTTTCGCAAATGGTGTACTTATAACACCTGCATGTGCGCTTATTATATTTAGTAATCATACGTTATACGACACTTATACGACTATGGGTGGGGTAATGAACTCACTTCGACTTTGCATACCTGCTTCAGCCTTTGATACTATTGATAGTAGCTTCATAGATAGAATTCTTACGATGTCAAAATTATATGATCAACAACTTGGTGGGGTTATTATGAAGATCCTTCAAGAAGTTATTTACGGTTTTTCTATTGGATTTGTCTTTCTTGAGTGGCTTAAAGCTGAGAAAGAAAATGTATATGAATAATAAAATAAAGGGGTCTCAAAAGTCTAATTAAGACTTTTGGGACCCTCTTTGGCCATTCGTCATCATGTTATTTTAAAAATAATTACAAGATACTATTTGATTGTAGCGGAGGTGCTCGCGGAAAGTGAGCGCCGAAAGCGCAAATCAACAAAATTAATATTAATAGTTAGTTTTTTTTACTCATAGCTTTAAGCTTTTTAGAACACCGGCCTAGCCGGTGGTATTCATCTAACAATCAAAGTAATTTTTCAAACCTTTTCAGTAAATCTTTAGAAGAATTAACAACCTGTTTTGGAAAAAACTCATCATCACTATATTCAAGACCATGGTTAAAATAATACTTACCTATATAAGGCTTTTTCAGGCAAATTACTGCTTCTTTATCTCCAATATTACCTTCTTTTGCTACTCCTGGTATCCGTAAATAAAAAATGCCATAATTATTCTTAAACTTATAATCATAAATTACCCGTTCATAATCCCAGTGATCACCTATACTGAAATTTAATTTTTTCATAATATCATCTAAATATAGAAAGTCAACCTCACAATTTTCAATATTTACATTTTCTAAATACATATTTTACACCTCCTATATTTCTTAACTACAAAAAATTACATATATTAGAAGAGAAGTAAAAATTAAAAGTAGTAAAACCAATATTTGATATTTCAGTGGAATGTATATTACTATCATATTAATGGGTAGGTGAAAATATTGAAGACAATTAAATTTATTTTTTTATTAATAATAGTTGTTACTTTTGGGATGATTACTGAAAATTACGTAGTACTGGACAAAAAAGATAAATCTTTACCAATATTAGAGACTATACCTAAAGAAAAGCTAAAGGAAGATACTAAAGTATTTAAGAAAAGCATCGGTTCGTACATTGGAAAAGATGTTAAAGATTTTATAAAAATATACGGTAAACCACAAGATAAATATAAATCCGCTTATGACTATGATTGGATGATGTATAAGAAGGATAGCGCTTATATTTATATAGGAGTACAGAAGAATAAAATAATAACTGCCTTTGTAGCTGGAAATGGGGTTAATGTAGAACCGTTTAAGCTAGGAGAATCCCAAGAACAAATTTTTCAAAGAATAATTATTTCAGAAGAGATTAGTTTTAAAATAGGCGAAAATACATATCAAATGGAGCTTTCAGAAAATGACCTAATGTCAAAACCTATTACAAAGATAGATAATACATGGGTTCAGCTTTATTTTGATAAAGTATACGGTAAGTTAGTCGGAATAAGATACTCACAGTCTGAAACTTTAATTAAACAGAAACCTTTTGAAACAATGTATTCAGGAGAACTTATCAAGCCAGAGCCAATTAGTGATAAAGACTGGGTAGCCGTGAATAAAGGTAATGAAAAACAAATACTAGTAATTTCAAATTACTTAAGAAATTATTATGGAATAGAATCGTTAGAAAGAAATTTCACATTAGATGTAGTTGCATATAAACATAGTGAGGATATGTTCAATAATTCTTTTTTTGCTCATGAATCTCCAACGAATGGAAACCTCGAGGCACGATTAATTTCAGGCAAAATTCAGTTTGCTCTTGCAGGTGAAAATATTGCTAGTAAATACATAGATGGGATAGATGTTACCTTTGGATGGTTGAATAGTGAAAACCACAGAACTAACCTTTTAAGTAAAGATTTTAATCAAATAGGAATTGGAGTTGTAAAGGATCATTTCACTCAAGAATTTACAAAAAAATAATAAAATAGGCGAACCTCTCACTTTGTCCTAGTCTAAACTATATTAGGCACATATATTAGGACGAAAGGGTGGCTAATACTGTGGGAAAAGTAAAGAATCCGTCTGTCCAGGAATTCAAGAAGTTTGTAAAAAAACATCCAAAACTAATTACAGAAGTTAGAAAAGGCTCAAAATCTTGGCAGGAATTATATGAGGACTGGACTATTATAGGTGAGAAAGATGATTATTGGAATGATTATCGTGAAGTAGACTCTACATTAGTTAATAACGAAACAGTATCATCAGAACCTACTCAAAATGAAGTTAAGAAAAATCCACTAACATCTCTGTTATCTGGAGAAAATAAAACTGCGATGGATTGGGTAGGAACAATATTCACTGCTATGAAGCAAGTTGATATGAATCAAGTACAAAATCAAATTTCAAATGTAGGTACAACTTTACAATCAATTCAGCAAGTTATTCAACAGTTTAGAACTCCAACAACAGATAATAAGGCGAAAAATCCGACAAGACATGAACCTCCTACTTTCTTTCAAAGGGATTAGTAAGTTATGAGACGAGACGTTCTAGAACACTTATATAGTAATGAAGATTTATTAAGGTTTGTTAGAGAGCAACCACAATGGTATCGAAAATTAACACGAAACCCAGAGGACTTGGAATCGATAGAGATAGCATCATTACAATACTTTAAGAAATCAATACCTGACAGAGTAGGACAGCTGTATAGTAACGTGCAACTTGCATCGTTTATGCTTGAGGCTATTAAATCAATGAATACAAATTCATCATAATAGGAAGTCTCAAAAAAAAGAGACTTTCTATTTATTTTGATTTCTATCTTTTTTTTAGTAAAATATCGTTAAATCTGTTATAAAGGAGTAAGGTAATGACTGAAATATGTTTAGTAAGACATGGGCAAACAGATTGGAACTTTAATGGATTAATTCAAGGAAGGGAAGACATTCCTCTTAATAGATCTGGGATGATTCAAGCAAGAGAAAGTGCAAAGTTTTTGAGTAAAGAAAAATGGGATATAATAGTTAGTAGTCCACTTTCAAGAGCCTATGATACAGCTAAAATAATTGCGCTTGAACTTAATCTAGATATAGAAAAAATACAAATCGATGAAAGGCTAATTGAACGAAATTTCGGTGAAGCCTCTGGTAAGGATTACAAATTATATAAAAGTAAATATATAGAGGGAAAAATTTTCGGCATGGAAAGTGATGAAGAACTGATAAATAGGTGTTTCAGCGCAATACAAGATATAATGGAAAATTTTTCGGGTAAGAGAATTATTATAGTAGCTCATTCCCATGCAATAAAAGCAATTCTTCATAAAATTTCACCTAATGAAGTAAACTTTACAACGAAATTAAATAATGCATGTACAAGTTATATAAGCTGCAAAGAAAATAAGTGGGAACTATTAAAATATAATATTTCCGATCACATAACAACTTAAAGGAGATAAAATGATCTTTTCAACTGAAATACTAGAAATTGAAAATAAATGTGAAGAAGTAATTAGTGTAATAATAAATTCTGAAATTTTTAGTGAATATAAATATGCAAAAGAAAATCTAATAAATGATGAAGAAGCAATTGAGTTAGTTAAAAAATTCTCGGAATTAAAAGAGAAATATGAAGAAGTACAGAGGTTTGGAAAGTACCATCCAGACTATACAGTTATACGAAAAGAAATGTCTGAAATGAAAAAGTTAATTGACTCAAATGAAAGCATTACTAACTTTAAAAAAAATGAAAAAAATCTCCAATTACTTTTAAATGAAATCGGAGTAATTATTGCTGAAAGTGTATCAAGTAACGTAAAAGTTGTAACTGAAAATAGTTTGCATAGTAAAGGATGTTCATGTAATTCAAACAAACAGGGTTGCTCTTGTAAATAAATATTTGCACTTTAAAAAATATTCATGTTAGACTTATACTAAACGGATTAATATTAAGGGGTTACTTCTATGTTTGAAAATAGACAAGGAATGATAGTGTACTTACATTCAACTAAAAACGCTAGAGCGTTACGAAAATATGGAAATATACACTACGTTTCAAAAAAAATGAAATATGTTGTTCTATATTGTGCAATGGAAAATATCGATGAAATACAAGAAAAGGTTAATCAACTACCTTTTGTTAAAGATGTAAAATTAAGCTTTAAACCATTTATAAGAACTGAATACGATAGTTCAAGTAAGGAAAAAGAAAAAGAGTACGATTATAATTTTGGAATTTAAAAAGAAGGTCCGCCAATGACCTTCTTTTTTTTGTTATAATGAAGATAGCTAAATACCTGGAATTATTCTGTTCATTCTAAATATGCCAGTTAAATATGCATAAAATAATTCCTTATCAACAAAATCAATCGAACTTTTAGTATCTAAAGTTATTACTGTTTTATTGTTTTTTTCAGCAAGTTCATAGAATAAGAGTCTTCTTTTACTTTCTTTATTGTCAGTAAGTGGAACACCTTCTCGGCAAAGGTACATTGGCTGGAAATTACCAGTTACTGTTGGGGTAAGTATGACGATAAAAGAGAGCATAGTAGTCCCGTTTATGCAGGTTTTTAGCTCAACTAAATTAGCTAACCTATCTTCATTCCTTAAACAAATTTCTATAAGCTCATATAGATCAGAGTAGCCATTGCCTAGTTCGATAAATCTTTGAATCATGTTCAATCAACCTCCACAAATGTTACTTTAGCATGGTGAAGCCATTTTTAAAAGTAAAATACTATAAATTACACTCGCAGAAACTGCTCGCTTTCCGCGGGCACGGCCTCAGGCTATTTTTGCAAGTTTCACTTGCAAAATGGATTTTCGGCTCGTGCTGTTCCCGCTGGAGTCTAGCAGTTTCTAGCTTCGTGTAATAAATTAACCTTTCCTTCTAAGAGTATTTGGAAAACCAACTTTATTTAAATTCTAAAAAGTCTAGACTTTATTTCGATTTTTGTTATTGTTATTGTAGGAATATAAAAGGAGACACGTATGAAGAAAGCATTCATTGGTTTTTTATTTTTCTTAATAATTATTAGTTCAATTTTAATTTATATTCAATGGATAGATTTCCAAGAAAAAAAGGTCATTTCTAAATCTGTTGAAGGTGTTCGAAGTGAGGCGAGAATAAAAAGTAATAGCAACATTCTGAATATAGATCAGAGTTTCAATATTAAGGACGGGAATTCGTTTGAACTACTTATTCCAGTAGGAGCGAAAAACATAAAGTGTACTTATGAAAACAAAAAAGCTTGTAATAGCTATATTCAATCCAATAAGCTAGTTGTTAATATTTCTAAAAATAAACAATTCAAAGTAATATATAATTTATTAGTTAGTCCAAAACAAGATGATTTAATGATTAATAAACCTTTCTTTTCTCCAACAAAGAAAACTGACATTGGGTTTAAATTTGATTTAATTGAGAACTCAAGATTAACAGGCGAATGGATTTCAGGAGGGGAAACTGTTGCAGTTTCAAGGAAGGAAACATTAAATTTGTTTAGATTTAAATCGGATTCACTTGATTTATCACTATTTTATTCGAAAAATCGAATTCAAAAAATAAATAATCAACACAGTGTATTTTCAACAAATACAAATGAAAATGAAATACCTGAATTAATAAATACAATTAAAAAAGTTATCCCTCAAAAAACTAAAATCAACTACTTAATAACTAATAACAAGGGTAGAAATTATTATTCAAAACATCTTGTAGTCATGGGTAACACTGATAACCCAAATATAATAATCAACAATTATTTAAGGAATTATTTATTAGATAGCTGGGAATTTGAAAATAGTAACAAAGAATACTCACTTAACGTTTTATCTGGGTTGATTTTGAATTCTAGCAATAATAACAAAGTAAAATTACTTTTAAACTCATGGAATGATTCTTTTGATGAAAAAACAAAAAGAAAAATATTGAAAGATTTATTTTCCAAAGATAAAAGGTTATTTACCTCAAAAATTCTAGACGCAAGTATAAGAAAGGTAACTGGTGACAAAACTAATTTTTTCGCATTAAATGAAAAGAGTAAAGAGCTTATACCTTATTATTCATTCTATGATCAGCCGATATATATAAATAAGATAAAAATAAAACAAACAGCAATTAGTCTAGATAAAAATGTTACGGTGCCAGTAAATGTTATTGAAAATTTTGGTTTTATTGTTAAAGAAGTAAATGGTAAGCTTTTAATAACCTCTAAGGAAAATAAGTGGGAATTTACAGGAACGAAGAAAATCTTTATTTTTAATAATGAGTATTATGAGGCAGAAGAAATACCAGTTGTTAAAATAAATGATGAATTTTATATCTCTGATATTTGGATAGACAAACTATTTAAGATAAAGATCACCCTAAAGAAGGATATGATTATAATAAATAAGCAATAAAAAAAACCCTGCCAATTGCAGGGTCCTTCTATTTCTAGAAACTAGAAAGAAGGTAAAGGGAGAGGAGAAACCGGAGGAAGAACTTATGGGGAAACGTAAGTCTTCTCCGCGGTTGGCACAACATCACTAGAGATGTTGCCGTATTAGTTTTATCCAAATTCTATTAAATTTATACATTATGATTAAACGTTCTTAATTGTGTAAAATAGTTAAAGAAGTGTGAGGTGAACTTTTTATGAGGGTTGTTTCTGGAAAGAATAAAGGAATGCCTTTAAAAGCTGTTCCTGGTTCAAATACAAGACCAACAACTGATAAGGTAAAGGAGTCTATTTTTAATATGATAGGCCCATATTTTGATGGTGGAATAGGATTGGATCTTTTTGCTGGTAGTGGTGGACTTGGAATTGAAGCATTAAGTAGAGGATTAGATAAAGTAATCTTTGTAGATAAAGATTTTAAGGCTATACAGACAATAAAAGAAAATTTAGAAGCGTGTCGACTAAATGAGAATTCTAGATCGGAAGTCTATCGAAATGATTACATAAGAGCATTAAAAGCCTTAACTAAACGTGAAATAAAGTTCGATTATATTTTTTTAGATCCACCTTATAGACATGAAATTATAGAATCGATATTGAGCTACATATCAGACAATAAACTTTTCTCAGATAATGGGATAGTTTTAGCTGAGTTTGATTCCGAAAAAAATATAGCAAGTGATGTTGGCGTGTATTCCGAATTAAAAAGTGAAAAATATGGATCATGTGGAATAAAAATATATAAGGTGAAAAATTACAACTAGAAAGGGGATAAATAAGTGAAACGTATAGCTATTTGTCCTGGAAGTTTTGATCCAATTACAAATGGACATCTTGATATTATTCGAAGAGGTTCAAAAATATTTGATATGGTTTATGTAGTTGTGATGAATAATGCTGTTAAATCACCGTTATTTACGGCTGAAGAAAGGCAACAACTTATTATCGAAGCAACATCTGATATACCTAATGTAAAAGTTGATGTTCATTCTGGCTTGACTGTTGAGTATGCAAGGATGATTAATGCATGTGCGATATTAAGAGGTTTAAGAGCGGTATCTGATTTTGAATATGAAATGCAGATTACTTCAATGAACAAGGTTCTTGAAGATAATTTAGAGACTGTATTTATGATGACAAATAATCAATATTCTTTTCTAAGTTCTTCAATAGTAAAAGATGTTGCTAAATACGGTGGAGATTTAACCGATCTAATTCCTCCAAATGTAAGGAAGGCACTAATTTCAAAATTTATATAGTTTTTTAGCGGCAATTTCATCTGTGAAATGCCGCTTTAATATTTTTAGTTATAAAGTTATAACAATAATAAAACAAAATGAAGAAAGTAATCATTGCACCTAGCTTTAAGTAGTCAAAGCTACTACTTTGTGTATTATCATTTAATAATGGAAAATAAACTAACTGAACGTCATATGCCAAATAGTTAACAATTGCTTTTTTCCAAAAAATTAAAACTAATATTATAGAATAAAGTGCTTGTAGAATTCGGGCATATAAGAATGGTTTATACGAAAGTCCGGCTGGATTTAAAATGCTTGCAATTTGCGAATGAACAGAAAACCCGTTAAATCCAAGTAGCATAGATGCAATGCAAATCTTAGCAAAGATACTTAATGTTTTAGATATTGAAATTGCTTTTACACCGATTGTAACTTCAAGTAGACCAGTTGACATGTCTTGAATAATCGCTGGAGAAATATTTAAAAGTTTCTCAAATACAATAGCCACATAATTAACAATACCTGACGAATTTAATAAAGTATTTAAAACAGCAAATAAAACAAGAAATCCACAAATGCTAAGTAAAATCTCAATAGAATTAGTAACACTTTCACCCATTTGAGTGCCAAATGGTTTTTTATTTGTTTTAGCAGTATTAAAAAATAATTCCGAGATTTTTATTTTTTTACTTCTACTTGCCAGGTTTCTTTCTTTTATTTTTTTACTAAATATTCCTAAAGTAATTCCAACTAAAGCATTTGATACATAATGAATAATCATTAGCAATATACCTATTTTATAGCTACTAAACATTCCAACTCCCACTGCACCTAGAATAAATAGGGGACTAGAAAAATTACAAAAAGCTGCTATTCTTTCAGCTTCATCTTTAGTAATTTCTCCATTTTCATAAAGCTTAACTGCCATCTTTGCGCCAGATGGAAACCCTGCTGCTATTGCCAAGAAAAATACAACTCCTCCAACACCATTAACATTAAAAAGTCGTTTGGCTAGAGGTTCTAAAAAATAACCAAGGAAATTTATAATACCATAAGAGATTAATAAATCGGTGATTATAAAAAATGGTAATAAAGATGGGAAAACGACTTCAGCCCATAACTTAAAACCTACTTTTGCAGATTCTAAACTTTCAGATGTGTAATATATCATAGCTATCGCAATACAAATTAATATTAATGCCCGAAAAACATAGTAAAATTTTATTTTCATTTTTCAAACCTCATAAAAATTTATTTTAATTCATGTATACGTAATGAGATTAAATTTAAGACAAGTTTATTAAGAATATCGGGGTGATTTAATGCAAAAAAAGAGTCAATGGTGGAAAGAAGCAATAGTGTATCAGATATATATACAAAGTTTCCAAGACTCTAATAATGATGGTATAGGGGACATTAAAGGCATACAGTTTCGGTTAGATTATTTAAAGGATTTAGGAATTAATACAATATGGATCTGTCCATTTTACAAGTCACCGATGCACGACAACGGTTACGATATAAGTGATTATCAGGATATTAATGAACTATTTGGATCCATGGTTGATTTTGATGAATTACTAAAAGAAGCTCATTTAAGGGGTATAAAGGTTATAGTTGATTTAGTAATTAATCATACTAGTAATGAACATCCATGGTTTATCGAGTCTAGGAAAGAAAACAATAGTCCAAAAAGAGACTGGTATATATGGAGAAAAGGGGACAAAAATAACAAACCAAATAACTGGGAGAGTATTTTCGGAGGAAGTGTATGGAAATATGACCATAATACTGATGAATATTATTTACATATCTTTTCTAGTAAACAACCAGATTTAAATTGGGAGAATAAAGATGTTCGAAACGCTTTATACGAAATTATAAATTGGTGGATTGATAAAGGTGTTGACGGATTTAGGATTGATGCAATTTCCCATATTAAGAAGGTAGAAGGATTACCAAACTTACCTAATCCAAATAATTTTAAATACGTACCATCATATAAAATGCATATGAATGTAAGTGGAATAGATAAGTTTCTTTTAGAGTTAAAAGCAAATATTAATAAACATCCTAACATCATGACTGTTGGTGAAGCAAATGGGGTTACAGTTAAAGATGCAGTTACCTGGGTACATGATGATGATGGTTATATGAACATGATATTTCAATTCGAACAATATGAAATAAAGCCTAAGGATAGTAATGAATGGATGGATGTTGTTGGCTTTAAAAAGATTTTAACTAAATGGCAGAATGCTTTTGAAAATAACGGGTGGAATGCTTTATACATAGAGAATCATGATAAGCCAAGAAGTATATCCCTTTGGGGTGTAGATGATGTAAAGTTTCACCAGAAGTGTGGTAAAGCATTTGCACTAATGTATTTCATGATGAAAGGTACCCCATTTATATATCAGGGACAAGAAATCGGAATGACTAATGTAAGGTTTGATAATATTAACGATTATAAGGATGTTGCGGCATTAAATTTATATAAATTTAAATTACAAGAGGGGAATACAAAAGAGAGTATCTTGAGAGAAATCTGGGATAATGGGAGAGATAATGCTAGGACACCAATGCAATGGAGCACAGAGCCAAATGCTGGATTTACTAAAGGTATTCCTTGGTTAAAAGTTAACCCAAACTACAAATTTATTAATGTTGAAGATCAACTGCAAGATAAAGACTCGATACTAAATTTTTACAAAAAGTTAATTAAAATTAGAAAAAGTGATGATTTATTTATACATGGTAGTTTTAAATTACTCGCAAAGAATCATAAGCAGGTTTTTGCTTATTCTAGAAAACTTGGAAATAAAAAGGCTTATATAATAGTAAATATGACAAAGGATGTTGCGATTTACTATGTTAAAGGGAAGGAAATATTAGGTTCAGATATTATATTATCAAACTATGACAATTTAATAATTGCAAACTCTAATAAAATAAAATTAAGACCTTTTGAGGCAATGCTCTTAAAAAACTAAATAAAACTACTGCTTAGCTAAGCAGTAGTTTTAATATTATGGATTAATTAGTTTGTCTCTTTGTAAAATGTGATCACTTATCCATGAAACAACAAAATCCAATATAGAAAGTATGTATTTATCTTGATCCTCATCAATTTCTAAAAAGTTTAAACTGTTAACTCTTTCTATGAAATCATCATGTTCAACCTTATGTGATAGGAACTTTTTGTAGCCAATACTTTTCATATATTCTTCTTCTGATCTAAAATGGAAAATTGTATATTCCTTTAGTTCATCAATAATTTTTACAATTTCATCGTACTTATCATGTACATAATCATCTTTTAACAGATCATATGCTTTCCCAGTTAGATCAAATAATACTTTGTGTTGTTCGTCAATGCTTTCTACCCCTACTAAAAAGTCATCTTTCCATTTAATCAAATTAACCCCTCCAAAACATTTGAAATTCACATTAATAATATCATATAGATTAGTATTAATATAGACTAATAGTTGTTATAATTAATTATATTTTTTGAAAACATAAAGGTGTGAAAAAATGTTAGGTATACTTCTTTATTTTAGTGGTACAGGTAATACTAAATTGATAGCGGATAATTTTCTAAAAGTCTATAATCAAAAAAATATTACATTAGATATTTTGTCTATTGAAGCAGCTACAGAAATTGATAACTCAAAATATAATTTTATAATAATAGGTTTTCCTAACCATTTCGGAAGCACTCCTAAATTTTTTGTTGATTATTTAATTAGTAGGATTCCTCCAACCAAGGTGACAATTCCTGTAGGGTTATTTTGTACAGAAGCAATCCCCGATTCAACATCATTTGTTGAAGTTGAAGACATTATGTCAGGTAAGAATTATAACATAATTACTAAAGAACATTTTCATATGCCGAATAATTTGAGAATAGAGGAGATAAGCAATATTACTAATGAAGAAGTTGATGAAGAAAAAATATTTTCAAAAATTCAACTTTTTGTTGAAGCTTTTTCATTCAATAAATGTAATAGTGAAAATTTTAACGTCATTGGACATTCATTTTCAGTTGTTCAAGATAATTTGTTAGTAGATAAGAATCTGTGTATTAAATGTAGGTTCTGTTTAAGAAACTGTCCATTTGATAATATAAAATTTGAAGATCAACAAATTAAGATTCTTGAAAACTGTGAGAATTGTATGAGGTGCGTCAATATCTGTCCTAAAAATGCCATTAATTATAGTAATTCGAAAATTAACCAATATAAAGATAATATAGGGCTTGTTTTTAAATAAATTTAAAGCTGACTCGTGGTCTAGTTAGACACGTGAGTCAGCTTTAATTATTTTAATAGTTATATTGATAAGATGCAGACATTGTCGGAGTGCCTACATATTGACCCTCTATATTTACTGTAGAATTTGGTGTGCTATAACTTCCACATTCGGATTCAAAGCTTGGGGAACTTTTGATTGTAACATTATCTGCCTGATTTGAAGAGGTAGCAAATATTTGCGATTTATTTGCGTTTATGTTAGATTTATCACCCATTATTAAACTACCATCAGTAGAGATTTTAGAATTAGTACCTAGTGTATTTAGATTTTGTTCTATAGTTAATGTACCTTTAACAATAATTTGAGTATTACTTCCGACTGAATTAACATTACTTTTTATTGTTAAATCCCCATTGACACATATTTTATTGTTACTTCCAAAGTTTAAATTCCCGTCAATTACCGAATTCGAACCCATATATATTGTTGAATTATCTGTAGAGTTAATATTTTTAAAGTTTGCAGATCCACCAATATAAATTTTGCTATTGCTTGCGTCAAAACTATGGGCAAAAGTAGCATTTCCGCCGATTTCTAGTATTGAATTATTACTGTTATTAATATTATCATTAAATACTGCATCACCCGCTACATGTAAATTCATATTCTTAGGGTTATTAATATTACCATTGGCAGTTAAATCTTTTGAGAAGTAAAGAGTTGTATTTTCAATTGAATTAATGTTTTTTGAAAATGTAGCATCATTTAGAACTTTTAAAGTTGTATTTAGAAATTTCTCATTACTGTCGCTTGGGAAAAATGCTGATTGACAGTCAACATTATCAAAATCTTTTAAAGTACTACTGCATAACTCTAAGTTCCCAGGATCAGGAATATTATTAAAAGTTACAATTGGAATCCATTCCCCACTACCTGATCCTCCTGACCCACCAGACCCATTATCAGATGCAGGTAAAAGTTTAAAGGTAATGCTTGTTAATGGAATATCAATTTTTGCATTAAGATTTATTGTTTTATCTATCGATTTTCCTCTGCTTGTAAAACGATACTGAATATTGAATGCATTTTTGTCCGCATCAAGTTCATGTGAATAAGTATCATTCATAATCGTATAAGAAGATTTACTAATACTATCTACAGAGATACTCTTTTCAACGAGTGGTAACTTTGAACTTAGCTCAGATTCAATTTCCAACGCTAACCTTTCAAAAATTTCCTTATCATTAGTAGCAGTAAGGTTAATAGTTTCATTTAATGTTCTACTTTTGTATTTTTCTTGAATAGCTTCTTTTAGGTTATCACTCATTGTATAAGACCCAACTATTGCGTTAATGGCGGTCCTGTAGTATTCTACACCCATTTCAGCTAAGGATACTGCTTGAAACCTTTCTTCAGTACGGTTTATTTGTTTTGCATTATTAAAAGTAAAGCCGATTATTGACATATATAAAATTGAAAAGACTGTAATAAGAAGTAGCACAATTATGAGGGCATTACCTTTTTCATTTTTTAGATTCATAATTTCAGCCCCCTCATTTGATCCTAGTTAAAATTGTTTTCGCTTCATATTTAACATCTGGATTGTTTTTATCCTTTATAACTATTTTAATATTAAAGTCATTAATATTTGGACTAATTGAAAAGTTGTTTGTTATTAACTCCTCATTCCCATTCGTAAAATCAAACGCATAAATAGAATAAAGAAAGTTTGTGTTTTCAATTTTCATTGTTTCATCACCAACAACAGTAAATGAGGTAAGGTCTTCAGCTGAACTCTTTTCAGAAAATTGGAACATGTATGTAGATGTTGAGGTTTGATGTATTCTTGTAAGATTGCTAATTATTGTGTTTGCTTCTTGCTGAAGTAAGGTCTTGTTAGTAACTACTTTAGAAAAATTAGCCCCTTGAAAATAAATCCCCCAAATTATTACCAATATTATAGATGAAATAGCCATTGAAACGAGCAATTCAACTAAAGTTATTCCCTTATTGTTTCGTATCACTAGCTATCACCCTTTACCGTAATATATCCGAAAAGGTCACTAACCTTTTCACCTTTTTTATTACTAACTAGTATATATACCTTGAATAAACGGTCACTCACTTGTAAAGTTCCAAAAGATTGGTACGATTTATCTATAACTATTTTAATCTCGTATACGCTATCTTGTGATAAAAGCTCGTATTGAGAATTAGTTGTTGCGATGTCTTCTTTCAACTTCAAGTTTGGATAATTTACTCTACTTAATAACGATGAAGATGGGGAAGCAGTTTTTAGTAGTAACTTAATATTACTATCTTTCTGTACTGTTACTAATTTCTCTTTTGCAAGATTAACTGCTGTAAGCATTTCTCCAGTTTTATTTGTCGACTTAGATGCCTGTGGAAAAAACGATAAAAATGAAACGAAAATAATGCCTAAAATAGTTAATGCAGCTAAAATTTCAACTAACGAAACTCCATTTTGACTTCTTAATAATTTCCTCATATATTTAACCTCTTTTATAGGAAAATCGTTTTCTACAATACTTTTAAAATAGTTAAGATTATTATACAATAAAATTTAGTATATTTAATAATATTTAGGTCTAATATACTATTTTAATTACCTAGTAACTTTTTGGAGGAGAGAAAATGGAAAAGTTTATAATGACTATTGTATCTATGATTATTCTTATTCCAATTTTACTCTTTTTACCATTTGGTTTGAACAGGAAGGGTAAGTTAATATTAGGAATATTTTCCTATATAATTGCATGCCTAGGAGTATTAAGTTCCTTGATTTATACATTTGAAATTACTATTGTTTTATTGTTATCTCTAATTATTGTATCTACATTTTTGTTCTCACGAATGCCAAGAGTATTTTTTGGTAATCCAACTAATAAAAGTAAAAGAGATTTACGTTTTATAAAAAGTGTACAAGTTAAATCTGATTTGGATACAGTCTCTAAAGTCTTTATTAAGGAAGAAGAAAAGGTAATTGAGGAAGAAATTGTTAATTTAGATGAAAAGCCAACTTCTGATGAGATGGTTATTGAAAATGAAAAGCCGAACTTTGATGAATTAGTTATTGCAGATGAGGAATTATTTTTTGAAGAGATTGCTAATGTAGTTGAAGAAGAATTAATTGATGATAGCATTTCCCCTTTTGAAGTAATAGAACCTTCAATAGATGGGGATTTGGAAGCAAGTGTGCCTAATGATATTTTAACTAATAATAGTTTAGAAGAAGTAGTGGATGAAGACTGGGAAGAAGATGTATCATTCCTCATAAATCGATCTGATGAACAAAGTCTAAAGGATATACAAGATATTTCTGATGAATTTAAAGTACCGAACTATATGTCAGAGATTGAACAACTTATATCTGGAGAAGTTCCTGATATAAGTATTGAAGATCAAGAACATCTTGAACAAGACATTACTGACGAAGATTTCGAAATAGATGTAATTGAAAATTTAAAGCGAGATTCACATGAGATGGAAGATCAGGAAGAGGATAATGACAAATCCGCGGACTTATGGGAAGAGATAGTTGTTGATCCGGAAACGAAAGATAATAAAGGTGTAAGTTTTTAGTTCAACATTGAGGAGATGTATAACTTGAGAAACAACCAGAGAATAATAATATTTTTTGTTTTATTTTTCAGCACTTTTTTTATATATGGTTTTTCTCACATTGGTGTTATCGCCTATGATTTTTATAATGAAGGAAATACAGGGTATCAAAAGGATACGACGGTAGCAACTATCAATTTATCAGGTAAAGATAAGGCAAGTGCACAGAGCGCTATTGCAGAAAAGATAGTAAGTTGGAAGCAGCAAAGCACTGTAAAGGTATCATTTAAGGAAAACGAATACACATTAGATAATGAAAAAATCTATATAGATATTGATAAAACTTTAACTATGCTTTCAGAAGGTGAAGATAATAGTTTAATAGTTAATATTAGCTTTGAAGAGGCAATCATTAACTTAACAGGACAAAAAAACCTAGAGAAGATTATTGATATTAGCAAGTTCAGATCAGATCTTACAAAGGCAGTTGATAAACTAATAATCGGAAACTATTCCTTCCACTTAGAGGATTACTTACTACCGACTGCAAACCATGAATTACAACTAAACCAATATTCTATTAAGCTTTCAGATGAAGATGAAAAAAGCACAACATTAAAGAAAGCTACCATTAACATACCTAAGAATTCACAGTTTTCACTTCTTGATGAGATTAAAAAACAGGGGTTTGCGTTTACAAATGAAAATGTACCTAACATTATTGCATCTTGTATTTATAAAGTAATATTACCTACAAATTTTATTATTGTAGAACGCAATATTAGTAGTAGTATGCCTGAATACGCCGAATTAGGTTATGAAGCTGAAATTAATGAAGATAGTGGCTTAGATCTTAAGTTCTATAATTCGAATGCTGCTAATTATAAGCTTGATATTCAAGTAATTAGTGGAGAGCTTTATGTAACATTGAAGGGACCAAGCCTACTAAACGTTTACAAGATTACATCTGAAGGTGAACAAATATTCGAGCCGAAAAAGGTAATACAGTATGACCCGCTAATTCATAGCACTTCTGAAGTGATTGTGCGTGAAGGGAAGAATGGTGGGCTTATTAAAATATATCGGGAAATCTACAATAATAAAGGCCAAAGACTTTCAAAAGAACTAATATCAGAAGACTTCTATCCTCCTGTTCATACAATTGAAGTAAGAGGATTAAGGTAAAGCTGACATTGTTAAATCTAAAACACTATAAAGTGGGGAAGATAGATGAAGCAAACTCGTAAACGGCTAGGGGACTTGTTAGTTGAGGCTGGATTAATAACTGAACAACAACTTCAAACAGCCCTTGCAGAGAAAAAGGCCGGTCAAAGACTAGGCGACGCTCTATTACAGCAAGGATTTATTACCGAACAGCAATTAATTGAGGTGTTAGAATTTCAGTTAGGAATACCTCACATTACTTTATTTAGATATCCATTTGACACAAAATTGTTCTCTCTTATTCCTAAAGAGACAGCCAAGAGAAATATTCTTATCCCACTAAAAAAAGAAGGGGACAAACTATTTGTTGCCATGGCTGATCCGATGGACTTCTTTGCGATCGACGATTTGCGATTAGCGACAGGGTTCCAGATTGAAACGGCAATTGCAACTAAAGATGATATCATAAAAGCTATTAATAAATATTACGATATGGAAGATAACTTTGATGAGATTGTTGGTGATCAGGCACAACCAGAAATTGTTAGAGATGAAACAATTACTGATCAAGACTCTCCAGTTGTTCGCTTAGTAAATCAAATTTTATTAAATGCAGTCACTTTAAAAGCTAGTGACATTCATATTGATCCTCAAGAAACAAAGATTGCTGTTCGTTATCGTGTAGACGGTGTTCTTAGAACTGAACGTATACTTCCTAAAAATACACAAGGTGTACTAACTGCTAGGATTAAAATCATGTCAAACTTGGACATTACTGAGCATAGAACACCTCAAGATGGAAGAATTAAAGTGAATGTAGAGTTACATCCTATTGACCTCCGTGTTTCAACTCTACCTACTGTATTTGGAGAGAAAATAGTTATGAGAATACTGGATTTATCTAGTACACTCAATGATATTAATAAACTAGGTCTTAATAGGCTTAACCTGGAAAGATTTAATAGACTAATTGAAAGTCCAAGCGGTATCGTTCTTATAACTGGACCAACAGGTTCAGGGAAATCATCTTCACTATACGCGGCCTTAAACAAGCTTAATAGTGAAGAAGTAAATATTATTACTGTTGAAGATCCAGTAGAATTTCAGATAGAAGGTATAAATCAAATTCAGGTTAATCCGAATATAGGAATGACGTTTGCAGCTGGTTTGAGATCCATTTTAAGACAGGATCCGAACATAATCATGATTGGTGAAATTCGTGATAAAGAGACTGCAGATGTAGCAATAAGAGCCTCATTAACTGGACATTTAGTTTTAAGTACGCTTCATACAAATGATTCATTGGGTACGATTACAAGACTAGTAGATATGGGTGTTGAACCATTCCTTGTAGCATCATCACTTAATGGTATAGTATCTCAACGATTAGTTAGAAGAGTTTGTCGCGACTGTAAAGAGGAGCATAAACCTACAATCCGTGAGTTGGAAATATTTAAGAGTAGAGGAATCACAATAGAGAAGGTATTACGTGGACGTGGATGTTCATCATGTAATATGACGGGATACAAGGGACGAATTGCGATTCACGAAGTTCTCGTTGTTAATGATGAGTTGCGTAGATTAATTATGAATCGTGAATCAATGACTAAACTCAAAGATTTAGCAGTCAAAAATAAAACAATATTTTTAATCGATGATGGTCTACTTAAGATAAAGCAAGGCATTACAACTACTGAAGAAGTATTAAGAGTAGCTATTCCTGAATAGGAGGGCATTATGAAAGAAAGAATAGACAATTTACTTAGAGCAGCTTTTGATTTAAAAGCATCAGATATACACCTAACCGTAGGGGTTCCACCAATATTAAGAATCAACGGTGACCTAAAAAAGTATGGAAAAGATATAAATAAGCCAGCAGATACTGAAGGAATGGCTAGAGCAATGATCACTGATGAAATGTGGACAAAGCTAAAGGACAAAGGGGAGCTTGATTTTTCTTATAGCGTACCTGGAGTGTCTCGTTTTCGTGTAAATGCATTCCATCAGCGATCCTGCTTAGCTTTAGCGATTAGAGTCGTACCTACTAAGATTCCGACAATTCAAGACCTTATGATGCCAGCTATCCTTGAAAGAATTGCAGATAAGCCACAAGGTTTAGTTTTAGTTACAGGTCCAACAGGTAGTGGGAAATCTACAACTCTAGCAGCAATGATTCAATTTATGAACCAAAATATGAGAAAGCATATAATTACTTTAGAAGATCCAATCGAATACTTGCATAAACACGGTAATTCAATTATTGACCAACGAGAAGTTGGCTACGATACTAATAATTTTGCGAACGGACTAAGGGCAGCACTTCGACAAGACCCTGACGTAATACTTGTAGGTGAGATGCGTGACCTAGAAACAATCCAAACTGCTATTACCGCAGCTGAAACAGGGCACTTAGTTTTAGGTACATTGCATACATCAAGTGCGCCAGCTACAATAAACCGTATTATAGATGTTTTTCCACCATCACAGCAGCCGCAAATTAGAATTCAGCTTGCATCTGTACTTGTTTCAATAGTGTCTCAGCGTCTGTTTCAAACAGCAGATCGCTCAGGAAGACGTGCTGCAACAGAAATATTGATTAACAATTCAGCTGTAGCAAATTTAATTAGAAATGAGAAAATTCATCAAATAATTAACATCATGCAGACATCTCGCGCCCAAGGTATGCATACTTTAGATACAAGCATAAACGAACTCATAGATTCTGGGATAATCACAAGAGAAGCTGCAGAACCTTTCTTACAGGAAAGGCTGACTTAATATGGCACGCTTTAAATACTCTGGAAGAGATCGAAAAGGCAAGAGTGAAGGTGTTATTCAAGCAAGTTCTAAGCGTGAAGCGATGTTAAAGCTACGAGAAAAAGGGGTTAGGGTTTTAGAATTATCAGAGGTTGCAGAAACGTTTCTTACAAAAGATATTTCCTTTAGAAACCCTGTAAAACTACAAGACTTCACTATTTATTTGAGACAATTTTCAGTTTTACTTAGGTCTGGTGTCTCGGTTGTTGATTCAACTAAGATTTTAGCTGCTCAAACAGATAGCAAAAACTTAGGGAAAATATTATCTGAGATTGAACAAGATTTACGAGAAGGTAATCCATTATCAGACTCAGCTGCAAAACATAAAAAAGTATTTTCAACTATGTTTATTAACATGGTAAAAGCTGGTGAAGCTGCCGGGAATATGGACGAGACTCTTGATAGATTAGCAGATCATTATGAAAAACAACATATGACTAGACAAAAAATAAATTCTGCACTAGCATACCCGATATTTCTAGCATTTATGGCCCTAGGTGTTGTAACTTTCTTACTTGTTAGCGTTGTTCCTACATTCGTTCAAATGTTTGCAGACTTTGGTAGTGAACTACCTGCAATAACTAGATTTGTACTTAAGGCTTCTCAACTTGCTCAAGTTTATTGGTGGGTATTGATTTTATTTTTTTTGCTTCTTGGAATTGCTATTGCAGTAATACGGAGCAGGAAAGAAACAAAATATTATTTAGATTACTTTCTGCTCAGGTTACCTATCTTTGGGAAAATGCTTCAAAAGGCAGCATTAGCACGAATGTCTAGAACACTAAGTTCACTATTCTCAAGCTCAGTCCCAATTTTGCAAGCACTCGCGATAGTTGAAAAAGTTGTAGAGAATGAAGTCATCGCTAAGGTTATCAAAGAATCAAGAGACTCGCTAGAAAAAGGTAAGTCATTGACTGAGCCAATGCGAAAGCACTGGGCATTTCCGCCTTTAGTAACTCAAATGATAGCTATTGGTGAGGAAACTGGTAACCTTGATGCAATGCTTGCAAAGGTAGCAGACTTCTATGAAAAGGAAGTCGAAATGGTTACCGATCGCTTAAAGGCGATGATTGAGCCGATAATGATTGTCGTCTTAGCAGGACTCGTTGGAACTATCGTTACAGCAATCATGGTTCCAATGTTTGAAATCTTTAATCACATTGGTGATTACGAGTAAAATATTTGCTAATTTACTAGTAAAATAGTCTTTATTTTTTCAGAAGTTTCTGATAGTCTGATAGTAGAAAAGTCTTACTTTAATAAATGAATTTAGAGGGAGAAATGGAAATGAAACAATTACTTAAAAAGAGATTAAAAAATCAACGCGGTTTAACATTAGTTGAATTACTTGCTGTAGTAGTAATCATAGGTATAATTTCTTCAATCGCA
This sequence comes from Caryophanales bacterium, assembly GCA_029256085.1. Lineage (GTDB taxonomy): Bacteria > Bacillota > Bacilli > CAJFEE01 > CAJFEE01 > JAQSYP01. The sequence goes on from JAQSYP010000001.1 coordinate 548,064, forward strand.
GTACCTAGTATTGGAAAGATTATTGAAGAAACAAAAATCAAAGCTGCAAAGGCAGATGCGGTTCAAGTTATTAATGCAGCTAAACTTTATGTAGCTGCTACTGGCACAGTAGCAACGTCTACTACTGGTTCAACTATTTCTGTAACAGATTTAGATGATTATGTTGATGAAGTTAATAATTTAAACAATAATTATTATGTAACACTTAATAATGGAGAATTTACTATAACTGCAACATCTTCTAATGATACGGGATTAACTTTTAATGGTGCAACTATTAAAGAAATAAATGCTGCTCCTAAAACACAAAAAATAATACCAACTGCTCCAACTTCCCCATAAGAGATTATCTGAGGTTCTAATATGATCTTACTTCTCTTATACATTTTCATTATCGGAACTATCCTCGGTTCTTTCTATAACGTAGTAGGACTACGTGTTCCGATGAACAAATCTATAGTTAGACCTAGGTCTAGTTGTTCAAGCTGTGGTCATCAGCTTCGAGCAATAGAGCTACTTCCAGTAATTTCATATTTGATTCTTAAGGGGAAATGTCGCTCATGCAATGAGCACATTTCTCCTATTTATCCATTTATGGAATTTATCACAGGAATATTATTTGTATCAGCTCCACTTGTTGTTGGATTTACGGGAGAATTGTTTATTGCGTGGACTCTGATATCATTATTAGTTATTATTGTTGTATCAGATATATCGTATATGCTTATCCCTGATAAAATTTTAATCTTCTTTGCAGGGATTTTTTTATTTGAAAGAATCTATTCACCTCTCACTCCATGGTGGGATTCAATTTTAGGTAGTTTAATTGGATTCATCATTCTTCTGTTAATTGCTATTGTTAGTAAAGGAGGAATGGGTGGGGGCGATATTAAGCTCTTTGCCTTAATTGGATTTGTACTAGGAACAAAAATCCTACTAATCTCATTTTTTCTAGCTTCATTTTTCGGGGCAATTTACGGTATAATTGGAATGATTTTTAATCGTTTGAAAAGAAAACAAGCTATACCATTTGGACCATTTATTGCGTTAGGCACAATAACTGCATACTATTTTGGTAATGAACTTGTTCGAGCATATATGAATTTTATTACAGATGTTATGTAGCTAGGAGTTTTGAAGATGGTTCTTTTTTCTAGTAATCGAGTTGTTAATCTTGTTATAACTGATCAGGCTATTCGATATGTTGAGGTTAAGCCGAACGATCCACTAATACCACTAAAATGGAAGGAAAGAATACTTCCGACTGGTATTATTAAGGATGGAAAAATATTCGATCATAATTCACTTTCAATTATATTAGATGAGTGTGTATCCGAGTGGAAGCTTAAAAAGCGTAAGGTGCGATTTATCGTTCCTGATACTTTTATTAATATTCGCAAGGTATCAATACCTGCCGATATTCGTGATGATGAAATAACAGGATACTTATATCTAGAACTTGGTTCTACGATACACTTGCCATTTGATGAACCTGTTTTTGATTATTATATTTTGGGACAAGATGTCGAGAAGAAAGAACTTTTAATCTTTGCATCACAAGAAGAGAATGTTTCTGAGTATGCAAACTTATTATCTTCAGCTCGTCTTAGACCAATCGCTGCTGATATTTCTCCGTTGTCATTATACCGACTGTATTATTACTTAGATTCACCATCAGAAAATGAACACTTACTAATGGTTCAATTCGATATAAGTGGTGCAAATATTTGTATTTTTGAAGATCAAGTTCCATTTTTCATGCATCATGTAGGAATTGAATATGATAGTTCTTTATGGGAAACTAGCACAAAGAGGTCAGGTCAGTTTGAAATGACTTTTAAAGGCGATATAACTCAGATGAACTTGCAGCTTGAAGATATATATAAGGAAATTAATCGTCTGATGGATTTTTACAGATATTCTGTCCACCAAGGAAAAAAAGAGGTTAATAAAATTGTTGTAACTGGTGACCACCCTTTACTTATCAATATTGTAAAGGAAATGGAAAGTCGTTACGATGTGACTTTGAAATTACTACCAGAACTTCCTGGTGCACTAGGGAAGGGTAGTCTGCTTCCTCGTAGCTTTTATTTAGCACTAGGTTTAGCACTAAAAGAGGTGTAAACAGATGCTTGTAGAAATTAATCTCTTACCAAAAAAAGAACAAAAACGAAGAACTCTTTTAGGCTTATCGATATTGGTTTCGATACTTTTTATTGCTGTTGTAGTATCTACGTTTTTACTGAGTAGAACTTACGATGCAAAGATTATATCACTAGACAAACAATTAGCTTCAGTTAAGCAAACTCTTGAGAAAAAAGATAAAGGTAAAGCTGAAGAGATAAATAAGAATGACAATGATTCATATGCTAATCTAGAAAGTGCAGTTGCTTGGGCAGAAGGTTATCCAATAAAAACTGTGCCAATTCTTAGAAAACTAATTTCATTGTTACCAGAAAGCGGTAGATTACAAACCTTTCAATATAGTGAAGTTGGAACTGTAAATATATCAGTCCAATTTGAAACGAGTCGTGAAGCAGCAATATATCTAAGGTCATTACTAGATTGCAACTGGTTAAGTGAAACTAAGTTAAGAACATTAACTGCTAATAAAATAGTACTACCGACTATTCCAGAGGAACCTACTTCAAATACAACACCTCAAACTATTGAACCTAATAACAATAATGTGGGTGCTGGTGATGTGGATTTTAATGATAATGATTATGAAAAAGTTATCGATTACATTCCTAGATATATAGGGAAGTATGAGATAAAGCTTAACAGTGATGTTATTAAGAAGGAAATTAAGGAAAACTCTGAGAGTTTGCAAAAAGAGGTGGATCAGTAATGAAAACACAATTATCAAAGAAGGAAACTGTGATTATTGTGGTAGGATTTATGTTTCTACTTTCCCTTATTGTTGCTTCTTATTTAATCATAATACAACCTAAGAGAGAGGAAATTAATGCTCTCGATGAAGAAATAAAGACTACCCAAAAGCTTCTCACTATTTATGATTTAAAGCCAAATAATAATCAAGGTAATGAATACAAAAACATTAACCAGTTAAAAGCAAAAGTTCCTGTAAGCCCATTATTCGAAAAATTTATGTATGATGTAGAGAAATCTGAATTAATTTCTGAGAGCATTGTAATAAATATGGAGCTTCAAGATGAACAAGATGCTACTCAACTAAACAAAGAGCAAAAGCAAATCGAAAATCCGTTAGAAAAACAATTAGATGTTAAAGAAGAAACAGAAGGCAAGACAACACCACAAATTAAACTACCGTCAGGAATGAAAAAGTGGACAGTAACATTAACTGTTGAATCACCAAAATACAAAAATCTTGAAAAATTCATCGAGGCTCTAGAAGCAACTCAAAGAATTGTAGTAATCGACACTATCGATTTCACTGACAAAAAAGAAATTACAAGTGGAATTCAAGAATCAGGAAATCTTGTTTATAATGTTTCGGTAACAGCATTTTACATGCCGGAAATAACTAAATAATAAAAATAAACTTGACTAAAGCCAAGTCTTTTTAATATTTAGTTAGCTTAAAACGCGGTGGAAAACTGCTGGAAATGTATACATTTCCCCAGCGGGAACAGCACGAGCCGAAAATCCATTTTTGCAAGTTAAATTGCAAAAATTAGTTGAGGCCGTGCCCGCGGAAAGCGAGCAGTTTCTGCAAGTATACTTATTAAAATTTATACTTTCTTTACTATACAAAATAATCCCAAAAGCTGAGCTTTTGGGATTTATTTTTTTATTGCTCTACCATTGGTGGGAAATAATCATTTGTGGCATGATCTTTTTTCTTTGTTGAATCTGGCTCATCAACAACCGCTTTCATTCGTTCTTTTATTTTCAACTCTAACTCATTAATATCTACATTTTTCGCCTGTAGAGCAGTAGTAGCTATCTCTAAAGCCTTTTTTGAAGAAAGTATAGACTTTTCGAGGTTAGCTAAAGCGCCTTCAGGATCATGGAAGCCTGTACTGTTTTCAGCAGCAACGAAATCCCAATACCACTGAGCATAGTGAACTTGTGATTGTACAGCGGCGATCTCACCTGAATCTGCTCCTACAGTTATCATTTTATTTATATAATAATGTGTTCTAACAGATATTTCTTGTGCTGCATGTAGTTTTTTCATATGTCGTTCTTGAATGTCATAAATTGCTTTAGTAACTTGTTCTTTCGTAGACTCTTTATGACATGTTAGACAAGTTCCATCTAAATCTCTTAACGGTGAAGTCATTGTATGTGAACGGAATTCTTTGCCTTCAGGAGAAGTGTGCTTTGCCATATGACAGTCAACGCAATTTGCTCCACGTTCTCGATGCTTCCCGGTCATGTAAGTTTCAAAGTCTGGATGCTGTGCTTTAAGAATAGGTGTTCCAGATACTGTATTCTTGAAGTCGCCCTCATTCATAAAGCTAAAAGCGTAATAGTAACCAAACCCAGCAGCGGCAGTATATCCAATTCTAAGTGGTAGTGTTACCCTTTTTTGTACACTTCTAAAATAGTATTCAACGTGGCACTGGCCACAAACATAATTTTTCATTTCGGCAGGTGGCGCTTTGGTCACATCAATACCTTTATTACCCATTGCTTGTACAAAATGAGGTCTTGTTACTTTTAAATCCATAGTTTCTGGATCGTGGCAATCAGAACAACCGATTGACTCGTGTTTTAAGCTTTCGGCTTTAGGCAGAATATCTTCTTTAAAACTAGAATTATAGTACCTGTCACCCATTGCTTCAATTAGGTTTGGCACAGCTGTTGACTTACATGTTAAGCAAGCTCCAATAGACTTATCGTTTACTCGAAGAGTTTTAGTAACATCTTCTATTGCGTAAACATGTCCACGGTCTTCGTTATAGTCTAATGCAAATCCATAACCGTTGAATAGAATTGGTAAATACGGTTCTTTATTAACACTAAATTTCGTTTCTTTGACTGATCCATTAAACTTTGTTTTAGCTTCTAACTCAGTCTGCATATAGGTGTTATATTGAAGCGGAAACTTATTTTTGAAATATGAATTAGGATAAAGCTTTTTAACTTCATTTTCTACATGCTTATATACTACTTTTGTTTTTTCCTTTTTCTCATTTAAAAGAATAAAGGAAATTGCAATAATTATAATACTTAATATTGTTACAAATATGATTGTCTTTTTGTTTAGTAATTTTTTCACTGTAACATTCCTTTCATAGATAATACTACCCCAAGATAATATTAAACTATTTTTAATACTAGAAATGTGAAAAATGTCACAGTTTAATAACTATTATTTTACAAATTTGAAACAGTATTAATCTATTTTAATGTTTGTATGTTCGAGTTGAGCAGCATATGCAGAAATAATTGATCCTATTGCTTGTATCCAACTACCAAGAAATTCTAGAAGTCGTTTGTCGTCTTCTAAATCTTTTAAATCAGCTAAACCTCCAACAGCTTGCGTTGAGTTCCCTATTACTTGGAGTATATTTCCAATTGAGTCTAATCGCTCGCTCGGTGTGTTGTCAACTAGCACTTGAAAAGCTGCAATTATACCACCGAGTGCTTGTAATAAGTTTCCTGTAATATCAAGTTTGATTGCCTTTACATCATTACTTGTTGTTAAGCTAAATAAAACGGCAACATTACCAGAAGTTTGTATTAAATTTCCACCTTTTTCTAGAGAATCAGGTTCCTCTTCAGAAGCCTCAACAGAATTACCAATCCCTTGAAGTGCATTTCCTAAAAACTTAAGATCATCACTTAATTCCTTATGATTAAATCGGGTTAGACTTTTATACAGTTTTGGTGTACTACCAATAGCGGCAATGATCGTTCCAATGGCTGTTATCCAAGAGCCTACAATTTCTCTGTTTAAATCCGCCAAATTAGTTCTCCACCTAACATTAGAAAATTCATAAAAGGAGTAATCTTTAATATTAGGTTATTTATAATTTGAAATTTAGTGACTCATTTTGGCAATTAACAAGGTTTACACATACACAACCATCAATAACCATAAGTATTAATAAACAAGTCAACTAAAGGTGATGATAGTAATGAGTGAAAGTGTAAATAAGCGACCAACAATTGGTTTAGCTTTGGGATCAGGTAGCGCTCGGGGATTTGCACACCTTGGTGTACTCAAGGTACTTCATGAGAATAATATAAAAATAGATTACATCGCAGGAAGTAGTATGGGAGCTCTAATTGGTTGCTTTTATGCAGCAAATAATGATATAGATAGACTATATAAAATAGCACAGTTGTTTAATAAGAAATACTTTATTGATTTAACAGTACCCAAAATGGGATTTATAGTAGGTAAGAAAATTAAAGAAATGGTTCAGCTCTTTACATATAATAAGAAGATTGAAGATCTTGCCACACCATTATCGATTATTGCAACTGATTTATTATCAGGCGACAAAATTATTTTTAATGAAGGTGATATTTCAGATGCAGTTCGTGCAAGTATCTCTATTCCAGGGATTTTTATCCCTTATAAATATCAAGATAGAACGTTAATAGATGGTGGAGTTGTTGATAGAATACCAGTAAGTGTAGTAAAAGAAATGGGAGCCGATATTGTAATAGGGGTTAATGTCTCACCAGTAATGAAATATACTGAAATTACCACTATTTACGATGTAATTATTCAGAGTCTTGATATAATGCAAAATGAGCTACTAAAATTAAGAGATGAAAACTCAGACGTAATGATAAAACCTGATGTAGCACAATTCCATCCACGAGCATTTACCCAATTAGAGGAAATAATCGGTGAAGGAGAAAAATCAGCAGTTGAAGCATTACCATTAATAAATGAAAAAATAGCATCATGGAAGGAGAAATTCAATGAGGAATGTTAGTAAATATATTTACGGGATTTTTATATCAATAATAATTGCAATGTCTTTAACTTTTATAAAATTACCTTTTATAATAACATCTCCAGGAAGTGCAGAGCCTGTTAAAGAAATGGTAAGAGTTGAAGATGGTGACGATATTGAAAAAGGTTCTTTGCTACTAACTACAGTTTCTATGATGAGAGCTAATCCTTTAAACTACATAATTGCTCAATTTAGGGAATATGATAAAATCTATCCAATTGAAAAAGTTTTAGGGAATTATAAAGATGAAAGAGAATATAGTGAACGACAAATTAAATTAATGGATCATTCTCAGGAAGCTGCAAAGGTAGTTGCATATCAGAAAGCAAACAAAAAAGTAGAATTTTTGAATAAAGGTGTTTTCGTATTAGATGTAATTAAAGATATGCCAGCTAATAAGATACTAAAAAGTGGTGACAAAATCATTACTGCTGATGGTAAGCAAATAGAAACAAGCGACGATTTTATTAATCTTGTAAAGAAAAAGAAGAATGGTGACAATGTAAATATCACTATAAAAAGAGATAAGAAAGAACGTAAGGTGAGAATAAAGGTTAAACCTTTTCCAGACGATAAGACTCGTGTTGGAGTAGGAATTTCATTGGCAACCGATCAAGAGATTAAAGTAAACCCTTCAATTAAAATTCAAGCTGGTGAAATTGGGGGACCATCTGCTGGTTTAATGTTCTCACTTGAGATTTATAATCAACTTACAGAAGGTGATCTAACAAAAGGATTCAATATCGCAGGTACTGGAACTGTAGACTTAGAGGGTAACGTTGGACCAATAGGTGGAATTTCTCAAAAGGTTGTAGCAGCAGATAAAGCAGGAGCACAAATATTTTTTGCGCCTAATGAGAAAGGGAAAAAGGGTTCTAATTATCGAGAAGCAACAAAAACAGCTAACAAAATCAATACAGAAATGAAAATAATTCCTATTGATACATTTGATGATGCGGTTGAATATCTAAAGAAATTAAAAGGTTAAAGGATAAGCTGAGCTTTCCTTTAACCTTTTTTAAAGTTTATTTTACAGTTACAACATTGCTATTTAATAATTATTGGTGGTAAAAATTCTCGTTCGAATAGTTCTTGCCCAGAAGGATTATTTAGACCCAAACAATAGACTCTACTAGCTCGTAAGTCTAAATCCAACATGCGATTTTGAATGTTTTTAGGAGAAGTAACTACCTGAATATCAATGTTTTTCTTATTCTTATTTAAGTATTCTCTGCCGATGTTATTAAATCCTAAAACTCTTGCATAACTAAGCGATTTGTCTTCAATCTCATGTTTCTTATGATTAACTAAAATATTAAGCAATGTCCGCTGTATTCTTGTCCATGTATATCGTTTCGTTTTAAGAGCGGTTATTAGTTCACTAAAACTTGAGGAATTTGAAATATACTTTAGTATTCGATGTTCAATTCCTTCCTCAACAAGAAAAATGGAACTGAGTTCATTAATGTCAGAAGATACTAACCTATATTTTAATAAATTAAAATAATCTTCCCATGATTTAAAATTATTTTTTTCATTAATAATCAGATCTTTAATGTTTAAGGGTACATAGTTAAAAATTCTCTCAAATGATTGTCCTTTACTATTAAGTATCTTATTTCTTATACTCGTTGCGCTCGCGATTCTTTCATCGTTAAAAGTTTGATCATGATAATTCGCCTTTTCTCTTTTTATAGTGAGTGGCTTTATATTATAATTATTCTTTAGAATATTTGAAACATATTGTACACCTAATATATTGTTAGGAAGTCCAATATCAATTTCTACAGGATCAGTATTTTCAAGAAAACTTCTCGGAAAACTTTTACTATAATCTTTATTCTTAAAAACAATTGAGTCTAACTCTTTTGCGCTATTTAAGAAACTCTCAATATTTCCATCCTCGCTACCGAAAACGAGATGTTCAACGCCAAGCTTTTCTAAAAGTGTTACACTACCGTAAGCAAAATTATTGGCCGATTGTGTAGCGTAGTAATAGGGTAGCTCAATTAATAGATCAACACCATTTAATAATGCCATTTGAGCTCTTGACCACTTAGAAAGTAAAGCAGGCTCCCCTCGTTGTAGAAAATTACCACTCATTACTGCAATTATACAATCTGGGTTACAAGTTTCCTTTGCTTTTTGGATATGATATTTATGACCGTTGTGAAATGGATTGTACTCTACTATAATTCCTACAGATTTCAATGCTACCCATCCCTTGAAATAAAATGTATATTTTTAATATTACTGTAAAGATAAAATATTGACAAATATACTCAAGTTTCTTATAATTACTTTTGTTGCCTTAAGTTGAGGTGAGATAAATGAAATGGTCAATACACCAATTACGTAAGAATGCAAGTAAAGGCATGACAATTGATGAAATGGTTGATGTTTCAGAATTAAAGAAATTAAATGCTGAAATTCGAGAAGTTTTTCCGGCGCATATTACCGGAAGAATGGATTATAATGAATCAAAAATTACATTTCATCTAAATATTAAAGGTAAGCTTATTCTTCCGTGCTCTAGAACTCTAGTTGATGTGGAATTTCCATATGATATTGACACTATGGAAACTTTCGTTCAACCAAATGAGTATTCTAAAGAACAAGACGAATTAGTTCTTGAATCTGACGTTGTCGATTTAATGCCTTTAATACTTGAGAATATATTGTTAGAAATACCAATGCAAGTTATTGCTGAAAACGTTGATGAAAGTAAAGCAATTGCTCCACAAAAAGGACGTCACTGGGATGTATATCGTGAAGGGGAGATAATTCCTACTGAGGAAAAAAACCAAGATGATATAAATCCTAAGATGGCTGATTTAGCAAAGTTTTTCAATAAAGATAAAGAGTAACTTTTTTATCTGAATTGTAAATTTAAGTAGAGTATGCAATTATTGTTTTAGGCTATGTTCTAAAATTATAATATCTGTTTTGCAACGTTTTACAAGGAGGTGGGAAAAATGGCAGTACCTTTTAGAAGAACATCTAAAACTGCAAAAAGAAAGCGTCGTACACACTTCAAATTATCAGTACCAGGTATGGTAGAATGCCCAAGCTGTTCTGAAATGAAGCTTGCTCACCGTGTATGTAAAGCTTGTGGAACATACAAGGGGAAGAAAGTAGTTAATGAATAATTAAATTACTTCGATATTTAAAAGCGTAGGATAAATTCCTACGCTTTTTTATTTGTTTTTATAAAAAATTTAAAGAATATCACTATTCCCCTTCTACTTACTCTAGTAATTGCATATGTTTATAGCAAACAGAAAGGGGGAGTAGTATGGCTATTACTAGACAGGATGCTTGGACCGATGACGAAGATAAATTATTAGCAAATACAGTAATTCAATTTATACTAGAAGGTGGAACACAGCTTAGTGCTTTTGAAGTTGTTGGCAAGAAATTAAGCCGTACATCTGCAGCCTGTGGTTTTCGATGGAACTCCGCTGTGAGGAAAAATTACATAAATGATATTGCGGCTGCAAAAAAGAAAAAGAAATTAGCAGGAAAAAACAAAGTTAAAGTAATTCCTGAAGTTAGTAGTAATGAAAATGTCGTTAAAGACAACCGTGACGTGGATAGGGAAAGTAATACCTTACAAATATTTAGTAGGGTAAAGGAAGATATAGGTGTTCTTGAAGCTATTTTTCTTAACAAAGGAAAGGAAGATAAATCTTTTCAACAATTAAAGCTTGAAAATGAACAACTAAAAAATAAAGTAATGGTTTTACAACAGGAGATAACGCTTATAGAAGAAGACTATAAAGCTTTTATGACATTAATGGATAGAGCTAGAAAGTTGACTAAGAATGAAATGAAAAATAAAATAGTTAGATCCTAAACTGTCCTTTTTAGGGCAGTTTTTATGTTAATATATATTTACGTTATTATTTTTTTGGGGGTTTTTATGAAAATAGCAGTTGTTGGTGGAGGTTCTATTGGATTACTTATATCAAGTATGCTTGTCCAATTAGGCTATGAAGACATAGTTCTCTATACTAGAACAATTCAGCAAAGAGATGAAATAATTGAAAATGGTGTCAATTATAAATTAAATGATAAATCCCTAAATTATAAAATTAAATGTAAAGTAATAGATGATTGGATTGACGCAGATATATGTTTTTTAGCAGTTAAATATTATCATTTAGAAAATTTACTCACAAATGATAAACTTAGTAAAGTCAATACGCTAGTAATGTTACAAAATGGATATAATCACATAAATTTGGTAAAGGAATTATCCGTTGAAAATATAGTCATTGGAATAGTTGAGCATGGTGCACTTAGAACTGGAATGACTAACGTTGAACATACTGGTATAGGGATGATAAAACTAGGAGTGTTAAAAGGAAAAGCTAGCAGGATGGAGGATTTAATCGGAAATTCCACATCCTCAGTTTTCAAGTTTAGTTTTTCGAATAATTGGATGGAGTTAATATTGGACAAGCTACTTGTCAACATTGTAATAAATCCATTAACATCTATTTTTAGAGTTAATAACGGTTGTTTGCTTTCAAATCCTTACTTTAAACAACTTTCTTATTGGATTTTTTTAGAAGCGACGCACGTCCTTGAAATAGAAAACCTAGAAGAAAAATGGGATTATGTTGAATCAATTATTTACAAAACAAGTAGTAATAAATCATCCATGTTAAAAGACGTATTAAATAACCAACTTACTGAAATTGATTCCATTGTAGGGCCAGTTATTGAAATAGCCAAGAAAAAGGACATAGAAATACCTTATCTAAATTTTATTTACAATAGTATAAAGGGAATCGAACAAAGGGAGTAAAATTATGGAGTATCTAATTTTTCTAGGAAGTATTTTAATTACATATCCTATCGTGACGTTCTTATTAATAAAAATCTTGTCAAAGAAGATTACTAAGAAAAATAAGTTATCTACTCAAATAGCAATAGATGCCTCATCTATATTTTTTATTATCTCAGTCTATTATTTAATTCTTGAGGTGTTTAATAAAGATATATTATTTTACTTATTGCTATTTATTTTAATAATTGGTCTAATTGTTGTATTATTACAATGGAAAATACGTGAAGAGATAAAATTTATTAATGTTGTTAAAAGTGTATTAAGAATGAATTTTATAATTTTTTTTATAATGCATATCATCTTATTAGGATACGGACTATTCGAATATGTTAATAGTTATATAAATTCTTAGAACTAAGCGTTGAAAGGGCGGCAATCATGAAAATATCGTATCGCAGCAGCTTACATAGCTCAAAGTTTATGCAATACTATCTAGAAACTAATGCATCAGATATAGATCTTTTTGATTTTGATATAACAAAAAGTGGGTTTGCGGGTAGATTAAAATACTTAAAAGAAAATGATTCCTATAATCGTGAAGAGTTATGTGATAGATTAATACAATTTAACAGGCAATTCACAAATTCAATTCATGTTTTTAATAACATTGAAAAATTAAGGAAAAATGAAAGTTATGTAGTTGTGGGTGGCCAACAAGCTGGGTTACTAACAGGTCCACTCTATACTATTCATAAAATAATAACCCTAATCTGCTTAGCTAAGGAAAAGTCGAAAGAACTAAGTACGGACGTGATACCTGTATTTTGGATTGCAGGCGAAGATCATGATTATAATGAAGTCAATCACGTTTATAGTTTTAACACCTCATTTAATAAAATATCTTTAACGGAAAATAATCAAATTAAAAGAATTATTTCAAAAACAGATATAAATTATGAGAAGGTAACCGAATTTATTGATCGAGTATTTAAGGATTTCGGAGAAACAGAACATTCCAATGCTGTGTTGGATGATATACATTGTTGTTTAAAAGTATCCAAAACATTTTCTGATTTTTTTACTTTGTTAATTAGTAAGATGTTTTCAGAGCACGGACTAGTACTTTTCGATTCAGGTTCAGACATATTTACTAATATGAAAACACCTTTTTTAAAAAAGTTAGTTGAAAAAGAAGACATTATAAATTGTAAATTAATTGAGCAAAAAGACGTTTTCAAATATAAAGGATTTAAACCTTCATTAGATATTAGGGAAAATGTAATTAATATCTTTTATGAGGTAAATGGTGAAAGACAATATGTTGAAAAAAATCAGGATGGAACTTTTAGAATCAAGGGGTACAAACCGAATCTAACAAAGGAAGATTTATTAGATTTGATTGATAGTGAGAGTAGTTTATTTACAAATAATGTTGCGACAAGACCATTAATGCAGGAATATTTATTCCCCGTACTTGCGTTTGTAGGTGGACCTGGTGAGATTTCTTATTGGGCAGAGTTAAAAGGTACTTTTAATGAAATAGGGATGAAAATGCCTATAGTTTATCCAAGATATTCTATAACATTTCTTGAAAAAAATATTGAAGCATACGCTAATGAATTTATGTGTAACTTACAAGAATCAGATTTATCACATATTGATCAAGAAATGAATTCTTGGTTTATTAATAAGACTGGTGTAAATGTTGAGGACGAAATTTCTAAAAGTGTAGATAAATTTATAGAATCGCATAATCTTATTAGGAACTTAGGGGATAAAATCGGACCAGGCTTTGAACCGTTACTAGATAAAAATTTTGAAAAGATTTTAGAACAAGTTAATTATATGAAAAATAAATATCAAAATTACTTAGATATAAAACACGAAGCAGAATTAAATAAATGGAAAAAATTATGTTATGCTGTTTATCCTTTAGATGGACCACAAGAGAGACTTTGGAATGTTTTTTATTTTATTAACAAATATGGTGTTAGTTTTATAGATGAACTACTACATATTGAAAAATTCGATGAGAAAAAACACAACTTTATAAATGTTTAAATCCTGTGAAAACACAGGATTTTTTTTGTTATTATTTGAATATTTAGTGGTAGAAAGTGGGGGATTGTGGTAAAATTTATATTGAAGGTGGGGAGAATTTATGTTCATGGGAGAATTTCATCATTCTATAGATACAAAGGGAAGAGTTATTGTACCTTCAAAATTTCGCGAAGAATTAGGCGAAACTTTCGTTGTTACAAGAGGACTTGATCAATGTATATTCATATATCCAATGAATGAATGGAATATTCTAGAACAAAAACTAAAGGCCCTTTCTTTAACGAAAAAAGATGCAAGAGCTTTCACTCGTTTTTTCTTCTCAGGTGCAACTGAATGCGAAGTTGATAAACAAGGGAGAATTAATATAGCAACTCCGCTAATTAATTACGCTAGCCTTGAAAAAGAATGTGTTGTAATTGGTGTATCGAATAGAATTGAGATATGGAGTAAATCAATTTGGGAACACTATTTAACACAGCAGGAGAATTCATTTGCAGAAATAGCAGAAAATATGCTTGATTTTGACCTATAGGAGAAGATGCAACGATGTTTAAGCATGTAACGGTTTTATTAAATGAGGCAGTGGAAGGGCTTAACATTAAGCCTGATGGAATATATGTAGATTGCACTTTAGGTGGTGCTGGTCATAGCACATTAATCCTTTCTAAACTTTCGGATAAGGGTAGATTAATTGCTTTTGATCAAGATATTGTTGCCATTAATAATGCAAAAGAAAAATTAAATGATAGTCGAGTTACTTTTATAAAAAGTAATTTCAGAAATCTAAAACAAGAACTAAATGAAATTGGAATTGAAAAGGTAGACGGAATACTCTTTGATTTAGGTGTATCCTCACCACAATTAGATACGCCAGAAAGAGGATTTAGTTATCATAATGATGCACCATTAGATATGAGAATGGATGAATCAGCATCCTTTACAGCTTACGATGTTGTAAACAACTGGCCATATGAAAAACTTGTTAAGATATTCTTTACATACGGCGAAGAGAAATTTTCAAAGCAGATTGCTAGAAATATTGAAAGAACAAGAGAAGTAAAACCGATTGAAACGACATTGGAATTGGTAGATGTAATAAAGGATTCAATTCCTGCCGCTGCTAGAAGAACGGGCGGTCATCCGGCAAAAAGGATATTTCAGTCGATAAGAATTGCTGTTAACGATGAATTATCAGCGTTTGAAGATTCCTTAGACCAAAGCTTAGAGGTTATAGATTTAGGTGGGAGAATTAGTGTTATCACTTTTCATTCATTAGAGGATAGAATATGCAAATTGTTTTTCAAAGAGAAGAGTGCAATGCCTAATATACCTCGTGGTCTTCCGATTATGCCTGATCAATTTAAGCCAGAGCTCAAACTAGTCACTAGAAAACCAATTTTACCGACAGATGAAGAACTAGAAGATAATAATCGTGCAAGATCTGCAAAGTTACGTATTGCCGAAAAGCTATAATTAAAGCATAATGTATATGTAGGGAGGCTTTATAGTGAATCAAGTTGCGCATAATTATTCTACACATAAACGTGTTCAAGAATATAATCCGATAAAACATAAACAATTAAATAAATTAAATAAAAAAGTATCTTTTTCTGGACTCGAGAAAATCATATTCCTTGCTGTAGTTGGTACTATTATTTTTGGATCAATGAAAGTGGTTGGAAACTATGCTGCTATATATGAAGTTAATAAAGATATTCAGAAAGTAAAAGTAAGTATAGAGAGCCATGAAAAAATGAATAGCGATATTCGTTTGCAAGTTTCTGAACTAAGTACTTATGAACGCATTTGGGAAAAAGCATCCCAGTTAGGATTGACACTAAACGAAAACAATGTAAAAGTTGTTCAAGAATAAACTTCTTATGCGTCTCTTTACTTCATGAACGGAGTGAGCATTATTGAAACGTAAAAATATTACATTTGGAGCAACAGGATTTTTATTAATATTTGTGTTGCTCTTTTTTATATTATTTGGAAGATTTTTCTATATTCAAAAAAATGGTAAAGTCGATGGTCAAACTTTAGACAAGTTGGCTGAAAATATTTATAGCAAAGAAGTTAAACTTGAAGCGCATAGAGGAACTATCTTTGATCAAAATGGGATTCCTCTTGCAGAGGATATTGTTTCATATAATCTTGTAGCAATACTTGATCCTAAACAAACAACAATTCCGGATAAGCCTATGCATGTAATTGATCCAGACTTAACCGCAGAAAAACTTGCTCCGATTTTAGGTATAGAGAAGAGCGAAATCAAAAATAAACTATCACGTAAGAATTTGTTTCAAGTTGAGTTTGGAACAAAAGGTAAAGGTTTATCACACGACAAGAAAAATATGATCGAGAAACTTAAATTACCAGGAATTACATTCTATAGAACAACAAAAAGGTATTATCCTAACGGAACGTTTGCAGCACATTCTTTAGGTTTTTCACGTGTAGATGACAATGGTAATTCATACGGTGTTATGGGCCTTGAAAAATCATTAGATAAATACTTAAAAGAAACTGATGGTAAAATTTCATTTAAAAAAGATTACTTTGGATTTAGGCTTCCTAACGCTGATGAAGAAGTTGTTAATCCTAAAAATGGTGATGACGTTTATTTAACTATTGATCAAAAAATCCAAACTTTTGTTGAGGATGCTGTTTCAAGAGTAGACAAACAATACAAACCCAAAGAAATTATCGTTATAGTTGCAAATCCTAAAAATGGAGAAATCTTAGCAATTACATCTCGACCTAGTTTTAACCCTAATAAGCGCGATATTGAAAATTATATGAATACACCAATAGAATATCCGTTTGAACCGGGGTCGACTATGAAGATCTTTACACTCGCTTCCGCAATAGAAGAAGGTGTATATAAGGGAAATGCAAAGTATAAGTCTGGATGCTATAAAGTAAATATAAACACAATTTGTGACCATAATGGGTACGGTTGGGGCACTATTACTTATAATGAAGGTGTTCAAAGGTCATCAAACGTTGCCTTTGCAAATATCGCAGAACATCAGTTAGGATTTGACCGACTTTTTCAATATTTAAATAAATTTGGTTTCTCAAAACCAACTGGAATAGACTTGCCAAACGAACAGAGTGGTAAACTACTCTATAAATATAAGATTGAAAAAACTACAACTGCATTTGGACAAGGTACTTCAGTTACCCCAATTCAACAATTACAAGCGGCAACATCTATTGCAAATAACGGCAAAATGATGAATCTACACATAATTAAAAAGGTTGAAGATAAAGTATCAAAAGAAGTGTTATATAGTGCTGAACCAAAAGTTGTTGGACAACCAATCTCTAGTAATACAGCTACAACTGTTAGAAATATCTTAGAAACAGTAGTTACATCTCCTAATGGAACTGGTAAAAAATATAAGATTGAAGGGTACAGTGTAGCCGGAAAAACAGGTACAGCCCAAATTCCTGGACCAGATGGTAAGTATCTAACTGGATACGAAAACTATATATTCTCGTTTATGGGAATGGCACCTAAAGATGATCCTAAATTAATAATGTATGTTGCGGTTAAGCAACCAGATCTTGGTGAGTTTGAACTTGGTAGTGAACCTGTATCTGCTATCTTTAGGCCAGTAATTAAAAATAGTTTGCAGTATTTAAATATAAAGCCAAATAATAATACTACTAAAACAATTGTGAATAAGGATATTAAATTAGAAAATTATATATCTCTTGAAAAGTCAAAGGTAATTGATAAACTTACACAGAAAAAATTGAAACCGATAGTTTTAGGTAATGGCAATAAAATTACTGGACAAATGCCTGGAAAAGGAGAGCAGGTTGTAGTAGGTGATAAAATTATTTTATTAACCGAGGGCGTCATTAAGATGCCAGATTTTAAGAATTGGTCACTTAGAGATGTTCTTAAAGTAAAGCAATTATTGTCACTGCAACTGCATGTTAAAGGTAATGGGTACGTGTCAACTCAAAGTATTAATCCAGGTAAGTCGATAAAACACGGAGATTATTTAAATATTACGTTGACCGAACCGAACAGTGTAGTTAAGAAGAGGGAAGATGAAGCGCTAAGTGAAGTCGAGGTAAACGATGGCACCATCACCCCACTGGACTAGAAATGTTCTAAATATAGTGGTACAAGCATATATATGAACGAGCTTTATTTGTATGGGAGGTTCTAATATGCGTGCCACTTTTTTTACTGTAAAAAAAAGACTAGTAGTTTCACTAATAGTTGGATTGAGTTTATTTCTAATAATTAGTATCAGATTAGGGTATGTTCAGTTTGCCCTTGGAAATTTCTTAACTGAAAGAGCAGAAGATTCGTGGAGTAGGAACGTTCCATTTGAACCACAGCGAGGCGATATTTTAGATAGAAATGATGTCAAATTAGCTACTAATCAATCGGCACCTACTATTTTTGTTGTACCTAGACAAATTGAAAATCCAACTCAAGTTGCAAAACAGCTTTCTGATGTACTAGGGATGCCTGTTCAAAAAGCATATAAGCATATTACAAAAGTGACTTCGATAGAAAGACTTCATCCAGAAGGAAGAAAAGTAACTTTAGATATCGCAAATAAAATAAGAGATCTTGATATTAAAGGCGTTTATATTGCTGAAGACTCAAGAAGATATTATCCATATGGTAAATATCTTTCGCATGTATTAGGTTTTGCAGGAATAGATAACCAGGGTTTGATGGGTCTTGAGGCATATTACGACAAAGAATTAAAAGGTGAAGAAGGCAACGTTAGGTTTTTTTCTGATGCAAAGGGTAAGAGAATGCCTAAGATTGCGGATCAATATCAGTCACCAGTTGATGGACTAGATCTCCGATTAACTATAGATTCTAGAATTCAAACAGCAATTGAACGAGAACTAGACAATGCTGAGGCACTATATAATCCAGAAGGTATCGTTGCTATTGCTATGAACCCAAATAATGGCGAAATACTCGGGATGGCTAGTAGACCAAGTTTTAATCCGATTGAATATCAAACAGTTTCTCCTGAGATATACAATAGAAACCTACCAGTTTGGAGTACATATGAACCAGGTTCAACATTTAAGATTATTACATTAGCTGCAGCACTCGAGGAAAATCTAGTTAACTTACAGAAAGATAATTTTCATGATGGGGGTTCGGTTGAGGTTGGTGGAGCGCACCTTCATTGCTGGAAGAGCGGCGGACACGGTTCACAGACTTTCTTAGAAGTTGTTCAAAATTCATGTAACCCTGGATTTGTTGAGCTTGGTGATAGATTAGGCAAGGCTAAGTTGTTTAAGTATATTAAGGATTTTGGATTCGGTGAAAAGACAGGTATTGACTTACAAGGTGAGGGTAAGGGAATACTATTTAAATTAGATAGAGTTGGCCCGTTAGAGGCAGCAACAACTGCTTTCGGTCAGGGTGTATCAGTTACTCCAATTCAACAAGTTGCAGCAGTTGCAGCAGTTGTAAATGGAGGTTACCTATACAAGCCATATATTGCAAAAGAACTAGTTGATTCAAAGACTGGAACTGTATTAAAAAAATTCACACCTGAAATGAAAAGAAAAGTTATATCTGAAGAAACGTCAAAGCAAGTCAGATACGCACTAGAAAGTGTAGTTGCTCAGGGAACTGGAAAAAACGCCTTCGTTGACGGTTTGAGAGTTGGCGGCAAAACAGGTACAGCACAAAAAGTTAAAGATGGTCGCTATATGGAAAATAACTATATAGTATCATTTATTGGGTTTGCTCCTGCGGATAAGCCAGAAGTAGTTATTTATGTGGCTGTAGATCATCCACGTGATACGTTACAATTTGGGGGTACAGTTGCCGCACCAATAGTTGGTAACATTATGAAAGATATCAAACAAATACTAGATATAAAATCACGTAAAGGTGCAATTGCTAAAGAATATAATTCATGGTTAGATCCCGCCCCAATAATAGTGCCAAATTTTGTAGGTATGGATAAATCAAAATTACAGACTCAATTAGTGGAGTTGAAAATAGAAGCATCGGGTTCTGGTAATATTGTGAAATTTCAATCACCTGCGCCTGGTACTAAAGTTAAACCAAATTCAAAAATTAGACTTTTTTTTGATGAAGAAAAAAATGATAAACTAAAGAAAAAGTAATTTATTATAAAAAATTACAGTATTTCATACAATTTATAGGAGCAATATGATGAAACTAATAGATCTAGTTAAACATTTAAAAACTTTTCAATTACCTATAGTTGACGATATAGAAATAAAATCTATTGAAATGGATTCTAGACAGGTTAAAGAAGGTTCCTTATTTATATGCATAGAGGGTTTCACTGTTGATGGACATAACTATGTTGAACAGGCTATTAATGCAGGAGCAGTTGCAATAGTAGCTGAAAAGAAAATTACTGCAAATGTCCCAGTCATTTATGTTAATAACTCGATTAGGGCAATGGCTATCTTAGCAGATGCATTTTTTGGGCACCCTACTAAAAACTTAAAGTTAATAGGTGTTACCGGAACAAATGGAAAAACAACAACCACACAAATTCTCTCACAAATTTTTGAGTATTATAAAAAAACAGTTGGTTCTATTGGGACACTGCACATAAAAATTGGCGAGGAAATCGAAGAAGTTAAAAATACAACCCCTGATTCCCTTACCTTACAAAAAACGTTCAAAAAAATGAACGATTATAATGTAGAAGCAGCATTTATCGAAGTTTCCTCACACGCATTACACCTTGGTAGAGTTCACGGATGTGATTTTGATATAGCGGTATTTACTAATCTCACACAAGATCATCTAGATTACCACCAAACTATGGAAAATTATAAAAATGCTAAGGGACTTCTATTTGCACAGTTAGGTAATACTTATAATATAGATTCACCAAAATATTCTGTACTAAATAATGATGATCCGGCCTCAAATGACTTTGCAATGATGACAGCCTCTCACATTATTACCTATGGAATAGATAATAAAAGTGATGTCATGGCAAAAAATATTGAATTAACTAATAATGGAACAAGATTTGAATTAGTTACACCAATTGGTAGTGCAAATGTATCAATTAAGTTAATTGGTAAATTCAATGTATATAATATTTTAGCTGCTGTCTCGGTATCTCTTGTTTATGGACTATCACTTACCCAGATTATTGAAGCTATCAGTGATGTAAAAGGTGTTCGTGGAAGATTTGAGGTTGTGGAAGGTTCACAAGATTTTACTGTCGTAGTGGATTATTCACATACACCAGATAGTTTAGAGAACGTAATAGTTACTCTAAATCAATTATCTACTAACAAATTAACCGTTATTGTAGGCTGTGGTGGAAATAGAGATAAGACTAAAAGACCAATTATGGGAGAAATAGCAACGAGACTTGCAACACAAGTTATATTTACATCTGATAATCCTAGAAATGAAGAGCCAGAGGAAATCATTAAAGATATTTTAGATGGTGTTTCTAATGGGAATTATTCAGTTGAGATAGATAGAAGATTAGCAATAAGAAAAGCGATTCAAAATGCTGAAAAAAACGATATAATTCTAATTGCAGGTAAGGGTCATGAAACGTATCAAATCATAAAAGATGAGGTAATACAATTCGATGACGTAACAGAGGCAATCAATGCTATAAAAGATTTGAATAAGTCGAACTAGGCTATTATTTAGGGGGAGAAATATGCTTGCGCAGTTAATCATATTATCAATGCTAATGAGCTTCTTAATCACAGTTCTTCTCTCACCTTTTTTCATCCCATATTTAAGACGTCTTAAATTTGGTCAAAGCATCCGAGAAGAAGGTCCTAAATCCCATCAAAAGAAATCAGGTACTCCTACTATGGGTGGTATCATGATACTTATTTCAGTTACGTTAACAACTATCGTTATATCAGTTAAATTTAATGTATTTAATTTAGCTACTTTCGCATTATTGTTAACAATGCTGGGTTATGGATTAATAGGTTTTTTAGATGATTATATCAAGGTAATAAAAAAGAGAAATTTAGGATTGACCGCAAAACAAAAAATTTATGGTCAAATATTAATAGCTATTATTTTTTCAATTATTCACTACGAACTAGGATTATCGACTACGATTGGGATTCCTGGTACTGAGTATTTTTTTGATTTGAAATGGTTTTATCCAGTATTTATTTTGATAATGTTTGTTGGTTCATCAAATGCTGTTAATTTAACAGATGGTTTAGATGGGCTACTTGCTGGGACTGCAGCAATATGTTTTGGAGCTTACGGAGTCTTAGCGTGGAATCAATCGCAATTTGATGTAGTAATTTTCTCGGTAGCAATTTCGGGTGCAGCCTTAGGATTTCTAGTATTTAATGCTCATCCTGCTAAAGTTTTTATGGGGGATACTGGATCACTTGCTCTTGGTGGAGCATTAGCAGCAATTGCAATATTAACAAAGTTAGAGATATTACTAGTTATTTTAGGTGGGGTTTTTGTTATTGAAACACTTAGCGTAATAATCCAAGTAATATCATATCAAACAACTGGACGCAGAGTATTTCTTATGAGTCCTTTACATCATCATTATGAGTTAAAAGGTTGGTCAGAGTGGAGAGTAGTTGTTACCTTCTGGTTAGTTGGTTTCCTTTTCTCAATTTTAGGAATCTACATAGAGGTGTGGTTATAATTGAAAAATATAGACATTTATAAAAATAAAAATGTATTAGTATTAGGGATAGCAAAAAGTGGATTTTCTGTGAGTAAGCTACTGTTTAAATTAGGAGCTAACGTTACAGTAAACGACTATCAAGTTGTTAACGAAGATAGCCTAGGGTACCAACTTCAGAAAATGGGCATTGAAGTTATCGGTGGTGGACATCCGTTATCGATTTTAGATTCAAACTTTGATTTTATAGTGAAAAATCCTGGTATCCCATATACTAATGAAATTTTAATAGAAGCAGAGAAAAGAAGAATACCAATAATAACTGAAATCGAAGTAGCTTATCAGCTTTGTGAAGCACCATTTATTTCAATCTCAGGTTCAAATGGTAAAACAACTACAACTACATTAATTTTTGAAATGCTAAAAGAAGGCGGAAAGAAACCTTTAATTGCTGGAAATATTGGTGAGGTTGCTTGTGAAGTTATACAAGAGGCTACAAGCGACAATATTATTGTTACTGAGCTTTCGTCTTTTCAACTCTTAGGTATTCAAGAGTTTAAGCCTAAATATGCATTATTACTTAATATTTTTGATGCACATCTTGATTACCATAAAACTAAGGAAAATTATATTGAAGCAAAAATGCAAATGTTCTTAAATCAGGATAGCAGTGATTACGCTATTTTAAATATTGATGATGCAACAATTAATTCTTTGAAAAATAATATTAAGTCTGAAATAATACCATTCTCTTTACACAATCCAAATTTTAATTGTGTATACGTTAATGACTCTACACTTTTTTATAAAAAAGAGAAAATTATAGATTTATCGGATATTGTACTCCCTGGATCGCACAATCTAGAAAACATTCTTGCTGCGGTTAGCGTTGCTAAGCTTTGTGACGTCAGTAATGACGCAATAAGAACAGTTTTAAGTAGTTTCTCTGGAGTTCAGCATAGACTACAATATGTCGGAACTATTAACAACAGAAAGTTTTATAACGATTCTAAGGCGACAAACATCTTAGCGACAAGTAAAGCAATTGGGGCTTTTAATGAGAAAGTTATCCTAATAGCAGGTGGACTTGATCGTGGCAATAGCTTTGACGATTTAGTAGACGACTTAAAAAATGTTAAGGCGATTGTATGTTATGGTGAAACTAAAGAAAAATTAAAGGAAGCCGCACAAAAAGCTAATGTTGATATAATCGAAGTTTCCTATAATTTAGTAGATGCTGTGAAAATTGCTTATAGTAAATCAAGCAATGATGATATCATTTTATTTTCCCCAGCATGTGCAAGTTGGGATCAATTTGCAAACTTTGAACAAAGAGGCGACATGTTTATAGAAGAAGTGAATAAGTTAGAAGTATAAAAAAAGTACACCAAGTCTAGAACAACATTAGAGGAAAAAAATGTAATGAGGTGTTCTACTTGGCAAAAAATAAACAACAACCTTCACCAGATATCTTTCTAGTAATCGTTACTCTTTCATTATTAACAGTAGGGTTGATAATGGTATACAGTTCAAGTGCAATATGGGCTAACTATAAATTTGAAGACGCCTTTTACTTTGCAAAAAGACAAATGTTATTTGCTGGGGTAGGCGTACTAGCAATGTATACAATCTCAACTATTGATTACTGGGTATGGAAAAAATATTCAAAAACGATATTAATTTTATGCTTTATTTTGCTGATAGCTGTAGTTATCCCAGGAATCGGGATGGTTAGGGGTGGAGCTAGAAGTTGGATAGGTGTTGGGGCATTTTCTATACAACCATCAGAGTTTATGAAATTTGGTCTAATATGTTTCTTGGCAAAATATTTATCAGAAAATCAAAAGTTGATAACTACCTTTAAAAGTGGGTTATTACCTACACTAACATTAGTGTTTGTTGCATTTGGGTTAATAATGCTTCAGCCAGACCTTGGAACTGGTGCAGTGTTAGTTGCGACATGTGTTGTAATGATATTTATATCTGGTGCTAGAATTAGTCACTTCGTTTGGTTAGGGATGATAGGTGTATTAGGGTTTGTAGGATTAATCTTATCTGCACCTTACCGAATTAAACGGATTATTTCATTCATTGACCCTTGGCAAGATCCACTTGGCGCTGGATTTCAAATAATCCAATCATTGTACGCAATAGGACCTGGTGGTTTATTTGGACTAGGATTGGGTCAAAGTAGACAAAAATTCTATTACCTACCTGAGCCGCAAACAGATTTTATCTTTGCAATTATAGCAGAAGAACTAGGTTTTATTGGTGGAGTCTTTGTAATTTTACTGTTTAGTCTTCTTTTATGGAGGGGTATTAAAATTGCTTTAAGTGCACCTGACTTATTCAGTTCATTACTTGCAACAGGTATAATTAGTATGGTTTCTATCCAAGTAATTATAAACATAGGTGTAGTTACTGGTTTATTTCCTGTTACAGGTATTACATTACCATTCTTAAGTTATGGTGGTTCATCTCTAACTTTAACTTTAGCAACAGTAGGTGTATTATTAAATATAAGTAGATATTCGAAGATATAAACTTCAAATATAAATTTTGTCCCTGTTGTTTCAACAGGGTCAATTTAGCTAATAGGAAAGTATAAACTTTTGACTTGTTCATACTTTCCTAACGCATAAGGGCAACTACGGCTCTGCCGTCGCCCTTAAGGCTCGGCAATCGCCGAGTTTTCTTTAATTTCTTTAGAGGTGAATATATGAAATTATTAGTTACTGGTGGTGGCACAGGTGGCCACATCTATCCTGCGCTTGCTTTAATTAGAGAACTTAAAAAGATAGAAAACTCTTTAGAAGTACTTTATATAGGTACAGAAAATGGTCTAGAATCAAAGATTGTAAGAAATGAAGGGCTACCATTTAAAACAATTGAAATTTCTGGCTTTAAGCGGAGCATTAGTTTTGAAAATGTCAAAACGATAACTCGGTTTATAAAGGCATATAACAAATCAAGAAAATACATAAAGGAATTTAAGCCAGACATAGTAATTGGTACAGGTGGTTATGTTAGTGGACCTGTTGTTTTTGCAGCTTCAAGACTTGGAATTCCTACGATTATTCATGAGCAAAATAGTGTTCCTGGTATAACAAATGTATTTCTAAGTAAGTTTTGTACAAAAGTTGCTTTATCATTTGAAGAATCGGTTAGCTTCTTCCCTAAAGGTAAAACAATTTTTACTGGAAACCCAAGAGCTACTGAGGTAATTAACTTCGCTTCAAATCCAAATAAAAAAATGTTTGGTTTAAATAAAGAACAACATGCAGTTGTTATTGTTGGTGGAAGCAGAGGTGCTAAACCTATTAACGATGCTACAATTGAATTAATTAGGAATCATAGAAATTTCAACTTTGATTTAATTTATATAACAGGTGATGTACATTACAAAAAAGTTATAGATAGTTTAAGTGATATAGTTATCCCTACTAATGTAAAAATTTTGCCTTATGAATCACGAATGCCAGAATTATTAGCTGCCTCAGAACTAGTTGTTGCTAGAGCTGGTGCAACCACTTTAGCAGAGCTTACAGCATTAGGTATTCCAAGTATCTTAATTCCGAGCCCTTATGTTACAAACAATCACCAAGAAAAAAATGCACGCGTACTTGAAGACGGTGGAGCTGCAATTGTTCGACTTGAAAAAGAAGTAACTGGGGATATCCTTTTTAAGGATATTTCAAATGTTCTTTCTGATGAAGAGAAGCTAGTACATATGCAAGAGAGTGCTTATATTATGGGAATTAGAGATAGTGTAGATAGATTTTATAATTTAATTAACGAATTAATTGTTAAATAGAAATAAAATGGGGTGTAATAGTTGATGAGTGAATGTCTTAATGAGTTAAAAGAAATATTAACTTCAGAGGTTTTGATAAATGAACCATTATCTAGTCATACTACTATGAAAATTGGTGGACCAGCAGATATACTAGTTACCCCAAAATCTGTTATTGAAGTTGAACAAATTGTAAAAATTGCAAGAAAATATAGTATTCCATTTCGAGCGATTGGCAGAGGATCTAACCTTCTTGTTAGTGATAAAGGTATAAGAGGAATAGTGATTAAAATTTCTGATGGTTTGAATGCACTTTCTATAAAAGATAATAAAGTAACTGTTGGAGCAGGGCATTCATTCATTAAGCTTGCAACCTTAGTAGCGAAAGAAGGACTTTCAGGACTAGAATTTGCAGGTGGAATCCCAGGTAATGTCGGCGGTGCTGTTTTTATGAATGCAGGTGCACATAAGTCTGATGTTAGTAGTGTTTTAGAAAAAGCATTGATATTATTTGATGATGGAAATCTAGAGTGGTTAAGCTGTGAAGATTTGAAGTTTAGCTACAGATCTTCTATTTTACAAAAAGTTCGAAAAGGTATTTGCCTTGATGTAGTTTTTAACTTACAGCCTGGAAATCGAGAAGAAATAATAGAGTCTATGCAAAGAAATAAAGATTACCGAAGAGAAACTCAACCATGGAATTACCCGTGTGCAGGAAGTATTTTCAGGAATCCTCTACCAAACTATGCTGGTCAGTTAGTTGAGAAAGCGGGGCTAAAAGGTTTTAATCTTGGTGGAGCAAAAGTTTCTAATATTCATGGGAATTTTATTGTAAATGCAAACCATGCAACTGCAAAAGATGTTTTAGACCTTATAGATTTTATTAAATCAACTATAAAGCAAAGATTTGATATAGATTTGCATACAGAAGTGGAAATAATTGGGGAAATTTAATGTTAAATAATTTAAAATATTAATCGATATATATTTTTATTTTTTGCTATAATAATTATATTGAAACTAAACGGCATGTAGATACATGCCGTTAATTGTTATATGGAGGACCTAATGAGTAAGGAGAAGATAATTTTACTCGAAGATAGAATTCCAAGCTTTAAAAAACAAAGAAGAAAAAAGGCTAATAAACTATTAATTTTATATATTAGTACATTTTTTCTGTTAACCTTATTTATATTGTATTTTCAGTCATCCCTTAGCAAAGTTCGAGATATAAATATCACTGGTAATAGTTATATTACAAAAAAGGAAATTCTTAATTGGTCTCAAGTAAAAGCTGGTATGAATTATTGGGATGTAACGGAGAATGAGATAGCAGAATCAATAACAGGTAAACATGAAATTATTAAAGATGTTTCCGTGAAGAAGGTGTTACCTTCGAAAATTGATATAAAAATAAGCGAATATCGTGAAATAGGCTATGTTAAAATTGGCAATAATTATAAAGTACTTCTTGAAAATGGTACTTATTTGAGTAAAGAATATCAAATAAGTGATTTAGCTAGTAAACCTGTTTTGATGGGTTGGGAAAACCAAGATGATTTAAATGAGTTGGCAACTCAAATATCAGAATTGCCAAAAGGAATATATAATCTATTATCAGAAATTCATTTTATTGATAATAAAAAGAATAAGAATACTGCACGAATTTACATGTCAAATGGTTACGAAGTCAGGGTTTCAATATTTACTTTAGCAGAAAAGTTAAAATACTTTTCATCAATCGTAAGCCAACTCGATCCGAAAGAAAAAGGGGTTATACACTTAGAAGTTGGCAGTTATTTTAAAAAATATAATAGTGAACCACCAATAGAAAGAAAAGAAGGAACAAGTAATGAATCGTCGGAGCGGTAGTTATGTAATTTTATCATTAATTTTTTTAATATTAGGATTTATGATTTCTTATTCAGTTCAATACGCACGAGAATGGAATAGAAACTCAAGTGG
This sequence comes from Caryophanales bacterium, assembly GCA_029256085.1. Taxonomy (GTDB): domain Bacteria; phylum Bacillota; class Bacilli; order CAJFEE01; family CAJFEE01; genus JAQSYP01. The sequence goes on from JAQSYP010000001.1 coordinate 576,222, forward strand.
AAATGAACAACGTTGGACCCAAGAATTTAAGTATCGGAAATTAATAATTGAACAAAAACAAAATAATAGTATTTTGCAAAAATCATTACTTGAAAAACAATACAAAGTAAGTGAGATAGAATCTGATATTGCAAAGGAAAAGGCAGAATATTCGAAGTTACTTAATAAATTGGACAAGTATAGACTTTTTAACGGTGACCTTTCTGTTAAGGGGACGGGAGTGGAAGTTACTTTATCTGATTCTTCTTATATTCCTTCTACTGACGATGTAAACAATTACTTAGTACATGACCAGCATCTACATATGTTAGTTAATGAGATGTTTGTATCAGGTGCAAATGCTGTTGCTATAAATGGACAAAGGTTAACTAAAAATTCATATATTTCCTGCATTGGTCCAGTAGTTACGGTCGATGGAAACGAACATCCAGCACCTTTTGTTATAACAGCAATTGGAGATCCCTCCATTCTAGAGAAGTCACTCAAGCTAAAGAATGGGGTATTGGACCAAATTAAGTCTGATAATGTAGATGTAAGATTTAGAACAAATAATTCATTAATGATGGATCCTGCGTTCAAAAGAAAGAAGCAAGATTAGGTGAAACATGACATGGGAAAAAAACTTCACATTAACTTATCGTTGATAACGATCTTATTTGGATTTATGATTTCAACACAATATTTAACAGTAAAAAACCCTGTTGTAAAAGAAACAAGGGATATTAACAAACTTAGAGATGATTTAAAGAAAGAGCAAGAAATTCAATTGCAGCTAATTAGTGAGAATAGAAAATATGACGAACAACTATTAAAATATTCTAAATCAAATAATGAAGATCCAGAAAGTGCAATAAAAGAAGTAATTCAACAACTTGAAAAGAACATTGGTCTTACAGAAGTTACTGGTAAAGGGATAACGTTTACTATTGAGCCTTTATTTGGAGAAGAATTACTTGGTGAAGAGGTCCCGCAGCTGTCTTCTGAGTTATTAGTACGATTTCTAAATGAAATAAAAATGCTAGGAGCAACAGATATAGCGGTTGGTGATGAAAGAATTATTGCAACAACGGGTATAAGAGAAGTTAATGGTAGGACCATGGTAAATAATTCACAACTAGCTGACCTACCATTAACAATTAGTATTTTTGCGATAGATAGCAATAAATTATATAAAACTTTGCAAGTCTCGCCTATAATTGATGACTTCGCAATTGAAAATCTTCAACTTAAAATTTCTAAGCCAAATATAAAAGTTTCATTACCGTCATTTGACAATGATATAAAATTAAAAGGACTAAGTCCTGTTAGCTCTACAAAGGAGAAAAAGTAATGTGGTTATCCGTTTTAGGCCTTATAATAGGTGTTTTTTTAGGGTTTATGTCTGATATAAGAATACCTTCTGAGTATCAAAACTATTTATCTATTGCAATACTTGCATCATTAGATACAATAATCGGTGGGATTAGAGCTCATTTGCAGCATATATACGATGAACTAGTATTTGTATCTGGTTTTTTCTTTAATATAATTTTAGCTGCAAGTTTAGCTTTTCTAGGTGTCCATCTTGGTGTAGACTTGTATTTAGCGGCAGTATTTGCTTTCGGTGTTCGACTATTCCAAAACATTGCCGTGATTCGTAGACTTTTAATATCAAATTATCAGGCAAGAAAGATTAGTAAAGATTAAGATTATTTTTTTAAAAAATAAAGGGATTTAGTTATAGTTTGTTGAAATAATTTGTTATATGACAATTTTGTGTATTATTAAATTTGTTATATTTTTTACAAATGAAAAATGTTATCTTGACTTTAAGATTAATAATTTTTTTGGTTTGTTGTAGTATGGCATTTTGGTGGTTTCTGTTAAAGTTTATTTGGGGGTGCACTCATTGATGAGCAACAATGATTTTTATATAAGTCTTGATATTGGTACAAGCACCGTTAAGGTAATTATTGGTGAAATGTTAGGTGACACACTTAACATTATTGGAGTAGGAAATGTTAAATCAAAAGGCATTAGAAAAGGATCTATAGTTGATATAGATGAAACTGTTCAGTCTATTAAAAAGGCAGTTGAACAGGCAGAAAGAATGGTAGGAATAAAAATCTCTAGTGTTATTGTAGGAATAGGTGGAAACCACATAGGAATACAACAATCACATGGTGTGGTTGCTGTCTCAAGTAGTGATAGAGAGATTTCAAATGAAGATGTTCAAAGAGTTATGGATGCTGCACAAGTTATTTCAGTCGCTCCAGAGCGTGATATTCTTAGCGTTGTCCCAAAATATTTCATAGTAGATGGAGTAGACGAAATAAGTGATCCACGGGGTATGATCGGTGTAAGACTGGAAATGATTGGAAATATTGTAACGTGTTCTAAGACTAGTTTACATAATTTAGCTCGATGTGTTGAAAGAGCTGGATTGCAAGTAGTTGATATAGTATTAAATCCTTTGTCATCAAGTATGATCGCTCTTACTAGAGATGAGAAAGATTTGGGTGTTTGTTTAATTGACATCGGTGGTGGTTCAACAACTGTATCAATTTTTGATGAAGGTGTACTAAGAAATACAGTAGTAATTCCAATTGGTGGAGAGCATATTACAAAGGATATATCTTTAGTAATTAAAACATCATCTGATGAAGCAGAACGCATTAAAGTTAAATACGGACATGCTTTCTATGATACTGCAATGAAAGATGAAGTTTTTGATGTAACAATCATTGGAAATGAACAATATCAACAGTTTACTCAAGCGGAAATTGCTGATATTATAGAAGCTAGGCTTGAAGAATTATTTTCTTTAGTTTATCAAGAAATAAAACGTATGGGGTATAGTGATCTTCCAAGTGGTTATGTTCTAACTGGAGGTTCAGCTGCAATGTCTGGAATAAGTGATTTAGCCCAAGCTATTCTTAGAAATAGGGTAAGAGTTGTGTTCCCAGATTATATTGGTGTACGTGATCCGCAATATACAAATTCTGTAGGTATGATTCTATATGCCTACCAAACTAGTAAGTTACTAGGTAGAGATTTAATAAGTTCATATGTTAATGAGAAAACAGACAAACGTCAAATTCAGAAGAACGTTTCAAAACAAAAGGCACCTCAAAACGGTGAAACTATGTCTGAGAAATTTAAGAAGGTACTAAACTACTTCTGGGATTAATTTGCGTCTATTTTAGTGGTAGGGGGATAAAGTGAATGGACTTCGATACAAACTTAGATCATCTTGCGAAAATTAAAGTAATAGGTGTTGGCGGTGGCGGTAATAATGCCGTTAACAGAATGATTGAACACGGCGTTCAAGGTGTTGATTTTCTTACAGTAAATACTGATGCTCAGGCACTTAAGTTATCAAAAGCAGAAATTACAATGCAAATTGGTGGGAAATTGACGCGTGGACTAGGTGCTGGTGCAAATCCAGAAGTTGGAAAAAAGGCTGCTGAGGAAAGCAGAGAGCAGATTGAAGAATTATTAAAAGGCGCAGACATGGTATTCGTTACTGCAGGTATGGGTGGCGGAACAGGTACTGGAGCAGCACCTGTAATTGCTGAAGTTGCTAGAGAAATTGGCGCTTTAACAGTTGGAGTTGTTACAAGACCTTTCACGTTTGAAGGTAGAAAACGTGCTACACAAGCCGCTACCGGAATTCAAGCATTAAAAGATAATGTAGACACACTTATTGTTATCCCAAATGATAGATTATTAGAAATCGTTGATAAAAATACTCCAATGTTAGAAGCATTCCGTGAAGCTGATAATGTTTTAAGACAAGGTGTACAAGGTATTTCAGATTTAATTGCTACACCTGGATTAATTAACCTTGATTTTGCTGATGTAAAAACTATCATGGCTAACAAAGGTTCTGCGTTAATGGGTATTGGTGTTGCTACAGGTGAAAACCGAGCTACTGATGCTGCAAAGAAGGCTATTTCTTCTCCTTTATTAGAAAGCTCTATTGAAGGTGCTAAAGGAGTGCTAATGAATATTACTGGTGGAATGAATTTAAGTCTTTATGAAGTTCAGGAAGCTGCTGATATAGTTGCATCTGCATCTGATCCAGATGTTAACATTATTTTTGGTTCTGTAATTAATGAAAATCTTAAGGATGAAATCATTGTAACTGTAATTGCTACAGGGTTTGATGATAATGCATTACTTGAGCCGAAGCCATTTACAAGACCTAGTTTAAATAACCAACAACAACAACAACCTTCTCACTATGGTGCGAATCGTGAAACTGTTAAGGAAGAGAACAACGATAACAGGTTTAGCAATTCAAATCAACAGGATGATTTAGATGTACCTGCGTTCTTAAGAAATAGAAATCGCAGAAGATAACTATATATTGAACATAAGCCTGTCCACAATAACCGTTTCGGTTTTGGGGACAGGCTTTTTGTAGATTAAAAATCATTGTCATGGATCAAAAAAGTTTATTTTTGGATTAAAAAATCATTGTCATGGATCAAAAAAGTTTATTTTTGGATTAAAAAATCACTATCTTGGATTAAAAAATTTATTTTTGGATTAAAAAATAATTAGTTTGGATTATAACTGTTTTTTGCTACATGTTTTCAATTAGTAAAGCCAGTGTTATTTATTTTTCACTGCGCAAAAATTTGTTGAATTTTGCTAGTAAACGAGATTATGCAAATAATAATGTGATTTTTGACCAAACATGTTGAAAATGGTCATGAAACAAATTTTAAATTATGCAAATTATGACAGACTCTGATAAATAGAATTTACTATACTTAGTTTATGCTTATTTATTATGACAATTATCTATTTCTGAAAGAATTGATGTTATGGTAATCTATCTGGATTTAATTTTTCTAATGAACTTTTTATTCGATTCTATTTTACTTATGATAACTTCTTATCTAATAGGTAAAAAATTACCATTTTATAAGATTATTATTGGAGGTTTAATAGCAGCAACTTATGTAATTATAATTGTCTATCAATCAAATGATTTCCTAACTAGTACATATTTTAAATTAATCTATTCTATTTTCATTATATTAGCTACGTTTGGGTATCAAACGGTAAACAAGTTGCTAACAAGTCTAGTCTATTTTTATTTATCCACGTTCACTCTTGGGGGAATACTTCTAGGAATTAACTATTTTATAACAACATCAATTATTTACGAAATCGGTTACATTAATATAATCTATAAGTCAGAAAATATATCTCTAATCTTCATTTTATTTTGTTTCCCAATTGCTTCATACCTATATCTGAAATACTTTACAATGTCAAAAGAGATTAGATCACTATCTAACATAATCTATGATGTAGAGATATCTTTTAAGAATTCAATTATAAAATGTAGAGGTCTACTTGATACTGGAAATAACTTATCAGACCCTTTACTAATGTTGCCAGTCATAGTAGTTGATCAAATCTCAATACAAGAACAATTGGACGATAGGTTAATAGAAATACTTAAACAATGGGAAAAAAATATGCAATTACCAGATACTGAAAATTGCTTTGTGAATGGGATTAAACTAATACCTTTTTCGGCAATTGGTAGCAATAATAAGATATTAATTGGATACGTAGTTAATTACATAAAAATTGAAAACAATTTAGAAAAGTATTCATGTGAAAAAGCAATTGTAGCATTTAGTACAACAAGGATTTCAGCAGAAAAGAACTTCCAATGTATCCTACATCCAAAATGCTTAAGTGATGTAACTAAAATAGCTTAGGAGGAATTGCTAAATGAAATTCTTGTTCAAATTAAAACTTACGTGGTATAGATTACTTATTAAACTTGGCCTGAAAAGTAAGGAAGTTTATTATATTGGAGGAAGTGAAGCTTTACCACCACCTCTTTCAAAGGATGAAGAGGAAATTTTATTAAATAGGTTGCCAAATGGCGATGAAGCTGCTAGGGCAATTCTAATAGAAAGAAATTTGCGTTTAGTAGTTTATATAGCTAGAAAATTTGAAAATACGGGGATAAATATTGAAGATTTAATTTCAATCGGCACAATCGGTTTAATAAAAGCAGTGAATACGTTTAATCCAGAGAAAAAAATTAAACTTGCAACATATGCATCTAGGTGTATTGAAAATGAGATTTTAATGTTCTTAAGAAGAAATAACAAAATCAGATCTGAAGTATCATTTGATGAACCTCTTAATATTGATTGGGATGGAAATGAATTATTGCTATCTGACGTTTTAGGGACGGATGAGGACATTATTACGAAGGATTTAGAAGCATCAATTGATAGAAACCTTTTAATGAGAGCATTATTTCAGTTAAATGATAGAGAAAAACAAATTATGGAATTGAGATTTGGATTAGATGGTTCTGATGAAAAAACACAGAAGGATGTAGCTGATTTACTAGGCATTTCTCAGTCATATATTTCTAGATTAGAAAAGAGAATTATTAAAAGACTAAAACGTGAATTTAACAAAATGGTTTGATTTGTATTAAATATTGAAAATAATCTTAATAATCGAACTCATTTTTTAACTGCATAAATTTCCCTTCTATGGAGATACTTTACTCTGACAGCAACTCCTAAGTAGGAGGGAATAACTTGACAAGAAATAAGGTTGAAATCTGTGGTGTAGATACTTCAAAACTTCCTGTAATAAAGAATGATGTAATGAAACAACTTTTCATTCAATTACAGAGTGGAGATACTTCTGCAAGAGAAGAACTTGTATACGGCAATCTCCGCTTAGTGTTAAGTGTAATTCAAAGATTCAACAATCGAGGCGAGTATGTAGATGATTTATTTCAAGTCGGTTGTATTGGTTTAATGAAATCAATCGATAACTTTGACTTATCTCATAATGTCAAGTTCTCGACTTACGCAGTACCAATGATTATTGGAGAAATTAGAAGATATTTACGTGATAATAATCCAATAAGAGTTTCTAGATCATTACGAGACATTGCTTATAAGGCTTTGCAAGTTCGTGAAAGATTATTAAGCACAACTCTTCGTGAACCTACACCAGAAGAAATTGCTAAAGAGCTAGAAGTAAATCAAGAGGATATTGTATTTGCACTTGATGCTATTCAAGATCCGGTTTCATTGTTTGAGCCTATTTATAATGACGGTGGTGATCCGATTTTTGTAATGGATCAATTAAGTGATGAGAAAAATAAGGATCAACAATGGATTGATGAGCTTGCTTTACGTGAAGGTCTTAGAAGATTAAATGAACGTGAAAAAATGATTATTAGAAAACGGTTTTTCCAAGGTAAAACACAAATGGAAGTTGCTGACGAAATAGGAATATCTCAAGCCCAAGTATCACGTCTTGAAAAAGCTGCGATTAAACAAATGAATAAAAATATTCAGGGTTAAGCATAAGGGAATTATCCTTATGCTTTTTTATTTTGTTCTTGCATATAAATTATTAACAAAGACTTTGGGGGTAATTAAATGATCAGGATTTCTGATTTTCAAACAAAAGATGTAGTGAATGTTTCTGATGGAAAGAAACTTGGCAATATATCAGATCTAGACATTAATTTAGAAACAGGTAAAATTAGATCCATTATAATTTATAGATCCCAGCGTGTCCTTGGTCTCTTTGGAAAAGATGAAGACTTGATAATATCCTGGGACAATATTGTCAAAATAGGTACGGATGTTATCCTAGTTAAATATTCCCCAATTTACGAGGCAAATGATTTTAAAGAAAAAAGTTTTAAAGATTAAAACATTGTGTTAACTTTAAAAAAGTTATAAAATTTAGAGTAAATTTATGGTAAAATGTAAAATAAAGTCGAAGTAAAGGATGTAGTTTATGGAGATTTTTTCTACTGTAAAGAATTACTTAACCTTAAACCAATTCCCATTTAATAATTCAAACTTAGTTATTGGTTTTTCGACACGAAATGGTGGCAATTCAAGTAGTCATTTCAGCACAAATAATTTAGGACTACACGTTAATGATAGTTATGAGAAAGTTATACATAACCGGAATGAATTTGCTAAAAATATTAACTTTCCATTGTCAAAATGGGTTTGTGTAGATCAAGTTCATGGTAATAATATAGTTAAAATTAATAAATCTCATAAGGGAATGGGAAGTACACACTATAGTGAAAATGTAGGCAAATACGACGCTATGTATACTTGTGAAAGTGACATATTATTAGTAACTTTCTATGCAGATTGTGTTCCGATTTATTTTTATGTCCCAAATCGAAATTGTATAGCATTAGCACACGCTGGTTGGAAAGGCACTGCCCTTGGTGTAGGGTTAAACCTACTTACTAAACTAATGAAAGACGAAAATATTTCACCAGAGGATATCCATGTAGTAATTGGTCCATCAATTGGTAGCTGTTGTTACGAGGTAAATAAAGAAGTAATAGATTCTATTAATGAATTGATTGTTAGACCGACAGATAATTTTTATATGACGATTGATAAAAATAAATACAAGTTAGATTTAAAACTAGCAAATAAACTTTTACTAATGCAATTAGGTGTAAAAGAAGAAAATATTTATGTTACGAATTACTGCACTAGTTGTTCAAGTGATTTATTTTTCTCTTATAGAAGAGACAAAAATAAAACTGGTAGAATGATGAGTTTTATAGGATTTAAGGAGGAGTAAATTAATTTGACTGTTCAAGAAAATTACGAGAAAATAATGTTAGAAATAGAAGAAACTTGTAAGATAGTCGGAAGAGATCCTAAATCAATAAAACTTATAGCTGTTACGAAATATGTATCTACTAGTAGAGCAATAGAAGCAATAAGAGTCGGTATTAAACACATCGGAGAAAATCGGAGTGAGGGATTAAAATCAAAAAGGGATGCAATAAAAGCAGATGTTAGTTGGCATTTTATTGGTTCACTACAAACAAGAAAAGTAAAAGAAATATTAGATCAAGTTGATTACATACATTCACTCGATAGATTATCATTAGCAGAAGAAATTCAAAAAAGAGCATCAAGTTGTATTAAGTGTTTTGTCCAAGTTAATACTTCAGGAGAGAAAACAAAGCAAGGTCTAGCAATTGAAGAGGTTGACGGATTTTTAAATTCAATCAAAGATTTCGACAACCTTCAGGTTATTGGATTAATGACCATGGCCCCATACACAAATGATGAAGATATAATTAGAAACAGTTTTAAAGAGTTAAGACTTTTAAGAGATTTAATTACTAATAAAAATTATAAAAATGCTCCGTGTACTTTTCTTTCAATGGGAATGTCAAACGATTATAAGATTGCTATTGAAGAAGGTGCAACTCATATTAGGATAGGTAGTTTATTAGTTGGAGAGGAAATATAAGGGAGGCAGTTATATGTTTAGCAAATTAAAAAACTTTTTAGCGTTAAGTGATGATGAAATAGAAGAGTATGATGATTACGAACAAGAGAAAGAATATCAAGAAAAGCCATTTGTAAATAAGTCTCCTAAAGCTAATGTTGTGAGTTTAAGCTCTGTTCAACAGCAAGCTAAAGTAATTCTTTTAGAACCACGTTCATATTCTGAGGCGCAAGATATTGCAGATCATTTAAAGAATAGAAGATCAGTTGTTATTAATCTACAAAGAATGAACAGTGATCAGGCAAAAAGAATGGTAGATTTTTTAAGTGGAACAGTGTATGCAGTTGGAGGAGATATCCAAAAACTTGGTGTTCAAACTTTTATTTGTACACCTGATAATGTAGATTTATCTGGAACAATAACTGAGTCAATTGCGTCTGAAGATCGCAATGATATAAGGTGGTAATTTAATGAGTTTTTTATTTGACATTTTAAGTAACGTGCTAAGTATTTATATGTATGCGTTAATAATATACATTTTAATGTCTTGGTTTCCACAAGCACGTGACACTGCATTTGGGAGAATTCTTGCTAATATTTGTGAGCCGTATTTAGAACCATTTAGGAAATTTATTCCTCCTTTAGGTATGTTCGATATCTCACCAATTGTTGCAATTTATGCATTACAGCTTGCTCAACATGGGTTAAGACAAGTTTTTATAATGTTGACCTAAGGTTCAATTTTAAAATTTTTATTAATATAAGAGCTACGAGCTAATAATGACTGGGGAACGCTAGCCAATTTTAGCTCGTTTTTTTTAGTTTAAAAGAAATTATAGGCTCCTGCGTGTTTATACGCTATAAGTTCCTTCAAATAGGACTTGGCAAAGCCAGCCAAGTTTATTTATATACACTTTTTTAGGAAACCAACTTCTTTTTTTAAAGGGATGATTTTTTTTGGACATTTATAGTCATTTTAGAAAAGATGAAAAAGATTTTATTGATTATATATTAGATTTGAAAGATATTGTGGAAAATCAATTCATTATTAAAAGGACAAGCTTTCTAACGCCTAGGGAGCAAAATATTATGATGTCTATCATTGGATTAAAAGGCCAATTAGGTGTCAAATTTAACGGAGGACTTGAAAATACTGAAAGAAAAAGGGGAATTATTTATCCAGAGTATTTACCAGTAGATGAAAGTGACTTTATGTTAACTTTTTTTGAGGTAAAATATCCCACTAAATTTCATGCTATTGATCATAGGGACGTTCTAGGATCACTAATGGCACTAGGATTAAAAAGAGAAAAATTTGGAGATATTTTAATTAAAGATAATCGAATTCAATTAGTGGTAGCATCCGAAATTGCGAGTTATATTAAACTACAGATTAAACAAATTGGTAAAAGTCCAGTTGATATTTATGAGATTGATAAAAAAGATTTAATTGAGACTGGTAATGAATGGATTGAAAAAAAAGGTACTATTTCTTCAAATAGATTAGATGTGGTACTATCTGAGGTATATAATTTATCTAGACAAAAATCACAAGATTTTATTAGAAGTAAAAACGTTCAGGTAAATTATAAAATAATAGAAAAGCAGGACTATTTAGTAGAAAATGATGATTTAATATCGCTTAGAAAACATGGAAGAGTAAAAATTTTGTCAATTTGTGAAAAAACAGCAAAAGACAGGCTAAGAGTTGTTTACTCAACCCTTAGATAGATAGTATAATAAGAAAAGTACATAAATACTTACATTTTCATACAAATTTTGCGGGGGTGTCTTTATATGTCGTTAACACCGTTGGATATTCATAACAAGGAATTTACTAGGGGCTTTAGAGGTTACGTAGAGGACGAAGTTAATGAGTTCCTTGATCAAGTTATAAAAGACTATGAATTAGTAATTAGAGAAAAGAAAGAACTTGAAGAGAAAGTAAGAGATCTAAATTCTAAATTGGATCATTTTAGTAGTATTGAGAATACATTAAATAAATCAATTGTAATTGCTCAAGAAGCAGCTGAAGATGTAAAAAGAAATGCAACACAAGAATCTAAATTGATTTTAAAAGAAGCTGAAAAAAATGCTGATCGTATAATTAACGAAGCATTATCAAAATCTCGCAAAGTTATTTTAGAAATCGAAGAATTAAAGAAGCAATCAAAAGTTTTCAAAACAAGATTTAAAATGCTAATAGAAGCACAGTTAGATTTAATTAATAGTGGTGATTGGGAAAAGCTTATGGAATTTGAGCCTGAGAAACCTGACACAACATTTTCAACTAAAGAAGATATGCAATTAATTGACTAATTTGCTGTTCTTAAGTAAAATAGCATACTAGATAATTAAAACATTGACGGGAAAAGTAATTTTAACATTTAGTAAAGCGAGTCAAGGATGGTGTAAGCTTGGCCAATAGTGTTAATATGAAAATCATCCTTGAGTGCTTATTCGAACATAGTAGAATAAGCCGTTAGTTCACGTTACGAGCATTAAGTGGATTTCATAATGAAATCAATTTGAGTGGCACCACGGGATAACTCTCGTCTCATTTGAGATGGGAGTTTTTATTTTGGCTAATAGGAAAGTATAAACTTCTGAGTAGTTCATACTTTCCTAACGCATAGGTGCAACTACGTCTCTGCCGTCGCTTTAAAGGCTCGGCAATCGACGAGTTTTTATGTGAAAATAAAAAATTGTTGTGCTAAAAGTAGAGGACACTTAAAAAATCGTCAAACATATTATTGATGTTCAAGAATCTGCGGGAAAAGTATACTTTTCCCCTAGGGGATAGCTGACCAATTGAGATTTATTTAGGAGGATTTAAAATGGAATATAAAGATACCTTATTAATGCCAAAAACAGACTTCCCAATGCGAGGGAATTTACCTGCTCGTGAACCGCAAATCCAAGAAGACTGGAATAGTAAAAATATTTATAAAAAAGTATTAGAAAAAAATAAAAATAAACCTTTATTCATACTGCATGATGGTCCGCCGTATGCTAACGGTGATATTCATATTGGCCATGCACTAAATAAAATACTTAAGGATTTTATCACTAGATACAAATCGATGTCAGGGTTTAATGCGCCGTATGTTCCAGGTTGGGATACACATGGTTTACCGATTGAACAGGCACTTACAAATACAAAAAAAGTTGATAGAAAAAAAATGTCTGTTGCTGAATTCCGAAAGTTATGTGAGGAATACGCATATGAGCAAATTGAAGGTCAAAAAGTACAATTTAAGCGTCTTGGTGTTAGAGGGGACTGGGATAATCCATATATCACATTAAAGCCTGAATACGAGGCGCAACAAATACAAGTATTTGGTGAAATGGCTAAAAAGGGTTATATATATAAAGGATTAAAACCAGTCTATTGGTCTCCTTCAAGTGAATCTGCACTAGCTGAAGCAGAAATTGAGTATAAAGATAAGAAATCAGCATCGATTTATGTTGCCTTTACGGTTGAAAATGGTAATAACGTTCTAAATACCGATGAAAGCATTGTAATCTGGACTACAACCCCATGGACTTTACCTGCTAACCTAGGTATTGCTCTACATCCAGAATTAACTTATGTAGTAGTCAATGCTAATAATCAAAAATTTGTAGTTGCTGAAGCACTGCTTGAAGAAGTAGCAAAAACTATCGGTTGGGAAGATACTGAAGTTCTTAGCAAACATAAAGGTAGTGAGCTAGAAGGTATAACTTGCAAGCACCCGTTTTATGACAGAACTTCATTAGTTGTACTAGGCGAACACGTAACTACAGAAGCTGGTACTGGATGTGTCCATACTGCTCCAGGTCATGGGGAGGACGACTTCTTAGTTGGACAAAAATATAATCTTGGGGTATTGAATCCTGTAGATGATAAAGGGCATTTTACTTCAGAAGCACCAGGTTTTGAAGGGTTATTTTACGATAATGCGAACAAGGAAATTACACAGCTTTTAGAAGAAAAAGGCAAGTTGTTAAAATTAGAGTTTATTACTCATTCTTATCCGCATGATTGGAGAACAAAAAAGCCAGTTATTTTTAGAGCAACAGCTCAGTGGTTTGCATCGATTAAGGATTTCCGTGAAGAATTATTGACATCAATTCAGAAAGTTGAATGGGTACCAGCGTGGGGGGAAACGAGACTATTTAATATGGTTCGTGACCGTGGTGATTGGTGTATTTCAAGACAAAGAGCTTGGGGAGTTCCGATTCCTGTATTTTACGGAGAAACTGGTGAAGCAATAATCAATGACGAAACAATAAATCACGTTTCAAAACTATTCAGACAACATGGTTCAAATATTTGGTTTGAAAGAGATGCTAAAGATTTATTACCAGAAGGATTTACACATCCATCTAGTCCAAATGGTAATTTTACTAAAGAAACAGATATTATGGATGTTTGGTTTGATTCTGGTTCATCTCATCAATCAGTTTTAGTTGAAAGAGAAGATCTACAAAGTCCAGCTGATTTATATCTTGAAGGTTCTGACCAGTATCGTGGTTGGTTTAATTCATCTTTATCTACATCAGTTGCTGTAAATGGCCATGCTCCTTATAACGCTGTTTTAAGTCATGGTTTCGTACTCGATGGTGAAGGAAGAAAGATGTCAAAATCAATTGGTAATGTAATAATTCCTGCAAAGGTAATGAATCAATTAGGTGCAGACATCTTGAGATTATGGGTAGCATCTGTTGACTATCAATCAGATGTTAGAGTTTCGGATGCGATATTAAAGCAAGTAGCTGAAGTATATAGAAAAATTAGAAATACATTTAGATTCTTACTAGGAAACCTTTCAGATTTTAATCCTGCAACAGATAGAGTAGAATTAAATGAATTAAGAGAAGTTGATAAGTTTATTTTAATTAGACTAAATGAAACAATAAAGTCGGTTAGAGATTCATACGAAAAATATGAATTTGCAGCTATTTATCATGCAATTAATAATTTCTGTACAGTTGATTTAAGTTCTTTCTATCTGGATTTTACAAAAGATGTACTTTATATCGAACTTGAAGATAATAAAGACAGACGAAGTATTCAAACAGTATACTATGATGTATTGTTATCCCTTACTAAATTGTTGACACCAATTTTACCACATACAACTAGTGAAGTATGGGCATTTATCAACGGTGTTACAGAAGAAAGTGTAGAATTAACTGATTTACCTAAAGCAATAGAAATTCCTTATAGCAACGAAATTCTACCTAGATGGATAGCATTTATGGAACTTAGAGATGAAGTTCTAAAGGCTCTAGAAGATGCGAGAAATGAAAAAACAATTGGTAAATCATTAAATGCTAAGTTAACGATTGTTCCTAAAGGGGACGCAAAGAAAGTCTTTGAGAGTATTAATGACAACTTACGTCAAATATTTATTGTTTCTCAGCTTGAATTATTAAATGAATCATCACTAATTAGTGATAAATTTAAAGAGTATGGTTCATTGAGTATTTTAGTTGAAAATGCTGATGGAGAGACATGTGAACGTTGCTGGATGGTAGCAACTGATATAGGAAAAGTAGAAGAACACCCAACAGTGTGCGAACGTTGTGCAAATGTTGTAGAGAATTTGAAATAAAGTAACAAGGCTGCTTTCTTGGCAGCCTTTGTTAATTTACCATTAGTATGATAATATTTTATTAAAAATACTTAATTTGATGGAGGAAGTGTGTTGCTTTATTTAGTTGCTGTTATAATTGTTTTGTTTGACCAAATAACAAAATATATAGTTGAGAAACAAATGTACTTAGGTGAATCAATTCCTGTTATAGATAACTTTTTAATGATCACCTCACATAGAAATCGCGGTGCTGCTTGGGGAATGTTAGAAGGACAGTTTTTATTATTTTATATTGTCACTGTAATCGTTGTTGTAGGCTTAATTTACTATGTTAAGAAGAATAATATTGATGATAGATTTACACTAATTACAGTTGGTCTGTTAATAGGTGGTGCATTAGGTAATTTTATTGATAGAGTAATTCGTAAAGAAGTTGTAGATTTCATAGATGTACTTATATTCTCATATGATTTTCCTGTATTTAATATCGCGGATTCATCATTATTTATAGGTGTAGTATTACTTGTAATTCAAACTATTCGTGAAGAACAACTGGGAGAGAAAGCATAATGGAAAAAATAGAACTAGTAATAGAAATTGAGGACGTAGGACAAAGATTAGATAAAGTACTTTCGGATAGATTGACAGACTATTCTAGAAGTCAAATACAGACTTGGATCAAGGATAATGACCTATTAGTAAATAATGAAACAATAAAAGGAAATTATAAATGTAAAAAAGGTGATAAGATTTCAATTATTGTTCCAGAAGTTGAAGAATTAGAGATATTACCTGAGAACATTTCTTTAGATATAGCGTTTGAAGATGATGATGTTATTGTAGTAAATAAACCAAAGGGGATGGTTGTTCACCCAGCTCCAGGTCACTATACTGGTACCCTTGTTAACGCATTGTTATATCATTGCAAAGACTCTTTGTCAGGTATAAACGGAGTTGCTAGACCAGGAATTGTACATAGAATTGATATGGATACATCTGGTTTACTCATGGTTGCAAAAAATGATTTTGCTCATGAAAAACTAGTTGATCAACTACAAAAGAAAACAGTTACTAGAAAATATCTAGCAATAGTCCATGGTGAAATTCCACATGAAAGGGGAACAATTGATGCCCCGATTGGAAGAGATACTGCTGATAGGCAACGAATGACTGTAACTGAAGATAATAGTAGAGAAGCAGTAACGCACTTTGAAGTTATCGAAAAATTTAAAGACTTCACTTATGTTGAATGTATTTTAGAAACTGGCAGAACTCACCAAATCAGAGTTCATATGAAATATATTGGGTTTCCATTAGCAGGTGATCCAAAGTACGGACCGAGAAAAACTCTCGACATAAATGGACAAGCTTTACACGCAGCTGTTCTTGGTTTTAATCACCCAAGAACTAATGAGTATATTGAATTTTCTAGACCAATACCCGAAGAAATGAACAGGCTGTTACAATTTTTGAAAAATAGTGATTGACAAATTTTTCAATTAGAAATATACTTTGTAAAGATGAATATTGACCTTTAATACAGTCCCGTGAGGCTGAGAAGGAACGCAGACAAGTAATAGAATATCTCTATACTTGTGTAGATTTTTACATGCGCCTCTAACCCTCAAGGTTAGAGGTTTTTTATTTGGGAAAATGGTCAATACAAATAAAAGGATGCGAGGTGACATTAATGACAGATAATAGGGTTGTTGTATTAGATGATAAAGCTATGACTCGTTCCTTAACTAGAATAGCTCACGAAATCATTGAAAGAAATAAAGGTATCGAGAATTGTGTCTTAATTGGTATTAAGACTAGAGGAATCTATATCGCAAAACGACTTGCACAAAAAATATCGCAAATAGAAGGCAACAATATAATGGTTGGCGATTTAGACATAACATTTTATCGCGATGACCTTTCAGTGAAAACAGATAATAATGAACCACTAGTAAGAGATTCGAATATTCCGTTTGAAATAAAAGATAAAAAGGTTGTACTAGTTGATGACGTTCTTTATACAGGGAGAACAGTCCGAGCAGCAATGGATGCTATTGTTGATATCGGGAGACCGGCAAATGTCCAACTTGCTGTACTAATTGACAGAGGACATCGTGAATTTCCGATAAGACCTGACTTTGTTGGGAAAAACATTCCAACATCAAGTGATGAAAAAATTGTTGTAGAGCTATTAGAAACAGATTCTCATGAAGGTGTGTTCATCGAAAAGAAAAATCAATAATTGGGGGAAATGAAAATGAATCAGAATAACAAGCCAGTATTAGATATTAATGAAGTACCAGGATTTGGTCAATGGGTTTCACTAAGTATTCAACACCTTTTTGCAATGTTTGGTGCAACAGTTTTAGTACCAGTGTTAGTTGGGCTTAGCCCAGCAGTAGCATTAGTATCATCGGGTGTTGCAACTCTAGCTTTTATCTTAATTACAAAAGGAAAAGTACCATCATACTTAGGATCTTCATTCGCTTTCATTGCCCCAATAATTGCTATAAAAGCAACTGGTGGCCCAGAAGCAGCCATGGTCGGGGGTATACTTGTCGGTATTATTTACGCACTAGTAGCATTAGTAATAAAATTCGCAGGTTATGACTTCATTCAAAAGCTTTTACCACCAATCGTAGTAGGGCCAGTGATCATGGTAATTGGTTTAGGACTTGCAGGAGTAGCAGTTGACATGGCGATGAACGTAGGTGGGAAATATAGTTTAGAACACTTCTCTGCGGCATTAGTTACTTTAGCAATAACAATTATCGCAAACGTGTTTGGTAGGGGATTCGTTGCAATAGTTCCAATTTTAATAGGTATCATCGGTGGATACTTGTACTCAATGGCAATTGGAATCGTTAACTTCGATATCGTTAGGGATGCAAAATGGTTTGCTGCGCCTGATTTCATGGTGCCTTTTGCTCACTACACACCAGAATTAACTTGGAAAATTGCATTAATAATGGTACCAGTAACAATCGTAACTATCTCAGAGCACATTGGTCACCAATTAGTTTTAGGTAGAGTAATCAATAAAGATATGATTAAGGATCCTGGTTTAGATAGATCATTATTCGCAGACGGAGTAGCGTCAGCAGTTGCATCAGGTTTAGGTGGAGTTCCAATTACAACTTATGGTGAAAACATCGGAGTACTTGCTTTAACAAGAGCTTACAGCATCTACCTTTTCGTAGGAGCATCAATTTTCGCAATAATCTTCGGTTTCATTGGTAAAGTATCAGCATTCATAAGTTCTATACCAACACCAGTAATGGGCGGGGTATCAATCCTATTATTCGGTGTAATAGCATCATCAGGATTAAGAATGTTAGTTGAAGATAAAGTAAACATGGCAGACAAGAGAAACTTAATTATATCATCTGTAATACTTGTAGTAGGTATTGGCGGAGCAATCTTAAAGATAAGCGAAAACTTTGAAATTGCTGGTATGGCACTTGCAGCAATTCTTGGAGTAATTTTAAACAAAGTTTTACCAGAATCAAAAAATATTAGTAGTGATGAAACTGCAAGCACATCTGAAAACGTAGCCTAGAATAAACTCATAAAATAATCCTTTTAACTGAGTCCAGAGAGACTTTGAAGGGTGTGTAATGCTAAGTTTGATCAACCTAGCGTTAGTTTCTCATACACAAAAACACCCTATTCAATAGAATAGGGTGTTTTTTAAAAATAAAAATAGATAGGAGATTTGCTATGAACCACTTGATATCCCTAAAGAAACTTAGTGTCTCAGAAATATTAGATATTCTTCGTGATGCAACAAGGCTTAAAAACGGTGATGAATATAAGTTTAATAGCAATCTATACATGACAAATTTATTTTATGAACCTAGCACTAGAACTAAGATAAGTTTTGAACTAGCACAAAGAAAGCTAGGGATTAATATTATAAACTTTGATATTAATAACTCAAGCATGCAAAAAGGTGAAAGCTTATACGACACTGTAAAAACTATCGAAGCTATGGGAATTCACTCTGTTGTAATTAGACATTCTATGGAACAATATTATAAAGAACTTATAGGTGGATGTAACATAAGCATTTTTAATGCTGGTGATGGATGTGGAGAGCACCCAACTCAAACTTTACTAGATTTATTAACAATTCAAAATGAATTTGGTAGTTTTGAAGGGTTAGCAATAACAATAGTTGGTGATATCTTACATAGTAGAGTTGCAAAATCTAATGCTGAAATACTCTCAAGGTTAGGTGTGAAACTGTATTTTTCAGGACCGAAAGAATGGTTCGATGATGTTTGTGAATATGGGACTTACATTGATATTGAAGAAGCAATAGAAATTTCGGACGTTATAATGCTATTACGTGTGCAGCACGAGAGACATAAGCCAGGCCAAGAATATTTAATGAAAAATTATCATGAAATGTATGGTTTGACTTTAGATAGAGAAAGAAGACTAAAAACTAATTGTATAATTATGCACCCGGCTCCAGTTAATCGAGGTGTGGAAATTGATAGTAGATTAGTTGAATGTAAACGATCCAGAATTTTCAATCAGGTAAATAATGGAGTATTTGTAAGGATGGCAGCCATAAAGCACATATTACAACATAAATATGGAGGGAATTTCATTGAATCTTCTAATAAAAAATGGCAGTCTATTGTCTGATAATAATGAAATTAATATTAAAGATATTTATATAGAAAATGGGATTATAAAGAGCATCTGTAATAATATTTCAGTTGAAGATGTAGAAACTTATGATGCAAAAGGTTTATTTATAGCTCCTGGTTTTATAGACGTACACGTACATCTTAGAGAACCAGGTTACGAGTATAAAGAAACAATTGAAACAGGTACAAGAGCTGCAGCAGCAGGTGGTTTTACACAAATTGCAGCAATGCCAAATACAAATCCTGTACCAGATCGAAAAGAAGTTATTGAAAAATTTCGAAATATGTATAATAATAATAAAGTATTCATAAAAACGCATTATTATTCATCTATTAGTAAAAAGCAGTTAGGTAATGAATTAGTAAACTTTAAAGAAATGGCTCAAGCAGGAGCATTCGCTTTTAGTGACGATGGAGTTGGGGTTCAAAGTGCCGGAATGATGTTTCAAGCGATGAAACATGCAGCAGAAGTAAATAAGGTAATAGTAGCTCACTGTGAGGATCGTTCACTACTTAATGGCGGAGTATTTAATGAGGGAGAAACTTCTCAACATTTAAATGTAAAGGGCATTAATTCAGTTAGCGAATCTGTTCAAGTTGCAAGGGATGTTCTACTTGCTGAGGCTGCCAAGTGTCAATATCACGTATGTCATATTAGTACGAGTGAATCTGTTAGAACTGTAAGAGATGCTAAAGCCGCTGGAATAAAAGTTACTTGTGAGGTAACTCCACATCACCTTTTATTATGTGACAAACATATTACTTCTTTAGATTCAAATTTTAAAATGAATCCGCCTCTAAGAAGCGAAGAGGATATGAGAGCCTTAATTAACGGTGTTGTTGATGGAACGATAGATTGCATTGCTACTGATCATGCACCTCATAGTGAAGAAGAGAAATCAGAAGGAATCGAGAAAGCCCCTTTTGGAATAGTTGGCCTTGAAACTGCATTTCCACTTCTCTATACAAATCTAGTATTAAAGAACATAATATCTTTAAATAGATTAGTAGAGTTACTTAGTAAAAATCCAGCTAAAATCTTTAACCTAAATGGCGGAGAAATAGTAGAAGGTAAGCCTGCGGATTTGGTTATTATTGATTTGAATATGAGTATGAAAATAAATAAAAATGAATTTTTATCAAAAGGCAGGAACACGCCTTTTGATAAATGGGAATGTATAGGTTGGCCCGTTGCAACTTTTGTTGATGGTAAGCTAGTTTGGGAAAGGTAGGATTGATATGAAAAGATATTTAATACTTGAAGATGGTACTGTTTTTGTAGGCAAGGCATTTGGTGGAGATTGCGATCAGGCAGGTGAAGTAGTATTTAATACTGGAATGACAGGTTATCAAGAAATACTGTCAGATCCTTCGTATTGTAGCCAAATTGTTGTGTTAACGTACCCTTTGATTGGAAACTATGGCATAAATCGTGATGATTTCGAATCAATCGTACCATCAATCCATGGTTTAATTGTTAAGGAAGCATGTGATTTTCCTTCAAATTTCAGAAAACAAATGACACTAGATGAATATTTAAAATTAAGAAATGTTCCCGGTATTTCTGGTGTTGATACTAGAAAACTTACAAAATTAATAAGAGAACACGGTACATTAAAGGGTAAAATATGTTCTGGTAAGGTTAATATAGACAAGGAATTACTGAATTTAAGAAAAATGAATTTGCCTAGTGATCAAGTTTCAAAGGTGTCGGCAAAAGATCCGTACGCATCACCTGGACGTGGTCATAGAGTAGTTTTGGTAGATTTTGGCATGAAGCACGGTATACTTCGAGAGCTAAATAAAAGAGACTGTGATGTAATTGTAGTTCCACATAATACTTCTGCAGAAGAAATCCTTGCACTTCAACCTGATGGTGTAATGCTTAGTAATGGTCCTGGTGATCCGAAGGTAGTAACAAGTGCAATTACAATGATTCAAAAATTATTAGGTATAGTTCCAATCTTTGGGATTTGCCTTGGCCACCAATTATTTGCACTAGCAAGTGGTGCAAATACAGAAAAGATGAAGTTTGGACATAGAGGTTCTAATCACCCTGTAAAGGATCTTGCAACTGGTAAAGTTCATATTACATCTCAAAATCATGGATATACAGTTGAAGAAGATTCAATTAAAAATACTGAATTAATCGTTACTCATATAGCAGTTAATGACAAAACAATAGAAGGTCTAAAGCATAAAACATTCCCGGCCTTTACTGTTCAATACCATCCTGAAGCTTCACCAGGTCCGGAAGATTCAAATATCCTATTTGATGATTTTATAAGATTAATAGATAAACATAAAGTAAAGGGGGAGCTTGAATGCCAAAACGTCTAGATATACAAACAATATTAGTAATTGGATCGGGTCCAATAATAATCGGTCAAGCAGCAGAGTTCGATTATTCTGGTACACAAGCTTGCCTTGCATTAAAAGAAGAAGGATACAATGTAATATTAGTAAATTCAAATCCGGCAACAATAATGACTGATCCATCTACGGCTGACAAGGTTTATATAGAACCACTAACTCTAGAGTTTGTTAGTAGAATTATTCGAAAAGAGCGTCCAGATGCAATACTTCCTACTTTAGGAGGTCAAACTGGATTAAATTTAGCGGTTGAACTCGCAAATTCAGGTGTACTAGATGAGTGTAATGTAGAAGTATTAGGTACAACACTAAGTTCAATTAAAAAAGCAGAAGATAGAGATTTATTTCGAAACTTAATGTATGAAATCGGTGAACCTGTACCCGAAAGTACAATTATCCATAGCCTTGAGGAAGCTTATGTTTTTGTTCAAAAAATTGGATATCCGGTTATTGTTAGACCAGCCTATACATTAGGTGGTACTGGTGGTGGAATTTGTAATAATGAAGCTGAACTTATTGAAATTGTTACTTCTGGAATAAAAAATAGCCCAGTTAGTCAGTGTTTACTAGAAATGAGTATTGCTGGATATAAGGAAATAGAGTATGAAGTAATGCGTGACTCGAACGACAATGCAATAGTTGTATGTAATATGGAAAACTTTGACCCTGTAGGTGTACACACAGGTGATTCAATTGTATTTGCACCGAGTCAAACATTATCAGATAGAGAATATCAACTTTTGAGAAATGTCTCATTAAAAATAATTAGAGCATTAAAAATTGAAGGTGGATGCAATGTACAAATTGCATTAGATCCTCACTCAATGAATTATTTTATAATCGAAGTAAATCCACGTGTAAGCCGTTCATCAGCTCTTGCTTCAAAAGCAACTGGATACCCTATTGCAAAACTTGCAGCTAAGATAGCTGTTGGCTTAACACTCGATGAAATGGAAAATCCTGTTACAGGTAAAACTTATGCAAGCTTTGAACCAGCTTTAGACTACATCGTTACAAAGATTCCAAGATGGCCATTTGATAAATTTCAAAATGGAAATAGATTACTAGGCACTCAAATGAAAGCTACTGGGGAAGTAATGGCGATTGGAAGAACACTCGAAGAATCTTTACTTAAAGCGGTTAGATCATTAGAACTTGGTGTTAGTCATATTGAAATTAAAGGTTTTGCAGATTTGGACATTGATTTTATTAAACAAAAAATTTCAAATGCAGATGATGAGAGATTATTCTATATTGCCGAGGCATTAAGAAAAGGTCTAACTATAGAGGAAATTCATGAAATTAGTATGATTGACTTGTTCTACCTATTCAAACTTGAAAAAATAATAAAGTATGAGAGTGTAATTAAAGAAAATAAGGTTGATCTAGATACTTTAAGACAAGCCAAAGCAATGGGTTTTAGTGACAAATACATTTCTACTATATGGGAAATGAAAGAATTAGAACTTTATAACCTTAGAAAAGAAAAAAATATTTTCCCAGTTTATAAAATAGTTGATACTTGTGCAGGTGAATTTGAAGCTTCAACTCCATATTATTATGGAACTTATGAAGAAGAAAACGATTCTTTTAAAACAGGTAAGAAGAGTGTAGTAGTTTTAGGATCTGGTCCGATTCGAATTGGCCAAGGGATTGAATTTGATTATGCAACTGTTCACTCTGTACGTGCAATAAAGGAATCAGGTTACGAAGCAATAATTATAAATAACAACCCTGAGACAGTTTCTACTGATTTTACTATCTCTGATAAGTTATACTTTGAACCTTTAGCTATAGAAGACGTAATGCATGTTCTTGAACTAGAAAAGCCTATCGGTGTTGTTGTACAGTTTGGTGGTCAAACAGCTATCAACCTAGCGTCTAAACTACATGAACGTGGAATTAAAATTCTAGGAACTTCTTTAGAAGCATTAGACAAGGCTGAAGATAGAGATAAGTTTGAACAATGTCTGTCTAACCTTAGAATTCCACAGCCTCTTGGAAAAACAGCAACTTCTGTTAAACAAGCATTACTAATAGCTAAGGAGATCGGTTATCCAATTTTGGTAAGACCATCATATGTACTTGGTGGAAGAGCAATGCAGATAGTTGAAAGAGAAGAAGAGTTATACAATTATATGGAAAGTGCAGTTAAAGCAAGTCCTGAGCACCCTGTGCTTATTGATAGATATTTAGCAGGAAAAGAAGTAGAAGTTGATGCAATTTCAGATGGTGTTACTGTCTTCATACCTGGAATAATGGAACATATCGAACGAGCAGGTGTTCACTCTGGTGATTCAATTGCTGTTTATCCACCGCAGTTTATTTCAGAAAAAGTTAAAAAGCAAGTTATAGATTATACAACAAAGATTGCACGAGGCTTGAAGATAATTGGATTATTAAACATTCAGTTTGTAATTAATGGTGACAATGCCTATGTACTCGAAGTGAATCCACGCTCAAGTAGAACAGTTCCTTTTTTAAGTAAAATTACTGGAATACCGATGGCAAATCTAGCTACAAAAGTTATGCTAGGTCAAAAGTTAAAAAAGCTCGGTTTTGAATCGGGGTATTTACCTGAAAAGCAAGGTGTTTATGTAAAAGCCCCAGTATTTTCATTTGCGAAACTTAGAGCGGTTGATACGACTCTTGGTCCAGAAATGAAGTCAACTGGTGAAGTTATGGGTAAGGATACTACTCTTGAAAAAGCTCTATATAAAGGTTTAGTAGCATCAGGAATTAACATTCCAACTTTTGGAACTGTTATAATTACAGTTGCTGATAAGGATAAGGAAGAAGCCGTTGATATTGCTAAGAGATTCCACAAAATTGGTTATAGAGTAATGGCAACTGAAGGTACTGCTGAAGTTCTCCAAAAAGATGGCACTCCAGTTATATTAATTAATAAGATTGGCGAAGAAGGTAAAAATCTAGTTGATGTAATCCGTGCGGGTGAAGCACAATTTGTAATCAACACATTAACTAAAGGAAAACAACCGGTGCGAGATGGCTTTAAAATTAGAAGAGAGTCTGTAGATAATGGTGTTGCATGTTTAACATCATTAGATACTGCAACAGCTATTTTAAGAGTTCTGGAGTCTATGACATTCTCAACAGATTTCATGAATGAAGGTGAATTAAAAGAGGTGACATTCGTCTAATGAGAACAGCTAATTCTACTATCATTGAAAAAGATATTCTAATAGATAATGTCGTGAAAATAAGCCTTAAAAGCGATTTAGTTGACCTAAAAATTAGACCGGGACAATTTGTAAATATTTTAATTGGTGCGACTGGAGAGACTACTCTCCGTCGCCCTATTAGTGTATACGAAATTGACTCTGAAAATAAGTCTTTCACTATCATTTTCAGAGTAGAAGGTAAAGGAACAAGGCTTCTATCAGAAAAAACTGTAGGTGAAGAAGTAAACATTTTAGGCCCCCTAGGCAATGGATTTCCTTTGGACAAAGTTCAAAAGGGACAAACAGTAATTTTAGTTGGAGGGGGAATTGGGATTCCACCTTTATATGAAACATCAAAACAATTAAAAAAATTAGGTGCAAATGTAATTCACATTTTAGGATTTAATACTGCGAGTGACAGTTTTCTAATTGAAAACTTTAGTGAACTAAATAAAACATATGTTAGTACGGTCGATGGTTCTTTTGGTCAAAAAGGTTTTGTTACAGATGTAATAAAAAGAATTAATTTAGATTACGATTATGTATTTGCATGTGGGCCAAAGCCGATGTTAAAAGCATTAGAAAATATAATGGATAACTCTAAGTTATATCTTTCATACGAGGAAAGAATGGCCTGTGGTATTGGTGCATGTTTTGCATGCGTCTGCAAAACTAAAAAATCAGAAACAGATTACAAACGTGTATGTAAAGAGGGACCAGTTTTCTTAGCGGGAGAGGTGATCTAGTTGCTACAAGTAAATATTCCGGGGTTAAACTTGAAAAATCCAATTATCCCCGCATCAGGCTGCTTTGGATTTGGGAGAGAGTTTGGAGAATTATATGACTTGAACTTACTAGGTGCCATTATGATAAAGGCTACTACACTAGAAGCCCGATTTGGCAATTATACACCTCGTGTCGCGGAAACAGCTTCTGGTATGCTAAATGCAATTGGTTTACAAAATCCTGGCCTAAAAAAAGTCATCGAAGAAGAACTTGAATATCTTAGTAACTTTACGACACCAATTATAGCTAATGTAGCTGGTTTCTCTGTAGAAGAGTATGTGGAGGTAGCAAAGGTATTAAGTGAATCTCCTAGAGTAAGCGCACTCGAATTAAACATATCTTGTCCAAATGTTAAACACGGTGGTATTGCTTTTGGAACGGATGCAAGAACTGCTGCAAGTTTAACTGAAAAAGTAAAGAAAGTAAGTCAGGTCCCTGTATACGTGAAGTTATCTCCTAATGTAACAAACATTGTTGAAATTGCTGAGGCTATTGAATCAGCAGGTGCTGATGGCTTAACAATGATAAATACATTACTCGGAATGCGCTTGGATCTGCGTACCCGTAGACCTATTTTAGCTAATGGAACAGGTGGATTATCTGGTCCTGCAATAAAACCTGTTGCAATTAGGATGATCTATGATGTAAGTCAGAAAGTAAAAATACCTATAATTGGAATGGGTGGTATCCAAAGTTCAGAAGATGTAGTTGAATTTTTGTTAGCAGGTGCATCTGCTGTTGCTGTAGGAACTGCTAACTTTATTGACCCGTATGTATGCCCTAAAATAATTGAAGAACTTCCTTCGGTATTAACAAAATATGGTTTTAAATCAATAGATGAATGTATCGGGGGGAGCTGGAAGCATGGTTTCTAAATGTATAATAGCTCTTGATTTTCCAAATCAGATTATTGTGAATGAATTTTTAAAGGGGTTTGAATCAAAAAAGTTATATCTTAAAGTTGGTATGGAACTTTATTACAGTGAGGGCCCAAGCTTACTTTACTCACTTAAAGAAAAGGGTCATAACATCTTTTTAGATTTAAAACTTCATGATATTCCAAATACAGTAAAAAGTGCAATGAAACAAATTGCTAGTTTAGAAGTAGATATGGTTAATGTTCACGCATCTGGTGGTAAGAGAATGATGTATGCTGCAGTTGAAGGACTTGAAATAGGAGCGAGAAGCAAACAACGCCCGTTATGTGTTGCGGTTACTCAACTAACTAGTACCTCACAAGAGACATTAAAAAATGATATTCTCATAGACTACTCTTTAGAAGATGCAATATTAAAATACGCTAGTTTTGCTAAAGAAAGTGGATTAGATGGAGTTGTTTGCTCTGCTTTAGAAGTACCATTTTTAAATAAGCAATTAGGATTAGATTTTATTACTGTTACTCCTGGTATTAGAACTGCAAATTCAGATGTTAATGATCAAGTAAGAGTTGTTAGTCCTGGTGAAGCAAAGGTGCTTGGTTCAACTTATATCGTAGTTGGTAGAAATATAACGCATGCTAAGTACCCATTACTGACATACGAAAATATAGTTAAAGAATGGCAGGGGATCTAAATGAATAAGAAAATTGCAAAAAACTTACTTGAAATCGGAGCTGTATGCTTAGAACCAAATAATCCTTTTACTTGGGCAAGTGGTATTAAATCTCCAATATACTGTGATAATAGATTGACCTTATCATATCCAGATACCAGAAATCTAATAAAAAATGAACTTGCAAAAATGATTGAAAGTATTTTCCCAGAAGCTGATATAATTGCGGGAACAGCAACGGCCGGTATCCCTCATGCCGCGCTAGTAGCAGATTATTTAGAACTTCCAATGGTCTACGTTAGAAGTAGTGCAAAAGAACATGGTAAGGGCAATCAAATAGAGGGTAAAGTAGTACAAGGTCAAAAAGTAGTTTTAGTTGAAGACTTGCTGTCTACAGGTGGTTCATCAATTAAATGTGTAAAGGCATTGAGAGATGCAGGATGTACTGTACTAGGAATAATTAGTATCTTTTCTTATCAATTACCAATCTTAGAAGAAAATCTTTCTGGTAATAATATTGAGGCTTTTTCTTTATGTAACTATACGACACTTCTAGAAGTAGCTATTAGGGATGGTCATATTGAACAAAAAGAATTAGAAAAATTATCTAATTGGAGAAAAAATCCTACCAGTATTGATTGGATGAAATAATTGCATATAAAATAAACTTGGCATTGCCAAGTCCTTTAAAAAGAAAATATTACTTTATTACACGAAGCTGGAAACTGCGGGAAATGTATACATTTCCCCAACGGTAACAGCACGAGCCGAAAATCCATTTTTGCAAGTGAACTTGCGAAAATTAGTTGAGGCCGTGCCCGCGGAAAGCGAGTAGTTTCTGCGAGTGTACTTATTAGAATTTTATACTTTATATATAAAAAAGAAGTCCTAGATTCAATGTTCTAAGACTTTTGCTTTCTAGTACTAATTTTTAGTATTTCTTCTAATGAGGGTGTTACGTAAATTGTGTTGTTATTGTCATATGTTACAAATCCAGGTTTTGCACCCTTGATTTTTTTTACATTTTTTATTTGTGTAAAATCAACAGGCACCGAAGAAGAATTTTTGCCTTTGCTAAAATATGCAGCTAAAATTGCAGCTTCATAGAGTGTCTTCTCAGAAGGATTGTTATTTCTAACTATAACATGACTACCAGGAATATCCTTAGTATGTAACCAAAATTCATCACGCTTCGCTAGTTTATTTGTTAAGTAATCGTTTTGTTTATTATTTTTCCCTACTAGTATCTCTGTTGAATCATTTGAATAGTATGTTTCAAAATTTGGTTTAGTAATTTTCTTCTTGTTTTTCTTATTTGTTCCTTTTATATAACCTTGTTCGGACAATTCTTCTCTAATTTCTTCAACATCACTAGGAGAGGAAGATTCAAGCTGTTGTTGAATTAATGTAAGATATTCGAGTTCAGCCTTAGTATTTTCTATCTGTTCCTCGATGATTGGTATTGAGTTTTTAAATTTATTATATGTTTTAAAATAGTGTTGAGCATTTTCACTTGGTGTTTTTAATGGGTCTAGTACGATCTTCAAGAAACACTCTTCAGTCTCATAGTAATTCAGTGCTACTAATTCAGTATCACCTGGTTGAATACTATAAATATTTGCTGTTATGAGTTCACCATATAATTGGTATTTATTAGAATTAATTGCAACCTCTAATTCTGAGGATAGCTTGGATAACTTCCTATTATTCTTATCTATTTCATTATTTATTTTCGTCTGCAAGTCACCTGATATTTGCTTTACTCTATCTCTTTCAGCCTTATCATAGAAATAAAAATCCAACATCTCAGAAATTGATTTGAAAAACTTTGATCTTGCATTAAGATGACTAAGTTTAAATATATGAAAATCACTTTTTTGATCATTTTCATAAATTGTAGGTTTATATTTGTTGGTTACTTCGTCTATTACACTTATAAATGCAGGGAAAATAGTATTTTTATTTACTAAACCTGCTCTATAGCAAATCTCTTTTGCAGTTACTGTAGAGAACCCTTCAAAAATTCCAACTAGCTGTTTATGAACTAGCCCTTCATTAAACATTATTTTACTTATTAATTCATCTTCAGTTGTAATAAAAGGATCAAGTTTACTACTTAAAGGTGGAAGTTCGTATGTTATACCCGGTAGTAATGTTCTAATTCTGTTTTGAGCACTACTAACGTGCTTAATGCAATCTAATATTTTTCTGGTTTTACTATCTACGATAAAAATATTTGAATGCTTCCCCATTATTTCAATATAAATATGCTTTTTTGTTTCCTCACCAATCTCATCTCGAGAGCATACATCAATCCTAATTAATCTTTCTAATTTCAACTGTTCAATACTAACTATTATTCCACCTTCTAAATGTTTACGAAGGAGCATGCAAAACATTGGTGGTTCTGAAGGGGTATCATAATTATTTTCAGTTAAGTGAATTCTTGTATACATAGGGTGTGCAGAAATTAGTAATTTTTTATTTGTACCATTTTGCCTTATATTAAATAATATTTCATTTTTAGAAGTTTGATATATTTTTGAAATTCTCCCAGAAACAATTTCTTCTCTTAGTTCATTAACGCAATATTTTAACAGTATTCCATCAAAAGCCATTTTACTTCCTCATACTTTCTATTTAATCAGTTCTGTATAGAACATATGTATATTTTATTTTGAATTAAGCTTCAAGGAAACATGTATTACTTGTTTTTTTAAAGTATAGCATTTTTTGGGACGAGGTTGAATATTCATGAAAAAGAGGCTTGTTCAAAAATCTGAATATATACAAGGAGAGGTGGAAAAAGTTGAGGTGGCATGAAATTGAAAATAATGAAATAGAAGACTTGTTACAAACAGACTTTAACTGTGGCCTTTGGGAAAAAGAGGTCGATGAAAGGTTACTTAAAAATGGTCATAATGAATTACAAAATAAAAAAAAGAAGTCACCCTTAATTGTCTTCTTATCACAATTTAATGATTTTATGGTTTATGTTCTATTAGGAGCTACAGCGTTATCGTTTTTTCTAGGGGATATGGTTGATGCTGTTGCGATAATAGCCATCGTATTATTAAATGGTATTTTAGGTTTTGTACAAGAAAATAAGGCTGAGAAATCATTAGAAGCACTTAAGGAACTTTCTGCCCCACAAGTAACAGTTTTACGTGAAGGTAAATGGGTAAGAAAGCAATCACGAGACCTTGTAGTTGGCGATGTCGTCAAATTTATTGGTGGAGATAGAATTAGTGCTGATTTAAGGATTCTACAATGTGCTAGTTTGTATGTAGAAGAATCTGCGCTAACAGGTGAATCAGTTCCAGTTCTAAAAAATGCAAAGGCATTTAAGAATGAAAATGCAACAATCGGCGATTTAGAAAACATGTGCTTCATGGGAACATTAGTTACTCAAGGAACAGGTACAGGTGTTGTTGTTGCTACTGGTATGGATACTGCCATGGGACAAATAGCATCACTACTGAATGAATCGGACGAGATGTTAACACCACTACAAAGAAGACTTGAACAATTAGGAAAGATACTAATTGCAATTTCTATATTATTAACTTTATTAGTAGTTGTTCTTGGTGTATACCAAGGTCAAGATTTATATAGTATGTTTTTAGCTGGAATTTCTTTAGCAGTTGCAGCAATTCCAGAAGGTCTCCCAGCTATTGTTACAGTCGCATTGTCACTTGGTGTTCAAAGAATGATTAAGAAAAATGCACTCGTAAGAAAATTACAAGCAGTTGAAACTTTAGGCTGTGCAACAGTTATTTGCTCTGATAAGACTGGAACTATGACACAAAATAAAATGATGGTTACAAATGTTTGGGCTAGTGGCCATATGTGGAATGTTACTGGTGAGGGATATGAGCCTAAGGGTCAATTTCGAAAAGATGATGTTTCAGTAAATCCAGAAGAAGATAGACAATTATATCAACTATTAACATTTGGATTATTGTGTAGCGATGCAGATGTTGTTAGAAAAAAGAATGAATATATCGTTGAAGGTGACCCAACCGAGGGGGCTATTGTTGTATCTGCTTTAAAGGCAGGGATTCAAAGAGAATTACTAGATGATCAGTTTAATATAGTTAAAGAATTCCCTTTTGATTCAGATAGGAAAATGATGACAAAAGTAGTAAAAGACCTCACAGGTAAAAGGTTTATTGTAACAAAAGGTGCACCAGAAATTATTCTAGAAAACTGTACACAAATATTATGGAATAATAGGGTTATTCCAATTTCAGAATTATATAAAGATAGAGTAAATAGTGCATTATCTTCTTTAAGTAGTAAAGCATTAAGAACACTAGCAATTGCATATAGAGTATGTAGTCCTGAGGAAAAAGTCTATAGTGATAAGCAAGCTGAAAATAATTTAATCTTTGTAGGTATTCAAGGGATGTACGATCCACCAAGAGCAGAAGTATATGATGCAGTTAGAGAGTGTAAGGATGCAGGAATAAAAACGGTAATGATTACAGGTGATCACGTTTTAACGGCTGAAGCAATCGCCAAAGATCTAAATATATTGCCTGAGAATGGCAAAGTTATTGAAGGTGTAGTTCTAGAGGAATTAGATGATAGGGAGCTTGAAGATATCGTAAATGATATCTATGTTTTTGCAAGAGTATCTCCTGCACATAAGTTAAGAATTGTTAAAGCCCTTCAAAATAAGGGTAATATTGTAGCGATGACAGGTGATGGTGTTAATGATGCTCCCGCAATAAAAGCAGCGGATATAGGCATTTCTATGGGGATTAATGGAACCGACGTTTCCAAAGAAGCATCAGCAATGATTCTTATGGATGACAACTTCGCAACAATAAAATCAGCGATCAAAGAAGGAAGAAACATATACGAAAATATACGAAAGTTTATTAGATATTTGTTAGCATCAAATGTAGGAGAAATCCTTGTTATGCTTTTTGCAATGCTACTAGCACTTCCATTACCATTAGTGCCGATTCAAATATTATGGGTTAATTTAGTAACAGATGGATTGCCAGCCATGGCCTTAGGATTAGATCAACCAGAAGGTGATTTAATGAATAAAGGACCAAGAAGTCCCAAAGAGGGAGTATTTGCAAGAGGGCTGTGGTGGAAAATTATTAGTAGAGGTTTCTTAATTGGTATTGCCACACTCTTCGCTTTCATCGTTGCTTATAATACACATCCAGATGATTTAAAATATGCTCAAACTGTTGCCTTTTCAACGCTCGTATTAGCGCAGCTAATCCACGTTTTTGATTGTAGAAGTGAACATTCTATTTTGAGTAGAAATCCATTTGAAAACATGGCATTAGTTTGGGCTGTGTTATCATCTCTTATCTTAATGTTAGTTGTTATCTACGCAAAACCGTTACAACCTATATTTGATACGGTTGCGATTATGCCTAAAGATTGGTTACTGATTGTGGGAATGGCTGCGATCCCAACTTTCCTATTAGCTGGGTTTGCCCTACCTGGATCGACTAAAATAAAAAAACAAATAAAAGAAGTAAAATAATAACATATTTTAATATTAACAATTTATATGGTATTATTATGAAAGGTAGTAGACAATAGATCTATTACCTTTTCTTTTGCTTTTAAGCAAAATTAATAAAGGATGTGGGTTATCGTGACATTAAGTATGACTGGGTTTGGTAGGAGTGTAAAAGAGAATGAACTTAATTCTGTTACTGTTGAAATCAAATCAGTGAACCATAGATATTTAGAAACACTAATTAGAATGCCTAAGCAATTTATAATAATTGAAGATAGAATAAAAAAGGCTATTCAAAATAAATTGAATAGAGGAAGAATTGAAGTATACATAACAGTTGAGGGACAAGGTTTAGTAAACAAGGAAATATTAATTGATTGGAAACTCCTAGATCAATTAACAGATGCATGGAATCAAATAAAGGAAAAAATAAATTCAAACGATGACATAAGAGTAAACGATTTAATAAGATTTCAAGACGTAATAACAATTAACGAAACTGACAATAATGATGATAGTGTCGCCCAATTAATTTTGGAAGCAGTTGAAGAAGCTGTAAGTAACTTAGAGAAAATGAGATCAATTGAAGGTGAGCAATTAAAGTTAGATATTTTAAATAACATATCTAGCCTTAAGGAATCAGTTAGCATTGTTGAAGAAATTGCAAGAATGTATCCAGAAAAAATACGGGAAAAAACTTTCAGAAAGTTAAAAGATATATTGGAAGGTCAATTAGACGAGCAACGTATTTACATGGAGGTTGCTGTTTTAGCTGAAAAGTCTGATGTAGCAGAGGAAATAAGTCGTTTAAGTAGTCACTTTATTCAATTTGAAAGTGAACTTGAAAGCAATGAACCTGTCGGAAGAAAGCTTGATTTTATTGTACAGGAAATGAATCGTGAGTGTAATACAATAGGTTCAAAAGTAAACGATATGAGCATTACAAAATTAGTTATTGAAATGAAATCCAAGCTTGAAAAAATTAGAGAACAAGTTCAGAACATTGAATAATGCTCTTAAATATCTAATATACGAAGGGTAGGCAAAATGAGAATGTACGAAAAAGGATTATTAATAGTACTTTCTGGTCCAAGTGGTGTCGGCAAAGGTACTGTCCGAAAAGAAATCTTTAGTCATGAGAATGCAAACCTCCATTATTCAATTTCAATCACAACGAGGAAACCACGTGAAGGAGAAATTGATGGTGTAGATTATTTTTTTAAAACTAATGAAGAGTTTGAGAAGATGATCGAAAATAATGAACTCTTAGAATATGCTCAATATGTGGGTAATTACTACGGAACTCCTATATCGTACGTTAGAAAATGTCTCGACGAAGGTAAAGATATTCTACTAGAAATAGAAGTTCAAGGGGCAATGAAGGTAAAGAATGCTTTTCCAGAAGGCCTATTTATTTTCTTAGCACCACCTAGTTTAGGTGAACTGAAAAATCGTATAATTAATCGTGGAACTGAATCAGATGAGCTAATTGCAAACCGAATGAATGTTGCTAAAGAAGAGCTTGAAATGATGGAACTATATGATTATGTTGTTGAAAATGATAAAGTAGAGTATGCATGTGAGAGAATTAAGTCTATAATAACAGCAGAGCACTTAAAAAAAGATCGTGTTAAACATCGTTATAAAAAACTTATAGAGGGTGATAAATAATGTTATATCCATCAATTGACGAATTAATGAATAAAGTAGATTCTAAATATATTTTAGTTACTTTAGCATCAAAACGCGCTAGAAACTTACAAGACAAATCTCCACTTTTATTGTCGAAGCCAAAGTCACACAAATATGTAGGTAAAGCTTTAGAGGAAATTTTTGCAGATGAACTTGGGTTTGAAAGAGAATTTGTAATTCAAACTTCAAAACTTGAAAAGTAATTATAAATAAAAAACAGAGGCGATCGCCTATATCCAAAGGACTTGACGGTGCCAAGTTAACTTTTTAAAGACTTGGCAAAAGCCAAGTCTTTTCTATTTATGCTAAAAAGAAGTAAAATATAGTTAATATATTTAACGTATTAATATCGAGGTGTAATTTATGCTAAATAAAAATATCTTGCTTTGTGTATGTGGTGGTGTAGCTGTTTTTAAAGCCGCGGCTCTCACTAGTAAACTAGTTCAACAAGGTGCAAATGTTAAGGTTATTATGACGAATTCAGCAATGAAATTTATAACGCCGTTAACATTCCAAGTTTTATCTAGGAATGAAGTTTATGTGGACACGTTTAATGAATCAAATCCAGAAGCTGTTCAACATATTGATTTAGCTAAATGGGCGGATATTACCATTATCGCACCGGCTACTGCTAACGTAATTGGTAAAATTGCGAATGGCATAGCAGACGATATGTTGACTACAACTATTATGGCTACAGTTAATCCAGTCATCATTGCTCCAGCGATGAATGTAAATATGTATAACAACAAAATTGTTCAAGAAAATATCGATAGATTAAAAAAGTTAGATTATATTTTTTTCGAACCAAGTGAGGGACTTTTAGCATGTGGGGATATTGGCAAAGGAAGACTATTAGAACCAGAGGATATTATTAAAAATTTAAATAATATTTTTAATGAATCTAACTACTTTAATGGCAAAAAAATACTAATTACTGCCGGACCAACTATTGAAAAAATAGATCCCGTTCGGTTTATATCAAATTTTTCAAGTGGAAAGATGGGATATGCTTTAGCTGAACAAGCTGCGCGTTTCGGTGCAGATGTCACACTAATATCTGGCCCAACGAAACTTCCTCCACCAAAAGGTATACGTTTAATAAACATTAATTCAGCTGAAGAAATGTTTGAAGCTGTAAAAGAAAATTTTGAATTGAATAAAATCATAATTAAATCTGCAGCCGTAGCTGACTATACACCTATAACTATTGAAGATAACAAAATAAAGAAAAAATCAAATGATATGATACTAAAACTAAAAAAAACTACCGACATTCTAAAATGGTTAGGTGACAATAAGTCAGACAAAGTGCTTATTGGTTTTGCTGCTGAAACTAATAATGTTTTAGAGTATGCACAAGATAAACTTCAAAGGAAAAATCTTGATTATATAATAGTTAATGACGTTTCTAAAGAAGGTGCTGGATTCAATGTCGATACTAATATTGCTACCTTAATTAGTAGAGATGGAACAAAAATTGACTTTCCGCTACTATCAAAAAAAGATCTAGCCAAGCAAATTATGGAAGTTTTATATGAAAAAGTGGTGAAGGATTATGATACTCGCTAACGTTGTAGTAGATGTGCCAGCATTTGCAACAGATAAAGAATATACTTACTTAATTCCTATAAAATATCTCGAAACTATAGAAATTGGACAAAGAGTTATTGTTCCTTTTGGTCCAACAAAAAAATTAGGATATATAACTTCGATAAAAGATGGGGAGAAATTTGAAGGTATAAAAGAAATAGAAGAAATTATAGATGTAAATCCTGTAATTACTAGGGAATTAATACATCTTTCTGAGTGGATGAAAAATAAACTTTTGTGTTATTCAGTTACAGCGTTACAAGCTATGTTACCTGCTGCAATGAAAGCAACTTACACTAAGTCTATTTGTTTACTCGGTGATGAGGCAGTAGAACACCTAGGAAATAATCTAAAGC
Organism: Caryophanales bacterium; assembly: GCA_029256085.1. Classification (GTDB taxonomy): domain Bacteria; phylum Bacillota; class Bacilli; order CAJFEE01; family CAJFEE01; genus JAQSYP01. The sequence continues at coordinate 612,771 of JAQSYP010000001.1, forward strand.
GAATTTTTAATGGAAAGACTTCTATCGATTTTAATGTTATTAAACATGATGGTACCTTGTTAAAAGAAATAAAAGATGCAGTCAAAGATGGATATGTTGAAGTAGTGTACTCAGTTAAGGGGAAAGAACGAGTTAAGACTGATAAATATGTTGAAAAAATATGTGATGATGGAATAATACTTCAGATTATAGATGAAATACCGAAAGCATCAAAATCAAAGAAAAAATTTCTAGATGTATTGTTAGAGATTGAAAAGTCAAAACCTTTATCTTTCTTTTTAAAAGATTTGAAGTTTAATAGAGAAACTATAAAATATTTCGAGAAGAAAAATATTATAAGTATTTATGAAAAGGAAATATACCGCGACCACTATAATAACACAAAGTTCGTAAAATCAGAGCCATTAGAACTTTCACTTGACCAAGATAAAGTTGTAAATGATATTGTTTCATCAATTAAACAAGAAAAGCATGAGACATTTTTACTTCACGGTGTTACAGGAAGCGGGAAAACGGAAATATATCTTCAATCTATACTTGAGGTTATCTCTAGAGGAAAAGAAGCTATTGTACTAGTTCCAGAAATATCATTGACTCCACAAATGGTTAAGAGATTTAAATCCAGATTTAGTAATCAAGTTGCGGTACTACATAGTGGATTAAGTATCGGGGAGAAATATGATGAATGGCGCAAAATTCTAAGAAAAGAAGTTAAAGTTGTTGTTGGAGCGAGATCTGCAATTTTTGCTCCATTTGAAAATCTGGGCCTTATAATTATAGATGAAGAACACGAAGGAACTTATAAACAAGAAGATCAGCCGAAATATCATACTCGAGATGTAGCAATATATCGTGGGAATTTTAATAACTGCCCAGTTGTTTTAGGAAGTGCTACACCTGCTATTGAAACGTATGCTCGAGCTTTAAAAGGCGTATATAAACTTCTTGAGTTGAAAACAAGAGTTAAGCAACAACAAATGCCAGAAGTACATGTTGTCGACCTACGAGAAGAGTTAAAGGATAAAAATCTAAGTCCTTTTTCTAGATTATTACATGAAAAAATTGAGGATAGACTTAAAAAAGGTGAACAGATTGTCCTTCTTCTAAATAGGCGGGGATTTTCGAATTTCATTATGTGTAGAGAATGTGGATTCGTTCAACAATGCCCGAATTGTGATGTTTCTCTAACGTATCATAAGGTTAATGAGAAGTTAAAATGTCACTACTGTGGGTATGACGAGACGAGACAACATCGGTGTCCGGATTGCCATAGTAAACATATAAGATACTTTGGGACAGGTACTCAAAAAATTGAGGAAGAATTAAATAAATATTTTCCAGAAGCAAAAGTTATACGAATGGATGTTGATACAACAAGTAAAAAAGGATCTCATGAAAAGCTACTTACTGCCTTTGAAAATGAAGAGGCTGATATATTGCTAGGAACTCAAATGATTGCAAAAGGACTAGATTTCCCTAAGGTTTCGCTCGTAGGAATTCTGTCAGCCGATTCAACACTTCACATTCCAGACTATAAATCAGCAGAAAGAACATATCAGTTGATTACTCAAGTAAGTGGAAGAGCGGGGAGACATGAAATCCCTGGAGAGGTTGTTATTCAAACTTATACTTCTGATCACTATAGTATTTTATCAGCGTGTAAAAATAACTATCTAGAATTTTTTAACAATGAAATGTGGAATCGGAAACAAGGTAATTATCCACCATATTTTAATCTTTGTTTAATAAATATTTCTCATTCTGAAAACCAAATAGCTCAAAGTTACGCACATAAGATTGTCAATTTCATTAAAAGTCAAAATATCAACAACAATTTCATTATATTAGGTCCGGTTGTTTCACCTATTTCGAGAATTCAAAACAAATTTAGATATCAATGTTTAATAAAATATAAAGAAGAAAAACAGATTGTTCCAGTCTTGAAAAATATTATTGATCTTAACCAAAAAGAAATAACTACTAGAGGTTTATCTATTAACATAGATTTACACCCAAATACTTTTATGTAATATAGGAGGCATTAAAAGTGGCTATACTTAAAATTATAGAACATCCAAATGAAATATTATCCACTGAATGTGAAGAAGTATTTGTATTTAATAACAAATTAAGAAAACTAATTAAAAATATGTATGAAACAATGATTGAACATGATGGTGTGGGATTAGCTGCCCCTCAAGTAGGGGTCAATTTGCGAATCGCAATAGTAGATATTAATGATGAAAATGGTCTAATTGAGCTTATAAATCCCGTAATTATTGAAGAAACTGGTAAAATCACCGAAGTTGAAGGGTGCTTAAGTTTCCCAGGGATTTATGGGGATGTAACACGTCCACATGAGATAAAGGTAAAAGCTCAAAACGCAAAAGGAAAACAATTTACACTTTCAGCTGTTGGTTTTTTAGCAAGAGCAATTTCTCATGAAATAGATCATTTAAACGGAATATTATTTACTTCGAAAGTTGAGAAATTTTATGAGCTTGAAACATTAGAAGGATAGGTGATTAAATGTTAAATATAGTTTTTATGGGAACTCCAGATTTCTCAGTTCCGGTACTCCAAACTTTAATTAATGATGGATATAATGTAATTGCAGTTGTTACTCAGCCTGATAGACCAAAGGGGCGTAAGAAAGAACTTACTCCTCCTCCAGTTAAAGTTGAGGCATTGAAAAATAACATTCAAGTATTTCAACCTGAAAAAATACGTGAAAAATTAGAATATGAAAAAATAATCGCCCTGAATCCAGACCTAATTGTGACTGCAGCTTTTGGACAAATTCTTCCAAAAGAATTACTAGAGGCACCAAGACTAGGATGTATTAATGTTCATGCATCATTACTTCCAGAGTTGAGAGGTGGCGCGCCAATACACTATTCTATTATCCAAGGGAAGAAAAAAACAGGTGTCACAATTATGTACATGGTAGAAAAACTTGATGCGGGTGATATCTTAACGCAAGTAGAAGTTGCTATTTCCGAAACAGATAATGTTGGTACTCTACATGACAAGCTTAGTGAGGCAGGATCAGAATTACTTTTAAAAACAATTCCAAAGCTCATAAATAACGAGATAACACCAATAAAGCAAACTGAAAGTGAAGCTACGTTTGCATTCAATATAAAAAGAGAACAAGAAAAAATAGATTGGGATAAATCTGGAGAAGAAATTTATAATCACATAAGAGGGTTAAATCCTTGGCCAGTTGCTTTTACAACTCTATTAGGACAAGTGATTAAAGTCTGGTGGGGAGACAAACAGTTTTCTAATTCAAATGAGGTACCAGGCACTATATTGAAGGTTGACGAAACAGGTATATTAGTTAAATCTGGTAATAATACTTGTATTAATATAACCGAATTACAACCAGCAGGAAAAAGAAAAATGTTAGTAAACGAATTTACACGAGGAACAAAAACAACTCAACTAGTTGGGAAGAAGTTAGGAAGTTAAAATGAAAAAAGTTAGAGAAATAGCACTAGAGACTTTAATAAAAGTTATTAAAGAAAACGCATTTTCAAATTTACAACTAAATTACACCATTGAAAATAATGAAATAAATAGCAAGGATAAAGGATTGTTAACTGAAATAACATATGGTACGATCCAACGTCAGTTAACACTTAGGAAAATTCTATCACAGCTTACTGAAGGTAAGAAAACTGAACAATGGGTTGAAATTTTACTGTTAATGTCATTGTATCAGTTAATTTACCTAGATAGAGTACCCGACCATGCTGTTATAAATGAAGCAGTTGAAATAGCAAAAAAGAAAGGTCATAAAGGTATTGCTTCTTTTGTAAATGGTGTATTAAGAAGCTTTCTAAGAAATAAAAATAAATTAGTTAAGGTACCTACTAATGAAGTTGAGAGAATAAGTTTTGAGACTAGTCATCCTGAATGGCTAGTTAAATACTTTATTAGTTTATATGGGGTTAATGAAACTGAAGAGATGTGTAAAGCAAATCTTTTACCACCTCTTGCAACAGCAAGGGTTAATACTAATAAAATTTCAGTTGAAGAAGCAATAAATCAGCTTAAAGAAGAAGGTTACGAGATATCCAAAGGCAACCTAGTTAAAGAATGTATCATTTCAACTAAAGGTAATTTTGCTAACTCTACCTTATTTAAAGATGGAAAAATTACTATTCAAGATGAAAGTTCTATGTTAGTCGGTATAGCTGTTGATCCTAAAGTAAATGAACAAATAATTGATACGTGTGCTGCGCCAGGTGGTAAAACTACACATATAGCTGAAAAACTGAATGGCACTGGTAAGGTTATTAGTTTAGATTTACATAATCACAAAATCAAACTTATTAATAAAAATGTAAAGCGTCTAAGTTTAACTAATGTTGAAGCATTACAATGTGATGCAAAATACATACTTGATAAGTTTGATGAAGAACAATTTGATCGTGTATTAGTGGATGCCCCGTGTAGTGGTTTAGGTGTAATTAACCGAAAACCCGAGATTAAAGACACAAAAACTGAAGAAGACATAAAGAAATTAGCTGACTTACAGTTAGAAATTTTAACGAAAGCTTCAAAACTTTTAAAAGTAAATGGAACACTTGTTTATTCAACATGTACAATAACAAACGACGAAAATCAGGCGGTTATAAGCAAGTTTCTAAGAGAAAACAAAAATTTCCAACTAGATAACTCATTACATGAGAGAATGCCAGAAAAACTATTATCTAGTCGTGTACAAGATACTGGTCAAATTGTTATTCTACCACATGATTTCAATACAGATGGTTTTTATATTGCGGCTTTAATAAGGAAGGGATAACAATTGAGTGAAAAAAGGTCAATTTATTCATTAACTATAGAAGATCTTGAGCAATGGTTAGCTGATGTTAATGAACCAAAATACAGAGCTAATCAAATTTATGACTGGCTTTACATAAAGAGAGTCAGTGCTATTGAAGAAATGAGCAACTTGTCAAAAAATATTAAGGATAAATTATTACAAAATTTCAATCTTACGAGATTAAAGAAATTAATAAAACAAGAATCAAAAGATGGTACTGAAAAGTATTTATTTGAATTAAATGATGGTTCGTCAATAGAAACTGTTCTAATGAGACATGAATATGGAAACTCAATTTGTGTTACAACACAGGTAGGATGCAGAATGGGATGTACATTTTGTGCTTCTACACTTGGTGGATTAACACGTAACTTAGAAGCAGGTGAAATTGTTACCCAAATTCTAGAAGTTCAAAAAGAGCTTGATAAAACTAATGAACGTGTTAGTCATGTTGTTGTAATGGGAATTGGTGAGCCATTTGATAATTATTCTGAACTAGTTAATTTTTTAAAAATCATTAATAGTAATAGTGGTTTGAATATTGGGGCGCGACATATTACAGTTTCAACTAGTGGCATAATCCCCAAGATATATGATTTTTCAGATCTTGGTCTCCAAATTAATTTTGCAATTTCTCTTCATGCTGCAAATTCTGAGCTTAGAACTAATTTAATGCCTGTAAATAAGGCGTACCCAATTACAGAATTGATGAAAGCAGTTAAATATTATATAAAGAAAACAGGAAGAAGAATTACATTTGAATATGGACTTATTGGTGGAAAAAATGATAGTGAAAAAGATGCTGAACAACTTGCAGCTCTAGTAAAAGGAATTAAGTGTCATATAAATCTAATACCAGTAAATTATGTTCAAGAAAGAGATTATAAACGTACAACTAAAAATCAAATATTTTTATTTGAAAAAATCTTAAAAAAACATGGCATTAATGTTACGATTAGAAGAGAACAAGGACACGATATAGATGCAGCATGTGGGCAGCTCCGAGCAAAGGAGCGCAATGATGAAATGGGGTGATTGAATGAAGGTAACATATTTATCTGATCAAGGTAAAGTTAGAAAGCATAATGAGGATGCTACAGGATGTTTCTATGATAAAAACGGTAACTTATTAGCTATTGTTGCTGATGGAATGGGTGGACATCTAGCTGGTGATGTAGCGAGTAGAATGGTACTTGACTATTTTCAGAAAGAGTGGATTGAAAACACCGAGGTTTTTTCTGCAAAAGAAGCAGAAAATTGGTTAAATAAACACCTTGAATTTGCAAATGAACAAATACTTTTTCATTCTAATAATAATGATGAATGTAATGGAATGGGCACAACTGTTGTAATATCAATTGTCATAGATGATTTTGTAACTATTGCCAACATTGGAGATAGTAGAGCCTATGTAATCAATGAGAGTTCGATTGAACAAATCACAGAAGATCATTCCTTAGTTAATGAACTAATAAAACATGGAGAATTATCTCCTGAAGATGCTGAACATCACCCAAGAAAAAATATCCTACTTCGTGCTCTAGGAACTGAAAGCAAAGTGAATGCAGACTTTGCCACATATTCAATAGATGAAAAAAATATGTTGTTACTTTGTTCGGATGGTTTGTCTAATAAAGTTTGCAATGAGGATATATTAAACATATTAATTGACGATCAAGAAATTGAGACTAAAGCACAGAATTTAATTAATAAAGCTAATAATAATGGTGGAGAAGACAACATCAGTCTCGTTATTATTGATTTTGAACGAGCGGTAGAAAGTAGGTGAGAGGTTAATGTTAATAGGAACTAGACTTAATGATAGATATAAAATAATGGATATAATTGGCACTGGTGGAATGGCAACGGTATATAGAGCTATTGACGGGATTTTAAATAGAGAAGTTGCTGTAAAAGTGTTAAGACATGATCATATTAATGAACCAGATTTTATTAAGAGATTCAATAGAGAAGCACAATCGGCTCTAAGCCTATCTCATCAAAATATTGTAAGTATTTATGATGTAGGAACTGATAATGATGTGCATTATATCGTAATGGAATATGTTAAAGGATGTACGTTAAAACAGTATATTCAACAAAACGCACCGCTTTCATTACCGAAAGCATTACATATTATGGAACAATTGACATCAGCAATTTCACATGCTCATCATAATAATATAATTCATAGGGATATTAAACCACAAAACATTTTATTAAATGAGAATGGTACTGTTAAAGTTACAGATTTTGGAATAGCAACGGCTGTTAGTTCTGTAACAATTACACAAACTAATACATTAATTGGTTCTGTTCATTACATTTCACCAGAGCAAGCTAAAGGTGGATCTATTACAAAACAAACAGATATTTACTCTTTAGGGATTGTGTTTTTTGAATTATTAACTGGATATACTCCATTTACTGGAGACAGTGCAGTCTCTATTGCTTTAAAACATTTGCAGAATGAAACGCCTTCAATTAGAAAGATAAACTCAAATGTTCCACAATCAGTTGAGAATATAATTTTAAAATCTACAGTCAAGGATGTATTATATAGATTTAAATCAGTTGATGAAATGCATCAAGAAATAGTTACTGCTCTAAATCCAGATAAATTGCACATAGAAGCATTTAAAGTACCTGATTTCGAAGATGATGCAACAAAAATAATTCCAATTATAAAAGATGAAACTATATCAAGTGGTTCTAAAGAAAATAATAATTCTAAAAAACAATTACAAAATAAGAAAAATAAAAAAGTTATTTGGGGTACGATAATTACATTTATAGCGCTTATTGCACTTGTACTCGCAATTGTTATACCTAAGGTTACCTCGCCAGATGATGTTAAAATTCCTGATGTGACAAATATGGATTATGATAATGCTGTTAAAGACATTTTATCTTCAGGATTAGAAATAGGGGATGTTATTGAGTTAAGCAGCGATGAAATTAAAGAGGGTAAAGTTATTAAAACAAGTCCTGAAACAGGGACCATTGTAAAAGAAAGCTCAAAAATAACAATATACAAATCTGTGGGTAAACAAAAAGTCGAGATGGAAGATTATCTAGGTAAACAATACGAAGATATTGTAGAAGAGCTAAATGGTATTTTTAAAGAAGTAAAAATTTATAAAGTTACTTCAGATGTACCTGAAGGAGAAATAATCGAGCAAACACCATTAGTAGGTGAGAAAATTATACCTAACGAGACAAATGTTAGCTTAGTTGTTTCAGATGGTCCTGAAAAAGTAAAGCTTCTTGATTTTGTAGGATCTTCTTTATCGCTTGCTGAGAAATTTAAAGAAGAAAATAAGATTAGATTAGATGTAAAAGAAGAATACTCAGACAAGTATGATAAAGGTCTGATTATAAGTCAAAGTCCAAAAGCTGAAGTGAAAATAAAGCAAGGTGATCTTTTATCTGTTGTTGTCTCGAAAGGACCAAAAGAAAAACCACCAGCAACAGTAAATGTTGAAGTATTTATACCGTTTGACCCAAATTCAAATGTTCCTCAGCAGCAAGTTCAGATATACATTGATGACTTAAATCACGTTATTACACAACCAGCTGAAACTTTCTATATTACATCGGACACTACTAAAACAATACAAATAACGGTACCATATGGTAAAGATGCGGAATATAAAATTCAAAGAGATCAGACAGTAATTATTAACGAAAAGGTTCCTTATCCTACCGATAATTAGGAGATAACTATGTTTACTGGAATAATCATCAAGTCACTTGCAGGTTTTTATTATGTATTGAACGAAAGTAAAATTTACCAATGTAGGGGTAGAGGTTTATTTAGAAAACAAAAAATTACGCCTCTAGTAGGGGATTATGTTAAATTTCAAGCCGAAAATGATACAGATGGATATATTATGGAAATATCTGATAGAAAAAATGAATTAGTTAGACCTCCTGTAGCCAATGTAGATCTAGCACTACTTGTTTTTTCTGCAAAAGAGCCTGATTTTAATTTTTTCCTATTAAATAGGTTTTTAGTTTTAGTTGAATATAACAATATATGTCCAATAATTATTGTAAGCAAAATCGACTTATTAAATGAAAATGAACTAGTTCAGCTAAAACAAAAGCTATCATATTACGAAAATATAGGCTATAAAGTGTTCTATACATCGATGAATGACAACTGTCTAAATGAAGAAATATTAGAAGTATTAAAGGATGAAGTTACCGTTGTTGCTGGACAGACTGGGGTTGGTAAATCATCTTTATTAAACACGCTTCTACCAGCTTTAGAATTAAAAACGAGTGAGATTTCTAAACATCTTGGTAGAGGTAAACATACAACCCGACATGTAGAATTACATGATATTGAAGGTAGTTTAATTGCAGATACTCCTGGATTTAGTTCTTTAGAACTTGGAGAAATAACAATTGAAGAGCTATCTAGTACATTTGTTGAATTTCATGAAAATAGCTCATTGTGTAAATTCAGAGCTTGTACGCATATTTCTGAACCGGGGTGCAACATAAAGAAAATGTTGGAGTCAGGACAAATAAATAGTGAAAGATATGATTATTATTTAAGCTTTATCCAAGAAATAAAAGACAGAAAGCCGAGGTACTAAAATGATTAAGATTGCACCTTCAATATTATCAGCTGATTTCTCTAAACTTGGGGCTGAAATAAAAGATGTAGAAGAAAAAGGGGCAGACTGGATTCATGTTGATGTTATGGATGGTCACTTTGTACCAAATATAACTATTGGTCCATTAGTGGTGGAATCAATAAGACCTGTAACAAAACTACCATTAGATGTACATTTAATGATTGAGAACCCTGATAATTATATTGAACAGTTTGCAAAAGCAGGTGCTGATTATATTACTGTACATGTAGAAGCGTGTAGACATTTGCATCGTACTCTTCAAAATATTAAAAATAACGGTGTTAAAGCAGGAGTAGTTCTTAATCCTGCAACTTCTGTTGAAAGCATACAACATGTAATAAAAGATATTGATTTAGTACTATTAATGTCAGTAAACCCAGGTTTTGGTGGGCAGAAGTTTATACCTGAAGTTATTAACAAGATTAAAAAAGTAAAAGAAATGGCTGAAATATCTGGAGTAAATATTGATATAGAAATTGACGGTGGCATTAATCCTGAAACTGCAAAGCTGTGTATTGAAGCTGGTGCAACCGTACTAGTAGCAGGTAATGCTGTGTTTAATGCAAATGATCGAAAACTTGCAATAGACAATATAAAAAATGCATAAAAAATCTAAAGCTTGGCAAAAGCCAAGCTTTTTTCTAAAGGTGATAATATGAACATAGGTATAGTTGCTGGAGGACCTAAAGAAGAGATACCAGACTTAGCCAAAATAAGCAATATTGATCAGTGGATAGGTGTTGATAGAGGTATAAGCTATTTACTAGATGTTGAAATAGAGCCTGACATAATATTTGGTGATTACGATAGTTTATTTGAACATCATCATGACTTTATTTTAAACCATAAAAATTCATATAAATATAATTCTGAAAAGGATGAATCAGATCTTGAGCTTGCTATAAAATGGGCGTTAGAACGAAAGCCCCACAAAGTGAATATATTTGGTGCAACTGGTGGAAGAATTGACCATATGTTAGGTAATATTGGCTTATTAGCTTTATCAATTCATACTAATACACCTGTATATATCATTGATAAAATTAATATGCTTACAATAATAAAAAATGGTAAAACTGTTATAACTAAAAGTCCAGAATATAAATATATATCTTTTCTACCATTTACAGAAGCTGTAACAGGAATAACTTTGACCGGTTTTAAATATCCTTTATTAGACTATGATTTGTTCTTAGGAAGTACTAGATGTATTAGTAATGAACTAGTTGAAGAAGAGTGTACTATTTCATTTAATAGCGGCATATTAATACTAATAAAGAGCAAATAGACATAGTAATACCCAACGTTAGAGTTGATAAAATAATTAAAGGTAGGAACCGTTGAAGGAGGGGAACTTATGCGTTTTTATACGATTAAGCTTCCAAGGTTTTTGGGTGGATTAGTACGAGCAATTTTAAACACTGTTAAAAAAGGCTGAAATTAAAAAAAGCACCGAAAAGGTGCTTTTTTTAGCTACTAAAAATTTTTATACGCGTTCAATCTTACCAGATTTTAATGCTCTAGCAGATACGTAAACACGTTTTGGTTTACCGTCAACTAAAATGCGAACTTTTTGTAGGTTAGCGCCCCATTTACGCTTATTAGCGTTCATTGCATGAGAACGTGAATTACCTGTACGAGCTTTTCTGCCTGTAATTGCACAAATACGAGCCATCTATATTACCCTCCTTATTGTTACAAAAAAATTAATACTAAGTACGTTTTTTGTGGAAAATACTACTATAATTTATCACAAACAAAATTTGAATGCAATATTAATCGTAAAATCTTTCAAGAAAAAAACCTTGACACTATATAGATAATAATAAGTATAATTAAAATATATGATTTGTTCAAGATTTTCTTTGCAAGCAAAACATGGTATAGTTATATGTTGATAGGGTACGTATTATAGAAGGGAGAAAAGACAATGTCTCTTGAATTAAATAATGAATACGGTAAAATTGAAATTACTTCTGATGTTATTGCTTCTATAGCTGGAGGTTCAGCAATAGAGTGTTATGGAATTGTAGGTATGGCATCAAAAAGTCAAATAAAAGATGGATTAACAGACATTCTTAGAAGAGAGAACTTTTCTAAAGGTGTTATTGTTAGAAATGATGAAAATGGAATACATATTGATATGTATGTAATAATTAGCTATGGAACAAAAGTATCAGAGGTTGCTTATAACGTTCAACAAAAAGTAAAATACATTCTCGAAAAAACAGCCGGCCTAAAAATTACAAGTGTTAATATTTTCGTTCATGGCGTTCGAGTATTGAACGTTTAGTCAGGGAGGAAAATACAAGCATATGAGAACATTAGATGGAATTAAATTTTCAAGTATGGTAATACAGGGAGCAAATAATTTAAGTTTAAACGCAAAAATTGTCGACGCATTAAATGTATTTCCAGTACCTGATGGGGATACTGGTACAAACATGAATTTGTCAATGACATCAGGTGCTAAGGAAGTCAAGAATTGTGATCAATCACACTTAGGTAAAGTAGCACAATGTCTATCAAAAGGTTTATTAATGGGAGCTAGAGGTAATTCTGGGGTAATTCTTTCACAGTTATTTAGAGGATTTGCTAAAAGTGTTGAAGGTAAAGAAGAAATAGACACTACAGATTTTGCTCAAGCATTAGAAGCAGGGGTGTTAACAGCATACAAAGCTGTTATGAAACCTGTTGAAGGTACGATTCTAACAGTTGCTAAGGATACAGCAACTAAGGCATTATTGATTGCTCAAACAGAAAAAGATTTTATTAAATTTTTAGAGTTAGTTGTAAAAGAATCAAATGCATCTCTTAAGCGAACGCCTGATCTTCTACCTATCCTTAAAGAGGTAGGTGTTGTTGATAGCGGAGGCCAAGGACTAGTATGTATATACGAAGGGTTCCTTGCTAATTTAAAAGGTGAAGAAATTATTGATAACATAGAAGTATTAACTAAAGAAGAAACGAATTTTGCAAATAGTGCTCAAGCACATATGAAAACTGAAGACATTGAGTTTGGATATTGTACAGAATTTATGATAAAACTTTCTGCCGACAGTGTTAAAGAACACCCATTTAATGAAACATCTTTTAGGGATGAAATTAGTTCTTTTGGAGATTCATTACTAGTTGTTGCAGATGATGAGTTAGTTAAAGTTCATATACATGCTGAATATCCTGGAGAAGTGCTAACAAGGGCTCAAAGATTCGGCAGTTTAATAAACATGAAAATTGAAAATATGAGAGAACAGCACAGTTCACTCTTATTTGAAGATACAAATTCATCTAAACTTGATAACTTAACGGAACAAATAAAGCAGCCGTCTGAATTTGCAATTGTTGCAGTTGCAATGGGTTCAGGTATTGCAGATTTATTTATTGGATCAGGTGCTACCGAAGTTATCGAAGGTGGACAAACAATGAACCCTAGCACTGAGGATATCTTAAATGCAGTAAATAAAACTAATGCAAAAAATGTTTTTATTCTACCAAATAACAAAAATATTATCTTAGCTGCACGTCAGGCAAAAGATGTGAGTGATGTTAATATTGTTGTTATAGAATCTAAGACAATTCCACAAGGATTAGCAGCCACGCTAGCTTTTAATCCATCAAGAGACGTGGATCAAAATGAGAATGCAATGGTAGCAGCAATTGGTTTAGTTAATACAGGACAAATAACATATGCTGTACGTGATACTCAAATTGATGGCGTTGATATTAAGAAAGATGATTACATGGGATTAGTAGAAGGCAAAATAGTATCAACAGATCAAAATAAGTTTGAGGCGACAAAAGGCCTGTTAGATAAATTGATTACTGATGAACATGAAATTTTTACAATATTTGTTGGCGAGGAAGCTACGGATATTGAAGTTAATGACATAATTAGTTATGTTGAGAATAAATTTCCTGACATAGAAATTGAAACATATAACGGGAACCAACCATTATATTCTTTTATTTTCTCAGCTGAATAAATATTTAGTGTATGTATATTTAATAATTGTTAGAAGGGATGATTATTCTATTATTGAATAATGCCCTTCTATTTGTATATTAGGGGAGATACTATTGGATTTACTAGATATAAGTAATATTTCTATTGTTAATCTAAAAGGCATTGGTTCCGAGACCGAGAGAAAATTAAATGAGATAGACATTTACTCTATTTATGATTTACTGCAAACCTTTCCTAGTAGGTATGAAGACTATTCTATAAACTCTCTAGATGAACTAATTCATAATGAAAAAGCAACACTAATAGGAGAGATAGTCTCGTTACCAAATATTTCATATTTTGCTAAAAACAAAAATAGATTATCTTTCAAGATAAGTGTTGGGGAAGTAATTATTCAGGTAAATCTCTTTAATCAGGGGTTTTATAAAGGTAAGTTGGAATTAACTGATACAGTAACTATTTCAGGTAAATGGGACAAGTACAAGTTAAGTATTACTGGGCAATTAGTTAAAAAGGGAATTAAAGAGGATACAGAAGCATTAGATCCGATTTATCCACTAAAAGGAGTAATTCCTAATTTTCAGTTTAAAAAGTTAATTTCCAAAGCACTTGATCAATTTAATGATAACTTATTGGAGATTTTACCTTATAAACTGTTATCTTTATATAAAATCCCGTGTATAAAAGATACATACAACGCAATACATAAACCTGTAAATCGAGAAGTTTTAAAGCATGCTAGACGAAGAATAATCTATGAAGAATTATTGCTTTTTCAACTAAAAATTCAAGCATTGAAACGAATTAATAGATTAAATAAAAATGGTACGATGATACCAATAGATTATAAAGAAATTAATAACTTTATTTCTCAAAATATACCTTTTACTTTAACAAATGCTCAATCTAAAGTGTTAAATGAAATTTTTACAGATTTGATTGCTACATACCCGATGAATAGATTACTTCAAGGGGATGTAGGATCTGGTAAAACAGTTGTTGCTGCTGTTGCTCTTTTTGCTGCTGTTTCTGCAAACTTTCAAGGTGCACTTATGGTACCTACGGAAATACTTGCTGAGCAACATTATGAAACTATGACTAAAATTTTTATGAATACAAATATAAAAGTAAAGCTTTTAACTAGTGCAATTAAAGGAAAAGCAAGAGAATCTATTTATAATGAAGTAGAAGGAAATATTATTAATATAGTAATAGGTACACATGCACTTCTAAATGAAAAATTAAAGTTTAGTAATTTAGGGCTTGTTATTACAGACGAACAACATCGATTTGGAGTCGATCAAAGAAAAATTCTAAGAGAAAAAGGTTCCGATCCAAATGTTTTATTTATGACAGCCACGCCAATTCCAAGAACTCTATCTATTACAGCCTTTGGTGAAATGGATGTTAGTACAATTGATGAGCTACCAAAGGGAAGAAAAGGTATTAAAACTTATACTATTAGTAAAAAAGAATTTACAAAAGTATTAGATTTTTTGGAAAAGGAAATTAATAAAGGTCGCCAAGCGTACTTCATTTGCCCACTAATTGAGGAATCTGAAAAATTAGATTTAAATAATGCTTATGATTTATATGAACAGTTATCAAGCCATTACAGTGGAAAAGC
The DNA here is from genome assembly GCA_029256085.1 of Caryophanales bacterium. Lineage (GTDB taxonomy): Bacteria > Bacillota > Bacilli > CAJFEE01 > CAJFEE01 > JAQSYP01. Next base: position 627,848 of record JAQSYP010000001.1, read on the forward strand.
CGAAATAGGATTAATGCATGGAAGGTTAAATGATAAAGATAAAGAAGAAGTCATGCAAAAATTCATAAATAATAAAATTCAAATTCTAGTTTCAACAACAGTTGTTGAAGTAGGTGTGAACGTTCCAAATGCAACCTTAATGATTGTTAACGATGCTGAAAGATTTGGATTAGCACAACTCCACCAATTAAGGGGTAGAGTTGGACGAGGGCAAGATCAGTCCTTTTGTATTTTAGTTGCTGATGCAAAAACGGATGTAGGGCGTGAAAGATTGAAAATTATGACCGAAACTAATAATGGCTTTGAAATTGCTGAGAAAGATTTGCAAATTAGGGGGCCAGGTGATTTTTTTGGTGCAAAACAAAGTGGGTTACCAGAGTTTAAGATTGCTGATTTAGTGCATGATTATCGTGCATTAGAAGTTGCAAGGCAGGATGCGAGTAAATTTATAAACGACGCTGAATTCTGGACTAGTAATGAATACAAAGGTTTAAAAGAACAACTAGATAAAGATATAAATCTAAGTCAAGTGATTTTAGATTAAAATATTTATTGATAAATTGACTTAAATTTTATATACTACTACTAGTATCTGGTCTTAAAAATGGAAGGTGTACATATGAGGCTTAAGAAGAAAGAAAGGCAAGATATCCTAATAAAAACTATCGAGGAAAACCCTTTTATTACTGATGAAGAATTATCAAAAAACTTGTGTGTAAGCATTCAAACTATTCGATTAGATAGATTAGAACTTGCTATACCTGAGGTAAGGGAACGAATAAAAAATGTAGCTTCTCAAAGTTATGACGACTCAGTAAGGACTCTAGCTCTAGAAGAAATAATTGGGGAAATTATAGATATTAACTTAGATCAAAGTGCAATATCAATTTTTGAAGTCGCAAATGAGCATGTTTTTAAACGATCATTAATAGCAAGAGGCCACTATCTATTTGCACAAGCAAATTCACTTTGCGTTGCTTTGATAAATGCAGAAACTGCGCTAACTGCTAGAGCAAATGTTCAATACATACGCCCAGTAAAAATAAATGAGCGTGTTGTTGCAAAAGCTAAGGTGTTAGAAAAAGAGAATACGAAAGGAAGAACAATAGTAGAAGTAGAAAGCTATGTTGGTAACGACCTTGTATTCCTTGGAGAATTTCAAATGCATAGAAGCAATTAGTATTGGAGGAAATACTTATGTATAAAATAGCTATTGATGCAATGGGCGGAGATCATGCACCCACAAGTATCATAGAAGGTGTTAATTTAGCTATTGGGGAATATTCAAATATACAGTTTCTTATCTTTGGTGATGAGACAAAAATAGACAAATCATTAGTAAATAATACAAATGTTACCTTTATTCATACTTCAGAAATAATAACTAGTACTGATGAACCTGTTAGAGCAGTCCGTACGAAAAAAGACTCATCTATGGTTCAAATGGCTCAATATGTTAAAGAAGGAAAAGCGGATGCTTGTATTTCTGCAGGTAATACTGGTGCTTTAATGACAACAGGAATTTTTGTTGTTGGGCGTGCAAAAGGAATTGACCGTCCAGCTTTAGCACCACTAATGCCCACTATTGATGGTAAAGGGTTTCTATTACTAGATGTTGGTGCTAACATCGATGCTAAAGTTAATCACTTAGTTCAATATGCACAAATGGGATCAATATACGCTGAGAAGGTTTTAGGTAGAATAAACCCGAGAGTCGGATTAGTTAATATAGGTACTGAAGAACATAAAGGAACCGAACTTTACAAGGATACATATGCTGCACTTAAAAATACAAACATTAATTTTATAGGTAACATCGAAGCAAGAGACTTATTACTTGGTGAAGTAGATGTAGCTGTTACTGATGGATTTGCAGGTAATCAAATACTAAAATCGATCGAAGGTACTGCAGACGTTCTATTTAAAGTAATGAAAGAAGAATTCACAAAAAATATGATTTCCAAACTAGGTGCCATGATTTTGAAGTCGAATTTTAAAAGTATTAAGAAAAAACTAGATTATTCAGAAGCTGGTGGTGCAGCCCTTTTTGGATTGAATGCTCCTGTAATTAAAGCACACGGATCTTCAAACTCTAAAGCAATATTCAACGCAATTAGGCAAACTGTAAATATGCTGGAGAATAATGTAATACCTACTATTAAACAAAAAATAGAGGAATCTGAAGTTATAAAGTAGGAGGAAAATATGACAAAAATAGCATTTGTTTTCCCAGGTCAAGGATCACAGAAGGTAGGTATGGGCAAAGACTTCTATGATAGTTTTCCTGAAAGCAAAATCTTATTTGATGAGATAAACTCATTTCTTGAATATTCTTTAACGGATATAATGTTTGATGGACCAAGTGATGAATTAACAAAAACATATAATACTCAACCAGCTCTTCTAGCGGTTTCTACTGTGATTCTGGAACAATTAAGAAAAAATGGAATAAATCCTGATTCAGTAGCTGGGCATAGCTTAGGAGAATATAGTGCCCTTGTGGCCGCTAACTCATTAGGCATAAAAGAAGCAATAAAATTAGTTTATACTAGAGGGAAATTAATGAGTGAGGCTGCACCTAATGGAAATGGTGCTATGGCTGCAGTATTAGGACTGGACTATGAAGTTGTTGAAGAAATTGTAAACAATTTCATAAGCGCTAATGAAGTAGTTTGTATAGCAAACTACAACTGTCCGGGACAAGTTGTAATTTCAGGTACAAAAGTTGGGATTGAATTGATAACTCCTCTGTTGAAAGAACAAGGTGCTAAAAGAGTTCTAATGCTCCCAGTAAGTGGACCATTTCATTCACCTTTGATGAAACCAGCGGCTGATAAATTTTCAGAAGTTGTTAAACTAATAAATATTTCAGATCCAACTATTCCTGTATATTCAAATGTTACTTCAATGATCTTTGAAGGTGAAAAACAAATCTCAGATCTTTTAGCAGATCAAATTTTTAGTTCAGTTAAATGGCAACAATCAATTAAGAAAATGATTACTGATGGAATTACTAAATTCATTGAAGTTGGAAGTGGAAATGTTTTAACAGGTTTGATAAAAAAAATCGACCCAAATGTTGAAGTCATTACAATTTCTACTGTTGATGATTTAAGAAAATTTATTGAAGAGAATAGAGGTTAACCAAATGTTGAATGGAAAAATTGCATTAGTGACTGGAGCATCTAGAGGGATTGGTAGAGCAATAGCGCTTGAATATGGTAAAAATGGTGCAACTGTAGTAGTTAACTTTCTAGGTAATGTTGAAAAAGCAAATGAAGTAGTTAATGAAATTGAAGCATTAGGTGGTAAAGCGATCGCTTATAAAGCTGATGTAGCAAACAGCTCAGACGTTACAAAAATGTTTGATGATGTTACAAAAGAGTTTGGAAAAATTGATATTTTAGTAAATAATGCTGGTATCACAAGAGATAATTTATTAATTAGAATGAAAGACTCTGAATGGGATGATGTTATTCAAACTAATTTAACAAGTGTTTTCATGTGCTCTAAAATCGCTGCAAAACATATGATGAGAAACAGAACAGGACGAATTATTAATGTTTCTTCAGTTGTGGGTATTTTAGGAAATCCTGGCCAGGCTAACTATGTTGCTGCTAAAGCTGGTGTAATTGGACTAACTAAGTCTATGGCTAGGGAGCTTGCTGTAAGGGGCATACTTGTAAATGCTATTGCACCAGGATTCATTGAAACTGATATGACACAAAAGCTTAATGATGATGTTAGAAGTCAAATGCAGACGCAAATACCTCTACAAAGATTCGGTACGCCAGAAGATATAGCGAATGTAGCGTTATTTTTAGCTACAGAACAAAGTAGCTATATTACTGGTCAAGTAATATCTGTAGATGGTGGAATGGCTATGTAAAAAACTGCAATGCACACTTGTATTTACGTATTAAATTATATATATTAGTGTAGTATTGCTACTAGTTTTTTCATATAAAATCTAATATAATTTTCTAAGGGAGGTGAATCGAAATGGCAGCTGTTTTAGAACAAATTACAAAAATCATCTCTGACCGTTTAGGTAAGGATGAATCAACTATTACACCACAATCAAGCTTTAAAGAAGATTTAGGTGCCGATTCACTAGAAGTTGTTGAATTAATTATGCAACTTGAAGATGAATTTGGAATCGAAATTTCTGACGAGGATGCTGAAAAGATTGCTACTGTAGGAGATGCAGTTCAATACATAGAAGGCCGCGTTTAATATTGGAAAGTCCCGTAAAACTGCGGGGCTTTTCAGTGTATTTGAAACCTATTTATAATTACCTTTTACCGATTTTGGTACCTTTTTAATTATCATGAATGGAGGTATCTATGTCTAAGCAAAGAAAATTTAATCTAGTAAGAGAAGAGGATAAAATAAATAAAAGTTTTTTAACTCTTCAAGATAAATTAAATATTGAATTTAAAAATATTAATTTATTAATTCAAGCATTTACACATTCATCCTATGTGAATGAGCATCGCAAAAAATCTTTTAACGACAATGAAAGACTAGAATTTTTAGGGGATGCAGTACTAGAGTTAACAGTTTCACAATATTTATTTGAGAACTATCCGGATATGTCTGAGGGTGAGCTCACAAAATTACGTGCATCAATAGTTTGTGAACCTTCACTAGTACAAATTGCAATAAATTTAAAATTTGGTCAGCATGTTTTATTAGGTAAGGGCGAGGAAATAACCGGTGGTAGAATGCGTCCTGCCTTACTTGCGGATGTTTTTGAAGCATTTATTGGGGCTCTATATCTTGACCAGGGTCTTGAAGGTGTTACTAGTTTTCTTTCACAAGCAGTTTTCCCTAAGATTAAAGATGGTGCTTTTTCTCATGTGATGGATTTTAAAAGTCAACTTCAGGAATATGTACAACAGGACGGTTCTGGAATCATCGAATATAAAATTTTAGAAGAAAAAGGTCCTGCTCATAGCCGTGAGTTTATTTCAAAAGTAACACTAAACAATATTGATTTAGGTATCGGTGAGGGTAAATCAAAAAAGGAAGCTGAACAGCATGCTGCTGAAGAAGCTTTAAATAGGTTAAAAAAAGAAAAAGACACGCTATTAAAATAGTAAAATCCCCCGAATAGTAATTTTTAGGGGGATTACTTATTTAACTTAGTATAAACTGATAGTCAGTTCAGAGGTGACTTACGATGTATTTAAAGCGGTTAGAGGTAGTTGGATTTAAATCTTTTGCAGAAAGAATAAACGTTGACTTTGTCAAAGGTATCACTGGGGTTGTAGGTCCAAATGGGAGCGGCAAAAGCAATGTTATAGATTGCATTCGCTGGGTGCTTGGTGAACAATCAGCAAAATCACTTCGTGGAGCAAAAATGGAGGATATTATTTTTGCGGGTAGTGAATCTCGTAAAGCAGTTAATATGGCTGAAGTTACACTTGTTCTGGATAATCAGGATAGTTTTTTACCCCTTGATTTTTCCGAGGTAAGTATAACTAGAAGGGTTTTCCGCTCAGGTGATAGTGAATACTTAATAAATAAACAACAATGTCGCTTAAAGGATATAGTTGAACTTTTTATAGACTCAGGTGTTAGTAGGGAAGCATTCTCAATAATTAGTCAGGGCAAAGTGGAAGAAATTCTTAGCAGTAAACCTGAGGACAGAAGAGTAATTTTTGAAGAGGCTGCTGGGGTATTAAAGTATAAAAATAGAAAGAAAAAAGCTGAAAGTAAACTTCAGGAAACATATGATAACCTTCTTAGAATAGAAGATATTGTACATGAACTTCAAGGGCAAATTGAGCCATTAGGAATACAAGCATCAATTGCTAAGGAATATATCGATTTGAAAAATGATCTCGAGAAGTTCGAGGTTGGGTTATTAGTTAAAGATATTGAATCATTAAATGCAAGATGGGAAGAAAGTAAATCAAAGTTACAAAACTTAAATACAACAGAAGAAACCTTAGCAACTAAAATCCATGTGCAGGAAGCGGATTTAGAAAAATATAAAGTTGATGCGATTAACTTAGATAATAATATTGATGAATATCAAGGGGAATTATTAAAGTCTACTCAATTACTTGAGAAGCTAAGTGGTCAGAAAGAACTAATTAATGAAAGAAGTAACAATGCTTCAAAGTCAAGGGAAGAAATAATCTCTAGAAGAAATGATTTAAATGTACTACTAAAGAACGCTAAAGAGTCAATGAGTTCAATTGAAGATCAATATAATGAATTATCTATTGAATTGAATGAACTTAAACTAAATAAAGGTAAATTAGAAAAATTTTTAAAAAATGACAACGCTAACATTGAAAAACAAATAGACTTACTAAAGTCATCTTATATTGATAAATTAAATGAGCAAGCTTCTTCAAATAATGAGAGAAATTTTATTAATAATAGATTACAACAATTAACTAATAAGAAAGCAAAATTAGAAGAAGAAAATAATGACTTCATAACCAAACGAGAAATTATTAATTTAAATAAAAATAATATTCTAACTGATCTTTCAAATGCTCAACATGAAATTGAGACAATTGCACAAAAAAAGTTTACTCTTACTAAAGAAATTGAGAATCTTAGAAATGAATATTCAAATAAACAAACCCAGTTAATAAAGGGCTATGAGGTTTTTCAACAAGTAAAGTCCAGAAAAGATACTTTAGAAGAAATGAAGGAAGATTTCTCTGGGTTTATTCAAGGTGTAAAAGAAGTTTTAAAGGCATCTGCAAATGGAAAATTAAAAGGTGTCCATGGAGCTATAGCTGAAATTATTAACGTGGATAAAAAGTTCGAAGCAGCTATTGATGTAGCACTCGGATCTTCATTACAAAACATTGTTGTAACAAATGAAGAATCAGCACGGGCAGCAATAACTTATTTAAAACAGACTCGAAACGGAAGAGCTACTTTCCTACCTCTAAATATAATTAAGCCAAGAGAAATTAATGAAAGCTTAATTAATAGCGTGAAAACACATGATTCATTTATAGGCATAGCAGCAAATTTAATAAGTTTTGATTCGACTTATTCAAATGTTATTCATAATTTAATGGGGAACGTAATTATTGCTTCTGATCTTTACGGTGCTAATGAAATAGCCAGAAAGATACAACATCGCTTCAGAGTAGTAACACTTGAAGGTGATGTAATTAATTCTGGTGGATCAATGACGGGTGGAACTTTAAAACAAGCATCATCACCTTTGCTCTCAAGACAAAGAGAATTAGATGAATTAGCGAGTAAGATTGCAGAACTCGATGAGTTTATTAAGAATTTAGAATTTAAGTTAAGCGAAACAAAGTTAAAAGGTGAAGATAAAGCAACAGAATTAGAGAACACTCGACTAAAACTTGAAGACTTAAAATCTAGGGAACAGAAACTTAAGGAACAATCTAAGGAGATTGACTTTGAAGAAAGGCAACTAAATGATAGGTTAGCGATTTTTGATATCGAAATAAGTCAATTAGTTGAAGAAACTGAGACTCTTAATAATAAAATAAAACATGTCGAGAATAACCTCATGGAGCTAGTTTCTAGTATAAAAGGCTTTGAACTACAAATTAGTGAATTAGAGAAACAGAAAGAAACATCCCAGACTAACAAAGAACAAAATCAAAATGAGTTAACAGAAATAAGTGTTAAATTAGCTAAAATTGAACAGCAGTTAGAAAACCTAGAAGCTCAGAAGATTCAGATTATATCTCAATGTGATAATTACAATGTAGAGCTCAAAAAACTTGATTTAGAGTATGAGACACTAATTTCACAATTAGATAACAGCAAAGATTTTTTTGAAAAGTTGAATATAGATATTAGTGAATGCCAAAAGCATAAAGACGATATCACAGCTAAAATTGTTACGATACGTCAAGAAAGATATGACATTCATCAAAAAATATCAAGTCTCGAATCTGATTTAAGAGACTTTAAAAAGCAACAGAAATATTTCCTTGATCAAATTAAGCAAGAGGAAATTCTTATAACTAGATTTGATACTGATCTAGAAAATAAACTATACTACCTTTCTCAAGAATATGAGCATTCTTATGAAAGTGCCAAATTAAATTTCCCACTTGAAATTAATGAAATAGAAGCTAGAAAAAAGGTTAAACTTATAAAGTTATCTATTGATGAACTTGGAACTGTCAATCTAGGTGCAATAGATGAATATGCTAGAGTGTCTGAAAGATATAAATTTTTAACAGACCAGAAGGCTGATTTACTAGAAGCAGATTCTACCTTAAGAAAAGTTATAGATGAGATGGATGAAGAGATGGAAAGAAGATTCTCTTTAACTTTTGAATCAATTAAGAAGCAATTTGGACAAGTTTTTTCTCAATTATTTGGTGGAGGAAGTGCGGAACTAGTCCTAACAGATCCAAAGCAGCTTTTATCAACTGGAATTGAGATAATTGCTCAACCGCCCGGTAAGAAATTACAAAGCTTAAGCCTAATGTCTGGTGGTGAAAGGGCTCTAACAGCTATTGCATTACTTTTCTCAATACTTAAAGTTAGACCAGTACCTTTTTGTATACTTGATGAGGTTGAGGCTGCTCTCGATGAGGCTAATGTTTCGAGATTTGCAAACTATTTGAAACAATTTAGTAATGAAACACAGTTTATAGTAATTACTCATAGGAAAGGTACGATGGAAGAAACAGATGTATTATATGGAATCACGATGCAAGAGTCTGGAGTCTCAAAAGTCGTATCAGTTAGATTAGAAGAAATGAATGAAATAGTTGAAGAACAATTGGAAGGTGTAAAGGCATGAGTTTTTTTAAAAAATTAAAAGAAACAATTTCTCGTCAAACAGAACAGGTTACAAATAAGTTTAAAGAGGGTTTATCAAAAACTAGAAATTCTTTTAGTAGCAAATTAAACGATCTTTTTGCTCGTTATCGCACTGTTGACGAAGATTTCTTTGAAGAGCTTGAAGAAATACTTATTAGTGCAGATGTAGGTGTAAATACAGTACTAGAGTTAATAGATGAATTGAAGTTTGAAGCAAAGAGAAAAAATATTCAGGAATCATCTGAGTTAAGAGAAGTCATAACTGAAAAATTAGTGGAAATTTATGACCGTGGCGGAACTTTGTCTCAAGATGTTAATATTCAGGAAAATTCTTTAACTGTAATCTTATTCGTAGGAGTTAATGGTGTTGGAAAAACAACAACGATTGGTAAAATGGCACATATGTATTTGCAACAAGGTAAAAATGTAGTTTTAGCAGCTGGAGATACATTTAGAGCTGGTGCTATTGAACAACTAGAAGTATGGGGAAGTAGGGTAGGAGCAGATGTAGTAAGACAAGCTTCAGGTTCAGATCCTGCTGCAGTAATATATGATGCTATTAAAACAGCTAGAGAAAAAAATGCCGATATTTTAATTTGTGATACTGCTGGTAGACTTCAAAATAAAGTAAATCTTATGAGTGAACTTTCAAAAATTAAGAGAGTAATTGATAGAGAAATACCAAACGCACCGCATGAGGTATTGCTTGTTATTGATGCTACTACAGGTCAAAATGGACTAACTCAAGCTAAAGTATTTAAAGAATGTACAGATGTAACAGGAATAGTTTTAACAAAGCTTGATGGTACTGCTAAAGGTGGTATTGTCCTAGCAATAAGAAACGAACTACAAGTACCAGTTAAGTTTGTTGGTTTAGGTGAGAAAATGGATGATCTACAACCGTTTGATGCAGGACAATTCGTATATGGTTTATTCTCTGATATGTGGGAATCGGATAGAGATTAATGATATAATAACTTGACGCACTAACTAATAATTTATTATATTATTAAAGTGTAAAGTAAATTAACTTAACAAGGAGTGAATAAAATGCTTGAAAAAACTATGCGTCTTAATTATTTGCTAGATTTTTACCAGTCATTGTTAACTCCTAAACAGCTAAGTTATATGGAACTTTACTATTTAGATGACTATTCTTTAGGTGAAATTGCAGAGGAATATGATATAAGTAGACAAGCTGTGTATGACAATATAAAAAGAACTGAACAGATGTTAGAAGAATACGAAGAAAAATTAGGTTTATTTAAAAAATTTCAGAACAGAAAAAATATTATTTCCCAGTTAAAAGAGTCTATGGAAAATAATAAATTTACTGTTAATACAGAAATTAAACATTTATTCGAAGAACTTGAAAAATTAGATTAGGAGGCGGTAGCATGGCATTTGAAGGATTAGCCGACCGACTTCAACAGACCTTACAAAAGTTTAAAGGAAAAGGGAAAATTTCTGAAACTGATGTAAAGGAAATGATGCGAGAAGTCCGTTTAGCTCTTCTAGAAGCTGACGTTAACTTTAAAGTAGTTAAGGAATTTGTTGCTAAAGTTAGTGAGAGAGCGGTTGGGCAAGAAGTACTTAAAAGCTTAACTCCAGCTCAACAGGTCATTAAGATTGTTAAAGAAGAACTAACTGATTTAATGGGTGGAGAACAAAGTAAGATTAGTATAGCAAAGAAATCTCCAACTGTTGTTATGATGGTAGGTCTTCAAGGGGCAGGAAAAACAACTACAACTGGTAAGCTTGCAAATCTTTTACGAAAAACTGATAATGCAAAGCCATTATTAGTTGCAGCTGATATTTATCGTCCAGCAGCAATTAACCAACTAGAAACTTTAGGGAAGCAACTTGGTATACCCGTATTTTCTCTTGGAGATAAGGTTAGTCCAGTTGAAATAGTTGAGAAAGCTTTAGTTCATGCACGAGAAAATTTCTTAGACTTTATGATTGTTGATACTGCTGGTAGATTACATATTGATGAGCAGTTAATGGGTGAGCTTAAACAAATTAAAGATTTATCAAATCCTAACGAGATTTTGTTAGTTGTCGATGCAATGACTGGTCAAGATGCTGTAAATGTTGCAAAATCATTCCATGATACTCTTGGCTTATCCGGCGTTGTCCTAACTAAACTAGATGGTGATACACGTGGTGGGGCTGCTTTATCGATAAGATCTGTAACTCAGACGCCAATTAAGTATGTTGGTATGGGTGAAAAGATGGATGCACTAGAACCTTTCCATCCTGATCGAATGGCATCCCGTATATTAGGAATGGGTGACGTATTATCTTTAATCGAGAAAGCTCAAGCTTCTGTTGATGAAGATATGGCTAAAGATCTTGAGAAGAAGATGAGAACTAACAACTTTACTCTTGAGGATTTCCTAGATCAATTAGCTCAAGTCCGAAAATTAGGACCTCTAGAAGATATTATTAAAATGCTTCCAGGTGCTAACAAGATAAAAGGTTTAAATAACATTTCTATTGATGAAAAGCAGATTAAACATATTGAAGCGATTATCTTGTCAATGACAAAGGCTGAGAAACAAGACCCAAACATCTTAAATGCTAATAGAAAAAAGCGAATAGCAAGAGGTAGTGGAAGATCGGTGCCTGAAATAAATCGTCTTTTAAAACAGTTTGAAGAGTCAAAAAAGATGATGAAGATGATGACAGGAATGTCAAAGGGAAAAAAGAAGGGAATGCGCTTTCCTTTTATGTAAATATCTGATATAATCTTCACTGTTAAGAAAAAATACTTTACAAACAAATTATGTATTGGTAATATTTATATTTGTTAATATTAATTATTCGGAGGTCACAAATAATGGCAGTTAAAATTCGTTTAAAGCGCATGGGCGCAAAGAAATCACCTTTTTACCGTGTAGTAGTAGCAGATTCTCGTTCACCTCGTGATGGACGTTTTGTAGATGAAATTGGATACTACAACCCAGTAACAGTTCCAGCAGAAGTTAAAATTAATGAAGAGTCAGCTCTTCAATGGTTACAAAACGGTGCAAAGCCGTCTGATACAGTACGTAACCTTTTCTCAAAAGCAGGAATTCTAGAGAAGTTCCATAACTTAAAAAATCAAAAATAAGAGTAGTGATGAAAATGGAACAATTTATTAGAACAGTTGTTACTCCTCTCGTTGACTTTCCAGATAATATCCGTGTCATCGAAGAAAACAAAGGACATGAAATTGTTTATACATTATCTGTTAACCCTGAAGATATGGGGAAAATAATAGGTAAACAAGGACGTGTAGCAAAGGCTATTAGAACTGTAGTTCAATCAGCTGCAATGCGTGATAATAAAAGAGTATTTTTAGAAATCCGTTAAAGGTTGAGGGTCCTACCTCAGCCTTTTTATTATGTTGTTAGAAAATCCAAAGGCAGAGTGATGGTTCTAAAAAGATTTTAGCCATAAGAATTCCACATATAAAAATTCATTTTTATTTTAAAAATCTCCGCTATGGATGATGTTTAATAACTTGCGAAAAATGTATACATTTTTCTTTAGTAATAACTATTTTTTTCTAATTTCTTATAATTGAAGCGAAGGGCGCTTGACTCCAGCGGGAACAGCAAGCGACCGAAAGCGTAAATCAGCACACAAAAATATATATAGTTGTAAGAAGGGATTCACGAAATGCATGCATTTCGCAAGCGGAAAGTAATCGCATAAGAGAAAGTCAAGTTTATTCTTAAACTACCCATAGCCTCTTAATAGGCTAAAAATATATTTTAATTGACATAATAGTACCAAGAGGTGAAACGTATGGAAAAATTATTTAATGTTGGAAAAATAGTAAATACCCAAGGAATAAAAGGGGAATTAAAGTTAATTTCTTCTACCGATTTTAAAGAAGAGAGATTTCAACCAGGTAATAAGTTATTAATTGTTAATGGTAATACAAACGAAATTCTTGAAGTAACAGTTAAAAGCCATCGAGTACATAAAAATTTTGATATTGTTCAATTTGAAGAGTTTAATAACATTAATCAAGTTGAAAAATTTAAAGGTTGTACAGTTAAAGTCCACGAAAGTCAGCTTTCAGAACTTGATGAAGATGAGTATTATTTCCATGAAATAATTGGGTGTAAAGTTATTTCAAATCAAGGTGAAGAGCTTGGAATTATTAAAGAAATATTAACACCAGGTGCAAACGATGTCTGGGTAGTTAAAAGTAGTAAAGGAAAAGAAATCTTAATACCATACATAGAAGATGTTGTTAAAGAAATAGATATAAAAAATAAAATTATTAAAATAGATGTTCTTGAAGGATTGATCTAAGATGCAAATTACTGTTTTAACCTTATTTCCTGGGATGTTCGAAGGAGTTCTAAACGAGTCTATTTTAAAAAAGGCCAGTGAAAAAAATATAGTATCATATAACATAATTAATTTTCGTGATTTTACTGAAAGTAAACATAATTCTGTAGATGATTATCCATATGGTGGTGGAGCAGGAATGGTTTTAACTGCTCAGCCAATATTTGATGCAATTGATCATGTTAATACCACTGGAAATTCAAAAAAACCTAGAATCATATTAATGTGTCCACAAGGAGAAAGATTAACTCAAAAAAAGGCTGAGGAGCTATCACATGAAGAAAGCTTAATATTTATTTGTGGTCACTATGAAGGTTATGACGAAAGAATTCGTGAGAACCTTGTAACCGATGAAATATCTATCGGTGATTACGTATTAACCGGTGGGGAACTTGGTGCTATGGTAGTAATAGATAGTGTCGTTAGATTGCTTCCTAATGCGTTAGGCAATAAGGAATCTGCACCTCAAGATTCTTTTTCAACCGGTATGTTAGAATTTCCTCACTATACAAGGCCAGCAGACTTTAGAGGGTTGAAGGTTCCTGATGTCCTTCTCTCAGGGAATCATGCAGAAATTGAGAAGTGGCGTAGAAAACAGTCCTTTTTAAGAACATTAAATAGAAGACCTGATCTTTTAGATTTTAATAATTTTTCAGATGAACAAAAAAAATGGCATGATGAAAATCAAGTAAACAAATAATATAAAATTATATTGTACTATTGAAACAACAGCTTCAATATGATAATATATTAAATGTTGTTTGGTCTAATGACCTTACGTTAATACGGTGTTCCGCTGCAACACGTAATGGGGTTGTAAGAGCATCTGTGGAAGGAGAGAAAAACGATGCAAAAACTAATCGAAGAAATCACAAAAGCTCAACTGAAAACAGATCTTCCTACTTTTAAACCAGGTGACACAGTACGTGTACATGTTAAGGTTGTTGAAGGAACTCGTGAACGTATTCAGTTATTTGAAGGTGTTGTGATCAAGCGTCGTGGTGGCGGAATTAGCGAAACTTTTACAGTTCGTAAGATTTCTTACAACGTTGGTGTTGAACGTACATTCCCTGTACATTCACCAAAGATCGCTAATTTAGAAGTATTACGTCGTGGTAAAGTACGCCGTGCGAAACTTTATTACTTACGTGAATTACGTGGTAAAGCTGCTCGTATTAAAGAAATTCGATAATAAAAGAAGTGGAGCTTGGGTTTTCAAGCTCCTTTTTCTTTTCCTTTATTTTCACTCTTATTAATAATTAAGTTTTATAAAAAATATATAATAGAGTATAATTATATTAGACATTTTAAGGGTGGAGGATAAGATGAGCACAGAGAAAAGTCAAATATTCGAATGGATTAAAGCATTTGTATTTGCAATACTATTAGCTTTTATAATCCGTACATATTTGTTTGCACCTATTTTAGTCGATGGAGTATCGATGATGCCTACTTTACATGATAGAAATAGGATGATAGTTAATAAATTGTCGTATAAAATTGGTGAACCGAAACGATTTGATGTTATCGTTTTTAATGCAACTGTTGATAAAGATTACATAAAGAGAATAATTGGTTTGCCTGGAGACCATGTTGAATACAAAAATGATAAATTATACATAAACGGGAAGGCATATGATGAGCCATATTTAGATAAGCTCAAAAAAGATATTATCGATCCACCTCTGACACAAGACTTTAAACTAGAGGACATAATTGGTAAGAAGACGATACCAAAGGGATACTTATTTGTTATGGGAGATAATAGGAGATATAGTAAAGATAGTAGAAGTATAGGTGTTATCTCAATGGAAAGTGTTGTCGGTAAAGCTAATATAGTTTACTGGCCTTTGAATGAGGTAAGAATTGAAAAGTATAGACAAAATAATTGAGGTGCAATAAATGACAATTCAATGGTTTCCTGGCCATATGGCGAAAGCAAGGAGACAAATTACAGAGAAATTAAAACTAATAGATGTTGTGTTTGAGCTAGTAGATGCTAGGCTACCACTTTCTTCAAGAAACCCAATGCTTGATGAAATAGTAAAACAAAAGCCCAGAGTTCTATTATTAAATAAAGTTGACTTAGCAGACCCGCAGATTACAAATGAGTGGGAGAAGTACTTTCAGGAAAAGGGGATTACAACTGTAAAAGTAAACTCTCAGGCTGGAGTCGGTTTGCACCAATTAGTCAAAGCAGCAAAATTAGTTACTGAAGAAAAGTTCAATAAACAAAGAGAAAAAGGAATTAATCCAAGAGCAATTCGTGCATTAATTTTAGGTATACCAAACGTCGGAAAGTCGACTTTAATAAATAGGCTTGCAAAAAAAAATCTCGCGAAAACTGGAGATAAACCTGGTGTAACAAAAGCTCAACAGTGGGTTAAAGTTGGAAAAGAGTTAGAGCTTTTGGACACTCCTGGTATTTTATGGCCAAAATTTGAAGATCAAGAAGTTGGTTATCGACTTGCAGTGTCAGGAGCAATAAAGGATGCTATATTGACACTACAAGATATTGGCTTCTGGGCTGTTAAATTTCTAATGGCAAACTATCCTAATAAGCTAATTGAGAGATATAACTTGGAGTCACTTGATAAAGAGCCTCTTGAGTTATTTTCTGAAATTGGTACAAAAAGGGGTTTTAAAGGTAAGGATGGTTGGATAAATTACGACCTTACAGCTGAGATGCTTCTAAGAGAGCTTAGAACATTAAAACTTGGTCCATTTTCTCTAGAGAGACCATCTGATTTTCAATAGAAATGTTTTGAAAGGTATCAAATGATACCTTTATTTTTTTTTGTAAATGACGATATATATATAAGGTGATGAAATAGTGAAAAGTCTAACTATCCAAGAAGTTAAGGGAATTTTAAATAATAATCCTGATTCTTTAACACTTAGTAAACTTGAAAATGATCAAAGATGTGGTGTGCAGAAATTAATAAATGCATATAAACGCAAATTGCAAATAGAAAAAGCAGTATTTAATAAGTATATTGAAATGAAGGAATTTGATTATGAAACTGTAAATAACAAAAACTTATTATATATTGCAGGAATTGATGAGGTTGGTAGAGGTCCACTAGCAGGTCCAGTAGTTTCTGCAGCAGTCATACTAAAGAAAGACTCTATACTATTAGGTGTAGACGATTCAAAGAAACTTACAGATGAAAAAAGAGACATGCTTTATAATGTGATCTTAGAAAATAGTGAGGCAATAGGAATTGGGATTATTGGGCCAGAACATATTGATGAGGTAAACATCTATGAGGCAACTAAATTGGCAATGGTACAAGCTGTTAATAATTTAAGCATACAACCAGAACACTTATTAATTGATGCAATGAAAATAGATATTGGAATCCCATACACTTCTATTATAAAAGGTGATTCTAAGAGTCTAAGTATTGCAGCTGCTTCAATAATAGCTAAAGTAACTAGAGATAGAATAATGAAAGATTTATCATTGAAATACCCTGAGTATCTCTTTGAAAAAAATATGGGGTATGGCACAAGGGATCACCTAGATGCTATTAGTAGATTTGGAGTCTTACCAATACACAGAATGACATTCGCACCGATAAAAGACATAATTTAAAAGGCGTGATGAAATGCTGAACCTGAATGTTATATCACAAATAATATCTGATAAAAATAACTCAGTTTATAAATCTGAAATGTTAACAAGGCCAGGGCAATTAGTTTTTGGGAAGATAACAGAAATATTTCCTGAAGGATTTGCACGAATTCAAGTTGGGGATAAATCAGTAATAGCTAAATTAGAAACCCAAGTTCAAACTGACCAATCATATATATTTTTTATTGAAAATACAGAAGATTCGCTGATAACATTAAAGGTACTAACTAGCTCAGATAAATTTGATTTAGTGGCTGCACTTAATAGATTAAAAAGCGAATGGGGAATACCAAATAACTCTTCAAATATTGATAAAATACTAATATCACTTATTGAAAATGGGAAACCACTTCAGAAGGAATTTATTCAAAGTGCAGTATTAATTTTTAAAAACGGAAAGATTTCTGATGATGATATCAATACATTATTTACAATTTTAGATAAGAAGCTCACTTTAACACCTAAAGTATTTGATGCAATTAAAGAAGTAATTACAAATAAATCAATGACTCAAAATATAGAAAGAATTATTAATAATTTGCAGGAAATAAAAACCCCAATTTCTATAAAATTACAAAATGTACTTAATGAGTTTTTTAAACATGGAGATTCAGGAACTAAAGCTGATCCATCAGTTAAAATTCAAAGTAATCCAGAAAATATTAATAATAAATTAGTTACTAAAGAAGTAATAATAGAAATATTTAAAAATTTACTAGACGAAAAAAATATTAAACTAACAAAAGACCAAACTGAAAATGTTATTAATAGACTCATTGGAGAAATGGATTTAAGAAATACAGATGTAAAAAAACTAATTCCACTGTTAGAAACAAGAGGTAATATAAACACTAAACAAGATGTTGTTAAGGAAATCTTAAATAGTCAGAACAAACCAATTGCCGAAAATTTTCAGCAACTATTAAAAATAGTAGATTTTAAGTCGACTACTAATTCATTAGATTTAAACAAATTCATGGACAAAATACTTGAAAATATTCAACTTAAAGATAATGTTAAAACAATTGTAATTAATAAGTTGGTAGATACTTTTCAAACTGAAGAGGAAAGTTTTGAAGTTAGAATTAGAAATGCGATTATAAGTAACTTTGATAAAATGGGATTTGAATTTGAAAGTTTATTAAAATCAAAAGTAATTACGAATAGTGAAGATAAGACAATGATAAAACAACTCCTACTCGAAATTTTAACTGATGATTCTTTACCACAAAACCTAAAGAGTGAAGTGGAATCTTTAATTAATAAGATAACTGGATCTCAACTTCTATCAGTAAATAAAGATAATCCATTACAAACTATATTTACACAAATACCTTTTGTTTTTAATGACTTTAAAGGCGACTTGAAAATACAGTGGCAAGGCAAAAAAAATAGCGATGGTAAGATTGATCCTAACTTTTGTAGGATATTGTTTTATCTTGATCTATCAAACATAGGCTCAACAATTCTAGATGTAAATGTTATTAATAAGGTTGTAAATTTACAGATTATAAATAAAAATAATATCGTTGAGAAACTAGTACTTAAAGATAATTCAATGTTGCATAGGCAATTACAAGATATTAACTATACACTAGGCAGTGTTAGATTTTCAAATAATGATATGAAATTAAAAACTAAGAAGAATAACAATAATGAAAATTCATTTTACAACAATTCGAATTATCAAGGTGTTGATATAAAAATATGAGTAAAAGTAACGATATTAACAAACGAAAAGAAGCAATTGCTTTAAGATACGATATTAGTTCTGATAATTCCCCAGTTGTAGTTGCAAAGGGAAAAGGAATAATTGCAGAAAGTATTCTTTCAATAGCTGAAGAGAAGAATATTCCTATCCAACGTGATGAAAGCTTAATGGAAATGTTAGGTAATTTACAGATAAACGAGTCAATTCCAGAGGAGCTGTTCAATGTAGTTGCAGAATTATTTGCATATATATACAAAATTGATAAAGAAGCCGAAAAATATATCTAAAATAGGGTTAAAATCCTATTTTATTTTTTTTTTTGCTTTTAAAAAGTTTTTTTTAGAAATAAGTATTGAAAAAAATAATATTTTTATTTATAGACAATTAACAGAATTTTTTAATAAAATTAGCATTGTAACGTAACTAATAGGGGCTGATAAAAGGTGAATATTCATGAATATCAAGCAAAACAATTGTTTAGAGATTATGGGGTAGATGTTCCGTTTGGAATTCCTGCATTTTCTGTAGATGAAGCAATTAAAGCAGCTGAGAGTATTTCTACTGAGATTAAAGTCGTTAAAGCTCAAATACATGCTGGAGGTAGAGGTAAAGCCGGTGGAGTAAAAATAGCAAAAAATGCAGCAGATGTAGAGAAGTATTCGAATGAATTAATTGGGAAAATTTTAGTTACACACCAGACTGGTCCGAGTGGAAAAGAAGTAAAGCGTTTATTGATAGAAGAAGGTTGTAACATTGATAAAGAATACTATTTGAGTATGATACTTGATAGAAGTATTTCAAAAATCATCGTTATGGTTTCAACTGAAGGCGGAATGGATATTGAAGAGGTTGCTGATAAAAACCCTGAAAAAATAATTAAAGAAGTAGTTGAGCCGTCAATGGGGTTACAGCAATTCCAAGCAAGAAAAATAGCTTTTAAATTAGGACTAAAGGATAAGTTAGTGTTCAAATTTGTAAATTTACTTTCTAATCTTTATAACCTTTTTATAGAAAAAGATTGTAGTATTGTTGAAGTAAA
Source organism: Caryophanales bacterium (assembly GCA_029256085.1). Classification (GTDB taxonomy): domain Bacteria; phylum Bacillota; class Bacilli; order CAJFEE01; family CAJFEE01; genus JAQSYP01. The sequence continues at coordinate 647,381 of JAQSYP010000001.1, forward strand.
TCCTTTAGTAACAACTATAGAAGGAAACCTTGTTGCTCTTGATGCTAAGATTAATTTTGATGCAAACGCACTTTTTAGACATCAGGATATATTGAGTTTAAGAGATTTAGATGAAGAAGATCCAAAAGAAATAGAGGCATCTAAATTTGATTTAAGTTATATATCATTAGATGGGAATATAGGATGTATGGTTAACGGAGCAGGTCTTGCAATGTCTACTATGGATATAATTAAATTATATGGTGGCAACCCAGCAAATTTCCTAGATGTTGGTGGTAGTGCATCTTCTGAAAAAGTTACAGAAGCATTCAAAATAATACTTTCAGACCGTAATGTTAAAGGTATATTCGTTAATATCTTTGGTGGGATAATGAAATGCGACGTGATTGCTGAAGGAATTGTATCGGCTACCAAACAGGTAAGTTTAACACTACCTTTAGTTGTAAGACTTGAAGGTACTAATGTTCAAAAAGGGAAAGAAATTTTAAATGCATCTGGATTAAATATAATGTCTGCATCAAGCCTTTCAGACGGAGCAGAAAAAATTGTAAATTTAGTCAACGGTATTGGCGGTGAAAACTAATGTCAATTTTTATAAATTCTAATACTAAAGTTATTGTTCAAGGTATAACAGGTTCTCAAGGATTGTTTCATACACGTCAAATGATTGAGTATGGAACTAAAATTGTCGCAGGAGTAACACCAAATAAGGGTGGTACAATTATTGAAGGAGTACCTGTATTTAACACAGTTCAAGATGCTGTAATTGAGACTAAAGCTAATGCGAGTGTAATCTATGTTCCACCAGCTTTTGCATCTGATGCAATTATGGAAGCGATAGATGCAAAACTTGAAATTGTTGTGTGTATTACTGAGGGAATTCCAGTTTTAGATATGATTAAGGTTAAGGAATACTTAAAGGGCAAAACAACAAGATTAATTGGCCCAAATTGTCCAGGTTTAATTACTCCTGAGGAATGTAAAATTGGTATTATGCCAGGTTATATACATAAAAAAGGACATATTGGTGTTGTTTCAAGATCTGGAACTTTAACATATGAGGCAGTTCACCAACTTACAACAGCTAATTTGGGTCAATCTTCAGCTGTAGGAATTGGCGGAGATCCTGTCTCGGGTACAAGTTTTATCGATGTATTAAAAGCGTTTAATGAAGATAAAGAAACGTTTGCAGTCATTATGATAGGAGAAATTGGTGGATCTGCAGAGGAAGAAGCAAGTGAATGGATTAAAAGTAACATGACTAAACCGGTTGTAGGTTTTATAGGTGGACAGTCAGCACCTGAAGGCAAAAGAATGGGGCATGCAGGTGCAATTATATCAGGTGGAAAAGGTACTGCGGCAGAGAAGATAAAGACAATGGAAGAAGCAGGTATTTATGTGTCCATTTCGCCTGCAAATATAGGCACAACACTTATTAAGGCATTAAAAGATAATAACTTATATGAGAAATGTTTATTAAAGTAATAATAAATTACAGCTCTCCTATTAATGGGAGAGCTTATAATTAAGGAGGGAGAAAATGTATGAGTTCAAAGATAAACTTATTTACTATAATTTTTTAGCAAACGGAAATAATGGGAAATTCATAAATTATGTAAAAAATGATGTAAAGTTATTTAATGCTGTGAAAGAAAAGTTAAAGACGACTGAAATAACACATTTTGTAAGGGAAAGCGATAATAATGATTTAGATATAAAGCTAAATCCTAACTTTAAAAAGACAAATATATATGATGATTTGCATATAAAGGGAATTAAAGTTATAACAATATTCGACAAAGAATATCCGGATAGCCTTTTAAATATTTTTGCTCCTCCATTAGTATTCTATTGTAAGGGAAACATTACTTCGTTAAACCAACCATCATTAGCCATCGTCGGCACTAGAGAACCAACAAGTTACGCACTTCCAGTCCTTAAAAAAATTATCCCAAAGCTCATCGAAAATAACTTCGTAATAGTAAGTGGTCTTGCAAAAGGTGTAGATTCAATATCACATCAATTGTGTTTACACAAAAAAAATAGTACTATCGCAGTATTAGGTGGAGGCTTTTTTCATATATATCCTCGTGAAAACATTATTCTTTCAGTAGAAATGGAAAGAAATCAACTATTAGTATCTGAGTATCCACCCTTTGTTTATCCTGCGAAATGGAGATTTCCTGAAAGAAATAGAATTATTAGTGGCCTTAGTATGGGTGTACTAGTTGTCGAGGCAAAAGAGAGAAGCGGATCTTTAATAACAGCACAAATAGCTCTTGATCAAGGAAAAGAGGTCTTCGCTATCCCAGGAAGTATAATTGAAACTAAAAGTACAGGGTGCAATAAGCTTATTCAACAAGGTGCAAAGTTAGTTTATAATGCTGAAGATATTATTGAAGAAATGAAATATGTATATAATAATAATAATTTGTCTAATTATTTTTCTTAATATATTTTAAATAATGTTTATAATTAAAAAACAAGGAGTATTAATATTGATATATTAAATTAGTTTGACAAAAACTATTATTATAGTGATAATAGGAAATGTTTATTCAGCTTCCTGAGGAGGACCATTAATGGAAGAAAATTTAGTAATAGTTGAATCACCCGCAAAGGCGAAGACTATTGAAAGATATTTAGGAAAAAAATATAAAGTAATAGCTTCAATGGGACACGTGCGTGATTTGCCAAAAAGTCAGATTGGCATTGAGATAGAAAAAAACTTTGAACCTAAGTACATAACGATTCGTGGTAAGGGTCAAATAGTAAAGGATCTAAAGAGTGCAGCAAAAAAGGCAAAAAATGTATATCTTGCAGCTGACCCTGACAGAGAGGGAGAGGCAATTGCTTGGCACATTGCCCATACGTTAAATTTAGATTTAAAAAAACCAATTAGAGTAGTTTTTAATGAGATCACTAAGGATGCAATTAAAGACTCATTTAAGCAACCTAGAAAAATTAATATTGATCTAGTAAATGCACAACAAACTAGGAGAGTTTTAGATCGACTTGTTGGGTATAAAATTAGTCCATTATTATGGAAAAAAGTAAAGAAAGGTCTTTCAGCTGGTCGTGTTCAGTCTATTGCTGTCAAATTAATTATTGACAGAGAAAATGAAATAGAGGCGTTTGAACCGAAAGAATATTGGTCAATAAAAATAAATGCCCTGCAAGGATCAGAATCTTTTGAAGCAGATTTCTATGGAATTAATAATAAAAGGTTAGCTTTGGATTCAGAGAGTGATGTTAAAAAAATTCTTAAAAAACTTAAATCTGGTGAAAAACTTCGTGTTGACTCAGTAATAAAGAAGGAAAGAAAGCGTTTTGCATCTGTTCCTTTCACTACCTCATCGTTACAACAAGAGTCAGCAAGAAAGTTAAATATGAAAGCAAAGAAAACTATGATGATTGCGCAACAACTTTATGAAGGAATTGAGTTGGGAAAAGAAGGCGCAATTGGTCTTATAACATATATGAGAACAGATTCAACGAGAATATCAGAAACAGCACAAAATGAAGCATATGAATTCATTAAGGGAACATATGGTGAAAAATTTGTACTCTCTGAGGTGAGAAAAGAAAAGAAAAATGAATCAGCTCAAGATGCACACGAAGCGATCCGCCCTACTTCAGCTAATCGTACCCCTGATTCGTTAAAGAGCATTCTTTCTCGTGACCAATTTAGATTATACAAACTAATCTGGGAACGTTTTATAGCTAGCCAAATGGCACCAGCTATATTAGATACAGTAACAGCGAGTTTGAGTAAAGAAGATATTACTTTTCATGCAACTGGATCAACAGTAAAGTTTCAAGGATTTATGAAGGTTTATGTTGAAAGTACTGATGATCAGACAGATGAGCCAGCAAATAGAAAATTACCAACACTTAATGAAGGAGATATGGTAATTTTAAAAGACTTAATTCCAAAACAACACTTCACTCAACCACCACCTAGATATACTGAAGCAAGGTTAGTAAGAACGTTAGAGGAATTAGGTATAGGTAGACCGTCAACATTTGTACCGACACTTGAAACTATTCAGAAACGTGGATATGTTAATTTAGATAATAAGCGATTTGTTCCTACAGAATTAGGCAGTATTGTAATTGGAATCATGAATGAGTTTTTTCCGGATATCATGAATGTAGAGTTTACAGCACAGCTTGAAAAGAACCTAGATTTAATTAGTGTAGGTAAAGAAGAATGGATAGGTGTAGTCGATCAATTTTATAAAGGCTTTGAGTCAGAATTATCAAAGGCAGAGGTCGAATTACAAAGTGTTGAAATAAAGGATGAATTAGCTGGGGAAAAATGCGAATTTTGTGACCATGAAATGGTATATAAATTAGGTCGATATGGTAAATTTTTAGCGTGTTCTAATTTTCCTGAGTGTAGAAATGCAAAACCTATAGTTAAAGATTTAGGTGTAAACTGTCCTAAATGTAAGGAAGGTAAAATAGTTGAACGGAAATCATCAAAGAAAAGAAAAACCTTCTACGGGTGTTCAACGTATCCTGGTTGTGACTTTGTATCATGGGATAAGCCACTTCCAAGACCGTGTCCTAAGTGTTCAGGACTACTAGTTGAGAAGAAAGTTAAAAAAGGTATAAAAGTTTCATGTATTTCATGTGACTATGTAGAAGAACAGATGTGATAAGCATCTGTTTCTTTTTGGTACTAAAATATTATTAACGGAGGAATATATGAGTCACAAAAATTTAACTATAATTGGTGCAGGATTAGCTGGTTGCGAGGCTGCATGGCAAGCGGCAAATAGAGGTATAAATGTAACATTGTACGAGATGAGACCGATGAAAATGACGCCAGCACATCATACGAGCAATTTTGCTGAATTAGTTTGTAGTAATTCATTGAGGTCAGATAGTCTAACTAATGCAGTTGGAGTATTAAAGGAAGAAATGCGTCAATTAAACTCTTTAATAATGAAAGTAGCAGATGAAACGCAAGTCCCAGCAGGTGGAGCGCTTGCTGTTGATAGAACATTATTTTCTGAAAAAGTTACAGAAATAATTAAGAATCATCCAAACATTAATGTAGTAAATGAAGAAGTTGAACATATTCCTGATAGTACAACTATTATTGCGTCAGGCCCACTTACGTCTGATAAACTAACAAAAAGTATTCAATTATTGACAGGAGAAGATTATTTTTACTTTTTTGATGCAGCAGCTCCGATAATTGAAAAAGATTCAATAAATATGGACAAGGTCTATCTAAAGTCTAGATATGACAAAGGTGAAGCGGCGTATTTAAATTGTCCGATGACAGAAGAAGAATTTAATATTTTTCATGAAGCTATAGTTAATGCAGAAACTGCTGAAATTAAGGAATTCGAGAAGAAGATATTTTTTGAAGGATGTATGCCAGTTGAAGTATTAGCAAAAAGAGGAAATAAGACACTTTTATTTGGGATGATGAAACCAGTTGGATTGGAAGATCCTAAAACTGGAAAGGCTCCTTACGCAGTAGTACAATTAAGACAGGACGACGCAGCTGGCACTTTATTTAATATAGTAGGTTTTCAAACACATTTAAAATGGGGAGAGCAAAAAAGAATCTTTAGACTTATCCCTGGTTTAGAAAATGCTGAGATAGTTAGATACGGTGTAATGCATAGAAATAGCTTTATAAATTCACCTAAGCTTTTAGAACCAACATACCAGTTTAAAGAAAGATCTAATTTGTTTTTTGCAGGCCAAATGACTGGAGTTGAAGGGTATATAGAATCTGCTGCTTCTGGTTTAGTTTCAGGTATTAATGCAGCAAATTTATTGAATGATAAAGAATTAATCATTTTTGATCCAGAAACCATAATTGGAAGTATGGCACATTATATAACCCATACGAATCCAAAAAACTTTCAACCAATGAATGCAAATTTTGGACTTGTACCTCCACTTAGTATTAAAATTAGAGGTAAGCAAGAAAGATATAGTAAATTAGCGCAAAGAGCTTTAGAAACAATTCAAAATTTTTTGAATTAATATCCTAATGTCATTGCAAGGGTTTTTGAAGTATGATAATATTTAGTAGCCTTCTGAGGTGTTAATAATGGAAGAAGTTGTACTGTTTCTAGATAAACTTAAAATTGAAAAAAATTATTCTCCTCACACCATAAAAAATTATGAGAAGGATATTTTACAATTTTCAGAATATATAAAGTCAGAGGGAATAAATTCATTTCAGATAGTAACTGTTATAGAAGTAAGAGGATTTTATTCGTTACTACAAAAAAGAGGCAACTCTAGAAGAACAATATCTCGAAAAATTTCATGTTTACGATCTTTTTATAAATTCCTTTTGCAAGAGGAAAGAGCAAAAACAAATCCTTTTGTTGCGGTTTCTTTACCTAAAAAAAACATAAGTTTACCTAAATTTCTATATGAGGATGAATTACATAAATTATTTACAAGTTTAGGAGAGAATTCAAATCTAAGTATTAGAAATAAGGCCATTATGGAATTACTATATGCAACAGGTATACGTGTTAGTGAGCTTACATCTCTTAAATTACAAAGCATAAACTATGTGTCTGGGACTATAACGGTTTTTGGTAAGAGAAGCAAAGAACGAATAGTTCCATTTGGAGAATTTGCTAGAAAAGCAATTACACTTTACATTCGTGATGTTAGATTAAATCTACTGGATGGTATGGAAGAACACAATTTTCTATTTGTAAATAATAATGGTAATCCAATTACTCCTAGGGGAATTCGATATATAATAAACGAAATTGTAAAAAATTCAGCAATGACTAATAATATTAGTCCGCACGTTCTCAGACACACCTTTGCGACACATTTACTAGATAAAGGTGCTGATTTAAGGTCAGTGCAAGAATTATTAGGTCATGAAAATTTGTCAACAACACAAATTTATACACATGTAACAAAAGAGAAACTTCAAAATATTTATACTATGTACCATCCTAGGGCTTAAGCTAAAAGGAGGCTATTTAATGGGTCAGTTTCATGCAACAACAATTTTTGCCATTAGACACAAAGGTAAATGTGCAATGGCTGGTGATGGGCAAGTAACACTTGGAAATCAGGTTGTAATGAAAAACACCGCTAGAAAGGTTAGAAGGCTTTTTAACGGAAAAGTACTTGCAGGTTTTGCAGGATCAGTAGCAGATGCTTTTACTCTGTTTGAACTATTCGAGGCGAGACTACAAGAGTACAATGGTAATCTGACACGTGCTGCTGTTGAACTTGCCAAAAAATGGCGAAGTGACAATGTGCTTAGAAAGTTAGAGGCCATGCTAATAGTAATGGACGAAAATAATCTGCTTTTAATTTCTGGTACAGGAGAAGTTATTGAACCTGATGATGATATATTAGCAATTGGCTCAGGTGGTAATTATGCATTATCTGCAGGTAGAGCATTAAAAAGATTTTCTGGTGATTCACTTACTGCATCAGAAATAGCTAAATCGAGTCTCGTTATAGCGAGCGAAATATGTGTTTTTACAAATAATAATATAGTTTTAGAAGAGCTTTGATTGGAGGCTGTAATATGAGTTCAAATCTAACTCCTCGTCAAATTGTAGAAAAATTGGATAAGTACATTATCGGACAAAAGGATGCGAAAAAAGCAGTTGCTGTTTCTTTAAGAAACCGTTTTCGTAGAAGTCTTTTAGATGAAAAATTACAAAATGACATATCTCCTAAAAACATCTTAATGATAGGACCAACAGGTGTTGGGAAAACAGAGATAGCTAGACGATTGGCTAATTTAGTAGGTGCGCCTTTTATAAAGGTAGAAGCAACTAAATTTACTGAAGTGGGATACGTAGGTAGAGATGTTGAGTCAATGGTAAGAGACTTAATTGAAACGTCTATTAGGATTGTTAAGGATGAGAAGATGACTTCAGTTTTAAATACAGCTGAAACTCTAGCAAATGAAAAGATAATTGAAATTTTAACTGGAGAAAAGAAATCAACTTCTGAATTTAAAAATCCGTTCGAATTTTTGTTCCAGCAAGGAGCAACTAAACAAGAGCCAACAACATCAACTGATAGTAACCAAGACATCCAAAGAAAAAAGGCACAAATTAAATTTAAATTAGAGTCAGGTCAATTAGAAGATGAACTAATTTCCATTGAAGTAGAAGAAAGTAATTCAGGACTAATGGATATGTTTCAGAATCCAAACATGGAACAAATGGGTATAAATATGCAAGACGCACTTGGATCAATTATGCCCAAACGTAAAAAACAACGTAAACTAACAGTTAAAGAAGCAAGGCCAGTTTTGATTCAGAGCGAGGCACAAAGACTTATCGATATGGATGAAGTAAATGCTGAAGCTGTAAAAAAAGCAGAACAACTCGGGATAATCTTCATAGATGAAGTTGATAAGATTGCTGGAAAAAGCCAACAGTCAGCAGACGTTTCTAGAGAAGGTGTTCAGCGAGATATTTTACCGATTGTAGAAGGTTCAACAGTTGTTACAAAATATGGACCAGTTAAAACTGATTACATATTATTTATAGCTGCAGGTGCTTTTCATATTTCAAAGCCGTCAGACTTAATTCCAGAGCTTCAAGGACGTTTTCCGATTAGAGTTGAGTTAAATAAATTAACTACTGATGATTTCAGGAAAATTTTAATTGAGCCTGATAATGCAATAATCAAACAGTACAAAGCACTATTAAGTACTGAGGGTATAGAAATTGAATTTTCTGACGATGCTATTATCAGAATTGCCGAAATTGCATTTGAAGTCAATCAGGAAACAGAAAATATAGGTGCTAGAAGACTACATACGATCATGGAGAAGCTTTTAGAGGATTTACTTTTTGAAGCTCCAGACATTAACCTTGAAAGAATAACCATTACATCAAAGTACGTTGATGATAAATTAACTGCAATTGTAAAAAATCGTGATTTAAGCCAATATATCTTATAGAAGTTATGGGAGGAACGAGAATGAGTCTACTAGATAAGACTAGAAAAATTAATAAATTACTACAACAATCCGCTGGAAAGCCTGTTAACTTCAAGGAAATGGCAGATACTTTAGAAGAAGTCATTATGTCTAATGTTTTTATCATTTCTAGAAGAGGTAAACTACTTGGATTTTCAATTCATCAACAAATAGAGAATGAACGCATGAAAAATATGTTAGAGGAAAGACAATTTCCAGTAGAGTATACTAATTCTCTATACAGCATAACCGAGACTTCATCTAATTTAGATGTTGAAAGTGAACATACCGCTTTTCCAGTTGAAAATAAAGATTTATTCAAAAATGGATTGACTACAGTTGTTCCTGTTGTTGGTGGTGGAGAACGTCTAGGTACTTTAGTATTATCTAGGTTGGATGACAGATTTGAAGATGATGATCTAATACTAGCAGAATATGGATCTACAGTTGTTGGTATGGAGATACTTAGAGAAAAAGCTGAAGAAATTGAAGAAGAAGCTAGACGAAAAGCTGTAGTTCAAATGGCGATAAGTTCATTATCATATAGTGAATTAGAGGCTATCGAACATATTTTTGAGGAATTAGCTGGAACTGAAGGTTTGCTAGTTGCAAGTAAAATTGCTGATAGAGTAGGTATCACTCGTTCAGTAATAGTGAATGCTCTAAGGAAGCTGGAAAGTGCTGGAGTAATTGAGTCACGATCATTAGGAATGAAAGGAACATTCATAAAAGTCCTGAATGATAATTTCCTGTTAGAACTAAATAAAATTAAGTCTCATTAGACACAATAAAACCTTTCCGAATTATGGAAAGGTTTTATTTTTTTGAATACTCCTTCTATTAAAAAGTAAAAACATATACCACTTTATAATATTTATAATATAATAAAAAATATAAAAAGATAACTTTTGTTCTGATTATATCTAAAAGTAGGGAAATTGGAATAAATTTCACAAAATTTTCTTCTAAATAGTTTTCTTTTTATAGTACAAAATGTAAAAAATTTAGTATTATTAGATGTATGGTGTAACAATTAGTAATATAATGTAATAATTATGTATAAATATAAATCTTATTCAAAATATGTTAGGATTATTATATATCTAATATGAATAAATAAATGTTTATAGTTTTATCGATTTATAAAGGAAAGAGGGATGTTTGTGAAAATTTTTTCATCAACTTTTACAAACCTTGAACGCGGAATAAATTACTCAAATGTTAAACAAAAAACTATAGCTCAAAATATTGCGAATGTTGATACTCCAAATTACAAAGCTAAAGATGTTCAGTTTATTCCATTCTCTGATCATATGAACAATTCATTACAGTCAAAGAAAACTGACCCAAGACACTTTGACTTTAAATACAATTCTGGATCTGGATTTAAATTATCTGAAAGAACAAATACAACTTATAACAATAACGGGAATAATGTTGATATAGATATGGAAATGTCAGAGTTGGCTCAAAATCAAATATACTATAATGCACTAACTGAAAGAATGGGAAGCAAGTTTAGTTCATTAAAAAATATCATTAGAGGAGGTAAATAATAATGTCTATATTTAATAGTATGAATATATCTTCATCTGCGTTAACAGCACAGAGACTACGTATGGATGTTATCTCCTCAAATATGGCTAATGTTGATACTACAAGAGGAAAATTAGTTGATGGCAAATGGGAACCTTATTCGCGCAAAATGGTAGTTTTTGAACCGAGTGAAGGTAATTTTAGTTCACAATTAAATAGAGCGATGGGTAAACAAGGGGATATAGGTGGAGGAGTAAAAGTTTCTAAGATTATTGAAGACAAAACACCTTTTAAACTTGTGTATAATCCAGAACACCCTGATGCCGATGCAAACGGTTATGTTAAACTTCCAAATGTTGATCCTTTGAAAGAAATGGTTGACTTAATGAGTGCAACTAGGTCATATGAAGCTAATATAACAGTTTTAAATGCTACTAAATCAATGCTCTTAAAAACGTTTGAGATTAGTAAATAACTATAATTAGGGTGGTTATATAAATGATACAAAAGATGGCAATGAATCCAACCCAAGCAATAAATTTTAAAAATGTACAAGCTAACAATGAAGTTAAACAAATGGGTTCAGAGTTTGGAACTATACTTAAAGAATCTATAAACAAACTTAACGAGTCGCAAGTAGTTTCAGATAAAGCAACTAATGCTTTTATTAATGGCGAAAAAATTGATCTTCACCAAGTTTTAATAGCTTCTGAGAAAGCAGGCGTAAGTATGCAACTTGCATTAGAAATACGTAATAAGGCAATTGAAACTTACCAAGAAATGATGAGAATGAGTATTTAATGAATCGTAAATAACAACACGCTATATCCTAACAAAACGTTTCATTAATCGGAGGAAGGTCATGAATGAAAAATTACAGGACTACAATAAAAGAATAAAAGAGTTCTGGGGCCGCCGCACTAAGGGTCAAAAACTTACAATGATTGGTGGTCTTGTAACTATTATTCTTGTAGTAACTATTACTAGTATTCTATCAATGAAAGTTAACTTAGTTCCTTTATATAGTAATTTATCACCTCAGGAAACTGGACAAATAAAAGCTACATTAGATCAGAGAGGTATAACTTCTGTAATCTCTGACAACGGAGCAACTATTTCTGTACCAGAGCAAGTTGTTGACACTTTAAAGGTCGAACTTGCAGCTGAAGGAATCCCGGAAAGTGGTAACATTGACTACTCATTCTTTGGGAAAAATGCTGGATTTGGAATGACAGATAACGAGTTTAATATTATTAAATTAGAAGCTACTCAAACAGAAATCTCTAATCTTATTAAAGAGATTGAAGGAGTTAATGATGCTAAAGTAATGATTAGTTTACCAGAAAAAAGTATTTGGGTTAATGAAGAAGGTCAGCAAGCTTCAGCATCAATTGTTTTAAAAACAAACCCAGGCTATAAATTTCAACCAGATCAAATAAAAGCTTTATATCATCTAGTCTCAAAGAGTGTTCCAAATCTCCCTACTGATAATATCGTCATAATGAACCAAAATTTTGAGTACTTTGACTTAGAAAATGAAAAAAATAATTCAAATGGCACAAATTTTGCAGATCAACTAGCAATTAAGAAACAAATTGAACGTGATTTACAAAGACAAGTTCAACAAATGCTAGGAACAATGATGGGACAAGATAAGGTTGTAGTTTCAGTAACTGCTGATATCGATTTTAAACAAGAAAATCGAGAAGAAAACCTAATTGAACCTGTAGATAAAGAGAATATGGAAGGCCTTGCCGTAAGCGTTGAAAGAATAACTGAAACGTTTACCGGGGAAAAAGCCGTTGGAGGGATTCCTGGAACACAAAACGGGGATATATCTGGAAACGACACGGTAACTTCTAATAACGGCAATGGTGATTATGAAAAGATAGAAGAAAGAATAAATAATGAAGTTAACAAAATCCGTAAGCAGATAGTAGAAAGTCCTTATAAAGTTAGGGATCTTGGAATTCAAGTCATGGTTGAACCTCCTAACCCAAATAAGGCGAACTCAATGTCGGAAAAGACTGTTAATGATATAAAAAATATTTTAGGCACAGTTGTAAGAACATCGATTGCAAAAAATGAAGATGGCACAACTCTTACTCAGGACGAAATCGCTAATAAAATTTATGTATCGGTTCAACCGTTTAAAGGGAAAGTTGAATTTGACAGTAATAAAGGACTTTTAACACTTCCTACATGGGCATATGTTCTAATTGTAGTTATTATTCTAATAATTATTGGGTTAATAATATATTTCGTTAGAAGATCAAAAGCTAAGCAATATAGTATAAATGAATTAGAAGCAGCTAGTATGTCTGAGATTATTCCAGATATAACCGAAGAACAAAATAGTGATTTTAATGCACGTAAAAAACAGCTTGAGAAATTAGCTAAAGATAAGCCAGAGGACTTCGCGAAATTATTACGCACTTGGCTGTCAGTGGAATAGGGAGGATGGATTAATTGGCTAAGAAAGAAGGTAAAACTGAGCTTTCGGGTAAACAGAAGGCTGCAATACTCCTTATTTCATTAGGTCCTGATGTTTCTGCCCAAATTTATAAACATTTATCTGAAGATGAAATAGAGAAATTAACGTTAGAAATTTCGAGTGTAAAGAAAGTAGACTCAAGGGCAAAAGAAGATATTTTAGAAGAGTTTCATCAAATAGCTCTTGCTCAGGACTATATAACCCAGGGTGGTATTGGTTATGCAAAAACAATACTTGAAAAAGCTCTAGGTACTGAACAAGCTGCTGCGATTATTAATCGACTAACTTCTGCATTACAAGTTAGACCTTTTGATTTCGCTAGAAAGGCAGATCCTGCCCAAATTCTTAATTTCATTCAAGGTGAGCATCCACAAACTATTGCACTTATTCTTTCTTATCTAGAGCCCGCACAAGCTGGACAAATCTTGTCAGAGTTACCACAAGAGATGCAAGCTGACGTTGCTAGGAGAATAGCTATAATGGATAGCACTTCACCTGACATTATTAATGAAGTTGAACAGGTACTAGAACGTAAACTTTCGGCTACTGTAACACAAGATTATACACAAACTGGCGGAATAGAATCCGTAGTAGAAGTATTAAATGGTGTTGATAGAAGTACAGAACGAACAATTTTAGAGGCCCTAGAGATTCAGGATCCTGAACTTGCAGAGGAAATTAAGAAAAGAATGTTCGTGTTTGAAGATATTGTTACACTTGATAGTAGAGCTATACAAAGAGTTATCCGTGATGTGGAAAATGCCGACCTAATGCTTTCACTTAAAGTTTCTAGTGAAGAGGTTAGAGAGATTGTTTTCAAAAACATGTCATCTCGTATGGCTGAAACATTCCGTGAAGAAATGGAATTTATGGGGCCAGTTAGATTACGTGACGTGGAAGAAGCTCAGTCACGAATTGTAGCAGTAATAAGAAAGCTTGAAGAAGCCGGCGAGATCGTAATTGCTCGTGGTGGAGGAGATGATATTATTGTCTAAAGTTATTAAATCCAGATCAGCTAGTGATGTAACAGACACTTATGTAATTGGAGTAAAAAAGATCAATAATATTAATCCTTTAGTGGAATCAAGTAATCAAGCACAACAAGTATTAGATGAAGAATTTCTACGACTTCAAAGAATGAAAGAAGATATAGAAGTGTATGCTGAAACAATTCGTTTTCAAGCAGATACTTTGTATCAAAATACACTTGATGAAATAAATTCTCTTAAAAATAAATGGGAGTTTGAAAAGGAAGAATTAATAAGAATTTCTAATGAAACCGGATATAATGATGGCTTTAGGCAAGGTTTAATAGACGGTAAGGCATCACTTATGGAGAAGTTTCTAGAAGTAGAAGAAATAATTCAACTAGCTAAAACCGACTATGATAAAAAAATTATAGATAGTGAGGAAACTATCCTCCAATTAGCTTTAACTATATCTGAAAAAGTATTAAGGGAAAAGTTAATTGATAGTGACGAGTTATTTGTAAAATATGTACAAAATGCTTTGAAACAGATGAAGGAATCAGAAGAAGTTAAGATTAAGGTCGCTCCAGACAATTACAAACTATTATTAAGTCAGAAGAATGAGTTAGTTAACATTCTTGCTGAAAATCAATCCTTACTAATTTTACCTATTGAAGAACTAGATGAAGTTTCTTGTCTTATTGAAACTAACACTGGGCAAGTTGATATAAGTATTGATACTCAGTTAACTGAATTGAAAAATAAATTGGTAGAGTTATTGCATGGTGATCAATAATGAAAGCTAAAGATCTTATTGCGACAATTCCTCATCTTGAATCATATAAGTTGTATGGAAAAGTAACAAAAGTAATTGGACTAATGATCGAATCAAGAGGTCCAGAAGCATCTATTGGTGATGTTTGCTATATACACATTGGTAAGAACCATGACAAAAAAGTATATGCCGAAGTTGTTGGGTTTCGTGACGAATACGTAATATTAATGCCTTTTACAAATGTTCAGGATATTTCTTTAGGTAGTATTGTAGAAGCTACAAGAAAACCATTACAAGTTAAAGTTGGAACTTCATTAATTGGGCAAGTACTTGATTCATTAGGAAATCCAATAGATGGTTCAATTTTACCTAAAGGTCTTCTTAATGTCCCAACTGACCAAAATCCACCTAATCCAATGAATAGACCTCCAATTTACGAGCCAATTGAAGTTGGAGTAAAGGCAATTGATACTTTACTTACTGTTGGTAAGGGACAAAGAATAGGGATCTTCGCTGGAAGTGGTGTTGGTAAAAGTACATTAATGGGAATGATCGCTAGAAATACAAATGCAGATATAAATGTAATTGCTCTAATTGGGGAACGAGGACGTGAGGTTCGAGAATTTATCGAACGTGACTTAGGTGAAGAAGGTCTTAAGAAGTCAATTGTCATTGTTGCAACTTCAGACCAACCAGCACTAATGAGATTAAAAGGTGCATATACTGCTACCTCAATTGCTGAATATTTTAGAGATCTTGGAATGAATGTGATGTTTCTTCTAGATTCTACTACTAGAATTGCAATGGCTCAACGAGAAATTGGACTTGCTGTTGGTGAACCACCTACTACAAAAGGTTACACTCCTTCAGTATTTGCGATTTTACCAAAGCTATTGGAACGCACAGGAACTAACGACAAGGGATCTATAACAGCGTTTTATTCCGTCCTAGTCGATGGTGATGATATGAATGAACCGATAGCTGATACTGTAAGAGGGATACTAGATGGACATATGATCTTGGATCGTAAGTTAGCCAATAAAGGTCATTTTCCGTCAATTGCGGTTCTAAATAGTATTAGTAGAGTCATGAATAATATTGTAAATGATCATCATAAAGAAATAGCTTATAAAGCAAGGGAAATTATTAGTACTTATCTTGAAGCTGAAGATTTGATAAATATAGGAGCGTATAAAAAAGGTAGCTCAAGAAAAATAGACACTGCATTACAGTATTATCCTAAAATAGTAACCTTTCTAAAACAGGATCTTTACGAAAAATCCAATCTTGAAGATGCGTTAAATATGCTAAAAGAAATATTACCTAAGGATGATTTTGAATGAAATTCAACTACAAATTTGAAAAAATCCTAAATTTAAAAGCACAAGAGAAGGATTCGGTTTTGAAACAATACGAAGAAGCGAAGAGCATATTTGAAAATGTTGCAAATAAACTCTACGAATATCTTTTAAAAAAAGAAGAATTAATTAATACTCAAGAAAATTTACTTCTAGATGGACTTACAATCTATGAAATAAAACAGCAGCAGTTATATATTCAAAATATCGAAAAGTTAATAAGTGATTTCCAAACTAGAGTTATAGAAGCAAGACATAATATGCAAATGCAAGAGCAGATTTTAATAGAAAAAAATATAGAAGTGAAAAAATATGAAATTATGAAAGATAAATCATTTGTTTCATACTTAGAACAAATAAAATTATTAGAAAACACTCAAATGGATGAAATATCAATACAACAGCACTTGAATAAGGCGAATAGGTGATAATATTATGGATGATAATTTAATTGAAAAACCTGAAAAAGAATATGGTGCCTTTCAATGGTTTGTATTTGTTATTCTAATACCATTAATGTTTGCAGTGACTATTTCATTAGTCATATTAATTGTGGCTGGTGTAAATGTATTTGATACAGCGAAGGATTTCGGAAAGAAAATTCCATACGTATCTACATTGCTCAAAGATGAAACAAAACCGGAAGACCAAATCCAATTGTTAGAGGATAATGTTGTTGACCTCCAAGCAACAAATGAAGAAAACCAAAAAACTATTGAAAGCTTAAATAATAAAGTTAGAAAACGCGATGATCAAATTACACAATTAAATGAAGAAATTTCTGAACTAAAACGTAAGCTTATGGATAATAACGTAGAAGCTGAAAAAGCAAACGTAAAACTTAATGAAATCGCAAAAATGTATGAAGGTATGTCTGCAAAAAAAGCCGCTGAAATTATTCCACAATTAAGCGATGATGAAGCAATTATGATTTTATCTAGAATTTCAAATAGTTCGGTAAGTGCAATACTTGAAAAAATGGATGCAAAGGCAGCCGCAAAGTATACAGGATTACTCTCTAAACAAAATAATCAAAATTAAAATATCGATTAAAGGAGGATAGATTTATGAAGGTTGATTTAGCGTTATGGGGAAACCCTGTTCAGGCATCTTCTAATAGTTCCTTGCAATCAGCATCAGTACCAGTCAATTTTTTTAACATGCTTCAATTGATTCAAGTTGATCCCACTACTTCATCAGCATTTGAAGATCAGGCAATCTCAATTGAACAGTTGTTTACTAAACTAAAAGAAATATTAAGTAAAAGTACAACTGAATTAGTAAAAACAACCGAAACTACTTCTCCAAAAGAAGTCGATAGTCAAGATGAAAATAACCTAAATTTTGAAACATGGTTTATTCAGTTAACTACCCTAATTAATAAAATATTTGATCAAATAAGCAATGATAATAATCAGACTACCAATGTAGATGTAGAAGCTAATATAACGAATATATTTTCTAGTAATGATAAATTGAAAATTTTCTTTAGTTCTTTAAACCCAACTCAAATTAAAGAATTAGAAAAAATAATCAATAGTATCAAAGACACTCTAGTAAAAAATGACTCTATTAAATTTGATCCTAAATTAATTGAAATCACCAAAGCTTTTGAAGAATATAATCCTAAAAAGAATAATCCAATACAGAATAATGTAAATCATAAATCGACTATAGTTGAGAAGGTTGTTGAAGTAATAAGGGAACTTCAACCAAATAAAGAAGTAAAACAAACCGAAATTAAACAGGTAATAAACATACTTGATAAATTTAGTACTGGGCAGCAGCTTAATAGAATTCAGCAGTTTTCTATTTTCACTCAAACTAGAGGAAATGAATTAAACACTGAAAACCTTATAAAACAATTTGAAAACATTTTATCATCAAGTATTATTAGTAAGTCTGCAAACCTTCAAAAATTAGTAGTTAAGTTATATCCAGAAAGTCTTGGTTCTCTAAGAATTGAGATATTACAGAATTCAGAGGGAATAACTGCAAGAATTCAAGCATCTACGCAACAAGTAAAACAGCTTATTGATGCAAACCTACACACTCTAAAGCATTCACTAGCAGCACAAAATTTGAATGTAGAAAAGTTTGAGGTCACTCAGGCAATGAATCAAATGTTTGATAAAGGTTTACCAGATAGAGAGAATTTAAATCAGAATAATCAAAACTCTAGGCAACAACAGCAAAACTCAAAGGAAGAAGATTCAGAAAAGTCGTTTGAAACCTTCCTTAATGAACTAAAAGAAGTAGAAGGTGATAATATTGGCTAACTCAGTTGACTTTAGAAATTCTGTATTACTAAGTAATCAAAATCAACAAAAATCACCAACTAGTAATATTCTAGGAAAAGATGATTTCCTAAAATTACTAATGACACAAATGCAAAACCAGGATCCACTGAATCCAATGCAAGATAAAGATTACATTGCTCAAATGGCAACATTTTCATCACTAGAACAGTTAACGAATATGAATACCATGTTGGAAAATTTCTTCACATATTCTGCTGAAAATAGCTTAATTCAGTATGGTGATATGATCGGTAAAAAAGTAGATTATACAGATGTTGTTACAAAAGAGGATGGCACAACAGAATCAATAACTGGAAATGGTACTGTTAAATCTGTCCATTTCAAGGATTATAAAGTAATGCTTGAACTTGAAGATGGTAAAATGATTAACGCAATTGGTGTAAATGTAATTTCAAAAGCTTAATAATTAATCGATTTAAAAATCGAGAGGAGAATGTTAAATGCTTCGTTCAATGTATTCAGGTATTAGTGGTATGAAGGGCTTCCAAACTAAGTTAGATGTAATTGGTAACAACATTGCAAACGTAAATACGTTTGGATTTAAAAAGGGTCGTGTTACCTTTAAAGATATGATTTCACAAACAATATCTGGGGCGAGTGCACCTTCAGCTACAATTGGAGGAACCAATGCTAAGCAAGTAGGGTTAGGAACACAAATTTCTTCAATAGACACAATTCATACGCAAGGTAATATTCAAACAACTGGGAGACCACTAGATATTTCTATTAGTGGTGATGGTTATTTTGTTGTTGCGAGTGGATCAGACACTTTATATACACGTGCTGGAAACTTTTATCTTGATGAGAATGGGAGTCTAGTAAACTCTGAAGGTTTATTCCTTCAAAGTACAGGAGGAGCAAATATAACTATCCCAACAACTGCAAAAAGCTATAGCATCTCTTCAAATGGTGATGTGGTTTATGTTGCTGCAGATGGAACATCCACTACTTTGGGTCCAATTGCACTAGCCAAATTTGCTAATAATGAAGGATTAGAAAAAGTTGGTGGAAACACATATAGAGAAACTCAAAACTCAGGAACACCTACAACTAATAATGTTCCTGGAACAAACGGTACAGGATTTTTAGTTTCAGGATCTCTTGAAATGTCAAACGTTGATCTTTCTGAAGAATTTACAGAAATGATCGTTGCACAACGTGGATTCCAGGCTAATACTAGAATTATCACTACATCTGATGAAATATTACAAGAACTTGTTAACTTAAAGCGATAGGGGGATAGAGGGCTATTCATAGCCTCCTAATTATGATTAGTGTAACGCGTCTAAATGGTCAAACTTTTCATATTAATGCTTTATATATCGAACAAATTCAATCATTTCCTGATACTACAATAACACTTACTAGTGGAAAGATTTTTGTTGTAAAAGAAAATGAGCGAGATGTAGTAGATAAAATTACTGATTTTTATCGGACTATTCAATTATTTAGCGCTAAGGATCTAAAAGTAGAGGGGTATAAGTTCAATGAAGAATAAATTACTTAGTATCACTATTATTATGCTCCTTGCAATAACACTTGTTGCGGTAGTTGCGGGTATAATTATTTTAAAGTTATCAAAAGGTGACGAACCAAAGGAACCAAAAATTGAAGAAGTTGTAGCCAGTTCTGTAGACATACCAGAGATTACAACAAATCTTGTTGGTGGTAAATTTATTAAAATATCTTTTAAAATTCAAACTGATAGTGAAGATGCTAAAGCAGAACTTGAGCAAAGGGATTTCCAAGTAAAAGATATTATTATAAAAGAGATTTCAGAAACTGATGCACAGACTCTAAAAGGTAAAGATGGTATTGTTAACTTAGAAAATAATATAAAAGAAAAAATAAATGAATTAATGCAAGAGGGTACTATTATCAGAGTATATACAACGTCCTTTATATTACAGTAATTAAGTGGAGATTACCTTAAGGCGTTACGAAAGCAGAGGTGAGCGTTTTGTCTGGAGAGGTATTGTCTCAGAATGAAATAGATGCCCTTCTATCGGCACTTTCTACAGGTGAAATGGATGCCGATGAATTGAAAAAAGAGGAATCAGAGAAAAAAGTAAGAGTCTATGACTTCAAAAGAGCACTTAGATTTTCAAAAGATCAAATAAGAAGTTTAACTAGAATACATGAAAACTTTGCTCGTTTACTTACAACTTATTTCTCAGCCCAACTAAGAACATTTATACAAATTTCCGTAGCATCAGTTGATCAAATTCCGTATGAGGAATTTATACGATCAATTCCAAAAATGACAATATTAAACATCTATGATGTTCCGCCTTTAGATGGTAGAATTATTCTCGAGGTCAATCCTAATATTGCATATTCAATGATGGATAGACTGATGGGTGGACTTGGCTCTGCAGTTAGTAAAGTTGAAAATCTAACTGAGATTGAAACTAAAATTATGTCTGGTTTGTTTGAAAAAGCTATTGATAATTTATCCGAGGCATGGAGTTCAATCGTAGAAGTTGAGCCGCAACTATCAGAATTTGAAGTGAATCCACAATTTTTACAATTAGTATCGCCTAACGAAACGGTAATTGTTATTTCTTTAAACACTCAGATCGGTGATACTAGTGGCATGATAAACATCTGTTATCCTCACGTAGTTTTGGAGCCTATAATACCAAAGTTATCTGTACACTATTGGATGCAAGAAACTAAAAAGGATCATGATGAAGTCAAATACGAGGCATTAAAGAAAAATTTGAAAAAGGCTGTTGTACCTGTTATTGCGCAGCTTGGTACATCTAATATTTCAATTTCAGAATTTCTATCATTAGATTATGGTGATGTAATTCAACTAGATCAACTCGTTACTGATCCACTTATTGTAAAAATAGATCAAGAACCTAAATACACAGCCCAACCAGGTTGTGTAAATAAAAAAATGGCTATTCAAATAATAGACATTCTAAAGGGGGAAGATGAAGATGATGAGTGATGATATGCTTTCCCAAGAAGAAATAGAAGCACTTTTAAAAGGGGAACTAGAAAAGGGCTTAGATAGTAATAATTCTTTTAAAGAAGAATTGCCTGAAATAAGTGATGTACTGTCACCAATTGAACAAGATGCCCTTGGTGAAATAGGCAATATTTCTTTTGGAAGTTCTGCTACAGCTCTATCTACATTACTAAATCAAAAGGTAGAAATTACAACACCCAATGTAACACTCGTACGTCGTGAGGATTTAATAAATGAATTTCCAAGCCCGTATGTTGCTGTATCCGTTGGGTATACTGTAGGTTTTTCCGGTACCAATCTTTTAATAATTAACACTAGTGACGCTGCAGTTATTGCTGATTTAATGCTTGGTGGGGACGGACTTAATCCAAGAGATTATATGGATGAAATTCAGCTAAGTGCAGTCCAAGAAGCAATGAATCAAATGATGGGTTCTGCTGCAACATCATTATCTACAATTTTTAGTAAGAAAGTTGATATTTCTCCTCCTAGTATAGATATTTTAGATCTACCACATGGAGAAGGTGAAGATACAATCCCTAAAAATGATACCTTAGTTAAGATATCTTTTAAATTAAAGATTGGTAACTTAATTGATTCATTCATTATGCAATTATTGGAACCAGAATTTGCAAAAAATTTAGTTAATATATTATTAGCTAAAACTGAGGAATCAACTAACACACAACCAGAAGCAATACAGCACTCATATACTGAACCAAGTGTAACACCAGTATATGAGCAACAGGTTATTCACACTCCGCAACCGCAACTACAACCTGTTGGAGCAAACAGGAGTGTTGATCCATATATGGAACAAAGACAAAATTTTGGAAACCATGTTAGTAGAAATAATGCAGATGTACAACCAGCAGTTTTTTCTCAATTTCAAAATACAAATCTGCCAGAAAGTGAAGCAAGAAATTTAAACATGCTTCTTGATATTCCACTTTCTGTAACAGTTGAACTTGGAAGAACAAAGAGAACTGTAAAAGATATTTTGGAATTAGGGCACGGTTCAATAATTGAACTAGACAAGCTTGCCGGAGAACCAGTTGATATATTAGTTAACAACAAACTAATAGCAAAAGGTGAGGTTGTAGTAATCGAAGAAAATTTTGGTGTCCGTATTACTGATATAATCAGTCAATCTGATAGATTAAATAATCTTAAATAATTAGGAGGAGTTCTTTCATGGCACACAAGATACTAATCGTTGATGATGCTGCTTTCATGCGAATGATGATTAAAGACATACTAACAAAGAATGGCTATGATGTAGTTGGTGAAGCTGCTGATGGAGCACAAGCTGTAGAAATGTATAAAGAACATTCACCTGATTTGGTTACTTTAGACATAACAATGCCAGAAATGGATGGTATTACTGCATTAAAACAAATCAGAAGTATGAATCCAAATGCAAAGGTTATTATGTGCTCAGCAATGGGCCAACAAGCAATGGTAATTGATGCAATTCAAGCTGGTGCTAAGGACTTTATCGTTAAACCTTTCCAAGCTGAACGTGTATTAGAAGCTATTGCAAAAACACTATCATAAAAAATGAATGTGGTGAGATAATTGTTTTTAACAAAAAAATCTACTTTACTACTAGTATTGTTTACTATCATTTTTGTTTTTGCATCTACAAACACATCAATTGTAGATGCAAAACAATTATCTGCAAAAGAATGTATAGAGAAACCTGAACTATGTAAGAAAAAAGAAGAAGTGTCAAAGGATGGACAAGCTACTGAAACGAATACTAGTGTAACTGCTTGGGATTACTTTAAAATGATGTTCGCACTTATATTTGTAATATTTCTCATTTATGCTTTTCTTCGTATAATTCAAGCTAAAAATAGAGTTTTTAATAGCAATGAACTATTACAGAACTTGGGTGGTTCCGCTCTAGGTAATAATAGATCAGTTCAAATAGTAAAGGTTGGAAATAGTGTTCTAGTTTTAGGAGTAGGTGAAGATATTAGTCTACTCAAGGAAATTAACAATGAGTTAGAAGTTGAAGAAATACTAGAACAGTATAATGATAGACTTCAAAATATGTTTAAACCAAATTCATTTATTGAAAAATTTCTAAATAAATCCAATGTAAGTAATGAAACAGTAACAAAAGGCTTTAAGGATCAATTTCTTCATCAACTAAAAGAAATATCAAACCAAAGAAACAGTATGATGAGAGAGTTAGAGCATGATAGGAAGGATTTGGATCAATGAACGAATTTTTTCAATTATTCAATGCTAGTGATCCCGCGAATGTTGCAACATCGGTTAAATTATTTTTAGTTCTTACAGTATTATCCATTGCACCAGGAATTCTAATTTTAATGACGTCGTTCACTAGAATAATAATTGTTTTATCATTTGTTAGAACGTCATTGGCAACACAGCAAATGCCTCCTAACCAAGTTCTAATTGCACTAGCGATGTTTATGACATTTTTTATTATGGGACCTACTTTTAATAAGGTTAATAAAGAAGCTCTTACACCGCTATTTGAAGAAAAAATAACATTAGATGAAGCGTATGACAAAGCGTCCATTCCCTTTAAGCATTTCATGAGTAAGCATACGAGGGAAAAAGACCTAGCTTTATTTATGAATTATGCTGGATATAGTAAGCCTAAAAAGGTTGAAGATATCCCGATGGCTGCATTAGTTCCAGCGTTTGCTATCAGTGAAATTAAAACATCATTTCAGATAGGTTTTATGATATTCATTCCGTTTTTAGTTATAGATATAATTGTAGCTAGTGTCCTAATGTCGATGGGGATGATGATGCTACCACCAGTTATGATTTCTCTACCATTTAAGATTTTACTTTTTGTTCTAGTAGATGGATGGTATCTAGTTGTTAAATCACTACTACAAAGCTTTTAGAAGGGGTGTATTAATCAATGAGCTTAGAAGCAGTCATATCTCTAGCTGAAAAAGGTATTTACACCATTCTAATGGTAAGCGGACCTCTTTTACTACTTGCCTTAGTTGTAGGATTGATAGTTAGTATTTTTCAGGCAACTACGCAAATTCAAGAGCAAACGTTGGCTTTTATTCCAAAAATAGTTGCTGTTTTAGTAGGAATAATATTTTTCGGACCATGGATGTTAAAGCAATTATTGACCTATGCTACTGATATATTTTCCAATCTAAACAGGTTCGTAGGGTAGTATGGATGCATTAGTTGCTAATTTCCCAACACTACTACTAGTCATTACTAGAATTTCTTCATTTTTTGTTACTGTTCCATTATTTTCATATAGAACTATACCAAATAATTTAAAGATTGGGTTAGCGGTTCTGTTATCTTTTCTAGTATCTACATCGATGAAATTGCCTGTTGTAGAAATCGATGATGTGTATTTAATGTTAGTCTTAAAGGAAGCAATGGTTGGATTATCAATTGGCTTAATTGCATTTATAATGATGTCTGCAATTCAGATAGCTGGCGGATTTATAGATTTTCAGATGGGATTTGCAATCGTTAACGTAATTGATCCCCAAACCGGTGCACAAGGGCCGATTATGGGTCAGTACTTTTATGTAATTGCACTACTACTATTACTAACATTTAATGGACATCATTTATTACTTGATGGAATTTACTATAGCTACAAAATTGTACCTATTACTAGTGTTGCAAATTTTCCTTTTGGAAGTGAACATTTAGTAGAGTACTTTGTAAGAACATTTAATTCAATGTTTATAATAGCTTTTCAAATGGCTGCACCTGTAGTAGGGACTTTATTTTTAGTTGATCTAGCCTTAGGTATAGTAGCAAGAACCGTACCACAACTCAACATCTTTGTTGTTGGGCTACCATTAAAAATACTTGTAAGTTTAGTTTTAATAGCTATTTCTATGTCAGCTTTTTCACTTGTATTAAATAACTTATTCCAACAAGTGATAGAAGTAATGCGTGGACTCATGGAAATAATTGGAGGAGTATAACATGCTTAAAATCCAGCTGGATCTTCAGTTTTTTTCAGGCGAAAAGACTGAAAAAGCTACCCCTAAGCGTAGAGAAGACTCTCGCAAAAAAGGCCAGGTAGCCAAAAGTGCTGATTTAAACACGGCATTTATACTCTTCTTCTGTTTTTTATTCTTATTTTTTCTAGGAAATTTCTTTGAAAAAAATATAATAAATTTTTTTAAAATATTTCTTGAACAATACCTTGTAGTTGATATTTCAAATAATAATTTAAGACCAGTAATTTACTTCATCGCTAAAAGTCTCTTTGTAATATTAGGACCTGTGTTATTAATAGCGTTTATTAGTGCAACAATAATTAACTATGTGCAAGTTGGTTTTATTTTTTCAACAGAACCATTAACACCTAAGTTAAATAAATTAGACCCGATTCAAGGTTTTAAAAAGATTTACTCGATGAGAGCGTTAGTTGAATTAGCAAAATCTATTTTAAAAATTTCTTTTGTTGGTTTTGTTGCTTTTTATGTAATATGGTCAAATATCGATAAGATACTATTACTTTCACAAAAATCTGCTATCGATACTTTTAGAGTAATTTATAAGTTAGCAGTGCAAACAGGACTATATTCATCAGGCGCATTATTGTTTCTTTCAATTTTTGATTATGCATATCAAAAGTTTGACTTTGAAAAAAACATTAAAATGTCTAAACAGGATATTAAGGATGAATATAAAAAGTCAGAGGGAGATCCCCTAATAAAATCGAAAATTAAGCAAAAGCAAAGAGAAATGGCTATGAGGAGAATGATGCAAGAAATTCCTAAAGCTGATGTTGTTATAACAAACCCAACCCATTTTGCAATTGCGTTAAAATATGATGAAAATAATGGTGATGCACCTATAGTTGTGGCAAAAGGTGTGGACTATTTAGCATTAAAAATAAAAAAAATAGCTAAAGAACATGAAGTGGTTATGGTAGAAAACAGACCGCTTGCAAGAGCATTATATGATCAAGCAGAGATTGGCAAACAAATACCTGAGAATTTCTTTAAGGCAGTTGCTGAAATTCTAGCTTATGTTTATAAATTAAAAAAGAAAATAAATTAATAATTACAACATCTTATGTAATTTAAGGGAGAGACAGAAATGCAATTAAAAGATTTATCTGTTCTTCTAGCTGTTGTCATGATTGTAGCAATGTTAATCATACCGCTTCCAACTTGGCTTATCAGCTTTTTAATTATCATTAATATAACGGCAGCTTTACTCGTACTTTTAGTTTCAATGAATATGAAGGAACCGTTAGAATTCTCAATTTTCCCTTCATTACTCTTAATCATGACATTATTTAGATTAGGATTAAACGTATCAACAACTAGAGCAATTTTATCACATGGAGAAGGTGGTAAAGTTGTAGAAGCTTTTGGTGATTTCGTTGTTGGAGGAAATATATTAGTTGGTTTAGTTATCTTCCTAATACTTGTAATTATTCAATTTATCGTTATAACGAAAGGTTCAGAACGTGTATCTGAAGTTGCTGCTAGATTTACACTAGATGCAATGCCAGGGAAACAAATGTCAATTGATGCTGATCTTAACGCTGGTCTAATTTCTGAGAAGCAAGCAAGAGAACGACGCGAGAAAATCCAGAGAGAATCGGACTTTTACGGAGCGATGGATGGAGGAAGTAAATTTGTAAAAGGTGATGCTATTGCCGGAATAATAATTGTTTTTATCAATATTATTTTCGGAATTATAATAGGAATGCTTCAATTGGATATGACTTTCGCAGAGGCATCTCAAAGATTTACTCAACTAACAGTAGGTGATGGATTAGTGAGCCAAATTCCAGCACTAATGATCTCAACTGCAACAGGTATAGTCGTAACTAGAGCTGCGTCTGAAGGGAGTTTAGGATCAGATATTACTGGACAATTAGCAGCTTTTCCTAAAATGTTTTTTGTCGCAGGTGGAACAATTTTTGCGTTAGGCCTATTTACACCAATCGGTATTTTTATTACAGGTCCTATTGCAGGAATGTTAGTTTTTGCGGGCTATCAAATAATAAATAATAAAGCAAAATCTGTTGAGATGATCGAAGAAGAGCAAGAAGAAATTCAAACAAATGAGATGAAGAGTCCTGAAACTATTGTACATCTGCTTAGCATTGACCCAGTAGAATTTGAATTTGGATATGGATTAATACCTCTAGCAGATGCTAATCAAGGAGGAGATCTTCTTGATAGAATCGTTATGATAAGAAAACAGCTTGCTTTAGAATTAGGTATAGTTATTCCGGTTGTCAGAATCAGAGATAATATTCAGTTACAACCAAATGAATATAGACTAAAAATTAAAGGACATGAAGTAGCTAAGGGTGAGTTATTCTTAGATCACTATCTAGCAATGAGTCCAGGAATAGAAGACGATCAAGTTCAAGGTATTGATACAATTGAACCTTCATTTGGATTACCAGCTAAATGGATAAATGAGCAAATGAGAGAAATTGCTGAAATATCAGGGTACACTGTAGTAGATCCACCATCTGTGGTATCTACACATTTAACAGAAACTATTAGAAATCATGCATATGAATTACTTGGACGTCAAGAGACAAAACAGTTAGTTGATCATTTAAAGGAAAGCTACCCAATACTTGTTGAAGAAGTAACACCTTCACCGTTGTCTATAGGGGATATACAGAAAGTCTTGGCAAAACTCCTAAAAGAAAAAGTTTCAATTAGGAATTTACCAATAATATTTGAAACATTAGCTGACTACGGGAAAATGACTACTGACTCTGATTTATTAACTGAATATGCTCGTCAAGCTCTTGCAAGACAAATTACTAGTCAGCATTCTCAGAATGGTAATCTAAAAGTAGTAACTTTATCAGGTAAGGTAGAAAAAGCTGTTGCCGATGCTATACAGCAGACCGAACATGGTGCTTATTTAGGACTAGATCCAGACACGTCACAGCAAATAATTAATTCAATCGGTGAACAATTAGAACAAGCTTCGATTCAAGGGATATCACCTGTTGTTTTATGTTCACCTGCTGTGAGAATGTATGTTAAACAATTAATTGAAAGATATGTACCAAATATACCTATACTATCTTATAACGAATTAGATTCTGATGTTGAAGTACAAAGTGTTGGGGTGGTGAAAATTTAATGAAGGTAAAAAAGATTGTAGCACCAACTATGCCTGAAGCAATGAAAATAGTAAAAGAACAGCTAGGTAATGATGCTATCATTTTAAACTCAAAAGTTGTTGAAGTTGGAGGCTTTTTAGGTTTTTTTAAGAGAAAAAGCATTGAAGTTATTGCTGCTATTGATGAGGCACCTCCAATTTCAAAAAAAATTGAGGCTAAAGATCAAAAACAAAAATTCGTACCAATTGTTAACATTAGTGAAACAAAGCAGGATAATAAACCTCTAATCACTTCTGTAAACAATAATATAAAAGAGAGCAACAACGAAGAAGCATTATTACAAGAAATAAAGGAATTAAAGCAATTGCTCACTAAAAGTAGCAATCAAAAGGATGAATTGACTAATAAAGATGTAGTTAATATTAATCATCCAATTATTTCAGATTTGTACAATCTACTTATTAAACAAGAAATAGAAAAGAGTATTGCCGATCGTCTCATCAAAAAAGTACAAAACCAATGGACATCTTCATTAGACTCTACTAATCAAGAAAAACTATTAAACGTGATTAAAAATGAACTATTAAATGAATTTTCGAAGATTGATTTTGGTGGAATTTCCTTTAGCAAAAAGTATATTAATGTAGTTGGACCAACTGGTGTTGGTAAAACAACTACTTTAGCTAAAATTGCAGCGCAATGTGTACTAAAATTTAATAAACGAGTTGCCTTTATTACTACCGACACCTATAGAATTGCAGCAATTGAGCAACTTAAAACGTATGCCAAAATTCTAGGTGTACCAATCGAAGTATGCTATAACCTTGAAGACTTTAAAGCTGCGAAAGAAAAATTTAATGAGTACGATTTAGTTTTTATTGATACAGCGGGCAGGAATTTTAGAAACAAGGAATATGTTGAAGAACTTACCAAAATTATTGATTATAGTGAAGAGGTTGAAACATATTTAGTTCTTGCTGTTACAAGTAAATACCTTGATATGGTTGATATATATAATCAATTTTCAATAATTCCTATTAACAAATTAATTTTTACTAAAGTTGATGAAACTAGATTTTATGGATCTATTTTAAATTTAATTATTAATTCATCAATTGGTATAGGTTATATTACTAACGGTCAAAACGTTCCTGATGATATTATAGAATCAACTCCACTAACAATTGTAAATCTAATAATTGAGGGATTAAATAATGAGAGATCAAGCTGAAAGCCTTAGACGAAGATTAAACAAACAACATAGAGGCTCAAGTGCAAAAGTACTTTCCGTGATTAGTGGAAAAGGCGGCGTTGGAAAATCAAACTTTGCACTTAATTTCTCGATTTCTTTATCTCAAAAGGGACATAGCGTTTTGTTAATAGACCTAGATATCGGAATGGGTAATATCGATATTCTTATGGGCTTCACAGCCGATAGAACTATTGTAGACCTTTTTAATAAGCAATTACCAATACATGAAGTAATAAAGTCAGGCCCAAATGGATTATCATACGTTGCAGGAGGTACTGCATTTAATAAACTTTTTGAGTTTGATAATGACAGGCTTCAAGTTTTCTTTAATGAATTTGAGAAGCTGCTACAAGAATATGAATATATAATCTTAGACATGGGAGCTGGCTTATCAGATGTTAGTTTTAGATTTTTAATGGCATCAAACGAAATTTTAGTAGTTACAACCAATGAACCTACAGCTATTACAGATGCTTATGCGTCTATTAAATATATTAATAGCCAAAATAATGAGATACCTATTAGTTTATTACTTAATCGTTCAAGAAATCTTAGTGATGGTAAGCAAGTAATAACTCGGTTAAGTAATGCTGTAAAGCAATTCTTAAAAAAGGATACTAGATTATTGGGTATTATTCCAGATGATCCAGAAGTTTCAAAGGCTGTTTCACAGCAAATACCCTTTATTATAAATAACCCGAATTCCAGAGCAAGTACATCTATTAGAGAAATATCAGACAGATTTGTCTCAGGTGAAGACCAAGAATGGAATTCACAGAAAGGCACATCTTTTGTGGACCGGTTAAGAAAACTCTTGTTCGAAAGGTAGATTTATATGGGGAAAGTAAAAGTCTTAGTTGTAGATGACTCTGCTTTTATGAGGAAAATAATAAAAAACCTTCTAGAAGAGGATGACCGCATTCAAGTAGTTGCAACTTCAAAAAATGGTATTGAATGCCTTGATGTTTTACAAAATCAAGAAATTGATGTAATTACATTAGATGTTGAAATGCCAAAAATGAATGGTCTAGATTGCTTAAAAGAAATAATGAGAATTAAACCGACTCCAGTTGTTATGCTATCAAGTACTACAACTGAAGGGGCAGAAAATACTATTACTGCTATGTCTTTAGGAGCAATTGATTTTCTGACAAAACCATCGGGACAAATTTCGTTAGATCTACACAAAGTTCAAGACATTTTAATTTCAAAAGTTTTAATTGCTAAAGATGTTAATATTAATAATTTTAGAAAAAGCAGTGAAAAAGAGAAAAAACAATTTGATAAAGAAACTAACATTTTAACTAATATTTTTAAAAAAAGGTGCGTCATTGCAATTGGAACATCCACTGGGGGTCCTAGGGCCCTCCAACAAGTTTTAACTAATTTACCAAAACTAGACCTACCTATTTTTGTAGTACAACACATGCCAAAAGGTTTTACAAAGTCTCTTGCGGACCGACTTAACACTCTAAGTTCATTAAATATTAAAGAGGCAGAACAAAATGAGAAAGTCAATAATGGTACAGTATATATTGCACCAGGCGGATTGCATATGACAGTGGAATTAGTTAATAATGAACTGTTTATCAGACTAAATACAAATGAACCTCGCAACGGACATAGACCATCAGTAGATGAGTTATTCGAATCTATTTCATACTTAGACGGTTATCACAAAATTGGAGTTATTATGACAGGGATGGGATCGGACGGAGCAAAAGGTCTGAAAAAAATGAAGTTATCAAAAAACTGTTTATCCATTGCAGAATCGGAAGAAACATCGATAGTATTTGGTATGCCGAAATCAGCTATTCAAAATGATTGCGTAGACGAAATAGTACCACTCGATGATATTGCTATGACATTACTAAGAATTTTAAAGGTGTAAGGGGAGATAGGATTATGGATATGAACCAATATTTGGAGGTCTTTATCGAAGAGAGTAAAGAGCATCTCCAGAATGTCAATGATCAATTACTAGAATTAGAAAAAAAGCCTGATGATATTTCAATAGTAAATGAAATATTTCGCTCTGCACATACTTTAAAAGGTATGTCAGCAACAATGGGGTATGAAGATTTAGCTAACTTAACACACAAAATGGAAAATGTACTTGATGCAATCAGAAATAACAAAATCAAAGTAACTTCTGAAATTCTAGATGTTGTATTTCTATCAGTTGATGATCTTGAGGCAATGGTTCTAAGTATATCAACAGGTGGCGATGGTAAGAGAGACGTATCGAATGTTGTTGATTTACTTCAGAAAATTGAAAAGGGAGAATCAATCCAAACTAAGTCATCACAGAAACCTGTAAAGAACGTTGAGTCTTTTGTTGACCTTTCAAATGAAACATTTGATCAATTCCAGATTGCGGTGTTTGAACAATCAAATGAGCAAGGCTTTCATAACTATAAAATTAAAGTTACATTGAGAGAAGATTGCTTATTAAAGGCTGCTAGAGCATACATGGTTTTTGAAATTCTTGAACAAATAGGTGAAATCGTAAAAACTTTCCCAAGCTCTCAAGAAATTGAGGAAGAAAAATTTGATCATGATTTTACAGTATTTCTAGCTTCTAAAGAAGATGCAAGTGATATAAGTGCAAGAATTAATAAAGTATCTGAGATTAATAGTGTCGAAGTTGAAGAGTTTAATATAGCTCAATATAACGAATCAAAAAATGAACAAGAACTTATTAACCAGGTTGAAGTTACCACACAAGTTACTGAAACTGTATCAGTTAGTAATAGTGTTAAACCAACTACGATAGAAAAAACAGAAGAAAATAATGAAAAGTCACAGGCAAAATCAGTAGGAAATAAAACGATCCGTGTAAATATCGAGAGATTAGACATATTAATGAATTTATTTGAGGAACTAGTTATCGATAGAGGTCGACTTGAGCAAATTTCAAAGGATTTAAATAATTCTGAACTTGTTGAAACTGTGGAAAGAATGTCTAGGATTTCTGGAGACCTACAAAACATTATTTTAAATATGAGAATGGTTCCTGTTGATACAGTATTTAACCGTTTCCCTAGAATGGTTCGACAACTAGCCAAGGACTTAGGCAAAAAAATCGAATTAGACATTGTAGGTGCTGAAACTGAGTTAGATAGAACAGTTATCGATGAAATTGGTGATCCACTAGTACACTTAATCAGAAATGCTCTAGATCATGGTGTTGAACTACCAGAAGTAAGAAAAGCTGCTGGAAAAGATGAAACAGGTCATGTAACTTTAAGAGCTTATCATAGTGGAAATCACGTTTTTATTGAAATTCAAGATGATGGTGCAGGAATTAATAAAGAAAAAGTTATAAAAAAGGCAATTTCAAGGGGAGTAATTACTGAGCAAAGTGCTTCATTAATGACTGATAAACAAATCTTTGATTTAATTTTCGCATCTGGACTATCTACTGCGGATAAAATCTCTGATGTTTCAGGTAGAGGTGTAGGACTAGACGTAGTTAAAAACACTATTGAATCATTAGGTGGATCTGTATCAATTGATTCAGAATTAGGTAAGGGTTCATTATTCCTTGTTCAATTACCTTTAACACTTTCTATCATTTCTGTAATGTTAGTTGAAATTGAGAAAGAGAAGTTTGCAATTCCGCTATCTTCAATTATAGAAACAGCTATAGTGAAAAAATCAGAAATCTTAAATGCCCATAATCAAAAAGTAATTGATTTCCGTGGAAGAGTGGTTCCTTTAATATTCTTAAAAGATATATTTGATGTACCTAGTAGATCCGGAGAAGACAATCTATATTCTGTTATTATTGTCAGAAAAGGTGATAAATTAGCAGGTTTAGTAGTTGATTCATTTATCGGTCAACAAGAGATTGTTTTAAAATCATTAGGTGACTATTTGCAAACAGTTTTTGCAATTTCAGGTGCAACAATTCTTGGTGACGGACAGGTTGCTTTAATCATTGATTGCAATGCATTAATCAAATAGAGGGACAGTAAGGGGAGATTTAAATGACTGAATTATTTGAGAAGGAAGAAAAAGTTATAGTTTTTCAGTTAAGCGATGAAGAATATGCTATTCCTGTTAGCAAAGTCCGTTCTATTGAAAAGCTACAACATATTACAAGAGTGCCAAGAACAGCAAACTTTGTTAAAGGTGTAGTAAACTTAAGAGGATTAGTTACACCTATTATAGACTTAAGAACTAGATTAAATATCGAAGAAGTAGAGTACAATGAATCTACCAGAGTAATTATAGTTACACATAGAGATTACGAGGTTGGTTTAATTGTAGATGCTGCAAATGATGTTATAGACATTAATTTATCTAATGTTGAACCGCCACCTGATGTTGTTGGTGTAGTTGAGGTTGAATATATCGATGGTGTTGTTAAATTAGATAAGAGATTATTAATAATTTTAAATTTAGATAAAGCGCTAAAATATGATAAAAAGTAGTAAAGAGCCCCGAAAGGATTGAGTTTATGCCGTATTTCGAAAATATTTCTCATGCTCAAATGGATGTTCTTAAAGAAATAGGTAATATTGGGGCAGGAAATGCTGCAACTGCATTATCAAAGCTATTAAATAAAAAAATAGATATGAAGGTTCCTGACGTAAAGATTGAATCTTTTAATAATATTATGGAAAATATTGGTGGTCACGAAAGAGTAGTAGCTTCGATATTTTTAAGAGTAGAAGGAGATGCTCCAGGAAGTATATTTTTTATTTTACCTCTTGAGCAAGCAGAGTATTATATTCAAACTGCAACAAGTGATACTAACTTTAGCTTTTCTAAACCACCGTACGCTGAGCTATCATTATCATTCTTACAAGAATTAGGAAATATTTTATCTGGATCATATTTATCTGCACTTGCTGATCTTACAAATCTAGACTTATATCCATCAGTACCTGCGTTAGGTATTGATATGATTGGAGCAGTATTAACATATGGACTTATAGAAATTTCTCGTGAAAGTGATAGTGCTATCGTTATTGATACAGTTTTAACCGATGATATAAAAAATAAAAGCGATAGTGTGAGAGGTCACTTTTTCTTCCTACCAGACCCAGGGAGTTCAGAGACAATATTTAGATCACTAGGTGTACTTAAGGATGACAACGGTGGAAATAGTTAAAGTTGGGATTGCTGAGCTTAATGTTGTTAAAACCCCAAATTCAATAAGAACATCTGGATTAGGATCATGTGTTGGAGTAGTCATTTACGATGAACTTCAGAAGGTTGGAGGTCTTGCACATGTAATGCTTCCTGATTCTAGTCTAGCAAAAGGTGGAATTATAAATTCCTCAAAGTTTGCTGACACTGCGGTGGTAGATTTATATAATCGGTTAATTCAAATTGGTGGTCGTCAAAGCGTATTTAAAGCAAAAATTGCCGGTGGGGCACAAATGTTCAATTTCACAAACGGAAATGAAATGATGAGAATTGGACCCAGAAATGTAGAAGCGGTGAAAGAAGTACTTAAAAAACTAAAGGTACCTATTATTGCTGAAGATGTGGGCGGTAATTCTGGAAGGACAATTGAATTTTTTCCGAACACAACTATCCTAACAGTTAGAACTGTTAATCAAGGAGTTAAGGAATTATAATGTTCAAAAGTTTGTATGTAAACTTCATGATTGGAGTGTTAGGTTTTTTTATAAGTTTCCTATTTTCACTTTCAACTAATGGTTTTATAACATCAATGTACAGAGGGTTTTTGGCATTTTTTGTTTTTTTCTGCTTAACCTTTTTACTAAAATCCCTAATGAAGTTTGCAACTACCGATAAACAGTCAACTGCACCGCAAGAATATATACCACCATTTGGTGAGATAAGTGATACTAATAAACAACAGCAAGAAGAAAGTTTTTCTGACGACAATTTCAAACATCTTGCGAGCATTATTAAGGACCAACTAAATGATAAGTAAAATTAAATCTTTAAACTATAATTGAGGTGGAACTAATGAGTGTTATGCAAACTAAAGACGAATTACACCTATGGAAACGCTGGAAAGAGACTCGTGACCAGACTGCTGCAGACATACTCGTTCGCAAATATACACCTCTTGTACATTTTCACGTACAAAGAATATTGGTAAGTTTACCAAAGAATGTTTTAAAAGATGATTTAATAAGTCAAGGTTTATTTGGACTATTTGATGCTCTAGATAAGTTTGATATTTCAAAGGACATTAAATTTGATACCTATGCGTCATTCAGGATAAGGGGATCTATTATTGACTATCTACGCAAAGAGGACTGGCTCAGTAGATCTTCACGTGAAAAAACAAAGAAACTTGAAGCAGTAATTGAACAATTAGAGCAAAAACATATGAGGTCTGTTTCTACTAAAGAAATCTCTGAAGCATTAAGTGTTTCTGAAGACGAAGTTTATTCAGCAATTAATGAAAGCTTTTTTGCAAATGTGTTATCTATTGATGAACTTGCAAATGATTCTGATGGTGAAACAGACCAAAAGGGGTACATCATTCGAGATCAAAGAGAAAAAAATCCCGAAGATCAATTTTTAGAGAAGGAAAAAATTTCTGATTTAATTAGTGTAATATCTAGTGAAATGAATGACCGAGAAAAAATAATACTAGATTTATTTTATAGAGAAGAATTAACATTTACTGAAATAGCTAGCATATTAGACATTACTACATCAAGAGTTTCACAAATACATTCTAGAAGTCTATTAAAGTTAAGGAACACACTAAAATCTATTGATAAGAGTTGAGGAATATGAAAAGTTATTTCGATGTAAAATTGTCAAAAGATCGCCTTGAAGCTTATATTGATTTAAAGGAAATTGTTCCAAGCCAAGTCTTCTTCAATCATGAAGAAATTACTAAGTTTTTATATGACAACAGGATTGTTCATGGCATATTAGAAGATGCCGTAAGAGAACTTGAAACTAATTTGCAAAACTGCAGCTTTCCAATTACAATTGCTCAGGGTACTGCCGCTATTAATGGTGATGATGCCTACCTAAGAACAGAGGTTCATGTTAATAAAGAAAACCATGATATTGAAAAGGTTAATTTAAGAGAAGTTATTCACATACCCAGTGTCAAGGTAGGTCAACTTTTAGCAACAATCATACCTGAAACAGCAGGTACGGATGGCAAAGATGTTCACGGAAATGTAGTAAAGTCTAAAAAAGGTAAGCAATTTAGATTTAAACCAGGTAAAAATATAGATATAAAAAATAATACAATATTTGCTACTATTGATGGCCAAGTAAACTATTTACCGAATAGTATAAGTGTTTTACCTGTTTTTGAGGTTAACTCTGACCTAGATATGAGTATTGGGAATATTGAATTTATAGGAAATGTAAATATTAAAGGTAATGTACCGACTGGATTTACTGTAAAAGCTGGTGGAGATATAACTATCGGTGGGTTAGTTGAAGGCGCAACAATTATTTCAGACGGCTCAATTAGTATTAGAGGTGGAGTTGTAGGAAGTAATATTGCAAAATTGATTGCCAAAAAAGAAATACACGTATCTTATTTAAATCAAGCGAGTGTTGAATGCGGTGACCACTTAATAGTAGAAAATTCTATATTGCATAGTAAGTGCATTTCTTCAGGTAAAATAATCTGCAAAAATGGCAATATTTATGGTGGTAGTTTATCAGCCACCCATGGAGTAGAAGCTAAGGATATTGG
Organism: Caryophanales bacterium; assembly: GCA_029256085.1. Taxonomy (GTDB): domain Bacteria; phylum Bacillota; class Bacilli; order CAJFEE01; family CAJFEE01; genus JAQSYP01. The sequence goes on from JAQSYP010000001.1 coordinate 684,789, forward strand.
TAATTCCCTATTTATAAAGACTGATATATATATAGGTGTTAACCAAAAAATTGTCGATCGTGAAAAATTTCTTAAAACAAAACTTGCTGAAGCTAATGATACAAAGACTAAACTAGATATGATGTTAATTAAATTAAACTCTAAAGTTAAGCAATCTATACCACTATCACAAGCTGAAAAGAATATGTTAATTAAACAGAAGCCGATATATGAAGCAGTAACATCTCAAATAGAAGAAATGTCTGATGAATTATCTAAATTTTCTAACCTTTTTGTTTCAATTGAGAATGCTCAAATTATTTGTCGTGGTGCAATACATCCTAATGTTAGTATAAATTTTGGGAAATACACTCAGACATTAAAGCATGTGTACAACACTGTCAGAATAAAAGTTATTAATCATGAAATTAAAATAATCCCGCTATAAGTAAGGGGGAAGTGGGATGAGTTTAAAGGCAATCGAATTACAAGTTGCATTACCAAGAACACAAGATATTGGTAAACTGCAAGAAAGTATGCAACAACGTGGTACTCACGTTGCAGAAAACCTTCAAGCATCAATTTTAAAAGAAGATGAAAAGTTACGACATCAAGTTAATGATTTAAATCAGAAAAATAAGGCAAAGTTAAATAGTGACCAAGGAAGTACTAAACAAAATAGTGATAGTAATCCAAAAAAGCAACAAGATAGTAAAAATGAAGAAGTTGTTAAACACCCATATAAGGGAACAAATATCGACTTTTCAGGTTAGAGGTAATTAATATGACGTTTGCATTAGCAATAAGCTTTACTATTCATGCGTTTCTTTTACTCTGGCTAATAGTAATCTCAGCCCAACTTCACAGAGCTAAAGAAGCAGAAAAGAAATATGATAAATTTAGAAGAGAAATGGAAGAACTTTTCTCTTCTTATTTGTTAGAAATTAAAGAAGAAAACGAAGTATTCATTAGTAATTTAGCTTCATTACAAACTAATAAATTAAATAATAGCAAACAAAAAGTTGAAACAAATTTACATAGTAATTCAAGATTTATAAATAAATATGCTGATAACGGTCTAGATAAAATAGACTTTGAGGATGATATTAGTGATCTATTACCTGACTATAAAAATTTGAAGTCAGAGAATCTAACTAAAAATAGACAGAGTACTAAACGTCTCGATTTGTCTTTTGGTAACTTAGGACAAACAAAAGTAATCACAAAAGATGAACTTATAACACAATCTTTAACAGCTCAGGCATTACTTCTTCTTCAAAAAGGATATACGATTGAGCAAATTGCAAAGGAACTAAATAAAGGACAAACTGAAATAGAACTTCTATTAAAATTCAGACAATAAAATCAGATAAAAACTTGAAGTTTAAGTTTATCTGTGATATATTATCACATGGTGTTACTACACACGCGTAATGATTTAAGTATTGGTGCTGAGAATTCAGTTTTACTTAAAAGTGATTTATGCGGAGGATAAAAACCTAGGAGGAAACAAACAATGTCAGTAATTTCTATGAAGCAATTATTAGAAGCTGGTGTTCACTTCGGTCACCAAACACGCCGTTGGAACCCAAAAATGAAGAAGTATATTTTCACTGAGCGTAACGGAATATACATCATCGATTTACAAAAAACAGTTAAAAAAGTTGAGGAAGCTTTCAACTTCATGCGTGAAGTTGCTCAGAACAACGGAACAATTCTTTTCGTTGGTACAAAAAAGCAAGCTCAAGATTCAGTTAAAGAAGAAGCTGAACGTTCAGGTATGTACTATGTAAACCAACGTTGGTTAGGCGGAACTTTAACAAACTTCCAAACAATTCAAAAGCGTATTAAGCGCCTTAAGGATATCGAAAGAATGGAAGAAGATGGAACTTTCTCAGTTCTACCTAAAAAAGAAGTTCTTGACTTGAAAAAAGAGCAAGAAAAGCTTGAAAAATTCTTAGGTGGAATTAAAGAAATGAAACAAGTTCCAGACGCTTTATTCGTTGTTGATCCACGTAAAGAGCGCATTGCAGTTGCAGAAGCACGTAAGTTAAATATTCCAATAATCGGAATTGTAGATACTAACTGTGATCCAGATGAGATTGACTATGTAATCCCTGCTAATGATGACGCTATTCGTGCTGTAAAATTATTAACTGCTAAAATGGCTGATGCTATTATCGAAGTTAAGCAAGGCGAAGAAACTTAAGGAGGATATATCCATGGCAATTACTGCTCAAATGGTAAAAGAACTTCGTGAAACAACTGGTGCTGGAATGATGGATTGTAAAAAAGCACTAACAGAAACAAACGGTGATATGGAAAAGGCAATTGACTATCTTCGTGAAAAAGGTATAGCTAAAGCTGCAAAGAAATCTGATCGTATTGCTGCAGAAGGTTTAACATACATTGCTACTTCAGGTGACAAGGCTGTTATCCTAGAATTAAATTCTGAGACTGATTTCGTTGCTAAAAATGAAGGATTCAAAACTCTACTTGCAGAAGTATCGGAACACCTTTTAAATAGTAGCGCATCTAACGTAGAAGAAGTATTAACTGAAACAATGGCAAATGGTGTTGCAGTTCAAGACCATATTAATACTGCTATTGCTAAAATCGGAGAAAAATTATCTTTACGTAGATTTACACTTTTAACTAAGAACGCTAATGAAGCGTTTGGTGCTTACTTACATATGGGTGGTAGAATCTCGGTTTTAACTTTATTAGAAGGAACAACAGATGAAAATATCGCTAAAGACGTATCTATGCATATTGCTGCTGTTAACCCTAAATACATTTCTCGTGACCAAGTAGTAGCTGATGAAATTGAACGTGAGCGTCAAGTTTTAACACAACAAGCTCTAAACGAAGGGAAACCAGCTAACATTGTTGAAAAAATGGTAGAAGGACGTATTAACAAGTTCTATGAAGAAATTTGTTTATTAGAACAAGCATTTGTTAAGAATCCTGATGTTAAAGTTGGACAATTCGTACAAAGCAATGGAGCAAGTGTTAAATCATTCATCCGTTATGAAGTTGGAGAAGGTATTGAAAAGCGTCAAGACAATTTTGCAGAAGAAGTTATGAACCAAGTTCGCGGAAACTAATGATAAAATAGGGGACACTTTGTGTTCCCTATTTTTTAAGGTAATAAATATATTATTACAATACATTAATACTATAATTTTCTTTTTTACTAATATACTTTACACAGGTACTACAATTAAAATCACCGGAGGTAAATATGTCACATCCAAAGTATAAACGTGTTGTTCTAAAATTAAGTGGTGAAGCATTGGCTGGTGAACAAGGATTTGGGTTAGAGCCAAAAATTATAAAAAATGTTGCAAACCAAGTAAAGGAAATTAATTCCTTAGGTGTTGAAGTAGCGGTAGTAGTTGGTGGGGGTAATATTTGGCGTGGTAAAATAGGTTCAGAAATGGGTATGGATAGAGCAACAGCTGATTATATGGGAATGTTAGCGACAGTTATGAACTCTCTAGCATTACAAGACTCACTCGAGCAAATTGGAGTTGATACGAGAGTACAAACATCAATAGAAATGAGACAAGTTGCTGAACCTTATATACGTAGACGTGCGATCAGACATCTTGAAAAGAAAAGAGTTGTTATTTTCGCAGCAGGTACTGGTAACCCATATTTTTCAACAGATACAACAGCAGCATTAAGAGCAGCAGAATTGGAAGCTGAAGTAATTCTTATGGCAAAAAATAATGTTGATGGTGTATATAATTCTGATCCTAAATTAAATAAGGATGCAAAGAAGTACGAGAATTTAACATATTTAGAAATACTTAATGAAGGTTTAGGAGTTATGGATGCAACTGCATCATCTCTTTGTATGGATAATAATATTCCTCTTATTGTTTTCTCAATTACTGAAGATGGTAATATAAAGAAGGCGGTATTAGGAGAAAATATTGGAACAATTGTTAGGGGGAAATAAAAATGGGACAACAAGTTATCCGAGCTACTAAAGAAAAGATGGATAAAGCAATACAATCATATTCTAAGGAACTAGCTTCTATTAGAGCAGGACGTGCGAATCCTTCTCTTTTAGATAAAATCACAGTAGATTACTACGGCATGCCAACTCCTCTAAATCAAATTAGTGGGATAAGTGTTCCTGAAGCAAGATTATTAATTATATCTCCATACGATAAATCATCATTAGGAGATATTGAAAAAGCTATTATGAAATCAGATTTAGGACTTAATCCTTCAAATGATGGTAGTGTAATTAGAATCGCAGTTCCTGCATTAACTCAGGAAAGAAGAGCTGAGCTTGCAAAACAAGTAAAAAAATATGCTGAAGAAGCAAAAATTGTTATTAGAAATATCCGTCGTGATGGGAACGACGATTTAAAAAAGTTAGAAAAAAATGGTGATATTACAGAAGATGAATTACGAAATCTTACTGAGTTAATCCAAAAAGAAACAGATTCTCATATTGTGAAAATTGACAATATAACAAAAGAAAAAGAGAAGGATATAATGGAAGTTTAGTTCTTTCATGTTGTATAATTAAAGAAGTCATAAGCCCGGCTTGTTGCTGGGTTTCTTTAATTGTGCACATAAATATCGTGCAATAAATATGGGAGGCACGAAATGTTTAAATTTCTTTTTAGAAAAGATGCCGATGTTAATAATAAAATAATTGAAATCGATAAAAATAGTTTACCAAAACACGTTGCTATAATTATGGATGGTAATGGAAGATGGGCGTCCGAGAAAAGACTTCCAAGGATTGCTGGTCATCGTGAAGGAATGCAGACTGTTAAGAAAGTTACAAGATTTGCTAGTAATTTGGGTATAAAGGTACTTACACTTTATGCATTTTCAACTGAAAACTGGAAGCGACCTAAAGAAGAGGTTGACTTCTTAATGAAATTACCAAGTGATTTTTTAAATTCATTTTTGCCTGAGTTAATTGAAAAGAATGTAAAGGTAAAAGTAATTGGTAATATTCATGAATTACCTGAGCATACGCTTAACGCTTTAGAAGAAGCTGTTCTTAAAACTGAAAAAAACTCTGGACTCATTTTGAACTTTGCACTAAATTATGGAAGTCGAGATGAAATAAAACAAGCTGTACAACATATTTCAAAACAATGCTTAGAAGGTAGTTTATTAGTTGATAATATAACTGAGGACTTAATATCTAAAACACTTATGACAAAAAACATACCTGATCCAGAGCTTGTAATTCGCACTAGTGGAGAATTGAGAATTAGTAATTTCTTGCTTTGGCAAATTGCATATAGTGAACTTATTTTCTCAGATGTATATTGGCCAGAATTCAATGAAGTTCATTTTACTGATGCTATTATTAATTATCAAAATAGGACTCGGAGATTTGGCGGAATTTAGTGAGGTAAAATTATGAAACAACGTATTTTAACAGGTCTTATTGCAGCCGCATTATTTATACCATTAGTTATTTTAGGTGGTAATGCATTTAATATTGCAATGACATTATTAGGTTTAGTAGGGTTATATGAGCTTTTAAAAATGCGGAAATTACCATTAATATCGATTTTTAGTTTAACAATTATATTTTTGTATTTATGGTTAGTTCCAAAGCAACATATAATTCAAGCTTTTAATTTAGTTGAGAAAAGTGATATTGTTTTATTTGGTGGTCTGGCACTACTTTCCCTAACGGTTGTGACCAAAAATAAATACACATTTGATGACGTAGGTTTTGCGCTAGTATCGTTACTCTACGTGACTGCAGGGTTTTATTTTATGCAAATGACAAGAGCAGAAGGTTTAGCTGTTACCCTTTTTCCATTCTTTATAATTTGGTTCACAGACTCAGGAGCTTATTTCTCTGGAATGGCATTAGGAAAACATAAGTTGTGGCCAGAAATAAGCCCCAAAAAAACAATTGAAGGATTTATCGGCGGAATAATTATAGCATGCATAATTCCATGTATTTTCTTTTTTAATGGCTTCATCAATGAAAATTTAACTAAATTATTATTAATTACAATAGTTATAAGTATCGCTGGTCAATTTGGTGATCTAATTCAATCTGCTTTTAAGCGACATTACGGTATTAAGGACTCTGGAAATATCTTACCTGGACATGGTGGTATTTTAGATAGATTTGATAGTCTAATCTTCATAATGCCAATATATTTTTATATAATGTTTTAATTAAATTCAAGAGGTGACAAAGTGAAACGAATTGCATTGCTAGGAGCAACTGGTTCAATTGGGACACAGACATTAGATATCATTAGAAGAAATAGTAATATTTTTAAACTTGTATCGATGTCACTTGGAAAAAATATAGTGCTTGGTAGGAAAATAATTCAAGAGTTCAAACCAAAAGTTGTTTCAGTTATTTCAAAAGAAGATTGTGATACATTAAAAATTGATTATCCAGATATAGAATTTTACTACGGTGTTGAAGGTTTGACTGAAGTAGCAACACAAAAAGATGTTGATATTGTTATTACAGCAGTTATGGGAAGTGTTGGACTTAAACCTACTCTAGCAGCAATTGAGTGCAAAAAAACAATTGGTCTTGCTAATAAAGAAACACTAGTTACAGCAGGGCATTTAGTAGTAGAAAGTGCTAAAAGAAACAATGTTCAGATTATACCAGTTGATAGTGAGCATTCTGCAATATTTCAATGTTTACAAGGTGAGGGAACTAATGAAATATCCAGAATAATATTAACAGCTTCTGGAGGAAGTTTTAGAGATAAAAATCGTGATGAATTAAAGGGTGTTACTGTAAAAGATGCACTGAATCATCCAAATTGGTCGATGGGCGCTAAAATCACAATTGATTCAGCAACAATGTTAAATAAGGGCTTAGAGGTAATAGAGGCTCATTGGTTATTTAATCTGCCTTATGAAAAAATTGAAGTATTACTTCATAAAGAGAGCATTATTCATTCAATGGTTGAATTTAAAGATACTAGTGTGATTGCACAATTGGGGAATCCAGACATGAGAGTTCCAATTCAATATGCAATTACTTATCCAAACCGATTAGAATTAGTCGAGAGACCACTAAATTTATGGGAAATATCTACATTAAATTTTAAAAAGTTGGACTTTAACCGTTACCCTGGACTTAAACTTGCCTATGAAGCTGGTAAAGTAGGAGGCACTATGCCTACAGTACTAAATGCTGCTAATGAAGTGGCGGTCGATGCATTCTTACAAAATAAAATTAAATTCTTAGAAATAGAAGAAATTATAGAAAAAGTATTAAATATGCATACATCTATACATAATCCAGATATATATGTTATTAATGAAGTAGATGAATGGACGAGAAGGATGGTCTACTCAAAAATTAAATAAAGGTGGTTGACTTGTTGGTTACTGTAATCTCATTTGTTTTGATATTTGGAGCATTAGTGTTTTTTCACGAGCTTGGTCACTTAGTATTCGCACAGAGAGCTGGTATTTTGTGTAGAGAGTTTGCAATTGGATTTGGGCCAAAGATTTTTTCATTTAAAAAGAAAGAAACAGTATATACAATTCGTCTCTTCCCAATTGGTGGCTTCGTTAAAATGGCAGGCGAGGATGCTGAATTAGTGGAGCTTAAAAGAGGGCAACGAGTTGGCTTAATCTTTAACTCACTAAATACAGTTACAAAAATAGTAACAAATAATTTCGAAAAATATGCTAATTTAACAATAATTGAAGTACTTTATTCTGACCTTGAAGGTCAACTTATAATTAGTGGAGTAGATGAAAATGATGAAGAAATTAAATATAAGGTCGATCCAAAATGTGAAGTAATTACTAACGGGGAATCAATCCAAATTGCCCCGTATAATCGACAATTCAACTCTAAAACGATACCACAGAGAGCAATGGCTATATTTGCTGGACCAGCAATGAATTTTGTCTTAGCCGCGATTCTACTATTTATAGTTGGTCTTGGTCAAGGTGTTCAAACTAATAAACCAGTAATGGGTCAAATTATTAATAAAAGTGTTGCTGAGAAAGCTGGATTAAAGCAGGGCGATAAAATACTAACCGTTGATGGGGACAAAGTTTCTAGTTGGCAAGATGTGGTGCAAATAATTCGAAACAATCCTGGTAAAGAATTAGACTTTACTATTGATAGAAACGGAGAACAAGTAAATTTAAGTGTTATTCCTGATACAGTAGAACAAGAAACTGGTAAAGAAAAGTTCGGTAGAATTGGAGTATATGCTCCAGTAGAGAAAGAATTTTTACTAGCACTTAAAATGTCAGTTACGCAGACGATAACTTGGACTAAAGAAATTGCTATTGGTATTGGAAAACTAATAACCGGTAAGTTTTCTCTTGACGCGTTAGCTGGTCCTGTTGGGATCTATAACTACACTGGAGAAGTTGCTGAATCAGGATTTTATAGTCTTTTAACGTGGGCATCAATATTAAGTATAAACCTTGGTATTGTTAACCTACTTCCATTACCTGCACTTGATGGTGGAAGATTATTATTTTTTGCCGTTGAGGCTGTAAGAGGTAAACCAATAGATCGAAATAAGGAAGGATTAGTTCATTTTATTGGTTTTGCATTACTGATGTTACTTATGTTAGTTGTTACATGGAATGATATTCAGAAGTTTTTCTTTTAATATTGTTTACTAATAGTTTACAGCACTAGTAAATTAGGTTATCTTTAATATTAATATTTTCTAGTGCTTTTAAATTAAAGAGGGTGAATTTTTTTATGAGACAAAGTAATTTTTTTGCACCGACATTACGTGAAGTACCAGCAGATGCTGATACGAAAAGTCAACAGTTATTATTAAGAGCAGGATACATAAGGCAAAATGCCGCAGGGATTTATAGCTATTTACCTTTAGGTTTAAAGGTATTAAAGAACATTGAGAACATTGTCAGAGATGAAATGGATAAAGCTGGTGCTGTTGAATTGCTGATGCCTGCATTAGCTCCAGCAGAATTATGGATGGAATCAGAAAGATGGTTCTCGTATGGTCCAGAGCTAATGAGAATGAAGGATCGTCATAATCGTGATTTTGCACTAGGTGCAACACATGAAGAGGTAGTTACAGATTTAATTAGAAATGAGATTAATACATATAAGAAATTACCGCTAACTGTTTATCAAATTCAAAATAAGTTTAGAGATGAAAAGCGCCCTCGGTTCGGACTTCTAAGAGGTCGTGAATTTCTAATGAAGGATGCGTATTCGTTCCATTCTAACAAAGAAAGTCTTGACGATGTTTATAATAAAATGTTTACAGCATATTCGAATGTATTTACACGTTTAGGTTTAAACTTCCGAGCTGTTATTGCTGATTCAGGAGCAATGGGTGGTAAAGATACACATGAATTCATGGTTTTATCTGAAATCGGTGAAGACACAATCGCATATTCTGATACTTCTAGTTATGCAGCAAACATTGAGATGGCACCATGTCTAAATAATTATGAAAAATCAATAGATGAAATTTTAACACTTGAAGAAGTAGAAACGATTGATAAGAGATCAATTGAAGATGTTGCTTCTTATTTAGGATTAGAAACTGTAAAATGTTTTAAGTCAATGTTATTTAAGGTTGATGAGAAATTTGTTTTAGTCTTAGCCCGTGGTGATCATGAAGTTAATGATATAAAACTGAAAAATTTATATAGTGCCTCTAATGTTGAATTAGCTACTGAAGAAGATGCGAAACGACTTCTAGGAGCAAATTTTGGCTCACTTGGTCCGATTAATATAGACACTAATAAGATAGATATCGTGGCAGATAACGCAGTTGCAGCAATTGTAAATGCGTGCTGTGGTGCTAACAAAAATGACTATCATTATACGAACGTAAATATTAATAGGGATTACAAGCCTACTATAGTTGCGGATATTAGGTTTATAAAAGAAGGTGACGCTTCTCCTGATGGTCAAGGTATTGTAAAATTTGCCAAAGGTATTGAAGTTGGGCACATTTTCAAGCTTGGTACACGTTATAGTGAATACATGAAGGCAAACTTCTTAGATGAAAATGGTAAGCAACAGCCAATGATTATGGGATGTTATGGAATTGGAGTATCAAGACTAATTTCAGCAATTGCGGAAACATGTAATGATGAAAAAGGTCTTGTCTGGCCAAATGCAGTTGCCCCATTTGATGTTCATGTTGTTGTAGTAAATCCAAAAGACCAAGACCAAAAGGAACTTGGGGAAAAGATTTATGAAAATCTAATGAGTAAGAAATGTAAAGTTCTATTGGATGATAGAAATGAACGTCCTGGAGTTAAATTTGCTGACGCGGATTTAATCGGTATACCAGTAAGAGTTACAATAGGCAAAAAGTCAGCCGAGAACATTGTCGAATTTAAACAAAGAACTAGTGATGAAGTTATTGAAATAACTGTCGAAGAGCTATACAATAAAATATAGTAAAAATTATAAAAGGGTACACCGTTTAGGGGGTACCCTTTAATAATTTTAATGAATTGAATCGTAAGGAGGCTAATAAATGTCTCAAAATGGGGAAAAATTTAAGATTTTATTGGAGCAAATTCAATTTCCAGAAAAATTAATTAATGATAACTTTAGCAATGCTGAAATAGAAAAAGTAGAAGTATTGAAAAATAATGCGACTTGGAATTTTCACTTCGTCTTGCAAAAACCAATATCTGTTGATATTTATTGTCTTTTAAAGTTAAATTTAGAGCAAACATTTAAGCATATCGCAAATATTACTTTTTCAATCAGGTATCTTGAGCAAGAAACGATTGAAGATGTAGTATGTGAATACTTAAAATTTATTTTTACAGAATTAGCTGAACAAACACCTGTCTTTTCATATCTTTCGAGTGAAAATTTTACTATATCAAATAATATTATTGAACTTCCGATGAATAATGAAGCACAATTAACTAGTTTTAAAAACAAATACTTAAGTTTTGTTAGAGAAAGATTAAGTTTACTTGGATTTTCTAACATTAATTTTGTTTTAAAGCAAATTACAAATAATGAAGAAATTGATAATTTCATTGCGCAAAGGGATATTGAAGACAGAATACTAGTAGAACAAACAATTAAAGAAAGTATAGATCGAAATGATGAAAGTGCATCAGGAACGAAGGAATTAGTGATCTCAATAGGAAATAATCTTAAAGAAATACAACCAGAACAAATAAGTTCTATTCAAGAGGAAGAACGCACTAAAACAATTCAAGGCTATATATTTTCTTCAGAACTAAGAGAGTTGAAAACTGGTAGATTTCTATTAACATTCAAAATTACAGATTATACCGATTCAATAATTGTAAAGATTTTCTCTCGAGATAAAGAAGATGTTGGAATTTTAAAATTAATTAATAAAGGAATGTGGATTAAAGTCCGTGGATCAGTACAGTATGACACATTTGTTAAGGAACTAGTTCTCATTGCAAATGACCTACAAGCTATTAACGGCCCTACCCGAAAAGATTCATTCCCTGAAGGTGAAAAACGCGTAGAGTTACACGTTCATACACAAATGAGTCAAATGGATGGCTTAACTTCTGCAAGTAAATATATTGAACAAGCAAAAAAATGGGGACATTCTGCAATTGCAATAACAGACCACTATGTAGCACAAAGTTTTCCTGAAGCGTACAGTGCTGGAAAGAAACATGGTATTAAGATAATTTACGGTGTTGAAGGTAATTTAGTTGATGACCAAGTAAACATAGCGTATGAAGAAAGTGAAAGAAATTTAATTGAAGAAACATATGTAGTTTTTGATATTGAAACAACAGGACTCTCGGCAGTATATAATACAATAATTGAACTTGCCGCTGTAAAGATAAAAAATGGTGAAATTATTGATAAATATGAGTCGTTCTCAAATCCACATCATCCACTATCTTCTACAACTATTGAACTAACAGGGATAACGGATGAAATGGTCGAAAATGCTCCGGAGGTAAGTGAAGTCTTATCAGAATTTAAAGAATGGGCAGGTAATGCAATACTTGTAGCACATAATGCGTCATTTGATACGGGGTTTTTACGGGTTGGATACAAGAAATATGATTTAGGAGAGTTTAATTCATCATGTATTGATACACTTGAGTTATCTAGAGCACTTTTTCCAGAATTTAAAAATCATAGACTGAATACACTTTGTAAAAAATTTGAAATTAACTTAACTCAGCATCACCGAGCTATTTTTGATGCGGAAGCAACAGCATATTTGTTTCTAAAAATGTTAAAAGAAGTATTAGAAAAAGGAATAATTTATCATAATGAATTAAATTATGCATTTAGTAATTCCAAAAGTTATCAAAGATCAAGACCAAATCACGTTACAATTTACGCTAAAAATGAAGTTGGTCTAAAGAATTTATATAGAATTATTTCAGAGTCACATATTAACTATTTTTATAGAGTTCCAAGAATTCCAAGATCATTACTAATTAAGTACAGAGAAGGACTTATAATTGGAACTTCTTGTGATAAAGGTGAAGTATTTGAAGCAGTAATGCAAAAAAATCCTGAGGAAGTTGAAAGATTAGCAAAATTTTATGATTTCATTGAGGTACATCCACCTGACGTTTATGCACCACTAATTGAAAATGAATTAGTAAATAATGAAGAATCATTAAAAGAAATTATAATTAGGTTAATAAATTTAGGTGAGAAATTAGATAAACCAGTGGTCGCTACTGGTAATGTTCATTATTTAGAAAAAAGAGATGCCCTTTATAGAAAAATACTTATAGCTTCTCAAGGGGGTAATCCTCTAAACAAGGTAAAACAACCACCTGTTTATTTTAGAACTACTGATGAAATGATTGAAGCATTCAATTTTCTTGAAGAAAAAATCGCAAAAAAAATAATCATAGAAAATTCACAACTCATAGCAAATATGATTGAAGATGTAAAACCCATTAAAGATGATCTTTATACTCCTAGAATCGATGGTGCCGATGAAGAGATGAGATCTATGTCATATTCTAGAGCGAAGAGTATATATGGAGAAAATCTACCGAAAATTGTAGAAGATAGATTAGAAAAAGAACTTAAAAGCATAATTGGTCATGGTTTTGCAGTAATATACTTAATATCTCATAAGCTAGTAAAAAAATCTCTTGATGATGGTTATTTAGTTGGTTCACGAGGCTCAGTAGGTTCTTCTTTTGTTGCTACGATGACAGAGATAACAGAAGTTAATCCATTACCACCACATTATGTTTGTCCAAATTGTAAAAGATCTGAGTTTTTTGATGATGGATCAATAGGATCTGGTTATGACTTACCTGACAAAAATTGTCCTGATTGCGGAGAAATTTTCAATAAGGATGGACATGATATTCCTTTTGAAACGTTCTTAGGGTTTAAAGGAGATAAAGTACCAGATATTGATTTGAACTTTTCTGGAGAATATCAACCAAGAGCCCACAATTATACTAAGGTATTATTTGGAGATGAGAATGTTTTTAGAGCAGGGACAATTGGTACTGTTGCTGATAAAACGGCATTTGGGTATGTAAAGGGTTACTTAAATGACTATGGATTGAATTGTAGAAATGCTGAAATTGAGCGCTTAGCTTCTGGTTGTACCGGTGTAAAAAGAACAACTGGACAACATCCAGGAGGAATAATTGTTGTACCTGATTACATGGATATATATGACTTCACACCTGTACAATATCCAGCTGATGATGTTGAATCAGAATGGAAAACTACACACTTTGATTTTCATTCTATACATGACAATCTACTAAAATTAGATATTCTTGGACACGATGATCCGACGGTTATTAGAATGTTACAAGACTTGAGTGGTATTGATCCAAAAACTATTCCAACTGATGACAAAGAAGTAATGAAAATATTTAGTAGTACAGAAAGTCTAAATGTCTCGGAACAACAAATCAATTGTAAGACTGGAACGTTAGGAATACCTGAATTTGGGACAAGATTTGTTAGACAAATGCTAGAGGAGACAAAACCAAAAACATTCTCTGAACTTGTTCAAATATCGGGATTATCGCATGGAACAGATGTATGGCTTAATAATGCTAATGAACTCATCGCTAATGGAACTTGTAACTTAAGTGAAGTTATTGGTTGTCGTGACGATATTATGGTTTATTTAATTTATAAAGGGCTTGAACCCTCACAAGCATTTAAAATTATGGAAAACGTACGTAAAGGTAAAGGGCTAACTGAAGAATGGATTGAGGAAATGAAGAAACATAATGTTCCTGACTGGTATATTAACTCATGCCAGAAGATAAAATATATGTTTCCAAAAGCCCATGCGACTGCATATGTATTAATGGCAGTTAGAATTGCATATTTTAAAGTTCACTACCCTATACTCTTTTATGCAGCTTATTTTTCCGTAAGAGCAGATGATTTCGACTTAGAAGTAATGAATCGTGGTAGTAATGCAATTAAATCAAAGATTGAGGAAATTGTTGTTAAAGGTTTAGAAGCCACTCCTAAAGAGAAGAATCTATTAACAGTTCTTGAAATAGCATTAGAAATGTGTGAAAGAGGCTTTAATTTCAAGAAGTTAGATTTGTATAAATCACACGCGAGAAATTTCTTAGTGGAGGGTAATTCTTTAATACCTCCGTTTAGAGCTATTTCGGGACTTGGGACTAGCGCAGCCGAAAGCGTAGTATCTGCTAGAATAGATGGGGAGTTTCTATCTAAAGAGGATCTCTTAAAACGTTCTAAATTATCGAAAACAATCTTAGAATTTTTAGATAAACAAGGATGTTTGAACGGTCTACCTGATCAAAATCAACTGTCATTATTCTAGACTAATTGATTTAATAACAGTTTTATGTTATATTATCTTTAAATCATAATAATTTTAACAAAAAGAGTGGGGAAACCCGCTCTTTTGTCATTGTAATCTATAAAAATTTATACTGATTTGAAATTTAAGACATACTAAAATAAATCAATTTACATAAATGCAAAAATAATTTTAACACAGGCTTAATAAAAGGAGTAACTATATGAAGCGTAAAGTTGTTGATATCGTTGAGGAACTTATTAAACAACCTCTAATTGATATGAATGTAGAGTTAGTTGATATAGAATATGTAAAAGAAGGCAAGGATTGGTTTTTAAGAATATATGTAGATACTGAAAATGGAATCGACATCGATACTTGCAGCGATGTTAGTGAAAAAGTATCTGAGTTATTGGATGCAGTTGATCCTATTGAACATTTATATTTCTTAGAAGTTTCATCACCAGGTGCTGAGAGACCAATAAAAAAGAAAGAGGACTTTCCTAAGTACATTGGTAAAAATATATTCGTGAAATTATATGAACCACTTGACGGTATAAAAACGTTCGAGGGTGAACTGATTTCATTTGAGGACAACATTTTAGTAATAGAAGTAAAAATAAAAACTCGTAAAAAGCAGTTTTCAGTTCCATACGAAAAGATCGCTTCTGCGAGACTTGCAATATCATTTGCATAAAAGGGGGATAATCATGAAAATCGATTTAATTGAAGCTCTAACTTCAATTGAAAAGGAAAAAGGTGTAAGTAGAGATGTTATATTAGAGGCTTTAGAAACAGCATTAATATCTGCTTACAAGAAAAACTTTAACCAAGCTCAAAATGTAAGAGTAGACATCAACGTTGAAACTGGTAATGTAAAAATTCTTGCAAGAAAGGATATCGTAGAGGAAGTTAATGATTCTAGATTAGAAATTTCATTAGCAGAGGCTCATACTTACAATCCTAATTATCTTGTTGGAGATGTAATTGAATTAGAGGTTACTCCAAAAGACTTTGGTAGAGTTGCAGCTACAAATGCTAAGCAAGTTGTAACCCAACGTGTTAGAGAAGCAGAAAGAGGTATCATATATAACGAGTTTATCGATCGTGAATCTGATATAATGACAGGTATTGTTCAAAGACAAGATACTAGATACATATACGTGAATCTCGGTAAAATCGAAGCAATTTTACCTCCAACAGAACAAATGCCAAATGAAAAGTATGAACCACACGATAGAATAAAAGTTTTTCTTACAAAAGTAGAAAAAACTTCAAAGGGACCTCAAATTTTTGTATCAAGAACTCACCCTGGGTTACTTAAAAGATTATTTGAAGTAGAGGTACCTGAAATTTACAACGGGGAAGTCGAAATAAAATCTGTGGCAAGAGAAGCAGGCGATAGATCGAAAATTTCTGTTTATACAGATAACACTGATTTAGATCCCGTTGGTGCATGCGTTGGACAAAAAGGACAAAGAGTTCAAGCTGTTGTAAATGAGCTTAAGGGTGAAAAGATTGATATCGTTGAATGGTCTAAAGACCCAGTAGAATTTGTAGCAAACGCATTAAGTCCATCACAAGTTCTTAAAGTAATGGTAAATGAAGAAGAAAAATCAACTATGGTAATTGTTCCTGACAGTCAACTTTCACTTGCGATCGGCAAGCGTGGTCAAAACGCTAGATTAGCTGCAAAGTTGACAGGTTGGAAAATTGACATTAAGAGTCAATCAGAAGCCGATAATTTAGGTATTGAATACAAGGATAGTAATTTCCTATTTTCAGATATGTATGATACTTTAGATTAATTAGGAGTGGTATACATGCAGAAAAAGGTTCCGATGAGAAAATGTGTCGTGACTCAAGAAATGATGCCCAAAAAAGAACTGATTCGAGTTGTTAGGTCTAAAGAAGGTGAGATATCTGTGGACACTACTGGAAAAAAATCTGGTAGAGGGGCATATTTAAGCAAGAATACTAATTGTGTTCTTCAAGCACAGAACAAAAAAATCTTAGACAAACAATTAGAAGCTAAAGTTCCCGATACTATTTATGAAGAATTGATTCACATCATCGAAAGAGAGAAGTTATTTAATGGCAGACAATAGGTGGACCTCTACATTAGGTCTAGCAAACAGGGCTGGAAAAATAGTCTCTGGCGAGGAGTTTGTTTTAAAAGAAATCAAGGCAAAACGTGCAAAACTTGTACTTCTTAGTAAAGACACGTCTCTTAATACAGAAAAGAGAATTTTAGATAAATGTAATTTCTACAATGTTCCTATAATTCGTGTTGAGAGTAGGTACGAATTAGGGTATGCAATTGGAAAAGACGAACGCGTAACTGTTGCTATAGTAGATAATGGTTTCGCTGTAAAAATACGTATGTATTTAGAACAACCATAATTTTTGGGGGTGAACACATGGCAAAAATTCGTGTTTATGAATTTGCTAAGAAACATAACATTTCAAGTAAAGATGTTATTTCAAAATTAAAGACCATGGATATTGAAGTATCTAATCATATGGCAATGATCGATGATTCTGCTGTAATTAAATTAGAAAAGATGTTAAGTGGTTCAGGTATAGAGGAGAAAAAATTGAATATAGAAAAACAGCCATCTGAGAAAAAGCAAGAAGATAAAAAGAAGGTTTCAAATAATAACAAACCAAATAATAACAAACCAAATCAGAATCAAAAACAAAGCAACACTCAGAAAAACTCTCAAAGTAATAATTCACAAAGTGCAAATAGACCAGCTGTGAATAATGTACCAAAACCAAGTACTGATGACTTTGAAGACTTAACAATTGCAAAAGCACCAACGAAAGAGAAAATTGTTACTACAAAGAAACACGTACACCCAGATAGTACAAAGAATGAGAAAAACCGTGGTGGATTTAATAACAGTAACAATAGAAAAAAGAGTAAAAATAGACATTCACAACCTCAACATAAAACTGTAATGGATCTTCCTAAAAAGATATCATTTGAGTCAACTTTAACAGTTTCTGAATTAGCGGCTAAGTTGCATAGAGAAGCGGCTGAGTTGATTAAGAAACTATTCCTTTTAGGTATTGTTGCTACTAAAAATAATACTTTGGAAGAAGATACTATTGAGTTAATTTGTACTGACTACGGCGTTGAAATTGAAAAAATCGTTGTTGTAGACGAGACTGATTTTGATATATACAATGTTGATGATGCTGATGAGTTAAAGATCGAACGTCCACCAGTTGTAACAATTATGGGTCACGTTGACCATGGTAAGACTACATTACTTGACTCTATCAGAAACACTAAGGTAACTGAAGGAGAAGCTGGTGGAATCACACAGCATATCGGAGCATATCAAGTAAAAGTAAACAATAAACCGATAACTTTCCTTGATACTCCTGGTCACGAAGCATTCACAACGATGCGTGCTCGTGGTGCGCAAGTTACTGATATAACAATTATTGTTGTTGCAGCAGATGATGGTGTAATGCCTCAAACTGTTGAAGCAATTAATCATGCTAAGGCTGCAGGTGTACCAATTATTATTGCAGTTAACAAGATTGACAAACCTTCAGCTAATCCTGATAAAGTAATGCAAGAACTAACTGAATTCGGATTAGTGCCTGAAGATTGGGGTGGGGATACGATATTTGTACCAGTTTCTGCAAAGGCAGGTACTAACATCGAGTCACTATTAGAAATGATTCTGCTTGTAGCAGAAGTTGAAGAATTAAAAGCTAATCCATCTAGAAAAGCTATTGGTACAGTAATTGAAGCACAGCTAGATAAAGGTAGAGGACCAGTTGCAACATTATTAGTGCAAAACGGTACTCTACACGTTGGAGACCCAATTGTTGTAGGTAACACATTTGGAAAAGTTCGTGCGATGGTAAACGATATCGGTCGTCGAGTTAAAGAAGCTTTACCGTGTACTCCAGTAGAAATAACTGGTTTGAGTGATGTTCCTCAGGCTGGTGACCGTTTCGTTGTTTTTGAAGATGAGAAGAAAGCACGTCAAATTGGTGAAGCTCGTTTACAAAAACAATTAGTTGAGCAACGTGGTGAAAAATCAAAACTTTCTTTAGAGGATTTATTTAATCAAATTAAAGAAGGCCAAGTTAAAGATATTAACCTAATTGTAAAAGCAGATGTTCACGGTTCGGTTGAAGCTCTATCTTCATCGCTTCAAAAAATTGAAGTTGAAGGTGTTAAAGTTAAAATAATTCATTCAGGAGTTGGAGCAATTACAGAATATGATGTAATGCTTGCAAGTGCATCAAATGGCCTAGTAATTGGTTTTAACGTTAGACCTGATGTAAATGCAAAACGTGCTGCTGAAGCTGAAAAAGTAGATATCCGTCTTCATAGAATTATTTATAAAGTTATCGAAGAAATCGAGGCTGCTATGAAGGGAATGCTTGATCCTGAATTCGAAGAGAAGATTATTGGTCAAGCTGAAGTTCGTCAAACATTCAAGGTTTCTAAAGTTGGTACAATTGCAGGTTGCTACGTAATTGATGGTAAGATTAGTCGAGATAGTGGTGTACGTGTAATTAGAAATGGTGTTGTGGTATTTGAAGGTAAACTTGATGCACTTAAGCGCTTTAAAGATGATGCAAAAGAAGTTGCCCAAGGTTATGAATGTGGTATTACAATTGAGAGATATAATGATATTAAAGAAGGCGACATCATTGAAGCGTATGTAATGCAGGAAATTATTCGTAAATGATTTTAGCACTACACATTGAAGTCACAATACCTTTATCTCAATCTTTAAAGGATAAAAGGGCTGTATTACAAAGAATAATGACCCGCACTAAACAAAAATTTAATGTTGCAATTTCCGAAGTTGATTTTCAAGACCAATGGCAAAGATCAGAAATTTGCATAGTTACTGTGGCTTCGGTAAAACTAGCTTCTGAAAGGGAATTAAATAATGTGTTATCATTTATTAGTTCCTTTCCAGAGTTAGAAATCACTCAAACGACATATGAGTGGCTTTAATTAGAGGTGATAATAATGAAAATTCGTCCTACAAGAATTGGCGAACAGATGAAAAAAGAGCTTACCGAAATTATTAGCCGTAAACTAAAGGACCCTAGAATTGGTTTTGTAACTGTGACTGATGTAGATGTTACAGGTGACTTATCAATTGCTAAAGTATATATAACTGTTTTAGGGAACGATGAACAAAAGCAGGATACTTTAAGAGGCTTAGAAAAAGCAAAGGGCTTTATTAGAAGTGAAATTGGACAAAGAATTAGGATGCGTAAGACTCCTGAAATTTTATTCGAATTCGATTCCGCAATAGAATATGGTAATAAAATCGATAGTCTCCTTAGAGACTTAAATCAAGATTAATTAAGATAGACAACTTTGTCTATCTTTTTCAAATTAAAAAGGTGAAAAAAATGAATGGTATATTACCGATAAATAAACCAGCTGGTATGACATCACACGATGTTGTATTTAAGTTACGAAAAATATTAAAAACTAAAAAGATTGGCCACACGGGCACTTTAGATCCAGATGTAACAGGCGTTTTACCAATTTGTATAGGTAACGCCACTAAAATTGTTCAGTTTTTAACTGAAGACAAAAAAGAATATGTATGCGAAGTAACAATAGGAACTTCTACAACTACTGAAGACTTTTCAGGTGAAGTTGTAGAATTCGATAACTCGCATAAAATCATTTCTCGTGAGCAAGTATTAGATGTACTAAATAAACTTACTGGTGAGATTACCCAAATTCCTCCAATGTATTCTGCAGTTAAGGTAAATGGTAAAAAACTTTATGAATATGCGCGTGCAGGTAAGGTAGTTGAACGACCAGAAAGAAAAATAACAATCTACGAATTTGAATTGTTAGATAACTTTGATAAATACGAAGGTGAATTTATAAAAATAAACTTTAGAGTATTATGCTCTAAGGGTACGTATGTAAGGACGATAGCCGTATCAATTGGTGAAATGCTAGGATATCCATCACATATGTCACGGTTAGTTAGAACGAAGTCTGGTACGATACAATTAAAAGACTGTTTAACAATCGAAGAAGTACAGGAGTATTTTGAAAAAGATCAAATATTAAATAAGTTACTACCGCTCGAAACAGGATTAAAATCACTATCGAAACTTGTCGTAGATAGTGATACAATTAACAAAGTATTAAACGGAGCATTACTGCCAGTTCCTAATAATTTTAATATTACTGATAAGTTAGCAATTTTCGATCAGTTTGGGAAATGTTATGCAGTATATGAACAACATCAAACTAAACATGAATTTATAAAACCAACACGAGTGTTTAACCAGTAAGTTCTTGTAAGAGAGGGAAAACGATGAAAGTTTACAATATAACTATGAATGATATTCCTAATATAAAAATCGATAAAAAACTTTCATTAGCATTAGGGTATTTTGACGGTGTACATAAAGGTCATAAAAAAGTTATATCAACTTGTGTTGAAATTGCAAAAAAAAGAAATTTAATACCAGCTTTAATGACTTTAGAACCTCATCCATTAAAAGTCTTGAAACCAGAAAAAACTATTGAATGCATTACAAATATTGATCAAAGAATCAGGTATATAAAACAACTTGGTATTGAATACCTTATAATTTTAAAGTTTGACATAGATATTTCTGAATTATCACCAGTGGAGTTTATGGAAAAAATTTTAAAACCGTTAAAAGTACAAGAGATTGTAGCTGGTTTTGATTATCGTTTTGGCAGAAATGGCGAAGGAAATATGTCTTCTTTAACTGAATTAGGTAAGGGAAGTTTTAGTGTTACAACGATTGACAAAGTTGAGAGCGAAAATATTAAGATTAGTTCCACACTAATTCGAAAATTAATTTGTGAAGGCGATGTCGATAAAGTTGATAAATACTTAGAGAAGAAATATAAAATCATCGGTAATGTAATACATGGTGAAAAGAGGGGTAGGACAATTGGATACCCTACAGCAAATATCTTACCGAGTGATAATTATGTAATTCCCAAAACGGGTGTATATATTGTTGAAATAGTTGTTGAATCAGTTATATATAAGGGAGTTTGCAATGTTGGATTACGACCTACATTTCATGTTGATCAATTAAAGCCAAATATAGAAGTACATATATTGGATTTTGATAAGGAGATTTATGGTGAAACAGTAGAAGTAATTTGGCATAAAAAATTAAGAGATGAAAAAAAGTTTAACAATATTAGTGAATTGATATCTCAACTTGATATAGATTCTAGTAATGCTAAAAATTATTTTAAAGATAAATATTAGTAGACTTGATTTCTTATAACAAAAGTAGTATTCTATTATACGTGCTATACTGCCTATTCTTGGCTAATTGAGTCTCCGACGTTGGCTAGGAATATGGTCTATTAAAACATATTTAGGAGGAATTATAAAATGGCATTAACACAAGAACGTAAAAACGCATTAATCAGTGAGTACAAAACACATGAGAGTGATACTGGTTCTCCAGAAGTACAGATTGCTGTATTAACAGAGCAAATCAATACTTTAAACGATCACTTACGTACACACAAGAAAGATCACCATTCTCGTCGTGGATTATTAAAAATGGTTGGTAAGCGTCGTAACTTATTAACTTACTTACGTAACAAAGATATCACTCGTTATCGTGAATTAATCACAAGATTAGGATTACGTCGTTAATAAAAGCTTTTTAAATAATTGAAGCTTTTTGGACGTGGGTGATTTGCCTAGTTGCCCTATTGCGGTTAGGAAACTTTATAAGTTCCTATAAGCTAACAAAAAGCGGGATTATTCCCGCTTTTTTTTTAAATAAACAAATATTTCGATTAGTTATTAGAATAAGTGTTAAAATACATAATAGTAATTAAAAATTCATTTTATAATCCAGAGAGGGGTTAAAAATAAATGGAGCAAATAAAAAAATCTTATACATATGAGCTAGCTGGTAAACAAATAATTGTCGAAACTGGACAATTAGCTAAACAAGCTAGTGGAGCAGTCTTAATCAGATATGGTGATTCAGTAGTTTTATCTACAGCAACCGCTTCTAAAGAACCTAAAAATCTAAGCTTTTTCCCGTTAACAGTAAACTATGAGGAAAGATTATACGCTGTAGGTAAGATCCCTGGTGGTTTTATTAAACGTGAAGGTAGACCAAGTGAAAAAGCGATTCTAGCAAGTAGGCTAATTGATAGACCAATTCGTCCATTATTTGCAGAGGGCTTTAGAAATGAAGTTCAAGTAACAAGTATTGTAATGAGCGTCGATCAAAATTACTCAACTGAAATTGCCGCAATGATTGGATCATCACTTGCATTATCTATTTCTGACATCCCATTTGAAGGACCAATTGCTGGTGTAATAGTTGGTAGAGTAAATGATCAGTTCATAATTAATCCTAATGTTGAACAAGCTGAACAAAGTGATATTAACTTAGTTGTTGCTGGTACAAAAGAAGCAATTAACATGGTTGAAGCTGGATCGCTAGAAGTACCAGAAGAAGTTATGTTAGAGGCTATAATGTTTGGACATGATGAGATTAAAAAGATTATTGAATTCCAAGAAAAGATAATCGCAGAAGTTGGTAAAGAAAAAAGAGAAGTTAAGTTATATGAAGTTGACCAAGACTTAGATACAAAAGTTAGAGGTATGGCTGAAAAAGATTTAACTGTTGCTGTACAAGTAGCTGAAAAACATGCACGTGAAGCGGCTATTGAAGAAGTTAAAGTAAGAGTTATTCAGGCCCTAGTTGAAGAAGGTATAGAAGAAGATTCTACTGAAGTTAAACAAGCGAAAGAAGTTATGTATACAATCGTTAAAGAAGAAGTTAGACGTCTAATAACAGAAGATAAGATTCGTCCTGATGGAAGAAAAGTAGATGAAATCAGACCGTTATCTTCTGAAGTTAAATTACTTCCTCGCACACACGGTTCCGGATTATTTACACGTGGTCAAACACAAGCACTAAGTGTTTGTACACTAGGAGCTTTAGGTGATGTTCAAATATTAGATGGCTTAGGTGTTGAAGAACATAAGCGATTTATGCATCATTATAACTTCCCACTGTTTAGTGTTGGCGAAACTGGCCCTATTCGTGGTCCAGGTCGTAGAGAAATCGGTCATGGTGCGTTAGGTGAAAGAGCATTAGAAGCAGTATTACCTGATGAGAAGGATTTCCCATACACAATCCGACTTGTGGCAGAAGTATTAGAATCAAATGGATCTACATCACAAGCAAGTATTTGTGCTAGTACACTTGCAATGATGGATGCTGGTGTTCCACTTAAAGCCCCAGTTGCAGGTATTGCAATGGGATTGATAATGAGCGGAAATAACTATTCAGTATTAACTGATATTCAAGGTATGGAAGATCATTTAGGTGATATGGATTTTAAGGTTGCTGGTACAGCTAAAGGTGTTACAGCATTACAAATGGATATAAAAATTAAGGGTATTAATAGAGAGATTCTTAAGGAAGCTCTAGAACAAGCAAAAGTTGGAAGAATGCAGATTCTTGAGTCTATGTTAGCTACGATTCCTGAACCAAGAAAAGAATTATCAGAGTATGCGCCTAAGATTCTTACAATGACAATTAATCCTGACAAAATCAGAGATGTTATTGGCCCGGGCGGAAAACAAATTAATCAAATCATTGATGAGACTGGTGTTAAAATTGACATTGAACAAGATGGAACAGTATTTATTTCTTCTGTAAATCAAGAAATGAATGATAAAGCTAAAAAGATCATTGAGGATCTTGTTCGAGAAGTTGAGGTTGGACAAGTTTATCTTGGTAAAGTAAAACGAATTGAGAAGTTTGGTTGCTTTGTTGAGTTATTCAGTGGTAAAGACGGCTTAGTTCATATTTCTGAATTAGCAAATGAACGAGTTAATAAAGTTGAAGATGTAGTTGCGATCGGCGATGAAGTTCTTGTAAAAGTTACTGAAATTGACAAACAAGGTCGTGTGAACCTATCACGTAAAGCTTTATTAAAAACAGAAGAAAAAGAAGTAAAATAAGATCTAACTTAAAGTAAATGGTAAATGTACACAGATATAATCCTGTGTACATTTTTTTAATTTACAAAGAATAATATTATGTTCTACCTTGTCCCATAAAAAAATAAGTATTTATTGAGAGGGGACGAAAATATATGAAAGAAAATAAAGATATAAACCATTTACTATTAGTAGTATTTTTATTTACAATAATTTTTGTTGGAGATATGGTTTTTATAAAAATATTTGATAATAATAATTTAATGGCGGTATTTAAAAATGAGTCAGATTTAGTAGATGAAATTAAAGAAAAATCTAAAATCTATGAAGCCGAACCAAAAAATGCTATTATTGATAGTGTATGGAAAAAAATACCATCATATAATGGTTGTCAAATAAATATTGACAAATCTTATGCCAAAATGGAAAAAGAAAATAAGTTTGATAGCAAGTTACTAGTCTGTGACCAAAAAAAACCAGAAATAAGTACTAGTCAGGCTGGGATATCACCAATATATAAGGGAAATCCAGAAAAGCCAATGGTTGCCTTTGCAATAAATGTTGCATGGGGAAATGAATACTTACCTAATATGTTAAAGAAATTTAGGAAGAATAATATAAAAGTGACTTTTTTTCTAGAAGGAAGATGGGCAAACAATAATAAACAATTAGTTAAGGAACTAGAAGAAAATGGACATGAATTAGGTAATCATTCATATACTCATGCCGATTTCCAAAGAATAAGTCGTGAAAAAGCAGCTACAGAAATTGAACAGACAAATAACGTAATTAGTAATATTACAGGAAAAAATCCAGTTTTATTTGCTCCGCCTAGTGGGAGCTTTAACAATGAAACTGTAAAAATTGCTTCTACAAAAGATATGGAAACAATTTTATGGTCTGTCGACACTATTGATTGGAGACGTCCACATCCGAGTAAGATTGTAAGCAGAATTTCTAACAAGGTACATCCTGGTGCAATTATATTAATGCACCCAACATCTTCAACAGTTGACGCTTTGGATGATATGATCCGTATTATTAAAAGTAAAAATCTTCAAATTAGTTCAGTTAGTGATTTAATATCACCAGAATATATAATACCAGTTAAATAAACGATTCAACTTTGTATAGGAGGAAAATATTTTGATAAAGAAATATACTTGCAGTAATGGACTTAGAATTGTTTATGAGGCTATTCCAACAGTTAGGTCTGCTGCAATTGGAGTTTGGATACATACTGGTTCTCGCTATGAAACAGAGGAGAATAATGGGATATCACATTTTCTAGAACATATGTTTTTTAAAGGAACAAAAACGAAATCTGCTAGAGAAATTGCAGAGACTTTCGATAAAATTGGAGGGCAAGTAAATGCATTTACATCAAAAGAATATACTTGTTACTATGCCAAGGTACTTGATGAACACGCTACTGTTGCCTTAGACGGTCTCTCAGATATGTTTTTTAATTCGATATTTGATAAAGATGAACTAGAAAAGGAAAAAAATGTAGTTTTTGAAGAAATAAAGATGTATGAGGATACACCTGATGATATAGTACATGATTTATTAAGCCAAGCCTCATATGGTTCACACTCACTAGGGTTGCCGATACTTGGATCAGAACAGGTGTTAAGAGACATTTCATCCGAGCAACTTCACGATTTTGTTAGAGACTATTACACACCTGAGAATGTAGTTGTATCGATTGCGGGTAACCTTGATGAAACTTTTATATCTGAAGTTGAAAAGCGTTTTGGTAGTTATAAAAATGAATCTAAAGTTAATAAACAAATTTCAACTCCATTTTTTTATAACAAATCTTTAACACGTAAAAAGGATACTGAACAGGCGCATTTATGTATTGGTTTTAATGGTTTAAGTATCGTAGATGAAGATATTTATAATCTAATCATACTTAATAACATTCTAGGTGGTAGTATGAGCAGTAGACTCTTCCAGGAAGTAAGGGAACAAAGAGGACTTGCCTATTCAATTTATTCATATCATACAAGTTACCAAGATAGTGGTTTAATTACTATTTATGGAGGAACAGGAAATCACCAACTAAACTTATTATTTGATACGATTCAGGAAACTTTAAATCAATTAAAAAATGAAGGAATTACCCAAAAAGAGTTAAATAACAGTATTGAGCAATTAAAGGGTAATCTAATGTTAAGTTTAGAAAGCACTAATAGTAGAATGAGTAGAAATGGTAAAAATGAATTACTACTAGGTACTCATAGATCATTAGATGAAATGATAGAAAGTATAAATAGCGTAAATGAGTCAAAAGTAAATAATTTAATAAAAAATTTATTTAATGATGAATATTCAGTTTCTCTAATCAGTAGTGATGGAAAGCTGCCATTTTAAACATGCACATAGTGCATGTTTTTTATTTTTCTGAAATATAGTTTATTAAATATAGAAATAGGGTGATTATAGATGAGGCTAAGTGAATTAAGTGGGAAAGAAATTGTTGATCTTAAAAGAGCAGAACGTTTAGGTATACTTGGACATACAGATCTAGAAATAGATGAACAAAACGGATTTGTCCTAGCATTAATTATTCCAACTAGTAAACGGATACCATTCTTCTCTCAAAGTAAAGAAATTAAAGTACCGTGGAGTTCTATAAAAAAGATTGGTTCAGATATGTTAATTATTGATGTCGATGATTTTGAATAATTTAAGGTGCCTAGATAGGCGCCTTTTTTTTATATAAGGAAAGTATAAAATTCTAATAATTACACTCGCAGAAACTACTCGCTTTCCGCGAGCACGGCCTCAGGCTTTTTTTGCTAGTTTCACTAGCAAAAATGGATTTTCAGCTCGTTCTGTTCCCTCTGGGGAAATGTATACATTTCCAACAGCTTTACAATATTGTGATAATCTAACTGTTTTTTGTAAAGCCAAGTTTATTTTATAAGTAAACTAGATTATTAAAGGATAGTCCAAAAACAATAAAGACAAACACATTGTATGGGAACTTTTCATATCATGCTTTAGGAAATACCATGTGAAGTAAGAAGGTGAAGTTTAATGTTGACAAATAAGCACATTGCGGTAATAGGCGGAGATGCTCGTCAACTTGAAGTAATAAAAAAATTAGTTGAACTAGATGCAAGGGTTTCGATGGTTGGATTTAATCAATTAGAGCACGGGGTTATTGGAGCTAATAAATGTTCACTAAGTGAGATAGTTCCACAAACGATAGATGCAGTAATATTCCCAGTTCATGGAATGAATATTGAAGGGGTAATTGATTCAGTATTTTCAAATGAAAAGATAAAAATTACTAAAGAATTTGTTAATTCAACTAAGGAAACATGTTTGTTTTTTACTGGAATTAGTAATTCGTATATGGAAGACTTATGTAATTCAAATAACAGAAAACTCATCAAGTTAATGGATAGAGATGATGTTGCAATTTATAATTCTATTCCTACTGCTGAAGGAACTATCTTAATGGTAATACAACATACAGATACAACAATACACGGTTCTAAAGTTGCTGTCTTAGGTCCTGGTAGAGTAGGTATTACTGTTGCAAGAAGTTTTGCTGCACTTGGGGCAAAAGTTAAGGTAGGAGCAAGAAAAAGTGAAGATATTGCAAGAATATTTGAAATGGGACTTGAACCGTTCTATATGAAGAATATTCAAAGTGAAATTCAGGATGTTGATATTTGTATAAATACAATTCCTGCAATGGTACTAGATGCGGATGTAATATCAAAAATGTTACCTCAATCTCTAATAATAGACCTAGCATCAAAACCTGGTGGGACAAATTTTAGATATGCTGAAAAAAGGGGCGTTAAGGCTATGCTAGCACCAGGATTACCAGGGATAGTTGCTCCTAAAACTGCAGGTAAAATACTTGCAAAAGTAATTGTAGAAATTCTCACAAAAGATAAATAATTTTAAAATATTTAGCTAAGGAAAGGAGTAAATTAGAATGAAGCTACAAGGAAGAAGAATTGGATTCGGATTGACAGGATCTCACTGTACTTATGATGCTGTCATCCCTGAAATAGAAAAATTAGTTAAAGAAGGCGCTGACATTATTCCAATTGTTACGCATACAGTTAAATCAACAAACACTCGATTCGGTGATGGAGAAGACTGGGTTAAAAAACTTGAAGAAATAACACAAAATAAGATTGTTGATACAATCGTTAAAGCAGAGCCCCTAGGTCCCAAGTTACCGCTTGATTGTATGATAATTGCTCCACTTACAGGAAATTCAATGAGTAAACTTGCAAACGCCTTAACAGATTCTCCAGTCCTAATGGCAGCTAAAGCAACTATGAGAAACCATCGTCCAGTTGTATTAGGCATATCAACTAATGATGCTTTGGGATTAAATGGTGTAAATTTGATGAGATTAATGGCAGCAAAAAACATTTATTTTATTCCGTTTGGGCAAGACGCTCCTAATAATAAGCCAAATTCGATGGTTGCTCAGATGGATCTGTTATTGGATACAGTTATTGAGGCGCTAGAAAGAAGACAAATTCAACCAGTATTAATAGAAAAATATAAATATGGTACTAACTAATAATTATTTATAGGTAATTTTTAATCATATTGTGATAGAATGGAAAAAAAGTTTATAATTTTTCGAAGGGAATGAACATTTTGGAGAATAATGGAGTAAATGTAGCAGTAGTCGGTGCAACAGGTGCAGTTGGTGAGAATATGTTAAAAACTCTAGAGAAACGAAATTTTCCATTGAAAGAATTAAAATTATTATCATCAGCTAGGTCTGCTGGTAAAGAAATAGTTTTTAAAGGTAAGAAGTATGTAATAGAAGAAGCTAGGCCAGAATCATTCGAAGGAATTGACATAGCTCTTTTTTCAGCTGGCGGTGATGTTTCCAAACAGTTAGCACCAGAAGCAGTTAGTCGTGGGGCGGTTGTAGTTGATAACACTAGTGCTTTTAGAATGGACGCAAATGTCCCGTTAGTTGTACCTGAGGTAAATGAACAAGATTTATTTAAACATAATGGAATAATTGCAAATCCTAATTGTTCAACAATTCAAATGGTTGTTGCATTAGAACCAATTCGAAAAAATTACGGGCTTAAAAAAGTAGTTGTTTCAACCTATCAAGCCGTTTCAGGTTCAGGCGCACAAGCTATTACAGAATTGAATACACAAAACCTTTCAATTAGTAACAATGAAGAGGTAGAAGCAAACATTTTACCTTGCAAGTCAGATAAAAAACATTATCAAATCGCATATAATGCAATTCCGCAAATTGATAAGTTTACAGAAAACGGATTCACATATGAAGAGATGAAAATGATCAATGAAACTAGAAAAATAATGCATATGGAAGACCTGAAAGTGGCTGCTACTTGCGTTAGAATTCCAGTAGCAGTTGGCCACTCAGAGTCTATTTATATAGAAGTAGAAAAAGAGGGAGTTTCTACTAAGGATATCCAAGATTTATTGAGAAATTCTCCAGGTATTGTTCTTCAAGATGATATTAATGAGCAACTTTATCCAATGCCATTAACTTCAACGGGAAGTAATGATGTTTTTGTTGGTCGAATAAGAAAAGATTTAGATGAGCCAACTGGTTTTCATTTATGGGTTGTTTCTGATAACTTGTTAAAGGGAGCAGCTTGGAATTCAGTACAAATTGCCGAGAGACTTCTAGAACTTGGGATAGTAGGAAAGTCTGCTGAATAGAGGTGGAACTATGAAAGTTATTGTGCAAAAATTTGGTGGTACTTCTGTTAGAGATCAACACGGACGCCAAAATGCACTTAAACATATAAAAGAAGTTATTAATGATGGCTATAAATCTATTGTTGTAGTTTCAGCGATGGGTAGAAAAGGTGAACCATATGCCACTGATACACTATTACAATTAATTGGAGTTCCAAATAGCCATGTTTCTAAAAGAGAAATAGACTTGTTGATGTCTTGTGGAGAAAATATATCAGCAGTAGTTTTCTCTAATTTATTAAATCAACAAGGTATAAAAGCTACTGCTCTAACAGGCTTTCAAGCTGGTTTAGTTACAACTGACGACTTTATGAATGCTAAAGTCATTGAAGTTAATACAAACCGTATTTTTAAAGAATTTGAAGAATATGATGTTATAGTTGTTACTGGTTTTCAAGGTGCTACAAGAAATGGAGACACGACTACTCTAGGTAGAGGTGGTAGCGACACATCAGCGTCTGTTCTCGGTGCAGCAGTGAAAGCTGAAATTATAGATATTTTTACTGATGTTGAAGGAATTATGACTGCCGATCCAAGATTAGTAGAAAATGCTAAGATACTTGAAACTGTAACCTATGAAGAAATATGCAATATGGCACATCAAGGTGCAAAAGTTATACATCCTAGAGCTGTAGAGATTGCAGAAAATAGTAATATTCCAATTAGAGTAAGGTCAACTTATTCAGAATCAGAAGGTACATTAATTACCTCTAAAGAAAAAACAAAACAACTAATGCCAATAAAAGATAGATTAGTTACTGGTATTGCTCATGTATCTAATGTGACTCAAATAAAAGTTTTTGCTAATAATGGACCTTTCGATCTTAACACTCAAGTATTTAAGGCAATGGCAAATGAAGAAATTAGTGTTGATTTTATTAATATTTACCCTAATGGTGTTGTGTACACTATATCTGATGATGTAAGTGATAAAGCTGTTAAAA
Source organism: Caryophanales bacterium (assembly GCA_029256085.1). Taxonomy (GTDB): domain Bacteria; phylum Bacillota; class Bacilli; order CAJFEE01; family CAJFEE01; genus JAQSYP01. The sequence goes on from JAQSYP010000001.1 coordinate 716,208, forward strand.
TATTAAATAATCTCAACTACGATCCTGTAGTAACAAAGGGTTGTGCCAAAGTTTCTATTGTTGGAGCAGGTATCACAGGGGTACCGGGTGTAACGTCTAAAATAGTAACAGCGTTATCTGAAAATGGGGTATCAATTTTACAATCAGCAGATAGCCATACTACAATTTGGGTGCTAGTAAATGGAGAAGACTTAGTGAATGCAGTAAATGCTTTACATGATGTATTTAATCTATCTAAAATAATTTCGGTAAAGGAGTAGGCTAATGCTTGAATTTGGAAGAGTTTTAACCGCTATGGTTACACCTTTTGATGTATCAGGTGAAATTGATTTTTCATTGACAGAAGTTTTAATTGAACATCTAATTGCAAACGGCACGGATACCTTAGTAGTAGCTGGTACAACTGGAGAATCACCTACATTGTCCTCTGATGAAAAACTTAAATTATTTAAATTTGTAGTAGAAAAGGTTAATAAAAGAATTCCAATTATAGCAGGAACTGGCTCAAATAATACTAAAGCTTCCATTGAGTTAACAAAGAAAGCTGAAGAAATTGGCGTTGATGGAGTTATGCTAGTAGTCCCTTACTATAATAAACCTAATCAACAAGGTATTTATGAGCATTTTAAAGCAATTGCAGAAGCAACAAAGCTCCCAGTAATGCTTTACAATATTCCTGGAAGATCTGTTGTTAATATGTCAGTCGAAACGGTTGTGAAGTTATCTCAGATTGATAATATTTTTGCAGTAAAAGAAGCAAGTGGTGACTTAAACGCTATGACTGAAATAATCAGTAATGCAAAAGAAGGATTTGTACTATATAGTGGAGACGATGGTATAACAATACCAGTATTATCTATAGGTGGGCATGGTGTTGTATCAGTTGCATCCCACGTCATTGGAAATGAAATGCAAACCCTCGTTAAACTGTTCCTTGAAGGGAAAAATGAAGATGCAGCTAAATTGCATCAAAAGCTTTTACCTATAATGAAGGGGTTGTTTATAGCTCCAAATCCTGTTCCCGTTAAAGCTGCATTACAAAGTATTGGAGTAAACGCAGGTACAGTAAGATTACCATTAGTACCATTAGAAGATAATCAAGTGAAGTTTATTGAAAACTTACTAAAATAACTTAAAATTGACAAAAGATATTCTGGATTTTCATTTTCAGAATAACTTTTGTCTTTTATTTGCTAGTAGGAAAGTATAAACTTTGACTAGTTCATACTTTCCTAACGCATAAGTGCAACTACGGCTCTGCCGTCGCCTTAAAGGCTCGGCAATCGCCGAGTTTTCTTTATACCAAAACCCTTAATGTTACTTGAGTTTATTTTATAAACTTGTCTTTATCTATAGTAGTCCGTTATAATTAATTTTAAGTGAATTGGTGCGGGCAATACATTAGGAGGACAAGTTGTGATAAAAAAAGAAATAAATGATATTAAAGTAATTCCGCTTGGTGGAGCTGGAGAAGTAGGTAAAAATTTATATGTAATTAATATTGACGAAGAGATATTTATTGTAGATGCTGGTCTGAAATTTCCGGAAAGTGAAATGTATGGAATTGATAAAGTAATACCAGATATTACTTATTTAGTTGAAAATAAAGAAAAAATTAAAGCGGTTTTTATATCACATGGTCATGAGGACCATATAGGTGCTCTGGCATATATTCTTAAAAAAATAAATGTACCGATTTATGCTACTAGGCTTACTATTGGGCTAATAAAAGATATATTATCTGATGAAGGGTTTAATCTTAAGTCTATAAACCTAAAAACTATTAATCCAGATGCAAAAATCAAGTTTGAAAACACAGCAGTTTCTTTCTTTAGAACGACACATAATATCCCAGATTCAATAGGGATAAGCTTTCAAACGAGCATGGGTTCAATAGTGTATACTGGTGATTTTAAATTTGATTACTCACCTGTAGATAGTATCGGTCCAGACATTAATAAAATGTCATATATCGGTAATCAAGGTGTACTCTGTTTAATTTCTGATAGTACAAATGCTGAGAAACCTGGCTATACACCTTCTGAATCAATAGTAGGTGTAGCGTTAAATAATGAGTTCTTTAAAGCAAATGGAAGGTTAATAGTTGCTACTTTTTCATCAAATATACATAGGATTCAACAAGTAATAAATGCTGCAGCTACAAATAACAGAAAAGTTGTATTTGTTGGTCACTGTATGCAAAGGGCAGTTTCAATTTCAAAAGAATTAGGTTACTTAAAAATACCAAAGAATACTTTAATTCAAATGAGCGAAGTTGATAAATATAATGATAAACAACTTGTTTTCCTAACTACAGGAAATCAAGGAGAGCCTTTATCAGCTGTTTCAAAAATTGCAAAACAGGTACATAAAGGCATTGTTGCGAAAAGTGGTGATACATTAATTATTGCTTCAACGCCTGTACCAGGTGATGAAATAGTTGTTTATAAATCAATAAATTTACTTATGAGATTAGGAGTAAATGTAATTTATAATGAAAAACAAATTCACGTCTCAGGTCACGGAAGCCAAGAAGAACTTAAATTAATGATTCAATTAATGAAGCCTAAGTATTTTATTCCAGTGCACGGTGATCTTAAAATGCAAATAGCTCATGCTAAATTAGCAGAAAATATTGGCATTGAAAGAGATAGAGTATTTTTAGTTGATAATGGAGACGTTGTACACTTTACAAAAGAGTCTGTTAATAATGTAAAAAAGGTTCAAGCAGGAAATGTTCTAATTGATGGTCTTGGTATTGGTGATATAGGAAATATTGTTCTAAGAGATAGAAGACTATTAGCCCATGACGGAATATTAGTAGTTGTTATAACTTTAAATAAAGTTACAAAAAAAGTTGTTTCTGGTCCAGAAATTATTTCTAGGGGCTTTATATATGTTAGAGAATCAGAAAAACTTATAGAACAATCGACTGAAATAATAAATAGATTAGTAAATAAGAGCACCTCAGAAGGAAACTTTGAATGGTCATTCCTAAAATCTAATATTCGTGATTCTTTAAATGAATTTTTATATGAAAAAACTAAAAGAAAACCAATGATTTTGCCGATAATAATGGAAGTATAATGCAATTAGTATCCTATCTCTCTAAAGAGATAGGATTTTTTTGATTTAAAGTTACATTAAATAGAAATACTAGTAGTAATAATTAGAAAGGGGAAAAAATATGCCTAAATTATTCGAGAATGATGATAAGGAAATTAACCCAAATGAAAGTACTGAACCGAAGTCTGAGTGTGCAATAGTAGAAAAAATTCAGCAGTTAGGAACAACAAATGTTCCTCAAGCAACTGAAACTAAAATACATTGCTTAACAATTATTGGTCAAATTGAGGGGCATATGCAGTTGCCGCCGCAAAATAAAACGACAAAATATGAACATTTGTTACCCCAGCTAGTAGCAATAGAACAAAATAACAGTATTGAAGGGTTATTAGTTATTTTAAATACTGTAGGTGGTGATGTTGAGGCGGGGTTAGCGATAGCAGAAATGGTATCCTCAATTTCTAAGCCAACAGTATCTCTTGTTTTAGGTGGAGGGCATTCAATTGGTGTCCCAATTGCAGTATCTACTGACTATTCGTTTATAGCTGAAACGGCAACAATGACTATACATCCTATTAGATTAACAGGTCTAGTTATTGGAGTACCACAAACTTTTGAATATCTAGATAAAATGCAAGAAAGAGTAATAAACTTTGTAACTAAACATTCAAATATTTCTGAATCGGTTTTTAAAGAATTAATGTTTTCCAAAGGTAATTTAACACGAGATATTGGAACAAATGTTGTTGGTAAAGATGCAGTAGCAACTGGATTAATTGATGAAGTTGGTGGGTTATCACAAGCGATTAAAAAACTTAATGAACTAATTGATAATAATAAGAAGAGGGATGAAAACAAGGAATGATAATACATACAATAGTTCCAGAGTATTTAATTTTTCAGGAGCAGCCAGAATTATTGAATAATCTGAAAGTTTTAAATTTAAATGGTGTTGAAATGGAAGTAGATATTAGAAACGATGGAAGTTTACAATTAATTCGTCTTCTAAGTACAAATCCACAAGACTATTTAAAATATTCCCCAGGCCAAGTATTACCTCCTATCGGCTCACTCTAGAATGAGGCTATAGTATATGTTATAATTAAAATATTACAAAATTTGGCAGCCGATATTGGCTGCTAAATTACTTTAATTATAAATATTAATTAGCTATACGTAAGGATTTGAGGGATTAAATTGGCTAAAAAAGTCGTTGGTGTTAAAAGGAAAAAGAAACATAACCTTAAAACATTTTTATTCTTTGAAATAACAGGATTGGCAATGGTTTTATTTGCGATTTTAGGTATTGCCAAGCTAGGTATTGTCGGTAAAGTCTTTAACAATATGGCTTTATTTTTCTTTGGATCATGGGATTTTTTATTGCTATTAATAATTGGATCTATTGGTTTTTATTTAATAATTAAAAGGAAGCTACCACAATTCAATAATAAGAAAAGTCTTAGCCTATTTATGTTTTTTTCATTTGTTTTAATTTTAAGTCATATTAAACTTTTCTCGAATCTCTCTAAAAATGGAGAATTCATAAATCCTTCGGTAATAAGAAATACTTGGGAAATTTATTGGTTAGTTGTACAAGGTAAGTCAACAACAACAGATATAGGTGGAGGAATGGTAGGAGCAATTTTATTTTCTATATTTCATTTATTGTTCGATACTATAGGAACAAAGATTGCTGCCTTTTTTATGTTAATCGTGTCAGTTATTCTCTTTTTTGATAAGTCATTAAGGGATACTATACAGAAGATTACAAAACCGACATTTAACTTTTTTGGTTCTACAATAAATGAGATAAAAGAAGATTTAAATAATCGAAAAATAATAAAGGAACAAAATATCTCGAATATTGAAATACTATCTGAAGATAGGAATATGGAGAGAGATATTAATGATATTCCAATAATTTTTGCAAATGAGCAAAATAACGAACAAACTGTCGAAAAAGTAATTCCGATTGAAAAGAAAAAAGATCCAAAAGAAAATTCAAAACTAAATAATTCAATTAAAGTTAAGTTAAATAATAGTGAAGAGAATCTAATAGAATTTAATATGGATCTTCCGAAACAAGAGTATCATCTACCAAAAATAGACTTACTTAACACTCCTACCTCAAAGGCTGAACAGGCAGATCAAAATATAATTTTTGAAAAAGCTAAGACACTTGAGAGAACATTTAATAGCTTTGGGGTTAAAGCAAAAGTAACAAAGGTTCACGTCGGACCAGCAGTAACAAAATTTGAAGTTCATCCTGACGTCGGTGTAAAGGTCAGTAAAATAGTTAGTTTAGTAGATGATTTAGCACTTGCCCTTGCAGCAAAGGACATTAGGATGGAGGCCCCAATCCCAGGAAAATCAGCTATAGGAATCGAAGTGCCAAATTCAGAAATATCGTTAGTAACACTACGAGAAGTCATAGAAACAATTCATAAACAAAAACTAGAATCGAAATTACTAATTGGTCTAGGTAGAGATATTTCAGGTGACGTAATTGGTGCCGAGCTAGATAAGATGCCACATTTACTAGTTGCAGGTGCTACAGGTAGCGGTAAAAGTGTATGTATAAATGGTATAATTGTTAGCTTACTACTAAGATCAAAGCCTGACGAAGTAAAATTGATGATGATTGATCCTAAAATGGTTGAATTAAATGTATATAATGGAATACCTCATTTGTTATCACCAGTTGTCACTGATCCGAGAAAAGCTTCTATAGCACTTAAAAAAGTCGTTCAGGAAATGGAACGTAGATATGAGCTATTCTCCTTTGTAGGAGTAAGAAATATAGAAGGCTATAATGATTATCAAGTTAAATCAAGCAGTGGAGAACCTAGACTACCGTTTATAGTTGTAATCGTCGATGAATTAGCAGATTTAATGATGGTTGCTTCATCAGATGTTGAAGATAGTATAATTAGATTATCACAAATGGCAAGAGCAGCAGGGATCCACATGATTATTGCTACCCAAAGGCCATCAGTTGATGTTATAACAGGAGTCATAAAGGCAAACATTCCTTCAAGAATAGCATTTGCTGTTTCATCACAAGTTGATTCTAGAACTATCCTTGATACAGGGGGAGCTGAGAAACTTCTTGGAAGAGGAGATATGCTTTACCTTCCAGTAGGTGCAAGTAAACCTATTAGAGTTCAAGGAGCATATTTAACAGACAGTGAAGTTGAAAGAATTGTAAATTACGTTATATCACAACAAAAAGCAGAGTATAGTGAAGAAATGGTCGTTAACGATGATGAAAAATCAAAGTATAATAATATAGAGGACGAGCTTTATAATGATGCTGTAAAATTAGTTATAGACATGAAAACCGCATCAGTATCTATGTTACAAAGAAGATTTAGAATAGGTTACACAAGAGCTGCAAGATTAATTGATGCTATGGAAGAAAATGGTATAGTAGGACCATATGAAGGAAGTAAGCCTAGAGAAGTTTTAATAACAGATTTAAAATTATTAGAAGGTTAAAGGAGACATTTCGTGTCTTCTTTTTTATATTTACCAAATATTTATAAATAAAAATGTAATTTTAGTAGTATTTGTTGTATAAATTAATTTTTTGGAAAATTTGATTAATTAAATAAATGTTTTCATTTAATATTAAATATTATTAATTTAACTTTTAATAATTAAAATATAACAATATTGTAAATAAATAAAGATATAAAATAAATTATATTTATATAACTTATTTAAAAGTGATCAAATATCAAATTATTACATTTTTATACATTAGGAGATATATTTTGCAAAAATTTCCAACTACTAATATAATAAAAGAGCCTAAATATAATAATATAAGTACATAACTAATTCTAAATGTATTCGCTTTCATTTCTTTGGTACTTCGAATCGTCTATATCTGATTCTGTACATAAATAATATTTATTAGGGGGTATTTGTCTTGAAAAAGACAGGATTATTTTTATCTCTAGTTCTTGCTACTAGCACGTTCCTAGGTGCATGTGGTACTACTAAAGAAACTGGTGAGAAAGACACTGCAGAAAAAAAAGAGAACAAATTTAAAGTAGGTATGGTAACTGATACTGGTGGTGTTGATGATAAATCCTTCAACCAGTCAGCTTGGGAAGGTATGCAAAGATTAGGTAAGGAGGAAGGTTTAGAAGAAGGTAAGGGTTATAAGTATCTTCAGTCTAATTCTGATTCAGAATATGTTCCTAACTTAACAACTTTTGCTGAGGGCGGTTATAACCTAACTTACGGAATCGGCTTCTTATTAGCTGATCATGTTGGTACAGTTGCAAAGCAGTATCCAAACCAACAGTTTGCTATCGTGGATAGTGTTGTTGAAGGAGATAATGTTACAAGTATTACTTTTAAAGAACACCAAGGCTCTTTCTTAGTTGGGGTACTTGCTGCTTTAAATACTAAAACAAATAAAGTTGGATTTATCGGTGGAGTTAAATCAGATCTAATCTCTAAATTCGAAGTTGGTTTTAGAGCTGGTGTTAAATCGGTAAACCCTAAAGTTGAAATTATTTCACAATATGCAGATAGTTTTGTAGATACTGCAAAAGGTACTTCTATAGCTTCTGCTATGTACGGACAAAAAGTTGATATTATTTACCACGCTGCTGGTAACGTTGGAAATGGTGTATTTACAGAAGCGAAAAACCGTGCTAAAAAAGGTGAGAAAGTTTGGGTTATCGGAGTTGACCGTGACCAACATAATGAAGGTATGCCTGAGAATGTAACTCTTACATCAATGGTTAAACGTGTAGATAACGCAGTTTTTGAGGTTTCTAAAAAGGCGTTAGATGGTACACTAAAAGGTGGAGAAATTGTTGAATTTGGTTTAGAGGAAAAAGGTGTTGGTATTGCCCCAACTACTTCAAACCTACAAGAAGGTCAAGTTGACAAAGTAAAAGAATATGAAGAAAAGATTTTAAGCGGTGAAATTAAAGTCCCTTCAAGTGAAAAAGAGTATACAGAGTTTGAAAAAACACTAAAATAATAAATGAAAAATAATAAGGCTAGTATTATATACTGGCCTTATTATTTTAAAGATGAGATATGGAGTTTTTTATTAGGAGTGGTATATTTGGAATTTGTAATAGAAATGCTTAATATCCGCAAAGAATTCCCCGGTATTGTAGCAAATGATAACATTACATTGCAGGTAAAAAAAGGTGAAATTCATGCTCTGCTTGGAGAGAATGGTGCAGGTAAGTCAACTTTAATGAATGTTCTTTTCGGTTTATATCAACCTGAAAAAGGCGAAATAAAAGTAAGAGGTAACGCAGTAAAAATAACAAATCCAAACATTGCTAACCGTCTCGGTATCGGAATGGTACACCAACACTTTATGTTAGTTCATAATTTTACAGTTACTGAAAATATTATTTTAGGTAGCGAGACAACAAAAAATGGCACTATTAATATTAAGGATGCTGCTATAAAAATAAAAGAATTATCTGACAGATATGGCCTATCGGTAGATCCATACGCGAAGATAGAGGATATTACGGTTGGGATGCAACAAAGAGTAGAAATTCTGAAAGTTTTATATCGTGGTGCTAATATTCTAATTTTCGATGAACCTACTGCTGCCCTAACACCACAGGAAATTAACGAATTAATTGATATTATGAAAAAATTAGTCTCCGAGGGTAAGTCAATAATTCTTATAACTCATAAACTTAAGGAAATTATGGCAGTTTGTGACAGTGTAACAATAATTAGACGTGGGCGTGGTATTAAAACTCTAGATGTTTCTGCCACAAACCCTGATGAGTTAGCGGCATTAATGGTTGGTAGAGAAGTTAACTTTAAAGTTGAAAAGGGACCTGCAAATCCAAAAAGTACTGTCTTAGATATAAATGACTTAGTAGTTTATGATGCACGTAATTTACCTGCAGTTAATGGTTTAAATTTAGAAGTTAAAGCTGGAGAGATTTTAGGTATTGCTGGTGTTGACGGAAATGGTCAATCCGAGTTAATTGAGGCAATAACCGGTTTAAGAAAAGTTGCAAGTGGGATTATTAAGTTGTCAAAAAATGATATAACAAACAAACCTACGCGTAAAATAACTGAGGCGGGGATTGGACACATTCCTCAAGACAGACATAAGCATGGTTTAGTACTTGATTTTACAATGAGAGAAAATATGGTCCTACAAACATATTACAATAAGCCTTATTCTAAATCGGGTATTCTTCAGAATGATGTGATAGCAAAAAAAGCACAACAACTAATTGAGGAATTTGATGTTAGAACTCCAAGTGATCTTACTCTAGCTAGGTCACTTTCTGGTGGAAATCAACAAAAGGCAATTATTGCTAGAGAAGTTGACCGGAGCCCAGATTTACTTATTGCGGCACAACCAACACGCGGCTTAGATGTAGGCGCTATTGAATTTATTCACAAGAAATTAATAGAGGAAAGAGATAAAGGTAAAGCAGTCTTGTTAATTTCTCTTGAACTAGATGAGGTTATGAATGTAAGCGATAGAATAGCTGTAATTTATGAAGGAAAAATTATTGAGATCGTAGATGCTAAACAAACAACTGAGCAGGAGCTAGGATTACTAATGGCTGGTGGAAATCGTAATAAGGAGGTTGAGAACAATGAGTAAAATCTCAACCAATTTTACTAATATATTAATTCCTGTTTTTGCAGCATTAATGGGTCTGTTATTTGGAGCGCTAATTATGCTTTTCAGTGGTTATGATCCAGTTCTGGGTTATACAGCACTATTCGAAGGTATGTTTGGTACACCAAGAGCATTTGGAGAGACAATACGAGCAATGACACCTCTAATTCTAGCAGGTATCGCTGTTGGGTTTGCATTTAGAACAGGACTTTTTAACATTGGAGTAGAAGGTCAAGCTCTTGTCGGCTGGCTGGCAGCAGTATGGGTTGGAGTCGCATTAGACTTACCGAAACCGCTACATGTTACTATAGCTATCGTAGTTGCAGCGATTGCAGGTGCATTATGGGGTTTTATCCCAGGTCTTCTTAAGGGGAGATTTGGTGTTAATGAAGTTATTGTTACAATTATGCTAAATTATACTGCACTTTATCTAACAAGTTATTTGATTAAAAGATATATATTTGCAGGGAATGAAAAATCAGAAAATATTAAAGAAAGTGCCTCTTTACAATCACCATGGTTATCTGAACAATTTGGATTCTCAAGGATTCACTATGGGATTTTTATTGCATTATTAATGGCTATCGTTATGTGGTATATATTAGAAAAAACTACATTAGGATATGAGTTGCGTTCTGTTGGTTTCAATAAACACGCTTCTCAATATGCAGGTATGAATGTTAATAATAACATAATGTACTCGATGATGATTTCAGGTGGATTTGCTGGAATAGCAGGCTCTATGGAAGGTTTAGGAACGTTTGGAAACATGACGGCATTAACCCATTTTACTGGTATTGGATTTGATGGAATAGCTGTTTCTTTACTAGGAGGAAATACAGCTATAGGAATTGTTGTCTCAGCATTATTATTTGGAGGATTAAATAGTGCTGCGCCAAGTATGAACTTTAATGCAGATGTTCCTTCTGAACTAGTAAGAATAATCATTGCATTAATAATATTTTTTGTTGCCTCTAGCTATGTAATAAAATACGTAATAAGTAAGTATAGCAAGGAGGATAAATAATTATGGACTTTCTAGATATTCTTGCTATTATTACTACAGCTACTTTATACACTTCTGCACCACTTGTTTTTACAGCGCTCGGAGGAGTCTTCTCTGAAAGATCAGGTGTTGTAAACATAGCTTTAGAAGGATTAATGTTATTTGGAGCCTTTATTGGGATCGTCTCAACCCTTTTACTTGAAAATAAATTTGGGGAGATAACTCCTTGGCTTGCTCTTTTATTTGCAGCTGTTGGTTCAGGTATATTTGCAAGTCTCCATGCTTTAGCGAGTATAACTTTTAAGGCTGACCAAACCGTTAGTGGAGTAGCGATTAATTTCATGGCTCTTGGTATATCGGTCTTTGCAATTAAAAAGATATTCGATGGTAAGGGTCAAACTGATTTTATTCAAAATAGAATTGATAAAATAGACATTCCAGTATTGTCTGATATTCCTATTATTGGAGATCTATTTTTTCAATCAGTACCACTTACATCGTACATTGCAATTGTTTTAGCGTTCATTGTATGGTTTATAATTTTTAAAACACCATTTGGCTTGAGGTTAAGAGCTGTTGGTGAACATCCAGCAGCAGCTGATACAATGGGTATAAACGTAATTAAAATGAGGTATACTGCAGTTATTATTTCGGGAATGTTAGCAGGTATTGGTGGGGCAGTTTATGCAATAAGTATTTCTGGTAACTTCTCTAGTGTAACAATAGCTGGACAAGGATTCTTAGCTTTAGCAGCTATGATTTTTGGAAAGTGGCATCCACTAGGTACTTTAGCTGCGGCAATGTTTTTCGGCTTTGCTCAAGCACTAGGAATAACGGGTGCATATATTCCAATAGTTAAAGACCTACCATCAGCCTTTTTAACTATGCTACCGTATGTATTAACTATATTAGCTCTTACAGGCTTTGTAGGTAGAGCTGAGGCGCCAAAAGCATTAGGAATACCGTATGAAAAAGGTAAAAGATAACATCAAAGATAAATACACCTACTACTTTCAAGTGGTTAGGTGTTTTTTTTTATTTTTGTCATAAACTAATAAAGACATTTTTTAGAAAGAGTGGTTCATATGAAAAATATTAATGAAAGTATTTATGAATATAATAGGTTAAAACTTCATGTCATAAGCACAAAAAAGTTTAAGACTATAACTATCCTATTACGCTGTAAGAACATATTAGATAAGGAAAGTATAACTGAGCGTGCACTACTTCCGTTTGTCTTGCAATCAGGTACGAAGGAATATGATAATCCAGTTAAGCTTCGTACATATTTAGATGATTTATATGGTGCTAGATTGTCTGTTGATGTCACTAAGAAGGGAAGCTTTCATATTCTTTCGATTCGAGTAGATGTAGTAAATGACAAGTTTTTACCAAATAAAGAAAAGTTATTATCACAAGCTTGCAAAATTTTAGCTGATGTCCTATTAAATCCTGTTATTGAAAATGAAGGTTTTAAAAGTGAATTCGTTGAAACTGAGAAAAGAATTTTATCTCAGAAATTAGATGCAATATACGATGATAAGATGCAGTATGCCTCTCAAAGAATAACTGAAGAAATGTTTGAAAATGATGATTACAAGTATAATTCCTTAGGAATAAGTGAGGACATTACGAAAATAAATTCTCAATCTTTATTTAAAATATATGAAGAAATAATTAGTAATGATGAAATTGATATTTATATACTTGGAGATATAGATAAGGAAGAAGCAAAAAAGAACATTGAACATTCCTTTGGCACATTCTTAAGTAAGACACCAAATATTAAACCTTTAGAAAATAAAAACAAATCAAATCGTGATGAGGTTAAAGAGGTTAAAGAGGAACAAGATATTAGTCAAGGTAAATTAAATATTGGCTATTTTACCAATATAACTTACAAAGATGAAGATTACTTTGCATTACAAATGTTCAATGGTATCTTTGGTGGTTTTTCTCACTCGAAACTATTCATTAATGTAAGAGAAAAGAATAGCTTAGCTTATTTTGCTAATTCAAGAATAGAAAGTCATAAAGGGATTATGCTAGTTATGACAGGAATTGAAGCGTCAAAATATAAGCAAGCAAATGAAATTATTGATGAGCAACTTGAAGAAATGAAAAAAGGAAATATCACAGAAAAAGAAATTGAACAAACAAAGTTAGTATTAATTAATCAAATACTTGAAACACTTGACACACCAAGAGGTTTGTTAGAGCTTTTCTACCATAATGTAGTATCTAATAAGGAAAGAAAATTTGATGAATGGATAAATAAGCTCAATTCTGTTACAAAGGAACAAATAGTAAAAGTCGCTAATAAAATCGAGAAAGATACTATTTATTTCTTATCTGGAAAGGAGGCTAACTAATGGAAAAGTTAAGTTATGATACTCTGGATGAGAATTTATTTCATAAGAAGCTTAACAATGGTTTGGAAGTTTATCTACTTCCAAAGAATGAATTTAATAAAACCTTTGCAACTTTTACAACTAAATATGGTTCAATTGATAATAATTTTGTACCTATTAACAAGAACCAATCAATACAAGTTCCAGACGGAATTGCACATTTTCTTGAGCACAAACTATTTGAAAAAGAAGATGAAGATGTTTTTCAAAAGTTTAGTCAACAAGGAGCTTCTGCAAATGCCTTTACATCATTTACGCGAACTTGCTATTTATTTTCAAGCACAAATAATATTTATAAAAATTTAGAAACTCTCATTAATTTTGTACAGGAGCCATATTTCTCAGAACAATCAGTTGAAAAAGAAAAAGGAATTATCGCACAAGAAATTAAAATGTACGACGATAATCCTGATTGGAAAGCATACTTTGGAACAATAGAATCTCTATATGAATCTTTACCTATAAGAATAGATATAGCAGGTACAATAGAATCCATTGGCAAAATTGATAAAGAGTTATTATACGAATGCTATAATACATTTTATCATCCAAGTAATATGCTTTTATTCGTAACAGGTCCATTTGATGAAAATGAAATGATGAAGTTCATAGAAGAGAATCAAACAAGAAAAGATTTTAAAGAAGTGTCCCCTGTTAAAAGAAACTTTGCTGATGAACCTATTGAAGTAAAAGAAAAAGATAAAATAGTTAGTTTCTTTGTACAAACTCCAAAGGTAATGATCGGTATTAAAAACAATTCAGTAAATAAGAAGGGAAAAGACTGGATAAAATCAGAGCAATCAAAAAATATTATCCTTGATTTAATATTTGGAAGTCATACATCAAACCATTATGAAATGTACCAAAGCGGTTTAATTGATGATACTTTTTCATATGACTACACTGAAGAAGCAAGCTACGGCTTTGGGATTATAGGTGGAGATACTAAGTATCCAGATAAGTTACAAGAAAAAATAAAAACGCTTTTAATTGAAAGCAAAAATAAAGATTGGGATTATAAAGAACTAGAAACTTTAAAAAGACGGAAAATTGGAGTATTCTTAAATTCATTAAATTCACCTGAATATATTGCTAATCAATTTACAAGATATGCATTTATGGAAGCAAATCTTTTTGATACAATGGAAGTTTTAAATAATTTAACATTGGAAGACATAAAACAGTCAATTAACGAGTTAATAAATGAACAATCGATGTCAACTTGTAAAATTTTACCAAAATAGTTAATCTGTATCTTTACAGTGAAGCATCCTTTTTGCTATGTTAAGAAGGATGCTTTGTATTTATAAATTTAATTTTTTAGTGGTGTTAATTTTGAAAAAAATATTTATAACTGGTGCAAGTAGTGAAATAGGATTAGAACTAATCGAATTACTTATTAATAAAGATTTCGTTATATACGCTCAATATAACTCTAGATCTAATTGTTTACTAACCAAATTTGAGAAATATTCTAATATTGTTTTTATTAAATGTGATTTTAGTAATGATGAAGATTTGAAAATAGTTTATGAATCTTTAAATAAAGATATAGACATCTTTATTAATATTAGTGGCAAAGAATTAGAAGGGTTATTTACTGACTTTGATGATGCTGTTTATGAAGAACTTACAAAAGTTAATCTATTAACTCCCCTAGCTATCTTAAAAAAATTCATACCTAATATGGTTAATAATAAGTTTGGTAAGATTGTATTTATTACATCAATATGGGGTGAAATTGGAGCTGCGAATGAAGTAATGTACTCTACACTAAAGGGTGCACAAAATACTTTTGTAAAGGCGTTATCGAAAGAATTAGCCCCTTCTAATATTAATGTAAATGCTGTATCACCTGGGGCTGTCGATACCAAGATGTTAAACTCTTTAGAACCAACTGATATAGAGATTTTAAAATCAGACATACCTTTAAGTAGATTAGCTGAGCCAAAAGAAATTGCAACATTAGTAGAATTTTTAATAAGTGACAAATCAAATTATATAACAGGTCAAGTAATTGGCATTAATGGCGGCTGGAAAATATAGTCGAAAATACAACATATTTGGTTTATACTTTTCTAAAATTTGAAAAATGGTGTAGAATAATAATAAATATAATTATCCTTCAGGAGAGGGGGATACTAATGAGTGATAATATTTGGTATCTAGAATATGAAATTCAAAATAATAGGCTAGGACTACTAGGTGACATTTCTTCCTTATTAGGAATGTTAGGAATTAATATTATGACTATAAACGGTGTTGATAATCAATATCGTGGTTTGCTGTTAAGATGTGAAAATAATAATCAAATGAAACGTTTAGAGTCCATACTTCAAACTATGGATAACATAAAAATTACAAAGCTTAGACATGCAAATGTTCGAGACCGTCTGGCAGTTCGCCATGGGAGATATATACATAGGATTGGTGACGATAAGAAAACATTTAGATTTGTCAGAGATGAGCTTGGAATATTGGTAGACTTCTTAGCAGAATTATTTAAAGAGGAAGGCACTAATTTAATCGGGATTCGCGGAATGCCTAGAGTTGGAAAAACTGAGTCAATTGTTGCCGCATCAGTTTGTGCTAATAAAAGGTGGTTGTTTGTTTCTTCAACACTTATAAAACAAACAATCAGGAGTCAACTAATTGCTGAAGAATACAATAATGATAACATATACATAATTGATGGAATCGTTTCAACAAGACGTGCAAATGAGAAACACTGGCAACTTGTAAGAGAAATTATTTCGATGCCAGTTACTAAAGTAATCGAACATCCTGATCAATTTGTTAAGCATTCAGAGTATTCACTTGATCAATTTGATTGTATTATCGAGTTAAGAAATGATTCTAATGAAGAAATTATTGTAGAAGTTGCTGATTCAATTGATATTGGTAATGAATTTGGATTTAGTGGATTCGATTTCTAAAGAAAGAGGTGTTTAAACTTGTCTGAACTAGGGTTAAGGCTTAAAGAAGCTAGGGAACAAAAAAAATTGACACTAGAAGATATACAATCTATTACAAAAATACAGAGAAGATATTTACAAGGCATCGAGGATGGAAATTACAAAGTTTTACCTGGTAGCTTTTATGTTAGAGCATTCATCAGACAGTACGCCGAAGCTGTAGATTTAAATCCAGATGAAATTTTACAAGAATATAAGTCTGAGGTTCCGGGTGGAGTCGTTGTTGAGGAACAGACAGAACAACTATCAAGAGTTTCTAATAGAAGAAGTGAAATTAAATATCAAAATAATAAAGTATATGATATACTTCCAAAGATAGTATTAGGTGTGTTAATTATAGCTGTGTTCATGGGTGTATGGATTTTATTCCAAAACAATTCAAACGACGAAGTGAAATCTACAAATTTAAATAAAACTGACGCAGAATATGAAGTAAGTAAAGATAATAAAAAAAATACGGTTGATAAACCTGAACCAAAAGAAACTGATACTGAAGAAGAAGAAAAACCTGTAGATAATGCAAAAAATAATGCTGATCAAAATAAACTAAAACAAGTAATTAATACTATCGAGACTAATAGTAAAAGGTCAACATTAGAACTAAAAGAAACAGAAAAGTTTATTCTAGAGCTCTTACCAATTGGTACAAGTTATTTAGACGTAAAAAATGGCAAGGGGCAGATTTTTTTCTCTGGAATGACTAAAGAGGGAGAAACACTTACATATGATTTCTCAAGAGAAGAAGAGGTTGTATTAAACATAGGTAGAACACTTGATGTTAAAATGAAAATTAATGGCGAAGAGGTACTATTTCCACAAAAACCAGAAGATTTTGTACATCAAGTTATTACAATAAAGTTTGATCAACAGCCAATGTAACGGAGGATAGATTGTGAATTTACCGAACAAAATTTCTGTATCAAGAATATTATTGATACCTTTCTTTGTCTTGATTATGCTTTATGACTTTAATTTAGGTAATGTATCAATTCTAGATAAAACTTTACCAATTAATCATTTAATCGGGGCGTTTATTTTTATTTTAGCTTCAGCAACTGACTGGGTTGATGGATATTATGCAAGAAAATATAATTTAGTTACAAACCTTGGAAAGTTTTTAGATCCACTTGCAGACAAGTTACTAGTTTCAGCAGCATTAATTGTACTTGTAGAATTAAATTTTGTTGCATCTTGGATTGTTATATTAATAATTAGTAGAGAGTTCGCAATCACTGGTTTAAGACTTGTGTTAGCTGGTGAAGGTGAAGTTGTGGCAGCAGGAATGCTTGGGAAAATTAAAACATGGGCACAAATTGTAGCTATATCAGCGTATTTACTACACAATTTCCCAGTTAGCCTGATCAATTTTCCATTTGATGTTATTTCAATGTACGTTGCACTATTCTTTACACTTTATTCAGGTTATGATTATTTTGTAAAAAACAAACATGCTTTCATAAATTCAAAATAAAGAGATTGTGCTTCTTAGATCATTATATAATGATTTAAGAAGTTTTTTTTTAGGAGGTTAATATGAGAAGTGAAATAATATGTGTTGGTACTGAATTATTACTTGGACAAATTCTAAATACAAACAGCAAATTTATAAGCGAAAAGTTAGCTGATAATGGCGTCGATTGTTTCTTTCAAACAACAGTTGGTGACAATGAATTAAGACTTATAGATGCAATTAAAGTTGCTGAGAGTAGAGCAGATATTATAATTCTAACAGGTGGTCTTGGGCCAACTGAAGATGACTTAACAAAGGGAGCTCTTGCAAAACACCTTGGAATTGGATTAGTACTTCATGAAACTAGTCAACAGAGAATAGTTGAGTTTTTTGAAAAAAGACAAATTGAGATGAGTCAAAATAATATTAAGCAAGCTGAGATACTTATTGACTCAACACCTTTTTTAAATGAAAATGGGTTAGCGGTCGGATTAGGATATAAAAAAAATAATACAAAATATATAATACTTCCTGGACCTCCAAAAGAATGCGAACGTATGTTTATTAATTATGCAATTCCATATATTTTAGATTATCAACCAGTAAAAGAGCAGATATACTCTAAAAGTCTAAGGTTTCTAGGAATATCAGAATCTAAGCTTGCAGAAGTTTGCTCGGATGTTATAAATAGTCAAACAGACCCAACAATTGGAACTCTAACAGGTAAATATGATGTTTTACTTAGACTTACTACTAAAGCAAAAAATGAATCTGAAGCTGAATCGAAGTTTTTAATTCCAATAGAGCAGATTAAAAATTTAGTTGGAGAATACCTTTATTGTTATGATGACGAAGATATTTTTGAGAAACTAATTATATCATTAAAAGAAAAAAAGCTTACCATTGCAAGTGCTGAGAGTTTTACAGGTGGGGGGTTTTCTCAAAAGCTAACTAACATTTCTGGTGCATCTGCAGTTGTTAGAGGTTCAATATGTGCGTATCATAATAAAATTAAAGAAGAATTACTAGGGATTTCTCATAATGTTATAAACGATTTTGGTGCTGTTAGTGAAGAGTGTGCAAGGGAAATGAGTATCAAAATTAGTAATCTTTTTAAATCAGATATTGGGATTAGCTTTACTGGCGTTGCGGGTCCGGATGAACAGGAAGGTAAAAGGGTTGGAACGATATATATTTCAATTACGATTAACAATATTACTCACGCATACAATTTAAATTTACACGGTAATAGAGAAATTATTCGTGAAAAAGCTCTATTATACGCATGCATTAAACTATTAAAAATAATATAAAAATTTAATTTTCTTTTAGTTTGACTTCTTAAAAAGAAGTTTTTTCACTACTTTAAAACCAAAAACAGAATAGTTTCTAAAGCAAAAAAACGAATAAATGTTCGTTTTTTTGCTTGTTAAAAGTAAATAAAGCAGTTATAGTATTAATAAAGATATTAATATTTTTCGAGTTTAACGATAAAACATATATTGTAGGAGGAACACTATGTCAGACCGTAAAGCTGCTTTAGAAATGGCTTTAAAACAAATTGAGAAACAATTTGGTAAAGGCTCAATTATGAAATTAGGTGAACAATCGGATCGTAAAGTTTCAACTATTCAATCTGGATCACTAGCACTTGATGTTGCTCTTGGTGTAGGAGGATACCCTAGAGGTAGAATTATAGAAATATATGGACCTGAAAGTTCTGGTAAGACAACAGTTGCATTACATGCAATTGCTGAAGTGCAGAAAGCTGGTGGACAAGCTGCGTTTGTTGATGCTGAGCACGCTTTAGATCCTGCATATGCTCAAGCATTAGGTGTAAATATAGATGAGTTACTTTTATCCCAACCAGATACTGGTGAACAAGGTTTAGAAATTACTGAAGCCCTTGTAAGATCTGGTGCAATTGATATCATAGTAATTGATTCAGTTGCAGCACTTGTTCCAAAAGCTGAAATTGAAGGTGAAATGGGAGATACTCATGTTGGTCTTCAAGCTAGGTTAATGTCACAAGCACTTAGAAAATTATCAGGTGCTATAAATAAATCAAATACAATAACTATTTTTATTAACCAAATTCGTGAAAAAGTTGGAGTAATGTTCGGAAACCCTGAAACAACTCCTGGTGGTAGAGCATTGAAATTCTACTCTACAATAAGACTTGAGGTTAGAAGAGCGGAGCAACTAAAATTAGGTACCGATTTAGTTGGTAATAAAACGAAAATTAAAGTCGTTAAGAATAAAGTGGCTCCACCATTTAAAACTGCTGAAGTAGATATTATGTACGGTGAAGGAATTTCTAAAGAAGGTGAAATTTTAGACATTGGTTCAGAACTAGATATCGTTCAGAAAAGTGGATCATGGTATTCATATAATGGTGAAAGATTAGGACAAGGAAGAGAGAACGCTAAGGTTTTCTTAAAAGAGAACTTACCTATTTTATCTCAAATAGAAAAGGATATAAGGAACCATTTTAAATTAGATGATCCTAATAAAACTTATGAAGAGTCTACAGACGATGAAGATTTTTCACTTTTAGACGAATAATCATTTCTCAGATAGACATTTATTGTCTATCTTTTTTTCAAATAGCTAAATTCTTAGAAATTATCAATAAGATACTATATAATTTTAAATTTAAACATATTACTTATAAAAATCTCATTACTTGACAATAAATATTGAGAAATATACAATTAACATGTATATTTTTCCATTATTGTGAATTAATTGCTGTAAAAAGCAAAATGAAACGTTTTAAATCCAACATAATAAATGCTAAAGCAATAGGAGGTGAAATTATGACAATTACTACTGCTATCATCTCCATTTTGATTGCATCTATCGTTGGTGCCGTTGTAGGATTTTTTGTTAGAAAGTCAGTTGCTGAAACACGTATTAACGGCGCGAAGAGCGCTGCTGAAGCTATTTTGGAAGACGCTAAAAAAGAATCAGAAGCTATTCGCCGTGAATCGTTATTAGAAGCGAAAGACGAGATACACCGACTTCGTACAGTTGCGGAACAAGAAATCCGTGATCGTAGAAGCGAAATTCAAAAACAAGAAAACCGTTTAATGCAAAAAGAAGAGAATCTTGATCGTAAAGATGAATCGTTAGACAAACGAGAATCATTACTCGAGAAAAAAGATGACGCTTTAAATCAAAGACAACAGCAAATCGAAGAGATGGAAAGCAAAGTGGAGTATTTTGTCCAACAGCAACAAGTTGAGCTCCAAAGAATTTCCGGTCTTAGTAGAGATGATGCTAGACAGCTAATTATGGAACGTGTAGAGGGTGAAATTTCACATGAAATTGCACACTTTATAAAAGAGTCAGAGCTACGTGCTAAAGAAGAAGCCGATAAAAAGGCTAAGGAAGTTCTTTCACTAGCTATGCAACGCTGTGCTGCTGATCATGTAGCTGAAACTACAGTATCTGTTGTTAACTTACCTAATGATGAAATGAAGGGTAGAATTATCGGTAGAGAGGGTAGAAATATTAGGACACTTGAAACCCTAACGGGAATTGACCTAATTATTGATGATACTCCTGAGGCTGTAATCTTATCTGGATTTGACCCTATCCGACGAGAAACTGCTAGACTAGCTCTTGATAAATTAGTACAAGATGGTCGAATCCATCCTGCACGAATTGAAGAGATGGTAGAAAAATCACGTCGTGAAGTTGATGAATATATTCGTGAAGTTGGAGAACAAACTACTTTTGAAGTTGGTGTTCACAGCATACACCCTGACTTAATTAAGATTTTAGGAAGACTTAAATTCAGAACAAGTTACGGTCAAAACGTATTAAAACATTCAATGGAAGTTGCTCATTTAGCAGGTCTAATGGCAGCTGAATTAGGTGAAGATATAGTTTTAGCAAAGAGAGCTGGTTTACTTCATGATATTGGTAAGGCAATAGACCATGAAGTTGAAGGAAGTCACGTTGAAATTGGTGTTGAGCTTGCTACTAAGTACAAGGAACATCCTGTAGTAATAAATAGTATTGCTTCACATCATGGTGATTCTGAACCAACTTCAATAATCGCTGTACTAGTTGCTGCTGCTGATGCATTGTCCGCTGCTAGACCAGGTGCAAGAAGTGAAACATTGGAAAATTATATAAAACGCTTAGAAAAACTTGAGGAGATCTCAGAATCATACGATGGTGTTGAGAAATCCTTTGCAATACAAGCTGGACGTGAAGTTCGAATCTTAGTTAAACCTGATCAAGTTGATGATTTAAGCGCACATCGATTAGCTAGAGACATTAGAAAGCGAATCGAAAGTGAACTTGATTATCCTGGTCACATAAAGGTAACGGTAATAAGAGAAACTCGTGCAGTCGAGTACGCAAAATAAAGTGGCTATACTAGCCACTTTATTTTTTTTGTTTAATTAATTACAATTAAGTAAATAAGTACTAATAATATTAAGGGGTTATATATGAAAATATTATTTATTGGAGATATAGTTGCATCACCAGGTCGAAGCATTCTAAAAGAATATTTACCTAAATTAAAATCAAAATATTATCCTGATGTAATTATAGCAAATGCTGAAAATGCGTCGGGTGGTAAAGGTTTAAATCAGAAATCATATCGTGAATTACTTGATATGGGAATTAACATTATAACCATGGGTAATCATACTTGGGATCAGAAGGAGATTTTCGATTACATAGACGAAGTAGATAACATTACTAGACCAGCGAATTTTCCACAAAGGACTCCGGGAACCGGAATTGTTTACAAAAAAATAGGTAGTAATATTTTAGCTGTCATTAATCTACAAGGTAGAACTTTTCTACCTGCAATAGACTGTCCATTTACTAAAGTAAGTGAAATATTAGAAGAAGCAAAAAAGAAGACAAAATTTATTTTTGTCGACTTTCATGCTGAAGCCACTAGTGAGAAACTTGCACTTGGTTGGTATTTAGATGGTAAAGTTAGCGCAGTTGTTGGTACACATACACATGTACAAACTGCTGATGAAAGAATATTACCTGAAGGAACTGCTTATATATCCGATGTAGGAATGACTGGTCCACTGAATGGTATTTTAGGTGTTGAAAAAGAAGCAGTCATTAAAAAGTTTATAACAGGCCTGCCTGTGAGATTCGAACCAGCTACTGGCTCAAGGCAACTATCTGGAGTCTTTATTGAATTAGACAAAAACAATGGATTAGCAAAAAATATTAAACGAATTCATATCAACGAAATGGATAACTTTTTTGAGTAAGCATTTTTATGTATTTTTCTAGTTTATATCCCTAGATAACTATTTTCTAACTTATTTGAACAAGCAGGAATACTACCAGCTAAAATGAATATAGATAAATTGGAATAGTTAATTTCTTATTTTATTCTAGAGGAGGAACTAGGGATGGAAATATTAAAAGTTTCAGCAAAATCTAATCCAAATTCTGTAGCAGGGGCGTTGGCAGGTGTTCTAAGAGAACGAGGTAATGCAGAAATTCAGGCAATCGGAGCTGGTGCTTTAAATCAAGCAGTAAAAGCTGTAGCAATTGCAAGAGGTTTTGTTGCACCTAGTGGGGTGGACTTGATTTGTATTCCGGCTTTCACAGATATTCAAATAGATGGTGAGGAAAGAACTGCTATCAAGTTAATTGTAGAACCGAGATGAAAGGGTTCAAGATCAAGATATTTCTAAAGTATAGATTAATGTTTTAAATCTTATGCTTTTAGGTAAATTCCATCTAGCAAAATTAAGGACCTGTTGCCTAACGTAAACAGGTCCTTTAACAATTTAAGTTGAGGGTGATAAATTTGAAAATATTTGATGCCCATTGTGATGTTCTATATAAAATGCTTGAAAACGATAGTATTGAATTCAATAGTAATTTACTTAAAGTAAATTCAAACAGTTTAATTAACGGAAACAATAATGTACAATGCTTTGCTTTATATGTACCTGAAAGAATTAAACACTCTGATAAATTTGATGCAATATTAAAGATGATAAATATTTTTCATATTAAGATTATAAGAAAATATCGGGATGTAATTCATATTAAAAATACAAAACAACTCTTAGAACTTAAAAATAGTGAAGTCGGTGCAATTTTAACAGTAGAAGGCTGTGATTTTATTGAAGATGATATCAATAGGCTTTTGTTGTTACATAATCTTGGCGTGAGAATATACGGCCTTACTTGGAACTATGGTAATTTATTTGCTGATGGAGTGTTAGAACCTAGAAATGGAGGGTTAAGTAAACTAGGAATAGCTTTTTGTAAGGAAATAAATAACTTAAAAAGCTGGGTAGATGTATCTCACTTAAATGAGAAAGGGTTTTGGGATGTAATAGGTAATTGTAATAACGTTTTAGCGTCGCACTCAAATACCAAAAGCATATGTAACAACCCTAGAAATCTTTCAGATAATCAAATACTAGCACTCTTCGAAAAAGATAGTTGGATTGGTGTTACTTTTGTACCAATGTTTTTAAAAGAAAATTCGCCTAGAATTATTGATGTTTTAAAGCATATTGAAAAGCTTTGCGAACTAGGAGGAGTAAATAATATTGGTTTTGGTTCAGATTTCGATGGCTTTGAAAACGGTATAGAGAATTTAACTCAATATAGTCAATACTACAACTTGATTAATCTGTTGTTAAAATATTATAGCTTAGATACTGTAAAAGGCTTTTTATTTTATAATTTTGTTAATAAGGTAAAACTACAAGAATAGTGTAATTAAATTAATCAAATATGTTGTAAAAATATTATTCAACGTATAGAATTAAGGCAGCATTATTCATTTTCTAAATTTTTAATAATTTCAAAAAATGCTCTAACATTACAAAGGGGTGTAAAACCATGGTAAAGCAATTGTCCTGGAAGGTTGGAGGACAACAAGGAGAAGGTATTGAAAGTACAGGAGAGATATTCGCAATCGCACTAAATAGATTGGGATATTATCTGTATGGATACAGACATTTCTCCTCAAGAATAAAGGGAGGCCATACAAATAATAAAATTAGAGTTAGTACTGAAAATATACAAGCAATTTCTGATGATTTAGATATTCTTGTAGCATTCGATCAAGAGACAATTGACTTTAATTTCCACGAATTAAGTGACTGTGGGTTTGTTTTGGCAGATACAAAATTTAATCCCTCTATTCCAACAGATAGTAGTGTTACGTTACTTGCTGTACCATTTACTGATTTGGCTACCGACGTAGGAGCTTTAGTAATGAAAAACATGGTGGCAGTTGGAGCATCTAGCGCATTATTAGGATTAGATAATAGTATTTTTAAAGAAGTTATTACTGAGATTTTTGGTAGAAAAGGTCAAAATATTATCGACAAAAATATGCAAGCAATTCAGGCTGGATATGATTTCGTTGAAGGAAAATTAAAGGATGTATCTAATATTAAACGATTAGATCCAGCTGATGGAAATAATAGAATGTTTATGATTGGTAATGATGCTATTGCACTTGGAGCAGTAGCGGCAGGATGTAAATTTATGGCCGCATACCCAATTACTCCAGCTTCAGAAATAATGGAATATTTAATAAAAAAATTACCACAATTTGGTGGTACTGTTATACAAACAGAAGATGAAATAGCTGCTTGTACAATGGCAATAGGTGCAAATTATGCTGGAGTAAGAACAATTACAGCATCTGCAGGTCCTGGTTTATCACTTATGATGGAAGCAATTGGTTTGGCTGGTATAACAGAAACTCCGGTTGTAATTGTAAATACCCAAAGAGGTGGACCTTCAACAGGTTTGCCAACTAAACAGGAACAATCTGATTTGATGGCTATGATTTATGGAACTCATGGAGAAATTCCAAAAGTAGTTATTGCACCAAGTAATTCAGAAGAAGCTTTCTATGATACAGTAGAAGCTTTCAATATATCTGAAATTTATCAGTGTCCTGTTATATTATTAACGGATTTACAATTATCATTAGGTAAACAGACGGTTGAAAAATTAGATTATAATAAGATATCTATTAACAGAGGCAAAATTATTGATGAGGTTACTGAGGCAAATCTTTCTAAAGGTGGTTATTTTAAACGATATGAAGTAACACCGGATGGAGTTTCACCACGAGTATTCCCTGGAACTAAAGATGGATTACATCACGTAACTGGTGTAGAACATGATGAGACAGGTAAACCATCGGAAAACCCAACTAATAGAGATGAGCAAATGGATAAACGGTTAAGAAAATTAGATGGCTTAAGGATAACTAATGCTGTTATTAAAGACGAACCTTATCAAGATGCTGATGTTTTACTAGTAGGATTTAATTCTACATATGGAGTAATAAAAGAAGCTAGAGAAAGATTAGAGGCTGATGGCATTAAAGTTAATCAAGCACATATACGTCAAGTTCATCCTTTCCCTTCAGATGAAGTTGATACAATGATTAACAGTGCTAATAAAGTTTTAGTAATCGAAAATAATGCTACTGGTCAATTAGCTAACATTATTAAAATGAACACTGGACAAAACAGAAAGATAACTTCAGTTCTTAAATATGACGGTAATCCATTTATACCGAAGGAAATTTATAATAGATGTAAGGGGTTATTATAAGATGGCAACTGTTAAAGATTTTAAAAACGATGTTAAGCCAAATTGGTGCCCAGGTTGTGGTGATTTTTCTGTACAAAGTGCTATTCAAAGAGCAGCGGCAAATATCGGACTAGAACCAGAACAACTTGCTATAGTATCTGGAATTGGCTGCTCTGGGAGAATATCTGGTTATATTAGAGCTTACGGTTTTCATGGAATACATGGTCGTTCATTACCGATTGCACAAGGGGTAAAGGTAGCGAATAAAGAATTAACTGTAATTGCAGCTGGTGGTGATGGCGATGGATTTGCTATTGGAATTGCTCACACAATACACGCTATCAGAAGAAATATTGATATGACATATATTGTTATGGATAACCAAATATATGGTTTAACAAAAGGACAAACTTCCCCTAGGAGTGACTTAGGATTTGTAACGAAATCTACACCGAAAGGGTCAGTTGAATCTCCATTAAGTATTATGGAAATGGCATTGTCAGCTGGTGCTACATTTGTTGCACAAGGATTTTCATCAGATATTAAAGAATTAACAGAAATAATTCAAGCTGGTATAAATCATAAAGGCTTTTCACTTATTAATGTTTTCAGCCCTTGTGTAACATATAATAAGATTAATACTTATGAATGGTTTAGGTCTGGATTAGTAAAAACAAGTAAGATTGATAATTACAACCCAACAGACAGAAACCAGGCAATGCAAGAGATTATGAAACATAAAGGTCTTTTAACAGGGGTCATTTACCATGACCAAGATCGAAAATGTTATCGTGAATTAATTCCACATTTAGATAAAAAATCTTTAAAAGAATTAGAATTGAAAATTTCAGAAGATGAATTTAACGGTTTGATAAAAGAATTTATGTAAAGCTTAGGTTTTCCTAAGCTTTTTTTCTATGAAATTAAATTTTCTAAATTTTATTTATCATAAATAATATTAGATAATCCCAACATAGGGGTGATTTTAATGGTTATTTTAGGTTTTTTATTAGGTTGCATATCATATCAGTTAGGCAAAAGTATAGAAATTAGGATTAAGGAGATTTTTGGCATAAGGCAACTAATTCAAAATATTAAATTTGTATTACTAACTGGAATTTTATGTGCATATATTTTTTTTATCCTTCAAAATTACTACATTCCACTTAAAACTTCTGCAAATTCATATATCTTTATTATTCTTTTACTAATAATTTCCATAAATGATTACTATTATTTAAACATAAGACTTGAATATTTAATCGCGACATTTATCCTACAAATAATCATAAGTGATAAAGTTTATTTGAATTTTGTTTTCTCAAATATCATTAATACGTTAGCACTATTTGTAATTTTTATAATATTGAGTAAAATATTTCAAAATTCATTTGGAGATGGAGATATATACGTATTTTTAGTTATTTGTTTATTTTATGGAATGATTTTTACGCTCAAGGTAATCTATTTTTCTATTATATTCGGAGGTATTTTATCAATAATCCTACTATACCTAAATAAAGTTAATAAAAAAGATAGTCTACCTTTTGTGCCGTTTATTTTCTTTTCGTTTTTAATTTGTTTATTAATTTATAACTAACTAAATGGGGTGTTTGTCTTGAACGGTAAAATGAGAGCATTAGTTAAACACCATAGCAAATACGGAGCTCAAATTCAAACAATAGACATACCGAAAATCGGTGTTAATGATGTATTGGTAAAGGTTAAGGCAGTTTCAATATGTGGAACGGACTTACACATTTATAAATGGGATGATTGGGCTAAAAATAGGGTTAATCCACCGTATACGTTTGGACATGAATTTTGCGGTGTTGTTGTTGAAAAAGGAAGTGCTGTTTCATGCTTAAATATCGGTGACTATGTTTCAGGTGAAACACACTTTGTTTGCTATGAGTGTAATCAATGTTTAAATGAAAAATTCCATTTATGTAATAAAACTAAAATATTAGGTGTTGATACTGATGGATGCTTTGCTGAGTATGTAAAAATTCCTTCACAAAATATTTGGAAGAATAACAATGACTTACCTTATAAGTTAGCTACTATTCAGGAACCGTTCGGAAATGCTGTTCATACTGTACTCACTTCAAATGTTCCAACTAAGACTGTTGCAATTATTGGGTGTGGTCCAATAGGATTAATGGCAGTAGCGGTAGCAAAGGCATGTGGGGCAGGAAAGGTAATTGCTATTGACATAAATTCTTATAGATTAAGTTTAGCTAGTAAAATGAATGCAGACTATATTTTTAATTCATTAGAAATCGATATTGTTTCAGAAGTAATGAAGATTACACAGGGGAATGGTGTAGATATTGTATGCGAAATGTCTGGAAATGAAAGAGCAATAAAGCAGGGGCTTCAGATTTTAACAAATGGAGGTGACTTTAATATTCTAAGTTTACCAACTAAGGAAGTTGCAATTGATTTTACTAATAGTGTTGTTTTTAAGGGTATTAAGATTCAAGGGATTACTGGACGAAGAATGTTTTCAACTTGGAATCAAATACGCGAGTTACTAGTTAATAAATTAGTCGATTTAAATCCACTAATAACACACGAGCTAAATTTTAGTAATTATGAAGAAGGATTTGCATTAATGGAAAAAGGTAATTGTGGGAAAGTTGTACTATATTTAGAGGAGGAAAATTAGTGAATGTATTTAGTTTTTTAGAAGATGAAATGAACTTACTAAAAGATCTTGGAACGTATAGAGACTTAGTGCCATTAGAATCATGTCAAGGTCCAGTAGTTAAAATTAATGGTAAAGAATATGTACAGCTCTCATCAAATAATTATTTAGGTCTGACTAGTCATAAGAGACTAATAAATGCAACTATAGAAGCAACTAAAATTTACGGTGCTGGAACAGGATCGGTTAGAACAATTGCTGGTACTTTAGAAATGCATAACGATCTAGAAAAGCAGTTGGCAAAGTTTAAAAAAACCGAGGATGCACTCGTATTTCAATCTGGATTCACAACAAATCAGGGAGTGTTATCAGCTATTCTAACAGATAAGGATGTAGTTATTTCAGATGAACTAAATCATGCTTCCATAATTGATGGCATAAGACTTACAAAGGCTACAAAGAAAGTGTATAAACACGTTGACATGAAAGATTTGGAGACACAACTTAAGCAATGTGATAATTATAGAGTTAGATTAATAGTAACAGATGGGGTATTCTCAATGGACGGTAATATCGCCCCTTTACCTGAAATAGTAAAGTTAGCTGAAAAGTATAACTCCATTGTGATGGTTGATGATGCTCATGCATCTGGAGTCTTAGGTGATTGCGGTAGAGGCTCAGTAAATCATTTTAAGTTAGAAGGAAAAGTTCACATACAAGTTGGGACTCTAAGTAAAGCAATTGGTGTTTTTGGAGGTTATATTGCGTCTGATAGTATATTGATAAATTTTTTAAAGCACAGGGGTAGACCATTCCTTTTTAGCACATCACATCCACCAGGGGTTACGGCAGCGTGTTCAGAAGCAATAAATGTTTTATTAGAAGAACCAGAACATATGGAAAGACTTTGGAAAAATACTTATTATTTTAAAAATAGTCTTAAACAATTAGGATTTAATATAAGCAATAGTAAAACACCTATTACCCCGATCATGATTGGGGAAGATCATTTAACCCATAAAATATCTGACGAATTATTCAGTAATGGAGTATTCGCACAGGGTATTACATACCCAACTGTTCGTAAAGGGACTGCTAGAATAAGAACAATCGTAACTGCTCAACATACAAAAGAGCATTTAGAGAAAGCTTTATATGCATTTGAAAAGGTTGGATTATTATTTAAAATAATCTAAGTTTAGTTATTGACGGTTGTTGTAATGTTTTACTGTTGAAAGGATATATAAATTCATATATCATTAGTAATATTGCGACATATGAATTTAAGTCATATCTTAATATAGCTTCAGTAAGACATTTTTTGGAGGTAGAACGCGTATGAATGAGAAGCAACTTCATGAGTTAACAGCAAAAATAAAATCTAAGAGTTCAGATAAAATTGATATTCAACAACCTTCTTTAACTAATGCAAAACAAAGAGGTAAAGAATCTGTAAATTACAACCGTGAGTTTGTAATACCAAGAGAAATGAAAAATGTTGGTGTAGGAAAGAAATACCTTATAAGAACATTTGGTTGTCAAATGAACGAACATGATACTGAAGTCATGTCGGGCATCTTAACTTCGCTAGGCTATGAGGCAACTACTGAAACAACAGAGGCAGATATTATTCTATTTAATACTTGTGCTGTTAGAGAGAACGCAGAAAATCGAGTATTCGGCGAAATAGGACACCTTAAACCATTAAAATTACATAATCCAGATGTAATATTAGGTATATGTGGCTGCATGTCTCAGGAGGAAGCCGTTGTAAATAAGCTTTTAAAAACCTACCAACATGTTGATTTGATATTTGGAACACATAATATTCATCGTCTTCCTCAATTACTACAACAAGCACTAATGAGTAAGGAACATGTTGTAGAAGTTTGGTCTAAAGAAGGAGATGTAATTGAAAACTTACCCAAAATTCGTCGTGGCGGAATAAAAGCATGGGTTAATATATCATATGGCTGTGATAAATTTTGCACATATTGTATTGTTCCATATACAAGAGGCAAAGAGCGTTCTCGTCAACCAATTGATATTATTGAAGAAGTAAAGGACTTAGCTAAACTTGGATATCAAGAAGTTACCCTACTTGGACAAAATGTTAATGCTTATGGTAAAGATTTTGAGGACAAGAATTATAGTTTTGCTAATTTATTAGATGAATTAAGGGATATTGACATACCAAGAATTAGATTCACTACAAGTCATCCACGTGATTTTGATGATGCATTAGTAGATGTACTTGCAAAAGGTGGAAATCTGGTAGAACATATACACTTACCAGTGCAATCCGGGAATAATGAAGTTTTAAAGTTGATGGCTAGAAAATATACAAGAGAGCAATACTTAGACCTAGTGAATAGAATTAAACTTAAAATCCCAAATGCCTCTTTTACTACTGATATTATCGTTGGGTTTCCTGGTGAAACTGAAGAACAATTTGAAGATACACTTTCTATAATAAAAGAGGTAGGCTATGATAGTGCATATACTTTCATTTACTCACCTAGAGAAGGTACTCCAGCCGTAAAAATGGAGGACAACGTTCCAATGGAAATAAAGAAAAGTAGACTTCAAAGACTTAATAATTTAGTAAATGAAATTACCGCTACAAAATCTATAGAGTATCAAGACCAAATTGTAGAAGTGTTAGTAGAAGGGTTTAGTAAGAAGAATGATCAAATGTTATCTGGTTATACTCGAAAAAGTAAATTAGTAAATTTCATGGGTCCAGAGGAATGTATTGGAAAAATTGTTAAGGTAAAAATAACAAAAGCAAAGACTTGGTCACTAGACGGAGAAATTATTGAAAATGCTATTGAGGTGTAAAAAATGAACCTATATTCAAAAGATGACATTTTAAATCAGGCAAAAGAATTAGCTGCAATGATTGCAAAAACAAATGAAGTAGAATTCTTTAAAAAAGCAGAAGCAAAGATTAATGAAAATGAAAATATACAACAAATTATTAAGCAAGTTAAGAATTTACAAAAGCAATCAGTAAACCTTCAACACCTCGATAAAGAAAAAGCGCAGGCTGATACAGATAGTAAGATTGAACAATTATTAGCTGAACTCGATGAATTTCCAATTGTAAAGGAATTCCAACAGTCTCAAGTAGAAGTGAATGACATTTTGCAGCTAGTATCAGTAACAATTGCAAATGGAGTTACCGATGAAATAATTAAATCTACAGGTGGGGATGTTTTAAAAGGTCAAACTGGGTCTAAAGTTAAAAATAAAAAATGATAGAAAAAATTAGTGCCGTGGATCGGCACTTTTTTTTTGCTAATTGGAAAGTATAAACTTTTGACTAGTTCATACTTTCCTAACGCATAAGTGCAACTACGACTCTGCCGTCGCCTTAAAGCTCGGCAATCGCCTAGTTTCTTTATAAATAAACATGTTTACCATAACTATATTATGTTAACTAAATACTTGTTCTAACTTAATTTTTCATGCATAGGATAGAACAGAAATTAACGTTTTACGTGCCTAAAATAGTTAGCACAATAGACACTTGTCACGCATATAGTAAATTGAGGATTTATAGAGGAGGTTTTGCCAACATGTCAGAGTACAGAGAAATTATAACTAAAGCTGTCGTTGGTAAAGGTCGCAAATTTGCACAATGCACACATACTATTACACCAACACATAGACCAACTAGTATTCTTGGTTGCTGGGTCATCAATCATATTTATGATGCTCAAATTTGTGGTGAAAAAGTAGAAGTACGCGGCCGATACGATATTAATATTTGGTATTCATACAACGACAACACAAAAACTGAAGTAGTTACGGAAACTGTATCTTATACAGATCTTGTAAAACTTAGATTCCGTGACGAAAATGTCTTAGGCGATGAGTATGAAGTTATTGCACGAGTCATTCAACAACCAAATTGCTTAGAAGCTACAATATCACCATCTGGTAAAGTAGTTGTTCAAGTTGAAAGAGAATTTGTTGTAGAAGTAATTGGTGAGACAAAAATCTGTGTTCAAGTGTGTCATGATGGATGTAATGAAGAAATTGACTGCGACATTGATGATGATGAGTTTGACGATTTAGATCCAGACTTTTTCGAAGGTGGAGAAGAGGAATAAAATAAAGAAGATTGGGCTAGAAAGTAGCCCAATCTTTTTATTTTTAGCTAATAATAAAGTAAAAATTTTACGTATTTCATACTTTATTAACGACTAAATTAAAGTACGGCTTTGCAATCGCCATTAGGCTCGGCATCGCCAAGTTTCTTTATATTCAGTAATTCATAGTTGTAAAAGAAAAGTTAGTATTTAGGTCTAAATGTTTCACAGCAAGTCTCGCTCGACTTGTTTGCACTAGATTGTACCTCATTATTAGTTACTGAACTAGTAACTTGTTCCATCCCATTATCATGTCCAGCACTATCTGAATGAACTACGATAGCATCTGCTTGACAGTAGTTACCTTCACCATAATAATTGCAGTTAGAAACACTACATCTGATAGTTTGTTGCATCATTACTCCTCCTTTCAAATGGCCAAATGAATTTATCCATATATTAATTAAATATTGGACAACTTTTATTATTAACATTATTAGTAAAGTTATGTATTATTTCTAACAATAATTAAATTTAATTATGTTATAATTTATTAATGATTTTACATATTTGGGAGGACATTATGGCGTATACTCCAATGAT
This sequence comes from Caryophanales bacterium, assembly GCA_029256085.1. GTDB lineage: Bacteria > Bacillota > Bacilli > CAJFEE01 > CAJFEE01 > JAQSYP01. Next base: position 749,689 of record JAQSYP010000001.1, read on the forward strand.
GCAACAGTATTTAACTATAAAAGAGAATTACCAAGATGCTTTTGTATTTTTTAGGCTTGGTGATTTTTATGAGATGTTTTTTGACGATGCAATTAACGCATCTAGAATATTAGAGATTACTCTCACTTCCAGGGAAGCGGGTGGCGAATCAAGAGTTCCGATGTGTGGGATACCACATCATTCTGCTACTTCATATATACAAATCTTAATTGAAAATGGTTTTAAGGTCGCAATATGTGAACAGGTTGAGGACGCTAGGTTTGCTAAAGGAGTAGTAAAAAGAGAAGTAGTACAAGTTATAACTCCAGGTACATTAATGGAGAATAAACAATTAACTGATAAGGAAAATCTTTTTATAGCAAGTTTAGCTGTAAAGGAAAATGGAACTTTTGGTTTAGCTTATAGTGATCTCACAACTGGTGAATTTTACTGTACTGAAATAAAAGGAAATGAAAGTACATTATTATTAGAAATTGCAAATATATATCCAAAAGAAGTTATTATTGACCCATCTTTTGACAAATCAATAATTGAAAAAATTACTCAACAACTTTCTATTGCAGTATCTACTGAAGAATCGACATTTTTGGATGCTGAATCTGCACTGTTGTTTCAAAATCTCCACGAGATACATTTAATTGAGGCGTCAGCAAGACTATATCAATACTTTCTTAAAACACAAATGAGATCTCTAACTCACTTAAGAACGGTTGAACGAGTAAATTCTAATAGTTATCTGAATATGGATTTTCAGTCCAAAAAAAACTTAGAACTAACCGAGTTAGTAAGAACTAGTAAAAAAAAGGGAAGTCTTTTTTGGTTAATTGATAAGACGAATACTGCAATGGGTGGTAGAAGATTAAAGAAATGGATTGAAAGACCATTAATTGACACTTCGATGATTAGACAACGACATAATAGCGTTGAAGAATTAATTAGCGAATATTTCACCATGGAACAAATAAGCGAACACCTTAAGAAAGTATATGACTTAGAAAGATTATGTGGAAAAGTATCGTTTGGCAATGCAAATGCTAAAGATCTAATACAATTAAGAAATTCTATAGAGGTATTTCCCTATATTTTAGAAGAACTTGAGAAAGTAAGTTCAGAAAATTTTCAAGGTATTATTGAAAAAATTGATAAGTGTGAAGATGTTTTTCAATTATTGGATAAGAGCATTAAGGAAAATCCACCATTATCAATAAAAGATGGTGATATTATAAAAGACGGATATGATTCACAGTTAGATGAATTTAGATTTATTAGCAGAAATGGAAAAAAGTGGATTGCCGATCTTGAACAGAAAGAAAAAGAAGCTACAGGAATTAAGTCTCTAAAAATAGGTTATAACAGAATTTTTGGTTACTTTATTGAAGTAACTAAAGCAAATATCCACTTAATTAATGGGGATAGATATGAACGCAAACAGACATTAGCAAATGCTGAAAGGTATGTTACCCCAGAATTAAAAGAAAAAGAAAAGCTAATTTTAGAGGCAGAGGAAAAGATTGTAGGGCTAGAGTATGATCTGTTTTGCACAATAAGGACATCTGTAAAAGAAGTAATCGATAGAATACAAAAGACTGCGGAGGCAATAAGCGAACTGGATGTTTTAATATCATTTGCTAAAGTTTCAAGTGAATACAATTATGTTAAACCAGAGATTACCGATAGCCAAACAGTTAAAATCATTGATGGTAGGCATCCTGTTGTTGAGGTGGTTCTTCAAAGCCAAAAGTATGTGCCAAACGATATATACTTAGACAGTGATAATAAACTTTTTCTTATAACCGGACCTAATATGGCTGGAAAAAGTACTTATATGAGACAAGTTGCATTGACAGCTATACTAAATCAGATAGGATGCTTTGTTCCTGCTAAATCGGCAGTCCTTCCGATATTCGATCAGATTTTCACTAGAATCGGTGCAGCTGATGACTTAGTTTCTGGACAAAGTACTTTTATGGTTGAGATGGTTGAAGCAAATAATGCCTTACAAAATGCTACGATGAATAGCTTAATAATATTTGATGAAATAGGTAGAGGAACTTCAACATATGATGGAATGTCTTTAGCTCAAGCAATGATTGAGTATATCCATGATAATATTGGAGCATATACGTTGTTTTCAACTCACTATCATGAACTTACTAAACTTGAAGAGTCTTTAGCATTGTTGAAGAATGTGCATGTAAGTGCAATTGAAGAGGAAGGCAGACTTATTTTTCTTCATAAAATTAAGAATGGTGCAGCAGACAAGAGCTATGGAATTCACGTCGCTAAACTAGCTCAAATTCCAGATGGTGTTATTAATAGAGCTCAAGTATTGCTAGATGCACATGAAACAAATAGCTCAAATATTGCCAATTCATTGCCTGTTGCCCAGGATATTTTGCAGTTAAGTCTATTTGATGAGCCTATAAAGAATAAAAAAAATTCAAACGAAAATAAAATTATTGATGAGTTATTAGATTTAAAAATAATGGATATGACGCCACTTCAAACAATGAACTATTTATATGAATTACAAAAAAAGGCAGAAAAGGTGTCTATAAAAACAAGGTGAGAAGTTTGGGAAAAATAATTCAACTTTCGGATGATTTAGCAAACAAAATTGCTGCAGGAGAAGTAGTAGAAAGGCCAGCATCAGTAGTAAAAGAGTTAGTAGAAAATAGTATAGATGCCGGTAGTAAAAATATCGAAATTTATCTAGAGGATGCCGGTTTAAGACTTATAAGAGTAGTAGATGATGGGGAAGGAATGTCCAAAGAAGATGCAATTTTGAGTATAGAAAGGCACGCAACGAGTAAAATTGCATCAGTGCATGATTTATTTAGAATTAATAGTTTAGGTTTTAGAGGCGAGGCTCTACCAAGTATAGCTTCAATAAGTGAATTTAAATTAACGACTTGTGATGGAAACGATCACGGTTTTACTTTAGATATTGTTGGTGGAATTATAAAAAATAAATCTACCTCTCCTTCCAGGAAAGGTACAGAAATTAAAGTAAGTAATTTATTTTTTAATACTCCGGCTCGACTAAAATATGTTAAAACAATTCAAACTGAACTTGGAACAATAATTGATTATTTAAATAAAACGGCATTAACCAATCCTAATATTTCTTTTAAGGTATATCACAACGATAAAAAAATATTTTTTACATTAGGTAATAATTCAGTTGAACAAGTGTTAGTTTCGTTATACGGTTTAGAAACAGCAAAAAATGCTATAAAAATATATAATTCAAATCATGATTTTTCAATTAATGGGTTTATAGTAAAACCTGAGATATCTAGAGCAAGTAGAAATTATATAACTATTTCAGTTAATAAAAGGATAATAAAGAATATTTCAATACAAAGAGCAATTATTGATGGTTATGATACCTTACTTACGACTGGAAGATATCCAATTGCCTTTTTGAATATTGATGTGGATCCTTATTTAGTTGATGTAAATGTTCATCCTACTAAAATGGAAGTTAGGTTAAGTAAAGAAGAAAGTTTAATTGAACTTATCAAGGCAAGCATTAAAGAACATCTGTTATCGACTAATTTAATCCCTGAAATTAATAATAGACCAAAAGTTGAATCAGTAAAAATCCAAGAAAAGTTTGATTTTACAACAAGTACCATTCCAGAAAACAATAATAATAAAACAGGTTTAAATATTAATGAAAATGAAGAAAACACCGATACGCTAGACAATGAAGTATTAGAGATTAGAGAAAATATTGATGAACTTAAAACAATAAATGTCCATAGAAAATTGTTACCTGAACTATATATAGTTGGGCAAGTTCACGGAACATATATTGTAGCTCAAAATGATGAAGGTATGTTTTTAATAGACCAACATGCTGCTCAAGAGCGAGTGTTGTATGAAAGTTTCTTAAGTAAAATTAATGAAAATCAGTTTGACCTTCAACAACTATTAATTCCATATACATTTGATGTCAATCAATCAGAGAAAATTATCATAGATCAATATTACAACTTATTAGAGCAAATTGGTATTATCTTAGAACCATTTGGAGAAAAATCATATATTATACGTTCCCACCCAACATGGTTTCCAAATGGAACAGAACAAAAAGTTATTGAAGATATAATTTATCAATTAATAATTAATAAAACTGTAAATTTAAAAACAATTACAAAAGAAGCCATTATTATGATGAGTTGTAAAGCAGCCATAAAGGCTAACAGATTTTTAAATACTGATGAATTAAATTCTTTAATAAAAAGTTTGAGAGAAACACAAAGTCCATTTACATGTCCTCACGGTCGACCAATTATTATCAAATTTACTATAAACGAAATTGAAAAAATGTTTAAAAGAATAACATAAAAAAATATTTTTAAATTTGACTTTAAATTAATACTAGTCTATTTTAGATTTAACAAGATTTGGAAATAATTTAAAGTAAGGTTGGTAAATTTTGTCTTGAATAATCTAATAACTCTTATTGGTCCAACAGCTGTTGGAAAAACAAGCCTTAGTATAGAAATTGCTCAGAAATTCAATTGTGAGATAATTAGTGGGGATTCAATGCAAATTTATAAAAATTTAGACATTGGAACTGCGAAAGTAAGTAAAGAAGAAGCAAAGGGTATTCCTCACCATCTAATTGATATTAGGGACCCATCTGATAACTATTCAGTAGCAGAATTCAAGAATGCTGTTCAGAAGAGTATTTCTACCATAACTTATTCAAAAAAGTTACCACTTTTAGTTGGTGGAACGGGTTTATATATTCAATCTGTTCTTTATGGTTATAATTTTACTCAAGATCATGGTTCTACAGAGCTTCGAGAAAAATTGGCTGCCTTTGCTGAGAAATATGGTAACTACTCACTCCATGAAAAACTAAATGCAGTGGATGCTTCAGCAGCACAAAATATTCATCCTAATAATGTTCAGCGGGTGATAAGAGCAATTGAAAGAGCTACTTTATCTAATATCGGATATAATGAATCATCAAACAGTAGATCTGAAGACATGCTATATAACTGTTCATTAATTGGACTGACCATGGATAGGGAAATTCTATATTCTAGAATTAATCAACGTGTTGATATTATGGTAGAAAAAGGTTTATTTGAAGAAGCAAGATACCTTTTCGAAAATTACCCAGACTCACAAGCTGCAAAGGCAATAGGATATAAGGAATTTTTCCCGTATTTTAATAACGATATTGATAGAACAACTGCAATCGAATTAGTTAAAAAGAACTCTAGAAATTATGCTAAAAGACAAATGACTTGGTTTAGAAATAAAATGCCAGTTGAGTGGTTTGATGTTTCTCAGGGTCTATCTAATGAAATAAAAGAACAAATTTTTAATTTTATAGAAGGAAAGATGAGTATTAAATCGAATTTAAACAATAGGGATATCGAGGAGGATAAACTATGAAACAAATTAATATTCAAGATCAATTTTTAAACATTGCGAGAAAGGACAACATTTTCGTTACGATTTTCTTAGTGAATGGATTTCAATTAAGAGGTCTTGTAAAAAGCTTTGATAATTTTACGATTTTACTTGAGAGTGAAGGAAAGCAACATTTAGTTTATAAACATGCTATTTCAACTTTTGTTCCACAGAAGTCAATTGCATTAGAAAATTAATATCTAAAAACATCCATTTTTTGGGTGTTTTTATTTTTTTCCCTCATATATATTAACATAGATAGGAAATTAATATTTCTTGGGAAAGCGCATAATGTGACAAGCAATAAGTTGCATCGACTATTAATGTTAAAATAACAAAATATTCGACTTCTTTCGAAAGGGGGATGGTCGTGCAAAACGAAATCAAAGTTAATCAAAACGGAACAATTAATGTGGTATTAACCAAATCCAAAGTTCGAAAAAATGAAAAAGAAGAAAATTCTAATAAAATAGTTGCAAATAAAGTTGAAGAACACTCAGCACTAGTAAAATTAGAAGACGAATTAAAATCACTAATTGGGCTTGAAGAAATTAAAAAAATACTTAAAGAAATATATGCGTGGATATATATTAATAGGAAAAGATCAGAGCATGGATTAAAAGATCAAAATCAAGTGTTGCATATGATGTTTAGAGGCAATCCAGGCACAGGAAAGACTACAATTGCTCGAATAATTGCTAAAGTTTTTCAAGAGATGAAAGTATTATCTAAAGGACACTTAGTGGAAGTCGAAAGAGCTGATCTTGTAGGTGAATATATAGGTCACACAGCGATTAAAACAAGGGATTTAGTAAAAAAGGCTATTGGTGGAGTCTTATTTATTGACGAAGCTTATTCTCTAGGTAGAGGCGGAGAAAAGGATTTTGGTAAAGAGGCAATAGATACTTTAGTTTCACATATGGAGAATAAACAACATGATTTTATACTCATATTAGCAGGATATGATTCTGAAATGAATCGATTTTTAAGACTTAATACTGGCCTTGAGTCAAGGTTTCCTTTTATCATAGATTTTCCAGATTATGATGTTGGAGAGTTGTTATTAATTGCTAAGAAAATGTATGACGAACGTCAATATGTTTTATCTAATGATGCTTATGAGAAATTTAAGCAGCACCTTCAAACATTACTTGAAAATGATGACATCAAGCTTAAAAGTAATGGAAGGTATATAAGAAATATTGTTGAGCGTTCTATAAGACAGCAGGCAAATCGATTATTATATACTGATACCCATACTAAAACTGATTTAATGCAAATACTAAGCAGCGATATAAACTTCAATTAAAATGAGGATGAAATTCCTCATTTTTTTAATACAGTGAAATCTGAGTTGATTAGCTAATTGTGCTAAATATGGTATAATTTACCCGTAAAAGAGGAAATTGTACTTATATAATTAAGTAATAAATAGAAGGGTTTGTCTATTATGAATGAAAAAAATGAAAAAGTAATTTTAGTTGGCTGCCAAACAACAGAAAAAGATGATCACTTTAAATTAAGTATGGAAGAACTAGCATCATTAACACGTACGGCAAACGGTGAAGTTGTTAGCCAATTAGTTCAAAAGAGACCTCGAATCCATAATGCTACATACATAGGTAAGGGTAAATTAGAGGAATTAAGAAATCTAATAGACCAAGTGGGAGCCGATATTGTCATATTTAATAATGAATTAACCCCCTCTCAATTAAGAAATATCTCAAACCATTTAAGTGTAAGGGTTTTGGATCGTACGCAATTAATTCTAGATATCTTTGCATTAAGAGCAAAAACAAAAGAAGGTAAACTTCAAGTTGAATTAGCTCAATTAAAATACTTATTACCAAGACTTATAGGTGAGGGAACTGAACTTTCAAGACAAGCAGGTGGAATTGGTACTAGAGGACCAGGGGAAACTAAGCTTGAATCAGATAGAAGACATATAAGAAGTAGAATTAGAGATGTGGAATCTCAAATAAGTCATGTAAAGACACATCGTGAGAGATCAAGATCTAAAAGAAAACAAAATGAATGGATTCAAATAGCAATTGTTGGTTATACAAATGCAGGAAAATCAACTTTGTTTAATAGACTAACTACATCTGATACTTTCGAGGAAAATTTACTTTTTGCTACCCTAGATACAACAACGAGAAAGCTAAAAACAAATAGCGGATATGAGTTTTTAGTTTCGGATACAGTTGGATTCATTCAAGATCTTCCGACAACACTTGTAGCTGCTTTTAGATCAACTCTAGAAGAGGTTTTAGAATCTGACTTTATAATTCATGTTGTTGATTGCTCCAATGAAGACTACGAGACACATGAAAAAACTGTAAATAAGTTGTTATTAGATTTAGGTGTTAAAGAGATTCCGATAATTAAAATCTATAACAAGATTGATATGATGCATCCAAATTTTATTCCAATAAATGATGGGAAATTTATAAAAATAAGTGCACTTAATCCAAATGATATAGATGGAGTAAAAAATGAATTAATAAACTTTATTAAGGATTTTTCGGATAGTTTCAATATTTCAATATCAGCCGACAACGGATCGAAAATTGCAAAAATTAGAAAGCAGGCAATTGTTGAAAGTATAATTTTCAATGAGGAAAAACAGAACTATTCTATAAGTGGATTTGTACCAAATTGGCTTACTCATATAATAAAAGATTAGAGACATCGAAAGGGAGAACAAGAATGTTTTCAATGCTAAAAAATAGTTTAGTTGTTAAGAAGTTAGCAACAGAAACTGAGGAGTTAATAGCACCGTTTTTAAAGAGAATAGATAAAAATATTGATTATAATCAGGCAAAAGTTTTAGCTGCATTTAGAGAATACAAGGTGAGTGATAATCACTTTGTTCCTTCAACCGGATATGGATATAATGATGATGGACGAGATACATTAGAAAAAGTCTATGCAAAATGTTTTGGAGCCGAAGCTGGGTTAGTCAGACCACAAATAATTTCAGGAACTCATGCAATTGGAACAACATTATTTGGTATTCTTAGACCTGGGGACGAGTTACTATATATTACTGGAAAACCATATGATACGCTTATGGAAATAGTCGGCGAGAGCGGCAAAGGAATTGGTTCTTTAAAGGAATATAATATTACATATAATTGTGTTGATTTAACACATGCTGGCGAGATAAATTATGATGAAATAAAAAAACAAATAAAAGAAAATACAAAAATTATTGGTATTCAACGGTCTAAAGGCTATGCTAATAGACCGTCTTTCACAATAAAAGAAATAAAAGAGATGGTTGATTTCGTTAAATCTATAAATAATAATATAATTGTTTTTGTTGACAATTGTTATGGAGAATTTGTTGAAGAGCTTGAACCAACTGATGTTGGAGCTGATATAATGGCAGGCTCACTAATAAAAAATCCAGGTGGAGGTATTGCAAAAACGGGAGGATATATTGTTGGGAAAAAGAATCTAGTTGAAATGTGTTCTTATAGACTCACAACTCCTGGAATTGGAGCCGAGGCAGGCGCATCATTATATTCCTTATTAGAAATGTATCAAGGTTTCTTTCTTGCTCCTCATGTGGTAGGACAAGCGTTAAAAGGAGCTATTTTTACTTCGGCAATTCTTGAAAAAATTGGTATGAAAACATCACCATCATATAATACGTACCGTACTGATCTAATTCAGTCTGTCCAGTTTGATAATCCTGAGATGATGATTACATTTTGTCAGGCAATCCAATATGCATCTCCAGTTAACTCACAGTTTAAACCAATTCCTGGTTATATGCCTGGGTACGAGGATGATGTAATTATGGCAGCAGGAACTTTTATTCAAGGAGCAAGTATTGAACTAACAGCTGATGGACCTCTAAGACCCCCGTATATAGCTTTTGTTCAGGGGGGACTAACATATTCACACGTAAAAATCGCAATTTGTTTATCTATAGATAAATTATTGACTGAAAAGTTACTTAATTTTTAATAATAAAAATTTTTTATGTAATAAAAGCTAACATGTATTGACAGAATTAGTAACACAGAATAAAATAAAAATATAGTAGCGAGGTGAATAAAATGAATGATCAAGTACGTCGTTCTTCACCATTATTTCCTATAAGTATCGTTATGAATCTTACGCAGCTTACAGCTAGACAGATACGTTACTATGAGGAACATAGCTTAATTACACCAGCGAGAACCGATGGGAATAGAAGAATGTTCTCATTTAATGATATTGACTGTTTACTGGAAATTAAAGAATTAATTGACCAAGGCGTTAATATGGCCGGAATAAAGCAAGTATTTGGTTTAAAAAACCAGAGTGATGAAATAATCTTAAAAGACAACAAACCTATTGAAATTTCGAATAAGAAAGATTTATCTGAGGAAGAATTAAGAAAGCTACTAAAGCAAGAAGTTATACAAAAAAGGCAACATAACCAGGTGAATTTACGCCAAGGTGATATGTGGAGATTTTTTAAAAATTAATAATATAGACTTCAAACAAAATTAGGAGGAATTTGGCAATGGCAAAATTTACAAAAGAAGATATTTTTCGTTTAGCAAAAGAAGAAAATGTTAAATACATTCGTCTTCAATTTACAGATCTTATGGGTGTAATCAAGAATGTTGAAATTCCTGTAAGTCAATTAGAAAAAGCAGTAGACAACAAAATGATGTTTGATGGATCTTCAATCGAAGGATTTGTTCGTATAGAAGAATCAGATATGTACTTATTCCCTGATTTAGATACTTGGGTAGTATTCCCTTGGACTGCTGAAAAAGGTAAAGTTGCAAGATTAATATGTGACATTTACAATCCAGATGGAACTCCATTCATTGGTGATCCTCGTAATAACTTAAAGCGTGTATTAAAAGAAATGGAAGAGTTAGGATTCACTGATTTCAACCTAGGTCCTGAGCCAGAATTTTTCTTATTCAAGTTAGATGAAAAAGGCGAACCTACTTTAGAATTAAATGACAATGGTGGTTATTTCGACCTAGCACCAACTGATTTAGGAGAAAACTGTCGTCGTGATATCGTGCTTGAGCTTGAAGAAATGGGCTTTGAAGTTGAAGCTTCTCACCATGAAGTAGCTCCAGGACAACATGAAATTGATTTCAAATATGCTAATGCGATTAAAGCATGTGATGATATTCAAACTTTCAAACTAGTAGTAAAAACAATTGCTCGTAAACACGGCTTGCACGCTACGTTTATGGCTAAGCCATTATTTGGTGTAAACGGTTCTGGTATGCATATGAACCTTTCATTATTCAAGAATGGAGTAAATTCATTCTTTGATGATAGTAAAGAATTAGGATTAAGTGATGATGCTCGTCATTTCATAGCTGGTATTTTAACACACGTTCGTGATTTCACAGCAATCACTAACCCAACTGTAAACTCTTACAAGCGTCTTGTACCTGGTTACGAAGCACCTTGCTACGTTGCATGGTCTGCAAGAAACCGTAGTCCACTAATCCGTATCCCTGCATCTCGTGGTTTATCTACGCGTGTAGAAGTGCGTTCAGTTGACCCAACTGCTAACCCTTACCTAGCTATGGCAGTATTATTAAAAGCTGGTTTAGATGGTATCAAGAATAAACTTGCTGCACCTGCTCCAGTTGACAAGAATATCTATGTTATGTCTAAAGAAGAGCGTTTAGAAGCTGGTATCCATGATTTACCTGCTACTTTAGCAGATGCTTTAGATAGAGTTAAGAAGAGCGACGTTGTTAAAGAAGCATTAGGTGATCACTTATTCTACCGCTTTATTGAAGCTAAAGAATTTGAGTGGGATATGTTCCGTACAGCAGTTCATCCGTGGGAAAGAGACCAATACATGTCTCAATACTAAAATAACAAACCCCTCGACACATATAGTGTTGAGGGGTTTTCTTTGTTTTGGTCAGAGTTATAATTTCCAACGCTGCATGAATTGTAGAGTATATTTATCTTTTCTTAGTGTCAGGATAGTATTTTTCATTTTTATGTGCTAATTTGAATCTATTCGAAAATTCAGGTATTTTTGAATCAATTTCTATTTCAACTTTTCCGTGTATAGGAACTACAAGTATATCTTTTTTTATTTCATCATATCTCCCTGCAAAAAGGTATATTTTTCCTTCCTCTATCAACTTATCACCCTTCATAACGAACAACTGTTTTCTTATATATCCACCTTCTTGACTTACAATGACAGTAGTATCCAAACTACCTTTAATTTCTTCTATTACTTTAACCTTAAACTGTGTTTCAGGTCCATTATTTACCTTTTTAGTCCCTAATTTAGAATTTACTTTTCCAATAAAAACTGTATCTGAAAACCCTACTAATTCTTTGTCATCAGAAAAATCAGATATAAAGATTGGACTCATTTCAACAGGCTCTTTTTCTAAATTATTATATAAATAAAATAGAATAGCACTAACAACTAGTGTTACAAGTATATATAATTTATTTTTAAAGATTAATTTCATACATATCCTCCAAAATGTTAATGTATTAAAATGAGTTGCGAGAATTACATAACCGTTTCTCCAGATATATCCTATCATTGTTTTAAATATCGCATGATTTATTTGTATAGTATATTAATATTATTCGACATATGGGGTTAACGAGATAGGTTGTTTTAGTATCCTCACTTAATAATATCTGGTGAAAAAGCCTGAACAACTTGAAACATATCTTTGTGATTTTGAAAAAAGTGAGTTTCATTTATTCAGAAATATAAAACACGTTAAGAAGTATGCTAGAACAATTCATGAACTAATGACATTGCTTAGTAAAATAAGTGAAGAAATGAAGAGTAGAGGAGACAGTTCACCCGTGGGAAAGAGACCAATACATGTCTCTATACTAAAATAAAAATACCTTGACAGAGGTTTTTTCTTAATTTCTTATACGATTGTTATTTATGATAAACTATATTATATATAGTAAGAAGTAATATAGATTTTTAGTTGAGGTGTTTTAATAATGTCAAAAACAGTTATTATAACTGGTGCTAACAGTGGCATTGGTTTTGAGACCGCGAAGTATTTTGTAGATAAGGGATACAAAGTAGTTATGGCAGTTCGTAATTTAGTAAAAGGTGAGAAGGCAAAAGAAGAATTGAGATCCTTGTATCCTAAAGCAAACATTGAAATTTATTATCTAAATTTAGCTAAATTAACGTCTGTCCATGAATTTGTTAACAGCTATTCTGATAAATATAATACATTAGACTTGCTAATTAACAATGCTGGAGTAATGATCCCACCATATTCAAAAACAGAAGATGGTTTTGAACTTCAATTCGGATGTAATCATTTGGGACATTTTGCTTTAACAGCGTTACTTTTACCTTTGTTAGAAAAAGGAGATAATCCACGAGTTGTTACATTGAGCTCAATTGCTCATCGTAATGGTAAAATTAATTTTGAGAATCTAGATGGAAATAAAGGTTATAAGGCTATGAAGTTTTATTGTCAAAGTAAACTTGCAAACCTTCTGTTTGCAAAAGAATTAGATAATCGTTTGAAAGGAGCAGGTTTTAGAACAAAAAGCATTGTTGCACACCCTGGTATTTCTTCTACAAACTTATTTAATTTAGGTAGTGAAAAAACTCCTTGGTTTATAAAAGGTTTTATGAAACTTATTGCTCAACCTGCACATAAAGGTGCACTTCCTATAATAATGGCTGCTACAGACGTAACTTTAAATGGAGGGGAGTTAATTGGTCCGGATGGCATAGGAAACAGAAATGGAAATCCAACTATAGAAACTCCTAAGAGTGATGTTTATAACAATGAGATTATGATTCAATTATGGGAAACTTCTGAACAATTAACAGGTGTTAGATTCAATATTTAACTATAAAAATATTAAAAAAGGTATCGATAAAATGCGCTCGATACCTTTTGTTTCTTTTGTCATTTAATTACTTCTTAATCTAAATGTCTGAAGACACCAATAACTTTTCCAAGTATTGTGACAGTTGTAACTAATATAGGCTCCATTGATGAATTCTCTGGTTGTAGTCTGATATGAGTTTTTTCCTTGAAGAATCTCTTTACTGTCGCTTCATCATCTTCTGTCATTGCAACAACGATCTCTCCGTTATTAGCAGTATTTTGTTTTTTAACTACAAGATAGTCACCGTCAAGTATTCCAGCATCAATCATGCTGTCGCCCATAACTTCTAAAATAAATAGATTGCCCTCGTAAATTGAATATTGACTAGGTAATGGGAAATAACCGTCTATATTTTCTAAAGCAGTAATTGGAATTCCTGCAGTAACTTTTCCTATAATAGGTGCGAAGTATGCATCAGATTGTCTAACACCATCAACTTCTCTATTTTCTAGTATTTCGATTGCCCTAGGTTTAGTAGGGTCTCTTCTAATAAGTCCTTTTTTTTCTAAGCGCTCTAAGTGCCCATGAACAGTCGAGCTGGATGCTAGGCCAACAGATTCTCCAATATCTCTTACTGAAGGTGGATAACCCTTTTCTCTAACGTGTTCTTTTAAAAACGCGTAAATTTGAGCTTGGCGTTTTGATAATTTTTCCACCGCATGTCCCCCTTTGGTAACTTAAATAAATAATATCATAACGTATCACCAAATACAAACAATTGTTCGATTTTTTTGTTGACGCGAATATTTGTTCGTGTTATTCTAAATACGAACAAATATTCTATTTTAGAGGTGTTACTAATGACGGACAAAACTATAAGATATTCATTAATATTTATTTTATTATTACTTGTATCGATATCATTTTACTTAGTAGTAAACAATACATATAAGACGTCTTCTGATTTCGTTAAAATAGAGGTGAAAAAAGGTGATAGCCTATGGAGTTACTATAGCGAGTATGGGGAATATCATAACTATTCTTTTTATAACTTTATGGCTTGGGTTAATGAGTATAATAAAATTAACTCAGATAAATTGAATGCTGGTGATGTTATATTTATACCTATTAAAACTTCATCGATTGAATCTGATGTTAAATTTATTGCGTCTGCTAACTAAAACTTGAAAAAACTTTTATTATAGAGTATTATTACTCAACAAGAATTACAAAGGAGTTAAAAAATGTTAACAGATGATTTAATTAAAAGAATAAATGAACTAGCAAGAAAATCAAAGGCAGAAGGTTTAACTAGTGAAGAACTTGAAGAACAAAAAGTTCTTAGACAAGAATATATTCAAAAGTTTAAGCAAGGTGTAATTAATACTATTAGTACAATAAAAATTGTCGATAAAGATGGTGAAGATGTTACACCGATTAAACTTAAAAAACTCAAAGAAGAACAAAATCCTAAATTTAATTAAAGAGCAATTTGTGCTCTTTTTTATTTTTGTATAAAAAAACTAGATTTTCACAAATTAAATAAGACAATTTTTTCCTTAATAACTTGTAAAATTATGTAAATATATATATGATTTTAAACGGATAGAAAAATATCGAAAGGATGTATATTATGTCGAATATTCTTGATCAGTTATCGGTTAATACAATAAGAACATTATCAATTGATGCAATTAATAAAGCAAATTCAGGTCATCCTGGAATGCCAATGGGTGCAGCTCCAATGGCTTTTACTTTATGGGCAAATCATATGAGTCACAATCCTAAAAACCCTAATTGGGTTAATAGAGATCGATTTGTACTGTCTGCTGGACATGGTTCAATGCTTTTATACAGTTTATTACATCTAAGTGGTTACGGATTAACAATTGAAGATTTAAAAGAATTTAGACAATGGGGTAGTAAGACTCCAGGGCACCCTGAATACAAACATACAGTAGGGGTAGAGGCGACTACTGGACCACTAGGACAAGGTATTTCAATGGCTGTAGGAATGGCAATGGCCGAAAGACATTTAGCTTCTGTTTATAATAAAGAGAATTTTAATGTAATGGATCATTATACATATACAATCTGTGGCGACGGGGATCTTATGGAAGGAGTTTCAGCTGAAGCTTGTTCACTTGCTGGTCATCTTAAATTAGATAGATTAGTTGTACTGTATGATTCAAATGATATTTCATTAGATGGTGATTTAAATCGTTCAATGTCAGAGAGTGTAAAAAATAGATTTGAAGCCTATGGTTGGCAATACCTCAGAGTTGAAGATGGAAATAACTTAGAAGAAATTTCTAGTGCAATCAATAAAGCTAAGGAAAATAATGAACAGCCAACATTAATTGAAGTAAGAACAACTATTGGTTTTGGTTCACCTAATTTTGCTGGTACATCTGATGTACACGGTGCACCACTCGGATTAGAAGAAACAAAATTAACTAAAACTGCATATGCTTGGGATCATGACAATGATTTCCATGTTCCATCTGAAGTATATGATCATTTCGAAAAGGTAATGGTAAAAGCAGGCCAGTCTAAAGAAGAAGAATGGAACATTATGTTTACTAATTATTCTAATCAATACCCTGAATTGGCTAAACAGTTCTTAGACGCATTTGCTGGGAAACTCCCTGAAAAATTCGGAGACTTGCTTCCAAAGTATGATGTAGGTAAATCTGTTGCAACTAGAAACTCATCAGGTGAATTAATAAATGCAGTATCGAAAGTTGTTCCACAATTTATTGGTGGATCTGCAGATTTAGCTGGATCAAATAAAACTACGATAAAAAATTCAGGTGATTTCACTCCTGAATCATATGATGGTAAAAATATATGGTTTGGGGTAAGAGAATTTGCTATGGGTACAGCTTTAAATGGGATGGCATTACACGGAGGATTAAAAGTATTCGGTGGAACCTTCTTTGTTTTCTCAGATTATATTAGACCAGCTGTACGTTTATCTGCATTAATGCAAGTTCCAGTAACATATGTATTCACTCATGATAGTATTGCTGTTGGAGAAGATGGACCAACACACGAGCCAATCGAACATTTAGCTTCATTTAGAGCAATGCCAGGACTATGTGTTATTAGACCAGCGGACGCAAATGAAAGTGCTGCAGCTTGGCAAATTGCCGTAGAATCAAATGATACTCCGACTGTTCTTGTATTTACAAGACAAAATTTAAAAGTAATGGAAGGTTCTTCAACTGACACTTACTCAAAGGTTAAGAGGGGAGCATACGTTATTTCTAAAGCAAAAAAGGAAACTCCTGATGCTCTTTTATTAGCAACAGGTTCTGAAGTAAACTTAGCAGTTTCAGCACAAGAGAAACTAGAAAGCGAAGGGATCTTTGTATCTGTAGTAAGTATGCCTAGTTGGGACTTATTTGATAGACAACCACAAGAATATAAAAATGAAGTATTACCTAAAAATGTTAGAAAGCGTCTTGCGATAGAAATGGGATCTTCATTAGGATGGCATAAATATGCTGGTGATGAGGGTCATGTATTAGCAATAGATACTTTTGGAGCATCAGCACCAGGGGAAATAGTAATGGAGAAGTATGGTTTCTCCGTAGATAACGTTGTATTAAAAGTTAAAGAAATGCTATAAAAAATAGTTGTAAAAGCAAATTCATTTTTACAGTGAGTTTGCTTTTTTCTTAGCTCATACATCGAAAAGTATAAACTTTTGAATAGTTCATACTTTGCTAACGCATAAGTGCAACTACGGCTCTGCCTTCGCCTTAAAGGCTCGGCAATCGCCGAGTTTTCTTTAAATGAAAAGTATAAGTTTTACTAAAATATGCAATTCGACAAAAATAGAACTTGTCCTATTACACGAAGTGACAAAACTTTTATGATCCAGTATATATAATCTAAGTAATTAAATCAGATTATTTCGGGGTGTAGCATAAGATGAGGACATATTTTGTGTATTGGATGAAGGAAGATGTTTTACTACAATACTTTGGTAAAGAAGCGC
This sequence comes from Caryophanales bacterium, assembly GCA_029256085.1. Classification (GTDB taxonomy): domain Bacteria; phylum Bacillota; class Bacilli; order CAJFEE01; family CAJFEE01; genus JAQSYP01. The sequence goes on from JAQSYP010000001.1 coordinate 766,973, forward strand.
TAATTTATAATTTATTAACTGAACTAGATAACTCGGATCCATACCAAAAGATGTTATTAGAAAAACAAATTAGCTTTATTACTAAATGTATGCCAGTTTCCACCTTACAAAAGTTTTTACTTGATGCGATGGATTCAGGTCTAGCATTTAATTTTGATAAAGATAATTTTTCTATATCATTAACTAATTGTGATGGTAGTGCATCATTATCATTTCATAGCAATTACTTAACTATAAAAGCTAATGGGTCAAAGGAAGCAGAGATTATTTGGTTTGAAAAGCTAAGAAAATTTGCGCCATCTTTTTTTGCAATACAATCAGGACATAATTTATGTGGATGGCTTAGCCCACTTAAGCAGAGAAAGTATGTTTAAAAATAACGGGATAGTTGTAATTATTTGAATTTTTTTGTAAACTTATTGTTAGACAACATTAAGGAGGAAAACTATATATGTTATATTACATTCTAGTTGGTGTTCTTTGCTTAATTGCAGGTACAGCACTAGGTTTTTATTTAGCTAGAAGATATATGTTCGACTATTTAAAGAAAAACCCACCAGTTAACGAACAAATGCTAAAGGTAATGATGGCGCAAATGGGCCAGAAACCGTCTCAGAAGAAAATTAACCAAATGATGAAATCAATGAATAACCAAACAAAATAACTAATAAAGCACTCTTAAAAAGAGTGCTTTATTTTAGCTTAAATAAAAAATAATTTAATTAGGTGAAATACTATGAAGGTTGAGATTCCAACTAGAGATATTGATTATATATTAGATAATAATTGTATAGTAGTTGATGTCCGTTCTGAGTCAGAATATAAAGAATTTAATATTCCAAATTCCATTAACATACCTATATTCAATGATCATGAAAGAGAATATATAGGTACTCTATATAAGCAAGAAAGCATTGATAGGGCAATGGAAGAGGGTTTGAAAATTTCAGCGCTCAAACTACATAATTTTTATATGCGTATAAATCAGCTTTTAAACAACAATGAAGAAATAATAATTACATGTCATAGAGGTGGAATGAGAAGTAGAACGATTGTATTAACCATGCTACTTATGAATCTACCAGTTAAACAACTCGATGGCGGAATTAAATCATTCCGTACAAAAATTTCAAATACTTTTGATTTCCTAAAAAAAAGCGACTATAAGTTTCTTGTAATAGAAGGTATGACAGGTACAAGTAAAACAAAACTAATAGTTGATTTAGAAAAGAAAGGCTATCCAACTATAAACTTAGAAAAATATGCTAAAAATAGGGGCTCAATTTTTGGCCACGTGGGATTAACTCCAACTTCTCAAAAGCAATTTGAAGTAGAGTTATATATGAGATATAGAGAAATATCTGAAGCTAGTTTTTTTATTATAGAGGCTGAGAGTAAAAGAATAGGTAATGTTATTGTTCCAGATTGGATATTATTAGGTAAAGAAAGTGGAGAACGTCTAAAAATTAGTACTACAATTCATAAAAGAGCGTTAAATATAATTGAGGATTATAATTATGAAGAAAATAAATTAAGCTTAAATGAAGCATATAATAAACTGAAAAAAAGACTCCCTAGTGAAATTATAAAATTAGCAGATCATGCTTTAAATTGCGGAGAAATAGTAGATTTCGTTAAATTATTATTAAGCGAATATTATGATCCAAGATATGAATTCACCTCTAATAAGTATGAAACAAGTACATTGAATATTGATTATATAAACTATGAGGAGTTAGTAAAGAAAACAGAACAACTCATATTGAATAAATTTTACTCAAAAACGTACTAGATTGTTATGGTACGTTTTTTCTTTAGTGTAGGGGGGATATTATGAAGATCTTTAAACATCTGGAATGGTTTCTTAAAAAAGAGAAGAAAGCATATATAACTGGAATTATATTACTGATATTTGTTGCAATACTCGATTTAATACCGCCAAAAGTAATAGGAATTACAGTTGATTTAATTGAGCAAGGTGAACTTTCTCGTAATGTGCTCAGTAAATGGATTGTAATATTATTCATGATTGCTATTGTGTTGTATATAAGTCGTTTTTTTTGGAGAAGTTTAATCTTCGGTGCTTCATTGAGGTTGGCAAGACATTTTAGAAATGAATTATACAAGCATTATACAGTTATGTCTCCATCTTTTTATCAGAAATATCGAACTGGCGATTTAATGGCTCATGCAACAAATGACATCCAAGCAGTACAGCAAACAGTTGGTGTAGGAATATTAACACTAGTTGATTCTCTTGCGTTGGGTGGATTTGTTCTATTGACAATGGCTATAACAATAAATTGGAAACTTACTCTTATCTGCTTAGTGCCGATGCCTTTCTTGGCTTATGCTACTAATTTTTATTCTTCTTTGATACATAAAAGGTTTGCAATAGCACAAGAAGCATTTTCAACATTAAATGATAAAGTTCTCGAATCTATTAATGGAATAAAAGTTATTAAATCAATTGGGCAAGAAGAGGAAGACTGTATACACTTTAATGAAAAGTCTGAGGGCGTAGTTCAGAAAAATCTTTCGGTTGCAAGGATTGACGCATTATATGATCCAACTATTTATCTGGTTGTTTCTATTTCTCTATTACTAGCAATAGGTTTCGGATCTGCTTACGTTAATGAAGGAGAAATGACTATCGGACAACTAATTTCTTTTACAACATATTTAGGGTATTTAATATGGCCAATGTTAGCATTTGGATGGCTATTTAATATTGTTGAACGTGGAAGGGCCTCCTACGATAGGATACAAAGTATTTTAGCTGAGGTCTCAGAGGTTAACTTAAATGAACATGAAACCACAACAATAGAATTTGGTGAAATAGATATTAACATAGATAATTTCAGTTACTCAAATTCAAACAGTTTTTGTCTAAATAATATTAATTTACATATTAAAAGTGGAAATACACTTGGTATTGCAGGACGTACTGGTTCAGGAAAAACAACATTAATAAAGTTACTTCTCAGACAGTTCAAGTTAAAAGATGGCAATATTTTAATAAATGGAAATGATTTTAATAAATTTAATTTAAATAGTTTAAGAGAGTCATTATCCTATGTACCACAAGATAACTTCTTATTTTCTGCATCTATTTATGAAAATATTGCTTTTGCAAAGCCAGATGCAAGTAAAGATGAAATAGAACGAGTAGCCAAAATTGCAAATATTCATGACGATATTCTAGAACTGGAGAACGGTTATAACACAATAGTTGGTGAGAGAGGAGTATCTCTTTCAGGTGGACAAAAGCAGAGAATTTCAATAGCCAGAGCATTGTTACTTGATGCAAATTTATTATTATTAGACGACTGCTTATCAGCTGTTGATGCAAGAACAGAAGAAAAAATATTAAATTCATTAAAGAAAGAAAGAAGTGGAAAAACTACTATCATAGTGTCTCATAGAATGAGTGCAATACAACATTCTGATGAAATAGTTGTTTTAGAGGATGGTAAAATAATCGAAAAGGGTAACCATAGCACATTGATTTCGAACAATTCATGGTATAAAAATATGTTTGAAAAACAACAATTGGAGGTTCTTTCAGAAGGCGGTGAAGACAAATGGATCAATTAAATACTACAAATCAACAAAGTAAAGTTATAATTAGACTTATTAAATACACTTTTAATTTTAAAGGTGTACTTTTCACAAGTTTTCTCAGTCTATTTATTGCGACTTTTTTAGAAATTATCTCTCCTTTAATAATTAAACAGTTTATTGATAATCATTTAGTTAAAAAAGATTTTAAGATGGATCCAATTGTAACATTATTATTTATATATATATTAGTTTTATTAGTTAAGGTAATCTTTTCATATTTTCAGGTTTACTATTTTCAGAGACTCGCAATGGAGATAATTAATAAAATTAGAGCAGACTTGTTTAGAAATGTTATTAAACAACCAATTGAATATTTTAATGACACACCAAACGGTAGTATTGTCTCAAGAGTTACTAATGATACCGAATCTATAAAAGATTTTTATGTATCTGTACTCGGTGCAATTATTCAAAATGGGTTAATGATAATTGGGACATTAATAGCAATGTTCTATTTAAATGTTAAACTCGCTTTCTTTTTTCTAGCATTTATTCCAATTATTTATTTTATTATAAAATTATACAGAAAACTAAGCTCAAAATATTATCATCAAATGAGAGAACAGTTGAGTAAGTTAAATGCAAAATTAAACGAGTCAATTCAAGGTATGGAAATTATACAGACTTTTGTTCAGGAAACAAGAATGCGTAAAGACTTTGAATTAACTAATGATAATCATTATAATGCAGGTATTATGAACCTAAAAATTGATTCATTATTACTAAGGCCTGCTATCGACTTTTTATACATAATAGCTATTATAGAAATAATAGGTTTTTTTGGAGTTAATTCATTTGATACATCTATACAGATTGGTTTAATTTACGTGTTTATTAATTATACTGAGCGTTTTTTTGAACCTATAAATCAATTTATGAATAAGTTATCAATGTTTCAACAGGCAATTGTATCCGGTGTAAGAGTCTTTGAGTTACTAGATACAGAAGTTGATAAACTTAACTATATTAATGCTGAAACAAATCCTCCTAATATATCTGGAAATATTAGATTTGAAAATGTATCGTTTTCATATGATGGAACAATAGATGTTTTAAAGAACATAACATTTGAAATTAAAGAAAATCAAACTGTTGCATTTGTTGGTCATACAGGCAGTGGAAAAAGTACAATTATGAATTTACTTTTAAGATTTTATAAGCCTTCATCAGGAAATATAATAATTGGAGATACCGATATATTAAATATAGATTATAAAGCGTTGAGAGATAGTGTCGGATTAGTTTTACAGGAACCTCATATTTTCTCTGGAACAATAAAACAAAACATAAAAATGTATAAAAAAGACATGGACGATGATACGATTATTAGATCTGCAAGATTAGTACAAGCACATGACTTTATTGATGTACTTCCAGAAAAATATGATTCACATGTAAATGAAAGAGGATCAAACTTCTCTATGGGTCAGAAACAGCTATTATCTTTTGCTAGGATTATTGCCTCCAATCCTAAGGTGTTAATAATGGATGAGGCGACTGCTAATATTGATTCTGAAACAGAGGAAAAGATTCAAAATGCATTAACAAAAATGAGAGTTGGTAGAACAACAATTATGATAGCTCATCGACTTTCAACTATCCAAGATGCAGATATAATATATGTACTGAAAAAAGGAAGTATTGTAGAATATGGGACCCATGACCAACTAATTGAACAAGAGGGTAACTACTATAAAATGTACAAAGCTCAAAGTTTACAAGTAGAAATAAGTAAATAGATAACTTTTTTCACAAATATTTAACATAAGCATAATGAAAATTGTAATTAGTGTCTGATACAATAAAAATGAAAAGATAGGAGATGAGACAATGCAAGATTTAAATTTATTTATAGCGTTTGGTGCTGGGATACTTTCATTCATATCACCATGTTCTTTACCAATTTATCCAGCGTTTCTTTCATATATTACAGGTGTTTCTGTTGGTGATTTAAAAGAAAATAAAGGCATGTTTCAGAAGGAAAGCTTACTTCACACATTATTTTTTCTATTAGGTTTTTCTTTAATTTTTATTGCTTTAGGATTCGGAACTAGCTTTTTAGGAGACTTTTTTATCTCTTATCAAGGTATTTTAAGACAAGTTGGTGGTATTTTAATAATTCTTATGGGACTTGTCCTAATTGGTTTATTTCAACCATCTTTTCTTATGCAAGATAAAAAGTTACAATTTAAAAATCGACCGAGCGGGTATTTAGGAACTGCTCTAATTGGACTAGCTTTCGCAGCAGGATGGACTCCATGTACTGGACCAATACTTATGTCAGTTATTGCGCTAGCAGGTTCTAATCCTTCATCAGGAATGTTGTACATGATTGCCTACGTGTTAGGGTTTGCAATACCATTCTTTGTTTTATCATTCTTTATTAATAAACTTAATTGGATTAGAAATAATAGCCAGTTAATAGTAAAAATTGGTGGAGCAATTATGATAATAATGGGATTAATGTTATTCTTCAATTTAATGAGTAAAATATCTGGTTTCTTTGTTAACCTTTTTGGTGGATTTACTGGTTTCTAGTTAAAATATAGTATATAGTGTGAGTGAAAGAATGTGTGGAGGGGTTATTTATTGGCACGTATTTTAATTGTTGACGATGCAAAGTTTATGATAATAACTCTTTCTGAGATTATAATTTCACTTGGACATGAAGTAGTTGGAGAGGCATCTTGTGGTGCTGAAGCAATCGAAAAATATAAGCAATTATGTCCTGATATTATTACATTAGATATAACAATGCCAAATCTTAGTGGTATAGACGCACTTAGACAAATTAAAAAAATTGATTCAAGTGCAAAAATTATTATGTGCTCAGCAATGGGACAAAATAAGACAGTAATTGAAGCTTTAGGAGCAGGCGCAAAGGATTTTATTACAAAACCATTTGAAAGAGATCGAGTAAAAGATGCGATTAATAGGTTGCTGTAATTCCTTCATGAGATAAAGGATGTGAAATACGTGGTAATAGGAAGTACAATAATAGCTGTTTTTATGATGATAGGGGCAATGGTAGTAAGAGTAAGGTCTTCGAAAAAGCCAGCTACAATTAAGAAAATTGTATTACCACCACTATTTATGAGCACCGGAAGTCTTATGTATTTATCTCCAATATTTAGAATGTCGCTTCTTGAAATGGTAGAAGCAACACTAATTGGTATAATTTTTGGCTTAATATTAAATAAAATTACTAGATTTGAAATTAGAAATGGTGAAATTTATTTAAAAAGGACAAAATCATTTTTTTTAATTCTCGTTGCATTAATAATTGTAAGACTAATCTTAAAATATTTTTTAGGTGCAACTATAGATTACGGACAACTTAGTGGAATGTTTTTCTGGTTAGCTTTCTCAATGATTGTTACTTGGAGAGTTACGATGTTTATAAAATTTAAAAAAACTTTTGAAACTTTATAGAATATAGAAAAACTGGCTGATTTCAGCCAGTTTTTTATTATAAGTATAAATACCCTCGAAAAAAACTGCTCGCTTTCCGCGGGCACGGCCTCAGGCTATTTTTGCAAGTTCCACTTGCAAAAATGGATTTTCGGCTAGTGCTGTTCCCGCTGGGGAAATGTATACATTTCCAGCAGTTTTTCCATAGTGTGATAATCTACTTTTTATTAAAAGGACTTAGAAATGCCAAGGTTATTTTATATTATAACTATGTCTTTTTCTGTACGTTCAATAACTTTCCCGATAATTTTTGAATGGTTGTGACCACGTAAATGTAACTGCTCTACATATTTTTCTGCATCGACTTTATCCATGGAAACAAGTAGTCCCCCACTAGTAATTGCATCCGCTAAAATAATCTTATCTATCATAGTATAGTTGTTAAACTCAATTTTCGTATCTAACCATGATAGATTTGCTTTAGAGCCACCGGGTATAACGTTATTTTCTGCATGTTCTAAGGTAGAATCAAGTATTGGTACTTGGTCATAATGAATTTCGAAAGTTACATTACTACTTGAAGCCATTTCATAGGCATGTCCAAGAAGTCCAAACCCAGTTACATCAGTAACTGCTGACGGCGAATATTTAGACAAAAGTTCTGCAGCATCTTTATTAAGTGTAGCCATAATTTCAGTTATTTCACTAATTTTACTATTAGTTAAAAGACCACGTTTAAGTGCAGTAGTTAAAATTCCAATTCCTAATGGTTTAGTTATAACTAAAACTTGACCAACTTTTGCACCGAAATTCTTCCAAATTTTTTCTGGATGGACTATTCCAGTCGCAGATAATCCAAATTTAGGCTCGTTATCATCAATCGAGTGACCACCAATTATTCTGGCACCTGATTTTCTAACAATATCGGATGCACCTTTTAAAATATCTGCTAAAATTTTAGGTTCCAGTTTTTTAATTGGGAATCCAACAATGTTTAATACAGTTAATGGTGTTGCCCCCATAGCATATATATCACTCAAAGCGTTTGCAGCAGCAATTCTACCGAAATCATAAGGATTATCTACGATTGGAGTAAAATAATCTAAAGTTTGTACTATTGCAGTATCATTATTAATTTTATAAACTCCTGCATCATCTGAAGTTTCATACCCTACTAACAAATTAGGGTCATCTGTTTCATCTTTTGGTAAATAACACAAAACTTGTGCTAAGTCACTTGGACCAATTTTACACCCTCAACCAGCTTTTGATGAAAGAGAAGTTAACTTAATTTCACCAATATTTTCCATGGTATCACCCCCATTAAAGTATAGAGGGAATTTTAATAAAATTAAAGAAAAATGTATTTTTAAATATTTTTCTACATATCATGTGATGCATGTTTTTTTGTAGAGTAGTGATTCTTTTGTTTAGTTTTATGTGAACCCTTCATTGGTTCGTTTTTTGAAAATTGACCACCGTTTTTTCTACTATCTTTTTGAGTATGATGTTCAGTCATTTTTTTCCCTCCTTTCATACATTTAGTCTTTACAATTTATAATTAATAATTAAAAATCAATGTTTATCTTTTGAATTACTAATAAAATGTAATAAAATAAAGATATGTAAATAAAAATTTGATTTAGAGGTGATTAAATGGAAAAAAGTTTAAAGCAACAAACTCTAGATAAGTTAATTTTTAATGATAAAGAGTATTCTTTTTATAATTTAAATAAATTAACGTCAAATGGTAAGTCTTTGATAAATACAATCCCTTATTCAAAAAGAGTGCTTATTGAGGACTTAATACGTAATATCGATGGTAAAGTAATAACAGATGAACATGTTTTTTCTCTTTTAGGACTAAATGAAAATAATGAAGGAGAAGTACCATTTAAACCTTCGAGAGTTATTTTGCAAGATTTTACTGGGGTACCAACAATCGTGGATTTAGCAGCAATGCGTGATGCGATTGTAAAAAAAGGTGGAGACCCTAGCGTTATCAATCCTGAAATCCCAGTTGATTTAGTTATTGATCATTCCGTACAAGTTGATAATTATGGCACTGCAGACTCATTAATATTAAATGAGGAAAAAGAATACGAGAGAAACAGAGAACGATATGAGTTTCTTAAATGGGCACAAAATTCATTTGACAACTTTAAGGCAGTTCCACCAGCAACAGGAATTGTACATCAAGTTAATTTAGAGTACCTAGCTCCAGTTGTAATGGAGAAGGAAGTTAACGGTATCAATCTTTTATATCCTGATTCTGTAGTAGGCACAGATTCACATACTACAATGATAAATGGATTGGGAGTATTAGGTTGGGGTGTTGGGGGAATTGAAGCAGAAGCATGTATGCTTGGCGAGCCATCTTATTTTACAGTACCGGAAGTTATTGGCGTTAAACTAAACGGAGAATTAAATAAACTCGCTTCTGCAACTGATCTAGCTTTAACTGTAACAAATGTTCTAAGAAAAAGTGGTGTAGTTGGTAAATTTGTAGAATTTTACGGATCAGGATTAAATAGCTTAACACTTGCAGATAGAGCAACAATAGCTAATATGGCACCTGAATATGGTGCTACATGTGGTTACTTCCCAATTGATAATGAAACACTTAATTACTTATTAAATACTGGCCGTAATGAAGAAAATGTAAAATTAATTAAAGAATATCTAAGCAAGTCAGGCTTATTTTATTCTGAAGTTAATAATCCAGAATACAATCAAGTAATTGAAATAGATTTGAATAACGTTGTTCCATCAGTTTCAGGGCCAAAGAGACCACAAGATCTAATAACATTACCAGATGTTAAAGAGAAATTTAAAGGGTTACTAACTACCTCAATTTCAAATGGTGGTTACGGACTTTCAGATAATGAAGCAACAAAAAAGTATATAATTAACACAGAAAAAGATCAATATTCATTTGAAAACGGATCAATATTCTTAGCAGCAATTACAAGTTGTACAAATACATCAAATCCTTATTTACTATTAGCTGCAGGTATGCTTGCTAAAAACGCAATTGAAAAAGGCTTAAGTATCCCTTCTTATGTAAAAACATCGTTAGCACCCGGTTCAAAGGTTGTTACAGAATACCTAAATAATTCTGGTCTACAAACATATCTTGATCAGCTAGGCTTTAATATTGTTGGTTATGGCTGTACAACGTGTATTGGAAATTCAGGTCCTTTAAATAATGTATTTGAAGAATTTTTATCAAACAATGATATTATTGGTACATCAATTTTATCTGGGAATAGAAATTTCGAAGGAAGAGTGCATCCTTTAATTAAAGCTAACTTCTTGGCCTCACCAGCATTAGTTGTAGCATATGCACTGGCAGGAAGAATTACTTTTGACTTTGATTCAGAGCCATTAGCAGTTAAAGAAGATGGAAGTAAGGTCTTTCTAAAAGATATCTATCCTTCATCTGAAGAGATATTTGCAGTACTAAACAAATATGTAAATAAAGAGTCATTTAGTAAAGTTTATGAGTCAGTTTATTTAGGTAATGAAAATTGGAATAATATACCAACTTTAAAAAGCTCAATTTACAAGTGGGATGACAATTCAACTTATATAAAAAATCCTCCATATTTTGACAATATGGACTCTGAAAATAAGCCGAATTTAACTAACCTAAGAGTGATTGGTCTTTTCGGAGACTCAGTAACAACTGATCATATATCACCTGCAGGTAATATTAAAGAAGAATCCCCAGCTGGTTTTTATTTAAAATCATTAGGAGTTCCTAAAAATGAATTTAATTCTTATGGATCTAGAAGAGGGAATCATGAGGTGATGATGAGAGGAACATTCGCTAATATAAGAATTAGAAATAAAATTGCGAATGGTAAGGAAGGTGGATATACTACTTTCTGGCCTAGACAAGAAGTAATGTCTGTATATGATGCAGCAATGGAATACGTAGAAAATGGAATTGGTACAATTATATTTGCTGGAAAAGACTATGGTATGGGAAGTTCGCGTGATTGGGCTGCAAAAGGAACTAAACTTTTAGGAATAAGAGCAGTAGTTGCTGAGAGCTTTGAGAGAATCCATAGAAGTAACTTAGCGTTAATGGGTGTATTACCATTAGAGTTTACTAATGGTGAAAATGCAGATGCCCTTGGAATAGATGGTAGTGAACTTATCTCGATTAATATTCCAGAAAACATAACTCCTAAACAAGTAGTAAGTGCATCAGCACAAAAAACTACAGGTGAAATAATTAAGTTTAATCTTGTTGTTAGGTTTGATAGTGATATCGAAATCGATTTTTATAAGAACAATGGTATTTTACCATTTGTTGTAAAACAAAAATTGAATTAAATATAAAGAATAAGAGCAAGAGAATTTATGAATTCTTATGCTCTTTTTTCTCTATTAACTATGAAGACAATTAATTTTAAAGTATAATATTTATCATAATTGGATAAAAATCGGTTTATATACATAGAGGAGCGTGTTTTGATGTTTGACTGGAAGAAAGGAATTGTAATAGTTCTTATATTAGGTCTAGTAACATATGGTGCATGGGAAACTTATAAAACGTATTCAAATCAAAAAGATGGTACAATAAATGAGCAAGTAAATACTTCTAATATTGGTTTAGAGCGAGGGAATATTGCACCAGATTTCGAGTTGCAAACCCTAACTGGTCAATCTGTTAAATTATCAGATTTAAGAGGAAAAAAAGTTATTTTAAACTTTTGGGCAACGTGGTGTGGTCCATGTAAAGTAGAAATGCCCGAAATTCAGAAGTTTTATGAGAAAGTAGGTAACGATGTAACTATTTTAGCAATTAGTGTTGCCGAAAATCCTTCTGTAGTTACAAATTTTATTAATAACACGAACTATACGTTTCCTATACTGTTAGATCCGGCTCCAGTAGCTAGTAATACTTATAAAATTATATCCATACCTACAACATATTTTATTGATTCTAAAGGTGTAATTAGTGATACGATAGTTGGAACAACAACTTATGATATGTTAAAAATAAAATATTCGAAATTGGATTAAAGTGGCTTGATTCCGAACATCAACCTTTATTTTCTTAATTCAAATTAAAGACTTGGTAAGATTCTTTGGATTCTTCCCAAGTCTTTTTTTATTTTCAAATTATCACAATTTATTATAATTTTTCAAAAAATGGGAATCATGAGTATTAACAAATAATGAGGTGATATTGTGAGAAGAAACATGAGAAAGAACTTTGAACAGCTTATTAAAGAAAATAAACGTGAATTATTAAATAATAAAGAGGAAATTGATCGTATCGAGGATAAAATTTTAGAAAGATTAATTTCTGCAAATAAAAAGGCACAATAAACAGTTACCATAAATTAACTGAATAATCCTTCCCCTTAATTCAAATCGTAATTGAGAGGAGGGATTTTTTTATGGGTAATCCGAAGAAGAATAGTAAGAGTTATGTGCCTAATCATATTGGTACTCAAAGCCGAGAGGCAGGCGGAAATAAAGGTAAACAAATGCAAGATAAAACAGGAAAAGAACCTAAATATATTCATGGAACTTAATTATTAGGTAGGAGGTAAAAACTTATGAATAATAAACCTAATCCAGATGATAGATCAGATAATGTTGAGAAGATACAAGAAATAATTGTAAATACTATCGATAATTATCACAAAGCAGAAGAATCATTGAAATTTGGAAGTGAAAAAGATATAAAAGATGTTAGGGAAAAAAATAAACGTCGTGAAGAAAGTATAAATTCGTTAAGAAGTGAAGTAAAAGAAGAGGCAGAATATAATAAACATCATTAAAAAGTATAGGCTGCCATCTTCTGGCAGCCTATTACGTATATTATAATTTGGTAATCCTGAAATTGTCAGTCAGTAATAACCAGTTTTGTGGGAATGGCAATCCTAATTTCCAATAAGCAATTCCTCTTAATTTAAGTTCACGAAGTAAATCAAATTTTGCTTTAATAGATCTAGCATCCTCAAACCACACCTCATGATTTACTCCATTTGGTGTTCTGTATTTAAAGAAAGGAGCTTGTGATCTATTGTCATATTGGATATTAACGCCTTGTCTAGCAGCAAGTTCAACAGCACCTTTTGCACTAACTGCTTTAGCAGGTGGTCCTCCTTGTTTAAAAGGTAGAGTCCAGTCAAAGCCGTATAAGTTTTGACCCATCATTATTTTCGAAGCAGGAATTTCAGTTATTGCATACTCTAATACCTGTCTCACTGGGCCAATTGGAGATACGGCCATTGGTGGCCCTCCTTGCCAACCCCAATCGTATGTCATTATAACTACATAATCAGCAATTCTACCGTGTGCTGCGTAATCATGGGCAGTATATGTTTGGCCAGTTTGATTTGCACTAGTCTTAGGAACGAGAGTTGTACTTAAGATATAACCTTCAGGAAGTCTGCTTCTAACATTTTCAAGGAACCTATTGTATGGCTGACGGTCTTTAGGATATATATTTTCAAAATCGAAATGAATATCTCTAAAGCCTTGACGCCTAGCAATATCAAATATATTATTTATTAGTTTATTTTGTACTGTAGGATTGTTGAAAATTATAGAAGCTAAATCAGGGCTAAAATTTCCGTTTTCAATATTATTTACGACTAGCATACTTACAACGTTGTTATCTTTTGCAATATCTAAAATTGGATTTAGGGGAGGGGCCTTAAGAGTACCATCTCTTTTAGCTTCAAAACCAAAAGGAGCAACATAAGTCAGGTTTCTTGCATTATTTCTAAAATCTGATATTACAGCATTATTATATTGCGGAGCTGTTGGTTGAACATAACCTAGCGTTTCCTTAGGAACTTTCCTAGGTGCGGGTAGATAAATCCTCTGACCTACTTGTAATTGTGTTTCTGGGCTAATATTATTGACTCTTGCTAGCTCTTGCACCGTTAAACCATTATTAGTTGCTATCTTATACAAAGAGTCTCCAGACCTAACTGTATAAAAACTACCCACGACAGGAATTACTAATGCTTGACCAGTAACTAACCTAGAGTTCGGTGCGAGATCATTTGCATTTACGACTTCTTCGACACTTACGTTATATCTTTGAGCAATGGTAAAGACGGTTTCGTTTGGTTGTACAACATGGATTTGCATTTTATCACCTCTCTAAATAATATGCATCGATGTATTCTATTATCTAAAAATTAAATTTATGCAAAAGTTAACACATTTACCTAAGAATAATATATAATATATACGTATAGGGGTATAATTTTATAAGGAGGAATTCAAATGTTTAATTTATCAAAATCAGCACAAACACAAATATTAAATGAATTAAAAAAGCTTGATGTAGATCCAATTAATGTATTTGTTAGAGTATCAATGGCAGTAGGTTGAGGGGGACCACAAATTCGCTTAGCTCTGGAAGAGCAAGCTTCATCTACAGATAATGTCTACCAACTTGAGGATATGAACATTATTATCGACCAAAGACAGTCGCAATATTTTACAAATGCACGTTTGGATTACGTTGACGGCTTTATGGGAACCGGAAAATTTAAATTAGTAAATAGTTAAAACCCCCATAATGGGGGTTTTAATTTTTACATCCATTTTATTTTAGGTTCTGTTTTATCTAATATACGTTTTATATTTTGACGGTGTTTAAATATTAAAAGTGCAGCAAGAATAGATATAATAATTGTGAATACAATATCATTCATGAGAAGTGAAGCAATTACAGCTACTATTGCAGCGACAATAGAAGCAAGAGAAACATACTTAGTAAGTTTAAGTAGTGCAAAAAATAAAGCAGCTAAACTAAACAATAAGATATAATTATAGAACAGAAGTACTCCAGCTGAAGTCGCAACAGCTTTACCACCTTTAAACTTTGCAAATAGAGGATAAACGTGTCCTACAACGGCAAAACAACCTATAATTAATACATGTACATCAACATTAAATATAATCGGGAGTGAAGCTGCCAAAGTTCCTTTTAGAATATCACCAATTGTCACAGAAAAACCGGCCTTTTTACCTAAAACCCTAAAAGTATTTGTACCACCCAGATTACCACTACCTAGGGTTCTAATATCAGTTTTGTAAAAGATTTTACCAATTAATAAAGCGAACGGAATAGATCCGATAATATAAGCTGTTAATGCTAATAAAATTATGTTAATCATTTATGTTGCCCCTTCAAAAAAATTAAATATATAAATTATCTTAAATACTATCAGATTTTATTTTATATCGTGAATGGAGGAAATACAATGCAAAACCCTACAAGAGAAGAAATAAAAAATATATTGGATACTGCTAAAATAATTGCTGTGTATGGCATGTCACCAGACTCATCAAAGGCTTCATACTATGTTTCAAAAGTAATGAAGGACAATGGGTACAGAATAATACCAGTTAATTCTATTTCAAATGTTAGTGAAATACTAGGAGAGAAAGTTTATAAACACCTTAATGAAATTCCATTTAAGGTTGATATAGTCAATGTTTATAGACGCTCAGAACACCTATTGGAAGTTGCAAAAGAGTTTTTAACAATTGATTGCAATGTTTTCTGGGCACAACTAGGTTTATTGAATGATGATGCATACGAATTGTTGAAAGAAAATAATAAAATAGTTGTAATGGACCGCTGTATAAAAGTAGAACACTCATTGACAAAATCATAAAATATGTGGAATATTAAGTAATATATTCATTATTAATTTTTAATCCTTGTATAATACAGGGATTTTTAATTTGTTATAGAATGTTATTTAATAGCTTCTTATAAGCAAAAGGACAAGCAAATCCACATTGAAGTGGAAGATAGTTCTTTTTTTAAGAGTGAAAGGAGCATTATTTCAGATATGATGCAACGAATGGAATATAACGAAGATGCTATACAAGTGCTAGAAGGTTTAGAAGCCGTACGTAAGCGTCCTGGTATGTATATTGGTAGTACAGATGCACGAGGATTACATCACTTAGTATATGAAATTGTAGATAACTCAGTTGATGAAGTTTTGGCGGGATTTGGAAGACTTATTAAAGTTACAATACATAAGAACGGAAGTTTATCTGTTGAAGATGAAGGCCGTGGGATGCCTACTGGATTACACAAATTAGGTAAGCCAACACCTGAGGTTATTTTTACTGTTTTACATGCAGGGGGTAAGTTTGGGCAAGGTGGATATAAAACTAGTGGGGGATTACATGGAGTAGGCGCTTCAGTTGTTAATGCGCTATCAACTTGGTTAGAAGTAACTATTTATCGGGATGGAAACATTTATCTTCAACGTTTTGAAAATGGTGGAATCCCCGTTTCAACTCTAGAAGTAGTAGGAACCACTAGAAAAACAGGTACAAAAGTAACATTCATGCCTGATCCAACAATATTTTCAACTACTACTTTTAATTATGATACTTTAGTTGAAAGACTAAGAGAATCTGCATTTCTTTTAAAAGGACTGAAAGTTGAAATAGTTGATGAAAGAACAAGCGAAAAAGAAGAATTCAGATATGATAATGGAATCACAGCCTTTGTGGAATATTTAAATGAAGATAAAGATACACTTCACTCTGTTGTATATTTTGAAGGAAACACAAATGAAATAGAAGTTGAGTTCGCATTCCAATTTAACGATGCTTACTCAGAAAATATACTTTCGTTTGTAAATAATGTTCGTACAAAAGACGGTGGGACACATGAAGTTGGAGCTAAAACAGCTCTAACAAGGATATTTAATGAATATGCGAGAAAAACCGGTGCCTTAAAAGAGAAGGATAAAAACCTTGATGGAAATGATTTAAGAGAAGGTATTTCAGCAATTATCTCAATACGTGTTCCTGAACATCTTTTACAATTTGAAGGTCAAACAAAAAGTAAATTAGGTACTAATGAAGCTAGATCTGGGGTGGATAGTATCATTTCAGAAAAGTTAGCTTATTTCTTAGAAGAGAACCCTGATATTGCATCAATGCTTTTAAAGAAGGCGATAAGAGCATTTCAAGCCCGTGAAGCTGCACGTAAGGCGCGTGAAGAGGCAAGAAGCGGTAAGAAAAAGAAAAAGAATGATACTATACTTTCTGGTAAGTTAACTCCTGCACAGTCCAAGAACCCACTTAAGAATGAACTTTATTTAGTAGAGGGTGATTCTGCAGGTGGGTCAGCAAAACAAGGTCGAGATCGAAAGTTTCAGGCGATATTGCCGCTAAGAGGTAAAGTAATTAACACTGAAAAAGCTAAAATTGCTGAAATTTTAAAAAATGAAGAAATAAGTACGATCATTCACACTATAGGTGCTGGTGTTGGTTCTGATTTTGATGTTGAAGACTGTAATTACGATAAAGTAATTATTATGACCGATGCTGATACTGATGGTGCTCACATACAAGTTTTACTTCTGACATTCTTTTATAAATATATGCGCCCGCTAATTGAGGCTGGAAAAGTATATATTGCAATGCCGCCTTTATATAAAGTTAGTAAAGGGGTAGGAAAGAAGGAAGTTATTGAATATGCATGGTCTGAAAAGGATTTAAAAGAAGCGATAAAAAAAGTTGGAAAAGGATATACTATCCAACGTTATAAGGGACTTGGAGAAATGAATGCTGACCAGTTATGGGATACTACCATGAATCCAGAAACCCGTACCCTTATTAGAATTTTAATAGACGATATTGCAAGAGCAGAACGCCGAGTTACTACACTTATGGGTGATAAAGTTGAACCTAGAAGAAAATGGATAGAGCATAATGTTGCTTTTGGATTAGACGAAGAGACCACATTAATTAGTGATGAAAACTATGAAACAAAACAGGAGGAAGTAGAATGACACAAGATCAACGATATTTTGATCTTCCTCTAGAAGATGTTATAGGTGACAGATTTGGACGTTATAGTAAATACATTATTCAGGATCGTGCCTTGCCCGATGTTAGAGACGGTTTAAAACCTGTTCAAAGAAGAATATTATATTCAATGTTTCATGAAGGCAACACCCATGATAAGCCATTTAGAAAATCTGCTAAGACTGTCGGAAATGTAATTGGTAATTATCATCCACATGGCGACTCATCAGTATATGAAGCTATGGTACGTATGTCACAAGATTGGAAGCTTAGAAACATGTTGATTGAGATGCATGGTAATAACGGCAGTGTTGATGGTGATCCTCCAGCAGCAATGCGTTATACAGAAGCTAGACTTTCGTCAATTGCATCTGAGCTTTTAAGAAACCTTGAACAAAATACGGTTGATTTTATTCCAAACTTTGACGATTCAACAGAAGAACCAACTGTTTTACCAGGTGGTTTTCCCAACCTTCTAGTAAACGGCGCAACTGGTATCTCTGCTGGATATGCAACTGAAATACCGCCACACTGTTTAAAAGAAATTATCGACGGTGTGATTTTAAGAATTGATAGACCTAATTGCACTATGGAAGACCTAATGTCCATTATAAAAGGGCCAGATTTCCCTGGTGGTGGAATCATTCAGGGTATTGATGGTATACGAAAAGCCTATGAAACAGGAAAAGGGAAAATCATCATACGTTCTAAGACTGCTATAGAGCCATTAAAGGGCGGTAAGCAGCAAATAGTGATTACAGAAATACCATACGAAGTCAATAAGTCTAATTTAGTTAAAAAAATTGATGAAATTAGGTTTGATAAGAAAATAGATGGTATTATTGAAGTTCGTGATGAGACTGATAGGACAGGCTTACGAATTGTAATAGAGTTAAAAAAAGAAGTAGATTCACAGACTATATTGAATTTCTTATATAAAAATACTGATCTTCAAGTTCCATATAACTTTAATATGGTTGCGATATATAATCGTCGCCCTAAGTTATTGTCACTTTTTGAATTACTTGATGCGTACATCGCACATCAAAAAGAAGTAGTACTTAGAAGGTCAAAATTCCAATTAGACAGAGCTAAAAATCGTCAGCATATCGTTGACGGATTAATGAAGGCTTTATCAATTTTGGACCAAGTTATTGCTGAAATTCGTGCTTCAAGTGACAAGAAAGATGCAAAAAACAATTTAATATCTAAATTTGAATTCACAGAAATTCAAGCTGAAGCAATTGTGACATTGCAACTATATCGTTTAACAAATACCGATATAACACAGTTAAGGGAAGAAGCTAGCAGCTTAGAAAAATTAATTAATGAACTGTTAGATATTCTTAATAATGAAAATAAGCTACTTACAGTTATCAAATCAGAATTAAAAGATGTTAGAAAAAAGTTTGGTGAAGAACGTCGATCATTAATTGAGAATGAAATTGAAGAGATTCAAATTAGTAAAGAAGCAGTTATTCCACTCGAGGACGTAATTATAACTGTGACAAATACTGGTTATATTAAGAGAACTAGTGTAAGATCTTATAGCGCATCAAATGGTAAAGACTTTGGTGTTAAAGAAGGCGATTTCCTTGTTCACCAGATTAATACTAGTACAACGTCAACTATCCTGTTATTTACTAATCAAGGAAACTATTTATTTATTCCAGTTTATGATATTCCTGATATACGTTGGAAGGATGTTGGCCAGCACGTATCAAACATCGTCCAATTAGATAAAGATGAAGTAATAATAGGGGTAATAAATGTAAATTCGTTTGATGTTGAAGACACATACGTAATGTCATTTACTAAAAATGGTTTAATGAAAAAAACTGATTTAGCCCTGTATAAAGTACAAAGATATTCTAAATCTATTTCGGCAATCAATCTAAAAGATGATGATGAGTTAATAAAAGTTACTGTTGTTCAAGGAAATTGTAATGTTTTTCTTACAACTTCTCTAGGATATTCGTTATGGTTTAGTGATGAAGATGTAAACCCAATCGGAGTAAAAGCAGCAGGTGTAAAAGCAATTAGTTTGAAGGATAATGATTATCTAGTAGCTGCTAATATTTTTGAAGAAGGACAGAATCCTAATTTTGTTGTCATCACTCAGCGAGGTGCTGGCAAAAAGATTCAATTAAATCAGTTCGAAAAGGCAACGAGAGCGAAGAGAGGCGTAGTAATTTTAAGGGAATTAAAAAGTGCACCGCACCGCGTAGTTTCTGTAAATATTATTACTCCAAATGAAGAGTTAATTGTTATTACAGAAAATAACTCATTAAATACATTTATCGAATCAACTTTTAAAATGTCTGATAGATATTCTAACGGTAGTTTCTTCATTGACACCGATGAAACTGGCTTTGTAAAGAATGTATTTATAGTTAATTCGGAACAAAAACAAATAAAGAGCGAGTAATATAAAAAACCTACGATTATTATTGATCGTAGGTTTTATCATTTATTTTATATGTTCAATAAGATTGTTCATCTCATACTCAATAGCTGCAACCATTTCTGTGATGATATTCATTGAGTGGCTTTGTTGTCTGTTAATTCTGTTACTTTCGTTTGTTTTTTCAGATATTTTAGTAAATATGTCTTCAATTTCACCAGTAATTGAATCAACTTTCTCTGCAGAATCTTTACTTGATACTGCAAGCTTTCTTACTTCATTTGCTACGACTGCAAATCCACGGCCGTGTTCGCCTGCACGAGCAGCCTCAATAGATGCATTTAAACCAATTAAGTTTGTTTGCGCAGAAATATCTTTAACCATATCTAAAATAACTTTTACATTTTTAATTTTACCGATTGACTCAGTAGTAATTTGTTGAGTTAATTCGCTAGTTGCAGCAATCTGTTCTGAAGAAGCTTTTAACTCCTGGGTAGAAGCAACGATTTCTTCAATTTTTTCTCCAACTTTTTCTACTGCAGTAGTAAGGTATTTTAATTGCTCCTGGTTTTTAAGCCATAATGTAATCGTACGAGCCGCTAATCCAACGTAAGGTCTTACTACTTCAGGATCACCAGATATACCAAGATTTGCAATTCTTTGCCCTTGGTATATGATAGGTAAGTTAATACCAGCTTTTACACCACTAATTGTTTGTTCTTGCTCTAGTGTAACTAGACCTTCAGCTATCTCACCATCCATAACTTTCTTGGCAATTGCATGAAAGGTACCAATACGCTCCTTGGCAGTTGCAGCAAAAATAATCCCTTCTTTATTTGCTAGAATAATAGGTCTTTTTGTTTCCTCTAAGAAAATCTCACACATTTCTTGAGCGAACTGTTGTGTAAGTAGTTGACTTAAGTCTTCCATAATTATCTCTCCAAACCGGTTGTTTATTGTATAAATTTTATCACAATTTGTCAAAATAAGCAGAAAATTATTTCATTTATTATAAAAAACATACTAGTTAGCGAATTACTAACTAGTATGTTAAGGATACTTTAAAATGATAGGGAATGGTTATTCGTAAACCCAAATAACACCAATTGAACCTTGACCTGTATGAACGCCAATGGCAATAGCGAATGAATCCATAACTATTTCAATGTCACTTGAAACAGTTTCTTCAATTAATTGCTTCCATTCATTAGCGGCTTCAAGGTCGTTTGCATGTAAAATACATAACTTGGTAATCTTATTTGTCGTAATTCTTGTGTTATATTTATCAACTAACCAAGATTTTGCTGACTTTAAACTTCTTACTTTATCAACATTCTCAACCATACCGTGGTGAACCGATAATACTGGAGTAATCTTAAGTAATGAGCCGATAAAATTTTGAAGTCCTGTAACTCGACCCGATCTTGCTAGTTGGCCCATATCTTTTGGGAATATATAAAATTCACCATTATATTTAATTTTCTCTAAATGCTTTGTGATTTCTTCTGTTGTAGCGCCCTGTTCATCAAGTTTTAATCCTTCTTGTAACATTGTATAGGAAATATAAGCACTTGATTCAGAATCAATGACTGTTACATTGGCACCAGTCATTTCTTTCGCCATTGTTAGCGTTTGATAAGTTCCAGACAGCTTACTAGCAAGAGTGATTGCAATAGCTTCAACATTATCTTCACTCAATTTCTCAAAAAGTTCAACTACTTCATTCAACGGAGGTTGAGAGGTAGTAGGAGGTATCTTAAGAGTTGGTAATTTTGTATAAAAGTCGATATGAGATAAATCAATAAATTCCCTATAAGCTTTTTCATCTAGTATTGTAACAATTGGAAGAACCTTAACTTTATCGTGATTTAAATAATTCTCGGCAAAACTACATGTACTGTCAATAATAAAAATACGTTGCTTTGTCAAAAATAGCACCAACTTTCATCATATTTCGAATCTATTATAATACATTAGGTGGTATTATGGATAGTTATAACGTCACATTTTTTTCACATTTATTTTATAACTTCCGATAATATATATTATGTAAACTAAAAAGTAAATTTTTATTTTTATCACCAAGTATTAATTTATTTTCGACAATCGTTCTAGAATTCTTCTTTTTCGATATAACATCATCGCAACTTCGGCTGTTTCGTTTACAGTCGATTTATTTATATACGCACCAAATATTATTCCTGCGATTGGTATCATTTGAAATAGTTTTTTCCATCCCATATTGTCCCGATATGTCATTAAAACCTCACGCCAACCTTGGATTTGGGAAATCATTTGTGAGTTTTCTTTATTATTGAATTCTATTAGATCGTCTAAAATTGCTTTCTTACCGACAATATCTGATGATGCGAATTGAAGACATTTCACCGTAAATATGCGTTCTGCTTTATCTGAAGGATTGTATCCATAACAGATTGCAATTTCCTGGAGTGTTTTTAAGGTAATACCAAACATTAACGGCACGTCTATAGCTAGCGTGAATATTCCACCAATTCCTGTTGTTCCTCCTTGAAGCATTGCATTTTTAGCTCTCTGTTGTGTAACTTGTGAAGCAGAAAAATCCATCTTCGATATTTCTAGGTCACACACATCCTCTAAACTTAATATGTCATTTGGAAAATGTTTTTTTAGTACACTCTCTTGATCTACAAGATAGCTTCCTCCAGATTGAACGAAATTTACAAGTTCATCTATTCCTTGACCTATTTTCTCATGTATAAATTTAGGGGTGATTTTATCTAACATTAGAAAAGGTAGTCTTCCTAGCTTTTCCCAAAACCAAAGCCCCTTTTGGTCATTTTCCCATTTTTCTATTTCATTAAGTCCCTCTAGTAATTCTGATTTTGTTTCAATACCCATAATTCACTTCCTAATTATTTAAATTTGAAAACTTAATCATATTGTATAATAAATTAGGTTTTAAGTTCAAAAAACTAAATTTAAAAGCAAAAAAGCACTTCCAAATGTAATCTGGAAATGCTTTTATATTAAATATAAGGATAAATTCCGAGCACTGTTACTGTACTACCCAAAGCCTCTATTTCACTTTTTGCAAATTCAAGAAGCACATGATCATTTTCCTCAACTATTTGTACATCAACAATAAAATAATATTTACCAAGTCCTGTTTTGGCTGGTCGAGATTCGATTTTGGACAAATCAAGTTTTCTCCAGGCAAATGCTGATAAAATTTGGTGTAGTAATCCAGCTTGATTATTTGGAGGATCGATTAGTATTGTTGCCTTAGTCTTGCTAGTTTGAGAAAAATTATAATTTTCAATTGAGTCTTTTGGAGCTAAAACAATAAATCTTGTAAAGTTATTTTCATAACTTTGTATGTTTTTTTTAATAATTTCTAACCCATATTTCTCAGCAGCTAATCCATTACTTATAGCTACAGCTAACACGCCAGAATTCTCGCTTACATATTGTGCTGCAGCACCTGTAGAATTCATAAGTTTTACTTTTGCTGATGTTAGCTCATTATGAATAAACTTATGGGATTGTGCAATCGCTTGTGGATGTGAACATACTAGCTCAAAATCGCTTAATGAAACATTTATATTAGCTCTATTTATCATTAAATGTTGATTAATTGCCAGTGTTAATTCGCCTACAATTTTACAATCTACATCATGGATTAAATAATCTAATGTTAAATTTACGGTACCCTCTATTGAATTTTCGATCGGGACAACGCAGAAATCTACCTCTTTATCAACTAATCCATCAATAACACGAGGTATAGAATCAAACTGTTTATAGTTTTTGTTAGGAAAAAAGGCAACTACCGCCTGATGGGTAAAAGTTGCCTCTGGACCTAAATAGCCAATTATCATTAAGAATCACCTATTTTGCAGCTGCTTCATAAGCCAAAATTTTGTCTTCGTGTTTTAATGTCAATGAAATATCATCTAATCCTAATAATAATTTATTCTTTAAAGGTTTTTCAACTGAAAATGAAAATTCTTGTGATCCCACAATGACTTTCTCATTTTCTAAATCAACAGTTAATTCAGCATTTTTACTTAAAAGAGATAATTCATCACGTGACTTCTTATCTAGACGTATTGGTAACAGCCCGTTTTTGAAAGCATTATTATAGAAAATATCTGCGAAACTTCCAGCAATAATAACTTTAAAGCCGTAATCTGTTAATGCCCATGGAGCATGTTCTCGAGATGAACCGCAACCAAAGTTTTCACCAGTTATTAGAATTGATACGTCATTGTTTGATTGTTTATTAAGTTCGAAATTCGGATTTAAAGTGCGATCATCATTATATCTCCACTCATCAAATAAGAATTCCCCAAATCCAGTTCTTTCAATTCTTTTTAAGTATTGTTTAGGTATAATTATATCAGTATCTATATTGTTAAGCATGATTGTAGCTGCTCTACCTTTATGAATTACAAATGGTTGCATTTGATAGCTCCTTTCTAACGTCAACGAAGTGTCCATAAACTGCTGCAATTGCTGCCATTGCTGGACTAACTAGGTGAGTTCTAGCACCTTTTCCTTGACGACCTTCAAAATTACGATTAGAAGTAGATGCACAACGTTTACCACTAGCTACTTTATCAGGATTCATAGCTAGACACATTGAGCATCCTGGTTCACGCCATTCAAAACCTGCTTCTGTAAATACCTTATCTAATCCAAGTTTTAATGCTTCGCGTTGTACTTCCTTAGATCCAGGAACTACGATAGCTGTAACATTTTCGTTTACTTTTCTTCCCTTTACAACTTCAGCGGCAATTAGTAAGTCGGATATACGTGAGTTAGTGCAAGATCCGATAAATACATTATCGATTTTAATTTCGTCAGGTGACATTAAAGGATTAAGTCCCATATATTCAAAAGCTCTTCTATCGTTCTCATCAGTAATTTCTGGTAACTTGTCATCTATAGAGATTCCCATACTTGGGTTTGTTCCCCAAGTAAAATGAGGAGCTACTTCATTCACATTTACTTCAAGTAATTGGTCGTATAGGCTAATGTCATCAGTATACAGCCTTGACCATTTCTCAACAGCTGCATCAAAGTCACCAGTAACCTTATCTTTTAAATATTCAAATGTAACATTGTCAGGAGCAACTAAACCAGCTTTAGCTCCGCCCTCGATAGCCATATTACATAGTGTCATTCTCTCATCCATCGTAAAATTGGTTACAGTTGATCCGAAAAATTCAATAACGTGACCTGTTCCAAAAGATACTCCATATTTAGCTAAAATGTGTAATATAACATCTTTTGAATATACTCCTGGCTGTAATTTACCTTCTAATCTTATTCCTATCGTCTTAGGTTTTCTTTGCCAAAGTGTTTGTGTAGCTAATACGTGTTCCACTTCACTAGTACCTATTCCGAATGCCAATGCCCCAAAAGCACCATGTGTAGATGTGTGACTATCTCCACATACGATAGTTTTTCCAGGTAACGTTAACCCTAACTCTGGACCAATTACATGAATAATTCCTTGGTTATAACTAGTAATATCCTCCAAATGAACACCAAATTCTTGGCAGTTATTTCTTAATGCCGATAACTGTTTTTCTGCGATTTCATCTTCAATTACTTCAGGATTTTTAGTAGGTACGTTATGATCCATTGTTGCAAACGTATTTTCTGGTCTTCTAACTTTTCTATTACTAAATCGTAAGCCTTCGAATGCTTGTGGTGATGTTACTTCGTGAAGTAAATGCAGATCAATATATAATAGCTGTTCTTCGCCTACTTCACCGCTAATTACATGTTGTTCCCAAAGCTTATCTAGTAGCGTCTTAGACATGTGTCTGCACTCCCTTCTTCAATTCTTTAAACAACTCATTTTTAAATTCATCAGTACTACAATTACCACCTAAGTCTTTCGTATAAAATCCTGCTCTAAGTGTAGCACTAATGCTACTTTCAATTAACGAACTCTCAGAACTCATTCCGAAATCTGCTAACATCATAGATACTGAGCGTAGCATTCCAATTGGGTTTGCAATACCTTTACCTGCTATATCAGGTGCGGACCCATGAATCGGTTCATACAAAGCTGGACCAGTTGTTGAATAACTACCAGACGGTAATAATCCAAGTGAACCAGGAAGCATCGAAGCTTCATCACTTAAAATATCTCCGAATAAGTTCTCTGTAACAACAACATCAAAGCGACGAGGATTTCGCATTAGTTCCATTGCTGCTGCATCAACATACAAATGTTCTAATTCAACTTCTGGATATCTACTATGAACTTCACAAGCTACTTGTCTCCATAATTTACTAGATTCAAGTACATTTGCTTTATCAACAGAAGTTACTTTATTTCTACGTTTTTTAGCTAACTTAAAAGCGAAATCTACTATTCTTTCAATTTCATGTCGTTCATATGTCAAAGTATCTGTTGCAACTTCATCAGTTCTTCTTTTCGGTTGCGCAAAATAAATTCCGCCAGTTAATTCTCTAACTACAGTAAAATCTACGTCTTTCAATATTTCTTCTTTAAGTGGACTAAGTTTCGAAGTTTCTGGCGATACAGATACCGGTCTAAGATTTGCAAATAATTGCAATTCTTTACGGATTTTGAGAAGACCATTTTCTGGTCTCTCAATTCCACTATCCCATTTAGGACCTCCAACTGCTCCAAGTAGAACTGCATCAGCACACTTACTTGCCTCCAAAGTATGGTCAGGTAGTGAAACTCCATAATCATCTATAGCATTTCCACCGAATGGGTAATTTTTTAAAGTAAATTCATGATTAAACGTTTCACCAACGAATTCTAATACCTCAGTAGCAATATTTAAAATTTCTGGACCAATTCCATCTCCAGGTAGACAAACGATGTTTTTCTTCATTAAAAATCCTCCTAAACTTGAGTAACTGCCACTTCTTTTTGGACCTTATTAGCAGCGTATAGATATGCCTTTGCAGATGCTTCAAGTACATCGTTAGCTATGCCAAAACCAGTATATTTTTTAGCATTATTCGATAAAATTACGTTTACTTGAGCTAATGCATCTTCACCATGTGAAATCGATTGAATACGATAGTCTTCTAAATGACAACTAAGGTTAATTATTCTCTCGATTGCATTATAGATTGCTTCAATACTACCTTTACCTGTTGCTGCATCTTGAACAACTTGGTCATTTTCTAATTTGATTGATACTGTAGCTGTTTGGATACTATTAGAATTAAAGGCAACGTTTAGCTCAGAAAATTCATACTTATTTTTGCCTGATACTTTTTCGCCTAGAACTAGTGCATGTAAATCATCATCAACAATATCTTTCTTTAAATCAGCTAATCTTTTAAATTCTTTGAACACATGATCCGACTCCTCTTTAGTCAAGTCGTAGCCTAGTTCTTGTAAACGTTCTGTAAAAGCATGCCTCCCAGAATGTTTACCAAGTACCAAATTGTTTCTTTCGACGCCCACTAAACTGGGAGATATAATTTCATATGTTGTTGACTCTTTCAAAACACCATCTTGATGGATTCCGGATTCGTGAGCAAATGCATTTGCACCAACAATTGCCTTATTCTTTTGGACAGCAAGACCTGTTAATCTACTAACTAATGTGCTAGTCTGTTTTATTTCTCGTAAATTTAGATTAGTTGTTCTATTAAATAAGTCTTTGCGAATATGAAGTGCAACTGCAATTTCTTCTAGTGCAGCATTTCCAGCACGTTCACCAATACCATTTATAGTTCCCTCTACTTGTTCTACCCCTGCTCGAATTGCTGCAAGTGAATTACCAACAGCCATTCCTAAGTCATTATGACAGTGACATGAGAAAATTGTATCCGCTTTTGTATCTACATTTTCACGTAAAAACTTGAACAATTCTCCATATTCTTCAGGTGTAGAATACCCAACGGTGTCAGGAATATTTATTACTTGTGCACCTGCATTTATTGCAGCGTTTGAAAACTTGACAAGAAACTCCTTTGTTGAGCGTCCTGCATCCTCAGCGGAAACTTGAACAACTGGGAAGAAAGAGCGTGCATGTTTTACAGTTTTATAAATCGTATCTAAAACGTCTTGTTCAGACATTCTCAGCTTATGTTCCATATGAATCTTACTAGTAGCTAAGAAAATGTGAAGACGTGGATCAGCAGCATGTTTTAGTGCATCCCATGAAGTATCAATATCTCTAATAAGAGCACGTGATAAGCTACAAATAGATAGTGACCTAATTTCTTTAGCGATTAGTTCAATACTTTCAAAATCACCTCTAGAGGATGCTGCAAAGCCAGCCTCTAAAACATCTACACCAAAACGCTCAAGCTGTTTAGCGATTTGTAGCTTTTCTCTTTTATTTAAATTTACACCTGGAGATTGTTCTCCATCTCTAAGTGTTGTATCTAGAACGACTAATTTGCTCATGGTGTTATTTCACCTCGACTTTTTCCGCTCGTGCAATAAATGGCATCATTGCGCGAAGTTCTTTTCCTACCGTTTCTAACTGATGTGTTTGTTCTATGCTATTAATTCGGTTGAAGTTAACTCGACCTGTCTTATTTTCGTTTATCCATTCTCTTGCAAATTTTCCTGTTTGAATATCTCTCAAAATGTCTTTCATAACTTCCTTTGTTTTGTCAGTAATAACCCTTTCTCCCGACACGAAATCGCCCCACTGAGCTGTATCTGAGATTGAGTTTCTCATTGTAGTTAGACCACCTTCATACACTAGGTCAACAATAAGTTTTAATTCATGTAAACACTCAAAATATGCGATTTCTGGTTGATAACCAGCTTCTACTAGAGTTTCAAAACCTGCTTTTACTAGTGAACTAACCCCTCCACATAAAACTGCTTGTTCTCCAAATAGATCTGTTTCAGTTTCCTCTTTAAAAGTTGTTTCAAGAACTCCTGCACGAGTCGAACCAATACCATCTGCATAGCTCAATGCAGTATTTCGTGCATTTCCAGTTGCATCTTGATATACTGCGAAAAGTGCAGGTACTGCTCCGCCTTCAGTGAATACTCTACGAACTAAATGACCTGGACCTTTAGGAGCTACTAGCATTACATCAACATCTGAAGGTGGTACAATTTGACCAAAATGGACATTAAATCCATGTGCAAACGCTAAAGTAGCGCCTGATTTTAGGTTAGGTTGAATTTCACCTTCAAAAACATCTTTTTGTCTCTCGTCTGGTAATAGAATCATTACTAAATCTGCTTTAGCAACTGCATTACTAACAGTTTCAACTACTAAACCGTCTTCCTTAGCTTGATCCCAAGACTTTCCTGGTCTAACACCTACTACAACATTGAAACCTGAATCATTTAAGTTTTGTGCGTGCGCGTGACCTTGAGAGCCATAACCAATAATTGCGATTGTCTTATCCTTTAAATTGTTAAATTGAACGTCTGAACGGTAATAAATATTTGCCATTTTCTTTTCCTCCATTTTGTTTAAGATATAAATGCTGTTGGTTTTTCCTCAATTTTTACGCTTCGTGTAAAGGCAGTAACGCCAGTTCTTGCAATTTCTTTTATTCCAAAAGGTCTAAGCAAATCTATAAGTGCTTCTACCTTTGTATTGGTACCTGTAACTTGAACTACTAAGCTATCTTTACTAACATCTATTACACTTGCACGAAACGGCTCAATAAGACTATAAATCTCGGAACGTGTGGTTTTATTAGTAGACAGCTTTACAAGTGCAAGCTCTCTAGCGATAACTGATTCATCAGTAATATCATTAACTTTTAAAACGTCTATTTGTTTATTGAGTTGTTTTGTCAGCTGTTCGATATCATCAATCATGTCTACAACAACTACAAATGTTATTCTAGAAATATTTACATTCTCAGTTTGACCGACAGAAATGCTTTCGATGTTAAATCTTCTACGGGACATTACGCCTGTTACTCTGTTTAGTACTCCACTTTTATTTAATACTGTTGCTGTAATTATCCGCTTCATTTGCAATTCCCTCCATTTCGTTAATCCCTCTTCCAGGTGGGACCATTGGTAAAACCTTTTCGTACTGTGTTACACGACAGTCGACTACAATTGGGCCCTTATATGCTAGTGCTAACTGAATTTCAGCTTCAACATTATTAGAATTATTTATTGTCATGCTATGAATACCATAAGCTTCAGCAACTTTTGAGAAATTCGGTTGGCTCTCAAGTAATGAGTTAGAATAACGTTTATTATAGAACGACTCTTGCCATTGTCTAACCATACCTAAAGCGTTGTTATTTAAAATAAAAATCTTTAATGGCAATCCGTATTCCTGAATTACTCCAAGCTCTTGGATAGTCATTTGAAAACCACCATCGCCTAGGATCGCAATTACTGTAGCTTCAGGATCCGCAAACTGAGCACCAATTGCTGATGGTAAACCAAATCCCATAGTCCCTAACCCACCAGATGAAACCCATTTATGTGGGAAGTCATGTTTATAAAACTGGGCAGCAAACATTTGATTTTGACCAACATCCGATGCAACAATAGTATTTTCATCAGAATATTTATGGATTGTTTCAACTACTCTTTGTGGTCTTAATAGATTATCTTCCTCTGTGTACCAAAGTGGGTAATTTGATTTTTTGCTCATTAAATTGTCTAGCCAGTCTTTATTACACTCATATTCAAAGTTTGCATTAAGTAGTGAGTTTAAGGCTCTTTTTGCATCGCCAACTATAGGAATATCAGTTTTAATTATTTTTCCTATTTCAGCTGGATCGATGTCTATGTGCACAATTACAGCATTTTTAGCAAAAGAATTAGTATTACATGTTAGTCGATCGTCGAATCTAGCACCAATGCTTATTAACAAATCACATTCAAACATCGCACTGTTTGCAGCGAAAGTTCCATGCATACCTCCCATACCTAAAAATAAATCGTGTGAGGCTGGAAAAGTTCCTAAACCAAGTAAAGTAGTTACAACTGGGATTTTATACTTATCTGCAAAATTAGTAAGCTCCTTTGCTGCTCGTGAAATTAGAACGCCCCCACCCGATAAAATAACAGGTTTTTTAGATCTTTTAATTGCATTAATAAGCTTTTCAATTTGCCCTTGATTAGGTTCGTAAGTTGGTTGATATCCTGGTAAATATAATACTTTTTCTTCATTTTTCTTTGTTTTAGTTTGAACGATGTCTCTAGGCAAATCTATTACTACAGGGCCAGGTCTTCCGGTTGTCGCAATATGGAAAGCCTCTTTAACAATTCTAGGAATATCTCTTGCATCTCTAACCTGATAATTATGTTTAGTAACTGGCATTGTTAAGCCAATGATATCCGCTTCTTGAAATGCGTCTGTACCAATTGTTGCAGTACCTACTTGCCCAGTAAAGACAACTAGTGGTGTTGAATCCATCATTGCGTTAGCTAATCCGGTTATAAGGTTTGTTGCACCTGGACCACTAGTAGCAATCACGACTCCTGGTCTCCCCGATATACGAGCATACCCTTCTGCTGCATGAATTGCCCCTTGTTCATGCCTAGTAAGTATATGTCGAATGTTAGCATCATAAAGCACATCATAAATCGGAAGAACAGCACCACCTGGATAACCAAAAATAAGTTCAACTGACTCAGCTTTAATAGATTCAATAAGTATTTGTGCACCACTAATTTCATTTACCTTCTGAATATGCATAAATTTCCACCCTCTCCTTTTTAAAAATAAAAATGACAAATTGCACACCTTAAGCTTTCAAACTTAAGGGGCGATTTGTCATCACGGTACCACCCTTATTTGCAGAATAATCTGCCTCACTGATTAATAAATAATCAAACCTTTAACGCGGTTAACGTTTGAGCCTACTAAATTAAATAAATCTTTCAGCTCATCACTCTTAGGTGAGATTCATCAAAAAGCACATCGGTTTGCACCAACCACCGACTCTCTATAGATACTTTTTTGACTACTGGTCCTAATCATCGTTTTTAATTTTAATATTTTAACACTGCACCAGTGTTTGCTGACGTAACAAGCGCTGAGTATCTCAATAAAAATCTACTCTTAGGCTTCTCTTTTTCAAACTGTAGATTCTGTTCTCTATCAAGTAGAGTTTGTTCATCTACGTTTAGGTTAATGCTTTTATTCTCAAGATCGATTATGATCTCATCACCATCTTTAATTAATCTTATCTTTCCACCAGCAGCAGCCTCTGGAGATATATGACCTATTGCAAGACCCCTTGTGGCACCTGAGAATCGTCCATCTGTGATTAATGCTACTTTCTCACCTAATCCCTTTCCGACTATAGCCGAAGTAGGAGCTAACATTTCCGGCATTCCCGGGCCACCCTTAGGTCCTTCGTAGCGGATAACCACCACATGGCCTTCTTTAACTTTATCAGCAAAAATGCTCTCCACAGCCTCTGACTCTGAATTAAAGCAAATCGCTTTACCCGAGAAGTAGTTAAGATCTTCTTTGACTCCACCAATCTTCAATACTGACCCGTCGGGAGCAATATTTCCGAATAAGACTGTTAATCCACCATCTTTACGATGTGACTTATCAAGTGGACGGATTACATTTTCATCCTTGATTGTTGCTTCAAGTACATTCTGATGAATTGTATTTCCATTTACAGTTAATCTATCCTTGTGGATTATATCTTTAATCTTTAAAAGTTCTCTAATAATTGCTGGAACACCACCGGCATTATGAAGATCAGTTATTGTTAGGCTAGATGACGGACTTATTTTAGCAAGATAAGGAACTAAGCTCGATATCTCATTTATTTGACGTAAATTAAAATCAATTTCTGCTTCGTTAGAAATTGCAAGTAAATGAAGTATTGTATTAGTTGAGCCACCTAAAGCCATATCAACTGCGAAAGCATCTTCAATTGCCTCTTTAGTAATAATTTCACGAGGTTTTATATTTTTCTCAACTAGATTCATTAAATGTCTAGCAGATTCTCTGACAAGTTCCTCACGCTCAGTACTTGTAGCAAGTACAGTACCATTTCCAGGAAGTGCAATACCAAGTACTTCCATTAAGCAGTTCATTGAATTTGCTGTGAACATTCCAGAACACGAACCACAAGATGGGCAAGCTGATTTTTCAAGTAGTTTTAATTCAGAACTAGATATCGAACCAGACTTAAATGCACCTACTGCCTCAAATACTGATGATAAAGATAATTGATTTCCGTTACTATCGTAACCTGAATTCATAGGTCCACCTGAAACAAAAACTGAAGGGACATTTGTTCTAACAGAAGCCATTAACATGCCAGGTGTGATTTTGTCACAGTTAGGAATGAAAAGTACTCCATCAAAACGGTGTGCTTCAATTACAGTTTCAGCACTATCGGCAATTAAATCACGACTTGGAAGTGAATATCTCATACCTTCATGTCCCATAGCAATTCCATCGTCGACACCTATTGTATTGAAGATGAATGGAACCCCACCAGCTTCAATAATTGCTTCTTTTGCAATTTGGCCAATTCTATCTAAGTGAACGTGACCAGGAATAATATCTATATGGGAATTACAGATAGCAATAAATGGTTTTTTTAAATCTTCTTCTTTAACGCCACATGCGTAAAGTAAGCTTCGGTGTGGAGATCTATCTACTCCTACTTTGATTTCGTTGCTGCGCAAGATAATTACCACCCTTATGATACAAATATTTTTTCGCCGTCATTGACAACTAATCTATCGAAAGCTGACTTTAAATTAAGCGTATGCTTTCCAGGTTTTCCTTCACCAATTATTCTGCCGTCAACTTTATTAACTCCGATAATTTCTGCAGCTGTTCCAGTTAGGAATACTTCATCAGCAATGTACACATCGTATCTAGTTAACATACGCTCTTCAACGTTATAACCAAGTTCCTTTCCAAGCTCCATTACAGCATTTCTTGTAATACCTTCTAAAGCACCAGCGTATGCAGGAGGTGTATATAGGTTATTTCCCTTTACAATGAACACATTGTCTCCAGAGCCTTCAGCAACGTATCCTTGTTCGTTAAGAATTAATGCTTCATGAACTCCAGCAAGCTTAGCTTCTAGTTTTACTAAAATGCTCGTTAAGTAATTTAATGATTTTAATTGTGGACTTAATACATCATGACGATTTCTTCTTGTAGGTACCGTAATAATATCAAGGCCTTTTTCATAAAACTCTAATGGGAACAACGCAAGCTGCTCTGCAATTATAATAATATTAGGTGTAGGACAAGATGCTGGATCAAGACCAAGATTACCTTCACCTCTCGAAACAACTAGCCTAATATAACCGTTATTTAAATTATTTACTTGGACAGTGCTTACTACTATCTCTGTTAACTCATCTATTGTATATGGAATTTCGAGCATAATTACTTTAGCTGAATTATACAGTCTTTCTAGATGCTCTTTTAGTCTAAAAACATTTCCTTCATAAATTCTAATTCCTTCGAAAATTCCATCTCCATATAAAAAACCATGATCGTATACTGAAACTTTTGCATCTTGCTTTTTAACAAATTCACCGTTGAGAAAAATTAACTGCTCTTCCATTTGTATCACCCGTTTAATGTTTAATTATTTTATAGCTTAAGACTTTATTTGAAATTAATCAATAGTATTTTTCAGAATATTTAAAATAAAAAGTAAATTATTTTTTTAAAACCTATTGAAATCAGGCTTGTTTACGCTTACATATTTCAAAAAAATATTTTCGACATTATTTTTATTAAACATAAAACTATCATTTAATGATAATAAGACTAATTTAGAATTAAATTTAATTAAAAAAAACTAGAGATTTCTCTCTAGTTTTTGGACTTAAGTAAAAATTATTTGACCACCAGCAGCTAAGTCATAAAAATCTCCAACGGTTAAAACACCATCTAGTTGTTCACAAAAATCTTCATCTTTTAGTTTAAACATATCTACTGATGCTAAACAGGCATAAATTTTTCCACCTGCATCTGAAATCATTTCAATGAACTCAGGAATTGGGGGTATATCTAATTCATCCATTTGTTTTTTCATCATGTTTGTTGCAAATGAACTCATACCAGGAATCGCTCCAACAAGTGTTGGAATTCCCATTGCTGGATTTCCGACGGTTGCAACTTTAACCTTGTTCATTTTCTTTTTTGTAATAGCATCCATTCCAAAAAAAGTGAAAAAAACATTTGCTTCTATGCCTTTCATTCTTGCTCCATTAGCCATAATTAGGCCAGGATAGATTGATTCAAGCGATCCTTTTGATATAATAATAGAAACTTTTTTGATAGATTCATTTTCACTCATATAAATTCCTCCTTAAACACAGCTTACAGGCTTAGTTAATCCTGCAACCTTACACGCTTTCATCAATGGCCCTTCTGGGAATAAATCGTAAAGATCTTTAGTAGATATATTTCCTTCCTTCTTCATTCTACGAATTGTAGGAATTTTACCTGTTTGTTTGAAATCTTTTTGTAGGAAATCAATAATCTTCCAATGACCTTCATTTAATGAAATACCTAGTTCAGAAGCAATCTCAATTGCAACTTCCTTGTTCCATTGACTTAA
The DNA here is from genome assembly GCA_029256085.1 of Caryophanales bacterium. Taxonomy (GTDB): domain Bacteria; phylum Bacillota; class Bacilli; order CAJFEE01; family CAJFEE01; genus JAQSYP01. The sequence goes on from JAQSYP010000001.1 coordinate 802,752, forward strand.
ATCAGTCAAATAACCTTCAGATGTAATAGAAACTTTTTGACCTGCGATTAATTTTTCCATTAAAAATTCCCCTTTTTATAATTTTTTCCCTTTTAAACTCATATTAGCTGGTACCATCGGAATTGGAATTCCTCTAAGCAACATGTGCCAATAGACATATTTAAATGCCAGCTTACCTAAATGATTAACCTTAGATTCCTCTAAAAGCTTTAATGGCCCGATCCCTTGTAACGGGAATGTCCCCTTAACTGGTTCATAGTCATAGTTAAAATCTATTAAAATAGCTTTATCATAACCAGTTTCTATAAAACAATTAGAATGTCCATCAAATTTTGCGCTAAGAGGTTTACCATTTATATAGCTAATAATATTTTCTGTTAAGATCTCAGCTTCAAAATGAACTACTGAACCAGCTTTTGAAGCTGGAAGGTCTGTTGCATCGCCTATAACGAAAATATTTTTATGAGATTTTGACTGTAGTGTATGTTTATGAGTTGGAACAAAGTTTAACTCATCACCTAAATCTGATTCTTCTATAACAGAATCTCCCATATTAGGAGGCACTGTAACTAATAGATCGTAGTCTATTGCTCTTCCATCAAGACTGACTAATTTTTTATCATCTGCTTCTACATGACTAACATTAAAGTTTGTTATTAGCTTAATGTTTTTACTTTTAAAAATTGGCCCTAAAACTTCTGAAGTTTTTTGCTTAGTAAAAGCATTGTCTAATGGAGTTACATAAATAATTTCAACTCTATCTCGAATTTTCTTTTTTGTACTAAAGTACCAGTCAGCTAGGAAAGCGAATTCTAATGGAGCTACAGGACATTTAATTGGCATCTCTGAGATATGAACTACTAGTTTTCCACCATCCCAGGTTCTTAGTTTATTTCTAAGAGATAAAGAACCCTCATAGGTATAGAAATCAAAAATATCCTTTCTCCATCCATCTAACATTCCATCTACTTCATCAGGAGCGATGTCACTTCCAGTTGCGATAATCAAAATGTCGTAGTCTAGCGAAACATTATTTGCAAGAAGTACCTTATTTTTTTCAGGCTCGATCAATTTAATTTTAGTTTGAATGTTTTTCACATTCTTTGGTAGAAACTTTTTGCCCTTCTTAATTACGTCACTTTCTGAATATATATCAAAAGGTAAAAATAGAAATCCTGGTTGATAATAGTGGTTTTCCGATTGATCAATAATAGTTATAGACCATTCACTTGGATTAAGCTTTTTAGATAAATGGTTTGCCATTATTGTTCCAGCTGTCCCAGCCCCTAGTATTAATAACTCTTTCATAATACCCCCCCTTGTATATCTTTATGGTATTATAATATCATAAATATACATAGTGGGGTATATATATTGTGGATAATTTATGAATAAATTTTTAAAAAATAATAAAACCCTTTACCATTAAGATAAAGGGTTAATTTATAAGTATTACTCACCAAAGTCGACATTATGGTAAACTTGCTGAACATCTTCTAAATCTTCTAAAGTATCAATCATCTTCTCAAATTTTACTAAAGCGTCTGCGGGTAGCTCAACATCATTTTGTGCTAGCATTGTTAATTCAGCAACCGTAAATTCCGTTATACCTATCTGTTTAAATGCTGCTTGAATAGCATGGAATTGATCCACATCAGCATAAATAATAACAGAATCACCTTCCTCGCTTATATCACGGACATCAACATCAGCTTCCATTAGTAACTCAAGTACTTCATCTGCAGTTTTTCCTTCCAGGCCAATAACTGCGGTCGCATCAAACATATAAGCAACTGAACCAGTAACGCCCATATTTCCACCATTTTTATTAAATGCAGCTCTTACCTCTGCAGCTGTTCTATTAACATTGTTTGTTAATGCATCAACTATCACCATTGAGCCATTAGGCCCGAACCCTTCATAGCGAAGTTCAGTGTAATTTTCTTCAGAACCACCTTTAGCTTTTTCAATAGCACGATCAATTATTGCTTTTGGAACACTATATGTTTTTGCACGTTCTAGAACGATCTTTAATGCTGTATTTAATTCAGGATCAGGTTCACCTTGTTTTGCTGCTACATAAATTTCACGACCAAATTTTGCATAAATACGGCTAGTATTGGCATCTTTTGATGCTTTTTTTTCTTTAATATTGTTCCACTTACGGCCCATGGATGAACACTCGCTTTCTTATTTGTATGAGAATTATGTAATAAAATTTTACAATATTTTACAGAGTTTATTATACATTAATTTATAAATTTTTTAACTGTTTTACACATAAAAACAAAGAAAAAAAGCCAATAACACTTAGTTATTGACTTTTTTTCTATTTATTTTTATGAAACCTTTTCGTTATCGATAGTGTATTCATTTTCCCAATACTCAGCATTTTTAATGCCAAGCTTCTTAGAATTAAATACTGGATCTAAACCTAATTTCTTTTGTGCTTCATAGTCTTTTAAAGCAATTAATGCTGGTTTAGCAAGGATTAAAATAGCGATTAAATTTAACCATACCATTATACCTAAGCCAACATCTCCAAGTGCCCATGCAAGGTCTGCAGTTTTAACTGCACCATAGAATGTAGCAGCTAATAGAACTACTTTTAATAGTAACATTGGAAGCTTTTTATTTTTTCCAGCAGTTAAATATGCAATATTTGTTTCAGCAATGTAATAATAAGCCATTATTGTAGTAAATGCGAAGAAGAATAATGCTACAGCTACAAACTCAGCACCAAAACCAGGTAATGCAGAATCAACAGCAGCTTGAGTAAATCCAGGACCTGCAGCAACCCCAGGTAAATTTTCTAATAGGAATGATTTTCCATCTGCAGCAAATGTATTGAATGATCCAGTGAAAAGGATCATGAATGCTGTTGCTGAACAAACAAATAGTGTATCAATATAAACTGAAAATGCTTGAACTAAACCTTGTTTTACTGGGTGAGAAACTTCTGCAGCAGCAGCAGCATGTGCTCCAGTACCTTGACCTGCTTCATTTGAGAAGATTCCACGCTTTACTCCCCATGCAATTGCACTACCTACGATACCACCAAACATAGAGTCAGCAGCAAAAGCACTTTTAAAGATTAGAGCGAATACTTTAGGTAATTCAGATATATTCATAGCAACAATAACTACAGAAACTAAAATATAACTTAAAGCCATAAATGGTACTACGTATTGAGCAACTAGTGCAATTCTTTTTACGCCGCCAAAAATAATTAAACCGATTAGTGTCACGATTACAACACCACTTACAGTTTTGCTAACACCAAATGCATTTTCTAAACCAGTTGCAATTGAGTTAGATTGTATTCCAGGTAGTAAAACACTTGCAGCTAAAAGTGCTGCTACAGCGAAAATAACTGCGAACCATTTATTACCCATACCCTTTTCAATATAGTAAGATGGGCCCCCACGATAAACACCATCTTGTTTAACTTTATATATTTGAGCAAGTGTCGATTCAATAAAAGCACTTCCTGCTCCAATAAATGCAATCATCCACATCCAAAATACTGCCCCAGGTCCACCCATTGCTATTGCAGTAGCTGTTCCGGCAATATTCCCTGTACCAACTCGTCCAGAAAGAGCTATTGATAATGCTTGGAAAGAGGAAACCCCTGCCTCTGAACTTTTTCCTTGAAACATAAGTAAAATCATATCTTTTAAATGCCTTACCTGTAAAAATCTGGTCAGGATTGAAAAGAGTAAGCCAATGCCTAAACAAGAATAAATAACAGGTGTACTCCACAATATACTATTCAGTAAATTTACAAAATCTTCCATCCGAATTCCCCTAACCATATCTTTTTTGTGAAATTTTATAAGTTGAATTATATGACAAAATTTCGAATGAAACAACAATTTTTTTAAAATTTATAAATATTCTAATTATTTTAAATTTAAAAAAGCCCCATTTTCATTACCAAAATGGGACACTAAAAAGGGTTATTTTTCCTGTTTAATTTCGGATAAAAGTTTCTCAATTAATTGATAAGTTAAAATGAATGCCTCTTTAATTAATATATCTTCAGAGTATCCTACTTGATGGTTAATAGGATAATTTAAGTCCCATAAACCATCGTCTTGATTAAACAATAAACTGAACTTTGGTTCAACTCCGCCTAATTCTTTATTTAAGAACTCTTTTATTTTTGCTGAATATTTCTTTTGAAGCTTTATCCCTAACATTACATTATAGGTTTCAAATAAGTCGTCTAATTCTAGTGAAACTGAGTCTACACCAATTTTTTCAAAGTCTTTTGAATCAAGATAAATAAAAGCACTTTTATTATCCTTAAGATATGTAATTGGTTTTTCTAATATTGAATTTTCATTAGTTGAGATAACTGCTTCTGTTTCTTTGTTACAAACCTCAAAATGTGCTAATTTAAGATCAAGTGTATTTGGAACCTGTTCTAACATATTAAATCCTCCGTAAAAATCAGAAATTAAATTTTTGTGTTTCGTAATCTTACTATAACTTGTTCTAATTAATTGGTTCCCAGTTCAAATTATCAATTTTCCAACCTTCATCTGTGTGAATAAAAGTAATTATTTCTAGATGAGGTGCATAAAGTCCCTCACCTAAGTTGTTTCTTAGAATGACTACTTTTTTATTAGCCGTTTTTTCTAATGTAGATGCTTCACTAGATGGAATACTAAAAAAAGAGCCTTCTACAAGTTCGCTATCTTTATTAGCTATAACCCACTTATCGTTTTCAAGCTTAACATTTCCCTTTTTAAATACGATATTGTCAACATAGTTCTTTGTAAAATACGGTGTGTAATAATTATATACTTCAGGGGTTGTATATTCCTTTTGATAAAACTTGAATTCTAACTCTTCTGCTTTTCCTAGAATTGATAAAGCATCATCTTTAGTTAGTTCAGTTATTACCTCAGGTTTATTTTGTTTAACTTTATTATTATCGTTATTATTTTCTTTAGGTTCTGAAGAAAATGAGCATCCAGAAAGTATCATAATAAAAATAAAAGCTAAGAACAATTTTTTCATTATTAGTATCACCTCTCTAATTGTAATAACTATATTATAAATTATTTTATCTATGTTTTGCTAATTAGAAAATCTAATTACAGAATACATTATGTTTTCTTTGGGAAAATATAGTAATATACAACTTTTCTAATAGAGAGGTGGATACGCATGCATACATTTATTAGAAAGTCTGTTCCAAATTTATTTACGATTGGAAATTTATTATGTGGCGTTTATTCAATTACACTTTCAATGAGTGGCCATATTAAAACTGCTGTTATACTAATATTTACTGCTGCTTTTCTAGATCTATTTGATGGTAAAGTTGCTAGGAAACTAAAAGTTAATAGTGAATTTGGTGTTGAACTAGATTCATTAGCTGATGTCGTTAGTTTTGGTGTTGCTCCTGCACTGCTATTTCACACGTTAGCTCATCCATCTTGGTTAACGTCACTTGCATTTGTAATTTATCCGACGATGGGTGCTTTGAGGCTAGCAAAGTTCAGTGTAAGTCCGACTATTGGTTATTTTATGGGGATTCCAATTCCACTAGCTGGGTTAACAATTTCAGCAATGGGCTACTTCAACTATAGTAATCCATATATAACGATAATTCTTGCAATTTTAATGGTCAGTCCTATACGTGTTAAAAAGTTTTAAATAATTACAAAAAATGAGGCTGGGACAAAACTAGCCATCAAAAAACGCAAAATCAGTGAAAACTGATTTTGCGTTTTTTATTTATGTTAGTAATAAAAGTGATTTCAGGGAACTTTTGCTCCCTTTCCTCGGGGGAAGGGGCGAGCCTGTAGTCTCGCCTCCCCCCCTACCCCGTAGGAGTGTCGCAAGTTCCTTGAAATCACCTATCAAATCACTTATATTTTTTTAAAATTTAAACAAAATAAAGAACCCATCTGTTAAAATTTAAGTAACCACACAAAAATAAACGGAGGGCTCTTTATATACAATAATTATAACATGAACCAACTAAATTTACCGATAGATTTTGAAGTGAATTTACAAAAATATGATATTGCTTACTCAATAAACTCATTTGTAGCTAAGATTTTTGTCCCAGCCTCATACTTTTAGTTATAGCTTCTCTTATTAAGATGCATAACAGAATTTAACCATTTTTCTTTTAATTTTTCTAGTTCAGTATCTATATTAAAATAGCCATCTTTCTTTTCTTGAAGGATTTCAACTATTTCAAATGTAAATGAACTTTCTCCGTACTTATTCCAGTCCTCCTGAAGTTCCTTATTTGTACAAGTACCTGTAATAAGCTGATGTTTTTTACCATTAAGTGTTTTTAAATTTCTTGTACTATCTATTAGTATCTTTCCATTAACATTATTTGTAATTTTATAAATTCCTGCTTCAATCTTTATTTCCTTATATAGTTGTTTTAACTCTTTTTTTCGGTTCATTTGATTCCACAAACTCCTAGCTTAGTTTAATAACCAGTACTGACTTCCATCAGGTTTTCTATCTATAAACCCATATTCAATTAAATACCTTCTTACAGTTACGTAATCACTATAAATGTAACTTATTTCATTGTTAATTTCTGATTCGGTATAAAGATGGTCTGTTTTTAATTTATTTGCTATTACTCGTAATACTACTAACTTATGTTTTTCTTTAATTGGAAATCGTGAAAGTTGACCTTCTATCCCACTCGGGAAATATGTGTTAATTAATGATTCGGCTTCATTTTGAGTAATATTATAGCGATCATCTATCATTCTAGCAGATTTGTGTGGCTGAATAATATTAGGTGCATATTTGTCTTGCTCTTTAAGCAATTCCATAAGCGTTATGAAAATTTTAGCTTGTCGCTCTTTTTCATTTAATACAAATCGATGATTCCTTATTGTTGATTTACTACCGATTCCTAAAAGGGTCTGTATTTCTTGATCACTCTTACCTTGATAAAATAAATTAAGTATCTGTTTTTGATGATCAGTTAAACCTGTAAATTTCTTATCTAACTTTATTAACGAATTAAATACGGATTGATGATTAACTTTTATATGAATAGTCATATATTTTCTAGCCTCATATAACACGTTATCATGTGTATAAATTATCCCTTTTTCAATTGATTCGTTACAAAGTAAACATATTAAAGAATTATCATCTTCTACAAAACCTTGTTTTAAATCACTAATCGATAAATTCCAAAATAAATCGGATTCTCCCATTTGCACAAACAACTCCACAACTTATCTATGATATAACAAACACTTTACATTATCGTTTGTTAAATTTCAACAAAAAAACAGTAAATCATTTTATTAATGAAATACTGTAAAAAGTTCTCTATTGTGGTTTTATATTTGTCACAACCACTTCTCCATTAACTTCTATTTTTAATTTTTCTTTTAAGAGGTTTATATAAAAATGCTCATTACTATCTAATTTTTCTTTATATATATTGACATCTTCTAAAAAGATTTTAGTTTTATTGATTTCGATTTTTTCTTCAGCTAAAGGAATTATAATAGTGTCTAATACCTTTCCATCAAGTGAAATTTTTTCAATAACTAATTCTTCACGTTTTATTGGAATTATAAAGGACTTCTCCTCGGTAACAATATTTTTATTTATTTTTACATCACATATATTCGTCAAATTTTTTATAATTTCAAATTGTTCTTCATTTAAAGTTAAATTGGCTATTTTGATCATAGTTGCCTCCAAGGATAGAAGACACCTCTCTAATATTAAATAGAGAGGTGTTTTAAATTAAATGCTAAGGTAGCTGCTGATGTCCACCATAGTTTTCTTTGCCACTTGTATCGACATTCTCACCTTCAATATCGCTCCAACTACCTTGATTTCCACCTAAGTTAGGATCTCCACCATTTTGAGTCGTAGTATATCCCGTATTTTCTACTACATTTGCGTTTCCAGTAGTATTAATCCTCACATCTTCCCTTTGGATCGTCTCACTTATTTGGTGGTGTTTTTGGACTTCATTCTTGTAAAGTGAAACTTCTTCAACTGCAACAGTACGTTTATTTACATCAACTTGTTCCTCATTTACGGGGATACGGATAGTTTCTTCGCCGCTTATACTTGATGTAGTTGATGATTCATTGTTTAAAGGTATTCTTTCAATAATAATTTCCTCATGCATTACAGGAACATCAACTGTTTGTTGTTCTTCAATTATCTCTTTACTTAGAACAACCTCACCGGTTTGCACCATATTCTTTGATATAGCTAGCTCTTCTTTATGAAGAACAATATTTTTTGCATCAGTAGTATTACCATAATTATTATTCATTTGCTGATTTGACTCTTCCTCTTCACCAAATGCACCGAAAAATTTGCTCATTTTATTACCTCCAAATTTTTGTGAAAAATATGAACAATACTATAATGCGCATTAAGTAAAGAAGATATCACAATTAATATTTGGTAATAAAGTTATTAATCGACTTTAGTTATATATTCTCTTTCATATTCTGATACGTTACCAACAAATACATTATCTAATTTTTTTATCAAATAATTATATGCATTTTTCATTTCATCTAATGTAGTTGGAGGGTTATCAAGTTTATAATTAGGAAAATATCTTGAGATATGAAGTGGGATTTTTTTATCTAAATTATGTAAAAAATCTCCTAGTAATTGAACCGTTTCATTATCTGTATTTTCTCCATTTATTAGTAAAGTAGTTATTTCAATGTGAACACCGAAATTATGAGCAAGTTTAACTGTTTCTAATACATGCCCTAAACCACCATTACATAGTTGTTTATAAAAAATATCATCGCCTTTTAAATCAATGTTCATAGCATCAATGAAAGGTAAAAGTTCGATTAGAGGCTCTTTTGTTATATATCCATTACTTACTAGAACTATTTTTTTGTCGGGTAGTTTATCTTTTATCATCTGTGCACAGTCATAGACGTATTCAAACCAAATCGAGGGCTCATTATATGTAAATGCGATTCCAATATTATTTTTAATTTCACTATCTGTTTTTTTTAGGATATCAATTAATTCATTTGGACTAATATATGTTGAGTCAGCCTTGTATTGTGAGATAGAGTAATTTTGGCAAAATGAACACTTGAAATTACAACCGAAAGATCCGATTGAAAGTATTACATTACCAGGCTTGAACATGTAAAGCGGCTTTTTCTCAATAGGATCAATAGCAAAAGAAGTTATTTCACCATAGTTAATTGTAACTAGCTTTAAGTGGCTACTTTCCACGTCTCGTTGTACTTCTCTAACACCACAGGCTCCAATATGTCCTTCTTTTATATGACAATGATTTGGGCAAAGAAAGCAATGAATTCTCTCGCCTTTTAATTCCCAGTATAAAGCTTCTTTAATCATTATTAGGCACCTCTTTGTATCTAGTTACCTTAAATCTTTCAATTTTATACTGTTCTGTTTGTAAAATCCCTGCCTTATTTAAAGCTATATCCAACTGTTCTTCAACTGTGTCTACACCATCTAGATTTGGTAATAATAGACCTCTTTTTTGTCCTTTAGCAACTATTACTCCGTAAATTTTTGGGTCTAAATCAGATTTACTTGTAGGTTCGGGTGTTTCTAGAACATCAACTGAGATATCGATATCCCATAGTTCATTCAGACGCAATGGACTAAACCTAGGATCATCAAATGCAGCTGACACTGCATTTTTTATTATTTCTTCAGCAATATTTAATGTTGAAGGTAAAAATGTACCTATACATCCCCTAAGTTCTCCGTTTTGTTTTAGGGATACAAAAACCCCTTTTCTTTGGGAAATTAGTTCTTGATTAAAATCTTGTGGGATAGGCATTAATGAATCATTTTTGAAATAGTATTCAATACTTTTCCTCGCTAAACTAGTATAATGAATCTCACTATTCAACTTTCGTTCGTGTGCGTGCTGTATTTTACTTGTATATTTATCAAATGCTGAATAATCAGATTTACCTTTAATAGAGAAATCAACTACGCCATAACCTACACCGAATGGCCCTTCATAACTTAGTAATTCACCCGTATAATCTAATCCATCCATTGCACCTGCTAGTATAAGTAAAGACCTGTAACCACATTCACCAGCTTCTTTAACTAGAGAACAATCTAAATTTAGTAATTGATTCGTATCTCCTTCTACCAAAAGTTCGGTAATCTTTTTGTCAAATAAATCTCCATATTCACTATATGAATATGGTCCATCTTTTTTTAATCTATGCGATAAATCTCCAGAAGCTATAACAGCAATTTTTGACTTGGACTCATTAATTGCCTCCTTTATTGCCATTCCAAATTTGTAGTGCGCAATATTTGATAACATACCATATGTAATATGTACGATTTTAAAATTATGGTTTTTGTTTAGAAAATATAATGGTACAAGTGCACCGTGATCCAATTTAGAGGTTTGTCCAATCCTTTTAGCGTAATCACTATTAATTAGAGCAGTTTGAACTTCCATTTTTTTAGCCATCATTGATAACGTTTGGGCAAATACTAGGTCATTTTCAAAGGTCAATGAGACATTTTGTTCACCAAAACTTGAAAAGTCACCCTTTAAGATTGGGTCTACGAGTATAGATATCGCATCTTGAAAAATAATACCATGTGGAGAAATAACAACTACTGTGTCAATTTCATTTTCACTTATTCTTTTTGCAATTTCTTCACATGAACTAATTGTATCTTTCACTTCTTGCTCTCTTCCCTTCCCAATCTCAGGAATAATTATAGGGGGGTGAGGCATTAAATAATAATTAGTCATTTTATCATCTCGCTTTTTATAATTTACTGTTATATATTGTTGCCACATAATAATAAAAAATTAAAAAAAAGCGACCTTTTAGATCGCTTGTGTTTGAAGCTTATTAAAATATTCATCAGTTAAAGCAAGATTTCTTAGTTCAGCAATAGTGACGTTATTAAGAGGTTTATTAAGTGTTTCTAGAGCAATTTCTATAGCGGAATTTGAAATTAATTTGATTTTTTCGAAATCAAAATTAACATAATAAACATAGCCAGTTGTAAATAATATTTTTATTGCTAACAATTGCTCTGGAGAAAACTCAGAAGTGTTATGTTGTTTTTCAGACATTTCTGCAATAAAACTTTCAGCTGACTTATTTAAATCTTCTTCTGCAAATCTAAAAAAATTCGCATTTGCAATCATTTGGGACAATATATGTTCCACTTCTGAATGCTTGTACTTCTGATTTGATTTAAAACAAACTACAGTTGAGTCTTTTTCAGAAACACTATAAATTTGTATTGGCTCTAATTTAACACTATAGGCAAAAAGTAAGGGATTAATTATTTCTCTATCTTTAGTAAATATTAAATAGTAGAAAAAATCCCCAACTTTTTTATTAAAAACAGAATTTTTTTCTTCTTCTATTTCAAAACTAGTATTTTGTAATATGTTACTGAAAATTGTTATGTCTTTAGTTTCTAATTTGCTATATAAATTAACCGTCATCTTTAAGCCTCTTTCCAATAATTTCTAGTTAGTTTTAATTATAACTTATGAGGTTCGAAAACGGTTAATTTTATTATCCTTTTATATCATTATTTTTAACATTAGATTCTTCAGTAGTATCATCTATATTACTTGTTTCATCATTATTAGAAGATGTTATCTTATATTTTTTAATTTTTGAATCTACTTCAACTTCAACTAATTTAAAGAGCCATATTGGGAACCATTTATCCCATCCTAAAACATATAAATTTGCAACGAATGACTGAAAATTGTGGTACGCAAGTGATAGTGATAAAATACCAAACACTAATGCACCAGTTCCCAATAATTTATCGATTAACCAACCAATAACAACTGTTAATAAAATTAATGCATTTCTTATTACCGCATCTATACCGATATTACTCTGGTACATCTTATTTTTATGTGCAATTCTAATTCCAACAACAAAATCTAGTCCGATTATTAATAATAATAATAGGAACAAATATATATGATTATTCGAAAAACTCGCTGTATTTAATAATCCATCAAAAAATGAACCAATAGTTCCACCGACAATACCTACAATCATACTTTTATTTTCAATCATATGTTTTACGAGTTCTGACATTTGTTTTAACATATTCTCACCACCTAAAATATGATATGAAAACAAAAATAAAAAGTTGTGGACAATAAAACAAAAAAAGGGCTTATTTGCCCTTTAATCATTAGATATTTTGAAATGCTCCAGTTAGCACTGGTACAATTTGTTTTTTACGAGATACAACGCCTTTTAACATTACTTTATTATTTTCTATTTTTACACCATAAGCTTGTTCAACAACACTTGCGGAGTTGCCTAGTGATAATGCTACTGAATTACTATTTAGTATGTCTGTAACAACAAACATAAATAAATCTAATCCTTTAGTATTGATTACATTTTGAAGAACTTCTTCAATTTCATTTTGTCTTTCAAATACTTCTTGAAGATCAACTGCATTAATCTGTGCAATTTCTACCTTGGCATTACCCATTTGAAATTCTTTGGCATCAATTGTGATTAATTGTTCTACAGTTTTATCACTTAAATCAGCACCAGCCTTAAGCATTTCTAAACCGTAAACCTCTAAGTCAACTTCTGCAATTGTTGCTAATTCTCTTGCAGCAGCTATATCCTCTTCAGTACAAGTTGGTGATTTGAATAAAAGTGAATCAGATATTATTGCTGATAACATTAATCCAGCAATATTACTAGGGATATCTATATTTTTTTCTTTGTACATTTTATTAACAATGGTTGCTGTACATCCTACAGGTTCACAGCGGTAATATAAAGGTCCTGCTGTTTCAAAATTTGAAATTCTGTGGTGATCAATTACCTCCATAACAGTTACCTTCTCAATATCATCAGCACTTTGTTGGCGTTCATTATGATCAACTAGAATAACACTTAAAGTCTCCTCAGATACTTTTGTAACTAGTCGTGGTATTTCAATCTTAAATTTTTCTAGTGCGTATGTTGTTTCTCCATTTATCTCACCTAGACGTATAGCTTCCGCATTAATTCCTAATTTCTTTTTTAGTTCCGCATAAGCAATTGCAGAGCAAATCGTGTCGGTGTCAGGATTTCTATGTCCAAAAACTAATACTTTTTCCATTAGTATTTCTCCTTACATTTGTATGTATTAAATTCAGTTAATAATTATATCATAAAAGATTTTTAGTTACTATTTAATACTCCCGGTCATTTTTTATTGTTCAATTACATTAGCTCATTAAAATATCTTTTTATACTTTCTAATAAACACTCCGGTGTCAGTATGTTTTTTCCTTTTCCTTGAGCGAACTTTTCATTGCCCCCTCCTCTACCTTCTATTAATGATAGTAGATTGTCTAGAATATTTTTCATATCTACGTTACTATTATCTCCACGTCCACAAGCAATTTGTATAATGTCATTATCAAATAGAACGGTAATTACATTAACTTCCTTATTTTTAGTAACGGTTCGTTTCGTTAAATTAACTATATCTTTAAAACTTCTACTTTCAAAACACTTAATTACAACTTTATTATTGTTTGTTAAAATGTAGCTATTGGACAAAGATTCTGCTTCATATTCTAATAATGCTGCGCTTTGTTGTTTTATTATCTTTTCAGATTCTAAATTTTTTGCAAGTAGTTTTCTTACTGATTCGCTAATTTGTTGTGATGGAGAACTTAGTTGACGTGAAAGATCCTTCAAAATTGTGTGTTTCATTTTAAATTGATGATTAACCCTGTTTCCAAAAATAAACTCAATTCGCATATTTCCTTTTTGCTTTTCATAGCCTAAAATTGCAAATCCGCCGAGTTCACTCGTATTAGAAACATGAGTTCCCCCACACCCGTTGTAATCAAGGTCAGGTATAATTACTATCCTGATATTTGTACTAGCTGTTATTTCTTTTACTATTGGGTAATCGTTTATTTCATGCTGCGATATAAATTTTGCGGTTATTTTTAGGTTTGAAGTTATAATAGAGTAAACAAGTTCTTCTACCTGATCTAATTTGTCATTTGATAATTCCTCAGATTCAATATCTATTGTTGAAGTTTCTTTACCAAGATGAAAGCTAATCGTTTTATAGTTAAATAACTTATTAAATGCAGCAGATAATAAATGTTGACCAGAATGCTGTTGCATATGATCGAACCGACGATACCAATCTATCTCACACTCTACTTCCTGATTTAACATGAAGATATCTTTCTCAACATAATGATAAATATCTTCATCGAATTCTTCTACATCAATTATTCTTATTCCATTAATAAAACCTAAGTCACTTGGTTGCCCACCGCCAGTCGGATAAAAAGCGGTTTGATTTAAGATTATGTAAGGAAGATTATTATCGAAATTAATTCCTTTTTTAATAATCACTGCTTTAAAATTTTTCAAATATGGGTCTTCATAATACAGTTTCTTCATTTATATTTAATCCTTTTTTATTCGTATTGTACCAATTTGTATAATAAAAAAAAACCACATTCACAAGAATGTAGTTTTATTTATGTATTTCTAAAAGGAATCCATATCGAGTGATTCAAGGATTTATTTGTACGCTTATATATTATCCTATAGGTCAAGCGGTTTTTTATCACTCTCAGGATTAATAACGATCGGACTAAAATCATCTTCTATAGATAATACTTGTGTTTCCACTTGAGAATTTATTAGAATTAACAAAATTACTATAATAGATATGGCCTTTTTCATACTTATAGCTCCTTATTGATTAGATGTTTATAGTTCATCATTAAATTTAATAATCTATCACTTTGGTTATTTTCTACAATGTAATTTATTAATGGAAATAGAAAGTTCTTTCTAAAATCATTAATAGGACAACTATTAGAGAGTTTTACTAAGTTTTGTTCTATTTCAGCAAAATACATTTTATGATCTCTAATATATTTTAAATTTAACAACTTAAAATATAATTTATACTTTTCGTCATTCCACTTTTTTGATAGTTTAATACCTTTATTAATCAATTCCTCACAATAACTATACTCAAATAAATTACTTTCGACTGTACACCTCGCAAGTCCATAATATGAAGTTAGCGGATTTAAGTTTGCATCAGTATCAAGTTCCAATGATTTATTATAATAATTAATTGCTTCTAAGAATCTTCCATTTTTAAAATATTGGTATCCTAAATTATGATATATAGAGGATTTCTTGTGTTCTAACTTAAATCTATCAATCAATTTAATTAAATCTAAATATTTATATTCAATTAAATCAAAAGAAGAATCTCTTTCTTCTTCTAAATTGGATAATATAATAAACTCACAATCAATAACCTTCACAAAATTATTTCTGCTTTGATAATATGTTTTTGCATTAAGCGCATATTGAAACGATAAAAGAAATTGATTACTAAAATAAGCAGCGTAAGATAAATGATAATAAACTTCATTAGAATACGGGGGATTTAAATTGAGTTTTAACATTTTATCTAGTGCAATAGTGTAATTTGCAAGTTTCAAGTCTAATAAAGCATCAATATGAACATACATATCTTTCAAAAATTGCATCTCTAAACTGTTTAATACATTCTTTTGCCGAAGTATTTTTTTTGCTTTGGTTATTTCATTGTTTACAATTAAATATCTAGCTTTAATTAATAGGTATTGAACATAAATTTCGTCTATATATCTAAAATCCTCATAATTTATTGAATCTAGTAAAACCTTAGCTTCATTATAATTTTGATATTCCAGATGTAGAGATATAGCCTTTAGATCACTATTAGTTTTGTTTAATTTCTCAATCTCTTCATTAATGTTGATACATAATCGTTGTCCGAGAATTTGGACAGTATCATTGGAAACTTCAGTTAATCCACGTTCAATTTTGCTTATATGAGTTACTGAACAAATACCTTCCCCTAATTCTTCTTGTGTAATTCCAGACTTTTTTCTATAGTGCGCTAATATTAACCCGACATTCAATTAGACTCACCCCAATACAAAAATATCTAATAATTAGTATACAGTTTCGGGTGAATTTTCTTCAAATTATTACCTCCTTAATCTTTTTTCGGGGAAATATTATAAATCAATAATAATCTGTAAATTTATTTTTGTGTATTGGGGTTTTTTTAATCATCTTTGGTTGCTTTTGTTTATAAAACACTACTAAAAAATCATAGAATTTTGATTTGACAACACTTCTTATTGGGGTAATTTTAAAAGTTTTGAAAATTGATTCTAAGGAAACACTAAAAATATTAAAATTCTATTTAAAAAAATAAAAAAAGCTCCTCAATGGGAACTTTTATCTAGCAAAAAATCCTTTAATAGTTTTATATCCAAACATTAGAATTGTAATAGGTACTACTGTATAAAAACAAATCCAACTTATTAAATATGAAACTAAATATGCCGCTTTAAAAATAAAAATATCAAATCCGGGTAATGTTGTAATATCAACTTTATAACCAAAAATTGTATATACTACAACAAAAATTAGTCCTATTAATATAATTAGTTTTTTCATAATAACCTCCAGAAGATGCAAATTTATAATTTGATTATATCAGACTATAAACATAGTGGTAACATTAGTATTTGACAATCTTATTAACTTATCAGATATTGACCAAAAGTGTAAATTACCTTAAAGTAAGAATATTATAAATTTTTATGGTAAAGGATGATCTATGTGAGTCGAGTATTTAATTTTTCTGCTGGTCCTTCAACACTGCCTCTTCCTGTTTTAGACAAAGTAAATGAAGAACTTATTGATTATAATAATTCAGGAATGTCCGTGCTAGAGTTAAGTCATAGATCCTTTGAATTTGAAGAAATTATCAACGCTTGTGAAATGTTATTAAGGGATATTATGAATATTCCAAGTAACTATAGAGTTCTATTTTTACAAGGTGGTGCTTCTTCTCAGTTTTCAATGGTACCACTAAATTTATTTTCTACATATAAAAGAGCGCTATATGTTGATACTGGAACATGGTCAGACAAAGCAATTTCTGAGGCGAAAAAATATGGTAACGTGGAAATAATTGCTTCTTCAAAAGATAAAAAGTATAACTATATTCCAAGATTTAATTTAACTGACTTTGAAACAAACGTAGACTATTTTCATATTACAACAAACAATACAATAGAAGGTACAGTGTATGATTATATACCTGAAACTAATGGTTATCCTTTAGTTGCTGATATGTCTTCGGATATCCTATCTAAACACTATGATGTGAGCAAATTTGGTCTAATCTATGCAGGAGCTCAAAAAAATCTAGGTCCTGCAGGTTTAACTGTAGTTATTATAAATGAGGAACTTATTGGCAATGAACTAGAAATATGTCCAACTATGCTAAGTTATAAAACTCATTCCAAAGCGAATTCGTTATACAATACCCCACCAACTTTTAGTATTTATGTGACAAAGTTAGTTTTAGAGTGGATAAAGAGTCTGGGGGGAATTCCCGAAATTGAAAAGATGAATTTAAAGAAAGCTAATAACTTTTATACTTATTTAGATAATTCAAACTTATTCTCATCTCCAATTCAAAAGGAATTCCGTTCACTCATGAATATACCCTTTACTACGGAAAATGAGGATATGGATAAGGAATTCCTTTCTTTAGCAAATAACCTTGGTTTCAAAAACCTAGAAGGACACCGTTCAGTCGGTGGTTTAAGAGCAAGTATATATAATGCAATGCCTATTGAAGGTGTAAACGATCTAATACAGTTAATGTCAGATTTTGAGAATAAAACTCTTGGGAGGTAACAATGTATAAAATTGCGACAATGAACAATATTTCTAATTTAGGACTGGAAATATTTAATAGAAATAACTATCAGATTGAAAACTCATTGATCGATGCTGATGCAATAATGGTAAGAAGTTCAAAAATTAATATTGATGATATTCCTGAAACGGTAAAAGCAATATCAAGAGCTGGTGCTGGAACTAATAATATACCTGTAAGTGAGTGTACAGATAAAGGTATCGTTGTATTTAATACACCTGGTGCAAATGCAAATGCTGTTAAAGAAATGGTTATAACTTCCCTACTTTTATCATCAAGAAATGTAATTGATGCTGTTAATTGGGTAAAATCAATTAAAGATGTTGATAACTTGAATGAACTAATTGAAGCTAACAAAAAAACATTTAAAGGCTGTGAAATAGCTGGAAAAAAATTAGGAATTGTAGGACTTGGTGCAATTGGTGCACTAGTAGCAAACGATGCTCTTGCTCTTGATATGGATGTTATGGGTTTTGATCCATTTATTTCAGTTGATACTGCATGGAGATTATCTAAAAACCTACAGAGAGCATATAGCTTAGAGGAAATTTTTTCGTCTTGCGACTATATAACTATTCATGTTCCTTTAACAAATGAAACTAAAGGATTTATTGATTCTGAGCTTTTGTCAAAATTAAAACATGGGGCTAAACTATTAAATTTCTCTAGAGGAGAATTAGTTAATGAGGGTGCTCTAAGAGAAGCTTTAGTTACTGAACAACTTGGCTTTTATGTAACTGATTTCCCAAATAAAAATGTCTTAACGATGCCAAATGTTATAGCAATCCCTCACCTAGGAGCTTCAACTGGAGAATCTGAAGATAATTGTGCTGTAATGGCTGCTAAACAACTAGTTGTTTATTTAGAAACAGGTAATATTAGAAACTCAGTTAATTTTCCAAATGCTGAGCTACCTTTTATTGAAAAAAATAGAATAACAATTATGCACAAAAATATACCTAACATGGTTGGTCAAATTGCTGGTATTTTGGCAGAAAATAGTGTCAATATTGCTGATATGTTAAACAAAAGTAAAGGTAATTGGGCATATACAATGATTGATATGGATGAGGATATAGGTAAAGAAGTTGAGGAAAGACTTCAAAATATTTCTGGTGTTATTAACGTAAGAAAAATTAGAGGTGTATAAATATGGCAATCTTTAAACCTTTTAAATCATATTTACCAAAGGAAGAATTTGTAGAACAAATTGCAGCAGTGCCATACGACGTTTTAAGTACAGAGGAAGCTAGGGAATTAGTTAAAGATAATTCCCTATCTTTTTTACATATAGATAAAGCTGAAATCGACTTACCTACGAGCATTTCTCCCTACGATGAACTAGTATATGAAACTGCAAAAAATAATTTAAATAGATTAATTAATGATGGTTACTACTCAAAAGATAATGTGAACTGTTACTACATTTATAGACTTACTATGTTAAATAGAACACAAACCGGAATTGTAGGAACTGCATCAATAGACGATTATATGAATAATGTAATAAAAAAACACGAGTTAACTAGGGATGATAAGTTAGTTGACCGTATTAAGCACGTAGATATTTGTAATGCTCAAACAGGTCCTATTTTCTTAACGTATAAATCAAGTGAAGATTTAAATAAAATACTAAAGGATAATGTTTTAAATAATGAAAATATATATTCTTTTGTAGCGGAGGATGGAATTAAACACGAGATTTGGAGAATATCTGATTCTGAAATTGTTGAAAACATCTCTACTCTTTTTAATAATATCGATAGTTTATATATAGCAGATGGACACCACCGTACTGCTTCAGCAGTCAAGGTTGGATTAAATCGCCGTAATCAAGTAAAAGAAGAAAAAACAGATGCTTCTTATAATTATTTCTTAAGTGTCGTGTTTCCTCATGATGAACTTTTAATTATGGATTACAATCGATTAGTTAGTAATGTTAATTTAAATGACTTTACCCAATTTTTAGATATGCTTACTAAATCTTTTGAAATTGAAAAGGTTAATGCCAACTTTAAGCCTGAGAAAAAAGGCGAAATAGGAATGTATCATGATAAATCATGGTATAAATTAGTAGTAAAAAAATCATGTTATACAAACAACAAAGTTCAAGATTTAGATGTTTCAATTCTTCAAAGATTAATTTTAGAACCGCAGTTTGGAATAGTAGATCCTAAAACAGATAAAAGGCTAGATTTTGTTGGTGGAATTCGTGGAATTGAAGAATTAGTAACTAAAGTTGATAGTGGAATGGCGGAACTAGCTTTTGCACTCTACCCTACTTCAATTGAAGAAGTAATGGAAATTTCAGATGAAGAAAAGCAAATGCCACCTAAATCTACTTGGTTTGAGCCGAAATTAAGAAGTGGAATATTCATTAATTCCTTAGACGAGTAAAATTTTAGAGGTGATAATATGTCAGCCACTAATTTCTATTTAAAATTACCAGATAATTCAAGTTTATATATTTATAAATGGGATAATGTATGTAATCCAAAAGGGATTGTACAAATAGCACATGGTATGTGTGAACATGCGGGTAGATACGATAACTTCGCAATAACCTTAAATAAAGCTGGGTATATAGTTTTTGCGAACGATCATAGAGGACATGGAAAAACAGCACATACAACTGAAGATTTAGGACATATTGCAGATCGTGACGGATTTAATATAATGGTTGATGATTTATACGAAATAACATCTGATATTAAAAAAAGTTATCCAGATTTACCAATAACTTTATTTGGTCATAGCATGGGGTCATTTCTTGTACAAAATTATATTCAAAAATATAGAAACGGGATAAATAGTGTAGTCCTCAGTGGCTCAAATGGTAAGCAAGGGCCACTCATCTTTCTTGGAATTATATTGTCTAAATTAATGATCTTTCTTAAAGGTGATAAATATAAAAGTAATTTATTAAACAAATTAACCTTTGGAAAGTTTAATAATTACCTTTCCCCAGTCCGAACTGAATTTGATTGGTTATCAAGAGACCCAATTGAAGTTGATAAATATATAATTGATCCTCTTTGTGGACAAATATTTAGTTTAAGATCATTTTACGATTTGTTTAGAGGTACTCAAACTCTCTTTAACAATATTGATAAAATAAATAAAAGTCTACCTGTTCTTATTGTTAGTGGTGAAAAAGATCCTGTGAGTAATTTTGGTAAAGGGATTGACCAATTGGTATTGATATACAAAAAAACTGGTTTATGTAATATTAAATGTATTATGTATCCCAATGCTCGGCATGAGCTACTAAATGAAGTTAATAAAGGTGAAGTAAGTACTGATATAATAAAGTGGATAAACGAACAAATACACCCCTACTCGTTTGATTGAGTAGGGGAAATTTTTTTATTTAGGTTTACATAACATTATTATAGTTCACTTGTTAAACTTAAAAATAATTCAACATCCTTATCAACTACTGAAATAGCATTCTCCCAGAAATCAACTTTAGTTATATCAATACCTAGATGCTTTAGAGCTAGTTGCTCAACAGACATACAACCTGTATCTTTTAGTAAATTTATATAAGTATCTTCAAAGTTATCACGATCATTAAGATATTTTGCGTATATACCTAATGAAAATAAATAACCAAATGTATATGGGAAATTATAAAACGGTATATCTGTTAAATAAAAATGCATTTTTGAAGCCCAAAATAATGGATGATATTTATCTAGTGAGTTTCCGAATGCCTCTTTTTGAGATTGTAACATCAAGTCACTGATTCTTTCCCTACTTACAAGTCCATTTTTTCTTTCCTCATAAAATGAGGTTTCAAAAATAAATCTAGAATGGATATACATTAGTAGTGAAACAGCGTTTTGTAGCTTATTATCAATTAAAGAAATTTTTTCTTTAGAGTCATCTGTTCCTTTAATTGCTGCATCTATAACAAGAAGTTCAGCAAAAGTTGAAGCAGTTTCGGCTACATTCATCGTGTAATTTTTATTTAAGGAATGCACATCTTTCATTGTATCAGTATGGAATGCATGCCCTAATTCATGAGCTAACGTTGATATGTTAGTTTGTGTTCCAGAATAAGTCATGAAAATCCTAGTCTCATTTTGCTCTGGAAAATCAGTACAAAAACCACCTGGACTTTTCCCAGGTCTATCTTCAACTTCTATCCAACGATTTTCAAACGCTTTAGTTGCAAAGTTTCTTAATTTAGGACCAAATTCTTCAAATTTTTTTAATATAAAGTCTGAGCCTTCTTGATATGGCATAATCTTTGTGTGTTCTGATAAAGGAGCATGTAAATCAAACCAACTTAATTTACCAATCCCTAATATTGCTGCTTTTCTCTCCATGTATTTTATTAGAGGTACTTTACTCTTTTCAACTGCTTTCCACATCGAGTCTAAAGTTTCAGATTGCATCCTATTTATCTTTAATGGTTCTCTTAAGAAATTATCCCAGCCTCTTAACTTGTATACTCTTAATCTAAATCCAGAAATATTATTTAAAATAGCTGCAAGATATTCTGAATGAATCAACCATTCATTTTCCCATTTTTCAAAGATTTGTTCTCGTAAGGCTCTATCTCCTGAGTCAAATAAATTGTAAGTTTGACCAGCTGATAGCTCTTCTCCTTTGAAATCAATTTTAAAATTGCTAACTACTTTTTCATACATAATACCCCATGAATGATAACCATCAATAGACAACTCTGAGATAACCTTTTCTTCATTACTTGATAATGATTCTTTTGCCCCTTCTCTTCTTTCATTTAAAATAAAGTTTAGGGTATTAATTTCTGGACTTTTTAAAATATCATTCCATTCAATATCATCAATTAAAGATAGTTTTTTATCAAATAAATTCAAAGCATTTTGATAACTTGCATTAAGATCACTAACTTTACCACTAAGAATATCAGTATATTTATCATTCAAATCTTGAGATCTTAAGCAAGAAATAAATGAATTACTCTGAATTAGTCGATTATCATTTAGTGCATGATAGGATATTATCTCCTTTAAAAGCACTATATTAACTTTGCCTCTTTCAACACTAAGTTTATTAATTAATAATTCCATTTCACTAATAGTATCTTCTAGGTTGGTTAAATAAGTTTGAAATTCGTAAGATTTGCTTCCTCCTTTAAATAAATTTTCAAGGTTCCAATTATGTGAAAGCATTTTCGATTCCATTTAATCACCCTTTAATTATTTTTTTAAAAGATATAAATGATTCACCAAGTTCAAATCCAGTCTTTTTATAAACATTAACTGCATTTTCATTATCTGCATTTACGTTTAATATTGCTTTTTTATAACCAAGAGTGTTACCAAAGGCTAAAGCATAATTTAAAAGATATTGCCCAAGACCTTTACCTCTAAACTCATAGTTAATTGCAATTGGACCAATTCCAATAACTGCTTCTTCATTATGTAATTCTTTATAGGTACGAATTATTCCAATAGGATTTTTCAGATGATATAAAATAAAAATTCCGTCTGGAATATAGTCATCTCTTTCGGATAAATCTCTTACTTCATCTGTTGACATAGGGATTTCCGATCCTTTTAAATCTTTAAATCCATCGTTTCTAATTTGTCTATATGTTTCACAGTCAGTTTGAAAATTCATTGGTTTAATATAATAATTTTCAGGTTGATTTTTAATACGTACATTAGATAAGTCATTATGGATTAATATAAATATGTATCTATCAATAATGAAGCCTAAATCAATATATGTTTCGTTGAGATTCGAATTATCATACTTACTAAATATAACTAATTCACTTAGGTGTGATACTGTTTTCTCTGTTTCTAAAAGTAAATTTCTGTAGACATTTATATCATCAATCATTGTATGTAGAATTCTAAATCTTGCGCGGTTTCCCCTTAAAAGGTATTCATTTGTCAATAGTGATGAAACACCAAAAATATCATTATTGACTAGTGCTAAAAATGTTGGATTTTCATATTCTGAAATTTTAAATCTATCTAATTCCCAATCAATTAAATAGCTATCATCTAGAACATCTCTATGTTTTTTACAATATGAGATAAAAACATTGTAATTTTCTTCATTCAATTTTACAATCTTCACATTTACACCTCCAATCGCAAATATATATCATATTAAATTAATAAACAATAAAAAAGCATACTTTGTCGTATGCTTTTTAGTGTACATATTTACCATGCTTTGGTATTGCTATTTTATCGAAGTTATTAGCGAGATTATACAAATTCTTACTTAGATCATCGTTCGTTGCAGGTAGACCATGACCTGTAATAGCTAGTTTTGGTTGTAATTCTGCCAACTTTTTAACTGATTCCCAAGAAGATTGCCAATCAGTAGTATAATACCTAGGTGGACCATTTATTTCAAAGTCTTGTGTTAAGACTTTAAAAAGTGAATCCTGTCTAACTGTTATAAAAGCATCACCTGCAATTAGGGATCTATCATTTTCTCTAAATAATGATATATGTCCAGGAGTATGACCTGGTGTATGAATCCATCTCCATCCAGGAAGCTCATCGATTACTCCAGTAGGATTAAGCTCTTCGCATTCTATATTAATACCGTCATTTGGAAAAAATTTAGAAATCTTTGCAATTGCTCCCCCTTCAACTGTCCAGTCAGGATCAGGGTAATTTTTCCTTCCGATTAAGTAAGGAATCTCGTCTTTATGAGCGTATACTTTAACTCCCCAATGGTTTACTAAATCAGTAATACTGCCAATGTGGTCAAAATGTCCGTGTGTTAATATTATTGCTTTAGGACATGCGGATACTCCGAATCTATTTTCAGCTGCTTTAATTATTTCATCTGAACTATTAGGCATCCCTGAATCAACTAATACCCAATCATTTGGATTCTCTGAATAACCAATAAATGCGATATTTACTATTTGGACAGTATACGAGTATATATCTGGTACTACTTCTATTCCTAACCCATTAGATATGGATGTCATTGGTATAAAAGTTGACTCTGATATGCTTTTGTCCACTACAATCACCTACTACTCATTTATTATTATGTAATAGTACTCTTAAACGATCAACAATTGTTCTATCTTTTGATAACATCTTTTCAATTACATCTTCAGTTGTAGGATCAGTTTCATTAGTCAAAAATTTCTCTAATGAAGACAAACCCATATGTTCACCCTTTATTGCACCTTTTATAATGTCCTTTGTCTTTGTAGGATATCCGCTTAATTCTATAGCAAATTCAGTTAATGTACCTATAATCCCAGTACTATTTACCGCTGTACCACCAAGTTGATGAATCCGCTCTACGATGGTATCTGCATGTTCTCTATGTATTTTTTGAATTTCGATTAGCTCTTCCTTTAGCTTTGGATTTATCGTTGTTTCAAGATAATTTTCATATGAGTGAATTCCCATATATTGCCCTTCAAGTAACTTGTTTAATTCCTTAATTGTTTTTTGATTATCCATAATTTCACCCCTTACATATATAATTCCCAATTACATTCAAATAAACAAATAAAAGCAGAAGAATTATCTTCTGCTTATCAGCGGTTAAATTCACGATTCCCAACTACATACTTTTCTACTCGATCAACTATTATATACATTAACGCAGCGAATATTAGAATTATGCAAACGCTTGTTAGAACTAGTGTGAAATCAAAAACTTGGAACCCATATACAATAAGATAACCTAATCCTTGTCTTGAAACTAAGAATTCTCCAACTATTATACCAACCCATGCTAAACCAACGTTTACTTTTAGAGATGAAACAATCGTGGGAAATGAGCATGGGAAAATAACCTTTTTAAAAATCTGTGCCTTCGAAGCACCGAATGATTTTACAACTAAAATATAGTTTGGTTCAGTATCCCTAAAACTCTGATATATAACTAAAGTTGTAACTATGATAGATATAATAACACCCATTGCAATAACCGAAATTATATTTGGTCCAAAAATTACTATAATTATTGGACCAATTGCTACTTTCGGTAGTGCATTTAAAACAACTAAATAAGGGTCTAGGACATTTGATGCAAATGAATGCCACCAGAGCATTGCAGCTATTAAGGTACCGAATACTGTACTAATTATAAAGGCCGCTACCGTCTCAGATACAGTCATTACTATATGAGGTGTAAAATATCCCTCTCCAATTCTAAGTTTTAAAAGATTGAAAATATCCATTGGAGAAGAAAATAGTAATGGATCAATCCATAATTTATTACTTGATATTTGCCATATTACTACAAAACTTAATAGTATTATTATTTGCACAAACAATATTAAATATTTTTTTCTTTTAAGGTCTGTTAAATATTTTTTATGAAGGGATGAAAAATAATTATCCAAGTTTTTCCATCTCCTTCCAAATATGATCAAATAATTTTGCGAATTCAGGATGCTGTCTAGCATTGAATGGATTTAATTGCTTTAAATCCTCTGGTACAATAATTTCATGTGCAATAGTACCAGGATCTTTATTAAAAATATAAATTCTATCACATACTGCAATTGCCTCTTCAATATCATGGGTAACTAGTATTGCTGACTTTTTAAATTGCTTTAAAGTATGAAAGACTAACTCTTCTAATTTAATTTTTGTTTGATAATCTAGGGCAGAGAATGGCTCATCTAGTAAAAGTATTTCCGGTTGAGTAGCTAATGTTCTTACCAGTGCAACTCTTTGTCTCATTCCGCCAGATAATTGTTGAGGATAATCTTGCTCTACATTCTCAAGCCCTACTTGTTTTAGTAAGTTTAGTGCATATCTAATATTTTCTGGGCTTTTAATTTTGTTAATTTCTAAACCAATTACAATATTTTCTTCAATTGTTCTCCAAGGATATAAAAAATCCTGTTGTAACATATAGCCTATTCTATTAGTTGGTTTTTCAATTTGTATATCTTTTATATAAACATTTCCAATAGTTGGCTTTAAGAGGCCGGATATAATTGAAAGTAATGTAGTTTTACCACATCCACTCGGACCTAAAAAGGCAACAAATTCATTATCGTTTATTTCTAAATTTACATTATCTAACACTACTTTATAGTCATCACTTGAGAAAAAAACTTGAGTAATTTTATCAATTTTTAATAGGGACATAATCCCCACCTACTTTATTACTTTATTTGCAATCGTTGTATCAACTAGTGCCTCATAAGGTACATCTTCTGTAATTGCTTTTGCATCTTTCATGATTTTTAACAAATTATTCCATTCATCTTTATCTAAAATTGGATTAGTTGCAAACGAATTTTGAGTTTTATAGCGGTCAATTACACTTACTGATATATCATTGCTTGTTTCCTTAAAAAATGGTTGAACTACGTCTGCTATTTCTTGCGCACTATGAGTGTCTACCCAACTTTGTGCTTCGTAGATAGCTTTAGTGAACTTTTCAATTGTCTCTTTGTTTTCTTTAATATAACTTTCCTTTGACATAAATGAAGTATAAGGAACCTTACCAGATTCATTACCAAATGAAGCTACAATAAAACCTTTGCCTTCTTTCTCGAAAATACTAGCAGTAGGCTCGAATAATTGAACGAAATCTCCTGTTCCTGACGCGAAAGCATTCGCAATATTAGCAAAATCAATGTTTTGAATTAATTTTAAATCTTTATGAGGATCAATACCGTGATTTCTTAATACAAACTCACCTACCATTTGCGGCATACCACCAGTTCTCTGACCTAAAAATGTTACCCCGTTTAAGTCACTCCAGTTAAAATGATCTAATTTCTCTCTAGATACTAAAAAAGTCCCGTCTGTTTGAGTTAATTGTGCAAAGTTAATAATTGGATCTTTTGCTTTTTGATTATGAACATATATTGATGTTTCAGAGCCTACTAGTGCAATATCAGCACCGCCTGAGAGGAGCGTAGTCATAGTTTTATCTCCACCCCAAGTAGTTTGCAAGTCAACTTTTAATCCTTGTTTTTCAAAAAAATCTTTCTCTATTGCTACGTATAGTGGTGCGTAAAATAGTGAATGAGTAACTTCTGCTAACCTCACAGTTGTAACTTTTTCAGTCTTCTTTTCATCCTTGTCGACCTTTGTACTGTTGTCAGAACTACATGCAGCAGATGAAAAAATTACGATAAATATAGTAAATAGCATGAATAGTTTTTTCATTTATATCCTCCTATTTGTGTATTTAATGGGCTATTTCAATATATCGTATGAAAAATTAAGCTACTATGTGAGATATTTAATTATTGAAAGAAGTAATAATATGTGAAAAATAAAAAACACAGCACGGATGCTGTGTTTAAGGACTTGGTATTAGTTATTTATTAAAAGCTTGTTCTAGGTCTTCAATTAAATCGTCAACGTCTTCTAAGCCGACTGATATTCTAACTAAACCGTCTGTTATCCCTAATTCTGCTCTTCTTTCTGCAGGGATAGATGCATGAGTCATTTTAGCAGGTAAAGAAATTAAGCTTTCGACTGCACCAAGACTTTCAGCTAGAGTAAAATAGTGCACATCTTTTAAAATTTGCTCAGCTTTTTCCGCACTTCCAACATCAAATGAAACCATTCCACCAAACCCACTAGCTTGAGATAAATGAACATCATGACCTTTATGCTCACTCAGGCCAGGATAATAAATTTTACTTACCAACTTATGATTTTTTAAAAATTCTACTATCTTTTTTGTATTGGATTCAATCTCTTCCATTCTAATTGCTAGAGTTTTAATTCCTCTAATTAGCAGCCAACTATCTTGTGGTCCAAGTACTGCACCAATAGAATTCTGATAGAAATGTAACTCGGTTGCTAGTTGTTCAGAATCAACTACTACTAAACCAGCTACAACATCACTATGACCACCCAAATACTTTGTTGCGCTATGAAGAACTATGTTTGCTCCGTGCAAAATAGGATTCTGCCAGTAAGGAGTTGAGAATGTATTATCTACAATTAGTAGTAAACCGTTATCTTTAGCAATCTTTGAAACTTCACTAATGTTAGTTATTTTTAGTAATGGATTTGTTGGTGTCTCAACATAAATAGCTTTAGTATTGCTTTTTATATTTTTAATAATTTCTTCCGTGCTACTTGTATCAACAAAATCAACTTCAATCTTGTGCTTATTCAATACTTTGGTCATTAATCTAAAGGTTCCACCATAAACATCATCAGTTAAAATTATATGGTCACCAGCTGAGAATAAATTCATTACTGTTGTTATTGCAGCCATTCCTGAAGCGAAAGCAAATCCAGCTGCACCACCTTCTAGATCTTTAATCAATTGTTCAAGTGCATGTCTAGTCGGATTTCCTGTTCTAGCGTACTCATAAACAAAGTTACCAACACCATTTTGCTTGAATGTACTCGCGTGGTGTATAGGAACCGATACAGCGCCAGTATGTTCGTCTCTAGAAATTCCGCCGTGTATCATCATTGTCTTTTTTTTCATTTCAGATATCCTCCGAATAAATATTTTTACTCATATATCTCTCACTACTATCAGGGAATATAGTTACAATATTTGTAGGTTTATTATATTTATGTGATTCTTGTATTACAGCTTCAAATGCTGCTCCAGATGAGCTACCTACAAGTAATCCATTTGTGGTAGCTAACTCTCTAACTCTCTTAAAAGCGTCTTTATCTAAAATAGTATAAATGTCGTCTACTAAAGAGCTATTGAAAAACGGAGGTATTAGCTCGACACCGATCCCTTCAGTTAAATGTGGACCAGACTCTCCACCATTTAATATAGAACCTTCTGGCTCAACGACAATCGCCTTTATATTAGGATTCATTTCTTTAAAGTATTTTGAAATACCGGCAAATGTTCCACCTGTACCCGCACCAGCGATAAAAACATCAATCTTACCTTCTAATGCATTGTATATTTCTGGACCGAGTGTAGTTATATATGTTTTAGGGTTATTCTCATTTTGGAATTGCTGTGGTGAATATGAATCAGGTGTATTTATCACAAGTTCCGCAGCTTTTTCAATAGCACCTAACATACCTAACTCAGTAGGTGTGTTTATTACTGTAGCACCAAGCGCTCTCATCAAGTTTTGTTTCTCCATACTAAACTTCTGTGGAACTACGCAGATTATTTGGACATCTGTACCAACTGCAGCTAAAGCTAGTCCAATACCAGTGTTTCCGGCTGTAGGTTCAATTAATGTCCCCTTTGGCGAAATCTTACCTTCTTTTATTGAGGAATCAATTAAATTTACACCTAATCTATCCTTTACACTTCCTCCGGGATTAAAGTACTCTAGTTTTGCAAAAACACTAACTAAAGGATTTATATCTTTATGCTCGACTTTTACTAATGGAGTATTTCCTATGAGTTGTTTGATATTAGTGAAATATTTCATACAAGTAACCCCTCAAAAATTATTCTTCAATAAAAATTGTTTTCCATTCGTCGCTCTTAGATAGCATTGTACGTGCTAATTCCTTAGCACCTTCTAAACTATGGCTTGCAGCCCACCCACATTGTATTTCGTTACACGCAGGAACTTCATCAGCATTGATTACATCCTGCAGTGTATTTTTTAATAAATTTAAAAAGGTTTCATAATCACCATCATTAATAAGTGAAACATAGAATCCAGTTTGACATCCCATAGGACCAACATCAAAAACGAAATCGTGATGATTCCTAATATGTTCTGCCATTAAATGTTCTAATGAATGTAAAGAAGGCATTTCCATATATTCTTTGTTTGGCTGGCAGAATCTAACGTCATACTTATAAAGAACATCACCGTGTGAACCTTTACTAATACTTGCAAGTCTTACGTACGGAGCAACAACCTTTGTGTGATCTAGATTAAAACTCTCAACGTTCATTTTTTTAATTTCCATAATATACGCACCTCTTTACAGTCGTCTTGTGTATTAAACATATATGTATAGTATGATTTTTACTACTATTTGTCAAAATAATTAACTGAAAATGTTTGACATCTCATTAGATAATTCATAGTATATAAATAAGATTAGTAGGATATAAAATTCGAGGTGAAAAACATGGGAAGAGAATTCGATAATTTGTTTGATAAATGGTCTGAAACATATGATTCAGTAGTTCTTGAAAGTAACGATGAAGAGTATAAAGATGTTTTCATAAATTACAATGAAATTCTTGATACAGTAGCTAGTAACGTCTCGGGGACTATTTTAGAATTCGGAATTGGAACTGGAAACTTAACCAAAGTACTAGTTCAAAATAATAATAAAGTAATAGGAATTGAACCATCAAAAAACATGAGAATGATATCAAAGCAAAAACTACCTAATGTTGATGTATATGATGGAGACTTTTTAAAATTTCAAATGCCTAAAACTAAAATTGATGGAATTGTTAGTACGTATGCATTCCACCATCTAACTGATAACGAAAAGCATGAAGCAATAAAAATATATAAGGATATGCTAACTCCTAAAGGGAAAATTGTATTCGCAGACACAATCTTTAGAGATGAGAACCATAGAAATGAAATTATAAATGAATCTATATCAAAAGGTTATTTTAATCTAGTAAATGACTTAAAGACAGAGTATTATACTACAATTCCAATAATGGAAAAGATTTTTGAAGTTAATGGTTTTAATGTTACATTTACACAGCTAAATAAATTTGTTTGGTTAATTAATGCTAATATTAAAGAAAACTCGGAGATTGACGAGCCTTAAAAAGCGAATGTCAGAGCCGTAGTTGCACTTATGCGTTAGGAAAGTATTAACTAAGCAGAAGTTGATACTTTCCTTATAGCTAAACAAAAATAAGAAGAGGGAACGAGTGTTCTCTCTTCTTATTTCTTATAAAAACAGTACTAACTCCGAAATGTATTTTAAATTTATTAATTACATTTTACCAAGGCTTTTCTACTTTTAGATAATCTGCTAGCTCTTTACTCTGCTGTCTTCTCTCCTTACGATGGTCTGCTCTAACTGAGGCAGTCTCATGTAAATATTTTTCTTCAGAACTTTCTGGTATAACTTTTGGGACTCTAGCTGGTTTGCCATTTACATCAAATGCAACAAATGTTAAAAAGCTAGTTGCTGCAATCTTTCTCTCACCCGATAAAAGATTTTCAGCAATTACTTTTACAAACACTTCCATGGACGTATTACCTGCCCATGTAACATATGATTCTAAACAAACCGAATCTTTCTGTGTAATTGGCTGAATAAAGTGTATTGAATCGATACTTGCTGTAACACATGGTTTTCTAGAGTGTCTTGCTGCAGAAATGGATGCAATATCATCTATCCAACTCATAAGGCTACCACCGAATAAAGTACTATGGTTATTAATATCATTTGGAAAAACTCTACTTGTTTTTATTGTTAAACTTTCGATGCAATGTTTACTCTCCATTAATCTTGATCCCCTTACAAATATAAACTTTTCGAATTAAATTTAATAATACTATAAAAATATAAGAAAAATAAACGAATAAGCCTAAAATAAATTAGGCTTAGTTCAATTATTAATGAGACATTGATAAGGCAGTTGGATCAAACTTACCATCTTGAGTTACTTGAAGAAGGGCCACCCCACCTTTTGATGCGTGTTTCAATTGATGAGTTAAAATTGGGTAAGAGCCTTCTTCCTTAACTGTAAATTCAACAACTGCACCTCCGCTTGCAGGAAGCATAATTGTTTGTAATCCAACCAATTTGTTAGCTGGATTTCCATCTATATAAACACTATCTAACACCGTTCCAACAACATGAAAAGAACTAACTTCATTTGGACCTATGTTATTAACATAAAGTCGAACTTTATCTCCAACTTTTGCAACTAATGGTTCATTTTGAAGTGAGAAAGTATCTCCATTTGTATTTCTTCCTTCAGTATTTAAAGATTTAGTAGAAAAAACAACGTATGTTGGTTCCCCTTCTTGTAAGTTTTTATATTTATTATTTAAATACCATTCATTTTGAATTAAAACAAATTCTTTATCGACTTCGTTATCTGTTGGGTATCCATTCTTTGGTTTTACAATAATTGTTCCGTGCATACCATTTGCAACATGCATTAGTATTGGTTGTGTACCACAATGATACATAAATACACCTGGATATGAGGCTTTATAAGTAAACGTACCTCGATCATTAGGCATTACATTAACAAAACCTTTTGTAGGTGCAGTATGAACAGCATGAAAATCCATACTATGTGGCATCACGGGATCATGATTTTTTAGAGTAAAATTAATTGTATCGCCTTCATTTACAACTACTAATGGACCAGGTACTTGTCCATTAAATGTCCAAGCCTTATATTTAACACCCATATCGATTTCTATATCAGTAATTTGTGATGTCATTTCGACATTTACAGTAGTACTATCTACACGTTCTATTTTAAGTGGTACTGGCGCGTCATTTATATCCGAATGTTGTGGAAATATTGATTGTTTTTCTGTAACTTTTTTTGGCTTGTGCACATAATCTTCGTTACTATTATTCTCTTTCTTTACCTCTTTAACACTTGTACTACAACCAACTAATAAAAGTAGAATTGTAAAAACAGAGAATATTTTTCTAATTGATACCATATTTTGTTTTCCTCCTATCAATCGTTAACTTGAGTATATCTAGATAAACAAAATTAAGAAGTGATGAGAATCACAATCAATTAATACTAAACATCTATCTGAAATTATGATAGAATAATTTTACATAAAAAAATGCAGTAGTGGAGTTAAAAATATGATAAGTTTAGATTTCGTTTTGCTACTTGTTTTCAATATATTTATTATTATTTTTAGTCTTTTCATTTTCCAACTTTTTGTATACGAAACAGTATTCGATAGAAAAAGAAAAAGCTTTATTTTGTTACTGTTGTGTACTATCGTAATGTTACTTTGTATTATTTATCCTATTAAACTATATAATGAAGACTTTATTTTTGATTTAAGGCAAATTCCCCTTATAATCGCTATATTATATGGTGGTCGACGTATTGGAGTAACGCTTTTTGTTATATTAGTAATATTTAGAACATATTTAGGAGGGCTTGGCGCCATTGTGTCATTTTTTGAAAATGGTACATTACTTTTATTCCTAACTTACTCTATAAATTATTTTCGAAATGTCAGCATAAATAAGAAGCTTATATTTATTAGTCTAACTTCTATTCTTACCTGCATATTACCTATAGTTTATTATTTTTTAATAGTTGGAACTAAAGGGTATTTAGATTTCATGATTATACAATTTTATTTATTTATACTTCAGTCTTTAATTTTGTTGTTATCGATCTATTTTATTGAAGTTATGATCAGTAATAAAAAATTAAGAGATAAATTAGTTCAATCTGAAAAAACTGAGATGATTAGTCATTTAGCTGCCTCAATTTCTCACGAGATAAGAAATCCCCTTACAGTGGCAAAGGGATTCGTTCAACTCATTAAAGAATTGGGTTCAGAAGATCCAGATCGAGAAGAGTATTTTAGACATGCATTAGATGAACTAGATAGAGCGAATAGTATTATAACAAACTATTTATCATATGCTAAACCATCTATCGAGAAAACTCAGTTGTTTGATGTAAATGAGCAGCTTAAATCTATTGTTGATATAATTAAACCATACGCAAATCTATACTCTGTAGTAGTTCTAAATAAGTCAGAAAGTAAATTTGATATAAAAGGTGATTCGGACAAGTTTAAGCAGATTTTTATTAATATAATCAAAAATTCTATCGAAGCAATGAAAACAGGTGGAATATTAACAATTGAAACTTTAGTTAATGACAACATAATTAATATTATTATTAAAGATATTGGTCAAGGGATGACTAATGAACAAATTAGAAGGCTTGGACAACCATATTTCTCTACAAAGGAAAAAGGTACAGGGTTAGGCTTGATGGTAGCTTATAGTCTTGTGAAAGTTATGAATGGAACGATTAGAGTCGAAAGCCAATTAAATTTAGGAACAACTTTCATTGTTTCATTTCCAAATAATATAAACTAGATCAGTTGTGATCTAGTTTATTTTTGTTACTATTTTAGTAGTATAACCCTCCGCCATACGGATAGTAAGGTGGATACGTATAAACTGGGTATCCATATCCATATCCCCCATATCCAGTACCTCCAAGTAATACACTACCTAATAATCCACCAACAACTCCACCAAGAAATGGACCTCCTAAGCCGTATCCTCCATATCCATAAGGTCTGGGTCTAGGTCTAGGTCTTTTATAATATATTGGCCGTCTAACTGCATTTAACATTGAAGGGTCAACCATTTGGAATTGATTTTGAAAGTTTTGATCCATAAAATATACCTCCTCTATATTAATGAATTTTGTAAGATTCTTGCCTACATTCATTATTATGCAGAGGAATTTGTCTATGTATAGGCTATTAACTATGCAGGTATTTGTCTTCATTTTTATATTTTAATTTAAGTTTTAGTACTGACCAAAGTGCAATAACTAATCCACCAGTAGTATCGGCAATTAGGTCAATCATCGTGTCTTTATTCCCGCCACCTTGTAAAGTCATTTCAAATATTTGATCCATACTGAATTCGTAAAATTCCCATAATACTCCCCCGAAAACAGAAAAAGCAAATATAAATAAAAATACGAACCATTTGGATATCATTTTTCCAGCCGTTCTTAGGATAAGTCTCTCATAAATTGCAACACCAAGATACGCAATTAATATTCCACTTATGAAATGCAGGAATATATCCCACCAACCAAGGCCATACCAGCCACGAATTGAACCTAAATATTGGGAACAGAACAAGAACACTATATAAAAAAATACAAGCTGAATATTAGACTTAAACTTTAAAATGAATGCAAGAATTAATGGAATTACTCCGCAGAAAACACCACTCAGTGAAATTAGGAATTTGAAAGATTCGTTACTTTTATAGAAAATTATAGCTAGAATGAGCATAAATAGGGAATAGGCTATTGCAAGAATATTAATTAACTTTTGATTCATAGTTCACTCCTTGTTTTCAGACATTAAACTTTTGTAGTTTAGTATATGTAGCAACAATTAATGCACCGCCAAAACCACATAGTAGATCTAACATAGTATCCTTATTTCCACCAAGCTGCATAGTATGAGTAATCAACAAATCACCTATATATTCGTAAATTTCCCATATAACGCTTGAAGATGTAGATACAGTTAATATAAATATTAATAATATCCAATCAGAAACATCTTTTCGATATTCAGTTGGGACTAATATTTTATACAATGCAATTGAAAAAAAACCAATATATATTCCCTTATAAAAGTGCACAGAAGAATCCCAAAAATCATATTTCCTATAAAAAGTTGCAATCGAACCTAAAAACAATGTTACTATCAGTGTAAAGTAATAACCAAGTATGAGAGGAATGTTAAATGGAATTATTTGTTTACGTAATAAGATAAGAGGTAATCCACTAACTCCAATCCCCCCTAATGCCACCTGCCAACGAGTAGAATCATCCTTAACTAAATAGATTACAAATAAAATACAACTAATGATAATGAAAATTGTACTTAGTAATAATATAATTTTTCTTTTCATTTAATCACCTCATGAATGTAAAACCACTATTAATTATCACCATTATTATTAATTTCAAACAGAAAAAACACCTTCATTGTTTGAAGGTGTTAATACGTTAAATCG
Source organism: Caryophanales bacterium (assembly GCA_029256085.1). GTDB lineage: Bacteria > Bacillota > Bacilli > CAJFEE01 > CAJFEE01 > JAQSYP01. Next base: position 839,192 of record JAQSYP010000001.1, read on the forward strand.
TATATAGCCGTTAGTAATTCATTTACAAAAATCATAGCATCGTCATTTACAAACTCTAATTCTACGTTATTACTATTTGAGGTAATAATAAATGCCTCTCCTGTTGTTCCATAAGAAGCACCAATAATCGATTTTAAAAAATATGAAACTATAAATATACTTCCATCATAATGTACGGTATTTGAATAAAAAACTCTCCTATTAGTTATACATATAAAATCTCCGTCAAGTTTGTTGAAGCAACTTATAATTCTTTCATTCTTAATTAGGTGTTTTGTTGCTGCGTCATTTATTAAATTATCTACTTGTACTTGGTCAATCATTCCATACCTCCTCTAGTTGGATAACATATTGACTATTAATATATCATATTTAACAAATTTACTTAACATAAAAACCACCTTCATTATGAAGGTGGTTAGAATATTTTCTTCTGATTTCTGTCTTCAATTATTAATTCAACAGCCTCACGGAATCTTTGTGAATGTATAACTTCTCGTTCACGTAAAAATCTTAGTCCATCATTTAAATCTGGGTCATCTGATAAATCAATAATCCATTGATATGTTGCTCTTGCCTTTTCTTCCGCTGCAATATCTTCATATAGATCTGCAACTGGATCACCTTTAGCTTGAATATAAGCTGTAGTGAATGGTACACCAGCTGAATTATTATAAAATAAAGCTCCGTCGTGAGATACATAATGTGCATCTAATCCGGCTGCCTTTAATTGCTGTGGTGTTGCATCTTTAGTTAACTTATAAATCATCGTTGCTATCATCTCAAGATGTGCAAACTCTTCAGTTCCAATATCGGTTAATAACCCAACAACTTTATCTGGTAATGTATAGCGTTGGTTTAAGTATCTAAGTGCAGCTGCAAGTTCAC
>JAQSYP010000006.1 GCA_029256085.1 Caryophanales bacterium
GTTTAACAGCTTGTAATTTATCATCTGCAGTAAATTTAGCCATAGAAAAACTGCACCTCCAATTATTAGATCATGTCTAACAATTGGGGTGCAGTTCATAGTTGCGGGGTTTTCTTCTTTAATAGGTAAGTTTACTATTGCTGCTGCTAGAGCAAGGGCTATATCCGCGTACCACATCCATGTATAAGTACCACTAAATTCTATAGAAATGCCACCTAGCCAGGCACCTAGAAACCTTCCGATTTGATGCGTTAGTAACGTTAATCCGAAAAGTGTTGCGAGATATTTTGTTCCAAACAGTTTTCCTACAAGGCCTGAGGTTGGTGGAACTGTGGCTAGCCATGTAAATCCAAGAGCCGCCAAAAATATATATAAGGTAATTGGCGTCTTGGGTGCAATTAGAAAAAAAGCAATCATTAGAGCGCGACTTCCATAAACTAATGCTAAAATATATTTCATTCGATAATGGGAACCAAGCCAACCTGCATATAAGCTCACGGCTATATTAAACAGGCCAATTATTGATAACGATGCAGCCGAAACACTATCATGATGTCCACTAAGAGACACCTCGCCAGGTAAGTGCGTTACTAAAAACGCAATATGGAAGCCACATGTAAAAAATCCAGCATGTAAACAAAGATAACTTCGGTCTCTCAATTGCAAGTTTAATTTGCTGTACTAACCCGATTTAACCCTGTTCTAATGCAATTTCAGTTTTTTGAGGTTTTTCACCCTTTAACAGTGACGCCAATGGAATTGTAAGTAATGTTGTAACTGCCATTGTAATCATGGCAGCAACCCAATTAAACCTACTAATAACTGTTTGTAATATTGGGGCGAAAATAAATTGTCCGAAAGATCCACCTGCATTTATAAAACCGCCTGCAAATTACCTACGTTCTGGTGGTAGTTGCTTTGCTGTAGCGCCTATTAGTATTGAATAACTCCCTGCTCCAGCTCCGGCTGCACTTAAAATACCCATAGCCAAAATTAGTGACCACTCTGTTTTTACAAAAGGAGTTAAAGCCAAGCCACCAGCGAGTAATATTGCCCCAATTACAAGAACACCGTAAGATCCCTTTTTGTCTGCTATAGCACCAAAAATAGGCTGAGCTATCCCCCAAATAAATTGTCCAATAGCCAGAGCGAAGCTGATCGATACAATTCCTAGCACACAACACAAAGTGTAAACTTGCTTATTGAATAATATCTTCTAATTTCTTTAACACTTACATAAAGATACGGTTCTCTTCATCTGTCAAAACATCATTAATATATTGTTGTGCCTGATTATAATACGGTACTGCAGACTCTAATTGAATAATAGATTTTTCATTAAAAAAGGAGACCTTTCCTATCTATATTAGGAAAGTGTCTCCAAATATATTAATACATTAATACACTCTTACAAATGAAGTTTTACTTCTTAGCTTTACTTTATCAACAGTAAATAGACTTAAATTAATTTTCTTTTTTTGCTTTGGAATTTTAATTATGAATTTTCCTGTTGATCCTACTACCCCACTATTTAAGTATTTTCTTCCGTTGTAAACGTAAACTCTTGTACCTTTTTCTGCAGTACCTGTAATAACTGTTGAATATGAATAAAGCTTATTAACTTTTGGTGCACTTGGAGGCGTCTTATCAAGTACAGTGACAATCTTAGCAATACTTAGATTGCCTGCACTATCTTTTGCATAAACATATATTTTACTACCAGCACTTTGTTTTTTTATATTCAATTTATAGTATCCAGTACTAGACGATTTAACTGCACCTAATGATAGCGACCCATTTTTAACTATTAATGTTGTATTAGGGGTGGCCTTTCCTGTAATGTTTAAGTGATTATCCCATATAGGGTTAACTGATGGAACTTGAGGTGGAGTTTTGTCTAATACAGTAATAACCCTTGGGTTACTTACATTACTACTAAAATCTTTAGAAAAAACTGATATCTTAATTCCTGCTACTTGCTTTGTTATAAATAGATTGTAATATCCGGTTGTTGAAGATTCTACTTGATTTAATAACTTTGTACCATTATATGCATAAACAATTACATTCGGTTCAGTCTTGCCTGTAATCACCACATGATTATCCCAAATAGGCTTGACAAAAGGGGCATCTGGAGCTGTTTTATCACTTACTCCAAGTACCATTGGAATACTCAGATTTCCGGCTGGATCCTTACTGTACACTGATATTATACTAAAAGCCTTTTGTTTACTTATAGGTATACTATAATAACCAGTTGATGTAGCTCTAGTAGTTCCTATAACTGTACCCCCATTTTTGGCATTAACAATATAGTTAGGCTTTGTATTGCCACTAATAGCAATATGATTATCCGCTACTGGCTCAACTGATGGTGTGTTTATATTACGCTTATAAATGTTTGTAATATTGATTGATTTAATAGTTTTATTTCCAGCAAAATCTTCTACTGAAATCTTGTAAGTACCATTACTACTAATTGAGTAATATGCATTATCCCCATTTACAATTTCACCGTTTGGTAAAGTAATACTTTTTACATTTGTATTATCATACGCACTTATTACAAGCAGTACGTTTTCCTTTGTTGGTTCTTTTGTACTTTGTATTAATGTAACCTCTGGGTTTAATTTATCAATAATATCGATATTAAGTGCTTTTGATGTTATGTTACCAAACAAATCTTTTACTTCAAAGTTATAAACTCCATTTTCGCTAACAGTAATCTTTGTCTCAGAGTTATTAATAATTGTACCATTTGGTAATTTAATAGACTCTATACCAACGTTATCACTAGCATTAATATTAATAGTTACGTCTTCATTTGTTGAGAATGTTTTATCTTGTACTAAATTTACGCTTGGTAAAATGTTGTCATTTACATGCTGATTAAAATCTATATATTCATCGTATTCTGCAGATGATTCAGCACTTTTTACTTGTAATCTAAATCTATATGTGCCATTTTTTCTTGTGCTCCAAATTAAGTCTGTATTTGTACTGTAGTTCTGTATAACCTTCCATTCGGAGTTTTCACTGATAAGAAATCTATACAATGGCTCGTGTCCACCTGATGCTTGTGCTTTAAACGTGTATTGTTTAGGTGCCTCACTATTATCAACTGCGATATTTAGACTTGTTAAAGCCGGTACCGCAGTTTTAAATTTTATTGTAAACCCACCCAACTTTTTCTCATTTAAATAACCAGTAATAGCATCCTCACCTATATGAAGTGTATAATCTGATAAATCTCTTAGATATTCTGGTTGAATACATAATATGCCTTTGTCAGCCTCTATATTCAATTTAACTACGCCATCTGGACCCAGTAATGTAATCTTAGAACTGTCTAGTATATTAACTTGTTGATTTAATTGAATAATAAATGCACTGCTAGTCGGGATTCCGTTTTTATTATTATAAAAGTCATCAAAGAATATTCCGTTTTTTCCATATGCCCTGTATGAACTATCAGTTATACTAAAGGGATTTTGTTTGTAATCGATAATATATTCAACAAAATAATCACCATAGTCATTTGTTTGAATTGTTATCAGCCCACTTTTAAAGTGCATTTTCTCTATGTAACAATCTCTTTTAATTGTATAAAGATACTCATTGCTATCATATCGGAAAACATCAATACCACCCAAAGAATTAGAAACAAATGTTAATTGATCATTTGCACTGAATTCATAATCAGTATAAGGATATTCTTCATCCTCTTGAAATTCGTGCATTTTAAATTTAAAACTCATATCACCGGTTCTTGTAGATGATAATCCCAATACTACACCTGTATTAAAATACATTCTAAGGCCATCCGGAGAGATTTTTGATAAAATACTTAATTCATATTCGCCGTGATACGGTGAATCATACTTTGACTTAATAATTCCTTTATCAACTTCAAACGCCAAAACATCTCTCGGAAAACTATCAGAAGTAATTGTATATAATTTATTGGTAGTAGGATTATAAACAATACTTGATCGATCACCCATACGCGCTATAAAGTCATTAACTACCTCGGTTTTATCTTTAAGTGAGTAAACTTTTATATATTCATGTTGTCCCGATCCTGGCGTTACATAAATATAACCATCTTTATCAATAGCAATATCGTAAGGATCAGCTTCAATGTTCATCATGCTTGTAATAGAAAAGTTTACTGGATCCACTTCTGCTATACCCCCACTATATGGACCATAATTGTGATAGCTATGTGGGACTTTAACTTGAGTTACATAAAGTTTATCGTTATACATTTCAATCTTTTCAGAAGAATACGGTAATAGTAGTGTCTTAATCTCGCCTGTAACGTAATTTACTGAATAAATAGTTTTACTATTCTTTTCAGTCATATATACAACTGTTCTATTTGGATCTATAACCGTGTCGAAAGGCTCAAACCCTAATGATATTTTTCCTTGTGTAGCATATACACTTTTTTCTGTAGTTAATGGCGTATTAATTATAGTAATAATTAATACTAGTACACTAAATCCCCTAAATAATTTCCCCAAAATTATCCTCCTTTGATTACCAATACCAATACACTCTTTTAACATAATAATTCAAAGTTTTACACTTTTCTCTACTAGACCTTAATAACATTCTATCATCTTCAATATTACATTTCTAAGTTTTTATACACTTTTCGAATTTATTATGTATTTCTAATTACTTACAAGTAAATAATAAACACGTTAATTTATATAAAAATTAGTGAAGGTGGTCCGTCTATGGCTAAAAAAATGAAAACAATGGATGGTAACCAAGCTGCAGCAGAAGCATCATATGGGTTTACAGAGGTAGCGGCTATTTATCCAATTACCCCTTCTACACCTATGGCTGAAATTGTAGATGAGTGGTCATCACGTGAAAGAAAAAATTACTTTGGACAGCCTGTAAAAGTTGTCGAAATGCAATCCGAGGCTGGTGCTGCTGGTGCAGTCCATGGTTCCCTAGTTGCTGGTGCGCTAACCACTACATACACTGCTTCGCAAGGTCTACTGTTGATGATACCAAACTTATACAGATGGTCAGGAGAGTTATTGCCAGCAGTATTACATGTTACCGCAAGGGCAATTGCTACTCACGCGTTATCAATATTCGGAGACCATCAGGATGTAATGGCTACTAGACAAACTGGTGTAGTAATTTTAGCATCATCGAATGTACAAGAGGTAATGGATTTAGCAAATGTTGCGCACTTGTCTGCAATCAAAGCTAGATTACCATTTATCCACTTTTTCGATGGATTTCGCACGTCACATGAAGTCCAGAAGATTGAAACTATCGACCATGATGACATTGCTAAATTAATAGACCATGAAGCTATTAAAGAATTTAGAGCAAGAGCTTTACTACCTGAACATCCTACTTTAAAAGGAACTGCGCAAAATCCGGATATATACTTCCAGGGAAGAGAAGCCCAAAATAAGTTCTATAATGAAGTACCAGCAATAGTAGAGCACTATATGAAAGAAATTGAGAAAATTACAGGAAGATCATATAAACCGTTCGATTATTATGGTGATCCTGAAGCAGAAAATATTATAATTGCCATGGGCTCTGTCTGCGATACTATTGAAGAAACTATTGATTATTTAAGAGGAAAGGGAGAGAAAGTTGGGTTAATTAATGTCCACTTATATCGACCTTTTAGCGCTAAACATTTCATGCAAGTATGTCCTAAAACTGTTAAAAAAATTGCAGTACTTGACCGTACTAAGGAACCAGGTTCTCTAGGCGAGCCTTTATACCTAGATGTATGTAAATTATTCTATGGTTCTGATGAAAAGCCTTTAATTGTTGGTGGGCGTTATGGTCTAGCATCTAAAGATACAAGACCATCTCAAATAGTTTCTGTGTTTGATAACTTGAACCAAAGTAAGCCAAAAGATGGTTTCACAATTGGTATTGTAGACGATGTAACTCATACTTCTCTACCTGAAAGTGAAACTATTGAAACAACACCAGAAGGTACAATCCGTTGTAAATTCTGGGGTCTAGGTTCTGATGGTACTGTTGGTGCAAATAAAACAGCAATCAAAATCATCGGAGATAATACAGACTTATTCGCTCAAGCATACTTCTCTTATGACAGTAAAAAATCTGGTGGTAGTACAGTTTCACATTTAAGGTTTGGTAAAAAACGAATAAAATCGCCTTATCTAATATATACCGCTGACTATATTGCATGCCATAATCACTCGTTTATTTTTAATCAGGATGTTATTAAGGGTCTTAAGAAGAATGGAACTTTCGTACTAAATTGTCCTTGGGCAGAGGATGAATTGACCGGAAAAATGCCAGCAAATCTGAAAAAATATATAGCTCAAAACGATATTAATTTCTATATTATTGATGCTATCTCAATTGCTAAAAATATCGGTCTTGGCGGAAGAATTAACATGATAATGCAATCCGCATTCTTTAAACTTGCTGAAGTTATCCCTGTTGATCAAGCCATTGAACTGTTAAAAAACTCTGTAGATACTGCCTATGGTAAAAAGGGGCAAAAAATCGTAGATATGAACAAGGCCGCTATAGATCAAGGTCTTGATGCTTTAGTGAAAGTTAATGTACCTTCATCATGGAAAGACGCGGAAGATGCAGATACCCCTGTAAAAGATGAACCAGATTTTGTCAAGAATATACAAAGACCAATGGAAAGACATGAAGGTGATGAGCTTCCAGTTAGTGCATTTAATGGCATGGAGGATGGAACATTCCCATTAGGAACAACTGCGTATGAGAAACGTGGAATTGCAGTAATGATTCCTGAGTGGCAATTAGACAAATGTATTCAGTGTAACCAGTGTTCTTATATATGTCCTCATGCTGTAATTAGACCTTTCATTCTAAACGATGAAGAAAAAGCAAAAGCACCAGATACTTTTAAAACTAAATCTGCACAAGGTAAAGGATTAAAAGAATATGGATATCGTATTCAAGTAAGTCCACTTGATTGTACCGGATGCGCGAACTGTGCGGATGTTTGTCCAGCTCCTGGCAAAGCTTTAATTATGAAAAATGCAGAAATAGAAACAGCAAATGAATCTGAAAACTGGGAATTTGCACTTTCAGTTAGTGAAAAACACAACCTACTTGATCCAAAAACACTAAAAGGAAGTCAGTTTGTAAGACCGTTATTAGAATTTCATGGAGCTTGTCCTGGTTGCGGCGAGACACCTTACATTAAACTTTTAACTCAACTATTTGGTGACAGGATGATGATTGCAAACGCTACTGGTTGTTCAATGATTTGGGGAGCTAGCGCACCTTCAATCCCGTACTCTACTAACGCCGAAGGTAAAGGACCAGCATGGGGCAACTCACTTTTTGAAGATAATGCTGAATACGGATACGGTATGTACCTTGGCGTGAGACAGCTGAGGGAGAGATTGTACCAACTAGTTAGTGAAGCATTGCAAATGGATATTAACCAAAACCTAAAAGATGCTTTCCAGGAATGGTTGGATAATTTTGATGAAGGTGAAGCTTCTAAGGTTGCTACAGGTAAGATTTTAGATTCAATCGTTAATGAAAATTATGAAAGTAATCCCGTGTTAAAAGAGATTATGGAAAAGAAAGATTATCTCATTAAAAAGTCCCACTGGCTAATAGGTGGAGACGGTTGGGCATACGACATTGGTTTTGGCGGCTTAGATCAAGTTTTAGCTTCTGGTGATGACGTAAACATTTTCGTAATGGATACCGAAATTTATTCGAATACCGGTGGACAATCATCGAAATCAACACCTGCTGCTGCTGTTGCTAAATTTGCTGCCGCTGGAAAAAAAGTTAGGAAGAAGGATTTAGGTATGATGGCTATGAGTTATGGCCATGTATATGTAGCACAAATAGCAATGGGTGCTAATATGAACCATACTATTAAAGTTATCAATGAGGCAGAAGCATATAAAGGACCTTCATTAATAATTGCCTATGCTCCTTGTATAAGTCATGGTATAAAGACAGGTATGGGAACGAGTATTTTACAGATGAAGCGCGCTGTAGAATCCGGTTATTGGCATCTATATAGGCATAATCCAATGTTACGTGAAGAAGGTAAAAATCCATTTACATTAGATTCTAAGGAACCAAAAGAATCCTATAAGGAATTTATTCATGGTGAAATACGTTATTCTTCTCTAACTAATACTTTCCCGAGTATTGCCGATAAAATGGCAGAAATTTCTGAGCAGCACGCTCGCGAACGTTATGAAACTTATAAGCGTTTAGCTGATAGTTAGAAATAAAAGGAAGGAAGTCGTTAAGACTTCCTTCCTTTATTTTTCATTTTGATCAGCGTATTCTTTTGCATTCATTACTTCGAATTCACTAGGAATGTGCACGTTTGATACTGGTTTCATGTCATCAATATTTGCCCACGATGCAGTATCATGTTTCTCAATCGGAACAGCCATGAAATGATCTTTTTTATTGTTTTTTGCCATGTTATCAACCTCTTATCTTTATATTTATATATTATTTTCGGTTTAATTTAATTTTATATTCCTAAAAATAATATAAACTTAGAAAAGGCAAATCTCTTCTACAAGCAGATTAGCTTTTTTAATCCATAATCATATTTATTTAATCCGAATTTTTATTTTTTAATCCAAAATTTCATTTTTTAATCCGAAATTTCATTTTTTAATCCGAAATAAAGTTTTTTTAATCCATTAATATTGATCATGGCATAAGCAAAATCATTTGCAAGTAGCAAAAATAAAGAAAACTCGGCGATTGCCGAGCCTTAAGGGCGACGGCAGAGCCGTAGTTGCACTTATGCGTTAGGAAAGTATGAACTACGCAGAAGATTATACTTTCCTGGTTATAGCTGAAAAAAGAGGGCCACATAAAAATGTGATACCCTCTTAGTGATATTAGCTTGCCTTTAATTCTGAGTCTTTTTCACCCTTATTTTTCAGGTTCCAATATATCGGCAACCCGATTAAGCCTATTCCAATAGATGTAAATGCATCAATTGGAGCGTCAACAATTGTACTATAAATAATATAAAGTGTTCCACCAATAGCTAATATAGGAGTTATAGGATATAAAGGGACTTTATAAAGATTTTTATCATAATTATCATTCTTGCGAAGTAAGAACACCGCAATGAATGCCATTACATAAAATGCTAGAACAGCAAAGATAGCCATAGATGATAATCTATCTGGATCCCATAATATCATCATTGCAATAGCAATAACCATTTGCATAACAGTAGCTCCTACAGGAGTACCGAATTTCGGATGAATACTTGAAAACATTTTTGCGCCTGGAAGTAATCCTCTTTCCGCCATTGCAAATGGGATTCTTGGGAATGTAAGAATTTTACCATTTAGGCATCCAAAGATAGATACTAAAATACCTATTGCTAATAACTTACCACCGATTTCTCCGAAAAGCGAAGTTGCAGCTGTAGATGCCGCATTTGGTCCTAATTCTACTATTTGAGTTGCTGGTAAAACGTGTAACATAGCTACATTTACAGATAAGTATGCAACGATAACAATAAGAATACCAGAAATGATAGATCTAGGAAGTGTTTTCGAAGGGTTTTTCATTTCCCCTGCCATATATCCAACATTCATCCATCCATCATATGCCCATAATGTTGCTAAAATTGCTGCTCCCATACTTAAATTCTTTGCTGCAGATCCACTTTCAACGTTGAAAACTTGTACATCGCCTTGTAAAATACCAAAAATTGCGATTAAGAAAATAGGAATAAGTTTACCTATTGTAGAAGCAGTTTGAATGAAACCTCCAAAATGCGTTCCTAATAAATTTAAAGCTACTAATAAAACAACACTTATAATTCCAACTAGCATTTCGCTTCCTTCTGGTAAGTTAAAGAATCCTACCATTAGAACACCAAAGTACAAACCTAACGCACCTATAATCGCGGGACCATAAACTATCGTCTGTACCCAACCACATAGAAAGCCCCACATTTTTCCATATACTTCTTCAATATATGCATATAATCCGCCAGTTTTAGGGATTTTTACACTTACTTCAGCAATTGTTAATCCACTTGCCAACGTAATAATACCCCCAATAACCCAAGCTAATAGTGCCATGTTAGAATTAGCTGTCGCTGCTAATACTACCCCTGGCTTCATAAAGATACCTGACCCTATTACAGTCCCGATAACTAATGAAGTTGATACAAATACTCCAATGTTTTGTTTTAACTGTGCTTCTTTCCCCATATTATGTCTCCTCTTTGCTGACAAATATTTTGTCGAAATATAAAGGATTATAACATATAATTTTGACTCTACTGATTTTAAAAAATATTTAAAATATTCTGTTATATGCACCTAAATTTAGCAATAATTGGATACTAAAAATTAAAACAGGAAACAATATTAGGTAAGAGGATTATTACATCTTTGTGATAATTATCACTAGCATAAGAAATTTGCTATGTTATTGTAATACTGTGATAATTATTCTCAATCTCAGTCTAATCTTTTTAAATACAAATAAGGAGTGCTACCAATGAGCGAACTAATCAATAATCGTGAGCAACTTCACACTACTAATCCTACACAACGTCAAAAAATATTAGAAAAGATTTTTGTTGGACTTTATAATGGAGAAAGCTTAGAAGACGTAAAAGCGCTTTTCGAAAAGGAAATTGGTAAAGTAACACTAGATGAAGTGTCTCAACTTTCTTTACTCCAACGAGATATATTAGAATCAAAAAATCTTTCTAAAGATGAGATTCAGAATCTATCTGATGCTCACATGTCTATACTCAAAGGAAACATTGAGAGTGCTCAAACTCCTGAGGATGAGCCTGGACATCCAATTCACACATTTAAACTTGAAAATCGAGAGCTAGAAAAACTAATAAACACTAGTTTGAAGCCACACTTAAATAAATTTATTCAAGAAGATAATGACATTAACAGATTCAAACTACTAGAAGATTGTAATTTACTTCTTGATATAGATAAGCATTATGTGCGTAAAGAACATCTGATTTTTCCTTATCTGGAGAAGTATGGTATAACAGGACCTTCTACTAACATGTGGCGAATTGATGATTTTATCCGTGATGCTATAAAGGAGCTCAAAAATGCTCTAGTAGGATATGACGGTAACAAAAATTTCATTTCTGAAAAGGCCGACTTTATAATAACTCAAGTTATTGAAATGATTTATAGAGAAGAAAACATTCTATTTCCTATGTGTATGAGCAATTTTACTGAAGACGAATGGATTAAGGTTGCCCATGAAAGTGATGAAATTGGTTATTGCTTAACTTATCCTGTCGTTCAGTGGAAACCAGAAAGATCTGAACTAAATATAAAAGCGATGTCTGAAGGCTATATTAAGTTAGCAACTGGTATTCTATCTCTTACTCAACTTGAATTACTTTTAAATCATCTACCAGTAGATATGACATTCATAGATGAAAATGATATTGTACGTTATTTCTCTCATGGTAAAGAACGTATTTTCCCAAGAACGAAAGCTATTATCGGTAGAACCGTCCAAAACTGTCACCCTCCTAAAAGTGCTCATGTAGTAGAGGAACTTTTGAATGATTTTAAATTAGGTAAAAAAGAAAATGAAGATTTCTGGATAAGATTTAAAGATAAATATGTATATATCCGCTACTTTGCTATACGGGACGAGAACGGGAAGTACCTTGGCACTCTAGAATTTACACAAAACATTGATCCAATCCAGGCAATTCAAGGGGAAAAAAGAATTTTATCTGAAGAATAGCAACAACCCTCTTCAAGTTTGAAGAGGGTCTTTTTATTTGTAATGTATTATGAGCTTTCTGGCATAATCCATACAATCTCACATGTTCTTAAGAAGAATGTTGAATCATGCTCCTTAATCACAACATGATCCGGTTTAACATCTAATACTACACCATTAACGGGCCCTCTTGAAGTGTCTATCACTACTCTTTTACCCACAAGACTCATAAGTGCGGCATATACGTATGGTTCAACAACTACTACCTGCATTGGACTATTAGGATTGGAATTCCCTCTAAATTGTTGATACATAATTATCAAGCCTCCATCGAATTTAACATCTAAATTACCCTATGTCTTAAATGGCCCGTTCAATGACCATTATAAATGGATAATTTTCCCAAAATAAACAAGAATACAACTGGGAAATATATTTTTATAAGATATTGGAGGTGTAATAATGGATTTTAAACAACTTGAGCAACTAGGCGAAGAGTTGCGTGGATGTGGCCATAAAAGAAGAGAATTAGTTGAGAAAATATATCAAGAAGTCCAAGATGGTGATTCACTATCTTCAAGGGAGTTATACGAAGAGTTAAGTAACGTTTCGAATCAAGCTATCGGAATCATGGAACGCCAAAAGCAAATATTTGATGAGGAACTAGGGAGAATGTAGCATGAAAATTTCATGCTGCATTTTTTCTATAATAGAATTATCTAACGAATCTTAAGTTAAAGGATGCGTGTTACATGGATTTTTATCAAAGTCAGGAAACACTAACTTCAATTGAATGGATTCTTAGAGCGATTGTAGCCTTCTTCTTTTTAGTAATTGTTGCTAGACTTTTAGGTCAACGGGCAATATCGCAATTAAGACTCCTAGATTTTGTCATGGCGCTAGTTATAGGAAATATAATCGCACATCCTCTATCCGATCAACATCTTGGTTTAAAAGGTTCTGTAATTACTACGGTAGTCCTTGTAGTTTTATATTTTTGCGGTATATACATGATTCTGAAATGGCCGTGGTTTAGGCGAGTGATTAATTCGGCACCTATAACCATTATTGAGAACGGGAATATAATTTATGATGGCTTAAAAAAAGCACGAATTTCTATAGATGTATTATTAGAAGAACTTAGAGAAAATAAGGTAATAGATATAAACAAAGTAGCATTAGCAATCTGGGAGGCAAATGGTAAATTTTCGTTTTTCCTAGATCCAAAATATGAACCAATTACTCCTGCTTTTTACAATAAGGAGACCGAACCTTTCAACCTCCCAAAAACAATTATTAAAGAAGGCAAAATTAACCCCGAGGAGTTAAGGCAAATACATAAAGATGAAAATTGGGTTGTTTCTAGCTTAGAAAAAACATATAACACTGAAATAAAAGACATTCTTCTTGCAACTTATGATAAAAGTGGAAAATGGAGAATTTTTTTATATAAATAATTTTTAGAAATTAATTCCAAATTTAGGAATTGTCTTCCGCTTTTTGTAAATAATACCAAAAGAAGGAGGAATTTAACAAATGAATAAACATTTAATTCTTATTTTTACAGCTATAAGTTTATTGTTCAGTGGTTGCACTGATGCAAACATGGATGATAAACATAAAAAGGAGACAACTGAGACTAAAAAAGAAGATACTGAAGCTTTAAACAATCGGCTAGCTGGTGGAAGGCTCGGAAGTGAAAACATTGCATTCATTGGTGGGGGCAGTAGTAATAAAATATGGGTAGTTGATGCCAAATACCATAAGTTACTTACAGCAATTGATATGGGTGGCCCTAAGCTCGAACGAACAAAGAAGCTTTATCCAGATCTGCATGATGCACACGCCATAACATTTTCAAAGGATTTTAAAATCGCATATACGGTAGTTTGGTTTAATTATGATGACCCTTCTCAAGTAATAGCTTTTGATCCTACAACTTTTAAAGAGTTATGGAGAGCGCCTGCTGGTGCAGGAGGTCATCATGCTGCCTTATCTCCTGATGACAAGTATCTATATGTAGCTAATCAATATGGCGGGACTATCTCAGTAATTGACACAAAGTCCAGAAAAAAAATAAAAGACCTCAAGACTGGTAAAGGTCCAGATTATATATCACCTTCGATGTACTGGGATGGAAAAGCAATAGATTCCCCTTACTTATGGGCAAGTATTGACCAAGAAAGTAAAGTTGTTGCTATAGATTGGAAAACAAATGAAATAGTAAAAGAAATTAAAGTCGATGGTATGATGCACGGAATTAACCTGACTCCAGACGGCAAGCAAGTTTGGGTTTGCGTTATGGGTGGTAAAAATGTAACAGTAATTGATGTTGAAAAAATGGAAATAAAAGACAAAATTTCTTTTAAAGAATCTCCAATACACTTATCCTTTAGCCCTGATGGAAAATCAGCTTACATTACTATTGGGGGTACTAAAAATCAAGTTAATAAAATTAACACTAGTGATTATAAAAAAGTTTGGAGTTCAACTGGGGTATCTTTACCGGCTCACACAGGGGTAAGCCCTGATGGGAAAGAGTTATGGACACTTAATCACGGCCTAGACGCTGAGCGTTATCCTTATAATCTAGGTGGTTCAGTTGTAAGTGGAGTTCAGATTTGGGATACTGAAAATGGAGATTTAATTAATGAAATTCCGGCTGAGGGAATGCCTCATGAAATTCAATTTGTTCCTTACTCTGCTGTTGGAGAATATACCGAGATTCACCCTGATCATGAAAGTGATACAGGGAAAAGTGATGACAAACACGCAGATGACCATGATGTACAGGCTGTATATAATAAAAACTGTGCATCTTGTCACGGCAAAGATCTCGCTGGGAAAACTGGTCCTAATTTATTAAAGGTTGGTAACCGCCTTTCTGCTGAAGAAATATATAAAATTACTATGAACGGTAAAGGCATGATGCCAAGTGGCCTTGTTTCAAAAGATGAAGCAAAATCTCTAAGTGAATGGTTAGCAAAAAAGAAATAGTTATAAATAACCCCCTCCAAATATAGGAGGGGGTTATTCTATGAACTTTTACTGAGTATCAAAAAAATGTTTAATAACCACATTAACTGTATAACCTAAAACCATGTGATTTTCCAGGCGGAAAATTAAGAAATTCTACACATTGAAGGTGATATTAGTGATTTTGCGTGGAGATGCCCATAAATTATACCTTAAAGTTAGAAGTGTATATATGCACAATAAGTCAGTGAATATTAAAGAATTAGAAGAAATTCAAGAAATTCGTAACTTCTACTCACTTATTAATTCTGATAAGTTGAAATCAATTTACTATCGTATGGTAAAAGAAAAAAACGGATCAGGAATCGTCCCAATCCTCGTTACCGCAATACCTTGGTTTTTCTTTCTTTTTTCAAAACAATTACATAGCTTTCTATTTCAACACGGGATACTACCCTGGATTATTTTTAGTGTTTTTTATTTGGTTACACTTACGTTAAGTGTAATAATTCATTTTCGAGAAAAGGCTTGGGCTGCTTTACACATTGAAATAATACAAGATATTTTGTCAGAAAGAAATGGATTTGACTAATTAACTCTTAAGCTTATTCCATATTTTCATTGTTGGTGTTAAAATTTCGAGAAAATCTATATTGCTTTTATTACTAATAACTTTATCTATTAAACCATCCAAAAATTTAGCGTCCAAACTTCTAGCAAATACGTCTAAATTTTCATCATTTAAACTCTCGAAAAATCTTCTTAAAGTTAAAGAGCGACTATAGTTATTAAATAGTGGCTTTGAAAGTTCTTCATATTTCCCTATCTTGCATATATCATATGCTGAATAAATCCCAGATAATATTGATGTGATTTGCCCAAAGCCAACTCCAGGTGAAATCGCCCCGAAGCAATTACCAACAAAATATGTGTTATCCAAAACTACTTTATCACAGATCCCTATCATATATTTTGAGATTTCAAAAGAATCGGTAATTATTAGATTTTGATTTAGATCATTACAGGCCAAATTATAAAATTTTTCCCACATTTCATTAATATCTAGTTTTATATTTTTAGGATACTCTGGGTAGGCAATGACTAAGTTTGCTTCTTTTTCTGAAAAAGGAATAAGCCATGCATATCCTTTAGGAATGATGTCATAGTTAAACCATACTTCCGCCTTATTTTTTATAAAATTCCCTGTAACTGTTGAACCCTTGATTGCAACAGTAAAATCACATCTGTAGTTCCCTAATTTTGTTGAGTACCCCCCATCACCGGTAGCCAAAACTACATATTCAAATTCTTTGCATAGCTGTTCATATTCAAATCTAGAATTAAAAACTATTTCAGATTTAACTTGTTCCCTAAGTTGGTTTTCATATGAGTTTTCATGTCTGCCTCTAACATTCATATATCCCATATCACCGTTAAGACTTCCTACCTCATTTTTAGTGTGCATAACTAAATTTTGCATCATTGCTGTAGGCATAAGGCTTATATCAAATTTATCTTTTAAAAATTTAATTTCGTCCTTTATCGGTCTATTTAGTAAGCTAAATGTTACTTCACCATTTATAAACCTATCTCCAACTCTACTTCTTTTTTCAAAAATTGTGGGCTTAATACCTTGTTTTTCTAATGTTATTGCACATGCAAGTCCCGAAAGTCCTGCCCCCATAATAGCAACACTCATATAATACACGTCCTTATTTTCTAACTTCACCTTATAGTGTGCATTATGATATATAAATAAACTTTTTTTAAAAAAATAAGAAGAATCTACATTAAGTATTTTCTTCTCACTCGTATAATTAAATATTGTCTAGTATTCGAGGTTACTAACCCACTTCAACGCTTTTATATAATTAGACATAATAACTTCTTTCTCTAATTTAAAGCTTAATAATTCGTCAACATGATTCCAATTTGCCACTTCGAAGCATAATATAAAATCTAAAACTTGTCTAATTTCATTTTCCCTACCAAGTAAAGCGTCCTTCACATCACTTGTTAAAGGAAGGTCACAAATTATTTCTTCCATCTCCCTATTTAGCAGTTTGTCTATTGATGAAAAAATGCCTGTCAGAAAAAATTCTAAGTGTCTTTGTTTAATTCCTAATTCAATAGAAAACAGTTCCATTAATTTGCCCCTGATTAAGGAGTTCTTAATAAATTCATCATTTTCTAATACCTTTATTTCTTTTAAAATTATTATAAATATCCATTTTCTTATTTCTTCTAGACCAAATCTGATTAAAGCTTGTTTAATTGAATATATCTTTTTTCTTGAACCAAAAAATACACAGTTCACTGCTTTTAGTAATTTATATGTAAGATCAAGATCCTTTTCGATAATCTCTGTAATTTTCTGATAGTCTGGTTCGTCTTTATTTAATTCATTTAGTATTTGAATGGCATTCGTATGTAACCCACCTATTTCTACACCTCTAGAAATTATTGGTTTGCAATAAAAATATCCTTGAAAAAGGTCGTAGCCCATATCCATAGCAAGTTTATGTTCTTCTCTAGTTTCTATTTTCTCTGCTAAAAAAACTTTGTCATAGTTTTCTTTATATAACTTCAGCATTTCGCGCTGTTTATCATAATTTACTCTTTGAAAATCAATCTTAATAATATCGGCTATTTCAATTAGAGAAGAATAATTATCCTGAAATTCATAATCATCAAGGGCTAAAACGTATCCCTTTTCTTTTAAACTATTACATGCACGAATTACCGATTCCGTAGGTTCCACTTGTTCTAGAATTTCTACTACAACTTTTTCCTTTGGTAACAATAGTGGAATCTCTCTTTCTAGTAATTCTTCAGAAAAATTAATAAAAGCTGTTGTTCCACTTGTTAACTCATCTAGTTGAAAAACTAAAAATGAATTGTTTATCAATTCAGCCGTTGCTTGCTTGTCATCAAGACCTTCATAGAAGTTATTTAAGCTTCTCCTATATAGTAGTTCATACCCATGAACTCCCATATCACGATTGAAAATTGGTTGCCTCGCTACATAGACTTCCATCTTGTATCCACTCCCGCTCATTTGAAACACAACTACATATTTAAGTATATCAAATATATTTGAACAACGTAATCTATTCTAATTTTGAATATCAAGGATTAAATATTGGAAACTAAATGGAAATTATTGTGGTTAGCTTGGGGTAGGTTCTGATGTTACCATTTTATATATAGTCTATTAATCTATTTAATAGATATAAAGTAACTCTAACAAAGACCTTTTATAAGGTTCTAAGGAGGAAAAAAATGAACATCATGAAAAAAACCTTAATTAAATTTTCTATCTTATGTATACTTGCACCCGCAATACCGATTTATGACAAAGCTAGCGCACAGGATAATTGTCCGGGTGTCCCCCCATTAACTGATCCATTAGCAATTAGAATGGAAAATGGTGATACATTAATTTGGGACAAGGTAGATAAAGGCTTAATTGCCGCAAAGATTAAATATGAGAAATTACTAGAAGGCAAAGGGTGGAAAATAAAGTACGAATCAGCATATCGACCATTACAATACCAAGAGCATTTCTATAAACTCGTAAATGCGCCAGCAAGTGCTTGTAAAAGTGCCGAGTTAAAAAAACATGGATTAGTTGGTGTAGTTGCAAAACCTAATCCAAATGCCCCTCATGTAAAGGGAATAGCATTTGATGCTATTGTTACTAATAAATACGGAGTAGCCCTTAACGGAAAGAACTTTGTGAATTCAGCACTTATAACTGTTGCTCATCAAGCTGGTCTAAAATTTCCACTAATCAAAACTGATGGCGTTCACCATGAGTTAAATTCAACAGTCACTAAACTATCTAAAACAAAATCTAAAATAAGTGAGAAGCCATTTAATGCTACTGGTAAAATTACAACCAAAAGTGGATTTAACGTAAGAAAAACCCCAAGTACTTCATTGAAAAGGTTGGGCCTCATTAAAAAGAATTCAAATGTCACAATAGTAGCTATTACTGGTGACTGGTATAAAATCAGATATGGTAAAGGCTATGGGTATATAAAAGCTGTTAAAAATGGGCTTTCAATTACTAAAAAGGAAAACCGTGGAACTGTCGTAGCACCCTCTGGCTTAAATGTAAGAAAATCCGCTAGTATTAATTCAACTAAAACTGGTTGGCTCAAAAAAGGAACTTCTGTCACTATTGTTTCTAAAAACGGTGACTGGTACAAAATTAAGTACGGCAAAAGTTATGGATGGGTTAATAAAAAGTTCGTTAAAATGTAATTGCAAAACAAGGTACCCGTGGAATTTTCCACGGGTACTTTGTTGTTAGATGAAAACCACAAGTCCAGTGGTTCTAAAGCTTAAAGTTATAGGTAAAATGACCTAATTATTAATATTATCCTTTGTTGATTTTGCGCTTTCGGCGCTCGCTTTCCTGGGGCCCTCCGTGAGCCTCCGCACTCGCTTTTCTCGCTTGCGGGGTCTCACCTGGAGCGCTTTTCCCCTAGGAGTCGAGCGCCTACGCTCTAATCACTTTTCAGCCCTTAATACTTTAATTTAAAGGCAAACAAAACAGTAGGCAATAAGTAGCAAAAGTAATAGTCCCTTAAGGGGCTAGGCCGGTAGGCCTGATTTTTTTATTGTTTTGGTAAATATATCATTGCCTTAAATAAATCACCATCTACACTAATATTGAATCTTCCCTTTTGCATTTCAATAAGACTTTTTGCAATTGATAGTCCTAGTCCACTACCTTGGCTTGATCTTGATTCATCACCTCTTATAAAGCGCTCCATTAATTCATCAGCAGAAACATTTAACTCATAAGCCGAAATGTTTTTAAAAGTAATTAGTACTTCATTACCTTTATCTTCAATATCAATATATACTCTTGATCCTCTAAGTGCATATTTGAAAATATTTGATAATAGATTTTCAATTGACCTCCACAACAATTTGCCGTCTGCCGTAATATATAAGTTTTCCTTAGAATTATTAATCCTGAAATTAAGATCTAATGCTTCAATTTTAGCATTAACTTCACCTAAACCTTGTGTGATTAATGATAATATATCAATTCGCTCTAAGTTGACTGGAATATTACCACTGGAAGCTTTTGCTGCTTCAAATAAATCATCTGTCAGCATTTTTAATCTTTTTGATTTTTGATCAAGTACCTCTATATATTCTTCTACCTTAGGTTCGTGTTGTTCTTTTTTCAATAAATCGACATACGTAATGATAGAAGTTAGTGGTGTTCTAATATCATGAGAAACGTTTGTTATAAGCTCTGTTTTCATCCTCTCACTTTTTAGCTCATTATCTACTGCATTTTTTAGACCTTCAGTAATTCCGTTAATATTTTCAGCCAATTGACTAAATTGACCTTTTCCTTCAATTTCAATTATATGGTTAATATCTCCTGATTTTATTCTTTCAACGCCTTCTTTAATGGCATTAAACGATTTCACTTTTTTATAAGCAAACCAAGCTGCAACGCCTATTGTCACTGGGAACATGAAGAATGTCATAGCTATTAATATTGGATAACCAACTACAACTAATACTGTTTTAACTCCTACATTTCCACTGTTATAAACATTACGAACAAACTTAATAATTACATAAATAATGTTAAAGATTATAGTGTTCCTTAAAAGTGTTTTATTCTTGTAATGTTTAATTAGAGATAACAATAGAACTACTACTATTGAAGCAAATGGTACAGTAATCGGAACTATCACCTTAGTAATGTACATAAAATCAAAAGCTTCAATTAATGCTATCCATATTGCAATCGTTATTATACAAAGTATAAAATTTACATCGTTATATAATCTGTCTATAAAATTTAAGCTAACATTATTGTTATTAAATGAATTTCTTCCAATAACAATTACTAGATAAATAAAAGAAGGTATAAATACGAGTAAGAATATCCCTAATATATATAAATTTTTAGTAGCTACTTCTTTGTTTTTCTTCCATTTGTTTATTTCTGTATTTAAGAATTCATCTTTATATCCTAAATAAATAACATCACTATCCGGATCAAATTGCTCAGTAAATTCTGCAAAATAACCCAAGTTATTATTACTATTTATATCCTCTGGATAGAAATGTTGCCTATAATTTTCAAACTTTATATATGAAGGATAATTATTAATATTTTCTTTTTCGATATTTTTATATGTGTTAACACCGTCACTGACATAATAGACAAAGTCTTTGTTATTTTCTAGCCTTTGTAATATAACATTATACTCTTTAATATCTTCTCTTATTAATTTCTCTCTAGCTTGAGAAATTTCATTTGCATAGACTTTTTTAAAATTGTTATAGTTTTCCTCTTCACTAAGTTCAGGTTTATAGCTTATTGACTGGTATTCATAAAACAATTCATCTACTTCTTCCTTTATATCCTCATCACTGATAGTTACACCTTTTAAAATATTTTCTTCACTTTTATATTCGGATATTAACGTGGATAAATCATTTAATATAGGCCCTACTTTTCTTACATATGCACTACTAGTAAAGTAATCTTTTTCAACAGCTGTACTGAAGTATCCATCATTTATTACTTCTACTTTAATTACTGATGTTAAAGCACCTGTTATAGATATTACGACCATAACAAAAACAATAATTTTCGTAATGAGCGAGTGACTATAGTTTTTCAACTTTGTATCCAATACCCCACACCACCTTTAAATATTTAGGTTCTTTCGGACTTATTTCAATTTTTTCTCTTATTTTTCTAATGTGAACCGTTACCGTATTTTCAGGGCTAAAAGCCGCTTCGTTCCATACCTTTTCGTAAATTTCGTCTATTGAAAATACCTTTCCTGCGTTGGCAGTCAAAAGCACTAGTATCTTATATTGAACAGGTGTAAGGTGAATCTCTTCTCCATCAAGAGTTATAATTTTCGATTCGTCATCGATGATGAGACCACCTGTCCTATATAAATTACTCTTCATGTCTAGACTTCCTAGTGTTACATATCTTCTTAGCTGTGATTTAACTCTAGCTATTAATTCTAACGGGTTAAAAGGTTTAGTAATGTAATCATCAGCCCCAAGGTTTAACCCAAGTATTTTGTCCGTATCCTCAGATTTTGCTGATAGCATTATTACTGGTACTTTACTATTTTCACGAATTTTCATCGTAGCCCTTATACCATCCATTTTAGGCATCATAATGTCCATGATTATAAGGTGAACTTCGTTATCTTCAACTAAATTTATAGCCTCGGCTCCATCAAAAGCTTTAAGTATTGTGTAACCTTCATTTTCTAAATAGATTCCTATTGCATCTACAATTGACTTATCATCATCACAAACTAATATGTTCAAGTAAATTCACTCCTAAAACTAAGTCTGTACATAATATATCACCTCTTATGCATTATATCTAAGATGATAATACCAATTAAATCTTATCAAACTCTCAACGTAAATCTTAAGATTTTCTTAATGTTAAATAAGACAACGACAAAAAACAGTGAGAAATACCTTCTCACTGCTTTTATCATAAATTTATAGTTAAAATTTATCCCGATACTTTTCAACTAGTATTGGTACTTTGCGAATATAATTTTGTGTTTCCGAAATATATAAATATCTCGAATTATATACATTACCTGGTCCTGCATTATACGCTGCAAGCGCTAATTCAAGGTTTCCAAAGCGTTTAAGTTGAATTGCTATATATTTTGTGCCACCTTCAATATTCTGAGCAGGGTCGTAAGGATTAACCTTCAATCCCTCAGCTGTCCTAGGCATTAATTGCATCAATCCAATTGCACCAGCATGACTTCCTGCGTTTGGATCACCGCCAGATTCCTGTTCAATAATTGCTGCTATTAGTGCTGGATCAACACCATACTTTTTAGATGCAGCTAATATTTCATTACCCCATCTCATAATTTTATCTGAGGAATCAAATTCAACTTCTTCAACTACAACCGGTTCGTCCTCAACAACTTTAACAATAACAGGTTTTCCATCACGGGTCATAATACTTACAGTTAACATGTCTTCAAGCGCACTAAATCCATCTTTTAGATTGTCCTTAATAATAGCCCAGTCGGATATACTTGCCTTTGTGTCTGCTATTTTTACATCATCAAAATCTGCACTATACACAGGAAGATCTTTATATTTGCTCTTTTTAGTAATTTCTTTACTGATACTTGCGTACTTTTGATCTTTTGCTTTTTCATGGAAGCCAAGCTTTGAAGTTATTAATTGAACAGAATTTTTGATATTAGTCTTGAAAATCAAATATTTTTCTCTCTTAAAATCTACTGTATCTGTGATACTTACTTTGCTCTGAATTAGCAGCGGGTTTCTTTGTTCAGGTGGATCTTGTTGAGCGAGTTTATTAATAGCCCAGTTTTCAATAGGTGTCCAGTTAATCTTGCTTCCTGAATATATTATTATTGCAAGTACAGCTAACATTATCAAAAGCTTTCGAAAAAATGGCCATACCCATTTCTTAATAAAAGGTATACTATTTTTTTGTATTTTTTCAATGTATTTATTCAAGGGAGATTCCTCACTAGTAATTAATCTATGATCTTATGGTAGATTGATAATTAAATTATAACATTTATTTCAATGATAGATTAATAGCAACTAATTGGGAATTCTCTTTTATTAATTCAAGCGAAATTGATGGGGCTTAATACCTTCAGATAACGGAACGAATGTATATCCTAACTTTTTCATACTTGCTAATAATTGGGGCAAGCTATCTACCGTAGCTTTACGGTCATGAATAAGAATTATTGGAGCTATGCCACTCTTTTCGAATTTCTTCACTTGAGAAAGAGTATAGCTAACGTAGCTAGCGTTATTAAACTTCCAATCTAGACTATCTACATTCCAATCCCACATAATAAAATCCCGTTTAGCTTCGGCAACCCTATAACTTTGTTTCATATACGGTACACTACCGTACGGAACCCTCATTAAGTTTGTATTTACACCTGTTACTTTTAACAAAGTGTTTCTTGTTATAACCATCTCATTAACAGCTGATTCAGGTGAGCGATAAAACTTATTTCTGTCATGAGTAACCCCATGTGATGCGATTGCGTGACCTTCTTTTACCATTCTTTTTACATCATTTTGATAAGTATTTATATTACCATTAATCATAAAGAATGTTGCTTTAGATTGGTATATATTTAAAATATTTAGTAGTTTGCTAGTAAATTTTGTTGGTCCATCATCAATCGTTAAATATGCCAACTTTAGCTTGTTTGCAGAGATTGAATCTTCATGTAGCCATCCACTTTTACCATTCTTTAATAAGACTTTATACCAAATTTTATTTTCTACACTTATAAATTTTGTAATTGCTTTAACTTGTTCACTACTATTTACTGTAGTTGTAATTCTACTGCTGTTGTCAGCAGAGCGTAAAATTTTTGAATTTTTTTTAGCATATAAATATATTGATATTTCAACCTGCTTACTAGTGTTGACCTCTTGTATCCAACCACTTACTCCTACATTATTTATGTAATACCATGTTCCGCTTCCATCCTTCGCAATGTAAAAGCTCTTAATTGTTACTAGAGAGCCCCGCTTAATTAAGTGGCTTCCGTTTTCATTAAGGGATGCACCTCTTCTAACTTGTGTATCACTATTTATATATAATTGTTTATTTAAGTAGTTATTATCTCTATTAAATACTTCCATATTATCAAGTTGAATCCATCCTGATATTTCCCCTATTTTAACCCGGACCCACCGTTCACCATTTTCACCAATAGCTACATCCATAGGTATAACAACTTGCCCTTTGTTTATTTTTCCAATCTGTTTAGACGTTTTTTGGTAACCTAATCTCAAAGGAGTTGCTTCAGAAATATTAAAAAGATGTTGATTTTTAATTTTTAAACTACTATTTTCAGTCTTTTTGATCCATCCGTCACGCCCATTATAGTTTACATGTAACCACTGTTCTTTTTTACTATCTAGCACTTCTTTAATTACTAACAGTCTTTGACTCTTCGGTATAGTTGCCTTTACGCTAGAATCCTCTTTTGCCTGCTGTCGTAAAAAAGTAGACTGATTTGTCGTTTCTATTAGAAAGAATTCATCATGCTGATTTACCGCAAAAGTATTATGTTGTGGGCGTATTACTAAAATTAATAGAAAAATAACTGATAATAATAGTTTTTTAAACATTCTAATCATCCCTTTACTAGTTTTCAGTCCAATAGAATACAAATGAGCTATCCATTTGATATGGATAGCTCATTAATACTTATTCACTAGTTTTACTTCTAATTACTATATATTTATTATTTTAAAAATTTAATAGTATCTTCGATTGAAAGAACGTTAGCAAAACGTTTATCCCAAATTTTATAGTTATAAAACTTATATAATTTTTCAGCAGATAGGTACTCGTTATCAAAAGTTGTATTAGTTTCTTCTGGAATAATTACCTTATATTCAAAATCAAAGGCACTTTTACAAGTAGCATCAATACAATATTCAGTTTGAAGTCCTACCAATATAATAGTATCTATCCCCCTATTTACTAAATACTCCCTTAAGTTGGTTTTATGAAAAGCACTGTTGTATTGCTTTTCGATGATTACTTCACCAACGCTAGGTGCTATCTCTTCATAAATCTGCCATCCATCTTTACCCTGCTCAAGTTCGGACCCCTTACCATCATCATGCCGAACATAAAGAACTTCTTTCTTATTATCTCTAGCAGTTATTATAATTTGCTTAATATTTTCTATTACCTTTTGTTCATTATAAGGTTGTGCCTTAATCAATGCATTTTGGACATCAACCACCATTAAAATAATATTACTCATTATTTTCCTCCTCCCCAGATAACCACCCAAGCTTAACTAACATGCTGTTACGCAGAATTGGCAAAAAGTTTTAAAACGTAACTCATAACCTAAATAATGTTAGAATTATTTCGTATTTTTAATCTTTTTATCATACTTTGTCTCTCTATATCCCAAAGTTCGATAAACTCATTTTCATAAACAGCAAATGATCTTGTCCCATCTTTTGGTATGGTTATACTTCCTGGATTAAGTACTATAATCCCGTCTTGCTCTTTAAGTACTTTAACATGTGTATGACCTGAAACAACAACTTGACAACCGAACTTTATAGCTTCCTTAATACGTTCATCTTCTGTCTCTTCATACCCATGAACGAGATAAAACAAATAATTGTCAAACTCAACGATTTTAGATTTATTAGAAATGTCTTGCCCAGTTACAGTCTCATCTACATCAGAATCACAATTTCCACGTACATAAACTATATCCGTTCGATTTTTGAGTAATTCTGCTAACTTTTTAGGATTATAAGTTTCTGGCAAATCATTTCGTGGTCCATGATAAAGCACATCTCCTAAATGGCAAATTTGTTTTGACCCTTTAAGAATTTCTAATGTTTGGACTACGTACTCATAGCTTCCGTGTGTGTCACTTATGAACCCTAATTTCATAAACTATACTTCCTCTCGTGCTTGTTCTAGAGTTACTAAATCGAATTTCTTCATTTTTAGGAAGGCCTCTGTAACACGCTTAACCTCTTCTTTTGACCCATTCATTAGTATGTCGTTCATATTTGCAGGTGAGATTTGCCATGACAATCCAAATTGGTCTTTCAACCAACCACATTGTTCAGCTTCAGGTACAAAGGATAGCTTATCCCAATAGTAATCTATTTCAGATTGGTTATCACAAACTACCATGAAAGAAAATGCTTCATTGAAAGTAAAATCTCCACCATAACCATGATCCATAACAATCAATTGAGTGCCTAGAATAGTTACCTCTCCATAATTTAATTTTGCCCTAGTATCTTTTGCTTCTCCAAGTTCATAAAAGTTAAGAAACCCCTTCTTAGCATTCTCAAATAGGGAAACATAGAAGTCAACAGCCTCCTCTGCTCTACCACATACATTATCTGAGAAAAGTAATACAGGTCTAATTTTCTCATGTTCTTCTATATTATCAACTAACATAAGTTGCCAGCTTAATCCAAACTTATCTTGAACCCATGCATACCATTTGCTGAAAGGATACTCACCTAATGGCATGAGGTCTGCACCGCCAACCGATAGATTTTCGTATAAGTTATTAACCTCATCTTTTGTACTACACGATACCATTAACGATATAGATGGATTGAATTTGAAGTATGGACCTGCGCTGATTGCATTGAACCTGAAATTGCCAAGTTTAAAATCAACAATTTCAGCATCACCTGATGGTGTATCTGGAATTATACCTATATTCATAATGTTAGAATCCTCAAACAAACTTACATACCACTTGGCAGCTTCTACTGCTTCCTTGTCAAACCATAAATGTGGGATTAGTTTCTGCATAATTTAGCCTCCTATATTCGGTGAGATTTTTGCATCTTAGCACCTTACATATTTTCTCTTGAATCCTAGTTTTTTTCTATCTATCTCCTTTTGAATTCTATCAATGGCCTGTAACTTTTTCCCTTGACTAACTTCTACTGGACCAACTCTCTTTGCTATTTCAACTGCCTTTTCATGAAGGGGCAAGAAAGAAATTCCAACTGTATATATAAATTGATTCATAGCGTATTTCGTACGTTCTGGAGATTTGTGAATTGTATCTTCCACATATGTTAACAAATTCTCAATCTTACTTTCGGAAAATTCACTGTCCGGACGATTTCCCAAAAGCCAGCAATAACAACTCCATCCCGCCGACATTTTTAAATCCTCACCACTTTCAATCCATTTATCAGAGACTTCTTGAGCGATGTCTGTTTCTGATAAAGTTACAGCTACTACAAAATCAGAGAGCATATAAAAGTATGCCCCATCTATCCAACGATTAAAATCTACCTCAGTCATAGCTTTCGGATCTGCGATAACGCCTGCAAAGTACATAGCGTCGTAATTCCCGGTAGCATAAAGTTCTTCTGCTAAAGATTGATTCTTTTTAATTTTCTTAGCAATTGGTTTCATAGCACCTGTAGCAACACCAAATAGCGGCTCACGGGCACCATTAGATATGTACATTTTCTTCGTCCGTTCCTTGCCAATTGCTTCAAGTTCCTGCATAATCGTTTCTAAATTCATAACTTACCACTACTCTCTTATTAATTTTGCTAGATATATAATAAAAATCTTTATTTTGGGTATCTATATAAATAATATAAGAAAATATAACTGAAGGAAAGATTACTATGAAACCTATTACAGTTGGGGCAGAGGCACCAGACTTTACAGTAAAAGATAATAATAAACAAAATATTTGTTTGTCTTCCTTAAGAGGAAAACAAGTTCTTCTTTCATGGCATCCACTAGCCTGGACCCCAGTTTGAACAGACCAAATGAGAGCGTTGGAAACGCATTTATTCGAATTTGAAAAATTGAACACAGTTCCATTTGGATTTAGTGTAGATTCTCAACCTTGTAAGGAGGCTTGGGCAAATGCACTGCAAATAAAGAAAATTAGCCTTCCGTGCGATTTTTGGCCACATGGAAAGGTAGCGAGTGACTATGGAGTATTTAATGAAACAAAAGGAATATCCGAGCGAGCTAACATTATAGTTGATGAAAACGGTAAGATTAAATGGGTTAAAATATACCCATCTGACCAACTACCAGACATTAACGAAATTTTGCAGGTATTATCAAGTGTTAGCTAAAAAAAGCCACTTACAAATTATAGTAAGTGGCTATCTTTAATATCATTTTTCTACAAAAAACATTGAAATTGCGCCTAAGCCAACGTGAGTTCCCACAGATACTCCCATTTGCATAATATGGATTTCCCCGTTAAAGTCTGTATCCAACTGAAGTTTTATCTTAAGGTTTTCAGCAACTTTAATATCCGATGTATATCCTAGTATTATGAAATCAGTCATCTTTTTATCATTTCTTTTAATAAACTCCTGCGTATAATGCTCAAGTACTCTTTTTAATCCTCTTTCCTTTGCAACAATGGCGCCTTTACCGTTCTTCATTGTCATAATTGGTTTTAGCATTAAGAGTTTTCCTATTAGGGCACTTGCATTTGTTAGCCTACCACTTTTAATTAAATGGTCTAAATCATCAACAGAAAGAAAATGTTTTATTTTTATCTTATAATTTTCATTAAAAGAAACAATTTCCTCAAATGATACCCCTTGTTCTCTCATAATTGCACTTTTCATAGTAAGCCAACCACTACCGTGACTCATACATTTTGAATCAACTATATGTATTTTTACATCTGAACTAGGATTTTCCTCATAAAAATAATCTTTTGCTAGAACAGCTGATTGGTACGAACCACTCGTTCCACTCGACATGCATATACAAAGTATTTCTTTATGACCTTCCTTAATTGCTTCGTTAATTATATTTAAGTATTCAGATGGGTTTGGCATTCCTGTCGTAGGAAATTCATGTAACGTTTCCATCATTCCATAAAATTCATCTGGTTGTAAATCTATCCTGTCTTTATATACTTTTCCGTCAATGTTAATACTTAGAGGTGCTAAGCTGATATTGTACTTTTTCAGTACTTCATCAGATAAGTCACAAGTTGAATCAGCCATAATTTTTATCATAATTTCCTCCGATTAGGTTTTATTTTGGCTCAATAGCAATCTATACGTTATATTTGCCGAATACCTTATTTATAATTACTTCATAGTTCATTGCTACGGTCTTTTCATCCAATTGTGTTATTGTTCGATCTCTCATAACCCAATTGCCATTTACCATTACATGCTTAATCATTTCTTCTCTACACTCAATCATTATGTTATGGATCACATTTGAGAAACCTTCCTCGTTGATTAAAGGTGATAACTTAATATTATTTTTATCTATAAAAACTATATCTGCATAGTAACCATCTGAGATTGCACCTATTTTATCCTCTAGCCCAAAGGTCTTAGCTCCATTATTAGTAGCCATTCTGAATACATCTTCAGCTGTAAATGCATTTCTTTGGGTATTAATTTTAAGTAGAAAATATGCAAACCTCATTGCTTCCCATATATCGTACCTTGCCCAATCTGTACCAATACTTACATTTACACCCGAAGAAAGACAGTCCTTGATATTAGCGATACCACCACCAGCAATATTGGAAACAGGACAATGAACTACTGATGTAGCTCTATTCTTAATAATATCTATATCAGTATTGGATAATTCAACGCAATGGAACAAGACAGTCTTATCACTAAGTAGTTTGTTTTCATCGAATAACTCAATCGTTGATTTCCCATACTTTTCATAGATAAGGTCTTTTCTCCAACCATTTTCTAAGCAGTGAGTCATCATTATTGGATCATGTTTCTTTATTACGTTCTTGCATTGTTCTAATGACTCATCAGTTATGTATTCCTCTTCTGGTAAATGTCCAGTAAATAAGATGTCTTGACTATTTTCAGATAAATACTCTTCAATCTTATCCTCTACATCTACTACGCCCCTAATTCCTAGAATGTTCATTGCCTTAGCTAAATAGTCTGGACTTCTATCAGATGCGCCAGAATCACTAACAAAAGTCACTCCATTTTTAATTAATTCAATATATCCTTTTAAACAAACGGTGAAATATTCATCCTCACTTAGGTCCTCATCTAAGTATTTAAATAAAGTAGATTGTAGGATTCCTTGAAGAGATTCTCCTCCCCATTCATTTATTGCAATTTCTTTTGATAGACCTTTAGCAAGTAGTGATCCATTATGATAATGGCTATTTATGAGACCTGGGCTAAGAATATAGTTTGTACAATCAAAGATCTCTGAAGATTTGTATTCTTCTAGGCAAAGGTCACCATCGCTAATGATTTTAATTACCCGATCAAGAACTTTTATATTACCTTTTTTAATTTTTTGATCTTTATCTATATACGTAGCGTTAATCAGCAACATTGTTATCACCCCAATACTTTATACGTAATCTTATAATATATAAGAAATTTCCCTTGTCATTTATTAAAAATTTTTTCACTTACACATATATAAATAATATAAGAAAATAAAACTTAATGAAAGTTTCTTTGTAACTATAACTATATCAAATAATAAAGAAAACTCGGCGATTGCCGAGCCTTAAGGGCGACGGCAGAGCCGTAGTTGCACTTATGCGTTAGGAAAGTATGAACTACGCATAAGTTTATACTTTCCTATAGCTTAAAAAACACTGCATAAAAACCTCCATATTTCGAGGTTTTGCAGTGTTTTTAAATCAGACAAATGCTAATCGCGACTGAACTAGCGTGCGTTTTAAAAATTCTCTAGTACGTTCTTGCGATGGGTTATTAAAAATATGCTCAGGATGTCCTTCTTCTGCAATGACTCCCTTATCCATAAAGACAACTCGGTCAGATACTTCTTTAGCAAATTCCATTTCGTGCGTAACGATTAACATTGTTAGTCCAGATTCCGCAAGATCTTTCATAACTTTTAGAACTTCTCCTACCATCTCTGGATCAAGAGCTGATGTTGGCTCATCGAATAGAATTACATCAGGTTCCATGCATAGTGCTCTTGCAATTGCTACTCTTTGCTTTTGTCCACCAGAAAGTTGCTTCGGTTTTGCGTTAATATACCTGTCCATTCCAACTACTCCCAAGTACTTCATCGCTACTTTCTCAGCTTCTCCTCTAGTGCGCTTTAGAACTTTTATCTGACCCACTACGCAATTATTTAAGACATTATGATTATTAAATAAATTAAACTGTTGGAAAACCATGCCTAAATGCTTTCTGTATTCGGCTAAATCATGCTTATCATCTAAAATGTTCTCACCACGATAAATAATCTCGCCACCACTTGGTTTCTCTAGAAGGTTAATACAACGAAGAAGAGTTGATTTACCAGAACCTGATGAACCAATGATGGAGACTACCTCACCCTTATTCACAGAGAAGTTAATATCTTTTAATACTTCATGAGCTCCAAAGGATTTGTTTAAATGTTGAATATCAACAATCTTTTCCATCTAAAACCTCTCCCGCAATTATTTTTGTATAGCTTCAAATTGTGTATCGTTAGTAATCATCGTATAGTTCTCAGATCCATCTAAGCGTTTTTCAATATATAGTAAAATTCTTGTAACAACAAAGGTCATTGTAAAATAAATCATACAAGCCACAAAGAATGTCTCAAAATATCTATAACTAATTCCTGATACAGTTTTTGTAACGAAATATAATTCTGTTACTGAGATTACATTCAGTACGGATGTGTCTTTTATATTGATAACAAATTGGTTTCCGGTTGCAGGTAATATATTTCGAATAACTTGTGGTAGTACAACATTCCACATCGTTTGCATGTGATTCATTCCTACAGCATGCGCTGCTTCAAATTGTCCCTTATCAATTGATAGTACTCCACCACGAACAATCTCAGCCATATATGCGCCAGTATTAATAGAAACAATAATAATGGCTGCAGCAAAAACATTCATATCTATACCAAATGCTAGGGCAGAACCATAAAATATCACCATTGCCTGGGCAATCATAGGTGTTCCACGGAAGAATTCAATATAGATTGATAGAATTAAATTTATTGTTTTTAAGAGTATTTTTCTCATACCGCGTTCCGGCATTGGAATTGTACGGATCATACCTGCTAAAAGGCCAATTATTGCGCCGAAAACTGTTCCAATAAGAGCAATTAACAGTGTTACTCCAGCACCACGAAGGAACATAGGCCAGTTTTCTACTAATATTTTTATGACCCAATCAAGACTCATCTTTTACCCTCCTTAACGTGTATAAAACCGACTGCACGCTTTTACATACAGCCGGTTTCCATCATTTTATTATTTTGCTGCTGGTTGATTCTTAATAGCCGTATCCATAATGCTTGTACGTTCTTCTTCACTTATACTAGCTAAAGTTTTGTTAATTTTTTCTGTTAAATCGCTACCTTTTTTAAGTCCTACAGCAATTGCCGTATCATCCTCAGATGTTTCAAATCCTTTTTCAAATTCGACCATTACGTAGTTTTCATTTGCAGCCGATGCACTTACGCCTTCAGGACGCTCTGAAACATATCCATCAATAATTCCAGACTCTAGTGCAACTCTCATTGCTGGGAAGTTGTCCATTGCGGTTTTCTTCTCTACACCTTCGATTTGGTCGATTACTGAATAGTGGAAAGTGTTTAACTGTGCTGTAATCTTAGCACCTTTAAAATCTTGTATAGAAGTAGCCTTTTCATACTTACTACCTTTTTTTACAACCATTATTAAATTTGACTTATAGTAGTTTTCTGAAAAGTCGATAGTTTCCTTACGCTCAGCTGTAGGTGACATACCCGCAATAATAGCGTCAATTTTCCCTGATAATAATGCCGGTACAAGTCCATCCCATTCAGTTTTAACGATTACAAGTTCCTTACCTAAATCTGCCGCTACTTTCTTAGCGATTTCTACATCGTACCCACCAGCGTATTCTGCTGAACCTTCTATCTTAACAGCTCCGTTTGAATCATCATTTTGTGTCCAGTTAAATGGCGCGTATCCGGCTTCAAGACCTACTTTAAATGTCTCTTTTTCCGTTGACTTCTTATCCGTAGTCTTTTCTTCTCCGCACCCTACTAATAAAATCATTGCAGCTGTCATAATTACCATAAATAGTGCTAATTTGTTTCTCATAATAATGTTTCTCCTCCTAGTGTAAATAAAGGTAACCAAACAAAAAACGACCTGAGATAAACTCAGGTCGCTATAATCGTAGTAGCCCTTAAGTCCTCTCTTTTTATCCCAAATGAGATAGCACAACTCAATAAACTGAGGGTTTATTGAGACAGTTCTGCAGCTCTTAACTACAGACCCAGCATGTAATAATGAGTATATTACAAACTTCGGCGACATTTCCTTCTCTTTAGTATCTTAGCCTCTCAAGCTCCACTAAAAACTGTTAAATATCGCGCCTCTACCTCACTGTAAAAAAGTGAGGTTGTTATTAAATTTTCCTTCTATATATTACATTATTATGTTTAAATCCGTCAATTAGTTTAACTATCCAAAATCTAGTAACCTAATAAATAATCTTTTTTATATTAACCAGAAAAAACATATTTTTATAATTATTTTTCCACAAAGAACATTGAAATGGAGCCTAGTCCCACATAGGTTCCTACCAATACTCCCATTTGCATTATTTGATACCTCACTAAAAACCTCTTTCGTTACCAGTTATGATCTTATCGTCATAATAGATTTATCATTAAGCTTATTCCTATTAAAGTACTTGCATTAGTTGCCTTCAACTAAAACCTAGTTAACAATAAAATAATTTATTTCAATTATAGTTATAAAAAACCATATTGATATGTAATCAATATGGTTTTCTATTACATCAGTATGTTCTTGTATACACAATTTTTGACCAATTACTATAAATCTTGGTTGTACCAACTAATCTGTAGGCCCTAATCTTATAGTAATAAGTTCTACCTCTTATTAAACGTGTATTAGTAAAATTCAATGTATTTAATCTTTTGATTAAACTGTAAGATCTGTTGGGTGCAGTTGACCTATAGATTTCATATCCGCTTGCTCCTTTAACGCCTATCCATGTTAGTTTAATAGAAGTGCTACTACCCCTAGTCGCTTTAAATCTTTGAGGACTTGACGGAATTGGCTTAGAGCTTATAGTTGTTGAATAATTACTATAGACTTTTGTACTTCCTAATAATCGATATGCTCTTACTTTATAATAATATAATTTATTTGTTATCAAACCTGTGTTTATGAAACTTGTTGACGTTGTATTACTAACAATTGAATACGTTCCATTGCTTGATGTTGATCGGTATACCAAGTATCCACTTGCTCCGCTTACTGGTGCCCAACTTGTCTTAATACTATTATATGCCGATGAAACGGCCCTAGCTGTTGGTGCTGACGGAATTGGTTTAGCACTTATAGCTGTTGAATAATTACTATAGACTTTTGTGCTTCCTACTAATCGATATGCTCTTACTTTATAATAATATAATTTATTTGTTGTCAATCCAGTATTCATGAAACTTGTTGACGTTGTATCACTAACAATTGAATACGTTCCACTGCTTGTTGTCGATCGGTATACCGAGTATCCACTTGCTCCGCTTACTGGCGACCAACTTGTCTTAATACTATTATATGCCGATGAAACAGCCCTAGCCGAAGTTGGTGCTGACGGAATTGGTTTAGCACATGTAGCTGTTGAATAATTACTATAGGCTTTTGTACTTCCTACTAATCGATATGCTCTTATTTTATAACAATATAATTCGTTTGTTACTAATCCGATATTTTTATATTTAGTTATGTCTAAGGTTGTATTTGTAATTAGAGTATATACTCCACCATACCAGGGGGATCTGTAAACCTCATAGCCGTTTGCTCCTATAACTGGACTCCATTCAACAATTATACTATTATATGCTGAAGACAGAGATTTTACTGCTGCTGGTACAGTTGGTGTAGTCACCACCCATTTTGCATACAGTGTAATTGGTTTATTTACTGCGTTATAAGTAAAACCCCAAAGTTCTTTAAATGTTAAATCTTTATACCAACCCTTAAACGTATATCCTGATCTTGTAGGAGCAATTGGTTCCTTTATTAGTGTATTATAATTAGTAACTATTGAAGGTATTAAACTCCCACCTTGGCTATCAAATGTAACTTTATATGAATTAATTATCCATTTTGCATAAAGGGTTCTATTATTGGAAACAACATCTTTATTAAAATCCCATAAGAATTCCATTTGGGGGTCTTTATACCAACCTAAGAATGTATAGCCAAGCATGATTGGTGGTTTTGGTTCGGTTATAAGTTTATTGTATTCTGTTGTTATAGGCAACACCTCAATCCAACTATTACTATCAAACTCAACAGTATATGATTCAATATTCCATTTAGCGTATAAGGTCATGTCCGAGTAAACATAGTTTGTGCTAAAATCCCATCTGTCAGTAAATGCAAGGTCTTTATACCATCCCGCAAATTCATGCCCTCTCTTATAAGGCCGAGGCGGTTCATTACCTATGAACGAGTTAGTTGAAATCGGGGATACATAAGTCCCTCCTAAACTATCAAAAGTCACTGTCCTTGGTAATCGAAGCACATATACTGTACAGGTTGCTAGATATCCACCATCTTCTGTCTTCACAGTAATTGTTGTCTTTCCATTTTCCCCAACTGCAGTTACTTTGCCATTACTATCGACTGTAGCTATGGATTCGTTACTACTTGTCCATGTAACATTCTTGTTTGTTGCATCAATTGGTGTAATATTAGCAGAAAGATTAATATTATCACCTACATTTAAGGTAATAGACCGTTCAGAGAGGCTAACACCACTAACATATTTTGTTACAGTCAGCGAATAATTTTCATTAGGACTATAGTTTCCATTTGGTGCAACTCTAATGTAGTAAGTCCCCGTATTAGCATAATAGTTTATATTTTCAGATTCATTGGCAGAATTTATTGAAGATTTTATCTCAAAACCACTAGAGTTATATAAGTAAAGATTATAATTTTTAGGTAGGTTTGAGAGATTAATATTTATATGGCCAACTGAATTTATATCAAACCTATAGTAATCATTATCTTTAAGCGTATTTATATATGAACTATATGTTGTCCCTAGATTTATAGGATATGCGGAAGCCATACTATCATTAGGTTCATACAAATCATTGGAAACCGTTACCTTTAATGCATATTTTTGTGTAACACTTGAACCTGAATATGAACCAACCAATATATAATACTTAGTTCCTGGACTCGCTAAAAAAACTATATTTTCTTGTAATTGGTAGAGGTTCTCCGAATAGTCTATTAATGATCCATCGGAGCTGATTAAATATAAATCATAATCTTTTGGTAAATTTGAAAGATTAATTATAAGTAGTGATTTTGTATCAACTGCTACCTGATAGAAATCCAGATCATTCTCTGATGAAATATATGACTCGTAGGTATTTCCAACTGTAATAGGATATGCTGATGTCATTGAATCATTAATTTCATATGGGTCAATTACTAGAGAACTATATATACCTACAGTATCAAATGATGTATTTATTGCAGATACCTCTAATGAATCTTGTCCGTATAAATCTGATGCAGCTTGAACTAATGAATCTCTAGCTTTACTAAAATCTGTAAACATTCCAAAGTAATACGTTAATGCTCTATAATATATTTTTGCAGTTTTTTCCATTCCAATAGTTTGAGCAACTAAAAATGCTGCCTTATTAGGAATTCCAGAATTAGTATGAACTCCACCGAAATCTCCCTCTTCGGTATCTGGCATATTATTATAATTGTTCATATTATCTGGTTGGTTATATAGAGATGGATTCGCCAAACTTCTTAAGGCATCTCCGTTTATATTTGGAGTGTAAACCTTATCCCCTACTATCCAGTCTGCAGGATCAAAAACCCAATTGCCGCCTTTTGCTACATCATATTTGTCATATGTTTCGATTAATACACCAAATAGATCAGCAACAGATTCATTCAATGCACCAGATTGATTAGAATAGTATAGGTCGGCCGAATTCTCAATTACAGCATGAGTCATTTCATGTCCAACAATATCTAGGTCCCCACTTAAATGTGTAAACTGGATACCATCCCCTGACCCGTAAACCATTTCGTACCCGTTCCAGAAGGCATTATTATAATTAGTGCCAAAATTCGTATATGACCTAACTTGCATACCTCGATCATCTAAACTATTTCTATTAAACAAGTTTTTATAAAAATCTATTACTCTACTAGCATTATAATGTGCACTCACGGCACCTTTTGTACTTTCAGATGTGAAATTATTACTTTGATTAGAAACTAGACTAGCGTTATAGATATTAATACTATTATTCATATCAAATGTACTAATATCACTCGTCTGCAGACTTATAGAATCCTTCATAACAAATAAACTACCAGTTTGGTATAAGTTTAATTGTTTTGTGTTTCCCTGAATGTCTAAACCAGTTCCTATAACTGGTCCATCAGCCCTAATTCTATTGACCTTGTGAATAATTTTCCCCGAGTGCGCTTCTACAAAAACATCATAATTTCCAATATAAGGTTCTAGGAAAGAAATATTAATTTTGTATACTTCATAGTTACTATTGTCTTTATTTAATATGAACTTTTCAGCTGTAGGAGTATTCCGCAGAGAATTAAAAGAAAACTCCTTTTTAGCAATTTCTATTGCTTCGTTTTCTGATAAATTGTCATTACCCACCGTTTTAATTACTTTATTTTTATCTAGTTTTCCATTAATATTTTTCACTTTACCATTCTGGTCATAGTGAACTGTAATGTTGTTTCCGTAAACCGGGATTCCATTAATAATTTGCGAGAATTTCACAAATGTATGCCCAATTTCATCCCTCTTGGTTTCTACTAATTTTAATTCTTTTGTGACATCACTTACTCCAAGAGAAGACTTGTTCTCCTCTATGAAAATCTTAGCAGATTTCTCATCTGGAATTAGTGGTTGTTCTCCTTGTGTTAACGGGTTAATTTTTCTTTTTCTCGGTATCTCGACGTTTGGTAAAACTTTCTCAACGTATCCGTTACTAGATTTCTTAACAGTTTCAGTATCCTTTAAAATCGGTGGTATACTATCTATGTTTGTAAAATTCTTATTATATGCTGTGGGTGCAGCGGATACAGGAATTTGAATACTAGATATTATTAAAAATAATATTATTATTAATGATTGATACTTTAGATACTTTTTAATATTAACCAACCCCTGTATATATTAAGTTTATATTCTATTAAAATCTTAACATATTTAATTATTTATTTAATGGGGAGTTGTGTCAAATAGTTTAAGTTCAATAAAAAATACTGGGTGCTTCATAGAATACCCAGTACATAAAAAATTAGTACACCTTTACCAAAGTTGCTAGGCTACTATTCTTTGCTTTATCAGTTGCAGTTACATTTAATATGGTATTCCTAGTCTGTTTTTTAATTTTAACTTTATAGGTCCCGTACTTATTTGCCACTCCTCTACCAATAACCCCTTTTTTATTTCTTACTACAATAGTTGAATAAGCCTCAGCCTTACCTATAACATAATTACTACTTTTATAGATACGGTTAGTTTTCGGCTTTGTAGGCGCAATCTTATCAAGTACTAATAAAATGTTTGAACGACTTATATTTCCCGAAGCATCTTTAGCATGTACAGATATTTTAGTGCCTGCTTTTTTGTGGGATATTGCCATTTTGAATAATCCTTTAGCGTCTGTTTTTAAGGTGTATCTATAATTTCCGATTTGTAAAGTAATTGTTGATCTCGCCTCAGCCCTACCTGATATTACTTTTGATAAATTAGTAACAGCATTAACAATGGGTATTGAAGGAGCAATCTTATCAAGTACTTTAACCTGTGCCTTATTACTTAAATTATTAGCGTTATCTTTTGCAGATACTAAAATATATGTTCCTTCTTTTTGTTGTGGTATTACTACCCTGAAATAACCATTTAGCCCTGTCACAGAAATATAACTTGTATTGCCAATATTAATTGTAACAATTGAACCCGGTTCAGCTTTTCCACTCAATTCCCTTGAAAGGTTTGAAATAGGGGAAATTATCGGAGTGATCGGAGCCGTACGATCAACTACATAACTATATATTGGATTTGTGTAATTTCCGGATTTGTTAGTGGCTTTAACACTGATCTGTGTATTAGGCTTTTGGATCGGAATTTCTATTTTAAATAATCCGTTAATATCCGCTGTTCCTGTATAGTTTACATTACCAATTTTAATATGTACTATTGCACCACTATCCGTTCTACCTGTAACTTGTTTAGACTTATCACTAACCTCATTAACAATAAGGAATGATGGAGGAAACCCGTTACTGACAACAACAATTGTTGGTTCACTCCTATTTCCAGCTTTGTCTATAGCAATAACTTCCAATTTAGTTCCTGTGAAATGTATAAGGGAGCCATTACCAATATTAATATTAAAAGTACCATCGGCTTCGGTTACAGTTGACCCTAGAAGGTAGGTACCCACTTTAACCTCTATTTTCGAATTTCTTTCAGCAGTCCCTTGAATAATATTAGATAGATTTGTGATTGCATTAACTACTGGTGAACCAGGAGGTGTTCCATCTGAAACAATTACTTCTTTAGCTATACTCATATTTTCGGAAAGATCTGTTGAAGTAACTTTAATCAACGTTCCTTCCATCTGCCTTGGTATCCCTATATTGAAATTACCATTAATATCAGAAATTCCTTTATATTCTATGTCTCCGATTTTTACAATGACATCTGTATATCTGTCGGTCTTTCCGGTAATATTTGTATCAATATCAGAGACGTTATCTACAACAGGAGTGGTGGGTGGAGTTATGTCACTCCAATCTACTACTTTGAATTCTTCACTATAAGGAATTGATCTGTACTCTGCCTGATTTCCATTTTTGTCTTGAACACTTACACTTAGAAGCTTCCATGTTCCTAGTGGCATTGCAATTTGACTTTTTATTATATATGTTCCTTCATACATACCGGTTTCAGGATTTAAGCTAGTATTTACACTTATTCCATATTTACCATTACAATAGAATAACGATACATCTAGAACTCCTGACTGCTCGTCGGACGCATCAATCGAAAAAGTAATACTATCTCCTTCTCCTACTCTTTCCTTATCAACTTTTACAGACTTTACATTCGGTGGGGTAATATCATACTCCTCATTCACAACTGTAAAATCCGTAGCTTCAGAGGGTTGTATCATATCTCTTTTTATGTAATAGTTGTTATACTCTTTATCTAAGATATTAATTTGATACAGCGTCCATAGACCCGGACGTTCATTACCAACAACCAATTTGGCCTCATATTTTCCCGTTTCCCGGTTTAAAAACGCCCTTTGTGTCTTTTGTGCAATACCGTCAGGACCTAGGTAATAGATGTGAACTGATAACACATTTTCATTTAAGTCCTCAATGTCTAAAAAAGCAGTAACTACATCGTCTACTCGGGCTTCCTTCTTATCTAGAGTGATATCCTTAAACGTAGGACTATAACTATTTGCCAATGTCTTTAGGTTACTGACGTTACAGAAAATGAGTGTTAGTGTAATTAAAATACATGAAAATTTCTTTAGAATAGCCTCCACTTCCTTCCAGTCCTAATTTATAACTTCGTTTGATACCAAATATATTAACACATTGTAAATATCTTGGTTTAATTTTTATTTTATTATTAATTCCCTTGGAAAAGGTTCGTTTTTCATTAGGTTCCACATTCTGTCTATATAAGACAGCGTGTAAAAATTTTCATAATAATAATAGTAGTAAGACCCTTTTGTAGTCATAACAAATTGATTGTTTTCCTTTTTTACAAAGCCCAAAATTCTGGCCAACAACAGCTCAAATCCATAATTCTGCTCCAACCTCTCACCGGAAAATGTTTTGAAATCGGTCGAATTAACCCTCATTGTGTATGCGGTCCAAAACAAGTAATAAACCATTCTTTGTCTTCGTGAAAAATTCAACTTTAATGCGGTAGGTAAATTACCACTATTGATCCTATGCTGATACTCCTGCAAGTCAAATGTATTAATTTTAAATTGGTCTTCAAGTAAGGTTGTCGCAGAGCAACCAAACCCAAGGAAGTTTTCCCTCGTCATTGAGGAATACTTTGATGAACCGTATTTTGAGTACGTCCAAATTAAATCTCGTACATATCCTTGTTCATTACAATAGTCAACGATTTCATACAGTAGTTTTTTCTTTTCCCTATTGTTCATTTTAATAAACTTGCGGTCTGTAAAAGTAAAATCAATAAACGGATAAATTGCAAAGTGATTTGCACCATTATTGAACGCTGTTTCAATATCCCTTTTTAAAATTTCGATTGTCTGTCCAGGTAACCCAAAAATAAAATCCATTGAAACCGTTTCGAAATTTACCTTTGCTAATGCACTAAAAATTCTGTTGTAATTAAATTCTCCTCTACAGAGAAGTTTTAAATATTCTGTCTGAAATGATTGAATCCCAATGCTGATTTTTGTTACACCAGCATCTTTTAACACTAACAGCTTTTCTTCGGTTACGTCACATGGATGTAGTTCTATCCCTATATCTTCGGTGATAGTAAAATATGTATTAATATGCCCGACTATCTGTTTTATTTTATTTGCAACAAGTGCAGGAGTTCCACCACCAAAGTAAAGGCTTGTAACTTCCTTTTTTTCCATACCTAAAGAACTTCTTATAATATCAATTTCTTTAAGTAATGCTTCAATATATGTATCTATTAAGTTCTTATTTTACTTTACCTTACATTACGGACAAAAATCACAAAGCGTCCTACAAAATGGAATATGTACATATAATCCAAGGTTTCTTGTATCCTTATAATTTAATGTATTATCGTATTTATTGGTGAAATGAAATAGCTTAAAAGACCTTGTCAGCCATGCCCGTGTTGCTTTTGTTATAATGCTCATCCAATTCTCCTCTTTAAATATATCTTAGATACGTCTTTAGCATATTGATCATTATCTTTATTTTCCCACTAAATAATAGGGTGTACTCTGCTGCAAAGAAGTACCCACATTTTTCACAGAGTCCAGGGACATCAATACATCTTCCACAGATTGATAACTTACCATTTTCCATCACAACACACTGGTAACAGGGGGGTACCCTATGTCTATAAGTTCGCTAGTTTTATCACAGAATTGCCGTTTTTCATCAATGTTCAATGCCAA
This sequence comes from Caryophanales bacterium, assembly GCA_029256085.1. GTDB lineage: Bacteria > Bacillota > Bacilli > CAJFEE01 > CAJFEE01 > JAQSYP01. The sequence goes on from JAQSYP010000006.1 coordinate 42,497, forward strand.
ATCTACTGTATCAGGATACGGAGTATGAAAATTAAATGATACTGCTCTGATATTTGCCTTGTTTTTTGCGACATCACAAACATGGTGTATGCACCCTTTATTTATCTGATTAATTGCCATATATAAGCAAATATTACGAAGTTTTAAATGGTATTGATGTCGAAACTATTTAAAAAAACACCGTGATTTTGGTGTTTTGAAGTGGCCTCTAGATGTTAGAGCTTTATTTTAAGCAGCTATGCGTTTGTTGTTATAGCATTAAATTTAATGTTAATGTTGTATGGATAAAAGCAAAGTGCAGATTCCAACAAATTTGTTTTATTTTATTTTCTTAGGTATATGCCCAACCCCAATGGGCCACTTTTGCATATCCTCTAGTGTGTGAAATAAATAGGAGGGATTTGCTTTGACATATGATTATTCAGTAATTGATTTTAACGATCAACGAATACGCCCAGGATTGGGATTCGGTAGACCAAGACCCGGTTTTGGATTCGGTAGACCGAGACCTGGCTTTGGATTGGGCTTTTTAGGGGGGCTTGCTACTGGTGCACTATTGACACCCGGACCTGGATTCGGCTATGGTTACCCACAATACACTTACTATCCACCATACCCTTATCCGCCTTACCCTTACCCTTACTATCAAGATCTAAACTATAATATTCCATTTTCTCCTTACTAAAAACAAATATTAAAACGTGATAGTAGTATAACCTCTAAAGAAATCAAGTGGATCAACCCGATAAAACATCATCAGACTGGTCCACTTTTTTATAGTTAATTATTCTAATCCATACCCCTTATAAACTTCTTCCCAATTAAGAGCCCTAACCATTCTATTTTCTATTTGACCTATTTGCTTAAATCCATATTGCGCGTAGAGAGAATGAGCATCTTTAGTAGCTAGGTGAAAATTTGTACCTTTTAATTTAGGATGGTCAGTTATAATACCCATTAGCCACTTGCCAAGTCCACGTCCTCGGAATTCAGGTATTATAAAGACATCCCCAACCCAGGAAAACCTGACAAGGTCCGATACAACGCGTGCAAACCCAATCTGTTTAGCAGTTCCATCTTTAGGATTTCCTTCATAGACACCATAACAAAGAACTGAATTTTTAATAGATTCTCTTACTAACTCCTTAGGAATACCTTGAACCCAATATGAGTCTTTACTAAGAAAATTATGTATAACTTCTATATCTAAAAAGCTTTTGTTTGTGCTTATAGTAAATCCATCGCTGTTAGTCCAAAATAATTCTTCATCCTTTATCAATCTTATTCACCCTATTTTTTATACTTTTTTGTGATATCAAAAGGGGTCAATATGCTTACTTAATTATTAGTTCCTTAGGAAAAGGTTCATTTTTCATAAGGTGCCACATTTTGTCTATATATGATAGTGTGTAAAAATTTTCATAATAATAATAGTAGTAAGACCCCTTTGTTGTCATAACATATTGATTGTTTTCCTTTTTAACAAAGCCTAAAATTCTGGCAAGCCATAGCTCAAAGCCATAATTTTGTTCCAAACTCTCACCGAAGAACGTTTTGAAATCGGTTGAATTAACCCTCATTGTGTATGAAGTCCAAAACAAGTAATATATCATTCTTTGTCTCCGTGAAAAATTCAACTTTAGAGCAGTAGGCAAGTTACCACTATTGATCCTCTTTTGATACTCGTACAAATCAAATGTATTAATTTTAAACTGGTCCTCTAGAAGGGTTGTAGCAGAGCAACCAAATCCGAGAAAATTCTCCCTGGTCATTGAGGAGTACTTTGAAGAACCATGCTTGGAAAACGTCCAAATTGAATCACGTACGTACCCTTGTTCATAGCAATAGTCAACTATTTCATACAATAACCCTTTCTTTTCTTTGTTGGTCATTTTAATAAATTTACGGTCTGTAAAGGTGAAATCGATAAATGGATATATGGCGAAATGATTGGCACCATTATTGAATGCTGTTTCAATGTCCCTTTTCAAGATTTCGATTGTCTGACCTGGTAGTCCAAAAATGAAATCCATTGAAACGGTTTCGAAATTAACCTTTGATAATGCTTTGAACATGTTGGTGTAATTAAGCTCTCCTCTTCCTAGGAGCTTTAGATATTCAATCTGAAATGATTGAATCCCAATGCTGATCTTTGTAACACCAGCTTCTTTTAAAACTGTAAGTTTTTCTTCTGTCACATCACAAGGGTGTAGTTCTAACCCTATGCCTTCAGTTACAGTAAAATACTTATTAATCTGCTGAATTATATATTTTATTTCATTTGCGATAAGTGCAGGGGTTCCACCACCAAAGTAAAGGCTTGTTACCTCCTTCTTTTCTATACCAACAGTACTTCCTACCATATCAATTTCTTTAAGCAACGCTTCAATATATGTATCTACTAAATTCTTATTGTATTGAACCTTACAATACGGGCAGAACTCACAAAGCGTCCTACAAAATGGAATATGTACATATAATCCTAGATTTCTTGTATCCTTATAATCTAACTTGTTTTCGTATGTATTAGTAAAATGAAATGGCTTAAAAGACCTTGTCAGCCATGCACGTGTAGCTTTTGTTATAACACTCATTATTTTCTCCTCTTTAAATGTATCTTAGATATGTCTTCAACATATCTACCATTACCTTGATTTTACCACTAAATATAAGCGTGTATTCTGCTGCGAAGAAATATCCACACTTTTCACAGAGTCCCGGAACATCAATACACCTTCCACAAATTGAAAGTTTGCCATTTTCCATCACAACACACTGGTAACAAGGAGTTGGAAAATTATTGTGTACGATATAATCAAAGGCCGACTTCAGATTGAATATGGGGTATTCCCTATGTATAAGTTCGGTTATTTTATCACAACATTGCTGTTTTTCATAAACGCTCAATGCCAAGTCTAATGTTTCAGGGTATGGAGTATGAAAATTAAATGATACCGCTCTTATATTCATCTTGTCTTTTGCAACATCACAAACTTGTTGAATGCAACTCTTGTTAATCTGGTTGATTGCCATATATAAACAAATATTATCAGATGTTGCTTCATCAATATTCTTCATAATGACATCATAAGTATTGCCACGAATGATGTTATGGTGCTCTCTGTCGCCGTCTAGACTTAGTAAAATTAAGTCTGCTTCGGGCAAATCTATTTTTTGTGTGCCATTAGTTACTATATTAACAATATAAAATCCCATATCTTTTGCTTCTATTACTAAGTCGCGCAAAGTTTTGTTCTCGCTTCTCCATAATAAGGTTTCTCCACCACAAAAAAACAGAATGCGTATGCCCTTTTTATATAAAAATTCCATTTCTTGTTTTATTTGTTCGTAAGGGTGTATGACTGCATTATGATTATTAACAGAGCAGTGCTTACAGTTTAAATTGCATTTGTCTGTGACAATAATCGTTCCCAATATGGGCTTTTTCCTCTGAAACAGTACAGTGCTAATTCCAAAAGACCCTAGTTTTATCAAATGATTTAATTTCATATTAACCTCGCGTAGAAAAAGTAATTTATTAATGGTTTTCAATATTATCTCAAAAATGTTTATTGCTTCTTGTAAAACTGTGTCGAAATTAATAAAAAAACACCTAATCTATTTGATTGTATTTATACAAATTAAATTGGCCTTATATAAATAAAAGAAAAGATAGCTTAATTCAAGCTATCTTCTCGTTAATTATAATTCTATTATTTTAGATCTTCAATTGAGTCAATATCCATGTAAGCTGGAACGACTAATCCAAGTTTAGTTCCAGAAAGGTTTGCACCTAAGTCTTCGAACTTTCCTTTATATTCAGCGTAGTAGTCAGCGTGAGTTGTTGGCAACCATGCACCTACCATTGCGTCACCACTTCCGTCTGCAATACCTGCCCACATTGGACCTGCATCAACTTGAACTAACTTTACTTCATATCCTACACTTTCTAGTACATTTTCTACAACATGTGAACTAGCTATTACATCATCCCATGCAACGTATAGCATTTTTAGCTCTTTACCGTTAACTTTTTCAACACCATCAGTCCAAGTGTCAACTAGCTCCTTATTATCTTTCACCCATTGTGCTGCTGCATCTTCTGGATCCGTACCTTCTTGAATTGAATTCATTACTGTTTCAATGTGTTTCGGCTCCCATTTAAATTGGTCAAGAAGCTTATAGGCATCCGGGTGATCTTCTTTCAGCCCTTTACGAACGATGGTATTAACATCTTCAGCACCACCATATATTCCCTTTGGATCTTCTAAGTATTTTAAATCATAGCTTGCAAACTTCCAGTGTGGGCTCCAACCTGTTACAATGATTGGTTCCTTTTTGTCATAAGCTTTTTTCAAGGCCGCTGCCATTGCAGCACCTGAACCTTCCACTACTTCCCATTTATCTAGACCATATTTAGGAAGAACATCATTAATAGTTAATTTCATTAATCCTGCACCTGGATCTATCCCAACAATTTTATAATCAACTTGTTCTCCTACAAATTTAGTAGAGTTTTTTGATTCAGATGATTTTTCTGTTTCATCTCCCCCACAAGCAGTTAATCCAAGTGCTAGAGCTAGTGCTGATGTGATCCCAACTAATTTTTTAAACATTATAAAATTCCCCCTTGTTTTTTCTTTCCAATATTTTGTGTGATACGGTCTAGTAAAATAGCAATTACAACTATTGCTATTCCCGCTTCAAACCCATCACCTGTTTTAATTTGTGTGACTGCACGATATACTTCTGTACCAAGTCCTGGTGCGCCAACCATAGATGCTATTACTACCATTGATAAAGATAGCATTATACTTTGATTAATCCCCGCCATAATCGTTGGCATAGCCAGTGGCAATTCTACCTTTAGCAGCTTTTGCTTAGTTGTAGAGCCAAATGCTTCTGACGCCTCAATTAAATCCGCTGGAACTTGTTTAATTCCTAATACGGTTAAGCGAATCGTTGGTGGCATTGCAAAAATAACCGATGCAATTACCCCTGGTACAACACCTATGCTAAAGAAGAAGATTGCTGGAAGTAAATAAACGAAAGCTGGCATAGTTTGCATCAAATCGAGAATAGGTGTAACTATTTGTCTCACTCTTTCACTTTGAGATGCCCAAATACCAACTGGAATCCCTATCACGATAGAAATTAAAACCGAGGTCAATACAAGAGATAGTGTCTCAATCATTTCTTCCCAATAACCTAAATTATCAATAAGAAATAAACCTAATAAGGAAAATAAAGCAATTCTCCAATTACAAACCTTCCAAGCTATTAAACTCACAATAATAATTAGTACTATTGAAGGGACAATGCTTAAACCTGTAACAATGCCTTCAACAAAGAACTCAATGCTATCTGATATACCATCAAATACTTCACCAAAGTTACTTGTCATCCAATCAACTAATAAGTCGATCCAATCTGCTAAGGGAAGTCTCGGTAAAATTCCTTCCATTACAGCACCTCCTTAGCTATTGCCACTTCGGGTTCAATTATTTCTGATTCAACAACTTCATTTATATATTTCGAATTACCCGTAAGTGCTCCAATTACTGCACCTTTAATTAAAATACCTTTTAACCGGTTATTAACATCTGTAACAGCAACAGGAATGTTTGACGATGAAACTTTATCAAATAAATCGATTAGTACAGTGTCTGTTCCAACGACATTTATATCCTTATCTAGGATGTCTATTAGCGACTCACTTTTATCAGCTGCTTCCGAAGCATCTTTAGCAGTAATTGCCCCAAGAAGATGCTGCTGTTTATCCACGACATATATAGATGAAATACCTAGATTCTTCATTAATTTTAGAGCAACACGTGGCCCTTTATCGATTTGTACGGTTTCAGCACGCTTCATAACATGTTGAGCAGTCAAGACCTTCGAAAGATCTACGTCCTCTACAAATCTCTCAACATATTCATTAGAAGGATTCATTAATACTTCTTCGGGTGTTCCTATTTGTACGATGTTACCATCCTTCATAAGGGCAATTCTGTCACCAATACGTAGGGCTTCATCTAAATCATGGGTAATAAAGACGATTGTCTTCTCCATATTAGACTGTAATTCTAGCAACTCATCCTGCATATCTTTACGAATTAACGGATCCAATGCGCTAAAAGCTTCATCCATTAAAAGAACATCAGGATCATTTGCTAGCGCTCTCGCCAATCCCACACGCTGTTGCATTCCACCACTTAGTTGACTAGGATATTGATTCTCATAACCATCTAGACCTACTAATGCTAAGGCCTCTAATGCCTTTGTACTTCTTTCAGACTTTTCAACACCCTGAATTTCCAAACCATATTCAGTGTTTTCAAGCACTGTCTTATGAGGAAACAATGCAAACTTCTGAAAGACCATGCTAATTTTCTTTCTTCTAACTTGCCTTAATTCTTCCTTATTCATCTTAACTACGTCTTTACCATCAATAAGAACTTGCCCTAATGTTGGTTCAATTAGACGATTAAGCAAGCGCACTAAGGTTGACTTTCCACTTCCAGATAACCCCATAATTACAAATATTTCACCTGATTTCACTTCGAAAGTTGCTCTATTAACACCAACCGTTGAACCTGTTTCCTTTAATATTTTTTCCTTAGATTTCCCCTCCTTTAGTAATTGGAGTGCCTTCTTTGATGATTTCCCGAAAATCTTGGTAACATCATTGACCCTTATCTTTACCTCGGTTTCTATCATTCAATCACCTCGTTTTTTCTTTGGTCTTTCATAAGTATAACACATTTTTAAAAAAATAATTTGTATGAACAGTCTAATTTATGTTTATAAGTTATATAATATGAACAGAAAAAACTGTGCGAATTTATTTTTTGTTTACTTTAATGCTCATTTAAGTATAATGATTATGTAGTATTACAATTAATTGACGATTTTGTTATAGGACGTGAGAAAGTTGAAAGATGAAGAAGTATTACAAAAAACAAGGACAATGGTTATAGATACCATTTCTCAAAATATGAACCTATATGGAATTACCCCCTCAGCTGGACGTCTTTACGGCCTTCTTTTTTTCTCGGATAAACCACTTACACTCGATGAAATGAAAGAAGAGCTCGGTATGAGTAAAACTAGTATGAGTAATTCGATTAAAAGCTTACTAGATTTAAATATGGTGGAAAAGGTTTGGGTAAGGGGAGCTAGAAGGGATCTATATACAATCAAAGAAGATTGGTATCAGTGCTTCTTTGACTTCTTCAAAATAAAATGGCGTACAGCCATTATGATGAATAGTAGTGCGATGGAAAAATCTATCTCAAAATTAAATGATCTTATTGCTGATCCGAGTACTTCTGAAGAAATTCGTGAGCATGCACTAACGGATATAGATAAGCTAAAGGAAAGACTTGAATATTACGAATGGCAAAACAGACTCTTCGACACCTTTCAAACAAAAGAGATTCTTAAGTTTGTTCCAATCGATAAGAAGAAAGAATAGATATGTAGCTTTTTGGAAATAAATACCCTTCTATAATGCTAAGTATTATAGAAGGGTATTTTATTTAGAGTAAATTCAAATCAGAATTATTATTTATAATAGCATTATGAATATCCCAACCTAATGGACCCGAACATAGTCCTTGGTTAGCCAAAATAACTACATAAATATCTAGGCTCGGATAATAATATAGCCTTGCACTAATTCCATATTCTTCCCCGGTATGACCACATCGAACGATTTCTTTGCTTTCTTTATTTAAAATAAATTCATTGCCGTATCCATACATCCATATGTAATCCCTTGGTGTGTCATCATATTCTGAAACCTTTGGAATAAACATCTCCCTTGTCATTTTTTCACCAAGTAATTCATTATTTCTCAATCCTTTTATAAACTTTACTAGGTCTTCCGCACTTGAGGTAGCTCCTCCATCTGAAGCAGCGTCAGGGGTTGCAGTATAAATGTTCTTTTTCCATCCTATAATTTTTTCATTACCATCTAATATAATTTCATAACCTTCAGCCACTGACTCATCAGCATCATCTAAAGAAAGGAAATCTGAATCATTCATATTTAACTTTTTGAAGATATTTTCTCTAATATAATCAAAATAAGAAAATCCTGACTCTTTTTGTATTATAAGACCCAATAATATATACCCTGCACCATTATAATGGTATTTTTCATTAACCTTTCTAACTGGTTCGTTATACATAAATAAATCTAGATAATCTTCTAGTTTACGAATTTTATAGATTGGAGTTTTTGACCAAAGTTTTTCCCATTCTTCACTTCCAAGCTTTTCATCAAAGTAATCTCCAATGCCTGATGTGTGCGTTAGTAAACTTTCAACTGTTACGTCTTTTGGAATTTTACTACCCTTAAGCTCTAGATATTCAACAACTTTAGTATTAAAAGAAAGTTTACCAGTTTCGATTAATTGGAGGATGCCTACTGCTGTGAACATTTTTGATACAGACGCAATTCTAAAGCGTGTCTTCAAACTATTATTTATCTTCCAAGATCTATTAGCATATCCATAGGTTCCTGAAAAAAGCTCTTCGTTCCCTTTACTAATTAGTACAACACCTGAAAATTGATCATTTTCTACCTTTTTAGAAATCAGTTTATTAATTTGTTCACTGAAATTCATTACAGTACTCCTTTTGCTTCATTATGTAGATTAAACTCCAACTGAAAATCTCTCGGATCATTTTCATATAGTTGCCTGTTTATTTCTGCTGCCTCAACACAGCCTACAGCAAAGTAGAATGCAATCGTTTCTTCTGCAGATCCAGCACATATATATATTTTGTCAGCATTCCACTGTTTTGCAACATCTGCTGAAAGGAAGAATAAATTTTTACCTATACCCTTATTTCTATATTCTAGCGATATAAATAGTTGATCTAGTAGAACATATTTAGACTCCTGGCCGAAGAATCCGCGATTAACCGTTACTAACCCTATTAAAGTTTGTTTTTCATCAAATGCACCAATTGCGCAACCTTTACCTTGAATTGTCTCTTTAAGCCTACTCACATGATAACCATAACCATTTGGCCAATCAGGATCTTGATAATTAATTTCCACTAATTTTCTTTCACCATTTACTTCTCGCCATGCTCTCCCTATGAATTGCGACGCATCGATTTCACGAATTCGTTCACATTCTTCAATTTTCAATTCTCTATATGTGATTCCTACCATCAGTTCCTCCATTTAAATACACAAAAATATAAAAAGCGCTATCTATTTCAGATGAGCGCAATGATGTCTCTTTTACAAAACTGCATAAAGAACTGTCTCTCCGTTTCCAAGAGAGCTAAGACCAATCCCTTGGACGCTTTATTCTTATTGGTAGGCTAGTGTTAGAATCTCCCTTTGCAGAGTTAATTTGGGATTGTGTAATAAATATGCTTTCTGTAAGGTTTGCTCCTCTAATATCTACATTCCGCAGATCTGCTCCAATAAGATTGGTACCAGCTAAGTTGTTCCCCCTTAAATCTGCTGCAATTAGGAGTGCGCCTGCCAAGTTCTCTCCTCTTAGGTCAGTTTTTTTTAAATCTTTACCTATTAAATCTAGTCTTCTAGAAATCGTTCTCTTACCTTTAAAAGTCTTTCTTTTATCCTCGTAATACTTAACACATACATGTTCACTAACCTTTTTGAGAAGAGAGTTAACTTTAACTCTATGAGAATCTATGTCTAACTCTAAAAGATCATTAGCATTTAAATATGTAAGCTCTTCTGTTTCATTTATCAAGTGTTCTACCTTATTTCTTATGTTACTATCTATTTTTATCAAAAGTATCTCAGTCAAATACCATAGCATCTCATGGAGTTGTCTCATTACAGAAAACGCATTAAACATCTGCTGCGCCGATTCTATATCTTTCTGCCAATCTTGTCCCTTAAATGTAGTTTGAGCTACTTTTTGTCCAGCTCCAAAACATTCATAGGAAGTACATCCTTTATGACCTTTTTCTTGAAGATCTTTGTGAACAGAACATCTAAAATCCTTTTTAAGATTCGAGCAAGGTTTACCAGCCTCTTTATCACCCGGAAATCCCTCAGAAGCCGAAAAATATAACGCAACACAGCAAAGACCGAAACATTTCCTGCAATCGCTTTTCATATCTACAAATAACCTATCTTCATATATATTGCTATTTTCGTATACTATATAACTCACCCCTTGAAGCAACCCCACAATTATATATTCTCTTAAGTATTCAATATTAGTTTAATAAAATCCTCTTTTTCAATCCAACAAGAGTTATTGATTGATTCAAATTCGTAATTACAAAACACCCTAAAATATTGTTGTATTTCGGGAAGGATTTTCAAAAGATAGGTAGAAATTATTGTTATTGCAGAAAATTTTACAGTACAATGTCTATGGATATTAATGTATTATATTTTCTGCTAAATTTTTGGAGGGTAGGTAGTGAAATGACGAAGTACGTAGAAAAGGGAAATTTGAAAATTGCATCAGTTCTTTATGATTTTCTTAATTACGAGGTTCTTCCAGGTAGCAAATTGGATCAAGAATCTTTTTGGACAAGCTTTGAAAGCCTGATCGATGAACTTTCTCCACAAAATAGAGCATTACTAGAACGTCGTGGGGAATTTCAACAAAAGCTTAATAACTGGCACTTAGAATATAAAGGCGAATCTAATTTTGATAAATATAAAGCGTTTTTACAGGAAATAGGGTACTTAGAACCTACTCCTGAAGAATTCAAAGTATCAACAGAAAATGTTGATGTTGAGGTTGCTTTCCAGGGTGGACCGCAGCTTGTAGTTCCAATTAATAACCCCCGTTATGCTATCAATGCAGCTAATGCACGTTGGGGAAGCTTGTATGATGCATTATACGGAACTAATGCAATCAGTGAGGAAAACGGTGCTGAACTTAGTGGTGCATATAATCCAGTTCGTGGCGCAAAGGTTATTGCTTATGGAAAAGACTTTTTAGATAATGCTATACCTCTTTCAAATGGATCTCATAAAGAGGCAGTAAAGTACGCGATTATTAATAAAAAATTAAACATCACACTTGAAAACGGAGAATCTGTTGAGTTAACGGATCCTTCAAAATTAGTAGGCTACAAAGGTGAACTTGATAATCCAACCTCTTTACTTTTAAAAAATAACCGATTGCACATAGAAATTCAAATTGATCGCAACCATATAATTGGAAGCAAAGATTCTGCAGGCGTAAAAGACATAGTACTAGAATCAGCTGTTACAACTATTATGGACTGTGAAGATTCAGTTGCTGCTGTTGATGCTGAGGATAAGGTTGAAGTCTATAGAAGTTGGCTAGGACTTATTAAAGGTGACTTAACTGCAACCTTCACAAAAGGAGTAAAGGAAGTAATACGGACACTAAATCCTGATCGAGTTTACGAGTCAATTGATGGAGGTCAAATTACTCTATCTGGACGCTCACTTATGTTTATCCGTAACGTCGGACATTTAATGACTAACAATGCAATTCTTGATAAAGATGGCAACGAAGTTCCTGAAGGTATCATGGATAGCGTTATAACAAGTTTAATTGCTAAACATGATATTATCGGAAATAGTAAATATCGTAACTCTGCTAAAGGCTCTGTTTACATTGTTAAGCCAAAAATGCACGGTCCACAGGAAGTTGCATTTGCGAATACTCTTTTCACACGTATTGAGGATATAATTGGACTAGAGCGAAACACTTTAAAAATTGGGGTTATGGATGAAGAACGCCGTACATCAATCAACCTAAAGGCATGTATCCGTGAAGTAAAAGAAAGATTAGCATTTATCAATACTGGGTTCTTAGACCGTACAGGGGATGAAATGCATACTTCAATGGAAGCAGGACCAATGCTACGTAAAGGTGAAATGAAGTCTTCCGAATGGCTAGCTTCTTATGAAAAATCAAATGTATTTACCGGTCTTGCTTGTGGCTTACAAGGTCGCGCTCAAATTGGTAAAGGTATGTGGGCAATGCCTGATCTTATGGCTGACATGCTAGAACAAAAGATTGGTCACTTAAAGGCTGGTGCTAATACTGCATGGGTTCCTTCTCCAACAGCAGCAACATTGCATGCGACGCATTATCATCTAATTGACTCAATCGAAGTTCAAAATGATTTGAAAAAAGATATAACTGATCTTGTTGACGGAATTTTACAAGTTCCTGTTGCCAAAAATCCAAACTGGACTCCTGAAGAAGTTCAAGCGGAGTTAGATAACAATGCCCAAAGTATTCTAGGTTATGTTGTTCGTTGGGTTGAACACGGTGTTGGATGTTCGAAGGTACCTGATATTAATAATGTTGGTTTAATGGAGGACCGTGCAACACTTCGTATTTCTAGTCAGCATATTGCCAACTGGTTACACCATGGCATTTGCTCAAAGGAACAGGTTGTTGAGACATTACAACGTATGGCAAAAGTTGTTGATGAGCAAAACTCAGGTGATGTTGAATATCGTCCGATGTCACCGGATTTTGAAAACTCTATAGCGTTCCAAGCGGCATGTGATTTAATTTTCCTTGGTTACAATCAACCAAGTGGTTACACTGAACCAATCCTGCACCGTCGTCGCATAGAGGCAAAAGCTCAATTTTCAGAGGAACAAGTACGCTAATCTACGAATCAAGTTTAAAAACCAATGTATCTCTTTTCATGAGAACATTGGTTTTTTTTATAGATTTTACAACTTATCCTTAACAATAATGTATGAAATAGAAAAAAGATGATTAGATAATAGTTAAGCAGGAAAAGGTACTGTAAGGAATCAGAGGTAATGGAAACGGATATAATTTATAACAGTGCTCAAGAGGACCTTTCATTTTATAAAATAAAAAGAGTGAGGCAACCCATTACATGATTATAAGTTCAATGAGGGATTAAAGTGTACTATAGAATATGGACAGTTACAAATGGTTTTATATTGATAGGTTCAATTATATTTATTTGGTTTTTTCGACAACATGATGGCACACTAATTATTATAAGTCAGCTTTTAGCCCAGCTAACCGTCCTCTTATTTATCATCAACTTAAATATGTATTTTATTTTTTTAATCATTCGCAAAACGAAAAAACGAGAAATTAAGATACGTCTTGCAACTATCTCAAGGTATTTGATGAAAGGTCATATAAAAATTGCCCTTTTTTCTACTATTTTCACTATAGGTCATATAATGATTAACATTTTCAAATATGGCCCAATGATAGGATACTTACATATTAAGATGGTAATGGGATATTCAAGCTTTAGCCTTCTGATGATCACTTTGATTGCTGGATATCAACGTCATAAAAAAGCATCTGGTTTCCGCAAAAAATTTCATAGGATCATGGCAATGATCTTTACCTTTTTGTTTCTACTACATATGTTTATTCCTATTTGATACTAATAAAACAAAATATAAGTGAAGTTCTTCTGCTGTTGTAATACTCGTTATCTTCTAAAAGGTCATATATATCACATAGATTATGCATTTATTTCATGATGGATTACAACACTTATAATGCAATAAGGACATTGAATATTCAATGCCCCATTGATGACCTTTATACCTAACTAACTTATTAGGTTCAAAATCATTCATCCCTAAATGCTATCTTCGCAGTATATCCAAGATTGCTAAAAAAGCCTTTAAGGACTTTTTCTGCGCTTTTTTCTGCTTTTTCTAATACGCCTACTTCAATAGCCTCTTCTTTAAGTTTCTCCTGTGCTTCTGCTGCTAAATCAAATCCTTCATCCCATTCGATTCCCCCACTGATTAATCCTTCATTTGAGAATGTTATCACCTTATCCATCTCAATTGCTGGTTTTTGTATTAAGGAGGCTCTTGGTAGTACAATATTTAGTTCTTTCTTATTATCATTTACCTTTATATCATCTGAAGTTATATTTTTAAGATCAACTCCTGCAATAACTGTGGCAGGGACAATTAATAATACCTCTCTCTTTGTACCAGGCAGATTAACTGGAATATCATTTCCAAACACCTTATTATCCTCTTCTTTAATGACTACTTTTAAATGGGCTTCAGCCGTTGCAAGCATTGCTAAAGCTTTTACATCTTCTACAAATATTGTACTTTCCTTTTTAAATGTATTTTCGGATAATAACCAAATACTTCCGGACAGAGTTACTACTAGTAGCACTGCAATAACAACTATTTTTACTCCCCAATATTTAAAGATAATCTTAAATAATGCTCCCGATAAATTTGCAGTTCCTCTTCTCTGTCCTACAACGGCAGTAGCAGCACTTTCTTCTTCACCCTTTAGTTCCTTCAATATACTCTCAATTTGTGTTAATGCCTCATCTTTTCTACTCATTGTTTTCTCCCAATACCTCACTTCTTACAAATTAATTTACGTTTGTTTTCATTTTTCTTAGATTAGCAAAAATAAAAGTAGATTACTAACTTCAGTAAGGTTTGATACTTTATGTTTGTTTTGATATATGTTGCAAGTGTTAATCATTAAAATAACTATTAAACTTTCAATAAGTAAATTATACTATAATAATTTCAATTGAATATAAAAAAAGCCTCCACTAATAAATGGAAGCTTTTTTTATATTTTTCTAATTGAAAAGTACCGTGTGCCTATTTATCATACGGTTCTCTGTAAAAAGGATAAGTGCAATTTTTCCGTCTAAATTGAGAACAAGGAAACGTGTTGTTACTGGATATTCTAGATACACTTATTAATTAAAATAATTTAAGCTTTACCAACACCACATTATAAATATGATTCAAGATCAATTTCATAACGCCACATCTGTTCATTTTTTTCGTGCTTTTCATAAGTATAACCACACCTTGAGATTAGTTTTTCCCAATAGGCTACCGCAGAGAGATTTGCTTTTAATACACTCAATGTGCAGATTCCTTTATATTTTCTCCAAAATTCTGTACAGATTCTCTCGCTTATTCCCAACCCTCTGCTTGTTTCAATTAAGAAAATTTCATCTATAGAACATATATTTCCCCCACTGCGATCAGAATAGGAAAATACTACAAACCCAACTGCTTTCTTATCGTATGTTATACAAAATGCATCAAGGCTTCTATCGCTTATAAGTTTTTCCACATGCTTTGATAAATAATTTCCTTGACTGTCAATCTGCGTCCCAAGCCAGGGATTATATTTTGAAAGTTCATTGGCATATATATTAAATAATCTGACAAATGCATTTTTCATTTCCGATGACCTTATTAATTCCATTACCTTCCCCCATGATAATTTCTATATAATATTTTATCCATTGTACTAACGTATTCATTTTAATTTATTCTAAAACCTCATTTACTTGTGATACGGTTCACCCCGATTAATCCTAAACGCTCTATAAACTTGCTCCAACAAGAACATCCTTATCATCTGATGCGGAAATGTCATCTTTGAAAAAGAAATCAGTTCATTTGCACGTTTGTAAACTGCATCTGACAAACCTAGAGATCCACCAATAATAAAAACAACCTTACTTTTCCCATAGGTTGCTAGACTATCTAATTTTTCAGCGAACTGCTCTGAAGAAAACTGCTTGCCTTCAATTGCGAGCGCAAAAACATGAGCATCATCACTAACCTTACCCAGTATGCGCTCACCTTCGCGATCTTTAACTTGAATCATTTCTGACTCACTTAGATTTTCTGGTGCTTTTTCATCGGCCAATTCAATAATTTCAACTTTCGCATAGGGTCCAAGTCTCTTTGTAAATTCATCTATACCTTGTTTCAAATATTTTTCTTTGAGCTTTCCTATGCACACAATTGATATATTCACACTAATCCCCACTTTATATACAAGTTATCCACAAAAGTTATCCACATATCAACAATTCCTATCCACATTTCGTGGTAGAACATTAGTTCGACACAATATATACTGCTTTCTCAGAACAATATTCACAGGCTGTTGATAACTTTTCAGCTTCATTTAACTTTGTTATTTTAGGAGCCACTCCTAATTCATCTACTATTACATCTATTGCTAAATCAGCGTGTTCTTCACAACATTTAATGTTCATTACAATCACCTCTAGTGTATTTTCAATTCTTATCATAATCTATTATCGCATTTTCTATAACAACTGGAAATATAGAAAAAGAGGAACCCTCTACAGAGAGTTCCTCTTATTAACATGTGTATAAGTTTAGCCTTGAGTTTTGCTTAATTTCATTTTTGTTGATAACTTTTTGCCGCCTCGATAATATTCAACTTCCATACTATCTCCGACTTCCTTTTGATAAAGAACCTTGCGTAGTTGGATAACGTTTGAAACTTCCTTACCATCAAGCTTAGTAACTACATCGTACTTTTGAATTCCTGCTGCTTCTGCAGGTGATCCTTGAATGACTGACATTATAACAATACCATCTTTAACACTCATTGGTAGATTTAGTGTTTCACGTTGATTATGTTCAGGTATTTCTCCAACGGATCTTAATTCAACACCCATATATGGTCTATGGACTTCACCGTGTTTTTGTAAACTACTAATAATTGGTTTTGCGATATCCATAGGTATTGCAAGCCCAATTCCTTCTACAGCTTCTTGTCTAATTTTCATAGAGTTAATTCCAATAACATCACCCTCGATGTTGATTAGCGCTCCACCGCTGTTTCCTGGATTAATTGCGGCATCTGTTTGCAATACTTCAACTTCCCAGTCATATGTTCCATTTCCATCTAAATCAACCGGCACTGTACGCTCCAGTCCAGAGATAATACCTTGAGTTACTGAACCAGAAAAGTTCAGACTAAGTGGGTTACCAATTGCAACTGCAGGTTCACCAACTTTTAAACTACCTGAATTTCCTAAGTCAGCAACGCTCTTTACATATTTTGACTGAATCTCTAGAACAGCTAGATCAGTATAAATGTCTGTACCTAAAACTTTAGCCGAGATTCTGCGACCATCACTTAGGCTCACTTCAACCTTTGAAGCTCCCTCAACTACATGGTTATTAGTTACAATAAAGGCTTTATCACCAGACTTTTGGTAAATTACACCTGAACCTGTTCCTGCTTCACCATCTTGAACAAACATATTGCCTTGTTGAATGTTTATAACTCCAACAACTGCATCACGAACTTTATCTACTGCCTTTGTAATGTCGGTTGTTACGTTAACATTTACATTGCGTTGTTTGGTTCCATCTTCATTTTCTACCATCTCTACTACGCCAGGATCTTTTTCCTTAACATCGTATGGCAGTAAATTAAACTTTGCTAAAACTGGTATTGATACTATTATTATTAATCCACCAATTATAGCACTTATAAGAGAAGTAAAAATTGTTCGGCTAGAATTGTCTTTTTTCTCTGTTCTATAACTCTTTTCTTCAAAATCATCATAATAACCCATAAATGACACCAACCCTTTGTGAAATCTTATACTTAGATTATAAAAACTAAAGCTCTATAAGAAAAGTAGGTTTAGTTACAATTGCTTTATATTTCATATTGTCTCTATAATTTATGCACAAATTTTTCTAAATTAAAACTAATTCAGTAGGAGTTTTCGGGTCAGTATCATGAATTTGTAGTTTATCTCCTATTATATGACCCCGTTCTTCTAAGATTTGTGTACACACCATCTTAGCTATATCCTTCAAATTATTATCCTGACTTAAGTGCGCTAAATATATTCGGTTTGTTCTATCAGTAATAACTTCTGAAAGTGCAATTGCAGCATCTTCATTAGAAACATGTCCAACATCACTTAAAATTCTTCGCTTTATATGCCATGGATACTGACACATTTGAAGCATGCTTACGTCGTGATTTGATTCAAAAATATATATATCAGCATCTTTTATAATTGATTTAACTCTCTGGCTAACATAACCAGTATCCGTAATATACACTAGTTTCTTCCCATTGTTATGAAAAACATAGCCCATTGGCTCTGCTGCATCATGTGATATAGCAAATGACTCAATTCCTAAGCCTTCGAGTACTTTATTATCCTCTACATCAAAAAGATTTCTACACTCTAAAGGAATTTTTCCTAGACTTTCACCAATTGACTTCCACGTTTTCTCATTCGCATAGATTGGAATATTATGTTTACGCGCTATTACACCAATTCCTTTGACATGGTCGATATGTTCATGCGTTATAAGAATACCGTTTATATCCTTTATGTTTCTGTCGATTTTAATTAATTGTTCTTCTAAGCCTTTGGCACTTAACCCTGCATCAACTAGAAATTGTGTTTTTTCATTCCCTATAAAAAAAGAGTTGCCAGTGCTTCCACTGGCTAACACGCTAAATTGTAAGTTCATTGAGCTTCACTCCATTGTAGTTCTTGATCGGTTATTATATGACCTTCAATTGCGTTTACCAGGTATTCATCTGTATCGTTTAACTTTACATACCAAGTTGGTGCTAGTACCTGTGTCCCGGTTTCTAGCGGTACAAGTGTACTGAAACAAATCTTGATATCTGTTATTTTAGAGTTAGGTGCAATTGTAACATTATTGCTAATTACTTCTAATGCTTTAGTTGCCGATAATAGATCGGGATTATTTTTGTTATTTGCAATTTCTTTTATATCATCTAGCATTGTTTGGCTGTATCCTATAATATTACCATCACTATCAAGCTTGATCTTTAGTTTACTATTTTGATTCTGATAAATTAATCTTTTTCCATATGTTTGATTTAAGATAACAATATTTTCTTCTTCATTAAACTCCCAGAATTCATAAATTCCACCACGATATACAAATTCATTTAAGAATTGTTTAAACGAGTATGAATCGTAACCTTCGTACTTTAAAAAAGGCGGTTTTATTGTTGATACTAATTCAATCTCATTAATAATTTTGATATCTTGTTTTTTTAAGTTTTCAACTTCGTTCTTAGAGAACTTCTTAACCCTACCACTTATATATGATATCTTCATAGGTAGCTTAGGCAAGTCTTCCATTTGCTGTTCATTAAATAACGCATTATTCTCAATAGAAACTTCAGTAAGGTAATCTAATTGATTACTAGACTTTTTCAGCCAATATTGGTAAAAAAGGAAGATATCTAGAATGAGGAATATTATTATAAATAGAGTCTTAGTTTTACTCCAATCCAATAAAATTACCTCCTCCTATTTCACTGGTGTAGCTCAACTTCTTCCAATTACCTGCATATTTAATTATCCATACTGGTTCTAGTTTTGCTACATTCCCAATTGATTCATTTAATGATAATTCATAGCCAATGGAAACATCCTCAAGTAGATCCTTATCTAAATTCTTTTCAAACTTAATTAATGAAATGATGTCATAGCCTGACTCTAAATCTATTGTCTTTTTTTCTCTTTCAATAGGAAATGAAAGTTTAAATAATGGATGAGAGTAATTAATAGCTTCATCATTGCCCCATTTAATTTTAATTGATGAGAAATTACCTTTTGAGAATATAGGGGTATTATTGTAATTCAATCTGAAAGTACTATATTTATTTTGTTGATCGTTTTTATATAGTGTGTAATTATCATTAAATCCACCATGGTCATTAATAAAGCTGATAGACTGTTGCAGACTATCTACTTCTTCTTTTTTTGTTTTATCAATACTTACAGGATTTACATACTCAATATTACTCGATTTATAGTTTACTTTAAGTAATCTAGTGCCATCAGTAAATGATTCAAATGACTTAGAAGTATTCTTCTTTACAAACTTTGGATCTATAAATAATGCGTCTTTGAATAAATCCTGATCAATCTCTTCAGTTAAGAATGTCATCACGTATGTTTTAGTCTTCGACTCTGGTAAAAATACTGTGCTGTTTTTCTTTATATAATACGGGAAATACGTCGGGTATTTCTCGACTCCAAAGTAATAATTACGCTTTAAAACGTTAAAATTTATATTAGAAACATCTGCCTGGTAAACTTCTTGTTTAGCATAGTTAATAAAGTATATTTTTGGATTTTGTGTATTTTTATTTGCAACGCTAACTAGGATTCGATCAAAATTGAAGGTCACATCATCTAAATGAACCTCTTCAAAATTATCTTTCATTGTTTTAATAGAGATTGAAGTAGGATAAATAGTTTCCAACTTTTCAGTTCCATGTACAAACTTTAAAAAGTTTTCGTTACCTGAAATATTTGTTACCTTTTCAAAATTTTTGAGTTTCCATTCCCCGAATTGCTCTAATAATACATTCAAATCTTCTATTTTGGTTACACCATAATGTAATTGGTATTTATGAATAATTAGTTGTTCTGGAAAAATTATATCTTTTAATAGTTTTTTAGGACCGATTTGTACTTCCTGAATGACTTTATTTTCTTCAATAGTTTCATAAACTGGTTTTATAGTCCAAATATACCAAGATAAAACTAAGCTTATGATAATTAAGATACTAAGAATGTACGATTTTGCAATTTCTCTTTTCATTCCCAATCTACCTCATCATCATTTTCAATAGGTAATGTAAATAAAATAGATGTTCCATTACCTTCTTCACTTTTTGCCCATATATTACCACCATGAGCCTCTACCATTTCCTTAGCGATGGCCAGTCCAAGCCCAGTCCCACCAAGTTTTCTTGATCTAGCTTTATCAACTCTGTAGAACCTCTCGAATATTTGATCCATTTCTTCTCTAGGAATTCCGACACCCTGATCTCTAATTTCAAGCTCTATAAAATTATCCTTGTTACGTAGGATAAAATTGATTGTTCCACCTTGAGGGCTATATTTAACAGCATTTGAGATTATATTATCTAGAACTTGTGTAATTTTATCGTCATCAACAAATATAAATAGTGGACTACTATTAAAGTTTCTAACAAAATTTATATTTTCTGGTTTTGTCATCTCAAATCTATCTATTATACGATTAAAATATTCCGGAAAGTTAATCCATTCCTTGTATAAACGATAGTCTCTACTGTCCATTTTAGAAAGCTGTAATAAATCTGTTACTAATCGGATCATTCGTTCAGTTTCATTTTGAACTACATCAATGAAATTTGGTGCAATTGACGGTTCTTTCCAAGCACCCTCACTGAGAGCCTCTAAATAACTCCTCATTGTTGTAAGAGGAGTACGTAACTCATGTGATACATTTGCAACGAACTCACGTCTCTCACGGTCAATTACTTCCTGATCTGTAACATCGTATAAAACAGAAATTATACCGCTATTAAAACCAGAGTCATTCTGAATTATTGAGAAGCTAATTTTAATAAAATAAGTATCATACTGAGTGCTATAATCAACAGTTATCGAATGTGGATCGTTATAAATATCTTCGATGCTATACTCATCTGTAAGACCTAATACACTTAGCAAGTCTTGCTCAATTATTGTTTCACGTGGAACATCAAGCATCTGTAAGGCCGGTTCGTTTACAAGAATTATTCTCCCTTTACGATCTGTAGCAATAACACCGTCTCTCATGTTCTTTAGAACTGAGCTTAGTTTTCTTCGCTCACCATCGGTTGTAGCTCTAGCCTCTTGCAGCTTTTTTGTTAAAGTATTAAACGTCATTGAAAGTTGTCCAATTTCATCATGGCCATATATTTTTACAGTTCTTGAGAAGTTACCCTTTGCTAGCTCATTAGCTTGCTTTCTCATGTCTGATATAGGTCTTGTAATTGTTCTAGCCATCACAATTCCAATTACGACCGTTATTATAGTAGCTATTATAGTACCTGTTATAAAAATCTTATTAACTTGGGCTATTTGTCGGTATATACCTTCCATTGATGCCATTAAATAAACAACAGCCGTACTATTTCCATTTACTTTAACTGGCGCTACAATTACTCGAACTCTATGGCCATTTTCTTTGTTTATAAAGACTTTTTCGCTTTTAGCTGCTGATAATAATGTTCTTTTAACTAATATATCCGTAGTCCTTTTTCCTACAAGACTCTGGTTGTATACATTCGATGTTGCAAGAATCTTGTTTTTGTTATCTATTATACGTACTTCATCTATATCACTTGAGGCAAAGTCGAATAACAGGTTTTTCAGGTTTCCAGTAATTGCTTCTTCGTGTTCATGTGAATTATTTGAAATTTCTTGTTCAACATTGTATACAAGTAGATTTACACGATCATTTAAGGAATTTGAAAAGTTTGTAACTAACTGCTTCTCTAATTGTTGTACGAAATAAACACCAATAATTTGTAATGCAATAAATATTAATAGGATGTTTATAACAACTAGCTTTACATGAATAGATTTAAAAAATCCAACTTTACGATTCATTACTTCACCTAATTAGAGCCATTTAGATAATACCCAACACCTCTTCGCGTTATTATCCATTGTGGATTACTCGGATTATCCTCTAATTTTTCTCTCATTCTTCTTATAGTTACATCTACAGTTCTTACATCACCAAAATAGTCATATCCCCATACTGTTTGTAGCAAGTGCTCACGTGTAAGAACTTGTCCCAAATGGTTTGCTAAATAAAGTAGCAACTCAAACTCTCTATGAGTTAAATGAATCTGCTCATCTCGTCTTAATACTGTGTATGAGGAAGGCGAGATAGTAAGTTCACCTATAATTAAATCAGTAGTTTCTTCTTCTTTATCGCTCTGATTCTCTGCTTGGTGTCTTCTTAGATTAGCCTTTAACCTAGCAAGTAACTCTCTAGAACTGAAAGGCTTAGTCATATAATCATCTGCGCCCATTTCAAGTCCCAAAACGATGTCAAGCTCAGAGTCTTTAGCTGTTAACATAATAACTGGCATATCATAGTTCTTTCTAATTTCTCTACAAACCTCAAGTCCATCTTTATGTGGGAGCATAATATCTAATAAAACTAAATCTGGTTTGAAATCGTTAACTTTTTCTAAAGCCTCAAGTCCATCATAAGCACATTCAACTTCATAACCTTCTTTGGAAAGATTAAATAACAGTATGTCAGCAATGGGCTTTTCGTCATCTACTACAAGAATCTTTTTATTCATGAAATTTCCTCCCTACAATTTGAATTTAGACTTACTCTTATTTTACAACATTAATTATAAATTAAAAGCCTCTAGAAATTATCTAGAGGCTCTATATATTATAATTCTAACATTGGATTAACTACGCTACCATTTTTATATACTTCGAAGTGTAAGTGTGTACCGGTTGAATCACCTGTTGATCCCATAATTCCAATACTTTGGCCGCGCTGTACAACTTGTCCATCATAAACTGAAATTGAAGAAAGATGTGCGTAAACTGTCTTCATTCCATTATTATGGTTAATTACTACTTTATTCCCGTAGTTACCATCCCATCCAGCAAAAGTTACAGTACCGTTATCCGCAGCCTTAATGTTCAAACTACTTGGCCCAGCAATATCAATACCTTTATGGAATCTTCCCCATCTATAACCCATTTTAGATGATACATAACCACCTGAAGCAGGCCATGCTAAGTTCCCTGTACCACGCGAAGGAACTTCTTTTGTTCCTCTTGCGATAATTTTAGGCGTAGACTGTTTAGTAACGTCTTGTGATACTGCCTTTATAGATTTCGTTTTATTATTTACAACTATAATAGCGTAATCAACAATCTTTTCTCCGTCTATACCTTCTTGAATAACTTTAGTAGTTCCTTTGAATATAGTTGGATCACTTTTATATTGAGTAGCGTAAGGAACGGATACCTTTCTAACCTCTTCTTTTTTAACAATAACATTAACAAAAGGTTTAACTGCAGAAACATTTAATTTCTGCCCGATTTGTAATAGTGTATTCTCAGTAATACCAGGATTTAATGTTAGTAGATCACGTGTTCTTAAATTAAATTTCTCTGCAATTGTACCTAGACTATCTCCATCAACTACTGAATAAGGAACTGGTCTTTTTGTTCCTTTTATAAGAATTGATGTTGCATCGTTTACAGATTTTACGTCACTAGCTGGCGCTTCAGCCTTTTCAATTGCAATTTCCTCGTAGAAAGCCACATCAACTACTCTTGACTCACCAACCTGTAGCTTTTTCACATTTGCTTTTTTCATTTGACTTGCTTGTTCTAGTGTTTTACTAGATACAAATTTCGACTTAATTTCTTCGAGTGCCTGATGCGCTTCTTCCTCACTTGTCAAATGTACGATAGATTTACCATCGACTATTATGTTGTAAGTTACTACTTTCACTTCAATAGCCTTACCAATTTTTTCTTTAACCTGCTTTTCGTTATATACAGGGGTAAAAACATTCTCAGAAACTATCTTAATATCATTAGCGACAGTAAAGTTATAATTCTCGTTTTGCTCTTGGTTTTCTTTTAATTTTTCATTAATTATTCTTTTTGCAAAGTCTTTATTTTTTACAGTTCCGATATATTCATTATCAAAGTATACGTTAAACACCTTAGTAACACCACTTGTTTCCCCAGTTAAACTACCCGCGTAAACAGTTGGTAATACAGATGCAGTTAATAACAAAACTGTAAATGCTGAACTAATCGTTTTATTACTAGAAGCAGAGTTATATATTTTTTTTGATATTTTAAGATTTTTTTCTATTAAACTACTATTTTTTATTAAGTCTATTTTTTTATTAATTGTGTTTATGATTTTTGCAAAAATAGAGGTATTTAACAATTTACTTCCTCCTTGAAAACTTTCAGATTCTAATCTACGGTGCAAATATATTGTAATATCCTAGTTTAATTTATCACAAAAAAGGGATTTTTTGATGAAAAAAGTGATTTTGTAACATAATTGATATGTCTTTATTAACAAATAAGGTCTATATAGTCACAAATACCTATTTTTTATTACATTTTATTACAAATTATAATTAATATAAAAAGGACAAGATTTTATCTTGTCCTTTTTATTGATGGCTCGGGACGGAATCGAACCGCCGACACGAGGATTTTCAGTCCTCTGCTCTACCGACTGAGCTACCGAGCCTTAACTTATATGTAATGGCGGTCCCGACCGGGATCGAACCGGCGATCTCCTGCGTGACAGGCAGGCATGTTAACCGCTACACCACGGGACCAAAAAAAATATAAATGGTGACCCCTACGGGATTCGAACCCGTGTTACCGCCGTGAAAGGGCGGTGTCTTAACCGCTTGACCAAGGGGCCGTATTTACTATTAAAAGTTAGACAATAAACATAATACCATCACAAATATATTTAGACAATACATTTTTTTAAAAAATTTTCCTTTTATTTTTTTAATAGGTTGTAATATTAAAAAACAGTTCTAAATTAATAGAACTGTTTCACAAGTTATAGTCCGTATACGTTTTTAACTAGATTTGTTTGGTTTCTATCTGGACCTACAGAGAAAATTGCTAAGTTAATTCCTGTTAATTGACAGATTCTCTCTAAGTAATGACGAGCATTCTCAGGTAAATCTTTTAAGTTTTTAACACCTGTAATATCTTCCGTCCAACCAGGAAGCTCCTCATAAACAGGTTCACACTTAGAAAGTTGTTTTAAGCTAGCAGGAAACTCTTCAAGAATTTCTCCATCTAACTTATATGCAACACAAATTTTCAGGTTAGGAATACCAGTTAATACATCAATAGAGTTTAAAGATAAATCAGTTATCCCCGAAACTCTTCTTGCATGTCTTACAACTACGCTATCAAACCAACCTACTCTACGTGGTCTTCCTGTAGTAGTTCCATATTCTCTACCAACTTCACGGATTTGGTGACCGATTTCATTATGAAGCTCAGTCGGAAATGCCCCTTCACCTACACGAGTAGTGTAAGCCTTAGCTACACCAACAACACGGTGAATTTTTGACGGTCCAACACCAGCTCCTATTGTTACTCCACCTGCAATTGGGTTCGAAGATGTAACAAATGGGTATGTACCTTGATCAATATCAAGCATTACGCCTTGTGCACCTTCAAATAATACTCTCTTACCAGCATCTAAAGCATCATTTAAAACTACTGATGTATCACAAATATACTTTTTAATTTGTTGTCCATATTCGTAGTATTCTTCAAATATTTCATCAATGTCAAAACCATTTGAGTCATATAACTTTTCAAACATACGATTTTTTTCTGAAAGGTTTCTACTTAGTTTCTCATGAAAATCTTCTTTATCTAAAAGGTCAGCCATTCTAATCCCAATACGAGCAGCTTTGTCCATATATGCTGGACCTATACCTTTTTTAGTCGTACCAATCTTGTTGTCGCCTTTTCTTTCTTCTTCAAGTTCATCTTGCTTTAAATGATACGGAAGAATTACGTGTGCACGGTTACTAATTCTCAAGTTATCCGTGCTAATACCTCTTTCTTGTAGTCCCACTAATTCTTTTAATAAGGCCTTAGGATCTACAACCATTCCATTTCCAATAACAGATATTTTATCAGAATAAAAAATACCAGATGGAATTAAGTGAAGCTTATAAGTTTCATTGTTAAACTTAATAGTGTGGCCAGCATTATTACCACCTTGGTAACGAGAAATTACCTCAGCATCATTCGATAGATAATCGGTAATTTTACCTTTACCTTCATCGCCCCACTGTGTTCCAACTACGACAACTGATGACATATTTATTTACCCTCCAGAGATGTTTTATATAAAAACAAAAGTTAGTTTATCAATATTTGTGTATATTAGTCAATATAGTTCTATGAAGCACTATTGAAATTACCAGGATCATCATGGTGTCTATCTATACTTATAAATTTGTTAAATTCTTTTCTAAATGCCAGAGAAACATTTCCAACTGGACCATTTCTTTGCTTAGCAATGATAATTTCAATAATGTTCTTATTTTCTGTTTCACGTTCATAATAATCTTCTCTATATAGAAAAGCTACTATATCCGCGTCTTGTTCTATACTTCCAGATTCACGGATATCAGACATCATTGGCCTTTTATCTTGTCTCGATTCAACTCCACGTGATAACTGAGAAAGTGCTATAACTGGAACTTGTAGTTCTCTTGCTAATTCCTTAAGTGATCTAGAAATTTCAGATACTTCTTGCTGTCTATTTTCACGTGTTCTACCGCTACCTTGAATTAGTTGGAGATAATCAATTAGAATCATACCTAATCCACGTTCTTGCTTAAGACGTCTACATTTAGATCTTATATCAGTTATTTTAATTCCAGGAGTATCATCTATAAAAATCCCTGCACGCGACAAGCTTCCAATCGCCATTGTTAGTTTACCCCAATCATCTGGAGTTAACGAGCCTGTTCTTAGTCTTTGTGCATCAATGTTGCCCTCAGCACACAACATACGCATTACTAGCTGATCTGCTCCCATTTCTAAACTGAAGATAGCGACGTGTTCATCAGTTTTAGTAGCAACATTTTGTGCAATATTTAGTGCGAAAGCTGTCTTACCAACAGACGGTCTTGCTGCTACTATAATTAAATCATTTTTCTGAAACCCAGCTGTCATTTTATCAAGATCAACAAAACCGCTTGGTATTCCTGTAACATCACCCTTGCGATTATGAAGAAGCTCAATTTTGTCATACGCATCTACTAAAACATCTTTTATATTTTTAAAATTTCCTGCACGTTTTTTCTGAGAAACTTCTAGAATTTTCTTCTCAGCTTCATTCAGAACATCTGCTAACTCATTTTCTCGTTCAAAGCTAT
This sequence comes from Caryophanales bacterium, assembly GCA_029256085.1. Taxonomy (GTDB): domain Bacteria; phylum Bacillota; class Bacilli; order CAJFEE01; family CAJFEE01; genus JAQSYP01. Next base: position 70,072 of record JAQSYP010000006.1, read on the forward strand.
CTGTTACTATGCTAGTGGCAGTTTTTATTAGTTTTCTTAATAAAGACTTTTCCTCAACAATACGTGCATAAAATTCTACATTCGCTGCAGTAGGTACAGAATTAACTAAATCCTGAAGATAAGGAATTCCACCTATCTCCTCCAACAAATTTTGATTTGATAGTTCCGTTGTTACGGTGACAACGTCAACAGGTTCACTTCTTTCAGAAACCTTTAACATAGTGTTAAATAATCGCTGGTGTGCAGCTCTATAGAAATCTTCTGGTATTAGAATCTCTGCTATTGTAATAAGAACTTGTGGTTCTAGAAAAATAGATCCGAGAACTGCTTGTTCAGCTTCTAAATTATGTGGAGGAGTTCTATCATATAAATTATTGTTCATTTTACTACTCCCCAATGTCTATTAATTATTATTGCTCTTTTACGTGAACCTTTAATGTGCAAGTCACTTCTTGATGAAGCTTTACTGGCACATTTGTAAAACCTAATGAGCGTATACCATCAGTTAAGTCCATTTTTCTTTTATCAATTTTAATCTTGTGTTGCTTTTCTAATGCCTCAGCAACTTGCTTTGAGGTAATTGAGCCAAACAGTCTACCACCTTCACCAGATTTCGCTGAAATCTCAACTGTTAACTCTTCTAAATTTTTCTTTAATAACTTCGCATTTTCTAATTCTTCTTGGGCCATTTTTTCTTTTTTCTTTTTTTGTGCATCAAGAGATGAAATGTTAGCGTTATTTGCTTCAATAGCCATACCATTTTTTATTAAGAAGTTTTGCGCATATCCAGAAGCAACTTCTTTAATTTCACCTTTTTTTCCTGTTCCTTTTACATCTTTTAATAAAATTACTTTCATAGAGAATTTCCTCCCTCAATGTATTTATTAATTTCATCTATTAGTAAGTTTTCAACTTCTTTAATCGATTCAGACTGTATAAGCGTTGCTGCATTAGTTAAATGTCCGCCGCCATTTAAATTCTCCATTATTAGTTGAACATTGATATCTCCAAGAGACCTTGCACTAATAGCAACTGTATTGTTATTTCGTTTAGCTATTACAAATGATGCTGTAATACCATTCATACCAAGAAGCGTATCTGCCGCTTGTGCTAATACTATTTGTTCGTAGAATTCATCTTCCTCGCCTTTAGCTATAGCAATCCCGTTAATAATTTCATACGAATTTTTAATTAAACTCGCCTTTATAATATACTTATCTTTCTCTTCCTTTAAAAACTTTTGTACTAGAATTGTATCTGCCCCTAAAGTTCTTAAATATGATGCGGCGTCAAACGTTCTGGAGCCTGTCCTAAGTGTAAAACTCTTAGTATCCACAATTATCCCTGCTAATAATGCAGTAGATTCAATTATGTTCATTTTTGCTCTTTTTGGTTGGTATTCTAAAAGTTCCGTTACAAGTTCTGACGTTGAAGAAGCATATGGCTCCATGTATACAAGTATTGCATCATTAACAAACTCTTCGCCTCGTCTATGATGATCAATTACTACAATGTTCTCTAATCTATTAATTAGTTTTTCTTCAATAGTTAGCGATGGTTTATGTGTATCTACTATCACTAGGAGTGTTCTTCTTGTTGCAATTTCTAATGCTTGCTCAGGTGTTACAAAGTTATCCCATAAGTCTAAATAATCATGTCTAATTTCATTTAGTAATCTTTTAACAGCTTGGTCACTACTATTAGGATCTGTCACTATAAAGGCTGGTCTGTCATTCATTTGGGCTATTTTCATAATACCTAAACTCGCTCCATAACAATCCATGTCAGGAGTTTTGTGACCCATTATAATTACTTGTTCGCTTTCAACAATTAAATCCTTAAGTGCATGGGATATAACCCTAGCTCTTACCCTTGTCCTTTTTTCAACAGGATTTGTTTTCCCGCCATAGAACTTTACTTTACCATTATTTGATTTTATTGATACTTGATCCCCGCCTCTGCCAAGTGCTAAATCTAAGCTTGATTGGGCGAGGTTATTTATTTCTAGTAAAGATAAGTCGCCAACTCCTACTCCGATACTTAGTGTTAACGGTATACCTTGTTTCGCAGTTTGTTCTCTTACTTCATCAAGAATGTTAAAGTTTGTTTTTTGTAATTCTTTTAGAATTTTATTATTTAGGACTGCAAAATACCTGTCCGAGGAAATCCTTTTAGATAACACTCCATGTTCATTTGCCCAACGACTAATAATTGATGATACGATTGAATTAATATTCGCACGGATCTGGTCATTTATTCCTTGAGTTAATTCGTCGTAATTATCTAGATAAATAGTAGAAAAAACGACCTTTTCATTTTCATGTTTTTCTTCTAATTCTATAAATTCGGTTACGTCGAAAAAGTATATTAATTTTTCTTCGTGTTTAATTATTACCTTATACTTTCTATCGTTGACTAAAATAATATCCTTATTGTTATCTTTCTTAACTAAGGGAACAAGTTCCTCAGATATATAAAACAATGATTTGTTAATAATTGACTCTTCGACAAAACACAAGTTTATAAAAGGATTTGCCCATTCAATTTCTAAATCATCATTGTAAAGTAATACACCAATAGGCATTTCTGTTAGTGCTTCTTCTCCAACTCTTCTAAGTCTGTGTGACATTGTTGCTATGTATTTATCATTTTGATTTTTAAATTTTTGAAGTGAAATGTAAGTATAAATAAAAACGAGTAATTGAACTATAAATAAAATAGCCCCATAAACCCAATGAGAAGTAAAAGAAATAATCCCTATTATTAATGTCAGTAGTAAATTAACAAGAAATACTGGGTAAATTATAAAAAGTTTAAAAATTTTGTCTAACATCCATTTTCAACTCCTATATAGAACCACTAAAAGTGTAGAAAAATAATACACCCTGTCTTATTATACCTTATAAAAAGATAGTTGAAAAAATTTTATTTAAAAATACCAATATATAAAAGCAAAAAAATAAAACACAGAATAATAAAGTCCGTGTTTTTAAAAGTAATTATTTGCTATAAATACACTTATAATTGCAAATAAAATAACGACAATGATATTTTGTTTATAATATGATAAAACCCCTGCAACGGCGGCACCTATGATACCAATGTACGGTTTATCTGGAACAACTGTAAGAATACCTGGAAAAATTAATGCCCCTAATGCAGCATACGGAACTGCTTTAAGCCACTTCCTCATCCCACTTGATAGAGTTATTTTGTCAAAAATCAATATAGGATATACCCTCGGAATTAATGTTACTATAGCCATTCCCACAATAATTAAAATAATCTCCATTATTCATCATCCTTAAATAAAAATATTCCTATAAAGCTAGCTGAAATTGTTGATGCGATAATTGACCAACCCTTACCTAAAACGTTAAATAACACAATGTTTATAAACATACTGGAAATAATTATTATTAATAATTTAGAATTCTTCTTTACTTGAGGTACTAGTAGGCTAATAAACATTGCATAGAGTGAAATTCCCATACAAACACTCAACTGCTCTGGTATAATATCTCCTATTAATCCACCGGCAACGGATCCTAAAACCCAGGATAAGTATGTACTTATAACTAAAGTTAGATAGTATGCACTACTTCTACTAGATTTTTCATCTTCAAGTGTTGATATTGCATAAGTTTCATCTGTTACAAACGTGAATATCATAAGTTTTTTTATTTTTGATAAATGTGTAGTTAAGTTACTAAAAGACATTGTCATAATAAAGTGTCTTAAGTTTAAAATTAAAGTAGCAATAATTATTTCAATAGAACTTGAGCCTATTGTTATCATGTTTACAGCCATAAATTGACTAGCTCCCGCAAAAACTAGTCCACTCATCATTGTCAGTTCAAATATACTTAGGCCTGATTGTTTCGCAATTAAACCAAATGTTATTGCAATCGGAATATAGCCGATTATTACTGGGAGTGCCTTTTTAAATCCATCTATTATATCTCTATTTAAAATTTCTTGTTTTGAAATTACTACTTCTTGATTTTGGTTCATCTGATCACCGCCTGAAATAATGCTTGAATTATATAATATTCTTAATATTTAAACAATATAATTATTTGGCGTTTTGATTCTAAAAAAGTAAGCCCGTTTTTGTGTCAGAGGGAATATATTTAAAGTAATTTAGATTTTCTTTTCCATATTTAAGAAGAACAAAAAAGCACCTTTTTCAGGTGCACTATTTTGAATCTTAAACGGGATAATTAATGCTCCCAAAATATAAGAATCCTTTTTTCTCAACCTTCCAGTTATACATAGGGATTCCAGTTTCATAGGCCTCAGGAGGATCAAATGTTACATACCATCTAATATTCTTTTCGTAGAGTGTTTTCTTCAATTCATCATCATACTCCCACTCTTCAAACTTACAATCTATAGCTCTTACAGGGTGTCCTTTAAAGAATAAATGCGTTCTTAATGCAATTAATGGTGATGAATGTAAAAATATAAATAAAGCAATAAAAACTAATAAAGCTATCGACCACTTTAGTTTCATGTTACACCCCAAATTTTACCTAAATTTTTCAAAAATTAATTAATTTAAGTATAAACATAATCTAATAGCTATAGGAAATTATATTTTATATTCAATAGTAAGGGCGTATTGAATATGTATTCTAATAAATAAAAAGCACAACAAGGTTTAACCCTTATTGTGCTTTAACATTACTATTCAGCAACGTATGGTAATAATGCCATCATTCTTGAACGTTTGATAGCGATTGTTAATTTACGTTGGTATTTAGCGCTAGTTCCAGTTACACGACGAGGTAAAATTTTACCACGCTCAGAAACGAAACGCTTTAAAAGATCAGTATCTTTATAATCGATGTTTGTGATACCGTTAGCAGTAAAGAAACAAACTTTACGACGCTTAGCACGGCCACCTTTACGCATTCCAGCCATTGTCAAACCTCCAGTCCATTTAAATTTTTTCGAACTTGCTTTTTATTAAAACGGTAGATCATCGTCAGAAATATCAATTGGTTTACCATGATCAAAAAATGGAGATTGCTCTTGCTTTTTTGGTCCTTCGAAACCACTTCCACCAAATTGAGATCCTGGGTTCTGCTGCTGAGGTGCTCCTCCTCCAAAGCTTGTACCACTTTGAGCGGAATTACTGCCTCTAGGCTCAAGGAATTGTACGCTATCTGCTAGCACTTCTGTAACATACACGCGTTTACCTTCTTGATTATCATAACTACGAGTTTGAATTCTTCCTTCAACGCCAGCTAAACTACCTTTTTTAAGATAATTAGCAACATTTTCAGCAGGTTTACGCCATATAACACAACTGATAAAATCAGCTTCCTTTTCACCTTGCTGGTTTGAAAATGGACGATTTACTGCTAGAGTAAATGTTGCCACTGCAACACCGGCAGGCGTATAACGTAACTCTGGATCACGTGTTAAGCGACCAACTAAAACAACTCGGTTAATCATTAGAACCCCTCCCAAGGGAAAAATTAATTTTCTTGTTTAATAACAATATGACGGATGATGTCTTCGCTAATTTTAGCAAGACGATCAAATTCTTGAACTGCTGCAGGTTCAGCAGTAACGTTTAAAAGCATGTAATACCCATCACGGAAATCGTTAATTTCATAAGCTAAGCGACGCTTACCCCACTCCTTAACAGACTCGATTGTTGCACCACCACCAGTTAAAACGCCAGCAAAACGCTCAACTAATGCTTTTTGTGCTTCTTCTTCCATGTTTGGACGAATAATGTACATTACTTCATACTTTCTCATGTCTGTATTCACCTCCTTTTGGTCTTAGCGGCCCAATTAAGGGCAAGGAGCAATTTATCTAATTACTCACAATGTAAAATTATATCATGTAAGAAAGGGATTATCAATAACGTTCGAAATTAAACATTAAATCTGAAGTGCATAATATCCCCATCTTGAACAATATACTCTTTTCCTTCTAGTCTAACTTTTCCAGCCTCTTTAGATGCTGTCATTGATCCATAGTTTATTAAATCATCATATGATACTGTTTCTGCACGGATAAATCCTCTTTCAAAATCAGTATGAATAATACCTGCGCATTGAGGAGCCTTCATTCCTCTTCTAAAAGTCCAAGCTCTTACTTCTTGCTCTCCAGCTGTAAAATATGTTGCCAAGCCAAGAAGTCCATATGACGCTCTTATTAGCTGATCTAGTCCTGATTCTTCAATTCCTAACTCTTCAAGAAATGATTTCTTTTCTTCATCATCAAGTTCTGCAATTTCAGACTCAATCTTTGCACATATAACAATTACTTGTGCTCCTTCAGCTGCTGCAAATGCTCTAATCTTCTCCAGTAATTCATTTCCATCTTGATCTAATAACTCATCTTCACTAACATTAGCCACGTATAGCATTGGTTTATATGTAAGTAAATGGAGACCTTTAGCAATTTTTAACTGTTCATCATATAGTTCAACTGAGCGAGCTGGCTTTCCATTTTCAAGTGCTTCTTTAATTTTTACTAACACTTCATACTCGTACTCAGAGTCTTTATCTTTTTGCTTCGCTAATTTTGCTACTCTATCAATTCTTTTATCAACCGATTCTAAATCAGCAAATATTAATTCTAGATTAATTGTTTCTATGTCAGATATTGGGTCAACTTTGCCAGAAACATGTGTGATATTCTCATCTTCAAACGCCCTTACAACATGGCATATTGCATCAACTTGACGTATATGAGATAAGAATTTATTTCCTAACCCTTCACCTTTACTTGCGCCTTTAACGATACCAGCAATATCTGTAAATTCAAAAGTTGTTGGTACAGTTTTCTTTGGTTTTACTAACTCAGTGATTTTATTTAAACGTGGGTCCGGAACTTCTACAACACCTACGTTTGGATCAATTGTACAGAAAGGGTAATTAGCAGATTCTGCTCCTGCTTGTGTAATTGCATTAAATAATGTTGACTTACCTACATTGGGTAACCCAACGATACCAGCTGTTAAAGCCATTAATTCCACTCCTTTTGCCGTTCTTGTATCAGCTCAACTCATTATAAAAGAAATGTATTATAATGTAAAACTGTTAATTTGTATTTTTGAGACATCTAATCTTTTAAAAATTAAATTTTCTATATAAGAAAATTGACTTATTCTTCTATTTCACCTTTAATAATTATTTTTTTAAGTTTTCTAGCAAATTCTTTTCTAGGGATCATCACGCTATGGCCACATCCCTCACATTTAATTCTTACATCCATACCAACTCTAATAATTTTCCACTTATTAGTACCACAAGGGTGTTGTTTTTTCATTTCTACAACATCATTTAATCCAAATTCTTTATCAGCCATAATCAACCTTCCTTATACGTTTGTATTACCAACCGGTTGTGATAACAACATCATTTTTGATAGTGGTGTTGCTATTCCGTGTTCGTCTAATAAAATTTTTATATCTTTACGCAGTTGTCTAGACATTTGTAAGTGTCTCATCGGCAAAGTTTCGCATATAATTCTTAGTACAACTTCTGTTGGACCTAAAGTTTGGACACCTAGTAATTCAGGAGTTTTTACAACGTCCTCGTATCTTTCAGTCAAGTCTGTTAAATATTCATTTATTATTGCTTCTACTTTCTCTATATTTTCACCATACGCTACACTTATATCGACGACAGCTACAGAGTTATGTGCTGAAAAATTTGTTACTTCTATTATAGTTCCATTAGGAATAATTTGAATTTCTCCAGAAAACGCTCTAACTTTAGTAATCCTAAGTCCTATTTGAGTTACTGTTCCTTCAAAAGTATTTATTCTAACATAATCCCCGACAAAGAATTGTTCTTCAAATATGATAAAAAATCCTGTAATAATGTCTTTTACTAAACTTTGTGCTCCAAACCCAACTGCAATACCTACTACACCTGCTCCAGCAAGTATGCCTTTGACATCAAAAAAGTTGTTTAGAATAGTAATTATTGTTATAAAACCAACAAAATAAGAAAGTATATTCTCTAGTAGTTTTTGAAGTGTTAAATCTCTTCTTTCGTGCTGTAATCCACCTTTAATTTTTATATTAAAGAACTTCCTAATGAAAAACTTACCTATTCTATTAATTATAAAAGCAAGTAATAAGACTACTATTAGCTCAACTGTGAAGGAAATTACGTTCTCTAAAGTGAATTTATCACCGACTGATTTTGATAGTGCATTTGAAAAATCTTCTCTCTGAATCATAATTCTACTCCTTTATTACATATCTTCACTATAGAAGGTTATACTAACAAATTTATTTAGATAGGTATTATATTTCTTCTTTTTTCTAATACTGTCTAATAAAACTAGATTTAAGGAGTGAAAACCGTGGGCTTTCACGATAATTTTTTTAAAAAAGAGAATAATAAAATTTATTATAACGAAAACTATGCCTCATCGAAAGTTTGTTCATATTTGCTAGATTTAATTCCTTTTACTACACATAAAGAGTTAGTAATCGTATGTATTGGTACAGATAGATGTACTGGGGATTCCCTTGGCCCTATAGTAGGTACTAAACTGCAAGAACAAAGGGTATCTAATTTCAATATTTATGGAACATTAGAAGATCCTGTACATGCTTTAAATTTACAAGAAACACTGGATTTAATAAGTAATAGCTATGATTCTCCATATGTAATTGGAATTGATGCTTGTCTCGGAAAAAAAGAAAACATCGGGGCTGTGCAAATAAATGATGGTCCTGTTATTCCAGGTGCTGCAGTAAATAAGAAACTACCACCGGTTGGTAACATGCATATTAGTGGGATTGTAAACATTGGTGGGTTTATGGAATTTTCTGTATTACAAAATACTCGCCTATCGATTGTTATGAATCTAGCAAATGTAATTTCTGATTCCCTAATAAAAGCTGATAGACAAATAACTATTTATAAGAATTCTGAATTTAATTCTGGTACATCAATGGAGGCCTAATATAATAATAACTTGGCTAAAGTCAAGTCCTATTAGATTGAGTACACGTAGCAAAAAACTGTGGGGAACGCATGCGTTTCCCCTACGGGATAGCTAGGCAGGCGAGACCCCGCAAGGAGTTTGCGACTGAGGAGGCTTGCGAAACGCATGCGTTTCGCAGCCCGAGGAAAGCGAGCAGTTTTTGCAAGTGTAGATATTTACTTTTTAAAAAAAGCTTCTGTGTTTGCAGAAGCTTTTATTACTTTTCACCTAAAATGTCTAATAATCTCTGTAAATCATCGTCAGAATAAAATTCTATTTCTATTTTACCTTTATCTTTAGAGGACTTTATATTTACTAAAGTACCAAATTTCTCGCGTAGTGTGTTTTCTTGCTCTTTTATAAAAAAGCTCTTTTCAATCTTAGGTTTTTTTGTTTCACGTGGAACATTTGTATTCAAGTCATTCACTAATTGCTCTACTTGTCTAACGTTAAGGTTTTCTCTAACAATTTTATCATATACTGGCTCAATATATTTTTTATCTTTTAGGCCGAGTATCGTTCTACCATGACCCATTGTTATTTTTCCATCTACAAGTCCTGTCAAAACTTTTTGAGGTAATATTAGTAGCCTCACATGATTTGCAATATGAGATCTACTTTTACCAACTCTTTTTGATAGTTCGTCTTGGGTTATGTCTAATTTTTTCATTAACGTTTGATAAGCCTGTGCTTCTTCAATAGGGTTTAGGTCTTCTCTTTGAAGATTTTCTAAGAGACCATGTTCCATCATTTGTTCATCGCTTAAGCTTCTTACTACAACTGGAACTTTCTCTAATCCTGCAAGTTTCGCGGCTCTAAATCGTCGTTCTCCGACTACTATTTCATAACCCCTAATACTTTTCCTTGCAATTATCGGCTGTAAAATGCCGTGTTTTTCAATAGATATTCTTAATTCGTCAATTGCATTTTCATCGAAAGTTTTTCTTGGTTGATATGGATTGGGTCTTAATTCATTAATAAAAATTTCTTGGACTTGTTCATCATTATACTTCTCGATTTCTGGAAATAACGCTCCAAACCCTTTACCTAATCCTTTAGCCACCAATCATCACTTCCTTAGCAAGATCTAAATAAACTTCGGCTCCTTTTGATCTAGGGTCATGTAAAATTATTGGCTTCCCATGACTTGGAGCTTCACTTAGTCTGACATTTCTTGGAATTACTGTTTTATATACTTTCTCTTGAAAGTATTTTTTTACTTCTTGAATAACTTGTAATCCAAGGTTAGTCCTAGCATCTAACATCGTTAACAAAACACCTTCTATCATCAGGTTAGAGTTTAGGTGTTTTTGAACTAATCTTATAGTATTTAACAATTGACTTAAACCTTCAAGCGCATAATATTCACACTGAACTGGTATTAAAACAGAATCTGATGCAGTGAGTGAATTTAAAGTTAATAAGCCTACAGAAGGTGGACAATCTATAATAATATAATCGTATTGACCTCTAATAGTATCTATGGCCCTCTTTAATCTTATTTCTCTTGAGATTGTAGATACTAATTCTATTTCGGCACCAGCTAATTGAATTGTTGCAGGTGCAATATATAAATTTTCAACTGTTGTTGGTTTTATAACATTTTTTATTTCAACATCATCAACAAGAACATCATAAATGCAATGATTTATGTCCGCTTTATCTACTCCAACTCCGCTTGTCGCATTTCCCTGTGGATCAATATCTACAAGTAATACCTTTTTGCCAAGTGTAGCTAAACAAGCGCCTAAATTGACTGACGTAGTAGTCTTACCAACGCCGCCTTTTTGATTGGCAATGGAGATCACCTTTGACACGATGTCACCTACTTTCTCTAAAACTATTTAAATCTACTTTATCTATTCTATCATTTATTAAATTATCATAAAGAACTTTTTCAAAAAAAATAATCCGTTGGTAGTTTCCGGATTATTTTTAGAAATTTAAAAGTTTTTTGGTATCTTTATCTTTACTACATAATAATCTTCATTTTCTTCTTCTTCTTTTTCGTATTTATATCCATAATCCTCCATGGTTTTAAATACTCTATTAAGCTCGTTAACTGCTAATCTAATATTTTTACCGACATGCTTAAATTTCTTTTTAGGCTGTTCGTTGACTTTATTCAGTAAACTAGCAACTCTTTCCTCGGTCTGCTTCACATTTAATTCTTTATCAATAATTTCTATCAATAACTTAATTTGCTGTTCTGAATTTTTAAGTGATAATAAAGATCGTCCGTGTCGTTCAGTAATTTTTCTAGTTAGTATTGCGTCTTGAACTTCCTGAGGAAGCTTTAACAATCTCATTTTATTTGCAACAGTAGATTGCCCTTTTCCTAATCTTTGTGCAAGTGCTTCTTGAGTTAATTCAAAAATTTTCATTAATTCATTGTAAGCTCGTGCTTCTTCGATTGGAGTTAAATCTTCTCTTTGAATGTTCTCTATTAATGCAATTGCTGCCGTTTCCTTATCATTATAACTTCTAACAATTGCTGGGATTGTTAACCATTCTAGCTTACCAGCTGCTCTAAATCGTCGTTCTCCGGAAATAATTTCATATTTTCCTTCAATTTGCGAATGATTTCTAATAACAATTGGCTGTACAAGGCCATGAGTTCTCATAGATGATGCTAATTCTTCAATTTTTTCAGCCTCAAAAACTTCTCTCGGCTGAAAACGATTTGGTATTATATCTTCTAATTTTATTTCCTTAACTTCGTCTACAACAAATGATTTCTCAGTTTCTACTTCAATAGTTTCCTCAACTGGTACTTCTGGTGAAGCTACTTCCTTTTCTTTGTCATTAATACCGAAAAACTTAGTAAATGGATTACTCATTAATTGCACCACCTAACTATGGCTGGATTTGTTAATGCTCTAAGTGAATTCTAATGGCGTTTTGTTTGGAACGCCAGGTTTTCTAGGATACTTTTTGGGAGTTTTTCTTGTTTTATTTATTACAACAATATTTCTTTCACTTTCTTCAATTGGGAGAAAAAATTTATCTATACTACTTATTTCTCCACCAAGTATATTAATTCCTTGATTACTAACTTTAAGCTCCTCCTCAAGGTTAGCACCTTTTAGTGCAATAAAGCTACCATCTTTTTTTACTAATGGTAAACATAACTCACTGAGTACTGACATTCTTGCTACAGCTCTAGCAGTAACTAAATCAAAACTCTCTCTTATATTTTCAATTCTACCAAAATCTTCAGCTCGGTAGTGATAGAATGCAACATTTTCTAGTTCTAATTTGTTTGATAGTTCATTTAAAAATTTAATTCTCTTTTGTAAAGAGTCTACTATCGATACTTTTAGATGCGGATAAATAATCTTTATTGGAATACTTGGAAACCCGGCTCCAGCTCCTACATCACAAATGTTAGATACTTTATTAAAGTCAAAATAGAATGTAGGTGTTATTGAATCATAGAAATGTTTAAGATAAACTTCACCTTTTTCTGTGATAGCTGTTAAGTTTATGTTCTCATTCCATTCAACTAACATATTAAAATATATTTCAAACTTTGTTAATTGATCGTCACTTAATGTAACGCCTTTTTCTTTTAATAAGTTTGAAAAAGTGTTTATATCAATCATTAAATTCGTCCTTTGTTAATTATTTGTTTTTGCTATTTTACCTTGTTCAATATAAACAAGTAAAATTGATATATCAGCTGGGTTTACTCCAGAAATTCTTGAAGCTTGTCCAATAGATAAAGGTCTAACTTGTTTTAATTTTTGTCTTGCTTCACTTGCTAAACCATTAATAGAATCATAATCAATATTATCTGGTATTTTCTTACTGTCCATTTTTTTCATTTTTTCAACTTGTTGAAGAGATTTTTCTATATATCCTTCATATTTTATCTGTATTTCGACTTGTTCAAGAACTTCAGTTTCAAGCTCATTATTGCCGAATCCTATTTTTAAAAGATGACTGTAATGAATTTCTGGCCTTTTTAATAATTCATATGGCTTGATTCCATCTTTCAGTTCACTTCCGCTAAGATTAAACAATAATTCTTGGATTTCCTTAGTTGGTTTAATAGTAATTTCTTTTAGTCTTTGTTTTTCAGTTTCGATTTTATCTAACTTACTTAAAAATCTACTATATCTATCTTCATTGATTAAGCCTACTTTAAATCCGTATCCTGTTAACCTTACATCAGCATTGTCATGTCTTAATATCAATCTATACTCGGCCCTTGACGTAAGTAATCTATATGGTTCATTTGTACCTTTTGTTACTAAATCATCTATTAAAACTCCAATATATGCATCTGATCTATCTAATATTAAAGGTTCCTTCTTTTGGGCTTTTAAAGACGCATTTATTCCAGCAATTAGACCTTGTCCCGCTGCTTCTTCATAACCACTAGTTCCATTTATTTGGCCAGCAGTGTATAAGTTTTTTATAATTTTTGTTTCTAATGTAGGCCATAGTTGGGTTGGTACAACAGCATCGTATTCGATAGCATAACCAGACCTCATTATTTGTGCATTTTCCAATCCAGATATAGATTTTATCATTTGGATTTGTACATATTCTGGTAAACTAGTTGATAACCCTTGAACATATACTTCTTCTGTATTTCTACCTTCAGGCTCTAAGAAAAGTTGATGCCTCGGTTTATCATTAAATCTAACAATTTTATCCTCTATAGATGGACAATATCTTGGTCCAGTTCCAACAATCATACCTGAATACATTGGCGATAAATGTAAATTATTATTTATAATATTGTGTGTTTGCTCGTTTGTATAAGTTAACCAACATGGTATTTGGTCATCTTTATATTCAGTAGTTTCAAAAGAAAATGCCCTAGGAACATCATCACCTGGTTGAATTTCTGTTTTTGAATAATCAATCGTTTTGCTATTAACTCTTGGTGGTGTACCTGTTTTAAATCTAACTAAATCAAACCCTAAATCTATTAGTTGTTCTGAGAGCCTAATAGAAGGTTGTTGATTGTTTGGACCGCTAGAATATTCAACATTACCAATTATAATTTTTCCTCTAAGGTATGTACCTGTTGTTATTACAACAGCATCTGCTAAATATCTAATTCCCGTTCTAGTTATTATTCCTTTTACACAATCATCTTCAATAATCAGTTCTTCTACTAATCCTTGCTCTAGTACTAAATTATCTTGTTGTTCAATTGTTTTCTTCATTTCATGTTGATATAAATACTTATCTGCTTGTGCTCTCAATGCTCTAACTGCAGGACCTTTACCTGTATTAAGCATTCTCATTTGGATATGGGTTTTATCGATATTTTTCCCCATTTCTCCACCTAGAGCATCTATTTCTCTTACTACAATACCTTTTGCAGGTCCACCAATAGAGGGATTGCACGGCATATAAGCTACTGTATCTAAATTTATTGATATTAACAGTGTCTTTGACCCCATTCTTGCTGATGCAAGAGCTGCTTCACATCCTGCATGTCCAGCTCCAATTACAATGACATCAAATTTCATACCTGTTGATTCCACTAATAAAACCTCCATTTATTTCCCTAAGCAAAATTGGCTGAATAACTGATCAATTAAACTTTCTTGTACACTATCACCTATTATTTGACCTAAGTACTCCCATGCTCTTACTAAATCAATTTGTATTAAATCAATTGGAGTATCGCATTTTATTGCCACTACTGCTTCATTTAAAGATTTTTTACTCTTCTTTATTAAATCGATATGTCTAGTATTTGATATGTAAGTTAAGTCATTTCCTTCTATAGCTCCACCCATATATTTATTATATATAGCTTCTTCTAATTCTTCTATTCCATGGTCGTTATTTACTGAAGTTTTTACTATAATTGCATTTGAAGATAGCTTAAGACCTTCAATGTTGAGTTGATTTGGTAAGTCAATTTTGTTTAATACTATAACTATTTCTTTATCTTCTACTAAATTAAATAATTCCAGATCTTTATCTGAAAATTGCTCGTTATTATTAAGTACAAATAATACTAAGTCTGCATCTGATATGGCTTTTTTAGATCTTTCTACCCCTATCTTTTCAACAATATCTTCAGTTTCTCTAATTCCTGCTGTATCAATTAATTTTAGAGGTATTCCTCTAACATTGACATATTCTTCAATAACATCTCTTGTAGTTCCAGGTATATCTGTAACTATTGCTTTATTTTCTTGAATTAATGCATTTAGAAGTGATGACTTACCAACATTTGGTCTGCCAATTATAGCTGTCGCGACACCTTCTCGAATAATTTTTCCATGTCTTGCTGACTGTAGCATTATTTCTAATTCATTTAGTACTTCGGTAACTTTTGGAAGTAATATTGAATTTGTCATTTCTTCAACATCATCATATTCTGGATAGTCGATATTCACTTCTATATGAGCTAATGTTTCTAGTAATTTTTGACGTAATGAAACAATTTTATTTGATAGTCTTCCTTCTAGTTGATTTAAGGCAACAGTCATTGCCTTATCTGTTTTCGCTCTAATTATATCTATAACTGCCTCTGCTTGAGATAAATCAATTCGACCATTTAAGAAAGCACGTTTTGTAAACTCTCCAGGTTCCGCGAGTCTAGCTCCATATTCTAAAACTAACTCTAATACTCTATTTACTGAAACTATGCCACCGTGACAATTAATTTCTACTACATCTTCTTTTGTAAATGTTTTTGGAGCCAACATAACTGTTAGCATAACCTCTTCTAAAACGACATTTGTCTCAGGATTTACAATGTGGCCATAATGAACCGTATGGCTATGTACATTATTTAAATTTTTCCCTTTGAATATTAAATTTGCTATTTTTACAGCTCGGTCTCCGCTTAATCTAACTATAGCTATTGCACCCTCTCCAGGAGCAGTAGATATTGCGGCTATTGTATCAAATTCTAACAATTCTATCTTCCTTCCAAACTACAATATATGTATTCATTTATTTCCTAGTTTTCGTTAATAATACTTTGAAAATTATATTTGAATGGATTTATCCACATTAAAAATAGTATACATTTATTAATTAGAGATATCCACAGTGGATAATTATTTAGGTATTTTATTTTTCCACAAAAAAAAAGCTACACGTAATGTGCAGCTATACTTAATTATTTAGGAAAAATTGTTAAATAACGATGAGGTTCATCACCCATAGATTCGGTTCTAATATCTCTTCTTTCTGAAAGTACCGTATGGATTACTTTTCTCTCATAAGCAGGCATCGGTTCTAATTCTACTTTTCTTCTTGTCGCGACAGCTTTATCAGCTAACCTATTAGCTAGTGTTGTTAATGTTTCTTTTCTTTTTTCTCGATAATTTTCAACATCTAAGATAAAAGTATGAAATTGCTTTGTATTTTTATTCCCAACAAGTTGAACTAGATATTGTAAGGCGTTAAGAGTATATCCTCTTCTACCAATAATTGCTGACGTGTCTTCTCCAGTAATCTTGAAAATAACTTCCTTACCATTTCTTTCAACTTTAATTTCTGGATGTATTTCCATTTCCGTTAATACTTTTTGTAAATAATCTCTTGCCTCATCTACTGAATCATAATTTAATTTTACGAAAACAACAGCTGGTTTACTTCCAAATAATCCTAGTAAACCTTTTTTACCCTCATCTATTACTCTAATGTCTACTTTGTCACGGGTAACGTTAAGCTGAGTCAATGCATCTTGAACAGCTTCGTCTACAGTAGGTCCTGTTACTGTTAATTCTTTCACTTTTTTGCCCCTCCTACTTTTGCAGGTTGCAATTCAATTTTAGGTGGTTTTATTACAATTGTTTGTACTATTGAGAAAATATTACCGACTACCCAATATAATGATAAAGCCGATGGTAAGTTTACTGCAAAAATTAGAATCATCCCTGGCATTAAATAAAGCATCATTTTAAGCTGAGGATTATCTTCTTGACCTTTCATCATAAGCTTTTGTTGAACATATGTAGCCACAGCTGCAATGATCGGTAAAATAAAATATGGATCTTTATCACCTAAATCAAAATATAAGAATGTATGTTCATTAATTTCTTTAGTACGCATTATCGCATGATAGAATGCAATTAATATAGGCATTTGTATAAATAAAGGTAAACAACCTGCCATTGGGTTTACACCGTGCTTTTGGAATAAAAGCATAGTTTCTTGTTGTAATTTTTGTTGAGTTTTTTGATCTTTTGAACTATATTTTTCTTTCAATGCAGTAAGTTCAGGTTGAATAACCTGCATAGCCTTTGTACTTTGCATTTGTTTTATCATTAATGGTAATAAAGCAGCTCTTATAATTATTGTTACTACTATAATTGCAATTCCGAAATTATCTTTAAACATTTCTGCTACATATGTAATTAACCAAGATAAAGGATAAACAAAATATTCATTCCATACCCCTTTACTTTCTGGTGTAATTGCTTGGTTAATCTCTGAACAACCTGATAGTACAGCTATTAATCCAGTTAAAAGTAATAACAGGGTCAACTTCTTTTTATTCACTTAACTTCCTCCTAAATCTTTAAGCAATTCTATTAAATCTATAAACATATATTATCATTAAATACCTTAAAAATACTATTAAATATGTCGACAAGGTTTTTAATTGATATACAAAAATCTTCTATTTTTTATTAAGAAACCCTAATTTACTAAAAATATGATTAAGACTTGCCTCAAACTCTGGAAGTCCCATTTCAGCGGTTTGTTTTCTAGCTATAACAACTATATTAATATTATTTGGTAGCTTGTTTTTATATTTATTAAAATATTCTCTAATATAACGTTTTATTTTATTTCTTAAATGAGCTTTTCCTATCTTTTTTCCAACAGAAATCCCAATTCTTATATTTTCATTTTGTGGAATTGTATTGTAGTAAACAATAAATTGTCTATTAGCAAAAGATTTACCATTTCCTAAAATGGCTTGAAATTCTTTATTCTTCTTAATTCTGTACTTTTTTTTCATTTTTTCACCTTTTGTTGAAACCTCTAATATTAGGTATCTAAAGTATTCTATTTACAATTATTACCCTAAAAATTAGAAAAAAGACCACTGATAATCAGTGGCCTATGCAGATAATACTTTTCTTCCTTTTTTACGACGAGCAGCTAAAACTTTACGTCCGTTCTTTGTGCTCATACGCTCTCTAAAACCATGAACTTTACTACGTTTACGTTTATTTGGTTGAAATGTTCTTTTCACGATCTAGCACCTCCTTGAGGATTACCTCTAAATAACCTTTTAAATTATAGTAAATCATTGATATAAATGTCAATAGACCACAATTTCTAAATTCTATCATAAAAACTGAGAAATGTAAAAAGTATTTTAAAATTAAGTTATCAACAGCTCTAAAACACATTTTTACAATTTTTTTCTTTATCCACAACACATATCGACAAAATATACACACTATATAGAACTGTGGATTACTTTTATACACAAGCTATAGATGTTGTGGATAAGTGTACAAAAACCATTGCAACTATTGTATTTCTTTGATATGATAATTTTGTTTTCAGTGTGAGGATAACCTAAAACCTTTTAAAAACTATCCACAGATTGTTAGTAACTTGTGGATATGTTATCCAAGCTGTTTATAAAATTTGTCCACATATATGGTATTCTGTCGATAAATATCCTAATTAATTTAAAAAAATATACGTAGATAGAGCTTTATAGCATTATTTTAGAGGAGGGATAAGTTTGTGGAAAATATAGGTGATCTTTGGAGCCAAGCTTTGAAGGAAATTGAGAAAAAAACTAGTAAGCCAAGCTTTGAAACTTGGTTAAAATCAACTAAAGCCAATTCTCTTCAGAAGGATACTATTATAATTGAAGCTCCTAATGAGTTTGCACGAGATTGGTTAGAAAATAGATATACCGATTTAATAAGTGATACATTGAATGAACTTACTGGATCAAAGTTAAATATAAAATTTATAATTCCTCAGAACCAGATTGAAGATGATTTTGAATTTAAACCGCAACCTAAGCCAAAAATTAATGATAGTGATTTTGTAGAAAACCCACAAAGCATGCTAAATTCAAAATATGTTTTTGATACTTTTGTAATAGGTGCAGGCAATAGATTTGCACATGCTGCATCACTAGCTGTTGCAGAAGCACCAGCAAAAGCATATAATCCTCTCTTTATATATGGGGGAGTTGGACTAGGAAAAACACATTTAATGCATGCAATAGGTCACTATGTTCTAGAACATAATCCTAAAGCAAAAGTTGTTTATTTATCTTCAGAGAAATTTACAAATGAATTTATTAATTCAATCAGAGACAATAAAGCTGTTGAATTTAGAAATAAATATCGAAATGTTGATGTACTTTTAATAGATGATATTCAGTTCCTAGCTGGAAAAGAGCAAACACAAGAAGAATTTTTCCATACATTTAATGCTTTGCATGAAGAATCAAAACAAATAGTAATTTCAAGTGATAGACCACCAAAAGAAATTCCTACTCTTGAAGATAGACTGCGTTCACGTTTCGAATGGGGTTTAATAACTGACATTACACCTCCTGATTTAGAAACTAGAATTGCAATACTACGTAAAAAAGCAAAAGCAGATGCTCTTGATATTCCTAACGAAGTTATGATTTATATTGCAAACCAAATTGATTCGAACATAAGAGAGCTTGAAGGAGCTTTAATAAGAGTTGTAGCCTATTCATCATTAATTAATAAAGATATAAATGCAGATTTAGCGGCTGAAGCTCTTAAAGATATTATCCCTAGCTCTAAACCAAAAATAATTACAATATTGGATATTCAAAAAGCTGTATCAGTAATGTTTAATCTTAAATTAGAAGAATTTAAAGCGAAAAAGCGTACAAAATCAGTGGCTTTCCCTCGACAAATAGCAATGTATTTATCTCGTGAACTTACAGATCATTCACTACCTAAAATTGGTGAAGAATTTGGTGGAAGAGATCATACTACAGTAATACATGCTCATGAAAAAATTTCTACTTTATTAACTACCGATCA
Organism: Caryophanales bacterium; assembly: GCA_029256085.1. Taxonomy (GTDB): domain Bacteria; phylum Bacillota; class Bacilli; order CAJFEE01; family CAJFEE01; genus JAQSYP01. The sequence continues at coordinate 90,045 of JAQSYP010000006.1, forward strand.
ATTACTTCAAAGGCAAATTAAAGAAATTCAAGACCAATTTAAGAGTTAATACTGTGTATAAGATGTACTAACATTTCAACAGTCTGTCCACATGTGGATAGACTGTGATTTCTTAGTATAAACACCCTTATCCACATATCCACAGCGCCTATTACTATTATTACTAATTATTTAATAAAAAAATAAAATAAATATACATACAATAGGAGGACTTAAAAATGCAGTTTTCGATTCAAAAAGATTACCTTGTTAGAAGTGTACAAGAGGTTATGAAAGCTGTTTCATCAAGAACTACTATTCCAATACTTACTGGTATAAAACTTGTTGTAACAGATGATGGTGTTATTTTAACTGGAAGTGATTCCGATATATCAATACAATCTTTCATTCCAAAAGAAGAAGCTGGTGATGAAATAGTTGAAATTAAATCAACTGGTAGTGTTGTATTACAAGCTAAATACTTTAGTGAAATTGTAAAAAAATTACCTAAAAATACAGTTGATATTGAAGTTGGAGAAAATTTACTTACAAAAATTAAATCAGGTAAAAGTGAATTCAATCTTAACGGTTTAAATGCAGAAGATTATCCACACCTACCGAAACTTGAAGAACACCAAACTATAAAAGTAAGAGGCGATCTTTTAAGAAACATTATAAAGCAAACAGTATATGCTGTTTCTAGTTCGGAAAATCGTCCAATTTTAACTGGTGTCAATTGGAAGATAACAAATAATGAACTAATTTGTACTGCTACAGATAGTCATAGACTATCCCAAAGAAAATCAGTAGTTCAAAGTGATTTTAATTTAGATGGATATAATGCAAATATTGTAATTCCAGGAAAAAGTTTAAATGAACTTAGTAAAATTATTGATGACATGGAAGAAATGATAGATGTAGTTATAACTGATAACCAGGTATTATTCAGAACTAAGCATATTCAATTTTTTTCAAGATTATTAGAAGGAAATTATCCTGATACAACAAAACTAATTCCAACTGATATGAAAACTATTATCCAAGTTAACTCTAGGGAACTATTACAGGCTATAGATCGTGCTTCATTACTTGCAAGAGAAGGGAATAATAATGTTGTTAAACTAGAAATCATTGATAGCAACACTGTTGAAATAACATCTAATTCTCCTGAAATTGGTAAAGTGACTGATGAGGTTGTTTGTAATAAAATTGAAGGTGAAGAATTAAAAATATCATTTAGTGCTAAGTACATGTTAGATACACTAAGAGTTTCAGAGGGATCTGATGTTGAAATTAGCTTTACAGGGGCAATGAGACCATTTGTTATAACAAATACTAATGATAATTCTATTCTTCAACTAGTTTTACCAGTTAGAACATATTAATTTTTTAAAAAAAGAATGCTACTAGTCAAACTATTACTAGTGGCATTCTTTTATATATCAATAAAATTTAGTAAAATGGTATAATAAGACTTTTTAGGGTGGGAAAAATTTGAGAGATATCAAAATAGATACTGAATATATTACACTTCAACAACTATTAAAATTAGAAGCAATAGTTTCTTCAGGTGGTATGGTAAAAGCATTTTTATCTGAGGAAGTCGTATTAGTTAATGGAGAAGTTGAAAATCGTAGAGGTAAAAAACTATATCCTGGGGATGTAGTAGATATAAAAAAGCATGAAGTATTAAAAATCATTAAATAGATTGGTGATTTTATTTTGTATATAAAAAAGATATTGTTAAAAAATTATAGAAATTATAGTAGTTTAGAATTAAATTTTGACAATAAAGTGAATGTTTTTATTGGCTTAAATGCCCAAGGTAAAACGAATTTGATGGAGTCTATTCATGTGTTAGCCTTTGCAAAATCACATAGAACAACAAATGATAAAGAACTTATCAAATGGGACGAAGAATATGCTAAAATAGAAGGTAGCATACAAAAAAGAAATAGTACGGATATACTTCAGCTAATTTTATCTAAGAAAGGAAAAAAAGCTAGAGTAAATTTAATAGAGAAAGCTAGATTAAGCGAGTATGTTGGTAATTTTAATGTTGTAATGTTTGCCCCAGAAGATCTTAATTTAGTAAAAGGTAGCCCTCAAGTACGTAGGAAATTTATAGATATGGAATTGGGGCAAATTTCTCCTATATATATTTATAATTTATCTACATATCAAAAAGTATTACTTCAACGAAATAACTATCTTAAAAAGTTATCTATAAAAGAGACTACAGATTTGACTACCTTAGACATATTAACTGAACAGATGGTTGAACTCGCAGCAAAAATTGTAGATAAGAGACTACAATTTATAACACTTTTAGAAAATTGGGCTAAAGGTATTCATTCCGATATTACAAATGGGATTGAAAATTTGTCAATTAACTATAAATCAAGCATTAATGTATCAGAAAAACCAGAATTGTCGAAAATGATACAAGAATACTACGATTATTATGAAAAAAACAAAGAACGTGAGATTTATAGAGGTGTTACTCTTTTTGGTCCTCACCGTGATGATTTGGAATTACTAGTAAATAGTAAAGATGTTCAAATATATGGATCACAAGGGCAGCAAAGAACAGTTGCCTTATCATTAAAACTAGCAGAAATAGAATTAATAAAGACAGAAACTAATGAATATCCAGTTTTACTTTTAGACGATGTACTATCAGAACTAGATAATTCTAGACAGACACATTTATTAGACACAATTCAAAATAAAGTTCAAACTTTCGTAACTACAACAAATATCGATGGAATTGATCACAAAGTTATTTCGGAAGCAAAAATTTTCAAAGTAAAAAACGCAAATATAGAGTACTAATGTTAAAAATAAAAGACTTGAAGAGGGTGTAAATTGTGGCAATGAATCAAAAAGAATTGCAACTTCAAACCTATGATGAGAGTGATATTCAGGTTCTAGAAGGTTTAGAAGCTGTAAGAAAGCGTCCAGGAATGTATATAGGGACTACTAGCTCAAAAGGTTTACATCACCTAGTTTGGGAGATTGTTGATAACAGTATTGATGAAGCATTAGCTGGGTATTGTAACCAAATAAAAGTGACTATTGAAAAAGATAACAGTATTACTGTTGAGGATAATGGTCGAGGAATTCCTGTAGGGATACATGAGAAAATGGGTAGACCTGCCGTTGAAGTAATCATGACTGTTCTACACGCTGGTGGAAAATTCGGTGGTGGAGGTTATAAAGTTTCTGGGGGACTTCATGGTGTTGGGGCATCAGTAGTTAATGCTCTATCAGAAAAACTAGAAGTTTTTGTTCATAGAGATGGGAAAATTCATTATCAACAATTTAAAATTGGTGTACCACAGGAAGATTTAAAAATAATTGGAGTTACTGACAAAACAGGAACAATTATTAAATTTAAACCAGATGGTGATATTTTTACTGAAACTTTAACATACGATTATGATATTTTAGCACAACGTTTAAGAGAATTAGCATTCCTTAATAAAGCATTAAAGCTAGTAATAGTAGATAATAGAGAAGAAGAAGAAAAATCAAATGAGTATTACTATGAAGGTGGAATTAAATCTTATGTTGAACACCTAAATAGAAATAAAGAAGTTGTTCATGAAGATATAGTTTATGTTGAAGGAGAAAGAGATGGAATATCCATAGAAATCTCTTTACAATACAACGAAGGTTATACTAGTAATATTTATTCTTTCGCTAATAATATTCACACCTATGAAGGTGGAACTCATGAGGTAGGATTTAAAACGGCTTTAACACGCGTTATAAATGATTATGCTAGAAAATATGGGATTGTAAAAGAAGCTGATAGTAATTTAGTGGGTGAAGACGTTCGTGAAGGCTTAACTGCCATAATATCAGTTAAACATCCAGATCCTCAATTCGAAGGTCAAACAAAAACAAAACTAGGTAATAGTGAAGCAAGAACTATAACAGAATCAATATTTTCTGATACTTTAGAAAAATTCTTAGCTGAAAACCCTTCTACTGCTAGAAAAATAGTAGAAAAAGGTTTAATGGCGGCTCGTGCTCGAATGGCTGCAAAAAAGGCTAGGGAATTAACTAGAAGAAAGAACGCATTAGAAATATCTAGCTTACCTGGTAAGTTAGCTGATTGTTCATCAAAGGACCCTAAAGAATCAGAAATCTATATAGTTGAGGGTGATTCTGCTGGTGGATCTGCTAAACAAGGCAGAGATAGACATTTTCAGGCAATTTTACCTCTGAAGGGTAAAATTATTAACGTAGAAAAAGCTAGATTAGATAAAATTTTATCTAACAATGAAGTAAGAGCTATTGTAACTGCAATCGGAACAGGCATTGGTGAAGACTTTGATATTGAAAGAGCTAGATATCATAAAATTATTATCATGACTGATGCTGATGTCGATGGTGCTCACATTAGAACATTATTACTCACTTTCTTTTATCGTTATATGAGAAATATTATTGAACATGGGTATGTTTATATAGCGCAACCACCATTGTACAAAGTTTCTCAAGGAAAGAAAGTTTCATATGCTTATAACGATAAAGAGTTAGAAGCTAGATTAGGAGAATTATCACCAACTCCAAAACCAGATATTCAACGCTATAAAGGACTTGGAGAAATGAATCCTACCCAATTATGGGAGACTACAATGAATCCAGAAACTAGAACATTTTTACAAGTAAATTTACAAGATGCAATAGAAGCTGATGAAACATTTGAGATGTTAATGGGTGATAAAGTAGAGCCGAGACGTAATTTTATCCAATCAAATGCTAAATATGCTAAAAATCTCGATATATAAAAGGTTTTGATAGGAGAAAGGAGGATTATTTCTTGTCAGATAACACTAATCATCAAATAAAAGATATTAATATAAGTCAAGAAATGAAGGCGTCATTTTTAGATTATGCTATGAGTGTAATCGTATCTCGTGCACTACCTGATGTGAGAGATGGTCTTAAACCAGTTCATAGACGTATTTTATATGCAATGAATGATTTAGGTATGACAGCTGATAAAGCTTACAAAAAGTCAGCTAGAATTGTCGGGGAAGTTATTGGTAAATATCATCCACATGGTGATACTGCTGTTTATGACACTATGGTTAGAATGGCACAAGACTTTAACTATAGACACATGTTAGTTGATGGCCATGGTAACTTCGGTTCTATTGATGGTGACGCTGCAGCGGCAATGCGTTATACAGAAGCGCGTATGTCTAAAATAGCAATGGAGCTTATTAGAGATATTAATAAAGATACTATTGACTATAAAGATAATTATGATGGTTCAGAAAAGGAACCAGTAATTTTACCTGCTCGTTTTCCTAATCTATTAGTAAATGGTGCAACTGGTATTGCTGTTGGTATGGCTACAAATATACCGCCACATAATTTAGGTGAAGTAATTGATGGAGTATTAGAACTTAGTAAAAATCCAGAAATAACTATTGCAGAACTTATGGAGCATGTACAAGGTCCTGATTTACCTACTGCAGGGATTATCTTAGGTAAATCTGGTATAAGAAGAGCTTTTGAAACCGGTAAAGGATCAATTACAATCAGAGCTAAGGTAGAAATCGAAACAAAAGCAAACGGACGAGAGACTATTTTAGTCCATGAAATCCCTTATCAAGTAAATAAATCAAGATTAATCGAAAGAATTGCTGAATTAGTTAGAGATAAGAAAATTGACGGTATAACTGATTTAAGAGATGAATCAGATAGAAATGGCATGCGTATTGTAATGGAAGTTAGAAGAGATGCTAATGCAGGTGTAATTGTAAATAATTTATACAAGCAAACAGCACTACAAACTACTTTTGGTATTAATACTCTTGCCTTAGTTAATGGTGAGCCTAAAGTCCTAAATTTAAAAGAGGTTCTAAGACACTATTTAGATCATCAAGTCGTTGTTATTAGAAGAAGAACTATTTTTGAACTTAATAAGGCAGAAGCTAGGGCACATATTCTAGAAGGATTAAGAATCGCATTAGATCATATTGATGCAATTATTAAATTAATACGTAGTTCTCAAACAGCTGAAGCAGCTAAAGAAGGTTTAATGACGCAATTTAGTCTTTCTGAGAAGCAAGCACAGGCAATTTTAGATATGCGTTTACAACGTTTAACTGGACTAGAGCGTGAGAAGATTGAGGATGAATATAATTCATTAACAATTCTTATTAATGAACTTAAAGAAATTTTAGGTTCTGAAGAAAAAGTATATGAAATTATTCGTACTGAACTACAAGAGGTAAAAGAAAGATATAGTAACAAAAGAAGAACAGAAATAATGTTAGGTGGATTTGATTCTATTGAAGATGAAGATTTAATTCCTGAACAGACTGTCGCTATAACATTAACTCATAAAGGTTATATAAAAAGACAACCACTATCAACCTATAGAGCACAAAGACGTGGAGGTAGAGGCGTTCAAGGAATGGGAACTAATGACGATGACTTTATCGAACAATTAGTTACTACATCGACTCATAATCATATACTATTCTTTACAAATAGAGGTAAAGTTTATAGAAGTAAAGGCTATGAAATCCCTGAATATAGTAGAACAGCAAAAGGAATTCCAATTGTAAATTTACTAGAATTAGATAAAGATGAAAGAATAAATGCAATAATTCCTGTTAGTGAATTTAGTGATAATTGTTATTTACTATTCACTACTAAAGAAGGGATAGTTAAGCGTGTTCAACTTGATTACTTCTCAAAAATTAGAACTAATGGCTTAATCGCTATTAACATTAGAGAACAAGACGAGCTTATATCGGTTAGAAAAACTGACGGTGAAAAGGAACTTGTTATTGGAACTAAAAAAGGCTTCTTAATTAGATTTAATGAAAATGAAATTAGATCTATGGGAAGAACTGCAACAGGTGTTAAAGGGATTAGATTAAGAGACGGAGATTTAGTTGTTGGTGCTGAAATTGCAGAAAAGGATACTGAAATTTTAGTAGTAACACAAAATGGATTCGGTAAAAGAACATCAGTTGATGAGTATCGCTTACAGTCAAGAGGTGGTAAAGGTATTATCACGTGTAATATTACTGAAAAAAATGGTGAAGTTGTTTCACTTAAATCCGTTACTGGTGATGAAGACTTAATGATAATGACTGCGAGCGGAATTATAATTAGAACGCCAGTAGAGTATATATCAAAGCAAGGTCGAAATACACAAGGTGTTAGACTAATTAAGCTAGGTGAAAATGGTGAGGTTGCCACAGTCGCTGTAGTTGAAAAAGAACAAATTACCGAAGCTGATGAAGAAATAGAAGAATAAAAAATTCTAGAGGGTGAAGGAATTGAAAGTTCATTCAGAACAATTAATAAGTGGATGTATCTTAAAAGAGCCGATATTTTCACTTACATCTAAGCCTATTGTTCCTAGAAAAACTATATTGAATGAAACGCACATTGAATTCATTAAAACTTTTATGATAAAAGAAGTAGAAGTAGAAGAGTTACTAAGCAACGGTGAACTATTCAATCCTAAACCAATTCAAAAAAAGTCGGATGATATTAACTCTATAAAAGATATTTTCATTAGTGATTATTTAAATACTGTCCAAAAATACAAAGAAATGTTTAATTCATGGACAAACGGAAACAAAGTAAATATTAATGAGCTTAGAAATATATTCTACCCTTTGCTTGAAAAAGCATTTGAATGTCCAGATGAAGTCTTTTTTCTAAGTAATTATAGTAAGAAAGAGGACTACATTTATCACCATTCAGTATCTATTGCTTTAATGGCAGCTATTTTAGCATCAAAATTAAATAATAATCTAATGGATTGTTTCCAAATTAGTTTTTCTGCATTGTTATGTGACATAGGACTTACTAAAATACAATCAAATATATTAAACAAAAGCGATAACCTCACAAAAGAAGATAATGATGAAATAAAAAAGCATGCAACATATAGTTTTAGAATTCTTTCTAATATAGAAGGGATACCAGATGATATAAAAATGGTAGCACTTCAACATAACGAACGATTAGATGGTAGTGGATACCCACTTGGTATTAGTGGTTCTAAACTTCATTATTACACTAAGATTATAGGTGTTGTAGACGAATTTCATTCATTGGTGAGTGATCAATATAATAATAAAAAGATATCACCATATAAAGCAGTTGAAGTTTTAACTAACGAACATTTTGGTAAGTTTGATCTACAAGTTATAAATACTTTAATAAACTGTATTTGTAATCTAGAACCTGGTGACTATGTTAAACTTTCTAATGGTAAAATTGGTGAAATTGTTTTTATTGATCCAAATTACAAAACTAGACCAATGGTTAAGGTAGAAGAAGATGACATTATTACTTTAACTAAAAGCTTAAATATATATATCGATGAATTACTATAAAGGAACGTTTTCGTTCCTTTATTTTTTTGGCTATAACCGGAAAGTATAAACTTCTGCGTAGTTCATACTTTCCTAACGCATAAGTGCAACTACGGCTCTTCCTTCGCCCTTAAGGCTCGGCAATCGCCGAGTTTTCTTTATTTGACAAAATGTAGCTACCAATGTTAATCTATATAAACGTCGTTGTTGAACTTTTAAAAAATTAATTTTTAAAATAAAAGTTGACATGTAATTGGCGATGTGATAAATTAATAAAGTCGCCATTGCGACATAGTGCTCTTTGAAAACTGAACAACCAACAAAACCAAGCGTCAATTTATGTTTTAAAATAATGAGCTAC
>JAQSYP010000007.1 GCA_029256085.1 Caryophanales bacterium
TGTGTTGCTGTGAAGCCTGTTAAAAAGGTTGTAAAAAAACCAACGGCTCCAGTTACTAAACCTTCTACACCGGTAGTTACTAAGCCAACAGCTCCAGTTACTACTACACCTAAAGCACCAGTTGTGACTCAGCCAACTACTCCAGTTGCTGAAACACCTACAACTGTAAGTGCTTATGAAAAGCAAGTTTTTGATTTAACTAACGTAGAGCGTGCAAAAGCTGGTCTTAAGCCACTTGTACTTGATGCTAAATTAAGTAGTGTTGCAAGAACTAAATCTCAAGATATGCATGATAAGAAATACTTCTCTCATACAAGTCCGACTTACGGATCACCATTTGATATGATGAAGAAGTTCGGAATCACTTACTCTTGGGCAGCTGAAAACATTGCTCAAGGTCAAAGAACTCCACAAGAAGTAGTTACTGCATGGATGAATAGTGTTGGCCACAGAGCTAACATTTTATCACCAAAAGCAACTACACTTGGAGTAGGTTACGTTGCTGACGGAAACTACTGGACTCAAATGTTTATCGCGAAATAATATAGTATTAAATGGCTGCGAAAAGGTCGTATCAATTGATACGACCTTTTTACTTTATATTATTATACCCTGATTCATCAACATAACCTTTGATACTCCAAATATTTTTTTTAGAATTCTTGGCACGTCTCTCGGAATCCTCTAGTTCATTTATATATTTCGTGTCTGGATCATAGACATATGCTATTCTTGCTAGTCCTTCTTCTATAATTAGTTCCTCATATAAATCCTTACCAATAAATACATACGCTAATAACCTTCCATATTTATCATAGGGATTTTTCTTTTTACTTAATTCTAAAGTTATAGTTTTTCCTTCGAGCATCTCTTTAGCAAATTTACTAGCTTCTTTTCCAAATGGTTGCCCTGCATTTGGACCATATACTTCAGGAGTATCAATATTTAAAACTCTAACAGTTATTATTTCATTATCAATATTAACTTTTATAGTATCTCCATCAACAACCTTAACAACTTTCGATTCAATGAGCTCATTATCTTCAACTGATTGAATTACTTTGTATAAAGTTTGTGAATTACATGCACCTAACTGGAAAACTAATAAAATTACTAAAATAAGTTTTTTCAATAATTTTTCCCCTAAACTATTTAAAATAATTTATCAATTAGTAAAGCAATATCTTTCGGAACTTCCGCCTCACAAAAGATTTCTTCATGGGTGAATGGGTGTTTGAACTTTACAGAATTAGCATGAAGAGCCTGTCTATTAATAGAAGTATCCCTACTTCCATACAGCTTATCTCCGGTAACTGAATGGCCAAGAAATTCGCAATGAACACGTATCTGATGAGTTCTCCCAGTTTCCAACTCAAACTCAACTAGTGTATGTCTTTTTGACCTTTTCAAAACTTTGTAGTTAGTTACTGCTCTATCACCGTATATTGAGGCTTCTCTCTTTGTTGGGTGATCTTTCACACGATCAATAGGTTCATCTATCTTGCCATAATCTTCTTCAAATACTCCATCACATACTGCAATATATGTTCGTTTGATTTCTCTTTCAGCTAGCATTTGATCCATTATACTCTGTGAGTATACATGTTTTGCGAAAATAACAGCTCCTGATGTATCCTTATCTAATCTATGTATATGCCTCGGCTCACTCATCTCATCTTTATCAGAAAAGTACTGAGCGAGAAAATTATTTAAAGTCCCTGTTTCACTTTCTGAATTTGGATGCACTTTAATACCGGGTCTTTTGTTAACAACCATTGTATGTTCATCTTCAAAAATAACATCAATTTCACCATATCTTGGCCTAACTTTACTAACAATATTAGGAATATATATTGAAAGTAGATCACCGTTATTAACTTCTTCATTAAATCTTAGAGGTGTATTATTTTTATGTACACCTTTCTCCATCCTTATTAGATGAATAAATTTTCTTCCTAATCCCCAGTAATCTCGTAGCAATGTTTCAACAGTAATTGGTTCATTTAAATTAGATATTATAAAATTTTTGTACATTCTCTACCTCGGAAATATTTATTATCTTTTATTTTAACATAACACATCATTAAAATAGTCCCGAATTGGGGACTATTTCGATAAATGATTTAACTGATCTTTGATGCTTTCTAATTCAACTAAATATTTTGTATCACCAAAATAAGAATACAATGCTTTTAAATCATTGAATTTGTCTAATAATTCATCAACAGTTGGTACTACATCATTTTTTATATTCGTATTCATTTCGCTTATTAAAACAGGTGCAATTAATAATTTAGCATATTTTATTGGACTTTCTTTTGCCGGCCTAGAGATTAAAATTAAATCTTCCTCCTCGGCTTCTACGTTTAAACCATCGAAAGGTCTAACTAGCTCATATACAATATAGATCCATTCCTCACCAGGAAAACTTCCATTATACTCAACATGAAACCCTTTAATACAATATAAGTGACTGTCACCTGTTTTTAGTCTCACTATATCATTAACTTTAAACTTAAAGGGATGGTTCATATAACATGTCTCCCTTCTTTTTTAAATATTATCTGTAATACGGCTTTAATTTATTATAATCCCATTTAATGTTTTTTGTTAAAAATACACTCTAGATTTTTACAATACAGTAAAAGCTGAACTTCCATTTATTACTTTAATAATGAACCGATTTAGTTTCATACTATAATTAGTGAGTGAGTGTTATAACATAAGCTTACGAACTAGGTAGTATCATTAACCTAAAATAAAACTTTGCAAAGTCTTTTGATAAATTTCAATTTTATCATTTGAGTTTAGGTTAATGAGTATAATTTGTAATACTCTACTTTAAAGGGAGATGTTTATGTTGGGTAAAAAAACTATGTGGGTAGTTGCTATATCAGCAATGGTCTTTCTTATGAGAAAAATGCCCATGATGAGATTCTGGAGTATGGCAAGTAATAAAACTCATGATATGAGTAATATGGTTTCTCGTATGGGTAGTAATACTATGAGAAAAGTTAAACGTTTTTCACCTATTATGTTCCGAAGAATGAACAGAAAAGCAATGGGTGCAATGTAATTTAATATCAGCGGAAATTATTGTTTTTAAAAAAGAAGCTTGAAACAGCCGTACGGTATATTTTTTTCACAATAAGTGTATTGTTGTAACAACCACAATATACTATGGATATTTTCGATGATAATAAAAGTGATCACTTTTCTAAAATACATTAAAGAGAAGTACGGAACTTAAGTCCGTACTTCTTTCTTATATCTTTAATGATGAATTTTTTAAATAGTCATTTGCTAGTTCAAAAACATCATCCATTAGTTGCTCCAACATTTTGATCCCGACTTTAGGTGAGAATCTATAAACTGCTTTAAATCTGTCAATTGAATCAATTGGCTTAATTTGCATTTTATTTAAGGTGTTTTCTAACCATTTAAAATCTGGATGTTGAATGTACATCCCATTTAATCCAAACAAAATATTCAACAGTCTTTTTTGTTCAAAAACAATAAGTGAATAAAGAACTAAATAGTCTTCTCGTTCTGCTAAAGTATATCTTTGGCGCCATCTACCACTTACATTAATATTTTCATTTATAATTTTTACTTTCAGTTCTTCTGGAAAGGTATTTAATTTAATCTTCCATCCTAATGCAGTATCTTCACCATACAGTGGAATCCCATCTATTATAGATGATGCAATGAAATGAATATCTGTTTTTGTAGTAAAATTTTCAATTATTTCATTAATCCACTCTTCTATATTATGTTCAAGAAAGCTACTGACCTCTATTTTAACGCCATCTACAAAGTAATTATCTGCCCATTCATCATCTTCAAAGGGATGAAGTACAACTGACTCTCCATTTAAATCATTGATCAATGACATTCTATCGTCATTAGTTGGTTCATCTTCCCATATAATATATAACTCAATATCTGAGAATTCATCGCTCCAACCACGCGCAACTGATCCAGCTAAAACTACACTCTTAACTTTTTGGTGTTTACCATAATTACTAGCAATTCGTTTAGCTAGCCCCTGATAATCCATCGTATATTCACTCATTTCATCGTATTTATCTATTGTAAATTATACACATTTATAGTCAGCTTGTAATTAATTCAATATACAAAAATTCATTTATTTTAAGATAAAGGAGAATGAATTTTTATGAGAAAATATACCATACCTTTATTTTTATTAATGTTAAATATCATAATAATAACTATAGTTTTTAAAATTGATGTTTACTTACGGCTGAAAACAATGCAAGACTATCAGACTTTACCAAATTTACAATTATCTGTCCTTATTTATTCTATTTTCGGATTATTTATTGGTGTAATAAAGTTGGTAGAAAATAGTAAAGATAGTGGAAAATGGATAATTAATCTAGGATTGTTATTTTCTTTAGGTATTCCATCGTTATATTTCACATTTTTCGTAACAATACATTCCTACATAACCCCTGGAATATATATCATTTTTATTTATCAGATTTTAGGTGTAAATACGTTCAAAGTTTTTGCCGTTTTATTAGGCTATAGTATTACAGCCTGTTTTGAAAAGAGATAAGTATAAGCGCTGTGATTTTTTAATCCATTTTATTAATTTTTTAATCCATTTATTAATTTTTTAATCCATTCAATACATTTTTTAATCCATATATTAATTTTTTTAATCCAATACACTAGTTTTTTAATCCGTTACACTTGCAGCCGTGTAAGAAGATCAATAGAAAAGCCGCCCAAAAGTCGTTTATTAATGACATGACTTTTGGGACGGCTTCTTTAACTTCTTCTTTTATAAAAAGGTAGGTACCAATTAATATCACCTAAAAGCTTCATAATGCTTGGAACTAGAACCATTCTTATAATAGTTGCATCTAAAAAGATGGCAATTGCGATTCCAAGTCCAATTTGTTTAATAGGTAGTAAGTCTGTAAAGGCAAAAGCAGCTGTAACTACAATCATGATCGAAGCTGCAGATGTAATGATCTTACTCGTAGAGACCAAACCTTCTAAAGTTGCATAGTCGTTGTCTCCAGTTTCATTATATATCTCATGGATTCTAGAAATTAAGAATACCTCATAGTCCATACTCATACCAAAAACCAAACCAAATATAAATACTGGCAAAATCAACATTATATTACCTTGGTCTATACCTAAGTTCCCGTACTGGAATAACCAAACTAAAAACCCAAATGTAGCACTTAAACTTAGAAAATTCATAATAATTGCTTTGATTGGTATTAATAGAGATTTAAACGCAATTAATAAAATAATAAATGTTGAAGTAATAATTATTAAAAGACCATATGGTGCTTTATTTTTTACTTCATCAAAAATCTCTTGATCAAACTTTGCTTCTCCACCAATATAGCTCTTAACATTTGAATTAACTGTTTTTGATCTTTCCTCATATTTTCTAGCCCAAGCTTTTGCCTCAGCTGATCCTGGTTTCGATTTTAGTTCAACATTTATCATCATATATTTATTTGCAATAAATGCTTTCAGAGCAGGGTTTATTAGTAATTGCTGTTCAGTACCAAGTAAGCTGGCGATTGCATTTGAATCCATTTCAAGAGTACCAAAAATACTTGTAACCTTGTTTACTTCGTCATCATTTGCAAGCATATCTACATAATCTTCGGCAATTTGGAGCTGTTCCTTCGTTGAAAAGTTTGACGAGTTGCTCTCCAATACAATCGTTGCTGATGCTTTATCTTTATTTTGAAAAGCATCCTCAAATTTTTCATGAGCAATTCTCGTTTCACTGTTTTTAGGTAAAGCATCGATTCCAGGTACCTTTAGGCTAACATCATTTACTGGAATAATTAATATTAATAAAATTGTGGTAGCTAGTATCGCCATACCTATAGGATACTTCATAACAAACTTTGAAAATTGTCTCCAAAAATTATTGTTACTCTTTGATTTAGGCAAGAATCTATTTAGTGATAACTTGTTAATCTTTGGTCCAAACAAACCTAAAACTGCTGGTAATATTGTTAACGATAGAATAATTGAGATAAAAACAACAGTCATACCACCAATTGCCACCGATTTAAAAATATTAACGTCAAAAACTAATAGTCCAGACAAACCAATAAAAACACAAATACCAGAAAATACTACAGATCTACCTGCTGTTGCAAATGTAGTTTCTAATGATTTCTTTACATCGCTACTAGTTTTTTCTAGTTCCTCACGGAAACGATTTACAAAGAGTAAAGCAAAATCAATTGATAAAGCAAGACCAATCATCGGAGCAACGTTTAACACATAAATTGATAGGTCATAATCTTTACCGATAAAATATAAAATTCCCATTGTTACAGTTACACTTAACCCACCAATAAATAGTGGAATAAGTGACGTAATAATACTACCAAATGATAAAATTAAAACTAAAAACGCTATAGGAACACCAATCATTTCTGCCTTAGCAAGATCGCGTTGAGATGCCGTATTCATCTCGTTATTTATTACTGAATATCCTGTTGGAGTTACCTGAACATCACTTGAAGAAAACTTTTTAATTTTTTTTGAGAAATTTAATGTCTTTTCCTCAAGTTTACTTCCTTCTTTTCCAGGCAGCTTAACAGTTAAGTATGCTATTTCTTCTTTATATAAATCCTTGTTGATTAAGGGATTGTTTACTTCTGCAGTTGGATATGTATCGCTAATGTACTCTATAACATCAGAAATTTTATTATCAAATTCTGCTTTTGAAGTTTTATCTCTCTTTATAAATATAACTGGCATAACGTTCGCTGAGTGTTTAAATTCTTCCTTAAGTATTTCATTTACATCTTCATAACTACCAGAAGTATTGAATCCATCCCCTTTTAGTTCACTAGGTAAGTCTTTAGCAAAATATGTGAAAATGAATGAAATAGCTATTACTACACTTAACGTAGATACTTTAAATTTATAAAAAAAACTACCGAATCTTTCCCAAATATTCATAAATTCCTCCGAAAATGTTTATTCCCACTTAAATGTAAAACTAGCAATAACAAATGATACTACCATCCAACCAATTAATGAAAACAATTCAAATGACAGCTCACTTATACTTGTACCTAAAGTCATTATTTCTCTTAAAGAAGTTGTAAGTTGCGCAATTGGCAGAGTTTTAACTATAGGTTGCAATAATTCTGGCATATTACTTATAGGAAAAAATACTCCCCCTAAAAATAACATTGGAAACGATAAAAACCCCGCAATTGGTCCTGCACTTTCTGGTGTTTTAGCAATACCAGCTATTATAAACCCTAGCGACATGAAAGTTAATATACCGAGGACCGTGAATAATACCAACCCGACTAAAGAACCTCTAATTTGAATATCAAATACAAGCCACGCCAGTAAAATTACGAAGAAAGTTTGAGTCCCATTTAAAAATAACCTTGCTGTAATTTGTGCTGATATAAAATTTGATGCCTTAAGAGTGGTACCTTGCATTCTTCTTAATATACCACGTTCTCTCCATGAAGCAATTTGACCTGCTACTCCATTCATGTTCATATTCATAATCATCATAGCTACAATCCCAGGAACTAAAAAGTCAATATACTCTATTTTAATTGCTTCAATTCCCTTTGGAGTAATCTTAAATAGTGGATTATAATTTTGTGCATCCTTACTTATATTATCAAAGATATTATTTACAAGAGTGATTCCTACTTGAGCATTTGAATAGTTTTTTTCATTATAATAAACAGTTATTTCTAAAGGAGAACGGACTTGATCGTTTAATTTTTGTGTAAAACCTTTAGGTATTTCAATAATTAGATCAACGTTTCCATTTTCTAATCTTTCATATGCAGTATCCTTATCTAGATTTTCTTTTATATTGAATAAAGAAGATTCTTTTATATTTTTTATAGTCGACTTTGTTAATTTTGTATTGTCTTTATCGACAATTGCAGTACTTAATTTTATACCTTGGTCCTTACCTACAAAGGCACCAAACATTAGCATTATAAAAACCGGAAAGAAGAAAGTCCAAAATAATACTTGCCTATTTCTTGCAAATATTTTTAATTGTGCTTTTGTTAATAGAAGATAACTTTTCATTTATTCACCTAACCTTCTTCCTGTCATAGAGATAAACACGTCTTCAAGTGTTGCAGTTCTAGTCTTAACATCTCTAAGTATCCAATTATTCAAATTAGCTATCTGAATTATAGTGAATAATGTTTTAGTAATATTACTTGAATATACCGTAAAATAATTATTATGTTCATTTATATTACTAACTTCTTCAGCAGCTTTAATACTAGAAATATCAAAATCATCTTCACAATAAAATTCAATTGCATTTTCTCTATGTAAGTCATGAATTAAGTTATTAGGTGTATCAAGAGCAATTAACTTACCACTATCAACAATAGCTATTCTATCGCACAAAACTTCAGCTTCTTCCATGTAATGTGTTGAAAGAATAACTGTCTTACCATTATTCTTTAGCTTAATTATTATATCCCACAAAGTTCTACGCGCCTGTGGGTCAAGCCCTGTAGTAGGTTCATCCAAGAATACTATTTGAGGATCATGTACTATTGCTAGAGCTATCGCTAATCGTTGCTTCTGACCTCCTGATAAACCTTTTACGCGAGCATGTTGCTTTTCTTTTAATAACATGTCGTTAATTAATGTGTCGTAATCAACGTTCGTACTATAAAAACTTCCATAAAGTTCTATTAGTTCCCGGACAGTTAGCAAATCAAATAATGAAGTTGACTGTAATTGTATTCCAATAATTTCTTTGATCTTTTTAATATCTTTAATATTATCTAAACCATTAATTATAATTGAACCATCATCAGGCTTTCTTAAACCCACGATCATTTCAATAGTTGTCGTTTTCCCTGCTCCATTTGGACCTAAGAGTCCAAAAATCTCACCCATATTTACCGAGAAAGATATTCCATTTACTGCTTTTACATCACCATATGTTTTAATTACATTATTGAGTTTTATTATTTCAGTTTTCATTAATTATCCCCTACTCTAATTAATTTACAAAATTAGGAAAAAATAGAAATAAAGATTTATTTATGACACTTTTTTATTTTAAATGTTACACTGTTATTATGTAATTTTGCACTAAGGAGGCACTTCATGAAACTTTCTATCAAGAATATAATTCTCGCTATTATAGCGATTGTAATATTATTCTATATACTACCTAAGGCTGTTCCTTTAGTTTTGGCCTTTGTAACTGCAATCTTTATGGAACCGATCGTTAAATTTTTTCAACACAAGCAAAATCTAAGACGGGTCTATGCAGTTCCTATAACTTTCTTTATTTTTCTAATAACATTTACTGGTTTCTCGTATTTTGTTGTAACTAAATTATATAAACAAGTTATAATGGTTTTTAATTCGTTGCCAACATACGTTTCAATGTTCAATTATAAAATATTTGATAAATATATTAATGAACTAAAAGACTTTTCACATTCATTACCAACACAATGGATTAATTCAGTTGAAAATGCTATTAACTCGATAAATGAGAATATAATATCTCTTGCAACTAACCTTATCTCTACATTATCTCAAGGTTTAACTTCTATTCCTAGTTTTTTATTAGAATACCTATTCTATTTAATTGCTGTTTATTTATTTTCCTTAGAACTACCTAGGATAAGTGAAGGATTTATGAATCTGTTTGCAGAACATACGAAAGATAAGATGGCGTTAGTATTAGATAAGTTAAAAGTTGCTTTTATTGGCTTTATAAAAGCTCAATTTTTTTTAAGTGCTCTTACTTTTTCAATCGCATATCTAGGATTAACTTTAATTGGAATTAAAGCAAAACTTTTTATTACTTTAGTAATTGTTGTTGTTGATATTTTACCTATATTAGGGACTGGCTCCATTCTAGTACCGTGGGCAATTTATAACTTTGTTATTGGAGATTCAACTACCGGTACATCATTAATTATTTTATTTATTTTTATAACTGTTGTAAGAAGATTAATTGAACCAAAAGTTTTTTCTCAAAGCATGGGAATAACACCGCTTGCTGCACTAGTTAGTCTATATTTAGGTTTTAAATTGCTCGGATTTACTGGTGTAATTCTTGGTCCTGCTTTTGTGATTGTATTCGATACAATGCGTAAGGTTGGGTTAATTAAGTTCAAACATTTATTTTAATTTAAAAAGTTCACATAGTTTAAACACTTCTATGGTACTTTTTCTTGGATATAGAGAAAGTTTAAAAAACTGTCGAAAAACACAATTTAGTGCTTTGTCGACAGTTTTTGTTTATTATTTATTACACGGTAAATTAATATCCTTACTTCCCTCTTGGACATCAATCGCCTCTGTTAATGTTCCACATTCTTGACAGTTTGAAAATGTTCCTCTTTCAGTAAGTTTCACAGTTTGGATTGTTGTTTTATTGCATTTATTACAAAATAAAAATTTAGTATCGTACATCTGACCGCTCCTTTACTAAAAAATCCTAATTAGATTTTACTACAAAAATTTACTAGAATATATAAAATAATATGTTTAATATTTAAATAGCTTTTAAAATTGATATATTGATGTTATTATAAGAGTAGACGTTCAATAATTTGTCACTTTTTATTAATTTATTGTACAAATTTACGGGTTGATTTTTAAAATCCCTTAGGAGGTGTTGTAAATGCTCAAATGGTTCAATTTGAATAAATTTGATTTAGTATATCCAATACTGTTTTCTCCATTAGTATTCTTATCTCTCTATGTTACAGCAGTGAAAAATGCACTAAATCTTAGTCAATTAACTTATTACTCAATAGAAATCGTTCTTGGGCTAATGTCTATTACAATACCCCTATTATATAAAAACTTTTCTCAACTTTTTATTGGATGGATTTTGGGTTGCTTTGTTTCAGCTTTATTAGCATTTACTTTTATCCATAAAAATGAGGCAATAAGTTATAGTTATATCGAGGTTGGGATTACTTATACCGTAATTATGAAATCGATATATTTCCTACCTGCACAGTTTTTAGTGCATTGTATATCACGAATTTATTCTTTTAACATATTAAAAACGACTCAAAGATAGCTGAGTCGTTTTTTTATTTTAATTACATTGAGGAAGTTTCAAATTTCTTCTCCTCTTTTGTAACATTATTTGATACATCTATTTCATCATCAGTTAGGTTTTCGTACCAAATACTATGACGATGTTTCACATAATCCTCATCTAACTTACCTGTAAACATTCCCGGTATCATTTTTCTATTTTCCTTAAAAATAAATGCAGCGATATGACCAATCAATCCTAATATTAAAAGCATAGTTGCCGCATTATGGATATTGGTTACTATGGTATTAATACTATTAGGTATGTTAATGCTATCCAAATTTTTAAGCATTTTAATAAATCCTGTTATTACTAATGTTAAAACATTTCCACCAATAAACGCGTATGCTATTCTTTGTTCTGCGAGATACTTGTCGCTTGGTGGTTCTTGAGATTTAGTAATCATTGCTTTAATAATTAAAAATGACTGAGTTACGTCCCCTTTTCTTGGTAGTATATCAAACTCTTTTGCAAAGTAATGAACAAACAGATGATAAAAAACAAAGAAGCATAAAAAAGCAGCACTCAAATAATGCAAGTAAAGCATATTAATGAAACTGCCCAGAAATTCACCAAATGGTAGTTTTACTATGTTATAACGTTTATACATCGGCATGTTTCCAAAACCACTAACTATTAATAATATAGTTGATATCGCAATACCCCAATGTACAATTCTATTAGAAAGAGACTGACGAATAATTTTTCGATTATTTTCCATCAGTTTTTTCCCCCTTTAACCTTTTTGACGCAACATATCCTGCTGTTATAATACCAGCAATAGGAGCAATAGCAGCACTTATTGCCATTCCTGTAACAGTGTCTAGTTTGTTCTCAATTTCCGGTTCCATAAGGGGGCGTCCCATAATCGGTCCCTCGGGTGAAGTGTTCTGCTTTTTTAATTGGTCATTAATTTTTTCGAATGGTATTTTTGACAAGTAAAATGTTGATGTCCCACCATTTTCTTTATCCCCATAAACAAATCCATTCATTTCTTTGGCAAGTTCATATACTTTCTTTCTAAGTTCTTCCTTTTCACCAAAAATAATTGCATTTTTTGGACAACTAGTTACACATGCAGGTTTCTGACCATTCTTTAATAAGTCAGAACAGAAATCACACTTATACATTACCCCCCCACCTATATACTCTGGAGCAATTTTAGTGTAAATTCCAACTCCTGCTTGTCTTTGTGGTATACTCCAAGGGCACACATCTCTACATTTCGCGCCACCAAAACATAGTTCATCATTTATGCATACTGCTCCTGAATTTTCCTTTTCAATCGCTCCAAATGGACACATGCCTAGACACGTTGCATTATCACAATGCATGCACCTTCTAGGAATTGATATTATTTCACCATCGACTTCAACTTTATCGACAAACGTCCAATTATAAGGTGTTAATCTATCCGTTATGTCCTTATTTTTAGAATGATCTTCAAACTTAGGCTGTGGCCAATATGGCTTCAATAGTTCTTCATTAACTACAGGAAATTTGTCTGAATTTTTTTTCGAACACGCCGTAACGCATGCAGGTGTCCCCAGATTCACACACCCATCGCACTTGGTAAGATCAATTATTGTAGCTTTATTAGAAAGCTCCGATTCTGCCTTAGCGATTTCATTTCCTACCGTAAGAGTTAACACACTAGCTATGCCAGCTGCTGTTGATCTTTTTAAAAATTCTCTTCTGTTTATACCATTTGACATATAAGTCCCCTCCTATACCGTATTAGGTATTAATTTATATTATATACGGTACGGGGTATTTATGCTATATATTTTAACTAAAAAAATTGAACCCTGTATAGAACAGAATTCAATCTTTTAAATATATTATAAATTTATAGCTGTATCGTTTAACGTTTCTGCAGATGATGCGACACTAGTACTAGTTGCACCGATTTCATCCATAACAGTTACTAATGCAAGCATCTCTCTTTGAATCTCTGAAATTGTATTATTTGTATCTTCCATTGAATTCATAATAGTATCATAGGTTTCAACAGTTCTTTCTGATTCGTTTACTCCTCCATCAACTAACACTCTAACTTCTCGGATAGAACTTACAACGCTTGATGTTAAGTTCGTTGATTTACCAACTAACTCAATAATTTGTAGCACCGAATGTTTTGTCTCGTCAGATAGTTTTCGAACCTCGTTAGCAACGACCGCAAATCCTCTACCATGTTCACCGGCTCTTGCCGACTCAATGCTTGCGTTTAGTGATAATAAATTAGTTTGTTCAGCTATACGCTGAACTATTGATATAATTTCTTTAATTTGATCGGATGATTCCTTAAGTTGCTCAACTGTTTCTTGCATCCTATTCATACTTTCATTCATTGAACTCATGCGATCACCGAGTGTTTTTAAAGATGTATGCCCTTCAACAGCCAGTTCTTTAGTTTTTCTATATTGATCGGATGTTTCAACAACATTTTCATTTAACAATGATGCAGAAGCAATTAGTTCTTCAATAGAAGCATTAGTAGTCTGTGCAGCACCCGCAAGTTCAGAAGAAATAAGTTTCATTTGCTCCTTGATTTTAGCTTCCCTAGCAAGTTTTGCTTCTTCTTCAGCATCCTTAACCTCTGTTTCATATGCTTCTAAAACTAACTGCTGTTCAAAGTTAATCATTACTGAAATGCAGTTAAATGCCTCAGATCTTAATCTATCATTATCAATATTTTTTAGAACAAGTTCAAACAATAGTTTCTGTAATGTTTGGAAAGACCCCATGTACCACTTTGGCATTAATTTAATAATGTGGTGTTTATGTGCGATTCTTTTTCGAGTCTCTATATAGTTCTCATCTATTGTTCCTGCAAACATTTGAAGTACATGTGCTTTTAATGTCTGACGTAAACTACTAACTGTTGTATGTTTTTCAATAAGATTCTTTAGTGTGTCTACTTGTAATAGATTACTATAAAAAGCATCTGTTACTTCATCAATATTCTTTTCTACTAGTTCAGAAACCAAACTAGTTACCGATTTAGGAATCGATCTTAAATCTATTAAACTTACTTGATTCTCCATTTCCTTATAATTGTTTGGAATTTTTACATTTATTTTTTCATCTAAGTTGATTGATAATGTCGAATGCGAGTTATTAGTTGAGCCATTTGCAAAAATTTTGTTTAATAAACCCATAATACTTTCCTCCTAAAAATCTATACTATTATCCTAGTCTTTTATGCGCATATTTTCAACTTAAATGGACAAGTTTTTTTATATTTATTAAAAAATAATTATAATCTAATGATACTTATTCTAATTTTCGTTTATTTTGACTTTTTGATTTCTATATAGGACTATTGTTTCTTCCTTACTTGAGATACTTTCAAGAGCCTCATTCCAACTTTTTATATACTCACTAATTATAAAATTATATTTACCACCTAAATCTGTGGGCTTTGTAAGCTTTGGAATTAGAATAATTGCTTCTTTATTTAACCCTCTAATTTTTAAAATTATTTCATTGACATTATTAATGTATCTTCCTTTTATTATATCCGCTTTTCTATATCGAGTTGTTAAAGATTTACTACTAATTAGTTGATCAAATTCAGCGCCTGATGTGCTAATTGCTATTACTTTTGCATTTTTAATTGACTGATATATATTAGGACATTCCTTATTTCCGTATTTGAAAAGCCTCTTTAATTCGCTACTAGTCATTCCCTTTTCCGAACAAAATTTAATTTCCGACAATGATGTCACATCGTAAGCTACTTCCCTTTTTATTACTTCTCGTATCTCACTATTTCTCTCATTGAAATTTTCTTGAGTAATATTTCCTACAATCAATAGCTTCGGAGTTAATACATCCTTTGCGTGAACAGTTTCTACTATAGCAATATTTAATATTATTATTAAAGTAACCAAGAATTTAGTCATATTTTTCACCTCTTTTTAGAATGACTAAATTTATGATTTATATTCAAAGTACTTTTTTAGTGAACTGGAAAACTTTAACTGTGCACTTTTTTCATTTTTCAAATAGACAACTTTCGACATATTACGTATAGTCAAATTATAGATTAATTTTTATTATAAGATTATGTATTATTATTCATTACTGGAGGATTCGAAATGTCTAGAAATACGGAGAAAAAGAGGTCAAACCTTAAAAGTGTAAAAACAAAAATTATTGCAGCGATGACTGCTGTTGCATTAGTTCCAACAATTTTACTTGGTGGTATTACGACTACATACACTAAAGATGTTGTTGAAACAGAAATGTCAGAGTCAATTCTAAAAATTACACAAGAATCAAGTAATGGAATGGACCATTTTATGGACGGTGTTGCTAGTCAACTTCATTTACTTGCGAACAACGTAAACTTTACTGAATTTTATCAAAATCCTGATAATAAGATTTATGGATTTTTCTTATTAGAAGGAACTCGTACAACTCGTGATGATTATCAAAACGTTTACTTTGCTTCATCTCAAAAAGAATTTGTAATCTCACCTAAACAAGATCTACCAGAAGGGTATGATCCAACAGGTAGAGATTGGTATAAAAATGCAGTAAATAATGATGGCAAACCAACTTTCAATGAACCTTATCCAGATGCAATTAGCAAGGAAATGATAGTCACAGTGTCACAAGCTGTTAAAAAGGACGGCAAAATAATAGGTGTTGTTGCAGTCGATTTGGATACAAAAGTACTTGCTAAAGAAATAAGTGAAATAAAAGTTGGTAAAAAGGGTTATATGATGCTTGTTTCTAGTTCAGGTAATTTGATTATTCATCCTAATAAGGATTTAGTAGGTACTGATACTGTTACAAAGCTTGACCTTTGGAAAGACCTATCATCTAAAGAAAAGGGACATAGCTCGTATAAATATAATGGAGACGAAAAGTTTTCAGCATATGTAACTAGTAAATCTACAGGTTGGAAGTTTGTATCTGCTATAGAGCAGAGTGAAATCCATGAGGATGCGCTTAGAATTCAAAATATTAGTATTACTATTACTTTAATATTTGCCATTTTGTCGACAATTTTCGCATACTTCTTTGGTAGAAAATTAGCTAACAACATTAATCTTGTTAAAGGATCATTCGAGCAGGCAGCAGGTGGAGATTTAACAGTTAGATTAAACATAAATGCAAATGATGAGTTTAAAGATTTAGAGAATAGTTTCAATGATATGATGGATAACTTATCAAAGTCACTTCGACAAGTAGAAGACACATCACAAACAGTACTAAAAACTGCATCATCACTAACAGTTATGTCTGAAGAAACAACTGAATCTATTTCTCAAGTAGCTTCTGCAATTGGAGAAATTGCTCAAGGTACAGGGTTACAAGCTGAAAACAGCCAAGACATCGTACACCAAATCAACGATTTATCAACTAATCTTGATAAAATATCAGTAGCAACGATTGATATGGATAGTGTTTCTACTTCATCTACTGAATTAAGTGAAAAAGGTCTAATTCAAGTTGGACAACTTACTGAGAAAGCTCAGCAAACACAAAAAGCAACAAATGAAGTAAGTGTGTTCGTTAAAGAAGTTTCAGATCACATGGAAGAGATTAACGCAATTATCAAAGCTATTTCTGATATTACAGACCAAACTAATCTACTATCATTAAATGCTTCAATTGAATCGGCAAGAGCTGGTGAGCACGGTCGTGGCTTTGCGGTTGTAGCAAATGAGGTTAGAAATTTAGCAGAACAATCAAAAGCTTCTGCTGTTGAAATTCAAAAAATTGTTAGCAACATTAAATCTGTAGTTAAAAAAGCTGTTGAAGCAATGGACCGTACAAAGCTTGTTGTAGAAGAGCAAGATGCTGTAGTTCTAGAAACTAAACAAATTTTCTCTGCAATTCTTACGTCTGTTCAAGACCTTGCTAGTAAGGTTGCAGAAGTAAAACAGACAGTTTCAAGTAGTGAAGCAAATAAGGTAATCGTTGTTCAACAGATGGAAAGTATTACAGCAGTTTCACAGGAAACAGCTTCTGCTACTGAGGAAGTATCTGCTTCATCTGAAGAAATCTCTGCTACAATGGAACAATTTTCTGATTACGCTAGTGGCTTAAAAGGCTTATCAGAAAAACTTGATAGTGAAATTAAGAAGTTTAAACTATAATAATAAAAAAGTTATCCAACTTTGGATAACTTTTTTTACTATCTTTAATTTTATATCATCATGCAACTCAATCTTTATAGATTTCTGCCATCTTCTGAATCTCGTCTCTAAGAGAGTGTCTTAAACTTATTGGATAAATAACCTCGACCTCACTCCCCCACTCTAAAACCCATTTAACCAAACCCTCATTTACTTTAGCCATAAACCTTATTTCAAACCATTTGTCATCAATAATCCTCATATCCATACTTAGCCCAAATCGATCAATCATTACGTTTATTAGTTTATTGCGAACTTTAATACGAACTATCTCTTCCTCAGTTTCTCCTCCGTACATATTAAAGACTGATGGCATATAACTTTTTATATCAAATTTCTCTGCCTCAAATGTTATTTCTGTTTCTTCTACTTCTCTTAATCTATCAACACGGAAATGACGAATCTCATTTGTTTTAATATATTTCCCTATCAAATAATAGAAGTCATTATGCCATAATAAGGCATACGGTTTGACCTTATAAACTTGATTATTATTGGAGAGTATAACTTTTTTGTTTAGTCCATATCTTCCATATTTAAAATGTATTTCAGTTCTTGAAGATATAGCATTATGAATTTTATCGATTGCATACCTTACTGTTAGGTTTTCAGCTTTTGTGTTTTCATCAACAACTAACTCATTTTTTAGTTTTCATGCAACATTCTTACTAGTTAATTTTTTAATCTTGAATAATAAACTTTTAGTATCTTTAATGGGAATAAATCTGGCTGCTGTTACTGCATCCATAAGCATTTTTAATTCATGTAGTTCAAATAGTCTTTCTTGATAGCTATATTTTATTGGATGACCATTTCCCTTTGTCTCCATATTAATAGGCATATATAGCTCATCTATATCACGAATATCATCTTTAACTGATGCTGTTGATGGATTTATATTTTCTATAGCCCTTTGTTTCAGTTTGTCAATTATTTGTGAAATTGTAAAACTATTATTCTCATCGGATTCTTCTTCAAATATTTTAATTATTTCAATTACCCTTTGCCTATTATTCACTTTGACACCCCTTTAAAAACATTTACTTTAAAATATCATAAACTTTATGTACATATATTTAATTTTTTACATATATAATTAACTTTTTATATAAAATATCATTAACTTTTTACAACTTATCATTAACTTTTTACAACATATCATTAACTTTTTACAACTTATCATTAACTTTTTACAACTTATCATTTTAAACTAGAATATATTCTGTAAATGAAAGAAAGTAACAGTTTACACCTTAAATAAAAACAGTCATGCTACTGTATCTATAGCATAACTGTTTTTTAAAACTATTCAAAGATTTGTAAATAATATTTATTTCCAAAAGTATCAATAAGTTCAATATAGTAAACACATAAAATTTCTATTGACGATGTAGGCTTTTCATATATAAATTCCTGTAGTCCATTGAATTTACCAAAATTCCTCTCATCAATAAAGTTCCCGTCATAGTCAAAGACTATCACATTTAAGTCTAATGGATTAGTAGCTTCAGCCTCTACAATAAGATAATTATCAGTGAGGTTATAATCATAGGAAATGCTAACTAAATCAGCTGGCAAAGCTTCATTTTGAACATTAATTACTTTTGAAGCCTTCTTTCCTGTTGTGCTTATCGCATTAATTTTGAAGCTGAACATTTCAATTTGGCTCGAGACCTTTACGCCATTTGCATTGTAACCGTCCCACTTAAAATAGTAGTTACCATTACTTCCTTCAATATTTTTTAATGTTATAATTATTCTATTGAACCCATCTACTACATCTACAGTTGCGCTATGCATGTTACCTTGAATTTTAAAGAATACTTCAGCAACATTTGATTTATCACTTGGAAATGACTGCACAACGTTTGGACCCTTTATTATAAACTCCTCAATATTAACATTGATATTAACTTGTGTAACTAAACTTCTGTCTAGTGAACCTTTGGTTGTGAAAACGATTTGGTACTTACCATCAACTACATAGTTGTTAGAGTTATCCCTACCATCCCATACAACATTATTTGACCCTTTCAATTGCTCAACATTCTCTATTAACTTTTTAACTATAATGCCGTCCTTTTGAACAACGATAGATACATGGCTATTTTTTGTTAAATTATAGTTAATTGATAATGGAGTTAATTTACTATTAAGATTAAAAGTTGTTGTAGATAATTGTATTAAAGGTGGTCTATTGTCATTTACAATAATGGCTTTTGATAAGGTACTAACACCATTTTTTGCGTAATCACTTACAGTAATTGATATATAGTGATTTCCATTTGAGATATCATATCCACTTGAATATAATCCATCCCATGTGTAGTTAATTACACCTTTACTATAAACTTTATTATTTATTATCGTTCTAACTACTTTTTTATCAGAATTTAAAATTTTCACATTAACATAAGCCTTTTCAGAAATGTAAAAGCTTCCCAATAATTTATTAGTATTGTTTACCTCGAAACTATAACTGTTAATCGATTGTTTACTAACAACTGGTGTTACTGAATCTAAATAAACATAAATGTATTTCTTTTTTGATATTCTGTTTTTATTGTCTTTTCCAACGATGGAAATTCGATATGTTCCATCCGGTACTTTTTTCCCTAAAGAATTTGTTCCACTCCAAATAATAGAATTATTGCCACTTGGCATAGGATAATTAATTAAAAGCCTTTTAACAACTTGACCTGTAGAACTATATACCGTAGCTGTGACTTTCTGAGACTTATTTAGATTAATATATGTTCTTAACGACGCTTTAGATTTTTTTGAGTAGTAGTATGAAGTGAGCTTTGGAATAATGTTTGGAGTTATAGCATTTGACAAGCTCACCTTTGTAGTTTTATAAAACGCCCTTCCGTTTAATGTTATTTTTGCCTTTATTGTATAAACTCCAGTTCCAACGTAACTACCATTTGAATTAGTGCCATTCCATTTTATAGTTGATACGCCAGCTTGAATTGCTTTGTTTCTAGCAATATTTTTGACAATTGTACCTGAAGAATTATATACATCTGCTGTTAAAGTTGCTCCGTAAAGAACATTAACTGAAATTGGTAGAGAATTATCTCCAACTGCAGTGAATAAATACCTAGAGGACATACTTTTAAATGGTTCGCTAACAAGTTTCAATGCCTTAGCAGCGTCAACTCTACCATATCCATAATATTTATCCCAACCTGCACTCCCTAATTCTACAGTCGATTTTTTTAATATTTCTAAAACTTTTTCATCACTTAAATATGGATCACGTGATAACATCAGTGAAACTATTCCCGAAACTACAGGTGTTGCCATTGAAGTTCCTGACATATAACCATAATAATTATTTCTTACTGGTAAAGTAGAATAAATACTTTCTCCTGGTGCAGTAAAATCTAGAGTGTTTCCATAATTAGAAAAAGAAGAACGTGAATCATATCTATTAGTTGATCCAATCGCTAAAACCTTTGAATAACTTGCTGGGTATTCAATATAAGACGAACTATCATTACCAGATGCAGCAAGAATCGTAACATTTTTTGATGACGCATAATTAACTGCTTCTTGGAAAGATGCACTATACGAATCCCCGCCCAAGCTTAGATTAATTACCTTTGCACCGTTATTAACTGCATAGTATATCCCTTTTACTATATCAGTGGTCGAAGCATATTCACCGCTAAAAACATCTATTGGCATTATTTTAACTCCTGTTGAAACTCCAACAGAGCCTTTACCATTTGCTAAGGCACCAATTATTCCCGCTACATGTGTCCCATGTTCGTCTTTATCAACATAAGTGCTACCACTTACAGCATTATAAGGCTTATAAATTACACCATTAAATTCTGGATGAGTAATATCTACCCCACCATCAATTACAGCAACAATAGTATTAGAGGACCCCTTTGTTATGTTCCAAGCGTTTGGCGAATTAATCTTTGCTAGGTGCCACTGTAGGGAGTATCCATCGTCAGTTGGAACATATAATGATTTATAAATAACATTCGGCTCAGCTATTTTAACCCTATTATCAGTTTGAATCGACTTTACTAAGTCTATAGGTGTAAGGTTTTCTGGAACTTCAATGCTAACAATTTCACCTGTCTTTAATACTTTGAAACTATTAATCCCGAAATTTGAAAAAAAGCGCTTTAGCTCTTCATTATCTAATTTCTTGTTAAAGGTTACTATTAGTTCATTCTTATCAATATTATCTCTATTAAACATTGCTTCAACGTTCATATAATTAGTTTTTGCCTCTAATGGTACAACTCTTGCATCAACACCATACGGCACAGCAAATAAAAAGGAGATTATTAATAAAGTTAGTTTAAATATAGTCCGCATAGTTACCTCCCCGATTGCTGATATTTCCTTATTTATAGATATATATTAACATACTAGTATAATAACTTAATAGAAGTACAAATTGACTATTTTACAACAAAAAAGAGCACCCGATTACGGATGCTCTGTAATTTCTTAATTAAATTAATGCAAAGATGACAATCAGTGTGAAGTATGTTGAATTCACTATTTCGATTATTCCTACTTTCATGGGACTTGCTACTTTTCCATACATATATACTGCCCTTGCTAAACTAAACAAAAAGGCTAATGCAATTAAATTATAGCCAAAGGCTACAAAAAGAATAATAACTAATGAATGACCACCCCATGAATACCAACGATACATTGTATTACTTTTTTCTCTAATCATTGTTTTAACATAAAGTGTACAAGTGAAGAAAAATAAAAACGTAGCTAATGTTGCAATTATTGATGTAGTGTTTATTGTATTTGTGCCAGCAAAGTATGCAGCTAAACCACCTATAGAAAAGATAACTATTGCAGCAAAGTCATTTAAGAGCGCACGTTCATTATTTGTTTTCGCGTAATAAACATTGATACAGAAAAACGGTAACATCGCTACGAGAAAATAAACTATGTTTAAATTCATAAGTGTTGTAATTAGTGCTAATGGAATTCCAATCACTGAGTATATAAGTGCCCATTTAATAAACTTATCATTTTTCTTTATTCTGAGGCTTGTTAAACCCATATAAGTTGCCATATAGATAAAAAGCCAAGACAGAAAAAATGGGATATGGATAAGGCTAGGATTTCCAATAAATGTTCCTATAATAAATGGAACAATCAACATTGCCCACGCCCCATGTTGTTTTGGTAAAAAAGGCTTCATGAGAATACCTCCTTAAAGATAAATACTTCTTATATTCTGATTTTACAATATAAAATATTAAGTAATTGTGATGAGAATCACTATCGCATAAAAAAAGAGCCTTATTTTTTAGGCTCTAATTAGTTATTTGTAGATGCTTCGTATAATAACCTTATCGATGTTACGAAATGTAATAACATACCAAGGAAAGGTATAAACCCTAGTATTGAAGCAGCAAAACCTACAAAATGTCCAGTCCTCATTTTTGATTCATCTGTTGCATACATAATTCCAAGTGTATGAATAATTAGCATTCCAAGTAAGGGTGTCCACCCAAAAGCAATAATTGTTGATCCACCGATTACCGGTATTGCTAAAAACAGCTCTGCAAGACCTGCAAACCACTTAACTTTTCTAGAAGTACTCAATATAAACACCCCCAGCCATATACTACATACTATTCATCTAGCTTGGGATGTGCTTATTTTAAGCATCAAAATACAAGTTTATCTTGTATTTTTTCTTCATTTCCTTAACAAAATTCTCAACTTCCTCACGACTAGCCTTATCGTGAAGTTTCATTTTAGTATCTCTAATTATTTCCGACTTTAGCTTATCGTTCTTATCTTTTGCTTTTTTTAAATCCTTTTCTAAAGTTATATTAATCGAGAACGATAGGAAAAATAAAATTAACAAAAAAGTTCCTATTGGACTAAAAAACACACTAATGAAATTGCTAAAGAGATCACCGCTAGTACCAAAAAAATTCCAAAAAAATAAGATTAATGAAAAAACGAAAACACAACACATTATAACAATTGTTATAAGTTGACGATCCTTTAATTTATCTACTTTATTTTGGCGTTTTACTAGTTCATTTTTATATTCTTCAATTCTTTTTGAGTAAATATTATTATTACTTTTATTTTTTTTTGTTTCGTTCAATGTTTGTCCCCCCTTACAACAAATTTATGTAAGGGTTTATAAAATATACATTTGTTTATTTAAAAAAACTTGAAGGAAAATAAAGATTCCTGCCGTTTACAATAGTCTCAATAAATTCAATTTCATAAACTTTCAATAGCTTTTCTATAGAAATTTTTTCATTACCTTCACCATTATCTATCAACCTACCGTTATTTAAGTAAATAATTTTATCGCAAAAAATAGAGGCAATGTTAACATCATGAAAAACTGAAACAACTGTTTTGGAGTTTAATTTTGCATATTCTTTTATTTTCTTTAGGACACTTGCTTGTACTTTTAAATCTAAATGATTTGACGGTTCATCTAATAAAATCACATCAGAAGATTGAGCAAGTATTTGCGATAAAAATATTCTTTGCTTCTCTCCACCGCTGAGTTCACCTAAATATCTATCCTTAAATTTATATGAATTAGTTGCATGAAGTGAATTTTTTATTATGAGATAGTCATCTTCAGTTAAATATTTCCAAAAACCGTTCTGATGAGCGTATCTTCCGAGACTTACTACTTCTTCACTTGTAAAATTAATATTATTTATAGACTCTTGGCTTAATACTCCAATCTTAGTAGCACGTTCTTTGCTTGAAAAGTCTTGTATTGATAATCCGTTAATCTTTATATCTCCTGAAAAATATTTTAAATATCCAGAAAGTAATTTTATTAATGTCGACTTACCACTTCCATTTGGTCCTAATATTCCAACAAATTGACCCTTCTGTGCCGAAAAACTAATATCTTCTAAGAATTCAGTATTTTTATATGAAAAAGAAATGTTACAAACTTCAAGCACTATTTCTCCTCCTTCTAACAGAAATATAGATAATAACAGCAAAGAATGGTGCACCTATAAGAGCAGTAATTACTCCGATGGGAAGTTCAATAGGTTGGATTATTTTTCTAGAAATAATATCTGCTATTACCAAGAATGTTCCACCATATAGGAAAGATAATGGTATTAATTTAATATAGTTCCCCCCATAAATAGCTCTAAGTAAGTGTGGGACAATTAATCCGACAAAACCGATTGTTCCAGAAACTGCTACTGCTGCACCTGTCGTAATAGAAGCAGCAATTAATATTATAAGTTTGGATTTTGTGACATTAACACCAAGGTTATGTGCATGTTCTTCACCAAGTGAGAATGCGTTTAATTCATACGCATACAGCGAGATAATGATAAACCCAATTATTATGAATGGTAACGCAAGTGAGATAGACTCCCACCCTCTCATCGAAACACTTCCAAGCAACCAAGAAATAACTTGTCTTAACTCTTGTCCAGAAATAGCTATAATTAGCGAGATTGTTGCTCCAATGAATGAACTAAAAACTACACCAGCTAAAATTAGTAATTCTAGCTTATTAACGCCACCAAACCCCTTTACTAGAAGTAATAGAAGTAAGATTGAACTTAATGAAAATAGCATACTAACAAAAGGTAACGTAAACTTACCGATTAAAGGTAACTCTATTCCAAGGAATATTACTAAAACAGCACCTAATGCCCCACCTGATGATGTCCCTAGAGTATATGGATCAGCGAGTGGATTTTTAAGTAAGCCTTGAAAAGCTGCTCCACACATTGCGAGGGCTGCTCCAACTATAAAGGCTAATATAATTCTTGGTGCTCTAATAAGCCAAATAATATTAAACACCGAGTCATTTTCAATTGGATCACGGCTAATAAATGTAACTATAGATCCTAATATAGTAGAAAAAGGAATAGTCGTTGAACCTATTCCTATCCCTATAATTATAGTAATAATTGAAATTACTGCTGCCAATACGATTGGAAAAATAAAACTACTTAATGATCTCTGGGTATAGTGCTTTGGCAATTTCTTCTACTCCCTTTGCTAGTCGAGGACCAGGTCTAGAAACTAAATCATCATTTAAATCAAATACTTTTTTATTTTTAATTGCATTTACATTTGACCAAGCTTTTCTGTCTAAAACTTGTTGAGTTGCATTTGGTGTATACGCCCCATAGGTTGTTAAAATAACATCTGGATTTTTCTGTACTACAGTTTCCTCCGATAACTTTACCCATCCCTTTTGGTCACCCGCAACATTTTCTGCACCTAGAAGTGAAAGCATCTCATGCATGAATGTACCTTCACCAGTTGTGTAAATTTCAGGTGCTGGAGAAACTTCCACCCAAACCTTTTGCTTACCCTCACCTTGAACTTTATTCTTAATAGAATCAATATTAGATTTCATATCCTTCACTATTTTACTAGCTTCATCTGACTTACCAGTAGCTTTCCCAATTGTGTTTATAGATTCATAAACGTCATTAAAACTTGTAGCATTACTAATTACTATTACATTTATGTTAGATGCTTTTAACTGATCAAACGCTTGTCCAGCTTGACCTAACATTGATTCATGGGCAAGAACAAGATCAGGATCTAGCGAAATGATTTTTTCTACATTAATTTCCATCCCACTAACTTTTTCTTTTTTTGTTGCTTCTTCTGGATAATTATCAAACTCTGAAACTCCGATAATTTCTTCATTAAGACCTAAAGCAAAAGCTGTTTCAGTATTACTAGGAATTAGGCTAACTATTTTTTGAGGTTTTTTTTCAATTATTATTTCCTTTTTTGTTGCATCAGTTAAAGTTACTGGAAAATCAGCTTTCTTTTTTGGTGTAGATTCCTTTTTGCTTGTGTCGTTACATCCAACTGTAAGCAATAACAACATTGCCATACATACTGTTAAAAAACTTTTAAATATTTTGTTCACGTTTTTTCCTCCAATAAAAAATAATAACCCGCTAATATAGCGGGTTTTGACTTCGAACAAAATATAATACACCATTTTAAAATGCATTAAATCCTTGTTCAAATTCTCAATCCCCGAAGATTTGATTTCGTACAAAAATATGGCAGGTCTACTGACTTTGCTTCAATTTACTCAGGGCCTTCCCATACATGAGTTGTACAGTGGCTATTCCTTTTCATCAGCATTACAGTTGCGGGGACAGTTTTGGCTTCGCACCAAATTCCCTATTAAGTCTAATAATGACACCATAATTTGTAATATTTAATTTTCGATATACTCATTGTAATTTAAATAGAATATAAAATACAAATATTAATTTTCATTTATTTCCATTTTGCTTTTCAAAAACTCATATAGCATTTGCTTTTCGTCTTTCACGTCACTTCTAATTCCTTTAGAAATAATGTTACCACCATACTTAGCATTTATTTTCTCCACTACATTTACAATTGGTTCATCCTTTATGTCTTGCTCATAATTGAAAATATTAAGCTGTTTAAACGCATCAGATTTGTTGATTACTTCATGGGCAGTAACCCCTAGTAATCTGACTGGATCACCACTCCAATTTTTCATAAATAAGTCCACTGCCTCATGCAAAAGTTCTTGTGGATCTTGAATTGGGTTAAATAGTTTCTTACTACGAGTTACCATTTTTCTATTTGCATACTTAATCATAATTTGTAATGTAACTGCAACTGCATTTTTTCTTTTAAGTCTCATAGCCACTTTATCACTTAGTAGTTTTAATGTCTCAATCAAGTGTGATTCCTCAGAAACATCATTTGGGAGTGTTGTTGAATTTCCAATTGACTTGAATTCTAAGATCGCATTTGGGTCAACTTCTCGCTCATCAATGCCGTTTGCTCGTTCTTTTAGAACTAGAGCATAGTTTCCTATTTTCTGTTTTAATAAATATTCATTAGCTTTTGCTAGGTCTCCAATTGTGTAGATACTTATTTCATTTAACTTTTCAGCTGTTTTTATTCCAATTCCGTGCATCTCTTCAACTTTTCTAGGCCAAAGTATGGTGGGCACTTCTCTTTTTCTTAGCACAGTAATTCCAAGAGGCTTTTTCATATCAGATGCTGTTTTTGCTAAAAAGCGATTAGGAGCAATACCTATACTACAAGGTAGCTTTAACCTTTCTAGTAATGCTGTTTGAATTTTTTCTGAAATCTCAATTGGTGTACCTAGGTGTGAACAATTAGATATGTCAATATACGCTTCATCAATAGATACAGGCTGGAGTATTGGCGAAAATTCTGCCATTATTTCAAAAATTTGATATGCTGTCTTACGATACAATTCATGATTTGGCTTCCTAATTATAAGATGAGGACAACGTTTTTTTGCTTCCCAGAGGGGCATTGTTGCTCGGATTCCAAAAGCACGTGCTTCATAGCTGCACGTTACAATAATCCCTCTGCGCTCTTTTTCATTTCCAGCAATAACAAGTGGCTTTCCTTGCAATGATGGATCGTTAGCAACTTCTACAGATGCGTAGTATGAATTCATATCTACATGTAAAATTACTCGTCCACTTTTCGGATAATAATTCTGCATAATGCCCCTCCTTTCTTTCTAAAATATAGCTTAAAAATAAAAAGAGGACAAATCTATTTTTCGTAGGCTTGTCCTCTTTTAACATATGTAGTTGCATCTGAAATCCAGATGCTGTATCACTTATTAGAAATAAAATAAACCTTGAGGTAATTTTAGGCCAAGATATATTAATCCAATTAATACAATAACAAATTGGATCCATAAACCACTTGTATTACCACCTTTTCTATCTCTTATCAATATCATCTCAAAAAGACCTAAGAACCATAATCCTAATACTAACTTAAGACCATATAGCAAGTCCATTTTGAAAAATAACATACCTCCTGTAATAAATACAAGTACATACATTACTCTTAAAATCATGTGTAAAACTTTAACATTTTTACCACTGCGTTGGAGTAGATATGCAGCACAAAAAATTACTAAAGCTAGAACTATTGATGTTAAATGCGCATGTGTCATTACTTCTCACCTCCTTTAAATTATAAGCCAAACTAACTTTTCATCTTAGAATGAAAGTGAGGACTACGACGACGTTTACGTTCGCCTTTATCTCTAGTTTGTATAAGTGTTGTTAATGAGCCAAAAATCA
Organism: Caryophanales bacterium; assembly: GCA_029256085.1. Classification (GTDB taxonomy): domain Bacteria; phylum Bacillota; class Bacilli; order CAJFEE01; family CAJFEE01; genus JAQSYP01. Next base: position 28,380 of record JAQSYP010000007.1, read on the forward strand.
TAAGTGCAATTCCAATTGTCTGCTCTTCACTTAAAATTAATGTCCCAGATATTAGCAATCCTGTCCCAAAAATTGAATTAATAATTCTTTTTGTATTTCTGGATTGTTGGTTTATCATTTTATTTTCAAAAGAAAGGGATGGCTTAAATCTCAGCTCGCCCGATTCTAATTGATCAATAACGTTTAACACTTTTCTAGTACTTGGAATAACATTAAGAAAGACATTTTTAACTTGATCAATTATAGTATCTCTTGCGAAAGAATCCTCTGAATCATCTTCATCCATCATATCCTTTACAAATGGCTTGGCAATTCCAACAAAATCAAAGTTTTTGTCTAGACCGTTACAAATACTGAAGACAGTAATTATAGCCTTACCTAAAAAAGTAGTTTGAGATGGTATTTGAAATGGCATTTGATATAGAAACTCACGCATTTCCAAAAGAAACTCTTCTTTATCTAAGTTATTAAAATTAAATCCTTCGTCAGTTAGATTTTCTAGGATAACTTTTACATTTTTAGTTAAAGCTGATTTATCAGCATGCTTACGCAAAAAGCCTAATTTATTAAATGCCTCGACTAGTCCACCTGCATCTTTCAAGTAAACTGACATCGCAAGTTGGAACATATTTTCCCGCATCGCTGTCGATACAGTTCCGACCATTCCAAAATCTATGAAAACTATTGTTCCATCTTCCTTAACAAGTATATTACCTGGATGCGGATCAGCATGAAAGAATCCATCTTCAAGCAACTGCTTTAAATAAGACATGAAAAGAATTTGTGCTAATTTTTTGTTTTTGACTTTATTGCTTGTTAATTTATGTGTTTCATTGATTTTGACTCCAGTAATATACTCCATCACTAATACTTTGTTTGTAGTATAGTCCCAATAAACTTTTGGAACAGATACCCCTGGAAATTCGCTAAAACTATCACCAAACTTCTCGATATTTTTTGCTTCTTTTAAGTAATCAAGTTCTTCATTAATTACTTCGTCGAACTCATCGTATACGTCGTTTAAATCAACATAATTCCCAACTTTAGTAAATTTCCGAGCAAACACAGTTAGTATTTTAAGCGTTTTTAAATCTAACGCTACGATATCTTCAATACCTGGCCTCATTACTTTGACAGCAACCATTGTTCCATCTGGCAAATGTGCTCTATGAACTTGACCTAATGATGCAGCTGCAATTGGCGTTGGTTCAAACGAATCTAGTGTATCTACTTTTAAGCTTGAATGTTCTGATTCTATTCTTTTAATAATTACTTCAGAGCATTCTGGTGCAACTGAATCCTGAAGTGTCGAAAGTGTATCAGTATATTCTTTTGGCAATATATCAACTCTAGAGCTAATAAATTGGCCCAGCTTGATAATAAGTCCACCCATTTCTACTGCAACAATAGAAAATTTATTTGCTTGGGATAAATATATTGCTTTATACTTTTTATCAGCTTTTGCCTTAGACATGAATCGTTTAGTTTTCCCAAGCCACCAAAACTGGGCTATGAATCCAAAAAACATAAAGAACGTTTTGCGAAATCTTTTGTTGAAAATTAAACGTGCAAATTCTCGCATTATTGTTCTCCTTTTCTATATAAACATTTTACTCTTCGTCGTCTTCTGTTTGGTTTTCTGTTACATCGAAAATTTCTTTTGCAATCTTGTCAAATCGCTTTGATTTGTTAAAAAAGAAGTTTGCAAATTTATTCATAATTTCAGATTTAACAAGAATCACTGTACCTTTTCTAGCATTACCAAAAACAACAAATTTCTCACCTGGTTGAATATCAAGTTCTTCTCTAGCTTCAGCAGGAATTACTACTTGGCCTCTTTCACCAACACTAGTAGTTCCAAATATTTTTCCATGCATATTTCATCACCTCCACACTAGTATGATATATCATACTTTTCACACTAACAATACTTTATATGTAATTTAATAAATATTTAATAATTATAAAGAAAACTAACTAAACAGAGGCTTATACTTTCCCTATAGCCAAAGAAAACTCGGCGATTGCCGAGCCTTCTACTAAGTTACAACCGTGGATCAACCTGATCGGCCTGCTGCGCAAGTACTCCAAGCACGCATTCATGAACTCGTTCAAGTGATTCACCAGCAACGAATCTTCTAATACCCTCTACTCCTAAACTGAATTCATTGATGGCTTGTTTTTGCTTTTTGCTAGTTTTACGTTTTTTCAATCGCTTCAGGTTATCTGGTAATAAATAATCCATACCATATACTATACGAAGAAAGTCTCTTCCCCTAACCTTAATTGCAGGTTGATAAATTTTGAGTTCTGAATCATTAATATATAAATCTGGCTTTATTACTATACCCTCAAAACCATTACAAGCTATTTCTTTCCACCATTCAATTACCCCAGTTTCACTTTCTACATCATTAACTAACTTAAACTCAGTTTCTATAAACAAACTAGAATATGAGGCAAGTTCACGCCCCATCTCTATATGCCATGTTTGTGGTTTATCAAAAAATGCTTTACCACTATGAGCTATAATATATAAGGATTCAATTTGAATTTCTCCCATTTCTTCATCTTGTACCCCATAATCTTGAAAGACTTTCTTAAATTTTTTGGCATTTTCAAGCATTGCATTATACTCATCAATCCATCCTTGTAGTTTTGGATTTTTTAAAAACATCATTTTTTCCATTAACTTAGATCGATCTAGTATTGCACTTTCTGACACATTAGAGTATAAGCTAATTTGTTCCTTAGCTTTTATATTCCAAGGCATAATTTCAACATCTATCAAAACAAAATCAGTCTCATACTTTTTAAAGTAGTTATTTTCAACTAAATCACTAACAATTCTTGAAACAAGTATCCTTTCGACCTTTTCCTCAAAAAACCGACTTCCATTACTTGAATAAATAATTCCTAACGACTCAATCCCAGTATACTTAACTGCAGATTCAATATCTTTGAATAAAAACAGAACACCCCGACTACCCATATTCTTTTTCATAGCAATCATTGTTGATACACCATTACTTCGGTAGTAATCAAATGCCTCACCTGGATGTTCTAAATAACAATCTAATTTAGATGTATATGGTGTTGGACTTGTCGTTGGTGGAATGTAAACCATTTGTTCAATTGGTATTGTTGAGTGTGATACAGTTTCAATAGCATGCCTAACTAAATCTGGATAAACTAAAATACTTCCAAACGATTCGGTTTGTATTCTATAACCATCTATAAGTTTATGTATGTTAGGTGGTACGAGACGCTTTGATTCCAGTTCAATTAATGGATTTTTCTCTTCTCCCGAGTAATTCATAGCGGACTTTATCGAAACAACTTCCCTTTCAGGATATCTAAAGGCAGTTAAATTACCACCATACACAGCACCTTGATTAATATTCACAGTATTATTTTCGATTAGTGGATGTTGTTTGAGATAGTGACCCCAAACTATAAGTAAATTAGTTTTATGTTCTAAATACCATTCCTCACTGCTGTTATCACCACTACGACAAAAATCTGAAATCCTAGGAGACTGTTTTCCAATATAGTGGTCTTTAATACCTGCATGAGTACCCACTGCAATTTGAACCCCGTTTTCAGTAAAAACATAATGAGATGGGGAATTAAATAGGAACTGTTTTAATTCTTCTTTTAACTCTTCCAATTTTTCAATACCATATTCAATTTTATAAGATTCAAAGTCAGAAGCTAATTTGGGGGCGATATTCATACTCTTAGTTTCTTCATTTATCCAATTAGCTATTTCAAATCCATTACTACTATCAACCATATATGCAAGGTTGTTATCAACATGTCGTTTTAAAAATATAATAGACTTTAAAGATTCCGGACCACTGCCAATTACATTTCCAATAGAAACAAATTTTCTTCCGTTTAAGTGAATAAATAATCCCATATCATTTTCTCGATATCCTAACTTACTCAATAATAAAATCATTTCGTTATAACAGCCATTAATGTCACCGATAAAGTCTATTCCTTCTCCGACATTTAGTTCAAGAGGATTTTTCCGTCTCACAATACTAGGACTCTCATACTCATCTATATAATAAATTAAAGAAAAACCTTCATCTTTGAAAGACTTTCTTTCTTTAATAAACCTTAGATACTGCTGCTTTACTCGTCTTATTCCTCGTGGCTGATCGCGATTTGAGTCACGGGTTAGTAATATATCTTCAGGAATATTCATCACTATTGCTACAATAGGGACATGGTTCCTTCGTGCTATATCAATATATTTTTTTCGGTCTCCGTGCTGCAAATGTGTTGCATCTACGAAAGTTAACTTATTTAAACGGCATCTTGCTTCAACAACAGTATCCATCAAAGCAAATGCTTCAATTGAAATTCTCTTGTATAGATCTTGGAGAGCGTCCGATTCATCTTTTGACCTGTTTTTCAATTCTACGAAATCTATATCACTAACCATAAGTCGAAAATCATCTGAACTCACAACTTCTGAAGTCATAATTACTTTTTTCATTAATAAATCCTTTAAAAAAGTAGACTTCCCGCTATTCGATGGTCCAATCAGAAGAACAATACCCGTGTGTGGTATTTGTAGTTTCATACTGACTCCTCATTTCTAGAGAAAATACAAATCATTTCTCCCTCATATTCATCAGAGGAATTACTATATCCATAATTAACCCCTAAGTCTCTACACCAATCATAATTAATTTTATTTGTAGTTAAGATTAACATCTTGGGCTTATATTTATTAAATATTGTCTCAAATACTTTAGGGGATCGTTGTTCAGTGTTATTAATAACTTCATTAATAATCATTACATCCTTATTTAATAATTTTTCATTAAAATAAACTAAAGATCCCCATGTGCTAGTTGGCGTAATAAAATCAGCTTTTTGGGCCGCTTTTTCAAAACGTTTAACTGCACGCAAAGTTAAACTTTGGGATGTATCAACTGCCAAAATTTCTTCAATCCCTTTAACAAATCCAAGTCTGAGAGATAGTTTTCCATCTTTGGAACCAAAATCAACAATACTATTTCTTGGTTCTATACAACTGACTAATTTTACTATCTTCTCATGTCTAAAATCTTCTAGGCTTACTCTTCGTTCCTTTTTAGATCTTAATTCAAGATTTTGAAAAACTTCCTTGAAGCGCAAAGATCTTTGTAGTATAAAGTCACGCAGTGGATGCTTGTCCAGCCAGCCCTCACCGTAACGTTCAACCTTCTCAATTTCCTTTTTATCAATATAATAATGCTTATAATTATCCAATACAGGTATAAGTAAGAATATTTGCCTAAGACCAATTTGAAGTGTGGTCTCTCCTTTAAGATTAATAAACATTGTCGTTTCATGCCTCATAATCTCAGTTTGAAATGCAAGTGGTTCAAACAATTCTAAAATTTTATCCTCTGACATATCTGATACAACTGGACCGAAACTAAACTCAAATTGAAATTTGTAATTCACCCAACACAAATAATCTTCATGAGGTTGCCCATTTAGCGCTGTGCCTAAAGAAGGTCTAACAAGTGTACAAAATATACTACTAACCACAAATTCTCGATTATTTATATAATTAGTCATTTGATTTTTGCTTGATGAAGTTTTGATTATTTCAAATGTATTAGGTGTTACAAATATTGTTGCTTCAATCTCTGTTTCCGAAAACTTCGTATAAAACATCCTGACTAGATGACCCTTTTGATTTCTTTCATAAATATTATTTGGATTTTTTGCTAGCAAATGAGACACTACTTGAGCGTTTTCACCTGTAGCTTTAATTGACAGTTGCATATAACTTATCACTACTTTCCTTTTAAATGCCCATTATATTTTCAACCATTTTTTAAAATGTGAAACATGTTTTGAATTAATATATAATATAGTTAGTTAGCACTATTTATTAAGGAGGATAAGAATGTTAACTCCAAAACAATTGTTAGAAATCCGTGAGCTTCAAAATAAGTGTGAAATCGAAGATGGTTTAATGTTAAAGCTAAATTGGGACATGTTAAATTCTCGCTCATCCAATGAAAAAACAGATTTCCTTCACTATGTTAATACTAAACTAGTTGGTTTTATCGGTATATATGGATTTGGAAATAAAGTAGAAGTTTGTGGAATGGTAGACCCTGAGTTTCGTAGAAGGGGTATTTTTACAAAGCTATTTAAGGAAGCACTAATGGAAATTAAGGAGCGACAGTTTAGAAAAATTTTAATAAATGCACCTGGTAACTCCGAAACAGCTAAAGGATTATTAGATAGCATTCCTTGTAAATTTGACATAACTGAATATCAAATGAGATGCACAGAAACATTAGCCAATCCAGAGCTCGACGAGATAAAAGTGCGCATAGCAACCCCTGAGGATTTTGATAAAGAAATACAAATAGAAGTTGAATGTTTCGGTTTTGAAAAGGAAGATGCAATTGATTTCTATCATCAAGTCCGTCGCGAAGGAAGAGATTTTTACGTAATTGAATTTCATGGTGAAGTTGTTGGAAAAATGCGTGTTTCATATTTTAAGGGTGAAGCATGGATCTTTGGATTCGGTATTTTGCCAAAATTCCAAGGAAGAGGTATTGGGAGAAAGGTTCTTTCATATATCGTTTCAAATGAGCTGAAAAATGGATATAACGTTGTTCTAGAGGTAGAAGCAAAAAATGATCATGCATTAAGACTATACGAATCTTGCGGATTTAGAAAGTACAGCTCTCAAGATTATTATGACTATAAACTAAGTTTAGGAGAATAACTAGATGATATCTCCAGTCCGTGATTGGAAGGAATTTGAAAATAATAGTGAGAAAATAGAATTGTTAAGATCTTGGAAATTAGTGTCGGCAAAGGCTACAGTAATCAAACCATTTTATTATCGTGGTTATTACACTTCTGAGCCTGTTAGTTGCGATGTGATTGGCTACGTGGATGAGAATGAAATAATTATTTGTATAGGCGAAGGTTTAACACATTCTATATTTACAGAGCATTTTAGACAAATGCAAGAAGGGCTAAGTCATATTCAGGCAGATCTACTTCCTGTTGAAGTGGATTGCACTGTCATAGATAATAATACCTCAGTTAACTGTCTAAAGGACTTCGTAGCAATTGATGTAGAAACAGCAAATACTAATCGTCACAGTATTTGCTCAATTGCACTTGTTTTTGTTGAAAATGGAAAAATAGTAGACTCGTATTATACTTTAATTAACCCTGAGGAAAATTTTGACCGCAGAAATATAGGAATTCACGGAATATACCCACTCGACGTAATAGATGCTCCAACATTTGATGTTTTCTATGAGTCTATTAAGCATAGGCTAGAACATAAAAGGCTAATAGCACATAACGTTAGCTTTGATGGCTATGCCTTAAGAGATGTTCTGAGTAAGTACGGTGTAACTCCAGTAAATCATAAGTTCCTTTGCACGTTACAGATTGCTAAAAAGCTAGAAAAAAATGTCCAAAATTATAAGCTTCCATCTGTTTGTGAAGCTCTTGATATACCATTTGAAAATCATCATCACGCATTAGCTGATGCAACAGCATGCGCTAATATTATGATTGAACTAATTAATAAGCATAAATTAGAAGATTTTAAAACTTTTACGAAGAAAACTAGGTTAAAAGAAGGTAGTTTAACAAAAGATGGCTTCGAATCGTGCGTAACCGTATAATTTAGATATGACTGTAGGTTAACTTCCTACAGTTTTTTATTTAATCAAAAAATGGTATTATAAATAAGAATACTATCTATCTATTCTATAAATAATAATAGATATTATCGATGAAAGGATGTTACTTTATGGATTTACATCAACTGTATGTCTTTACAAAGGTAGTTGAACATAAAAGCTTTTCAAAAGCAGCAGATGACATATTCTTAAGTCAATCAACGATAAGTTCACATATACAATCACTTGAGAAATCTCTTAATATAACACTCTTTGATCGTGTAGGTAGAGAAAGTATACTTACACCTTCAGGACAACAATTATACGATTGGGCATTAAAGCTTTTACTGCTAAAAGACCAGGCACTTTTAGATATAAAAAAAGGAAATAATGATTTTAAAGGAACGATTAAAGTAGCAGTTAGTACAGTTCCTAGCCAGTTTATAATTCCAGGTATGATTAAGAAGTTCCGAGAAGATCACTCAAATGTTACGTTCCATCTTACTCAGTCCCCTTCAAAAGTTGTTTCTGAGAAAGTTCTGAGTGGCACAGTTGATTTTGGAATTCTTGGAGAAAAGTATGAAAATGATAAACTATGCTATATTCCCCTTACTAACGAAAAATTAGTATTAATTACTCCGAAATCTTTAAATTTAACTGAACCCGTTACTTTTAAAAAAATCATGAAATATCCTATTATAATGAGAAATTCTGATTCTGGCACTAATTCAATATTCGAGAAATTCCTAAAATGTAATAAAATCTCAAAAGATGAGTTAAATATAATTGCATATACTGAAAATTTACTAGAGTTCGTTATGAAAGACATGGGAATTGCAATTATGTCTGAAATTGCAGCTAAAAATTATGCGAGAAATAATATGATAAGCATGTATGAAATTGAAGAATTTACTGATGAAAGAAGCTTTTACCTAGTGTATAACATAAATAAAACCCAATCTCTAGTTTCTCAGCAATTTATTAAATCTATTAACCTACTTTTAGAACAAGTTGAATAATTTCATATTCTTACAGTAAAATATTCCTACAAATGTTTTCGATACTGACTAAAGACCTATGTTTCATTTACAGAAAATATTCTTATTCAGTAGCATAGTTAAACATTTATCGACATATATTCAAACAAAAGCATAATGAATCATTATTTTTAGTTAGGGGTATATCAAAAATGAATATTGTTGAAAAAGAAGCACAAATTGTCAAAAAAAGTTTAAATGTCGATAATACAATTTTAAAGGCATTAATAAAATGCTTACCAGTTGGAATTTTTATTATTGATAGTAATGGAAAACTATTAGAAGTAAATTCATTAGTTTACAATATTTGGGGTGAATTTCAAGGAATTGAAAATATTCAGCAAGCTGACAAGTTTCAAGGTTGGAACTCTTCATCTGGTGAATTAATTTGCGGAAATGATTGGGCATTAGTACGTGCTCTACATGGAGAAATTAGCTACGGGGAAGTTATAGATATTCTAAGATTTGATGGTAGAAAAGCGACAATATTAAATTCTGCAGCACCTATTCTTGATGATAAAAATAATATTATTGGAGCAGTTGCAACAATATCAGATATTACAAAGATTCGCGATTTAGAAAAAGAGCTTATCCAACATAAGGAAATACTAAAAAATTTAATAGAAATGAAAACTCATAAATTAATAAACATAAATGAGAAGCTAAGTAGAAAGATAACTATTAATGAACAATTAACAGATAAATTAAGACATATGGAACAATTAAACCTTATTGGGCAAGTTGCAGCAGGTCTTGGCCATGAAATAAGAAACCCTCTAACAACTGTAAGAGGCTTTTTGCAAATTTTCCAAGAAGATAATAACTTCCAAAATTATCACCCAATTTTTTCAACAATGATTTCCGAACTAGATCGTGCAAACTCAATTATTTCAGAATTTCTTAGTCTTGCACGCGTTAAAGAAGTTAATAAAGCTATGGTAAACCTTAACGAAATACTATCTGAGCTTTCCCCTCTTATACAAGCTCATGCACATATAACTTCAAAGAATCTAGAGGTAATACTCGAGGATAATCTTAAGGATTTATATATCGATGAAAATGAAATAAGACAATTAATTTTAAATTTATGTAATAATGGCATTGAAGCAATGGGTCCTAATAAAACAATTACTCTTCATACTTACACTGAGAATAATCAAGTGATTCTTAAAGTTAAAGATGAAGGTTCTGGAATACCCAAAAATATATTAGATAATATTGGCAAGCCTTTTTTAACAACAAAAGAAAATGGAACTGGACTAGGTCTTGCGACTTGCTTTAGTATTGCTGATAGAAATAATGCTCAAATAAACATTGAAACGAACTCACTTGGCACATCCATATTAGTGTGTTTTGAAGAATAAACATAATGTATTCAAACATTAAAGTATAAAATAGACTTATAATCTCATAGATATGAGATTATAAGTTTTTTTGTATTCGTATAAACATACATTCTCTTAAAATGTAATTATTACAAATAATCAGAAATATAATGTATAATAAAAAATATAATTATTATTAGGAGTATATTCTTATGTTATTTAATGTTGAGAAAATATTAAAACTTATTTGGCTTTTTGTTATTATATGTACTACATCATTAATTACATTTTATAAATTAACTGGTATAGAGTTTGATTCTACTTTTTATATATTATTATTTACGTTTTTATTTTCTTACTTACCATTTACTATTCAATATAAAAAATTTCATGTAAAACAGCAGCAAGAACTTTTAGTTATTAATGGTTGTATTGCTACTTTAATCGTTGCTATGGTTTTACCTCTTCCTAGCCACGCATTTTTATATTTTATACCTGTACTGTCAATATTAATTCAAAACAACAAAATATTTTATATAATTAATTCTGTGGTACTAATCTCATATATGACAAGTGATTTTAATAGTTATATAGAAATGTTTAGTCAAACTGCGGTTTTCATTTGTTTTATTATTTTAGTTAGATACGTCGGTGGACTTATTTTTTCAAGTATGAGAAGAAATTTTTACTTTCGAAAAATGATCAATGCACTAGTTTTTGCAATTGAAACTAAAGACGTTTATACGCGTGGTCATTCACTTCGAGTAGCTGAATACACATATATTCTAGGTAAGCATTATAACGCATTTGGTGGAAAATTAGATCTTGATACTTTAAAAATAGGTGCAATGCTTCATGATATTGGAAAAGTTCATATTCCTGATCATATTATTACTAAGGAAGGTCCACTAAGTCTCGAAGAATATTCAGAAATAAAAATCCATCCAGAATATGGTGCAGAAATTGCAAGAGATTTTGACTATCCATCAGAAATTATCGGCGACATTTTATATCATCATGAACGTTATGATGGAAAAGGCTATCCGTATGGACTAACTGGTAATGAGATTCCAATTACCGCTAGGATTATTGCAATAGCTGATACCTTTGATGCAATTACAAGTAATAGATCTTATCGAACTGCTTTTTCTATAGATAAAGCGAACAGTATCATTGCAGAAAATTTCGGAACTCAGTTCGACCCTAGTTTGAAGGAAGTTTATATGTCAGCATTTCCTGAATTAAGTAAAAAGAAAGTTAAATTTGAGAGTAGTAATTATTTAGAAGAGCGTCGAGCTATATAGAGATTAACGCCGTATAAAACTATTTTTGTTTTATACGGCTATTTTTTTGAATATTTTGTCAGGTTTTGTAACAAAATGTTCAAATTCGTCCCCAAAACCTTAATTTATATTGTATAATAAATTAAGAAAATTCTGGGGAGTAACGCATATGATGAAATTTGATATAAGTCGAATGTTAAGAATGCTATGGTTTTTTGTCTTCGTTGCTTCATTCTCATTAATATTTATATATAAATATTTTAATTTTAATATAGATGCCACATTTTACAAGTTGTTGATAACTTTTATCACCGGCTATATCCCTTTCACTTTATGTTACAAATTCATTCCTCAACACCTACAGCAGGAAATTCTTGTCATCAACGCATGTATTGTTACCTTAATTGTTTCAATTATAATTCCATTTGCTAATCATTTCTTTCTTTTCTTCATACCTGTTTTGTCACTTTTAGTTCAATGTAGAACTTGTTTTTATATTTTAAATACAGTTGTTTTATTCTTTTTCGTTACATTTGAGTCGCATAATTTTGTAACAGTAATTATAGAGTTTTCGGTATTTATTTGTTTTATAATTCTTGTACGCTATGTTGGAGAAATCATTTTCACAAGCATTCAAAGAAATTTTCACTTTAAAAAAATGATTGATGCTCTCATATTCGCAATTGAGACGAAAGATAGATATACTCGAGGACATTCATTACGTGTAGCAGAATATGCTATTATTCTCGGGGAGTATTATATTTTCCTGGGTGGTAAAGTTGATTTAGAGAAGTTGAAAATAAGTGCCCTACTGCACGATGTAGGTAAAGTGTATATTCCTGATAATATATTAACAAAAAATGGCCCTTTAACGATTTCAGAATATAGTACGATTAAACATCACCCTAAATATGGTGCCGATATAATCAAGGGCTTTGACTATTCAGAAGATATCATTAGCGATATTCTTCACCACCATGAAAGATATGATGGAAAAGGTTATCCAGATGGATTAGTTGGCGAGGATATCCCAATAAACTCTCGGATACTTGCCATTGTTGATACGTTTGATGCCCTTACTAGCAATAGATCGTATCGAAATGCCTTTTCAAAAGAGGAAGCAAAAAAGATTATTTTAGATAACTTTGGCACACAATTTGACCCTAATTTGAGACGAAGCTTTGAATTCGCGTATCCGGTATTAGCAGAAAATAAAAGTAGCTATGATCTAAAAACTTTTGTAGAAGAAATAATCTAAAGAAAACTCGGCGATTGCCGAGCCTTAAGGGCGACGGCAGAGCCGTAGTTGCACTTATGCGTTAGGAAAGTATGAACAGAAGTTTATACTTTCCTTATAGCTAAATCAAAACAAGGCAGCCTAATTGGCTGCCTTATTTAGTACCTTTAATCGGTAAAGTCACTGTAATGTGTGTACCTACATCTTTTTCACTTGAAACATGAATGTTACCTTTGTGATTTTCAATAATACTTTTACTTACCATATATCCAAGTCCAGTACCATTTTGCTTACTAGTGTGAAAAGGTTGACCTAATTTTTCTGAAAATTCCTTAGACATCCCGCATCCATTATCAATAAATTCTATAATATATTTATTATTTTCTAAAATAGAACTTCTGACTACCAACCTTCCACCATTTGGCATCGCATCTATTGAATTTTTTATAAAGTTTATAAAAACCTGCTTAAGTTGATTTTCATCGCATTGCAAATAAATATCGTTAGAGTCAAGATCATTAATAATCTCAATACTATTCATATTTGCAAGTGCCGTTAGAAGTGTAACAACATGATCTATTGTTTTATATATATTAGTTTTTTCAAATTTAATTTCTTGTGGTTTTGCGAGTACTAGAAGCTCATTTAAGATTAGCTCCATTCTCTCAATTTCTGACTCAACTATTTCATAATACATTTCATTAAATGAGCCTTTTTTCATTAATTGAATAAATCCTTTAATCGCTGTAACAGGGTTTCTTATTTCATGAGCGATTCCAGCTGCCAATTGTCCTGCAACAGTTAATTTTTCCGCTTCAAGAAATATTTGTGCTGCCCTTTTTTTTTCTGTTATATCTCTAAGACTTATTGCAAACCCATTATCAAAATTTAAATTATCTTTAATTGAAAAAATGGATAAAATTACATCAATCAGGGTACCATCTTTTCTTATTCTTTTAGTTTCAAAATCATGAGTTTTTTTGCCTGATAAAGCATTGTCAATCATAACCTGAGCTTCTGGTTTATATTCAAGTGGAATATATGGTGTGTCTATCAATTTCTTACCAATAAAGTCGTCTGCAGTCCAACCAAGAAACTTATTTAGAGCATTATTTACTTTAGTTACTACCCCTTGATTATCAACAATAATTATTGGGTCATTATTAAATTCAATAAAAGATTCAAGTTGAGCATGGATAAATTTCTCATCTGATATATCTCTTACTAAGCCTGCTAAAGCAACTATATCTTTATCATCATTAAAAATTGGTGACATGTTAATTGATACTGTTATCAGCTTTCCGTCTTTTCTTTGTTTAATAGTTTCAAAATCTTTAATATATACACCTTTTTTAGTTTCCTCAATAAGAAATTTTGCATGATGCATTGTAAAGCTCGGCGTTACTGGAAGTACCTTGTTTTTTACTTCATACTCCTTATACCCAAATATATCCTCGAATGCTCGGTTAACTTGAATTACTTTGCCTTCTAAGTCAAAAATCGCAATACCCTCAGACGCAAAATCATAAAAAGATTTGAGAATTTTATTTTCATCTAAGTATTCATTGTAATGAGTTATGTCTACAATTTGAGCAATCGTACAGTAAGACGAATCATTATACCCCTTAACTTTTGTTACATATAATAAAGCCCAAACAATTTGGCCATTTTTATGAATGTATCTCTTTTTTATATGATAAGATTTCACAAACCCATTAATTAATCCGTATCTAATTTCCTCATTACTTTTTATATCACTTGGATAAGTAATATCTGCATAATTTATATTTTTAAGCTCATTTTCTGTATATCCTATAAACTTGGAAAACGAGCGATTAGTTCTAATAATATTACCTTTTTTATCAGCAAGTACCATGCCAATATCAGTATTGTTAAATAGATTTACAAAAATATCAGAATCAATCATGTTATTTTCAATCATGTATTTTTTCATTATTTTTCCCTATCCTGGTAGTATTTTCCAATAATCTAAGTATATCACGGAATTTAATACAGTAAATAAATAAAACCTACCTGATTTCTAGGTAGGTTTTTGATATTGACTATTGTAGTTGTTTCGGTGGTTCAACTGCATGTTTATTATGTATAATCTCTTCAAAATTGTTATTCTGAGGTTTTATATCTTTTTTGTTGCTTGAAATTGAATTACTCATAAAATAACCTTTTAATTGTTGCATTTCATATAACAACTCGTTGAATTCTTGCTTAGTTGCAGGTTGCTTTTCTGGTTTTAATATGTATCCTAGTTGTCCGTTAGGTTCTAGTGTTGCATATTGAATATCTTCAATACTCGAAATACTGTTTTGGCGGAGTCTCACCTCAAGTAAATCTACTGTAAGTCTTAGTTTTTTTAAAATTTTTTCATTTTGAGAAATCGACTTACGCCCTGATATCCTTAGCAAGATAGTTCCTCCTAAAACTACTATTCCTGCTTTCCACAATAAATCCCAATCCATTTAAAACATCATTTCTATATAAACTCTAGAAATATTGTTTGTTAATGTATTATTAAGTATTACAATATGATCGAAACGAGTAAATAAGATTCACTCAACTATTACAAGCAGTCCTCCTACAGTATTATGGTTAATAAATTTTTGGAGTAAAAGGATGGGATATATATGATTCTTAAATCAATTGATTTAAGTTTGATGTCTGAACATATGAATGTTCATAAAGGACAAGTGGAAAAGTTAGCTAATTATTATTGTGCTGCTAAAGATATGGAATTAAAAGAAATTATATATAACCAATACTTAATTATGAAAAATCATGTGAAAGTCATGTTATTACTTATGGATCCTAATCAGAATGAAAGTATAACTTCTGAAATGTTAAAAAAAGTAGTTCCAACCGAGATTCCTTGCCAAAGCTTAAGCATTCAAATGTCAGAACAAGCTATTGCTACTGAAGGAAAAAATACTGCTAAAACTATGGCACACGATAATTTTGCTTCAGCACTAATGATGAAGGCTAATAACGTTAGAGATATTCATATTCACATGGCTCTACAGCAAGTAATGATACAAGAGAGATACAACAAATTTACTGAGAAGAAGAAGTATGAGATGGCACCAACTACTACAATGCAAACACAAGTTGAAACAATGCAAAACTTTAAGAAAATGTATAATATTGAATAAAGAAAACTCGGCGATTGCCGAGCCTTAAGGGCGACGGCAAAGCCGTAGTTGCACTTATGCGTTAGGAAAGTATGAACTGCGCAGAAGTTTATACTTTCCTTATAGCTAAAAAAATGTCGCCATGCATAATTGCCTGGCGACATTTTCTTATATTTATAACTATTTTAGAATCTTACCTAAATTTCCTAGTAGCTTAACAACTTTATTTGAGTTAGCTTCTATTTCTGTTAAAAGTTTTTCTGCAAGAGCTATATTTCCACTATTATATGCTTGAATTGCTTCTCTAGCTTGCTCGTGAATCTTAGAGTGCGGACCTTCTAATTCTGATAATGCAAGTTGCAAATTACTATCACCCTCTAATGTACTTACCCACTTACCAAGTCGACATTCTTTATGGTTTACAACCGCTTGGCTATCAAATTGAACATAGCCTAGAATCATATTATATACTCGCCATTTCCACATTAAATGGTCTGTAATAATTAATTCGATCAAAGAATTGTTGTCAACTTTCTCTATTTTGTCTAATACACTTAATCTTATTTTATCTATTTTTTGTGAGATTTCAAAAAAAGCATTTCCAGTGCGATTCGTTTCATCTCTTAGGTTAATTGACTTTTCATTAACAATCATTAAATTTGATGACATTTCCTGTGATGCTGCGGTTTGTTCCTCTACATTTGCTGAGATTTCTGAAAAACAATAGTTAACCATTTCCATTGAGTTTTCTATCCCTTTAATACTAGAAGTTGCCTCATGAATTGATGTTTTTGAACTATTAAATGAATGGATTACATCATCAAAAGCTCTAGAAGTGTCAATAATTTTTGAATTTAGCGAGCTAACTGTATTTTGTATAAAATCAACTTGTTGTTTTGAACTATCAGATAATTTTTTAATTTCACTAGCAACAACTGCAAATCCTCTACCTTGCTCACCAGCTCTAGCAGCCTCAATAGACGCATTGATAGCAATTAAGTTTGTTTGATCGGCTACAGCTTTAATAACATTTACCATTTCAAAAATCTTTTCTGTTTCGTTTGTTACCGATACCATTATCTTTTTAATTTCATCCATCTTATCAATATTTTTTTCCAATTGAACAAAAGTAGTATCAATATTATGTAGACTACCTTGAGTATCATTTATACTTTTAGTAGTTGTTTCAGCAGATTTATTAACAAAACCGGATATATCTTCTGCTGTTGCAGTCATTTCTTGACTACTTGCAGCAACTCCATCTACCATTTTCGTTTGTTCATTTACATCTATAATCATATCTTTTACATAATTTAACCTAGTGATATATTGCAATAATTCATTAACTTGTATAAGAGCCTCAGTTGAGCAACCATTCTGGATAGTTAATTTTTCTTGTAACTTCTGTACTTCATCATTACATAAATTATCTTCTATTACATTTTCTGTCTTTTTACTCCAGAACATAATTTTCTCTCCCATTTTTTATATATATTTTTTACAAAATCAGACAATTTTTTATTATATATTAATAGTAATATTTTATGTAATGACACTTCAATGTTTTTTTCGACAATATTATGGAGATTAAAAGACAAAAAAACACACATAGACGTGTTTAATCTATGTGCTCAGTTTGTTTAAAAAGTATTAAATATTTAGTTCTCCTGTGAGCTATACCTTTTCACTTTCGATGGCCAGAAAGCCCACTTACCTAATAGAACTGTAATTGCTGGAACTAAGAATGGGCGAACAACGAATGTGTCTAAGAGTACACCTATTGCTGTTATAAAACCAAAATGAACAAGAACTTGAATTGGCATCGTAGTAAGTATCATAAATGTAGCTGCTAGTATTAAACCTGCAGAAGTTATTACTGCACCAGACTCTGAAACACCTTCCTTAATTGCTTGATTGAGTGGCATAACTTTGCTTTTTTTCCAGATACTCGAAATCATAAATATGTTATAGTCTTCGCCAAGTGCAACGATAAATACAAAGGCATATAAAGGGATGAATCCTTGAATCGCATCAACGCCAAAGAAGTAATGAAGAATTACCCACCCTAGTCCGAGTGCACTGAAATATGATAATAAAACTGTTGCAATTAAGTAAATTGTTGCTGTAATTGAACGGAGGTATACAAGTAATAACGCTGCAATCATTACAATAATTGTCGGGATAACAATGTTACGATCTTTGTCAGTTACTACTTTAGTATCATGCTGCTCTGCAGTCATACCTGAAATCCAAACGTTTTGACTTGGATTATTAACTCCTTCTTTCTTGAGCGAGTTAATTACTTTTGCTTCAATATCTGGTATTTTGTCCATAGCCTCATTTGAATAAGGGTTTATATTAAACTTTACGTTATACTTTACGAAATTTTTGTCATTTTCGGAAGGTACACCCTCAGTAACATTTGCTACATACGATAGAGTTTCTAATTCTTTTTTTACAGATGAATTTGTTTGATTATTTTTCACGATAACTTCAACTGGTGCTAGCTCACCAGGACTGTAGTGATCTGAAATTAATTTAAATCCTTCTCTTGAAGGCAGGTCTTTTGGAAATGAGCTTAACGTATCAAACGTATATTGAATTTTTAATGAAAACAATGCAAATGCAAATAAGAAGACAGTTGTAATTAATGTTACAGTCCATGGTTTTTTAACAATTATATTCCCTACGCTAGCTCCTATTTTGATCTTACTAATCTTTTTTGGCTTTGCTGGGTTTGGAATGAATGGAAAAAATGAAGCCCTACCTAAAATTGACAAAAGAGCAGGTACTAAAGTTAAACTTGCCAACATCATAATTAATATCGAAAGACTAAATGGAATTCCAAATCTGTTAATTGCACCGTATTTAGTTAAAAGTAATGCTAATAATGAAAATACTACTGTTAAGCCACTCATTGCAATTGCTCCAGAAGAGTTGGTTATTGCAAGTCTCATAGCTAAAAACTTGTCATCAACTTCTTCAAGTTGCCTACGATAGCTTGAAATAAGAAACAAGCAGTAATCAGTTCCTGCACCAAACAACAGAACTGTCATTATTGAAAGACTTTGTGAATCAAATTCAGCTAGACCACTTTCACCTATCCAACCTAGAATTGGACTGATTACTCCATATGCTATTCCAACTCCTATTAAAGGAATAATCGCAAGAATTGGTGATCTATAAATAAGTAAAAGTAGAATTAATACAATTGCAACTGTACCAAATAAAAGTGTTAAGTCACCTTGACTAAATAGTTTAGTAGCATCTACAGCAATTCCAGCTGGTCCGGTAGTTCGGACTACTAATTCTTTAGAATCTATTTTGGCTTTTAATGGGTTATTTTGGAATATCTTGTCTATTTTCTCGGAAATATCATTAATCCCATCTTCCATTTCCACAGAGCTAGCACCTTTTTTGAAAGTAACAGGTACAATTAAAGTTGTACCATCTTTAGAAATTTGAGCTTGTAACGCAGGTAAAGGCATTCTATGTAAAGGGACAACGCTACTTTGATTTATTGCTGGGTTTTGTTCTAAATCCTGAGTTAGCTTCTGAATTTGCAGAAGATCATCATTTGTAAGTCCACCAGTACGATACCAAGTTAATAAAGCAGGTGTTCCTGTGCCATTTGAGAAGTATTTTCCAGAAATTTCTTTAGCTTTCTGTGACGGTAGCTCACTACTTAAATTTCGTGCAGTATCATTTTTCTGTGTACTAGCCTGAGGTAACGTCATATTTAATACAGCAAGTAAAATTAACCATACTAATAAAGTAATCCAACGTCCTCTTTTCCCTCCTACCAATTGTCCATATTTTCCAATTAAATCTTTGTCCATTTGATTCATCTCCCAAACTATTTTCCAATTCCACTTAATAAAACATTAACAATTAATTTTGATTTCCTTTCAATAAAGAATTCCTTATCTGCTTCATTTAAGTTCTTTAGAAGCTTAGGCTCAAGAGATCCTTTGATTGTGTTCAAGATTAGGAAACCTATTTCAATTGGTTGAGCATCAATTAAACTTAGATTTTTTAGTTCACCTTGTTTTATCCCATCTTCAACGATTTTTACAACAGGATCAAGGAAACCCTTTGCCCACCAACCATAAATTATTTTTTGAGTATCTGCATCAAATATATGATAAATATCATGGAACATTTTAGTGATATCTTCTTGAAAGTTGCTAAACATGTACTTTGAAAATTTATGTAAACGTTTCTCTACTTCAAGATTCTCACTAAGAATATTATTAATATCATTCTCAGTTGTATTAAGTGTTCGTCTAATGACCTCTAAATACAGTTCCTTTTTACCTTTAAAGTGATGATACAAAGCTGGTTGGGTAATTTCACACGCATCAGCAATTTGTCTCGTGGATACAGCCTGATAACCATGTTCCATAAAAAATTTCTGAGCGATTTTTATAATCGTATTGTATCTTGTACTAGACTCTTCAATTTGATTTTCAGTCATATTACTCTCCTCTCTTCGCAACTTATCACTTGATAAGTTAAATATAAATGGAAAAACATGTAAAGTAAAGTGAACAGATTTTACCTAGATCTCGGTTATAAATACTATCTATCAGCATATACATACTAGGGCCTGTACTTTTTTATAAATGGGAGGGTCTATATGACAGCTATTTTATGTGGAATCTATAGAGATTTTGAAAGTGGTTTTTTAAGTAAACTTACTAACCTTGTGAAATCTGACAGTACACTAAACATGGAGTTTCGTTGCAAGTCAAAATCTATAAACCTTTACTATCGGGGTGGAAATATTCTTAGAGTCACAAAGTCTACTAACGATACATATAACATATATTTTGATAGAAATTTTTTATCTGACTCCAAGATTATTGAAAGATTACCAAAAAAAGTTCAAAACGAGAAAGAAATAGCGGAGTGGATTAATGTTTTTCCAATCCTTAAAAATGCAATGGATCATTTTTTTACAAAAATACAGAAAAATGAGAGATTTTTCCAACAACTAGTGGTCTATGATAATAATATTAGTAAAACAGCAAGATCAACAGATTATTATATTTGTGATACTGAATTTGTAATTAATGATACCCAATTTGATATGATTGGTGTAAGGTGGCCTTCGTCATCAGTCCAAAGAAAGAACAATGAAAAACTTAAACTAGCAATTATTGAAATGAAGTACGGTGATGATGCAATTACTGGAGATTCAGGTATAGTAGATCACTTTAGTAAATTTATGAAAACTGCAGACGAGCTTCCTCGTATTGCAAGAAGTGCCGAATGTACTTTTAATTGCAAGCTTGAGCTAGGACTAATAGACTGTGGTAAATCTATTAAAGATATTTCAGCTGATAATCCTGAATATATTTTATTGTTAGCAAATCACGATCCACAGAAATCCAATCTAAAAAAAGAATTAATTAAACTAAAGCATCTAAATAAAGGAATGTTTGATGTAAAAATTGCTACTTCCTCGTGTATGGGATACGGTTTATACCAAGAAAATATGATAGATTTAGATACATTTATAGAAAAAATATAATGTCCGATTTCCGTTTCGGGCATTTTTTTATTCTATCGATCAAATTTACATTTCTATCGACCGTTTTGTCGAAAACCTTTCTAGATTCATATGGCAAGAATACTTTTATTAGATTAAGATAAAATTAATCAAGTTATTGAAAGGAACAACCCTAGATGAAAAAGATATTATTTTTCCCTTTATTAAGACTTCCGTCTGGGCATCATCAAGTTGCTGATACAATCGCAGGATACTTGAAAAATAGAGACTTTGAAGTTGATTGTAAAAAGATAGATTTACTAAGTGAATGGAATTCAGTCGTTGAAAGTATAGTTACAAATAGTTATCTTAAATGGATTCACCATTCACCAAAAACTTATGCATGGATTTATAAACAAATGGCGTATACTTCCGAATCTGGACGTTCTTACAAATACTATGACTTTTTGTTTTTAAATAAAATGAAACAAATACTGGCTGATGAGAAACCAGATTTAATTATTTGTACGCACGGCTTTCCATCGTATTTCCTGAATCTATTAAAAAGTAAAAATGAGTGTAACGTTCCTGTAATTAACGTATATACCGATTTTTTCATAAATGATGTTTGGGGGAAACAATATATTGACTATCATTTTGTACCTAACTTAGGAGCAAAAGATTATCTAATTAACACAAATCGAATATCCGAAGAAAAAATTATAGTAACTGGAATACCAACTAATGAGGCTTTTGATACGAAAATTAGAGATGGAAAAAATGCAACAAAGATTAGTGTACTTCTATCTGGAGGCAGTGTGGGATTAGGAAACATTTCCGAAATACTACAAAAAAGTAAAAACGATAATATTGAGTTTTACGTTTTAAGTGGGAAAAATAAAAAACTCCTTCATGAAATTGAACTACTTAATTCAGAAAACATTCATCCTTTACCGTATATTTCATCAAGGGAAGAAATGAATGAACTTTACAGTAAAGTTGATGCTATCGTCACGAAGCCCGGTGGTGGAACAATAAGTGAAGCACTAAAAAAAGGACTTCCGATATTCGTGAATTCAGCGCTACCTGGTCAGGAAGAAATTAATTTAAACATGTTAATTGAACTAAACCTAGTTCAAAAACTCGACGAGAATAAATCACTTGATGAACAAATCACCGAATTTTTTAATGATAAAAAATTAGTGGAGCAATTTCAAACTGCTCTTCAGCAATACTTAACAGAGATTGCAGCTGGTAATCCTGACAAAATTTCTGAATTAATACAGTCACTCATATATAAGAGTCCTGCAAATGATTGAACAAGTTTTAGAATGGATTCACACCCTTGGACTCCCAGGACTTTTTGTAGTTATGTTTTTAGAAGGGTCCTCGTTACCTTTTCCTGGTGTAATTATGGTACTTTCGTTCGGTTTTTTGTTTTCACCAGGATATTTAGAAACTACTTTCATTGCGGTTGGAATGAGTTTAAGCTATTGTATTGCGAGCCTTATCCCGTATTATTTAGGGAAAACACTAGAGGATTACATTCCTAAAAGATTTAAGAATGGGTTGCAAAAAGGACAAGACTTTTTTAATAAATACGGTGTGTGGAGCGTTGCCCTATCAAGGCCATTTGGGATTGGAAACTATATTTCGTATGTTGCTGGGATAAGTCGCGTTAGCTTCTTTAAATATTTCACCTTAACTTTTATTGGGATCTATCCTTGGTCCTTTGTTATGATACTTCTCGGAAATTATTTTAACGGAAGTATTGATGCCGTAAAAGATTTTTTTAATTCTTATAAGCATTACGGATATTTGAGTGTAGCTGTTTTTATTTTTCTGATTGGACTATTATATTTTATAAAAATACAAAAAAATAAAAATAAATCTCTGAAAAAGGATAATATTAATATAGGAAAGTAATTTAAGAAATTTATAAGAATTAGTTAATAGCTCGTTAATTTTTATTAGATATATTAGAATTAAGTTATAGAAAGAGGTGTGTATATGAATCATACATTACAAACCCAATTTGGTGGGGAAGTTAAATTTGACAAATTAATTAAAGGAGAATTTACCTTAGTTGCATTACTAAGGCATCTTGGTTGAACGTTCTGCATCGATAATCTTGCGCAGTTGCGTAAGTCATATAATGAAATTACTAAAAAGCATTTAAAGATTGTAGTCGTTGTACCTACAACTTGGGAACAAATTGATAACCTTGTTGAAGCGTATGGACCTTACCCTTTTTCAATTTATGGTGATCCAAGTCATGCACTTTATAAAGACCTTGGACATGTTTATTTATCAAAAGCAAAATTCTGGCCAAAGGTTGCTAGTCTTGCAATCTCTTCAGCAATTAAAGGAACTTTAAAAGATAAACTACCACAAACGAAAGAGCAAAAGGCAGTTTTTAAGAAATCTATGGATACACAAAATATCTATCTTCAAGGTGGAACATGGTTATTTAATCCTGAAGGAGAAGTTATTTGGAAACACAGAGATAAAAGTCCTGATGACCACGTATCAATAAAAGAGATTATAGAAGTAATAAATACAAATATATAAAGAAAAACTCGGTGATTGCCGAGCCTTAAGGCGACGGCAGAGCCGTAGTTGCACTTATGCGTTAGGAAAGTATGAACTACGCAGAAGTTTATACTTTCCTTTTAGCTAAAAAAGCTGTTTCCCAAGTAAGTAAGTTTGGGAAACAGCTTTTATTTTGAAATTAAAATTAAATTTTAAATCGGTAACCCGCTCCCCAAATTGTTTCGATATGCTGAGGATTTGACGAGTCTGCCTCCACCTTTTCACGAAGCTTACGAATATGAACTGTTACTGTTGAAACATCACCAATAGCATCGATACCCCAAATTCTTTCAAACAAGTCCTCTTTACTAAAAACATGATTAGGGTTATTTATTAAAAATAATAGTAAGTCAAACTCCTTAGACGTTAAAGTAATTTCATTACTGTTAACAAATACTTTACGGTTTTCAACATCAACCAGAATGTTACCGACAGTTAACTTGGTGTTCTTGGATACTTGTTTACCTATTAGATGCTCATACCTAGAGATGTGGCCCTTAACACGAGCTACTAATTCACTCGGGCTAAATGGCTTGACGATATAGTCATCCGCACCTAATCGAAAGCCTCGGATTTTATCAACGTCTTCTTTCTTTGCAGAAACAAAAATAATCGGAACATCTCGCTCTTTTCTTATTTCTCTGCAAATTTCAAAACCATTAACATTAGGAAGCATTAAATCTAATATGAAAAGATCATAAGATTCCGTAAGAGCACGTTGCAAACCACTCTCTCCGCTCGACTCTATATCTACTTGATATCCTTCTGCCTCTAGATAATCACGTTGTAATTCTGCAATACTACTATCGTCTTCAATTATTAATATTTTTTTCATCACTTACGCTCCTACATAAAGTAAAGTGAATTTCTGTACCTAGCTTAACACTTGGACTCGCCCAAATTTGCCCACCGTGTTCTTCTATTATCTGCTTTGCAATAGCTAGTCCAAGGCCACTACCAGATTTATCGCTATTCCTAGAATCATCAGCTCGGTAAAATTGCTCAAAAATAAATGGAAGTGTTTCTTTTGAAATACCTGGACCATTATCAGCAATGATAACTTCAACATAATCTTTGTGTTCATCTAATGAGATAGTTACTAAACCATCAGCCTTATCCATATATTTTACACTGTTAGAAATAATATTTGTAAATACTCGCATTAATTTTTCCTGATCTGCTTTTACATTAACCGGGCCCTTTGACGCACTTTGGAACAATATTTTAAACTCATCATCTTTGTAATCAAGTGATAAATCCTCAGTACATTCCTTAATATATTTAACGATGTCTATTTTATTAAAATTAAATGGAATTCGTTTCAAATCTAGTTTCGATAATAAAAATAATTCATCGATCATTGAGTCCATTTCATTAGCTTTTTTGTATATTGTATTAGTATACCTTTCGAGTTTTTCAGGACTGTTCGCGATTCCATCCCTGATTCCTTCAATATAGCCTTTTATTGAAGTTATTGGAGTTTTTAGATCATGCGAAATATTGGAAAGTAGTAGCTTTCTATTTTCTTCGTATTTTATTTGCAGCTCAACTGACTTTTGTAGCTGAATCCTCATTTCCTCAAAAGAAGTTGATAACGCTCCAATTTCATCATTTCGATTAGTTTCTATCTCAAAATCTAATTGTCCATTTTTAATCTTTTCAGTTGCCTCTTTGAGCTTTGTTAATGGAAAAATAATATCTTTTGAAACAAGGTACGAAATAAATCCATTAGTGATAATCAAAATAACTAGTAATAATACTAATAACCATAAGAAATATTCAGTTGTGAATTGTTCGATAGCACTCGGTTCTTTTATAACAAAAATACTACCCTTTGCATTATCAGGAAAATAGAAATCATGTTGTTCATATTTAAAAGTTTTTTCATTAACATTAATTGAGTCATGTGAATGCTTCTTAAACTCGCCAAACTTTGCTAGATACTTATTAAAATCATATTGCTTAATATCATTCGAGTAATATGTTATTTCATTATCAACCCTGACTAATAGAGATGTATTAGCATTATTAAATTTTTCACTCATATTATCTAGGTAATTTGTGTCTAATAGTTGATCAGGGTTTGAAGTCGTCATAAGTTTCAACTGAGAAATTAAATCATGCTCCATTTTAGCCTGTTCTCT
Source organism: Caryophanales bacterium (assembly GCA_029256085.1). Taxonomy (GTDB): domain Bacteria; phylum Bacillota; class Bacilli; order CAJFEE01; family CAJFEE01; genus JAQSYP01. The sequence goes on from JAQSYP010000007.1 coordinate 54,311, forward strand.
AAAAAGAACTGGATTAATAAATTGATCTTTTCCTGCGAAAGAAAAGAATAATGCTAAGATAGCGATTGAAAATAATAAACATGGAACGATAATGATGGCAACATATGATATTATTAGTTTTCTTCTGATTGTCATAGTAATCTTTCCCATCAAGTTTATAAAAACAGTAACAGATAGGGTAAAAAATCCGCCCTATCTGTTTAAATTATATATTATTTATGTCCGTGTTTGAATAATGATTTATCTAAAGTAGTTGTTTCGCTTGGATCAACTGTTATCGGTTGGATTGATGTGTTATTTATATTTGAGTAATCCATGTTCATTACTGATTCTAGTACATGTTTTTTCCCATCTTTATCAGTTCCAGAAAACTTAACATACACCTTTTGGTCATCAATTAATTTGTCTGCTGTTAAATTTGTAACAACTTTTACGTGCTCTAATTCGAAATTATCTACAAGAACAGGCATTTTCACTGAGATATTTCCACTTAGAAATGGATATTTGCTAGATTCCATTGTAGCATTTGCATGAGTACTTAACATTTTCTTTAGCATGTATTCGCTGCCTTCTTGAATTAAACTTGGAATCTCTTCCGAAGTCAAATCTGCTGTAATAGTCTGTAGACCATTTTCCTCAGTAATTACAAAATCATCATGAGTTTGAATAGTTAATGTATCGAATACCTTCTCAGCTAAGCTTAGTAATTCAGGATTGTGATGTGATTCGAACTTTTCTCTTTGCTCAGCTTCTGTTAACTCGCTACCTTGAACTACAAAGTATTTTTCCTGAGCATCGTTCTTTATCATAAAATCGTTGTCTTGGTAGAATAAATTAAAATTCATAGATTCAGTTGGAGTTTCAACAATTACATTACCTTTTCCTAGCTTATCTATTAGGTTGTAATCAGTTGTCATTTTCATACCTTGAATTAACTGACCGTTATCCTTCATTGAAGCCTCAATGCTAACACTTGCATTTTTAACTTTATGTGAATTCTTCATTGCCTCTTTAAATAGATCATACCCATCATTACTAGCAAAAGCCGAAATAGTAGTTCCTGCTAATATTAATGCACTTAACGAAATACCTGTTATCCAATATTTTTTCTTCATAAGAATTAGCCTCCTATAATGTTCTATTATAAGAATAACCACTAATTCTAAATCTTTTCTAAATAAAATATTAATTAATTCTTAAATAAAAAAAGAAGCCTCAAAAAATAGAGACTTCCTATTTTGGTAGTATTACTTCAAAAATAGTTCCTTTTCCTATTATACTATTCACTTTTATCTCCCCGCCATGTATCTCAACATATCCTTTTGCAATTGAGAGGCCAAGTCCGGTACCACCATCATCACGATTACGCGCTTCATCTGCACGGAAAAAGCGTTCAAATATAAATGGTAGTTTTTCTGGCTCAATGCCACAACCAGTGTCGGAAAAACTTATACTAATATGATGTTTTTCATTTTTTACAATAACTGTAACTACTCCTCTATTAGGAGTATAGCGCAAAGCATTTCCTAATAGGTTAACAGCAACTTGAGTTATTCGGTCAGTATCTATTTCAATAAAAAGCTCTTCTGGACTCCTACTTAGTTGAAGTGAAATATTTTTCTCGTCTGCTAACCATTGAAATTTCTCAATAATTACTTCCAATAGTTTGTTTACTTCAGTATTTTTTTTATGAAGTTTTAATGACCCAGACTCTGCTTGACTTAATTGTTGCAAATCACTAACTAGTCTTGAGAGCCTATAAACCTCGTCACTTAATTGCAAAATAACTTCCTCTGTCGGTTCAAGTGCTCCTGTTTGAATAGATTCAAGCTTTGCACCGATAATCGATAACGGAGTTCGCAGTTCATGTGCAACATCAGCAACAAGAGTTTTCCTAACACGTTCAGTTCTCTCAAGTGTATTAGTCATTTGATTAAAAGCTTCACCTAACTGATGAAATTCATCTTTAGAATTAATTGCTACACGATAATCTGTGTTTCCTCTAGCTACATTTTCTATGCCTGACATAAGCTGTGATAATGGTTTAGTAATTTTTCTTGAAAGAAAATATCCGATTATCAAACTAATTATCCCTGCAAAAAAGAACCCTAATAAAATTGCTAATTTAACTGAATGTACGAATTGCTGTTCAAGGCGCTCAATTGAAGAATTTTTTGTAGGATAAACATTTATTGTTCCGATTGTTTTTCCATTTATGATAAGCTCCTGTTTAATTGAGTTTACAGATATGTTTTTGGCAGTATTGGCCATGACGTTGCCTGATGCATCCTTGACAATTACTCCAAAAGAAGTTCCACTCATATGACCCATCATTCGCCCCATACCCATGCCCATGCCGTAGTTCTGTCCATTAATACTATCATCGAGTATTCTATCAATGCCTTCTAGTGATCCAAACGTTTCATAGTAGGAAATTATATTCTGTTTGATCATTTCAATTCGCATTTGATCGCTTTCTGAAAGGTAATTTTCAAATGTTTTTTCAACGCGCGATTGTAAAAAAAATGATTGAAATAAACCCATAAAAAGTATTACAGCAGCTAATGATACGAGTAACTTCCCTCTAAGTTTCATTTGTTCCACCAAAACGATAACCGATTCCATAAACAGTTTGAATATTTAATAGTGAATCATTATCTGTAAGTTTCTTTCTCAAGTTACTAACATGGGTGTCTATTGAGCGTTCATAGTTTACGTAGGCTTCCCCCATAGCGATATTCATTAACTGCAATCTGCTATATACACGTCCAGGTTTTTCTGCAAGTGCTGCTAGTATTCTAAATTCTGTTGGTGTCAGATTTATTCTTGCATCATTTACAAAAACTTCGTAAGTTGATAAATTTATTTTCACATTAGCTTGATGAATCCATTCATCATCTACTTGTTGTTGAATTGCAGTTCTCCTAAGTACAGCCTTCATTCTTGCAACAACTTCTCTAAGACTAAATGGTTTTGTTATATAATCATCTGCACCCATTTCAAGACCAAGTAATTTGTCAAGTTCATCAGTTTTTGCCGTCAGTAATATTACTGGCGTGCTATTTTGAAGCATTCTTAACTCTCTTAACGTTGTGAGGCCATCCTTATTAGGCATCATTACATCTAGTAGAATCATATCAATATTTAAACTGTTTTTAATTATTTTTAAAGCCTCTTCCCCGTCCCTAGCACTCACCGTATTATATCCTTCGTTTTCTAAAAATACGGTAATTGACTCCCTTAATTCGTCTTGGTCATCAACAACCATAACTGTTTTTTTCATATGGAAAATCCTCTCGAACCTATAATTAAAACCTTGATAAAAGTTTATCAAGGTTTATTGTCTAAAATCAATATTTACAGATTTTCATTAGAGTCATTTAAATTATTAGTCATGCAAGGATGTGAAGTTTTGTTTAACATCATATCAAAATTATCACCCATACGACTTAACATCATTTCCTTTTGTTGTGACGAAATTTTGCCATCCTTCTCTAACTGATTTAAATGATTTTTCATTACTTTTTTCATATTCTCTGTTAATGTTGCTGACTCAACCCCTTCATTCTTAGCAATTTCTGCAAGTGATTTTCCATCTTGCATCGCCTTCTGAAGGTCTTCAGTAGTCATTTTTAAAGTTTTTGCTGCCACAGAAAGCATGTCATTATGCATATCTTGCATTAGGCCCATCATTCCACCTTGGCCCATCATTCCGCTTTGGCCCATCATTCCGCCTTGCTTCACAGCTGGTTGTTTTGTCACCGTATTTTGAAGTGTATCTGTGTTAGCTGATGTAAAGATGTTTCCTGTTGACATCGATCCGATAAAAAATGCTCCAGCCAGTCCTGCAACAACTAGTAACTTCTTCATAATTTTCAACTCCTATAGTTTAGTGAGGTATGGATTTTATTTTCCATACCACTAATATAACCAATTGAATTCCAGAACTTATTAGGGAAATGTCAAGAAGTTGTTAAGATTATAAAAAAGTCGAGATCTCCTTCTAGAGACCTCGAGAAAATTAATATTATAACTGTAAGTCATTAGAATTAAACGCTTCATCCGAGTTAATTAAGGAATCAATTTTCTCACCTAAATGATACATCATGAATTCCATTTGGATTTTAGTAATTTTACCTTGATCGTTTAGTTGGTTGAAATAATTTTCAACTTCTTTTTTCATGCTGTCACCAAGTTTTTCAGTCTTTACCCCTTTTTCTTCAGCAATTACTTTAAAAGTTTTGCCACTTTGAAGTTCAGTCTGAAGTTCTTCAGCTGTCATCCCTAACGTTTTTGCTGCTCCATCATACATCTCAATCATTGTACCTTGCATGTATTTCATAAGGCCCATCATTTCTTCTTGAGTCATTTTTTCATTTTCGTCTACTGGTGCTTGATCAATTGCTTGGCTATTATTATATTTTTTCTGACTTTTTTCTGTTAAAAGTGAACCATACGTCTTAAATCCTATAAAGAATACCACTGCTATTGCCGCAACCACTATTATTTTTTTCATCTAAGTACTCTCCTGTTAATGTGTTGACCTTAATTATAATATAAATGTTTAGTTTTAAGGACATATTTTGATAATGTCATGAAGTTGTAAGATTCAAAAAAATTCGAAATGTACTTTCTCCTTTTTGCACCGCTATTTAAGAAAATTGCACCGTCAATTTGATTTATTGCACCACCTTTATGCAAAAGTGCACCAAGAAATAAACTTTTTGCACCGCCTTGTCGAAAAAATTTGAAAGCATGTACACAAAGTTTGGTAACCACAAATTTTTTCGTACGCATTTTATCGAGATCCGTACAGGATTTTAGATTTTCTGTACGGATTTTATTAAGAACCATACCTAAAACTATACTTTCCGTACGTTCTTGTCGAAAATACATAAAAAAACTTGGGACCAGGCCCAAGTTTTCATTATACACGTATTTGTCCAGTTCCACGTACAACTGCTTTTGATGTAGTGATAGCTCGTAATCCCATTGGGCCTCGTGCATGTAGTTTTTGTGTGCTAATGCCAATTTCAGCCCCGTATCCAAACTGCTCTCCATCTGTAAACCGTGTTGATGCATTATGGTATAAAACCGCTGCATCAACTGCTTGAAAAAATAGATCGACATTACTCTCAGATTCACTAATAATTGCTTCAGAATGCTTTGTTCCGTAAACATCAATATGGTTTAATGCTTCTTCAATATTACTAACTGATTTTACAGCTAAAATTGGCGCAAGAAATTCTGTATGCCAATCCTCTTCAGTTGCTACTCCGATAAACGAATAAATCGAAGCTAACTCTTCGTCGCCACGAAGTTCAACACCTTTTTCGTGAAGTTCATTCAATAAACCTGCGATAAACGGCCAGTTTTTATTTATCAGAACTGTTTCAGCAGCATTACACACTGATGGGCGATGTAATTTTGCATTGATAACAATGTCGTATGCCATTTGTTGTTGCGCAGTATCGTCTATAAAAATATGACAATTACCAACCCCAGTCTCTAGTACAGGAACTGTTGCGTTTTGAATAACGGTTTGGATTAACCCCGCTCCCCCACGTGGGATTAGAACATCAAGATACTTATTGAGCTTAAACATTTCCGCTGCAGTTTCACGACTCGTATCCTCAAGAAGTTGAAGCGCATTGGCTGGTATTGCGGAATTCGCAAGTGCTTCACGCATTACATGCACAAGGGCTTTATTTGAATTAATTGCTGACGAGCTACCTCGCAAGAGCACAGCATTTCCGGCTTTTAAACAAAGACTTCCAGCATCCACCGTAACGTTAGGACGAGCTTCATATACCATACCGATAACACCGAGTGGTACACGTACATTTTTAATATGCAGCCCGTTTGGTCTTTCCCACTCCTCAATTGTTTCGCCAACTGGGTCTTCTAATTTAATTAACTGGTGAATACCATCAACAATTTGTTCAATTCTATCTTCAGTTAATAATAATCGGTCTAGGAGTGAATCAGATAGACCATTCTCTTTCCCTAACCGGATATCCTTTTGGTTCTCTCCTAGAATATAATTCTTTTCAATTAAAAGAAGTTCTGCCATTTTAGATAAGGCATCATTCTTATCTTCAGTTGTTAGCATGCCTAATGTCTTAGAAGCGTTTCTTAATTTTATAGCTTTTTGTATTAACTCACTCATTTTAAAATCAGCTCCTTTGACACTGTAACCCAGTTATCTCTATGAATTACTTCAGCTCTTAATTTAATAGAATAGCATTTTGCTTGCTCACTTTTTAAACCTTTTACCTTCTCTAAATCATCAGATGAATAATAGATTTGACCTTTTCCAATAACCTGCCCTCGCTGATTCCTAACTACTACTACGTCTAATGCATTAAACTTACCTATTACTCTAGTAATTCCAACCGGGAGAAGGCTTTTATGCTTTCGAATAATTGCTATCTCAGCCCCATCATCTACCTCAATTATTCCAGAGATTTGAGAGTGATAGGCAATCCATTGTTTTTTCGTATGCATTTGCGATTGGAAGGGACCTCCTATATATGTCCCATCACCTTTACCTTCTAATATTTCCGTTAGTTTTTTCTGACCTTCACCTTTCCCAACAAAAACACTTACTCCTAGCGAAAGTGCTTTCTTAGCAGCTAGTAGTTTTGATTTCATTCCACCAGTACCAACTGAAGATCCACTGTCACTTGCACCATTTAACAATTCGTCCGTAATATCTGGTATGAAGTGGTACTTTTTTGTTTCCTTTGAAACTCTAGGATTGCCATCGTAAAGACCATTTATATCGGTAAGTATAATAAGTGCATTTGCGTGTAGGAATCCACTAACAAGTGCAGATAACATGTCGTTATCGCCGAAAGTCAACTCGTCAATAGAAACTGAGTCATTTTCATTAATTATTGGAAGTACATTTCGTTCAAGCAGCTCAGAGATTGTTGAGTAAAGATTTCTAAACCTTTCCTCACTGTAAAAATCTTCACGAGTTAAGAGCATTTGAGCAGGCACGATATTTACTTCCTTACAAAGTGAAGTGTAGCCCTGCATAAGAAGACCTTGACCGACAGCAGCTGCAGCTTGCTTCCCTGCTAACGCTTTCGGACGACCTGGATATCCAAGAGAGGAAAAACCTGAAGCGACAGCACCAGATGAAATAAGAATTATTTCGTGCCCTTGTTGCCTTAAAAATGCAAGCGCCTCAATATGATCACGCATCTTTTGCTCACATAAAGTCCCCGATTCAGAAGTTAGTGAACTACTCCCAATTTTCACAACGATCCGCTGTCTTTTCATCCCCTTCGTACCTTTCTTTTGAAAATTTAAATACTTATATTTATTCAACATTATGAATATTTATACTATTTTTGTTATTATCTTTTAAAAGCAGGGCTTTGTCAATAGGAATGGTGTTAATTGTGTTGGGTAATTATGTAAGCTATTATGGAGTTATTGGGTTAATTTTAGGGGGAAGAGTAAATGATAGAATTGTATTTAATGGCAGCAAGTTTGTTTTTACTAGGTTTCTTGGTAATGGTAGTTCCGAAATATATTAAATTTGTGAATTCAAAATACAAGTTTTCTAGTGGCAATGGTTTTCTTAAAACTGTCTTGGATATTGGAAATTATGGAGAATTCCTAACGTTTACAGTACTTGAAAAATTAGGCAATAATCAGAAACTACTGACTAATTTATACATACCAAAAGAAGATGGCACAACGACTGAAATCGATTTAGTTTTGATTTCTAATACAGGTATTTATGTTATTGAATCAAAAAATTATAGTGGATGGATTTTTGGAGATGAAAAAAATAAAAACTGGACCCAATCACTTCCAAACAAACGAAAAAATCAATTTTTTAACCCAGTTTGGCAGAACAGCGCACATATTAACGCATTAAAAAATGTATTGGAATTTAAAAATGACGACTTCTATAAATCTTACATTGTTTTTAGTGAACGTTGCACACTTAAGAAAATTAATGTTTCTTCTAAAATAAAAGTTATTAAGCGAGATTCTTTTTTAAAATCTATAAAAAGTGATATAGAGTGTTCTTCCAAATTATTATCTGAGCCAGAAGTGGATAAATTATATAATTTTTTACAAAAATTCTCGCTTGCAAGCGACAATATAAAGAAAAATCATATTAATAGATTAAAAGTTAAAGCATAATTCTACCTAAATCACGATTTTATCAATGAAGTTAAAGCTCATATAATCCAAACTTTAGGTTTTTTAATCCAAAATCAAATTTTTTAATCCGAACTCACGATTTTTTAATCCAAAATCAAATTTTTTAATCCGAACTCACGATTTTTTAATCCAAACTCATACTTTTGCTACAATCATCCAATTCCGTTGAAAAATCCTAACATAAGTAAGTTATTAAATTAGTAAACTCTATATTAGGGCACACACTTGATTAGGGGGAAACTAAATGGGGGAAGTTTACAAAAATGATTTTGTTGAGGGATTTGTAGCAAATCATAATCACGGTTCGGTAAGTTATACATCGGTTGATGATGGGCATGTTCATCAATGTTTGGATGTAAGTTCACCACCAATGCCGTCTCAAGATGGATCTAGTCATATTCATTACACCGAGGGGTATGTATTATTTGACGATGGCCATAACCACTATTACAAAGCATACTCTAGTCCTGCTATTTCTGTTGGTAACGGCATGCATGTTCACTATTATGATTTCTACACAACTGAAAATGATGGCCATAAGCATCGTGTTAAAGGTGTCGATCAACCAATGCCAGGTACTAAATAACCACAAGAAAAAAGCTTACACTTTGTAAGCTTTTTGTAATTATGGACTTTTATTTAATTAAAATCCAAATCCGCCACCGTAACCGCCTACACCACCACCGAAGCCTGCATAGCTAGCACCTACAATGATTAATAAGATGAAAAGAACAACGATTAATGCAAAACCTGCACCATTGTTATATCCAACACCTGTTCCTGGTCCAACACCGCTCACTAAAATCACCTCCGCTTTTTTTAATCTAGGTTATAGTATGTAATTAAAATAAATTTGACTAGACATTTATCCAATTTCCTTTAAAGAAAAAAGGAACCGACACATTTAAATGTATCGGTTCCTTAAATATCATATCATTCTTCAACAAAAGTTTTATAATCATTTCTTTGAAGTAAAGATTTTGCCTGATTTCTCTCTAACTCAGTTTGGAAACTTATGCAAAGAACCCCAAGCAAACCTTCTCTTGATTCGATTATATTAATGTTCGTTATACTGATTTTTTGCTCTGCCAAAAGACCAGTAATATGGGCAATTGCTCCTGGAACGTCCATGACATCTACAAGTAAATCGTAGAACGCAGGAATTGCACCTTTTGAGCGAACAGGCAATGAGTCACGAAATTCTTTTGACTCTGTAAAAAAGCGAGTAAGTGCCTGATCATTTTCTTCACTTAAAATCGACTGAACACTCTTTATTTCCATGATCCATTCATCTAATAAATTAGACAAGTTCTCACGATTTTCTTTAACAATTCCTTTCCACATTTGTGGGTTACTCGATGCAATTCGCGTAATATCCCTAAATCCTCCTGCTGCCATAATATTAATAAGCGGATTCTGGTCGGCATGCTTTTTCGCAAGATTCACAAGACATGAAGCAATAATATGCGGAAAATGACTAATTACCCCAGTAATATAATCGTGTTCCTCTGTATCGAGGACAAGAAAATTCGCTTTCGTCCCCTTTAGCCACTTTTTTAAATTCTCAACTTTTTCAAACGAAGTAAATCTTTGTGGTGTTAAAATATAAAATGCGTTTTCGAAAAGATGTCCTTTTGCACTTTCAACACCGATTTTATGTGAGCCCGCCATCGGATGTCCACCAATGAAGGTAACCTTCCCTTGCCATAGTTCATTTGCAAGTCTCATTATATCCCCTTTTGTACTACAAACATCCGTAATAATAACATCTTCACGTAAATTAAACTCTGCAACCTCTATCATAAGCTGTTTAGTTGCATCAATCGGTGATGCAAGAATAATTAAATCTGCATTTTCCGCTGCTTCCTTCAAACTTGTAGCAATTTCATCAATAACTTGAAGTTGCTTCGCTTTATTAACTTCAATTTGATTAATATCGTATCCAACGATAATTGAATTGCTTGATTTTTTTATCGCTAAAGCAATTGACCCTCCAATGAGGCCAGTGCCAATCAATAATACTCGTTTACTCATTTGTCCTCACCTATCTTTTCTAGTAAATGGTTTGAAAGGATAGATAGGACCTCTTCATTTTGTTCTTTTGTACCAATCGTAATTCGGATACCATTAGGAAACGGTCGAACGATGAACCCTTTTTGGATAAGAATTTCAAAGCACTCCATCGGCTTTGTTGTTTTGATAAAAATAAAATTAGCTTGCGATGGGTAAAACTCAAAATCTATCTTTTGTAAAAATTCTTCATATTGTTGTAGCCCTTGTCTATTTTCTTCAATGCAACTATCTAAAAACGCTTCATCACCAAGTGCCGCAATTGCAGCTGCCTGAGCGAAGGAAGATGTATTGAATGGAAGTCTAGCAATATTAAATCTTTCAACGAGGCTCTCATTTCCAACTGCGTATCCGATTCTAAATGCTGCGAGGCCATATGCTTTTGAAAATGTCCGTAAAACTAATAAATTTTCATACTCATTTAGTAGTTTAAGGGTTTGTGGATAATCAGAAGCATTTACATATTCATAATATGCTTCATCAACAATCACAAGAGTCTCTTTTGGAACTTTCTGTAAAAATTCTAATAGAGCTTCCTCGTTAGTGTAAGTACCTGTTGGATTATTTGGATTACATATCCAGATTAACTTTGTATTTGGGTCTATAGCTTGAGCCATTGCATTAAGGTCATAGCAACCATCTACTAATGGAACTTCTCGGACTTCACTGCCTTCGATTACAGCATGATGTTTGTACTGTGGAAAAGTCAGAGCAGCTGTTACGATATTATCACCTATACATAACATCGTACGGCTTATTATTTGAATAACTTCATCAAGCCCGCTACCGAATAAAAGCTGATTCCACTTAACATTTAAGTGTTGCGAAACCGCTTGTCGTAGTGCTTCTGCGTTTCCATCTGGATAACTTGCACTATGTTTTATTAAGTTTTGCACAACTGCCTCTACCTTTGGTGAGCAACCATACGGATTTTCATTGGATGCTAGTTTAATAACTTTATCTACGTTAAACTCTTTTTTAATTTGTTCTGGTGATTTTCCAGGTTGGTATGGCTTTAGCTTCATAATTTGCGACTTCACTATTGCATCCCTACTTTATTAATTTTTATTTTGCAGCTCTAGACTCTCTCTGAAAATTTGTTTGAAAATATTTTCAATAGAACTAGCTTCAAAAGGACCTTCATGCCTTTCAAGAATCATTTCAATTACTTGACGTTCGCGTTCTGGATCAAACTTATTAATCCCTTGTTTTGCTTTTTGTTTTCCGATTTCTTGTACTACTTCAGCACGCCTATTTAGTAATTTTAAAAGTTGCAGGTTAATGTCATCGATTTCAGTTCGTAAACAAATCAATTCTTTGTTACTCATGCTAATTCCTCCCAACTAATAAAATTTTTATATCTAAAGTAACCAACTATATGCAAACCTTGGTTGTCTAAATTACATTTAAATGAAAAAACGCCCCTGCCACACTTAAAAATGCGACAGGGACGATTATCACCGCGGTACCACCCTAGTTGTGAACATTTGCCCACCACTTTATTTGTTAACGATCAAATAAGACCGTCCTTTTCTCGAGCGAAAGGAAGCTCTTGGACTGTAATTCATGATTATCTTTGTACTGATTTCCACTAACCATCAGCTCTCTAATTCCAGGGAGATAAGTCACTACTGATATCCAATCAACACTTTTATTTTGAATTTTCTTAATATTTAGTTACTTTATGTTATGTATTATAAATTGCATTTATTCGGATGTCTAGTACTTTTTGACTTACTATTTAGAAAATAAAAAAACGACTCCAATCCGGGGAGGACAAAAAGTCGTTTTTTTATTAGGTGATCAACGATGTGATCGTGATTAACAAAATTTTAAAATTTTTAAATATATATGCAATAATCTGAATATTTATTCTAATTTGATTCTAACTTCTGTGTCGTTTTTTGTCAACAGTATATAATAAAAAAAGTAGTAGGAAATCCTACTACTTGGTAATAATTATTTTGACATTAATAGTCCATAAATTTGCTCGTTTACTTGTTCAACCTTTACTTGCAAGCCACATTGTTCAAAATATAACTTCAACTCATTAGCGCCTATTCTGTGGTTAAGAGGTGGCCCCATTTCTGATTGAACCGTATCCCATTCTAAAACTAGTATTTTACTATAGCTTTTCATTATACGTTTTAATTCACTTACAGCCTTTGTAATATTAGGGATTTCATGCATGACAAATGCTATTAAAATCTTATCCACTGATTCATCTTCTAGTGGAATTTCCTCAAGGCTTCCATGAAGATAAGTAATATTGGTTATGTTTTCTTTTATCGCATTTTCTTTTAGTAAGTCTAGCATTTTTGGTTCGATATCTATTGCATACACTGTTTGTTGTGTACTTTTCGCCAGTGGAATTGTGAAGTAACCGTTACCTGCTCCAAGGTCAGAAACTTCATCACTAGAGTTAAGCTCAAGTAATTCAGTAACTGTATTTGGTGGTATTAGTTCCATCCGTTTTGGATTCATAAGTTTACTAGCATTTTCAGGATTAAAACGATGCCCCATAAAACATACCTCCTCCTAATCCACCTTGCCAAGCTAACATACCGCCATCAAGATTCACTACATTAAATCCATAGCTATCTAAGAATTTAGTGACAAGAGAACTTCTTGCGCCTGATTGGCAAACGATAATGTATTCTTTCTTTTTATCAAGATCTGGCATCTTAAATTCGATTAATCTTGTTGGGATATTTTCTGAAGCTGGGATTTTCCCGAGTGCTATCTCCTTGGGCTCACGGACATCTATTATATTAAGCTTTTCACCATTTTGTAGCCTTATCTTTAGATCATTAACAGAAATTTGTTTCATTATTTCCGCCTCCTATCGCCAAAAGCTCATTCCACCTTTAACGTTTGTGATTTTTTCAAAGCCTAATTTCTTAAGTGTTTTAGCTGCACTCATACTTCGCATGCCGCTTTGACAAATAACGTATATTTCTTTGTCTTTCTGAAGTGTTGCACTTCTCGTTGATAATTCGCCAAGTGGGATATTTTTAAACCCTTTGATTGAGCGATTTTTGAATTCACCCTGAGTTCGCACGTCGATATATTGCTTTTGACTGTTTCCAAGCTCATTTTTGAGTTCGCTTGTAGTAATGTTTCGTACACCTTTAACCGGCGCAAATTTCCAATATAAAAATACTATTAGTGCTATGATTACGATAATGTTTTCTATTGTCATTTTTGAGAATCTCCTCTTTTTTTAAAATACCTATATGGGTATATTATAAAATAAAAAAGAAGGTGTCAATGGTTTGACACCAACATTATCGTCACACAAATAAATTCTTAATAAAACCTTCTCTCACAAAGATTTGCTACAGCGTTACAGAATTTTTTGAATTTCGGTGGAAAATCATTACTTCCTCATCCATTTCATTCTTGTTGTACATTATTTATTATAACTGCTTACCCATATAAAAAAATGTAGTGGTTATTTTTGGAAAAAAAAGAAAGCCTTTCAGCTTTCGATAAATATTATTTATTCACTACGTTAATCGGGTTTTCTGAAGTATACGCTTTAACATTTCCGATTGCAGTGTTTAGCAGGCGGTTGCGCGCTTCTTTAGTTGCCCAAGCGATGTGTGGAGTGATAATGCAATTTTTTGCAGAAAGTAGTGGGTTTGTAGCTTCTGGTGGTTCTGCTGGTAGTACATCCAAACCAGCACCCTGAATTACCCCTGCATTTAATGCATCTGCTAAATCTTGACTATTTATTAATTTCCCACGAGAAGTGTTAATTAGAATTGCACTACTCTTCATTAATGCTAATTTTTCAGAATTTATAATTCCTTCAGTTTCCGGAGTCGACGGGCAATGCAAGCTCACAACATCAGATGACTTTAACAATTCATCCAACTCAACATACTCAAAATTAGGTAGATCAACCTCGCGACGACTTCTATTGTATGCTAAAATACGCATCCCAAATGCTGATGCAATTTTTGCAGTTTCCAGTCCAATTGTTCCTAAGCCAATGATTCCCATAGTTTTACCAGACAATTCAATTAAAGGATAATTCCAGAAACAAAAGTCAATACTCTTACTCCAATCTCCTTGCATAACCGCATCACTATGGCGTTGAACACGGTGACAATGTTCTAATAGTAATGCAAAAACCATTTGCGCTACAGATGCTGTACTGTATGCTGGTATATTAGTAACTATTTTTCCTAGCTCTTTGGCAGCCTGAACATCAACAACATCGTAGCCTGTTGCCAGTACACCGATATATTTTGTATTAGGCAATCGTTCGAGTGTAGCTCTATTTAGTGGAGTTTTGTTTGTTAAAACGACTTCAGCATCCAATGCCCTTTCAACAATAAGATCAACAGGGGTCCTATCATATATTTTTGTTTCTCCGATTTGCTCTAATTCGCTCCAGCTTAAATCACCAGGATTCAATGTTTGTCCATCCAAAACACAAATTTTCATATTAGACAATCCTTCCGTAAAATTATGTAATTTTCTCTTTAATTATAACACTCTACGTTTTAGGTTTCTATTGAAGTGATGATAAATTTCATGGGGATAGAGATTTAACAGTTTTTTAAGTACTGCACAAAAACCAATTAAAATAATTGGACCATCGCTATTTGATTGAAATTCAATGCCTCTTTTTCTTAATTATTGTTCGGTTGCATAAAATTCATCTTCAAAGTCTGTTTGGATTGGATACACTAATGAATGTACTTTTTCAATTAACTCATAGCCACCGATTTTCTTCATTTCGTAAATCCATTCGTCATTCATTTGCTTTAACCCATAAACTGACTCAAACGCTAAGTCAAAAAATTTTTTATTCTGTCTTAGATGGCGCTATTCAGAGTCTGGCATTCTATTAAAAACGGAATCAACTTCATTTTGTAATTCATCTAGTAGTTCGAATCTGCTTCTATAGCCTAGGGCTTCCACAATTCCTTCGTAGTACCACTTTTGATCATTAAAACCTGCGTTAAATTTATTCCAAATAACATCCCCGTATTTCATAAGATCACGCTTGATAGCTCGGAGGTTATGCAATTTATCAGCACATGCAACTTCCCTTATCTCTAAAGATGATTTTTTCAGAAACTCATGTGTGTGCTGTTTTCTTTCCAGCTGCTCGCACCTTTATTAGGTTCTGAACAACTTTGCACAAGCTGAAGAACTTTCAGACCAAATTTCTCCTCAATTTCACTCGGTGCCGTTTCAGTATCTTCTAATGTATCGTGCAAAATCCCCGCAATTATTTGTTCCTCATTACATTTTGCCTTAAGCAGTATCATCCCAACTCCAAACGGATGACTAATGTACGGTATATCAGTCCCTTTTCGATAATGTCCATTATGCTTTAACGCTGCAAACTCAATCGCTTTATCTATTAAACTCATTTTTATCATCCTTTTCTTATATCTTATTTTTATATATTTGAAAAGTTAAAGATTGGAAGGATAAGGAGGCTTTAGGAGAAATAAGAGGGTATATTCTTATAATACAATATAACCCTTGTAAAAAATTATAATGGTATTAGAAAAAAAGGTGTCAAATAATTAAAGAGACAACCTTCAAAATTTATTTATTTTCTTTCAAATAATGTCTTCATTTCTTCAGGCACTATCTTAATGCTAACAATTTTATAATCTATTCCTTCCTCCATAACTGGTTCGAACTCTAATAGAAGCATTTCACCATTAGTAAAGGTAAGCAGTTCATATGTTTTAAAATTAGCACTGGAAGTCGAAATTTCACCGAATCTTTTAAATGTTTCTTCTGATATTGATTCTTTTTTGCTTTCGGTAAGTAAAGATTGGAATGCGTTATAATTTTGGTTAACAATTGATTGATTCATTAATAGTGCTGCGTTATCCGTTGAATCTGGCTGAACAATTTTGCCATTACTACAACCAACAAGTGTAAATGCTAAGGTTATTAAAAACATTAAATATTTCAATTTGTCACCCCTATTTGTGAGCTAATATTAGCTATTTTAATAGAAAAACAAAAAAACTTATGTCGTATGGTGTCGACATAAGTTTGTAGTATGAAATATTAAATAAAAATCTAATACTTCGATCGATAAGTTTTGACTGTGTCTGAAATTTTGTTCCAAATTACACTATTGTCATTTAGGGACTTCTCGATATTTAGTTGAAACAATCCTTTAAATCTATGCATAACATCACCTAACGGGCCCCTTACTTTTGCGAAAACAATTCCTTTATGCGGTCTTATATTATTACCGAGCTTTCCGGCAATAATCCCCTTTAAGTAGTGTTGATTTTCGCTAGGATCAATGTGCCTTTCATAAATAGTGCAGCCATCTTCAGAAATTTTATTATCCCAAAGGTCGTTAGGGAATAATTTAGGAAACCAAAGTTCAGTGTCAGTCTCATGAGGATGCTTTGCTGCTCCTCTTTGCCATCCAGTATAATTGTGGCCAAAGCAATTGCACACATCCATTGTTGTTCGGAAGGCAACATCATCCTTTAGAGATATATAGCCTATATTAATATATGTTTCTGGTTTTTGGTCCTGGTTGGATCCCATGGAATAAATTCACCAGATTGTATTTTTGAATTAACCCTACTATGGATTTCATCTACAATTCTATCAATTGTTTTATGAATCTCTTCCAGATCAACTGTTACATCAATTCTTCTTGATATTATCTATTTTAATAGAAATATAAAAAAACTTATGTCATTTGTTGTAGACATAAGTTTTCTGGAGTATTAGTGTTGTATAAGGGTTTTTCCTCACTAACCTTTATCCCATTCCTTGTATGAAACTATTTTTTATTTTGCCATTTTATAATTTTATTTCTTACCCACTCGATATCCCTACATATAATGTTTCGCTTTTCAGCTTCTAAAAGTGCTGGTCGTGTGAACCTTGATGTAGTTATTACTTCTGCAAAAAGGCAATTATAGTTTTTCTTAGCAGAATCTATTTCTCTAATTGTTTGTACTGATACAGGGCTGTTAGAATTATAATAATGCTTAATTTGAATGGCAATGTCTTTACCACTCTCTTTATCTTCAATAATTAAATCTACTCCATGATCCTGAGTTTTTTGAGTTAATCGCGGATTAACTTTTTTACTTTTAAAATACTGATAGCAAAGCTCTTCAAACTCGAATCCATTCATCTCCAATAACTGTTTTTCTTTAATGTCATTTATTGTTGATTTTGTACTTTTACTATGCAATTTTTTACTTGTAGATTTCTTAACAGCATTGGAATCTTTTGGTAACAATCCTGAAATAGATATAATTACTACTGAAGGAATAATCATAAAAACAAACAAATAATACCACTCAAGACTAAATGTATACCAAATGTAAAAAAGTGCCATAAAAAGTAAAGCATGTATAATTTCAAGTAATGAACTTTTCCTACCTTTTTTCATTACTTACAGGCTCGTTCTTAGCAAACCAAATTTGGATAATAAATAAAATGTC
This sequence comes from Caryophanales bacterium, assembly GCA_029256085.1. Classification (GTDB taxonomy): domain Bacteria; phylum Bacillota; class Bacilli; order CAJFEE01; family CAJFEE01; genus JAQSYP01. Next base: position 72,034 of record JAQSYP010000007.1, read on the forward strand.
CCTAAAAATACTCCAAGGGTAACTAAACCTAGAATACTATTAACAATGCCCCTTGGTACCCTAAGCATAGTTAGTAAGACACTAAAAATAGCAGTTACTATTATTGTTATCACTATAATAATTGCAAGATCAATAGCAATATTGTTAATTGGAGTTGAGTCTACTTTACTAAAATCAATCATTTTAATACCCCTTTTTAAAATTAATAAGCTTGTATCCCAAACTTTAATAGTTTCTTAGGAAGAACATCGTCTAGGTTTTGAATATCTTCATCATTTATTTCTATTAAGTTAAAATTATACTTTTCGTAGATTTTTAGTTTTTCTTGTTTTCTAACAAGATATTTAGGGTCGTTCTCTAGTCCCCAGAATTCTATGTATACTTTACCTACTGGCAAGTAAAAGTCACAGTAAACATCTTCTTCAACAGGTAACTTTCTTTCATATGCATGCACAATCTCAGACATATATAACCAATTATCAATTAACATCTCAGCTCTTGAACGCACATAATGCCCATCGGCACTACGATGTTTTGCCTCGAATTTTTCTCTAAAGGCTAATACTGCTTGTCCAGCTTCTGTTACATGTTCAACTGGTGCCTCTGTTTTTGTTTCTTCTTCAGTATGAGTAGTATCCCCTTGGTACTCCTTGATAGAATTTAAGAAAATTTTGTTATTTAATAGACTCTTACACCAACATACGTATGGAATACCAGTCTTCTCATACTCAAATTGTTTTCCTCCCATACTAGTCCCAAGCTGAGTAATTTTCCACCCCTTAACTCCTTTTTCTATAAAACCTAGCTCTGATAGGATCGGATTAATTCTAAATTTAGAAATTCCAAAATGAGCACCTAGGTCGGTTGCATTAATCGTGCCACCATGCTCCTCTTTCGGAGTTTCTTTTTTTGTAGCAAAAATTGAATCAGTCTTAAAGTCTTCTAGCCACGCAATGTAATTACCGTACTGAGGATGTGTTCTTATTACACCACCCTTTTCTTTACCTGCATCAGTTAACACCCAATGATTTTCCTCATGTTTAACTAGACCTGCATCTTCCAATAGTCTAAAAACATCCTTTGCTGCCAAACTAAGTTCCTTTGAAAGCGCAGTTGTCGATAAGTACTTATTCCCCATTCCCCTTAACATCCTTACTATGATTATATTTTTAGAATATTGTTTTAGATATCCTGCCCATTCTTTATATAATAATAAAGTTTATTATCCACACTGTGATCCAATATCATGTTAATTTGAACAACTGGTTTTCCATCTTTCATTACAGTTTGAACAACATTATCTTTGTCTGGTTTAGCAGTTCCAATGTAGTAAAAATCTGTTCCCTCGTCATTATCCTTTTTCACAAAAATATGGATATCAATGTTATTTTTTTCAGCTTCGATAATTGTTTGTACCTCTGCAGATTCCAGTGTTCGGTTACTTCGTGTAAACCATCTCACAACATTTTGACTTAAGAACTCATCACCATAAGCAATGCTTTCATCTACCGCTTCACTTTTATGGTAGGTAATGAAAATCGCACATGTGCTGTGCTTCGTTTTATATCCATAGATTGTAGAGCTCTCATCATTATGCCAATTTAATAGTCTACAAGCGTCTTTTCTTGTATATTTCTCATACAAAGTTAACGCTTTGTCGCACTCATAATTCTTACTCTTCTCAAAAGCGGTCTCAATAATATCTAAAACCATCATTCTAAAATAGTGAGACTCTAGACTGCTTATGATCTTTTTATTAAAAGATAGAACGTTATTATTTAAAGTCACAATCGGCTCCGAACCATACTTACTAGTAAATGTCTGTGTAAAGAAAGATAAATTAAAAATTCGCAGTACCGAGTCAATAGATTCTTTATCAGTCCTGCAATCTAGTTCTTCTAATTTATCGATATAGTCGTTACATGAAACAGATTCATTATTGACTAATAAATCTAGCAATACAATCTCATGGATTCGCTTCCCATTTAAGACTTCCAACGAGAACATTGTTAATACTTTTTCTTCGTATTCTGTTAAACTATGAACATCTTCCTTTACCTTTAATAAAAATTGGTAGTAGTTAAAATACTTGTTAATAATTACACACGGATCAATGGAATTATTTTTAATAAAATCTAACAAATATGGTGTTCTACCAATTCTATTTTTCAACTCTGTAAAAGCTTCCTTAAGCTTCTTCAATTCAGTCAGGTTACTACTATCAATAGCTTTGAATATTTGTTGTTTTGCAATTTCTTCAAAGTTTATCGTTGAAATACCCTTGATATAGCTCGTATCTTTCATACGTCTACGTATATTATCCTTATTAAGTGATTTGTCCCCAGATAAGGCAATTGGGATTAAATAGTTATTTCGATAGTTCCCAATAAAATCAATTATAGTTACAAAGTTTTTTGTATCATGCTTACGAAGACCACGGCCAAGCTGTTGAATAAAAATAATACTAGATTGTGTTTGTCTTAGCATAACTACTTGATTTACACACGGAATATCAATACCCTCGTTAAAAATATCAACAGTAATTATGTAATCTAGTGCTCCATTTTCTAAACGATTAACTTGATGAATTCTATGTTCTTGAGAATCGTCTCCTGTTAACGCAACTGTCGCGTAACCTCTATCATTCAACGCCTCTGATAATCTGATCGCCTCTTCTTTTCGACTACAAAAAATTAGGCCTTTTACCTTTTCACCTGAAAAACCATAGTATTCAATTTTATCAATCATATGATTCACACGTTCGTCAGTAACTAGTTTTGATAGGATTGTAGTGTCATCAATCATTTCACCATTGAATTCAAGATCTGTTACCCCAAAATAATAAAATGGGCAAAGCATGTCTTCTTCAAGTGCTTCTTGCAATCTAATTTCGTAAGCAACATTGTAATCAAATAGCTCGTAAATATTAAAGTCATCGGTTCTCTCTGGTGTAGCCGTCATACCCATTATAAACTTTGGTTTAAAGTAATCTATTACATTATGATAGGACTTGGCACCAGCCTTATGAACTTCATCTATTAAAATATAATCAAATTCTTCTGGGTCAAATTGTTGTAGATAACTTTCTTTAGAGATTGTTTGAATTGTGGCGAACAAATATTTTGCTCCAGTTTCCTTATTAGAACCTGATAGTATCCCGAAGTCTTTATCTATACCACCTAGGATTCTCTTAAAATCTGATTTTGCTTTTTGTAAAATTTGTTCACGATGAACAACAAATAACATTCGCTTAGGTTGGAACTTCCTAACGTCAAATGCTGATAAATATGTTTTTCCAGTACCAGTTGCTGAAACAACTAACCCCTTCTCGTTTCCAGCTTCACGTACTGCTTGAATTTGTTGAAGTGCAGTTTGCTGCATTTTATTAGGAACAACTTTTAGTGCTTCTTCAATTGAACTTCGATATGGGGCAGGAAGTTCTGATACTTGTCCAGCAAGTCTATTATTAAGAACCGGAGTATATGTTTTTTCGTAATTTTTAATCCATTCCTCAGTAAGTGGAGTAGAATCCTTCCACACATCTTCGAATTGATTTTTGAAGTGCTGAATTATCTCACCATCTTCGTGAGAAGTAAGCTTTATATTCCACTCATAGTTAACCTTTAGTGCATGTGCAGTGAGATTGGAGCTTCCAACTATGAGAGAGTAGTGTGTTTCATTTTCAAAAATGTAGCCTTTCGAGTGAAATCCAGCTAAATCTGTTAATCTTACTTCTACATTTGTAATTTTTAATAACTCTCTGAAAGCTTTAGGATTATTGAAGTTTAGGAAAGTTGAAGTTAGAATACGTCCTCGTACACCTTTTCTTTTGAGATCTAACAGTTGTGTTTTTAATGTAGCTAATCCACTTTCTGTAATAAATGCTACTGAGAAAATAAAAGATTTGCAGTGAGCGAGTTCTTCTAGAAGTGTGTTTAACACATTTTCACATTCTTTATTTATTAGGAGCTTTGGTCTAAAACTCCCATATTCGCTATGTTTGTGGTCAATAAAACCTTTATATAAAGACGTTTCGAGATTCTTTAGGAAATTCTGCATTTAATCACCATATTTTTACAATTTTCATTTTATTCCATTGTAATATTCACCTTTATGAAGTGTAAACCGATTATTTACGACAAATTAACTCCCCTCTGATTAACCATTGTTTCTTTTAATTGTCAAAAGCGATTAGGTAGTTGTAAATCTCTTGAGTGAAGATACCATCCGAACCTTCTAAACTAACTTTGGTTTTTTCTTACAAACACCACAACGCTTCATTTTCCATTCCTCCTTTAATTTTGCACTTTATATATACATGCACGAATTTTTCTCTCTTCAAAATCAAAAAGAGCTACTCACACTTGTGAATAGCTCTTTTTAATATATTTATTTTGATTGGCGTTTCTCGGACACTACTTCGTTCACCATAGAGTACATCACCTCGACACCTTCCTCAGTAGCTGAGAAATTGTAAGCATTCTTTTCGTTTATACCAAGACACTCTGCCTCTTTTTCCGCATCAATATTTGCACCGAGGAAGATAAATTCCCAACCGTATTTTTCTTGTTGGTGACTTATAAGTTGTTTTACTTTTTCAAAAGTAAATTCTTTGCTTGCGTTCTCTTCACCATCTGTAGTTATAACAAATATAACCTTTCCTGGCTTTTCATCTTCATTCGTTTTCGCTAACCTATTCCCCACATCAATAATTGATTTTCCAACAGCGTCTAAAAGAGCAGTACATCCTCTTACAAAATATTCCTCTTCTGTAAGCCTAACCTTGCTCGCTTCAATTCCATTCCACAAAACTTCATATTCGTCATCAAACAAAATCGCTGTAACTTTTGTCTCGCCTTCAAGTTTACTTTGCTTCTCAACAAAACCATTAAAACCACCAATCGTATCACTTTCTAGCCCACTCATTGAACCACTTCTATCCAGTAAAAAAACAATCTCCGTTAAATTCTTGTTCATATTGTATCAATCCCTTTCATTAGTTCATGATATAATATTATCTAAGTTTACACGGGATTTGGTCGCCTACGGAGCGACATTTTAGGGGGTAGTTGAATGATTGATGAGAAATTATTAATTGAGCTACAAGAATACTTAAATTGTCATTTGATGATTGATAAAGTGGAAGAATACCAAGTTTTTGAAGATAAATGCTATAGTATTCAAAATGAAATAGATGACTTTATTAATAACACTCGTAAGCCTACATTTCATCAAGTATTGTTTAACCTTATTGATAAAAGTGGATTAAGTGACACTGACGTATACAAAAAAGCGCACATAGATCGAAGACTTTTTTCGAAAATTCGTTCTAATCCCAACTACAAACCGAGTAAAAATACAGTAATATCATTTGCAATTGCACTAGGTCTAGACGAAGATGGGACTGTTAGTTTACTAGAATCTGCCGGTTATTCATTATCTGATAGTGACAATTTCGATCTTATTATTAGATTCTTTTTAGGGAAAAAAATATACGATTTGCAAACCGTAAATGAAATTTTAGATTATTACAAATTAAAACTTTTAGGCGGGGCGTAGAAAAAAATACTTAGGCGCAATGAATTCTCTTTGCCTAAGTACTAAATAACTTAAAAAACCTTCTGCCATAAGATTACATCCTATTTGTCCTTGTTTAGCACTTATATTCTCTGTTTCATCATTTTATTTGGATATCCATTGATATTTAATATCAGGTAAATTTTCTTCATTTTCGTAACCTCTACCCACAATTTCAAATCCATTCTTTTCATAAAATTTTTGTGCAATTTTATTTACTTCAAATGTATATAAGGTTAAACTCCCACTTGATTTTTCTTTTGCACTGTCAAGTAATGTTTGACCTATCCCCAACCCCTGATAGTCAACATGAATATAAAGTTGGCTAATCTCTTTTTCATTATAGGCAATCATTCCAACTACTTTGTCATCAATGAGTGCTAAATCTATTTGACATTGTTCAGGTAATATCTCTTTTAAAAAGGTAAGATGATTTTCAAAGCTATGAATTTCTTTCTGGCTAATGGCCTGTTCCTTACTTTTACGCCACATTTCCACAGTTTGTTCTGCATACATAGGATTATACTGAGTTATTATGAATTTACTTTTCACTACAATAACTCTAAATATCTTTCCTCTAAAATAGATCGGTGATGCAACTCATGACCTGCAATGATGTATGCAATAGCTCTTGCTGAAATTGAATTTCCGTTTACTATACTAGTATTTTCCCAAGCTGCTGCCGATGTAGTTTCTTTTAAGTTTTCTATTAAACTAATAGATGCCTCTCGAGTACTTTGATAATATTTTACAAGTGATAAAAACGGTATATTATCAAAGTTTGCATTTTGAACATATGTATCTTCATCAAATCCTGGTAATTCATTTTTATCTCCACGAGCTACGTGCATTACGCGGAAAGTCATGATTCGCTCTGTATCGCACATATGACCGACTAATTCTTTTATACTCCATTTACCTTCTGCATAACGATGTTGACTTTGTTCCTCATTAATATTATTAAAAATTTCTAGCATTTCACTTAGTTGTTGTTGTAAAACTTTAATAATATCTTCATTAGGATCAATTTTACTAATATACCCTTTGTAAAAAGGCGGATATTCTTTTTCATTCGGCATAACTAACATAATCTCATCTCCAATGATTCTTTTATTTATTATTTTGTAGTTTTTCAATAGCCGGAACATCAGCCGGAGCCCACTCTAACGTTCCTAATTCTTCTGGAGTTAACCATTTTATATCTACATGTTCTGTTAACACTGGAGTTCCTTCTAATAACTTACAGTAGTAAGTTGTTAAATGCACAATCCCAAAGTCATATTCATAAGCCGTATGTTCCACTTGCTCACCAATTTCAATTTTGCAGCCCATTTCCTCACTGATCTCACGTTGAAGTGCTTCTTGAGGAGTTTCCCCCGCTTCAATTTTTCCACCTGGAAATTCCCATAATAGAGGCAATGCCCTATCTGGACCGCGTTGCGCACAAAGAATTTTTCCATTTTCAATAATTACTGCTCCAACTACATGTATGTTCTTCTTCATGCTGCCTCCTAATAATTGTTAAATTATGTTAATACCACTAATGTAATACAAAATAGACACTGTTAACAAGATTGTGTTTAAGAATTGGACCACGTTTTCGTACCGTTATTCAAGTTTTTCGTACGTATTTTTAATTTTTCCGTACGCATTTTCAACTTTTTCGTACCGAGATGTCGAAAAATATTTCCTAACCATTCTACTGCAAAAAAAAAAGATCTCAATAGAGACCTCACTTTTTCGGCAAATTATTATATTTCGTTAATTCGTCAAAGCGCTCACGGTATTCATCCGTGTTAATTTCGCCTCTTGCATAACGTTCACGTAAAATATTAACAGCTGAAGAATTAGTACCTCTTTCAGACTTCCTTTTGTAAAAGTAGTACACAACCCCAGCAATCACTGCATAGAATAATAACATAAACAGACCATGTCCGAACACTAACATGTGTCCTCCACCGCCGCCGTAATAATGCATTCCGCCTCTACCCATATAAAACCCTCCTAAATTATTGATTAATACTAGTATACCTACTGAATGTGTAGTAAATGTATGTGCAACATGAAGTTCTCATGAATAATAGAAAAAACCTCATCTTTAAAATGAACTGCACCCCAATTGTTAGACATGATCTAATAATTGGAGGTGCAGTTTTTCTATGGCTAAATTTACTGCAGATGATAAATTACAAGCTGTTAAAC
>JAQSYP010000008.1 GCA_029256085.1 Caryophanales bacterium
TCCTGTCCCCGCAACCAAATGGTCCCGTGGTGTAGCGGTTAACATGCCTGCCTGTCACGCAGGAGATCGCCGGTTCGATCCCGGTCGGGACCGCCATTTATATTATGATCTTAAAACGAAACTTATAGTTTCGTTTTTTTATATAAAGAAAAAAATATCATTTGGATTAAAAAAGTCTAGTTTTTGATTAAAAAAAGAATTCCACTGATTTTCGCAATATGTTTTTTCAAAAATTATTTTATAGGAGAAACTATGATTGATAATTTGAAGGATTTAATGTACGAATTAGAAAGTAGTTTACTACATAGCGCAACACGAAGCTCGATACAAGAGTTAGATAAATTATTAGCAGAAGAATTCGTTGAATTTGGGAGCTCAGGACGTATATTTACAAAAAATGATATTATTGAACGTTTACCAATAGAAACGCAAATTAAGTTAGATATAATTGATTTTAATATAAAGATACTTTCACCAGATTTAATACAAACAAAATTTGTTACGAGCAAAAATTCAATAAGTTATCAATTACGCACTTCTATTTGGATAAAAACATTAAATAATAATTGGCAAATGATTTTTCATCAAGGAACCCCTACAAAATCAAAAACAATATAAAAAAACGAAACATTAAAGTTTCGTTTTTAAGTATCACTTAATTGGCATTAGGAAAAACTCTTCGAACCATATCATCAAATTCATTAAAAAAGCCTTTAATAGGTTGTCCTGCTCGTATTCTGTCCCCATAATCACCCATACTATTTACAAAATCAGGATTACTTGAGACAAATACGTTACGGATAGTGTCATCAATAGATTTAACTTGATCTGAGATTTTTGATTCAACATCTTTTCTTAGGTCACCATTTGCTGCATTATTTAGAACAACTGCAACGTAAGCATTATCATTTGTAACTATAACATTTGCATGATTAACTTCTTTTAAGTTCTCAATTTTATTTTGTGCTTCATCTGCCACTTCCATTTTAGATTCAACAGTATTTTTTTCGTCTGTGACATCACCGTTATTATCGTCTACTTGATTATTGTTTGCATTTTGGTTGTCTGTAACTTTATTTTTGTCATCATTCATATTATCTGAAGCATCTTTATCTACACCACAACCAGTAACTAAAGCAATGGATATAAATAATAAAAGGGCACGCTTTACAATTTTCATTACTTTTCCTCCTAATATTGAATTCTCCCTTAGAATTTCCGTAATTTATTTTTTTATGTAAAAAGAACCTTACTATCATTAAATTTGCAGACAATATTTTTATCAAAATTAGCTTTAAATATCTAATAAGTGTAAAATAGTTATATAAGAAACACGTGGAGGAAACGTTTTTAAATGGAAAAATATACTTACTTAAGTAAAAGTTCGAATGATACAACTGAACTTGCATTAAAAATTGGTATGTTATTAGATAAAGGTTCAGTAATTACCTTAGAAGGTGATTTAGGAGCTGGAAAAACTACCTTTACCAAAGGATTAGCAAAGGGATTACATATAGAACGGAATGTAAATAGTCCTACATTTACAATAATAAAAGAATATAAAGGAAGATTGCCCTTATATCACATGGATGTATATCGAGTTGAATCTTCAGATGAAGATTTAGGATTTGACGAATATTTCTATGGTGATGGTGTTACTGTTGTAGAATGGGCACACTTAATTGAAGAACAACTTCCTGAAAATAGATTAGAAATTGTTATAAAAAATATAAATGATAATGAAAGACAGTTTACTTTCTATCCACTTGGAGAAATTTATATAGAGATTTGTAAGGAGATTTTTGAATGCTAACATTAGTTATAGATACATCAACAAGCACTTCATGTGTTGCTTTAACAAAGAATGGTAAAATTTTAACTGAATACATATCAAATACTGATAAAAACCATTCTGAAACATTAGTTCCTAGAATCGATACAGTATTAAAAAACGCAAATATTAAACCAAAAGATTTATCAAGGATAATTGTTGCAAAAGGTCCGGGTTCTTATACAGGTGTAAGGATTGGAGTCACAGTAGCTAAAACTTTAGCATGGACTTTAAAGGTGCCTCTTTATAGTATATCTAGCTTAGAAGTGATAGCTTCATCAGTCGAGCATTTTCATGGAATAGTAATCCCAATTGTAGATGCTAGAAGAAATACTGTTTATACATCTGCTTTTGAAACTGTAAATGGGAAACTGAATCAATTAAATGAGGAAACACACGTCTCAATAGAAGAGTGGGCGGGTATCTGGAAAAAAAGTAATAAAAGAGTTCTATGGATTGGATCAGATGTTTTTAAGTTTAAAGACGTCATTACGGAAATAATGGGAGACCAAGCCATTTTTGCTCCAGAATATTTAAATGTACCTAGGCTATCAAAAATTGAATACATTTTGGGTAATAGAGATGAAGAAAACATTCATGCATTTGTTCCGGAATATGCGAAATTAGCTGAAGCAGAAGCGAAATGGTTAGAGGCCCAAAATAATAAGTAGAGGATCAAAATGACAAATAACTATTATGTAACAAATATGTCTATAGATCATTTACCAGGGGTAATGGCCATCGAAAACACTTCATTTAGCCTTCCTTGGGATGTAGAGACATATAAGAAAGAAATAGTTTCTAATCAATTTGCACACTACTATGTACTAATTTTTGACGATAAGGTAGTTGCTTATTGTGGATCATGGATAGTTTTTGAAGAATGTAGCATTACAACAATTGCAGTACATAAGGATTATCGAGGATTTAAATTTGGTAAAGTACTTTTAAAATTTGTGTTAGAAAGAGCAAAGTTATTTGGTGCACAAGTAGCTACGTTAGAAGTTAGAATTTCGAATGTTGTTGCGCAAAACATGTATAAATCCCTTGGGTTTAAGAATGGCGGCATTCGAAAAAGTTACTATACTGACAATTATGAAGATGCACAAATGATGTGGGTGAATTTATATGAATAATAAAAAAGACATACATATACTTGGGATAGAAACTAGTTGCGATGAGACTGCAGCAGCTGTCGTTAAAAACGGAAAAGCTATTTTATCAAACATCGTTATGTCACAAATAGATAGCCATAAAAGATTTGGTGGAGTTGTACCAGAAGTCGCATCTAGGCATCACGTTGAGGTAATCACAGCTGTTATCGAAGAAGCACTTGAGGATGCAGGCTTATCTATAGAAGATATTGATGGAATTGCTGTTACTGAAGGACCTGGCTTAGTAGGTTCACTGCTTATTGGTATTAATGCAGCAAAGACACTTGCTTTAGTACATGATAAGCCTTTAATTCCAGTCCATCATATAGCTGGTCATATTTATGCCAATAACTTAGTTGATGACTTAAATTATCCATTATTAGCTTTAGTAGTATCGGGTGGACATACTGAATTAGTCTTAATAAGAGAAGAAGGCCAATTTGAAGTAATTGGTGAAACTAGGGATGATGCTGCTGGTGAAGCATACGATAAGGTTGCACGTACATTAAACTTGCCGTATCCAGGTGGTCCCTTACTTGATAAGTTAGCACAAGAAGGAAAACCAAATTACAAACTTCCAATAGCATGGTTAGAACAGAATTCATTCGATTTTAGTTTTAGTGGGCTAAAATCGGCTGTTATCAATACAGTACATAATATAACACAACGTGGGGAGTTAATTGTCCCAGAAGACTTAGCCGCTAGTTTTCAAGAAAGCGTTACTGAAGTACTTGTAGAAAAGGCAAAAAGGGCGATGCAGGAGCATAATGTGACCCAACTAGTAGTTGCTGGTGGAGTTGCTGCTAATAAAGGTCTACGTGAAAAGCTTAAAAACGTTTTAGAGGAAGGACATGGATATAAAGTCACTATTCCACCTCTAAATCTCTGCACCGACAATGCTGCGATGATTGCAGCAGCTGGAACAATAGCATTTAGAAATAAGAAATTTGCAAGTCTTAATCTTAATGGTGTACCTGGACTTGAGTTAGAATCTATGTAGCCAGTGCAGGAATGGGGAAAACTTTATCCACAGAGCAGTTAATACTGTTGATAACTTTATTAAACGTTATTATCAAAGACTCTTAACAATGTAATCTTTTTGTGGAAAAGTACCATTAAAATTGTGGATAATGTTGATAAGTATGTGTAAATGTTGATATCTTTACGTTTTTCTTTTAAAAAAATTGTGGATAACCCTCTAAACAATTGTTTAGAGGGTTTTATTAATTGAATACTTCAAAATATTTCATTTCTTCAAAACATTTCTATTTTTGAAACACATTTTCGAACGTTTAATGAAACAATAAACTGTTCTATAGATTTACCTCTTTTTTTTGGTAATATTTACTATTAGTTAGTGTGAGTATATTTTAAATGAGGAGACTATATAAATGGTTTATTTTGATTTAGTCTTACTACATGCCCCAAGCATATATGATTTTCGTGAAAAGTCACTATTAGCGGGCCCAATTAGTGATGTTGTACCTTCATCACCTGTATTTGAGATGTATCCGATCGGTTTAACAAGTATTGCAGATTATCTTGAACGTTTTGGGTTAAAGGTCAAAATAATTAATATTGCCAACAGAATGTTAATGGATCCCTCTTTTAATGTAGAGAATAAATTAAAAAAAATTAAAGCTAAAGCATTTGGAATTGATTTTCACTGGTTGCCTCATGCACACGGTAGTATTGAATTAGCAAAGATAGTACGCAAATTACATCCTAATAAGCCAATCATTTTCGGCGGATTATCAGCGACATATTATCATGAAGAATTAATTAAATATCCTTTTATCGATTTCGTTATGCGAGGAGATTCAACTGAAAAACTAATATTAACATTAATCGATGAAATTAATAATGGAAGTAATGTTTTCTCAGGTATTCCTAATCTAACTTGGAAAAGTGAAGATGGTGAAGTACACGTTAACCCATTAACATATGTTCCAGACAACTTAAATGAATTTGATGTTCCAGGGTACCGCTATACGATAAAATCAGTTTTTAAATATTTAAATTATAAAGATCCACTCCCGTATAATGGTTGGTTACAGTACCCAAATACCGCAATCTTGACTGCACGGGGATGTACCCAAGGTTGCCTTATTTGTGGTGGTTCTAAGATAGCATACAAACAAAACTGTAATAGACCTAGACTTGCATTAAGGTCACCTGAAAAACTTGTTGAGGATATAATCTTTATACAAAGATTCAGTAGGGCACCAATTTTTATTCTTCATGACATCCGTCAAGGAGGAAAAGAGTACGTCGACGAATTCTTAGGACGTCTTAAAAATATTAAGCTGAAAAACGAACTCGTATTTGAGTTGTTCCAATATGCTAATGAAAAATTTTTTCAAAAAATAAATGAAGCAGTACCAAAATACAGTATGGAATTAACTTTAGAAACGCATGACGAGGACATAAGACGTTATAACGGTAAATTCCGATGTACTAATAAGAAAGTAATAGATTCATTGAATTACGCCTTAAAGCATGGGTGTGCAAAAATAGATCTATTTTTTATGGTCGGTATTCCTGAACAAGATTATGCTAGTGCCTTGAAAAATATTGAATTTGTTGAAGAAATTCACAATGCTTGTAATCAGGATAAGCGTTTGTCATATTTTGTAGCTCCACTAGCACCATTTTTAGACCCAGCTAGTCCAGCTTTTGAAAATCCTGATTTACATGGATACAAAAAATTCTGCCTCACTCTTGAAGATCATCGAGAAGCAATTAAAGCACCTTCATGGAAATACATGTTAAGCTATGAAACTAATGCAATGTCGCGTGATGAGATAGTAAATTCAACTTATGAGTCAGCTAAACTTCTAAATGAATTCAAATATAAATATGATTTGATTAGTGAATTAACGTATAACGATGTCAACAATAAAATTGATGCATCTATGAAATACATCGATCAGATTGATAAAATAATGGCTTTACCTGAAGCAGAAAGAGCAGATTCTCTAGCAGAAATCCAAAAAGAAATTGAAGGAATAAATGAATATAGTATTTGTGGAGAGAATGAGCTGAAATGGGAAGTAAAGAAAAACTACGCCAACTTTATCTCGTTAACAATGGTTGGGATGGAATTATTAATTGAAGACATAGCGATAAATTTAAAAAGAAAGTTTTCTAAAGTATAAAAACTCGGCATTTGCCGAGTTTTTTATAACTTTGCCGATAAAATTGGTTCTATCGATCACAATTGCGGTTCTATCGACCATAATTACGATTCTATCAACCATATTGTCGAAACTCACTTGGGAAAGCGAGTTTTTTTATGAAGATAAGCTTTCCCATTCATTATATAGTTGATTTAATGCGTCCTTGTTTCTTGCTATCTCTTGTTGATATTCACCTGACTTTATATAATCCTCGTAAACTTCAGGTTTATAAAGCTCGGTTTCGTAAAATTTAATTAAATCCTCTAATTCACTTATTTTTCCTTCAACTTCCTCTAATCGTCGTTGTCGTTGTCGTTCTAGTTTTTGTAGTTCTTTCGCTTCGGTATACGAAGTTTTAACAGACTTAACTTCCTCTTTGATAATAGAATTCGCTAATTCTTTTCTTTCTTCAAGTTTATCTAAGTAGTAGTCATAATCACCAAGGTATTCTACAATTCCGTTCTCATTAAAATCAAAAACCTTAGAAGCAAGTTTGTTAATAAAGTAACGATCATGAGAAACAAAAAGGATGGTTCCAGGATAGTCGACTAGCGCATACTCTAATACTTCTTTACTATCTAAATCGAGATGGTTCGTTGGCTCATCAAGAATTAGTAGATTAGCTTTTTGAAGCATAAGCTTCGCTAGCGCCAATCTAGCCTTCTCGCCACCGCTCAACTGTGAAACAATTTTAAATACATCATCACCAGAAAATAAAAAGTTACCTAGTACAGTTCTAATTTGAGTTTCAGGTAGATTAGGATATTCATCCCACAGTTCATTTAAAACTTGTTTATTAGAAGTTAAGTTCGATTGCTCCTGATCATAGTACCCAATAGTTACATTTGATCCGAGAATTATCTTTTGTTTTTCGTCATCGTTCTTGCTAGAAACTATTTTCTTAAGGAGGGTTGATTTGCCGACACCATTCGGACCGATCAACGAAACTGAATCACCTTTATGGAGATATAAATTTAAATTTTTAGCTAAAATAAGATTTTCTGTCACAGCCAAATCAAGATTCTTTATTTTAAGAACTTCATTTCCACTTTGCTTGTCTATTTCAAAACTAAATGATGCTTTCTTCACATCTCCAGTAGGGCGATCCATGACTTCTATTTTTTCAAGCTTCTTCCTACGACTTTGTGCACGTTTTGTAGTAGTAGCTCTGGCGATATTTCTTTGTATAAAATCTTGAAGAGCTGCAACTTCTTTTTGTTGCTTTACATATAAACTCATTAGCTTAGCATACCTATTTTGTCGTTCCTCAAGATAATAAGAATAGTTTCCATGATATAAATCAATCTCGCCATTTCGTAACTCATATATTTTGGTAGATACTTTATCTAGAAAATAACGATCATGTGATACTAAAAGTACTGAGCCGTTATAATTGATTAAATATTTTTCAAGCCAACCTAACGTCTCAATATCGAGATGGTTAGTAGGCTCGTCAAGGATTAATAAATCGGGTTTAGATAATAACAGTTTTCCTAAAGAAAGACGAGTTTTTTGCCCACCACTTAACGTGCTTATAGATTTACTAAAATCCTCTTCATAAAACTTGAGCCCGTGTAAAACTGACCTAATATCAGCCTCGTATTGAAATCCGCCAAGATTCTTAAATTTCTCTTGTAATAGATCATATTCTGATAAGTAACGCTCATTATAGTCCGTTGCAAGTAACCTTTCTATATTACGCATATCCTGCTCAAGCTTGATAACTTCTGAGAAAACAGACAACATTTCATCCCAAATTGTATTTTGAGTATTAATTGATGTGGATTGTGCTAAATAGCCAAGTCTAACATCCTTTGGCTTGAAAATCTCACCACTATCATATGAGTTCTCACCAGCTATAATTTTTAATAATGTCGTTTTTCCAGCGCCATTCTTTCCGACAAGGGCTATTCTCTCGCGTGTTTGTACTTCTAATGAAACATTGTCTAAAACGCAAGTTGCGCCAAAATATTTTGCTATTTTGTTAACTTGTAATAATATCATATATGTACTCCTTAAACATTCTTTCTTAAGTTTAAAGGAAAGCTAGTTAAGTATCAATGTTTGTGACGAATGTATGGATAAAAAGAAAACGTTTACATTTATGTAGCGACATATTGAAAATTCTAGGTTATATTAGTAGTAGAATACTATATCTAGTATATAGGAGAGGTTAATTGATGGTTAAAAAAAATACCGTTATACCTAAAGCAACAGCAAAAAGGTTACCGTTATATTATAGATTTTTTCAAAATTTAAGTCTTTCGGGAAAAGAACGCGTATCTTCAGCTGAAATTAGTGAAGGTTTAAATATTGATTCAGCAACTATTAGAAGAGATTTATCTTATTTTGGTGCGCTTGGGAAAAAGGGATATGGTTACAACGTTAACTATTTAGTTAGTTTTTTTGCACAGTTACTTCATAAGAATGAGGGATCAAGTATTGCACTTATTGGAGTAGGTAACCTTGGGACGGCACTCATAAACTATAACTTAAGAAAAGATGAAAAGACAAAAATAAAGATTGCATTTGATGTTGATTCTAATAAAATTGGGAAGATAAATGATATTGATGTGTATCATTTAGATCAGCTCGAGGAAAAGCTAATATCAGAAAAAATTGAAGCAGTAATTATGGCTGTACCGGCGCAATTTGCACAAGACGTTGTCGATAGATTGGCGAATACGAATGTTCGAGGAATTTTGAATTTCTCACCTGTTCGATTAACGGCTCCTAAAGAAATAAGAGTTCACTATATCGATTTAACTGTTGAACTTCAAGCATTGATGTATTACTTAACCAATTATAAATAATAAAAACGCCCTTGAAATCAATCCCCAAGGGCGTTTGTTTGATTAATTAAACATTTTTAAAATAAGTAGTGCAGTTTTGTTTTGTTCAATGAGTTTTTGAAGTTCATCGGCAAAGACAACTTGAACTATTACGACAAGGGAGTTCATACTCATATGGGCAAAAATAGGTACTAATAAGTTATTAGTAACACGATAAAGGAAAGCAAATGTAAAGCCCATGCTCATGTACAATAATATATGTTCAAAATCGAAATGAACAACTGCAAAGAAAAGAGAGCTTATAGTCGCACCTACCCAGAAGTTGTACTTATCAGCAAGAGGCTTGTAGATAATCCTCCTGAAAATAATTTCTTCAAGTACAGGTGCGAGTATTGCAATTATAAAAATAAACGCCGGGAAAACTTTAGCTATATCTATAATTTGAGCAGTGTTTTCAGATCCTGGTTCAATACCGAACAAGTTCTTTTCTATCAGAGCAGCAATTGATTGACCTATGAGCGCAATGAAAACCCCGTTAAACGCCCACATCAGAGAATTAACAAAGCTTCCTTTTCTAACTTCACGATTAGAAGAAAAAAGATCACTTCTAAGTACAAAAACAGTTAATAATGTAGCAACAGTAAAAGACAATGTCGTCCACAGTCCAACTGCATATCCAATTTTATCATCACCTCTTAAACTAGGGTCAATAAGATTTAATTTGTCCAGCAAGGGTAGTCCTATAAATGTTGATAGTTGCATAGTTATATATATTAGTATTACAACAACGTAATTTTTTTTCACGACAAAACTCCTAACTCAATTTTGAATTATTACACTCTATTCTAACATAAAAAATTAAGCATTTTGTTGAATTATCCCCTCTCAAAGTTATATTAATCGTATTTTGTGGAATAATTACTTTTGTGTCGGAAATATTTGGCAAAAAGAATGAATGTATCACTTGCATTCATTTATATTTTAATTTATTATAAAAAATGTGTTAGCACTCTTAATTAGTGAGTGCTAAAATACATATTTTTAAAATTTCAAGGAGGTTGTTTCACTTGTTAAAACCATTAGGAGATCGTGTTGTGATTGAATTAGTTCAATCAGAGGAAAAAACTGCAAGCGGTATCGTATTACCCGATTCAGCTAAGGAAAAGCCACAAGAAGGTGTGGTTGTAGCGGTAGGTGCTGGACGTGTACTTGATAATGGAGAGCGTGTTCAAGTAGAGGTTGCAGAAGGTGACCGCATCATTTTCTCTAAATATTCTGGAACAGAAGTGAAATACCAAGGTAAGGAATATTTAGTTTTACGTGAAGCAGACATTTTAGCTGTACTATAATAAAGAATTTATTAAGAAACCTAACTATTATTCAGGGAGGAAATTATAAATGGCAAAACAACTTATGTTTAGTGAAGACGCACGTCGCGCAATGCTACGTGGTGTAGATATGTTAGCTGACGCTGTAAAAGTTACATTAGGTCCTAAAGGCCGTAATGTTGTATTAGAGAAGAAGTATGGTTCACCTTTAATTACCAATGATGGTGTAACAATTGCAAAAGAAATCGAATTAGAAGATGCATTCGAAAACATGGGTGCTAAGCTAGTTGCTGAAGTTGCTAGCAAGACTAATGACATTGCTGGTGATGGTACAACTACTGCTACTGTTTTAGCACAAGCTATGATTCGTGAAGGTCTTAAGAACGTAACTTCTGGTGCTAACCCAATGGTTATACGTAAAGGTATCGAAAAAGCTGTAATAACTGCTGTTGAAGAGTTAAAAGCTATTTCAAAACCAATTGAAGGTAAAGAGTCAATCGCACAAGTTGCATCAATTTCAGCTGCAGATGAAGAAGTTGGTCAATTAATCGCTGAAGCAATGGAGCGCGTTGGTAAAGATGGCGTTATCACAATCGAAGAGTCTAAAGGTTTCACAACTGAATTAGACGTTGTAGAAGGTATGCAATTCGATCGTGGATACTCTTCTCCATACATGATTACAGATACTGACAAAATGGAAGCTGTTTTAGACAATCCATATATCTTAATTACTGATAAAAAGATTTCTAACATTCAAGAAATCCTTCCAGTATTAGAGCAAGTTGTTCAACAAGGTAAGCCACTATTAATTGTAGCTGAAGATGTTGAAGGTGAAGCTCAAGCTACATTAATCGTTAACAAATTACGTGGTACTTTCACTGCTGTTGCTGTTAAGGCTCCTGGTTTCGGCGACCGTCGTAAAGCTATGTTAGAAGATATCGCAGTTTTAACTGGTGGTGAAGTAATCACTGAAGACTTAGGTTTAGAGTTAAAATCAACTTCAATCGAACAATTAGGCCGTGCAAATAAAGTTGTTGTAACTAAAGAAAATACTACAATCGTTGAAGGTGCTGGCGATACTAACAGCATTCAAGCACGTGTAGGACAAATCCGTGTTCAGTTAGAAGAAACTACTTCTGAATTCGACCGTGAAAAATTACAAGAGCGTTTAGCTAAATTAGCTGGCGGTGTTGCAGTTATTAAGGTTGGAGCAGCTACTGAAACTGAGTTAAAAGAGCGCAAACTTCGTATTGAAGACGCATTAAACTCAACTCGTGCAGCAGTTGAAGAAGGTATCGTTTCTGGTGGTGGTACTGCATTAATGAACGTTTACGAAAAAGTTGCAGCTATCGATGCTGACGGCGACATTAAGACAGGTATCAACATCGTATTACGTGCTCTTGAAGAGCCGGTTCGTCAAATCGCTGCTAACGCAGGTTTAGAAGGATCTGTAATCGTAGAAAGATTAAAGAATGAAGCAATTGGCATTGGTTTCAATGCAGCTACTAGCGAATGGGTAAACATGTTCAACGCTGGTATCGTTGACCCAACTAAAGTTACTCGTTCTGCATTACAAAACGCAGCATCAGTTTCTGCAATGTTCTTAACAACAGAAGCAGTAATCGCTGACAAGCCAGAACCAAAATCAGCTATGCCTGACATGAGCGGCATGGGCGGTATGGGTGGCATGGGCGGAATGATGTAAAGTTCGCCCAACCTTAAGAATTATTAGTAAAGATTTTTCAAAAAATATTAAAGAGACTTCTCATCAATCTTTTGAGAAGTCTCTTTTTTCTTTCACGGAAGAGTTTCTTCCGTGTCTTTTATATCGTATTTCTTAACAATATATAGATTTTTAACTTTCTTTACATGCCAAAAATCAAGAGTTTTAGTTGTCATATAAACCTTTCCTTCATGCACTTTATGATATTTACAATCATAAATATTAGTTTTTTCAGATACATTTTGTCCCCCTGGTAATGAGCGGCTTGTATTGTACTATAGTTTTACCGTTCTAACCTTAAGGCAATCATAAATATTCAATTATAACCAAAAATTTTCCTTTATTACTATTTATTTTTAATTAGTTGATAAAATTAAGGATACATAACTACGATTCCACTTCTAATTCACAATATTTTGCTGTAGTTAAGAAAATTACTTTTTTTGACCATATGATGAGATATTCAGTAAGAGCTACAAGATAAATACGATTTATTTGTACAACAATTGAAACTGTAAAATATTCTGAATTATTTTGCTCTTCTTAAGGTATAACCAATTAAGTGTAAGAGTTGGTATAAGCAAACAAATGCTGTCCTCTTATTTTGCATTATTAAATTCATGATTTTGAGGTAAACCCTCAAACATCGCAGCAGCCTTTATTTCTGACCGGGATATGTATCTTTTCCAAGAACAGTTTTGTTGAGTGCACATTAGAGCACTATCAAACAATCTTTCATCTTTCACGCTGATAATTTCATCAGGTGTGTATCACATCATGAGCACATTGTTATGGTAAAGACAAGGTTAATACGTTAGAAAAAAACTTAATGAAGTGGGGGAGCAAATTATATCATGTGGCAAAATAACAAGGAGATACCCGACGAATAAATAAAAAATAATTATTTTCACACAAAAATTTATAAAAAAAGAAGAGCTGATCCTAAAAGATCATCATTCAATGACCTTTTGAGGCAGCTTCTTTCTCTTTAAGTGCATTCAGTTGTTTAGCAATATACTCCGTTCTAATTGTCATGCCTTTTTCATTTAGGTGGTAATTTGTATCATGGAACAAAGATATATCATAAAAAGAATCATACGGACTACCTATAACAGAAACATTATTTTTAGTAAAATAACTTTCTAAAAAGTTAAAATAATTAGTATATGGCTTTTGATAATATTCATCGAAAAGAATGGTCGAAGGATACATAAAATAAAAAGTAATATTATTTTCATTACACCAAACATTAAATTCTTTTATTTTCTTTAATCCTACAGTCTCTTTCATTTCATCGGGTAGTTTAATTGGTTCAACATTTCTAAGTAGTTCTTCTGAAAATTCATAGTGTTTAGTCTGATCACCATTACCATTTACATACGAGCTTTTATATGAAACTTCCGTAACATCTTTAACCTGTAAAGCAAGTGCAGTGTGCTCTAATGCATTTATTGGACTATTTTGCAAAATAAATCGAATTCTATCTAATGAATTTATCCTATTCAAATTATTATTATCAAAAAGTCTATAATAATCGAATGCAAGCTTATTACTAGATTCATCAGACATTAAAATTGAATATTCCATTGGAATAATAACTGTATCACCACTTCTAAGCACCTCTTTAGCTTCTTCAAGAATAAAATCAACTCCAAGTGCCGCATGTATTGCTAAATTATACGTTGGAACACCTAATTCTTCAGTTATATTGCTAGTTCTCACCCCAAATAAGGTGTTACTACCACTAGTAAAAATGATTTTAATTTCATCTTCAGCAGCCGCGTAAGTATCCTTTTTCTCTTTTAAACTATTAACCCACAATAATTCAATAGTTGTATAATAATTAAAAATCAGAAAAGTATAAATGATTGTAATACCTATTAAAGAAAGAAAAATATTAAGTATAAACTTTTTATGTTTTTTCATGTTATCCCCTTAGAAATTAAAATACAAAAATTCAGAAATATTTTGATTGGAGTAAATACATAATAATGCTATGAAAATCATGATCGCCAATCTGAAAGATGATACAAAATTAATTTTTAACTCTTTTTTCATTTCTAATGAATTTTTCATAAAAATACAACCCAAACCGAAAATAGCGATACTTATAAGTGACTTAATAACTGACATATCATCAATAAAAAATGCTTTAAAAACTATTCCGTAATTAACTAAAAAGTTAAGTTTGTTTGCAACTATTCCTACATCGGGTAATGCAATCCCGTTTAGACCGAACATTCCGTTAAATACTTTTAAAGCATCTCCCCACGTTTCTGCTCTAAAAAACACCCAACTTACATTAACAAAATTAAAAGTAATAAACCACGCTAATATAGAATTCATTTTAATATTAAATGTCTGCCAGAAACGGTTAACTACCATTGCCAACCCATGAAGAAATCCCCAAAAAATAAATGTCCAACCAGCTCCATGCCAGAAACCACTGATTAGAAAAACCAATAGAACATTTATATATGTTCTTAGTTGCCCCTTACGGCTTCCACCTAACGGAATATAAATATAGTTTGTTAAAAATCTACCTAGAGTTATATGCCATCTTTTCCAAAAATCTTGAATATTTAAAGCTTTGTAAGGTGAATTAAAGTTAATTGGTAGTTTAATATTAAAAAATAATGATATTCCTATTGCCATATCAGTATATCCGCTAAAGTCAAAATAGAGTTGGAAAGTATACGATAATGAGACTATCCATGCTTCAAAAAAAGTTAGTATTTCAGTATTATCAAAACCATTTGTTGCCCATACTCCAAAAGTATCTGCAATCACAACTTTTTTAAATAAGCCTATAGAAAAAATATATGTTCCTAATGTAATATTTTCATAGTTAATAAATTTGTTTCTAATATTGGTAAACTGCGGCATTATTTCCTTATGCTGTACAATTGGACCTGCTATCAGTTGTGGGAAAAAACTTACAAATAATGCATAAGTCCAAAAGTTGTAATCTTTAGTTTCACCTTTATATGCATCTACTAAGTACGCTATCTGTTGAAAAGTAAAGAAACTAATAGCTAGAGGTAAAGCTAAATTAAGTAAAGACATATTAGTTGTAAAAAAACTATTTATATTTTCTATAAAGAAATCTGAATACTTATAGTACCCTAATAACATAACATTAAGGGTAATACCTATAATCAATACCGACTTCCGACTTATTAATGTTCTGTCTTTCCCTAATTGTTTCCCTATCGAAAAATTTATTATCATCGAGATAA
This sequence comes from Caryophanales bacterium, assembly GCA_029256085.1. GTDB lineage: Bacteria > Bacillota > Bacilli > CAJFEE01 > CAJFEE01 > JAQSYP01. Next base: position 15,247 of record JAQSYP010000008.1, read on the forward strand.
GTATTAGTGGCAAATATAGTATGTTCCACCAACTATAAAAGAACAAAGAACTTAATGTTAGCCATATGGTCGCTGGGACAATTAATTTATTTTTATTTAGCAGCATGTAAACTATAAAAACAAATGGTAAAAATATAAATAAAAACTCCAATGAATTAAATAACAATTATTAATCATTCCTTTTCTTATTTAATGTGTAGACTGAAATAAAAATATTATAATCCCATCAGTGTAAAAATAACTCAAATCACTTAACTCTATAGTCAACATTAGGTTCATAGGTATGTTCTATAGCATCTATACACACACAATTCAATATCTGATGAATTTTTTAGGGTTGATGTGTGGTTGCTTTAGAATATACGTTCTAGGTTATACTCTTTTATATTGGAGGTTAATTAACTTAGTAGGTACTCTATCGAAGTCTGCATATGCACTAAATTAACGTATTTGGGTCATTCTTATAAATATACTATAATTTACTGAAAAGGTTTTTTTAACAAGGAATTACTTGATACGTTTCGGAACTCTTGCTATTTTCGGTATAGTAAAACTATACTCTATGACAAACTTTATCGTCTATAGTTTCGGAACCCTTGCTATTTTCGGTATAGTAGAATTTAAATTCTCATACTAGATTACTATTTTAATTATCAATTCCTTTCAATAGTTCATTGAACTTTGAGAGGTTTTTTACTTTTTAAAATCTTAGAGATGATTTTTAGGCATTAGTGCAACTTTAAGGGTAAAATATGACTCATGGCAAGTTTAATTATATATTAGTAATAATTAAAAGATCGAGGTTCTATATGATAATCATCGGAATTGATTTGTCGGGGCCAAGTAATCATAAAGATACAGCCCTTACAGTTTTTGAAAAGAAGGATCAGGCGCTGGAATTCGTTAAATGGAAAAATAATCTAAGTGATCATGATATTTTAAAAGAGATTCTGGAACAAAGTCAAAAAGACGAAGTTGTAATCGGAATTGATGCCCCGTTATCTTATGAGGATGGTGGAGGGGATAGGGAAAGTGATCGTGGATTAAGAAAGTTTATTGTTGCAATAGGAATGAAGTCGGGTTCAATTATGCCACCGACATTTAATAGAATGGTATATTTAACATTAAGAGGAATTAAGCTTTCAAGGGAAATAGGTAATTTAAATACTGTTCACCCCATTTCTATAGTAGAAGTACATCCAGGCGCAGTGATTGGTTCGAGGTTGCCCAAAAAAGATTTTGAAAATGTATTAATATACAAACAGGAACGCGTAGTCCGAAGTTTTATTCGGATGTGGCTTACGGAACAAGGACTTAACAACATCCCAATTGAAGTTGAGGAAGAAAGTCATTCCATTGATGCTTGTGCTGCTGCTTTAGGTGCATGGCACTGGAAAGATCCTGCATACAACCCAAAGTGGCTATATAAAGCAAACAATCCACTTCACCCATTTGACTATTGTTGCTAATTCCACCCTTATATTAGGAGAACGAACCAAATGTCTAAACAATTTGCTAAAAATTATGATAAAGCAATGGCGCCTTTAGAAAGAAAATACATAAATGCTTGGAGAAAAGAATTAATACACCACACATCAGGAAAAGTTCTGGAGATCGGCAGTGGAACAGGTATTAATTTTCCCCTATACACTAAATGTGATGAAGTAATCGCCCTTGAGCCAAATTCACATATGATTGAGAATTCTATTGTAAGAAAAAACAATGCTCGTGTGCCAATCAAAATTATCCAAAGTAAGGCTGAAAAACTCGACTTTCCCGACTCTTATTTTGATACCGTTGTAATAACACTCGTACTTTGCTCGGTAAATGATATGGAACAAGTTATTAACGAATGCAAAAGGGTTTTGAAGCCGAATGGAAAACTACTAATCTTAGAGCATGTTAAAATGGAACAGTCTTTCTTAGCATCTTTACAACATATGCTTACACCTGTCTGGAGACGTGTTGCTGATGGTTGTCATCTAAACAGAGACCCGGAGTTGCTAATTAGGAACGCCGGTTTTGAAATAATTGTAAAAAAGAAGTACCTTTCTAGTCTTGTTGTGTCACTTGTTGCTCATAAAACTTGACTAATATTTTAGGTCATAAAGGGAATATTACCCCTAGATAAAGAACAGAAAGAGGTAATAATTCTATGAAGTTAAAATTTATTTTGCCAGTGGCTTTTGTTATAACTCTTGCATATACTTTAATTTCATCCGCTGCCCCGCAGTTGAAAGTTTTAATAAACGGTCAACCAAACTATGACCCTTCATTAGTTAAGGTAATAAATGGTTTACCATATGTTTCAATAGGTGCAATTAGTAACGAACTTAACCTTAATTTTGATTATGATTCTGAGAAAATGATTATGAGTATTTCTAATAAAGGAAAGCCTCAATCGAAAGTTGTTGCTACGAACAAAACTGCTAATGCAAAACTCTTTGCAACTGAAAGAGAAGGGAATTTGGAGAAGTTTAGACTTGTGATTGATGGCAAGCTTGTAGGCGAATTCCCAAATTGGAAAAATGTTGATTCTCCAACATACAAACCTCAAATAATTAATAAAGATATTAACCAGGACGGGAAGAATGAAATAATAATAATACTAACAACCAGTTATGGCACAGGTACCCTATTTACAGATTCACATGTATTTCAAAAAGAAACATCAAATACTGGTGAGAACTACATAGAAAAATTAGTAGATAACCCGATACCTATTTTGAAAAAGAATGTTAAAGTTAATGCACTATTAAATGATCAAGTAGAAATTTTTATTGGTCAAAATAGAATTGTTGATAATAAGAGGCAATCTTTAGTAGGCGAAGAAATCGAGTTTTCTATTTATAAAGACAAATTAGTTGCTTATATTGACGGATATCTAGACCCATCGCCTATAGGTGCATTTCTTATTACTTACCAATATAACAATGATATGTATGAAGTTCTAAATATTGAATACGTAAAAAACCGTCCTAACTTTTAAATGTTAATTAAAAAAACTTCCCAATATTTTGGGAAGCTTTTCTTAAACAAATAAGAAAGTATAACTCGGCAATCGCCTAGTTTTCAGTTTTTTTATTTTTAATTAAACAACTCTTTAATTTCTGTATACACGTCCATATAATCTAAAATTACAATTGAAAAATACACAACGATTAAGATAGCAAGCCATTTTAATATTTTTAAGAATATTTTCATAATTATCACCTATCTTTTCATTTATTTTTATAATTATATTCTTCAAAATAACATTATAGGTTACCTTTACTTTAGGCCATAAGGTTTTTTTATACAAGAACTATGCTTAAAGATTATTGACATTCTATAAAACAGACTATATTATGGTTATAAATTGAATATTTGTGTCTCCTAAAGGGGAGTAGCTTTTACAATAAAGTCGTCATTTCAGAGTAATAACTCTCGGCTTTATTGGCAACTAACTTACACTGTTGTTAGCAAGACCTTTACCTTAATTGGTAAAGGTCTTTATTTTTTTGTCAAAATAATAAGGAGTCTTAAATGGAAAACTGGCTAATTGGAATAATGAATGAATTTGGTTATGTTGGGGTATTTTTCTTAATTGCATTGGAGAATATTTTTCCTCCAATTCCTTCAGAAGTGATTTTAACATTTGCGGGATTTATGACTACATCAACAGATTTAAATATTTTTGGTGTAGTCCTTTCAGCAACTGCGGGTTCATTGGTTGGGGCGTGCGCTCTTTACCGAATTGGGTTATTGATGGATGTTGAAAGATTAGAAAAGGTTGTCGATCGATGGGGTACTATACTTCGATTAACAAAAAAAGATATTCATAAAGCTGATAATTGGTTTGATAAACATGGGTATGTTACAGTTTTCTTATGTAGACTTATTCCATTAATTAGAAGTTTAATTTCGATACCAGCTGGTATGTCTAATATGAAATTCGGTACATTTTTAATTTATACAGCTGCTGGAACATTAATATGGAATATTGTATTGGTGTCATTAGGCGCATCTGTAGGAGAGAACTGGAAAGATATATTAAATTATTTTGAAATCTATTCCAAGTTAATTTATCTTCTAATAATAGTTACTATTGTGGTTATTACAAGTTTTTATATAAAAAAAGTAGTTAAAAAAATTTCATAAAAAAGACTAAGGGGGAGACAAATATAACTTTTGGTCCAAGGATTTTAAAAACAGGTTTGGCAGTTTCGCTATCTATTTATATTTGTACGATTCTTCAAATGGAAAACTTTGTTTTTGCAGGTGTTGCGGCAATTTTAGCGGTTCAACCATCAGTATATCGTACTTGGAAACAACTTTTTGATCAAATTATTTCAAATACAATCGGTGCAGCTATCTCATTGTTTTTCCTATATTACTTTGGCGAAAGTCCATTTATTATCGGAATTGTTATAATTTTAATGATTTCTTTAAGTATTAAATTAAAAATGGAAAAGAATATACCTCTTACCCTAGTCACAGTTATAGCTATAATGAGTGCTAAAGGGAGTGCAGATCTTTATTTTGCGATTGAAAGATTTTTAGTAATTTTAATTGGTACAAGTACTGCAATTCTAGTAAACATATTCATATATCCGCCAAAGTATAAGAATAAATATATACAAGAAGTTGAAACAACCTTTCAAAAAATGTCGGTATTAATGAGAACTGCAATTTCAAATGAATTGACAGAAGCGTCATATAAAGAAGTTAATAAGAAATTTAAGAAAGATTTATTGAAATTAGAAGAGAAATTTAAGTTGTTTGATGAGGAAAGAGAGAAACTAGGTAAGTCAAACGAATTAAATACGAGAGAAATTATTTTATTTAAACAGATGCTTAAGGTTTTGCAAGAGGGAAGTCAACTATTAGAAAATATCGAAGAACACTATCAAGGTAAAATTGATGATGAAGATAAAATATTCGATCAACAACTAGAAGAATTAATAAAGTATCATGAATACTTATTATTTAAATACTCAGGTAAGATAAAAGGAAATCATCGTATTACAGACAACAATATATTATTGGAGAAAGATAAGTTTTATGACAAGGTATTAGAATTTTATCTTGTAAATAAAGAAAAGAAACTTCGAAATATGATTATTGCTTCTTCGATAGTTGATTACTCGTTTCACCTGGAGCGATTAGAGAAAATGATTAATAATTATCATAAAATAAGGGACACAAAGAAGAGTGAAGTTAGTAATAGTTCCACCAATATATAAAAGTCAGGTGCTTGTGTACCTGACTTTTATTTTTTCTAATATGCAATACCAACTCGAGTCTTAATATAGTCTCTACTTTCAATTTGTTTGTATGCAAACTCCGCTGTGTCATAAACTGAAATTTCTACGCCACCATCAGGCAAAAAGTTACGCTCGACACGGTAATTGCCTAAATGCTCTCCGTCTGGTAAATACGTAGGACATACAATAGTCCAATCAATGTCGGATTGCTCAAGAATATTAAATACTTTATGATGGTCCTCAGCAGCAGTTGTGGACTTCCTTTTCGATTCACTTGATTGATAGCGAAGCAAATGTGGTTCGACTCTGCTTTGAAGAATGCCACCTGTTCCTATTGTAATAATTCGTTTAACACCTTCTGCTACCATTTCCCTAATTATGAAAGGCATGCTATCTGATAAAGTAGTTACCCCATCTGTGTTTAATGCACTTATAACTACGTCTTGCCCTTTAACAACTTCCCCAATAATATTTGAATCTAGAACGTTACCTTTTATAACAGTTAAGTTCGCATCTTCTATTTGGATTTTTTCAGGGTTACGAACTAAAATTGTGACATTATGTTTATCTTGAAGAGCATAATTAAGTAATTGTTTTCCAACCCGTCCGGTTGCCCCTAAAATTAAAATGTTCATATTTATTACCTCCAATTATCAAATACCAATTATATACCATTACAATGTTCATCGTAACTAGTAAAATGACTAAAAACTGAACTGAATAGGTAGTTGTGCTATAATTATTAAGAATTCTGACTTTTATAAGGAGTTGTTTTGATGCCTAAGAATAGTCAACAAGCTATACATAAAATATTAAATAATATCGATTCAGTAATTATTGGTAAAAGAAATGTTGCGGAGCTTTGCGTTATGGCATTACTAGCTGATGGACATGTACTCTTAGAGGATGTTCCTGGTGTTGGTAAGACTATGATGATTAGAGCACTAGCAAAGTCAATAGATGCCAAATTTAAACGTATTCAATTCACCTCAGACCTCCTTCCATCAGACGTAACTGGTTCATCAATTTTCCATCCGAAAACAGGAGAATTTTATTTTAGACAAGGGCCAATAATGGCAAATATTGTTCTTGCTGATGAAATAAACCGAGCATCACCTAAAACACAATCGGCTCTCCTTGAAGGTATGGGTGAGAAAAGTGTCACGGTCGATGGTACAACATACGAATTAAACTCACCATTCCTAGTATTTGCTACTCAGAACCCGATTGATTATGAGGGTACATCCCCACTTCCAGAAGCACAACTCGATAGATTTCTTTTCAAAATTAATTTAGAATATCCTACATTTACTGATGAAGTTGAAATTTTAACAAAACATACTGATCACCAACCGATTGAAGATATTAGATCGGTTATTAATACACATGAAATTTTGGATCTGCAAAAGGATTTAAAGATTATCTACATTGACAACAATATTAAACAATACATTGTAAATATCGTACAGCAAACTAGAAATCACAAAATGATTACACTAGGTATTAGCCCTCGGGGGACAATCGCGCTAATGAAGGCTTCGCAAGCTTGTGCTTATCTTAGAGGGAGGGACTTTGTGACTCCTGATGATGTTCAATACGTTGCAAAATACGTTTGTGTTCACCGATTAATAATAGCATCAGAAGCTAGATTTAATGGTCAATCAGCTAGTGAAATATTTGATGATGTTGTTAAAAACACACCAGTTCCGATAACAAGGTAATTGCAATGAATAAATTAAAAAATTTTTATAAGAAAATAAAATTACCGCTTTATATTTCACTTACCATAATTACTATAATTTTATTTGCTCTCTTTCAAGGGAATTTTGTTAGTTGGTTCGTTTTATACGCTGTTCTACCTATTGTTTTAATCGCAATTAGTCTATTAATCTATCCTGTTAGTAAAATTATCGTAGATCGTATAGTAAATTACGAGAGATTAGGTAATAGAAATATTGAGGTAGATGTAGTTTTCGAGATTCCTTTTCCAATAGTAGGTGGATGGCTCTCAGTTAAGGATGATTCTCCAATTAGTAAACAAGAGAGGATATTTTTAACGCTGTTCAATAAAAAATACGTAATTAACTATATTATTAGTAATGCCTCTAGAGGAGAGCATGTTTTTAATAACATAACTTTTAATATAGGAGATTATTTCGGGTTTTATAATAAAGAGGTAATTATTGAGAAAATTGATAGAGTTGTAATTTTTCCGAGGTATGTTGAATATAAGTTTCCTCAAATAATAACTAGTAATGAAAATGGATTTCGGCAAAACAGCACGAGACAGAAGGATTATGATAACGTCATCGGAACAAGGCAATATCAGAAGGGTGATAAATTCACTTGGATAGATTGGAAAGCAAGTGCTAGAAAACAGGAACTAATAAGTAAGGAATTTAGCGACAACAGGAAAGATGAGATTGTAATTATATTAGATGGTAAAGAGCACGAGTACTTTGAGGCGAAAATGACATTGGCAATGACACTTGTTATGTCATTAACTAAAAATAAACAAGATGCTTCAATACTGATTTCAGGTGAACAAATTAATGAATTCCGGATAAACAAAGATATTTCAAAAAATGAAGAAATATTTCTAGAACTTACTAGGTTAGTTGGGGTTAGTAATTCTAAAACAACTAGGTTATTAAGAAATACTGAAATAAGTTTTAATATAGTTCTCGTTATAAATGAGGCAAAAACAGAAATTTTAATAGAATTAGAAAAATATAAATTTAGGAACAACAGCGTATTAGTCTATTACGTTAATTCTGGAGCTGTACCTGAGGAACTTTTAAAAACTAAAGCTAAAATTATTCAAGTACAACCTGTAGATCGGGATTCTATAAAGTTCGGAGGTGAATTTTATGGATAAGATAACTCGAACGATATTACTGTTGTTTTGCACGTATTTATTCATAGAATTATTACTTCCTTTACAAATGCTCGTTGCTGAGATGGATGTTACATTATTCATAAAGTTTATAGTAGTATACTATTTTTTAAGTATACTCAAGCTTGCTTTATGGAAGAGATCGTTAATTATTTCTCTGACAGGCTTCTACCTACTAAGGGAATATTACTATAATAGTATTTTTAGTTGGGTATTTAAACTTATTAGAAGATTAGCTAGCGATACGTTCGGATTTTTCCATGGTGATTTTTTATCTGCAGCTGATCAAACTTTAACATTTTACATGCTGCTTGGATTAGGAATTGGTGCTTTTTTAGTAGAATATCTTATTTTAAAAAAGCATGCCGTAAAGTTTCTAGTTGTACTATTAATTATTTATATTGGAGCTTTGGATGCATTTACGGGTTATTTTGGTAATGTTCCAATTATAAGATTAGTAGTCCTTAGCTTACTTGTTTTTTCACTCATTAGAATGTCAAATCTGAAAGTTGATTTTAGGTGGCTTATACCTGTTTCTGTTTTTATATCGATTTTAGTCACTAGTGGTTATTTTCTTCCTAAACATAAGGCGATGCTACCAGATCCAGTGCCATTTATGGAAAAGTATATAACTGGTAAAGAAAAAGGTAGTGGGGCTGCAGTATCTGGACTTGATGGGGATGATCGAAAACTTGGCGGAGATTTGGTGCAGAGTAACGAGGTAGTTTTCCATGCTGAAATTAATAGGAATGAAAGCCCGTATTGGCGTGTAGGAGTAAAAGATTTCTACACTGGAAAAGGCTGGACGATGTTTAATGATGGTGAAGAGTTTGATAACGGAGTAGGTAATCAATTTGATTTTTTCGATTCTCTAATATATAAAAACTTCAAAGAGGATACTACAGCGAGAGTGACTCTGTCAAAGGAATCAAAACAAATATTTTTTCCAAATAATACCGTTGAAATCCAATTTCCAGACCAAATTGGCACCACTAAAAACTATACTCAAGACTCTCTGTCGGTGAGCGAATATTTTTCCGTAAAAAAATATACAGTTGTATACCCACGGTTAAATTACATCGAGACTGAGTTAAGGGCTGCTGATAAAAATCCTTGGTCAGAGATTACACCTGACGACAAAATAATGTACACTCGCCTTCCAAGTATTTTGCCAGATCGAGTAAAGGATTTATCCCAAAAAATTGTAACTGAAGCTAATGCCACCACTAATTTTGATAAAGTTAAGGCGATTGAAAATTTCTTAAGAAGTGGAGAGTATGTTTACGACACAAAAAATGTCCCTTACCCAAGTAGAAATCAAGATTATGTAGATCAATTTTTGTTTGAAACTAAGAGAGGGTATTGCAACAATTTTTCAACAGCAATGATAGTTTTATTAAGAGCTCAAGATATTCCTGCACGTTGGGTAAAAGGTTATGCGAGTGGCGAGTTTGTTGAACGGATTAAGGGTGGAACTTATAAATACATTGTTAAGGAAAGAGATGCTCATTCATGGGTAGAAGTCTTTTTTTCTGGAATTGGTTGGGTTGAATTTGAGCCGACTGTAAGTTTTGACCGACTTGAAACCGTTGAAAAGGAAAAAAAGCCAATCAAAATTGGTAAAGAAGAACCAGTCAGTACAGTTGCTACTCCTAAAAAGGTACAAAAGGATAACGTAGAAGTTGTTAATAAAGGTAATCCAGCGTCATTTGAGATTAATCCTATGTTACTATTCTGTTATATTTTAGTTTTTGCAGGAGTAATATACGGCATTTGGTCATGGAGAACACGTTGGATACCATCGTTCTACGTAATGATTTTCAAATATTGGCGTAATGATAGAGCCTTTGTGGCCGCATATACAGCACTGCTTGCCCAACTTTATAGACTCGGTCTAGAACGTAGAAAAGGTCAGACATTGAGTGATTTTTCTAGAATAGTCGACCATCATTTTGAAACGATAGAAATGACTGCATTAACTCGAGAATACGAGCGACTCATCTATAATAACGGTACGGATGCAGATTGGTATAAACAATGGTCAAGTATAATTTCAAAAGTAAGTATTTAAACCTTGGATAGGTATGAGTCCGAGGTTTTCTTTATTTGTTTTCCAAATATTTTTCGACAAGAGCGTACGGAAAATTATAATTTTCGTACATAAAATTCTTACTTAGGTACACAAAATTAAATTTTGCGAACGAAAACTAAGAAAATACGTACATAAACTAAATTTTAAATATTGAAAATGAAATTTTGACCACCCAAATATACAGTTTTATATTAGTAGTGAGGTGATTTATATGTTTATGAAACCCATTTCGACTCCAAAAAAAGTAAAAATACTCGATGCTTTGACTAGGAGACTACCTTCTGACCATAAATCCTATAATAAAGTTAAAAATGACTTTGGAAAATTTAACGCAGGCTATATAGGTGAAAAATCATTAGAATACTTTTTAGAAAAACTTCAGAAAGAAAATACTTCATACTACATGATTTAAAACTTAAGATTGAAAATTATACGTTTCAGATGGATTTTTTATTGTTTACATTAAAATATGCAGTTATTTTAGAAGTTAAAAATATTGTAGGTATACTTGAATTCGATGATCAATTCCACCAATTAATTCGTGTGACTGATGATGGTAGCAAAGAGGCTTTTTCTGATCCGGTTGTGCAAGTTCAGGAATGTAGAAGAAATTTAATAAAATGGCTTAGTAAGTTTAGCTTTAAAAGTATACCGATTATTCCGTTAGTAGTAGCTGCTAATCAGAAATCAATAATTAAAACTAATTCGAATAGTAGAAAATTTAAAGAGATGATAATCAAAAGTAACTACTTACTAACGAAACTAGATTTAATTGATAGTCAATATAACGATGAATTACTAGAACGTAATGAAGTTAGAAGAATATGCAAAAATCTAATAACTAAACATATTGAAGATGGTTATGAAATATTAAATACATACGGAGTAAATGAAAATGACATAAAGAGAGGGATTTATTGCTTGTTGTGTAACGCATTTAATGTTAAAAGGCAAAGTGACACGTGGATTTGTGAAATCTGCAAAAGTTGTAACAAAAAGGGATATATTCAAGCTTTAAATGATTACATTCTATTAAAGGATAATAAAATTACTAATAAGGAATTTAGGTTGTTTACAAGTACAGAATCCAATAGAGTTTTTCATAATATTGCACTTCTAGAAAATCTTAAATATGAGGGGAAAGGAAAAAATTCTAAATACATACTACCTAAAAACGGCTTCTCAATCCCAAAACATTCACTTGAAAAAACTACTTAAAAATGTTTTACTGTTAATATGTGATTTGACAAAAATCAACAATATGTGCGCTAAATAGTAATAATCTATTAATATATTAAATTTGTCTCATATATACTCGGAAATATGGTCCGAGAGTCTCTACCGGGTTACCGTAAACAACCTGACTATGAAGGCGAGTGTTCGGTTATATATTTAACCATTAAGAAGAATACTGCCTTATATAGGTGTATTCTTTTTTGTTTTTGAAAAACAAAATTCAGGAGGAACGATTTAGTGAAAAATCCAATTAAAGATTTCATCTTAGTTCTTGATTTTGGAAGTCAGTATAACCAACTTATCACGCGCAGAATTCGTGAATTCGGAGTGTATAGTGAGCTTCAACCACACACACTTACAATCGAAGAAATTAAGAAATTAAACCCAACTGGAATTATTCTGTCGGGTGGACCAAATAGTGTTTATGACGAGAATTCATTCCGTTGTGATGAAGAAATTTTCAGCTTAGGAATTCCAGTTCTTGGAATTTGCTACGGTATGCAGTTAATTACACACCTTTTCAATGGTAAAGTTGAAGGTTCAGAGCACCGTGAGTATGGTAAAGCAGTTTTAACAGCGAAAAACAACTATAAAATTTTTGATGCTATTCCTGAAGAATCTGTAGTTTGGATGTCGCATGGCGATAAAGTTACTGAAGTTCCACAAGGATTTGAAGTTATTGCAACAAGTGCAACTTGCCCAATTGCGGCATTTAGTAACGAAGAAGCTCGTGTATATGGTGTACAGTTCCATCCAGAAGTACAACATTCTGAGTTCGGGTTCAACCTATTAGAAAACTTCGTATTCAAAATTTGTGGCTGCGAAAAGAGTTGGTCAATGGAGAACTTCATTGAAATGGAAATGCAAAAGATTCGTGAAACAGTTGGCGATAAGCAAGTGTTATGTGCGCTTAGTGGTGGAGTAGATTCATCAGTAGTAGCTGTACTTATTCATAAAGCAATTGGTGACCAACTTACATGTATGTTTGTTGACCATGGCCTACTTCGTAAAGGCGAAGCTGAAAGTGTAATGAAAACTTTTAGTGAAGGTTTCCATATGAAAGTATTAAAAATTGATGCAAAAGAACGATTTATGAGTAAGCTTGCTGGTGTATCTGATCCAGAGAAAAAACGTAAAATTATCGGAAATGAATTTATATATGTGTTTGATGAAGAAGCGACGAAACTTGAAGGTATTGATTATCTGGCACAAGGTACTTTATACACTGATATTATTGAGAGTGGAACAGCAACTGCCGAAACAATCAAATCACATCATAACGTTGGTGGACTTCCTGAAGATATGAGCTTTGAATTAATAGAGCCACTTAACACTCTTTTTAAAGATGAAGTTCGTGCACTAGGAAAAGAATTAGGGTTACCTGACGAAATCGTTTGGAGACAACCATTTCCAGGACCTGGTCTAGGAATAAGAGTATTAGGCGAAATTACAGAAGATAAACTTTATATTGTTCGTGAGTCAGATGCTATTCTTCGTGAAGAGATTAAGAACCACGGGCTTGAAAGAGAAATTTGGCAATATTTCACAGTACTTCCTGATATTAGAAGCGTAGGAGTTATGGGAGATCAAAGAACATATGATTACACTGTTGGAATAAGAGCAGTAACTTCAATTGACGGTATGACATCTGATTGGGCGAGAATTCCATGGGATGTTTTACAAGTAATCTCTACTAGAATCGTAAACGAAGTTCCGCATGTAAACAGAATCGTTTATGACATTACGAGTAAACCACCTTCAACAATCGAATGGGAATAACCGAACGTTATGTTAAAAAACATATAAAAATGTTCGTAAAAAATCATTGACGATTATTTTAAGAAATGATAAAGTAATAGAGTAATTAAAAAACGAAACATTCGTATATTTTCGGGAATATGGCCCGTAAGTTTCTACAAAGCTACCGCAAATGGCTTGACTACGAGTGATGATAAAATAGGAAGATTAGTGTGTTCTTTTTTGGATACCTGATCAGTCACCTGTTTTGCCTACACTTACTATGTCATGTCTCTAAGCGATGCTTAGAGACATTTTTATGTTCATCGGAACTTACTAGGGAAAACAAAAACTTGTCGGGGGGACAAAGAAAAAATGAACGCACTAAAAAGTTATTTTGAGTTTGACAAACTAGGTACAAATCTTAGAACAGAAGTTATCGCTGGTCTTACAACATTCCTTTCAATGGCTTACATCCTTTTCGTAAATCCAATGGTTCTTGGGGATGCAGGGATGGATAAAGGCGCTGTATTTACAGCAACTGCATTAGTTTCAGCTTTAGGGACAATAATCATGGGTGTTATGGGAAGATTACCTATCGCAACTGCGCCAGGTATGGGTCTAAACGCATTCTTCGCTTATGGTGTAGTAATTTCTATGGGTATTCCTTGGCAAACAGCTTTAGCTGGTGTTTTCATGTCAGGTATTCTATTTATGCTTTTAACAATGTCAGGCTTACGTGAAGCAATCATTAATTCAATTCCAAACCAATTAAAGCACGCTGTTGCAGCAGGTATCGGTCTTTTCATCGCATTTATCGGATTCCAAAACGCTGGAATCGTAGTTAAAAACGATGCGACATTAGTTGGATTAGGTAATTTCGCAGCTGGAAATACACTACTTGCAATTTTCGGTATTGTAATTACAATAATTTTAATGGTTCGTAAAGTTAATGCAGCTATTTTCGTAGGTATGGTAGTTACATCGATAGTTGGTATGTTCTTTAACTTAGTTCAAGTTCCTACACAAGTAATAGGTGAGGTTCCGAGTCTTGCTCCGACTTTCGGTGTTGCAATCGAGAACTTTGATCAAATTTTAAACTTAAAATTATTAATGGTAGTATTTACATTCCTTTTCGTAGATTTCTTTGATACAGCAGGTACGTTAGTTGCAGTATGTTCACAAGCAAAGTTATTAGAAGATAACAAGATTCCTAGAGTTGGTAAAGCATTATTCGCTGACTCAACAGCAATTATTGCAGGTGCGGTATTAGGCACATCTTCAACAACTTCTTATATTGAGTCATCAGCAGGTGTTGCTGCGGGTGGTCGTTCAGGTTTCACAGCAGTAGTTACGGGGTCATTTTTCTTACTAGCTCTAGCATTTTCACCACTTTTAAGTGTTGTTACAGCAGCAGTTACTGCTCCGGCATTAATCATCGTTGGTGCTTTGATGGTAACGTCTTTAGGTGAAATTGAGTGGAACAAACTTGAGATAGCAATTCCGGCATTCTTAACATTAATTACAATGCCTTTAAGCTACTCAATCGCTAACGGTATTGCATTAGGCTTTGTATTATTCCCAATCACGATGGTAGTTGCAGGTCAACATAAGAAAGTTAGCCCGATGATGTATATACTATCAGTGATCTTCTTACTATATTTAATCTTCTTAAGACACTAAAATTAAATTAAAAAAGACTAGGTGAATTCGCCTAGTCTTTTTTCATTGCCAATATTTTTCGACATTGCGGTTCAAAAAATCTGATTCACGGTGCAGTTTAAACTGAAAGTGGTGCAAAAATATTGTTTTACGGTGCAATCAGATGTATTAGAATAAGAGTGAGGTGGAACATGAAAAAGAAGATATTATATTTATTTATTGTCATTCTAATAATTAGTTTAATTTCTATAACTTTTCTTAAAAAAGAATCATTTACATATACACCAACTACTGGAATGCACGAACAATATAATAAAAAAATAGCTAAACTCGAGAAGAAGCAGAAATCTAAGTTAGTTAGTGACCTATTAATTTTTGCAAAAGTAGACTTGTTTACTAAAAGGAATGTAAAAGTTACACAACCACAAGTCAATGCATTAATAGATGTATTATATGATAGATCAAGAGATACAATGGAATATTACTTAAAAAACAATAACGAAATGACTGATAAGCAAAAAGAACAATACATTTTCCTGTTATTAAAAATGCGAACCATTGAGACTAGACTTATAGATTTAAACATAAAAAATCCCGAAAAAGAAATGTTAATTATGCTTCATTATGATATGCGTGATCTTCTTGATGTATTAGAATCATTATAAGAATACTAGTCTAGATATTTTCCCGGCTAGTACTAACATCTTTAAAACTCTTATACGAAGCGGGTGCGTTATTAAGTTTTTTAAATGTTAGCATTAATAGTCCGTTTTCATATTCTTTTTTAATCCTTTTCGGATCTACAGCAGTCGGCAACACAATACTTCTATCAAAGCTACCTTGATAAATACCCTCTTCCTTTATATTAAAGTTTTCGTATTTAACTATAATTTCCCCATGTAATACAATATGATTGTCTTCGACGTTTATATTGATATCATCTACTTTAAAAAGTCCTGGAAGTGCTATTACACACATTATTTCGTTATCATTTTCATAAATGTTAATTTGAGTACTGCCTGGTTGAAAATGGGGTTCGAACTTTTTCCAAAAGCTCTCGCCAAAAAACATATCCATTTGCTTTCTCCATGCGTTTGGATCTTGAAAAGGTGAAAACATAGTAACTCCTCCTCTAATTTGGGCATTATTAATTACAATATGATATGACTGCAAAACGGTGAATCAAAAATACACGAACATTAACAATTTAAATAATAATATTGTTCGATTTTTCGTTGACTTTAACTAGTGTTTTCCATTAAAATAAACATATAAAAAGTAAATAAATTTTTCCTCATATAATCTTGGGATAATGGCCCATAAGTTTCTACCCAATAACCGTTAATTATTGGACTATGAGGGAGAGTAGCTTGCTTCGCTAGTTTAAAAGCTACACATATATTAGTCTATTTTTCTTTAGTCGTTTTTTGTAGAAAAATGATAGACTATTAATTGTGATGCAAAGTACTGGGGTAGTGTACTTTCCCTTGAGTCATTGGGAACGCACTACCCCTTTTTATTTTGAGGAGAAATGGAGGATAGATTTGAAACCAATTGTGGGAGTCATAATGGGAAGTAATTCTGATTGGGATACGATGAAATTTTCATGTGAAATATTAGATAAACTTGAAATTCCATATGAGAAAAAGGTTGTTTCTGCACATAGAACTCCAGATCTAATGTTTGAATACGCACAAACAGCTAGAGACAGAGGATTGAAAGTAATCATTGCAGGCGCAGGTGGAGCAGCACATTTACCTGGGATGGTTGCATCAAAAAGTACATTGCCAGTAATAGGTGTTCCAGTTCAGTCAAAATCACTGAATGGCCTTGATTCACTGCTTTCAATTGTGCAAATGCCAGGTGGAGTACCCGTTGCAACTGTTGCAATAGGTGCGTCTGGAGCAACTAATGCTGGATTACTAGCAGCTCAAATATTGGCTATTTTTGATGAGGAATTAAATTATAAATTAATACAACATAAAGAAGATATGAAAAATCATGTCATAAATGAAATGGTGTTATAGATGAGTAAAGTAATCTTACCACCGTCCACGATTGGAATAATCGGTGGAGGTCAGTTAGGAAGAATGATGGCGTTAAGTGCAAAAGCGATGGGATACAAAATAGCATCATTAGATCCGACGACTAATAGTCCATTAGGGCAAATTGCGGATTACGAGATTATTGCACGGTATGATGATTTAGAAGCAATAAAAAAGTTGGCAGATGTTAGTGATGTAATTACCTATGAATTTGAAAATATTAGCTATGAATCACTTAATTGGCTTGAAAAAAATACAAACTTACCTCAGAAAAGTGCACTATTAAAATTCACGCAAAACCGTATAACTGAAAAAAAGAAGCTCATTGACCTTAAAGTAAATGTAGCGCCATTTCAAGAAGTTAATAACATTAGTGAGCTTGAAGATGCCTTAGAGTCTATAGGTTTCCCTTCTGTTTTAAAAACCTGTACCGGGGGCTACGATGGCAAAGGTCAGGTAGTGCTAAAATTTGATGAGAACTTAAGTCAAGCAAAGCAGTTATTAGAATCAGGTCAATGTGTTCTTGAGAAGTGGATTGATTTCCGACTTGAAATATCAGTAATTGTTGTTAGAAACTCAAACTGGGAAACAAGAATTTTCCCAGTGGCAGAAAATAATCATAGGGATAATATTCTGCACACGTCAATTGTGCCTGCACGAATATCATCAGAAATTAAACAACAGGCCAAAGCAATGGCGCTACAAATTGCAGAGGGACTCGACTTAGTAGGGACATTAGCTATTGAGATGTTTGTTGCTAACAACGGGGAAATATATGTAAATGAGCTTGCACCGCGACCTCATAATTCAGGACATTATACAATGGATGGTTGTCTGACGTCACAATTTGAACAACATATCCGTGCTATATGCAATCTTCCGTTAGGACATACTGATATTATAAAACCAGTAGTTATGGTAAATATTTTAGGTGAACATTTACAACTAGTGCTAGATAACATAGACATACTAAGACATGGGAAGCTTCACTTATATGGAAAAGCAGACCCTAAACATAAAAGGAAAATGGGACATATAAATTTTCCGACAAATAACATTGAAGAAGCATTAACCTATATAAATTCGTTAAAAATATGGAATAACTAACAATTTGGAGGATACACGATGATAGAACGTTATTCGCGACCAGAAATGCGAAAAATTTGGACTGAAGAAAATAAATTTCAAGCATGGCTTGAAGTTGAAATTTTAGCTTGTGAAGCATGGGCTGAAATAGGTGATATCCCTAAAGAAGATGTTGCTAAATTACGAGAAAATGCAGGGTTCGATATTAATAGAATTTATGAAATTGAAAAAGAAACACGCCATGATGTTGTTGCATTTACGAGAGCAGTTTCAGAAACTCTTGGTGACGAGAAAAAGTGGGTTCATTATGGACTGACATCAACCGACGTAGTTGATACAGCACTTTCTTACTTAATTAAACAAGCGAATGAGATTATTTTAAGTGATCTTGAAAAGTTCTTAAACGTTTTAAAGGAAAAAGCTCAGGAACACAAACTAACTGTAATGATGGGACGTACACATGGTGTTCATGCTGAACCAACAACTTTTGGGCTTAAGCTTGCACTATGGTATGAGGAAATGAAGCGCAATATTGAACGCTTTAAAGCATCAGCTAAATTCATTGAAGTAGGAAAAATTTCAGGCGCAGTTGGTACATACGCAAATATTGATCCATTTGTAGAAAAATACGTTTGTGAAAAGTTAGGATTAGAAGCATCACCGATTTCAACGCAAACATTACAACGTGACCGTCACGCAGATTATATGGCTACTTTAGCTTTAATTGCATCTTCAATAGAAAAATTTGCAGTTGAGATTCGTGGTTTACAAAAAAGTGAAACACGTGAAGTTGAAGAGTTTTTCGCAAAAGGACAAAAAGGTTCATCGGCTATGCCTCATAAACGGAATCCAATCGGATCTGAGAACATGGCAGGAATTGCACGTGTAATTCGTGGATATATGTTAACTGCATATGAAAATGTTGCTTTATGGCATGAACGCGACATTTCACATTCATCAGCTGAAAGAATTATCATACCTGATGCCACGATGGCGCTTAACTATATGCTGAATAGATTTACCAACATAGTGAAAAATCTAACTGTTTATCCGGAAAATATGAAAGCAAACATGAAGCGTACGTATGGATTAATATACTCGCAAAGAGTACTACTTGCTTTAATTGACGCAGGAATGTCTCGTGAAGAAGCTTATGATACAGTTCAACCTAAAACGATGGAAGCATGGGAAAATCAAATCCAATTCCGCGATTTAGTTGAGACTGAGCCGAAAATTACAAGTGTACTTTCCATGGCACAGATTTCTGAATGCTTCGACTACACATATCACTTACAACACGTAGATACTATCTTTAAAAGATTAGGACTTTAAGAATATTTGACTGGCATTTAATCGTACCAAAGGATAGATTGGTGCCAGTCATTTTATTTTGAAATAGATTTGGAGGATGAATAGTGAACAGGGGAAAGATGCTATATGAAGGTAAAGCTAAAAAAATCTTTTCGACTAATGAATCAGAATATTATTGGGTAGAGTACAAAGACAGTGCTACTGCTTTTAATGGAGAAAAGAAAGAGGATTTCATTGGGAAAGGCGCACTTAACAATAAGATTACTAGTTTAATATTTAGTAGATTATCCGAAGCAAAAATCCCGAATCACTTTGTAAAACAAATCTCAGAAACGGAACAAATTGTGGAAAAAGTTACAATTATACCAGTTGAAGTAGTAGTTAGAAATATTGTGGCAGGTAGCCTAAGTAAGCGTTTAGGAATCACAGAGGGTAGTAAAATTGAAAAACCAATAATTGAATTTTACTACAAGAATGACGATTTAGGGGACCCGTTAATAAACGAAGACCATATTAAAATGTTAAACCTTGCTAATGATGAAATAATTTCTAAAATGAAGAGTCTTGCACACTCAATTAACGGTGTTTTGCAAGATTTATTTTCCGAATCTTCGGTCAACTTAATTGATTTTAAAGTTGAATTTGGGCTAACAACGACAGGGGATTTGATTTTGGCAGATGAGATTTCTCCTGATACATGTCGCCTCTGGGATAAAGAGACAGGGGAAAAGCTAGATAAGGACGTTTTCCGTAGAGGAATAGGTAAATTAACTGATGCTTATGAAGAAATACTAAAAAGGTTAGGTGGCGCACATGTATAAAGTTAAAGTTTTCGTAACGTTAAAAGAGAATGTACTTGATCCTCAAGGTCATGCGGTAAAAAATTCATTACACAGTCTTAACTATTCTAATGTTAGTGATGTAAGAATTGGGAAATTCATGGAACTAGTAATTGACAATTCTGATCAAGACATTGATGAAGCGGTTAAAGAAATTTGTGAAAAACTGTTGGCGAATACAGTAATTGAAGATTATCGCTATGAGATTGAGGAGGTAATATCGTAATGAAATATGCGGTAATAGTATTTCCAGGTTCAAATTGCGACATTGACATGTACCATGCAATTAAAGATGAACTAGGAGAAGAAGTAGAATATGTTTGGCATACAGAAAGCTGTCTTGATAGCTTTGATGCGATTCTATTACCAGGTGGTTTTTCATACGGTGATTATTTAAGAACTGGAGCAATTGCACGTTTTTCTAACGTTATGAACGCTATTAAACTAGCAGCAGAAGCTGGTAAACCTGTCCTCGGTGTATGTAATGGATTTCAGATTTTACTAGAATCACATCTACTACCTGGGGCAATGAGAAAAAACGAGAACTTGAAATTTATATGCGACACTGTCGAACTTCGAGTTGAAAATAACGAAACATCTTTTACAACACAGTATTCAAAAAATGAAATCATTAACATTCCAATTGCACACGGTGAAGGAAACTATTATTGTGATGCTACTACTCTTGAAAAGCTAGAAAATAATAATCAAGTTGTTTTCAGATACGTTAATAACCCAAATGGAAGTATAAATGACATTGCTGGAATAATAAACGAAGCTGGTAATGTTCTAGGGATGATGCCTCATCCGGAAAGAGCAGTTGATAGTTTGTTAGGAAGTAATGATGGACTTAAAATGTTTAAATCTATATTAAGCTACTGGAGGGAAAAGCATGTTGTTAAAGCATGAGCCTGCTCCATATCAGATTAAAGAGTTAAAGCTCTACAAAGATATGGGACTTAGTGACGAAGAATTTAGCAAGGTGGAGAGTATCCTCGGTAGAACGCCGAACTATACAGAAACTGGAATTTTTGCAGTAATGTGGTCTGAGCACTGTAGTTATAAAAATTCTAAACAAGTATTAAGAAAGTTTCCTGTTTCTGGCCAAAGGGTATTACAAGGTCCAGGAGAAGGAGCAGGAATCGTTGATATTGGTGATAATCAGGCAGTAGTTTTTAAGATTGAAAGTCATAATCACCCTTCTGCAATAGAGCCTTATCAAGGTGCTGCAACAGGTGTCGGCGGAATTATTAGAGACGTTTTCTCAATGGGAGCTAGACCGATAGCGTTACTTAACTCTTTGAGATTTGGTGAACTTAATAAGCCTAGAACAAAGTATTTATTTAAAGAAGTTGTCGCAGGAATTGCGGGATACGGAAATTGTATTGGTATTCCAACTGTTGGTGGGGAAGTTCAATTTGATTCATGTTATGAAGGTAACCCTCTAGTTAACGCGATGTGTGTTGGTTTAATCGATCATAAAGATATAAAAAAAGGCCAAGCGCATGGACTAGGCAATTCTGTTATCTACGTTGGTGCAGCGACAGGAAAAGACGGTATCCACGGTGCAACTTTTGCCTCAGAGGAACTTTCAGAGAACTCTGATGAAAAACGTCCTGCAGTTCAAGTTGGTGATCCGTTCATGGAAAAGCTTTTACTCGAAGCGTGCCTTGAAATAATTCAACTTGATAGTTTAGTAGGTATTCAAGATATGGGAGCGGCTGGACTTACATCATCATCTGCAGAAATGGCATCAAAAGCGGGAATGGGTATCGAATTAAACTTAAATGAAGTACCTCAAAGAGAACCAAACATGTCAGCTTACGAAATGATGCTGTCTGAATCTCAAGAACGTATGCTTCTAGTTATTAAAAAAGGTTACGAGGAAGAAGTTTTTCAGATTACTAGAAAATATGGATTAGAAGCAAAAGTAATAGGTAAAGTTACTGATGATAAAATTTTAAGGCTTTTGCATAATGGTGAAGTAGCTGCAGAAATTCCAGCTGATGCTTTAGCAGAAGAAGCTCCTGTTTACAATAGAGAATCGAAGGAAGCTAGTTACTATGCAGAATTCCAAACGTTGGAGGAAATAGTTCCAGAAGTAAATGACATCCAATCAGTTTTTGAGGAATTGTTAACCCGGCCTACAGTAGCTTCTAAAGAATGGGTGTATAAACAATATGACCATCAAGTAAGAACGAGTACTGTTGTTACCCCAGGATCTGATGCAGCGGTTGTCAGAATTAGAGGAACAGAGAAGGCGTTAGCAATGACGACGGATTGCAACTCAAGATATATATATTTAGATCCTAAAGTCGGTGGGAAAATTGCTGTTGCTGAGGCTGCAAGAAATATAGTTTGTTCTGGGGCTCAACCTTTAGCAATAACTGATTGTTTAAACTTTGGAAATCCAGAAAAGCCAGAAATATTTTGGCAGCTAGAACAGTCAGTTGAAGGTATGGCAGAAGCGTGTCGTAAACTTGAAACACCTGTTATTAGTGGGAATGTGAGTCTATACAATGAAACGAACGGTGATGCTGTTTACCCGACGCCTGTTGTTGGAATGGTCGGTTTAATAAGTGATTTAAAACATATAACTACCCAACAATTCAAAAATGACGGAGATCTCGTATATTTAATAGGTGAAACTAAACCAGAGTTTGGTGGGAGCGAATTACAAAAGCTTCTTCACGGAGATATCTTTGGAAAGGCACCATCAATTAATTTAGACGAAGAGGCAGTAAGACAGCAGCAAGTTCTAACAGCAATTAAATTAGGTTTAATTCAGTCTGCACATGACGTTTCAGAAGGTGGAGTAAGTGTTGCGATCGCAGAATGTTTAATGGGTAGTAACGAACTAGGTGCAGACATTACTATAAATGGAAACCCTGTGGTTGAGCTATTTAGTGAATCACAATCCAGATTTCTAGTATCTATTAAAAAAGAGAAACGTAAAATTTTCGAAACTATTATCGAAGATGCAAAATGTATAGGAACAGTTAATAAATCTAACGTTCTACTAATTAAAAATAGTTCTAAGGAAACTCTGATAAATTGTAATGTTTCTGAGTTAACTGCAACCTGGAAAGGGGCAATTCCGTGCTTGCTGAAATAAAAGGCCTGAATGAAGAATGTGGAGTTTTCGGTATATGGGGGCATCAAGACTCAGCATTAGTAACTTATTACGGATTACACGCATTACAACATAGAGGCCAAGAAGGTGCGGGTATTGTCGTAACTGATGGAAATGACTTAAATTCCCATAAAGGATTGGGTTTAGTTACTGAAGTATTCAGAACAGAAGAACTCGAGCATATAAAAGGAAAAGCGGCAATTGGTCATGTCAGATACGCAACTTCCGGTGGTGGCGAAGAAAAAAATGTCCAACCGTTCTTATTCAGATCTTACTCAGATTACGATGTTGCTCTAGCTCATAACGGTAATTTAGTTAATGCTAAACAACTAAAAGAAGAACTAGAGATTGAAGGTTCTATTTTTCAATCATCGTCCGATACAGAAGTACTTGCTCATTTACTAAGAAGAAGTAAAGCAGAGTCATTTATAGAAAAAGTTAAAATGTCGTTAAATAAGCTTGAAGGTGCATATGCTTACTTAATTATGCGAGACAATATGTTAGTTGCAGCTTCTGACCCAAATGGACTAAGACCACTTTCGTTAGGCAAACTTGGTGAAGCTTATGTTATCGCATCTGAAACGTGTGCTTTAGATGTAGTCGGAGCAGACTGGATACGAGACATAGACCCAGGTGAATTAGTAATTTTAAGTGATGAAGGTGTACGTTTTGAGAGGTTTTCAGAAACGTGCAATAGAGCAATGTGTGCGATGGAGTATGTTTATTTTTCTAGACCAGATAGCGTAATTGACGGAATAAACGTGCATGCTGCAAGAAAGCAAATTGGTAAGAAATTGGCAGTAGAATTTCCGGTCGCTGCTGATGTTATCATTGGTGTTCCTGATTCAAGTATTTCGGCTGCGATAGGTTATGCAGAACAATCGAATATACCTTACGAAATTGGATTGATAAAGAATAGATATGTTGCTAGAACGTTTATTCAACCAACACAAGAACTAAGGGAACAAGGCGTGAAAATGAAGCTTTCCCCAGTTCGTTCAATCGTAGAAGGTAAGCGGGTAGTCATGGTTGATGATTCAATTGTGAGAGGTACTACGAGTAAAAGAATAGTTAACTTACTTCGTGGTGCAGGTGCAACGGAAGTTCATGTTAGAATTGGTGCTCCTCCAATTACTCACCCTTGCTTTTATGGAATTGATACTTCGACAAGAGAAGAATTAATTGCTGCAACACACTCTAAGGAAGCAATAAAAGAGTTGATTGGTGCAGATTCATTAGAGTTTGTCACAGAAAACGGACTTATTGATTCTATAGGTAGAACGTGTATATACGGAGAAAATAGCCTATGTACGGCGTGCTTTAACGGGAAGTATCCGACTGAAGTATACGAAGAAATAAATGAAGGTAACAACCGTTTGACAGCAAAATGCTAATATGAGGGAGTAGAAAAATGTCTTCATTTTATAAAGAAGCTGGCGTTAACATTGAGGCAGGCTACGAAGCAGTTTCAAGAATGAAAAAGCACGTCCAAAGAACGATGAGACCTGAAGTTATTGGTGGTCTTGGAGGATTCGGCGGGTTGTTTGATATATCAAAAACGAATATAAAAGAGCCGGTCTTAGTTTCAGGAACTGACGGTGTTGGTACGAAACTCATGATCGCATTTATTATGGATAAGCATGACACAATAGGG
Source organism: Caryophanales bacterium (assembly GCA_029256085.1). Taxonomy (GTDB): domain Bacteria; phylum Bacillota; class Bacilli; order CAJFEE01; family CAJFEE01; genus JAQSYP01. The sequence continues at coordinate 40,184 of JAQSYP010000008.1, forward strand.
ATTGATGCGGTAGCGATGTGTGTAAATGACATCGTAGTTCAGGGGGCAGAACCTCTATTCTTCTTAGATTACATTGCGTGTGGAAAAGCAATTCCAGATAAAATTGAGAGCATTGTTAAAGGGATTTCTACAGGATGTGAAATGGCAGGATGTGCATTAATTGGTGGCGAGACAGCAGAAATGCCAGGTCTGTATAGTAATGAAGAATATGATTTAGCAGGTTTTACAGTAGGAATTGCTGAAAAGTCGAAACTAATAAACAAAAATAATATCAAAAATGGTGACGTTTTAATTGGTTTAGCTTCTAGCGGAATCCATAGTAACGGATATTCACTCGTTAGAAAAATTTTACTTGAGGATAACAACTTAGACTTTGGTAGCAAATACGGAAATATAACTAGTACTCTAGGGGAAGAATTGCTAACCCCTACTAGAATCTACGTAAAGCCGCTTCTGAAATTACTTGAGGAAATAGATATTCATGGTATGGCTCATATTACTGGTGGTGGTTTTTATGAAAATATTCCAAGGATGTTGCCAGATGGGTTAGGTGCTCATATTAACTACGGAACATGGTCTGTTCACCCTATTTTTAAGTTAATTCAAGAATTAGGTCAGATTCCTCAAGCAGAAATGTTTAATGTTTTTAACATGGGAATAGGAATGATTGTGGCCGTAAATGCAGCGGATGCCGATAAGGCTATACAAATCCTAACTCAAAATGGGGAAAAGGCATCTGTTATAGGCAAGGTTGTTCAACATGAGGGAGTGTCTTTCATAGGAGGAAACTTCTAATGAAAAGAATTGCAATCTTCGCTTCCGGTACTGGTTCGAATTTTGAGGAAATAGTTAAAGCTTCACGAACAGGAATCATTTCCGGAACAGTAGCCTTACTAGTATGCGATAAACCTGGAGCTCTGGTTGTTGAGAAAGCCCGAGCACTCGGAATAGACACCTTTGTTTTTAGCCCAAAGGATTATCAAAGTAAAGTAGAATTTGAGAATCACATACTAGAGAAATTAAGCTCATTTAATGTTGATTTAATCGCACTTGCAGGTTATATGAGATTAATTGGAGAAACTTTACTACGAGAATTTTCTGGTAGAATAATAAATCTCCATCCATCATTATTGCCTAAATATCCTGGGAAAGATGCTGTTGGTCAAGCTTTAGCAGCAGACGAAACAGAAACTGGTATAACAGTGCATTTTGTTGATGAAGGTATGGACACTGGTCCAATTATAGATCAGGTGAAAATAAAGATTTATCCTAACGATAATTACGATAGTTTGGCTAAAAGAATACACGAGATTGAACACGAATTTTTCCCTAAAGTAATAGAGAGAGTTTTAGGAGGACTAGTTAATGGCGATTAAAAGAGCATTAATAAGCGTATCTGATAAGAGTGGAATTTTAGAATTTGCTAAACAATTAAGAGACCTAGGTATCGATATTATTTCAACAGGTGGAACTAAGAAACTACTTGAAGAAGAAGGGGTAGCAGTTACGCAGGTTAGTGATGTAACAGGATTTCCTGAAATTCTAGATGGCAGAGTTAAAACTCTAAATCCGAAAATTCATGGGGGTCTTCTGGCTATCCGAAATAGTGAAAAACATATGGAACAGCTTAGAGAACACGATATTAATACAATTGATTTAGTAGTTGTTAACTTATATCCCTTTAAAGAAACTATCTCAAATAGTGGAGTTGAATGGGAAGAAGCTATAGAAAATATCGATATTGGTGGTCCTTCGATGTTACGAGCGGCTGCTAAAAATCATAATGATGTAACTGTATTAGTTGATCCAAATGATTATTCAGAAGTAATTTCCCAAATTCAAGAAACTGGAAAAGTTTCGTTAACTACAAAACGAAAACTTGCAGCTAAAGTATTTAGACATACAGCTGCATATGATGCATTAATTGCGGAGTACTTAACTAAAGAAGTTGGGGAAGAATCTCCAGAAAACCTTACTATTACATTTGAAAAGAAGCAAGACTTAAGATATGGAGAAAACCCACACCAAAAGGCGTCGTTCTATCGCACGCCAATTTTCACTGGATCTTCCATAGCTTTTTCAGAGCAACTTCACGGAAAAGAACTTTCGTACAACAATATTAATGATGCAAACGCAGCTTTAAGTATTGTAAAAGAATTTGAGCAACCAGCAGCAGTGGCTGTTAAACATATGAATCCTTGTGGGGTCGGTATTGGTGATTCGGTATTAAAGGCCTTTACAAAGGCATATGAAGCGGATCCGGTTTCGATATTTGGTGGAATTGTAGCCTTAAATAGAGAAGTTGATTTAGAAACTGCACAACTACTTAGTGAGATATTTCTAGAAATTATTATTGCGCCTTCATTTAGTTCAGAGGCTCTTGAAGTTCTAACTAAGAAAAAGAATATCCGCTTACTTACTATAGATTTCAGTAACCCATTAAGCGGTAATAAAACATATACGAGTATCCATGGTGGATTACTTACTCAAGACTACGATGCTCATAGTTTAGATAACGCAAACATTTCTATTCCAACAGACCGTGAACCAACATCAGAGGAGTGGGAAGCGTTGAAACTTGCATGGAAGGTAGTAAAGCATGTAAAGTCGAATGCTATCGTTCTTGCTAAGGATGGTATGACTTCAGGGGTCGGTGCTGGGCAAATGAACCGTGTTGGAGCTGCGAAAATAGCTATAGAACAAGCTGGTGAAAAGGCTCAAGGTTCTGTATTGGCGTCAGATGCATTCTTTCCTATGTCTGATACCGTTGAAGTAGCAGCATTAGCAGGTGTAACAGCTATTATTCAACCAGGTGGTTCTATCAAAGACCAAGAATCCATAGATATGGCAAATAAATACGGCATAGCAATGATATTCACAAGTATTAGACACTTCAAACACTAGGAGGTATTCCGCTATGAACGTGTTAATTATTGGTAGAGGCGGCAGAGAGCATGCCTTAGCTTGGAAAATCTCGCAAGATCCGAAAATTAATAATGTTTATGTTGCCCCCGGAAATGTGGGCATGAATGGGAAAATATTAAGAATTAATATTGAGGAAAATGATATAGAGGAACTAATAGCTTTCGCAAAAAATAGTGAAGTTAGTTTAACAATAGTTGGACCTGAAGTACCTCTAATTAATGGTATTGTAAATGATTTTCAAGATGCGGGATTAACAATTTTCGGACCAACAAAAGCAGCAGCAGAAATAGAAGGTAGTAAAGCTTTTGCGAAGGAATTAATGAAAAAGTACATGATTCCAACAGCTAGCTATGAGATATTTACTGACTATGAAAAAGTAGAAAAATATCTTGATGTAATTTCTGCGCCAATTGTTGTGAAAGCAGATGGTTTAGCGGCTGGCAAGGGTGTCGTAGTAGCAATGTCCATCGAAGAAGCAAAGCAAGCTGCACACGAAATGCTTAGAGAAGGCAAATTTGGTGAATCCTCTAACAGAATCGTTGTTGAGGAGTATCTTGAGGGGCAAGAATACTCACTAATGGCGTTTGTAAATGGTGAAAATGTTTATCCGATGGTAATAGCTCAGGATCATAAGCGCGCCTACGATAATGATATGGGCCCTAACACGGGTGGGATGGGTGCATATTCACCAGTTCCTCAGATAAGTTATACTTCAATTCATTCAGCCATTGACAATGTTCTAAAGCCTGTTGCTAAAGCGATGGTACAAGAAGGCCGAAGTTTTACAGGTATTTTATACGCTGGTTTGATAGACACAGTTAACGGGCCGAAAGTTATTGAATTCAATGCTAGATTTGGAGACCCAGAAACTGAAGTTGTAATCCCTAGATTAGAGAACGAACTGGCAGATGTAATCATAGATGTTTTACAAGGAAATGATCCAAATCTCGTTTGGTCGGATGAAGCAGTTATTGGAGTTGTTATGGCGGCTAACGGATATCCAGATAATCCAGCAAGAGGGCATGTCATTGAAGGATTAGATGAATTAAATAAAGATACTTTTATCTTTCATGCAGGAACAGGCTATTCAGGTGGAAACTTAGTAACAAATGGCGGACGTGTACTCGTTGTTGCCAGTAAGGCTAGTAACTTAGGGCGTGCATACGAGGATGTATATAAAGAACTTTCTAAAGTAAAAAGTGATGGATTGTTTTATCGCAAAGATATCGCTCAAAAGGCGATTATCTATACAAAATAGTGCTTCAATAAGTAGCCCCCCAAACTACTTATTGTCAGCTTGACGTGAGTTACGCTGAAAAAAAGAGGGTGTCACAGTAGTCTATTATGACTTCTAGGCCCCCTCTTTTTATAATTTTAGAAAATTTCAGTATTGAGAACTGGTTTTGTAATTTCTATCGAACATATTTGCGATTCTATCGAGCTAATTTACAATTCTATCGAGCAAATTTACAATTCTATCGAGCATATTGTCGAAAAACAGTTTGAAAAGCCAATTTTTATAAAAGGTTAGAATTACTCCTGTTATACTACAAAGGATAAGTTTGTTGTTATCGCCTAATTAGATTTTATTAATTAAAATAAGAATTTCCAATACTTTTTAATTGCTATTATATAACAGAATGATATACATTATTTATATATGGATATAAATATTTTAGTAATAAAACCTCAAATTTACATATAAGAATAAAAATAAAAAACCTCACCAGATTAGGTGAGGTGAATTAAATGGTTATGATGGATTAACAGCTTCAGTAGTATTTTGTACTGCTTCCTTTACATCATCTTTATAGCGATCAAAAATAAATGTTAGTGGGCAAAATCTAGTAATTCCTTCTCCAACTTTCATTGCAGCAACAATTGCAAACATCCACATTGCATTACTATGATTTCGCTTAGTTAATTGAGCAGTAACCCAAGCTAATAATGTAAAGCCAAATGTTAATCGAACAAGTGCATTGATTATACTAATATTTGGTCTCATTTTTCATCATCATCCTTTTTTGTTATTTGAGAGGGGGGTAGACGTTATGCCTGATTTAAGGTACCAATGGAAAAATAAAAAGTTAATTGAACAAGTTTCAGTTCTCGATGGGAAACTCTCTCCTACAATAGTTCTTATTGGTGGGAGTATTTTCCAACCTGTACTAAGACGATGGTTAAAACAAAATGTATGGATTTACGAAAATAGAATCGTATATGTAGGTGAAGCATTTCCTGCAAATACAAAAGATGTAGAAGTAATAGATTGTAGTAACCAGTTTTTAGTAGCAGGATATATTGAACCACATGTTCATCCTTTTCAACTTTATAATCCCCTAGCATTCGCAGAATATGCAGCTAAATCTGGTACTACAACAACATTAAACGATAACTTAATCGTTAATTTATTTTGCAAAAATAAGAAAGCGTTTTCACTCTTGTCTCACCTAGACAAAACGCCTTATAACTTTTATTGGATGGCAAGATACGACTCGCAATCTGAACGTTACGATGAGTATGAAATATTTTCAGATGAGAACATTCAGAATTGGTTACAACATCCAAAAGTAATTCAAGGTGGGGAGCTAACCGGATGGCCGAGACTTTTATTAGGTGATGAAATAACCCTTCATAGATTAAAGCTAACAAAAAGTATCCGTAAAAGAATAGAGGGACATTTGCCAGGAGCTTCAGAAAGAACTTTAGCAAAAATGAAGCTTATCGGTGTCGATGGAGACCATGAGGCAATTACAAAAGAAGACATTTTAGACAGAATATTGCAAGGTTACTATATAGCCCTGCGAAACTCATCAATACGAGAAGATTTGAGTGATTTATTAAAAGGGTTAAATGAACTTGGAATAACAAATTACGACACCTTTTTCTTAACGAGTGACGGATCATCGCCGACATATTATAACGGTGGTGTCATTGATAAATTATTGAAAATTTGTCTGGATGCGGGTGTATCTGTAGAGGAAGCTTACAGAATGGCTACGTATAATCCAGCTTTATACTATAACATTGACCACTTACACGGAAGTATTACAACCGGCAAAATAGCAAATATCAATATACTAGAGAGTAAAAATAATCCTACGCCTGTTTCGGTTATGAGTAAGGGTAGATGGATTAAGAAAGACGGGGTAGACTTTAAATTTTCCCATAAGATAGATTGGGAAAAATATGATTTATCACCTCTTGAAATTAACTGGGGCATTAGTATTGGTGATTTACAGTTCTCGAGCCCAATTGGATTGGTGCTTGAAGATTCAGTAATAATGAAACCATTTACAACATACGTCGAGCAAAATGATGATGGTTTGCCAAATAACACCGACATAAATTATATCAGCTTAATTGATAGACATGGAAGATGGCGCTGCAATGCATTCTTGAAAGGATTTTCAAAGAGTGTAGGGGGATTTGCAAGTTCATATTCTTGTACAGGGGATATAATTTTAATTGGAAAAAAGAAACAAGATATGCTGCTAGCCTTTGATCTTCTAAAGGAAAAACGCGGGGGAATGGTGTTAGTTGAAGATGGCAAGTTAGTATGTAGTATTGACTTACCGTTATCGGGTATTATGTCAGATAAATCAATGGAAGAAATAATGGAATTGGAAAATACTATGCATCAATGTTTAGTTGACAGGGGATATCCACACCCCGACTCGATGTATTCATTGTTATGCCTTTCATCATCACACTTACCTTTCGTTAGAATCACTCCAAAGGGGATTTTGGACGTGAGAAGACGAAAAGTATTGTATCCTTCAGTCCTACGAAGTGATTCATTTTAATAGTAAAAACTAGCAATTAAATAGAGAGAATTTTTTATTGGGGGAGAGAGAATGGACATAGATACTATAAGGAAAAGGGAATTGATTCAACTTTTCGAAGGAGTAATGAACATCAATACAGCTGAAGAAATATCTATACTTTTTGAAGATCTTTGTACGAAAAATGAACTGAATTCTTTTGCTCAAAGGTTCAGTGTTGCTAAGATGTTAAAGGCAGGCTACACATATCAAAAAATCGAAAATGAGACAGGAGCCAGTACGGCAACAATTTCAAGAGTTAAAAGAGCTTTAACCGATGGAAATAATGCATTAAACAAACTAATCGAAAATGTTAATTTTAAGCAAAAGAGCGCTCAATGAGAGTGCTCTTTTTTTAAGCTATAGAAAGTATAAACTTCTGCGCAGTTTATATTTTCCTTTCTTAACGCATAAGTGCAACTACGGCTTTGCCGTCGCTCTTAAAGGCTGGGCAATCGCCGAGTTTTCTTTAAAAGTCGATATCAAGATTTTTCGACAAGGTGGTGCAAAAAATCTAATACATGGTGCAGTTTTGAATAAAGTCGGTGCAAAAAGTCTGATTTGCGGTGCAATCTAAAATAAAAGCGGTGCAAAAACAAGAAAAGTTGTTTATAGAATCTATACTAAAAATGATATAATAATATGATGTAGAATTTTATCGAAGGGTGGTGCTATCTGATGTTTAAAAGTTGGCGACACGTTTTTAAATTAGATCCAAATAAATCGATTTCAGATAGAGACCTGGAGCATATTTGCAAATCTGGAACTGATGCTATAATTATCGGTGGTAGTGATGGAGTTACAGTTGAGAATGTTAAACATTTACTAAGTAGAGTGAAAGTTTACAACCTTCCAGTTGCACTTGAAGTATCCAACACAGACATTGCCGTTTCGGGCTTTGATTTATATATGATACCGACTGTTTTAAATAGTAATAAAACCGAGTGGATACTTGGCAATCATATTGAGGCAATAAAAAAATATGGTTATTTACTAGAGTTTATTAATTATACGGTTGAAGGATATGTTGTAATTAATAAAAATTCTAAGGTTGCACAGTTAACGGATGCAAAATGCGATATCACAGAAGAAGATATTGTTGCATATGCACAAGTATGTGAGAAAATTTTAAAACTACCAATTATGTATATAGAATATAGCGGAACTTTTGGTGATTTTAACCTGATCCGTGAAGCTGCAAGTCGCCTTAACAATACACATTTGTTCTACGGCGGAGGTATTTCTAATGGAGAACAAGCACTAGAAATGTCCAAGTACGCTAATACTGTAGTAGTAGGTAATATAATATATGAAGATATAAAATTAGCTTTAGAAACAGTCGAATATGTTAAATGAATTTAAATCACACATAAAATAGTTTATAATAAAACAGGAACATACATTCGGATAGGTGGTGTTTTGGTGTCTAATAATATGACCCAACTATTACAAGGATTAAATAATGAGCAACAGCAGGCAGTTTTACATACCGACGGCCCACTATTAATAATGGCAGGAGCTGGTAGTGGAAAAACAAGAGTACTAACACATAGAATTGCTTACTTAATTGAAAATAAAGAGGTTGCACCTTGGAGCATTCTAGCAATTACTTTTACAAATAAAGCAGCTAGAGAAATGAAAGAGAGAGTACATAAACTAGTAGGCCCAGAAGCTGAAAACATTTGGATATCTACATTTCACTCAATGTGCGTCAGAATTTTACGAAGAGATATTGATAGAATTGGCTATAGTAGAAACTTCTCAATTCTTGACTCTTCGGACCAGCTATCAGTAATAAAGAATATTCAAAAGGAACTAAATATTGACCCTAAGAAATTCGACCCAAAGTCAATTCTTGGAACTATTAGCTCTCAAAAAAATGAGTTAATTGATGCAAAGGAATATTCTAATCTGGCGGGAAACATGTATGAAAAAGTAGTTTCTGATGTTTATAAAATGTACGAAGAAAGACTACAAAGAAACGATTCTCTTGATTTTGACGATTTAATTATGATAACTATTAAACTTTTCCAAAAGGTTCCTGAAGTAAAGGAATTTTATCAGAGGAAGTTTCATTATATTCATGTTGACGAGTATCAAGATACGAATAGAGCGCAGTACTTACTTGTTAAAATGCTAGGAGATAGATTTAAAAATATATGTGTTGTTGGTGACTCAGATCAGTCTATTTATAGATGGCGTGGAGCTGATATAACTAACATCTTGTCATTCGAAAAGGACTACGACAACTCTCGATGTATCATGCTTGAACAAAATTATCGATCAACACAAAATATATTAACAGCTGCAAATAGTGTTATTTCTAGAAATACAGGTAGAAAACCTAAAAACCTATGGACGAAAAATAATGAAGGTACGAAAATTACACTACATAAGTCTTATGGCGAGCATGACGAAGGTCGGTTTGTAGTAAGTACGATTCAGAAGAAAATTTCTGAAAGTGGACTTAAATTTAGTGATTTCGCTATTCTGTATCGTACAAATGCCCAATCACGTGTAATCGAGGAAACATTAATAAAATCCAATATTAATTACAAAATTATTGGTGGTATTAAATTCTACGATAGAAAAGAGATTAAGGATTTATTAGCATATCTTAGATTAATTGCTAACCCAAATGACGATATTAGCTTCAATAGGGTTGTTAATGTACCTAAACGTGGAATAGGTGCATCAACTGTAGATAAGATTCAGGCCTATGCATTTACGCATTCAATGTCAATAATGGATGCGCTTGAGATGGTGGAACTAATTGGGGTTCCAAAAAAAGCTGAAGGCGCGTTAATACAATTTAGAGATTTAATTAAAAATCTAACTAAAATGCAGGACTACCTCACAGTAACTGAACTAGTAGAAGAAATTTTAGAGAAGTCTGGTTATAGAGCGTCATTGTCTTTAGAAAAAACTCTAGAATCTGAAGCAAGACTTGAAAACTTAGATGAATTCCTATCTGTAACAACTAGTTTTGAAGAAACAAGTGAGGATAGAACGTTAATCGCATTTCTAACAGACTTAGCACTTATTTCCGATATAGATAAGCTAAATGATAATGGGCAAAGTCAGGAACCTAACGAAGAAGTTGTGTTAATGACATTACATTCATCAAAAGGGCTGGAATTCCCGATTGTCTTTATTGTAGGTATGGAAGATGGGATTTTTCCTAGTTCACGTTCATTTGAAGATCCTGAGGAGCTTGAAGAAGAACGACGTTTAGCATATGTAGGGATAACGAGGGCTGAAAAGGAACTGTTTTTATCTTGTTCTCAATCACGTACTCTCTATGGAAGAACTCAAATAAATGCTCCATCTCGTTTCATAAACGAGATTCCGAGTGAATTAATCGAAATAGAAGAAATTAAAATAAACACACCAAGTAGCTCACAGTATAATAACAACTACAATAATAAAAATAATTATTCAGCGGCTCCTAGTTTCTCAAATAAAAGAATGCCTGGTCAAGCTACTACGTTCACTTCGGTAAAACCACAAAATACTGGTGGTGACCAAATCGAATGGAAAGTAGGGGGGAAATTAGAGCATACTAAATTTGGAATTGGAACTATCGTTAGTGTAAAAGGCAGCGGCGAAAGTACAGAATTAGACGTGGCGTTCCCAAGTCCTGTAGGTGTGAAAAGGCTTCTAGCTAAGTTCGCACCAGTTAAGAAGATTTAGCTAGAGGAGGACCAAACTTGAGTAGTGATGTTTTAGGTAGAATAGAAAAATTAAGAGAGCAACTTGACCAATATAACTACGAATATTATGTTTTAGATAACCCGACTGTTCTCGATGCAACTTATGATGAATTAATGAAGGAACTTATCGACTTAGAAGAAAAATATCCAGAATACAAGACTGATACATCGCCAACAGTTAGGGTTGGTGGGCAAGCATTAGATGTTTTTGAAAAGGTTATTCATAAAATTCCGATGCTTAGTCTAGGTAATGCATTTGGAGAAGCTGATTTAAAAGATTTTGACAGAAAAATTAGACAGATTACTAATAAGGAAGTTGCTTACGTTGCAGAACTTAAAATAGATGGACTAGCAGTTTCCCTTCACTATGAAAATGGTAATTTTACTCAAGGAGCGACTAGAGGCGATGGTTCAGTTGGTGAAGATATAACTCATAACCTTAAAACGATTAAGTCAATTCCATTAAGGTTAAAACAACCAGCCACTATAGAGGTACGTGGCGAGGCCTTTATGGCAAAGTCAACTCTTGAAAAGTTAAACCAAGAACGAGAGGCTAAAGGTGAAGTGCTTTTAGCAAATCCGAGAAACGCAGCAGCAGGTTCATTAAGGCAGTTAGACCCGAAAATAGCATCTAAAAGAGGATTAGATTTTTATAGTTATGCAGTTTCAGATGCTGAATCCCTCGGTTTCAAAACTCACTCAGATTCTTTAAACTATCTAGATGAACTTGGGTTCAAGACTAATAGTGAACGTTTGGTTTGCAACGGAATACACGAAGTAATCAATTTTGTTAGTACATGGCAAGAAAAAAGATCTAGTTTGCCGTACGAGATTGATGGTATTGTAATTAAGGTTGATAGTTTGGAACTTCAAAAGGAACTTGGCTTTACGGCTAAAAGTCCAAGATGGGCGATTGCGTATAAGTTCCCAGCCGAAGAAGTTTCTACTAAAATTATTGATATTGAACTAAGTGTCGGTAGAACCGGAGTTGTCACACCAACAGCTATTCTCGAACCTGTTAAGGTAGCAGGAACAATTGTAAGGCGTGCAACATTGCATAATGAAGATATTATTAAAGGTAAAGATTTACGAATCGGTGATAATGTCGTTATACGTAAAGCAGGAGATATAATACCTGAAGTAGTGAAAGTGCAACTAGACAAAAGAACAGGTGAAGAAAAACCGTTTGCGATGCCAACTAATTGTCCCGAGTGTGATAGTGACTTAGAACGTATCCAAGGTGAAGTTGCACTAAGGTGTGCTAATTCAAGCTGCCCTGCACAAATACGCGAGGGGTTAATACATTTCGTATCACGAAATGCGATGAATATCGAAGGATTAGGTGAAAAGGTTGTAGAACAACTTTTTGCTGAAGGATTAATACATAGAATCTCAGATATTTACGCCTTAAAGGCAGAACAATTATTACCATTAGAAAGAATGGGAGATAAGTCGGTTCAAAATCTACTAAAATCAATTGAGACATCTAAGACCAATTCCCTTGAAAAACTATTATTTGGCTTAGGAATTAGACATGTTGGAGCTAAAGCAGCAAAGACTCTTGCCCAATCATTTAATACTATAGATGACTTAATGAGTGCATCCGCCGATTCAATTCTATTAATACCTGAAATTGGCGATAAAATGGCTGAGTCAATACATGACTATTTTGAGAATGAAGAATCACAAAAGCTAATTCACAATCTAAAGCATTATGGAGTCAATACTGTATATTTAGGGGCAAAAAAATCCGAAGTATCAACTGAGTCTTTATTTATCGGGAAAACGATCGTATTAACAGGAACACTAAGCAAGCTCGGTAGAAAAGAAGCGACAGAAAAAATTGAAGAGCTTGGTGGAAAAGTTACAGGAAGTGTAAGCAAAAAGACTGATCTTTTAATTGCTGGAGAAGAAGCTGGTTCAAAATTAGATAAAGCTCACCAATTAGGAATTGAAATATGGGATGAAGATAGACTTTTACAAGAATTAGAAGACTAGGGGTGCAAATTAATGAAGAAATTTATATATGCGATATTTTGTACCTTGCTTTTAGTATCGGGATGTGCACCAAAGTTTGGTAAGGATACAGAAGTACTAAATGGTGAAAAGAATAATAAGAAAAAATCCTTTGTTCCAAACTATAGAATTTCTGAAAATACTTACCGTGTAATTTTGCCTTTCAAAGCAAGTGAGGCGAGAGGGCTTGTTGTAGCTAATATTGATAATAGACTTGATATGGATGAGTTTGAAACTGGCTTGACTAATCTTGCACATGAACAATTCCCTACTTCCGAGTATTTATATCAAGAAGGTCAATATTTAAAAAAGAGTACAGTTAGATCGTGGCTTCAAAGAAAATACACTGATGGTCAGCTGAAGGCATTAGAAGATAAATACAAAGAAAAAATAGACAATGTCGGGTTAAATCCAATCGACGATGGCGTTGGGACTTTAGAAGAAAGAAACAAAAAGAGTCCAATCTATTTAGCGCATATCCTTGAACAAAATTATTTAATAAAAGATGGCGATAAAGTTAAACTAGGCGGTATTACTATAGGGTTAGCAATGAACTCGATTCATTACTATAAACAAGAACAAGATTATCCTAGACAAGTTGAACTTGAAAATAAAGTAATTGAAGCCCAAGGTCAAAAAATAGCACAAGAAATAGTCCAACGCGTTAGGCAAATCGAAGGATTAGGAAAAGTTCCAATCGTAATAGGAATCTTTAAACAACAACCTAGATCGGCGATAGTTCCTGGTAATTTTATTAAGAAGGGTATCGTTAACGAGGGCCAAAATAATATCGCATCATGGGAAGATGTCCAAGAAAAGTACGTATTATTTCCTTCTCCAGAAGCATCAAAAAGCTATCGTGATGATGCTGTTCGTATGGAAAATTTCAAAGCAGATATTACAGATTTTTTTCCTAATTACACTGGGGTTATTGGACGAGGCACATATCACGAAGGGAATTTAACAGACTTAGTAATAGAGATTCCAATGCAATTCTATTCTAAATCAGAAGTCATTGGATTTACTCAATATATTGCAGGTCTAGTAATAAAGAGTTTTCCAAAGGAAATAAATGTCCAAGTTTATATTTCATCAATTGAAAAGCAAGAAGCACTTATAGTTCGTAGTGCAAATGCTGATAAACCATATGTTTATATCTACAAATAAAAAATTTAAACAAACGTTTGATGAATAAATTTCCAATAATCAAACGTTTGATTATACTACTATTTTTATATCAAAAGTAATATAATGTTTTAGTAATTATAAAAAAGAAGAAGTCCGTTTCTAAGAACGGGAGAGGTTCCTAGCTGCACCCTCTATAAAAAACTAAGGTGACGATATCTCCTTGGTATCGTTTTTTTTATTTTAAAGGGTAGTTAATCTTCTATTATTCTTCAATCTTGAAGAGGTGAAATATATGGAAAAAGAGAAAGCGGTCGTCGTTTTTAGCGGCGGTCAAGATAGCACAACATGTTTGTTTTGGGCACTAGAAAGATACGACGTAGTAGAGGCGATAACATTTGATTATGGCCAACGTCACTGGCAGGAACTTGAAGTTGCTGCAAACATCGCTAAAGAATTAGGAGTTAATCATAGAATATTAGACTTAAATCTTTTAAATCAGTTAGCACCAAATGCTTTAACGAGGAACGATGTAGCAATTGAGCATAAAGAAGGCCAACTTCCAAGTACATTTGTTGACGGTAGAAATCACTTGTTTTTATCATTTGTAGCTGTAATCGCAAAACAACTAGATGCAAGAAATATTATAACTGGTGTTTGTGAGACTGACTTCAGTGGATATCCAGATTGTCGCGATATTTTTATTAAATCGCTAAATGTGACATTAAATTTATCAATGGATTATAATTTTGTAATTCATACGCCGCTAATGTGGATTAACAAAGCTGAAACGTGGGCTCTTGCAGATGAACTTGGAGCATTCGACTTTATTAGGGAGAAAACATTAACGTGCTATAACGGTATTATTGGTAATGGTTGTGGTGAATGTCCAGCTTGCAAGTTAAGACTAGCTGGAATGGATCAGTTTCTACTTGAGAAGGGGGCTAAAATATAATGACTGGAAATTTATTTGGCTTTCGAATCGTAGATAAACTGCAGAAAATAGATGAAGACATTAAACGAACAGAACTAAAATATCACAACAAAAGAGTTCTTGTAAGTAAAGAGTTTACATTCGATTCAGCACACCACTTACATGCATATGAAGGTAAGTGCAAGAACTTACATGGTCACACATATAAAGTAGTGTTTGGAGTAAGTGGAAGACCAAATGAAATTGGCCTTACAATAGATTTTGGTACTTTAAAGGATATATGGAAAGCGGATATTGAAATTCACTTAGACCATAGATATTTAAACGAGACACTGCCTCCTATGAATACTACTGCTGAAAATATGGTTGTATGGATTTTTGAAAAAATGGAAGAATCATTGAGTAATCATCCAGAATTAAACAAAGAGCAAGAGGTTAGACTTGAGTTCGTTAAATTATACGAAACACCAACTTCCTACGCGGAAGTTAAACGAGAGTGGATATATGAGTAAAATACCGGTTTTAGAAATATTTGGTCCCACTATCCAAGGAGAAGGAATGTGCATCGGACAAAAAACGATGTTTATCCGTACAGCAGGCTGCGATTATCAATGTTCATGGTGTGATTCTGCGTTTACTTGGGATGGATCAGGCAAAAATGATATTAAATTATTAGACCCAATCGAGATTTTTAACGAACTTAAGACTCTTGGTGGTGAAAATTTTAACTATGTAACAATTTCTGGCGGTAATCCAGCATTGCTTGGTAGTCTCAGTGATCTAGTAGACATCTTGAAATCTAATGGCTACAAATTAGGAATTGAAACTCAAGGGAGTAAATGGCAGGATTGGCTTATGCGCATAGACGATATAACATTATCTCCTAAGCCACCGAGTTCGGGAATGATAACTGATTTTGAAGTTTTTAATGATATTGTTAATAGATTAAGAGGTAAAAACATTAGCATTAAAGTTGTTGTTTTCGATGATGAGGATTTAGAGTATGCTAGAAAAATCCATTTAGAGAATATGAACATACCACTTTTTCTACAAGTCGGAAATAGCGATATTGAGACAACGGATGATAGTAAATTGATTCAGGATAGTCTTCATAATTTAAGAAATCTAATAGATAAGATTTCCGTAGATAAAGATTTTAATAATGCGAGAGTTCTTCCTCAATTGCATACGTTAATTTGGGGAAATAAAAGGGGAGTATAAAACAAATGACTAATCGATCACAAGGAAGTTTAGACGATGTTACGCTATTAGGTAACCAAAATACAAAATATTTATATGAATATGATCCAAGCATTTTAGAGACATTTGATAATGCTCACCAAGGTAGAGATTATTTTGTGAAATTTAATTTTCCAGAGTTTACAAGTTTATGCCCGAAAACTGGACAACCTGACTTTGCAGCTATCTATATAAGCTATATACCAAATGTAAAAATGGTTGAAAGTAAGTCTTTAAAGCTGTATTTCTTTAGTTTCAGGAACCATGGTGATTTCCATGAAGACTGTATGAACATTATTATGAATGACTTAATTGAGTTAATGGATCCACACTACATTGAAGTATGGGGTAAGTTTACTCCACGTGGCGGAATTTCTATCGATCCATACTGCAATTATGGCCGTCCTGGAACAAAGTACGAAAAAATGGCTGAACATCGCCTTATAAATCATGATCTTTACCCTGAAAAGATCGATAACAGGTAATACAAAAAAGCCAAAACTTTTCATTGAAAAAGATTTGGCTTTTTTAGCTATATATAATGTTTACGATGTAATTAGCTGACAGTACTAAGATAAAAGTCCAGATTATTAAAATTATTAAACCAGATTTCCAACTCTTTGGTAACTTTTCGGAGCTGTTACTTAACTTAACCTTTGCTGTTGTAATGATCTCTTCGGGTATCATTTTTAATGATAAATAAATGCCGATTGGTAAAATGACTAAATCATCAAGTATGCCCAAAACGGGGATAAAGTCAGGTATTAAATCCACTGGGCTTAAAGCATAACCTACAATAATCATAGAAAATAGCTTTACCAGTATATTTAACCTAGGATCCTTGATGGAATAATACAATAACAATATTTTTTCCTTTAGCATTTTTGCCCACGAAATTAGTCTATCCATAATATCACCTAATCGGATTATATAATATTTAGAAATAATGTGCTAACTAAAAAAAGGCAAAAAAAATCTGTGGTCTTCGATAGTCCACAGAAAAAGGTTAGGGTAAAAGGGTATGAAAGGATTTCATATTCCTAATATAAAATATATTTATGCAGAAATTATGGAAAATAAAAGTTGTTCCACTAATTTTTTTGCGAATAATCTAATAATGTAGTTAACTTTCTGAACGCATAAGTGTTTGGATTAAATATTGAAGAAAGTTAATGATAAATGCTAAAAAGTTAGTGATAAATGCTAAAAAGTTAGTGATAAATGCTAAAAAGTTAGTGATAAATGCTAAAAAGTTAATGATAAGTGCTAAAAAGTTACTGATAAGTGCTAAAAGTTAATGAAATGTTTAAACATCGTGTAATAATAACCAAGTTTATTTTATTTTGAGACTTTAAAACGAAGTACAGTCTTGAGTTTTTCTGGTGCAGTTTTGCGAGCGTCACTTATATAGATTTCTCGGTGAGTTTTTTCAAGTCGCACAATATTATTTTCCGTACAGAAATTTTCCATCACGGAAAAAGTTTTCGGTTCGTCATCATAACTACCTATATGCATACATTGTACGCATTTACCTTCTTCAATTGTTTCGAATGTCGCTTGATTTAGTAACTCAGGTGATAATTTTTTATTTGATAGTTCTTTTCCTTTCTCGAAAACTTCTTCAGTAACAAACTCTGGTTGGCGTATCATTAATTTATATACTAATTTATCTTTATCTAGAAAATCTAATTTGCGGCCCTCTTCATCTAGATCCCATACACCTTCTAGAGGAAAGACGGTATATTCGAAGTAGCCTTCAGGTGTAAATCCCTTCTTTGGCATCATTCGTATTGCATATGAAAGAGTATAAAGTGCTTCTACAACACATCCGAATTGCTCGTTATTTGGATTACCCCTGCCTTCAATTGAAATGTATGTAAAGGAAGGAATATCAATTATTGTTGGTGTTGTTTTAGGAAGATAATAAATCTTATCTTGTTTTTTCCACTCGTATTTCATATTTAATTCCTCCTAACAAATTCATATATTTGATTCAAGTGATGGGTATCATGCTCCACGAAATCATCTATCAAATACAATAGGTTATATTTTTCATCACTCTTGCCATTAATAGTAATTTTTTCTACTAAAAGTGTATCTAGTTTTTTGAATTCATCTATCAATTTCGTTCTAGTTAATTTTGTTAATTCTAGTAATTCGTTAGTTGTTATAGTTTCTGCAAATTTTATAGAATTATAATTAAATTCATCAAAATTAAGGAAAGATACCGCTCGTTCACTTACGAAAAGTGGGATGGCTGTCTCAAGTAAAAATTCGTCCCAACGATAAATATGAGCAATTGTTTCTTTAATTGTCATTTTACCCTCGGCAATTGGTATATCAAACCTTTGTAACTCATACTTCTTTAAATCTTCAATTGAATATACTAGATTGTTAAAATCCTGATTCAAACTGTTACCCCCTAACGTGATATGATAGATATAAACTATTATATAATATTTAAGGAGTAGAGATGGGGATTAGATTATTAGAAATTCCACAGATAAATAGAGTAAAATATTTGGATTTTTTATTAATGGCAGATGAAATCCCAGAAATAGTTAACGAATATATAAATGATGGGGATTTGTTTGCTATAGTTCAAGATAATCAGGAAATCGGGGTTGTACAGTTCGTTTTTGAAGATGCAGTATCTGTTGAGTTAAAAAATATTGCAATTACTGATGAGTACCGCGGTAAAGGATTTGGCAAGTATGCTATCCAGTTAGCATTGAATCAATACCGTAATAAAGGTTATCAGAAAATGGTTGTTGGGACTGCGAATTCTAGTATTACAAATATCCTAATATATCAGAAACTAGGATTTAGGTTAGTAGGAATTAGAAAAGATTTCTTTTTAAATTATCCAGAGCCAATATTTGAAAATGGAATTAGGGCAATTGACATGATAATTTTTGAAAAAGAGTTATGATCTGTTAAAACCTACTTTTTAGAATTATCACAAAAAAACATAAATTTGTAGAAAGTTAACAAATATAACTATTTGAACTATTAAATATTATCATGTAGAATTATATAGTAATATATTTTTCTAGATTCGGAGGCGAATTACTTGGTAGTACCTTATAAGCACGAACCATTTACTGATTTTACAAACGAGCAAAACCGTCTTGCGTTTGAAGAGGGGTTAAGAATCGTTAATAACTATCTTGGACAAGACTTCCCTTTAATTATTGGTGGAGAAAGAATCACTACTGAAGATAAAATTGTTTCTTATAACCCTGCAAACAAAACTGAGGTTATCGGAAGAGTATCGAAAGCTAATAAAGAGTTAGCTGAACAAGCAATGCAAATCGCTGATAAGACTTTCCAAACTTGGAGAAAGACTAAAGCGGAAATGCGTGCTGACATTTTATTCCGTGCAGCTGCAATTGTTCGTCGTCGTAAGCATGAATTCTCAGCAATTCTTGTTAAAGAAGCTGGAAAGCCATGGAGAGAAGCTGATGCTGATACTGCTGAAGCTATCGACTTTATGGAATATTATGGTCGTCAAATGTTAAGTTTAAAAGACGGTATTCCAGTAGAAAGTCGTCCTATTGAATACAATCGTTTCAACTATATTCCACTTGGAGTAGGTGTAATTATATCTCCTTGGAATTTCCCGTTTGCAATTATGGCTGGTATGACAACAGCAGCTTTAGTAACTGGTAATACAGTATTATTAAAGCCGGCTTCAACAACTCCGGTTATTGCTGCAAAGTTTATTGAAGTTTTAGAAGAAGCGGGTATGCCTGCTGGAGTAGTAAACTTCGTTCCAGGTAGTGGAGCTGAAGTAGGAGATTACTTAGTTGATCACCCTCGTACGCGTTTCATCAGCTTTACAGGTTCTAAAGAAGTTGGGATCAGAATTTATGAGCGTGCAGCGAAAGTTAACCCTGGCCAAATCTGGTTAAAGCGTGTTATCGCTGAAATGGGTGGAAAAGATACTATCGTAGTTGATAAAGATGCTGATTTAGAATTAGCTGCTCAATCAATCGTTGCTTCGGCTTTCGGTTTCTCAGGCCAAAAATGTTCAGCATGTTCTCGTGCAGTAATCGTAGAAGATGTGTATGACCAAGTTTTAGATAGAGCAGTAGCACTTACAAAGGAATTAACTATGGGTAATCCTGTTGATTATTCTAACTATATGGCTACAGTTATCGATAAGAGTGCATTCAATAAGATTATGGAATACATTGCAATCGGTAAAGAAGAAGGTGTAATTCTTGCTGGTGGCGAGGGTGACGATTCAGTTGGTTACTTCGTTCAACCTACTATCGTTGCACACGTTGCAGAAGATGCGCGCTTAATGAAGGAAGAAATCTTCGGTCCAGTTGTTGCATTCTGCAAAGCTAAAGATTTCGATCACGCATTAGAAATTGCTAATAACACTGAGTTTGGATTAACTGGTGCAGTATTATCAAATAATAGAGCTCATATTGAAAAAGCTCGCGAAGATTTCCACGTTGGTAACTTATACTTCAACCGTGGTTGTACTGGTGCAATCGTTGGATATCACCCATTTGGTGGATTCAACATGTCAGGTACAGATTCAAAAGCTGGTGGTCCTGACTACTTAGCACTTCATATGCAAGGTAAAACTACATCTGAAATGCTTTAATAGCTAAAAAATTAACCTCCAATGGCAATTTGTCATTGGAGGTTTTTTAAAAGTATAAGAAAGTATAAAAATCTATAATTACACTCGCAGAAACTGCTCGCTTTCCGCGGGCACGGCCTCAGGCTATTTTTGCAAGGTTACACTTGCAAAAATGGATTTTCGGCTCGTGCTATTCCCGCTGGGGAAATGTATACATTTCCTGCAGTTTCTAGCTTCGTGTATTAAATTAATCTTTCCTTTTAGAGGACTTACTATAAATAGTGATTCTATCAACCCAAAAAGTGATTCTATCAACCGATTTTCGAAAATCATCAGAAAAGATTGTCTAAAGTTTTTCTCTCTTAGAATCTGCGAAACTAATAAATAAAAAGCTAATGACTAGAACTAAAATTGCTAAAGTATATAACAGTGTGCTCGTTGGATTATCGTGATCAACTATTACTAGACGGACCATTGCAGTAATTCCGATATATAAAAAATACCTTAGTGGAAAGTGGTAATTTTCTTGAAAATACTTAACTATCATTGCAATAAACTCAAAGTATAAAAAGAAAATTAAAATACTTTCTAACAATACATAGTGATTTTTAACATCATCATCAAAAATTGACACTTGAAAGAAATGTAATAATTCTTTTGCTAATAAAAAACAGAGTGCAAAAGCTAGCAGTACTAAGGCGAAATTTAGTGCGATTTGGAGATAATAAGAAACACCGTGGGCATTAGGCTTTTTTTTGTGTGAAACAGAACTCATATATTTTCCTCCTTAGAAGCTTATTTGTAAATAAATAGAAATATTTAGCAAAACTTAGTTAAGCTCTATTTTACAGCCACCCTCATAAAATGAATAGACTTTTTTAATAAGGGAGACTAAAAAATGGAATCAAATGGCAATTTATCACCAGCTCAGCTAATGCTTCAAAATCAACCTCAATTTCAAACACAAAATATATTTTTAGACTTAGACCAACCAGCAACTCCAGTGAATCAAGAACAAGTTCAGCAACCAGTACAGGTAACAGGGATGCAGCCTACACCAGCTACTACTCCTAACACATTGGCATGGCATGAAACATTAGAACTACATGAACTTACTACTTTTAATGCAATTGGTCTGATGAAAATAAAAATGGGTCTTAAACAAATAACTGACCCCCGCTTAATTGCAATATATCAAGAAACAATTACGGGGTTAGAAACAAGTATTAGAGAGTTAATGCAATTTTATCCATATGCACCAAAGCCTGGCCTTACAAATCAATATCGCCAAATGGATACGTTCTTTGCAGCTGATTTATTAGCATTTACTAAAAGTGCTGTAAGAAACTATTCAGTTGCTATAACGGAAACAGCTACTCCAATGTTAAAAGATGTATTAGTTCGTCAGCTTAATACTGGAATAGACGCACATACTAAAATATTTAATTATATAGAAGAGAATGGAAACTATCCATCATATGAATTAAATAGAATGCTTCAGAATGACATGAATTTGGCTCAACAGGCATTATCAATGTAATAAAGAAAAAAGATGGGACCTTAACTAAAGCGGTCCCATCTTTATTTTGAGTAAATTTTCTCTATTTTCTCATCGCTTACAATAACAATTTTTATAGACTTCTCTCGCTCTAAATCATTTTCGTGTAAATAGCTGTTTAAAACGAGAATGTCGTCCTTGTTTTTTAATGTATCCCCTGAAAAAATTCCGACGATTAATCCCGACTCATCAAAAACTTTAACGTGAACTTTTTCAAAACTACTTAGAGATTTGTTTCCTTTATAATGTACTGTTGTTTGTTTTTGTAACTTATTTTCATTCAAAGAGACTAAATGGGTAAATTCCCAGTTTTTACCAGTACCTTTATATACATATCTGTTACTCGTACATCCAGTCAAAACAACGAGTAACGAAATAATAAGTAAGACATTCCTCATACAAACACTCCCGCTTCAATCAAGACGATGTTATTAAATAATACTAGATTCCTAGTGATAATACCATGAACAATTGATGAAACCTTGAGTTATGAATAGTTTTAAATTAATGATATGTTTAAAATAAAAATATATAAAATAATTTGAACGATTCTTATTTCATATACGTATAAGAGATGAATACAAAAAGGGGGAGCAAAAGTTTTATGGAGCACGATGAGTATGAACTAATAAAAAGTGCGCAACAAGGCGATGATAATGCTTTTGCTTCATTGTATAAAAGGTATTTCGACTTTGTATATAAGTATTTGATAAAGATAACAATGAATACCCACTTGGCAGAAGAAATAACCCAGGAAGCTTTGACTAAGTGTTATATAAACCTTAATTACTATAATGGAAAAGCAAAGTTTTCAACTTGGCTAATTACAATAGCAACAAATACTTATACCGACTATCTTCGAAAAAGAAAACGAGAGAGATTGTTCTTTTGGCAAAAAACAGAAGAACGTTCAACAAATTTACAGTGGCATATAACAAATGAAGGTGTTGAATGGTCAGAGCTTATGGAGGGATTTAGTAAATTAGAAGATGAATATAAAATGCCGCTTATTTTGAAACACTATTATGGATATAGTTATGACGAGGTTGCGGATATATTAGGTGTTAAAGAAGGAACAGTTAAATCTAGAGTTCATTATGGTAATCAGAAGTTACGAAAGGAGTTGAGGTAAAGTGAATAATAAAGATAGCTTTTATGAATTAAATAATAAGTTTAAAGAAATAGATCACGTAATACCTAATAGAACACCGTCTGATTTTCAAATATCAGAAATTATTTTAGAAGCTAAAATAAAAAAACAGAAGAAATTTTATATAGAACTTATTACTTTCTTTATTATTGCCATCTTAACTTTAGCGACACTTCTATCAGTTTCTATAGTAATGCCAATAGTAATTATCGCAAGCCAAATACTAGCATTTTCAGTAGTACCGTTGGTATTCATTGCATATAAAAGATCGAATAATGCTAAAGAGAGGTTAGTGAAATGACTAGTACTGAAGAAGTATTTCTACTAATCGTCATAGCTATAATTATTTTTACCCAAGGTACTTTGTTATTTATAGATGCAAGAAAAAGAACAAAATACTACTGGTTTTGGGGGTTATGGGGCCTTATCCAATTTCCATTACCAAGTTTGTTTTACTGGTTTTTCATACTAAGAAAAAATAAGAAGAGGAGAGATTAATATGGCTATCGATTGGAATATTATTGCACCTATTTTAGTTTTACAATTGATTCTTGTGGTTTCAGCACTTTACAGTTTATTTAAACAAGAGGAAACAAGTGGTCCCAAATGGGTTTGGTTATTAATTATTCTTTTAATAAGCACGATTGGACCAATAATTTATTTTATTTTTGGTAGAAAAAAGTATTAGAGGGTGAAGAGATTGTTGAAGCTGCATGATTTATCGAAAGTATTCGGAAGTCAAACTGCTGTTAAAAATTTTAATTATAATATTAATTTAGATGCCCATGAAAAAAGCTGTATTGCTTTACTTGGCCCTAATGGAGCGGGTAAAACAACAACACTAAAGATGTTAACTGGACTTATAAAGCCGACGAGCGGCACAATTGTCTCAGATCAAATGAATGGAGATTTAAGAAATTATATTGGGTATTTACCACAATACCCTAGTTATTATGACTGGATGAGTGCGAACGAGTTTCTCTTTTATGTTGGAGAGTTATCTGGTTTAAATAAAAACATTTTAAAAACTAGAATTTCAGAGGTATTGCATTCAGTCGGTTTAAAGGATGTAGGTAGAAAAAGAATTGGAAACTATTCTGGAGGTATGAAACAAAGGCTTGGTATTGCACAAGCTATCATACACAAACCAAAGCTACTAATTTTAGATGAACCTGTTTCTGCGTTAGACCCGATTGGAAGAAGAGAAGTTATGGATTTACTAAATAAACTAAAAAAAGAAACAACCATTATATACTCTACCCATGTTCTACATGATGCTGAAGAAATAAGCGACGAAATCCTCATAATGAATAAAGGCGAAATAATTGAAACTGGGTCATTAAAAAGTCTCAAACTTAAATACCAAAAACCTATCATCTATATTCAAAGTGATAATAAAATTGGTAATTGGATTAATGAACTAAGCTATATAAAAGAGGTTAAGAGAGAATCTGATAATTCAGTCACAATTACAATCGAAGATGAACCGGAATCTCGAACTAGACTTTTAGAAGATTTAATTAGAAATAATATTGAAATTAGTAAATTTGTAGTTGGCGAGAGTACGCTTGAAGAGATGTTTTTTAAGGTGGTGCAGTAATGAGGGGTATATGGATTATATATAAAAAAGAAATGCTAGAATTTACAAGATCTTCGAAGTGGATATGGTTACCAATCGTATTTACTTTAATCGGAATTATGCAACCAATTACCTCATACTATATGCCACAAATTCTTGATGCGGCAGGAAACATGCCTGAGGGTACTATTATTAAAATACCAACACCAAGTGGTGCGGAAGTTTTGTTAAAAACATTGTCGCAATATAGTACAATTGGAATCTTATTAATAGTTATAAGTGCAATGGGTTCAATTTCTAACGAGAAGAATACTGGCTCAATTACTTCAACGATGGTTAGACCAGTATCTTACTTTACATTTTTTATAAGCAAGTGGTTTGCGCAAGTTACGATAATTTCAGCCTCAATTGGTATAGGATATGGTTTAACGTGGTACTATACTAATCTATTGTTTAGTGATGTTAGCTTTAAAAACTTTATAGAGTCCTGTGTAATATATTTTATTTACGTCCTGTTCATTATTAGTGTTACGATGTGTTTCGGGTCTGTTTTTAGAAAAAATGGGGCAATAGTAGGTAGCTCATTTTTACTTATTACAGCACTTGCAATCGTTAATGGAATTTTCGAGAAGCAAATGAAATGGAGCCCTAGCAACTTAATGAATCAAGTAGGCAGTATATTGATGGATAACAAGTATTTAGATACACTTGCCCTAAATTTAACTTCGAGTTTATTAATGATTTTTGGAATTATTTTTGTTTCGATTTTCACATTACAAAAACAAGAGCTTTAATAGGAATTTATACAAGACCACTGAAAAATGATTATATGCAGATTTTGAGCGAAGGACGCTTGACTCCAGCGGCAGAACGATCTAGGCGAGACTACAGGCTCGACAGATCGGCCGCGGAAAGCAGCGTCCAAAAGCGAAAATCAATATACTTTTATTGGGAAAGCGAGCGCTGAAAGCATAAATCAACAAAAACAATCTACACATATGCAGGTTATGTAAGAAATTCTATTAATTCTTCCATCCAAACGTTAACATTCTCAAACTGAAAACCTAGTTCTCTAGCCTTTTTATTGCTCAGTTTATAATTAGGCATTCCATTAAATGGTGACACGTTTTCAAGAGTATTTCTTGAAGTTTTGGCATTCGTTCTTGAATTAATCTCAATAAAAGCAACTATTTCATTTAAAGAAATAAAGCCATTTGAACACGCGTTTATTGGACCTTCAAAGTCGATCTCCATTAACCAGTACAAGAATTCAGCAGATTCTTTTGCGCTAATGAAACACATACCACCAATGAAATCATCTGCACTAATAGGTTTTAAATTTTTTATATGATTAATATGAAATACTAACCTTTGAGTATAATCATCTTCCCCGAGTACAATTGGAAACCTTGGTGCAATTACTTGAAAAGAGGCCTCTTGAAAAAAGTAGGCTTCAGCGTTTCGTTTACCTTCTTTATAATCAAAATCATACCTATCTCCAATCCTATAATTATAAGTATAAGGATTAAAATCAGTCTCTTCTAATAAATCACCTTCATCATATACGGATAGTGTAGACGTGAATATATACTTCCCAACATTTTCTTGAAACGTCTCACATGCAATCTTTGCTGCCTTCGATGAATAACAAATGTTATCGTAAACAATATCCCAATATGTGTTTTTAAGATCGTTTAACGATTCCGCCTTTTCCCTATCCAATATTATCCTATTCACTTTTTTGCCAAATTCATCGTTAGATTGCCCTCTAGTTGCAATTGTTACATTATGGCCATTTTGAATTAGTAATTCTACTAATCTTTTACCGAAAAACCTTGTGCCGCCAAATACTAGTACATTTTTCATATAACACCTCCTAATTATATTATTCTACAAATAATTATCTAAACCTTTTGCCCTATTTTTTAAAATAGGATAAAATGTCTATTTATATTTTTCTAGTATAGTAATATAATGTTAGTAAGATCGATAAAGGCAAACCACGGGAAATTGTGGGACGCAAAGCTATAGGGGCTAAAGTTTATTAGAACAATGCCAGCCAGTTACCGAGGACAGCAAATTGTGCTTCAATGCTATCTCTTCGGGGGTAGCATTTTTTGGTCTTAATATCAAAAGCGGAGGTTAGATTAATTTGAAGAAACTATTAATTTCATCAATACTTGTCAGTTCAATGTTATTCAGTTCATCAGTTGCATTTGCTGCAGAAGAAGTAACTACTGTTGACCCAGGTGTAACACCAGATTCATCTTTATATACATTTGAAAGACTATTTGAAGATATGAATCTATTCTTTACATTTAGTGAAGAAAAAGAAGCTACATTACTTCTAGATTATGCAAAAGAAAGATTAGCTGAAGCAACTGCAATGGCTGAACTTGAAAAGGAAGAATATGTTAAAGAGGCAATAGCAGATTATCAGAAATTACTTGCTGAAGCAAAAGAACAAGTTGCAGAAGTAATATTAAATGAAGAAACGACTTCAGAAACTACTGAGAATTTAAATGAGGCAGTTGAAGAAGCTACAAATGTTGAAGATAAAGTCACAGAGGCATTACCAGAGGAACAAGCAAACGAAGTTATAGAAGTAAAGGAAGAAATTAAGATTGTTGCAAACGTAGTCGAAGGTTTAGACAAAGATAAAGTTGCTGAACTAAGAGGTAAAGATCTTGGATTTGGACAAATCTCACAAATATTTGCGTTAGCAAAAATTAGTGGAAAGACTGTAGATGAAGTTGCAGAAATGTTCTTAGCTAGTGAAGGAAAAGGATTTGGAGAAGTAGCGAAAGAACTAGGTTTTAACCCATCAGAGGTTAAAGGGAAATCTGCAGAAATTAGAAAAGCAAAACTTGAAGAAAAAATCGAAAAAGCTAAGGCTAAAGGTAATGATAAATTAGTAACTAAATTAGAAGGTAAACTAAATAAGTTAACACCTAAAGAACCAACTGAAGAGGTAAAGGAAGAAACACAACAAGAACAACCAGCTGATACTACAACAGCACCGGTTACTGAAGAAACTACAACACCAGATACTCCTGTTTCAAATGAAGAAGAAACAACAAAGGAATCGGAATTAAATGGAACTACTAGCACGTTAACAACATCATCAGAACCTGCAGTTGCCCAAGAAAAGCAGCCAAAAGCTGAAAAAGTTAAAGCTAAAGAAGAGAAAAAGCAAGCAAAAGTAGAAGCTAAACAAGAAAAGAAACAAGCAAAGTCTGAAACTAAACAAGAAAAGAAAGAAAAAAATTAATACATTTTAAATGACCCCTCTTCCCCTTTAAAATAATTTAGGCCCGGCATTCAATTAGGATGCCGGGTTTAAAGTTTTCTGATAAATAAATGTGGTTTTATCTTACTACTATTGATACTAACTGTAATAATTTGGTATTATCAATATTATGTGTATGGGCGAATAAATACGGAGGTGACTTTATGTCAAGATTAACATTAGACCAAGTGAAACATGTTGCACACTTAGCTAGACTGGCAATTACAGAAGATGAAGCAGTTAAATTTCAACAACAGTTAGATAAAGTTATTACATATGCTGAACAGTTAAATGAATTAGATACATCTAATGTGGAACCAACTTCACATGTATTAGATATGAAAAATGTGTTTAGAGAAGACATCGCGAAAAAAGGACTGCCAGTTGAGGACGTAGTGAGAAACGCTCCGGATCATGCTGATGGACAAATACGAGTACCAGCAATCATAGAATAGGGGGGACAAGCATGAGTTTATTTCAACACGGTGTAGAGAAACTACACGAATTAATTGTAAATAAAGAAATTAGACCAAGTGAACTAGTGGCAGAATCATTCCAAAAAATAAACAGTGTAGATGAAAAGATTCAGGCCTTTTTAACACTTAACGAAGAAGCTGCGATGGAATGCGCGAAATCACTAGACGATGCAAGTTCTAGTGAGTCAAAATTGTTTGGACTTCCAATTGGAATTAAAGATAATATTGTTACTAAAAACTTAAGAACGACATGTGCAAGTAAAATTCTACATAATTTCGATCCGATTTATGATGCTACTGTTGTTCAGAAATTACAGCAAGCCGGAACTATCACTGTTGGTAAGTTAAATATGGATGAATTTGCAATGGGTTCTTCTAATGAAAACTCAGGATTTAAACCTGTGCGAAATCCATGGAATCTAGATTACGTTCCCGGTGGATCTAGTGGTGGTTCTGCAGCAGCAGTTGCGTCTGGAGAAGTTTTGTTCACATTAGGTTCTGATACTGGTGGTTCGATACGTATGCCAGCATCATACTGTGGAGTGGTAGGTTTAAAACCAACGTATGGTAGAGTATCGCGTTTTGGACTAGTTGCATTTGCATCTTCACTAGACCAAATAGGACCTATTACAAGAAATGTGAAAGATAGCGCATATTTATTAGAAGCAATTTGTGGATTAGATAAAATGGATTCAACTTCAGCAAACGTTGAAGTTCCTAAATTTTCTAAGGCGCTTACAGGCGATATAAAAGGATTGAAAATTGCTGTTCCTAAAGAATACTTAGGTGAAGGTGTAAGTGAAGAGGCGAAAGGTGCAGTATTATCT
The DNA here is from genome assembly GCA_029256085.1 of Caryophanales bacterium. GTDB lineage: Bacteria > Bacillota > Bacilli > CAJFEE01 > CAJFEE01 > JAQSYP01. The sequence continues at coordinate 69,439 of JAQSYP010000008.1, forward strand.
GCATTAAAAGAACTCGAGAAACTAGGCGCAACTTGGGAAGAAGTGTCACTGCCGCATTCTAAGTATGCTCTTGCAACTTACTATCTATTATCTTCCTCAGAGGCATCAGCAAACTTAGCTCGCTTTGACGGAGTTAGATATGGTCACAGATCTGACAGTGCTACGAACTTGATAGAGTTGTACAAGCAGTCTAGAGCAGAAGGTTTTGGGGATGAAGTTAAAAGACGTATAATGCTAGGGACGTTTGCCTTAAGCTCAGGATATTATGATGCATACTACAAGAAATCACAGCAAGTACGTACACTTATAAAGCAAGATTTTGAAAATATATTTGAGAAATATGATGTAATTATAGGTCCATCAACACCTACACCTGCATTTAAACTAGGTGAAAATGTAGATGATCCAATGACTATGTATGTTAATGATATTTTAACAATACCTGTAAATCTAGCAGGTGTTCCTGGAATTTCAGTACCATGTGGCTTTGCTGCAAACGGCTTACCACTAGGCTTGCAAATTATTGGAAAACATTTCGATGAATCAACTATTTTAAATGTTGCATATGCTTATGAGCAGGCAACTGACTATCATAACAAATTCCCGACCCTATAAAGAGAGGTGAAATATATGAAATTCGAAACAGTAATTGGTCTGGAAGTTCATGTTGAGCTAAAGACGAAATCAAAAATATTCTCAGCAAGCCCAAATGAGTTTGGAGCTGCACCAAATTCTAATACAAGTGTAATCGAATTAGGATATCCAGGTGTACTACCAGTTGTAAACGAGAAGGTAATTGAGTTTGGTATGAAAGCTGCAATGGCATTAAATTGCGAGGTTGCAACACATACAAAGTTTGATCGTAAAAATTATTTCTATCCAGATAATCCTAAAGCCTACCAGATTTCTCAGTTTGATAAGCCAATAGGCGAAAATGGTTGGATTGATATCGAAGTTAATGGTGAAACGAAGCGTATTGGCATTACAAGAATTCATTTAGAAGAAGATGCGGGTAAGCTAACACATACAGGTGATGGCTACTCATTAGTAGATTTAAATCGTCAGGGTACACCTCTTATCGAAATCGTATCAGAACCAGATATTAGAACACCAGAGGAAGCATACCTTTATTTAGAGAAATTAAAGGCGATTATTCTTTATACTGGAGTTTCTGATTGTAAAATGGAAGAAGGATCGTTGCGTTGTGACGCAAATATATCTTTACGACCAGTTGGACAAGAAGAATTCGGCACTAAAACTGAGCTTAAAAATTTAAATTCTTTTGCCTTTGTAAGATCTGGCCTTGAGCATGAAGAAATTCGTCAGGAGCAAGTTCTACTTGCTGGAGGAATTATAGAGCAGGAAACAAGGCGTTATGATGAAAATACAAAAACTACTATTCTAATGCGAGTTAAAGAAGGTTCAGACGATTATAGATATTTTCCGGAACCTGATCTATTAGATATTTATATTGATGATGCTTGGAAAGAAAGTATTAGAGCAACAATTCCCGAACTTCCCGATTCTAGGAAAAAAAGATACGTTGAGGAACTTGGATTACCATCATATGATGCTAACGTTCTTACTTTATCCAGAGAAATGGCTGATTACTTTGAAGCGACTGTTGCAACTGGTGCTGACGCTAAGCAAGCTTCAAACTGGATTATGGGTGGTGTTTCGGAATTCTTAAACTCATCACAAACATCAATTTCGGAGTTGAAAATGTCTCCAGAAGCATTAGCTAGTATGATTCAGCTAATTTCAGATGGTACTATCTCGTCTAAAATTGCAAAACAAGTTTTCAAAGAGCTTGTTGAAAACGGTGGCGATCCTAAGGTTATAATCAAGGAAAAAGGCTTAGTGCAAATCTCTGATGAGGGTGCATTACTTAAAGCTATTACTGAGGCGCTTGATGCGTTTCCAAAATCGATTGAAGAGTACAAAGCAGGCAAGGATAAAGCAATAGGATTCTTTGTTGGACAAATAATGAGAGCAACAAAGGGACAAGCAAATCCACAATTAGTAAACAAGCTTCTATTAGAAGAAATTAAAAAGCGATAATAAACTAATTATCAAGTTAGGATGTTAAGTATGAAAAGAGCACGGATTATTTACAATCCTACATCTGGTAGGGAAATATTCAAAAAACATCTGCCAGAAGTTCTACAAACGCTAGAAAATGCAGGTTATGAAACCTCAACTCATGCTACTACTGGTACTGGAGATGCAATCCTTGCTGCAAGAGTAGCGTGTGAGCGTAAATTCGACGTGATAATAGCAGCTGGCGGAGACGGAACTTTAAATGAAGTTGTCAATGGTATTGCTTCTAAAGATTACCGACCAAAATTAGGATTAATTCCTGTTGGTACTACTAATGATTTTGCAAGAGCATTACACATCCCTTTTACTATTGAAGGGGCATGCGAAGTTATTGCAAATGGGGAAACAGTACCACTTGATATAGGTAAGGTAAATGATAAGTATTTTGTCAATATTGCCGGTGGTGGTAAGATTACTGAACTTTCATACGATGTACCATCTAAAATGAAGACTGTCTTAGGACAATTAGCATACTACTTAAAAGGTATAGAAATGTTACCGTCTATTCGCCCATCTGAAGTAAGAATTACGTATGATGGTAACGTATTTGACGGTGAGGTTATGATGTTTCTAGTATCCAATACAAACTCTGTAGGTGGATTTGAGAAACTAGCACCTGATGCATCGATGAACGATGGGAAATTTGATCTTATAATTCTTAAAAAATCAAATATTGCTGAATTCGTCCGTATAGCTGTAAAAGCCTTACGTGGTGATCATTTGAACGATAAGCATGTTATTTATGCTCAAGCAAAAAACATAGTTGTAGAAACAAGAGAAAAGGTTCAGTTAAACCTAGATGGTGAATTTGGTGGGTTATTACCTGCGCATTTTTCAAATTTACATCATCATTTAGAAGTTTTCGCACCGAAATCTGCGGACTTTTTCTTAACAGAAGAATAGAACCGAAAAGACATGGGAAATTCCATGTCTTTTTTTGTTGCATTTGATTATTTCCTAGGAAATAATGTCGGTTTTGACGAAATGTTTTGTAAATATATGGAAAAAGCTGACATTTAATTACAAATTTGTAATAATTATAAAAAAAACAGTCAATTTTATTGAGATTTAATGGTAAAATTTAATTAATAGATGAATTTAGGGGTAGTATCTCATTAGGAATATATAAAAGTGTGGTGAATCGAATGGATAAGTACGATGAAATGCATAAGGACTTATTGAAATTAAAAGAACAAATGAACCCTAAACGAGAATCGTTTAGATTAATATTATTATATCTACTAATAGGTGTTATTTGGATCTTAATGTCTGATCTAATTTTATCAGTACTATTCGATGACGTTGGCATTCTTACTAAAATACAGACTATTAAAGGCTGGATATACATTGGTGCAACAAGTATGTTTTTCTACTTTATAATTCTAAAAAGACTAAATCTCTTTACAATCGCAACAAATGAAATTTTTAATAATTATGAAGAGCTAAGTGCGGCCAACGAGGAACTTCTTGCTTTGGAGGAAGAACTGTCCCAAAAGTATGATGAGTTAGAAAGAAACCACAAAGCTTTGGCATTAAGCGAGCAAAGATATGAATTAGTAATTGAAGGCTCAAATGATGGGATCTGGGATTGGGATGTAGTTAATAAAAATTTCTTTTACTCACTTAAGCTCAAAGAATTTTATGGGTACAATAGCGTTAACTTTGACAATAGTTATGACGGATGGGTAAATATTTTACATCCTGATGACCGAGAAAAAGTACTTAAGAAGCATGAAGAGTTTTTCAACACCGATTTGACAATCTATGAAAACAAGTATCGAATTGTCACTAAAACAGGGATCGTTAGATGGATTCACAGTAGAGGAAAAGCTATCAGGGATAAAAACGGTCATGTGTTAAGAATGGCTGGATCACATACTGATATAACCGATCAAGTAGAGCTTGAAGAAAATCTTTTCTTCCTAGCATACAATGATAGATTGACTTCTTTACCAAACTGGAAGAAATTCGAAAATGAACTTAAAAAGTCTATTAATAATAGCTTGTTAAATTCTAACAAGCTCTCAATCTTATATTTAGATATAAGTAATTTTAGAACAATTAATGATACGTTAGGTCATAAAACAGGCAATCTTTTCTTACAAAGTACTGCGAGTATTTTGAGAGAGTTTTCTAGTGAAGACATCTTCTGTGCGCGTTTAAGTGGAGGTACTTTTGCATTGATTCTTACAAATGTAGAAAAAGAATCAGAGATGGAAGAGATAACTAATAGAATAATTAATAGATTACATGAACCTTGGGTGTTTGAGGGACATAATTTCTATAGAACGGTTAATGTTGGTATTGCAATTTATCCAGACCATGCTCTTGATACAGCTACATTGCAAAGAAATGCTGACACTGTATTAAACTATTTAAAGTCAAATAACAAGCAAGGAATAATGTTCTATAATAAGGAAATGTCTGAGATTACAATTAGCCACATGAATATGTTAAATGATTTACATGAAGCTTTATTAAATGAGGATTTCCAACTTTACTATCAACCCCAAATATGTTTAAAGAGTAATAGTATAGTAGGAGTAGAAGCTCTAATACGTTGGTTTAATACTAAGACAGGTTTTGTTTCTCCAGCTGAATTTATTCCAGTCGCTGAAAAGATGGGTTATATTAAACAAATCGATAAATGGGTAATAAATACAGCGTTTAGAGATAAAGCTACTTGGAACAAGATTGGTTTTTCTGATCTTAAGATGTCTATTAATATTTCAAGTGGTACCCTTGTAGATCCCGATTTTCCAGAATTGATTAGGGCCTCAATACTTAAATATAGATTAGATCCGTCTGAGATAGAGATTGAAATAACTGAGACTGCTATTATTTCAGATATGGAAGCAGCGCTTAGATCAATAAACTTCCTGCGTGATTTAGGGGTATCTATTGCTTTAGATGATTTTGGAACAGGTTTCTCATCTTTGACGCATTTAAAGGAATTACCAATTACCGTGTTAAAGATAGATAAACAGTTCTTAGATAAGATTGGCAAGGAAGACGAAAGCGATCTAATTGTAACTTCGGTAATCACCTTATCACACAACTTAAATATAAAAGTTGTTGCTGAAGGTGTAGAAACTGAACAACAACTGAACTTCTTAGCGTTAAATAATTGTGATGTAGGTCAAGGCTACTATTTTAGCAAACCTATAAACACGGACCAACTAAATTCAACGTTTCTTGTAAAGGAAGCATAGAACCTTAACCAGATGGTTAAGGTTTTTCTTTTTGACTTGCAAAAATTAGTAAAAATTTTGATTGGATTAAAAATTTCATTTTTGTATTATAAAAAAATTTTTTGGATCAAAAAACGTATCTTTGGATCAAAAAACTTATATTTTGGATTAAATCCCAAAGGGAAATTGACTATAACCAAGTTTTCTTTGGTTAAAATTTATGTTAATGTTTATAAAGATAAAATTTAAGGGTGGAAATTATGAGTAATAATGTAGTTTTAAATAAAAATGATATTGTTGAGGCAGAAATTATAGATTTGACGCATGAAGGACTTGGCGTTGCAAAAATAAACGGATTTCCTGTATTTGTACATAATGCATTGGTCGGTGAGAAGGCTAAAATTAAGATTACAAAGGTAGGGAAATCATTTTCGTACGGTATGATTGTTGAAATGCAAGAAGCTAGTCCTCATAGAACCGAGCCTGTTTGTGATATTTACAAGCAGTGCGGAGGTTGTCAGTCGCAGCATATGTCATACGAGGCCCAACTAGGCGCTAAACAGAAACAAGTCCAAGACGTTATCGAACGTATTGGGAAAATTAAAGATATTAAGGTACATCCAGTCCTAGGAATGGAGAAACCGTGGAATTATCGCAATAAAGCTCAAGTACCTGCGGGGGTTGTGGATGGTGTACTTGAGTTTGGTTTTTACCAACAGCGGTCACACGCAATAATTCCGATGGAACAATGCTACATCCAACATGAGCAAAACGATAGGATTATACAATTTATTAAAGGTTTAGCAAGACAGTACGGGATTAAGCCATATGATGAGGCGAAGCACCGAGGGGTGTTGCGACATGTAATGGTTCGTTATGCCAAGTATACTGGTGAAGTAATGGTTGTATTTATCACAAAGGGTAACGATCTGCCGTTTAAATCAGAACTAATTGACGCTATAACAAATGAATTTCTAAGTATAAAAAGTATTGTTCAAAACGTAAATTCGCAGAAAACTAATGTGATTTTTGGAGAAAAGACAGTAGTGCTTTGGGGCAGTGAATATATTAACGATTATATCGGAGATGTGAAATTCGCGATTTCTGCGAGGTCTTTTTATCAAGTTAACCCAGACCAAACAGCAGTACTGTATGGGAAGGCGCTTGAGTATGCGGGGTTAACAGGAAAAGAAACTGTTATTGACGCATACTGTGGTGTTGGTACAATTTCGTTGTTCTTGGCAAAGGCTGCGAAGAAAGTGTATGGTGTAGAAATAGTTGAGGCTGCGATTGAGGATGCCCGCCGAAATGCTGAGTTGAACGGAATTGAAAATGTAGAATTTGCAGTTGGTAAATCAGAGGAGGTAATTCCTGCTTGGAAGGACCAAGGTATTGTTGCCGATGTAATTGTAGTTGACCCACCTCGCAAAGGTTGTGATGAGGAACTGCTGCGCACTATTATCGAAATGAAGCCTAAACGTGTTGTCTATGTGTCATGTAATCCAGGCACGATGGTCCGCGATTTACGGATTCTTGAAGACGGTGGCTTTAAGACAGTCGAAGTCCAACCAGTAGATATGTTTCCGCAGACGATGCACTGCGAGGTCGTCGCGAAACTAGTTCTTAAAAAAGGTAAGTAATAAAGATGGACGTCGACAATATTATATTGTCGGCTTTTTTGCATTCATTGATATTGTAAAAAGGAAATTTGTTTTATTTAGTAGAAATTAAAACATTAGAATCTAACTTGTTGAATCAATTGCCTATAACTATTCTACAAACGGATATAGTGTAACATCTAGTAGATTTGAGGATGGAGCTACTAAACAATACTCAGTTTCTTACGATCAGTACGAAAATATAACTAGTAAGACTGATGCTAAAGGATACGTTACAGGCTATAAGTATAATCCATTAAATGATAAGCTCGAAGTTATTACCGATGCGAAAGGTAACCCAGTGAGCTATGAGTATGATCAGAACGGTAACCTAAAAGAAGTAACTACAAGTCGTGCGACTAAATCTTTTACTTACAATTCAAATAATGAAGTAGAAAGCTCAATTTATCCAGTTACCGAAATCAAAAACATGCTAACAAGTTATAGTTATACTGCTGATGGTGATGTTGATATAATAACTAAGCAATCAGGCCGCCAAATTAATTATGACGATGCTAAGCAAAATAAAGACACGTATACTTATTCAAAAAATGCTGACGGAACAAGTGCAGAAACTACTAACTATGGTTCATCACCTGACAATACAAGTTCATTATTCTCAAGCAGTCGTTTACTTGATAAGGCCAACAAACCTAAAGAAATAAAATATGTTAAAGATGGCGTAGAGTTTGATAAGTGGTCCTATGATTATGACTTAAACGGTAATATCGATAAGGAATATAGAAACGGAGTATTAACTGAGTATAAATACGACGCGATAAACCAACTTGAAAAAGAAATCTATTCAGACGGTACTGTACTAAGCTATACTTATGATGAAGTTGGGAACCGCAAAACAAAAGTGTCGACAGTTAACGGTGTATCAACAACTGAGGCAACATTCACTTACAACCTAGCAAACCAAATCTTAACTAAGAACGGATTCACTTACACATACGATGATGATGGGAATCTATTAAAAGATGAAAATTATGATTATGTGTACGATGTTGCTGGGCGTTTAGCTGAAGTTAAAAAGCATGACGGTACACTTGTAGCCAGTTATGAATACGATGAGAACGGCCTGCGTACAAAGAAAATTGTAGGCAATATCGAAACCGAATACTACTACAGTAACAATATCCTAACGCTTGAATCTATTAAAGACACTACTTTAGATAGAATAGTAGAATTACATGAATTCAATTACGATAAAAACGCCAACGTTGCATCAATGATTCAAACTCTAGTTTCAGAAGACGGCTCAAAAACTACAAATCTATACTATTACATCACAAATCACCGCGGTGATGCAGTAAAAATTTTGGATAGTAACAAAGTTGTAGTAGCAGAGTATTCATACGATGCATTTGGTAATATTCTATCGCAAACAGGAATTCTAGCAGAAACAAACCCAATTCGTTATGCGGGATACTACTATGATAGTGAGACTAAACATTATTACCTAAAAGCACGTTACTATGATCCAGTCAACGGTAACTTCCAATCGCTCGACCCACACCCTGGAGATAGTGATGACTTATTATCACAGAATGGTTACACATATGCGGCAAATAATCCAGTGATGATGGTGGATCCGGATGGGGATATGCCATGGTTTATTTTGGTCGGGATTAGTAATGCGATTAAGGCGGGTTTATTAGAATTCTTAATATACACAGTTGAAGTTAGATTAAGAATAACTAAGTTAAATTATTCTGATATGGCAAGGAGAGTTGGAACTGCAGCATTAGTAGGGATAGTTTCGGGGGGAATAGGATTTGGTATGGTAAATAGACATGCAGGATTGTTAAAGTTTGCATTAAAAAATAACTATTTAACAAAAAGGGAAGCAACTTACGTTAATTATATTCTGTTCGCACAATATAAAATCTTAACAAGTATCTCAAATTATTTCAATTCACACCGAGGGACTAGAACATGGGGCAGTTATCTAACTGGAATTTTTAATAGAATATTTTAACAATAATTATATTTAGGGTGGTGATTGTTTTTGATATTAGACTCAATAATAGGTATTGTTGGATTAATGGTCTTTTTATACGGCATTTTTTATAGTAAAAGAAAGCATGAAGAAGAAGGTATATATTCAAGTTTTGTGGCATCTGATACTATTATCGGTGCGATAGCAGAAGGTTTCTTATTACTGCTAGAAAAATTACCATATTGGATGACTAAAACTTTTATAATTTTAATATCTTTTGTACTTTTTTATATAAGTTTTAGTAATTTTTATAAATAAATTCAAAGAAGAATTCTAGAATTTCTAGAATTCTTCTTTTTATCTGAAACCTAAAAAAGAAATCTATTCGGACGGTACTGAACTAGGCTATACTTATGATGAAGTTGGGAATCGTAAAACAAAAGTATCGACAGTTAACGGAGTTTCAACAACTGAAGCGACATTCACTTACAATCTAGCAAACCAAATCCTAACAAAGAACGGGTTCGCTTACACATACGATGATGATGGAAATCTATTAAAAGATGAAAACTATGATTATGTGTACGACGCTTCAGGCCGTCTAGCTGAAGTGAAGAAGCATGACAGTACACTTGTCGCAAGCTATGACTACGATGAGAACGGCTTACGTACAAAGAAAACTGTAGGAAACATCGAAACCGAATACTACTACAGCAACAACATCCTAACATTTGAATCTATTAAAGACACTGCTTTAGATAGAGTAGTAGAATTACATGAGTTCAACTATGATAAAAACGGTAACGTCGCATCAATGATTCAAACACTCATTGCAGAGGACAGCTCTAAAACTACAAATCTATACTATTACATCACAAATCACCGCGGTGATGTTGTGAAAATTTTGGATAGTAACAATAATGTAGTTGCAGAATATTCGTACGATACATTTGGAAATGTTTTATCGCAAACAGGAACTTTAGCAGACACAAACCCAATTCGTTATGCATGATACTATTATGATAATGAGACTAAACATTATTACCTTAAAGCACGTTATTACGACCCAGTAAACGGTAACTTCCAAGCGCTTGATCCACACCCTGGAGATAGTGATGACTTATTATCGCAGAATGGTTATACGTATGCGGCGAATAATCCAGTGATGATGGTTGATCCGGATGGGGATGTAGCATGGCTTATTGGAGCAGCTTTAGGTGGTATTGCCCAGTTTATTGCTGATTTAATAAGTGGTAAGTGGTCTTCAGTAGGAACGTATGCTTCATCAGTAT
>JAQSYP010000009.1 GCA_029256085.1 Caryophanales bacterium
GTAGCTCATTATTTTAAAACATAAATTGACGCTTGGTTTTGTTGGTTGTTCAGTTTTCAAAGAGCACTATGTCGCAATGGCGACTTTATTAATTTATCATATAGTCCGTCGTGTGTCAATATATATTTTTAACTGAAATTCGCTATATTTCACCAACGACGATGTTTAATTTATCATACATAAATCTAGCTGTCAACATTTCTTCTTTTTCTTTTTATTATAGAAATTAGTTGCTTTTGTCGGGATATATTGCTGTATTTGTTTTGGAGTAGATACTCTAGTAAATAGTTTAAATAATATATCATACCTATCATATAGTGTTGTTTTTACAACTTGAGAAATTCTATTATCTTTAAGATCAAATAGAATTTCATCCATTTCCCTTTTTAATAAATATTCGATTTCCCTTACTTCTCTTTCGTTAATTAGTAGACCTCTCATTATTAACACCTCTAATTCACAAGTGTGGTTATTTTAACCATAATTTGGATTTTAATTCATCAAATACATATTTTATTGGCTTGTACATATATTTTATTAAGTATGCTTAGTAATGGAGGTTTTGAAAATGAATGGTTTTTATGTTGTTAGAGCTAGTAAGCTTAAGCAATATATGTTTATTGCGTTAGCAGCATTGTTTTGTGCACTAATCCTGTTTGTTAACAATGAAGGAACGACTTCAGTTTTTCAAACAAGTAATGGCACTAAGGTTTTCTACAAGGGTGATACAAACGATAAGAATGTATCTTTAACGTTTGATGTTACTTGGGGTGATTCCAAATTAGAAAAAATTTTAGAGACCCTAGCAAATGAAAATGTTAGTAACGCTACTTTCTTTGTTTCTGGAGCATGGGCAGAAAGACATCCCGATCTATTTAAGAAGATTGTTGATTCGAAACATGAGATTGGCTCTCTTGGTTACTTTTACAAACCATATACTAAACTAAGTAGAGTGGAAATGGTTAGAGATCTAGGGAGAGCAGAAGAGGTCTTTAAGAGGTTAGGTTATGAAAAAGTAAGACTATTTAGACCACCACTAGGCTTATACAATAGTGACGTCATTGATATATCAGCACAATTTAATTACACTGTAGTTCATTGGAGTGTCGATTCTCAAGATTGGTTGAATCCAGGAGTAAATAAAATAGTAAACAATGTAGTAGGTAATTTAGATAAAGGGGATGTGATTTATTTTCACGCATCTGACTCTGCTCTTCAAACTGAGAAAGCATTGCCTGTTGTAATTAAATCTTTGAGGTCAAAGGGTTATTCTAATTTAAATATAACAGATTTATCCTCTTTTTCTGTACCAAAAAGCTCAGAAATTAAATAAATTTGTCGAAAAAGAATCCCTGGTGATGGTATAGCCGGGGTTTTCCTTCAGTTTTTAAGAATGAATGAGCGACTCAGGAGTTTATACTTTTCTTTTGAGCAAATAAAAAGACTGCTATTTACGCAGTCTTCTTTTGATTATTTTTAAGATATTTACTTATATAGAGTAGTTGATAGCTGTTACATACGATTAAAGTCCCAAAAACTAAAGTACTCCAAAACCACGTGTCAGAACCGAATGAAATTGAACCTTCAATTAAAGTTCCAAAGATTAAAAAGCAAATTGATGGAACAAATGAATCTTTTGTAGTTAGTTTCACTTTATACAGACTTACTACAAATGCTATTATTAAAAGAATACTTAAAAATAAAATTGGTTTAAAAATACTTATATTATTATTTATCGAATATTGAAATGAGTAATTTGCACTAAATAGAACTGAAATTAAAGTTAAGATTATCTGAAATACGTAATATTTCTTTCTACTTCTTAAAATTATTAGTAATGAACCAATAAAATATTGATAAAAGAAATATCCCATATGAGCTAAGGCACTTATAGTAAAACCTATCAACGCATAACTGCCTGTAACAATTACAGCTTCTGACATACTAACTTCAGAATTTTTACTCATAAATTCAAAAACTACACCTAGTACTGAACTAACAACTATACCAAGTAAGCTATTAATTAGAAAAAATTTAATCCAATTTTTTATCCCCACGTAACTTTTACTTACCCTTCTCTATAATTTTCCTAGCTATATCATCAAATAACTTTCCGTTCTCATCGTCCGATGTATATATGGATGGAGCATAGTTATCTCCTTCTTGTACAGATGGTTGTTTTAATGGAAGCTGTGCTAGCAGTTCTACACCTAATTCACTTGCAAGTCTTTCTCCTCCGCCTGTTCCAAATATATATTCGATTTCCCCAGTTTTAACACTTTCGTAATACGACATATTTTCAATTACACCAATAACTTCATGATCTGTTTTTTGAGCCATAATACCTGCTCTGGCTGCTACAAATGCTGCAGTTGGGTGGGGTGTAGTAACAATTATTTCTTTTGAGTTAGGTAGTTTCTGATGAATATCAAGAGCCACATCACCTGTTCCTGGAGGTAGATCTAATAATAAGTAATCTAATTCTCCCCATTGAACGTCCGAAAAGAATTGGCTTATAATTTTTCCTAACATAGGACCTCTCCATATAATTGGTGAGTTGTCTTCAACAAAGAATCCCATTGACATAACTTTTACCCCAAAGCGCTCAGCAGGATATATTTCCTGACTATCTAAAATTGGATTTTCAAGGATTCCCATCATATCCGGAATACTAAATCCATATATATCACAGTCAATTAATCCAACTCTTTTTCCTAATCTCGCTAAAGCTACTGCAGTATTAGCAGTTACGGTAGATTTACCTACTCCACCTTTTCCAGATGCAATAGCAATAATAGTCGCGTCACCTAACGGGTTTTTATTGACACCTGATTCTGCTAAATGTTTTTTCAGAGTTTCCTCATCCATAGCATTAAATCTTAGGCCAACAGAACTTGCTCCCGCGTTTTTTAGCTTATCAACTATTTCTGATTGTAGTTTAAGTTGCTCAGGCGAATCTGTTTTTGCAACAGTTATTTTTACACTTACGTGGTTCTTTTCTTCTTTTACCTTAACTTCAGTAACCGTACCTAATTCTCCTAGTGGTTTGTTAAAGAAAGGATCACTAATACTATTTAACACTTCAAAAACTTTGCTCTCATTAATCATGTGTCCACCGCCTAATTTATTTTCATTTGTAGTATAGCATAAACTTGTATAAAACCCTTTTATGTAGACTTAGAATAAAGAAAACCCGGCTATTGCCGAGCCATAAGGGCGACGGCAGAGCCGTAGTTGCACTTATGCGTTAGGAAAGTATTAACTACGCAGAAGTTTATACTTTCCTATAGCTAAACAAAATGACCTCTTTAACCAGAGGTCATTTATTATTATTATTCTTCTGGAGCTTTTTCATTAGTCAAACTTCTTAAAATACCTTTATATATTCCAAAAGCAATTTTGTCTTGGTAATCCTCATCCTCTAATAATGCTCTTTCTGTTGCGTTAGATAAAAATCCTGCTTCTACCAATGCACCAGGGATTTCTGCTTTTCTTAATAGGTATATATTATGTATTGGCTTAGCCACTCGGTTTGTGTTATTTAAGGTTTTTCTTAGTTCATCTTGGATAAATGCTGCTAACTCCTTATTATCATCGCTACCAATATTATAAAAAGTCTGCGCACCGCTATACTTTGCTATAGGAAGTGAGTTTAGATGAATACTTAAAAACATATCTGCATCAGACTTATTAATTATTTTAAGACGTTTTCTTAAATCCTCAGTTTTACGTATGCTATATCCTTTTGTAAATGGACTTGCTAAATCCTTATCACTTTGCCTCGTCATTATAACTACTGCACCTTGCTCTTGTAGATAATCTCTTAGCAATAAAGAAATTTTGAGAGAGACTTCCTTCTCAACAACTTCGCCTCCTGAAGCACCACCATCCGGTCCTCCATGTCCTGGATCTAACACAATAATTTTACCAGATAACGGTAAGTTCCAAGTTCTCCAACTAGATAAGATCCTAAAGTCAAACTTATAGATAAAAATTACAATTGCAATCAATGCGATAGCTGCAACAACTCTAACTTTTGTATTTTTGCTCATGTTCTTCGAAACCCCCATACTTTTCCCTAATGTAATATATGGGACAAGTGGAGATTTTATGATTTATTATCTTGTCAGTTTTAACTTATATCTTTTTTGTCCTTTATCAAAGCCTAAGTTCCACCAAAATTTAATGTACTCTTTGCAAATTCTATATAGCGTTTCGAAATATACTTCCTCTTCATAAGGGATTTTCTCTCCGATAATACAATAAAGCGCGTCAACAAATTTTTTCTCCTTTAATGCTGTTCGTTCTTTTACATATTCTAGACTTTCGCCATAGTAACCAAATTTACTAATTGAAGCACCTAATAAAAACGCTTCTATTGCGTAATCCATACCGTATGTCTCAATATTATCAACTTTTAATCTATTTAGATTCAAGAATGGACCGAAACAGTTATTAAATACTTCCTTTAATTCATTTAAAGATAATTCTTGCAAAACCTGCTTTTCAAATCTTTTTTGTTTTGCTATTCGCTTCTCTTTAAAATTTGTATATAGCTTCATTTATAATCATCCCCCTTGTTTATATTGTTAGACTTTCCGTCAATACAATACAAAGAGGTAATATGTAGTTCTATTAGAAAAACTTGCTTGTTATATTTTGACTTGTTTGGCTAATGACTTAGTAGCAACTTTTATAGAGTTTGCTTCTGTGATTGCTGTAATAACCGAAATTCCATCCGCACCAGCCAAAATTACTTCCCTTGCATTAGTTTCGGTAATACCACCAATACCAACTATGGGGGTTTTTATTCCTTTATCTCTTAATTCTTTAATGAATTTAAAGCCTTGAGGGTCATTAGCATCTTCCTTAGTTTTTGTACTGAAAATTGGACCTAAACCTAAATAATCTGCCCCATCTAAAATTGCCTTTTTTGCTTCATCAATATTATGTACTGATACTCCTAAAATTTTACCTCGTCCGATATGTTTACGAACTACATCTGCAGCTGTATCCTCTTGTCCTATATGAACACCGTCAGCATTAATCTCTAACGCTAAATCAATATCATCATTTACTAAAAAGGGGATATTCTTTTGCTTGCAAATATTTTGAAGTCTCCTAGCTAGTTCAAGTTTATTTTTACCCACCAATGATCCTTTACCTTTTTCACGATATTGAAATAACGTAATCCCACCATCTATAGCCTCTTGTAAAACTTTTTCAGGTAAGTCATTACAGTTATTACTGCCCATAATAAAATACATTTTCAGAAGATCTCTAATCCTGTTAGAATTATTTAATTCCAAGCGATTCTCCTCGCTTTCTTTTTTGAAAAGCCCAGTGATTTGTAGGTCCGTGTCCAACTCCTATACCTAACTCATCTTCTATTGCCGCTTTAATAAACATTTTTGCATTGTTAATTGATTCAACAACATCTTTTCCTTTTGCCAATTCTGCTGCAATTGCTGCAGAAAAAGTACATCCGGTTCCATGTGTATGCATTGTTTTTACCCTTTTACTATCTATATATTCAAAATCTCTTCCATCATAAATTAAATCAGTGACTATATCTCCTGATTCATCATGTCCACCCTTAATCACCACGAATTGTGTGCCCATTTCTTTAATTTTTCGGGCTGCCTTTTTTCGATCATCCAAATTATTGATATTAATATTAGCCAACACTTCAGCTTCAGGAATATTTGGAGTCACAACCATTGATAGCGGAATTAAGTTTCTAATTAGTGCATCAACCGCTTCTTGCTGTAATAGCGTAGCACCACCTTTTGATATCATAACTGGATCAACAACTAAGTTTGCCCAGTTATACTTTGTTACCTCAGTTGCAACAGCATTAATAATATCTGCACTAAATAACATACCTGTCTTAACCGCATCTGCACCAATATCATCACCAATGGATTTAATTTGCTGACATATTTCTTCTACTTTTAAAGGGTATACACCTTGGACACCCAACGTATTTTGTGCTGTTACCGCTGTAATTGCAGACATACCATATACACCTAATTCTTGAAATGTCTTTAGGTCAGCTTGAATTCCCGCTCCACCACCACTGTCCGATCCCGCTATGGTTAACGCTCTACATACTTTCATTTAGAAAATACACCCCCTTAAATTTTGCTAATTTTTTCTAAAGTATTTATTTCGTCTATAGACACCTTAGCTAACTGATTTAAAAACTCAATCTGAAAACTTCCTGGACCATTTTCAATAGTCTTTTGAGCTGCTATTTCTGCTGCTATACCATAAAAAGATACTGCTTCAGCTGCTGCATATAATTTTTCTTGAGACGCAGCAATGAATGCTCCTATCACCGAACCTAATAAACAACCTGTCCCTGTAACTTTTGTAAGAATTGGGTGTCCATTTTCAACTTTATATGTTGAATCACCATTAGTTATTACATCGTCTTTACCTGTAATAACTGTTATACAACCAATTTGTCTTGATGCTCTTTGTGCAAGTTCAACCACGTCTCCAGAACCACCCCCTGCATCAACACCTTTTATTAACCAATTTTCGCCAATAACATTGGCAACTTCAGCAGCATTACCTCTTAATACGGTCACTTGAACTTCTTTTAAGATTTTTCTAGCAGCCTCAGTACGATACGGAGTTGCTCCTGCGCCAACTGGATCAAAAACAACTGGAACTTTATTTTCATTTGCTGATTTACCAGCAATTATAATTGATGTGACAACATTTTCATCAAGTGTACCCATATTCAATACAACAGCACTTGCTATTTTCGCCATATCTGCTACTTCTTCATGTGCGTAAGCCATTACAGGTGATGCTCCTAGCGCCAGTAATCCGTTAGCAGTAAAATTTGTTACAACGACATTTGTAATATTGTGGATCAGTGGATTTGTTTCTCGTACTTTCTCAATTGTTTTCATAATCATATTCCCCTTATAGTTATATTTTTTTAAAAATTAACAAATGCATTTTTTGAATCTACTTTTACCTTTAAAATTCCATGCTCTAGTAACCAAGCCCCTACTCTTTCCCATGAATTTTCATCTTGATATAAGAAAGGCTTATCTTTAGCATCCATTAATGGTAAAAGTATTTCTAAGCTTTTTTTTTCGATTCCCTTATCAAGTGGGGAAGTTTTGTTCTCATGTACTAGAAGTACTGACAATCCTTCTTTAGGATTTTTAACAACATATTCTTGTCCTTCTGTTAGTGCTTTAATAAAACTCTTTAACGTTTCTGAATTTTGATCAATAGATTTTTCACTTGTAACTAGGACTAATTCATAATAATTTGGAACACCATACTCTGTTGGTTTGAAAATTTTAACAGCGTGACCTTCTTTTTCTAAAAGTAATAGTTCATGATTAATGAAACCACCCGCGATTGCATCTGTTTTCTTTGTAGCAAGTGTAGGTATTAAATTCCAACCTACATCAACTAATTTTACTTTTGTTGGATCACCATTGTCCGTTTTAACCATAGTATTTATCATTGCATCATTAAGTGGTATAGATGGATATCCTATTGTTTTCCCAGTTAAATCTTTAGGTGATTTAATTTTCCCATCGGCAGCCACCATTATCGTATTTAACGGTTCACGAACAAATGCACCAATAGATTTTACTGGGATATTTTCTCCACGAGCAATTAATACTTGAGGCTGATAGCTAAGTCCGATATCGACTTTTCCCGCAGCTACTAGCTTTAAAGGATCGTTTGTATCAGCAGGCATCTTAATTTCTACATCCAGACCATGTTTTTCAAAAAAACCTTTATCTAGCGCCACGTATATTGAGGAGTGTACCGCATTAGGGTACCAATCTAACATAATACTTACCTTTTGTAATTTCTTCTCACTTGATTGAGTATTGTTGTCAGAACCACAACCTCCTATTAAAAGTAGTGTAATACTCAACACGATGCTAACTATATTCTTCATATGCCTTCTCCTCGATCAATTTTATATTTTTAATAGTATCTCTTTTTCAATATTTGTCTTTCAATAATGCTAATTATTAAAAACAAAATAATTCCAAGTAATGATAGTAAAAAAACTGCAGCAAATAGTGCATCCGCTTCCATATTTCCAGACATTCTTCTACTGAAATATCCTAATCCTTCACTTGCTCCAAGCCATTCACCTATTGTTGCGCCAACAACACAGTATACAATTGCCATTTTGAGACCTGATAAAAATGTTGGTAATCCCATTGGAATTTGAATTTTTTTAAATATGTCCCACCGGTTTGCACCCATTGTAAGTAATAAATTACTATAGTCGGTCCCTCTTAATTTAAGTCCATCATATGTACTGATAACTATTGGGAAAAATGCAATAAGAAATGTTACAGCAACCTTACTCCATATTGAATATCCAAACCACATTATAAAGATTGGTGAGATAGCGATTAGTGGAATCGTTTGCGATATTACAAGAAAGGGATATATTATTTTTTCTAAAGCTTTTGAAAAATGCATACAAATGCCAAGCATTATACCAACTATGACAGATAAAACAAAACCTATTACAACCTCTTTAAGTGTTGCTAGCAAATGAACCTCAAACAATACTTCTCTATGTTCTATTAGTGCCTGCAAGATCGATGTTGGTGCCGGAAGAATGAATGAAGGTATTATTTCTTTATTAACAGACCATTCCCAAATGCAACCTATTAGAATAGTCATTAACACAAAGGGCCCATAACTCTTAATCCTTGTTTTACAGCTATCTTTCATCGAAGTAGCCTCTCTAAACTTTTTCTTATTTTTAAGAATTCTTGTGTGTATATAAATTCAGAACATCTAGGTCTTGATAACGGTATTTTTACCTCTATACAGCTTTTTTCAAAACGTTTTAAAACATAGATTCTGTCACTAAGTAAAATAGCTTCCTCCAAGTCGTGAGTTATAAATAAAACTGTTTTATTCAGATCTTCCCATATTCCTAACAACCACTCATGCATTGATCGCTTGGTAAAGCTATCAAGTGCACCAAACGGTTCGTCAAGTAGTAAAAGGTTCTTTCCAGTCATTAGTGTTCTAAGAAATGCAGTTCGTTGCCTCATGCCGCCTGATAACTCATGAGGGTAAAATTTTTCATAGTCCGAAAGACCAAACCTAATTAACCACTTTCTAATTCCTTCTTTTTTCTCCTCAAGACTGCCTTTTGTAATCTCTATTGGAAGAATTATATTATCTAGTACCGTCCTCCATGGTAATAGCAAGTCCTTTTGTGGCATATATCCTACTTTACCAAGTCGTTGGTGTGTAAGTTTACCATTAAGAATAATCTCGCCCTGCTCAGGTTGAAGCAACCCAGAAATCAATCCAAAAAGTGTACTTTTACCTGAGCCACTCTCACCGATTATTGAAACAAATTCACCAGCTTGCACATGTATTGAAATATTATCTAGAACGCTCTTTCCAACTCCAGTATCTGTAAACGAGTATGAAAGTTCATTGACCGTTAACATTTTTTAACCTCCTCTTTTAAAAAATAAAAACCCACTCACTTTCATAGGAAAGGAGTGGGTAGATTGTCTCTGTCATTAAACAAATAATTGTCACGACAAATCGTTCTATCAACTTCCCTACGCTGGTATAATCCAGATCAGGTTCAAAGGGTCTAGAACAATAGTTCAGTCTCAGCCACTAATGGCCCCCCTAGTTTCAATCGATCATCATATTAAGTTAAAAACTATTTAAAACTATAGCATAGCTTAATTTTTATTGTAAAGTATTTTAAGTTCTTTTATATAGATGAATAATTTATTATATTCATCATGGGACAAATTATTATATTTAATATTATGAATAAACATTCTTGCGGGCCAATTAAGACTGTAAATGCTTTTAAAAAAATAACCCACAAAATATGATTCAAATTAATATATTTGCACTCTTCTTATTAAAAATTGTTTATACTTTCTTTTTTAACCAAAAAAAGCCCCCAACCAAAATGGTTGAGAGCCTTTGAAAGTGCCTGAAAATTAACGCTTTGAGAACTGAGGAGCACGACGTGCACCTTTAAGACCGTATTTCTTACGTTCTTTAATCTTTATATATAATAGCAAGAAAAATGAATAAAAGCAATTTAATTTACGCCTGATTTATCAGGCTTTTTTTCGTTTTCATATAAATTAGAAAAATATCGTTATATATGTTTGGTGGTCAGAAGGTGGTCACAAAATTGCTCGTTACTTTGCTTTTTCTTGTAATACCTCTTTTAATAATTCAATTGCGTTTTCTTCTGTTGGGTCATTTGTTCCAAGTTCACCCCGGAATGCTTTTTGTAGAATAGAATTTTTTAATACGTCCATTTCTAATATGGATTGTTTACAAATTTCTTCAACGGCATCAAATTTCTTAAATAAAGTATCGATCACTTTAACTATTTCTTGTTGTTCCTCAAGAGGTGGAAGTGGTATTGCCATATATATAAGTCTTGTTAAACCCAAATCTTTATTTGTTACTCCCCTGGTTTGGGCTTGAGATTGATTATAAACAAATCTACTAGTTAAAACATCTCTAAGGTAGTACGGTGATATATACGATTTAACTATCTTTAATAAAGCTAAGTGAACCCATATACTGAACGGTTCAGTTTCTTCAACTACTGTAGCAATACCCGTTGTTCCACCTTTTGTTATAATTACATCTCCTAACTTAGCGTTTGTTCTTTTACAAAATTCTAAATGGTCTTCTTCACTAACAAATTTACAATCAGTGAAATCTATACCCCTATACTTGATATTTCTGGTAGAAATAAAAGGTACTCCTTTATCCTCTTCAACATAGTTAGGGGAGAAATGTGGACCATCTGAAACACTCCAAGTTACTTGATCAATACTAACCCATTGCCAACTTGATGGAATTTGAAATAAATCTCTGACACCCTTTGTCTTATCTCCAAGATCAATTGGTACTGGTGGCGTATAACGTTTATTACTAATGTTTGTTTCTTTTAAACGTTTACGTTCATCTAATAAAGGTTCTATATGAACCCTCTTTCCCGTATTCCTACTTCTCCATTTTTCAGTTAACTCTCCTCTTATTGCTTTATCCAAAACAGCTGCTCTACGAAGTTCAAATGTTTCCTTTGTTTCGTCAATCAACTGCTTGGCTTCTTCAATTTTATTCAAAAGATAATCTAGTTTATCAGAAATTCGTTTTTGTTCATTGATAGGTGGTAGTGGAAAATTCATTTCCTCAATGAGCTTACCACTAATATTTGGTTGTGCTCCACCATAGGCTAGACTAAGTATTTCATCTTTTGACTTCTGTATAAAAAGGTTTTTATACGCCCTTTCTATCAACCTTCTGTCAATTTCCTTGATATTGCCAACCCGTTGATTTTGCATAGCATTTTCATTAGCGTAAAAAATCCCAGTCTTACCAGTCGTTGCTCCTGACATCGCAATTAAAAGATCTCCCTTATTGATGATAAATCTTTCATTGTATAATTCATTTGGGACCTTTACAGCTTTTGATAAGTCATAAATTTTTCCTACTATATCCGAAATTCTAACGATAGGAATACCTTCTTCTATATAATCTTTACTTTTAAAAGCATAACCATTAACAAGACTCGCAACTGTTCCAAACTTTACCCAAATCCAGTTATCCGGTAATTTATATGGTTGCTCTCCCTCGTCAACTAACGCTTCAAGAAACAATTCTTCAACTGTCTTTTGCTGATTCTTACTCATTTCTACCCACTCCAACTGGTTCAGTAGAAACCTTATCCTCTTCAACTTCACGTAGTTCAGTTACAACTTCATTCAACAACCCAAGTGCTTGTTCAAGCTTAGCAATTGCATCTTCTGCTGAATCAATAGGATCTGGTAGGTTCGCATATACCGATATAGATTCATCTGCAATTAAACCAATATCTAAACTGTAGTCTTTTTTCTGGATTTCTTCACGTGTAAAGACGTTAAACCTTTCATCTTTTATACTAAATCGATCTTCGGATAGAAATGCTTCAACAAAAGCCTCAAAGTGTTTTTCTGTTAAGGGGTTTCTTTTTCCAAAGCTAGACATATTCGTTCGTAAGTCATACACCCAAACTTCTTTTGTAGTATCCTTATCTGTTGCACCACGAGTGAAGAAAAGAACATTTGTCTTAACCCCTTGTGCATAGAAAATACCTGTAGGTAAACGAAGAATAGTATGTAAGTTACATTTGTCCAATAAATCTTCTCGGATTTTTGCTCCAATTCCACTTTCAAATAGGACGTTGTCTGGTAAAACCACAGCAGCTCGTGCTTCTCCATTTGGCTTTAGAGCACGATAAATATGCTGTAAGAAATTCAATTGTTTATTAGTTGATGTAAATGTTAAATCATCGCGTGTTGGTCTTTCTCCACCTTGCTTTGTCCCAAACGGTGGATTAGTCAAAATAACATCATAGTTTTTTAAGTTACTTCCAAGTTCAGAAAGAGTATCACCAAGAAAAATTTCACCATGAATGTCATGTAGTAAAGCATTCATCATTGCAAGACGGTGAGTATCTTTTACAAGCTCAACCCCAGAAAATGCCTTATACTTTTGGAACTCTGCTTCTTTCTCCCCTAAATCAAAATAATCATCTGTTTTTAAACGAACATGTCGATCTGCTGCAATCATAAACCCAAATGTTCCAGCTGCTGGATCATTACAACGCTCTCCTGGTTGTGGATCAACCAATTTAACAATTACATCTATTAATGGACGTGGTGTAAAATATTGACCCGCACCGGATTTTGTTTCACTCGCATTCTTCTCAAGTAACCCCTCGTAAAGATCACCTAACCCTTCTTCTTTTGCACTATACCAATCAAGCTCATCAATAGAACGTACAATTTTTTCTAGGTTTTTAGGCTCATCAATATTTGTTTTTGCATTTGTATAGATTTGTTTTAGGATATCGTTTCCTTCGTTACCCAAATCAATAAGTAGTTTTTGATAATGTGTTTTTAGTTCTAGTCCATGAAGACTCACTAATGAATCCCAGCGATACTCTTCTTCAATAGACCCTTCGTTATCTGTTTCCTTCATCATTTTTAAAAATAACAAATACGTTAATTCTGTTACATATTGATGATAGGTAATACCATCATCACGTAACACATTACATAAGTTCCACAGTTTCTGAACAATCTGTTGGTTACCCATATGTTATGCTTGCTCCCTTTCATCTTTTGTGTATAGTGCGTAGTTGATTTTACTCACAATTTCGTCTAGTTGTCCACCGAAGATCTTGTTTAGCTGCTTGTAGCCACCACGGCTCTTAAACGGCTCGACTTCAAAGGCCTTTTGCGGATCAGGATGAAGAACAGACTCTTTTAGCAATTGTTTTTCTATGCGCTCTAACCAGCCCTTTTGTACACTAGGCCATGCTTTCATCGCATAGATCTTTTTCATAGCTCTCTTTATGCGCTCTTCATGGTCCATAAGCGGGTCACCTAATGCCTGCTGACGGATAAAGCTTATGATGTCTGCGGCAATATCCACATTTTTCGCATCACGCCACGCCGTCTGCAATGCCTTTTCTGTGAAGCCTTTTTGATCTAGTGCAATACGTAACTCTCGCAGTTGGTCACGTGTGAGTTCTTTCGGTCTTGTGCATACCACTTGCAAAGCTGGGATTAAATTCATATTCTCTTTTATAAACTGACCAAAGCTCTGTAAATAATCCTCTGGCTTTTTGGCGCTTCCATACCCGCGTGTTACCTCTTTTACCTCGTCCTCATGTGTCGAGATAAATTGAAGCACAGGTCTGCCTCTATTTTCATCGATATATTGAACAATATTTTGATTCTTCATCAACGTTTCAATGACATCATTAGGTTCTGCGGTTTTAATCCAATTCACAAACTCGTTAATCGTTTTTCCACCTGATAATATTTTAAAGTCGTCTTGATCCTTCTCATCCCACCGCTGTTTCTTTCGTTGAATTTTAGCGATAAGTTCTTCTTTGTGCTGCCGTTTCAAGCTGTCGTCATCAATTTGCTCTAATTCTTTTACCAATTGTTCTACTGTTACCTTAGGGCTTTTAACAACTGGCTTCATTTGTGTGTACGGCTTTAACGATTCATAAATACCGACTGCATCAAAAATAGAGAAATGATCTTTGCCAATCTCATCTTGTCTTCTTGTGGCACGTCCCAACATTTGCTCATACAAAATACGCGAGCGCACTCGTCGTAGAAATACAAGATTAACAATAGCAGGAACATCAACACCCGTCGTGAGTAAGTCGACAGTAACCACAATGTTTGGTAGCCGTTCATTTTTAAATAACTTAATTGCTTGTGAAGGATTTTTAATAGAGCCTGTTATTTTCATAACCGCATTATCATCGATAGGACCATGAATATCCTCTAACTCTTCTTTAAAAATTCTAACAACCATATCAGCATGATCATCAGTTGCGGCAAAAATTAATGTTTTCCCAAGACTTGTCGGATCAATATATTTAGCTAGTTCAGCTAAAATTACACGATTAAAGTTTTCCGTAATAACCATCTTGTTAAATTGTGTTACTTCAATATTAACTTCATCTTCTAACAACTCTGTTTCTATCTCTCCAGTACGAGTGTTATAAACTTCAACAGTATCGCCTGCCTCCCAGTGTATACCAGATTGTTTAAGTGTTGTTTCAAATTGGTAAGGTGGTTCATGATCTATTAAATAACCATCCACGACAGCTTCTCGATAAGAATACGTAAATACAGGGCTACCAAATATCTCGACCGTATGCAGCGCTGGCGTTGCTGTTAATCCTACCTTTGTTGCATCAAAGTATTCAAGCACTTGGCGGTATTTACTCACATAGTCCTGGTGATCTCGAAATAGCTCTTCTACCTCAGACATTTCTTTATCTAGCGTATAACCTCTGTGTGCTTCATCAACAATGATGCAATCGTATTGATCAACCGTTGGGGTTTCTTCATCGCGCTCTGAATAAAATAATCGCTTTAACATACCCTGAACAGTAGCAATTTGTACTTTCGTTTCCGTATTTGGTTTAATATCCTCTAATGACTGTAGTTCAAAGATTTCTGTAAACGAATGATAATTCTCTAGTTTGGAATCTTTAAAGGCAGCCTCCGCTTGCTCACCTAATGCTGTTCGGTCTACTAAAAATAAAATTCGTTTGAAGCGGTTATGTTTAATCAGTCTATAGACAAGACCTATTGCCATCCTTGTCTTCCCTGTCCCGGTAGCCATAGCAAGCAAAACTTCTCTCTGATTTCTTTCTACCGCTTGCTCAACTGCTTTGATAGCTTTCTCCTGGTAGGGGCGTAGATTTAAGTAATCGAGCTTTTCATCACGAAGTTTTTCATTAGCCTTCTCTTCGTCTAGCTTTAATAACTCCTTTAAGCCTTTTGGCGAATACCAAGCTTTTAAAGGCCTTGGATGGTTAGTTGATTTCCTTGCATCTAAAAACCAAATGCCCGATCTCTCTTCAAATTGCTTAAGATAGGGTCTACCATTCGTAGCAAATAAGAACGGAACAAAGTAGTCACCATATGGTTCTAGAATGATTTCTTCTCCCTTTTTTTCTACTAATCTTGCATAGTTCTTCGCCTGCTCAATGTCAGAAGGGATGTTTTTACTTAGTCTTTTCGCTTCTATAATCCCTATAAGTTCTAATCCCACAAACAAGGCATAATCTGCAAATCCCTTTTTCAACGGCCATTCAGCAATCGCTAGATTCTTTCCCTTTTCAGGACGAGCGCCTTTACCATAGCGTAATTCTCTCGTATCGGCTACCCAACCCACTTCACGCAGCTGTTCATCAATGATGACACGCGTTTCCTCTTCTGTTAGCTTTAGCTGTGTTCCGTGTACATTAGCGTCTTTCTTCCGTTTCAGCTTGTCCTCATCTGACACATAGTGCTGCTCTTGTCTCAATTTTTCAAGCTCTTGCTCAAGCTGCGCTACCTTTTCTTCATAGGAAGAGGATAGGTTATGTAGTTCTTCATCGTTCACTATACTCACAGGTGTTGGCTCTTTATAAGCAGGCTCAGTAAAGTCCCAATCGCCATATACCTGCATAAACCAAACACCTAGCCTATGTGCCATATGTAATAAGACTTCAGCTTCCTTCTGGGTTCCGAAGCCCTCGTGCATAGCCTTATTTCCTTTTTTTCGTATCGTATGCAAAATTTCCTCAAGCTCCTGTGAGATAAGGTCGTCTCTTCTTAAGGCATTTATGCGATCCGTTTGATTTGTATCATGTGTTTCCTTAATCTCTTCGTATGCTAATACATATTTTGTTAAAGTCTCCGCAAATACGCGCAGCTTCATCAAGGTTGTGTTTGGATCTATGAAGACGTTTCTTTCTGCCGTTTCCCCCAAATTGGCTAAAATCTCCCATTTTTCAGAAAGAAAATTAAAGTTACTTATCCCCATGCTTACACCCCTATCAAATTTATATATAATTATAGTCTAACATCTTTTAATGATAGTAGCATTTAGAATAGAAACCTTTTATAGAAAAAAAAACAGCCATGCAATAGCTGTTTTTTGACTAAGTTAAAGGATCTTTAAAATGTAATGCCAATCCTTAAACTAATATATATATTACTGGTCCAGTGAATCCTCTATCATCTTTATAACAAAAGTATTTATTAAGAAGAATGAATATTGCTATTTACTTCCTAGTGAAGTCTTTCTTTATTTGATCAATATCTCTTCTAGTTATTTCTGAAATATATTTCAGTAGATCATCATATTTGTCACTATTATTGAGTTTTTTTAATCTCTCAACAAGACCCTCAAAACCCTTAAAATATTCACTTTGATAATCTGAGTTGTTATAAAACTTAAAAAATTCAAGATAATCTTTTGTAGACATTTTATCTTTTATCTGTATAAGAATATCATTCCAATTTTTAATTCTTTTTTCATGTATAGGTTTTTTTAAGCTACTTCCTTCTTTTTTCTCATTTTTTATCTGTAGAATAAACTGTTCGATTTCAAGCATATATTGAAAAAGTTCATTCCTATTTTGACTATCCAATTCATATAGTAATTTAGCATTATAACGATTATAACGCCCTTTCCTATAATGTTCTTTTCCTTCTGTTTTGTTTGATTCTTCTTTCTTTTCTCTATGTTTTTTAACCGAATCTACTACACCTAAAAAATCTAATGCTGCTGTTATCTCTTTTCGGTTGTCTTTTAAAAATCCCCATGCTTTTGGTCCATATTTTTTTACCCCTTCTTTAATTGGCCCCATAGGTATTCTAGACATATTTGCCCCCCTTAGTTAGTAAACTGAAACATCCATTTTAAATTAATAGATTTTTGATATATATTCATCAACTATTATGGGTTTAACCCATTTACCAAGACCACCAAATTATTTGACACCTCGAATCATGGTTAAGCCCCTAACAATTGAATTTAAGAACACTCTAATTTTCCCATTAGGAATCAATTACTTTAATTATAGTAATTATTAGTTAAATTCAATAATTACTATAATTCGACACTAATTCGTGAAATACCTTTACTAGATATAGACCTTTTCATAGTATGAGATTATTTAAAAAACCGAGAGTTAGCGGTTATATTGTTTATGCTAATCCTCGGTTAATAATTTATTTTATATGAATACTAGCTATTAATACTTAGCAAGTTTATGTATATTGAGCCCTGAATTTACTATATCCGATAGTCATCTGTTATACGCTCTTTTATTTGTTGTATATATAATATGAAGAAACACAGATAAAAGCAATTTAATTTATGCCTGATTTTATAAGGCTTTTTCCGTTTTCATCGATGCTAGATAAATATTGTTATATGTTTGGTGGTCGGGGTCAAAATGTAACACCTAATTATTTTTACTATTTAAACTAGCCATTCTATAAAATCTATTGATGGCTAAACACCCACTAGTGCTTTATTTAGCCTTTTTTGTAGAAAATACACAGCCACACCATAAAACTGCTTGTGTTGCCCATCAGCATTTTTAGATTCCCACTTGTCAATTAATTCTCTAATCTGTTTAGCTGTCCAATTGGATTTATTACTACCAAGTTGCTTTCTAACTTGATCATAGATGTCTGCACGATAATCTTTTAACCGTTGTAAATTCAAATTTAGATTTTCATTAATGTCTACATTTATATCAACTATTGAAGAACTTATCTTTCCATCTTTATTGTAGGTAATACTATCTATATGACTTTTTTTAGTCATGCATAGGGTTACCACCTTATCACCTTTAAATGTATCACAGTGTTGATAATCTTTAGGCTTTTTTCTCGATTGTATTTTTTCGTCACCATCACAAGCAGCAAACAGATTGTTGTAACTAAAGATTAGATGTTCTTGCTTACTACTCTTACAAAAACTTTGGGGTAAAAGATGCTCTATTTTAGTGGACTTATAATTATTACGAATACGCTTCATACAATAACAGCAAATATATCCTTGCTCTTGTAGTAATGAAGTCCGAAGATCAGATTTATCTAAATCATCAAATCTAGTTGCCCCACTTAACCTTGATACAGTCCAAGATTTAGGTTCACTACCTTTAGTAATTAATAGCATAAATATTTAATCCCTTTCAAATTCAATAATACTATTCGCTCTAGTTATTCGTTTATCATCCTCACCCATCAATTTAGAAAGTTTAATTAAAATATTTTCAGCTTCATTGTATTTCTCTTCTTCGATTAAGTTAAATATAGTGTCAAAATCGTTTTCAATGTCATCAACATAAACATTAACACCCATCGCTTCATTCAATATTGAATCAAAATCACGTCCATAAGTATAAGGAGAATTAATTATTTCTCCCTTATCAATGATAAAAACATTCTCCTTCCTCACATGAGGTAACATAATAGGAGAGTGTGTGGTAATTAGGAACTGTTGATTAGAATTTATTAAATTTATTTCACTAATTAAGTCTATTTGCCAGGTAGGATGCAAGAAAGAATCAGGCTCATCAAGTAGAAATAATGTTTGATTATTAGAAAACAATTCACTTACTGCATAAATTGTAATTAATTGTTTTTCTCCTTCACTTAAATCCATAAAATCCAATTGTGAACTGTGGTTTATTAACAATTCAATTGAATTTACCTTTAAGCACCCTGCCCTATATAGCCAATCTAAAGCAGTATAGAGATCATACTCATATCCAAATAAATCCTTAAGATTCATTAAATCTTCGTTAGTAGCAAGAATAATTTTGTCATCATTTCCACTAAGTTTATAATGTTCTCTTAATTTCTGATACAGTGATTTGGCCGGTTCCCTTAAAGTACTTTTTTTCTCTATGGACAACTCTATTCTAGTAAAATTATTTATACCAATCTTTTTTTCTATAAATTCACTTAATTGCGATCCCTTTTCAAAAGATAAAAGATATATAAATAAGAACGGAAATAATTCAGGAGTTACATAATAAACAGGCATTAGCCAATTTAATTTACCAAGTGAGGCCATATATTCCATAAATAAATTCTCTTGTTCATGTATTACTTTTTCAAGTCTTTTTGTGGTACCGGAGTATAATACAACTAGATTAGGAGAATAGCTTAATCCCACCCCTAAATGACTTACCCTAACTTCCTCTCTTGTTTTGTTAGATAAGTGGTTCAATTGGCCATTATAAATACTATCAAGTAAGTAGGAGAAGTTGGTATCTTTTCTACTATAAAAACTAATAAAAATTTCCGTAATTGCCTCAATTAAATTAGATTTCCCCGAACCATTCTTCCCAATTAACAGTATTTTATTGTTTATAGAATTAGAGAGGTCTAATCTGAAATCTCTAAGGTTTTTATAATTCTCTATATATAATTGATTAATTTTCAATAAAAAATTGCCTCCTCAAATTCCATTTTAGCTTCCTTTTTTAGAGATTCAGATAATTCTCTTAACTTTACTACTTCACTTTTAATATTTTTAATATAACTTACAATTTCCTTTTGCACTTCCAAAGGAGGAGTTATAACCGGATAATTATTTATCATTTCTGCATTTAAATTGGGTTGGTTATTTCCACTCGCTAAAACACGTAAACGTTCATACTCGTTCATTAAATAAAACCATAAGAAGTCAGTATTAATTTTATTATTATCAAAATTATATAACACTGCACAGGCTTGATTAGTTGCTGCCTCAATTCCTAGTTTAGCAGTTCTACCTCTAGTTGCACCTTGCCCATACATGGCTATTATCAAGCTTCCTACAGGATAAATCTTAGCACTACTATCTTTTATTGCTTCCTCGGTTATCTTTTCCTCGGCATCAAAAATTGTGCTATTTATTACTTCACCTGTCTTTATCCAAGGTATTGTGCCGTTATAATAATCTTTTCTGTTCCTGCTAGGAGTTCCTCCACTACCAACTCTACATAATGAACTAATTATATTCATTTTAAAATTTGAAGTGATCTTAGTGTTTACAGCTGTTAAAAATTCAAACCCCCATTTGTTTAAGTTCGAAAATGATTTAATTAAAAAGCGTTTTGACTCACTTGATTCATGTTCAGAGTCTATTCCTAATATTTCTTCTAGGTATCTTTTAATTTCATCCTCTAGTTTTTGGGATTTATTAACCATGAATTCAGCTTCTTCTACCTTTTTATAATAATTTACCAACATCTTTTCCTGTTCTAATAAAGGCGGAAGAGGTATTTCACTGTTTAAAAATAAATCCTCCTGTAGATAATGCCGATTCGTTGTACCATTACTACTAGATTCCCAAATATCTTTAAACTGCTTTGTGGCAAGGATAAATGATAAATAATTCGGATTAATTATCGACGTTTCAATATCAAAGGTCCAAAAATTCCCTGTTATTATCCCTTTGTCAAGTTCTTCTGGAATAACACCAAAAGCTCCATTACGGGCATCTATTTTTGATAGTATTAATTGTCCAGCTTTAACTAGGTATTGTTCCTTCGTGCCTATTGAGTTTCCCTGGACTATATCCCTCAACACCACACCTTCATTGTTCATTTTTATTTTAATTCTCTTGTATTCAACATTATCCTGAATATTTATTTTAGTTTTATTCCTTTTTAAGAGGCTGCTTAATTTGACTGCCGGATACACCAAACTAATATTATTTGAAAGAGTTAAATACTGTATACTCCAATTTGTTAGATTTTTATAAGAAATCGATTTGATAAAATTCACCTTAGACATTTTGGACTTTTCAGCTCCTGTTCCTCATTTCCAATAACTCTTACCAAGTTCCCATTTTTTGCTAATTTGTAGGATATTTCCTTCTTTTCCGAATTCCAGAGCATAGTTTCTTTATTAAATTCGTTAAACTCCTTTTCAACATCTAAAAGTTCATTTTCACAAACTGCACCTGTTGTAGTAATCCCAGCTTTTTCAACCTTTGCTATTGGAATTTTGTAATCAAATAGAGCTTTTATCTTTTCCTTTATTTCAATTTCTTTTCTTTGGTTAATTACTTTTAGACACTCTTTGTACTCTTTATCCTTTTTTCTATTTGCATATTGAATATTTAAAGTATCTACATCAGGTATATATTTTTGATTTATTTCCTCCGTTACTAATTCCTGAATATTATTATATTTATCCTCTTCTTCTTGAGAAAAACGTTTTATAAATACAAGACTAGGTTTTACTGTGGCACCAGCTGCTATAAAAACGTCTTGTGGAATTGAGCATATAAATAGTATTTTAGCTCGCCCTTCAAAATACTCTCTTACCTTTTGCATGTTAGAATTGTTAAGTATACCTTCAGGCAAAACAATTCCCATTCTTCCGCCTTTCTTTAGAAGTTTTAGACATCTTTCCATAAAAAGAACTTCGGTTAAGCCGGTGAATTTTCCCGTATCAAATAAGCTTAAAACTGAGTTTCCTATATTATCATCAGTTTGTCTTAGTGCCTCTTTATAAGCTTGTCCGTATCTTCTAACTAGTTTATTTATTGCCACTTCATCTCTAAATCTATCTGCTTCGGTTATTTTAAGACTTTTATCAATTCTGGCTCCAAATGGTGGGTTTGTTAGAATTACATCGAACCTTTCTTCAAATATTCCATTCACATTTAGTAGGCCATCATGATGATGAACTCCGCCATGCCCATCTCCATGCATTATCATATTCATTTTAGAAGTTCGGGCCATACGAGAATTAGCATCAACACCATAAATACAGTTATGTGATAAATCGTATAATCTACTTTCAAAATTCCCCTCGTTAGATACTTCAAATTCTTTATTTAATAAATCAAAGATATTGTTAAGCTTTCTATTAATCTCGGTTTGCTCTGATTCAGATAGAGAGTCATAATCTTCACCCATGAGCTCATTCTTAAATTTTTCTTTATAGTATTGTATATCTAACTCAATTTTTTCTCTAATATATTCAAATGATTTAATTAAAAACCCACCACTCCCACATGTTGGATCACATATTGTTTCACCTTCCTGTGGATCCAGGATATTGGTCATAAAATCAACTATTGTTCTGGGCGTGAAAAACTGGCCTAATTCTCCTCTAAAAGTTTTTCCTAGAAATTGTTCGAAGGCTATCCCTTTAACATCATCCGATGTATCAGATAAGTTATATTTTTCTAGTTCTTCTAGAATCGCCTCAAAACTATTTTGTCTTATCCTAATTAGTTCATTTTCTTCAAAGAGTTTATCTTCGTTGTAAAAATTTTTTGTATTCATAAATAAGTACTGCATATACGGTAAATCCAAATGTGTATTCTTTAGATTTGGGCGTATATTTTGTTCAAAAGTGAGTTCATCCTGTTTAAACTTTTCTTTAGTGAAAACTATACTTCCCTTATTATTCTTTTCAAAATTAATTTTCATAAAAAGTACCTTACTAATCTCATCAAATGCAGCTTCCGGGGAAAGTTTATCATTGTTTCTGATAATACTATGACACCTAAATAATAATCTGGTAAATTCCTCCCTTGTAAATGTCTTTGTTTGAGAGAGTAATTCTAGTATTTTGTTTGTGTCATTTACTTCGTCTGCTTTAGGTATTGCTAATATTTCCTCTAGACTTTTAGGGAGATATTCTTTATTAATATTAAAGTATTTCGTTTCCTTTAAATTCGTGGTAACAAAAAAGGTTGCTCCTGCCCAAGCAGCATAATTATACCCTTGAAAGTAATCTTCTACGTGAATTTTTAAATTTTGGGACTTACACTCAACAACTATAAATGCTGCCTTTCCATCTTTCTTGTCCTCTTCACTTTTCCATATAACGATATCTGCTCTAGCCTTTCCTTGACCACGCTTTGAATTATTTACTATAACCTCTTGAGCCATTTGATTTATGGAATAACCATATTCATTAACTAATTTCTTTATATATTCCTGTCGAACTCTTTCTTCGGGGGTTTCTACAAGCCATTTATTAATTAGTGGCGCAAATATTTTTGATTCTTTTATTTGGATTTCCATTAATAAAACCTCCTAATATTATTTTATTTAGTTATTCATAGTAAAAACAAAATAAAAATCTTAAGTCATTAAAGTTAGCTTATTTCAAAATATTAAAAATATCAACTCCCTCCTTTGGGAATTAGCTAAATATATCCTTATTGGCTGTTTTTGGCTTTAATCTTTGTACAGCAATGATTACGGCATTCATATACACAATACAAAAAGAAAAGGCCTCTAACATTTTAATAAAAATGAAAAGAAGCCTTTTCCTATAATTAGATATTCTAGATGGTTAATAAATCATGTCCTAATTGTCTAATTCTTTATTTTATTTGTAATGTCATTCTGTAGTCACCTGTTAATAACTCAATAAATCTAGTATTATTATGAAGACGACTGAATACACGCTCACCGATGGCCGTCGGTAAGTATTTTTCGTTTAAGTTGCTTGTATAGATCGTCGGCTTGCCAATTCTCTTGTTGACGATCTCAAACAACTTATTTTTACTCCAGTCAAACTCATCCGTACTCCTTGCTTCAGACCCTATGTCATCTAGTATTAATAAGTCAAACTTTCCTAGATCATTTAGTATGCTTTCTTCTGTTTTACTCGCCCCTTGTTGATAGGTGGCCTTTATTTTAGCTAATAATGCCCCTGTAGTTATATAACCTACCAAAAAACCTTTATCCTTAATAGTTCTTGCTATCGCTGTTGCTAGGTGTGTTTTTCCTGTACCTGGGTTTCCGAGAAGAACCAAATTATATCTCTTATCTGGATTTTCTAAAAAGTTTTTTACGTATTCAATAGCTGATATCTTTGCTTCATATATACTACTAGGCATACCTTCAATATAGAAATTTTTGAAACCCGCTTTTTTTAAATCCTCTGGTATATACCAATACTCTTTACCAAATCGATTATTCAGTTGATCATGTAGTTGATGCTTATTATAGTCCATATCCTCTGATAACATCATTTTATCTGTACATGATTTACACTTGATTTCATTTATACAAATAATTGGTATCCATTCATTTGTGCCATGTATTCTGTACTCTGCTATATTTGCCTCCCCATTACATACTGCACATAAAGTACTTGCCATTCTTGCGTCATAATCATCCCTTTCAGCAATCTCCTTAATATGATATTTCATATTGTTTTTAAACCTATCATGTAATAAGTTTTGAATACTTTGCATGATACCCTCTCCCTTTTAATACGGCAAATCATCTTCTAACCGTGTTATATCTTGAATTTCTTTTTTGCTAAGATTCCGTTTAACACCCTTTGTATTATTAAACATATTTTTTAGTGTTGGAATTCTATAATTTTTTGATTTTGACCTATTATCAAATTCATCATTGTATTTTCTTACATCCTTGATCGTATACATTCTTAAATTGCTTAGATGATTTAAAATACTATCAATATAGGATTCCGGATGCGATGGATTTTGCGACTTTGCTCTCCGAATAATTTCACATATTATTGCTTCTGGATCTTGAAATGAATTACTTTCAATCCACCTATTTAAAATTTGGTACATTTTCTTTGATAGCTTGCCAAAATTATTTTCATATTCAAGAAAAGGGTTTGGCTTATCATAATCAATGTTTATATATATTTCTTTATTTATTTCTTGATTGTCTATTTCACCTATAGTACCTTTATCAGAATTACCAAAGGTAATATTGATACTTTGACCATTGGTTAGTTCACCATTGTCTAAATCACCGTACCCATTTCTACCAATCCATCTGTCAAAATCTTTAACAAAAGTTATTTTCCTATTACAACCTGAACGTATCTCTTGAACTATTACATTACGCTTCTCAAGTATTTTTAATTCTCGTTGAATTTGTCTAGGGTTACATCCAGTAGCTTTACTTAAAAAGTTTAAGGACATATCATGGATCTTCCTATTAAACCCATATGTATATCGAAAAATAACAAATATTAATCTAAATTGTGTTGGACTCAACTTAACTTTTGCCAGTTCCTCCAAAAGTTGATTTGCTATTTTTGTATACCCTTTATCTAATTGTACATCAGCCATATACCACTACCTTCTTTTTAGTAATTTCTATTATTAATTCTTATAATGTGGTCTTGGTATGGAATGTAAAATAAATACATGATTATTAAACTTCTTTTTAAATTCCTCAAACTCTTCTAAGTTACCTACAAACAATTCCTTCGAACCTTCTGTTACACGCACATAATTTTCTTCTTTATTTACATAACTGAAAAAATATCTTTGGTTTTGCAATTTACGATTAATTACCACAGCTTCAAGCTTACTAATCCGTTTTCTCATAAATTCACCTATATTCTGTTTTGCTTATTTGATAAGTTCTTTTCTATCTCTTCAAGTCTCTTTAATAAATCTTCTAGTTCAAACGACTTAAACGCCATATCCAGTATTAATTTGCATGCAGACACCTTGCTACTAGTTGGGGAGGTCTCATCAGATATTATTTCCTTTAATGTCTCTACAGCCTTATATGCGTCTACTTGTAACATAGTAATGGTCTGCTCTAACACTTTTCTCCTCGAAAGAAAATACTTATGATTAAAATTATCATCTTGCAACCAACGGTACAGTGTAGATTCACTTACTCCAGCTAGTTTTGCAGCTAAGGTAATAGTCGGTTCTTTTAATAGTGCAATAATTGCTTTTTCCTTCTTGGCATCTAATTGGATCAATTCCCTATCATTTTCTCTCAAATTCTATCACCCCTTTTTTTATTGACCATTCTGCTGCATCCATTTAATTACATTTGATTTATTCAACCTAATAACTTGACCCCGCTGAAAGTATGGTATGTCACCTTTTTCTATTAAACTACGTACAGTCGGTACACTTACTTTTAAGAAATTGGCAACCTCCTTAATGGTAAGAATTTCGGCTATATTATTCTCGAGATTAATTTCATATAATATATCTTTAATTACTAGCTTTAAATCATCGCGTTTTACAACAAATGAATCTGATGGTAGTTCTAAATTAACTCTCATACCCTTTCACCATTTCTACTATTTTTTTTATAAGTTCCTCTTTTTGTTCATTTGTGAGTTCTTTTCTCAACTTTCTTGAAAATGTACTTTCTCCTAGATTTAGCCCCTCTCCTACCTCCCATTGAGTTAAACCGACAGACTTAATTAACTCTCTAATGTCATTATTTGCTTTGGTTTTCATAATAAATCCACCCCCTTATTCTTGTAATTCTGCTTGATCTTGGTGTACTATAAACTTATCATTTTGTAGTCACCTTTAAAATATAACGAAAGGGTGACTAGTATGAAGGAGGATATATCAGTTTGAAAAAATTAATTTACAACAGGGATCAGATACATAAGGGACCTAGAGCTAGATTTAAAATTGTAAATGAAAAAGGAGTTGAATTTATCGAAGAGGTAAGTTTAGAAGATCATAACAGTGAGGTCACAGATAATAATTTGATTAGCTATAAAGGTATTAATAAAATGCCATATTCACCAGCTGATAATATCTATGACTCACCAAAGGTAGCATTAGCAAACCTAGATTGGAATAATTCTGATGAAATTATCTTGTTTGTTAATACGTGGGGACTTTTAGGCCTTAGAAACGTTACAGTTTACGAGAAGAAAACACATGAACAAAGAAAAGGAATACCATATATCTCCCTTTTTAAAGCTTTTGGTAGAAGACGGGAACCTTTGGAACTTTTTAAAGATGCAGTTAAGGATTTTCAAACTTTACTTAATTATAAAAACTTATGGGAGACAAATAAGGATACCACTATTAAGTACAAAGGATCGGTGACGAGTATTCATAGCGTTATAAAACAAATGCTAGGCGATGTCATTGATGATGCTAAACCTAAATTAACCTATAACGGTAACTCATTTGAAATCAGTTTATTTAATAATTCCTTATTGGGATTTGTATATTTGGATACTGCTCTTGATCTGGATAGAGGAATTGGCTTGAAAATATGTTCTAGGGAAAACTGCAAAAAATACTTTGAACCAAATCGATTAGACAATAAATATTGTTCTGATTTATGTACTTATGCAGTAAGGCAGAAAAATAAACGGATAAGGGATAAAG
Organism: Caryophanales bacterium; assembly: GCA_029256085.1. Classification (GTDB taxonomy): domain Bacteria; phylum Bacillota; class Bacilli; order CAJFEE01; family CAJFEE01; genus JAQSYP01. Next base: position 27,505 of record JAQSYP010000009.1, read on the forward strand.
CAATTAAGGAACTAATACAAGAGTATCCAACTATACTTAAAGGCGAAATTGAAAGGTTTGTTAAGGATAGTGCACTAAAAAAGCATTTATCTTTAAAGGAAATTAAAGAATTATTTTACAACAATTATAAAGAAAGGAAATAAAATTATGGCATCCTTCCAAAAGTACATTACAAAACATGGTCAACTTTGGTTATTCAAAATGGATACTGGGATTAATCCAGCAACAGGTAAGCGACAAACTACCACTAGAAGAGGGTTTAAAACAAAGAAGGAGGCACAACTCGCTGCATCAAAACTAGAAGAAGAATTACAAAGTGGAATACTAATAAATAACAATAATTTAACTTTCTATGATGTCTTTATTCTATGGTTCAATCAACATAAGAAATCTATCAAATTAAGTACAATAAAAATCATTGAATCAAAATTTAAGAGTCACATATTGCCTCGTTTTGGCCAATTAAAAATAAAGGATATCAATAAGATTTATTGCCAGAAACAAATTAACGAAATTGCTTTATCCATAAAATCTGTTAATGATATTAAAATTCAAGCTAACCAAGTATTTAAATATGCAATCAAGATGGATATTATCTCTAAGAACCCTCTTGAACATGTAACAGTCCCGAAAATAAAACAAGAAATAGTAGCAGACAAACCAATAACCGACACACGTAATTATTGGAGAAAAGATGAAATACAGAACTTTCTTGAAATTACTAAAAATGAATTAACATTAAGAGATCATGTTCTGTTTCATTTACTAATATATACTGGTGCACGTAAAGGTGAGTTACTTGCACTTACATGGGAAGATATTGATTTTAAAAGAGGTACATTACGTCTATGGAAAACCTTATTCCATAGTAATAATGAGCATATCTTTCAGCAGCCTAAAACGAAAGATTCTAAGCGATTAATTAGTTTAGACACCAAAACCTTAGCTCTATTAAAAAAGTGGCGTATAGCCCAGTTAGAAGAGGAGTTTGCTATTGGTAAAAGAAAGGATAAAGTTAATATAGTGTTTACAAAAGCTGATGGAAGCCCCCTACGATTAGCCTACCTTAATGAAAAGTTAAACATTTTAATAAAAAAGCATAAACTCCATCCTATTACTATCCATGGTCTAAGACATACACACGCTTCATTACTTTTTGAAGCTGGAGCAAATATTAAAGAGGTTCAAGAACGCCTGGGCCACTCTGATATTAAGATGACTATGAATATCTACACTCATGTAACAGATACCGTAAAGGAACAAACTGCCTCAAAATTTCAAATGTATTTGGAGCAATAATTAAAGATATTATTATTTCGTGGTCAAAATGTGGTCAAAACTATTTTTGGGATATAAAAAAGCCCCCAACCAAAAATGGTTGAGAGCCTTTGAAGTGTTGATAATTAACGCTTTGAGAACTGAGGAGCACGACGTGCACCTTTAAGACCGTATTTCTTACGTTCTTTCATACGTGGGTCACGAGTTAATAGACCAGCACGCTTTAATGGCGTACGGAACTCAGGGTCAACTGCTAACAATGCACGAGAGATTCCGTGACGGATTGCTCCTGCTTGTCCAGTGTAACCACCACCATGAACCTTAACGATTACATCGTAGTTACCTAAAGTTTCAGTAATATTTAATGGTTGCTTTACTACTTCACGTAGTGCTGCAAACGGAACATACTCATCGATAGTACGATCGTTGATTACGATACGTCCTTCTCCTGGAACTAAACGAACACGTGCAACTGAACTCTTACGACGTCCAGTACCGTAGTATTGTACTTGTGCCAAAGTAATAACCTCCTTATCCTATTAACCGCGAAGTTCGTAAACTTCTGGTTGTTGTGCTTGGTGTGGATGTTCAGCACCAGCGTATACATTTAACTTCTTGTACATTTGACGACCTAAGCTATTTTTTGGAAGCATTCCCTTAACAGCAAGTTCGATCATTTTAACCGGGTAGTGAGTACGCATTTCTAATGCAGTTCTCATTTTTAAACCACCTGGGTGTAAAGTGTGACGGTAGTAAATCTTATCATTTAATTTGTTACCTGATAAGTGGATCTTACCAGCGTTGATGATGATAACATGATCACCTGTATCTACGTTTGGTGTGAATGTAGGTTTGTTCTTTCCACGTAGGATTGAAGCTACCTCACTTGCAAGACGACCTAAAGTTTTACCTTCAGCATCGATAACGTACCATTTACGATTAACTTCACTTGTTTTTGCCATGAAAGTTTGACGCATGTTGAATTTCCCTCCTAATCAAAGACGATCTTAATTTATCTTAACGTTTTGTTCACGATTAAATTCCGGGGCTAATCGTGGTAAAACAATACCATATAAAATAATATTACTTTTAGAAAGTAATGTCAATAAAATGTTACACCAGGTGACGTTGTTTTTTTAATATTTTACATCATATAAATATAATCCATGTGCTGGAGCAGTTTTCGGTGCATTTCTTCTATCACGAGATTTTAAGATATTCTCTACATCTGTAGTACTTAGCTTGCCTTGTCCAACTTCTAGTAACGTCCCAACTAAGATTCTGACCATATTATACAGAAAGCCGTTACCAGTAAAATTAAATTGTATTTCATTGCAAGTTTTAATAATAGATATCCCACTAATTGTTCTGACCTTATCTTCAACTTCACTTCTTGCTGAACAAAATGCTGTGAAGTCGTGAGTACCTTTTAACACATCTGCAGCTGATTGCATTTTATCTATATCCAATTCATACGGGAAGTACAAACTGTAATTCCTTAAAAATACATCTTCATGCTTACTATTATAAATTTTATACTGATAGGTTTTTTCTTTAACATCGTATCTAGCATGAAAACTAGATTCTACCTCGACACAACTAGTAATTCTTATATCCTTAGGTAGTTGGGCATTTAACGCCTTAACCCAACCTTCACTACTAATTTTTAAGTTTGAATCAAAATGGAAAACTTGGTTAATTGCATGTACACCTGAATCAGTCCGCCCAGAGCTTGTAATAGAAATACTGACGCCCTTATGCATAACTGTTAGAACTCTTTCTACCTCAGACTGAATCGTGTTTGCATCAGGCTGCTTTTGATATCCGTTGTAATTTGTTCCATCATACATCATTGAACATTTATATCTTTGCATGGTGACCTCTTATATTATGTAAAAAATTACCATGAATATAATCGTAGTAATAATTACCATATTATCTTTATTTGTCCATATTAGTTGTCGATATCGAGTTCTGCCTATACCGCCTCTATAACCTCTTGACTCCATTGCATTCGAAAGCTCTTCTGCACGTTTAAAGGAATTAATAAATAATGGAATAATTATACTTACCATACCAAACATTCTTTTTAGATAGCTTCCCTGGTCGATTTCCAGGCCTCTGGATGCTTGGGCTTTAATTACCTTATCAGCTTCATCTGCGAGCGTGGGGATAAACCTTAAAGCTATAGAGAGCATTAAAGCACCTTCATGCACAGGAAACCCTATTTTTTTAAGTGGATTAAACATTGTTTCGAGCGCATCTGTTATTTCAACAGGAGTCGTAGACAGTGTCAATAAAGTAGTAACTAAAATTAATAACAAAAACCTTATTAGTATCTCAAAACCTTGTTCTAAGCCTTGTTGGTATATTACTATAAACCCTAAGTTAAGAAGCAAATCTCCCTCTTTCGTTGTAAGAATATGTAATAAAAAAACAAAAACTAGTATTATCCAGAACGGTTTAACGCTCTTGGCAAATATAATCGGACTAACCTCAGATTTATAAATAATGAATGCTGTAATAACAGAAAGAATTCCATATTCGAGCAGACTTTCACACAAAAAGGTTAGTATTACGAAAAGCATTACGAAGATTAACTTAGTTCTTGGGTCTAGTCTATGGATTTGTGAATCTGTAGGAACATATCTCCCTATTAAAATACTACTCATAATTCACCTACTCTTAAATGAGGAGTAATTTTTTCAATTGCGTCTTCAAGTGATCTAACATTCTTGTTAACTTCAACATTAAATTTGGCTTCAAATCTATTTAGAAAACTTAATGGAAAAGGTATTGAAAGATTTGTTTTACTTAAAAGTTCGTGTTCACTGATAAAAATTTCGTATCCACCATTAAATAATACTTTTCCTTCATGCATTACTATAAACTTGTCTGCGTATTTAAGTGCATCCTCCATGTTATGAGTTACAAGTATTATTGTTATACCATCTTCCTTATTAAGTTTTCTTATTAATTCCATCAGTTGTTTTTTTCCTCGCGGGTCTAATCCAGCAGTTGGCTCATCCAAAACTAAGATACTCGGCTTTGACGCTAGGATACCTGCAATTGCAACTTTCCTCATCTGCCCACCACTTAATTCAAATGGAGACTTGTTAAGTATATCTTTATCTAAACCTATTAATGATGCAGTTTCTTCTGCAACTTCCATTGCATCCTTTTTACTTAATCCAAAGTTAATTGGACCGAACATTATATCCTTTAGTACTGTTTCTTCAAAGAGTTGTTGTTCAGGAAATTGAAATACTACTCCAACTTTTTTTCTTAATTGTTTTAATCTCAATGTTTTCCTATTATCAATATTGAAATCATCAATTTCAATATTGCCTTCTTGCGGTAATAAGAGGGCATTCAAGTGTTGGATTAAGGTTGATTTACCTGATCCTGTATGACCAATTATCGCTGTGAAAGTGCCTGGGGTAACCTCTATTGTGATGTCATTCAGTGCTTTTTTCTCAAACGGTGTATTCGCTTGATATGTATAACTTACGTTTTTGAATTTAATTCCCAAAGTTCTTCCACCAGTCCTTCTAACTCAAGTACTTCTTTGCTTATTTTAATATTTCTTACTTTTAGCAAGTTTTTCAATTTAATAATTTGCGGAAAATCTAATGCTAAAAGTTCTAGTAAAGTATGTTCTTCAAACAGATCTGTTGGTAATCCATCAAATGCTATTTGTCCCTGATGTAAAACAATTACTCTATTAGCATTTATTGCTTCATCTAAGTCATGTGTTATTGAGATAACAGTCATTTTATTAGTTTTGTTTAATTTTCTTATTGTATTTAGAACTTCTTCCCTACCTATCGGGTCTAGCATGGATGTTGCTTCGTCTAGAATTAAAATTGATGGATTAGTGGCGATTGCACCAGCAATTGCTACCCTCTGCTTTTGTCCGCCCGAAAGTTTATGTGGCTCTGACTTTTCAAAACCCTCCATCTTAACGTGTTTTAAAGATTGTCTAACAATTTTATGCATGTCGTTATATGGAATCCCAATATTCTCTAATCCGAAAGCAACATCATCTTCTACTGTTACTCCAACAAATTGATTGTCTGGGTTTTGAAAAACCATTCCTACATCTTTTCTTACTTCCCAAATAGTATCATCATTTACGACTAAATTTTCATTAATGATTATTTCCCCTGAGTTGGCTATGTAGAGACCATTTATTAATTTTGCGAGTGTAGATTTACCTGAGCCATTTTCACCTAGTATGCATACCCATTCACCCTCATTTACACAAAAATTAATATCATTAAGAGTATTTATTTCACTACTATAATATTTAAAACTTAGTCCTTTAACTTGCAGCTTAATATTCATAAACTAGCACAAGACTGTGCTTCCCCCTTTATTTCGATGAAACTAAATATACTATATATGAAAAATCAAACAAAGTCTAAATAAAAAAAGGGCATAGAATCAGTCTACCGTCCAACTGTCATGCCCAATTTTTTATATTAAACTAATTCAATGATAACCATTGATGCTGCGTCACCACGACGTGGACCTAACTTCGCAATACGAGTATATCCACCTTGACGATCAGCGAAACGAGGAGCGATATCAGCGAAAAGCTTTTGAACTGCGTCTTGACCAGTTTCTGTGTTAGCAACTTCTGGACGAACGAATGCAGCAGCTTGACGACGTGCATGTAAGTCTCCACGCTTACCTAAAGTTATAAGCTTCTCAACAACAGAACGTAATTCTTTAGCCTTTTGTTCAGTTGTCTCGATTCGCTCATTAATAATTAAATCTGTAGCCAAGTCACGGAAAAGTGCTTTTCTTTGTGAACTTGTGCGTCCAAGTTTTCTGTAAGCCATGAGTTTGATTCCCTCCTTTTTTGAAGTGGTGCGGACATGTTTGTTCGGAAGAAAATCTATTGACCTTTACAAGTCTAGATTAGTCGTCCTTACGAAGGTCAAGTCCTAGTTCTATTAACTTATGTTTAACCTCTTCAAGAGATTTACGTCCAAGGTTACGTACCTTCATCATGTCTTCTTCTGTCTTATTTGCAAGCTCTTGAACAGTGTTAATACCAGCACGCTTTAAACAGTTATATGAACGTACTGAAAGATCTAGTTCTTCGATAGTCATCTCTAGAACTTTTTCTTTTTGGTCTTCTTCTTTTTCAACCATAATCTCAACATTTTGAGCTTCATCAGTAAGTCCAACAAAGATGTTTAAGTGCTCTGTTAGAATTCTTGCACCTAAAGAAATTGCTTCCTTTGGTCCATTACTTCCATCTGTCCAAACATCAAGAGTTAGCTTGTCATAGTTAGTCATTTGACCGACACGAGTGTTTTCTACATGATAAGATACACGAGATACAGGTGTGTAAATTGAGTCAATTGGAATAACCCCTATTGGTAAATCGTCTCTCTTGTTAAGATCTGCAGGTGTGTAACCACGCCCACGTCTTGCGTTCAAACGAATGCGAAGACTTGTATCTTTTGCAAGAGTAGCGATTTTTAAATCTGGGTTAAGAATTTCAACATCACTGTCATGTGTAATGTCAGCTGCTGTTACTTCTTCTTGACCATTTACATCAATCTCAAGAGTTTTCTCTTCATCAGAGTATATCTTAAGAGCAAGCTTCTTTACATTCATGATGATTGTAGTTACATCTTCCACAACACCAGGAATAGTAGAGAATTCATGTAGCACCCCATCAATTTGGATGGATGTTACAGCTGCACCAGGAAGTGAGGATAATAGGATGCGACGTAGTGAGTTACCCAATGTTGTCCCATATCCACGCTCAAGTGGTTCGATGACAAATTTACCGTACTTTGCATCTTCACTTATTTCAATCGTTTCGATTTTCGGCTTTTCGATTTCGATCATTAATATAAACCCTCCTTCAAAACGTCGAAACCCCGGCTAGACCAATTGTCTAACCGAAATTCCCCAATCAGCATTTCCTACTGTGCACAACAACAGTTAATTCTATTGCTAAAAAGTGCATTATTTTCCATTATAGACAAATTTATGCACTTTATACCCAGGTTATACGCGACGACGTTTTGGTGGACGGCATCCGTTATGAGGTACTGGAGTTACGTCTCTGATTGCAGTGACTTCTAATCCAGCAGCTTGAAGAGCACGGATAGCTGCTTCACGACCAGAACCAGGTCCTTTTACTGTAACTTCTAAAGTTCTTAAACCGTGTTCTATTGAAACTTTCGCACAAGTTTCAGCAGCCATTTGCGCAGCAAACGGCGTAGATTTACGAGAACCTTTGAAGCCTAAAGCACCAGCTGAAGACCAAGCAACTGCGTTTCCATGTGTGTCTGTAATTGTAACGATAGTATTGTTAAAAGTTGAACGAATATGAGCAATACCAGCTTCAATATTCTTTTTAACACGACGTTTGCGAGTTGTTGTTTTCTTTGCCATTAAGCCTTAACCTCCTTTAACTATTACTTCTTCTTATTAGCTACGGTCTTACGAGGACCTTTACGTGTACGTGCATTGTTCTTTGTGTTTTGACCACGAACTGGTAAACCACGACGATGACGTAAGCCACGGAATGATCCTATTTCGATTAAACGCTTAACGTTAAGAGAAATTTCACGACGAAGGTCTCCCTCAACCTTTAACTTATCGATAATTGAACGGATTTGATCTAACTCATCTTCAGTTAAATCACGAACACGAGTTTCTTCAGAAACACCTGCTTCAGCTAATACTCTTTTAGCTAGTACATTCCCGATACCATAAATATATGTTAACGATACTACAACGCGTTTATCACGAGGAATATCAACACCAGCAATACGTGCCATGCATTACACCTCCTTATAATTAACCTTGTTTTTGCTTATGTTTAGGATTTTCGCAAATTACCATTACTTTGCCTCTTCTGCGAATAACTTTACATTTCTCGCAAATTGGCTTTACGGATGGTCTTACCTTCATCTTTTATACCTCCTTGTTTCTTACGGAGCGCGGTAGGTTTACTTATAGCGATAAGTGATTCTCCCTCTCGTCAAATCGTAAGGAGATAATTCTACTGTTACTTTGTCACCCGGAAGAATTCTTATGAAATTCATTCTGATCTTACCTGAAACATGAGCTAGTACAACGTGGCCATTTTCAAGCTCAACCTTAAACATCGCATTTGGTAATGTTTCAGTAACAGTACCTTCTATTTCAATTACATCATCTTTCGCCATTAGGGTGCTCTCCCTTCTTCAAATCAGTATTATAACAAATTGGTTAGCTATACTGTTCTGAACTTTGGAGAAACGAAATATTCAATTTACCGAACGTTTCGAATTAACCTAGGGTGGATAATTTAAGTTAAAATCAACCCATCATCCAAAACAGCTTTTTAACATAGTTACCTTTCAGGATACAACCTCTTTACTGATCAATAGTTAATATTTCATAACCTTCATCTGTAATGGCAACAGTATGCTCAAAATGTGCACACTTCTTTCCATCTTGTGTAACGACTGTCCAATTATCGGACAAAGTTTTAACATATCTTTCTCCTGCATTTATCATTGGTTCTATTGCAAGTACCATACCTGTTTTTAGCATCGGACCTTTATTTGGTGGTCCGTAGTGTGGAATTTGTGGATCTTCATGCAATTGTTGACCTATTCCATGACCGACATACTCTCTAACAACTGAAAAGTTGAAAGATTCAGCGTATGTTTGAATAGCATGAGAAATATTTGTTAGTCTAACTCCCGCCTTTGCTTCTTCTAGTCCTTTAAAGAGAGAGTCTCTTGTAACATCGAGAAGGAGCTGATCTGCTTCACTTATTCTACCAACCGGATATGTCCAAGCCGAATCACCATGATAACCGTTAAACTTTACACCAATATCAATGCTGACAATGTCCCCTTCTTTTAAAACTCTTTTGCCCGGTATTCCATGTACAAGTTCCTCGTTTATAGAAGCACATATACTTTTTGGAAAATCGTAAAGACCCTTAAAAGATGGTATCCCTTTATTATTGCGGATATAATTCTCAGCTATTGCATCAAGTTCATCGGTTGTTATACCAGGAACAATATGTTTTTGTAACTCCTTATGAGTTAGAGCTACTAACTTTCCGGCCTCGCGCATGATTTGGATTTCACGTTGAGTTTTACAAATAATCATCTTTTCAATCCACCTAGTAATTGTTCAATGTCCGAAAAAACATTACTAATTTCTTGTTCTCCGTTTATCGTACGCAAGATATCTTGGCTGCCATAGTAATCCATCAATGGTTTCGTTTGCTTAATATTAACTTCAAGTCTAGTGTTAACAGTTTCCTCATTATCATCTGCTCGTTGATACAACTCCCCACCACATTTATCGCACTCGCCAACTGATGTTGGCGGATTGAAAATTAAGTGATATGTTGCACCACATTGCTTACAGATTCTGCGACCAGTTAATCTTTGAAGAAGAATATCTTTATCTACATCAATATGAATAACAAAGTCAATCTTGCGATTCATCTCGTTTAACATATGATCTAGTGCCTCTGCTTGAGGTACAGTTCTTGGAAATCCATCAAGTAGAAAACCTTTTATGCAGTCTTCTTTTTCTATACGTTCACGAACAATACCGATTGTTACCTCATCTGGAACTAACTCTCCCTTGTCCATGAAGGATTTAGCTTTAATTCCTAACTGAGTTTCATCTTTAATTGCCGCTCTGAACATGTCACCAGTTGATATGTGAGGGATGTGAAACTCATCTACAATTTTCTCAGCCTGTGTGCCTTTACCAGCTCCAGGTAGTCCCATTAAAATCAAGTTCATTACGTATCCCCCTTGATTTGATGAGGCAGAGGGGCTTAACCCCATCCCTCAAGTTATTTAATAAAACCTTTATAGTGTCTTTTTACAAGTTGACTTTCTAATTGTTTCATTGTTTCTAATGCAACACCGATAACAATTAGTAAGCTAGTTCCTCCAATTTGTGCTGATGCAGGAAGGTCTGCGACTTTTGTAAAGAATACTGGTAAAACAGAGATAATTGATAAGAAAAGAGCACCAACAATTGTTAGTCTATATAGCACTTTCGTAACATACTCTTGTGTAGTTTTACCAGGGCGAATTCCAGGAATGTAACCGCCTTGTTTCTTTAAATTATCAGCCATTTGTTCAGGATTAACCTGAACGAATGTATAGAAATAAGTAAATGCGATGATCAAAGCAACATATAGTACCATTCCAACTGGCTTAGTGTAATCAAATGTGTTAACAATCCAAGTTGTTACATCATTTGTTCCAAATAGCCTAGCTATAGTTGGAGGAGTGATAATAAATGATACTGCGAAGATTACCGGGATTACACCAGCTGAGTTTACCTTAAGTGGTAAGTGTGTTGAATGTCCTCCGACAGGTGTATTACTATTTCCAGTTATTTGTTTAGCATATTGAATAGGAATTTTTCTTACTGCCTCTTGGAAGAAGATTACTCCTACAATAATTGCTACAACTAGTATTGCTATTAAAACCATTGTAACTATACGTAAGAACAATTGGTCTCCTGCATCAGTAAACTGTTGAGAGTAAATCTGATTTAAAGTTGTTGGAATTGCAGAAACAATACCACCAAAAATTATAACAGAGATACCATTTCCAACTCCTTTAGCAGTGATTTGCTCTCCTAACCACATTAGGAAAGCTGTACCAGCTGTTAAAACAGTCGCAATGTATAAATACGTTCCAATACCAGGGTTATTAACTAATTGTCCTCCAAACATATTGTTAAATCCGTAAGACATACCAATAGCTTGGATAAAACCTAGTACAATTGTGAAATATCGTGTAAATTGTGCTAACTTACGACGACCTACTTCACCTTGTTTCGACCACTCGGTAAATTTAGGTACAACATCCATTTGTAATAGCTGTATGATAATTGAAGCTGTAATATAAGGCATAATTCCCATTGCGAAAATAGAGAAATTCTTAAGTGCTCCACCACCAAATACATCTAGTACACCAAGCGCATTTAATTCGCCTTGAATCTTAAATGCGTCAACATTTACATTTGGAACTGGAATAAAAGTACCTAAACGGAATATTACTAGCATTGCTAGTGTAAAGAATATTCTATTTCTAATATCAGCCACGCGCATAAAGTTGGATATTGTGCGGAACATTATACCACCTCAGTTACACCGCCAGCAGCTTCAATTGCTTCTACAGCAGAACGTGAGAAGTTATGAGCTTTGACAGTAAGTTTCTTTTCCACCTTACCGTTACCTAAAATCTTGATTCCTGATTTTTCATTACGAACAATACCAGTTTCAATTAATAATTCAGGTGTAACTTCTGTTCCGTCTTCGAAGCGATTTAATACATCTAGGTTAACTATTGCAAATTCTTTACGGTTAATGTTCGTAAATCCACGTTTTGGTAAACGACGGAATAAAGGAGTTTGACCACCTTCAAATCCAGGACGAACACCTCCACCAGAACGAGCGTTTTGACCTTTATGACCTTTACCAGCAGTTTTGCCGTTTCCAGAACCAATACCACGACCTTTTCTCTTAGGCTCTTGGCGAGAACCAGCAGCTGGCTTTAACTCATGTAGCTTCATAAGGGCACCTCCTTGTTTTATGAAGATCCTTAGATTTCTTTGATAGATACTAAGTGTGAAACTTTATTTATCATACCACGAATTGCAGCGTTATCTTCGTGTACAACTGTTGAATTTAATTTTTTAAGACCTAAAGTCTTAACAGTTAACCTTTGGTCCTCAGGACGGCCGATTAAACTACGTTTGAGGGTGATTTCAAGATTCTTTGACATGTAATTCCCTCCTTAACCTAATAACTCTTCTACTGATTTTCCACGAAGTTTTGCAACTTCTTCTGCACGCTTTAATTGCTTTAATCCACCCATAGTAGCGCGAATCATGTTAATTGGTGTGTTAGAACCTAGTGATTTAGATAAGATATCATGTACACCAGCAAGTTCTAATACAGCACGTACAGGTCCACCAGCGATTACTCCAGTACCTTCAGATGCAGGCTTTAGGAATACTTCACCAGCTCCGAATTCACCAAGTACTTCGTGAGGAATTGTTGTACCTTTTAATGGTACAGTGATTAAGTTCTTTTTAGCATCTTCGATTGCCTTGCGGATAGCTTCTGGTACTTCTTGTGCTTTACCAGTACCGAATCCAACATGACCGTTCTTATCGCCTACAACTACTAAAGCAGCGAAGCGGAAACGACGTCCACCTTTAACTACCTTAGCAACACGATTAACCGTAACAACGCGTTCTTCAAGTTCCATTTTGCTTGGGTCAATACGACGCATTCATTTTCCCTCCTTCGACGATTAGAATTCTAAGCCAGCTTCGCGAGCTGCTTCAGCAAGAGCTTGTATGCGACCATGATACAGGTATCCACCGCGGTCAAACTTTACGATTTTAACACCTTTTTCAATAGCACGCTTAGCTACTAATTCTCCTACTTTTGTTGCAGCGTCAACGTTACCAGTTGATTCTAGTCCGATTTCTTTATCTAAAGTAGATGCACTAACGATAGTAACACCTTTAATGTCATCAATTAATTGAGCATAGATATGCTTGTTAGAACGGAAAACGTTTAAACGTGGACATTCAGTAGTACCTGATACTTTTGTACGTACTCGAGCATGTCTTTTTTTACGAACAACATTCTTATCTGGTTTAGTGATCAACACGTTCACTCCTTTCTATTACTTCTTAGCAGTCTTACCTTCCTTACGACGAACTGTTTCGCCTTCGTAACGGATACCTTTGCCCTTATATGGCTCAGGTGGACGGATTGCACGGATATTTGCAGCTACTGCACCAACGCGTTCCTTGTTGATACCACTTACAATAATTCTATTTTGAGCTGGTACATCAATAGTGATGCCACTTTCAGCTTCAACTTCTACCGGATGAGAGAAACCAATACTAAGTACAACTTTCTCACCTTGCTTATTTGCACGGTAACCTACCCCGATTAACTCAAGAGTACGAGTATAACCGTTGCTAACTCCTTCAACCATGTTTCCGATGATTGCACGAGTTGTACCGTGAAGAGCACGATGATTTTTATCATCAGATGGACGCTCTACTGTTAAAACGTTATTCTCAATAACAACCTTCATATCAGGATGGATTGTACGAGATAACTCACCTTTTGGACCTTTAACAGTAAGGTCACTTCCGTTTAATGTAACTGTAACGTTAGCAGGAATTTCTAAAACTTTTCTACCTACACGAGACATTAGGACACCTCCATTTCTGTTAAAAAATTACCAAACGTATGCTAGAACTTCTCCGCCAGCGCCTTGTTGACGTGCTTCTTTGTCAGTTAAAACACCTTTAGATGTAGATACTATAGCAATACCTAAACCGTTAAGTACGCGTGGTACTTCATCAGATTTAACATAAACACGTAATCCTGGCTTTGAGATTCTCTTAAGACCAGTGATAACGCGTTCATTGTTAGCACCAAACTTTAAGAAAATACGGATTAAACCTTGTTTACTATCTTCAATATATTCAACATCACGAACGAAACCTTCACGTTTCAAAATTTCAGCAACTTCCTTCTTTAAGTTAGATGCAGGAAATTCTACTTTATCGTGACGTACCATGTTTGCATTACGAATGCGAGTAAGCATATCTGCAATTGGATCTGTCATTACCATGTAAAAGTACCTCCTTCCCTATTCGGGTTTAATTACCAGCTAGCTTTTTTCACACCTGGGATTTGGCCTTTGTAAGCTAGCTCACGGAAACAAATACGGCATAACTTGAACTTGCGGTACACAGAGTGTGGACGTCCGCAGCGTTCGCAGCGGGTATATTCTTGAACCTTAAATTTTTGTTCACGCTTTTGCTTAGCAATCATTGATTTTTTAGCCACGTTTTCGCCTCCTTAATTAGCGTTTACTAGCATTACTTTTGGAACGGCATTCCAAGTTGTGTTAATAATTCGCGTGATTCTTCATCAGTTTTTGCAGTTGTTACAATAACGATATCCATTCCACGTACTTTATTAACCTTATCATAATCTATCTCAGGGAAAATCAATTGTTCTTTAACACCTAAAGTGTAGTTTCCACGACCGTCGAATGATTTTGTAGAAATTCCACGGAAGTCACGTACACGTGGTAAAGAAACAGCGATTAATTTATCTAAGAATTGGTACATACGCTCACCGCGTAATGTAACCTTTGCACCGATTGCCATTCCTTCACGAAGACGGAAACCAGCGATTGATTTCTTAGCGCGAGTTACTACCGGCTTTTGACCAGTAATTTGAGTTAACTCTTCAACAGCAGTATCAAGAGCTTTAGCGTTTTGTACTGCGTCACCTACACCAATGTTTATAACAATCTTTTCGACTTTTGGTACTTCCATAACCGATTTATAGTTAAACTTGCTCATTAAAGCAGGTGTAATATCTTTAATGTACTTTTCTCTTAAACGATTCATTAAAGGTTACCTCCTTTCACGGTGTTTTTATTAAAATACTTCACCTGATTTTTTTGCATAACGTACCTTTGTTCCGTTAACTTCTTTGAAACCAACACGAGTTGGTTCACCCTTTTTAGGATCCATTAGCATAACGTTCGATACGTGAACTGGAGCTTCTTTTGTTACGATTCCACCTTGAGGGGCATCTTGGGATGGCTTAGCATGCTTCTTAATCATGTTAACTCCTTCAACAAGTACGCGTTCCTTCTTAGGGAATGATTCAAGAACAACTCCAACTTTACCTTTGTCTTTACCTGAAATGACTTTTACTTTGTCACCTTTTTTAACATGCATTCTATTGGCACCTCCTTAAAGGCTTTTAACATATTAAAGTACTTCTGGAGCAAGTGAAACAATTTTCATGAAGTTAGAATCACGAAGTTCACGAGCAACAGGACCAAAAATACGAGTTCCACGTGGACTCTTATCGTCACGTATTATTACAGCAGCGTTTTCATCGAATTTGATGTACGTACCGTCTGCACGGCCAACACCACTCTTTGTTCTAACAACAACTGCTTTAACAACGTCACCCTTCTTAACAACGCCACCTGGTGTTGCTTGTTTCACAGAACAAACAATTATATCACCGATGTTAGCGTATTTACGGCCAGAACCGCCTAAAACTTTTATAGTTAATAGTTCACGAGCACCTGAATTGTCTGCAACTTTTAATCTAGTTTCAGTTTGGATCATTTAATGTACCTCCCTTCGGACTAATAAATACCGTACCGAATTTGTTCATTAGATAATAACTGCCTCTTCAACTACCTCTACTAAACGGAAACGTTTTGTAGCAGAAAGTGGACGAGTTTCCATGATTTTAACTACGTCGCCAGTCTTAGCAACATTGTCCTCATCATGAGCTTTATACTTTTTAGTGTATTTAACGCGCTTACCGTATAACTTATGTTTTCTATAAGTTTCAACAACAACCGTAATCGTCTTGTCCATCTTATCAGAAATTACACGACCTACATAAACTTTACGTTGGTTACGTTCGCTCATTATGCAAACCTCCCCTCATTAATTATCGATTGATGCTTCCGATCTCTCTTTCACGTACTACAGTTTTCATACGAGCAATAGCTTTACGAACTTCACGAATACGTGCAGTGTTTTCTAACTGTCCTGTCGCTAATTGGAAGCGTAAGTTGAAAAGCTCTTCTTTTAGAGATTTAACTTTTTGTTCGATTTCTGCAGTGGTTAGTTCACGAATATCATTAGCTTTCATTAGAGTCACCACCAGTTTCTTGACGTTTTACGAATTTAGTTTTTACAGGAAGTTTGTGAGCAGCAAGACGTAATGCTTCGCGTGCAATTTCTTCTGAAACTCCAGCGATCTCAAACATAACTTTCCCAGGTTTTACAACTGCAACCCATCCTTCAGGAGCACCCTTACCGCTACCCATACGTACTTCTAATGGCTTAGCTGTGTAAGGCTTAGAAGGAAAGATTTTAATCCATACTTTACCGCCACGTTTCATGTAACGAGTCATCGCACGACGAGCAGCTTCGATTTGACGGTTTGTAATCCAAGATGCTTCTAGTGATTGTAAACCGAATTCACCGAAATGTACTGTTGTACCACCTTTAGCATTTCCACGCATTTTTCCGCGGTGCTGTCTGCGGTACTTAACACGTTTTGGCATTAACATGATTATTTTCCTCCTTCCACATCTTTCTTTTTCGTAGGAAGAACTTCTCCACGGTAGATCCATACTTTAATTCCAAGTTTTCCATAAGTTGTGTCAGCTTCTGCTGTAGCATAATCAATATCAGCACGAAGTGTGTGCAGTGGCACTGTACCTTCACTATAAGATTCAGCACGAGCGATATCTGCTCCACCAAGACGTCCAGATACTTGAGTTTTAATACCCTTTGCACCTGCACGCATAGCGCGTTGAATTGCTTGCTTTTGTACACGACGGAAAGATGCACGATTTTCTAATTGACGAGCAATATTTTCAGCTACTAATTTAGCTTCAACGTCTGCTCTCTTAATTTCGATAATATTGATGTGAACCTTCTTATTAGATAAGTCAGTTAAAGCTTTACGAAGGGCTTCAACTTCAGTTCCACCTTTACCGATAACCATACCCGGTTTAGCAGTGTGAATCGTAACATTTACACGGTTTGCTGCTCTTTCGATTTCAATCTTTGAAACAGCTGAATCGTTAAGACGAGTTTCTAAAAACTTACGAATTCTTAAGTCTTCATGTAATAAATCAGCATAGTCCTTTTCTGCGTACCATTTCGCTTCCCAATCACGGATGATTCCGATACGCAAACCGACTGGATGTACTTTTTGACCCACTTATTATCCCTCCTTCTTCTCAGTTAAAACGATAGTAATGTGGCTTGTACGCTTGTTGATAGCACTTGCACGACCTTGTGCACGTGGACGGAAACGCTTTAACGTTGGACCTTCGTCAACAAATACTTTACCAACAACTAGGTTATTTGGATCTAATTCGTAGTTATGCTCTGCGTTCGCAATAGCAGACTTTAATAACTTCTCTACTACTGGAGAAGCAGCCTTTGGAGTGTGTTTTAAAATAGCGATTGCCTCGCCAACTTGTTTCCCGCGAATTAAGTCTACTACTAAGCGCACCTTACGAGGAGCAATACGAACTGTTCTTAATACTGCTTTAGCTTGCATCGGATTTCCTCCTCTCATTAGCGTCTAGTTTTCTTGTCATCATAATCATGGCCTTTGTAAGCACGAGTTGGAGCGAATTCTCCAAGTTTGTGTCCTACCATGTCCTCTGTTACATAAACAGGAACGTGTTTACGTCCATCATATACAGCGATCGTATGACCGATGAAGTTCGGGAATATAGTAGAACGACGAGACCAAGTCTTTACAACTTGTTTTGAATCAGTTTCGTTCAATACTTCAACCTTTTTCATTAAATGATCATCTACAAATGGTCCTTTTTTTAAGCTGCGACCCATTAGTGTACCTCCCTTCGCGATTGTGATACGGCTCTTTTGAACCGTAGCTCAATCCCGTTTATTTCTTACGACGACGAATAATTAATTTATCAGAAGCTTTAGTTTTCTTACGAGTTTTGTAACCAAGTGTTGGTTTACCCCATGGAGTCATTGGTGAATTTCTACCGATAGGAGATCTACCTTCACCACCACCGTGTGGGTGATCAACTGGGTTCATTACAGATCCACGAACAGTTGGGCGTTTGCCTAACCAACGAGAACGACCAGCTTTACCAATATTGATAAGTTCGTGGTGCTCATTTCCTACCTGACCGATTGTAGCACGGCAAGTTCCTAATATTAAACGAACTTCACCTGAGTTCAAACGGATAATTACATATTTACCATCACGACCTAAAACTTGTGCAGATGTACCAGCAGAACGAACTAACTGACCACCTTTACCAGGCTTAAGCTCAATGTTATGGATTACAGTACCTACCGGAATGTTTTCTAGTGGTAATGCGTTTCCTACTTTAATATCAGATTCAGGACCTGACATTATTTCCATACCAACTACTAGGTTCTTTGGAGCTAAGATATAACGCTTTTCTCCATCTACATAGTTGATTAGAGCGATGTTTGCAGAACGGTTTGGATCGTATTCGATTGTAGCAACGCGTCCTGGTATTCCATCTTTCGTACGTTTGAAGTCGATGATACGGTATTGACGTTTGTGTCCGCCACCTTGATGACGAACTGTGATTTTACCTTGATTGTTTCTACCAGCACGCTTACTTAAAGGCGCAAGTAGAGATTTTTCTGGCTTATCAGTAGTTAGTTCAGCAAAGTCATTTGTAGTCATATTTCTACGACCATTAGTGGTCGGTTTATACTTTTTAATTGCCATCGTGATTTTACCTCCTTACTTTAAGAATTAAACACCTTCAAAAATTTCGATTTCTTTGCTATCAGCAGTTAAAGTTATTACAGCTTTACGACGACGAGGAGTAAAACCTGCATGGCGTCCCATTCTCTTGAACTTACCTTTGTAGTTCATAACGTTAACTTTTGATACTGTAACTCCGAAAATTTTCTCAATAGCGTCTTTTACTTCAGTTTTGTTAGCTTTATATTCTACTTCAAAAGTATATTTTCTTTCAGACATTTGTGCCATTGAACGTTCAGTAATTAGTGGACGTTTAATGATATCGCGAGGATCCTTCATTATGCAAGCACCTCCTCTATTTTCTCAACAGCACCCTTAGTAATGATTAACTTATCGTGGTGTGCTAAATCTAAAACGTTCACAGCTTCTGCATTTAATACAGTAACTCCAGGAATGTTACGAGCTGATAATTCTACCATTTCGTTAGCATCAGTAGTTACGATTAAAGCTTTACGCTCAACATTTAAACCGCTTAATACTTTAACCATTTCCTTAGTTTTAGGTGCATTTAGTGTTAATTCATCTAATACTAAGATTTCGTCAGCTTGAACTTTGCTAGATAAAGCAGACTTAAGTGCAAGTTTACGAACTTTTTTATTTAATTTATATGAGTATGAACGAGGTGTTGGTCCGAATACGATACCACCGCCACGCCATTGTGGAGAACGGATAGATCCTTGACGAGCACGCCCAGTTCCTTTTTGTTTCCATGGTTTACGTCCGCCACCACGCACTTCAGAACGACCTTTAACTTTATGTGTTCCTTGGCGTAAAGTAGCACGTTGCATAATAATTGCATCAAATAGTACCGCTTGGTTCGGCTCGATACCAAAAACAGCATCATTTAGTTCGATTTCACCGATCGAAGCACCAGTTTGATTATATAAAGTAACTTTTGCCACTGTATTTCCTCCTTTCTACCAATTATTTAGACTTAACAGCACTACGAACCATAACAAGTGATTTTTTAGCACCCGGTACGTTACCTTTGATTAGAAGTAAGTTCTTCTCAACATCAACTTTAACGATAGCTAAGTTCTGTACTGTAATTCTTGTTCCGCCCATTTGTCCAGCAAGTTTCTTTCCTTTGAAAACTCTGTTTGGAGCAACAGGACCCATTGAACCTGGACGACGGTGATAACGAGATCCGTGAGCCATTGGTCCGCGAGATTGTCCGTGGCGCTTAATTACACCTTGGAAACCTTTACCTTTTGATGTTCCTGTTACGTCTACTAAATCGCCTTCAGCGAAAATATCAACCTTGACTTCTTGACCTACTTCGTAGCCAGTTACTTCAGCACTACGAATTTCTCTAACGAAGCGCTTAGGTGTTGTGCTTGCCTTTGCAACGTGTCCTTTTTCTGGCTTGTTTGAAAGCTTTTCACGCTTGTCATCAAAACCTATTTGGATCGCTTCATATCCATCAGTTTCAACTGATTTCTTTTGAAGTACTACGTTTGGAGCAGCCTCAACAACAGTTACTGGGATTAAATCCCCATTTTCAGCAAAGATTTGAGTCATTCCAATCTTTCTACCTAAGATTCCTTTGGTCATAAGTCACACCTCCTATAAATATACATTAGTATTAAAGTTTGATTTCAATGTCAACGCCAGACGGTAAGTCTAAACGCATTAATGAGTCCACAGTCTGTGGAGTTGGATTCACAATATCGATTAAACGCTTATGAGTGCGCATTTCGAACTGTTCACGAGAATCCTTGTACTTATGAACAGCACGTAAGATTGTGTAAACAGATTTTTCTGTTGGTAATGGAATTGGTCCAGAAACCTTTGCACCAGATCTTTTAGCTGTTTCAACGATCTTCTCAGCTGACTGATCTAAAACGCGGTGATCATAAGCCTTCAAACGAATACGAATTTTTTCTTTTGCCATTATTTTCCCTCCTTTTCGCCTATTTGCATAATAGACATTCTCCGCGAAAATTTCCCACACACTCGCCATGGCAAAGCGGCCGGGTGTGTCAGCAACCTTTCGCATCATCGCTATAAAAGACAACAATTAATATTATATTACTTGTAGCTTTTAATTGCAAGACAAATTATGAAATATCTAAAGCACACTTTTAAAATTATACATAAAAGTTAATTCCATTTCAATTAAATAATAAAAAAATATTTTTTGTATTAATTTCCATATAAAAAAGGTTGGGTATATTCCCAACCTTTTAATGTGTTATAGACTATTCAAGAATTGTAGTTACAACACCTGAACCAACTGTACGTCCACCTTCGCGGATTGAGAACTTTGTTTGTTCTTCAACAGCGATTGGAGCGATTAGTTCAACTACCATTTCTGTGTTGTCGCCAGGCATTACCATTTCTACGCCTTCTGGTAATTGGATGATTCCAGTTACGTCAGTAGTACGGAAATAGAATTGAGGACGGTAGTTACCGAAGAATGGAGTATGACGTCCACCTTCTTCTTTAGATAAAACGTAAACTTCAGCTTTGAACTTTACGTGAGATTTAACTGAACCTGGCTTTGCAAGAACTTGTCCACGTTGGATATCGTCACGAGCAACCCCACGAAGTAGAGCACCGATGTTGTCTCCAGCTTCTGCTTGGTCTAGTAATTTACGGAACATTTCTACTCCAGTTACAGTAGTAGATTTGTTTTCTTCTTGTAAACCGATGATTTCAACAACATCACCAACTTTAACGATTCCACGCTCAACACGTCCAGTAGCAACTGTACCACGACCTGTGATTGAGAATACGTCTTCGATTGGCATTAAGAATGGCTTGTCAGTTTGACGAGCTGGTGTTGGGATGTAAGTATCAACTTGCTCCATTAATTCATGGATTTTTGCTTCCCAAGCAGCATCTCCTTCAAGAGCCTTAAGAGCAGAACCTTTGATTACAGGTACATCGTCTCCAGGGAAGTCGTAATCAGATAATAAATCACGGATTTCCATTTCAACTAATTCTAATAATTCTTCATCGTCAACCATGTCACACTTGTTCATGAATACTACGATGTAAGGCACACCAACTTGGCGTGATAAAAGAATGTGCTCACGAGTTTGAGGCATTGGACCATCAGCAGCAGATACTACTAAGATTCCTCCGTCCATTTGTGCAGCACCAGTGATCATGTTTTTAACATAGTCAGCATGTCCTGGGCAGTCAACGTGTGCATAATGACGAGATTCAGTTTCGTACTCAACGTGAGCAGTTGAAATCGTGATTCCACGCTCTCTTTCTTCAGGAGCTCCATCGATTTGATCGTATGCACGAGCTTCTGCTTTACCTTCTTTTGCTAATACAGTTGTAATTGCAGCTGTTAATGTAGTTTTACCGTGGTCAACGTGGCCAATTGTACCGATGTTAACATGCGGCTTTACACGTTCGAATTTAGCTTTTGCCATTTCGAAATTCCTCCTTGATATTTGGTAAGTATTTTTTTTAAGTATATTAGTCTAGGAAGCAAGTCAAATGAATTGCTTCCTTAGATTACATAAATAGTTATACTTTAATTTTAAGCGAAAATCAATTACTCGCCTTTATTCTTTTTAATGATTTCTTCAGAAATTGATTTTGGAACTTCTTCATAGTGATCAAAGTGCATTGTGAATACTCCGCGACCTTGCGTACTTGAACGAAGTGAAGTAGCATATCCAAACATTTCAGAAAGCGGAACCATTGAACGAACAACTTGAGCATTACCACGAGCTTCCATACCTTCTACACGTCCACGACGAGCAGTAATACCACCCATGATATCTCCTAAATATTCTTCAGGAATTACAACTTCTACTCTCATAACCGGTTCAAGAATAACTGGCTTACACTTAGAAGCTGCATTTTTTAGTGCCATTGATGCTGCAATTTTGAACGCCATTTCAGACGAGTCAACATCATGGTAAGATCCATCGAATAATCTAGCTTTTACGTCAACTAATGGGAATCCAGCAAGTACCCCTCTATCTAATGCATCTTCAAGACCAGCTTGTACAGCAGGAATATATTCACGAGGAACAACCCCACCTACGATGCCATTTTCGAATTCAAAGCCTTTACCTTCTTCATTTGGAGCGAATTCAATCCAAACATGACCGTATTGACCACGACCACCTGATTGACGAGCGAACTTACCTTCTACTTGTGCAGATGCACGGAAAGTTTCACGGTAAGCAACTTGAGGAGCACCAACATTTGCTTCTACTTTGAACTCACGACGCATACGGTCAACGATGATATCAAGGTGTAATTCACCCATACCAGCGATGATAGTTTGTCCTGTTTCTTGATCAGTATGTGCACGGAATGTTGGATCTTCTTCTTGTAGCTTTTGTAGAGCTGTAGACATTTTGTCTTGGTCAGCTTTTGACTTAGGCTCTACAGAAAGTTGGATTACTGGCTCAGGGAATTGCATTGATTCTAAGATAACTAAGTTCTTATCATCACATAATGTATCCCCAGTAGTAGTATCCTTTAAACCTACAGCAGCAGCAATGTCACCAGCATGTACGATCGAAATCTCTTGACGGCTATTTGCATGCATTTGTAGGATACGACCGATACGCTCACGCTTACCTTTTGTTGAGTTTTGAACATAAGATCCAGCTTCAATTGTACCTGAGTACACGCGGAAGAATGTTAATTTACCAACATAAGGGTCAGTCATAACTTTAAACGCTAGTGCAGAGAATGGAGCATTATCGTCTGCTTCACGTGTAGTTTCTTCTTCAGAGTTAGGATCAATACCTTTAATTGCTTCAACATCTACAGGAGATGGTAAGTAATCAACAGCAGCGTCTAACATTAATTGAACACCTTTGTTCTTGAATGCAGATCCACAAACAACTGGGAAGAAGTTAACAGATAATGTAGCTTTACGGATAGCAGCTTTCAATTCTTCGATTGAAACATCTTCTCCTTCAAGATACTTCATCATTAATTCTTCATCATAGTCAGCTAGAGCTTCGATAAGTGTTCCACGAAGTTCCTCAGCTTGATCTTGATATTCTTCAGGAATCTCAATAGTTTCGATATCTGTTCCAAGGTCGTTTACATACTTATAACCCTTCATTTCAACGATATCAATAATGCCCCAGAATTGATCTTCGGCACCCATTGGTAATTGAATTGGATGAGCGTTAGCTTGTAAACGATCATGTAAAGTTTTCACTGAGTAAATGAAGTCCGCACCGATTTTATCCATTTTGTTAACGAATACGATACGAGGTACTCCGTAAGTTGTTGCTTGACGCCAAACTGTTTCTGTTTGTGGTTCAACACCTGATTGAGCATCAAGTACTGCTACCGCACCGTCAAGTACGCGTAGTGAACGTTCAACTTCAACTGTAAAGTCTACGTGTCCAGGTGTATCAATTATGTTGATACGGTTACCTTTCCATTGAGCAGTCGTTGCAGCTGATGTGATCGTGATTCCACGCTCTTGTTCTTGCTCCATCCAGTCCATTTGTGAAGCTCCTTCATGAGTTTCACCAATCTTATGGATACGGCCAGTGTAGTAAAGTATACGCTCAGTTGTTGTTGTTTTACCAGCATCAATATGAGCCATAATACCAATATTACGAGTTTTGTCTAAGGAGAACTCTCTTGCCATATGGTCTTTTTTCTCCTTCCTATTTAGGAATTTATTGTTATTTTGATTCTACCAACGGTAGTGAGCAAACGCTTTGTTAGCTTCAGCCATTTTGTGAGTATCTTCACGCTTCTTAACAGATGCACCAGCACCGTTAGCAGCATCAAGAATTTCATTAGCTAAACGTTGTTCCATAGTTTTTTCTCCACGAAGACGTGAATAGTTAACTAACCAACGTAAGCCTAATGTTGTTCTACGGTCAGGACGAACTTCTACAGGAACTTGATAGTTTGCACCACCAACACGGCGAGCTTTAACTTCAAGTACTGGCATGATGTTCTTGATAGCAGCTTCAAAAACTTCCATCGGATCCTTACCTGAACGTTCTTGGATTATGTTAAATGCATTATAAATGATAGTTTGAGATTTCCCTCTCTTACCATCTAACATTAACTTGTTGATTAAGCGAGAAACAAGCTTTGAATTGTAAATCGGATCTGGTAAAACGTCTCTTTTTGTAACAGGTCCTTTACGAGGCATATTGTTTCCTCCTTTCAGTAATTGTTTAGGTGTCTATTATTTTTTTGCAGCTTTAGGTCTCTTAGCACCGTATTTAGAACGACTTTGCATACGGTTGTTAACACCAGAAGTATCTAGTGCACCACGTACGATGTGATAACGTACCCCTGGTAAGTCCTTTACACGTCCACCGCGAATTAAAACTACGCTGTGCTCTTGTAAATTGTGACCAATACCTGGGATATAAGCTGTTACTTCAATACCATTTGTTAAACGTACACGAGCATACTTACGTAATGCTGAGTTCGGCTTCTTTGGCGTCATTGTACCTACACGAGTACAAACTCCACGCTTTTGAGGAGAAGAAACATCAGTTTGAGATTTCTTGAAGCTGTTATAGCCTTTGTTTAATGCTGGTGATTTAGATTTCCATACTTTTGAAATACGTCCACTTCTTACTAATTGGTTAATAGTAGGCATTATTTATCCTCCCTTCACACTTTTCTATGACCACACATCCAGGTGGTTCATTTTTTAGCAAAAACAAAGTTTTTGCAGGAAGGGTAACCCCTTCTTGCAAAAACGTTTTTAGTTAATGATTCCAACACTAGCTGCACCAACACTGATTCCACAATTAAGACCAAGCTTCTTCATAGAATCTACTTCAATAATTGGTATACCGTTTTTTTCAGCAGTAGATTTAATCTCTCCGATCAAATCATGCCTTGCATCATTGGCTATTACAACAATTTTAACAGTATTATGTTGTACTGCTCTTAAAGTTTGTTTTATACCAATTACTCTATCGGTTGCATTCGCTACTTTTTCATAAGACATTTAAATATCCTCCAAAGTATACGCTGTAATGTTGTCAAACACAAAGATTATAATATCATTTTGGCGATTCTGTTGTCAATAGTTTTTAATTATTAAATTCTATTGCTCTACTAGTACATCCTCTTCTGAAAAACTCTCAGTTTTATTTTTTTCAACTAGATTAATTTTTCTGTAACGAGTCATACCAGTTCCTGCAGGTACTAATTTACCAATTATTACGTTCTCTTTAAGGCCAAGAAGCTCATCACGCTTACCTTTAATCGCAGCATCAGTAAGAACTCTTGTAGTTTCTTGGAATGATGCAGCTGATAAGAATGAGTCTGTTTCAAGTGATGCCTTAGTAATCCCTAATAGAATTGGTCGACCTGTAGCTGGTGTTCTACCTTCAAGAAGTACCTTCTCATTTGCTTCAGTGAACTGATGAACATCAAGTAGTGTGCCTGGTAAAACATCTGTTTCACCCGCATCCATAACTCGAACCTTACGAAGCATTTGGCGGACCATTACCTCGATATGCTTATCACCAATTTCTACACCTTGCATACGATATACTCTTTGTACTTCTCTTAAAAGATATTCTTGAACAGCATATATATTTTTTACTTTTAATAGTTGCTTAGGGTCGATTGAACCTTCTGTTAATACTTCACCAGGTTCAACAACTTGCCCTTTAGTAACTTTTAATCTAAATCCATATGGTATAGGATAAACTTTTGTCTCAACTTCACCTGTTACAATAATCTCCTGCTTTTCGTTACTTTCTGGGAATGAAATTACTCCACTGATTTCTGAAATAAGCGCCTGACGCTTAGGATTTCTTGCTTCAAATAATTCTTGAATACGTGGTAAACCTTGTGTAATATCGTCCCCAGCAACCCCACCTGTGTGGAAAGTACGCATCGTTAACTGCGTTCCTGGTTCTCCGATTGATTGCGCAGCGATTATACCAACCGCTTCACCTACTTCAACCTCTGATCCAGTTGCTAAGTTTCTACCATAACACTTCTTACATACTCCGTATCTAGCATTACATGTAAACGCTGATCTAATGTTTACTTCTTCTATGCCTGAATCTACTATTATTTTAGCAGTATCTTCATGGATTAAATCATTTTCAGCTACAATTATTTCATCTGTCTCTGGATGTTTAATTGATTTTCTAGCATATCTACCAATAAGTCGATCTGCTAGTGGTTCAATAACTTCCGTTCCATCCATAATTGCACTAACTTTAAGTCCTTTATCAGTTCCACAGTCATCTTCTCTTACGATTACATCTTGTGCAACGTCGACTAGACGACGAGTAAGATAACCTGAATCGGCTGTCTTAAGTGCTGTATCAGCAAGACCTTTACGAGCACCGTGTGTAGAGATAAAGTATTCTAGTACTGTTAAACCTTCACGGAATGAAGATTTGATCGGTAACTCGATAATACGACCAGCCGGGTTGGCCATTAGACCACGCATACCAGCTAATTGCGTAAAGTTTGATGCGTTACCACGCGCTCCAGAATCACTCATCATGAAGATCGGATTACGTCTATCGAGGGTTGCCATTAATTTTCCTTGAATAACGTCTTTAACGTCACTCCAGATTTTTATGACACGATCGTAACGTTCTTCTTCAGTAATTAAACCTCTTCTGAATTGCTTTATTACTGTATCAACCTTTTCTTGTGCTTCTTTTAATAATACTTCTTTTTCAGCTAATACTATGATGTCAGACACACCAACTGTTATACCAGCTTTTGTAGAGTATTTAAATCCTAAATCTTTCATTCGATCTAGCATTTTCGATGTTTCAGTTATCTTAAAGCGTTTGAACACTTCTGCGATAATATTTCCAAGAATCTTTTTCTTGAAAGGTGAGATTTCTTCTCTGCCTTCAATTTCCTTCTTAACGTCAGAACCTTTTTCTAAGAAATACTTTACAGGTGTTTCCTTTTCAAGGTTATACTGTGTTGGTTCGTTAATAAACGGGAATGATTTTGGTAATATTTCATTAAATATAATTTTACCAACCGTTGTGATTAGTAGCATGTTATTTTGTTTTTCAGTAAATGTTACATTATTTAGAGAACCTGCATATACTGCGATTCTAGTATGAAGATGTACGTATCCATTGCTATACGCAATTAAGGCTTCGTTTGCATCCTTGAATACCATACCCTCGCCAATAGCACCAGGTCTCTCCATCGTTAAGTAATAGTTTCCTAATACCATATCTTGAGAAGGTGTAACAACCGGCTTTCCATCTTTAGGGTTAAGGATATTCTGAGCAGCTAGCATTAATAATCTCGCCTCAGCTTGAGCCTCAGCAGATAACGGAACGTGAACCGCCATTTGGTCACCATCGAAGTCAGCGTTATAAGCTGTACATACTAATGGATGTAGACGAATTGCTCTTCCTTCAACTAGAGTAGGTTCGAATGCTTGAATACCTAATCTGTGTAGAGTAGGGGCACGATTTAACAATACAGGGTGTTCACGGATAACTGATTCTAATACATCCCAAACGTCAGGATGGACTCTCTCAATTTTACGTTTTGCACTCTTAATATTGTGTGCGTATCCTCTTTCTACTAGTTCCTTCATAACAAACGGCTTAAATAATTCAAGTGCCATTTCTTTTGGTAATCCACATTGATACATCTTAAGGTTTGGTCCTACTACGATAACCGAACGTCCAGAGTAATCAACACGTTTTCCTAATAAGTTTTGACGGAAACGACCTTGTTTACCTTTTAACATATGAGATAAAGATTTTAATGGTCTGTTTCCAGGACCCGTTACAGGTCTTCCTCTTCTACCGTTATCTATTAGAGCATCCACAGCTTCTTGAAGCATACGTTTCTCATTTTGAACGATAATATTCGGAGCACCTAAGTCTAATAATCTTTTTAAACGATTATTTCTATTAATAACACGTCTATACAGATCATTTAGGTCAGATGTTGCAAAACGGCCACCATCTAATTGAACCATCGGTCTTAATTCTGGTGGAATTACCGGAAGAACATCTAAAATCATCCAATCAGGATTATTTCCAGAGTTTCTAAACGCCTCTAACACTTCAAGTCGTTTAATAGCACGTGTTCTTCTTTGACCTTGAGCTGTCTTTAACTCTTCTTTTAACACGCCAACTTCCTTCTCGGAGTCGATGTCTTGAAGAAGTCTTTTAACAGCTTCAGCTCCCATTCCAGCAGAAAACGAATTACCAAACTTTTCTTTAGCAGCTCGGTATTCTTTTTCTGATAGAAGTTGCTTCTTTTCATAAGTTGTATCGCCAGGTTCTATAACTACATATGAAGCAAAGTAAATAATCTCTTCAAGGTTTCTCGGAGACATATCTAATACAAGGCCCATTCTAGAAGGGATACCTTTAAAGTACCAGATGTGAGAAACTGGGGCAGCAAGTTCAATATGCCCCATACGCTCACGTCTTACTTTTGCTTTAGTAACCTCAACGCCACAACGATCACAAACTACACCTTTATAGCGTACACGTTTGTATTTACCACAATGACATTCCCAGTCCTTAGTAGGTCCGAAAATCCTTTCGCAAAAAAGGCCGTCCTTTTCAGGTTTTAACGTTCTATAGTTAATCGTTTCTGGCTTCTTAACTTCCCCATAAGACCATTCTCTTATCTTATCTGGAGATGCTAATCCAATCTTCATGTACTCAAATTTATTTACGTCTATCAAAGGGCTACCTCCCTTTCAAATGTAACGTTTACCCGATCTTATTCTTTAGTAAACTCGATATCTAAATTTAATCGATTAGCAGATTGATGGTCATCATCATCTTCTATATCGCGCATTTCTATTTCCTTGTCGTCAATAGATAACATCTTAACATCCATACCTAAACTTTGAAGCTCTTTCATTAATACTCTAAATGATTCTGGAACTCCTGGTTCTGGAACATTTTCGCCTTTAACAATCGCTTCATAAGTTTTAACACGGCCAACAACGTCATCCGATTTTACAGTCAGAATTTCTTGTAAAGTATAGGCAGCACCATAAGCTTCAAGTGCCCAAACCTCCATCTCTCCAAAACGTTGTCCACCAAATTGTGCTTTACCACCTAATGGTTGCTGTGTAACTAAAGAGTAAGGTCCGGTTGAACGTGCATGTAACTTATCGTCAACCATGTGTGCTAGCTTGATCATATACATAACACCAACAGATACACGGTTATCGAAAGGTTCGCCTGTACGACCATCGAAAAGAACTGTCTTAGCATCACGTGCCATTCCTGCCTCTTCAATTGTTGACCATACATCTTCCTCACGAGCACCATCAAAAACTGGTGATGCAACATGAATGCCAAGTTTTCTTGCGGCCATACCAAGATGCAACTCAAGAACCTGACCGATATTCATACGTGATGGTACCCCTAGTGGATTTAACATTATATCTACAGGTGTTCCATCAGGCAGATAAGGCATATCTTCTTCCGGAAGGATTCTAGAAATAACACCCTTGTTTCCGTGACGACCAGCCATCTTATCGCCTTCAGATATCTTACGTTTTTGAACAATATATACGCGAACAAGTTGGTTAACGCCAGGAGGCAATTCATCCCCATCTTCGCGGTTGAAAACTTTTACATCAAGAATTATTCCGCCACCGCCATTTGGTACTCTAAGCGAAGTATCACGAACTTCACGTGCTTTTTCCCCGAAAATAGCATGTAATAGACGTTCTTCAGCAGTTAGTTCTGTTACACCTTTAGGCGTTACTTTCCCAACTAATAAATCACCATCTTTAACTTCTGCTCCGATGCGAATAATTCCACGATCATCCAGATTACGTAGAGCATCTTCACCAACGTTTGGTATATCTCTAGTAATTTCTTCTGGTCCAAGTTTAGTGTCTCTAGCCTCAGATTCGTACTCTTCAATATGGATTGAAGTATATACATCATCCTTCACTAGACGTTCACTCATAATTATTGCATCCTCGTAGTTATAACCGTCCCATGTCATGAAGGCTACTAAAACGTTTCTTCCTAGTGCTAATTCACCCTTTTCCATTGATGGGCCATCTGCTAGGATTTCACCTTTAGTTACATAGTCACCTTCAGTAACGATTGGTCTTTGGTTATAACACGTACCTTGGTTTGAACGTACGAATTTTAATAATCTATATGTGTCGATGTCACCTTTAACTTCGTTGCCATCAACAGTTGAAACTCTACGAACTTTAATTTGTTTCGCTTCAACTCTTTCAACAATACCGTCAAACTTACAGATAACTGCAGCTCCTGAGTCTTTACCAGACACATATTCCATTCCAGTACCTACAGTTGGGGCTTCAGGCATCATTAAAGGCACAGCTTGTCGTTGCATGTTCGCTCCCATTAGGGCACGATTCGAGTCATCGTTCTCTAAGAAAGGAATACATGCAGTTGCAGCAGAAACTACTTGTTTAGGAGATACATCCATGTAGTCAACTCTATCTCTGTTAACTACTATGTTTTCACCACGGAATCGAGCGATTATGTTATTTTCAATAAAACTTCCATCTTCCGCAAGTAGCATGTTCGCTTGAGCTACTACGTAATTATCTTCTTCATCAGCAGTTAAATAGTCGATTCTAGAAGTAACTCTACCCGTCTCCGGATCTACCTTTCGGTAAGGAGTTTCAATGAAACCGAATCTATTAACTTTTGCAAAAGATGATAAAGAGTTTATTAGTCCAATGTTTGGTCCTTCAGGAGTTTCAATCGGACACATACGGCCATAGTGAGAATAATGCACGTCACGTACTTCAAATCCAGCACGTTCACGCGTTAGACCACCTGGTCCTAAAGCAGATAATCTTCTTTTATGTGTTAACTCAGCAAGTGGATTCGTTTGATCCATGAACTGAGATAACTGTGAACTACCAAAGAACTCTTTAATAGATGCAATTACAGGTCTAATATTTATTAGTGCCTGTGGTGTAACTGCGTTAGTATCTTGGATAGACATTCTTTCACGTACTACTCTTTCCATACGAGATAACCCGATACGGAATTGATTCTGTAAAAGTTCTCCTACAGAACGAAGACGTCGATTTCCTAAGTGGTCGATATCATCTGTATCGCCAACGCGATGTAGCAAATTAAAGAAATAGCTTATCGAAGCAATAATATCAGCAGGTGTAATGTGCTTAACACTTACATCAATATTTGCATTTCCAATTACAGAAATGAACTTCTCTTCTTCACCTACATCTGTCGGTGCGAATATCTTAACACTTTGAAGACTTACATCTTCTTCAAGTACTCCACCAACTGGACGAACAGTCAAATGACCAACATTCTTCTCTATATATGGAAGAATTCTATCAAGTGTTCTACGATCTAATAGAGTACCTTCCTCAACTAGAACTTCTCCAGTTTCTGGATCAACTAGTGTTTCGGCAATCTTTTGGTTAAATAATCTATTTTTTATATGAAGCTTTTTGTTGATTTTATATCTTCCTACATTCGCTAAGTCATAGCGCTTAGGATCAAAAAACCTAGAGAATAATAGACTCTTTGCATTCTCTGCAGTTGGCGGTTCACCAGGTCTAAGACGCTCATAGATTTCAATAAGTGCTCTTTCAGTATTTTCAGAGCTATCTTTTTCTAGAGTGTTGCGTAGGTACTGGTTCTCACCAATCAAATCTACTATTTCTTGATCTGTACTAAAACCTAAAGCTCTTAGTAAAACTGTTACGGGTAGTTTACGAGTACGGTCAATACGTACATAAACGATGTCTTTTGCATCTGTTTCGTACTCCAACCAAGCTCCGCGGTTAGGGATAACTGTCGCTCCAAACCCACGCTTACCATTTTTGTCTATTTTTCCATTAAAATAAACACTAGGTGAACGAACAAGCTGCGATACAATTACACGCTCTGCACCATTAATAATGAAAGTACCTGTTTCAGTCATTAATGGGAAATCTCCCATGAAGACTTCTTGCTCTTTTACTTCTCCTGTTTCCTTGTTAATCAAACGAACCTTCACTCTTAGTGGAGCGGAGTATGTAACATCGCGTTCTTTTGATTCTTCAACAGAGTATTTTGGATCGCCAAGGCTGTAGTCTACGAATTCCAATCTAAGGTTACCTGTGAAGTCTTCAATAGGAGAAATATCAATAAACATTTCTCTTAATCCTTCATCTAAGAACCATTGATAGGATGAGGTTTGAATTTCAATCAAATTTGGTAATTCTAAAACCTCACTAATTCTTGCATAACTTCTGCGTTGGCGGTGTCGTCCATACTGAACTAACTTACCTGTCAATTCATTCACCCCTCAAATGAAACGTTATTTTTTTGACTTGTGGACTCATTCTATTCTTTATGTAAATAATAAGGAAAACTACTTAAATGAAGAGTATGTGTGAGATGTGGTTTATAGCAGCCCTTATACTTAGCCAGCTTGCACTAGTTAAGTCAAGCAAAAATAACGCACTAAACCCGTTCTTTTAAAGAACTTGTAGTTCATAGCGTTACCAATAAATGTGGATCTATTTTGCCGTTACACTAAATCCTAGAACAATATTCACAAGGCAAAAATAAAAAATGGTTTCTAGTTAAATAGGAACCATAATTAAGTTACGTTCTTACGATTTTACTATTTTTTCCAAATGTAACAAAATTATACATTTATACAAGAAAAAATACGTAGGCATTTTATAATGTTAACACAACTAAAAAAAAACGTCAATATTTTTTCGATTTTATGATATAATACCCTTTTTTCTTTTCGACAACTTGGACGTCGTCATATGTTGCTTTAAGTTTTTCAACAGTTGAAGCTGCACCTTGTTTTTTTTGTATTACTATCCAAAGTTCACCATCAGCTTTTAGCTGCTTATAAGCATCGTCGTATAACTTGAAAATTACTTCCTTTCCAGCTCTTATTGGAGGATTAGAAATAATTAAGTCAAACAACTCATTTTCTTGAATGTTGTCCAACAAATAACTTCCATAGATTATTATGTTTTTAACATTGTTCTCAATTGCGTTTCTATTAGCTAGTTCAATAGCTCGTTCATTTACATCTACCATATGGACCGTAGACGTAGGCACAAGTTTTGCCATACTTAAACCAATAGGACCATAACCACAGCCTATATCTAGTATTTTCTCTTCTTGCCCTGAAATCGAAATTGAATCTATTAATAATTTTGATCCATAGTCAATTTCACTTTTCGAAAAAACACCAGAATCAGTATTAAATTTAAAGGAAAAACCCCTAAGATTCATTGTAATATTCTTAGGCTTACTCTCAGAAGCAGGGGTTTTTGAATAGTAATGATCACTCATTAATTTCACACCTTAACTTTTTATCTACTATCCTAATAACGCCAAGTCTTTTTTACATAGATAATTTTTATTTTTAGCTTTACGGAAAAAATTATACTCTATTTGTTTAAAATAAACTTGGCTTTGCCAAACCCTTTTTATAAATAAGATAAACGTACACGAAGCTAGAAACTGCTCGACTCCAGCGGGAACAGCACGAGCCGAAAATCCATTTTTGCAAGTGAAGCTTGCAAAAAAAGCCTGAGGCCGTGCCCGCGGAAAGCGAGCAGTTTCTGCGAGTGTACTATCAGAAATTTGTACTTTCTTTAATTTTAAAAAGCCCGCAACTGCTTGCGGGCTTAAAAAGTTAATTACTTAACTTCAACGTTTGCTCCAACTTCTTCAAGTTTAGCTTTTAATTCTTCTGCTTCTTCTTTGCTTACGCCTTCTTTAACAGCTTTAGGAGTGTTGTCAACTAAGTCTTTAGCTTCTTTTAATCCTAATCCAGTTAATTCACGTACAACTTTGATAACCTTGATCTTTTGATCTCCAGGGCTAGCTAATACTACATCAAATTCAGTCTTTTCTTCAACAGCAGCAGCAGCAACGCCACCCATTACTACAGGTGCAGCAGCAGTTACGCCAAACTCTTCTTCAATTGCTTTAACTAAGTCGTTTAATTCTAAAACAGTCATATTTTTAACTGCTTCAATGATTTGTTCTCTAGTCATTTTAAATATCCTCCTAATAAGGTTTAGTTTTTTTGTTTTTTAATTAAGCTATTAAGCTGATTCTTTTTGATCTGCAACTGCTTTTGTAGCAAGAGCAAGGTTGCGAATCGGGGCCTGTAATACGCTGAGTAACATAGATAGTAAACCTTCGCGTGATGGAAGTTCAGCAAGAGCCTTAATTTCCACATCAGAAGCTAAATTACCTTCGATAACACCAGCTTTGATTACTAGATTTTCGTGCTTCTTAGAAAAATCGTTTAAAATTTTCGCAGGAGCAATTACATCTTCGTTTGAGAAAGCAACTGCAGTAGGACCTACTAAACTTTCAGTTAATCCACCAAGTCCAGCAGCTTCAGCAGCACGTTGAGTAAGTGAGTTCTTATAAACCTTGAAATCTACGTTTGCTTCACGAAGTTGCTTACGTAATTCAGTAACCTCAGAAACGTTTAATCCACGGTAATCAACAACAACCGCAGTTTTAGCTTCGCTAAACTTTGCAGTAATTACATCAACTGTTTGTTTCTTTTGTTCAATAATTGAGACATTAGCCATAATGACACCTCCCTAAGATTTAAGTAAACCGAGACAGTGTTAAAAAGAAAACCCTTGTGCCAAAGACACAAGGGTATTGTTCATATATCCGAACATACACCTCGGTAGGAAATTAAGCTTTTAATAAAGCACCTACTGTCTACGGTAATAAATGTATAAAATTCAACGTTACCAATTATATAAAATTGATATCGTAATGTCAACGGGTGTTATTATTTCCCAGCAATTGTAGCAATGTCAACTCTTACTCCAGGACCCATAGTAGAAGTAACTGTTACGTTCTTCATATAAGTACCCTTTGCAGCAGATGGCTTAGCTTTTAATAACGCTTCGTGTACAGTTGCTAAGTTTTCCTTTAACTTAACGTCTTCGAATGAAACTTTTCCAATAGGAACATGGATGTTTCCAGCTTTGTCTACACGATATTCAACTTTACCAGCCTTAATATCGTTAACTGCTCTAGTCACATCAAAAGTAACTGTTCCAGTTTTAGGGTTCGGCATTAAACCTTTTGGACCTAATACACGACCTAACTTACCAACTTCAGCCATCATGTCAGGAGTTGCAACGATTACATCAAAATCAAACCAACCTTGTTGGATTTTGTTGATCATATCGCTATCTCCAACGTAGTCAGCACCTACAGCTTCAGCTTCTTTAGCCTTATCACCTTTAGCAAATACTAAAACACGTTGTACTTTACCTGTACCATGTGGAAGAACAACCGCTCCACGGATAGCTTGGTCAGCTTTCTTAGGATCAACTCCTAAACGGAATGCCGCTTCAACTGACGCATCAAACTTTGCAACACTAGTTTGCTTAACTAAAGCAATAGCTTCTTCAGTATTATAATTCTTCATGCGATCTACAAGCTTTGCAGCTTCTAAATACTTTTTACCTCTTTTTGGCATGTTTTTATCCTCCTCGAATGTGGTTATAACGGAATTTTACCTCCCACTAATAAAGGCTGCGAGATATTATTATTGATACTCGCAACCTTCAAAACCGTAATTAGTCTTCAATTACGATACCCATACTTCTTGCAGTACCTTCAACCATACGCATAGCAGATTCTACGCTAGCAGCGTTAAGATCAGGCATTTTTTCTTCTGCGATTGCACGTACTTTATCGCGCTTAACTGTTGCAACTTTCTTCTTGTTAGGTTCACCAGAACCTGACTCAATACCAGCAGCTTTCTTTAATAGAACTGCAGCTGGAGGAGTCTTTGTGATGAAAGTGAACGAGCGATCTTCAAATACTGTAATTTCAACAGGAATTATTAAACCAACTTGTTCAGCTGTACGAGCATTGAACTCCTTACAGAATCCCATTATGTTAACACCAGCTTGTCCTAATGCAGGACCTACCGGCGGCGCTGGATTCGCTTTACCTGCAGGAATTTGCAACTTTACGATCTTTATTACTTTTTTAGCCACGAGACACACCTCCTCTAAGTCCGTGATGTGGTAATAGGGTTTCACCCTCCCACTCACAAATGTTAGTGCTTTATATAAAAGCAATTACATTCTTAAGAAGTCAGTTGTATTTGGATACACTGACCTAAAAGATATTACCACTTTTCAAAACAAAATTCAAGCTATTTCGAAACTAGATTTTCTCTACATGTGAAAAGTCTAATTCTAACTTAGTCTCACGACCAAACATATTAACATGAACCTTTAGCTTATGCTTAAGTGTATCGATATCCTTAATTACACCCGTAAAGTTAGCAAATGCTCCTTCACGAACTTTAACAACTTCATCAATTTCAAAATCTGTTTCAACTGGGAATGCATCCATACCCATTCTCTTAAATAGAGATGTTACTTCTTCTGGTAATAGTTCAGTTGGTTTTGATCCCGAACCACTAGATCCAACGAATCCTGTAACACCTGGTGTATTTCTTACAACATACCAAGAATCATCTGTCATTATCATCTCAACTAAAACATAGCCTGGAAATACTTTTTTCTTAGTTACTTTCTTTTTACCATTTTTAGTTTCATGCTCTTCTTCCTCAGGAACTACTACTCTAAAAATCTTGTCCTGCATAGCCATTGTGTCTACACGTTTTTCAAGATTTGCTTTTACCTTATTCTCATAACCTGAATAAGTATGTACTACGTACCAACTTTTTTCCATAATTATTGCGGGACGCTCGCCCTTCCCTCCCGGGTTTTTGATATATTTACTTAAGCTTGATCTCTATAAGCTAAATAAGACTTGGCTAAATGCCAAGTATATTTGAACTGATAAACACTTAAATTTTGCTAAAATAAAAAACCCGTTACCGGGCTTTTTTATCTAGTTAACATTATAGCATGAATGCCATTTTATTATTCAAATTATTTTAAAATTAATTCGATAACTGATGAAATTCCAAAATCAATCACAGCAAAGAAAACAGCAAAAAACGCTATTGTTGAAATTACTGTTATTGTAAAGCGAACCATATCCTTACTTTTTGGCCAGCTAACTTTCTTCATTTCACGGGCAACTTCTTTAAAAAATTGACCTATACGTCCCATTGTCAAGACCTCCGAAACCTGTATTATATAGTGTAATTATAATTAGTCAATGACTCATTTCTCTAATCACATTACTTTATATTATTACCAAAAGGAATGCTATTATTTAGTTTCCTTATGAACAATATGTATGTTGCACGCTTTACAAAACTTCTTCACTTCAAGTCGTTCTGAGTTTGTTGCTTGATTTTTCATTGTAGAGTAGTTTCTACCGTTACATTGAGTACATGCAAGTATCACTTTCTTACGCATAATTAAACCTTCCTAGCAATCTATTATGTCTATAAAAATTTAACATAGCATAATTATACTGTCAATGTCATATATTATTACGATGATCTAATTTCACTCTAACAATAATAAATGTCATAAAGTTTTCAATATGGTGGTAAATATTGATAACTTATAATATAGTCAAATCATTTAGGTGCTATACCTTTTTGCTCTAGATATTTCTCCATTTTTCTTTTTACCCTTTGGAGTGCATTGTCAATAGACTTAACATGTCGTTTCAAGTCCTCAGAAATTTCTTGATAAGTTCTACCATCTAAGTATTGTGAAAGTACTCTTCTTTCTAGGTCACTTAGAATTTCCTCCATTTTCATTTCTATATCTCCATATTCTTCTCTAGAGATTAGCATTTCTTCTGGATCTAACATTTTCTCTTCCATTATAACATCCATTAATGTTCTATCTGACTCCTCATCAAAAATTGGCTTGTCCAAAGATACATATGAGTTTAATGGAATATGTTTTTGTCTTGTTGCCGTTTTAATTGCTGTGATCATCTGCCTAGTAATGCATAGTTCAGCAAATGCCTTAAACGAGCTTTGTTTATCCCCTTTATAGTCCCGAATTGATTTGTACAATCCGATCATACCTTCTTGTACAATATCTTCTCTATCAGCCCCAACTAGAAAGTATGCTCTCGCTTTTGCTTTAACAAAATTCTTATATTTATTTATTAAAAATTCTAGTGCATCCAAGTCTCCTTCTTGAACGAGCCCCACTAGACTATCATCATCTAATTCTAGATAAATGCTATAGTCTGTCTCAGAAATTTCAAGCATAATTATTTCCCCCTTGCGCTCTCCCCTATTAACATATTATATTGACCGCTCCTAATGAGTGTCAATTTATGTTTTATTACCCCGGCGCATCTTTTCCATTATGTCTTTTAAATCTGGTGGTATTTGTATTTTATTTATTGGTCTTTCTTCTACGGTGTTTTTTACTTTTTCTTTAATAATTGTTTTAACATCATTTATTTCGCGTAGTAATTCATTTGCCGATTTTCTTAGGGCACCTTGCGCAAATATTTGCCATTGCTCCTGTGAATCGTTAGTTGCAACCCAAACTTTATTTCGTCTACTAATTAAAGATTTTACAGTCTTCTCAATATATTGATCAGCCGTTTCGTTCTCTCTTGTAAAAACAATCTCTAATTTATAATCGGAATACTTTTTTTCAATACCCTTTACATAAAAGGCGTCAAAAACAACAATGATTTTTATATTAGTAAAAGATTGATATTCTGCAAGCATCTCAATTAGCCTAACTCTGGCTAGTTCAAGATTTTCTTGTTTTATAGAATTTAAAAAGTCCCATGCACCTATCATGTTATACCCATCAACAAAAAGGATATTCATATTATCTACAGTGTATTTCGCTTTCTAAAGACTTCATACATAAGTAAACTTCCTGCAACAGA
Organism: Caryophanales bacterium; assembly: GCA_029256085.1. Classification (GTDB taxonomy): domain Bacteria; phylum Bacillota; class Bacilli; order CAJFEE01; family CAJFEE01; genus JAQSYP01. The sequence goes on from JAQSYP010000009.1 coordinate 66,919, forward strand.
AGCATTTAGAGAAGTAACATGACCAACCATAGGCAATCTATAAACAAAATCACATTTATCTAATACAAGTCTACTAATTCCTTTACCTTCACTGCCAATTACTAGCGCCAGTGGGAAATCCGCTTCTAATTCTCTATAATCTTTTGATTTTTTTATATCTGCACCAATTACCCAAACGCCCTTATCCTTTAACTCTTCTAGGGTCATTGAAATGTTTGTAACTCTTACAACTGGTACATGTTCAATCGCTCCGGTGGACGCTTTTGCAACAGTTGAGGTTAACCCAACCGCTCTTCTCTTAGGTATAATTATTCCATGAGCGCCAACAGCATCCGCGGTTCTCATAATTGAGCCTAAATTGTGTGGATCCTCAATCTCATCTAGTACAATGAAAAAAGGTAGCTCGTTTTTAGTCTCCGCCTTTTTAAAGATGTCTTCAATTTCAAAATAATTATAAGCAGCAACTTGAGCAATGACGCCTTGATGCTGTCCAGGATCTAATTCATCAAGCTTCTTCTTAGGTACTACCGTAACCAGAATTCCGTTTTCCTTAGCCATATGTTGTATTTGACTAAATTGGCCCTGTCTCATGCTGTCAGCTATGAGAATTTTGTTGATTTCTCTTCCAGATCTTATCGCTTCTAGAACAGGATTTTTACCTATAATAATATCATTACTCAAGTCTTTCATCCCTTCCATTTTCTGCAATTAGAAAACTATATCTAATTATCTCTTCTAGTCTTTTTTCCGATTTAATTAAAGATAGATAGCCAATTAGTGCTTCGTAACCAGTAGCGTTTTTGTATGTTTGAACGTCTGTATTTTTTGGAATAGTTGTTGATTTTGCATTCCTACCTCTTTTAACGATCGCGTATTCTTCATCTGATAAAAAAGAGTCCTCTACCATGCAGAATAGTATTTTTGCTTGCGCCTTTGCTGAAACATATTTTGTTGCTTCCTTATGTAACTGATTAGGCCTAATTAACCCTCTTATAATAAGACGATGCCGTACGTACATTTCTAGCACGGCATCCCCTACGTAAGCAAGAGCTAACGAGTTTAATTGTTTAACATCATTATCATTTACATAATTCATTTATTACCCTCTTTTCCATCTAATCCCTTGAGGTGTGTCTTCAAGAATTATGTTCATATCTTTTAACAAGTCCCTTATTCTGTCAGCTTCTGCAAAGTCTCTATTTTTCCTAGCTTCTACTCGCTCTTGGATAAGTTTTTCAATTTCCTCATCGAGAATAACGCTTTGTTTCTTAAAGTCTATACCTAAAACTATTGATATCTCCTTAATAATATCTACAAATGAACTTAATATATCTTTTGAAGTAGTTTTGGATTGGAGATAAATATTTGCTTCCTTTGAAATATCAAAAAGTACTGATATAGCATTGGCTGTATTAAAATCATCATCCATAACCTCTACAAATTTCGTTCTAAATGATTCAATTTTCTTTAGCCATCCCTCTGTATCATCCGTTAAATCTGTCGTTATTTCTAGGCGATGGTTTAAGTTTTCCAAAGTAGTCTGAATACGATCAAATGCGTTCGCAGCGCTTTCAACTAATTCTTGGCTAAAGTTAATAGGATGACGATAATGAACTTGGAGCATAAAAAATCTTAATAGCATTGGATCATATTGCTTAATAATGTCATGGACAAGAATAAAATTACCAAGTGATTTAGACATTTTTTCATTATCTATATTAATATAACCATTGTGCATCCAATAATTTGCAAATGCTTTGTTATTCAATGCTTCTGATTGAGCTATTTCATTTTCATGGTGAGGAAAAGCTAAATCCTGACCTCCAGCATGTATATCAATTGTTTCACCTAAATACTTCTTTGCCATTGCTGAGCATTCTATATGCCAACCTGGTCTTCCTTTACCCCACGGACTTTCCCAGAAAATTTCACCTTCTTTAGCAGCCTTCCAAAGTGCAAAGTCAAGTGCATCTTCTTTCTTTTCTCCAACTTCGATTCTTGCTCCTAACTTTAGGTCATCGATTGATTGTTGTGACAATTTCCCGTAGTCTTTAAAAGACCTTGTTCTATAGTAAACATCACCATCTGACTCATAAGCAAAATCTTTTTCAATTAATTGCTCAACAAAAGAAATTATTTCTGGCATATTTTCCATAACTGTTGGATGTGTAGTTGCTTTCTTGCAACCTAAAGCTCCAACGTCCTCAAAATAAGCGGCAATGAACTTCTCTGCAATTGTAGGAACGTCTAATCCTAATTTCCTAGAAGCATTTATTAATTTGTCGTCAACATCAGTAAAGTTAGAAACGTAGTTTATATCATAGCCTCGATACTCAAAGTACCTTCTAACTGTATCAAAAACGATAGCTGGTCTGGCATTACCAATATGAATGTAATTGTAAACTGTTGGACCACACACATACATTTTAACCTTTCCATCTTCGATTGGTACGAATGTTTCTTTTTGTCTAGTTAAAGTATTATAAATTTTTATCGACATGAGAATCCTTCTCCTCTTTTAAATTTGCTATTTCATTTTTTAATTTGCTTATTTCTGATTCTAAGCTACATAATATATCCGCTACTGGATCAGGAAGATTTGTGTGATCAAAATCCTTCTTAACTCTCACTCCATCCTGTATTACTACTCTACCTGGTATTCCTACTACAGTAGAATTAGGTGGGACTTTGTTTAACACTACAGATCCAGCACCAATCTTTGAATTTTCTCCAATTTCTATGGATCCTAAAACTTTAGCACCTGTAGCAACAAGTACATTATCTCTAATTGTGGGGTGTCTTTTACCCTTTTCCTTACCTGTACCGCCAAGTGTTACACCTTGAAATAATGTTACATTATTTCCAATTTCACAAGTCTCTCCTATTACAACACCCATACCATGATCTATAAATAGTTTCCTTCCTATTGTTGCACCTGGGTGTATTTCAATTCCTGTCATAAATCTACTGAATTGTGAGATAACCCTTGCTATAAAGAAAAAATTCTTCTTATATAGAATGTGCGCTATTCTATGAAACCAAATAGCATGTAACCCTGAATATGTTAAAATTACTTCTAATCTATTTCTTGCTGCCGGATCTTGCTCTAAAATAACGTCTACATCTTCTGTTAACAACTTAAACATTTTGCTCCCCCCAAGGAACTACTCTATATTTATTTAAAAAACAAAAAACGTCCCTGTGTTTAATACACAGAGACGCTTACACGCGGTTCCACTCTGATTAGGTTAAATAACTAACCTCATCTTATGAATCTATAACGGGATTTCCCGCTCTTTCCTACTTACTTTCGAAAAGAGACTCCGAGGTGCATTTCATAATGGAAACACTAAGTTACTTTCAGCCAAGGTAACTCTCTCTAAAAGCAATTTCACAATACTACTTTTCCTCATCTACATTTTAGCTTTTTATAATTATATTCTATTTTTAAACAGTTTGCTACCCAATGAACTTATTTATTCTTTCAATTACCTTTTCCTTACCTACAAGGGCAATTGCTTTAGGTAAATCAGGACCATGCATTTGACCAGTAATTGCTACTCGAATCGGCATAAATAAGTTTTTCCCTTTTTGACCCGATTCTTTTTGTGTTTCTTTAATTGCTTTATTTATTTCTTCAGCTGAGAATTCAAGAAGATTATTTAATTTATTTTTGAAAATTTCTAGAGTAGCTGGTACATGATCTTGTGAAACAACTTGTTCCGCTTCTTCATTTAAAATTAATTCTTCTCTAAAAAACAATTCAGACAACTCTACAATTTCAGCACCATAGCTCATTTGATCTTGGTAAAGTGCAACTAAATTCACTACCCAATCTCTTTCTTCTGAAGTTAAGTCTTGATTAACTTTACCTGCTTTAACAAGGTGTGGTAGTGAAATTTCAACTACCTTCTCTAACGCTGCTTCTTTTATATATCTATTATTAAGATATGTAAGCTTATTTCTATCAAACATTGAAGGTGATTTTGAAAGTCTATTAACGTCGAAATTGCTAATCAAAACATCTTTACTTAAAATTTCTTCTTCACCTTCTGGCGACCATCCTAAAAGTGCGAAAAAATTAAACATTGCTTCAGGTAAATACCCTAATTCCTTGTACTGAGAAATGAATTGTATAATTGACTCATCTCTTTTTGAAAGTTTTTTACGATCTTCATTAATAATTAAGGTCATATGACCAAATTCAGGCGCTTCCCAATTAAGCATTTCATATAGCATTAATTGTTTAGGTGTGTTTGTAAGATGTTCTTCTCCTCTAAATACGTGAGTAATCTCCATTAGATGGTCGTCAATTACTACAGCATAGTTATAAGTTGGGATACCATTAGCCTTAACAATAACCCAATCCCCTATATCAGTAGATTCGAAAGAAACATTTCCTCTAACGATATCATCAAAACTATACGTCTTATCAGAAGGTACTTTCAGTCTAATTGAGTATTGCTTGCCTTCAGCTTCAAATTTAGATACTTCTTCAGTGCTCATACTTCTACACTTTCCAGAATAATGCGGAGCATCTGCACCAGCATCAATTTGTCTTTCGCGCTCCTCTTGTAGTTCCTCTGGAGTACAGAAACACTTATAGGCAAATCCTCTATCAAGTAATTGTGTTGTATACGAACTGTAAATCTCTAAACGTTCAGTTTGTCTATACGGTCCGTATCCACCGTCTAGATCAACTGATTCATCATAATCTATACCTAACCAGCGGAGGTTCTCCAACTGAGATGATTCTCCACCTTCAATATTCCGCTCTAAGTCAGTATCCTCTATTCTAACAATAAAGTCTCCATTATTGTGCTTAGCAAATAAATAATTAAATAATGCTGTACGTGCCCCTCCAATATGTAAGTGCCCTGTTGGACTTGGTGCGTATCGTACTCTTACTTTTTTAGCCATTTTATAACTACACCCTTCGATTCTTATGTATGTAACAATTTAAATAAATATATAACCTACTAAAGTTTAATATTTTATGATCTTTTTTTCAATAATACAATTGCTTGAGCGGCAATTCCCTCTTCTCTACCTGTAAAACCTAACTTCTCTGTAGTAGTAGCTTTTACATTCACTTGTGATGTATCTGCGTTCAATAAAGAAGCTATTTTCACTACCATTTGTTCAATATACGGAGCCATTTTAGGCTTCTGTGCAATTATTGTGCAATCTAGATTTACTAGTTCATAGCCGTGTTCTTCAACAAGGTTCCATACTTCCTGCATCAGGACTTTAGAATCAGCACCTTTGTACTTCGGATCAGTATCTGGGAAGTGCTTACCTATATCACCTTGAGCTATTGCGCCTAAACATGCATCTGACACAGTGTGCAATAATACATCTGCGTCTGAATGTCCAAGTAGACCTTTTTCATAAGGTATTTCGATACCACCGATAATTAATGGTCTATCATTGCAAAATTGATGCACATCAAAACCTTGTCCTATTCTAAACATCAGTTATCCTCCTGTTAATAAAATTCTCTGCAGTTATCAAGTCCTCAGGTGTTGTTATCTTAATATTATTATAGTCTCCATCAACAATTTTAACCTTCACACCTTGCTTTTCAACAAGACTAGAATCATCAGTTCCATAGTAATTATTAGCATAAGCATCTTTATACGCATCTAATAGTACTTTTTTGTTAAATGCCTGTGGTGTTTGTACAGCGTATAATTCTGATCTATTTGGTGTACTAGTTACAAAGTTATTTTCTACTATTTTTATAGTATCTTTAACCATTACTGCAGGAATTGCTGCTTTAAATTCTTCTGCTGCAAGAATAAGATTTTCAATGAGTTTGTGCTCAATAAACGGTCTAGCTCCATCGTGAACTAAAACAGTATTATCTGAAGTTATTGTTTTAAGTGCATTGTAAATACTATCCTGTCTTTCTTTACCACCATGTACTAACGATTCAATCTTTTTAAGACTATACTTTGAAATTAGTTCAGTGAATATTTGTTCCTCTAATGGATTAATCGCCAATATTATACCACTGCAGTACGCATGTCTCTCAAACACCTCAAGAGTATGTACAATAAGAGGTTTATTATTTATTTCAATTAATTGCTTATTAAAACCTGCTCCCATCCTTTTCCCTTGTCCAGCAGCTGGTATTATTACTTTATAGTGCATTAACTTTACCCCACTTAGTTAAAAAGGTGTTTCCGTAAAAGCGATCCTTATTGCTTCTCCTAAATCATTAACACCTATAACTTCGATATTATTTGGAATGTTCCACCCTGATAGATTTCTCTTGGGTACAATCGCCCTTTTAAAACCTAGTTTTGCTGCTTCAGTTACCCTTTGATCTATCCTACTAACTCTTCTTACTTCTCCAGTTAGCCCAACTTCACCTATAAATACATCTGTTGTGGAAATTTTTTTATCCTTATAGCTAGATGCAATGCTAATAGCAACTGCTAAATCTACTGCTGGTTCATCTAATTTTACTCCACCAGCAATTTTTACGTAAGCATCTTGATTTTGCAGTAAAAGACCAACCCGTTTTTCTAGAACAGCCATAATTAACACTACTTTATTTTGATCTATTCCAGTCGTCATTCTTCTAGGATTACCATAACATGAAGGTGATATAAGTGACTGAAGTTCAACTAAAACAGGTCTCGTACCTTCCATTGACGCTACCACAACTGAACCAGCTGTACCTTCGGATCTTTCTTCCAAAAATATTTCTGACGGGTTTAAAACCTCAGCTAATCCACTTTCCTTCATTTCAAAGATTCCTATTTCATTAGTGGAACCGAAACGATTTTTAACGGCTCTTAAGATTCTAAATGTATGATGTCTTTCTCCTTCAAAATAAAGAACTGTATCAACCATATGTTCTAACATTCTTGGTCCTGCAATGGCACCTTCCTTAGTAACATGTCCCACAATAAAGACGGGGATACTTAATTGTTTAGCCACTTTCATTATTTCTGCTGTGCATTCTCTCACTTGAGAAACGCTTCCAGGTGCCGACGTGACATGTGGTAAAAAAATAGTTTGAATTGAGTCAATTACCACGAAATCAGGTTGCAAATTATCAATTGTATTTACCACAATCTCAAGGTCATTCTCAGCAAGAACTAACAGCCCATCATTGTTTATTCCTAATCGATCTGCCCTTAATTTTATCTGTCTCGCAGATTCCTCTCCGGAAACATATAAAACCTTTTTTGAACTTTTACTTATATCAGCAGAAATTTGTAATAGCAATGTTGATTTACCTATACCTGGATCTCCGCCAATTAATACTAGTGATCCTTTTACAACCCCTCCACCAAGTACTCGGTTAAATTCTAAATACGTTGTTAAAGTTCTTGGCTCGTCCTGCATCTCTACTTTTGAAATCGGAGTTGGTACTGATTTCTCTTTTACTATATTTGAATTACCTTTTCGGTTGTTTTTTCCGATATATACTTCTTCCTCAAGAAGTGTATTCCAACTATTACACCCAGGGCATTTCCCCATCCATTTTGGTGATTCGTAACCACATTCGGTGCAAACAAATTTTGTTTTTCTTTTCAATATATCCACCTTCTGTATTTAATGCTTTATTAATCATAACATACAACAATATTTTTCTCATTTCTCTATTTTCCAATATTCAATTTAAGCATTGAATGAAAATAGCAATGCCAAAAAGAAAAGGATTGGAAAATTAAATTCCAATCCATATTTTGAATTATTTAGTTATAAATTCATTATTCTCTACATCTAAAGTAATATCTTTACCCTTTTCAAATGTGCCTTTTAACATTTCTTCAGATAATCTATCCTCTACATGTCGTTGGATAGCTCTTCTTAATGGACGTGCACCGTAATCAGGATCAAATCCTTCGTCAGATATTTTATCAAGAGCAGCATCCGTTATTTCTAAGTTAATCTCTTGTTCAGTTAATCTCTTCTTAACAGATTCCACCATCAGTTTAACTATTTCTTTCATGTGTCGTTTTTCTAATGAATGGAATACGATTATTTCATCAATACGATTTAAAAATTCTGGTCTGAAAGCTCGTTTAAGCTCTTCCATTACCTTATCCTTCATTGATTTGTAATCTTGACTTTCATCATGAACAGAGAACCCTAGGTGCTTACTTCTCTTAATTGTACTAGCACCTACATTTGATGTCATAATTACAATAGTATTTCTAAAATCTACTGTTCTACCTTTAGAATCAGTTAATCTACCATCTTCAAGTACTTGTAACAATACATTAAATACATCTGGATGAGCTTTTTCTATCTCATCTAGAAGGATAACTGAGTAAGGCTTTCTTCTTACTTTTTCTGTAAGTTGACCACCTTCATCATATCCAACATATCCAGGAGGTGAACCTAATAATCTAGAAGTCGAATGCTTTTCCATATACTCCGACATATCTACGCGAATCATTGCCTCTTCGTCTCCAAAAATTGATTCAGCCAACGCTCTTGCTAATTCAGTTTTTCCTACTCCTGTAGGGCCTAAGAAAATAAATGATCCAATCGGACGCTTAGGGTCTTTTAATCCAGCTCTTGCACGTCTGACAGCCTTTGCCACTGCTTTTACAGCTTCTTCCTGTCCAATTACCCTTGCGTGAAGTAATTCTTCCATATTTAACAGCTTTAATGTTTCCGATTGTGTAAGCTTTGATACAGGTATACGCGTCCAGCTTGAAACTACTTTAGCTATGTCTTCGATAGTTACCTCTGTATTTTCTTTTCCTTGCTTTTCTTTCCATTGTTTCTTTGTTTCTTCTAGTTTTTCTCGGAGTTTTTGCTCAGTGTCTCTCAATGAAGCTGCTTTTTCAAATTCTTGACTTTGCACTGAAGCATCTTTTTCTTTTCTCACTTCATCAAGTTTTTGCTCTAACTCTTTAAGGTTCGGAGGTGTAGTAAAGGATCTTAACCTAACCTTAGAACATGCCTCATCAATAACGTCAATCGCCTTATCTGGTAAAAATCTATCAGAAATATAGCGGTCAGATAATTTTACAGCTTCTTCTATTGCCGCATCAGAAATCGATACTCGATGATGCGCTTCATATCTATCTCTTAATCCTTTAAGAATTAAAATTGTTTCATCAGATGTCGGCTCATCAACCTGAATCGGTTGGAATCTTCTTTCTAAGGCTGCGTCTTTTTCAATATACTTTCTATACTCATCTAGGGTAGTAGCACCAATACATTGTAGCTCACCTCTAGCAAGTGACGGTTTTAGTATGTTAGAGGCATCGATAGCACCCTCTGCCCCACCAGCACCAATAAGTGTGTGTAATTCATCTATGAAAAGAATAACGTTACCTGCTTGACGAATTTCATCCATAACCTTTTTAAGTCTATCTTCAAATTCACCTCTATACTTTGTTCCTGCAACAACTGTACCCATATCGAGTGTCATAACTCGTTTATCTCGAAGAGTTTCAGGCACCTCGTTATTAACAATCTGTTGTGCTAAACCTTCAGCTATTGCAGTTTTACCAACACCTGGCTCACCAATTAAAACAGGATTGTTTTTAGTTCTACGACTTAAAACTTCTATCACACGTTGAATTTCATTTGCTCTCCCTATTACAGGATCTAATCTTCCTTCTCTAGCTGTAGCAGTTAAATCTCTAGCTAAACCATCTAAGGTAGGCGTTGAAACGTTGTTGCTTGAAGAACCTGAGTGACCAGATGATGCTGATTCATTACTTCCAAGAAGTTGTAGCACTTGCTGTCTAGCCTTGTTCAGGCTAACACCTAAGTTATTTAAGACTCTAGCAGCTACTCCTTCCCCTTCTCTTATTAATCCAAGTAAAATATGTTCCGTACCTACATACGAGTGTCCTAGCTTTCTAGCCTCGTCCATAGAAAGTTCTATTACCTTTTTTGCTCTAGGAGTGTAGTGAATAGAAGTTGTAGAATCTGAACCCCTACCAATTAGAGTTTCAACCTCTTTTTGAATTTTATCAGAACCTAGCCCTAGAGCAATTAATGCTTTTGCTGCAATTCCTTCCCCTTCACTAATTAAACCTAACAGGATATGTTCTGTCCCTATATTACTATGGCCTAAACGAGCGGCTTCCTCCTGAGATAAAGCCAAAACTTTTTGTGCTCGTTCTGTGAATCTACCAAACATCATATTTAACCCCTCCAATTACTGAAATTGATTAAGTTTTTCTCTTATTAAAATTGCCCTGAAGTAGTCTCTTTCTTCTGGCATAAGAACTCTGCCAGAGTTCATCTGAAGAAAGCCTGGCAGGGATAAATTAAGTAACTCAAAAAGTACTGTGCTTGGTATTGAATCGATAATACCTGTATCTATGCCAAGTCTTAAGTTAGATATATGCTCAGCAGCTTCATTTGAACTTATGATTCTACTGTACTTCAAAATACCAAATGACCTAAATATTCTATCTTCTAATCTATTTTTATTTGTCGCAATAATTGCTTTTCTTGCAAGTTTTTCTTGTTCAACAATCTGCAAGATAACTCCATGTAGATCATCAATAATCTCATTTTCCGATTTCCCTAAGGTCGTTTGATTTGATACTTGGAAGATATTTCCTATAGCTTCAGATCCTTCTCCATAAATCCCTCTCACGACTAAACCTAGTTGATTCATTGCTGTAACTATATTATTTATTTGGTTTGTCATTTTGAGTGCTGGTAAATGCATCATAACCGACGCCCTTAGACCTGTTCCTACGTTTGTTGGACAACTTGTTAAATACCCTTTATCTTCTGAGTAAGCATAATCAAACTTCTCTTCAAAGTAGTCGTCTACTTTGTTGGCAAGTTCTAGCGCTTGTTTAAGTTGTAATCCTGGGAATAAACATTGAATACGTATATGGTCCTCTTCGTTTACCATTATGCTTATTTGTTCGTTAGCGGTAATTATGCAGGCACCATGGTTTTCTTCTTTTAATAGGTTTGGACTAATTAAATGTTTTTCCATAAGAACTAGCTTCTGAATATTTTCTAGTTCATTTATATATATTAAGTCAAATCCATATATATCTTCATTTCCTTCAAAAAACAAATTAGATTTAATATCCTCTAAAATTTCCTTCGATGTTGCTTCATTACATCTTGACGGAAATTGGTATTTATCAAGGTTTCTAGCAAGTCTAACCCTACTACTTAAAATAATTTCATTTTCTGGGCCTATTTCGTACATCCAAGGGCTAAGTATATTACTGAAATATGATTTATTATTCATAATCATTTCCATCTTTCCCCTCATTAATAACTTGATTTTCTAATTCCTTTATTTTATCCCTTACTATTGCTGCATTTTCAAAGTCTTCATTTGAAATTAATACTTTTAGTTCTTGCTTTAATGAGTTTAGTTTCTTGGAAAGGCTTATATGCTTTCCACCCCTTTTAGGGACTTTTCCAGTGTGTTGGAAGTTACCCGAATGAAGTCTCCTTATAAGTGGTTGTAGATAATTATCAAAGGCTTTGTAACAATCACTACACCCTAATCTTCCTAGCTTAGATAATTCTGTGTACGCTAATCCACACTTTTTACATTTTATTGCAAAAGTATTTACCTTGTTATTACTTTGACTATAACCTTGAGATTGATTGATATTTAATAGTCCAGATAATAAATTATTCACTGAGAAGTTATCATTAAATCCAAAACTTAAAATTGCACCATTTTCTTCAGCGCACACCTCACATAAATGATATTCATTTTTTTCTCCATTAACTATCTTCGTAAAATGTATGCTTGCATTATTTTTGTTACATTGTTGGCATAGCATAATATCTCACCTCTATATTTTTAAACTTTTCAACATTGCCTTCAAAAGTCTAGCCCTCAAGATATCTCTTTGCGGTATATCAAATTGTAAAGTTGAACGGTCCATTGCACTCAGCATAATTTTGGATTCTGTTATAGATATATACTCTTCCTCATATAAACGAATAATAATATTTTTAGCATTGACCTGAGGTATCATATTTCCTATTTGGCTTACAATCTCGTCAATCAATAAACTTCTATCGTTTTCTTTAGTTTTTATTATTCTTATGTATCCTCCACCACCTCTTTTACTCTCAACGATATATCCTCTTTCAAATGTAAACCTAGTGTTTATTACATAATTAATTTGTGACGGAACACACTGAAACCTATCAGCAATCTCAGATCTTTTGATTTCAATTGTATTTCCATAACTTTGATTTATAATTTCCTTTAAATATTCTTCTATTATTTCTGTAATATTTCTCATCATCTTATCACCTTACTGACTTTGACTATATTTGACTATAATATTATTATACAATTCCTTATTATATTTTCAACAAAATTGCTTTTTTTTATATCGTCAATTTAGTTTGTTAAAATACAAAAAAAGACACTATCAATAAAGATAGTGTCTTTTTTGTGCCTGGCGGCGTCCTACTCTCACAGGGGGAAACCCCCAACTACCATTGGCGCTAAAGAGCT
>JAQSYP010000017.1 GCA_029256085.1 Caryophanales bacterium
TTGTAGAAAAAATAATCCATTAGGTAAGTGCTGCCACAAAGTAATACAAGTTGCAATCGATAAAGGTCTATCAATGAAATAATTATGAATTAGATATTTTAACACTACATTAAGGTTTAATAAACTATACCAAGGAGGAATTGAAATGAGAATACCTATATATCAAATTGATGCGTTTGCTAATGTACAGTTTAAAGGAAATCCTGCAGCCGTTTGTCCATTAAAAGAATGGATTAGTAATGATTTGATGCAGAAAATTGCAGCGGAAAACAACTTATCCGAGACAGCCTTTTTTGTAAAGGTTGAGAAAGATTATGAGTTGAGATGGTTCACTCCAAAAGGAGAAATAGATCTTTGTGGTCATGCTACACTTGCGACTGCTTATGTTATATTTACATTCATAGATAATAGTGTTAGTAATATAAAATTTAATACTATGAGTGGTATATTGGAAGTATCCAGGGAAGGCAATCTTATATCTATGATTTTTCCTTCGAGAGCAGGAGAAAAATGTGAGGCTCCTGAGGCACTTGTTAAAGGCCTGGGCAAGATGCCATTTGAAGTTTACAAATCAAGAGACTATATGGCAGTTTTTGAAAATGAACAAGATATACTAAATCTTGAACTTAATATGGACGAGTTAAAAAAACTGGATGTATTAGGTGTGATTGCAACTGCAAAAGGCAATGAAGTGGATTTTGTATCGAGATTTTTCGCTCCAAATGCCGGAGTGGATGAAGATCCGGTTACCGGTTCTGCTCATTGTACATTAGTCCCTTATTGGAAAATGAAATTTAACAAAAATGAATTTGTTGCATTGCAGCTATCAGAAAGAGGCGGCAAACTCTACTGTTCTGATTTAGGTGATATGGTAAAAATGTCTGGTGAAGCGGTAGCATACTTAGAAGGGTTTATCAATGTATAATAGTTTTAATAACTTATATTATTCATAGTAGATTAAACCGAAATTAATACATTGATTTTTAAAAAGCAAATTTATAATAAGGAGATTGGAAAAATGCAGTACATAGTTTCATGTTATGATGGCACTGATGAAAAAGCAATAGATAGAAGAATAGCGGTAAGAGATGAACATTTAAAATCTGTAGAAAAAAGATTTAAAATCGGAGAGCATTTGTATGGAGCAGCAATACTTGATGATACTGGAAAGATGATAGGCTCAATGATGGTAGTAAACTACTCTTCAAGAGAAGAACTGGATAAATGGTTAAAGGACGAACCATATGTAGTTGGTGGTGTGTGGCAAAAAATAGAAATAAAACCTTGTAAAGTAGCACCTATATTTATGGATCTTTATAATTGAACAAGTTCGTAAGTTTTGAATAGTGTGAGTCCGTAGTATATATGTAATAAAGATAATTTTATTTAAGGAGAATAAAACAATAATGGAATCATTAGAATTATTGGCGTATGAGATATTAAAACAGTGCGAAACTGTTTCACTTGGCTCAGTTACAGAAAATGGTTACCCTTACATATGTCCAATGGAAAAGGTAATGTCTAACCAACTAAGGCAAATTTATTTTATTACATTGAAATCATCTAAAAAAGTAAAGAATTTTCTTAAAGATTCAAAGGCTGGAGTTAATTACTATATAGATGATGATACTATTTCATTAAATGGTATTATAAATATTATTGAAGATGTAGAAAGTGAGGTTGTTTCATTACCTACTGAGTATTTAGAACGAATACGTAAAAGGGGAAGTCTTAAGTATTGTATTCTGGAGTTCGTTACAATGGAAGCAAAGATGTTTATAAGTGGAAGGTTTGAGATAGTTTCATATAACAAATAAGTATCATCTATTTAATAGATTAGTATACGCATTCTTCTAATTATACGCAACAGTAGAATTAGGTGAACTAAAACGATAATGGGGGGAAGTCGCTATGGAAAATAAAGAAATAAGGAAGTTCTGGTATGGCATTGGTGTAGCATTTTTGTGGTTAAATGCCCTTACTGGTATACCCTATATTTTTGCAGCATTAGCAACTTGTTGCATTATTGTTGGTAATATACGCAGTAGGCAACTATGAAAAATCAATACATTTATTGTCGTATGATTCGAATTTAGCGTCGCATCATTCTAATATTATGTCACACCGTTAAAAATGCGACATACAAATTATTAATTTAAAACCGATATATAGGAATTTAGCGGTATGATAAATGCAAGGAGGTCAGATATGAGCCTGAACATTAACCCGAACATGAAAACGGTGTTGATTGTCTTTTGTTGTTTCTTTTCCATTGTATTTTTAGGCGTTGGATTGATTATGCTGAAATTTGACCTTTCTTGTATGTTTATCAATCCGTTTGGCTCAAAAGACGATGAGATATATATGAGATTCGGCTTCAAAGTCAAAAAAGTTGCAGAAGGTACTCCTGAAAACAGGAGAAAATTTTCTATGAGTCTCGGCAACTTCTTCATTATCTTTGCAATGATTTGGTTATTAATTTCTGTTATTTTTATTGTAAGCGTTTAAAACATAGCAAAACTATACTTACAAATTCCAATTTGTTTGGTGTTAGTATATAAGTGTGGACACGAAAAGTTTAACACGATAAAATATAAATACAATGAAAGGTGCGTGTTAAACAATGTCCAAAAATGGTACCCGTTATACGGATGAATTTAAACAACAGATTGTAGATTTGTACAATTCAGGAAGCTCAGTAGCTTACCTGAGCAGTGAGTATGGTGTAGCAACAGTAACGATATATAAATGGATTAAACAATTAACTCCAGTCAAGGTCGCTGATAATGAGGAAATGACCGCTAAGGATTACCAAGCAATAAAAAAACGCATTGCTGAACTTGAGATGGAGAATGAAATCCTATTTTGAGGTGTGAAATGGAACTTTGGGATGTATATGAAATTAATAGAAATAAAACAAATAAAACAAATAAAACTATGGTTCGTGGGGAATCTTTTGAAAAAAATAATTATCATTTAGTTGTTCATGTTTGTGTTTTTAATTCTAATGGTGAGATGCTAATTCAACAAAGACAACCTTTCAAAGAAGGTTGGTCAAATATGTGGGATATAACAGTCGGCGGAAGTGCTATAAAAGGTGATACAAGTCAA
>JAQSYP010000010.1 GCA_029256085.1 Caryophanales bacterium
ATTAAGGCAAAATTAAAAATGAGTCCGGTACAATACCGAACTCATTTTATCCAAGCTGCCTAATGAAATAACCGTGTCTAACTTTTAGGGGTCACTTCATTCTAGCAGGTTTTTTTCTTAGCTAATAGGAAATTATAAACTCTGACTAGTTCATACTTTCCTAACGCATAAGTGCAACTACGGCTCTGCCGTCGCCTTATAGGCTCGGCAATCGCCGGGTTTTCTTTATAACAAAAATGTGTCGATTTTTGCAAAAAATAGTCTAATTTGTAAAAATATGTACAAGCATAAAAGAGGATTTTTTACTGTACATGTAGTATATTATATATATAGCTTTTAAGAAGGAGGAGTACATATGAATTACAACATTCGTGGTGAAAACGTTGAGGTAACTCCAGCAATTCGCGAGTACGTCCAAAAGAAGTTATCAAAATTAGAGAAGTTTTTTGATTCGACTGACCTTGAGGCAAGAGTAAACGTGAGAGTTTATAATGACAAGCAAAAGGTTGAGGTTACAATACCACTTCCTCATATTTTACTTCGTGCTGAAGAGTCAAATAGTGACCTTTACGCGTCGATCGATCTAGTTGTTGACAAACTAGAACGTCAAATTCGCAAACATAAAACTAAGGTAAATCGTAAATGGAGAGAAAAAATTTCTCCTAAACATATGTTTGTAGTATCTAATACTACTCTAGTTGACGAATCTGAAGATATTGAATTAGTACGTACTAAGTCTTTTGACTTAAAACCTATGGACGTCGAAGAGGCTATTCTTCAAATGAACCTCCTAGGCCATAACTTCTATGTATTCAAGAATTCAGAGAACAACTCGACAAATGTCGTATATAGTCGTAAAGACGGTAAATACGGCCTAATTGAAGCACTTTAAAATTAATTAACTCGGGCATAGTCTTTTTTGACTATGCTCGTTACTTTTTATTATTATGATTTTAACCCCTAGTGTTGATAACTAGCCTCTAAAAGTATAATATTAAACTATGTGTACATAGAAAAATTTGAGGAGCGTAATAAATGTTTGGTATCCTAAAAAAAGTTTTTGATATAAATCAACGTACGTTAAACCGCTATCAAAAAGTAGCTGATGAGGTATTAGAATTAGCACCTGAAATGGCCAAGCTATCTGATGACGAACTAAGACAGAAGACAGCAGAGTTTAAAGAAAGAGTTCGTGAAGGCGCTGATCTTGACGATTTATTAGTAGAAGCTTTCGCAGTAGTTCGTGAGGCATCTACACGTGTGTTAGGTATGACTCCATATCCTGTTCAAATCATGGGTGGTATTGCACTCCATGAAGGTAATATCTCTGAGATGAAAACTGGTGAAGGTAAAACGTTAACTTCAACAATGCCAGTTTATTTAAATGCGTTATCTGAGAATGGTGTTCACGTAATCACAGTTAACGAATATTTAGCCGAGCGTGATGCTATGGAAATGGGTAAGCTACATGAATTCTTAGGATTAACTGTAGGTTTAAACCTTACATGTATGGGCCGTGAAGAGAAGCAAGCTGCATATGCTGCAGATATTACATACGGTACTAATAACGAATTCGGTTTCGATTACTTACGTGATAACATGGTTCTTTACCCTGACCAAATGGTTCAGAAGCGTGGTCTAAACTATGCAATCGTCGATGAAGTTGACTCGATTTTAATAGACGAAGCGCGTACACCTTTAATTATCTCAGGTACTGCTGAAAAGTCGGCTGCACTTTACGTTCATGCAAATGCTTTTGTTCGTACCTTAACAAAAGATAGAGATTTTAACTATGATGAGAAAACTAAAAATGTTCAGTTAACTGAAGAAGGTATGACAAAAGCTGAGAAAGCTTTCAATGTTGAAAACCTTTACGATATTAAGCATGTAAAATTAAATCATCACATTCAATTAGCATTACGTGCAAATGTAGTAATGCAAAAAGATTTTGACTATGTTGTTCAAGATGGGGAAGTATTAATTGTCGATTCTTTCACTGGACGTATTATGAAAGGCCGCCGTTATAGCGAAGGATTACACCAAGCTATTGAAGCTAAAGAAGGTCTAAACGTTCAAAATGAGAGTATGACCTTAGCAACAATTACTTTCCAGAATTACTTCCGTATGTATAACAAATTATCAGGTATGACTGGTACTGCTAAAACTGAGGAAGAAGAATTCCGTAACATTTACAATATGAACGTTATTGAAATTCCTACGAATGTTCCGATCGTGCGTGATGATAGGGCTGATTTAATTTTCCGTTCGATGGAAGGTAAGTTCAAGGCAGTAGTAGATGACGTTGAAGAGCGATATAAAAAAGGACAACCAGTTCTTTTAGGTACTGTTGCAATCGAAACTTCAGAATATATCTCGAACTTATTGAAAAAACGTGGAGTTCCTCATGAAGTTCTAAATGCAAAAAACCATGCTAAAGAAGCTGAAATCATAAACAATGCTGGACAGCCTGGATCAATCACAATCGCTACTAATATGGCTGGTCGTGGTACTGATATTAAATTAGGTCAAGGTGTAAAAGAATTAGGTGGATTAGCTGTTATTGGTACAGAACGTCATGAATCAAGACGTATTGATAATCAGTTACGTGGTCGTTCTGGTCGTCAAGGTGACCCAGGGGTTACACAATTCTACCTTTCATTAGAAGATGAGTTAATGCGTCGCTTCGGAAGTGAGAATTTAATGAGTATGATGGATCGTCTAGGAATGGATGATTCACAACCAATTGAGTCAAGAATGGTTTCAAAAGCAGTTGAATCAGCACAGAAACGTGTTGAAGGAAATAACTTTGATGCTCGTAAGCAATTACTTCAATATGATGATGTTTTACGTCAACAACGTGAAGTTATTTATAAACAACGTAACGATGTTTTATCTTCAGAAAGCTTGAGAGACATTGTACAGACAATGATACAGTCTACAATTATTCGAAACATTGCAGCGCACACACCTGCTGATAAAGTAGAAGAAGAGTGGAATATTGACGGACTAGTTAAATGGGTGAACGCAACACTTTTACCTGAAGGTGATGTTAATGAAGATGAATTAAAGCGCCTTACTCCTGAAGAAATGTCAGAGTTAATTTATGAAAAAGTTCAGGAACGCTATGTAGAGCGAGAAGGCAAGATGGAAGAAGAACAAATGCGTGAATTCGAACGTGTTGTTGTTCTTCGAGCAGTAGATAGCAAATGGATGGACCATATTGATGCTATGGATCATTTACGTGATGGAATTCATTTAAGAGCATATGGACAAATCGATCCTCTTCGTGAGTACCAGATGGAAGGCTTCGCAATGTTTGAAAACATGATTCAATCAATTGAGGAAGAAATTTCATTATATATAATGAAGGCTCAAATTTATAACAACCTTGAGCGTGAAGAAGTAGCTAAAGGTGAAGCAGTTAATCCTAAAGAGGATGAAAACAAGAAGCGCAAACCAATGGTTAAACAAAGCGAAGTTGGTCGTAACGAACCTTGTCCATGTGGTAGTGGTAAGAAGTATAAGAACTGTCACGGTCGTATATAGATTTAAAATACCCTCTAGTAATTCTAGAGGGTACATAATTTTTAGAGGTGAAAGAAATAATGTTGGATTTAACAGAGATTAAACAAGAACTTGAAAAAATTTCAAAACGCTTGGAAGCTTTTAGGGGGTCTCTTTGACCTAGATGAGAAGCAAATGCGAATTGAGGATCTTGAGCATTTAATGTCTGATCCTGATTTTTGGAATGATCAAACTGCAGCCCAAGCAATAATTAATGAGAGTAACGCAATTAAAGGTCAAGTTGATTCATTTTTAAATATGAACGATTCTTATGAAAATTTAGTGTTAACGTATGAATTAGTTCGTGAAGAGTACGATGAAGATCTAGTAAATGAGCTAACTCAAGAAGTAAAAACTTTAGTAGCAACAATGGAAGATTTTGAATTAGAGATGTTATTAAACGAACCATATGATAAAAATAGTGCGATATTGGAACTGCATCCGGGCGCAGGTGGAACAGAATCCCAAGACTGGGGCTCAATGTTACTACGTATGTATACACGATGGGCAGAGAAAAGAGGATTTAAAGTTGAAACTTTAGACTATCTTCCTGGTGATGAGGCTGGTATTAAAAGTGTTACTCTTTCTATTAAAGGCCACAATGCTTACGGATATCTTAAAGCTGAAAAAGGAGTACACAGACTTGTACGTATTTCACCTTTTGATGCATCTGGTCGCCGTCATACTTCTTTCGTTTCATGCGATGTAATGCCAGAATTCGATGATGAAATAGAAGTGGATATTAGAACTGAGGATTTGAAAATTGACACTTATCGAGCAAGTGGGGCAGGTGGACAGCATATTAACACTACAGACTCAGCTGTTCGAATAACTCACATACCTAGTGGCGCAGTTGTTACGTGTCAAACTGAAAGATCGCAAATTAAAAACCGTGAACGTGCAATGAAAATGCTCAAGGCTAAGTTATACCAAATCGAAATCGACAAACAGCAAGCGCAGCTGAACGATATTCGTGGCGAACAAAAAGAAATTGGTTGGGGAAGTCAAATCCGTTCTTACGTGTTCCACCCGTATTCGTTAGTCAAGGATCACCGTACTAACACTGAGGTAGGAAACACGCAAGCCGTTATGGATGGCGACATCGGGATTTTTATCGATGCCTTTCTCCGTGCAAAACTATAACCGTTAGCAAGAAGTTGCTAGCGGTTTTTCTTATTTGAATAAGATTTGATTTTAGAATTTCAACAATATTCGATATAAATGTGCTATACTCTCATATGTAACTTTTTTCAGGAGGTGGGAGATAATATGGTGCAGCATAGAGGAATCAAAATAATTTCAAATATAATGGAATACTTGTACGTGTTGATCGGATCAACTATTATTGCGGTATCATTCAATGTCTTCCTAAGACCAAACGAAATAGCATCGGGTGGAATCAGTGGACTTAGTATTATTACTGAAGCTGTTTTTAATTGGGATCCAGCGTTTGTTCAATGGTCTATAAACATACCGTTGTTCTTTGTCGGGACACTACTACTTGGAAAACAATTTGGAGTAAAAACGTTTATCGGAACTATTTACTTACCTTTAGTAATTTTTTTAACAAAAGACTTGGATGCAGCAACAAATGAGCCACTTTTAGGAGCATTGTTCGGTGGGATAGGTGTTGGACTTGGCTTAGGAGTTGTTTTTAGAGGCAGAGCATCAACAGGTGGTACAGATTTAATCGCGCAAATATTACACAAATACACACCAATTTCGTTAGGTGTTTGTGTTGCTCTTATAGATGGAATTATTGTTTTATCAGCAGCAACAGTGTTTAATATCGAGCAAGGACTTTATGCGCTAATAGGTTTATTTGTAACAAGTAAAACAATTGATCTTGTGCAAGTCGGTGTACCTCACTCGAAAATGGCATTAATTATAACAACTAAGGAAAAAGAAGTATCTGACGGGATATTAAAAGATATAGACCGCGGGCTTACTAAACTGTCAGGATTTGGTGGATATACATCTGAAAAAAAGCTAATACTAATGACTGTAGTAGAAACTTCGGAACTTGTACAACTCAAACAACTTGTTAAAGAACATGATCCGAATGCATTTATTATTTTAATGGATGCAACGGAAGTTCTTGGACAAGGTTTTAAAATTTAGACACAGTATTATTATGAAAAAATATGTAAATTGGATATAATATCCATATACATATTTTGGAGGTATACAATGAAAAAAACATTTATAGCTGCTAGTTTATTCTTAGCAATTGGTATTATTGGTACAGGTTGTGGTAAAAAGGAACAATCAGTTGAAGAATTATATACATCTAAATGCCAAGGGTGTCACGGTGCAACTTTAGAAGGTACAGCAATGCCGAAATCAAACATCGCAGGGGTAGGCAGCCGACTTTCTGTTGACGAAATAAAAAGCGTGATTGTAAATGGTAAAGGAATAATGAAGGGCGGCATGGTTACTGAGGAAGAAGCTCAACAACTTGCTGAATATTTAAAAGATAAATAAAAATGTTACAGGACACCTCAAAGTAGGTGTCTTTTTTTATTTAGTCAATCAACCGACTTGTCGAAAAATCCTTAAATTAACATATAAAAAGGTTCTTTACCCAATTTAATACAAAAACTTACAATGAAACATAAATGTAAAATATATTGTCTACATATGAAGAATTATGGTGTTATAATTAAATGTGGGAATCTTTGAAATAAAAACAATTAGGTGATATAGATGATAGAAATGCAAGACGTTTATAAGCAGTATAAAAATGGTGTACATGCAATAAACGGAATCAATGTAACAATAAAATCAGGTGAATTTGTATATGTTGTTGGACCTAGTGGAGCAGGTAAGTCTACTTTTATTAAAATGATGTATCGAGAAGAAAAACCAACATCGGGTGCAATTCTTATTAATGGAATAAATTTAACTACTCTCAAGGAGAGAAAAGTACCGTATTTAAGAAGAAGTTTAGGAGTAGTTTTCCAAGATTTCAAACTATTACCTAGATTAACTGTATATGAAAATGTTGCATATGCCCTAGAAGTTATTGAAGAAAGTCCAAAAAACATTAAGAGAAGAGTCTTAGAAGTTTTAGACTTAGTAAAACTCAAACATCGTGCAAGAAGTTTACCAGGGCAACTTTCTGGTGGAGAGCAACAACGTATATCAATAGCAAGATCGATTGTTAACAGTCCTAAGGTACTGATCGCGGACGAGCCTACAGGGAACCTAGATCCGGATACCACATGGGATATTATGGAAATTTTTAAAGAAATAAATAATAGAGGCACTACGATAGTAATGGCTACTCATAATAGAGAGATAGTTAATACGATTCGCCAGCGAGTAATTGCAATTGAAGGCGGAAAAATTGTACGTGATGAAATGCGAGGTGACTACGGCTATGAAGCTTAGAACAATCGCGAGACATCTTAAAGAAGGACTTAAGAACGTAGGTAGAAACGGTTGGATGACTTTCGCTTCTGTAAGTGCCGTAACTGTTACCCTTTTACTTCTAGGAGTGTTCCTAGTTGTAATGTTGAATATAAATAACTTTGGTAGAAACCTAGAAGAAGATGTAGAAATAAAAGTATATGTTGATTTAACAGCTACAGATGAACAGCTTAGAGAGCTTGGCGAGACTATACGTGACATTCCAGGAGTTAGTCAACTTCGATATTCTTCTAAAGACGAGGAATTAAAAAATTTAATTAATAGTTTAGGAGATCAAGGAAAAGCTTGGTCGATGTTTGAACAAGAAAACCCATTATACAACGCATATTTCGTAAAAACTTCTGATCCAAGAAAAACTAGCAAGGTCGCAGAACGCTTGAAAACACTTGATTTTGTTAGTGAAGTTAAATACGGTGAAGCAGAAATCAAACGTTTGTTTAAAGTCGTTGACATCTCTAGAAATGTTGGTATGGCTTTAGTACTTGGTTTATCTTTTACAGCAATGTTCTTAATCTCAAATACTATCAAAATAACAATTTTCGCTAGAAGAAGAGAAATTGAGATTATGAAACTTGTTGGCGCAACTAATTGGTTCATTCGCTGGCCGTTCGTAATTGAAGGTTTATTACTTGGTGTTTTTGGTGCAGTTACTCCTATAGCACTAATTTACTGGGGATATAGCTATGCTTATGACACAGTATCACCAATGATAGACAGCTCGTTTATAAGATTACTTCCTACAGAACCATTCATCTATAAAATAGCAGGAGTTTTAATCTTGATTGGTGCTTTAAT
The DNA here is from genome assembly GCA_029256085.1 of Caryophanales bacterium. GTDB lineage: Bacteria > Bacillota > Bacilli > CAJFEE01 > CAJFEE01 > JAQSYP01. The sequence goes on from JAQSYP010000010.1 coordinate 7,792, forward strand.
TGGTATGTGGGGAAGTACAATGTCGATTCGTAAATTTTTAAAGGTGTAGATTGAGGGGGATTTATTTTGGCTGAGAATAAAAAAATTAGTTTAATAGTTTTATTATCAATTATTCTAACTTTAAGTTCATTTCTACCGTCATTTACTTTTGGCGTTTCAGCAAATTCATCAATCATAGACAAAATCGAGAACCTTAAAGATGAACGAAATGAAATAAAAAGTGATAAGAAAAGTAAAGAAGGCAAACTTGCAGAAGTTAGGAACAAGCAAAGAACAGTAGAAGAGCAAATTGAGTACTTAGATGGACAAGTTGCTAAAACACAAGTATCAATTAGAAATAAAGAAACTAACATTACCAAGACAAAAGCTGAAATAGCAAAACTTCAAGTTCAAATAAATGAACTTAAAGAAAAAATTAAAAAACGTAATGAATTATTAAAAGATAGAGCACGTGCACTCCAACAAAACGGTGGAACAATTAACTATCTAAGTGTCTTACTAGGCGCTGAGAACTTCGCTGATTTTATCGGACGAGTTAATGCTGTGAGTGTGATAATGGGTGCTGATAAAACAATAATTGAAGAACAAACTAATGATCAAAATAGTTTGGAAGAAAATGAAAAAACAGTACAGAAAAATTTACAACAGCTTAGAGAAGATTTATCAACACTTACAAATTTAAAAAGTGATTTAGTTTCACAACAAAATGAAAAAAGTGTTGTTATGGACGAACTAAAAAAGCAAGGAAAAGCTATTGAAGAAGAAATAATCACTCTAGCTGAACAAGAACGAATTTTAAAGGCACAAGAGCGTGCTGCAAGAATTGAGTTAGAAGAGTGGAAACGTCGCCAACAAGAGCAACATAATAATGGTGGCAATTATCCTCCAGTAACTAGTGGTGATTTCATGCGTCCTGCTACTGGTCCTGTAAGTTCAGAATACGGACCAAGATGGGGTAAGATGCATCATGGTATTGATATTAGTAAAGCTGGTAGGGCAGATGCACCAATCGTTGCAGCCGCAGCTGGAACAGTAATACAATCGTATTATTCAAGCAGTTATGGTAATGTAATATTCGTAACACATAATATACGTGGAAACGTTATGACTACTGTTTACGCTCACCTTGAATCTCGCTCTGTTGGTGAAGGCCAACGCGTTGAAAAAGGACAGTATCTTGGTGAAATGGGTAATACAGGTCAATCGTTTGGAGCACACTTACACTTTGAAATCCATGAAGGACCATGGAATGGTGCAAAGTCAAACTCAGTAAATCCAAGGAAATATATTAGTTTTTAACATTTAATAAAGCACACACCTAAACAGTGTAGTGCTTTTTTTGCCTTATATCTTGTCTCTTTCTTATGAAAAATAGTGTTATAATTATTTAGTTAATATTTTTTTATAATAGGGGTAGACTAGTCAATATATTTTACACAATGGAGGTTGCTATGAGAAAAAGTATAGTAGCAGGTTTAATGACATTGTCATTTTTGACAGGCGTTGGCGGAACGTATGTCGGTTATAGTTTTATAGATGAAAAACAGGATAGACTGCAAGAAATAAAGCAATCTGCAATGCGAGCAGCAGCCCCTTCTAATTCTCAAGATTATACTAAACTTGAGGAAGCTTATGATACTATTGCATTAAACTATTTTAAGAAAGTAGATCAGGACAAGCTAACAGAAGGTGCAATTAAGGGAATGCTTGATACTCTGAAAGATCCATATTCAACATATATGGATGAAAAGAAAATGAAACAATTCACCGATTCTCTTGGATCGAGCTTTGAAGGTATTGGTGCTGAAATAGGTATGGAGGAAGGTAAGTTAATCGTTACCGCTCCAATTAAAGGATCACCTGCAGAGAAAGCAGGGATAAAGGCGAGAGACCACATATATCAAATTAACGGGAAAGACATTAAAGGTTTATCACAAACTGATGCTGTTATGAAAATCCGTGGAAAAAAAGGAACTAAGGTTAAACTTGGTATAATGCGTCCGGGCGTAGATCATCCGTTACAATTCGAGATTACGAGAGACAAAATTCCAATGCATACTGTGTATGCTTCTACTGAAAAGGTAAATGGCAAAAAAATTGGTGTTATGAGAATTACATCTTTCTCAGAAAAGACATCAACTGAATTCACTAACAATCTTAAAGATTTTGAAAAAGCTGGGGTTAAAGGACTTATTATTGACGTTCGTGGAAACTCAGGTGGTTATTTACAATCTGTTAAGGACATGTTAGATCAATTAGTAACAAAAGATAAGCCGTATGTTATGACTGAAGAACGTAATGGCAAGCGCGAAAAGATGTTTTCAAATCTTGATCAGAAGAAAAAATATCCTATAGTTGTTTTAATAGATAACGGCAGTGCGTCTGCATCTGAAATACTAGCTGGTGCACTTAAAGAAGCTGGCGGATACAAGCTAGTGGGTGAAAATACTTTTGGTAAAGGTACAGTACAACAAACTATTCCAATGCAAGATGGAAGTACAATCAAGCTAACAATTTCAAAATGGTTAACACCTGATGGAAATTGGATTAACAAAAAAGGAGTTAAACCTAATATTGTGGTTAAGCAGCCAGACTATTTCTACTTAACACCACTACAAATTAAAGAGCCGTTAAAGCTTGATCAAAATAGTGATAAGATTAAAACAGCTCAAAAGCTTCTTAATGCTGTAGGTTATAATCCAGGAAGAACTGATGGATACTTTAGTCTACAAACTGAAGAGGCTGTCAAAAACTTCCAAAAGTCTGTTGGGATGAAAGAAACAGGAATGATTGATACAAAGACTTCTGATAAGCTTCAACAAATTATTGTTGAAAAAATCAGAGATGATAAAAATGACTTACAATTGAAGAGAGCATTAAAAGAAGTTTCTAAATAAGTTTTGAATAGCCCTTATGTTTTGAGGTAACTGAAAAAAGTCTTGATAATTTATTTTGAATTGATTAGCGCTTTCGGCGGACGATCTGCGAGCCTGTAGTCTCGCTTAGATCGTTCTTCCGCAGGCGAAATGCATGCATTTCGAGCACCTACGCTTCAATCAATTCAAAGATTAACAAGAAAGTTCCAGTAGCTAAACATAAGGGTTTTTTTATGGTAAAGGATTTCCATGGTTTTCTTGAGTGCCATTAAACAACCATTCTATTATTTTTAGTGCCTATCTGTTAAAATGATAGAAAAGGCTTAAGGTTGGTTGGTGACATTGATGATAGATGATTATTTAATATATTTATTAAAAACTGTCGGAAAGTTCTTTATAAATCCACTGTTTTATTTTCTGATTTTCACTGCATGGTTCATAGGGTTAATGAGAATCAAGCGTGAGAGAAAGCAGTTTAGTAGTAAGGTTGCGGACTTCACTGTTGAATTTAGAACCGCTTTAGTACAAGGACTTTTAGTAAGCTTAGCCCTTTCAATTATCTTTGTCGGGTTAGGACTAGTTTTAGATAAAAGCTTTTTTATTTTATTAACATATAGCGTTTTAATCATGTGTTTAACAATGAAATGGAAATATCTATCACCGATTTTTACAATCGGAACTGTATTAATTCTATCAATGGCATCTGTTGCTCTTAATAAGTTTCATAATTTAAACTACTTACCTAGAACATTTAGTGAAGTTCAGTTTCAAGAAATTTTAGTTGTACTTGGCATAATGCTGATGGCAGAAGCAGTTTTAATCCTTAGAAATAGTTGGAAAAATTCGTCTCCAACTTTAATATCTAGTAAACGCGGAAAAACTGTCGGGGCACATACGATGGACAAGTTATGGATTTTACCAATATTCTTCTTAATTCCAGGAGATATTGCAAATGAAATAACTAAGTATTGGCCAGTAATACCAACTTCATATACTGAAATTGGTATAATCTTATTTCCATTTCCAGTAGGCTTTCAAATGATAGCTCAAGGTGATATCCCAAAGTTTGTGGCTAAGAGCTATGCGCGTAAGGTAATTACGATTTCAATCATTTGTTTAATTTTAGCTGGTGCAAGTTTCTACTACCCTATCATTTCAATTGGTGGAATTGCGCTTGTAACGATACTTTATGTGTACTTCTCAATAAAAGCCCGTTACGATGACTCAGTAAAGGCACCTTACTTTTCATATAAGAACCGTGGCTTAGTTATTTTAAGTGTTATGAAAAATAGTACTGCTGATAAAATGAAGCTGAAAGTTGGAGAAATTCTTGTAAAAGTTAACGGAGTCGAGATCACATCAGTTAAAGATTTGTACGAAGCACTTAACTTGAATCGTGCATATGTAAAGCTTGAGGTAATCGACGAAGAAGGACAAATCCGTTTGGTTAATAAAGCAATTTATGAAGAAGATCACCATGAATTAGGAATTATTGGTGTGAAAAATATGGCGGTGTAAATTTTAAGCTAGGAATGAGTGTAAAACTCGATTCCTAGCTTTTTAATCAAACGTTTAATTATTTCATCCACACCTTTGCAAGCTTAGAAATTCCAGTTTGGATTTCGTCAAATGACAACGATCCGAAACCTAACAAGATTTGCGCGTGTTCTGATCTTCTTCCATCAAAATAATATTGGTAAACAGGGTATACAATCACATCCACACCTCTAGCCAATGCAACTAACTCCTCTTCATCACCATCTATCTCAATAACTACATGATGACCACTCTTAGCGTCGAGAATGTTAATACTATTACCGAATTTACTCGACAACTCCGTGAGAATTAAATCATGCTTTTTCTTATACAGTGTCCTCATTTTATTTAAATGGCGATTCCAATGGCCTTTCTCCATAAAAAGCTCAACCGTTTTCTGGTGAATATTTGAAACGGTTTGGGAGTATATTTCGGCTTTATCACGGTAAACTTGCAGTAATTTTTCAGGTAAAACCATGTAGCTTAATCTAATAGATGGCAAAAGTGACTTTGTGAAAGTACCAAAATATATTACTCTATCACTTTTATCAAGACTATGAAGGGAAGGTATCGGTTTTCCAACAAAGCGATATTCACTATCATAATCATCTTCTATTACATAGGATTCATTATTCAATGCCCATTCTAAAATTTCTACACGTCTAGAAACAGGCATTACATATCCAAGAGGGAATTGGTGAGCCGGAGTTATATAGGCTACCTTAGCTTGTGTTTTCGCTAACGCTTCAACATTCATCCCTTTATTATCAACATCAATACCAACTACATTTGCAGACAGATCCTGTAATATCCTTGCTACACGGTCATAACCAGGATTTTCTACAGCATAATCCTGAAAATCAATCAGAATATATAATAAATACAGGAGATATTGTGTACTCGCCCCAATTACAATCTGTTCAGATGAGCATTTCACGCCACGAGACTCATATAGATACCTAGAAATTTGATTTCTTAAACCAGGCTCCCCTTGTGAATCACCTGCAGTATTTAAACACTCCGTAAAATTATTTATAGTATCGTTTGTGAGCTTTTTCCAAACACTAATTGGGAAAATTGAAGTATCAATCCCCGATACAGAAAAATCAATAAAATTATGAGTGTTTTTTTCAGAGTGGCTTTTAAAAGAAATAACGTCACTAATACTAACGTTCTTACTTAAGAAAATCCCTGTACTAATGTCACTTACATAGATTCCTGACTTTGGCTTACTTTCAACATAGCCCTCGCTTAACAGCTGTTGATAAGCTTGTTCAATCGTGTTTCTACTGACACCAAGATGTTCAGCTAATTTCCGATACGAAGGAAGCTTTGTTCCTTTATGTAAAATACCATTTTCAATATCTCGTTTTATATAATCGCAAATTCGTATATAAAGTGGGGAACTATTATGGTTATTTATTAAATCAATTGCTTCAAGCATAAACTGTCACCCTTAAATTATTTTATTCTGTCACTTTCAACGGTGCCAGTTATTGTATAAATTATATTCTATCAAATAAAATATCGTGGAGGTACATAAATGTTAAAAACAGGTACAGAATTAGTTAAAAGAGGTATGGCTGAAATGCAAAAGGGCGGCGTTATCATGGACGTTGTTAACGCTGAGCAGGCAAGAGTAGCGGAAGCAGCAGGGGCAGTAGCAGTAATGGCTCTTGAGCGCGTTCCTTCTGATATTCGTGCAGCAGGTGGAGTTGCAAGAATGGCTGATTTAACTATCGTTGAAGAAGTTATGAAGGCAGTTTCAATCCCAGTAATGGCAAAAGCACGTATCGGTCACATCGTTGAGGCACGTACTTTAGAATCAATGGGTGTAGACTACATCGACGAGTCTGAAGTATTAACTCCAGCTGATGACGTTTTCCATATTGCTAAGAGCGAATTCACAGTTCCATTCGTTTGTGGATGCAAAAATATCGGTGAAGCAGTAAGACGTATCGCTGAAGGTGCTTCAATGTTAAGAACTAAAGGTGAGCCAGGAACTGGTAACATCGTTGAAGCAGTAAGACATATTCGTCAAGTAAACTCTGAAATCCAACAAATCGTTGCTATGAGAACTGACGAGTTAATGGTATTCGCAAAAAATCATGGTGCTCCTTACGAAATCCTTTTAGAAATAAAAAAATTAGGTAAGTTACCAGTTGTTAACTTCGCAGCAGGTGGGGTTGCAACTCCAGCTGATGCAGCATTAATGATGGAATTAGGTGCTGACGGAGTATTCGTAGGATCTGGTATTTTTAAGTCGGAAAATCCTGAGAAATTTGCTAAAGCAATCGTTCAAGCAACTCATAACTATCAAGACTACGCTTTAATTGCTGAGCTTTCTAAAAACTTAGGTAGCCCAATGAAGGGATTAGAAATCTCTAGATTAGCAAAAGAAGAGTTAATGTCTGAAAGAGGAATCTAATATGTCTGTCAAAATTGGAGTGCTCGGTGTACAAGGTGCCGTAGCAGAACATATTAAAACGTTAGAACGTAACGGTGTTGAAGCTGTAAACGTAAAGAGACTTGAGGATTTATCTGATATTAATGGTTTAATTTTGCCAGGTGGAGAATCAACTACAATTGGTAGACTGATCGTTCAAGGTAATATGAAAGAAAAAATACAAGAGCTAGCTAAGAATGGTATGCCAGTTTTCGGAACATGTGCTGGAATGGTATTATTATCTGAAAAAATTGAGGGTGGGGAACCAGCCCATCTGGGATTGCTAAACGCTACTGTTAACAGAAACGGCTTCGGTCGCCAAGTTCATAGCTTTGAAAAGGAACTAAATATTGAAGGCATCGCTGAAGGATTTAACGGAGTTTTCATTAGAGCTCCTTATATTAGTGAAGTTGGCCCAAGCGTTAAAGTTCTTGAAACTATAGACGAAAAAGTAGTTGCTGTAGAGCAAGATAATATTTTAGCTGTGTCTTTTCATCCAGAATTAACCCGTGATGATCGAATTATCAACTATTTTATCAATAAATGTAAATAAAATAACGAAACCAAGCAACCTTTAAGGTTGTCTGGTTTTTTTGCATGTTCATAAATATTCTTGCCAAAATTATGCAGCAAATAGGCTATTCACTAGCATATTTTAGCATTGAAAAGCAGCCTTATTATTTCTATCGAGCAAATTTACAATTCTATCGAGCAAATTTACAATTCTATCGAGCAAATTTACAATTCTATCGAGCAAATTTACAATTCTATCGATCATATTGTCGAAAACAGTCCTACATAACATTTTACGAACCTTTGTTCGTGTGATAAAATAGAATTATTATTTACGTTTCAATATAAACGCAGAGTGGCAATATAGTAATATGAAATTTCGTTTGCGCATTTTCCTTAGGAGGATCATTTTATAATGAAAAAAAATGAATTCGAATTAATATCAAGATATACGCCACAAGGTGATCAGCCGGATGCTATCAAGAAGCTAGTTGAAGGTATAAAAGAAGGCAGAAGAGATCAGACATTGCTAGGGGCAACAGGTACTGGGAAGACGTTTACGATTTCTAATGTAATTAAAGAAATTAATAAACCAACACTAATTATTGCACATAACAAAACTCTTGCAGGGCAACTATACAGTGAGTTTAAAGAGTTTTTCCCAAATAATGCGGTTGAATATTTCGTAAGTTATTATGATTACTATCAACCGGAAGCTTATGTCCCATCAACTGATACATTTATTGAAAAAGACGCGAGTATTAACGATGAAATAGATAAATTGAGACATTCAGCAACGGCATCACTTTTTGAAAGAAATGATGTAATTATTGTTGCTTCAGTTTCATGTATATATGGTTTAGGTTCGCCTGAGGAATATAAGGAATTAGTACTTTCCTTAAGAGTTGGTATGGAAAAGGAACGTAATGCGGTTCTTAGAAATCTAGTCGATATTCAATATGCTAGAAATGATATCGATTTCCAGCGCGGAACATTCCGGGTTAGAGGGGATGTTGTTGAAATTTTTCCAGCCTCAAGGGATGAACATTGCATTAGAGTTGAGTTTTTCGGAGATGAAATTGAGAGAATTAGAGAAGTAGATGCACTAACGGGCGAAATAATTGCTGATAGAGAACATGTATCTATCTTCCCAGCATCCCACTTCGTAACTAGAGAAGAAAAGCTACAACAAGCAATTAAAAATATAGAAGTAGAGTTAGAGGAAAGACTTAAAGAGTTAAATGAAAATGGAAAGCTACTTGAAGCTCAGAGAATTGAGCAAAGAACAAGATATGACCTTGAAATGATGAGGGAGATGGGCTTTTGCTCTGGAATAGAAAATTACTCTAGACATTTAACCTTAAGACCGCCGGGTTCAACGCCATTTACACTTTTTGATTATTTCCCTAAAGATTTTTTAGTTGTAATTGATGAATCGCACGTTACGCTACCTCAAGTGCGGGGTATGTTCAATGGTGATAAAGCTAGAAAGCAAGTACTAGTTGATCATGGGTTCCGTTTGCCATCAGCCCTTGATAACAGGCCACTAAGGTTTGAGGAGTTTGAGAATGTTGTAAATCAAATTATCTATGTTTCTGCAACTCCTGGTCCATATGAGCTAGAACATACACCAGAGGTCGTGCAGCAAATTATTAGACCTACGGGACTACTAGATCCTAAAATAGAAGTTAGAAAAAGTGAGGGTCAAATTGATGACCTAATAGACGAGATTAATGAAACAGTTAAACGAAATGAAAGAATATTGATTACAACTCTTACTAAAAGAATGTCTGAAGATTTAACGGACTATCTAAAGGATATCGGAATTAAAGTTCAGTACTTACATTCGGAAATTAAAACTCTTGAAAGAATTGAAATTATTAGAGATTTACGACTAGGCAAATTTGACGTCCTTATAGGAATAAACCTTTTAAGAGAGGGACTAGACATTCCTGAAGTATCTTTAATTGCTATTCTAGACGCTGATAAAGAAGGGTTCTTAAGATCAGAACGATCGTTAATCCAAACTATAGGACGGGCAGCCCGTAACGAACAGGGCCGAGTTATTATGTATGCTGATAGAATAACTCATTCGATGCAAGTAGCTATCGATGAAACGGCAAGAAGACGTGTAATTCAGGAAGAATATAATATCAAGCATGGAGTTACGCCGAGAACTATCAATAAAGAAATTAGGGACGTTATTAGAGCATCTGTATCAGCAGAAACTGAAGAAAAATATACTACTGGCCAAAAAGCTAAGAAGATGACGAAGAAAGAGCGTCAAAACTTAATGAATAACATTGAAACAGAAATGAAGGAAGCAGCTAAGAATCTTGATTTTGAAAGAGCTGCAGAATTGCGCGATTTACTTTTAGAATTACGCGCAGAAGGGTGAAGAAATGGAAGCTAAAAATATTGTCGTTAAAGGTGCTAGAGCACATAATCTTAAAAACATTGATGTTTCAATACCAAGGAACGAATTAGTAGTTATAACTGGACTATCTGGATCAGGTAAATCTTCTTTAGCCTTCGATACAATTTATGCTGAAGGTCAGAGAAGATATGTTGAATCATTATCTGCATACGCAAGACAATTTTTAGGACAGATGGATAAGCCTGACGTTGATACGATAGAGGGATTATCACCAGCAATCTCTATAGATCAGAAGACAACTAGCCGAAACCCCCGTTCTACTGTTGGAACGGTTACTGAAATCTATGACTACCTAAGATTACTGTTTGCAAGAGTAGGTAAACCAATTTGCCCGAATCACGGATTAGAGATCACTTCACAAACTGTTGAACAAATGGTTGATAGAATACTTGAATATCCTGAAAGAACAAAACTGCAAATTCTCTCACCGATTGTATCAGGCCGAAAAGGTACACACAAAAAAGTTTTTGAGGATATTAAGAAGCAAGGTTATGTCCGTGTTAGAGTTAACGGTGAAATGCACGAACTTGAAGATGAACTAGAGCTAGAAAAAAATAAGAAGCATTCTATAGAAGTTGTTATAGATAGAGTAGTTGTTAAAGAAGGAGTGGCAACTAGACTTGCTGATTCCTTAGAAGCTGCGCTTAAACTTGGTGACGGAAAGGTTATTGTTGATGTCATAGGTGAAGAGGAATTACTTTTTAGTGAAAAACATGCCTGTCCATTTTGTGGTTTTTCAATAGGGGAACTTGAGCCTAGAATGTTCTCGTTCAATAGCCCATTTGGAGCGTGTACTTCATGTGATGGGTTAGGTGCTAAGCTGGAAGTTGATCTTGATTTAATATTACCTGATAAAACTAGGTCACTAAGAGATCATGCAATAGCACCATGGGAGCCAACCTCATCACAATATTACCCAAGACTACTTGAGGCAATCTGTACGCACTTTGGTATTGATATGGATACACCAGTTGAGAAACTTTCAAACACTGATCTCGAGAAAATTTTGTTTGGAAGTGAAACGGACCAAATTTATTTTAAATATGAAAATGATTTTGGATTCCTTAAGGAGACATATATTACATTTGAAGGTGTTGTTAAAAATGTTGAAAGACGTTTTAAGGAAACATCCTCTGACTATATAAGAGAACAAATGGAAAAATATATGGCTCAACAAGATTGTCCAACTTGTAAAGGGCACCGACTTAAAGAAGAAAGCTTATCAGTTTTAATAAACAGTAAACATATCGGACATGTAACTGAATTATCTATTAGTGATTCAATTAGTTTTTTTACTAACATTTCATTAAGCGATAAAGATTATAATATAGCTAGATTAATCCTTAAAGAAATTTTAGAAAGACTTAATTTTCTTAATAACGTAGGACTTGAATATTTAACGCTTGATCGAGCTGCGGGGACATTATCAGGTGGAGAGGCACAAAGAATTAGGCTCGCAACACAAATTGGTTCTAGATTAACTGGAGTCCTTTATATATTGGATGAACCATCAATCGGACTCCACCAAAGAGACAACGACCGTTTAATCTCAACACTGAAATCGATGAGGGATCTAGGAAATACACTTATAGTAGTTGAACACGATGAAGACACGATGCTCGCTGCAGATTATTTAATTGATATTGGTCCAGGTGCTGGAATTCATGGTGGACAAATCGTTTCTCAAGGTTCACCTACACAAGTAATGGAAGATCCGAACTCTTTGACAGGTAAATATTTATCTGGAGATAAGTTTATACCGATACCTGTTGAACGAAGAAGCAATGATGGAAGAAACATCAAAATTATTGGTGCTAATGAGAACAACCTGAAGAATGTAACGGTAAATTTTCCTTTAGGGCTTTTCATAGCAGTAACTGGAGTGTCAGGATCAGGAAAAAGTACACTAATAAACGAAATTCTTTATAAATCAGTTGCTCAAAAACTTTATAGAACAAAAGTAAGACCGGGTGAAGTGAAAGAGGTACAAGGATTAGATTATCTTGATAAAGTAATCGACATCGATCAGTCACCAATTGGCAGAACACCACGCTCTAATCCAGCAACGTATACTAGTGTTTTTGACGACATAAGAGATGTGTTTGCACAAACAAATGAATCTAAAGTTAGAGGTTATAAAAAAGGCCGATTTAGCTTCAATGTTAAAGGCGGACGCTGTGAATCTTGTAGAGGTGACGGTATCATTAAAATTGAAATGCACTTTTTACCGGATGTATACGTACCTTGTGAGGTTTGTCACGGAAAACGTTACAACCGTGAAACGTTAGAAGTAAAGTATAAAGGTAAAAGTGTTTCTGATGTTCTAAATATGACTGTTGAGGATGCACTAGAGTATTTTGAAAATATACCGAAAATTAAGAGGAAGCTACAAACGATATATGATGTAGGACTAGGCTATATTCAGTTAGGTCAACCAGCTACGACACTATCTGGTGGGGAAGCACAACGTGTAAAACTTGCAGCAGAGCTTCATAAACGCTCAACTGGAAGAACCCTTTATATCCTAGATGAACCGACAACGGGACTACATGTTCACGATATTGCTAGGTTGCTAAAGGTGCTTCAAAGACTAGTTGATCAAGGTGACACAGTTTTAGTAATTGAACACAATTTAGATGTCATAAAAACAGCAGATCATATCATAGACTTAGGACCAGATGGTGGTACAAACGGTGGAATGATTGTAGCTACTGGAACCCCTGAAGAAATATGTAAAGTGAAAGACTCGTACACTGGAAAATATCTAAAGACTGTAATAGATAGAGATAAGGAAAGAATGAAGCTGAAGACGACTAAAGTAAGCACTTCATGAAAGGGAGAGTATCGCTAATGAAAAAATTTATAATTTCACTTCTTGTTAACACTCTTGTGTTAATTGTAGTTGCTGGATATATGGATACGTTTTATATTAAAGACGTCACGACAGCTCTATTAGCAAGCGTACTTCTTGCCGCTTTAAACGTCTTTTTAAAACCTTTATTTATTCTATTTACATTACCTATTACGATTTTCACGTTTGGGATTTTCTTAATCTTTATTAACACCTTTATGCTACTTATAGCAAGCTACTTAATGGGTGATATCTTCCATTTCGATAATTTCTGGACGGCATTTATTGCATCGATTTTTATCTCATTATTAAGTAAGCTAATTGATATATTTTTCAAAAAAGAAGACTAAAAATAGAAAATGCCTTGCGTGTTTGCAAGGCATTTTTATTATGCATTTTTTTTGCTATATTCGAAATTAAGTTGTCTAGTTTCAACTTTTTTATCAATCTTATCTAGGACAATCTTGTTACTTAGAATTTCTTTCTTATTAGCAGTGACAAGCTCCTGAAACGAAGTTTTTCGTGGTCTCATTTGCAAGCCTTCCTTTCCTGTATGATTCTAAATAAATTATAACACAGAAATATGAAAACGCTATCATAAATATGGAAATTTTTTGAATATTAGTATTTCAATGTAACTTAAAGAAAAAATTAGAAAATAAACTAGATATTAGTAGTTTTTTTGTTAATAATGATAAAATAAAAGGAAATTTCTAAAACGTCTTCGGAGGAAATTAATGAGCAAAGTTACGATTAGTGATGTTATAAATAAATTCAATTTTGAAGTGGTTAGTGGAGAAGAAGGAATCTCAAAGCCGGTACTTAAAAGTGACCTATCGAGACCTGGACTTGTAATGGCAGGATTTGATGAGTATTATCCTGCGAAACGAATTCAAATTCTAGGTAAAACAGAATTAACATTTTTTGCAGGACTTAATTATGAGGACCGTCAGAACCGAATGAGCAGACTATGCCAATTGGATACTCCAGGAATCATTGTAACTAGGGGACTTGATGTTCCTGAAGAATTAATTATTGCCTCAGAGTATGCATCGGTTCCAGTAATGAAGACACCAGCAAAGTCTAGTAGAATTGAAAGTAAACTAACAAACTACCTTGAATACAAACTCGCGCCTACAACTGCAGTGCATGGAGTGCTTATAGATATTTATGGTGTAGGTGTTCTGATTACTGGACAAAGTGGTGTTGGTAAAAGTGAAACGGCCCTAGAATTAGTAAAAAGGGGTCATAGACTCGTTGCAGATGACTGTGTTGAAATTCATCAAGAGGAAGATGACAAGCTAGTTGGGCATGCACCTGAACTAATTGCGCATCTTTTAGAAATAAGAGGTCTTGGTATTATAAACGTAATGACACTATTTGGTGCAGGGGCAGTTAGGACGTATAAGCAAATATCGTTAATTATTAACTTAGAAAACTGGGATCCAAATAAAGTTTACGATAGACTAGGTCTTGATGAGCAATATGTTAAAATAATAGATACAGAAATACCTAAAATGGTTGTACCTGTTAGACCAGGACGTAACTTGGCAATTATCGTTGAGGTAGCAGCTATGAATTTCCGTCTGAAGAAGTTAGGTGTAAACGCAGCAGAGCAGTTTGCGAATAAGCTTACTGATGTTATAGAAGACGCAGAGAGAGAATTATAGGGGGAATAAATTTGGAAAATACAATACAACCATTAAATAGAGTATTCTTAGAACTCGGACCAATAACTATTTATTGGTATGGTTTAATTATTGGAACAGCAGTTTTTTTAGGATTAATGCTAGCAACAACTGAAGGCAAAAAATTAGGATTACATAAAGATTTATTTTTAGATTTAATTTTATACGCTGTCCCAATAGCGGTAATTTGTGCAAGAATTTATTATGTTTTATTTAATTTAGAATACTACACTGAAAATCCCTCAGAAATTATAAAAATTTGGAAAGGTGGAATAGCGATACACGGTGCCCTAATTGGGGCGATCGCTACCACAATCGTTTTTGCTAAGAAAAGAAACGTTTCCTTTTGGAAAATTGCTGATATTGCAGCACCAAGTCTTTTAATCGGACAAATGATGGGCCGTTGGGGAAATTTTATGAACCAAGAAGCACATGGTGGAGAAGTTTCTAGATCTTACCTAGAAGGATTGAACCTTCCAGAATTTATAATTAACCAGATGTATATCGAAGGTACATACTATCATCCAACATTCTTATATGAATCACTTTGGAGTGCTTGTGGAGTTATTTTACTCTTAATTTTAAGAAGAAAGAATCTATTACGTGGTGAAGTTTTTCTATCATATTTAGTTTGGTATTCTATCGGAAGATTTTTCGTAGAACATTTACGTACTGATAGTCTTATGCTCTTTGACACTATTAGAATAGCTCAGCTTGTATCAGCGGTTACAATTATACTAGGATTATCACTAATTTTTTATAGAAGATATAGTAAAACTGAGACTAAAAGATATAATCAAATCTAAACTATGGTTACTACACTTAGAAAAGGGTTAGATGTTGGTCTAAAAACTTCGTGGTCTTTAAGTAAGGTTATATTTCCTATTACCTTTTTTGTAACAATACTACAATTCACCCCGTTTATTAATACATTAGGTAATTTACTGTCACCATTAATGAACATAATAGGATTGCCAGCGGAAGCTTCGTTTGCAATAGTTCTTGCATCGGTTCTAAATCTCTATGCCGGTATAGGTGCTATCTTGAGCTTAACTTTAACAGTTAAACAAGCACTAATAATCGCAGTAATGATTTCTATTTCTCATAATTTAATAGTTGAATCGTCTGTAGGTGCAAAAGTAGGGCTCAACTTCTGGATGTTGCTAATGTATCGAATAGTAATGGCAATCGTTACGGGATGGTTAATCAATGTCTTTTGGATGGGTGGACAGGAGAAGGCTGTTTTCGGTTTTATTTCAAACTCAGAAGCTGTTGTTGAAGGGTATTCAAACATCATATTTTACTCGTTTAAAACAGCATTTCTAGGGATTTTTCAGCTTATAATTTTTGTTGTACCGATTATGATTTTAATTCAAATTATGAAAGATACAGGGTGGATTAAACATTTTGTCAAGATTTTCTACCCTTTTGTGAAGATAATTGGGGCAAATCGTAATTCAACAATGACGTTTGTTGCTGGTATGATTTTTGGTCTTGCCTATGGTGCTGGGGTTATGCTACAAGAGGCAAATGAAAATAAAATCCAAAAGAAAGATTTGTTATTAGTTTTTCTTTTCTTATCGACTTGTCATGCAATAATTGAAGATACATTGCTGTTCATACCTTTAGGAATACCAATTTTATATTTATTACTAATTAGAATTTTTGTCGCGCTAATTTCAACAATATTAATCTCACTTTTCATAAATCTTAAAGGAAAGTTAGTTAAAGGAGAAGTATATGAAAATAACAACAGTGCTTTTTGATTTGGATGGGACGTTAATAAATACTAACGAGCTTATAATTAAATCTTTTCTTCAAACGTTAGATACGTATTATCCAGGTAAATATTCTAGAAACGATGTTCTTCCATTCATCGGACCTCCACTTGAAGAGTCATTTGGCACAATCGATGAGACTAAAATTGAAGAACTAGTTAAATATTATCGAGAATTTAATATAAAACACCATGATGATTTGGTTGAAGAATTTGAAGGGGTAAAGGAAACGGTAGAAATTCTTAAAGAAAAAGGATTTAAGCTTGGAGTTGTCACATCTAAAATTCGACAGACAGTTAATATGGGACTTAATTTAACTCAACTTTCGTCTTATTTTGATGTAGTAATAACTGTTGATGATGTTCAAAAGCCAAAACCAGATCCAGAGCCAATTCTTTTCGCATTGGAAAAACTAGACTCTAAACCTGAAGAAACGATTATGGTTGGCGACATTCATTATGATATTCTAGCAGGAAAAAATGCTGGAACAAAAACAGCTGGTGTTGCTTGGACACTAAGAGGAAAAGATTATTTAAGTTCATATAATCCTGATTTCATGCTTGATACGATGACTGATTTATTAGAAATTGTTGGTGCGAAGTAAAATGCGAAAAACTGTCAGGACGGAAGTTAGCGGGTCAAACTCTCTATGGCAAGTTTATAAAACTGTATCGTTCATTAAAGTAATGAAATGCTTTGTTGTAATTCAGATTGGACGAATTACACCATTTCTTAGTGTGAAAAATTGGCTATATAGAAATTTATTAGGTATGAAAATTGGCAAAACCTCGGCCTTAGCATTAATGGTAATGCCTGATACCATGTTCCCAGAATTAATAGAAATTGGGGATAACAGCATAGTTGGATATAACACTACTATCCTAGCTCATGAGTATTTGATTAAGGAATATCGCCTAGGTAAAGTTATAATTGGCAACAATGTTATGATTGGTGCTAATAGTTTAATTCTGCCCGGGGTTGAAATCGGAGATAATTCTATCGTTGCAGCAGGTGCTGTTGTCCATAAGAGTGTTCCATCCAACTGCTTTGCACGTGGAAATCCATTAATAATAAGTGAACTTAGTTAAAGTACGTAAAAGGTTGATGTTCAAGGAGTCTGCGTTAAATACTGTGTTTCCCGGTGGAAGAGTGGGAAATCGTGCAGATTCCAAACATCAACCTTTATATTTTTTTTCAAAGTATTCGACAACTGGCAGATAAAACTCCTAAAGCGGAAGATAAACTGGCACAACAGGAAGATAAATGCCTAGTTTTTTTAGTGATAAAAGATTTTTCCTAAGTTTATGTTGATTGCAGCTAGGGTGCTCGACTCCAGCGGGAACAGCACGAGCCGAAAATCCATTTTTGCAAGTGAAACTTGCAAAAATTAGTTGAGGCCGTGCCCGCGGAAAGCGAGCGCCGAAAGTACAAATCAACATTAAAATAAATTTTATACTTTTTCAGTGGCCTCGTCAGATACCCTAGAAACCTCAATAGAACCTTTTTTTATTTCCTATCTAATGTATAATTGAAAAATAAGTTACGTACTGGAGGTTCACATGACAAAATCTAATGATAGAAATGATATGGGAATTCTTCTCACTTTTGATATAAATGATGAATTGTATTATCGAAAAGGACTTAGAGAATATAAAAACAATAATTTCCAACAAGCAATTAAATATATCAAGAAAGCAGTAGAATTAGATCCTACAAACGATGATTACCAACTAGAGCTTGCAAACCTTTATAGCGAAGTAGGTAATTACGTTAAATCAAACGAAATACTAAAAGATATATACAATAAAAACAAAAACATAAACGAGTGTGTATATTTAATCGCAACGAATTACGCATACCTTGGTTTATTTTACGAGGCTCAAAAATACGCAAGAAAGTATATTGAGATTGCCGATGATGGTGAATTTGTTGATGATGCTTTAGATTTACTAGAAATGATTGAGATCGAAGACGAAGATCTTGAAGAAGGGTTACTTAAGGAAGAATCACTAATTTTCAAGCAAGAACTAGCAAAGGAACTTCTTGAAAAAGGTCAACTTCAAAAAGCCGTTCAACTTTTACAAGAAATTATTAGTGAACATCCAAAGTATTGGCCGGCGTATAATAACCTAGCACTTGCCTACTTACATCTAGGTAAAACAGAAACAGCAATTGAAAAATTAAATTATATATTAGTTAATAATGACGGTAACATACACGCCCTATGTAATCTTGTTGTAGTTTATTTTCATACTGGCGAACGTGAAAGAATGGAAGAACTATTATATAAGCTCGAAGTAATTGAGCCGATTTATGTTGAACATCGAGTAAAATTAGGTGCAACTTTTGGTATGGTAGGAAGATATGAAAGGGCATATAGATGGCTAAGATCAGCTAAAAAACATGGCATTCAAGAAACTACTACTTTTCTATACTGGCTTGCGGTATGCTCTTACGAATTAGGTAAATACGAAATAGCAGAAAACGCTTGGGAGAGATTATCCAAAAAACATCCAGAACATAGTCCGAAAAAACCCTGGGTATATAAGAATAGATACTCAAAGACTATGAACCAGGAATTTCCTATAGAAATGTATGTAGATGATTTTATTGCTCAAGATTTTTCAGTTGAAGAACAACTTTTAGCACTATATTTGTTAATTAGAAATGTACTTACCGAAGAAAAATCAAAAGTATCCTTAATGGATCTTATCTGTAAATCTAAAGAAATATCTCCCTTTGTTAAAGTTTTCATAGAACAGCTCGTGTCAAAGAAAGATTATCATGAGAGTGAATATAGATTAACAGTCGAAAGAAGCATAACAATTGCCGATATTTTGTTTAATACTGTAAAATCAGAGCATAATGAGAAAATAGAATGGCTACTTTTAGTTTGGTTCAAAACTTTTATAATCTTTTTTAAATCAACATTAATTGAAAGTGAAAAAGGTTGGGCTGGTGCATTTTATTATTTAGTGTTTAAGAAACAAGAAAAGAAAGTAACACAAAAGGAAGTTTGTGAGCTTTTCAAAATATCGGTTACAACCTTGAGGCGTTACGCTAAACTGCTTGAAGATTTGACTACAAAAGTATACATGTAGAGTAGCCAATTAGAATGGTATAGGAGGATAATCATGACTGAAAAAATTTATGATGTAATTATTGTTGGAGCTGGTCCTGCTGGAATGACAGCAGCTGTATATACTTCAAGAGCTAGTATGTCTACGCTTATGATTGAGAGAGGAGTACCAGGTGGACAGATGGCAAGTACTGAAGATGTTGAAAACTATCCAGGGTACGATTCAATTTTAGGACCTGACTTAGCAACTAAAATGTTCGATCATTCTCGTAAATTCGGTGCAGAATATGCATATGGAGATATCAAGGAAGTAAGAACTGATGGCGATTACAAAGTTGTAGTTGCAGGTGATAAGGAATATAAAGCTTATTCAATTATTATTGCAACTGGAGCTGAGTATAAGAAAATGGGAGTTCCTGGTGAGCAAGAGCTTGCTGGCCGTGGCGTATCTTACTGCGCAGTTTGTGATGGTGCATTTTTTAGAAATAAAGATCTAGTAGTAGTTGGTGGTGGCGATTCTGCAGTAGAAGAAGGAGTTTACTTAACTAAGTTCGCATCAAAGGTAACAATCGTGCATAGAAGAGACGAATTTAGGGCGCAAAAGATTCTACAAGAAAGAGCTTTCGCAAACGAAAAGATTGATGTTATTTGGAATAATACTGTAAAGCAAATTAATGAAAAAGAAGGCAAAGTTGGAAGCGTAACTTTAACAAATACACAAACTGGTGAGGAAACTGAAGTGCCGTGTGGTGGTGTATTCGTATATGTAGGAATGGTTCCTTTGTCAAAGCCATTTGAAAACCTTGGGATTACGAATGAAAAAGGTTATGTTGAAACGAATGAAAGAATGGAAACAAGAGTTGAAGGAATCTTTGCAGCAGGTGATATAAGAGAGAAGCATTTACGTCAAATCGTAACCGCAACAGGTGACGGATCAATTGCTGCGCAAAGTGCTCAACATTTCGTAGAAGAATTAAAAGAAAAGTTAAAATAGTTTGAAAATTTAACAATTTTGTAATCTACTTGAAACATAAATAGTGTAAAATAGGGGTTAAACAACCGACCCCCTTTTCATGTGCATGGGTATATCCCATGCATTTTTTTATTTTGTTAAAAATATGATATAAATGGCTCCATTTAGTTTATTGTAGCGTTTTCATTTTAATAGTATAATTATTTATTAAATATAAACAACAAAAAATCCCGTGGATTTGATTTATTTTAGTTGGGAGGATGTAAATGCAGATTATAGTTAATTGCCTTTTAACGGATAATAATAAAGCATTACTTTTGCAAAAACCTAGAAGGAATTGGTGGGTTGCACCTGGTGGTAAGACTGAGACAGGTGAAAATATAAAAGAAGCTGTTATAAGAGAATATAAAGAAGAAACAGGTGTTATTGTAATTAATCCAGAATTGAGAAGTGTGGCAACTTCGATAGTTATGGAAGATAACAAAATTGTTAAAGAACTATTAATTTTTACTTTCCATGCAACTAAGTATGAGGGTGAAAATTGGGATAAGTGTAAAGAAGGAATCCTTGAATGGATAGATTTAGATGAAGTTCTTAATCTAGAAATGGATGAAGGGGATCATAAGACTTTAACCTTCATATTAAATGAAGAAGGGATTGTATATAGTTCTTATGTATATGATGAGAATTATAAACTAACAATTTCAGATGTAAATTAAGAACTAAATTTTAAAAAGGAGGATAACAGCTATGAGTAATGACAATCAAAGTATGCAAATGGTTATCATAACAGGAATGTCTGGAGCTGGTAAAACTGTTGCAATTCAATGTTTTGAGGATTTAGGATATTTCTGCGTTGATAACTTACCTCCGACACTACTTTCTAAATTTGTAGATATAATTAAAGAATCTAGAGATAAAATGGACAAAATCGCGTTAGTAATGGATTTACGAGGGCGTGACTTTTTCAATAACGTTGTTGATGCATTAAATGAGTTAGAAACGAAGCATTGGGTTAATCCGCAACTTTTATTTTTAGATGCTAATGATGCAACAATTGTAAGACGATATAAAGAATCTAGACGAAGTCACCCACTAGCATCAGAAGGTCTGCCTTTAGAAGGAATTAAGAAGGAACGAGCACTTTTAGAGGAAATTAAGGGAAGATCTCAAACAATAATTGATTCTTCTGACTTAAAACCTAAAGACTTAAGAGAAAAAATTTATGAAAAATTTGAAGTGAGTTCAGAAGATACTTTCAGTATAAATGTCGTTTCATTCGGATTTAAATATGGAATCCTTATTGATGCAGATCTAGTTTACGATGTGAGATTTTTACCTAATCCATATTACATTGAAACAATGAGACCTAAAACTGGATTAGATAATGAAGTATCATCCTACGTTTTGAAATGGACAGAATCAAAAATGTTTCTAGAAAAGCTAACTGACTTATTAGATTACATAATACCTTACTATAAACGAGAAGGAAAAAGACAGCTTGTTATTGGAATTGGCTGCACCGGCGGACAACATAGATCAGTAACAATTGTTGAGTATTTAAAAGAACATTTCAAAAGTGACTACAGAACGTTAGTTTTTCATCGTGATATTGAAAAAAGGAAGGATAAGAGCGATGACAAACCAAAAAAATCCTAAAATAGTTGTCATTGGAGGAGGTAATGGGCTTTCTGTTTTACTTAGAGGTATAAAAAAATACCCTGCAGATATTACAGCTATAGTTACTGTTGCCGATGACGGTGGAAGTTCTGGTATCTTAAGAAAAGGATTGAATATACCAGCTCCTGGAGATATTAGGAATGTTCTGGTAGCTTTGTCAGATGTTGAGCCACTAGTTGAAGAACTATTTCAACATAGGTTTAATTCGGGTGATGGACTAGCTGGGCATTCATTAGGAAATTTACTTATTGCTGGAATGACTTCTATTACGGGTGATTTTTTTCATGCGATTAGAGAAATGAGTAAAGTTCTAAATGTTAGAGGAAAGGTATTACCAGCTGTAAATAGAGGTGTAATACTACATGCGCAAATGGAAGACGGATCTATAGTCTCAGGTGAATCAGTTATACCTAAATCTGGCAAAAAAATATCTAGAGTTTACATTACTCCAGAAGACGTATCTCCTATAAATGAAACACTTAGGGAAATTAAAGAAGCTGATATAATTGTTATTGGTCCGGGAAGCTTATATACTTCTATCCTTCCCAATTTATTAGTAAACAAGATAAATGAGACTATAACAAAGTCAAAAGCTAAAGTAGTATACATTTGTAACGTTATGACCCAAAAAGGCGAAACGATTGGTTATACTGCCGGGGATCATTTAGAAGCAATATATAAACATATACCAGATCTGAGAATTGATACAATAATTGTTAATAGCGAGGAGATACCTGAATCTCTAATTAAAAAGTATTCTTTGGAAGAATCCGAACCTGTTAAAATAGATTATGATAAACTATTAAATCTTGGAGTAGAAGTAATTGGAAGTCACTTTGTAAGTTACCAAGATGGGGTAATTCGACATAACACTAAGCGACTTTCGAAAGTGATTATTAGTCTTCTTAAACAAAGGGTTAACCAAGAATCTTAATTAATGAACGGAGGCGAGACATGTCATTTGCATCGGAAACAAAGAAAGAATTAACCAACCTAGAAGTTAAGGACTGCTGTGCAAAGGCAGAGCTCTCGGCTTTGATAAGAATGAATGGCTCACTTTCTTTTTCAAATAAAAGATGGGTAATTGACATTCAAACCGAAAACGCTGCAATCGCGAGAAGAATATATTCTTTACTCAAGAGGTTTTATGAAGTAACAGTAGAACTCATGGTTAGAAAAAAGATGAGACTCAAAAAAAATAATGTCTATATTGTTAGGGTTATTGATAAAGTAGAGAATTTACTTGAAGATTTAAAAATCTCACAAGGTGGTTTCTCTTTTACTCAAAATATTGATTTAGCCTTAATCAAAAGAAAGTGCTGTAAAAGAGCGTACTTAAGAGGGGCGTTTCTTGCTGGAGGTTCAGTTAATAACCCTGAAACTTCCTCGTACCATTTAGAAGTATTTTCACTCTATACGGAACACAACGAAGCTATTTGTGAGTTGATGAATCAGTTTAAGTTAAATGGCAAAACACTAGAAAGAAAAAAGGGTTTTATAACTTATTTAAAAGAAGCTGAAAAGATTGGTGAATTTCTTAATATCATAGGTGCTCACCAGTCGCTTCTAAAATATGAAGATGTAAGAATTGTAAGAGATATGAGGAATTCTGTTAATCGTTTAGTTAACTGTGAGACAGCAAATTTGAATAAAACGATTTCTGCTGCTTTTAGACAAATCGAAAATATAAGATACATTAAGAGAACAGTTGGAATTGACTATTTGCCCGCAAGATTAAGAGAAATTGCTGAATTAAGGGTACAGTATGAAGAAGTTAGTTTGAAAGAACTTGGAGAAATGGTTAGCTCAGGGCCAATTAGTAAATCAGGAATTAATCATCGTCTTAGAAAAATAGATGAAATAGCAGATAAATTAAGGGCTGAGGAAATGTAAAAATACGGGGGGTTTTGAAGATGGAAAAAAAGGTAACGGTTAATTTAAAGTCGGGACTACAAGCAAGGGCAGCTTCGAGTTTTGTGCAATCAGCAAACCGGTTTCAATCTGATGTATATATTCAGAAGAATAACATTAAAGTAAATGCTAAATCGATTATGGGTTTAATGTCATTAGGTCTTGCGAGAGGTTCGGAAATAATTATCTTTGCTGAAGGTCATGATGAAGCTGTAGCGATTGAAGAGCTAGCTAGATTAGTGTCGGAAGAGTAATATATATTTTTTGATTATGACTGTCCATGATGTTGTGGGCAGTTTTTTTATGTCATAAAAACACAAAAAAGTGCTCAAAAACCTTGAGCACTTTAGCTATTTATTGGTTATTTCTTTTGTAAGTCGCTATTAGTGATTACGTGGTCAACTAAACCATATTCTTTTGCTCTATCAGCTGTCATAAAGTTATCGCGATCAGTGTCCTTCTCAATAACTTCAATTGGTTGACCAGTGAAATCTGACAACATTCGGTTAAGTTTTTCTCTTAAGAATAAAATACGCTTTGCAGCTATTTCAATTTCAGTTGCTTGACCTTGAGCTCCACCAAGTGGTTGATGGATCATGATCTCACTGTTTGGTAAAGCTAAACGCTTTCCTTTAGCACCTGCAGAAAGTAAGAAGGCACCCATTGATGCAGCCATCCCAAAACAAATTGTTGAAACGTTTGGCTTAATGAATTGCATCGTATCATATATTGCCATACCAGCAGTAATAGAACCACCAGGGCTATTTATATATAGAGATATATCCTTCTCAGGATCTTCAGATGCTAAGAATAATAATTGCGATACAATAGAATTAGCAACGTGATCATCAATTGGTCCACCAAGCATAATAATTCTATCCTTTAATAAACGTGAATATATGTCGTATGCACGTTCGCCACGACTAGTTTGTTCGATAACTGTAGGGATTAAATTCATATCGAATTCCTCCTCATATTTATTATTTTTTATATGTACATCTTAATCTTACACTGATGGTCAAAAAAGGTCAAACGAAAGACATCGTTATATTATTACAATTAATTTAATAATATAATTACCCTAAATCATTATAACCCTTTTAAAATCTTTTAAAACTAATGTTGTTGTATTATTTTGAGCAATTCCTTATAATAAATTAAACTTTATAATATGTTCCCGTAGCTCAGCTGGATAGAGCAATGGATTCCGGTTCCATGTGCCGCAGGTTCAAATCCTGTCGGGGACGTTAACAAGTAGCTTATGATAAATCTAATCATAGGCTTTTTTAGCTATAGGAAAGTATAAACTTCTGCGTAGTTCATACTTTCCTAACGCAGTGCAACTACGGCTCTGCCGTCGCCCTTAAGGGCTCGGCAATCGCCGAGTTTTCTTTATTTATAATATTCCCTAGTGGCTGATATTAGGTCAAATAAATTGTTAACTCATTTTATTATAGTTAATATGATATTGAATATATAGAATAAACAAGGAATTATTACTAATACTACAAATAATGTGTAATTTCCATAAAAAGTATAGATCATTAGAAACATAAAAATGAAACAGTGTTTCCATCAAGGAGGAATAACCAATGGCAATTAGAGTTGGTATTAATGGTTTTGGGCGTATAGGTCGTAACGTATTTCGTTATGCGATAAAAAATCCAGATATTGAAATTGTCGCTATTAATGATCTTACAGATGCAAAAACGCTTGCTCATTTATTGAAGTTTGACTCGGTTCATGGGACTTTTGACCAAGAAGTTAGCGTAAGTGGATCGAATATAATTGTAAACGGTAAGGAAATTAAAATTACTGCGGAAAGAGACCCTGCCCAATTACCTTGGAAGGAATTAAATACTGACGTTGTAGTTGAGTCAACTGGACGTTTTACAGATAAAAAAGACGCAGAAAAACATATTCAAGCAGGAGCTAAAAAGGTAATAATTTCTGCACCTGCAACAAATGAAGATATTACAATTGTAATTGGTGTTAACGAGAATAACTATGATGCTAGCACGCATAATATAATTTCGAATGCATCTTGTACAACTAACTGCTTAGCGCCACTTGCGAAAATTCTTCATGAGAAGTTTGGTATCCTAAGAGGGATGATCACAACAGTGCATTCGTATACAAATGACCAACAAATACTGGACTTACCACATAAAGATCTACGTCGTGCTCGTGCAGCTGCAGAAAGTATAATACCGACATCTACTGGTGCAGCTAAGGCTGTTGCACTAGTTTTACCTGAACTAAAGGGAAAATTAAACGGCATGGCTATGCGTGTTCCGACACCAAATGTTTCAATCGTTGACCTCGTTTGTGAATTCGATAAAGAAATTTCGGTTGAAAGTATAAACACTGCATTAGAAGATGCTTCAAATAATAATCTTAAAGGTATATTAGATTACAACGAACTACCACTAGTATCTCGAGATTATAATGGCAATAAAGCATCATGTACAATTGATGGTCTTTCAACGATGGTAATGGAAGGGAAAATGGGTAAAATTGTTGCTTGGTATGATAACGAATCTGGATATTCACACAGAGTTGTTGACCTAATTTTATTTATTGCAACAAAAGGTCTTTAAAATATTTCAATAATAGGTTATTCTAGTTATTGGGAAAAAATGGATTATAATTTTTATCATTAATATTAATGGGGGAGGGGAGTGTTCCCTCTCCCTATTGTTTTTTGGATAAATTTCCTTTAATAACTAAAAATACATAATATGTTTTTCTTTAATCTGAGGAGGATACATAAATGAATAAGAAATCAGTACGTGATATCGATGTTAATGGTAAACGCGTATTTTGCCGTGTTGACTTTAACGTACCGATGAACAATGGTGTTGTCACAGACGATACGAGAATTGTTGCTGTATTACCGACAATTAATTATTTAATTGAAAATGGAGCAAAGGTTATATTAGCAAGTCACCTAGGTCGTCCAAAAGGAAAAGTTGTAGAGGAACTTAGACTAACTCCAGTTGCTGAAAAACTAAGTGAATACATAAACAAAAAAGTTTTAAAAACAGATGAAGCATTTGGTGAAAGTGTTGAAGCGGCAGTTGCTAAGATGAACGATGGGGATGTTCTATTACTTGAAAATGTACGGTTCTATCCTGGGGAAGAAGAGAACGATCTAGAATTAGCACAAGCATTTGCTAAGTTCTCTGATATATATGTAAATGATGCTTTTGGTGCTGCGCACCGAGCGCATTCTTCAACATCAGGTATTGCAAAGTTTATTCCATCTGTTTCTGGAATGCTTCTTGAAAAAGAGCTAAACGTCCTTGGGAAAGCGTTATCTAATCCTGAAAGACCTTTTACTGCAATTGTAGGAGGATCAAAGGTTAAAGATAAGATAGGTGTAATTGAGAACTTACTTGATAAAGTTGACAACTTAATTATTGGTGGAGGCTTAGCTTTCACGTTTATAAAAGCACAAGGTCATGAAATTGGAAAATCTCTTTTAGAAGAAGATAAGATTGATCTAGCTAAATCTTTTATTGAAAAAGCTAAAGCAAAAGGTGTTAATTTCTATATGCCAATTGATGCAGTAGTTGCTGACAAATTTGGTGAAGATGCCGACACTTTGGAAGTGGACGTAGATAGCATACCATCTGATTGGATGGGTCTTGATATTGGACCTAAAACATCAAAATTATATTCTGATGTTATTGCAAGTTCCAAGCTAGTAATTTGGAACGGGCCAATGGGTGTATTTGAAATTGATAAATTTGCACAAGGAACAAAAACTGTAGCAGAAGCATTAGCTAACTCAACGAATACATATTCAGTTGTTGGTGGTGGGGACTCAGCTGCAGCTGCTGAGAAGTTTGGTCTAGCTAATAAAATGGACCATATTTCAACAGGTGGAGGAGCGTCTCTTAAATTCATGGAAGGAAAAGAACTTCCTGGAATAGTAGCTTTAAATGATAAATAAGAGAGGAAGAATAATACTATGCGTAAGCCTATAATTGCTGGCAATTGGAAAATGCACAAAACTCTATCTGAGGCAGTTGCGTTTGTAAATGAAGTTAAGAATAGAATTCCATCAGTTGATAAGGTTGAAAGCGTTGTATGTTCTCCGGCACCTTTCCTTAGTCAACTAGTTGATGTTGCTAAGGATTCTAATCTTAAAATAGGTGCTCAAAATATGCATTTTGAAAAACAAGGTGCATATACAGGTGAAACTAGCCCATCTATGTTAAAGGATCTAGGTGTTACCTATGTAATAATAGGTCATTCTGAACGTAGAGAAATGTTTGCAGAAACAGATGAAACTGTAAATAGAAAAACAAAAGCTGCTTTTGCTGAAGGTCTTATTCCAATCGTTTGTTGTGGCGAAACTCTTGACCAACGTGAAAATAGTTTAACAAACAGTTTTGTTGGATCTCAAATCGAGAATGCCTTAGATGGCTTGACAGAGGAGCAAGTAAAGCAATTAGTAATTGCTTACGAACCGATATGGGCTATCGGCACTGGTAAATCATCAACTGCAGAAGACGCAAACGATACTTGTGGTCATATTAGATCTGTTATTGCAAAGAAATTCTCTCAAGAAGTTTCTGAACAAGTACGAATTCAATACGGTGGTAGCGTTAAACCATCAAATATTAATGAATATATGAATATGGAACACATAGATGGTGCTCTTGTTGGTGGTGCAAGTCTTGAAGTTAACTCCTACCTACAATTATTGGAGGGAGTTTAATGACTAAACAACCAGTAATGCTTGTTGTTCTTGATGGTTTCGGCTTAAGGAATGAAACAGAAGGAAATGCAGTTAAACTAGCAAAGAAACCAAACTATGACCGTCTTTTAAATGAATACCCGAATTCACAGTTATTAGCTGCAGGTGAGGCTGTTGGTCTACCAGAAGGGCAAATTGGAAATTCAGAGGTAGGACATTTAAATATTGGTGCGGGTCGAGTAGTTTATCAAAGCCTTACAAAAGTTAATATCTCAATTCGTGATGGTTCATTTGTAAAAAATGACACTCTTGCAAAAGCGATTACATACGCAAAAGAAAATAATAAAGCACTTCACCTATTTGGTCTTTTATCCAATGGAGGAATACATAGTCACATTAATCATATGTTTGCACTCTTAGAAATGGCTAATGCTGAAGGTTTAAAAAAGGTTTATATCCACGGTTTCCTGGATGGACGTGATGTTGGGCCTCAAACTGCAAAAACCTTTATTCAACAAACTCTTAATAAAATTGAAGAACTTGGTGTTGGAGAAATTGCAACGATTTCAGGTCGTTATTATTCAATGGACCGTGATAGAAGATGGGACCGTGTAGAGAAGTCTTACAAAGCACTTTGTTGCGGGGAAGGACCTAAATACCGACATCCATTAGAAGTAATTGAAGACTCATATGAAAATGGAATTCACGATGAATTTGTAATTCCTTCGGTTATTGTTAGTGAAAACGGTGATCCTGTAGCTACAATTAATAATGAGGATGCAGTTATTTTCTATAATTTCAGACCAGATAGGGCGATTCAGATTTCGAATGCCTTTACAAATGAGGATTTCCGAGATTTTGATCGTGGAGCAAATCCACCAAAGAACTTACACTTTGTATGCCTAACTCATTTTTCTGAGTCAGTAAATGGATATGTAGCATTTGAACCAACAAATTTAGATAACACTTTAGGAGAAATACTTTCTCAAAACGGGTTAAAGCAATTAAGAATAGCGGAAACTGAGAAGTACCCACACGTTACATTTTTCTTTAGTGGTGGACGTGAGAAGGAATTTCCAGGTGAGACAAGAATTTTGATTGATTCACCAAAGGTTGCAACTTATGACCTTATGCCTGAGATGAGTGCCTACGGTGTATTAGAAGCGTGTATTAAAGAAATTGAAGCAGAAAACTATGATGTTATAATTTTAAATTTTGCAAATTGTGATATGGTAGGACATTCAGGAAAGCTCGAACCTACAATTAGGGCAGTTGAAGTCGTTGATGAATGTCTAGGCAAGGTTGTCGATGCGTTTACAGCGAAGGGTGGAGTATGCCTGATTACAGCTGATCATGGTAATGCAGAAGAAGAAATAGATGAGTCAGGAAACCCGATGACAGCTCATACTTCAAACCCAGTACCACTTATCATAACTAAAAAAGGAATTGAAATTCGTGATGGAGGAATTCTAGGAGATCTGGCACCTACAATCCTAGATCTTTTAAATATAGATCAACCTGCTGAAATGAGTGGAAAAACTTTAATAAAAAACTAAGGAGAGAAAATCATGCCAATAATTTATGACGTTTATGCTCGTGAAGTATTAGATTCACGTGGTAACCCAACAGTAGAAGTAGAAGTTTATACGGAATCAGGTGCATTTGGAAGAGCCATCGTTCCAAGTGGTGCATCTACAGGTGAATATGAAGCAGTTGAACTACGTGATGGTGACAAGTCACGTTATTTAGGTAAAGGTGTTCTAAATGCGGTTGGAAATGTTAATGACATTATTGCAACTGAACTAGTTGGTTATGATGTTTTAGACCAAGTGGCAATCGATGAGTTATTAATCGAACTAGATGGAACTGCAAACAAGGGAAATCTAGGAGCAAATGCGCTTCTTGGAGTTTCAATGGCTGTAGCTCGTGCGGCAGCAGACTATTTAGGAATTCCTTTATATCAATACTTAGGTGGTTTCAATGCAAAAACTTTACCTACACCAATGATGAATATCTTAAATGGTGGAGCTCATGCGGATAATAACGTAGATATTCAAGAGTTTATGGTAATGCCTGTTGGTGCAGAATCATTCGCTGAAGGACTACGAATGGGTGCAGAAATCTTTCATGCTTTAAAGTCTGTTTTAAAAGAAAAAGGCTTAAACACAGCTGTTGGAGATGAAGGTGGATTTGCTCCTAACTTAGGATCAAATGAAGAAGCTCTTCAAACAATTATGGAAGCAATTGAGCGTGCAGGTTACTCTGCTGGAAAAGATATTTTACTTGCAATGGACTGTGCTGCTTCAGAAATTTACAACAAAGAAACTGGAAAGTATCATTTACAAGCTGAAGGTAAGCAATTAACTTCAGAAGAAATGGTTGATTTCTATGAAAACTTAGTTAATAAGTATCCTATCGTTTCAATCGAAGACGGTTTAGATGAAAATGACTGGGCTGGACATAAGCTTTTAACTGATAGAATTGGACATAAGGTTCAACTTGTTGGGGACGATTTATTCGTTACAAACACTGAAAAGCTAGAGCAAGGAATTGAGCAAGGGATTGCAAATTCAATTTTAATCAAAGTTAACCAAATCGGTACTTTAACAGAAACATTTGATGCAATCGAAATGGCTAAGCGTGCAGGTTACACAGCAGTAATTTCTCATCGTTCAGGTGAATCAGAAGATAGTACAATAGCTGATATTGCTGTTGCAACAAATGCGGGCCAAATCAAGACAGGTGCACCATCACGTACTGATCGTGTTGCAAAATACAATCAATTATTACGTATTGAAGATGATTTAGCACATACAGCGCTTTATGCTGGAGATACTGCATTCTATAATTTAAAATAATTTTCACGAATGGACATGCCTAACGAAAAAAGTTAGGCATGTTTATACTTTTGTCATAACTTGAGCGTTAGTAGAGTTGTTTCAATTGGAATTTTATGATAAATTAAATAGTATGGTAGGTTATATATAGGAGGTTCTAAGATATGCATGCTTTAGTTACAGCTTTATTAATAATTTCTTGTATCTCATTAATTGCCCTTGTTTTATTACAGTCTGGTAAATCAGCTGGTTTATCTGGTGCAATTTCTGGTGGTGCAGAACAATTATTCGGTAAGCAAAAAGCCCGCGGCATCGATGCTGTTTTACACAAAGCAACAATAGTTTCAGCAGTGTTATTCTTCATCTTAGCAATTGCGGTAAGCTTCTTAAAAATATAATGCAAAGGCAGTGGCTCCTACAAAGAGTTACTGCTTTTTTTGTGTATTTAGGAATGAATAAACTACATAGTGAAATAATTAGTAATAGAGAATAAAAAAATGAGGTGAGTGTGTGATAGATTCTAATAAAATATTGGATTTTATGCGTGAAGATGCGTATAAGCCAATGACTGTTCAAGAACTTGAAGAAAGTTTAAATATTGAAGAGTCTGTTCAGTTTAAAGAATTAGTTAAGGCGTTAGTTAAGTTAGAGGAAGATGGCTTAATTATACGTACTAGAAGTAATACATATGGTGTACCAGAAAAAATGAATTTAATAAGAGGTACAGTTGCTGGAAATGCAAGGGGATTTGCTTTTGTAATCCCGGACGAAACTGGAATGTCAGACGTATTTATTCCTCCTACCGAATTAAAAACAGCAATGCATGGTGATAAAGTTCTTGTTAGAGTAAATACAAGATCATCTGGTGCACGTGCAGAAGGTGAAATTGTTAGAATAATTGACCGTGGTGTAAAAGAAGTAGTCGGTACATATTCAGAATCTAAAAATTTTGGATTTGTTATTGCTGATAATAAGAAAATAGTAAACGATATTTTTATCCCTAAGAATGCATCGATGGGTGCAGTAGATGGGCATAAAGTTATCGCTAGAATTACTACATATCCAGAAGGTAGATTATCTGCCGAAGGTGAAATTATAAATGTCTTAGGACATAAGAACGATCCAGGCGTGGATATTTTATCAATTATACATAACCATGGACTACCATTGTCATTCGATGATGCAGTTATGAATCAAGCTCAAAGTGTCCCAGATACTATATCTGAAGCTGATTTAGTAGGACGTAAAGATCTTAGAGGCGAAATTATTGTGACAATTGACGGTGCTGACGCTAAGGACTTAGACGATGCTGTAAATGTTAAAAGACTTGATAATGGCAATTATAAATTAGGCGTACATATAGCTGATGTTAGTCATTACGTTACTGAAGGGTCACCTATTGATTTAGAAGCGTTAGAGCGTGGTACGAGTGTGTATTTAGTTGATCGGGTAATTCCGATGATCCCACATCGATTATCTAACGGTATTTGTTCATTAAATCCTAAGGTTGACCGTCTAACATTATCATGTGAAATGGAAATTGATAATGATGGAAAAGTTGTTTCTCATGAAATTTTTCAAAGTGTAATTAAAACAACTGAGAGAATGACATATAGTGACGTAAATAAAATTCTCGTTGATAAAGACGAAGAAGTACTTTCTCGTTATAAAGATTTAGTTCCATTTTTTGAAGATATGGGAAAATTAGCTGAAATTTTAAGAACAAAACGTTTTGGTCGCGGCTCAATTGATTTTGATTTTAAAGAAGCAAAAGTTTTAGTAGCAGAAGACGGAACTCCAACGGATGTAGTAATTAGGGAACGTGGAGTAGCTGAAAAGTTAATTGAAGAATTCATGCTTTGCGCAAATGAAACTGTAGCAGAGCACTTCCATTGGTTACAACTACCGTTCATGTACCGTATACATGAAGAGCCGAAAGAGGATAAGCTACAAAGATTTTTCGAATTTATCACGAACTTTGGATTATCAGTTAAGGGCAAAGTTAATGATGTTCACCCACGTTCGTTGCAACAAATTCTAGATTCAGTACAAGGTAAACCAGAAGAAACGATCATATCAACAGTAATGCTGCGTTCCATGAAGCAAGCTAAATATAGTGAGCATTCTTTAGGACATTTTGGATTGGCGACTGAGTTCTATACACATTTCACGTCACCAATTAGACGATACCCTGACTTAATTGTTCATAGACTAATTAGAGAATATGCAATTAATAAAAAGGTTGATAATGTAACAAGATCATTATGGGAAGAAAAACTTCCATCTATTGCTGAACACACTTCTAAAATGGAAAGACGTGCTGTTGAGGCAGAAAGAGATACTGATGAGCTCAAAAAAGCTGAATTTATGATGGATAAAATCGGTGAAGAGTATGATGGTATCATCAGCTCAGTAACAAGCTTCGGAATGTTTGTTGAACTTCCTAATACTATTGAGGGCTTAGTGCATGTTAGTTACTTAACTGACGATTACTATCGTTATGATGAAATGCATTTTGCAATGATAGGTGAACGTACAGGAAATGTCTATCGTATCGGAGACGAGATTCGCGTTCGCGTTCTAAATGTAAATAAAGATGAGCGTTCCATTGATTTTGAAGTTGTAGGAATGAAAAACGTTCGTCCAAAATCACCTCGAACAACTTTTTCAGCTAGTGGTGGAAAAAGTGAGAGTAAGGATAGAAGAGCAAAAAGTACTAATAAAAATGAGCCTAATGTAGGTAGCGGTAGAAGTAGTCGTGGTCCGAAAAAGGAGGATGCCAAGTCAAAAAAGAGCCGCCCTGGATTCTATTCAAACGTTAAAAAGAAGAAAAAGAAATAGTTTACTTAGAGGGAACAATTCAGATTGTTCCCTTTCAACTTATTGGTTCCGGTACGAAAAATTTGAAACCGCACCGTTATCATTCAAAACCGCATCGTTTTGTCGAAAAATATTTGGGA
This sequence comes from Caryophanales bacterium, assembly GCA_029256085.1. GTDB lineage: Bacteria > Bacillota > Bacilli > CAJFEE01 > CAJFEE01 > JAQSYP01. Next base: position 42,065 of record JAQSYP010000010.1, read on the forward strand.
AACCATGGACTAGACTTTGAAATTGTGCATTTTACAGAATTTTGATAAACTTATGTATGCATTGGAGGTGTGTTTTTATGCCAAAAGGTGAAGGTAAAATAATAGCACAAAATAAAAAGGCTTATCATGATTATTTTATAGAGGAAACATACGAGACGGGTATGGTATTACAAGGAACAGAAATTAAATCGATTCGTGCTGGTAAGGTTCAGTTAAAGGATTCATTTGCACGTGTGATGCGTGGAGAAGTTTTCGTACATAACATGCATGTTAGTCCATACGAGCAAGGAAACAGATATAATCACGATCCACTTCGTACACGTAAGCTACTTTTGCATAATAAAGAAATTGCAAAGCTTATTGGTTATGTTAAAGAAGAAGGGTACACTCTTGTTCCTCTGAAAATTTATCTAAAAAATGGATTTGCAAAATTGCTTCTTGGTTTAGGTAAAGGTAAAAAGAACTACGATAAACGTGAAGACTTGAAGAGAAAAGAAGCAGGACGCGATATCGAGAGAGCTTTCCGGGAGCGACAAAAGTTGTAATTACTTTGTCAACATCAAAGTTGGAGGTAATTCTGTAAGAATTAGTCAGTTGAATAAGTGATAGCATATGTTATAATAGGTATTGTAGCAACAACGCACATTGAGAATTAAATTTCCCGTTTGTGCCCTTATAATAAGGGGACGTTACGGATTCGACAGGGGTAGTTTGAGCCTTGGTCGCGAGTCGAGGGGTCGGCCTCGTAAAAACGTAAACGCCTATAACTGGCAAAAACAATTACGCTTTAGCAGCTTAATGCTAAAACCTTTACTCTCTATCGCCCATGTAGAGTACTAAAGGTTCAACTTTAGTGGGATACGCCGGAGTCCACCGTCTGAGGACAAAGGAAGAGACTAACCAGACTAGCCATTAGAACGCCTGTCAGTAGGCAAACTAATGTGCGAAATCCAAATATACTGACTACACTCGTAGACGCCTTGGTGGCAATATTTCTGGACGTGGGTTCGACTCCCACCGTCTCCATCATAGTTTTATCTGATGGTTACTACACATTTAAAGAAATGAAGCATAAGTTTTCCGAATTGGAAAGCTTATGCTTTTCTTTTTAGCTATAAGGAAAGTATAAACTTCTGCGCAGTTCATACTTTCCTAACGCATAAGTGCAACTACGGCTCTGCCGTCGCCCTTAAGGCTCGGCAATCGCCATCTCGATCGTCCATATATTTATAAATCCATGATTCGCGAGTAATGGGCATTTTAAAGCCAGCAGCTTTGGCTTCAGCTATCGTAACTCTTCCGTTATGATTGGTATCCACCTTACTAACATCTTCATCACTATTTACCGTTTTGTTTACTGGCAGATTGTCTGTTTTCGATGGCGTACTACTCGTATCTGTCGTTTTTCCTAAATTTTTGTTCACTTCATCTGGGTTTACATTGTCAAATTCATCTGTAATAGAACTGCCTTGAATTTTGTATGTAAATTTAAAGTGGTTAGGAATTTGCGTCTCTATATTAGGGTATTGAATCACTGCTACGAAATCTGTACAACCTCCTGTATCTCTAATTACTTTTTCCATATAAGCTTGATCTCCGTGCCTATTGAGAATGCTATTTTGAGGTGTAATGTTATATGCGTTAGATACGCCCCCAAGTGAATCAGCAATCACATGCCCTTCATCTAATTCTTGACTCTCGGTACCGGGAACCTTTGCTTCATCAGAATAGTATCTCCCAGACGATAAAACATGTTCAGTATTCGGATTTTGAAGTGATATAATTTTTGCCTCAACACGAATTAGCTGTCCGTATTCATTTGTAAAAGCCCAATACTCCCTGTCGCCAAACCCAATATCAACTCTAACATTAGGCTGTCTATATCCTGACATATCTCCGCCATCTACTACAATTAGTGTATATTTACTGTAGTCAAAGTCACCATTAACACTTGTTGGTGTATTAGTGGCAGGAACAATGGGACTGACTACGCTTTCACTAGTCGCCTTTTTGGCCTTATCATCTACTGTACTTTTTTTGCTTTCTGTATTTATTTGTTGTGAGCAACCAGTAGATAAAATAAGTAGTGAAAGTAGTAATAAATTAACCACCCATGATTTTTGATAATATTTATGTTTCATATCGCACCTCTTTTTATAAGTGAGTGGAATTCTATATTTGTGTTTAATTTATAATTTCATGCCACATTATTAACGTCAAGCTAAAACTTAGACAATGGTATCGGGACATAGAAGCTTAATATAGTTATATACATGAATAGTTAAACTGTTTAACTATTAAACAGTAGAATAAAATCAAGAAGGTGAACATATATAAATGACGGATAAAAATATTAAAGATTTAGTAGATAGGTATATTGCTGTATCTTTTTCGGTTCATAAAAAGGCAGAACAACTAATCCAAGATGAAATCGGAAGTGGGTTAACTAATGACCAACATTATGTACTAAGGTATATGAATAAGGTTGGTACGTGTACATCATCTGAGTTAGCTGATGTTTTTGAAGTGAAAAAAAGTGCGATTACGGCAATCATTACTCGTTTGTGGGAAAAAGGATTAATTCAACGTACACGTGATGTAGATGATAGAAGGGTAGTTTACCTAACACTTACAGAACAAGGACAAAGTTTATTCGATAAAACCGAGGATAGAATCCATAAACTAGTTGGATCTTTCATCAACCAATTTGATACATCTGAAATTAACCAGTTTATAAATACTTATGAAAAATTGAATAACATCTTAATTGAATCTTGTGAATGCAGGGGGAATAAAGAGTGAATTTAATTATTAAACAAAGATGGATAGTAATAGTCGCTTGGTTAGCAATAGTAATAGGGTTATTCCAAGTTGCACCAAACATGAACGACCTTGTACGTGAAAAAGGACAAATTGATGTACCGGATGGATATTCATCAAAACTTGCAGCGAAAATTCTTGATGATGTTAAAGAAGATGAAGGTGGAGATGACTATTCCACAGTAGCGCTGGTTTTACATGATGATAAGAAACTAAACGCATCAAAAATCACAGAGGCTGAAAGAGCTATAAGGCTTTTAGAAAAAAAACAAAATGAATTAGGTATAACTGAAATTATTACTCACTTTAATCAGAAAGATCTAGAAAAACAGTTAGTATCAAAAGACGGTAAAGCAATTTTGGTGTCGCTTAAGGTTGAATGGAAAGATCGAGAACCTAGTGAAATTAGTGATGCCTTATACAAAACTATTGAAGATGTAAAAGTAGACCACCATTACACAAGCTCATGGATGATTTCCGAAGCCGTAATGAAAAGCTCTGAAGAAGGTTTGAAAAAGACTGAGGGAATTACTGTAGTATTTATTTTAGCAGTACTTTTTATCGTATTTAGATCAGTTTTCGCTCCGTTTATTCCTTTAATCACGGTTGGGTTTACGTATCTTTTATCTCAATCTATCGTATCAATTTTAGTTGATAAGTTTGATTTTCCAATTTCAAACTACACGCAGATTTTCTTAGTAGCAATTTTATTCGGAATAGGTACGGATTACTGCATACTTCTTCTAAGCCGTTTTAAAGAAGAAATGGCTATTAGGGAAAGTAAGATAGATGCAATCCTTGAAACTTACAAAAATGCTGGTCGAACGGTATTTTTTAGTGGATTAGCAGTAATGATTGGGTTTGCTTCAATTGGTTTCTCAGAATTCAAACTATATCAATCTGCAGCAGCTGTGGCAGTTGGTGTTGCAATATTATTAGTCGCATTGTTTACGATCGTTCCCTTTTTCATGGCGACTCTTGGCCAAAAGATTTTCTGGCCTTCAAAAGCAAAGGCTGAACATGGTGAAAGTAAGCTTTGGGGAGTAGTTGGTAAATTTGCGTTAACTAGACCTTTCATGGCACTAATAGCTGTAGTTATTGTATGTTTACCTTTCCTTGCTAATTATGATGGGGATTTATCATATAATCAAGTTGAAGAGATTGATGATAAATATCCAACAATCCAAGCATATAACGCTATTTCAAAAAGCTTCAAACCAGGTGAATCAATGCCGACAAATATAGTTATTAAAAACGATGAAGAAATGAATTCAGAAGAGTATATCGCATTAGCTGAAAAAATTTCTCAAGAATTAAAAAAAGTAGATTTAGTTGATGTAGTCAGATCAGTTACTAGACCAACAGGTGATCCTATTGAACAACTTTATGTATCTAAACAAGCTGATAGTTTAGAGGATGGCCTTGGAAAAGGTAAAGATGGGGTTGATAAAATTTCTGATGGTTTATCAAAAGCAAGCATAGACTTAGCTAAATCTGAACCGCAACTAAAAAGCGCAGTTAATGGTATAAATAGCCTTGTTACAGGCACTGACAAACTTAAAACAGGTCTTGTTGAAGTAAACATAAACCTTTCTAAAATTGAGAATGGAATTCGTCAAGGTGCAGCAGGCTCAGAACAAATTAAAGGCGGCTTAGTTCAAGCAAAAGCTGGTGCAGTTCAATTGCTTGATGGTTATAAAAAATTATCAAGCGGATATGAAGATGTTGGTGCGAACTTAACAACTTTAAGTACAGAATATAATAAAATTGGATCAGGATTAAGTGCACTTAATTCTGAACTTAATAAAATCCAACCAGAGAACTTTTCTAATATCGAAGGAAGCTATTCGGGTATTGTTAATAACACAGATTATCAAAAAGTTAAAGGGACAGTATTAATGCTTCAACAACAGTTGAGCCCATTGGCACAAGGATTAACTGAACTGAACAATGGGTTAGGTAATTTAAAAAGTGGTGTTTCTACGGCAAACGAAGGATTTAAGGAAGCAAACGCTGGAAACCAGCAATTTATTAATGGTTTAGAGGAGCTTATCGTCGGTATTGATACGCAATTAGCAGGATTAAAACAATTAGCTGATGGCCAAAGTCAAATCGTATCCAATATGCCTCTAGTTACAAATGGATTGACTGATGTTAACTCTGGACAAAAGAAATTATTAGACGGTTTTGGCGGATTAACAGGACAGATATCTAAGTTAACGTCTGGTTTAGATCAAAGTGCTAAAGGTCTTGAGCAAGTTTCTTCTGGCTTAGGATCAGCACAAGATTATTTATCAGGACTATCTCAGTCAGAAACAACAAATAGTTTTTATCTACCAAAAGAAGTTTTGGAAAGTGAAGATTTCACTAAAGCTTTAGATGCTTATATGTCTAAAGATAGAAAAGTAATGACAATCGATGTAATTTTTGATGCAAATCCATATTCAAACGAGGCTATCGATAAAGTTAAAGAAGTAAAAGCTGCTGTTAAGCGTGCCACTAAAGATACTAAGCTTGAAAATGCCGAGGTTGCAATAGGCGGAATAACTAGTGTTAACTATGATTTAAACAAAATGTCTAATTCAGACTACTCAAGAACAGTCGTTTTAATGTTGCTCGGAATTTCTTTAATTCTTGTTTTCTTATTTAGATCGTTGATTATGCCAATTTATATAATTGCATCGTTAATTTTAACATTCTATACTTCAATGGCAGTTAACGAAGTAATATATGTAAATATTTTAGGATACACGGGAATTAGCTGGGCCGTACCATTCTTCGCCTTTGTTATTTTAGTAGCGCTTGGTGTGGACTATAGTATTTTCCTAATGGATCGATTTAACGAATATACGGAATTATCAATTGCTGAAGCGATGTTGACTTCAATGAAGAAGATGGGGACTGTAATTATATCAGCAGCAGTTATTCTTGGGGGTACGTTTGCAGCAATGATGCCATCAGGAATGTTATCATTACTCCAAATAGCTTCAATCCTTTTAGTAGGGCTATTCCTATACACGCTAGTTATCCTACCATTATTTATCCCAGTAATGGTTAAAAACTTCGGTGAAGGCAACTGGTGGCCTTTCAAAAGATAATTTTTCAGAGACAATCTTCGGGTTGTCTCTTTTTATTTCCAAAACTGTAAAAATTGTATATTATCGAATTGAGGTGATACTATGCCATACGTTAATATCAAAATAACTAATGAAAATGTTACGCCAGAACAGAAAGCACAGCTAATTAAAGGGGCAACACAATTACTAGTCGATGTTCTTGGTAAAAATCCTAGCACAACAATTGTTGTAATCGATGAGGTACATACTGACAATTGGGGAATTGCAGGAGAAACTGTTACTGAACGCAGAAAGCAAGGCAAATAAAAACAGGGTAATCTAATTCGATTCCCCTGTTTTTTTACTTTGCTATAAGGAAAATATAAACTTCTGCGTAGTTCATACTTTCCTAACGCATAAGTGCAACTACGGCTCTGCCGTCGCCCTTAAGGCTCGGCAATCGCCGAGTTTTCTTTAACAATTTTCCGTGATAATCCTGATAAAAAGTCAGTAACAAAAACAATAACAATGTAACAGATAAGTAGCAGGGTCACATTAGTGTAGTCAAAGAAACTCATACTCATTTTAAACTCCTGGCCGAGCCCGCCTGCACCGGCTAATCCAACTACAATTGTTGTACGGATGATTACTTCAGCACGATAAAACAAGAAAGATAAAAATTGTGGGAAGACTGATGGAATAACGCCGTAAAATAACATCTGAACATAATTTGCCCCGTTCAATTGTAAATTTCTAATTGGTCGTGTATCCATTTCATCAATAACTTCTGCCCATAATTTTCCGAGTATACCGATATTATGGAGAGCTAGTGCGATAGCCCCTGGTATTATACCTGGCTTAATGATGAAGACTATTAACATTGCCCAGACTAGCTCAGGTACAGATCTTGTAAAAATATAAAAACCTCGGATAAGATAGAAAAATGGTTTTGTAAGTAGAGAATTACCCATTGTTAATTGCCCAGTTGCAACATTTTTAGATGCTAGTAACACTGTTAACAAAGATGCAACAGCAGTAAAACCAATCGCAAGCACTCCCATTATTATCGTTTCAATAGTAAGTGAAATAGCATTTTTCCACTGTTCAATATCTAAGAAGGCAGGATTTTCTACTCCAATCCCAAACATACTTGAGAAAAACTTCTTGGCAAAGAGTAAGTTGTTTTCAGTAAAAATACCGAAAAACGAAGCGTCATCTAAAGAAATAATGTAAATCCACGTTGTTAAAGCTAGAAAAACTGCTAAAACTTGTGAAATTTGGACCCAATTCATTTTTTTTCTTTCGTGTTTAGGGATATTCATTGATTCACGCAATTTAATGCTCCAAAAGTCTAATAGAACAGCCATTGCAACTAAGAAAAATATAAATGTCCAAACTTCATCGAATTTTAAATCTGATAATGAAAGTTGAATTTGATAACCAATTCCAGCTATTCCGATAAAACTCATTATTGCTGAAGACCTTAACGCACATTCAAAACGATACATTGTGTAGCTAATGATATTGGCTGAAACCATTGGTAAATATCCGTAAAATAAAGTCTGAAGACGTGAGGCACCAGACGTTCTTAAAGCTAAAATTGAGTTTTTAGGGGCATCTGCAAGGATATCTGCTAAAATCCGCCCAAGAATCCCGCCATAAGGAATGCCTAAAGCAAAAACAGCTGCATATGGTGATAAGCCTATTGAAGATACAAAGAGAAACGCCCAAACTAGCTCATGGATTGCACGGATGAATCCTAAAAATGATCTGGAAATTGTAGCAATCGCATTCCCGAACACACTATTCCCAAATAAAACTCCTGATCCAAGAGTTCCGAAAATAACAGCGATAACAATTGCAATGAGCATACCAGCGGAAGCGTACATAAGTGTAATAAAAGTTGCTTTTACCCCCAAAATTAGAATTTCTGGGGATAGATTTGGCTTAAATAACGATCCTAAAATCAGAAAAGTAGTGTTTGCGCCATTAGAGTTGAAAAGATCCTTGTCCCATGAAACTGAAAAAACGCTCCAAAAGAAAGCGCAAATTAAGCTGATAGTTAATATTAATTTTCTATGAAGACTGATCCTAGATATTAAGGTCATATTAAATAATCTCCTTAAGTTCATAAAGATTATTTAATAACTCATCAGTGACTTCTGATGAAGGTAGATCAAACGTAACTCTTCCGTCGCGAAGTGCAATAATTCTAGTAAAATATTTTCTAGCTAATTCTACAGAGTGTAAACTAGCAAATAGAGTAAGATTTTCTTCAGACGCAAGTCTAGTTAGAGTTGAGATAATATCATCTGCTCTAGCTGGGTCTAATGATGAAACAGGTTCGTCTGCTAAAATAATTTCAGGCTTTTGGACTAGTAATCTGGCCAGAGCAACTCGTTGCTGCTCTCCTCCAGAAAGACTGGATGTTTGTTGATAAATCTTGTCTTCTAAGCCAACTCTTTTTAATGCAGTTAGTGCTATTTCCTTATCCTGTGGTACGACAAGTGACATTAACGATTTAAACAGACCCCAATCTGATAAGCGGCCAGCTAAGACATTATTAATAACAGTAAGTTGTCCAACTAAGTCAAACTGTTGTCTAATAATACCGATTTTCTTAGCGAGGTGCTTATTGTTTTTATATTTATTAAGAGGAAGATTAGAAATAGTTATTTCGTCTTTAGTAGTTTTATTTAGTCCTATTAAAGAATTTAAAAGAGTAGTTTTACCAGCACCACTTGGGCCGATTATAGCTACAAGCTCTCCCTTTTTAACCGTAAAGGAAAGGGAAGATAAGATTATCTTCCTCTCCAAATTTACTGTTAAACTGTTGAGCTCAATCGCAGTTGATTGAGTCATTTTTAACACCTACTATTTAATTATATTTAGTGATTTAGCTACTTCTTCAATCGCTGTATAGTTTTCGTTCTTAGTTTCGACAAATTTATCTGTAGCAAATAAATCAAGTATTGCCTTTTGGTCACTATCCATGTTTAACAATGCTTTAGTAATTTTTTCTTTAGTTCCTTCTCCATATACTTCATCAACGTTATTAATAGTCCAGTTATAATCGTAGTAATCAGGAGTTGTATAAAATACCTTTACTTTATTTGTATCGACCTTTTTCTCAGCAATAGCTTTTTCCCAAACAGCAATGTTCAAAGCGCCTGCTTTAAATGTTCCAGCTTCAACTAACTTATAAGTCGTATCATGGGAACCAGAGAAATTAGGTTTACCATCAAAATCCTTTAAAGGATCAATGCCAGCTTCCGTAATAAAGTAGCGAGGCATTAAGTGGCCGGATGTTGAGCTTTCACTACCAAAAGTGAAGCTATTTCCTTTTAGATCTTCTAGTTTATTTATACCAGAATTTACTGAAGTGATAAATACTGATTTGAATTCTGCATCTCGTGGGCGTTGAGCAATTGCTTCTGCTTCAGGAACTAAGTTTCTAGCCTGAACACCCGTTAATCCGCCAAACCATGCTAATTGTGTTTCGCCACGTTGGAATGATGTAACTAATGCTGCATAATCTACTGAAGGAACAAATTCAACTTTCAAACCTGTTTCTTCACTCAAGTACTTGGCAACATCATCCATACTGCGAGTTATATCAGCCATACTTTGATCTGGTATAGCGCCAATCTTAAATGGTTTATCAGAAACTACTACTTTCTTATCTTCTTTTTTAGGTTTAGCTTCTTCCTTAGTTGAACAACCGCTTACAACTAGGATTATAGATAACAGTGCTAGGAAAACTAAATTAAATTTTTTCATAAAATCCCCCATATAAATCATTATTTGTACAACCGAATAGTAACATAATTTGGACACAATTATAAATTCTTAATATCGATTGAAACTATGTATAAATATCTATAAAAACGATACAAAAAAAGGGGCACAATTATCACTTTGTGCTCCTTAAAAAATCATATTAAAAAAATCACTCAGGTATAGGTGTAAAAACAGGATTTTCAATTCTGTAAATTTGGCATGTAGAGACTAAGTGTACACTACTCTCTGTTTCTAAAACTACAAGTCCTTTTCCTACTCTAACTACTTCTGCATTTTGAAGTGAAGGTAAACCTTCAACATGAAAATCGCCTTGTTCTAAGTTTTGTAATACTTGTTCTAAATCTCCTGAACAACACTCGCATGTTTCTGGATCAATTGGCTCAAGTACTAAATCGTTTAGTATAAAATCTGCAATATCCTGATTTTTTTGCGCTGAAACTCCTGTAATTTCACAAGCTGGTACGATTACTTGGCTTTCACCATTTGCAGTTTCAAGAAATACAATTGTACCTTGAATATCATCTATCAAATAATTTTCTAAATTACCTCCCGATGGATCAGTAGTACCAATATCAACTACAGCCTCTTGTGCATCGGTAATTTCTTCTTGAGCGGCTTGAATTTGCTCTAATGCATTAATTAACGGTTCAACACAACACTCACATTCAGTGTCTCCGCCTGGCCCTGGAGGTCCTGGAGGTCCTGGAGGTCCCGGAGGTCCCGGAGGCCCTGGAGGCCCTGGAGGACAAGGACGACATGGCTTATAGGGATTTGGATAACAGCATTGTAATGATAACGGCATCTTCAAGTTGCACATTTTACGCCAAACTCTACATTTATTACAATCACATCCGCAACAATCATCGTAACGATTTATGCAAAATGGATTGTGATTTTGTTTCCTTTTAAAATCACTCATTTTAAATTCACCTCTGTTTAGAATATGTTGAATTCAAAAAAAGGGATTAATTAAAATGTGCATAAATTCAAAATAATATATGTAATTTAAATAAAAATACAAATAAATTTCACAAAAAAATCACCGATATAAAATCGGTGATTCAGATTAATTATCTATGTGGGAATTGATTAGTATAGCCTGTAAATTGAGAATGTACTTCTTGAACTTTATTTTGGTCAACTTGCTCTAATCCGTACCAACCTTTTCTAAACATTAATTGGTAAAGGTCTTGTTGACATTGATGTGTTTCAGTATATAGATTTTGTATATCGGTATTTAATGCGCGATGACTAGCTTCATTTTGAGCGATAGAATATCCATTACCTAACCACTTTTCAGTTGCAAGAATATCATTGATAAAATCTCTATCATTCATTTCTGGACCTTTATCTATTTGTTGCTCAGGGTTTTGAATTTTATTTTGCTGTTGCATAATATACCTCCTAGTGCGTTTTGTTATTCATATGGCTTCCCATATGTTGTAACAATTTATCATAGTGTCTTTGATGCATATTACAAGCACCTTCTAAAGCCTGTTTTATTTCTTTATCCTGACATTGTTGGGCAAAGAAATGAGCTTTTTTCATTGCTAATAAGTTCCAAGACAGCATGTCACTTAAATAAGACATGTCTTTCGTTGTTAGAACAAAAGGAACTTCTGTCATTGTTGGAGCCTGTCCAGGCACTTGATTTGGATTAAGATTTGCCTCACTTGTATTCATTTGTTGCTGGTTCATGTTATCCCTCCTTGTAGTTATCATAGTTATATTTCCAATGTTTAAATAAATCTATTCAGGAAATATTGTCATAAAAACTACAATAATTTGGTCGTTCATAAAAATTCCACTAATTGTATTTATATAAAAAAAATTCTATAATAATAAAATATTATAAATATAAAAAATATTTTGTCTGGGAGGAAAAAGGGTGGAAACTTTATTAAAGAATATGTTTTTATTTCTATCAAAAAATAAAACAATGACTAAGCTAGCGAAAAAATACGGACTAAGGTTTGGTGCATCTAGATTCGTGGCTGGAGAAACTATTGAGCAAGCTGTTCAAAAAATGAAGGAACTTAATGCACAAGGGAAGTTAGTAACAATAGACTATCTTGGGGAATTTGTTAATGACGTTACTGAAGCTAACGAAAGAACAGAAGAGTGTGTTCGTGCAATTGAACAAATAGCTTTAAATAAATTAGACGCTGAACTATCTTTAAAAATGACATCGATGGGATTAGATATCTCTGATGAAGTAGTAATGGCTAATATGCGTAAAATTTTACAAGCTGGTAAAGATCATAATGTTTTTGTAACAATTGACATGGAAGATTCTGAACGCTGTGAAAATACATTAAGAATTTACAAGAAGTTAAGAAGCGAATACGATAATATTGGTACTGTTATTCAATCATACTTATATCGTTCTGAAGATGATGTAAGAGAATTAAATGAATTTAAACCTAATTTACGTTTAGTTAAGGGTGCATACAAAGAACCTGCTGATGTAGCGTTTCCTGACAAAAAGGACGTTGATGATAACTTAAAGAAGTTAATTAGAATTCATATGGAGAATGGCAATTATACTGCTGTTGCATCCCATGATCATGATATGATTGAGTTTACAAAGAAATTAGCTGAAGAATTAGGAACTCCTAGAGATCAATTTGAATTCCAATTACTTTATAATATAAGACTTGATATTCAAAGAGAATTAGTTAAACAAGGATATAAGATGAGAGTTTATTTACCGTACGGTACTGATTGGTACGGATATTTCATGAGGAGATTAGCAGAAAGACCTGCTAACGTAGCATTTGTATTAAAAGGAATGGTTAGACGCTAATAATTTTGAAACCCCGATTTCGGGGTTTTTATTCATTTTAGGTGACAGCAATGAATAAATAATCTTAAAATAAATGTAAGGAGTGTGATTTCATTTGTTAGTTAAAGTATTTGCAAACCTTCGGGAGATTTGCGGTGGAGTTTCTGTAGAAGTTTTTCCAAAAGGTAATAGGGTAGAAGACGTATTAGATTATTTAATTGAACAATTTCCAGAAATACATAATGAAATATTCACTTCAGAGAAAAAGTTGAAACATTTTGTTCATGTATACATTAATGGAAAAAACATAATCCATCTTAAAGATTTAGACACAGAGGTTATAGAGTCAGATCAGATAGCACTGTTCCCACCAGTAGCAGGCGGATAAAATGAACAGGATAATAGAGTTTCGTGGCATAAAATTAAGCCATCTTGTTATGTATTTTGAGGAGTTAAATGGAATCAAAACTTCAAGTAATTTACCAATTAAATTTAACGGAGATAAGTGGACTTCTGAGATTTTAGAGGAGAAGGAGATTCCATTAACTTCTGTGATAAGTGTTAATTCTGTTTTAATAAAATTTGAAGCGGAACGAATAGAGGAACTAGAGAGTATTATAAAAAATTATAGATACAAAACCACTAGAGTTGGTGGCTAAACAAAAATTAAAGGCAAGTCGACATTGTATTGTCAACTTGCCTTAATTTAAATTAGCTAATAAGAAAGTATAAACTTCTGCGTAGTTCATACTTTCTTAACGCATAAGTGCAACTACGGCTCTGCCGTCGCTTTTAAAGGCTCGGCAATCGCCAAGTTTTCTTTATTGTTCTACTTTTTCTAAAATACCTAGCTCACGAAGTTTCTCGGCTGGAACTACACCATCTTTCCATCCGCGTACTTCATAATACTCTTCAAGCATTATATCCATACGGCTTACATGTCCTGCACTATTTCCAGATGCAGGTTCTTCTGTGAATCGTTTTGGTAAGAAGTCGTCTTCGCGCTTATTGAAACCAGCAAGGTTATTATAGTAACGCTCAAGGTTGTAAATTCTTTCACCTGCTAACATTACATCCTCAGCTGTCATTGGAATACCTGTCATCGTACTATATTGCTCTGCGTAATGCTCAGCATTTTCTGAGAAAGATGAGAATTTACAAATATTCATTGAGTCACCAAATGCAAGCATATCTTGGAATACTTTTAGTAGAGCACCTTTTCCTTTTGGCTCAAGTCGATCTGTAGGTTCTGGGATACCAGCAATTTCACTCGCAACAGTATAACCACGTAAGTGACAAGCACCTCGGTTACTAGTTGCATATCCAAGACCAATTCCTTGAATTCCTCGAGGATCGTAAGCTGGAATTGATTGACCTTTTACAGACATAGAAAGTTCAGGAGCACCCCACGCTGACGTAGCGCGTGCAGGTCCATCAGCAAGAACGTTTCCAAATCCTTCACGGTATGCAATTTTTCTTGCAAGTTCAATCATTCTATCCGCATCGCCCCAGTCAAGCTTCTCATCGACTAGTCCTTTTTCATAGGCTTCCATAGTAACTGACATTGAATGACCAAGCTCAATCGTATCCATTCCATACTCATTACATACATCGATTAAGTAAGCAATTGCTTCTGGGTTGCTTAAACCACTATTAGTACCTACAGCCCAAGCAGATTCGAACTCAATGCTTTCAACTTTAGTTTTATATTTTCCTTCTTTTACTTCAACCTCAATTTTACAAGCTACAGGACAAGCATGACATGCATTATTAGAAACTAACAAATTGTCCTTATAAAACTCTCCACTATGATTCTCGGCCTCAGCCCAATTAGTTAACTGAGAATTCTTCGTAGGTAATGCTCCTACTTCATTTATAAGGTTTGTTAGAACGTTTGTACCATAAACAGAAAGACCACCTTTGCGAGGAGCAGTTAGACCACCTTCTAAGATTGCCTTTGTTGCTTTTTGATTCGCTGCCTTATTTTCCTCAACAAACTTTGGTTCAGGCATATTTCCTTTTTGCTCTGCTTTAATTACTATTGCTTTTAAGTTCTTAAAGCCCGCAACAGCACCTGTACCGCCACGCCCAGCAGAACGATCATTTTCATTCATGAAACAAGCATAAAGTACTTGATTTTCACCAGCTTGACCAATTGTAATAACACTTAAATTATCTTCACCATATGTAGATTTCATAAGTTGAACTGTTTCTCTTGTACTTTTACCCCAAATACTAGAAGCATCGCAAAGTTCAGCAACACCATTTTCGATATAAAGATAGACTGGCTTATCACTTTTACCTTTAAAGATGATGTTATCAACTCCAGCCCATTTTAGTCGAGCTGCACTATAACCACCCATATGAGAATCAGTAACCGTTCCTGTTAGTGGAGATTTAGTTACAACTGCGAGCCTACCACTCATTGAAGAGCGTGAACCTGTCACAGGCCCTGTCATAATACACAGGATGTTTTCAGCAGATAATGGTTCAACTTCAGGTCCATTATCAAGTACGTATTTAACCCCTAAACCTCTTCCACCGATGTACTTCTTGGCAAGATCTTCATTAATTTCTCTGTAATTTACTGTGCCGCTTGATAAATCAACTAATACTTCTTTGTTCTTAAAGCCACCAAGATTCATTCTCGCATTCCACCTCTTTTATTATTTTAAAATTTAACCCTTCACTATTTAAATATTCAAATTTAAATAATAAATTCCCATAATATAATATTATTAGATTTGTTCGAAAATTTCCAATAATATGCTGTACTGTTATATAATAGATTTAATTGAATTGGAGAGTGGTTTTATGGACGATTTATTAAATCGATATTCAAGGCAAATCCTTTTTAATCCTATTGGAAAGTTAGGTCAAGAAAGATTAATTAATAGTAGAGTTGTGGTTGTAGGAGTAGGGGCATTAGGTTCAGTGGTAGTTAACCATTTAGTAAGAGCTGGAGTAGGTACTATTCGTATAATTGATAGAGACGTTGTAGAACTTTCAAATTTACAAAGACAGACACTTTTTAGTGAAGAAGATGTTATAAATAACTTGCCTAAAGTAATTGCAGCCAAAAAAACTTTAGAAAAAATAAACTCAAGAGTAGTGATCGATTCGATTATTGGAGATTTAAATCCTGATAATGCTGAAGATTTGCTAAATGGATTTGATGTAATAGTAGATGGTACAGATAATTTCTTCACAAGATTTCTAATTAATGATGTTGCTGTAAAAAATAGAACTCCATGGGTGCATGGAGGGGCGATAAGTTCAAGGGGAATGTTTGCGGTTATTATTCCAGGTGTAACACCATGCTATCGATGCTTATTCCCGGATGTACCGTTCTCTGCAAGTGATACTTGTGATACAGTTGGGGTTTTATCTGCAACAACTGATATAATTGGATCATTTCAAGCTATTGAAATCATTAAATTATTAGTTGGTGCAGTACCAAATAAAAATTTGGAACAATTAGATATTTGGTCAAACGAATATATGCAAATGGACATTAGTAATGGAAAAATTCCTGAATGTAAAACATGTGGGAAAAATATATATGAGTTTCTAGATAAGAGTTCAGATAAACAGTTGTCGTACACTAGTCTATGTGGAAGGGATACTGTACAAATTAGTTCTAGAAGCAATACCTTAATTGAACTAGAAAAATTAGCGAATAGATTGAAGAAGAGTGGAGAAGTATTAGCAAATACCTACTTAGTTCAGTTCTCCCCGAACGAGAAAATTAAAATTGTAATTTTTTACGATGGAAGAGCATTAATACATGGTACGAATGATACTAACGAGGCTAAAAATTACTATGCAAAATATATTGGTACATAAAAGATTTATAAAACTATATTCTTAATTAAAACGAGCCGCAATAGCGTAAATCAATATTGTGAAGCTTAGTCAGATTTTTTTAGATTGAATACACACAGCAAAAAACTGCGAGACTTCTACGGGATAGCTAGGCAGGCGAGACCCCGCAAGGAGTTTGCGACTGAGGAGGCTCGCGCCTAGCCCGAGAAAAGCGAGCAGTTTTTTTAGTTTAGATATTTATTACAAAGCTAACTTGACTAAGCCAAGTTTTCTTTAGTTTACCCTGTTTGGGTATTGTTCGTTATTTCCATGCTTCCCTTTTTTCTTCGGATTAAAAGAAGGACCTGCTTTACCATGTGCATCTGCCGCGCTTTTTGCGCCTTTTGAAGGGCTTCTCTTTATTTTTGACATTTAAAAACACCTCCAATAATAATCTTCCCAAATAATAATAACTTCAAGTTGGTAATTTTTATTAAAAATTTAAACATATGGACTAAAAACAACAATAGAATTTACTGTACCGAACTTTTTATAAAAGTTTATTGGGGGGAGTTAAAATTGCCTAAATTTATTCGGAAGGCTGCAGTAATTGGTTCCGGGGTAATGGGAGCTAGTATTGCTGCACATTTAGCAAATGTAGGTATTACAACGTACTTGTTTGATATAGTTCCAAAAAATATATTAGAAAGTGAAAGCAGGAATATTGTTGCAGAAAATGCAATCAAACGTTTGATTAAAACAAAACCTGCACCAGTTTCGTCGCCGGTAATTTTACAACGACTAATTGCGTGTAATCTTGAAGATGACTTAAGTAAACTCAAGGAAGTAGACTGGATTATTGAGGCTGTAATTGAAAATCTAGACATAAAAAAACATTTATTTCAAACCGTAGAACAATACAAGAAACCAAGTGCTATTGTAAGTTCTAACACTTCTGGGTTAAGTGTTAATCAAATGATTGAAAATTGTAGTTTGAACTTTAAGCAGAATTTCTTAGGAATTCATTTTTTTAATCCACCTCGTTATCTTAAGTTAGTTGAAATAATCCCAGTAAATGAAACTCTTCACGAAACTACACAAAAGATGAAAGACTTTTTAGAAACTGTTCTCGGTAAAGGTGTAGTTATTTGTAATGACACCCCTAACTTTATAGCAAATAGAATTGGAACATTCGGTATCATGTCAACATTAAGGGCAATGGCCAAACATAAGTTTACAATTGGCGAAGTAGATACACTGACTGGCTCATTAATAGCTAGGCCAAAAAGTGCAACATTTAGAACCCTTGATGTCGTTGGGCTAGATACTTTTTCTTTTGTATTAGCAAATGCGAAAGACAGATTACCTGACGAACTAATTTTCGAAACACCAGAATCATTTAAACAAATGATTAATAAAGGTCTTCTAGGTGCGAAAAGCGGGCATGGCTTCTATAAAAAAGTAGATAATGAAATCCATGAAATAAATTTAAATACTTTAAATTATCATGTTAAATCGCTGCTCTCAGACACAACTTATGACACTGCGAAAAAAATTAAGAATAAGAAAGAAAGGTTAAAGTACCTGGCGTATTCAGAAAGTAAGGTTGGTAACTTCATATGGGACATTATTTCTTCAGTATTAGTTTACTCAGCTAACTTAGTTGGTGAGGTTGCTGATGATATTATTTCAATCGATCAAGCGATGAAATGGGGATTCGGTTGGGATTTAGGACCATTTGAAGTATGGGATGCAATAGGTTTAGAAGAATCCTTTAAACGTTTAAGTGCAGAAGGTGTAAAACTACCCGATTGGATAACTACACTAGTTAACAGTGAGAATAAAGATTTTTATAAGAATGTAGAAGACAACCTTTATTTTTATAACGGTGAGGACTATGTACAGGATAAAAGACCTAATTCACATATAATCATCCAAAAAAATTCGAAAAAATATTTGCAGGTTATGAAAAATAATGGTGGTACTTTATGGGAGATTGGTGATGATGTAGGTCTTCTTCAATTCCATTCACCTAACCAAGCGATTGGGTTAGATTTCATAGATATCTTAGGTAAGTCAATTACTTATGCCGAAGAAAATTTGAAAGGATTAGTTGTAAGTGCTTTTTCTAAAAATTTCTGTGTTGGCGCAAATATCGCAATGATACTTATGGAAGCCCAAGATGATAACTACGACGACATTGAACTAGTAATTAGGAAATTTCAAAATGTGCTAATGAAAATGAAGTATAGTACGGTACCAGTAGTAGCAACTCCTTTTGGAATGACATTAGGCGGCGGTACAGAATTAAGTCTTCATGCACATGCCTTACAGGCAAATTTTGAAACATACATGGGCCTAGTCGAGGTTGGTGTCGGTGTAATTCCAGGTGGCGGAGGTAATAAGGAGCTCTACGAAAGATATTATAATTCAATACCAGACTCAATGAACAAGGATTTACAATCTATTGCACTTGCGGCATTTGAAACTATTGCAATGGCGAAGGTTTCAACGTCTGCACACGAAGCAATAGGTTTACAATATTTACGATCAACCGACAGGATTACGATGCTTCAAGAAAACTTAGTTTCCGATGCTAAAAAATTAGTACTTGAACTTTACGAAAGCGCACATATACCAAAAATCAAAAGAAAGCTAAAAGTTCCTGGTGAAAATGGTTATGCAGCAATGAAACTTGCTGCACAGTCTCTATTAGAATCAGAGAAAATTACTAAACACGATTTTAAAATTGCTTCAAAACTGGCATTCGTACTTGCTGGTGGAAAACTTCCATATGGAACTGAAGTTAGCGAGCAATATTTATTAGATATTGAACGAGAGGCTTTCTTAAGCTTAGTTGGAGAACCAAAGACACAAGCAAGAATGATTCACATGCTTCAAAAAGGCAAACCATTACGTAATTAGGAGGGGTATTAGTGAAGGAAGCAGTAATCGTTGCTGGTGCTAGAACTCCAGTTACAAAAGCAAACAAAGGTGCATTGAAAAATGTTCGACCTGAAGACCTTGCAGCGTTTTCAGTTAAAGAAACTCTTAAGCGAGCAAATATGTATGATGGTTATATTGATGATGTTATTTTTGGAACTGCGATGCCCGAGGCAGAACAAGGTTTAAATATATCAAGAAATATTAGTGCCTTAGCAGGTGTAAGATTTGACGCACCAGCAATTACTATAAATCGTTATTGTAGCTCTGGATTACAATCAATCGCTTATGCTGCTGAAAAAATACAGTTAGGCCAGGCAAAGGCGATCATCGCTGGTGGTGTTGAGTCGATGTCGATGGTACCAATGACTGGCAACACTCCCAGGTTTCATCACAAAATAGTCGATGATTACCCTGAATATTACACAAGTATGGGCCAAACTGCTGAAAATGTAGCTATAAAATATAATATTAGTCGAGAGAAGCAAGATGTATTTGCGCTTAATAGCCATAAAAAGGCGTATGAGGCCCAAATTTCAGGTAAATTTGATGATGAAATTGTGCCGATACACTATAAATTAAATACGGTAGTAGCAGATAAATTAAGAACGCAAATAGTAATATCGGATAAGGACGATGGAATCCGAATAAACACGAATCTTGAAACGTTAGGTAAGCTAAAGCCAGCATTTAGGGCAAATGGGACTGTTACCGCAGGAAATTCATCACAGACTAGTGATGGCGGTGCAAGTGTACTAGTGATGGAAAAAGAATATGCTTTGTCTTTAGGGTTAAAGCCTTTAGCTAAGTTTAAGGCATTTAGTGTAGCTGGAGTTAGACCTGAGTATATGGGAATTGGACCTATTGAAGCCATACCAAGAGTGCTAAATTATTTAAATTTAAGTATGAAGGACATTGGACTGTTTGAACTAAATGAAGCGTTTGCAGCACAAAGTATTGCTGTGATTGAACAATTAGGACTAGATGAGAATATTGTAAACGTTAATGGAGGGGCAATTGCACTTGGGCATCCTCTTGGTTGTACTGGTACAAAGTTATCCATTTCTTTAATAAATGAGATGCGAAGAAGAAATGTTCAATTTGGAATGGTAACGATGTGTATTGGTGGAGGAATGGGAGCAGCAGGTATTTTTGAGCTAATAAATTAGCGGGGAGAGATGTTTATGAGCAAGAATAACTGGAAGCGTGGTGGAAGTTTTTTACTAGAGGACCTTACTGTTTCAGATATTTTCACCCCTGAAGATTTTGATGATGAGCAATTATTAATAGGTCAAGTTACTGAAGATTTTGTTAAGAAAGAAGTAGTACCGAACGTTGATAAAATGGAAAATCATAATTTTGATGTTTCAGTTAGACTTTTGAAGGAAGCTGGTGACCTAGGACTTCTAGGTGTTGACGTAGATGAAGAATATGGTGGCCTAGGACTTGATAAAGTTACATCTGCTTTAATTGCAGAAAAGATGTCGCTTGGAGGGGGTTTCTCCGTTTCCTTTGGTGCGCATGTTGGTATAGGCACACTTCCAATCGTTTTATTCGGTAAAGCTGAACAAAAGCAAAAATATTTGCCAGATCTTGCGTTAGGAAATAAGCTTGCAGCATATGCGTTAACAGAGCCGGGTGCGGGTTCTGATGCGCTTGGAATTAAAACGTCTGCAAAACTAAGCGACGATGGAAAATATTATATTTTAACAGGTGAAAAACAGTGGATTACTAACTCAGGTTTTGCTGATGTTTTTGTAGTCTATGCTAAAATTGATGGTGATAAATTTACAGCTTTTATATTAGAACGTATGTATGCAGGAGTTTCTTTTGGGCAAGAAGAGAAAAAGTTAGGAATTAAAAGTTCATCAACAAGAACGTTAATTTTAGATAATGTTTTAGTTCCTGTTGAGAATGTATTAGGCGAAATTGGAAAAGGTCATCATATAGCATTCAATATTTTAAATATTGGTCGACTAAAGCTAGCAGTTGGTGCAGTTGGTGCCGCAAAACAAGCCCTGAAAATTTCTAAACAATATGCAGAGGAACGTAAACAGTTTGGTGTTCCGATCGAGAAGTTTAACTTAATTAAAAATAAGCTTGCAAGCATGACAGTTAAACTATTTAGTAGTGAAAGTGTTGCGTATCGTACAGTCGGTTTGCTAGATGAAAGACTAGAATGTTTATCAAAAGATGATAATGTTACTAAGGCTGTAGCAGAATATGCAATTGAATGCTCGCTTGCGAAAATATATTGTTCAGAGGTTTTAGACTTCATAGTTGACGAAGGTGTTCAAATCCATGGCGGTTATGGCTACATGTCAGAGTATGAAATAGAGAGATTGTATCGAGACTCAAGAATAAACCGTATTTTTGAAGGAACTAATGAAATTAATAGACTTCTTGCAGCTGGAACACTCCTTAAAAAATCATTAAAGGGAGAATTGGAATTATTCGATATTGCAGAAAAGCTTCAATTAGAAATTCTGAGTTTAGGATTAGCTGACGATGATGAAAGCTTTCTTGCAGAACAAAAAAAGCTAGTGAAAAATATGAAGAAGATTTGTGTGCTCGCGACAGGACTTGCAGCACAAACTTTTGGAAAAAAAGTAGATAAAGAACAAGAAGTAATGGCAATAATATCTGATCTCATGACGTTAACATATGCATCTGAATCGGTACTGCTAAGAACTGAGAAAAACCCGGACGACTTCAAAATACTGTGTGCAAAAATTGTTATTGAGGAAGCAGTAGTTGAAATAGAGGTATTGGCGAGACAACTATTGAATCACACAAGTGATGGAGATACACTCAAATTGCTAAATAGTTCTTTAAGAAAACTAACACGGAGAGAAACCGTAAATTTAATTAAACTTAAGAGAGAATTACTTAAATAATGTTCTTATTATGCTATCCATGCATTGTTGGATAGCATTTTTTTATTCACTAGGATGTCTTTCGACAAAGCAGTGCATTTTTTCCAGAAAGTGGTGCAAAAAGATTGTTAAGCGGTGCATTTTTACTAAAAAGCGGTGCAAAAAGTTTAATTTCCGGTGCAATCATTAGTTCCTTGTTTCATCATTAGGAAAAATATGACATTATCTTCGGTAAAAAATTAGCATAAAACGTATTTTATGATAAAATTAATTTATTATTTTATATTTACGGGGGTAATTTAATGAGCATTCCGTCAAATTTACTTTATTCAAAGGATCATGAATGGGTAAGAACAGAAGATAATAAGATCATAGTTGGGATCACAGCTTTTGCTCAAGAAGAGCTTGGAGATATTGTGTTTGTTGAACTGCCTGAAGTTGGACAAAACATTACAGCGAATGAATCTTTCGGAAGTGTTGAATCAGTTAAAACAGTTTCTGATCTAATTGCACCAGTTAGTGGAACAGTTTTAGAAATTAACGAAGAATTGTCTGATCAACCTGAGTTAGTAAACGAATCTCCATACGAAAAAGCATGGATGATTGTAATTGAACCATCTGATTTAAGTGAACTTGAATCACTTTTAAATGCTGAACAATACGAACAACATATCCAATAACTAAGGGGCCACTGAGCCCTTTTTGTTTTTAAAAATTGTTTACAAAAAATTATTAAGGAAAACATAAACTATAAGTAAGGTCACTAATAATAAAATATTGAATATTATAAATAAAAAATATAACGGGTGATCGCTATGGCAATCGTGGAAATAGACAAGGTGATTATCGTTGAAGGTAAATCGGATAAGGATAGAATAAAATCTATTATTCGTGAGCCTGTTGACATTATTTGTACGAATGGGACAGTTGGTGTGAGTAAACTAGACGAACTGATTGAGTATGTTTATGACAAGGATGTTTATATATTAGTGGACTCTGATGATGCAGGAGATAAGCTCCGAAAAACGCTGAGAAAAGAACTCCCTCACGCTGAACACATTAAAATTGATAAAACATTTAGAGAGGTTGCAGCAGCGCCTTTATATCACTTAGCCTCAATTCTTCTTGGTGCTAATTTTGATGTTCACAATAAATTTTTGAATGCATCAACAGGTGGAATTTAACTCAAATATTGGATTAAAAAGACTCTTATTTAAACTAAGGGTCTTTATTTAATAAAAAAATTGTTCTACAATCGACCTAGATTTAATATTTTGATATAGACTAATCAAAGAAAAAATTTTTATTGACACTTTTTTATAACTAGTGATACAATTCGATTCAGTAAGTTAATATTCTAAAAATTACAACTAAATATTTTCTTTCTTATCAAGAGAGGTGGAGGGACGAGGCCCTATGAAACCCGGCAACCGTCAGCGTGAAGCTGAAATGGTGCCAATTCCTGCAAAGCGCATGCTTTGAGAGATGAGAGAGCAAATTTCGTATAATGCTTTATACAATTTTGCCTTTCTGCTCTTGTGCGCAGAAAGGCTTTTTATTTTTATAACAAACCTCAAAATAACAAACCATAAGAATAACAGACGAAGGAAGGTGTAGTTTTGATTAAATTATCGAATGTAAATAAGATTTACAAGGTGAAAAACAGTAAGATTCATGCTGTAAAAGACGTAAATCTGAACATAAATGAAGGTGAGATATTCGGAATAATAGGCTATAGCGGAGCTGGTAAAAGTTCATTAATTAGAATGTTAAATCAACTTGAAAAACCTACTGAAGGTGAAATTACAATCGGGTCAAAAATAATTAGTTCGATTAAAGGTAGCGAGCTTCGTAAGGCTAGACAAGAAATTGGTATGATTTTCCAACACTTCAATCTACTATGGTCTCGTACAGTCAAGGATAACATTGCTTTTCCACTCGAAATAGCTGGTGTTAAAAAGCAAGAGATTAACAGAAGAGTAGATGAGTTGATTAAGTTAGTAGGCTTAGAAGGGCGAGAAAATTCTTATCCATCGCAACTTAGTGGTGGTCAAAAACAAAGAGTAGGTATCGCACGAGCACTTGCAAATAACCCTAGAGTATTATTATGTGACGAGGCGACTTCAGCTCTAGATCCAGAAACTACTGACCAAATATTGGATTTATTAGTTGATATTAATAAGAAACTTAATCTAACAATTGCTTTAATAACACATGAAATGCATGTAATTGAGAAAATATGCGATAGAGTAGCAGTTATGGAAAATGGTGAAATTGTTGAACTTGGTAGTGTACTTGAAGTTTTCAAATCACCAAAGGCAGAAATTACAAAGAAATTTGTTCGTCAGGTTATGGATCCTAGTGAGAATGAGAATGTAATTGCTCATTTGAAAGAAAATCATCCTACAGGAAAACTAATTAAACTTAAATTTCTAAATGAAGAGGTAGAGAAGCCTTTAATTACAACGCTTATTAGAAAATTCAACTGTGAAATTAATATCCTTCACGGAAAAATCTCCCAAACGCATATTGGTTCATATGGGGAACTTTTCATACTTCTTAATGGAGAAGAAAACGAAATGCAAAATGCACTAAATTACATCAATGAATATGGAGCAGAGGCGGAGGTGGTGATACAAAATGGAAAAACTATTTCCTAATGTTAAGTGGGAAACAATTTTTGAAGCAACTCAAGAAACTCTTTATATGACTGCAGTTTCCGTAGTCGCAACGTTCATCCTTGGATTGCTACTTGGGCTTGTTCTATTTTTAACATCAAAGGGTAACCTATGGGAGAACAAATTTATAAATTCAATAGTTTCATCAGTAGTAAATATCTTTAGATCAATTCCATTCATTATTTTAATCATATTATTAATACCATTTACAATGTTCATTATAAAAACGATGTTAGGTGCCAATGCTGCGTTGCCCGCGCTAATAATTGGAGCAGCACCGTTCTATGCAAGACTTGTAGAAATTGCGCTGAGAGAAATCGATAAAGGTGTAATCGAAGCAACTCGTGCGATGGGTGCAAAGACTTCAACCATAATTTTTAAAGTTTTAATTCCTGAGTCACTTCCAGCACTTGTATCTGGAATTACAGTAACTTCAATTGCTTTAGTTGGTTATACAGCAATGGCGGGTGTAGTTGGAGCAGGTGGACTTGGAAACCTAGCTTACTTAGAAGGGTTTCAAAGATCTCAAAATGACGTAACATTCGTAGCAACAATAACAATTTTAATTATTGTTTTCGCCATCCAGTTTCTGGGTGATTTTATAACAAACAAACTTGATAAACGTTAAGGGGGAAACCAAAATGAAAAAAATCTTATTAACAGTATTTACATTAGTTGCAATCCTAGCACTAGCTGCTTGTGGTGGCGACAAGAAAGAAACAAGTGACAAAGAAACAGGAAAAAAAGAAACAACAAAATTAGTAGTAGGTGCGTCTAACGTTCCTCACGCTGAAATTTTAGAAGAAGCTAAACCATTATTAGAAAAAGAAGGTATTGAATTAGAAATCGTGACTTTCCAAGACTACATTCTACCTAACAAAGCTTTAGAAAATAAAGAATTGGATGCAAACTATTTCCAACACGTACCATACCTTGAATCGCAAATTAAAGATTTCGGTTATAAGTTCGTTAACGCTGGTGGTATTCACATCGAGCCAATCGGTGTTTATAGCAAAAAGCACAAGAGCTTAGATGATCTTCCAAAAGGTGCTACTGTAATTATGAGTAACTCTGTTGCAGACCATGGTCGTATGTTATCACTTTTACAAGCTGAAGGTTTAATCAAACTTAAAGATGGTGTTGATCAAACTAAAGCAACTGTTGCTGATATCGCAGAAAATAAAAAAGAGTTAAAGTTCAAGACTGATATCGAAGCTGGATTACTTCCGAAGGCTTACCAAAACAATGAAGGGGACGCAGTATTAATTAACACTAACTATGCAATTGATGCTGGTTTAAACCCAATGGAAGATGCAATCGCACTTGAGGGATCTGAATCTCCATATGTTAACATCATCACTGTTAGAGAAGGCGATGAGAAGAAAGATAGCATTGACAAGTTAGTTAAAGTATTACACTCAGATGAAATTCAAGATTTCATTAAATCAGAATATAAAGGTGCAGTAGTACCAGTATCAGGTCACTAAAATGAAATAAACCCGTTAAACTTTTAAAAAGTTTGCGGGTTTATTTTTTAGATAAAGTATAAATTTCTATTGGTACACTCGGATAAACTGCTCGCTTTCCGCGGGCACGGCCTTAGGCTATTTTTGCAAGTTTCACTTGCGGAAATGGATTTTCGGCTCGTGCTGTTCTCGCTGTAGTCGAGCAGTTTTTTTTCGACATGACGGTGCGATATATACTAATGACGGTGCGATATTTTTTAAAAAAACTACTGCTCGGCAATCGCTATTGAAAGGCAACTTTATTTTTTTCTATATTATGGAAGAAAAAAATTTTCAAATATGTGTAGCATAAAAATCAGCGGTAAATACAGTATTAGTAACATGTAAATAGTGTAAACTGAATATGATTATAAAAATAAGTCGGAAATGTGAAGATTTATGATTTGAAATTAATTATCATATAGTTTAAGATGATAATGAGAATAAATTGAGAATAGTAATATCATAAGGTATTTCTCAATAGATTAATCTTCTAGGAGGTTTATAAATGGCTACTTCTACACTAAAAATAAACGATTTACACGTTTCAATCGAGGGTAAAGAAATTCTCAAAGGAGTTAACCTTGAAATTAAAGGTGGAGAATTCCACGCAATTATGGGTCCAAACGGTACAGGTAAGTCAACCTTATCTTCGACTATCATGGGTCATCCTAAATATGAAGTTACTAAAGGTACAATTTTTATAGATGATAAAAATGTTTTAGAGATGGAAGTTGATGAACGTGCTAAAGCAGGATTGTTTTTAGCAATGCAATACCCGTCAGAAATAAGTGGCGTTACAAATTCAGACTTCTTACGTTCTGCAATTAACGCAAAGCGTCCTGAAGGTGACGAAATTTCATTAATGAAATTTATCCGTCAACTAGACGATAAAATGAAATTTTTAGAAATGGATGAGAAGTTTGCACATCGTTACTTAAACGAAGGGTTCTCTGGTGGAGAAAAGAAACGTAATGAAATTCTTCAATTAATGTTATTACAACCAAAGTTTGCAATTTTAGATGAAATTGACTCAGGTCTTGATATTGACGCATTAAAAGTTGTTGCAAAAGGAATTAATGAGATGCGTTCAGAAGAATTTGCATGCTTAATGATTACACATTATCAAAGATTATTAGATTATATAACTCCAGATCATGTTCACGTTATGATGAATGGAAAAATCGTTAAATCAGGTGGAGCTGAACTAGTTCATCGCTTAGAAAACGAAGGTTACGACTGGATTAAAAAGGAATTAGGTATCGAAGACGCACAAGTAGGACAGTAAGCGTAGAGGAGGAAGGTACAGTATGGAAACAAAGATGGGCTTAGAACAACAGGAAATAATTAATTTATCTAATGACCTTCAAGAACCTAGCTGGTTGCAACAATTACGCTTACAAGCGCTTAATAATATTGAGAAACTTCCACTACCTAAACCTGATAAAACTAAGATCGATAAATGGAATTTTTCAAGCATAAAGCTAGATATGGGTAAGAAAGCTGATAGTCTTTCAGGTAAAGTTAAGACTTTAATATCAGAAGAAATAAATCAAAACTTAATTATTATAAATAAAAATAATGTTATCCAAACAATACAAGCAGAAGATTTAACAAGTAAAGGTGTAATTATTAAAAACTTACACGATGCTGTTAAAGAAAATGAGGATCTTGTAAAAAAGCATCTTGGCTCAATATTTAAGTCTGAGCAACACAAATTAAGTGCTTTACATTATTCTCATTTAAACAGTGGACTTTTTATTTACGTACCAAAGAACGTTGTGATTGAAAATGCAATCCAAGTCGTGTTCGTTCAAAATGACGGTGAATCATTATTTAATCACGTTTTATTAGTTGCCGATCAGCATAGTTCAATTACTTATATTGAAAATCTTGTAAGTAACTCTAATCAAGTTGAAGAAGTAGCATCTACATATGTAACAGAAGTAGTTGTTGGTGATGGTGCTAATGTAACCTACGCCGCAATTGATACTTTAGCTAAAGGCAATGTTGCATATGTTAGCCGTAGGGCAAATGTAGGTAGAGATGCAAAGATGCTATGGGCAAATGGAGTTATGAATGATAGTAATACTATTATAGAAAATGACACTTATTTAATTGGTGACGGTGCATTTGGCGACACGAAAATAGTAACTATTGGTAATGGCAATCAGATTCAGAACTTTACTACGAAAACTATTCATACCGGTAAGCGTACGGAAGGATTTATTTTAAAGCATGGTGTTGCTTTAGAGGAATCAACTTCAATTTTTAATGGAATTGGTAAAATCGAGCATGGGGCATCAAAGTCGGATGCAGAACAAACATCAAGAGTTTTAATGCTAAGTAAGAAAGCACGTGGAGATGCAAACCCAATGCTTTTAATAGATGAAAACGATGTTAAAGCTGGTCATGCTGCGTCAGTTGGCCGAATAGACGAGCTTCAAATGTATTATTTAATGTCGCGTGGTATTTCAAGAAAAGAAGCAGAAAGACTTATTATTCTGGGCTTTCTAGCTCCTGTAATAGAAGCGATTCCAGTTGAGACAGTTAAAAAGCAATTTTTAAATGTCATTGAAAGGAAACTATAATATGAACGTAAATGAAATTAGAAAACTATTTCCTATTTTAGATCAAGAAGTTAACGGTAAAAAATTAGTTTATCTTGATAGTGGTGCAACATCACAGAAGCCAATTCAAGTTATAGAAACTATTGAAAACTACTATAAAGAATATAATTCAAACGTTCATAGAGGGGTTCACACGTTAGGAACAAAAGCAACAGATGCATATGAAAATGCTCGTGATAAAGTTAGAAAATTCATTAATGCAAAATCAACAAAAGAGATAATTTTTACAAAGGGTACAACTACAGCGTTAAATATGGTTGCACAATGTTATGGAAGCATGGTTCTAAAAGAAGGCGATGAGATTGTTATTACGCACATGGAACATCATGCGAATATTATCCCTTGGCAACAACTTGCAAAGAAAACTGGTGCAACTTTAAAATATATTCCTTTAACAGATGATTGTTCTATCTCATTAGAGAATGTTAGAGCAACTGTAACTCCTAACACAAAGATTGTTGCAATGATGTATGTTTCAAACGTGCTTGGAGCAATAAATCCAATTAAAGAAGTTACTAAAATTGCACATGAAAATGGTGCGGTTATGGTAGTAGATGGAGCGCAAAGTGCACCACACTTAAAAGTTGATATTCAAGATTTAGATGTAGACTTCTATGCATTTTCAGGACACAAAATGTGTGCTCCAACAGGAATCGGGGTTCTTTACGGAAAGCAAGAGCATCTAGAGAAAATGGAACCATTCGAATTTGGTGGGGAAATGATAGATTTCGTTCACTTATATGAATCTACTTGGAAAGAGCTTCCTTGGAAATTTGAAGCAGGTACACCTATCATCGCAGGTGCAATTGGATTAGGTGCTGCTATCGACTTTTTAGAAGAAGTTGGTCTTGAAAATATCGAAAAACATGAGCATATGCTAGTTCAATATGCTATGGAAAAAGTAGAGTCAATTGAAGGATTCACTTATTACGGGCCAAAACATCGCGCGGGAATATTAACATTTAATTTAAATGACGTTCACCCTCATGATGTTGCTACGGTACTTGACATGGAAGGTATTGCAGTAAGAGCTGGTCATCACTGTGCTCAACCATTAATGCGTTGGTTAAACGTTTCAGCAACTGCTCGAGCAAGCTTCTATTTATACAATACGACTGAAGATGTGGACGCTTTTGTGGACGCACTTCACAAAACAAAGGAGTATTTTAAAAATGTCTTCTAACCTAGATACACTTTATAGACAAGTAATCATGGATCATTACAAAAACCCTAGAAATAGAGGTTTAATGGAAAATGGAGATATTACTGTAAACTTAAACAATCCAACTTGTGGAGATACAATTCAATTACAAATGAAAATTGAAAATGGAATTGTAGTAGATTCGAAATTCGTTGGTGAAGGTTGTTCTATCTCTATGTCATCGGCTTCAATGATGACTCAAGCAATTAAAGGAAAAAACTTAATAGACGCAATGAAGCTTTCTGATATATTCTCTGGTTTAATGCAAGGAATTGAGCCTAATGATGAAATCGATTTAGGCGACATTGAGGCTTTGCAAGGAGTTTGTAAGTTTCCTGCAAGAATTAAATGTGCAACATTGGCATGGAAAGCAATGGAGAAAGCATTAAAAGAGCAAATGCCAGAAGAGAAAACCTCATAATAGAAAAGGAGGGAACTAGAGTGTCAAATAACGGACCAGATATTGGCGAATATAAATATGGTTTTTCTGATAAGGACGTTTCAATTTTCCGTTCTAAAGCAGGATTGACTAAAGAAATAGTAGAAGAAATTTCAAGAATGAAAAAAGAACCTCAGTGGATGCTAGACTTTAGATTAAAATCACTAGAGTTATTCTATAGTCTTCCAATGCCACAATGGGGTGGCGATTTATCTGAATTATGCTTTGATGATATAACATACTATGTTAAACCTTCAGAGAAATCAGAAAAATCATGGGATGAAGTTCCGGAAGAAATTAAAAACACTTTTGATAAACTAGGTATCCCTGAAGCTGAACAAAAGTATTTAGCTGGCGTTTCGGCTCAGTACGAATCAGAAGTTGTTTACCATAACATGCAAGAAGATCTTGAAAACTTAGGTGTTGTTTTTAAAGATACAGATAGTGCTTTAAAAGAAAATGAGGAAGTTTTCCGTGAGCATTTCTCAAAAGTTGTACCACCAACTGACAATAAGTTTGCTGCATTAAATTCAGCTGTATGGTCAGGTGGATCTTTCATTTACGTACCAAAAGGCGTAAAAGTTGATACTCCTTTACAAGCTTACTTCCGAATTAATTCTGAAAAAATGGGTCAATTCGAAAGAACGTTAATTATCGTTGATGAAGATGCGCACGTACACTACGTTGAGGGATGTACAGCTCCAGTTTATACAACGCACTCGTTACACAGTGCTGTTGTTGAAATCATTGTTAAAAAAGGTGCTTATTGCCGATATACAACAATTCAAAACTGGGCAAATAACGTATTCAACTTAGTTACTAAGCGTACAGTTTGTGAAGAGAATGCAACGATGGAATGGATTGATGGTAACATTGGTTCTAAACTAACAATGAAATATCCTGCTGTAATTTTAAAAGGTGAGGGCGCAAGAGGGTTAACACTTTCTATTGCTATTGCTGGTAAAGGCCAACACCAAGATGCAGGATCAAAAATGATTCACTTAGCACCGAATACTTCATCTACTATCGTTTCTAAATCGATTGCTAAACATGGTGGTAAAGTAAATTACCGTGGTATCGTTCATTTTGGTAGAAAGTCAGATGGCTCTCGTTCAAATATTGAATGTGATACTTTAATACTTGATAATCAATCAGTATCAGATACAATTCCTTATAATGAGATTTTGAATGATAACGTCTCATTAGAACACGAAGCAAAGGTTTCTAAAGTGTCAGAGGAACAACTATTCTATTTAATGAGTCGTGGTATTTCTGAGCAAGAAGCAACAGAAATGATCGTAATGGGCTTTATCGAGCCATTCACACGCGAGCTTCCAATGGAATATGCCGTTGAAATGAATAGATTGATTAAGTTCGAGATGGAAGGTAGTATTGGATAACCGTCTGTAAATCATAAAAATTTAGGTTGATGTTTAGAATCTGCTCGCTTTACGCAGATTCACTAACATCAACCTTTTTGTATTCTTTACCAAATTAACTTCAAAGTTAAAGATAATATAAGATATTATTATAACACTCGCAGAAACTGCTCGCTTTCCGCGGGCACGGCCTCAACTAATTTTTGCAAGTTTACAAAACTTGCAAAAATGGATTTTTGGCTCGTGCTTTTCCCGCTGGAGTCAAGCAGTTTCTAGCTGCGTGAACTATCATGTTTATCTTAATTTGTAAAAATAGGAATTAATCTAAAACTAAACTTATTTTTTTAGTATAATAGAAGGACCATGGTATAGGAGGTTCCAGTATGGCATACCAATCCGAAGCAGAACTTGAAAAAAACCTATATAAACAACTTGCGAGGCAAGGCTACCAAGCAGTCAAGATCGCAGACTATAACTCTTTATTAGCTAACTTTAAACAACAACTTAACTTATTCAATGAACATAAACTAAATGGACAACCATTATCAGATATTGAATTTAAGAGAGTTCTTACTTTAATCGAAGGAAAAAGTATCTACGATTCTGCCAAAATCCTACGAGATAAATTATTAATCGAACGTGAAGATGGTACTCAATTATATGTTGAATTACTAAACACAAAAGATTGGTGTAAAAATCTATTTCAGGTTACAACACAAACTACTGTAACGGGTAAGTATACAAATCGTTATGACGTTACTATTCTAATTAACGGGTTACCACTCGTTCAAATAGAATTAAAAAGACGAGGATTAGACTTTAAAGAAGCATTTAACCAAATCCAGCGCTATCGTCGTCATACATTTCCTGGTTTATATCGTTTTCTACAAATCTTTATTATAAGTAATGGTGTCGATACAAAATATTTTTCCAATTCTGATTATGATATACAGTATGGGTTTACTTTCTTTTGGACAGATGAAAAAAATGAATTGATAACAAACTTACAAAGTTTTAGTAGTACTTTCTTAAATACATGCCATCTTGCAAAAATGATTAGTCGGTATATGATCATTAATGATACAGATAAGGCTTTAATGGTAATGCGCCCTTATCAAGTTTATGCAGTAGAAGCACTCGTGAAGCGGGCAATGGATACTAATAATAACGGTTACGTCTGGCATACAACTGGTTCGGGTAAAACGCTTACTTCTTTCAAGACAGGGCAAATTTTAGCTGATGAAGGAAGTATAAAAAAAGTATTCTTTCTTGTTGATCGCCAAGACTTAGATAGTCAAACAATTTCTGAGTTCAACAAGTTCCAGAAGGGAGCTGTTGACCGAACTGACAAAACAGAGATACTTATTGATCAAATTCAGAATCCAATGAAACGATTCATTGTGACAACAATCCAAAAGATGAATAATGCGATAAAAAATCCAAGATACATAAAAATTATGGAACCTTATAGACAAGAAAAGGTCGTTTTCATTATTGATGAATGTCATCGTAGCCAGTTCGGTGATATGCGAAAAGAGATTGATCGTCACTTCCAGAATGCCCAATATTTTGGGTTCACTGGAACGCCTCGATTTGTTGAAAATAAGAGTCAAGATGGGCGAACAACTGCAGATCTTTTTGAAAAATGCTTACATCATTATCTAATCAAAGATGCAATCCGTGATGGCAACGTACTTGGGTTTTCAGTAGAATACATTCGCACTTTTAATGCTAAAATTAATGAAACAGATGATACAAAAGTTCAAGGTATTGATACTGATGAAGTGTGGAATGATGAACGACGTTTAAACTTAATTGCTGACCACATAATTAATAATCATCAACGTCGTTCCAAAAGCAAAGGCTACTGTGCTATGTTCGCAGTAGATTCGATTCCAACTTTAATCAAGTATTATGATATTTTTAAAGCTAAGAACCATAACTTAAAGATTGCTGGAATTTTTTCATATGGACAAAATGAGGAAAGTGATGGAACAGGTGAACATTCTCGTGAGGTGTTGGATCGTATGATTTTAGACTATAACCAAATCTACGACACAGACTACTCCACTGAAACATGGGATCGTTATTTCTCAGATGTATCAAAGAAAGTAAAAAATTCTCAAATAGATATTTTACTAGTTGTAAAGATGTTCTTAACTGGATTTGATAGCAAGCCACTGAATACTCTATATGTTGATAAGAACATGGTATACCATGACTTGTTGCAAGCGTATAGCCGAACAAATCGTGTAGAGAAAGCAACAAAGCCATATGGAAACATTGTTTGCTATAGAAATTTAAAAGAAAAGACAGATGAAGCAATAAAATTATTCTCTAAAACAGACAATGTAGATACTGTTCTAATGGGTAGCTACGATGAATATTTAAAAGTGTTCAGGGAGGCTGTAAGAAATTTACGTAATGTAGCCGTCATTCCTGAGGATGTAGATGACTTAGAAAGAGAAGAAGATAAGCGGAATTTTATTGTAGCGTTCAAAAGTGTAACAAAACTCCTTCAGCGTTTGCAGTCATTCTCTGATTTTGAATTTAATGAAACAGAATTAACGATCTCGCAGCAAACATATGAGGATTTTAAGAGCAAATACTTCAAAATATACGAAGATTTTAAACGAAGCGAAGTTCATAAAGAATCGATTTTACATGACATTAATTTTGAGTTAGAACTAATGCATACTGACAAGATTAATGTCAGCTATATTTTAAACTTGATTGCAAATCTAAACACAGCAAATAAAAAGGAACGAGATAAAGAAATTCGTTTTATTAAACAAGAATTAGACCATGCATCTGATCCGAAATTACGTCTAAAAATTGAGTTAATAAAAGGTTTCTTAGATAAGGTCGCACCGACGTTAGCACCCGATCAGTCTGTTATGGATGCATACAATCGATATGAAGAAGAAATGAGCCAGCAAGAACTTTCATCATTTGCTAAACAAGTAAATATTGAAGACAGGGTATTACGTGAACAAGTTTCAATGTATGAGTATTCTAGTTTAATTGAAAAAAATTCGATTATGGATTCTTTATCAGGATCATTCTTGAAAAAGAATAAAACAATTAAAGCTATTACAACGTTTATCTGTGATTTTACAGAAAAGTATGGTGCATAAACTTCACTCTTCTTGCTTAAGAACGCTAACCCAGCGTTCTTTTTGTGTTATTTTAAAAAATATCATTAAAAAATAAACGTTTCTCTTGATAGTTTTTAAAATATCACATATAATAAACTTATAATTTATGATATATTAAAAAATATCAAGGGGGTGTGATATGAAACTTCACGAAATTGCGGAGCTTACACAAGGTGCATTTATTAACAGGATAGAAACATTGCCTTCTGAAGATACCATTAATATTAAACCATTATCATTAAAAGAATTTAACGAAACCCTTGGAGTAACTTATCGTATCTCAAATGAAAGAAATGTAGAAATCACTGTGCATAATGAAAAAATTGTTCCACAACTACTAACGGACACAAAAAGTTTAATTCTACATACACATACGGGCAAAGTTGCCTGGTTACCGGATAAATTTTGTGGATTACTATTAACAAATAACTTTATTAAAATCAAATTTTTAAAAAATGTAGATGAAGCCTTCTTTGAATGGTATTTTAACGAACATCCATTTATTCAAAAGCAACTGGCCGTTTTGAGTGAAAGATCAGTTATATCATTATTGAAGATATCTCATTTAAAGGATATAGAAGTTAACTTACCACCTTTCCAAAAACAAATTATAATTGGAAAAATCGCACAGCTTAAAAAGAAAAAAGAGTCATTAATGATAGAAAAACGAGAATTACAGCAGCTATATGTCCAACATAAGCTGATTCAAAGTGTAAAAGCTTTATGAGGAGGATTTGAATATGACAACAAGTGAAAAGCAACGACAACAACAAGCAGAATTACATAAAAAATTATGGACTATGGCCAATGACCTACGAGGACAAATGGATGCCAGTGAATTCAAAGACTATATTTTAGGGTTAATCTTTTATCGTTATCTTTCTGAAAAAGTAGAAACACGAGCAAATGTATTACTAAAGGATGATAATATTTCCTACCTCAAAGCATGGGATAATGAAGAATATCGTGAGGATTTAGCAGAGTATCTTATCGATGAACTAGGTTATGTAGTTGAACCTAACTTCCTTTTTTCACACTTTTTAGAAGAGATAGAAAAAGGATCAAATGGTAACTTCGATGTAGAAATGCTACAGAATGGTGTGAAGGCGATTGAATCATCAACTGTTGGCACAGAAAGCCAAGAAGATTTTCAAAACCTTTTTGACGATATGGATTTAGCGTCTTCCCGCTTAGGACGTACAGTTAAGGAACGTACAAATTTAATTAGTAAAGTCATTGTGAATATTGCAAGTATTCCATTTTTACAAGATGATGTAGAAATTGATATTTTAGGTGATGCATACGAATACATGATATCTCAATTTGCCGCTAATGCAGGGAAGAAAGCTGGGGAATTTTACACGCCACAGCAAGTTTCTAAAATACTTGCGAAGATTGTGACCGCTGGAAAAACAGAAATACGTGATGTATATGACGGAGCTTGTGGTTCAGGTTCATTGTTACTTCGTGTTGGTAAAGAAGCTAAGGTACACAAATATTATGGACAAGAAAAAGTATCTACAACATACAACTTAGCTCGTATGAACATGTTGTTACATGATGTACCTTACCAACGTTTTGACATACGAAATGCGGACACTTTAGAAGAGCCACAACATATTGATCAACGATTTGAAGCAATCGTCGCTAATCCACCATACTCAGCGAATTGGAGTGCTGATGATAAGTTTAAGGATGATGAACGTTTTAGTGCATATGCAAAACTAGCCCCTAAATCCAAGGCCGATTTTGCCTTCATTCAACACTTTATTCATCAGCTAGATGATAATGGCACAATGGCAGTTGTCCTACCACATGGTGTTCTCTTCCGTGGAGCAGCAGAAGAAGCAATTCGTAAATATTTAATTGAAGAGAAAAACTATCTAGATGCAGTAATCGGTTTGCCTGCGAACATTTTTTATGGTACTAGCATTCCAACGTGCATACTAGTATTCAAAAAATGCCGTAAGCATAATGATACCGTACTATTTATTGATGCATCCAATGAATATGAGAAAGGTAAAAACCAAAACCATCTCTCGGATGAACAAGTTGAAAAAATTATTGCTACTTTCATTAGTCGTGAGACAATAGACAAGTATTCATACGCAGCTTCACTTGCGGAAATCAAAGAGAACGACTATAACTTAAACATCCCTCGATATGTAGATACATTTGAAGAAGAGAAACCAATTGATTTACAAGCAGTAGCTCAACGTCTAAAACAAATTGATGATGAAATTGCTGAAGTCGATCGTGAGTTAGAGAAGTACTTTAAAGAGTTAGGGGTGTAAAGGATGAATGTCCCTAAATTGAGATTCAAAGGATTTAATAATGAGTGGGAACAAAATACATTAAATAATGTAGCTGAACTAATTAATGGTAGAGCATATAGTAAAGAAGAATTTCAAACTGAAGGAAAATATCCTGTTTTACGAGTAGGTAATTTCTTCACAAATGATGGTTGGTATTATTCTGATTTAGAATTGGAACAAAATAAATATGCTGATAATGGGGATTTACTTTATGCATGGTCTGCCTCATTCGGGCCAAAAATATGGAATGGAGAAAAAGTTATATATCATTACCATATCTGGAAAGTCTTAATGAATGAATATAAAATTTCAAAAAAATTCCTGTACAGTTGGTTCATTTATGACGCTAATAAACTTTTATCTCAAAAAAATGGCTCTACTATGGTTCATATTACGAAAAACAATATGGAAAATCGTAATATATATTTACCACAACTTAATGAACAAGATAAGATTGGTGAATTCTTTAATAAAATTGAGTTGAAAATCCAATTTCAACAAAAAAAAATCGATTTACTGCAAGCAAAGAGAAGGGGTTATTTGCAGAAGATTTTTAATCAAGAGGTTAAATTTAAAGATTCGAACGGACAGTATTATCCCAAATGGAAAATAGCTAAATTAAGTAATTATGCAAAAAAAATTGTTGCAAAAAATAAAGATATAGCCATAAGTAATGTAATCACTAATTCTGCTAAAAACGGCTTAATCGCACAAAAAGATTTTTTTAACAAAGAAATTGCTAATAAGGAAAATATTGATGGATATTATATAATTT
Organism: Caryophanales bacterium; assembly: GCA_029256085.1. Classification (GTDB taxonomy): domain Bacteria; phylum Bacillota; class Bacilli; order CAJFEE01; family CAJFEE01; genus JAQSYP01. The sequence goes on from JAQSYP010000010.1 coordinate 80,230, forward strand.
CTCAAGGGGATTTTGTTTATAACCCAAGAATTTCTGCCGACGCACCTTATGGTCCAATTAATATTTATAAAGAAAATGAACTTGGCATTGTTTCCCCATTATATATGTGCTTCTCAATAGAAAACATACAAAAGGAATTTATGTATTATTATTTTAAAAGTACTTTATGGTATAAATATATTTATATGCATGGTGACTCTGGAGCAAGACATGATCGAGTAAGTATTAAAGACTCTACATTTCTTGAAATGCCAATTTCTATCCCTTGTAAAGAAGAACAGTTACAAATTGCTAACTTTTTTTCAAAGTTAGAGAAAAAAATTGCTTTTGAAGAAAAGAAGTTGAAGCAACTTCTAGCACAAAAAAAATCCTTAATGCAACAAATGTTCATATAATGAAAACAGCTCTATATGTGAGATTTCCAAGAAATTGGGTATGTGGAAAAATTATAGTCTCATCTCTCTTAATCTTGACATAAAACAATTCTCTGAATAAACTAAAAATAAATAAAGGGTAAAATTTTACCCACGGATTGGAGTTGCACTTCCAGATCTTAGTATCAAAATGTGCCTTGTAAAATTGGAGTTGCACTTCCAGATATTAGTTTCGAAATGTGTCATACAAAAGGCAGCTAGCTTATGCTGTCTTTTGTTTTATATTACGAAAATTTATACAAGGATTGAAGGAAATGAATTAGTAGGGACTAGAGGTAAATTAGAGAGAGGGGCTTAATGGTTTGAACGAGGGAAAAACAGTAGAAGGTATAGAAGGAATGGAGTACATAACCAGTGGGTTAAGTGGGGATCAACTTGAAGATCATATGAATAGTATGATGTATGAATATGAAGACCAAGTTGTTTATGCTGCTTTAGAGTTGCGTGCAGAATGGGTGACAGATTCTAATAATTCAACTTCGCTTGCGATGGAAAAATATGTTGCGGAATTTATGGAGTTGGAATACGCACATTACAACAATTCTGAAAATAACCATATGGTAATTCTAACTAAGGAACAAAAGGAAGCAATTATTGCGATTTATGACGTGACTCAAAGACTTTTATCAGGAAAGAATATAACTCATGTTGTTGTTTATCGCGGATTCAGCTGGTCTGACCGCCCCGATTGGGTGAATGAAAGGTTGGGAGAGGGGGAAAATATTCAAATAGATGAACAACGAACTTTATCTAGCTGGAGTTTTTCAAGAGAAGTCGCAGTAGGTTTTGTTTCACATAATAACTTTGGATTTGTTGTAAAGGCTTCAATGCCGATTGAGCGAATTTTTGCTATAATAGATATAACAATGGAATCCGAATCTGTCTGCGTTAGTTTTGATAAGAAAGAAGAGTTTGAAGTCGTATTCATAAAAGGAGGGGAACGATGTGAATAATAATTCTTCGGATAAACGATCGATTGTTGTTAGTGTGACACCAGAAATGGCTAACTGGATGCATCCCCAAGACGAAAACCGAAAGCAGATGATTCAGGAACGGGTAGAGGCTGCGAAAGCACGCTTTTCTCAAAGAGGAAACCGATCGGAAAAGGTAGAGTATTCTTCCCACTATCAAGCAAAGAAGAATTCTATGTTTAGAACAAGTAGGTAAACGACTGTCGTCAAATCCACTTTTTATGGGTTTTGACGACAGTTTTTATTAATTAAAAAACCCAAAATGTGTTAATATATAATTATTGTGAAAGGGGTGGTAATGTGGAAGTTTTGTATTTATTTTTGATCGGATTTTTAGCTGCATCCATTGGTAGCCTTATAGGAATTGGTGGGGGCATAATAATAATTCCGTTTTTACTATATTTTAATCAGCACACATCTTTTTTTAGTGAAGTAACTCCGCAGTTTGCTGTAGGAACATCGACACTTACCGTTGTTTTCACCGCTCTATCTGCATCACTTGCAAACTATAAACATAAAACGATTTCTTATAAGATGGGAGCATACCTTTTTGTTGGTGCTATTCCAGGAGCTATTATTGGGGCGTGGACCAATGGGAAACTAGACTTTTCAGGGTTTTCATTATACTTTGGTATGTTTCTAATCACTGTTTCGATAATACTTATGTTCAAGGATAAACTTAAGCCAATAAAAAATCCTTATAGAGCAATTACTATGCAGTACGTTGATAAGAATGAAAACGTTCATGAGTACACATTCTCACCTATTATAGGAATTCCGCTTTCATTTGCTGTAGGTTTTCTATCAGGGATATTTGGAATTGGTGGAGGAGTATTATTAGTTCCAGCAATGATGGTATTTTTCAGAGTACCACCTAGCGTTGCAGCAGCAACTTCAATGTTTGTAATATTACTATCTTCTACAGTAAACACGGTTCAGCATACCTTCTATGGAAATATTTTATGGATGTATGCACTTGCGTTAATTCCAGGAGCGTGGATCGGTGGCAAAGTTGGTCCAATGATCATGCAGAAAATTAATGCAAAAACGTTTGTACTTATTTTTCGAGTAACATTAATTTTAGTTGGCCTACAACTAATTACTGAAGGATTATAAAATGGAACCCTAGCCTACTTCATTACATAATTTATGAAGGAGGAGGGGTTTTTTTATGGTTGAATTAGAACCGATTATACTTGATGGTTATACATTTACCGCAGTTGTAGTTAAATTACCTAAAACAACATTATTAACTGTTTCTAATGAAGTTGGATACATTATGTGTGGTGCCCTAGATGTAAAATTACTAAATGAAAAGTTAAGTGATCGCGGAATAATAGCTGGCCGTGCGACAGGTGTAAAAACTATAGAACAATTAATAAATGCACCTCTAGAATCTGTAACTATAAAAGCAGAGCAGCTTGGAATTAAACCTGGCACAACTGGCAAAGAAGCATTAATTATTATGGCAAAATCTATATTATAACCAAAGTTTATTTATATGTGTTTAGCTGTCCCCATCCATGCATACATTTGTAAGGGGGGGATTTTTTTGTTGCGTCGAAAAGGGTGGCGAAGAGTAAGATACAACGTAAACAAGAACCATAAGAAAAGTAAATCTTCTTCAATGGTTTTTATATTTTTGATTTCACTATTAGTATGCGTACTAATGACAATACAAGGTTTATGGATAATTGATAGAGGAATAGAACCAACTTTAATTAGAGTTGCCGAGTCACAAACAAAGCGGATAGCCGAATATGTAATAAATAAAGCTGTAAATAAACGTGTTGCAGAAGGATTAGATGTTGAGAATCTTATAAAAGTGCAAACAGACCAAAACGGAATGGTTTCTACTATTGATTTTAATGCTGCAATTGTAAATAGTGTTCTTGCCGAGACATCACATTTAGTTCAAGAGAATTTGCAACATGCTGAAGAAGGTAATTTAGAATTGTTAGAGGAATCTGTGAACTCTGATTTGATAGATAAAAACAAGGTTCATAATAAGGGAATTATTTATGAGGTACCATTAGGCCAGGCAACTGACAACATTTTACTAGCGAATTTAGGGCCCAAAATACCAGTGCGCTTTACAGTAATTGGTGATATTATTTCTGACGTTAAAAAGACAATTCAACCATACGGTATTAACAATGCATTGGTTGAAATCGCTATAGAAATTGAAGTAAGTGTTCAAATAATTATCCCTTTTGCAACGAAAGAAACAAAAGTTAGTAGTACAATACCAGTTGCCATGAGAATAATCCAAGGTGGAGTGCCTAATTATTATAATAACGGCTCTAGTGATAAAATGCCGAGCCTAACATTACCTATTAAACCAGAGGATGAACACGAAAAAACTGATTCAAAAGAAAAAGAGTCTAAAAAAACAGACTCTCATGAATAAAAAGTAGGGTGTAGCATATTGCTACACCCTCTTTTATGAAATTTTTATTTAGAGTTGATTCATATAATAAGTTTTATTTTACTTTCTCCGTAATTCTTCGCGTTTCCATTGATATATGTGAGGAGTTGGGTTGAATGACCATTCTCCTTTTCCTAGATCCTTATATATTCCATAATGTAAGTGTGGTGGAAACTTACCTGAGGTTCCTGGGGGTCCGTAACCTGAGCTTCCAACATACCCGATTATTTGACCAGGCTTAACAATATCACCTTGTTTAATATCCTTTGAAAACGATCCTAGATGTGCAAAATAATGATAATTGTTGTTGAAATCTTGAATACCAATTCTCCAACCACCGAGTCGATTCCATCCCTTGAGAACAATAACTCCATAACTTGTAGCTTTAACCGGCACACCGTAACCTGCAAAGATATCAATCCCCTCATGCATTCTTAAGCCGCCAAAACTTCGTCGTGCTCCGTAGCTGTTCTTAACACTATGATTACTTCTAATGGCTACAGGAAAGGCATGCTCTTGCAACTTTGTATAATGTACATTCTCAAGTAATTTTACATTTACCATAATAATATCTACAGTTCTACTTCTGAAATACCATTCCCATATGCCAATTTTCAATTGATCCTTAGATAATCCATACGAAGAAATAAGCTTTGCAACAGTATAAAGCGCGTCCTCGTCATTATCAGAATCAGCAATTCCGTCACCATTTCCGTCCATCCCAATACCACCAAAATTACTAATAAGGTTGGGAGTAGCTAGCTTTTTATCACCTTTATATAATCCATACCATAAATCATCAGGTACATATACGCCTGTTATTCCTGTAACTTTTTTAGGAATGTCTTGTCTAAGTCTACGAGCAGTTCTCTCGTATTGATCAATAGCTGCTATGTATTCCCATGGAACATCAGTAACCGTTGATGTTTTCTTATAAAGTGAAACTCTCTTTTCTAAAACTTCTTTTTCATCTATAATTGCAAAAGTAGTACTATAATTTGTAATGTAAGTTAAAAAGAAGACAATTGCTACTTTTTTTAGCATGCGACATCCTCCAAAATCTGAATTATATCTATAGTGTTTTCAGCTTTGGAAAAAGTATTTTAGAAAGTGAAAATATTTAATTAGAAAATTTTGTAATTAAAAAGAAAATGGTATAATAACAAGTAGCATTTGAGGGGTGATTATATGGTTAGTATAAATAATGTTAATTATGAAGTAATTGAAAATAAAAGGGATGCATTTAACGAAGAGAAGTTTCGTGAAAAATTTTCCGAAGTACTATCAAGATATGATTATATAGTTGGGGATATCAGTCATGAACAACTAAGGTTACGTGGTTTTTTCGAAGATGGAAACCCAAAGGCATCATTTGATACGAAAATAAGTACTTTAAACGAGTACTTACTTGAATATTGCAATTTTGGATGTGCGTATTTTGTAATTAAGAAAGTCTCAAAGTAGAAGCAGTTCAAAATATTGAACTGCTTTTTATCTAATATTTTTCGACACGGCGGTGCAATTAATCTTAAAATTGGTGCAGTTTGATATAGAGATGGTGCAAAAAGTTTAATGTGTGGTGCAGTTTTAAGGTAGAGTGGTGCATATCCCTAAAACAAAAAAATTCTGGCCCAATAATCTGAGCCAGAATTTTTATTATTCCCCTGTAGTTACAAGTTGTGGTTTGTGTAGTAAATGATGTTCAGCTTTTATATAACGCACAGTTCTAGTTTTATATCTCATAACAATTGAATGAGTTTCAGCAACATCACCACCAAGGTATGCAACTCCTTCAAGAAGCTCACCCGAAGTTACCCCTGTAGCTGCAAAAATTGCATCATCACCTTTGACCATATCATCTAACATTAACAGTTGATGAGGGTCTTTTAATCCCATTTGGACACATCGATTAAATTCATCAACATTAGCAGGGACAAGTCTTCCTTGCATATCTCCACCTAGACATTTAAGCGCAGCAGCAGAAATTACGCCTTCTGGTGCGCCACCTGTACCGATAAAAATATCAATTCCAGTTCGAGGCATTGCTGTTGCAATTGCAGCTCCTACGTCACCATCTCCAAATAATTTAACGCGAGCACCTTTAGCACGAACTCTTTCAATTAGACTGCTGTGTCTTTCACGTTCTTGGATAATTACAACAACGTCTTTAATTCTTTTGTTGTTTGCTTCTGCTACTATATCTATAGTTTTTTCAATAGGATCATCTAAACTAATTTTTCCTGCTGCATTTCTACCAACAGCAATCTTTTCCATATACATATCAGGAGCATGTAATAAATTGCCCTTATCAGCAACTGCAATAACAGTCATAGCATTAGGAAGACCTTTTGCTACAATTGTTGTCCCTTCTAATGGGTCAACCGCTATGTCAACTTCAGGACCATAACCGGTTCCTAACTTTTCTCCTATATAAAGCATAGGTGCTTCATCAAGCTCACCTTCACCAATAACTACTGTACCTTGCATATTAACAGAATCAAACATTTGACGCATTGCAGTAGTCGCAGCACCATCAGCTTCATTCTTTTGACCTCGACCTAACCACTCTGAAGATGCTAGTGCAGCAGCTTCAGTAACACGTACTAATTCTAATGCCAATTCGCGTTCCATTTTGTGCCCCCTAGGTTTAAATAAAATTACACACTACCTCAATGATATAATAAATAGTAAGGCTTGGATACAAAATTCGACATATTATTTAATAAAGTAAATCATTTCCAAACTATGCTATAATATTTTTTAATTAAGGGAGGGAACGGTATGTATTTTGTAGATAAAGAAAAAATAACAGAAACACTAAATTTTATAGAGAATCTAGTCCTAGATCTAGAGTCAATTTCTTTATATGGAAAACTAGAGAAATATGCGTTAGAACGCATTTGTCATTTGCTACTTGAGGGTATACTAGACGTTGGAAATTCGTTAATCGATGCATACATAATGAGAGACCCTGGAAGTTTTGAAGATATAGTTCTAATACTAATAGATGAAAAAGTTATCTCCGACCAATGTGGAAGAAATATAATAAACTTAATGCATTGGAGAAAGATGTTCACTCAAGATTATATATCTATAAATGAAGTTGAATTATATTCTGACTTTATTAGAAACAAAACGGTTTTCTCAGATTTTGTTAGAAGTACAAATGAATATCTCGGGAAAAATACTGATGTTTTAACAACTTTTACTAATAAATAATAAAGGTGATAATCTTGAAGAAATATAAAGGTTTTCTAATTGATTTAGATGGAACGATGTATAAAGGCACGGAGAAAATTGAAGCAGCAGGAGATTTCATTGAGGCACTCGAAAAGAAAAATTTACCTTACCTATTTGTTACGAATAACTCGTCGAAAACACCAGAAGATGTAGCGAAGGTGTTAAATGATTTTAATATAAATGCAAGCAGTGAACATGTATTTACATCAAGTATGGCTACGGCAAACTTAATTGCAGAAGAAAAACATGATGCCAAAGTATTTATGATTGGTGAAAATGGTTTAGAAACAGCGTTACTTGAAAAAGGACTAACAATAACATCAGATAAACCTGATTATGTAGTTATCGGGATTGATAGACAAATTACATATGAAAAGTTAGCAATAGGTGCTTTAGCAATAAGAAATGGAGCGAAATTTATTTCTACTAATGGTGATATTGCAATGCCGACTGAACGGGGATTAATGCCAGGGAACGGTTCACTAACTGCTGTACTAGCAGTTTCTACAAGAGTAAATCCAGTATTTATCGGGAAACCGGAAAGTATCATAATGGAACAAGCCCTACTTGAATTAGGTGTTAGTAAAGAAGATACTTTAATGATTGGTGATAACTACGATACTGATATATTAGCTGGAGTTAATGCTGGCCTTGATACGTTACTTGTACATTCTGGTGTAACATTACCAGAACATTTAGTAGATGCTGAAGTTCAACCGACATATACAGTTAATTCATTAGCTGAATGGATATATAGATTATAAAAAGATACTGGCTCTTTATGGGAGTCAGTATCTTTTTATGTTTGCCAAATATTTTTCGACAAGAGCGTACGGAAAATCTAAATTTGCGTACAAAAAAATATGTTTAGCGTACGAAAAATCCTAATATGCGTACAAAAAAACAAGTTTCACGTACGAAAAGCTTTGTTAGTTTTATTCTGTATTTGCAGCTCGATGTGCAAGTCTACTTGATGCTGCAGCAGCTATTGCACCTACAATATCATCTAAAAACGTGTGGCATAGTGCGGCACCTTTTTCATTTAGCTTCTTTAAGATACCGGGTTTTTTCTTATCGATATAACCAAAATTAGTAAATCCAATTGATCCATACACATTTACAATTGAAAGTGCAACTACTTCATCAATTCCGTATAAGCCCTCATCCATCCTAATAATTTGTTGAAGCGGCTCAGGTAATCTGTTTTCCTCAGCCATTTTATCTAATTGTATTCCAGTTAGAATGGCATTTTGAACTTCGCGTTTTGCTAAAACCCTATTAACATTTAATACACAATCATCCATACTTAAATTTTCATGGTAATCCTTTTGAAGGTAGAAAACTAAGTCCGCAATATCTTGAATTGTAACACCACGCTCAATTAATAAGTTTAATGCTACATCCCCTAAAATAACTCCAAGCTTTTTTTCATCCATAGTAACACCTAATTTCATATTTTTTTATCTTAATCTAAATTACACACGATGTGTTTTTAATAGAACAAAATATTTTAAATATTACTATATACGTATTAGTTACTTAAAAAGTGCATTAAACATATTATTTTTGCAGAAAAAGGGACATATATTTATATAAAAAAGATACGGGGGAGTTGCATAGTGAGGGAGGAAATTATTTATTACTATCACGTTGATCCTAAAGATACTGTAAAGTTAGGTAACTACAATGCATTTAAGTTAAGAAATTACTTTTACTTTATAATACAAACATCATACAAGGAAGATGATATTAAAACATTAAAGGGAATGACTGATTTTATGTCATCTTTAGGAGATCATACCGTTGCAATACCCCAGTATAATCGTGAAGGAAACCTTCTGTCTAAAGTAGATAACAAGAATATTGTTTTGCTTAGAACGGTCAGAAAACAAATTAGTGATACTAGATCAATTGGATATGAGCTAGCTCAATTTCATCAAAAAGGAAAATACTATCAAGGTGACACAGGTGATTTTAACCGAATAGGAACATGGAAAGAGCTTTGGGAAAAAAGATTGGATACTCTAGAGGCGCATTGGTTAAAAATATTAAATTCTAAGCCAACAGAACAATTTGATCGTGTGTTTATTGAAACCTTTCCATATTATTTAGGATTATCAGAAAATGCAATTCAATATTTAGTTGATTGCGAACTAGATGATGAGCCTAATTTATTCGATGCTGGAACAATTTGTAGTGAAAGGTTTACCTCAAAATCTTGGGGAGATAAATTTTATTATAAGGTTCCATCTGAATGGATAATTGATCACCCTAGTAGAGATTTAGCTGAATGGATTAGATCGACTTATTTTCAAATGGAAAATTCAGAACAAGAAATTTTAAAATTTTTGAATGAGTATGAAATGGTTACCCCATTAACATCGTTTGCCTGGAGGCTCTTATATTCAAGGCTTCTATTTCCAGTACATTATTTTACAACTGTCGAAAATTATTATATGAGTTCTGATAAAGATGTTAAATTTGAGTATGCTGAGCAACTAACAAATATTATTGATTCTATAAATAATTACGAAGTATTTCTGGGTAACTTCTTTAAAAACATTAAATTACCAGTTACTAAATTAAAGATTCCTCAACTCGATTGGTTAATATAAATTGTTAAAATATTGAGAATTTTGTAGTATGATAGTGATTTCTTTGCCACAATACCCTATAATATCTTTATAACTTAAAAAGGGGTGTATTTATGGTTAAAGAAATAAATATTGGGTTGCTAGGACTTGGAACTGTCGGGAGTGGCGTTGTCACCATCATTGAAAACCATCAAGACAGATTAATGCATCAAATCGGCTGCCCGGTTCGAGTTTCTAAAGTACTAGTTCGTAATCTTGAAAAGGAGCGAACAATCACCATAAATACGGATTTACTAACAACTAATCCCGACGACATAATTGATAATAGTGAAATAGATATTGTTGTTGAAGTTATTGGTGGAATAGAAGATACAAAGGATTTAATACTTAGAGCACTTAAAAATAAGAAACATGTAGTAACGGCAAATAAGGATTTAATTGCTTTACATGGTGCTGAGCTTTTAACAACTGCTATTGAAAATAAGTGTGATCTATTTTATGAAGCAAGTGTTGCCGGTGGAATACCAATTCTTAGAGGCTTAACTGAAGGTTTAGCTTCTGACAGAATTACAAAAATGATGGGTATAGTAAACGGAACAACTAACTTTATTCTCACTAAGATGACGCAAGAAGGCAGAGATTATGATAGCGTGCTAAAAGAAGCACAAAAACTTGGTTTTGCAGAAAGTGATCCGACTGCTGATGTTGAGGGATTTGATGCTGCAAGAAAGATGGCAATTCTAGCAACTCTTGGTTTCTCAATGAACATTGACCTTAATGATATATCAGTAAAAGGTATCTCTAGTATTACAAGTGAAGATATTGAGTATGCAATGAACTTCGGATATATAATGAAGTTAATCGGTCTTGCGCAACGCGAGGGCGATATGGTAAGTGTTACAGTTGAACCGATGCTACTTCCACATATTCATCCACTAGCATCCGTACACAATGAATACAACGCTGTATTTGTTACTGGAGAAGCTGTTGGTGAAACAATGTTTTATGGACCAGGTGCAGGAAGCTTACCAACTGCTACATCAGTAGTTTCAGACTTAGTTGCAGTAATGAAAAATATGCAAATAGGTGTAAATGGTAGGATGAACATCAATCCTCAGCTTGAAAAAAGTTTATTAACAGATGAGCAATTAGAGTCGAAATATTTCTTAAGAATTGTTGTTAAAGACGAAATTGGTGTGTTCTCACAAATAACTTCATTATTTACAAAAGAAGAAGTAAGTCTCGAGAAAATTTTACAACATCCATCAGGTATAGCTGATTCTTCAGAAATTATAATCGTTACACATAAAGCAAATAAAAAGTCATTTAATAATATAATTAACACATTGAATGAAATTTCTTCAGTTATAGACATCAAAGGGGCATACCCAATCGTAGGAGAAGATAAAAAATGATATGGAATGGACTATTAGATAGATATAAAGAATACTTGCCAATTTCAGAAGAAACACCAATGTTATCCTTACATGAGGGGAATACTCCTTTAATTCACTTAGAGAATTTGTCTAAGAAGTATGGATATGAGTTCTACGTTAAATATGAAGGCTTGAATCCTACTGGTTCATTCAAAGATAGAGGAATGGTAATGGCTGTTGCGAAAGCTAAGGAGTCAGGAGCTTCAACAGTTATTTGTGCATCAACTGGGAATACATCGGCAGCAGCAGCAGCATATGCTGCACGTGCTGGAATGAGAAGTATAGTTGTAATTCCAAATGGTAAAATCGCTTATGGTAAACTTGCACAAGCAGTAATGTACGGCGCAGAAATCATTTGTATAGATGGTAATTTTGATCAGGCACTTAATATAGTTCAAGAGCTTTCAAGTGATGGAAGTATGACACTTGTAAATTCAGTAAACCCATATAGAATTGAAGGTCAAAAAACAGCTGCATTTGAGATTTGCGAACAACTTGGACAGGCACCAGATATTTTGGCAATACCAGTTGGAAATGCAGGCAATATTACTGCGTACTGGAAAGGCTTCAAAGAATATAGCGAGAGAAATGCTCTTACTCTACCGAAAATGTTTGGATTCCAAGCAGAAGGAGCTTCTCCAATAGTTAATAAGAGAAAGTTCGATAACCCTGAGACAATTGCAACAGCAATTAGAATTGGGAACCCTGCTAGTTGGAGAACTGCTGAAGAAGCGATTGAACAATCAAATGGTATTATCGATTCTGTTACGGATGAAGAAATTATTTCCGCATACAAAGAACTTGCTTCAAGTGAGGGTATTTTCGCAGAACCAGCATCTTGTGCATCATGGGCAGGTATTAGAAAGCATTTAGAAAAAGGAACTTTAGGTGATTCGAAGAAAGTTGTACTAGTTCTGACTGGAAATGGACTGAAAGATCCTAATGTAGCAATAGAGTATAGTAAAGTAAATCCAAGTGTTTTACCAGCAGATAAAGATAAAATTAAAGCATATTTGCAAGGGGAAGCTAGTAATGTCAGATAAGTTATTCACAGTTAAGACTCCAGGAAGTACTGCTAACCTTGGACCAGGCTTTGATAGTATCGGACTAGCCCTAGACATCTTTCTGACGATTGATGTATTTACTTCTGAGAAGTGGGAATGTGTTTATTTAAGTGATACTAATGAAAATCTTCCTACTAATGAAGAAAACTTAATTGTTAGGGTAATTATTGACGTAGCAAATAAGTTTGGAAAATCTATTACCCCTTTTAAATTAGTTATTAGTAACGAAATCCCGTTGGCTAGAGGCCTAGGCAGCAGCGCATCTGCAATAGTTGCTGGTATAGAAATTGCTAACGAGGTTCTTAAACTAGACCTATCTAGTGAAGATAAGTTATTATTGGCTTGTTCTTGGGAAGGTCATATTGATAATATTGGCGCTTCGGTTTTAGGTGGATTAGTTGTTGGATATTATAGTAGTGATTTTTACCATTATATAAATAACAATATTGATGAATTAGAAGTCATTGCAGTTATCCCAAAATATGCTTTGAAAACAGAAGTAGCTAGAAGTGCACTGCCAAATGAATTAAATTATAAGGATGCGATCGAATCATCAGCAATGGCTAATTTAATAGTTGGTGCATTTATGACTAAAAACTGGAATCTCGCCTTGAAATGTATAAACAAGGATAAGTTTCACGAACCATTTAGATCGAAGCTTGTACCAGAGCTAAGTAAGGCAAAGGAATTTCTTGGATCTAATCCATCAATTGGATGTGCCTTAAGTGGTGCAGGTCCTACTGTTCTAATAGTTGGTGAGAAGCCAGAAATTAATAATATTTATCAAGATATTAGAAGCTTATTCGAAGACTGTGAAGTCCTTAAGTTAAATATTAATAACACTGGTGTTGAAGTTTTTAAAAATTCAATACACGTTTAGCAAAACAAAAGAGGCCTTTTTATGGGCCTCTTTACTTATTAATTAGAATACTTGCTCTACTTCAATTACTCCTGGAACCTCTTCTAATAATGCGCGCTCAATTCCAGCCTTAAGTGTGATAGTCGAGCTTGGACAACTACCACAAGCACCCATTAAACGTAGCTTAACGATGCCATCTTCTATATCTACCAATTCAACGTCACCGCCGTCACGTTGTAAAAACGGTCTTAATTTATCTAGTACTTCTTGTACTTGTTCTTGCATTTCCATTAAATTCACTCCTTATAATATCGCATTAAAAACATGAAACAAGTCAAGTTTTCTTTAATATTATAAACATAATCAGTGAAAAAATCTATCAATTAGCATTTTTTTAAACAAATCATTTTATTTATTATCAGAATTATCTTATAATTAATATAAAAAAGGAGTGATTATAATTATGAGAATTAATCTTAAGACATATGGAGCTAGAATGGGATGTTCAAGTTGTGTTGGAGCGCCAACTGATTACGAAACATTTGAATGGTTAAAATCTGCCCTTAGAAGAAAATTTCCAATCACTCGATTTGACTTTGAATATATAAATGTAGAAGATGGTACAATAGAGAGTAAAAAAGATATAGAAAATCTGATTTTGCCAGTCGTAGAAATAAATGACCACATTGTAAGTGAAGGTAACCCAAGGTTAAAAGATATTGTGGAATTTATTGAGTTTCTGATTGAGAGTAGGAAGGAAGATAGATCTGTATAGTTTAGTTGAATTTTGCACAAATAATCTTGCAAATGGTACTTATAAAGTTCTAGAAAAGCTAAAAAAGGATCCTAATATTGATACAATTGAATACAATTGTTTAGGGTACTGTACAAGGTGCAGAGGTAAATTATTTGCTGTCGTTGAGGGCAAGGTAGTTGACGCAAGTACCGAGGATGAACTGTTAAGTAAAATATATGAAAAAATAGATTAAAGGGATTTGGCTAATGCCGAATCCCTTTTGGTAATTAGATATCTTCAGGAGGAGCTTCAAGTTGCTGCTTTGCATATTCCTTTGCTTCTTCTCTAACTTTATACCATTGTTCTCTTGCTACTTTTACAGTACCGGGCTCAATAGACTTATTTTGCTGGGTAACAACACGATTAAAGTATTGAATAGATTCCTTGTAGTTTTTTAATCTTCTATGGAGTTCGCCTATAATATATCCAATTCTTATTTCTGTCATCTCTGTTGACTCATAATCACCATTCATATAAGATTGTTCATATTCTGATAAAGCTAGTCTCATGAATCTTTCTTCTTGTTCCTTATTTTTCTCTTTTCGATATAACCAACAAAGTCTGATGTATAATCCAGCCAAAATTATATGCTTTTCTTGTTTTAAAGTTGCAGAATAAATACCTAATTTATAAGTACTTACAGCTTGTGCTAGGCTTCGTTTACCGCTAAAATCAAGTCCTTGCCATTTGGACATAATTTTATTATGAATTAAAACTCTTATATCATCTCGGAAATAAGGAGCGAATTGTTCTGAAAATGCAAAACCACATTTTGGACAAACAGAAACATAATATAGGTATGGGCTATTTTTCTCATCTTGAAAATAAGTACAATAATCTTCATCGACTGAGATGCTTTTTGAAGCTCGTGATCTAACTTTTTTTGTAGTAAAGTCATGGGAACAGTATATACATTTTATGCGTTTATCGTATAAAGGATCAATGTTCGTTGTCATATTTAGTCCCCCCTTAATTTAATGCATTTACTTTCATTATACATTGTAATTACAGAATAGTGAGTATAAAAATAAAAGTTAGTCCGAATTAGCTAAGATAATTTAACAATTTTGAGATTTATTTTGTATAATTAATTTAGAGGTGTTGAAATGATTAAGATTCCATTTGTCAAAATGCATGGACTTGGTAATAACTATATATACGTTGATACAACCAAGTATGAATTAAAAGAAGAGATTCTCTCTGATTTAGCAATTAAAGTTTCAAATAAAAATACAGGTATTGGTTCTGATGGATTAATTCTAATATGTCCATCAGATGTTGCTGAAGTTAAAATGCGCATTTTTAATAATGATGGCTCAGAAGGTAAAAACTGTGGAAATGGTTTAAGGTGTGTAGCTAGATACTGCTATGACAATCAATTAGTAAATGATAAAAAATTTGCAATTGAAACTTTAGGTGGCATTGTTATGGCTGAAGTTGAAAATGACAGTGTGACTATAAATATGGGTAAACCAATTCTTCAAAGAGAATTTATTCCGATGACTGGAGACAAGCTTACTAAAGTTATTAATGAAGAGTTAGACTTTGGAGAGTTTAGTATGAAGGGTACAGCAGTTTCAATGGGCAACCCTCACATAGTCTTTATAGTAGATGATGCTGAAGTAGTAAATGTTGAAGAAATTGGTTCTAAAATTGAAAAACATAGCATGTTTCCTGAGGGAGTAAATGTTGAGTTTATTAGTGTCATATCTGAATCAACTATTAGATTTAAAGTTTGGGAAAGAGGGTCAGGAATTACTCAAGCGTGTGGGACTGGAGCGTGTGCTGCGACAGTAACAGCAATTCTGAATAAACTTGTTGATCAAGATAAAGAAATAACCGTTAGATTAGACGGCGGAGACCTTTATATTAGATGGGATAATACCGCAAATGTTTGGATGCGTGGTCCTGCAGAGGTAATATGTACAGGCGAATACAACTATATATAAATAAAAGAAGAAGCACCTAAACAGTGCTTCTTTTCAATATAATTTTATTTAAACATACTTGAACTGTGTAATGGTTGTACTTTAGCAGAAGGGTCAATATATGATTTAGCATGGTTAACGGCACGTGGTGCTTCACCAAGTCCACAAGCAATTAGCTTAACTTTGCCTTCGTAAGTACAAATATCACCTACAGCATATATTCCTTCAACGCTTGATTCCATTTTCGAGTTAACAGTTATTGAATTCTTTTCAATATTTAATCCCCATTCTTTAATAGGTCCTAAAGATGATAAGAAACCATAGTTAACAATAACAGCATCAACGTTAATTTCATCGATTTGATCTGAGTCAACATGTTTAACTAAAACCTTTTCGATTCTATCTTCTCCAACGAAACTATGTGCAACGAAAGGTGTCTTTACAATTGCCTTAGAGTTCATTAAGTTCTCAACACTATGCTCATGTGCACGGAACTTATCGCGGCGATGTACGATAGTAACAGACTTTGCGATTGGTTCTAGCATCATTGTCCAGTCAACTGCAGAGTCACCTCCACCGAAAACGACAACGTCTTGACCTGCAAACTTATTCAAATCGTCTACAAAGTAATGTAGATTGCTATGCTCATATTTAGTAGCATCTTCAATTTCAATTCTTCTAGGTTGAAATGCACCATTTCCAGCTGCAATTATAACCGTTTTAGAGAAATGTGTCCCTTTATCTGTTTTCAGCTCAAAGATTCCATCCTCTTGTTTAGTAATTGTTTGCACAGTTTCTTCTAAACAAATGTTTTGCTCAAACTTAACCATTTGTTCTTTAAGATTATTTATTAATTCCTGGGCTCTAACTTTTGGAAATCCTGCAACGTCATAAATATATTTTTCAGGATATAGAGCTGATAGTTGTCCACCTAATTGTGGTAAACTTTCAATAATTTTTACAGAAGCCTGGCGCATACCACCGTAAAACGCTGTGAATAAACCAGCAGGGCCACCACCAATAACTGTTATGTCAAAGACTTCTCTGTTTGATGTCATTTCATTTCCTCTCTTTCAAAGCAAAAATAAGACAATTTAAGTTTATGTGAGTCAAGCCATTTTATTATAACAATATTTATATGGTAAGACCACTTGATAATAAAAAAAATTTAAAAATTTGTTTCATCTAAAATAAAAATATGATATTGTAAAAGGAGAATATTGTTAATTTTTTCACAAACTTTAGAACATGTAACAAAGTGTTCGTTTTTTTATAGAATAGTTTGTTAATTTTTTCACAATCTTTGCATACATATATATTACTTAACATAAATCATTTCATAAAGGGATAGGTGAGCGGTTATGAGAAAACCAAAGATCGTTTTACTTGGGGCAGGTTATGTTGGAATGATGACAGCTAGTCATCTGCAAAAGAAGTTAGAAACTTCTGAAGCTGAAATTACTCTTGTTAATAAGCACGAGTATCATTACCAGTCTACTTGGTTACATGAGAGTGCAGCTGGTACTGTTTCAGATGATCAAACAGTAATGAAAATTAGTGACATCATTGATTTTAATAAAGTAAACTTTGTCAAAGATGTGGTTGTTGAAATTAAGCCTGATGAGCAAAAAGTAATTTTAGAAAACGGTGTTCTAGAGTATGATTACTTAGTTATCGGTTTAGGATTTGAAGCAGAGACATTTGGAATTGAGGGGCTAAAAGAATATGCTTACTCAATAACTACAATTAACGCTTGTAATAAAATTAGAAATAAAATCGAGGAAAACCTTATTAAATACAAGGAAACTGGCGATGAGAAACTTTTAAGTATCATTGTTGGAGGCGCTGGTTTTACTGGTATGGAATTTATTGCTGAGCTTGGGCACAAGGTTCCTCAACTTTGTGAAAAGCATAACATAGATAGAAATTCAGTGAAAATTATTTGTGTTGAAGCAATGCAGAATGCACTTCCAGGATTTGCTGATGACCTAATTGAATATGCCGTAAGAAGTCTTGAAAGTAAGGGGATTGAATTCAGACTAAGCAATGTTGTGAAAAAGTGCACAGAGACTTCAATTATTGTAGAGAATAATGGTGAACAAGAAGAAATTGAAGCTGGTATTGTTATTTGGGCGGCTGGAATTCGCGGTAGCCGAATTGTTGCAGATTCGCCAATCCAAAATAATCGTGGCAGAATTCTAGTTGATGAATTCTTAAGGGCGCCTGAATATAATAATATTTTTGTTGCAGGGGATTGCTCATTAGTTCTTGATCCTGAGACAGGGCGACCTTATCCACCAACAGCTCAGATTGCAATTCAACAAAGTTATCCTTTAGCAGATAATTTAATTACTCTTGTCCGTGGGAACAATAAATTAAAAGCATTTAAATTTGCTCCAAAAGGAACAGTATGTTCATTAGGTTTTGATGATGGTGTTGGAGTTGTTTATGGTGTAAAACTATCAGGTTGGAAAGCTGCGTTAATGAAAAAGGTAATTGATAATCGCTATTTATTTCTTTTAGGTGGAGTACCTTTAGTACTTAAAAAGGGTAAATTTAAGTTCATTTGATATATAATAAGAGGTGGAATAATATATCCATCTCTTTTTATTTCGTAATAAAGGAGTATCATATGAGCAGCAATAAATCGAAGGTGTGGCTTGCAGTTTGTGCGATAATTGAAAATGAACAAAATGAATGGTTAGTAGTTAAGAAGAAGTATGGTGGATTGAAGAACAAATGGTCCTTACCAGCTGGATTTGTAGACGAGGGAGAAACGGTCGATCAAGCAGTTGTTAGAGAAGTTAAAGAAGAAACTGGATTAGATATTGAAATCTTGGGCGTTGTGGGTGTGCGAACAGGAGTCTTACATAATTCAATTAGTGATAATATGGTTGTATTTAAATGTAAACCTTTATCCTTTAACATAAAAATATGCGAGAAAGAGTTATTTGACGTACAATTCATAAATAAAGATAAACTAGTTAAAAAAAATAATATTTCTATTCTTCTACCTGTTTTAATAAAAGAGGAAAGTAACAACATTTTAGTAGAGAAGGAAGAAATCGATCCAGGCGAGAGCTTTGGATACACATCTTACAAAATTTTTTATTAGGGGGAAACAATGAGTATTCCAGTCTTATTAATTTCAATGTTAATATTTTTTACTTTGTCTATTGGAATTGGATTTTTAGTAAATATGTTTTTTAGAAGTGTATGGTTATTTACGGTAGTTTATTTATCTATTACACTACTGTTCATAGGTGAAGCCGGCTTTTTCACATATTTCACGGAGCCAAATAATAGTTTTAATCAATTGTATAATAACTTACTTAATATAAAATCAGCAGATATATTCATTTTAGGCTTCGGTTTAATAGGTGCTATTTTATCAGGATTAATAATTAGTATTTTAAGAAAAAAAGGGGTAAAAATGTTTTAGAGAATTAATTCTACACCCTCAAAATGTATAAAATTGTCCAAAATGGGCAATTCTTTACGTTGAGAGGAGTGGAAAGAATGAATCGAATATTAATAGGTATTAGAAGATTATTTCTAACATTTTTAGTTTCAGCAATTATGTTTACATCTTATTATGATGTGGCAGGAGTTGAAGCACGAGATATCGGCACAGTATTGTCATTCCAAGAAAACACTATTGAGGTTTTGGGAATCGATAAAGAAGATATATTTACGGTATATGACTTTATCGCAACACGGATTATACATAACAATTATAAAGAAGGACAGCAAATAGAAGAAGTTGCAACGATTGACTCAGAAACACCTAGAAAATTAGAGGATGAGATTGATTGGTCTGTTTATCCTAAAGTTAATGTAATTGCAACAGGGTATACTGCAGGAGTAGAATCTACTGGAAAAACTGCTGATCATCCAAGCTACGGAATTACATATTCAGGTGTTAAAGTTAAAAGGGATCTGTATTCAACAATTGCAGCCGATTTAAATACATTCCCGATTGGAACTATTTTGTTTATACCTGGATACGGTTATGGTGTTGTAGCTGACAAGGGTGGAGCAATTAAGGGTAATAAGATCGATTTGTATTATGAAACGGTAGAAGATGTATATAGTAAGTGGGGTAAACGCACTGTTGATGTATACGTAGTTGAACGTGGTGAAGGTAAACTTAATGATGCAATGTTAAATCAGTTAAATGAAAATGAGACAATGAAAGTTTTTAGAAACCAATATCAATAAAATTCAAACAACTAAAATCTAGGGTAACTCCTAGATTTTTTTATTTTGTTGTATTGAAAATACGTTTAATTGAAATAATAAATTAGCTAGTATTATATATGAGGTGAAAAATATGCTTGGAGAGAAAGTTAAATTTGATGCATGCTTTATAGGATTATTTGATGATAAATTGGATAATTTTTATTACAAAGATGAACTAAATAAATATTTCAATGGGATATTAGATTCTTATTTCAAATCAGGTGAAATTAAAGCTAAGTCAAAAGAAGTAACACCAATATTAAACCCTAGCTTGGATGAGTATAAAAGGTTTTATTTTATAGGGTTAGGTAAGAGCAATAATTTATCAACGTCTATTTTAAGAGATTCTTTAGGTGATGCATTCAAATATTTAGTTAAATCAACAGATAAGTCAATCTCAATAATGTTTGATACCTTTTTATGCGATAAAATTTCGCCAGAGACTACAGCTAAAATCTTGGGCGAATCGTACCAACTTTCTACATATCGATTTAGAGGTTATAAGACAGAAAATGTTAAACAGGAGAAATATATATCTGAGTGCATGCTAGTTTCTAGTGATGGTAATCAAAAGGTACAAGAGATGTTCGAATTAGGTCAAATTTACGGAAGAAGTCAGAATTCAGCTAGAAACTTAGTTAATACACCACCTAATATTTTAAGGGCAGAAGATATAGTGTCTTATTGTATAGAAATGTCTGACAAGTATAGTTTAGAATGTGAAGTACTTGATAAGGATAAATGCGAAGAACTTGGAATGGGGGCATTTTTAGCTGTTAACCAAGGATCTGCAAATCCTCCATATCTAATAGTTCTAAAATATAAAGGAAAAGAAAAATGGGAAGATGTAATAGGGTTAGTTGGAAAAGGAGTCACATATGATACAGGTGGTTATTCACTAAAACCTGTAACAAATATGGTAGATATGAAGACTGATATGGGTGGAGCAGCTGCGGTAATAGGTGCAATGGAGATAATTGGCCAAGTCAAGCCTAATCAAAATGTAGTTGCAGTTATAGCTTCAACAGACAATTATATTGGACCTAATGCCATGGTACCCGATGAAGTCATTGTATCTTTAAGTGGAAAAACAATTGAAATTCAAAATACTGATGCAGAAGGAAGACTTACATTGGCAGATGCCATCACTTATGCGAAATTTAACGGAGCAACAAAAATAATTGATATTGCTACATTAACTGGAAGTGTTGTTTCTGCTCTTGGTACAAAGACATCAGGAGTATTAACTAATAATGAGAAATTCCTAGAGGAGTTTAGAAGCGCAACTTTAAAAGAAGATGAAAGAATCTGGCAATTCCCTATATTCGAGGATGATCGTGAAACTGTTAGATCAAGTAAGGTAGCAGATTTAAGTAATGCCCCGTCTAAAGATGCTGACGTAATAATGGCAGCTGCATTTCTCGAAGCTTTTGCAGAACAAACTCCTTGGGTACATATTGATATAGCAGGGACAGCCACGGCAAAATCAGAGTATTCTTATGGACCAAAGGGTGCTACAGGAATAATGACTAGATCATTAGCTACACTAATTTTAAATAGTTAACCATGACAGAAAAACCCTAATTAATAAATTACGGGTTTTTTGTTTCTATTATATAATAGATATATAAATTTAATTAAAGGTGGATAGTTTAAATGGATAAATCTCTTATTGGGTTATTAGGAATAAAAATTGAAGAAGTTAGTGAAGGTTATGTTATAGCTTCTATGCCAGTAGATGATAGAACGAGACAACCTTTCGGGTTTTTGCATGGTGGAGCCTCGGTTGCTCTTGCAGAAACGGCCGCAAGCGTTGGCGCATATAACTTAATAGATAAAGAAACAGAAATCGCTTTTGGACTAGAAATTAACGCTAATCATATTAAATCTAAGAAAAGTGGAGTAGTAAGAGCGTTAGCTAGCGTGTTACATAGAGGTAAATCCACAATGGTGTGGGAAATCAGAATTGTAGACGAGGATGATGATTTAATCTGTATTTCTAGATGTACTATTGCAGTTGTAAAGAAGAAATAGAGCAATACCCCTTCTAAAAGTGATGTATTAAGTCGTTATTAAATGTATAATAGAATCATACTATTAGATAATGATTTAATAATTTGTGGAGGCAACAATGAAAAAAAATATATATTTTTTTAGCTATTTCCCCTTGGTTGGAACTCTATTATTCAGTATGGCATTCTCGCTTTATACGTTTGAGCTATTAACAGATGAAGCTAAAAAAATTGGGTTATATCAAGGTTTAAGTGAATATGTCTCAACAACGAATTTAAATATGGCATTATTTTTTGTACTCTGTGTATTTTTAATGATGCTATTTTCTTTGTTTAAATTATTAGGGGATACATTTATAAAGTTATCATTATTATTTTTCTCTAGAGAAAGAGAAGGTTTGTATTTTCATGTTAGTCAATCTGCTTCTGCCATTTTTGTTGTTGGGGGACTGATTGCCCTAATTTGTTCTAATAACATCTACTTATTAATTGGTTGTTTAGTGTTAACGACATTATGCTTTTTTGGTTTTATATTATATAAATTAGCAACTAAACTATCAATTTACGGTATGGCTGGAGTAATAACCTTCCAAATAGGAATTTGGTCAGCTATTGCCATTGCTTCATACTTACTAGTAGCTAAGGTTTTAACCTATGCGATCAATCAGTTAGTATCGATATAAGAATCAAATAATTCATATAAAAATAAACCTAGCATCGTAAAACAATGCTAGGTTTTTTAATTAGTTATTTTTTCAATTCCAAATTTGTCATTATATCACGCCAGATTTTGATTTGAGGTTGTGTGCCGTTTAAATATTCTATTGACTGCGAGTTGTCCTTACCAATCCAAACACCGATAGTATACGTATTTCCCTTACCTACAAACCATAAATCATGATAATCGTTAGTTGTACCCGTTTTTCCTCCAATATCTACAATCGGAAGATTTGCTCTCCTACCTGTCCCTTCTGTTATAACCTTTTTAAGCATCAGGTTTAGTTTCTCGTTAGTAGCTACATTCCAAACTGTTTTGGGCTTATCTGACCACGATAACAATGTTTTGCCATTTAAATCTGTTACTCTTGTTATTGCCCGTGGCTTTATAAATGTGCCATTATGACTAAAAACGGTATAAGCACTTGTTAATTCCAACGACGTAACTCCATATCCGAATCCACCGATTGCGGCAGATAGGTTGTGGTCTTGACTTGAGACTTTTTCCCATTCAAAATGATTCAGGTATGAGAATGCATTTGAAACACCAATCTCGTCTAACAATCTCACAGCGGGTGTATTATAAGAATGCTTTAGAGCTGTTTCAAGTGTCACCATACCATATTCTTTATTGCTATAATTCTTTGGGCAATATCCAGCTTTACAAAAGTTATCTGCGCTTACCTTGCTCAGTGGGCCATTTCCAGTGATGTTAATATAAGGCGCATAGACTAGTAAAGGTTTAATTGTCGAACCAGGTTGCCTGTAGGCTTGATATGCTCTATTGAAGCCGAACTTAGATATATTTTTACCACCGATTAATCCTACAATTTTTTGTGTGTCATGATTAATTATTGCGAGTGATCCCTCTACATCTTTATAAGGTAGGTTATTTACCAAACTTTTTCTAGCTACTTGCTGTGCATTTTTATCGTATGCCGTGTAAATTTTTATACCTGTTTCAAATAATTCTTTATACTTTTCATTCAAAAGTTTATCCTTTTGATCAAGGGTAAGTTTCTTGTCTGAAGCATATTTTTCTAAAATTAGTTGTTTTAACTCATGGTTTACATAGGAGTTATAATCGTTATCGACGTCAATTCTATTATATTTTGTAACTACAATTTTTTCTTTTAAAGCTGCTTCATATTGTTGTTTGCTGATTTTTTTGAAATCAAACAGTTGTTTAAGAATTCTTTTTTGCCTTGATTGAGTATTTTGAAAGTTTACATATGGATCATACAACGTTGGATTATTTGGAATTGAACTTATAAAAGCTGACTGAGCAATAGTTAGTTGACCAACAGATTTATTAAAGTATTGTCTAGATGCAGCTTCAATTCCATAAGCGCCATTCATATAATAAATATTATTTATATAAAGCTCTAAGATTTTTTCTTTTGAAAACGTTCGTTCTAACTCTCTAGCTATATATATTTCATGAATTTTCCTTTGGTATGTTCGCTCGTTAGACAAATATAAACCACGGGATAATTGCTGTGTAATTGTACTACCTCCTTGCGAAATACGATCACCATTTAGATTAACGGCAAACGCTCGGAGTGTCCCTAGATAATCCAACCCTTGATGGGAATAGAATTGTCTATCTTCTGTAATTACGAAAATATCTTTAATTAATTGTGGTATTTTATCATTTGTTAAATAGACACGATTAACATCTGAATATATTTCAGATAATACTGAACCCTTAGCATCAACGATAAAACTGTTTTGCTTTAAACTTGGTGATTCTATTTCAGCGCGCTTAGAGTCCAATTTAGAAAAAGATTTTCTGAAATCCTTAGTAGTACTTTCTATTGATGGTACTAGGGATATTAGTAATATGAAAATCAAAGCTGTAAAAAAGGTTCCTAATATTGTTCGCAACATCCTAACTTCCTTTGCATTCATTTGATTTATTAATTATAACATTTATTATTTTTTTGATGTTAATTAATTAATTTAAAAATCTTCAAGAAATATAGATTAAAAATTAGTGATATAATGTATGTAAATACATAATGAGAGGAAGAATGCTATGAGTAAACATCAATATTTATTTATTGATTTTGAGTTTACTATGCCTCAAGGAAAGAACATCCCGGAGAATTTCTTCCAAGAAATAATTGAAATCGGACTAGTATCAGTAATTGGGAATAAAGTTGAGACTACTTATTCAACTTTTGTAAAGCCAACATTCTTTCCTGTTTTAACGGACAGGTGTAAAAATTTCTTGAAAATAAATCAAGAGCAAATAGATTGTGGTATTTCATTCAAAAGATTATGTGACAAACTATGTGAATATGACTCAGAGTATGAAACAACTGTTTTAACTTGGGGTAATCTTGATATGAAAGTTTTAGAAAATTGTTGTAATGTTCACGATATTCCTTTTCCATTGAAGGGTAAGCATAGAGACTTAGCTTTAGAGCACAGAAGATTTTTTGGTGACAAGAATCAAACAGGTCTAAGGCGTGCAATTGAACTTTATGGTAATAAAGCAGTCGGAAAAGCTCATAGTGCCCTAGACGACGCTATTTCTACATATCAAATCTTCCAGTTAATAGAGAAAGATAAAAAGTACTTACTCAATTCTAAGCCAACAACAATAGGTGAAAGAATTGATTTAGGAAAAATAAAATTTAATTTTAAAATTAGTAATTAAACCATGGAGGTTCAGATGAGAAAGGTTGCAATTATTTTAACACTTATTTTAGTAACAGTTTTATATGGCTGTGGTAATGCTTCAAAGAATGAAGCTGGATTAACTAATAATAATGAGAAAACACCAAAAGCAGAAGTTACAAGTCTCCCACAATTAGAGGAACCTTCTGAAGATGAAAGATTAGTTCTTCTTGAGACAAGTCATGGAGATATTAAAATTAGGTTATTTGAAAAACAGGCACCGAAAGCCGTTGAGAACTTTATAACTCACGCGGAAAATGGTTATTATGATGGCGTTACATTTCACAGAGTTATAAAAGATTTCATGATACAAGGTGGGGATCCTAAAGGTGACGGTACTGGTGGGGAAAGTATATGGGGGAAACCATTTGGTGATGAATTCAGTCCTGATCTAATAAATATACGTGGGGCTCTTTCGATGGCGAATTCTGGTGCGAACACAAACGGATCACAATTCTTTATAGTGCAAAATAGCCAATTGCAAGATGGATTAGAGCAACAGATGATTGATGCAAAATTTCCACAAGTTGTCATTGATGCTTACAAGAAACATGGGGGAACGCCGTGGCTTGATAATAAGCATACTGTTTTTGGACAAGTTTCAGAAGGTATGGAAGTTGTCGACAAGATAGCTGATGTAGAAGTTGACGCAAATTCAGTTCCATCAAAAAAAGTCATAATTAAAAAGATAACTGTAATAGAATAACTAATAAAAGTTTTTCTAAGGTGGTTATTCTAATGATGGATTTTCTAGTTTTCCCAGATAACAAACTTGAATATATCCCAGCATTATTTACATTTATTTTGTTTATTATTGCGAGCTTAGGGATTTTAAAAATCTTTATTGAAGTATCAAAAAAAGAAGAAGTAAATATAAATAACCCACAAAAAAAAGGCAAAGCATAAGCCTTGCCAAAAAAGGGGGGGGAATACTTTAAACTCTTTATAAGTATTTCCCCCTTTTTTATAATTTTATACTATTCATTTGCTTTGCCGTATTTTATTTCATATAATACTTGCATAATTTTTAGTAAATCTTCTTCTGAAAATTCCTTCGCTTTCCTAAGGATCAACTTAGCTCTTTTAACCCCAATTTCCTGGATAAGCATTTCTATTTCTGAATCAATCTCGATAGACTGTTGGGCAGTTTCAAGTAACTCTGATGCTGGAACATCTAAAACTGTTGAGATTTTTAAGATTTGCTGCGTATCTGGTAGTAGTTCATCGTTTTCAAATTTTTCAATAGTAGCTACACCTAATCGTGCCCTTCTTGCCAATTCTTCCTGAGTCAACTTCTTTAATTCTCGATAGTTCTTAATATTAGTTCCAACCTTAGTCATTTTATAACCTCCCGAGAGTTCCTTTATATAATCTTAACACTTTTGAAAATGTATTTAAAATATTTATAAGTTATTTTCTTTACAGTGCATTTATATGTAGTTCCTGTAATTTTGTCAACTGTAAGTATTATGATATAATTTATAATACTAAAAGTTGGAAAGACGTAAGGAGTGTTAATATGAATGGAGGCTTAAAAGTTGGCGATATAGTAATCGGTAAAATAACTGGTGTGCAATCATATGGAGCATTTGTTGAAATAAATTCGCAAACTCAAGGCTTAATCCATATTTCAGAAATTTCTGAGAGATTTGTAAGGGATATTAGCGACTTTGTTAGTCTAGGTGAAGAAGTAAGAGTTAAAATTCTTTCTATAGATCCTAATACTGGTAAGTTAAGTTTATCTATAAAAGAACTCCAAAAAAATTTAGATAATGAAGATCAATTAAATCAAAAAACTGTGTACAGGGTAGCTAAACCTTCTTCGAGTGGTTTTCAGATTCTAAAAAGGAAGCTTGATGAATGGATTAAACAATCTGTTAGTAAAGAAAATTTACTAAAGTAAAGATAAAATAAGTATATTAAAAAAAGAAGGTCCATACTGAACCTTCTTTTTCTAGGCCAACGGCTCTGCCGTCGCTTTAAGGCTCGGCAATCGCCGAGTTTTCTTTACTGTTTAGGTCTATAAATATGAGACCAAACAATTGAATCTAGACACGATCTGTACGCGCTTCTGGATGGTAAGCACGTTCTTCAGATGGCTTAAACAATAATCCAAGGTTAATTAGGCCGCAAATACCAACTATACCGTAGACAATACGAGATAAAGCAGCGTTTTGTCCACCAAAGATTGCAGCAACTAAATCAAATTGGAAGAACCCAATTAGACCCCAGTTAAGGGCACCTATTATTGTGAACACTAAAGCAATACGTTGTACTGTACTCATACTGACACCCTCCTTTGCAAATAGGTTCAGTAATATTTTGTATCATATTATAAAGAATATACATAAAAAAATCTAAAAAAGATTGGAGAGAATGAATTGATACCATTTACTTATTACAATCCCACTAAGTTAATTTTTGGTAAAGGTCAAATAAAGGAACTTGCTACAAACTTAAAAGAATTTGGGGATAAGGTTCTTCTTGTTTATGGTGGAGGCAGTGTAGTTAAAAGTGGATTATATGATCAAATTATTAATATTTTCAAGGAAAATCAAATAGAGTGGAAAGAATTAGCTGGCGTAGAACCGAATCCAAGAGTTTCAACTGCAAGAGAAGGTATAAAGCTTTGTAGAGAAAATAATATTAATGTTATCCTTGCAGTTGGTGGAGGATCTGTAATTGATTGTACTAAGCTAATTTCTGCTGGAGTACAATATAATGGAGACCCTTGGGACATTGTATTAGGCAAATATGTTCCAACTAATGCTCTGCCGTTTGGTACAATTTTGACACTTGCAGCTACAGGTTCAGAAATGAATTCTGGTTCAGTAATTACAAACTGGGAAACAAAAGAAAAGTATGGATGGGGAAGTCCGTTAGTTTATCCGAAATTTTCAATTTTAGATCCAGTAAACACTTTTACAGTCCCACTTAATCAAACAGTTTACGGCATGGTCGATATAATGGCACATGTATTTGAGCAGTATTTCCATAATGTTGAAAATTCTGAAGTTCAAGATGGTTTTTGTGAAACAATCTTAAAAACGGTGATTCATACTGCACCTAATTTAATAAAAGATTTAAATTGTTATGAATCAAGAGAAACGATCCTGTTTAGTGGTACACTCGCTTTAAACAGAATGTTATCGATGGGAATAATTGGGGACTGGGCAACGCATAATATAGAACATGCAGTTTCAGCTGTTCATGACATTCCACATGGTGGCGGACTAGCAATAATTTTCCCTAAATGGATGAGGCATGTTAGAAATGCGAATATAAGTAAGTTTAAAAGGTTTGCAATTAATGTGTTTAACGTTGATGCGAATGGGAAAACTGACGATGAAATTGCATTAGAAGGAATACAAAAGCTTGAAGATTTTTTCAAATCCATTGGTGCGCCGTCTAGGCTTGCTGATTATGAAATTAACGAAGATAGTATTGATCTATTATCAGAAAAAGCAATGGCCAGAGGCAGTATTGGTCAATTCCGTAATCTAACAATGGAAGATGTAAAAACTATTCTTAAGTCATGTTTATAATATTTTTTAAAAAGGAAGATATTGATGAACAATCATATTAAATTTAGCTACAAAAACGCTATACCTTTTTTTCAGGAACATGAATTACAGTTTTTTAAAGAACAAGTAAAAACATCTCACGAGTTATTAAGAGATAAATCAGGTGCAGGAAATGAATATCTAGGATGGCTAGATTTGCCACTCAATTATGACAAAGAGGAATTCTCAAGGATTGTTAAAGCTTCAGAAAAAATCCAACAAGATAGTGAAGTTTTGATTGTAATTGGTATTGGTGGCTCTTATTTAGGTGCGAAAGCAGCAACAGAAATGTTGAATCATAGCTTCTATAATTTGTTAGCGAGAGAACAAAGAAAGTATCCACAAATTTTATTTTTAGGTCAAAATATAAGTTCTACATATTTGAATGATTTATTAGATGTTTTAGGAAATAAGGATTTTTCGGTAAATGTTATTTCTAAATCTGGTACTACTACTGAACCTGCAATTGCCTTTCGTGTTCTAAAGGGCAAATTAGAGGAAAAGTATGGTAAAGATGGAGCTAGAAGTAGAATTTATGCGACAACAGATCGGGAAAAAGGCGCTCTAAAAAATCTTGCAGATAAGGAAGGTTATGAAACCTTTGTTATTCCTGATGATGTCGGTGGCCGATTCTCAGTTTTGACCGCTGTCGGACTTTTGCCTATCGCCGTAAGTGGGCTTAATATTAATGAAATAATGAATGGCGCGGAAAATGCATACAGAGATTTTAAATCCGAGAAATTTGAAGATAATATTGCCTTGCAATATGCTTCTATTCGCAATATCCTTTATAACAAAGGGTTAACTACCGAAATTCTTGTAAATTATGAACCTTCTTTGCAGTACTTCTCCGAGTGGTGGAAGCAATTATTTGGGGAGAGTGAAGGTAAAGATCAAAAGGGTATTTTTCCTGCCTCGGTAAATTTTTCAACAGATTTACATTCGTTAGGACAATATATACAGGATGGTCGTAGAAATATTTTTGAAACAGTTATAAATGTGGAACAGCCAAAGAGTAATTTTGAATTAACAGAAGTTCCAGAGGATATTGATGGATTAAATTATCTTGCTAATAAAACGATGGATTTCGTTAATAAGAAGGCATTTCAAGGTACGATGCTTGCACACGTGGATGGTGGTGTACCTAACTTGGTTATAACTTTACCTAAATTAGATGAGTTTACGTTTGGTTATACTGTTTATTTTTTTGAGTTAGCTTGTGCAATAAGTGGATATATACTTGGTGTAAATCCATTTGATCAACCAGGTGTAGAAGCTTATAAAGTAAACATGTTTGCTCTTTTAGGCAAACCAGGTTACGAAGAACAAAAGGCTATTCTTGAAGAAAGATTAAAATAAAAAAGCACCTTTAAGTTTTAACTAAAGGTGCCGTGAATGAAACTGTCGTTTAATGCAATCGACAGTTTTTTTTGATACTTCTATCGATCAAGTTGGCGATTCTATCGAGCAAATTTACAATTCTATCGACCACTTTGTCGAAATTGATCCTATCAAGTACTCCTATTTATGAGCTTTATTAATTTATCACGCTGCTCTAACGGCGTTTCTAGATTCGGATGTAACATGTATTCTTTGTTTCTATATATACCTATGATTATTGTCTTTTTATTCATTTCACACTCGACAGCATCTTTATAAGTCTTATAATTTATACCATTGTCCACATCTATTAGTTCATAGTCTCGATCAGTTAAACTGGATATGATTGCATTGCATAGTTTATAATTTTCAATATTTATTATGGAACTTATCATAAAATCGCTACACATTAAGTTTGATTTGATAATTACATCTGCTCCAGCTTGATTAGCATAGCTTATCTGTTCTTTAGTTAAAATTTCTGCAATACATCTATTATTACGATTTACACCTTTTGCGGCTAAGACACACATAATTGTATTAATATCGTTCTCCCGTTCTCCCTTTTCAGGATCAGCTGTTATAAGAACAATACTAGCCTTTTCTAAATTGCTGCGAGAAATAACATCCTCCTCATACAACTTTCCTTTAATGAAAGTTACGTCATGTTTTGTATAATCTAACTTCTCCAAACTACTATCTACAACAACGATTTTCATGTAGGGATTTCTTTTTTGGAGTGCATGAATGGTATCTTTAACGCGTTCGTTCCAACCTACTAAAATTATATGGTTAGTACCTTTAAAGGTACTAAATCCGAATTCTACTTTTTTTTGACTATCAATTGTACTTTTAGCAAAAGTTACTGCTAAATAGGATACAAAACCTGTTCCAACTATAATCAAGATAACAGCTAGTAGCCTTCCGATAATTGTTTTAGGAACATAGTCACCATATCCTACAGTAAAAATTGTAACTATGGACCACCAAATTCCTTCTGCTGTAGTTCCAAAAGTTTTTGGCTCAGTTAAGTGTGCAGCGATGCCAAAAGTAATAATTAATGCTAAAATAATAAGTAGAAATCTTGTAAAAAGCGATTTCTTGAAAACTAAGTAAAAATGATAAAGTTTAGTCATATGATTCACCTTAATGTTTAATAATAGTTTATTATTACCAATTTTAATGATTATAAGTAAGGGGAGAAAAAAGTGAGTAAAATAACTGCAGATTTGCAAAAATTTCAATGGTTCAAATCATTAACAGATGAGGAACTTTCACATATTGAAGAAATTACAAATCAAGTAACTCTTGATAAAAACAAACATATTTTTTATGAAGGAGATCCAATAGAGGCATTTTATTTCATTAATTTTGGTAGAGTTAGAGCATACAAAACAGATCCAAACGGTAAAGAACAAATAGTATCTGTATTAAAAGATGGAGAAATGTTCCCTCATATAGGGATTTTTTCCAATAAAAATTACCCTGCAAGTACGCAAACAGTAGACGAAAATGTTGTGCTATATAAAATTAATGTACAAGTATTCAGAGATATGCTACTAAGATACCCGACAATTTCTCTTAAGCTTATAGGAACATTAGAAATGAAAATTGCAGATTTACAAAACAGGTTGGCGGAACAAATTTTTAATAATACATTTGAAAAATTAACACAACAGCTAAATAGATTAGCTAAAGAACACGGTGTTGAATTAGATGGATGGACGATTATAGATATCCCATTAACAAACACTGACTTAGCCAATATGATAGGGACAACTAGGGAATCGGTAAATAGATCACTAGCAAAACTAAAATCTAAGGGAGTAATTGATAGTACACCTGATGGATTTATGAAAGTAAAATTAGAGGAAATCGTAGAATAAAGATAAAGAAAAAACTCAGGAGGGCAACCCTGAGTTTTTTCTTTTCTATATTAATGAAGAAAGGGGGGAATACTATGCTTCTGTTTGTACCGTACCCATCATTGCTGCTAAATCATCTTGCGCATTTGTAATTAGTTGTAAGTTAAATGCATTTTGTAATACTTCTAATACTCCAGCAGAGATGAATTCTGGTGGTTTTGGTCCAATACGGATATCTTGGATTCCTAAGCTGAATAGTCCTAATAGAATTGCAACAGCTTTTTGTTCGAACCAAGAAAGAACAATACTTACTGGGAGGTCATTCACTTCACAACCAAACGCATCAGCTAATGCTAAAGCAATTTTCACAGTTGATCCTGAGTTGTTACATTGACCTAAATCTATATATCTAGGAACATTCGTTCCAGGAACTACACCATAGTCAACATCATTAAAGCGGAATTTACCACATGAAGTAGTTAAAATTACAGCTTCTGGAGGTAAAGATGTAGCTAATTCACGGTAGTATTCGCCACCCTTACCAGGTGCATCACAACCTGCGATAACGAAAAATCTCTTAATCTTTCCAGCTTTAATAGCATCGATTACTTCAGGTGCAATACCTAATACTGTTTCATGATGGAAACCAGTTACTAAAGTTTCATCTGATTCAATATTTGCTTCTGGTAGTTCAAGAGCTCTATTAATTAATGGAGAGAAATCTTCCCCAACAATCTTTGTAACTCCTTCTAAACCAGCAACTTCATAAGAGAAGAAACGATCAGCGTATGAACCTTTAATTGGCATTACACAATTCGTAGTAGCTAAAATAGCACCAGGGAATTTTTCGAATAATCTACGTTGGTCATACCATGCCTTACCGATATTTCCTTTTAAATGACTGTATTTCTTTAAGTGTGGGTAACCATGAGCTGGTAACATTTCTGAGTGAGTGTAGATATTAATACCTAAACCTTCAGTTTGCTTTAGTAAATGCTCAAGAGCAAATAAGTTATGACCAGTTACAACGATTGCTTTACCTTCAACTTTATTTTGACTTACCTTAACCGGTTGAGGAATACCTAAACGGTCAGTATGTGCTTTATCAAGAACTTCCATTATACGAACAGTTGCTTGACCAACTTTCATAGCCATCGCAATATGCTCTTGTACATTAAAGTTAGAGTTAGTAAGTGTTAAATATAATGCTTCATTTACTACTTGATCCACGAAAGGATCAGTATAACCTAATTGCGCTGCGTGTGTTCTATATGCTGCAATCCCTTTAAGTCCAAAAATAATTGTGTCTTGTAAGCTTGCAATATTTTCATCTTTACCACATACACCAACGACAGTACATCCGCCTGCTGGAGTTTGTTCACATTGATAACAGAACATTAAATTCACCTCGTTTGTAATGTTTACTATGTAAATATATCGTTAATAATGTTTTAAGGAAGTGATATAAATCACAAATTTCAAAAATTATTCATTTATTGTGATTTTAACCTTACAAGCTAATTAACTTCATTTAATAGTAAAACGAAAGAGGTGAAATTATGAGAGAAGAAAAACGAATGTTTGAAAAGAAATGGGTTATTTTTAGTGTGATTGCTGGTGTGTTCCTTGGATTTGCCATTTTATTAGCAACACAAGAAGCATTACACGCAACAGATACTGGAGAATTCTGTAGTTCTTGCCACATAATGAGTGAAGTACATGAATCTTATTCAGGTTCTGCTCATGTCGGTGTTACTTGTAATGATTGTCACATACCACAAGACAACTGGTTTAGAAAGTACACTTTTAAAGCTAGAGCAGGAATTACAGACGTTTACTACAATACACTTGGAAAAGAAGATATACCTAGCGTTTTACATCCGAATGATCGTACAAAAGTGGCAGTTAATGAAAACTGTATTAGATGTCATAAAGGTACAAATTCTAGAGTTGGCCATGATGTTAAGGAAAAATGTACAACTTGCCACCGTGGAACGCCACATGGTATCGGTGAGTTTAAATCACCAAGTATGTATGAAAAGAAAAAAGTTGAAGTACCAAAAGTAACTAATTTTTAATCGGAGGAACAATAATGAATACAAGAGTAAAATTCTCGTTATTCGCAATGCTTACAGTATTTACACTTGTCTTATCCGCATGCAATAATAACGACGATGAAAATTTCTCTAGCAAGAAAATAGATACAGGGTTATCTGTTGACGAGATAAGTAATGAAGCTTTTAAGGAAAAGTTTCCACTTCATTATGAAAGCTACATGAAGAATAATGATGACACTACAGAAACAAAATATGGTGGCTCTGTACCAACGAGTAAGTTTCATGAAAATAAAGAACCTTATTTACCAATTTTGTTTAACAACTTTGGATTTGCACAGGAATATAATGAAGAACGTGGACATACATATGCGAACATTGATATTAAAAAGATAGCGCGTATAACAGAAAAATCACCTGGTGCATGTTTAACATGTAAAAGTACTGCAGTACCTAAACTAATAGAAACTATGGGTGTTAAATATTATAGTGCAAATTTCTTGAAGGAAGTTTTGCCTAAAGCAGAAGAAATGGGACATTCACCAGTCGGTTGCTCAGACTGTCATAATCCAAAAACAATGGAATTAAGAATAACTAGAGAACCATTTGTGAAAGCCATGAAAGAAGTTGGTGTCGATGTAAGTAAGGCATCAAAAAATGACATGCGTTCATATGTATGTGCTCAATGTCACGTTGAATATTACTTTAAATCAGATACGAAGGAAGTAACGTTCCCATGGGATAAAGGGTTCAAACAACAAGACATGTATGATTATTATGAAGAACAACGAAAGAATGGTAAATTTGTAAAAGATTTTGATCACTCGATTTCAGGTGCGCCAATACTAAAGGCACAACATCCTGAGTTTGAAAATTCACAACAAGGTATTCATGCTAAGAACGGTGTTTCTTGTTCAGATTGTCATATGCCCTATAAACGTGTAGATGGCAAAAAGATGTCATCTCATAACACTTTCTCACCTTTACTAAATGAGAATACTATAGAGGATGCATGTAGAACTTGCCACTCTGATCAAAATGTTAAAGAAATAAAAGACCATGTTTATGAGATTCAAGATACTCACATGGAAGGTTTACATTTTGCTCAAGATGTTTCTGTAAAAGCACACTATTATGTTAACAAAATGATTACATCTAAAGTTCCTGAAGATAGAATCAAAGAAGCTCAGGAAGCTGTTAGAAAAGGACAATGGTTCTGGGATATTGTTGCAGCTGAAAATTCAGCAGGTTTCCACAATCCACAAGGTGGTATGAATTCATTAAGAATTTCAACTAATGAATCTAATAAGGCAATTCAACTAGCAACAGTAGAGTTAGTGAAAAAAGGTGTAGACATTAACGAGTTAAATGATGAAATTAGAAAAGTTATGAAGGCAGTAGCTGATGAAAAAGACCTTAAGAAAAAACATACTAAAGCTATAAATTCATATTTTCCGAAAGTAGTACAAGAAGTACAACCTGCACAGCCAGCAAAGTAATAAATATATAGAAAATGCTACGAAAGTAATTTACGACTTTCGTAGCATTTTTTTATTATTTTCTCATTTCTTCATTAATATAGATAAATTAAAAGTGCAGTTTATTTGATTTTTTTATGGATTTTCTGTGCAGTTGTGATTTATATCACTGAGGTGAATATTTAGAAAAATTATAATTAAGACAGCTCAAGAAATACATAATTAGAGAAAGAGGTGAGCGTATGGGAGAGGTTAAGAAAGGTTTTGAGCGTAAGTGGGTTGTATTTAGTGTAATTATGGGTGTATTTTTAGGATTCGCTATACTTTTAGCGGGTCAAGAAGCACTTCACGCAACTGATACAGGTGAATTCTGCAGCAACTGTCACGTTATGAATGAGGTTCATGATTCATACTCTAGGTCTGCACATGCAAGTATAACTTGTAATGAATGTCACATTCCTCAAGATAACTGGTTCAACAAATATACATTTAAAGCTAAGGCCGGTATAACAGATGTTTATTACAATACTTTAGGTAAAGAAGATATACCTAATGTAATACATCCAAACTCAGGTACTCAAGAGGTTGTAGATCAAAACTGTAAGACTTGTCATAAGACGACAGTTTCGAGTATCGAGCACGATGCAAAAGAAAAATGCATTAGTTGTCACAGAGGCACACCACACGGTAAAGGTTCATTTAAAACATCGGATTTCTATGAAAAGAAAGAATTTGAAGTATTCAAGGTAGAATAGGGAAGAGGGAGGAATAACAATGAAGGTTAATGCTAAGCATTTATTATTTGCA
Organism: Caryophanales bacterium; assembly: GCA_029256085.1. Classification (GTDB taxonomy): domain Bacteria; phylum Bacillota; class Bacilli; order CAJFEE01; family CAJFEE01; genus JAQSYP01. The sequence goes on from JAQSYP010000010.1 coordinate 116,783, forward strand.
GCACTTTCAGCACTATCACTGTCATTAGCAGCTTGTAGTTCTGAAGAAGCAGCAGATAAAAAAATAGATACTGGATTATCTGAGAGCGTTATCAATAACGAAGAATTTAAAGATAAATTCCCGTTACAATATGAAAGCTATATGCTAAACAACGAAGATACACAAGATACAAAATATAGTGGGTCAGTAAAAAGAAGTAAGTACGACCATGATAAGGAGCCATATTTACCAATTTTATTCAATAACTATGGTTTCGCAACTGAATATAATGAAGATCGTGGACACACATACGCAGTTGAAGACGTTACTAAAGTTGCTCGTATAAATGACGTATCAGTTGGATCTTGTATGACTTGTAAGAGTACTGCAGTTCCACAAATGATTAAAGAAAAGGGCGACAATTACTGGGGTGGAAACTTCAGAAAAGATATAGTTCCAGCTGTAGAAAAATTAGGTCACTCTCCTATTGGGTGTTCTGATTGTCACAATCCAAAAACTATGGAATTACGTATTACACGCCCTAGTTTTGTAAAAGCAATGAAAGAAACAGGGGTAGACGTAAGTAAAGCAACGAAGAATGAAATGCGTTCTTATGTTTGTGCACAATGTCACGTTGAATACTACTTCAAATCATCAAATAAAGAAGTAACTTTCCCTTGGTCTGAAGGATTTAAGCCAGAAAACATGTATAAGTACTATACTAAAGAAAAAGAAGCTAAGACATTTGAAAAAGACTGGGTACATGGTGTATCTGGTGCGCCAATGATCAAAGCTCAACATCCTGAATTCGAAACATGGATTGAAGGAACTCATGGTAAAAATGGAGTTTCATGTGCAGATTGTCATATGCCATATAAGCGCGACAATGGTAAGAAGTACTCTTCTCACCAATGGACATCTCCTTTGAAATCAATTGAAGATTCATGCCGTACTTGTCACTCTGATAAGACGGCAGCTAAATTAAAAGATCGTGTAACAGAAATTCAAGATACACACATGAAAGCACTTCATAATGCTGAACACGTGTCAATCAAAGCTCACTACTATGTGAACAAAATGATCACTTTAAAAGTTTCTGAAGCTAAGATTAAAGAAGCTCAAGAACTTGTTAGAAAAGGACAATGGTTCTGGGATATCGTTGCAGCAGAAAACTCTGCTGGATTCCATAATCCACAAGGAAGCATGGACTCATTAAGAGTGTCAACTGACGAATCTAATAAAGCTATTCAATTAGCTACTGAGGAGTTAGTAAAGAAAGGCGCTAACTTAGAAGAAGTTAATTCTGAAATCGAAAAAGCGATGAAGAAAGTTTACGACGAGAAAGATAACTTCAAGAAGAAGACTCACGCTGTAAACACTTACTTCACAAACCAAGCTCCACCTATGCCTGCCCCAGTTAAGAAGTAATTACTTAAAAACACCGACCAATTTGGTTCGGTGTTTTTTTAAAATAATATGAGTAATTATATGTTTTGGATGTGTTACTTTCTAATTTGTGTAGATTTTTCATGTTCCTATAATCAATGGCAAATTATTCTACCGAATAAGTATCGAGATTTGGAAAAAATAATGTAGAGATTAAGGAGGGATAACATGGAAGGGAATAGAATAAAGCAAATTTTATCATCTTCAAATAATGTAAAAGTTGAGTTTGAAGGAATATCTGTTTGGATTGAAAGTTTCGATGAGCAAACTCAAAATGCATGCGTACACGATGTTGATTTTCCAGAGGAGCATGTAACCGTTAGTGCAAATGATTTAAAGGAAGTATAATAAAAGCCCCCTAATAGGGGGTTATTTGTTAAATAAATTTATCAATTTGGATTAGACCTATCGTATCAAAGCTCTTTAATAACTCAAATAGCTCGGTAGTTTTCATTTCTTGATTTATAATCATTTTAGTTCTAATGTTAAGGCTCCCCGAATGGTTTTCATGCAAGCTAATTTGCCTTAGTTCCAAACCCATTGTGTTTAAAGATTGAAGTAATTGCTCAAGTAAATCTGGTTCCTCCAATTCAAAAGAAACAAAAATTTCCTTTTCCTTTAATCGTTTTGGTCCTTTAAGTGATATCATCCAAGGTATTATTTCCACACTAAATATAATTAGAATCAATCCGAAAAATGCCTCTAATATAAAATTAGCACCTACAGCTACACCCAAACCAGAAGCTCCCCATATCATTGCAGAAGTTGTTAATCCTGATACTGTGTCTATTCCTCTTTTCATAATTACTCCAGCACCAATAAAACCTACACCTGCAATTATTTGAGCTGCTAACCTTAATGGATCAGTTCTAATTTCTTCAGAATAAGGGAATGAATATGTTGCTTCAATAGAAACGATTGTTAATAAACAGGATACTATGCTAATAACTAAAGTAGTTTTAAGTCCAAGTGGTTTTTTTCTAATCTCTCTTTCAAATCCAATAACTATACCAAACACTGTTGCCACTAGTAATCTAATGAAAATATCCCAATGAGTATACATTTTATCCCCCATAAATAGTTAGTTACTAACAATTTATGCTGGTTCGAAGCATTTGAATTGGAATTACTGTGAATAATTTGTTCTGTATATAAAAATAAGTGTTGTGTATATTGCGAAACTTTGTTATTATATTTTTTGCCGTTATAAAATTAATTCTAAAAAATACGAAAAAAGTATTGACGTTAATTTTCGGTTATGCTATATTAAGAAAGTCGCTATTGCGACAAAGTGCTCTTTGAAAACTGAACAACCAACAAAACCAAGCGTCAATTTATGTTTTAAAATAATGAGCTACAAACTTTTTATGGAGAGTTTGATCCTGGCTC
>JAQSYP010000011.1 GCA_029256085.1 Caryophanales bacterium
TTAAGGCAAAATTAAAAATGAGTCCGGTACAATACCGAACTCATTTTATCCAAGCTGCCTAATGAAATAACCGTGTCTAACTTTTAGGGGTCACTTCACTAATTTACTGAAAGCTAGTTAGGGTAGGTAAGGGTTTTTAGGATATCAATCGTATGCTAATATATAAACATATAGGATTTTTTCTATATGTTTTTTTTTGAAAAAAATAATAATGAATTGAGGAAATAGATTATGATAAATTTACCAAACTGTCCTAAATGTAATTCAGGTTATACATATGAAGATGGAACTAATTTCGTTTGTCCGGAATGTGGGAATGAATGGACTTTAGATTCTACCATTGAAGAAACTAAAGTAGTAAAGGATTCTAATGGTAATATCCTTAATGATGGAGATTCAGTAACTGTTATTAAAGATCTTAAAGTAAAAGGGAGTTCTTCAGTATTAAAAATGGGAACTAAAGTTAAAAGTATTCGCTTAGTTGAAGGTGATCATGATATAGATTGTAAAATAGACGGATTTGGTGCAATGAAATTAAAGTCGGAGTTTGTAAAGAAGATATGATGAAGATAGTTAGCATAAGAGAAAATCCAGAATATAAACAAGAAGCAATCAAATATATACAAAGTAAATGGGCAAGTGAAAATAGTTTAATGGTTTATGAAGACTGTATTGAGAATTCCATAAAAACAGAATCTTTACTTCCGCAATGGTATGTATTATTTGTTGACAACACTATTGTTGGATGTGCAGGATTAATTACAAATGATTTTATTAGTAGAATGGATTTGTATCCATGGTTATGCGCTCTTTATATAGAGGAGGAATATCGTGGTAAAAGTTTAGGTTCTAATCTACTCTCTAGAATTCGGGGTGATGCTGCATCTCTAGGGTTCAAAAAGTTATATTTATGTACAGACCATGTAGGATACTATGAAAAATATGGTTATAATTTTATTGGAATAGGTTATCATCCATGGGGAGAGAGTTCAAGAATTTACGAAATTGATACAAATAAAAGCTAGGCATTACGCCTAGCTTATTAATGTTCTTCTTCTAGTTTTGAAAGCTCGTTTATAATTTGGTCTTGTTCCCCGTAAGCAACTTCTGTAGAAATTATATCTTCTTTTAATAGTTTATCAATTGCTTCATGTTCAGCATACAATGAGTGTTTTAGTAGTATAGTCTGCTGTTTATTTTTAAGTTCAGGATACTTTTGAAACAATTGTTCAATCTCGTTCTGTAATTTATTAAGTCTAAGTTCATGTTGCGCAATTATTTCCTTGGAAACGGGTTCAGTTATAAATAAGTTCTTTTTAACTTTATTTATTTCAGAGATAGCTACTTCCGACCTATGTCCTTGCGCTAGAAGTTGCTCATATTCTATAAACCCTTCTTCTTTTTGATTAACTCCCAAGTATGCTAATAAAGGTTTAATAGATAATCCTTGGATAACTAATGAAAATAAAACTACGCTAAACGCAAAGATTAGAATTTCTTCCCGCCCATTAAAATTTCTCGGTAAACTCAAAACTAATGCAATAGAAAGTGATCCTTTTAATCCACCCCAATTTATAATATGTTTCCATGGATTTGGAAACCCTTTAATAAAAAATAGGCTAGTATATACTGCAAAGCTTCTAGCAATTAAAACAATAAGCAATGCTATTAATATTAACCCCCATTTATCTGAAATATGTATTACTTTTATTTCTAAACCAACCATTAAAAAGACTAGAGAATTTGCAAGTAATGCAGCTACATCCCAAAAGTTATTAATATTTAGTTTAGTCGTAGGACTCATACCTATTTTTGCACCATAATTTCCAAATATAAGAGCTGCAACAACAACTGCAATAACTCCTGAAGCATGAACACTTTCAGCAAGTAAGAATGAGCCGTAAAATAGTATGATACTAAAAATAATTTCTAAAGGATAGTCATCAAAGTATTTTGTCAGTATTGAAAATCCATATCCGAGTGCTCCACCTATTATTAAACCTAAAGAGATAACTTTAATAAATTCAAATAAACCAGAGGCGATACCACTAAAACCTGCATCAATATAGGATAAGAGATAAAACGCAGATATTTTAAATAAAACAACCGCTAATCCATCATTAAATAAACTCTCGCCTTCAATAACTGTAGCAAGCTTTTTATTAACCCCAACGCTTTTAAAAATTGACAACACGCTTACTGGATCAGTTGCACTCATTAATGCAGCAAATACAAAGGCGGCGGGAATTGAGAAATTTAAAAGCCAGATTGATGAAAAGCCGATAATAATAAAAGATAAAAGCGTACCTCCGAAAGCCAAAGCAAGAATAGGATTCTTATTTTCTCTTAAATGAGAGAATGGGAGCTTTAACGAGGCTTCACCTAATAATGCTGGTAGAAAAATTGTAATAATAACAAAGTTGAAAACTTCTCCCTCAGTAATAAATCTTTTTAAAGGCTCTAATGCTGGAATATTAACAAGCCCGATGATAGCACCTACTATTACAAGTGCAATTGGATAGGGTTGTCTAAATTTCTTAGATATTGCAGTAATGCCAGCAGCTATCATAACAAGGATTAGACCAAGTTCGAATGTATGATGTAAATCTAAATCATGCATCAAATCACTCCCACTATAAATTTAATTAAACGATACTATTACTATTATGTAATTAAGTAACACCAAATGAAAGTAATAAGGGTAACTTCTAAAAGACAAGTGCCAATCTTAATAGAATACTTTATTATTACTTAATAATTTTTTTAAGTTTATTTTATGAGAAAAGCATGTCGTAATACCTATAAAAAACTAGAATTTAGAAGTTTGACTATAGTCTTATAGAGTATAAATGACTATATAAGAACAATGCTATAGTAGTGTTTTTAGAAAAACTAGGTAAAAAGGTTTATAACTTACTGTTTAGGAATATCCAGTAGTTTAAAAAATATAAGCCTAATGTCGCATTCTTTTTCTACAATAATAATCTTATAATAAGGACAAGAGATTAGTCGGAGAAGTAATTATATACGATCTATTTCTCGATAAAGGCAAAGCTAATGAAAATTAGTGACGCAAAACTAAAGGGGCTACGGTGCATTGCACTACGCCAGCCAGTTACCGAAGGATATAGGGTGTCAATAATAATATTCCGTTATGCTGTAGAACTAAGCCTACTAGAATATTAGATATTGACTTATTAACCCCCCTTTCGGTAAAGGCGGGGTTATTTTAATTAAACTGGAGGTGGAAAATTGAAGCTAGTAAACCTGAGTAACGAGAGAGTAATTGCCGAGAAACTAGAAGGCGCTTATCATTTCTTTCAACGATTAAAAGGATTGATGTTTACAGAAAGTCTCGGCTCAAGAACTGGTTTACACATAAAACCCTGCCGGTCCATTCACACGTTCTTTATGAGTTATTCTATTGATGTTCTATATGTAAACAATCAGAATATAGTAATTGCTATTGATGAGAGACTTGAACCTGGGAGAGTGGGCAAGCTTTATGCTGATGCCACGTCCGTTATAGAGTTACCTGCTGGAACGGTAGAGGAGACAGGTACATGTATTGGGAACGAGTTACATTTTGAGAACTGACAAAAATTTCATATAAAAGAAAATTTAGGGAGGAATTTAAATGTTAAATAAGTTAAAAGGATTAGTTGTGGAAGAAAAAGGTCAAGGTATGACTGAATATGGGCTAGTACTTGGAATTATAGCGGTAGCAGTAGTTGGTTCATTAGCACTATTACGTGGTGAAATTATAACTATGTTTACTAACGTTGTAAACTCAGTAACAGGACAAGATACAGGTACTAACTAATATCAATTCAATTTTTTAGTCAAGTCAAAGCCTTACGTACAAGTACGTGGGGCTTTTTTCAAAGAATCAGCTTAGAAAATTAGGTTTATTGTGAGGGATTGTAATGATTCTACTCGATATTTTACTTTTTACTGTATTAATAATTTGCATCATCACTGATATAAAGGTTAGGAAAATTTATAACAAAGTTATACTACCTTCACTATTAATCTCAATAACAATTCATTTGTTTAATTCAGGGTTATTAGGACTAATAGATTCGTTAAAGGGGGTTTTAGTTGGGCTAGGAGTACTTATTTTACCTTACTTTCTAGGTGGTATGGGAGCTGGAGACGTAAAGCTTCTCGCTTTGATTGGAGCAATTAAAGGATCAGGTTTTGTACTTGTAACCTCAATATATATGGCACTATTTGGAGGACTTATGGCGATTGCCTTTTTATTGTTCCAAAAGGGTGTATTTCAAAAATTGAAAATAATAATATATTCAATTTGTGGAGTTAGGTTTGGTATTAAAATCCCCCTTGCTATTAGTAAAGAAAGAAAGGCGACGTTACCCTACGGAGTAGCTATTGCAGCAGGCGCATTTATGAGTCTATGGTTGAAAGGGGTGTTGTTCATATGATTAGGAAAGAAAGTGGACAATCCCTTGTAGAAACCGCATTGGTAATACCAATCCTATTAATTTTACTTGTTGGAATAATAGACGTTGGTAGATTGCTCTATTTTTATTCTCACATTCACCTTGCAACGCAAGAAACGGTAAGAATAGGCGGATTAGGTAAAAGTGATAATGAAATAATACTATTTGCAAAGGATTATATTAATTTTGAAAAACCTGAACTGTTAAATATTACAATTACTCCGACAGAATCCACACGTGTTTCAGGAGAATATTTAACCGTTGAGTTGAGATATCCGTTTGAAGCTATAACGCCAATGATTGATAAACTAATACCAGGGCCACTTCAGGTTAAAGCTGACTCGACAATTCGGGTGGAATGAGGATTTTATTATGGAAAAGTTGAAAAATCTAATTCTCAAAGAGAATGGTAATTCTTTGATACTCATGGCTTTTAGTATGATAGGGTTACTATTAGCAGCAGGTATCGCAATTGATGGTGGAACTATTTATATGACAAAGAGTGAGCTTCAAAAAGTTGCGAATGCATCTGTGTTATCTGGGGCTCAAGAATTAGTAAACAATGATACTCGTGTAACAGATATAGTTAATGAAGTTGTTAGCAAACATGGTAAAGATATTAAAATAGTAAACTTGCAGATAGACATTAATAGAAAAGTAACTATAAAGCTTGAGAAAGAAGTAACTCTAGCTTTTATGAGTATAATTGGAAATGAAACAGCAACAATAGATGCCAATGCAGCAGCAGAACTTGGAATAATGGGTAGAGCTACTGGAGCAGTGCCTCTAGGTATTGATGAGAACATTCAGTTAGATTTCTACAAAGAGTATAAATTAAAAGTTGACTCATCAGGAGTTGAATATGGGAACTTTGGAGTTCTTGCTCTAGGTGAGGTAGGTGCAAAAACATATGAGTACAATTTGCGTAATGGTTATGATAAAGAGTTGAAAGTAGGAGATGTATTAGATACTCAAACAGGAAATGTTGCGGGTAAAACCAGAAGTGTAATAGATGAGAGAGTAAATGGGTGCTATGAAAATCCGAGAGACGTAAATTTAAGAAACTGTTCAAGAGTTGTTTTAATACCAGTATATACACCAGAAAAAATAGACCAAAATCAACTGAAACAAGTAAAAATAAAGGGGTTTGCATATTTCTATATAACAAATCCTATGAGTTCTACAGATACATCTATAACAGGAATTTTTATTAAACGTACAGGTACAGGCTTCGAAGAACCAAATGCTAGTGACAGAGGTGCATTTAGCATTAGATTAACAGAGTAGGTGAAAAAGATGCGATCAAAACTAATTTTGATTATGGCTCTAGTTATGGGCAGTATAACAACTTTTCTATTTTTTAATTATATGAAGAAATTTGATGAGGCGAAAATTGTAAATCAGAATATGATTGATGTTGTTGTCGCCAATGGAAAAATTCTAGAGAATGAAAGAATAACAAATGAAAAAATAAAGGTTATAAAAATACCAAGTAAAGGATTACATTCTCAGTCTATTAAAAACACAAATGAAGCTGTGGGCAAATATGCAACAGCAGAAATAGAATCAGGTGAAGTTTTACTAGGACACCGTATTAAGAGTTCAAAGGATGAAATTGTATTCGTTTCAAGAAAGATTAAAGAGGGTTATCGTGGGGTTTCAGTAGGCGTGAATTTTATCCAATCAGTTTCAAATCTAATTGAACCAGGAGACACAGTAGATGTAATATCAAATGAAGTCCTTAAGGAAGGAAATAGAAATATTGTAAAGACCGTTCAAATACTATCAAATGTTAATGTCCTAGCTGTTGGAAGAAAGATGATAACTGTAAAAGAGGAAGAGGAAAAATACGCTGAATACTCATCTGTGACCTTAGAATTATTACCGGAAGACGCAATTAAAGTTGTAAATTTCTCGGAAAGAGGAAATATTCAATTAACAATTCACTCTAAAATAACTAACGCTGCAGGCTCCACTAAAACAACGGACTCTATGAAGGAATAAGGAGGGATCCGTATGACAACGACCTCTACTGAAGAAACTCAATCAAAAAAACAAAAGCGTGGAGAAATGCTTGCGGTATGTAGCGCAAAGGGTGGTATTGGTAGAACATCATTAACAGTAAATCTAGCGATAGCGCTTTTCAAAAAGAACATAAAAGTAAGTGTATTGGATGGAGATTTTCAATTTGGGGATGTTGGACTTGCAATGGACTTACAGTCTACTTTTACGATAAAGGACGTAATGGAAGAAATAGATAAACTAGATGGTTATTCACTTAGCAATTATCTTTGCAAACATGACTCAGGTGTAAAAGTATTACCCGCACCTGATAGACCAGAGTATTCGGAGTTAGTTACAAAGGAAGGTCTAAATAGAGTCATCGATCTCCTTTTACAACAGAACGATTACTTATTAGTAGATACTGAAGTTGGATTACAAGAAAAAACTATAGACTTCTTAGAGAAAGCAGATCAAATCTTATTAGTTACGAATCTAGAAATCGCTGCTTTGAAAAACACAAAACTAATGATAGAAACCATAGACTTACTAGGGTTTAGGGATAAATTACAGTTAATAATTAACAGGTCAACTATGGAAAGTGTTATTAATGCTGTAGAAGTTTCTGATATTCTTGGAATCAATGATCCAGTCTACATTCCAAACGATTTTCAAACAGCCTCACAAGCACTGAATTTAGGAATTCCTTTTGTTATTAACCAAGGAAAAACTGAAATAGCAAAATCTGTTTATAAAATGGCAGAATTATTAACTTCTAGAAGAGATATTTCCTTGTTTAAACCAAAAGGGCCATCCGTTTTCTCTAAAATATTTGGATTTAATCGCACAAAGGAGGGGACTAAAGAATGAGTCTACTAAAAAGAATTCATGGGGTATCAAATCTTAATGAACAAACTACAAATATTCCTAAAGAAGAAGAGGAAGTTTTTGAAAGTAAGTCCCCTCCTAAGAAAGATATAATAAATGTTTTTCGGGAAAATCGATCAAGTGACAAAAGTAACCGAAAGAAAACACTAGATAAACATCAGGAATTAAAGGCTATTCTTCATAAAAAAATCCTTAATGAGATAAAAAATAATCAAGAAGTCGAAGAAATAATTCCAAAGATTGATGGAATGGCTATTGAAATAATTAAAGAAGATGAGACATTTCGAGGGAAAATTGAAAGAAAAAAAGTAGTCGATGAGTTAATAAATGACTTAACTGGATTTGGACCAATAAATCCGTTGCTTTTGGATGAAGATGTGTCTGAAGTGATGGTTAATGGACCAAGGCACGTATATTGTGAGCGTAAAGGTAAGATAGAGTTAACTTCAATTACATTCCGTGATGATGAACACGTGATGAGCGTAATTGAAAAAATTGTTTCGCCTTTAGGTAGAAGAATAGATGAAAGTAGCCCGATGGTTGATGCTAGATTGCCAGACGGTTCTCGTGTTAATGCAATAATCCCACCACTAGCATTAAATGGACCTGTAATTACAATTAGAAAGTTTGCTAAAGATGCGTTAACAATTGATAATCTAGTAGAGTTTGGTACTTTAAGTAAAGAGATGGCAATTTTCCTAGAAGCTTGCGTTAAGGCCCGACTAAATATATTTGTAAGTGGTGGTACAGGTTCTGGGAAAACTACAACGCTAAATGTTTTATCAAATTTTATACCTAATGATGAGAGAATTGTAACGATTGAAGATGCAGCTGAACTTCAGCTTGTTCAAGAGCATGTTGTTTCGTTAGAATCTAGACCACCTAATATTGAAGGTAAAGGACAAATATCAATACGGGATTTAGTTAGAAACTCACTAAGAATGAGGCCCGATAGAATTGTAATTGGTGAAGTCCGTGGTGCAGAGGCACTTGATATGCTTCAGGCGATGAACACAGGTCATGATGGTTCACTTGCTACAGGCCATTCAAATAGTCCAAGGGATATGTTATCGAGACTTGAAACAATGGTGTTGTTAGCAGGAGTGGAATTACCTGTTAAGGCTATTAGGGAGCAAATTTCAGGCGCTATAGACGTTATAATTCAACAATCACGCCTTAAAGATGGATCAAGAAAAATCGTAAACATAACTGAAGTTCAAGGTCTTGAAGGCGATGTTATAATTTTACAAGATATATTTAGCTATCAGCAAACGGGAGTAAATGAAGATGGTAAGATAATTGGAAAATTGAACCCAACAGGAGTAAGACCAAAGTTTTATGAACAATTGGAAACTTCTGGGATATTTATACCCGCTAGTGTTTTTATAGAAGGAGATGACTGGTCATGATTTGGTGGCTATTAGTTTTAGTTTTATTTTCTTCCTTCTTGTTATTTACTGCGGTTTTCCAATTAATATTTTTATCCGATAAAAGGATGAAAAATCGATTAAAAAAATATCTTGATCAAAATGAGAAAAAAGGCTTTAATCCTAAAAAATTTAACATGTTAGTACAGATGCAATTAACAACTAGCAAGATTAAAAGTAATGTTCTTTCTAAAGATAAAAATACAAAGTTAGAAACAAACTTAAATAGAGCAGGAGTCCCATTAAAACCAGAAGAGTACGTATTGCTACAATGGATGTCAACAGCAATGTGTGGTGGATTACTTTATATAATAGCTGGTAATGTCATATTTATTGTTATTGGTAATATTATAGGGTTTTTAGTACCTGGTTGGTATATAAAGAAAAAAGAACGTAAACGGGTAAATAAGTTTAATGAGGCATTACCAGATATGATTTCGACTATAGTTGGAGCTCTAAGAGCGGGTTTTAGCTTTCCACAAGCTTTAAAAACAGTTGTCGACGAGTCACAGTCGCCTATTAAAGAAGAAATAGAGACAGTACTTAGAGAAATGCAATATGGTGGGAGTATGGAAGAATCACTTCAGGGACTATACGAAAGAATGCCAAGTGAGGATCTTGATTTGATGATACAAGCTATTTTAATTCAAAGGCAAGTAGGTGGAAATCTTGCAACTGTATTAGAAAGTATTGTAGATACGATTCGTGATCGTACTAAAATTCAAAGACAAATCAGAACTCTTACTGCACAAGGAAGATTATCTGGGATAGTAATTGGATTACTTCCAATAATATTATCATTTGTTCTATATATAATTGAGCCAGAGTACATTGGAACACTTTTTACACATCCAATTGGGATGGGGTTAATTGCTTTCGGTGTTTTTTCCGGAAGTGTAGGATTCATACTAATTAGAAAAATGACAACGATAGAGGTGTAGCAATGCTATATATTTCTTTCTTTTGTAGCGTTACTTTATTGTTATATAGTCTATTCGGGCTAAAATATGAAAAGAAGAAGAAGCTTAAATCTAGAATTTCAAATGTGTTTGATGCTGTAGCTGCCGATCCGCCATCTAGTATTGAAGAGGTTAATTCTAATAACCAATCTAAAAAAATATATAAAAGGTTGTTCAAATTTATAGTTGACCAACTAAAAAGAATCTTTAGCCGTAAACTAAATGATGAAAAAGAAGTAAAACTAGAATATAAACTATTAAGAGCGGGTAGCCCATTAGGAATGACAACGGTTGATTTTCGCCTAATCCAAATTGCTATGTTTATTATCGTACCATTTATTTCAATTGGATATGGATTAGTTTTGCAACTCAGATTAGGAATACTGATTCTATTAGGATTATTCGGTATAGCACTAGCTTCCTATTTGCCACATTATTATTTAAATAAAAAAATGAAGTATAGGAACAAGTTAGCATTAAGAGAATTACCTGACTTCTTAGATTTGTTAACCGTAAGTCTTGAGGCAGGTTTAGGATTTGATTCTGCAATAAGTAAGGTAGTTTCTAAGAAAGACGGAGTATTAAACCAAGAGTTTCGTAGATGTCTAGAGGAAATCCGTCTAGGTAAGACACGTCGAGAAGCTATGAGTGGTATTCGAAATAGATTAACTTTAGATGAAGTTAAGTCATTTATAGGAAGCATAATTCAAGCTGAAAAGCTAGGTATTGGAATGGTTCAAGTACTAAGGGTACAATCAGTAGAAGTAAGAGAACAAAGGAAGCAGCGTGCTGAGGAAGAGGCTATGAAGGCCCCAATTAAAATGTTATTTCCACTAGTTTTATTTATTTTTCCAAGCCTATTTATCGTGCTTCTAGGACCTGCCGTAATTAATTTTATTGAAACCTTATCAAAACAGTGAAGTAATCGGGTGAAAAATCACTCGATTTTTTTTGTCTTAGCTTCAAAACTAAAGGCTACTGCATACCTTAAAATAAAAATGCAAGGTGTGTGCATAAATTATGAATGAAGTAGACGTTAGCCTTCCTAAGGATACAGGGATTCATAAAGAATCTAACATTGAGTGGTGGTATAATTTCGCGTTTCTAACTGGGGATAAGGGTGGTCGCTATGCCACAATGGCATCATTTTTCCAAGTTGGAGAACCACAGTTTAATAAAGGGAATTACTTAATTTATAGTCTGATTGACTTGAATAAAAAAACACAAAACAACTTTTCACTATACGATTCAAAGCTTAAATGGAATATGCTTATAATCTACTTACCTTTTTATTTATTACTAAACTCAAACAATAAAAAAATGAAAAATTTATTCAAAGAACTATTGTCAGGTAAAACACCTTATCCGCATAAGCGGCTTAGTAATGCAAAGGTAAGTAGTAAACCAACTACGATAAAGTATGGTGATAATGTATTAAGTTTTCTTGGAGAAAAAGAGGATAGTTTTGAAATGCATTTATTAGATAATTTTATTGACATTAACTTGGAATTTGCACCTTGTAAGCCAATTTCCCTAATCGGTGGTGATGGCAAACCTGATGATTTATTTTACTACTCATTTACTAATAACCTTGTTAAAGGTCAAATTAGAACTGAGCAGGGGATTGAGAATGTAAAAGGGAAGGGTTGGTTCGATCATCAATGGGGCCGAGATAAGGGCATCGCAACTGGGATTGGGTGGAACTGGTTTGGAATTCAGTTAGAAGATGGTAGGGAATTACTATTAAATGAAAAGCATTATAGCGGTTCAAAAAAGTTTGCTCAAATGGGAAATTTAATAGATGTTGACGGCATTGTAACGGTAACAAGAGATGTAATATTTCAAGAAATTAAATATTGGCATAGTATAAATACGAAAACTAAATACCCAGTCGAGTGGAAAATTACAATTCCGGAATTCTCAATTGAACTATACGTTACTCCGGTTTTTTCGAAACAGGAGATGCCGGTGTTAGGGCCACTTCAAGCAATTTGGGAAGGGGCGTGTACGGTTACTGGGCACGAATTGTTACCTGTGGGAATAAGAAAACCTTTAAACGGTCATGCATTTATGGAATTAGTAGGCTATGCTCTATAAAATAATTTAGAAAGCACTTTTAATGATTATTATTAAAAGTGCTTTAGCTTTACGTACGGTTATATAGACTGTAAGCGTAGTTAGATTTATTTGAAATAACATCTCTTAAAATTTTTGCAAGGAGATTACTGTATACAAGACCATTGTCACCATATGAAAATAAAAAATACCAATTAGGAAACTCATCGTATTGTTTTAACATTGGCAACCCATCATGCGTTCCCCCAAAAAAGGCTGCCACATAAAAATCTGGCTGAACTTTTATATTGGGGAATAATTTGTTAAATTCATTAATTAAAAATTCTTTTTTACTAATAACTTTAGAATTACGGTCTTCTTCATTTGTTATATTTTCATCTAAACCACCAATAATAATTCGATTATCACTTGTAGTCCTCATATAAATATAAGGTCGCGCTGTTTCCCATATTAATGTTCGCTTATACCAATTCTTAAAATCATCAACTGGATTTGTAACAACAGTATAAGAACTAGATAGTACACAATTTTTTTCGACTTTAATTTCTAGGGTTTCATAACCAGCAGCAGCTATAACAAATCGGGTGTTTATAGAATGCCCGTTTTTTGTATATATTGTTGTTGAATCCTTCTTAACTAATTTTCCATTAACACTCGTATGTTCAAATATACGAACTCCATTTTTTGAAGCTTTCTCAAACAGTCCATGAGTATATTTAAATGGATTGATTTCCGCATCATCAGATAAATAAAGAGCCAAATCCTTTTTAAAATTATATTTTTCATAAATTTGATCTTTATTAAGTAATTCAGCCTTAAAGTTATGACTTTTTAAATAACTAAAATCTTTTTTTATATTACTTACTCCTTCTACATCACTTGCATAATAGAGAGTATCTCTAAGCTTGAATTCGCAGTCATAATCAATTGTACTTGATGTTTTTTCTATGTCTTTTATAGACTGCTCACATAATTTTGTATGTAATATTGCTTTTTCTTCTCCAAAACTGTTAACTAATTCGTGCAGCATCTTATCCCCTAAGTATTGAATAAGTGCAGTATTAACAGAGGTGCTACTATTAGCTATTTTTCCCTTGTCTACAACGACAACTTTTAAACCAATATTACTTAAATAGTTTGCGCACATTGCCCCAGAACTTCCACCACCAATAATTAGTACATCACATTTGATATCTTCTTCTAATGAAGGATACGATGGAGGATTAGTTAGTGTTGTGGGCCAATAAATTTTTCCGCTTAATAAATTCACAGGAGACACCCCTAATGTAGTAAATAATTAAATATTATTTCCAATTTATATTGTAAAATTCAAATTATGATTATCTAAAGAATAATATCCTAGGGTTGTTCCCCAATCATTAACAAACATAATATTTTTATATCTTAGTAATACCAGTTAAAATATAAGCAAATAATTTATATAAGGTGGCACTATGAAGCAAGCTGAAAAACAATTTCCATTCTTAACAACAATTTCAGAAGATGATCTAAAACAAATACATTGGTTATTAGTTAAAAAAGGAGATTCTCTTTTTTTAGATGGAGAAGACTGCAATTATGCAGCGTTTTTATATGAAGGTGAGGTTAAGGTTAGTAAGACTGGTGTTAACGGTCGGGAAGTAAATTTATACAGAATACAACCTGGTGAAGCTTGTATATTAACAATTACTAGTTCACTTTCAGGTCAACCTTATCCGGCTGAAGCATATACAGAAGCAGATTCGAAATTATTTTTAGTTGAAAAACAGTTGCTCAAAAGGTGGTTGAGCCAAGAAGTATTATTGCAGAATCAAATTTATGACCATATGGCCTCAAGATTTATTACGATGATGTCACTGTTTGATAGTCTCATTTTTAGTAAAATTGAACATAGAATAATAGATTTTCTTCTACAGAATTTAAACGAAAATGATTCGGTTTATCAAATAACACATGAGGAAATGGCAGTTGAGTTAGGTACGGCAAGAGAAGTTATTAGTAGAACATTGAAACAATTTGAGAATAAAAAACTGATAAAGTTGGCAAGAGGTAAAATAATAATGCTCGATCGTGATAGATTTGAGCTAGAATTTGACAATAATGTGACAGTGTGACTTTGTCACTGATTGAAATTCGATTATCTCCTATGATTCTAATAAGCAAGTTAGTTTAATTATAGGAGGTTTTATTATGAATACAAATGTAGGTAACATAGACCGCATAATTAGGATTGTTACAGGGATTTTTTTATTAGGATTATTTTTCTTAGAAGGAAATATTAAGTATTTTGGTGCTGTAGGAATAGTACTTATTCTTACAAGTTTTATACGCTTTTGTCCCCTGTATACTCTTTTTGGAATTAAAACATGTAAAAGATGATAATTAACATTTAAGAGCGGATATAACCGCTCTTTTTTTAGCTAATAGGAAAGTATAAACTTTTGACTAGTTCATACTTTCCTAACGCATAAGTGCAACTACGGCTCTGCCGTCGCCCTTAAGGCTCGGCAATCGCCGAGTTTTCTTTAATATGATGATGTTTCGACAATGCGGTGCAAAAATATCTAATTACGGTGCATTTTTAGATAAAAGCGGTGCAAAAATATTTATTTACGGTGCAATCACAAATAAGCAAACTAATAAACTTTCTACCTTATCCTAAGGTTATAGTACAGCCCACATCGTTCATATATTAGCGTGGGTATTTACTATTTTTGAGATGGGGGAGAAAAATGAACGGTGATTTTGTAACATTATCTCTTAAGGAAATAAGGTTTTGGTCTAGAATTATGAAGGAACACCTTTTATTTTTAAAACTAGGTTTTACAGTAAATGATACGGAGTTAGTAAAAGAAGCAGATAGTCTATACAGCGTTTTTGCAAAATTGGAAGAACAGGCAAATGCTTTGCCAAATAATTCTGATGCAACACAAATAAGAAATTTTAATAGCGCAGTTGCCGAGAGAGTTGCTGAAGTTTGGAGTTTTAAGAGGAAAATATTAGGCTTAGCTTTAACCTGTCAAATTAGAGGAAATAATTATCCATTACTAATCGATCACGTAAGTAGAGAAGCAGCATACTTCTATAATCGCCTTATGCAACTGAATGCAGGCCAGTTAGATCCGCTTCCTGATGCAATTATAAATGAGAACTGTTTCTTTTTAAGAATTATGGCTGATCATGCTAAGTTTATAACGCATTTATTAGACCCATCAGAAAGAAAGTTTATAGACATGGCTAGAGAATTTAAGCACGATTTTGATCAATTATTATTTCAAGCTCAAGACTTGGAGTCTATGAGCCCACAATCACAAACAAAACCTTTACTATCTCAGTTTTTAGATCAGAATAAAGTATCTGTTGCATCTCTTAGGGATTTCAAGAAAACTTCTCGTGATTTAATAGCAGCGTGCAGAGTTAAGAGTAATATTCACCCATTATTAGCCGATCACACACTAAGAGAAGCAGAATGGTTCTTAAATATTATTGATAGCTTTGAAAGACAGCTACTCACTCAACAATTATAAAATATTAAAAAAACTCCTTTTAGGGGTTTTTTAATTTCGATTGACATTAGTTGCTTTTTTATGGTATTAAATTATTGATTAGCACTCATAATGATAGAGTGCTAAAAAGAAATAATCAGATGATTTACTGAAAGGAGAAATTTCAAATGAAAAAGAAGCAGTTTAAAGCAGAATCTAAAAGATTATTAGAGATGATGATTAACTCCATCTATTCTCATCGCGAGATATTCCTAAGAGAGTTGATTTCAAACTCTAGTGATGCGATTGACAAAATATATTATAAGGCACTAACAGATGAAACAATTAGTTTTAATCAAGAAAATTATTACATAAAGGTAACTGCTAATAAAGAGGATAGAACATTAACAATAGCTGATACTGGGATTGGTATGACTAAGGAAGAGCTTGAGAACAACCTCGGTATTATCGCTAAGAGTGGGTCGCTTGCTTTTAAAAATGAAAATGAAATTAAAGATGGACATGATATTATTGGACAATTTGGAGTAGGGTTTTACTCAGCTTTCATGGTGGCAGATGTTGTTACTGTTACAAGTAAAGCGCTAGGTGCAGATGAAGCATACAAATGGCAGTCTTCAGGAACAGAAGGATATACTATTGATTCTGTAGATAAAGATAAAGTTGGTACAGTAATTACTTTAAAGATTAAAGAAAACACTGAAGACGAAAGTTATGATGAGTTTTTAGAAGAATATCGCCTTCAATCAATTATAAAGAAGTATTCAAACTTTATACGCTATCCGATAAAAATGGATGTATCTTCGCGAAAGCCGAAAGAAGGTACGGAAGACGAGTATGAGGAAACTAAAGAAGAACAAGTAGTTAACAGTATGGTTCCTATTTGGCGTAAGAATAAAAAGGAACTTACAACTGAAGACTACGAGAATTTCTACAGGGAAAAGCATTATGGATTTGATAAGCCAGTAAAACATATTCACCTTACTGTAGATGGCGCTGTTAGATACAATGCTATATTATACATCCCAGAGAAAGTTCCTTTTGATTTTTACACTAAAGATTTTGAAAAAGGCCTAGAGTTATACTCAAATGGCGTGTTAATAATGGACAAGTGTTCAGACCTATTACCTGACTATTTCAGCTTTGTTAAAGGTATGGTTGATTCAGAGGACTTATCTCTGAATATTTCTAGGGAAATTTTACAGCATGATAAGCAGCTTAAGCTAATTGCTAAGAATATTAAAAATAAGATTGCGAGTCAACTACAAAGTTTACTTAGAGATGAGAGAGATAAATACGTTGAATTCTTTAATTCTTTCGGAAGACAACTGAAATATGGCATCTATAGTGATTTCGGAGCTAATAAAGAATCACTTCAAGAATTAGTAATGTTCTATTCTTCTACCGAAAAGAAGCTAGTAACATTAGAAGAATATGTTTCAAGAATGCCGGAAGATCAAAAGTACATTTACTATGCTTCAGGTGAATCAAATGAGAGAATTG
This sequence comes from Caryophanales bacterium, assembly GCA_029256085.1. GTDB lineage: Bacteria > Bacillota > Bacilli > CAJFEE01 > CAJFEE01 > JAQSYP01. The sequence continues at coordinate 16,821 of JAQSYP010000011.1, forward strand.
AAAAATTACCACAAATCGAATTAGTTTCAGATAAAGGATATGAAATTCTTTATTTCACAGATGAAATAGATGAATTTGCAATTAAGATGCTAATGACTTATAAAGAAAAAGAATTTAAGTCGGTATCTAGTGGTGATTTAGGAATTGATTCTGATGATACTAAAGAGAACAACGACGCTGAACAAACTGAAAACAAAGAACTTCTAGAATATATGAAGAACATTTTGACTGGACAAGTAAAAGACGTTAAAATTTCAAAAAGATTGAAATCTCACCCAGTTTGTTTATCTACTGAAGGCGAGTTAACAATTGAGATGGAAAAAATCTTGAAGTCGATGCCTAACAACCAAAATATTCAAGCGGAAAAGGTTCTTGAAATTAACGCAAATCACGAAGTGTTTAAATCACTAAAGACAGCATTTGAAAGTGATAAAGAGAAATTAGACTTATACACTAAGTTACTTTACAGCCAAGCACTACTAATTGAAGGATTGCCAATAAATGATCCATTAGAATTTACGAATGATATTTGTAAGATTATGAAGTAAATATGAAAAGAACGTAAGAAGGTGCTTACGTTCTTTTTTATATGTTAAAGAAAGTATAAATTATTACTCTTAAAAACTGCTCGCATTCCGCGGGCACGGCCTCAGGCTTTTTTTGCAAGTTTCACTTGCAAAAATGGATTTTCGGCTCGTGCTGTTTCCGCTGGGGAAATGTATACATTTCCAGCAGTTTTTCTTAGAGTTTTAATCTATCTCTATTTCTTAAAAGGACTTGGCTTTGCCAAGTTTATTTTGTTTAGTTTTTTTCCAGTGAACCTTTTATACTTGAACTAGGTCTAATAGTATGAGGTGAAAAATTTGAGTTTAAATTCAGCAAAAGAGGAATTACTGATAAGAACTATTTATGATAATAAAAACTATTTTTATAGAATTGCCAAAAGAATGTTACATAACGAGCATGATGTTGAAGATGTTATACAAGAAACTATTTATAGATCATTTAAATCTTTAAACAAATTAAAAGAGGATAAGTATATTAAAACTTGGATAACAAGGATATTAATTAATCTTTGTAGTGATTATCTTAAGAAACAAGTAAAGAATCAAGAGCTGTATTTCGAAGAGGGTTCTAATGATAAAAATTATCAAAACTATGAAATTATTGATCTTATAAACAAACTTAATAGTGAGTTAAAAACTATTTCTATACTGTTTTATTATGAAGATTTGCAACAAAGTGAAATTGCTGAAGTTTTAGATATACCTGTCGGAACAGTTAAGTCTAGGTTGTCTAGGGCAAGAAGTGAATTAAAACGGATGATAGACATGGAGGTGTAAAAACATGGAAGATAAAGACTTTGATGAATTTATTAAAAGTAAAATTAACAAAGAACTGCAAATAAGACCTCAGCTTAATATAGAAAAATTGCTACAAGAATCTATTAATAAATCAAAAATAAAAAAATCCAGAATCATAAAGCAAGTATTTGCATATGTAGCTGCCTTAATATTGATTGTAAGTGGTGTGATTTTAGTAACAAATAAAGACGAAAAAGTTGCTACGAAAACTCCAGAAACAATAAATTTAAGGGAAAACAAAAAACCAGATATAGAATTATTAAAGAAACAATTCGCTAGTGAAGGGTATAAGGTGAATAGTTCTGAGGTTAAAGCAATTGATCCTGGAAATGAAGGAGATCCGACTGCCCAATTTGACATAGCTTTTATACCTACATTGAAAGATTATGTTTTTAATTCTGATTTTATTGTTAGAGGCAGAGTTATAGGTGTGAATTACTTAATAAAAGATAAAGTTGCTTATACCAAGGCGAAAATATTAGTAGAAAAAAGCTACTTAGGTCAAAAAAAGGTTAACGAGATTGTTACGATAACGCAAACGGGTGCAATTATTTCCCATTACGATCAAATAATATTACATGAAATAGATAAAAAATTTAATATGTCAAAAGAAGAACTAGAAAAAACTAAGAAAGATTATGTAATAGAAGGGGCTTTTGATGGAGTGCTATTACGACCTGAAGATAGTGTCGTAATTTTTGCGGGACAACCATGGATAGAGGATAATGTAAATCATATAACTGGAACGACTATGAAATTTAACGGACAAAATATAATTAATGCAAACGAAGGTGCTCATTTTGAGTATTTAATAGATAAGGAAATTCAAGACTTGGACACAGAGCAAGAGCTTGAGGAGAAATTAATAAAATATAAATATGAGAAGAAAAATTATTCTAGAGAAAAAGCAATAAATGTTGCACTCAACGAACTAGCAAAGAATGGTTATTCATCATTTACTAAAGAAAGTTCTAGAGTATATTACCATTCGAATTGGGGTGGTATTGGTGAAAAATCCCCTTCAATAGATGTGGATTTTGAGAACAAAGATGGCGACCACCTCAGTATAACTCTCTCAGAGAACTATGAAATAATAAGAAAGCATCTACCGTCTATAAGGTAGATGCTTTCCTACTATTTTTAGGGCAATAAGGACAAGTTGACTGTTCTGGTAGTTCATAATAATAACAACAAGTTATTCTTTTGTAAGATTTTACAGCTTCGAAAACTGAATATTCACCTAGAAACTTTTTAAAAGGAGACTCTTTTTCAATACCACACCAGACATTATTATCTAAGAGAATTGTTAAGTCTCTTTCTACTCTATTAGAAAGGTCTGGTTCAGTTAACAGCTTTGAATACATCCACAGGGTATATCCCCACACGTTTTCCCATAATACAAGCTTTGAAATCTTAGCATCGGCTTCTAGAGGTGAGAAAAGGGAATTACCTAACTCATTTAATAGTCTATGAAATGCAAATTCTACATTGCTTTCTTCAATGCTTGACCAAGTATCAAAATTTATAGCAAAAGTTGGTGACCATGTTTCGTGTTTTGAAATAATATCATCTTTCATAAATACATTTTCTAACTTTCCGTTCCAAGCTAATCGATGCTTACTAATCATCAACAAGAGGGCGGTTAATAAAGAAGAGTATCTTCGGATTAACATTGAAGCAGCGACACGGCTATTATCCGTTTCGAGTTTATGTTTAGTGTGATTTAATAAGAAGTCTATATTATTTGAGAAACTAATATAGGGTCTATTAGGATCACTTATTATTGAAACTTGATAAGCATCTAATTCTTTTACTAGATTAGGGGGTAAATTCAACATTGTTAAATCCTCTATTTTTTTAATAATAAATATACGAAGTAAGGAGCACCAATTAAAGCAACCATAACACCAGCAGGTAGATTACCTGAATCCACAACATTTCGAACAATAGTGTCTGATATTAGTAGTAACCAACCTCCGAATAGAATTGAGATAGGAACAAATAATTGATGTCTTGGACCTACCAACGATCTAGCGATGTGAGGTGACATTAGTCCGATAAAAGAGATGCCTCCCGTTACTGATACTGCTGCAGCAGCAAGCGCAACGGCAGTTAATAGCATGACGATTCTCTCTCTTTCAATAGAAACCCCAACCCCAACAGCAACAGGCTCGCTTAATCCAAGGATATTTAAGCGATTAGCTTTATATAAGGTAAACGGTATTAGTACAATTAACCAAGGTAAGAGTGCCCAAATAAATGGCCAGTCTGTTCCCCAAATACTACCAGATAACCACTTAGCAATAAAATCTACTTTTGCACGTTCTGCTGATGAAATTAAGACAATCATTATACCTGATAGAGATATTGAGAAACCAACACCTACTAAAATAAATCTAACAGGTTGAAGACCTACTTTCTTGTCGTACGAAACTAGGTAAATAATAGCTCCTGTCAGTACTGCACCGGCAAAAGCAACTAAAGGAAGCATATAAATAAAAGACCCACTGTCTAAAGGAAAAAACAAGAAAAACACAGCAATAGCTACTCCAGCTCCTGAATTAATACCGATAATCCCAGGATCTGCTAAATCATTACGAGTAACTCCTTGGAGAATAGTTCCTGATAAGGCGAGCGCCATACCTGCAAGGACAGTAATAATTATACGTGGTAAACGTATGTCAAATAGAATAAACTCCTCTTTAAATGTACCCTGTCCTAAAATAGTAGGGATTAGTCTATCAAAACTTAGTGACGAGTAACCAAGTCCCATACCTATAACAACTGTACTAAATATAAGAACTAATAATGAACATAAAATTATTCTTTGCTTTCTTATTAAAGAAGGATGAATCATTAGAATGAAGTACCCCCTTTTCGTACGATAAATAAGAAGAAAGGTAATCCTAACATCGCAACAATTGCTGCAACGGGCGTCTCGTACGGAGCATTAACTGTTCTGCCGAGTGTATCTGCTAAAAGCATAAAGGACGCACCTATTATTGCAGACATTGGAATTATGAAACGATAATCAGTTCCAACGATTGCTCGAACGATATGAGGAACCATTAATCCAATAAATGCCATATTCCCAACAAGAGCTACGGAAGCGCCAGCAAGTAGAATAATAACTATAAAAAGAATTATTTTAATTTGGGTTGTTTTCTGTCCTAGGCCAACGGCCACTTCTTCATTTAAACTAAGAATTGTTAGCTGCCTAGAGAGAATAAGTGAAATCAATATACCAATAGTAACAATCGGGATGATTATTTGGAGTTGGCCCCATGTAGTACCGATCATTCCTCCTGCAGTCCACATTGATACATCTTTAGAAATTTTGAAAAAGATACCAGCACCTTCAGAAATAGCAAATAAAAATGCAGAGACTGCAGATCCAGCTAATACAATTCTAAGCGGGGCAAACCCACCTTTTCTTAAAGCACCAATACCAAAAACAAGACTAGCCCCAACACCAGCTCCTATGAAGCAAGCAATTGTAATTCCGAAATAGCTTATTGATGGATAAATTGCTACTGAAAGTGCTAAGGCGGCATTAGCACCTGCTGTTAAGCCTAATAAACCTGGGTCTGCTAAGGGATTTCGTGTAATTCCTTGCATGATGGCACCAGAAACTGCAAGTGCAGCACCTACAAATATAGCAGCCACTTCGCGTGGTAATCGTATTTCACGAATAATATTAAGTGTATCTCCTTTAGCATTTGAGAGTAATGCGAGTGATACATCCTTAATTGAAATATCAGCAGCTCCAAATACCATGGCGATTGCAAACATACCAATAAAAACAAATATGCTAATGATAAATTTTATTGTGAATGATAAGGAATTTTGTGTATCTATAGTCATAAGTCACTCAACTTTTCTTCTTATTTATAAGGCTGTCTAGTGTGTCAATGGGGATATTAGCCTTTTATAAAAGTAAGAGGAATTCTTAAAAATAAGAATCCCTCCTTTAATCTTAGTTTCCTAGAAATGCTTTTTCAAATTCTTTAAGTAATATATCAAGAGTAATAGGATCACTGAAAGAAGCAACCTCAGCATCTACTTCAAAAACACGATTGTTTTTAACTGCTGGGATATTTTTGTATGTTTCAGTTTCTTGGAATGAGTTATCGGCAGTACCACGCTTACTGAAAACAACGTAATCTCCAGCATATTCAGGTAGAACTTCGGCAGAAATTGCAAAGTATCCTGGTTTTAATGCCGTATCAATTACCTTTTGAGGCATTTTTAATTTCATTTCTTGGTATAAAATTTCTGTTCCACGAGCCCAATTGTCCCCGAATACGTACATTTGTTTGTCATATGTTTCAATAACAGATACAGTTGCATCTTCACCAATTTTAGCTTTAATTTTTCCGCCAAGTTCTGTTGCACGGCTCTTATAATCGTCTATCCAGCTTTGAGCTTCTTTTTCTTTATTTAGTAGTTTACCAATTTCTAAATGTTGAGTTAAGTAGTCTACCTTACCCCAAGTGTAAGTTACAGTAGGTGCAATTTCTTTCAACTTGTCTACATTCTTAATATTTGATAAACCAATTATTAAATCAGGATTTAATTCAATAATTTGCTCTAAGTTTTCATCAGATACTTCAGCAACAGCCTTCAATTCTTCTTTGAAAGTTGGATTTGCTTTTGACCATTTATCGATACCAACAATATTTACATCTAAAGCAACAACATTACCAGTAAAACCAGATAGTAAAACTACACGTTGTGGATCAGCAGGTACTTCTACGGGACCATTCTCAGATTGGTATGTGATTGTTCCAGTTTTCTTTGGTTCTTCTTTAGCTGTTTCCTCTTTTTTAGCGGTTTCAGTCCCGCAAGCACTAATAATTAAAACTAATAACAACATGAATGGTAGTAAAATTTTCTTCATTTTCTATTCTCCTCTTAGTAAATTATATGTTATACACATTGGTTTGTTTGTCCGTGGATCTCTGCCGATTTCAGCATTTATGCTAAATACTTTTTTTAGAACTTCATGACTAATTACTTCTTCACAATTTCCGGACTTAACTATTTCTCCATCCTTTAATGCAATAATGTAATCAGCAAAACGCGCGGCTTGGTTAAGATCATGTAATACCATAACGATTGTTCTTTCTTGTTCTAAATTAAGTTTTTGTAGAAGCTCGAGGACTTCTAGCTGATGAGCCATATCTAAGTAAGTTGTAGGCTCATCGAGAAAAATAATATCTGTTTCTTGTGCAAGTGCCATGGCAATCCAAACTCTTTGTCGTTGTCCACCCGAGAGTGCATCCACAGGTCGAAACTTAAAATCCGTTGTACCAGTAACTTCCAAAGCCCAATCAATTACATCATAATCTTTTTTAGTAAGTCGACCGAAACCCTTTTGATAAGGGAATCGTCCGTAAGAAACAAGCTCGCCTACAGTTAGCCCACTAGCACTCTCCGGCGTTTGTGGTAAAATGGCCATTTTTTTTGCAAGTAATTTAGTGTTTTCCTTTGATATGTTTTCTCCGTCTAGAATCACAGTTCCAGACTGATGAGATATAATTCTTGTTATTGCTTTCAAAAGAGTAGATTTACCGCACCCATTTGAGCCAATAATAGTGGTGATTTTCTTATCAGGGATTTCTACACTTAGTTTTTTTACAATTAAGCGTTCACCATAGCCAATGCTTAAATCATCTGTATATAGGCGAACCATTATCTTACCTCCAATAAAATAATATGTAACAAGGCTAAATAAAAATGATAATCATTATCGTTGACAATTCAAATGATAAGCGTTTTCACTGGAGCCGTCAATATAATATTTTAATTGTTAAAAAATTAGACACAAAAAAGCGTGGGGGATTCCCACGCTTCAAGCCAACATATTCACATTTTTAAACATAAATTTACAACTTCAGCTACTTTTTCAGCCTTGATTGGCTTAATAATATAGTGTTTAGCACCACTCATTACAGCTTGAAATACTAACTCTCTATGAGAGATAGCGCTAATCATAATAATTTTTGCGTTCGGATATCGCTTAGTTAATTCTCTCACAGCATCAATACCATCAAGATCAGGCATAGTTATATCCATTGTTACTAAATCAGGTTGAGTTTGCTCATATTTTAATATTGCCTCATTTCCATTTGTAGCTTCACCTACTACTCTATGTCCTAACTCAGTAAGTATTCTATTAAGAGTAGATCGAATTAGTAGGTTATCATCTACTACTAATATATTTGCCATAGTTATTCCTCCGAATTAATAATCTATTAATGGGATTTGGAAATCAAATGTTGTACCAAATCCAATTTCAGTTTTTATTTTTACAGTTCCTCCGAGTTCATCAAGAGCAGTTTTTACAGCTGTCAATCCTACCCCTCTACCAGACAACTCTGAAACGAAATTAGTAGAAGAGAAATCGTTTAACCATATTAAATTAATAATTTCTTCATTTGAAAGTGCTTTTATAGTTTCAAAACTATAGATTTCTTTCTCTATTGCTTTACTTCTTATCTCATTAACATCTATGCCTTTACCATCATCGGAAATTTGTATGTTAATTACGTTATCATCCTTACTAATTGAACAAGTAATAGTGCCTGCAACTGGTTTTTCTAGAGACAATCTAGTATCTTCTTGCTCAATGCCGTGCGAAACACAATTGCGGAACACGTGTATTAAACTTTTGGTAAATGCCTTGTAATTTTGCGCATTAACTGGAAATTCTCCACCATGAATTACAAGATTATTTACATTTTTATCTAGATGTTTACTTATCCGTGAAACATATGAGGGATAAGATTGAAGTAGATTCTTAAATTGTTTATATTCTAACCTTTCTTTGGCTTCAGAAATTAAATAATTTTCACCAAGGAAATTTTTTATATGATCAATATCTGTATTTATCCATTCCAGTAGTTTATTAACCTTAAAGATACTCTTAATTTCATTAATATGATCTAATTGTTTGTCTCTTTTAGCTATTGCCAAAATGTTTTCAAATTCGTGGAGGGAGTTGACTAAATTAAACATTTCTAGCTGACTAGCAATGCCTTTGAATGTATGTATAGATATAAATAAATCAGGGATTATATCTTCTATAGATTTTTCAGAATCTAATGATACGCCATTACACTCATTTGCAAAATCTTTGTATTCCTTAACTAAGTCTAATAAGGTACTTTTGTTTGTTACTGCTTGAACAACCATTTTTAAAATATGTTTTTCGTTGTCAATCTGTTTTTGTAGCAAAATTTCAGCAGTTACATCCGTTAATATAATTAGTATTTTGTTACAAGACTCGTCATCAGTAATTAATTTGTATTCGGCTTTAATATATTTTTCATTAATCATAAATTCATTAGGAATTAACGGAATATAATGCTGCGTTTGAATTCATCTTTTTCATCTAATACTTCTTTTAAAATCTCGCTAAAGTACTCAGCCTGCCGGTTATCATTAGTATAGGTTAAACCTGGAAAATGCTTGGAATAAATTTCTTGATTAAAAATATCATAGCAAGTTGAACTGTATTCTTGATTTACACATAAATTTTTATCTAATGTTAAAAATCCTTGGTTTGTATTGTTAAGTATGTCTCGAAGTGATTTTGTGCTTTTTTGTAGTTCAGATTGCGCTTTCTTTCTATTAGAGTTTTCTATAATTAATCTCCAGATTAGAAATGAATATAAAACAATGGTGATTAGACAATAGAGAGCTATAATGAGAATTCGATTGTTTAATTCTTTCATGAAAAAATCTTTATCTACATCTACTCCAACTGCACCAACAACTTCTCCGTCTTTGTTAATTATAGGTGTAATACCAGTTATCAATGTGCCCCAAATGGAGTAATCTTCTAATCTAGTATTTATACTTTCCTTATGTAAGTGTGCAGCGGGTATCGTATTTTTATCTATTTCACCTAAAGAATCTTTTTCAGCGTCAAATATATATTCGATTTGAGATTTTGATATCTTGTGCTCAACATATAAATATTTAACCCCTGTTTCTTTTTGAATCTTTAGGAAGTAATCTTGCATTTTATAAAAATAATCGTTGCGAAGCTTAGACTTGGTGATTTGTTCATATTTCTCTACATCAATTGAGTTTGCTACTACTTTAGAAATGTTGGTTATATTTGAACCGATATCATCTATAGTTTTGTTATACCAGTAGCGAACAAAGCCTGCCTGCAAGATTGTTAACAATATAATGAAGTATATAAATTTGCTTTGATTAAGTTTCAACTAAGATCACACTTTCAGTTATGATTTACAAAATAAATGTTAGACAATTTTGTCAATTCCGTCAAAACTATTTTATATATTTAAGCTTGAACAAAGACTTTTTACATAAAAGTTTGAACTACTTGTGACAGTAGCTTATATTAAAGATATTAAAGGTTAAATGTTTGGGGGATTTTTAATGTTAATAGATTTAAGTGTAAGAATAACAATTGAATCAAATAAAGAAGCGATGAAGAATTTAGAGTTAGCCTCGTTTGGACACTTAGGTACGCATTTTGATGTTATGAACAAAGAATTCCCTCTTCATTTTATAAGAAGGAATGCAATTGTATTTGATGTGTCAGGGATTGAAGATAGAGATATTGGGATTAAAGATATAGATTTAAGTTTAGTAGAATCTGATATGTTTGTTGCGTTCTATTCTGGCTATATTGAGAAAGTTAGTTATGGATCAAAAACATATTTCACTTCACACCCCCAACTATCAAACGATTTAATTGATGAACTACTTATTCGGAAGATATCGATTATAGGGATCGATTTCGCTGGAGTTAGACGTGGTGCAGAGCATACACCAAAGGATCAATACTGTGCTGACCAAGGAGTGTTTATTATAGAAAATTTATGTAACTTAAGTGAAGTTTTAAATAATAGAAGTAACTGCACTTTTGTTGCTAATACGTACCCAATTAATTTCTCAGGAATGACAGGCCTACCATGTAGAGTAGTAGCCGAAATTTAGAAACGACGTAGTTTAACAAATTAAATACATATAAAAGTAATTATATTTAAATATTTATACTACGATAAATAAAGGGACTATTTAATAAAGGAGGAACAGTTATATGAATAAACCATTAAAAATTTTTATTGTAATGGCTTTAGGAATAGCTCTGAGTTCTTGCAAAAACAAGGACGTTACTCCTGAAAATAAATCTAAAGAAGTCATAGAATCAAGCAAAACTGAAAGTGCAAAATATGAAAACGAGGCTTTTAAAGACGTTATTGCTAATGTCACTGATGATGAAGTTATAATTACAGGTAAAGCCAGAGTATTTGAAGGTGTTTTTCAGTACGCACTATTAACGCAGGACGATGAGGTTATGTTAACTGACCATTACCAAACAGAAGGAGCTCCAACGTGGGGTGAATTTGAAATTGTATTAGAAAAAGATATGACAACTAATTCAGATGTCGTATTTGAATTATTCGCTAACTCACCAAACGATGGTTCAAAAATACACTCACTAAGAATACCTCTAAAGAATTAAATACGTAAGTTGAATTCACGTTACACCTACTACGCTTAGTAGGTGTTTTTTACATTCTAAGAATTAAAAATCAAACCAGTTTTTTGACAAATTTCGATAAAATGTGAACAATAAATGAACAAAATGTCGAATTATTATGCTATTATATTAATAAAAAAATATTGAGGTGAAGATGATGAAGAGAATAAGTAGCAAGATTACTTTAGTTGTAGTTATTAATATTCTTTTGGCGGCAATAGTAATAGGTGGATTTAGTGCATACACTCTGTATAACGTAAATGAAGAAAATATTTCAAATCTCGAGGAGAATTTATTGTACGATTATGACTTAAATATTAAAAATGCAACAGATTCATTAGTATCATCTCTAAACTCTGTAAAAGAGCAAATAAAAAATGGGAATTTGACTAAAGTTGAGGGAGAGAAAATAGCTGCTGATATAATTAGAAATGCCAAATACGGTGATGGCGGCTATTTTTGGGCAGATACTATTGATGGTGTGAACGTTGTTTTACTGGGTAATAAAGAAGTAGAAGGCACAAGTAGACTAGCGCTCGAGGATAAAAAGGGAACAAAAATAATTGAAGAATTTATAAAAATTTCTAAAGATAAGGGAGAAGGTTATCTAGATTACTATTTCCCTAAACCTGGAGAGACAGAAGCTTTACAAAAAAGAGGGTATATTAAATACGATAAAGATTTCAACTGGATAATTGGTACAGGAAATTACGTTGATGACATTGAAAAGAAAATTTCAGAAGAACGTAAGGTTGCAAAAAAGGAATTAAGTAAAGATATAACAATAATGATTGGTGTTACATTATTAATTATTTCTCTTGCAATAATTGCGAGTATATTTATTAGTAAGACTATTACTAAACCACTACAGAAAATTACTAGTCTAGTAAATAGAACTTCTGACTTAGACATTTCTGAAGACAATGAATTTAATGAAATTAAAAATTATAAAGATGAAACTGGAGAAATTGGACGAGCTGTAATTAATCTAAGAGGAAACTTGAGGCAAATAATAGTGACTTTGAAAGATAATGCCTTAATATTATCCAACTCATCTGAAGAAATGAAAGATATCACAGACTCTGGTTACGAAACTATTAATGGCGTAAACAGCGCATTAGGAGATTTCGCTAAGGGAGCACAAGCACAAGCAAATGATGCACAGACAGGTTCTGAAAAATTATCAGACCTTGCTGAAGAAATAGAGCAAGGTGTTTCAGGTGCGGAAAGATTAAAAACTTATACCGATGAAGTAATAGATAATAACAACGAAGGATTAAAACTAGTAAGTGAATTAAATAATAAGTTTGAAGAAGCAATCAATACAACGAATGATCTTGGTAATAATGTATTAAGATTATCAGATAAATCAGCGTTGATTGGTAATATTGTAAACACAATTCAAGATATTGCTGGGCAAACTAATTTGCTTGCGTTAAATGCAGCAATTGAAGCAGCAAGGGCAGGAGAAGCTGGAAGAGGATTTGCAGTAGTTGCCGATGAAATAAGGAAACTAGCTGAACAAACATCTAAATCTACGGAACAAATTACTAATATAATTGGTGAAATACTTAGAGAAATCGAGAATACTAATAGCAATATGAGTGTTTCGCAGAGTGCGGTTAATACTGCTTCAGGCGTTATGGGAGAGGTTCTCAAGGCGTTCGATTCAATTGATAAATCTATGAATAGTACTGTTACACAGTTAAGTGGACTAGTTAATAATATCGATTCTATTGCGGCATCCAAAGAAATTGTTGTTACGTCAATTGAAGGGATTTCTGCTATTACTGAGGAAAATGCAGCTACCGCTGAGGAAATTTCAGCAACAATGGATAATCAAATGAGATTCATGGAAGTAATAAAAACTAATTCTGGAGAACTTACGAATATTGCTGAGAAGCTAAATTCTATTATTACTAAATTTAAAATTTAATAATATAATAAAATGTAAAGCTTATAAGGATAGTATACCTTATAAGCTTTTTCACTTTATTTATAAAGAGGGGGCACACTAACCTTGGATCTGTTTGAAATAAATTTTAATCTATTTAGAGCAATTAATAATTTAGGTAAACACTATACATATATGAATCCATTTGCATCTTTTATTGCAGAGAATACTATTTACTTGTTATTTATTTTTATAATTTTATTTTTATTTAAGAGTAAAAAAGATAGATTAATGATACTATGTGGAACAATTTCCTTAATAATTGCAGAAATACTAGCCAAAATAGTGGGTAATTTGCACTCTAATAATCAACCATTTTCAGAATTAAGTAACGTTAATAAATTAATTGATGTTACGGTAAATAATTCGTTTCCAAGTGATCATACTATAATATTCTTTTCGTATTGTGTAATTTTCTGGTTATTTAAGAAAAAACTCGGGTTGTTATGGGTTTTGTTAGCTAGTATAGTTGGTTTTTTTCGCATTTGGGTAGGTGTTCATTATCCTGCAGATATTTTAGTTGGAGCACTTTTAGGATTTATTTCTGCCTTAATTGTATTTCTCATCACAAGTGTGAAATTTAAGGTATATAATAATAAACACTTTGATGTAGATATAAATTAGACAATAAAAACACAACCGACACATTGTCGGTGGTTACAGACTGTAGGCAAGCTCATACAATCGAGTTTGCCTACAGTTTTTTGAAGTTTAAGAAAATCATTTGGATTAAATATCGTGAAAAGTGGATTAAATATCGTGAAAAGTGGATTAAATATCGTTAAAAGTTAATGATAAAGGTTATTAATTATAATTTTAAGATTACAAAAGGCACCCAGAAGATACCCAGATGCCTTTTGTCGACAATATGAAACCACCGACACACATCGGTGGTTAACTTTTAATAATCCAAAACAAATTTTTCTACAGTACAGATTGCATTTTTCACGCGCTCAACAGTTATTTCACCTACAGGCATAACATGAATAGATTCATTTATATCTGTCGTCTTAATCGAAATTGATTCTATAGTTTTATCATCAATCATTTTAACTCCTAATTCTTTTATTGAAGAAGGAAGGCCAATATTTTCATAGAAAGCCAGAAGTAAACTGATTTCGTTCCATTTATCTTCTAACGCTAGTTGAACAATAATTCCGTATGCAACTTTTTCACCATGTAGGGCATTATGTGTTTCTTCAAGTACTGTTAAACCATTATGAATTGAATGTGCCGCTGCAATTCTTCCATATTTGTCTCCGAATCCGCCAACCATACCACCAAGCATTATTATGGTTTCAATGACCCTGACAAAATCATCATTTAGCTGTTTGTCTTTAACCGCGAGCAATGCCGACTCAGAATGGTGGAGGAGATTATCTCGACAAAGACGAGCGGTATAATGTGAAATAGTTAGAGGTACTGATTTATTCTTTATTACCTCCATTTGAACATCGGCTTCATACCACTTTGCAAGAGTATCACCAATTCCTGCTATTAACAGATTTATAGGTGCATCTAGAAGAATTAGTGGTTCAATTAATACTAAGCTAGTACTCGTAGGATAAATATCATACCTATCAAATGAACCTGAATCGTCATAGATAACACTGATTGGCGTCCAGGCTGAACAGTTAGAAGCGAGAGTTGGTACTAAGATTGATGGCTTTCTTGTAAAGTTACTAATTGCTTTTACTAAATCAAGTATCTTGCCACCGCCAACACCAATAACCGCATCGAAAGAATTGTCTTGTACTTGTTGTGCGAGTTTATTAATGTTTTTCTGAGAACACTCACCAGTATGGGTATGTTCTATAAAATCAATTCGTGAGAACGAAGGCCAGAAAGGTTTTGCAGCTTCCCACGATTTTTGGCCATGTATTATCAGGACCTTATTTAATCCTCTCGCTAGCAGCTTATTTTCTAGTTGACTTAGAATACCCTCACGTAATATATACTCACTCGGAGCACCATGAACATTAATATTTTCCATTATTTATCACTCATTTAATTAGTTTTCATCCAAGCAGGTTTACCAAACCCTTTAAATTGTTCATCTATTACTTTTTCAAATTCTTCCGATTCAATTACAGCTTTAATATCTTGAGCAAGTTGATCGTCTTTGTTAGCAGTTTTTACAGCAGCAACATTACGGTACTGATCTAACATATTTTCAAGAGCTATAGCATCAAGTAAATCCATTTTTGCAGCAAGAGCAAAGTTACCAGGAACGGCAGCTAGATCAGCACTATCAACAGAGCGAGGAAGTTGACCAGCTTCAATAGGTAAGAATTTAAGCTTTTTCTTATTGTCCTTAATATCTTTTTCTGAAATGGTAAGTGGGTCAGCATTAGGGTCTAACGAAACTAAACCTTGATCTTTAAGAATATTGAAAGCACGAGCTGCATTTGTTGGATCGTTAGGTATAGCTACAGTAGCGCCTTCTTTTAGATCATCAAATGATTTAACTTTATTAGAATAAATACCCATTGGTGCAGTTGGAACTGCGATTAATGCAGTTAGTTCCATATTATTTTCTTTAGAAAATTTATTTAAATAAATTGTGTGTTGGAATAAGTTTGCTTGAATATCCCCATTATCTAAAGCTTTGTTTGGTTGAATATAATCGCTAAATTCAACAACTTCAACTTCATATCCTTTTTCTTCAAGTCCTGGCTTAACAGCTTTAGTCACCATATCACTATATGGACCCGCAGTTGCACCAATCTTAATCTTTTTAACTTCTGATGCCGTTTCTTTACTGTCACTTGATTTTTTTGATGTAGTTTCATTACCTCCACAAGCTGTTAGTACACCTACAACAAGTAATAAAATAATTCCATAAATCCACTTTTTCATCTAAATATCCTCTTTTCTAATTTTTATTTTTTATTAACAACTTTGGCGATGATATCACCGAATAACTGAATTAATTGAACAAGAATAACAAGAATGGCAACAGTCGCAATCATAATCGTATTATCATAGCGATAGTAACCAAATCGAATAGCTAAATCACCAATACCCCCACCACCTACAACTCCTGCCATTGCTGAGAAACCAACAAGGCTTATGAGAGTAAGTGTAATACCAGATATTATCCCAGATCGTGCTTCTAGGAGTAGAACGTCCTTAATAATCATCCATGGCGTAGCACCAGATGCAATTGCGGCTTCAATTACCCCTTTGTCAATTTCACGCAAAGACGTCTCGACTATACGAGCAAAGAAAGGAATTGCTGCTACCGAGAGTGAGACGCTTGCAGCAGTTGGGCCAATTGTTGTTTTAACTAAAAAATTTGTTAATGGTATTAATGCAACAAGCAAAATTATAAATGGTACTGAACGGACCATATTAACAGTAAAACCAAGAATATTTCTAAATATTGTATTTTCCCAAAATAGTCCCTTATCAGTTATATAAAGGAGTACACCGATTGGTAGTCCGATTAGAGTAGAAACTGATAAAGCGATAGCTATCATATAAATTGTTTGAAAAAATGCCTTATTAATATCAGGAAGTAACTCGATAAAGTGATATATATCAAAGCCCAATGCGTAACACCTCCACATGTGCGGAACGACTCTCAATATACGTTATTGCCTCCTTAATACTTTCCTTTGAGCCTTTTAGTTCCATAATGAAAATCCCGAGAGGCAAATCTTGGATATACTCTATTGAACCATGCAAGAAGTTGCCTTTAACGGCAAATCTTTGAAGTGTATCTGAAATTACACCTTCACCTGCTACTACACCTTTAAAAGTGACCTTCACTATTGCGCCAGAGCAGTTATTCAGAATCACCTCAGGTATTTCAAATGAGACTACGCTACTTATGAACTCTTTAGTGAGATCTTTATTTGGATTAGCAAATATATCATAAACTGACCCTTCTTCAATAATTCTTCCTTCTTGCATAATTGCCATTCTATTACATATTTCTTTAACTACGTTCATTTCATGAGTTATCAATACTATTGTTATATTTAACTCTCTATTAATTTTTTTTAGTAAAGATAAAATAGACTTTGTTGTAGTAGGATCTAATGCGGATGTCGCCTCATCGCAAAGCAGAACGGTGGGATCATTAGCTAATGCTCTCGCGATTCCAACCCTCTGTTTTTGTCCGCCGCTTAGCTGTGACGGATAAACATCACGTTTATCTAGGAGACCTACCATATCTAAAAGCTCATTTACACGACTTTTTATATCAGCAGACTGTGTTTTTGAAGCTTTTAATGAAAATGCAATGTTTTCAGCTACAGTTTTTTGGCTTATAAGATAAAAGTGCTGAAAAATCATACCTATCTTTAATCGTGCTAGTCTTAAAGATTCTCCCTTTAAAGTTACTAGATCGACACCATTTACTGTAATACTGCCCTCTGTTGGTCGTTCAAGCAAGTTGACACATCTAATCAGTGAGCTCTTGCCTGCACCTGAATAACCAACAATACCAAAGATTTCGCCCTCATTAACTGTTAAGGAAACATCATCTACTCCGGTAACTATTCCACTTTTCGTTTTATAAACTTTAGTTAAATTTTTAATTTCAATCAAGCTACCACCTCCGCCAAGAAAGATAAAATAAAAAATGCCTCTTTCAACTGAAAGAGGCATCGAGACATTATCTGTATCGCGGCTTATCTCTCAGAATGAAAGTCATTCTGCTGGAATTGGCACCTTCCCATATAGGGGGTTGCCGGACGTCATAGGGCCAAGTCCCTCGGTCACTCTTGATAAGTTCAAATATAAAATTTAAATTTAATTAGTATATTACAAAGCAAATTTATAGCTGTCAACAAGAAATTTTTCCGTAAAAAATATAGGAAACGGTTACATCACTTATGCAATAAGTGTTAAGTACATAAAAAATATTTTTAATATTTTAAAAATTCAATCATACAAATCTGGTCTTCGGTCTTGAAAGACGGGAATGGTGTCTCTTACGCGAATAACTTCATTCAAATCTAGGTTTGCATAAGAAACACCTTCAGATGACTGGTTGCTCACGAGCAGTTCTCCCCATGGGGCTATTACCATTGAGTGTCCATTAAATTCATTATTTGGATCAGATCCAACACGATTAACAGCAACAATATAACATTGATTTTCAATTGCTCTTGCTTGTAACAATAATTGCCAGTGATCTATACGTTTCTTAGGCCATTGTGCTGGTATGAAGATAACTTTGGCACCACTTAAAACGTGTGTCCTAGTCCACTCTGGAAAACGCAAATCATAACATATAATGCCTGCACAGTTAATACCATCGATTTCAAATAAATTTTTGGAGTTCCCTGGTTCAATATATTTGTGCTCATCCATCAGCTTAAAAAGGTGTACTTTGTTGTATTCAGCTATGATATCACCTTGTCTATTAAACGCGTACATAGTGTTATAAAATTCTCCATTTGTTTTAGTTGCGACAGAACCACCAACGATATTTACGCTATATTTCTTTGAAAGTTTAGATAGTAATTTTTTTGTACTAGCACCTGTATTATCTGCAAGTTCATCAAGATATTTTAGGGCATATCCTGTGTTCCACATTTCGGGCAGTACAATAACATCTGGGTTTCCTTCGGCAGCTTCACATATATATTTTTCAACATTAGAAAAATTAGCATCTGGATTACCAAATTCAATATTCATTTGGACACAAGCGATTTTCATATCTTAACCCCCACTAGACAACTTTATTTAAAGATTATAAAATCTGATATAAAATCGCAAGGACTTTTATTGAAGGAGGGACTTATGGAACATTCAAATCGCATAAAAAAGCTACCAGTACAATTTTTTGCAACATTAGTTCAAAAAGTTGGAAAGGCAATCGCAGAAGGTAGAGATATTATTAATTTAGGGCAAGGGAATCCTGATCAGCAGACTCCTCCACATATTGTAAAAGCTCTTCAACAAGCTGCAGAAGACCCTAGTACACATAAGTATTCTCCTTTTAGAGGTTTAACAGAATTAAAACAGGCAGCGGTAGATTTTTATAAAAGTGAGTATGGAGTAGATATAAATGCTGAAACAGAAGTCGCAATATTATTTGGGACTAAAACAGGATTAGTTGAGCTACCTATGTGTTTACTCAATGAGGGAGATTTAATGCTACTCCCTGACCCAGGTTACCCTGACTACTTATCTGGTGTGGTGCTAGCGAACGTAGAATATAGGACATTTCCACTTAAAGCAGAAAATAATTTTTTACCAGACTATAATTCGATACCTACAAGGCAAAGAGAATTAGCAAAACTAATGTACCTTAATTATCCCAATAATCCAACAGGTTCAATTGCTGACAAGGCTTTTTTTGAAGAGACTGTAGCTTTTGCTAAAAAAAATAATATTACAATTCTACATGATTTCGCTTATGGCGCTATAGGGTTTAATGGGAAAAAGCCAATAAGTTTTCTAGAAGTAGAAGGTGCCAAAGAAGTAGGGGTTGAGATGTATACATTATCAAAAACTTACAACATGGCAGGTTGGCGCGTTGGGTTTGCAGTTGGGAATTCTAAAATTATAGAGGCACTTAATATTATTCAAGATCATATGTATGTTAGTCTTTTTCCGGCTGTTCAAAAAGCAGCAGTTGAAGCTCTGTCTGGCAGTCAAGATTGTGTTCGTGAACTAGTAGCACGGTACGAGAGCCGCAGGAATGTTTTTATTTCAGCTTGTCGGGAAATTGGGTGGAATGTTACTGCACCTGAGGGTTCATTTTTTGCTTGGTTACCTGTTCCTAACGGATTTACCAGTGAAGAATTTGCAGATTATTTACTAGAGAGAGCAAATGTTGTAGTTGCTCCGGGTAAAGGTTTTGGTGAATATGGTGAAGGGTATATAAGGGTTGGTTTATTAATAGATGAAGATAGGCTAGTAGAAGCTGTCGATAGAATAAAAAAATTAAATATATTCTAACGACTCTTGATAAAAATAGTCCAATGCAAATAATGTAGTGGGCTATTTGTGTTGGTTAAATCCATTTTTTTCAAATAAAAAAATTTAATTATTTAAAGTTATGTGACATGATATAATAAATTGTTAAAAAATTAATTAAACAGACTTAAATATTTTGAAAGGAGAAATGAAGCCATGATTAGTAAGGTTAAAACGCTTTATTATAACGATAAGGCTAGGCTTGTTTCGCTCTTTTTATATTATCTCTTAATCCTGATTACGCTACTATTTATGTACGGATTTAATAGTGCAAACTCAGGGTCATATATATATAACGAATTTTAATCTGGAGGTTAACGGGTATGCATTTATTAAAGACAATAGAAGACCATGTTTTAACAAATCCAGAAGCTATAGCATTCGTATCAAACGGTGATCAAATATCTTACAAAGATCTATGGGAAAAATCTGATAATATTTCTGCTTCAATTATCCAAATGTCTTTAAAAGATTCATCTCCAATCCTTGTTTATGGCCATATGGAAACTGAAATGATTGTTTGCTTTTTAGCCTCGGTTAAGTCAGGACATCCATATATTCCGATAGATATTTCGATTCCTATTGATAGAGTAACTAAAATAATTGAAAGTTCTAAAGCTGAGCTAATTTTGAATGTATCTAAATTACCAATATCTATAAATAATAACGTTCAGGTTTATGAAGTAAATGAGATCGAGAAGTTATATTTGAATAATAATGTGGTGAGTGATTCCTGGGTAAAAGACGATGAGAATTTTTATATCATTTACACATCAGGTAGTACAGGAAATCCAAAGGGTGTTCAAATTTCCGCAAACAATCTTCAAAGTTTTGTTGATTGGATGCTTAAGGACTATCCAATAAATGAAAAATTAGTTTTCATTAACCAAGCACCATTTTCTTTTGATTTATCAGTAATGGATATATATCCTGCATTAGCTAGTGGAGGAACAATATTTGCAATAACAAAAGATATGATTGCAAAGCCAAAGTTTTTATTTGAATCACTAAGAGTATCCAAAGCGCAAGTTTGGACATCAACGCCATCGTTTATCCAAATGTGTCTTATGGATCCTTCTTTTACACAAGAATTACTACCTGAAATTAGGGTGTTTCTTTTCTGTGGGGAAATTTTGTCGCCATCAATTTGTTACCAGTTAAGAGAGCGGTTCCCTAGTGCAAGGATATTTAATACGTACGGGCCTACTGAAGCAACAGTAGCTGTAACTGGAATTGAAGTAACGGATGCCTTACTAAAATCATATCAGGTGTTACCAATAGGACTACCGAAAAATGATACTAAAATAGTATTATTAGATGGAGATAAGTCCGTAGAAGATGGTGAAAAGGGCGAAATAATTATAGTAGGTCCAAGTGTAAGTAAAGGTTATTTAGGGCAAAAAGAAATGACGGAAAAAGCTTTCTTTGAGTACGAAGGAGAACCTGCTTACAGAACGGGAGATGCTGGTTTTATTAATAATAATACTCTTTTTTATAAAGGTAGAATGGATTATCAAATAAAACTTCACGGTTACCGTATTGAAATTGAGGATATTGAACACCAAATTTTAAAGACTAGCTATGTAAAAGCGACAGTTGTTATTCCGATAACTCAGAATGAAAAGGTTGAGTATATAATGGCCGCTATTGTTCCGACAGAGCATCCTTTTGAGAAAGAATTTCAACTTTCGGCTGCTATAAAGAAGGAGTTAGGAGAAATCTTGCCAGCTTACATGATTCCGAGAAAATTTATTTATTGTGATGAGCTTCCAATGACACCAAATGGTAAGGTTGACCGAAAATTAATTAAAGAAAAGGTACTAGTATGACACCATATGGATCGTTTACATTTTTCTTCATCATAGCTTTGCTATTAGCGCCAACTATTATTCTTGGGCTTAATGGAAGAAAAATTTATAATTACAATATTTTTGTTACGGTGATAGCGTTAGCCTTAATCTTTTCTAGTAATTTAAATGGTGTTGTAGCATTAGTTATTTTTACATTATGGCAAGTGCTATTAATAAAAGGATATTTGTTTTATCGGCAAAATAACAACAAGACATGGGTATTCTGCTTAGCTGTTATCGGATCTATTTTGCCGCTTTTTATATCTAAGCTCACACCGATATTAGGTGCTGAGAATTGGATAGGATTTCTTGGAATCTCGTATCTTACCTTTAAAGGAACACAGTTAATAATTGAAACAAGAGATGGCTTACTGAAAAAAGGTTTACCAATTATAAAGCTTCTTTACTTTATTTTATTTTTCCCGACTATTTCTTCTGGGCCAATCGATAGATATCGTAGATTTGAAAAGGATTTATCATTAGTCCTTACAAAAGAACAATATAAAGTAATGTTATTTGAAGGTACTAACAAAATTTTCTTAGGGTTTTTATATAAGTACATTATCGGATATTATATAAACCAAAATATTATTGCAAAGCTTCATCACATCGCGGAAAGTGAGTTTCAGGACCACCTGTACTACATGTACGCTTACAGTATGTATTTATTTTTTGACTTTGCGGGTTATACAGCATTTGCAATTGGTGTGAGCTATATTATGGGAATAAAATCACCAGAAAACTTTAACAAACCATTTATTAGTAAGAATATAAAAGACTTCTGGAACCGTTGGCATATGAGCCTTTCATTCTGGTTTCGTGATTATGTGTATATGAGGTTTGTTTTTTGGATAACTAAGAACAAACTAATAGAAAATAAAATAGTTGTATCAAATCTAGGCTATATATTACTTTTTTTATTAATGGGAGTCTGGCATGGTTTAGAAATTCAGTATGTTATTTACGGAATCTATCATGCGTTCCTAATGGTTGCGTACAATTCTTTTGAACGTTTTAATAAACAATATAAATGGTGGCCGCAAAACAAAGTGACACACATTATAAGCATTATAATTACTTTCCACGTGGTTTGTTTCGGTTTCTACATTTTTTCAGGAAAATTATTTCATTAAGGAGAAGGTTATAAATGGACTTTAAACAAGAAGTACTTGAACTATTAGCAGAAATATGCAAAGAAGATGTAGTAAAGGAAGACACAAATATAGATTTATTTGAAAATGGACTACTAGACTCATTTGGAATAGTTGAGTTTCTAGTAAAAGTTGAAGAAAAATTTAATATTACTGTTCCTATTACAGAAGTTGATAGGGAAACGTGGAATACACCAAATAATATAGCGAATCAACTGGAAGACTTCAGATGAGGAAGCCATTATTTTTGCCATTAGGATTAGCAGTGATAATTGTAGTTCTAATTATGTTAGTTCCTAATGGATATTTAATTAAAAAAATTCCTGATGAACGAGTAAGCCAAGCGGCAACCGAACTAAACCCGTTTATGTTTCAAGGAAAATATATTCAAGAAAAAATGATGAGCAATGATAAGTATTTACCGATTTACGGATCTTCTGAGCTGTCTCGATTGGACAGATTTCATCCCTCTAATTATTTTGAGGTTACTGGTGAGAAATTTACGCCTTTTTTAATTGGACGTGGAGGTTCAGTTTCTTTGGTTCATTTTCTAGCAATGGCAGAGCATAAGGACAAACTAAAGGGTAAGAAATTGGTTTTTATAATCTCGCCTCAGTGGTTTCAACCAGAAGGGACACTTGAAGCACAATTTGCACCTAATTATTCCTCACTTCATGGATATGACTTTGCTTTTAATAAGGAAATATCCCCTAGTCTTAAGAAAAGGGCTATTAAGCGTTTATTAGAATTTCAAACGGTTTCTTCTGATCCGATGTTAAGTACTCTTTATGAATCTGAATTATCAAACAGTAAGTGGATTGACCAAAAAGCTAGAATTGTTAAGCCGATTGCTAATAACTACCGAAATCTATTAATAAAGAAAGATTTATATTATGTTCTGTTAGGTGGAAAACCACGTGAACGTAGTATAAGCAAAAAAGTAAGAAATAAATCTTGGGAAGAATTAAACATTATGGCCGAGAAAATCGGAAAAAAAAATTCACGCTCAAATGATTTCAAGATTGTTGATACTCAATATGAGAAAATGAAATTGCGAGTTCCAGATTTAAAGGACTCAAAAATAGATGCATCATATGGAACATCTAAGGAATACGATGACTTCCAACTGGTTTTAGATTTACTTAAGGAAGCAGAGGCTGAACCATTATTTATTTCTATTCCTGTAAACGGAGACTGGTACGATTACACTGGCTTTCCTAGAAAAGGCAGAACCGATTACTATAAGAAAATAAGATTGCAAATTGAAAAATCAGGATTTGCAATAGCTGATTTCTCTGACCATGAATATGATCCTTACTTTATGAAAGACTCGATTCATATTGGTTGGAAAGGTTGGGTTTATACAGATAAGGCAATTAAAGAATTCTATGATAATGGTAATATAAAAGCAGCCGCCCAGAATTAAATTCGGGCGGTATTTAATTTATAGTGTCTCTTATTAGAGGTAGTGTAAGACAGTGTATTCCACCACCTAGTTTGAAAAATTCGGATATATCAACCGGAATAACATTTAAACCTTGATTCTCTAACAGTTTCAGTGTTCTTTTTTCAGAGCTAGGAAATAGTATTTTTCCAGGGGATATTGGTAATGCGTTAACAGCTAAAGGACGATCTTCAGGATCTATATGGATTAATTCTATTTCAAGTTTGTGTAGTTCATCGAGAAACCAAAAAGGAAGAAGAGCCTTATTTATTAGAGCTTTATTTCTATCCAATAGCAAAAATGCTTCATCCAAGTGAATGATAGTAGATGGGATATCTACTACTATAAGTTTTATGTTTTGAATAGCAAGAATGTTTTTCAATTGTTCAATTCCACTTAAGCTTATGCGTTCTGACCTTCCAATAACTGCAGTCTTTTCATTTATAAAAGTAAAACTTCCACCTTCTATAAAACCATCACCTTGAATAGTTCCTAAGATTGGCATACCAATTTTACTAAGTTCGTCGTAAGCTAAACGAATTTCACCATATCGCAAATACAATGCTGGGCGACTAAGTATGATACCACCAGGGACTACTACTCCTAAATCTCTAGTAAAAGTTAAGTCAGGCCAACTACAACCGTCATCATCAATATTTATAACTTCAATCCCTTCTGTTCTTAAAATATCAGTAAGGGCATTGTGTTGGAAAATGAGTTTATCTAAATCTGGTGATTTAGATGAACTATAGTCAACTCGCGTTCTTCCAATAATATTCCCACTAAGAACGGATTCAGATTCTATACGAGAGACGTTTTCTTGTAATTTCAGTATCTCTTTTCCTGGTCTGTGCATTAAAATTTTTCTTATGCGACCTAAATCATTTGTAACTCCCCACTCATTACCCCATATTTCATTTAACAAGGTTTTATCATGAAAAGATTCAGATACAAGGTCTTTTCTAAGAAATCGATTCGACGAATTCATATTTCGTTCCTCCTGACTTTTCACTCGATAGTTAAAGAATTCCCACAATCATACTTTAAATTCATTTAATAATAGAAAAGTACGATTTCACTGCTACTTCATATTGTCTTCACGCTAGCTTCATCATGCATGAACATAATAGGAGATGTAATAGAAAACTTTTTAAGGAGGAAAATATATGCCTAACAAAAAAATGGTAAGTTACATTATCACTGGTGCAGTTACTTTAGGGATACTTGGAGCATCGATTATCCCAACATTTGCTGCTACTGAGGCCCAACTAGATAATTCTGCAAAGAAAAAGTACAAGTTCGAACAAAACTTGAATGAGGAAACTAAAGCTAAAGTTAAGTCGATAATGGATGATGCGAAGTCACAATTAAAGACATTAGGTGTAGAAATGCCAGAAAGAGGTTCAAAAGCAGGTTTATTTGAGAAGCTTGATGAGGCCTCAAAAGAAAAAGTTAAGCTGATTATGGAAAATAAAAGGAGTGGAAAAATTACACACGAAGAGGCCCATACACAACTCAAGGCCTTAGGTATAGAAATGCCAAAAAAAGGTCCAAGAATAGATCCGTTTGCTAATCTTGACGCTAATACTAAAGCTAAGGCACAAAAAATAATGGAGAATGCTAGAGAGGAAATCTCAAAATTAGGAGTCGACTTCCCTTTAAAAGGTGGTCATTTGCACCAAAATGATAAAAGTGTTGTTCAATAAAATAGAATAGAAAAAAATAGAAGGGTACATTAAGCGTACACTTCTATCTTTTTTTGGGTTCATAATTAAGTTGTTTAAATAAACCACTTAATTCATCTTTTGTTAAATCGCGCCATTGTCCTGTTTTAAGGCCATCTAAATAAATATTCATTATACGAGTTCTCTTTAATTTTTGGACTTGGTATCCTAGTGCAGAACACATTCTGCGTATCTGTCTATTCAAACCCTGGGTTAGGATAATCTTAAATACATATTTTGAAATTTGCGTTACTTCACAAGGTAACGTCACTGTATCTAGAATCTCTACTCCAGTTGACATTGATTTTAGAAAAGTTGAAGATATTGGCTTGTCTACGGTTACTAAATATTCTTTCTCATGTTTGTTTTCAGCTCTTAAAATTTCGTTCACTATATCCCCGTCATTTGTTAAGAGTATTAATCCTTCAGAATCTTTGTCCAAACGGCCAACATGAAATATTCGAAGTGGGTGGTTTACAAAATCTACTATATTACCTTCTATATGTCTTTCAGTTGTACTAGTAATTCCTACTGGTTTATTAAGCGCTATATAAACGTTTTTATGTTCAATTGATATTGGATTGTTATCTATACGTACATCGTCACCTTCAATGACTTTGCTACCTAATTCAGCAATATTTCCATTAATAGTAACTCGTTTTTCATTTATCAATTTATCTGCCTGTCTTCTAGATGTAAAACCAGTCTCACTAATATACTTGTTAATTCTCAAAGAAAACACACCTCTGCTATTTATATATGTTATTAAAATACCCCATTTTTGACCTTATGTACAGTTTTGATACTACCAAAAACAATCATGTATAAAAATTCATTATTTTAAATATATATTCACCGGAGTTAGAAAACGAATTTTTAGATTTTTAAAATATATTAATAAATCTTTATATATTATACTAACTTAAAAATGTACATGAGTGATTAATATAGTAAGTGAAGTATTGATATTACAATATCCGTTAGATTTTTTACAAAATTTGGACTATTATGAAAATTATTAATTAAGAAAAAAGTGTATATTTTTGCATAAAAATGTATTAATCTATATTTTAAATAGATAAAAAATAAAAAAGTAGAAAAGAGGAGAGTTCAGATGGATTTTACATTAATTGCTTCCGTAACTATCTATATGATTGGGATGTTACTAATCGGGTACTATGCCTATAAACGTACGTCAAACCTATCTGATTACATGTTAGGGGGAAGAGGACTTGGTCCTGCTGTAACAGCTATAAGTGCTGGGGCTTCAGACATGAGTGGATGGTTACTTATGGGATTACCAGGCGCAATGTACACTAGTGGTTTAAGTGCATCATGGATTGTTATAGGATTAACTTTAGGAGCTTGGGCTAACTGGAAGTTTGTAGCGCCAAACCTAAGAACTTATACAGAAGTAGCAAATGATTCAATTACTATTCCAAGTTTTTTTGAAAACCGATTTGGTGATACGTCGAAAATACTTAGAATTATTTCAGGATTAGTTATAATTATTTTCTTTACATTCTATGTATCAGCGGGCATGGTTTCTGGTGGTGTATTATTCCAAAGTACTTTTGGAATGGATTATCACACTGGTCTTTGGGTTATCTCAGGTGTTGTAATTGCATATACACTGTTTGGTGGTTTCTTAGCAGTAAGTTGGACTGATTTTGTTCAAGGATTGATAATGGTTATCGCATTAGTACTAGTACCAATTGTTACGATTACACAAGTTGGTGATGTAGACAGTACAATAAGCACAATTAAAGGGATTAATCCTGATTTACTAGATATTTTTAAAGGTACAAGCGTGTTAGGTGTAATTTCTTTATTTGCTTGGGGACTAGGTTATTTCGGCCAACCACATATTGTAGTACGTTTTATGGCAATTACTTCTCAAAAGGAAGTAAAAAGTGCACGCCGTATTGGAATGAGTTGGATGTTATTTACAACTATTGGAGCAATGTTAACTGGATTTGTAGGTATTGCCTATTTCGCAAATACAGGGACTCAATTAAGTGATCCAGAAACTGTATTTATAAAATTAGGTGAAATATTATTCCACCCAATAATTACTGGGTTTATTATCTCAGCTATATTAGCAGCGGTTATGAGTACAATCTCATCTCAACTACTTGTTACTTCAAGTTCTTTGACGGAAGATTTATATAAAGTATTTTTCCGTAGATCAGCTTCAGATAAAGAACTAATTTTTGTAGGTAGATTATCAGTTTTATTAGTATCTCTTATCTCAATATCGCTTGCTTGGTCAAAAAATGCTACTATTCTAGATTTAGTAGGATATGCATGGGCAGGATTTGGTGCTGCTTTCGGCCCGGTAATTATTTTAAGTTTATACTGGAAGCGTATGAATAAATGGGGTGCTCTTGCAGGTATGATTGCTGGTGCTTCAACAGTTATTATATGGTCAAATATGGGGCTTTCAGATACGATGTACGAAATGGTTCCTGGCTTTATCGCTTGTCTAGTTGCCGTTTTTGCAGTGAGTCTTGCAACTGCTAAGCCTTCATCAGAAATAGAAGCACAATTCGATAATTATAAAAATATTATGGAATAACAATATTTTGCTAACACTGACTTAATGGGTCGTTCAAAACGTCCTTTTAAGTCAGTTTTTTATTTGTAAAAAAATTGATTAAAAATATACTTGGATCAAAAATACCGTATTTTGGATTAAAAAATAATATTTTGGATTAAAAAATAATATTTTGGATTAAAAAATAATATTTTGGATTAAAAAATAATATTTTGGATTAAAAAATAATATTTTGGATTGAAAAAAATTATTATGGATTAAAAAAATGTATTTCGGATTAAAAAAATGTATTTCGGCTTAAAAATGTTTACGAGGGCACTGAAAAAGTATTTAAAACGACATGCTTTTCCCAGTGCCAGGAAAGCGATCAGATTCATCACACCAATCACTCATTGACCAAATTAGTCAATAGTAATATAATAATATTGACCACATGAGTCAACAACAAAAATTGGAGGTCCTGTTACTTGTATTCAAAATTTTTCAACCTAAGAACTGAAAAACAAGAACGAATAATAAATGCTGCAGTATATGAATTTGCAAATAAAGGATTTGATAATGCATCTACAAATGAGATAGTCAAAGCTGCTGGCATCTCAAAAGGTTTATTATTTCACTACTTTAATAATAAAAAAGATCTATATTTATTTCTTTACGATTATTTTTTAGAGGTTTTAATGGAAAAATTCAATCCGAAAATTGATGGAGATGAAAAGGATTTCTTAAAAAAATGTAGGGATGTAACTATTCTGAAATTAGATCTGATCAAAATATACCCAGATATGTTTAACTTCCTTAGTAATGCTCACTTTGAAGAATCAGTAGAAATTAAAGATGATTTAGATAAAAGAGAAAAGAAGATGATTACTGAGAGCTTTAGTAAACTATACTCGAATATTGACTATAATCTATTTGCAGAAAATATAGATATAGAAAGTGCTCTGAAAATAATTATGTGGACGCTTGAGGGATTTTCAAATCAACAGCAACAGAAAATAAAAGGCAAATCATTAATAAACTTAAATAGTGAGGAAATTATTCCAGAAATGGATAAATATTTAGATACGCTTCGAAAAACTTTATATAGATAATGGAGGGGGAAAAGAAAATGAATGTGATCGAAATTAATAATCTTACAAAGATGTATGGCAAAGCCAGAGGTATCGAAAATGTAAGCTTTAATGTTGAACAAGGAGAAATTTTTGGTTTTATTGGGCCTAATGGAGCAGGAAAGTCTACTACTATAAGAACGCTACTCTCACTTATTTATCCGACAAGTGGAAGTGCAAAAATTTTTGGTAAAGACTGCATTGAATTTGGTCCAGAAATAAAAAAAGAGATAGGATACTTACCTTCAGAAGTTTTTTACTATGACAATATGAAAGTTAAAGATTTACTAAAGTACTCAGCTAGCTTTTATGGGAAAGATTGCAGTAAGAGAATAAAGGAATTAGCTGAAATTATGCAATTAGACTTGAACAAAAAGATTGATGATTTATCTCTTGGTAATAAAAAGAAAGTTGGAATAGTCCAAGGGTTACTTCATGAGCCAAAACTTATTATCTTAGATGAGCCAACAAGTGGACTAGATCCTCTAATGCAACAAAAGTTTTTTGAACTGCTTGAAGAAGAAAATAGAAAAGGGGCTACAATTCTGTTTTCGTCTCACATCCTAACTGAGGTTCAAAGGTTGTGCAATCGAGTAGCTATTATAAAGGATGGAAAAATAATTACAGTTGAGAAAATAAGTACCTTACAAGAAAATAATTATAAGAAATTCAAGCTATTAACTTCTGTAACAGTAGATAAAGAATATTTTGATATGAATGGCGTTAGTAATCTAGTACTAGAAAATAATACTGTTAGTTTTTTATTTAAAGGCAATGTTAACCCTGTAATGAAAAAACTTGCGGACATTGAAATTCAGAATATTTGGGTTGAAGAACCTGACTTAGAAGAAATATTCATGCACTATTATGAAAAGGAGGAGTAGTTCGTATGAATATTTATACTCATGAATTAAGAGCGTATACGAAGTCGACAATTATTTGGACAATATCTCTTGTTGCTTTAGTTATACTATTTATGTCAATTTTTCCAGCCTTTTCAAAGGATGCTGAGGAGTTTAAAAAGTTACTTGAAGGATACCCTGAGCCAGTTAGAAAAGCAATAGGATTAAATTTAGAAAGTTTTACATCCCTATTAGGTTTTTATTCATATGTATTTTTATATTTTTCTTTATGTGGTGCAATTCAAGCTATGAATATTGGCACATCAATTTTATCTAAAGAAGTACGAGAGAAAACTGCAGATTTTTTATTAACTAAGCCAGTTTCAAGATCGAAAATAATTACTTCAAAGATTTTAGCAGGGGTTACTTCAATAGTTATCACAAATATATGTTTTTTAATTGCCGTAACTTTTATGGCATCATATGTAAAGAATGATAGCTATGATCAGGGCACATTCCTAATGATTTCAATTACTCTATTGTTTATTCAGTTAATTTTTCTAGCAATTGGTACTTTTGTATCAGTAATAGTCTCAAAGATTAAGTCGGTTATTGCTGTATCACTAGGAACGGTATTTACCTTTTTTATAATTGGAATGCTCGCTTCAACAAGTGATGATGAGAAATTAAGGTATCTATCACCATTTAAGTATTTTGACTCAGCTTACATTATAAAAAATTCTTCGTATGAAACTCCTTTTGTAATTTTAGCAATTTTAATTATAGGGGCTTCAATATCAGCGGGCTATATAATTTATATTAAAAAAGATATCCATACCGTATAGTTAGGAGGTATTTTGGATGAATATAATTATTAAAGAATTGAAATCACATAGAAAGTCTCTAATTATTTGGTGTATAGGAGTTATTTTTATGATTTCTTCAGGAATGGGGAAATACGTAGGCCTTTCTTCATCTGGTCAGTCAATGAATAATTTAATGGCCGATATGCCCAAATCGATGCAAGTTATAATGGGAACGGGTTCTCTAGATTTATCAAAAGCTAGTGGGTACTATGGAATTCTATTTTTATATTTAGTATTAATGGGAACAATCCATTCTGCAATGTTAGGTTCAAATATAATAGCTAAAGAGGAACGTGACAAGACTTCGGAATTTCTATTTGTAAAACCGATATCAAGAACAAAAATAGTTATGTCAAAGTTAGCTGCAGCATTCATAAATATAATTTTATTTAATTTCGTGACGTTGGTTACATCAATACTATTAGTACAAAAATATGGTAAAGGAGAGGAAGTGACTAGAGATATTATAATGTTGATGTTAGGACTATTTTTATTACAGATACTCTTTTTGTCAATTGGTACTGCTATAGCTGCAGCAAAGAAGCATTCTAAAACAGCAACATCTTTATCGACAGGTATTTTACTCTTTACGTTTATTCTCTCAATAGTCATTGATTTAAATGAAAAGATAGAGGATTTAAAGTTTCTAACTCCTTTTAAATATTTTGAGGCGAAAAATATATTGTATGGTGGCCAGCTTGATAGTATGTATATCGTATTATCCCTTGTAATTAGCTGTATACTTATTTCTATTACTTTCGTATCTTATAATAAAAGAGATTTATCCATTTAACTAAAAAAGTGTATCAAGTGTAGATATCTACATTTGATACACTTTTTAACATTATTTAATCAACTCATAAGCACCAGGATCTTTTGCGATTATAGGTTTTGAGGTATCCACGTGCCCTAGTGCTGTTTCAACAACAGAACCTTCAATTAGTATTTGCGTCTTGGAAAAACCAAATTGCTGTAATATCATAGATAGTTGTTCTATAAGTGCTAATTCACCAGATGACCCTAGGTTGGCATTTTTGATTTCTTTAGAGAAGCTCACATGTGCAACCCCGGCTACATCTTTAACATATTCAACGACTACACCTGGTGGAACTACGCCAGCTAAATCATCATATCCAGGGCCGGGCCCCTCTATCCATGCTTCTATTGCGACTTTTGGCAAATCATCCTTACTCTCTACTGTTACTTCTTTTTGTATTTTCTTAATAGACATCAAGTTAACATCTGAAAAATAAAGATATACATTCTCCTTAACTACAGTTTCTTGTTTATCGGCTTCTTGCTTCTTAGGTGAGATTGTTGATTCAGTGAGTTCTTTATTAGATTTTTCAGTAGAATTTTTGTTACTTTGCCCGCAACCGAATAACGCGATAACTAAAATGCAAATAATTATTAAATGCTTAAAAAATACATTCATATTTATGACCTCCAATGTCATTTTTTTGAGAGATATTAGAAATATCTTCTAATAAAATAATAGTTAAAGAATGTATCAGTGTAATTAATTTTATGTATCATTTTTGAAATATAACATTATTTCAACATACGTACCAGTTCTAGGATTCGACTTAATAAGTATTTCACCATTATGTAACTCAACCATTTGCTTAACTATTGATAATCCCAAACCAGTTCCATCACTATTCCACTGAATTGCATCATTTGATCTATAAAATGGTTCAAATATATAAGTTAAATCTTCCTTTTGTATTCCAATTCCATTATCACATATTTTAATCTGGCACTGATTAATTTTGTATTGAACAGTAACAGTTACCTCGCCGCCACTCGGAGTATACCGAAGAGCATTAGAAATTAGATTATCCAATCCCATAAGCCATAACTTTTTCATCTTCAACTAGTAAAATCTTTGTCATAGTGGTATTCACCTTTTTAAAAAATTTTCAACTATATGAAAACTTTCGACAAAAAATTACTAAATCCTTTGTATTTACACTAGTAATTAACAAAATAATGCGTATAGTAGAAATAAGTAATAATACATTTTACAAGACGAGGTTATTTAATGAGCGAAAATAATTTTTATAATTATAAACTTAGTGATGAAATATTAAAGGCTCTTAAAATTTTAAACTATAAGAGACCGACTGAAGTTCAGGAAAAAGTAATACCATCCGCACTTGAAATGAAAGATCTAATTGTTAAATCGCAAACAGGAAGTGGTAAGACAGCAGCATTTGCTATACCGATTTGTGAATTGTTGGAATGGGAAGAAAATAAACCTCAGACTTTAGTACTTACGCCAACAAGAGAATTAGCAGCACAAATCAGAGATGATTTTACAAACATAGGTAGATATAAGAGGATAAAGGCCATTTCAGTTTATGGAAAGCAACCATTTGCTAAACAAAAACTAGAACTTAAACAAAAAGTCCATGTAGTTGTAGGAACTCCAGGCCGTGTACTTGACCATATCCAAAAAGATACACTTAATCTAGAAAAACTAAAGTTTCTTGTTATTGACGAAGCAGATGAAATGTTAAATATGGGTTTTATTGAGCAAGTTGAGTCAATTTTAGTAGAGCTTCCAGACAATAGGGTGACAATGTTATTTTCTGCTACAATTCCGAAAGATATTGAGAGACTATGCCATAAGTACATTAAAAATCCATTAAATATTGAAATGAAAACAAAAAGTTTAACTACAGAAAAGATACAACATTCTATTATTGAAGTAACAGAAGAAGATAAAGAAAAGGCTATTAGAAGTTTAACTATAGTTGAGAATCCAGATAGCTGTATTATTTTTTGTAGAACACAAGAAAGAGTAGAAGAATTACAAAAATTCTTAAAAAAGTCAGGCTATTTTTCTGATAAGTTACATGGAGGCATGTATCAAGAAGATAGATTTGAAGTAATGAATGACTTTAAGAGTGGTAAATTTCGTTACTTAATTGCAACAGATGTTGCTGCAAGGGGTATTGATATTGATAATGTTTCATTAATAATTAACTATGATGTTCCAATGGAGAAAGAAAGTTATGTTCATAGAACAGGTAGGACAGGTCGTGCGGGGAAATCGGGGAAGGCCATTACTTTAGTAACGCCTTATGAAAAAAAATTTCTAAAGGAGATTGAAGATTATATAGGCTTTGAAATTGACATAATGAATCTACCCTCGGATGAAGAAGTTACAAAATCTAAATTAGAATTTGAGGCTAAGTTAAAAGCAAAACCTCAGTTAAAAAAGCACAAAAGCGAACAACTAAATAAAGGGATAATGAAATTATATTTTAATGGTGGAAAGAAAAAGAAGATTAGGGCAGTTGATTTTGTTGGAACAATTGCAAAGATACCAGGAGTTACTGCAGAAGATATAGGCATTATAACTATACAGGATAACGTATCCTATGTAGAAATTTTAAACGGTAAAGGTATGGACGTCTTAAAGGCTATGAAAACAACAACAATTAAGGGTAAACTTCTAAAGGTGCACGAAGCCATTAAATAGATTTCAGAAAAAAACTCTAAAAGAAAATAATTTCTTTTAGAGTTTTTTTTATTATCATTGCGTATATACTTCCAAACGGTTTCTGCCGTTCCTCTTTGCGGTATACAGTGATTCATCCGCCAGTTTAATCATTTCTTTCGGTGTGATTTGTGAATTAAAGTCACTAATATAAGCACCTAAACTTATTGTAATTGAAATGGAGCTATCGCCAATATTAAAACTATAGTTTTCAATATTCTTTCGTATCCGCTCGCAAATTTCTATAACCTCAGAACTATGTGAGGTTAATAATACAATTGAAAACTCCTCGCCACCGTAACGACCAACGATGTCACATGAACGAATTGACTCTAATAATATTTTAGATACATCCTTTAAGACAACATCACCTGCAGAGTGACCATACGTATCATTTACTTTTTTAAAGTGATCAATATCTAACATTACGAAAGTTAAGCCATCACCATCGCGTTTCGTTTTAGCAAATTCTTTTTCGAAAAGATCAATGAGAAGGGCGTGATTATAGAGGCCAGTAAGGCTATCTTTCATAGCCATATCCCTGAGTATATCTTGGTATTCCTTAAGTCTAAGAGCAGACTGGATTCTTGCTAATACTTCACTCTCATCAAATGGTTTTTTCACATAATCATGGGCACCTAATTCTAACGCCCTTTTTATATCTGCACTCTCAGATTTAGCTGTTACCATTATTATGGGGATATTCTTTGTTTCATAAGTTGTCTTTAATAAATGGCACACTTCAAATCCGTCTAAACCAGGCATCATAATGTCGAGTAAAATTACTTCTGGTTTGTTTATTAAAGTTGCATCGAGCACATCCGATCCATTATTAACAGAGAAGACTTCATAGCCCTCATCTTCCAAAATATCAGTAAGTAATCTAACGTTTAACGGACTATCGTCAACTACTAATAATCTTTTACTCATTTATAACCACCCACTTATTAATAACCTCAACTAATTTGTCTTCATCAATTGGTTTTGAAATATAATCATCAAAAAAAGTTTGGAAATTCAGTTCGTCCTCTACAAGTGCGTGCGCAGTGACAGCAATAAAAGGAACATTAGTAAAGTTTGGATACTCCTTTAGTTTCTCAGTAATTTGAATACCGTTCATATCAGGAAGAGATATATCCATTAGTACTAGGTTACAATTCTTTTTCTCAGCATCGAGGATTGCCTCAAAACCAGAAAAGGCTTTAATTAGTTGGATATCTGGACAAATATCTTCTAAAATTTGTTCTATTAAGCGCATATTATTTATTTGGTCTTCTACTACCATTACTGTATATATCACTAATTAGTCTTCTCCTTTATACGTTTTAAGACAATATTCATTACACCATCAATATGAACTCCAGATTTTTCAATTATAAGATTAGTTCTCTTGTGTAGGTGTTCTTTTTCCTTTTTTGAAAGGTGTTTAGCTGTAACAATGATCACTGAAATATCGTCCCATTCTGGTCGTCTGCTAAACTCCTCAAGAACATCAAAACCATCCTTAAATGGCATCATTATATCTAAAAGAAGTATGTTAGGTTTATTATTATTTATTATTTCGATAGCCTCAACACCATTTTTTGCTAGTCTGTATGAAATAGAAGCGTCTTTTAAGAATTGGCCCATAAGGTTTAGATAGTTCTCGTCATCATCGGCTATTAAAACTTGAATATCATCGTCATTATTATTTATACAATTTTTAATTGCTGACATTAATTCCTCTTGTGATATAGGTTTTACAAGGAACTCATCAGCGTTCATCTTATAAGCTAAGTCTTTCTCGTTTAGTACGGATGCCATAATGACAGGAATATTTTTTGTCTGATTATTATCTTTGAGATCGGAAAGGATTTCCCAACCATCTTTATTAGGCAACATAATATCTAGAATTATTATTTCAGGATTAACTTCAGTAATAATTTTTAAAATATCTTCTCTACCATCAAGTGAAATAATGTGATATCCCTTTTTATCTAGATATTGTTTATACAATCTTTGGACATTAGAATCATCATCAATACAAACAACATTGATTTTATTTTGTAGTCCAACCTCGTCATTTACAGGTATTTCCTCGGAAACTTTAGTATCTTGCGAAGTGATAGGTATTACAATAGTGAAGCAACTACCAACATTAACCTCGCTGGTTACTTCAATAGTACCATTTAGCATCGAGACTAAACGTTTTGTTATGGAAAGACCTAAACCAGTCCCACCGATCTTACGAGTATAGGAGCCATCTACTTGCCTGAACTCGTCAAAAATATTAATTATATCCTGTTCAGATATGCCTACCCCTTGATCTTCCACGGATATTTTGTAGTAGCCATCTAATTGACGTATAGAAAGTTTAATTATGCCTGTTTCAGAGTATTTAAAGGCATTACTTAGAATGTTAATAAGTATTTGTTTGATTTTGATCCTGTCAGAATATAAAGGAATATACTCCGTATTAAAAAATTCCTCTCGATACTCGATTGATTTACCTTCTTTAAGATTATTAATCATTCCGTGTAATTCAGAAGTAATCTTAACTAAGTTAATATTTTCCTTATGAATATCCATTTTTCCAGCTTCAATCTTAGAAAAATCTAATAAGTTGTTAATAAGCTCTAGTAAATGTTGGGCTTCATTCTTAACAATTGTTAAGTTCTCTTTCTGAACAGAAGGTAGAATATCATCTGTTTTTTTCAAAACACGCGTAGTAAATCCAATAATTGAGTTTAAAGGTGTTCTGAGTTCGTGAGACATATTAGCTAGAAATTGACTTTTTAATACATTAGCCTGTATTGCTTCTGCTCTTTGAATTCTTAATTCACTATTGGTTTTCTCGAGGAGATCTTCTCGGATTCGTATAGCTGCTTGCATATGATTGAATTTATTTACGAGAATATCTAATTCACTATCTGTTTTAACCGATAATGGTTGCTGATAATTTTTTTCGGTTATATTATTAGTTGCGTTAATTAAAACTCCAATTGGTTTGATTATTCTGCTACTCAACCAAAAGGCTAATATTAAACCTATAAATGTTACGAATGCACCTAAGACTATAACGACTTTATTAAGCTCAGTTAATGGCTTCATTACTTGAGTTTCCTTAAATTCTACAATTAGTCCTAATTGAAGTTTATCAAACCACTGATATGAACCTAATACTGATTCACCCATAAAGTCTTTGTAAATACTAGTTCCATCTTCTTTATTTAGTACTTTTTTAACAGCACTTGACTTAAATTTTATTGTTTCATTAGCTTTGTCTTTACCGCCATCTATAAAGTTTTCGATATATGAACTACTTGTAATAGGATTACCTTCGGAATTTATTAGGTATGTATGACCTAAATTTCCAATACTTAAGCTTTCAGTAAGTTCCTTAAATTTAATAAGCCTAATATACCCTGAAATAACATATTTTGGTTTATTATCTACAAATATTGGTTCACTAATAGCCATTATCGGAACACCATCGGTTTTCTTACTTTTAATAAAATCTGATATATTTGATTTCCCACTAATAGCAGCTTGAAAGTAACTTCTATCAGATAAATTCACTTCTAAAGCACCTTCGCTAGAATTGATAACATTACCCTTTTCATCACTTATAGAAATATCATAATAGTTATTATTTGTTTTTATAATCTGTTGTATAGTATTAGTTACACTTTCTGATCTTAAGGTTGCATCATCTAGTTTTGATAAATGAAGCGCTTGGTTCTTTATATCGATTATACGATTAGAAGTCCATCTTTCAATTGTGTCTGAAGCTTGTGTTCTATAACCTTCAGCAATTAGTAAAGTTTGTTTCTTATAGGCGTTCTCGGTTAGAGTGAGAATAACACCAGAAATACTTAAAAACATAACAAAAATAATCGCAAAAAATGAAAAGAATTGATTTAGAAAAATTTTGCTTTTAAAGAAGTTTTTCATAGGATGGATCTCCTGTATATTTAATTTGATATATTATTGAAAGCATATATTATATATCGGCTTTTTTTGATAATATTCAACATGGAAATTAGGGGGTTTTATAATAATCGATATGTTGGGGAAAATATTTTTATTAAGCTGTGGTTTGAGGATTAAAGTTAGTCTCTTGGTATATTTTTACTAAGCTATATACAAGACCAAATAAAATTATTATGTTATTATTACTATTAGCAAGTGATTTATAGGAGGTATTCTTATGAGTTGTGGATGTTCAGAAGGTAAAGTAGGCAAGGAAGTAGTTGACCACGTAAGAGACAAGGGTAAGGACCACATGCCTACCAAAGTTGTACATGATATTAAATGTTCTTGTGGAAGTACATTTAAAATGACTACTGTTGTAGATAAATGCCCAAATTGTGGCATGACTTATGGAGTAACACCGTGTAGTTCTGATGATATTTCTAAAATTCAAGCTGCAGGGATAAATTATTAGAAAGAAGGCATCGCCATTTCGGTGATGCTTTTTTACTTCAATTAAAGGAGTAATAGGTATTTTGAATTTATTGATCCCTTATTGAGTAATATAAACCTATAAATGCATAAATTAACGATTAATTTGTAAATTAATTGTAACAATTTTTTCACTTTAACTTGTCCAACATTATTATAATAAAACTATATGTATAGTAGTAACTAAAATAAAGAAAAGTATGGTGATATAAATGCACGGTAAAGGACACCCACACGGAGCAGGTCATCCACACGCAACAGGACATCCTCATGGAGCAGGATCAGGTCATCCACATGCAGCAAAAAGCCCATTTGGAGCAGGTCATCCAGGAGGAGCACCTTCGATTGATTATAATGAAAACCCATTTATAGTAATTTGGGAAGTTACAAGAGCTTGTCAGTTAAAGTGTTTACACTGTAGAGCTGATGCGCAATTCAAACCAGATCCAAATGAATTAACCCACGAACAGGGAATTAAACTTTTAGATGAAATATATGAAATGAACAATCCGATGCTTGTTTTTACAGGTGGAGATTGTATGTTAAGAGAAGACTTATTCGAATTAGCAGACTATGCTGTTAAAAAAGGTATGCGAGTATCAATGACACCAAGTGCTACAGATAATGTTACAAAAGAAAAAATGGAAAGAGCAAAAGAAGTTGGGTTATCTCGTTGGGGCTTCAGTTTAGATGGTCCAACACCTGAAATTCATGATCACTTTAGAGGTACTCCAGGATCTTTTGATTTAACACTAGAAAAGATTAAGTATTTAAATGAATTAAATATGCCACTTCAAATTAACACAGTTATTTCTCGATATAACTACGACTCATTAGAACAAATGTCTAAGCTAGTTGAAAAGCTTGGAGTAGTAATGTGGTATATCTTCTTACTTGTTCCAACTGGACGTGGACAGATGGACGATTGTTTGACACCAGCAGAACATGAAAAGGTATTCCGTTGGTTATATGACTTAAGTAAGAAAGTTCCATATGATATTAAAACTACAGCTGCGCAACACTATCGTCGTGTAGTTGTTCAACAAAAGTCAAGAGAGAACCTTATTGAAAAAGGTGAAATCCGCTATGAAGACTCAATTACGGATACAGCTTCGTTAATTGATGGATTAAAGCGTGCTCCAAAAGGTGTTAATGATGGAGTAGGGTTTATTTTCGTTTCTCATACTGGAGACGTAATGCCTAGTGGACTTTTACCAATCGTTGTAGGAAATGTAAAAGAAAAACCATTGGCTGAAATATATCGCGAATCACCAGTATTAAAAGAATTAAGAGATCCTAACCTTTATAAAGGTAAATGTGGAGTATGTGAATATCGCTTTATGTGTGGCGGTTCTCGCTCAAGAACTTATGCGATAACTGGGGACTATTTAGAAAGTGAACCAATGTGTGTTTACATTCCAGAAGCACTTAGAAAGAAAGCTGATTCTCCAACTGTATAAATTATTAAACACCTTCAATTTTAATTTGAAGGTGTTTTTCTTTAGCTAATAGGAAAGTATAAACTTCTGAGTAGTTCATACTCTCCTAACGCATAAGTGCAACTAAGGCTCTGCCGTCGCCGAGTTTTCTTTAATATTCTTCATAAAAAGGTTTATTAATGTAGTAATAGGTTAGCCCCATAAGTAATTGACCTCCAATCAAGTTTCCAAAAGTTACAGGAATTAAATTATGTATTACACCATTAATAGAAATTGTATTAGGATGGTCAATGATGAGCGCAATTGCGAATGTACACATATTAGCTATACTGTGCTCATATCCGGAGATAAAGAAACAAAATACAAATAATATCATCACGAAGAGTTTTGGACCATCGCCTCTAAGAGTCATTGGAATAAAAAAGGCCAGACAAACTAACCAGTTACATAATATACCACGAAAAAATAACTCAGAAGTTGAAGTATGGATTTTCTTCTCAGCTACAGTAAGAAGAAAACTGTTGGCGGTAGTATCATTAAATAATCCAGTAGAATAAATTAATAAAGCAAAAAGTACTGCACCAATTATATTACCAATATAGCTATAAGTAAGTAGCCTAAATGCAGAATCCCATTTCAACTTTTTTCTTAAGGCAGTTATAGTGAAATAAAATGTATTGCCTGTGAATAGATCTCCCCCTCCATATGAAATAAGAATGATACCCGATCCAAATGTGATTGCTGCCATTGGGTAAGCAAGAGGGGAGTGGTCTTGATAAAATAAGTTTCCAGTTTTAAAAGAAACGATTACCCCAAAACCGAGAAACATACTAGCTAAAATTGCTCTTAGCAAGTATATAGATTTACTAGTATTATAAATTTTGTATTTTTTTAGTGCTAACTTCTCAACATTTGCAATAGGTCTAATTTCCATAAAACACCGTCCAAAAGCATAATAGTTATACTGTATTTTTTCTTAAAACAGTTTTATTATGCCTTCAAAGCGTAAAAGAAAAACACTATCTTATTGATAGTGTCTAAGCTCCAAGATATGCAGATTTAACTTTGTCATCGTGTAGTAAATCGTATGCATTACCCGATAAAACAACTTTACCTGTTTCTAAAACGTATGCTCTATTAGCTATTGATAAAGCTAAGTTAGCATTTTGTTCTACTAAAAGTATAGTTGTACCATTCTTATTAATTTCAACAATCGTTTCAAAAATTTGCTTGATAACAATAGGTGCTAATC
Organism: Caryophanales bacterium; assembly: GCA_029256085.1. GTDB lineage: Bacteria > Bacillota > Bacilli > CAJFEE01 > CAJFEE01 > JAQSYP01. Next base: position 58,789 of record JAQSYP010000011.1, read on the forward strand.
CCATTGAAGGTTCATCTAATAGTAGCAGCTTAGGACGATTCATAAGTGCCCTTCCAATAGCGAGCATCTGTTGTTCGCCTCCTGAAAGAGTACCTGCAACCTGACTAAGCCTTTCTTTTAGACGTGGAAACTTTTCATAAACCATTTCGTAATCGTTTTTAACATTTTGCTTATCTTTTCTTAGATAAGCACCCATTTCTAGGTTCTCTTTAACAGAAAGATTGGCGAATATTTTTCGTCCTTCGGGTACGTGACCCATACCTTTACCGACTAATTTATGCGCTGCATTTCCTTTAATAGAAGCCCCATTGAATGTAATATCACCACTTTTATATGGAATAAGAGCTGATATAGCCCTTAGCGTTGACGATTTACCAGCTCCATTTGCACCAATTAAGGTTACGATTTCACCTTCATTTACTTCTAATGAGATGTCTTTAAGAGCGTGAATTCCACCATAATAAACGTTTAAGTTACTAACTTTAAGCATTTACAACCATGCCTCCCTCATCTGTCTCACCAAGGTAAGCTTCAATTACCCGTTTGTTGTTTTTAATCTGCTCAGGAGTGCCTTCAGCAATTTTTTTACCATAATCGAGTACTGCAATCTTCTCGCATATACCCATAACAAGTTTCATGTCATGTTCAATTAGCAATACTGAAACATTAAAATTATCTCTAATCCACCCAATAAGATTCATAAGTTCATGTGTTTCTTGTGGGTTCATGCCTGCAGCCGGCTCATCTAATAGTAGTAAGTCTGGTTCAGTAGCAAGTGCACGAGCAATTTCAAGTCTTCTTTGATCTCCATACGAAAGATTTCTAGCAAATTCTTCGGCTTTACCGTCTAAATTAAAAGCTTTAAGTAACTCCATTGAAGCGTTTCTAATTCTAAGTTCCTCTCGTTGAAACCTAGGAGTTCTTAGTACTGAATCAAGTAAATTATATTTTGTATTAAATCCATAAGAAATTTTTAAATTATCTAAAACTGTCAGATTTGAAAATAATCTAATATTTTGGAATGTCCGTGCAATCTTCTTTTGAGTAATTATATAAGGCTTAAAGCCGTGTATATCTTTAGATTTATAATTAATACGGCCAGAAGTAGGTTTGTAAACACCAGTCAACATGTTAAATACAGTTGTTTTTCCAGCGCCATTTGGTCCTATTAATCCAACAATCTGTTTTTCAGAGATTGTTAAAGAAAAGTCATCAACTGCTTTAAGACCACCAAATTGTATAGATAGGTTATCAACTTTTAGCATTTATTTGACCTCCTTTACTTTGTTTCTTTCCAGAAGTAAATTTCTTTAAGAATGCAAAGCTTATTTCTTTATCGCCCATAAGACCTTTAGGTCTAAAGAGCATGATTGCTATTAAGGCAACAGAATAAACAACCATCCTTAAATCTTGGAAATCTCTGAAAATTTCAGGTAAAAAAGTTAGAATAACTGTAGCAATTATTGTTCCTGTTATAGATCCCATACCACCAAGAACTACGAATGTAATAATCTCGATAGACTTTAAAAAATTAAATGTAGCAGGATCTATAAAGCTATTGTAGTGTGCATACAATGCGCCACCTACACCAGCAAAGAATGCAGCAATTGCAAACGATAGAACCTTAAATTTAGGTGCGTTTACTCCCATTGCTTCTGCAGCAATTTCGTTCTCTCTAATAGCGATCATATTTCTTCCATGAGAAGATGTTAAGATATTTCTAACAACTACTATTGTTAAAATCATTAGGAAGAAACTCCATGCAAATGTTGTCTCAGGTAATACTCTAAAACCACGAGGACCACCAACATAATCAATATTTATAAGGATTCCACGAATAACTTCACCAACACCTAGTGTTGTAATGGCAAAGTAATCACCTTTTAGTTTCAAAGTTGGTAAACCAATAATAAAGGAAATTAGTGCAGCAGCGAGTCCCGCAACGATAATTGCTAGAAAGAAAGGTAATTCAAGATTTCCAGTAATAATTGCAGAGCTGTAAGCACCTACTGCCATAAAACCAGCGTGACCTAAGCATAGTTGCCCAGTAAATCCTGCGATTAAGTTTAAAGATACTGCTAAAATAATATTGATACAAACTATCATGATTATTCCGCCATAATAGCTATCAATAATGCCAGTTTCAAGTGAATAGTTTAATCCAAAGAATAGAGCAACTATCCAGATAGAGTTTAAAATTAATTTGTTGTATATTTTCATATGCTTAAACCTTCTCTCTTGTTACTTTTCCTAATAACCCAGCTGGTTTTACAAGAAGTATTATTATTAAGATTGAAAAGGTAATAGCGTCTGAAAGTCTAGAAGTCATTTCAAATGATTTAGAGAAAGTTTCAGTGATTCCGATTAGAATCCCACCAATTAATGCACCTGGAATACTTCCTATACCACCTAATACGGCAGCAACGAATGCTTTTAATCCTGGCATAATGCCCATATAAGGATCAATTGTAGTCCAAGCTAGTGCTACTAGAACACCTGCTGCCCCTGCTAAAGCAGAGCCTAAAGCAAATGTGAATGAAATTGTATTATCAACGTTAATCCCCATAAGGGATGCTGCTTCAGTATCGTGTGAAGCAGCACGCATTGCTTTTCCGGTTTTTGTCTTGAAGACAATAAATTCAAGAGCAATCATAAGGAAGATTGATACACCTAAAGTTAATAACTGTATATTACTAATTTGTAAGCCAAAGAAAGTATGAGAACTTTCATCTATTAAACTAGGGAAGGATTTCGGATCTGGACCAACAAGATAACGCATGCCATTCTCAAGTAAAAGCGAAACCCCAATAGCTGTTATTAGTAGTGTTATTCTAGGTGAATTTCTTAGTGGTTTATATGCAATCTTTTCAATTACTACACCAAAGATTACAGAAACAATCATCGCTAAGATTAAGGTAGGTATAAAGGACATATCTGCAGTGGTTGCAAAGTAAAATCCTGTAAACGCACCGATCATATAAATATCACCATGAGCAAAATTTATTAGTTTAATTATTCCATAAACCATTGTGTAGCCAAGTGCTATCAGTGCATATATGCTTCCGAGAGACAGCCCATTTATCAATTGTTGTACTAGTTCCATGGAAATCCCTCCATTACTGTTAAAAAATTATTCTGGATCTACCTTTGTATCTAATTCATACTTGTCGCCAACTACCTTTAAGATAGTTGCACTCTTTACAGCATTTCTATTTTCGTCAAAGCTTAGCTTACCAGTAACCCCAGGGTATTCAACTTTAGCTAAAGCTTCACGTACTTTTTTACCGTCAGTAGTATCGGCATCATCAATTGCTTTGAACATAGTCTTAGCAGCGTCATATCCTAAAGCAGCAAGTGCATCTGGTTTTTTACCATAAGCTTTTTCATATGCTGCAACGAAATCAGAAACTTCTTTTGCTTCGTCACCTTGATAGTAATGGTTAACGAAAACTGCACCTTCTAAAGCATCTCCTGCAATCTTAGTTAATTCAGAAGAGTCCCAACCGTCTACTCCTAGTAATTGAGCATTTAAGCCTAGTGTCTTAGCTTGCTTTGCAATAACACCAACAACGTTGTAGTAATCAGGTAATAATAGTACATCTGGGTTTGCACCCTTAATCTTTGTTAATTGAGCGTTGAAATCTTTATCGTCCTTGTTGTAGCTCATGTACTCTACAACTTTTCCGCCTTCAGATTCAAATTTTTCTTTGAAAGATTGAGCGATACCTTTTGAATAGTCATCTCCTACATTATAAAGAACTGCTGCAGTCTTCTTACCTAACTCATTTGCAGCATATCTTGCCATTGTCTTACCTTGGAACGAATCAAGGTAACATGCTCTAAACATAAAATCTCCACCAACTTCTGTTACAGAAGGTTCTGTTGCAGTTGGAGTAAGCATTGGAATGTTCTTTTGTGTTGCTTTAGGCGCAGCTGCTGAAGTTGCTCCAGAAGTAACACCACCAATTATTGCAACTACCTTTTCTTTATCAACTAGCTTATTAAAAGCGTTAATAGCTTGGTTAGGGTTAGCTTGGTCATCTTCAAATACTAGCTTAACCTTGTTTCCATCAATACCACCAGCTGCATTAACTTCCTTTTCAGCTAATTCAATTCCTTCTTTAACTGACTGACCGTATGTTGATACAGGTCCAGATAATGGTCCAAACATACCAATCTTAATTTCTTTACTTTCAGCGCCTTCTTCTTCTTTTTTGCCACATCCTACTAGTGACGATGCAACTAGAGAAAAGGCTAGTGCTCCAACAAATAGCTTTCTTTTCATTTAAATTTCCCCCTACTGATTGATATCTGCATTATGATTTAACGCATTAAAGTTTAAGATTCTTAAATAATAACAGAATATTATCAAAATTGAAACAATATTCTGTAAAATCTAAAAATTTTTACTGTATTAATTTTAAAAAGTAATTATCAAAAGTACTCATTGAATATTAATATTTTTTATGTGTTTTTATTTTAAATATCCTCTAAATTCCCTATATAAAAATTTCTTTGGCAGTATTATTATTAAGGTAAGAACTAAACCAAGTGAAAAAGGCAAATCATTAGGAAACTATGAGACGCAAAGCCAAGGGCCTGCACCACAATTGTGGATGGTAGCCGGTTGCCACAAGGGTACATAGCTAAAAAATCTATGAACCTTTGTTAAGGTTCTATTTTTTTTAGAACCCTTTTCACAATAAATTACGAAAGGGGAATTATAATGAAGAAAATGCTCAGGAAAGTTCCGGTATTGTTAATTTCTATTTTATTAACATACCAAATACTGTTACCGGCAGTTAATGTTTACGCAGCCTATACGGATAACAGTATATTGCCACCAAGTAATTTAACCCATCAATTTATTACTCCTGATGATGTTAAACTATCGTGGAGTTCTGTATTTGATGCAAAGGGGTACAATATTTATTCAATTACTGAAGGGCAACTTAAACAAATTGCTACTACAACGAATACAAACTATACGTTTAATAACCTAGCAGAGGGTGACTACACGTATGTTGTTTCGACGATTAGTAGTTTAGGTGAATCGGGACCCGGTGCGCCAATAACAATTACTGTCGATTATCCGATTATGGAAACACCTACAAACCTATCTAGTCTCATAAAAAATGGGAATGATATAGTACTGTCTTGGGATGTTGTTACTTATGCTGATAGTTATAACATTTATTCAATTACTGAAGATGGAGAAAAAAACCTTATATCTTCTACTGCAAATAAAACATATACAATATCTAATGCTGCAGAGGGAAATTATAAATATGTTGTAGCAGCAAAGAACTCACTTTATGGTGAATCAATGCCGACAAATTCAATTGATATAGGCATAAAAATTCCGACCATAAGTGAACCGAAAAATGTATCATATACAATAACTAACGGAACAGATATTAACATTAAATGGGATGTTGTAAGTTATGCAACTGCATATAATGTCTACCTTATAAGTAATGGTGAAAAGATATTAAAGGGTACTGCAGCAACGAACAGTTTTAAATTAGTTAATTACCCTTCAGGTGACTATCATTTTGAAATTTATTCTTTCAGTTCTAGATTTGGAGAATCAAGTCTAGGGGCAGAAATTTATCCTACTGTAAGTAATATTGAGATGTTACCACCGGCAAATTTGACATCAAAATTACAAAATGTCAATGATATCGTTCTTTCGTGGTCAACAGCAACTAATGCAACAAATTATAAAATTTATCAGATTATTAATGGAGAGAGAATATTAAAAAGTACTGTAACTGGCACTTCAGTTACGTATACAAATTTCCCTGCAGGAGAGTATACATTTGAAGTTACGTCTAATAACACAAGATTTGGGGAGTCACTTGAAGCATCACAGGTAAATATGAGCGTTGGAACAGTTGAAATGATAAAACCTGAAAATTTAAATTACATTATTAAAAATGGGAATGACGTAGTATTAAGTTGGGAAGCAGTACCATATGCTACAAACTATAGGATTTATCAAATTATAAATGGACAAAAAGTTTATAAAAGTCTAGTAACTGGTACATTAGGAACATATACAAATTTACCTGAGGGGAATTACAGCTATGTGATTCATTCGTATTCTAGTAAATTTGGAGAGTCATCGGAAGGTTCTCAAGTTGACGTTTCAGTAATACATCCAAAAATGGAAGCTCCAGGAAATGCAATTCAAACTATAAAAACAGCAACAGACTTTAGCATTAGTTGGGATCCGGTGCCATATGCAACGAGCTATAAAGTATACCAAATTTTAGATGGTAATAAGATATTGAAGAAAACTACTACAACACTTAATACAAGTTTTATAGGAATGCTACCAGGAGAATACACTTATGAAATATATAGCTATTCAACAAGATTTGGAGAATCAGAATTTGGATCGCAAGTCGATGTAGTTCTAAATGGTGAAGTAATGCTATCTCCTGATAATTTAACATATAGCTATTCAAATATTAATGATGTAACTCTAAGTTGGTCAGCTGTACCATATGCAACTAGCTATAAAATCTATGAGGTAATAGACGGAATAAAACTATTAAAAAGTACGATTACAAGTACTTCTATAAAATACACGAATATACGTGGAGGTAATTATAACTATGTAGTTCATTCAGTTTCTAAGTTGCTAGGTGAATCGTCTGAAGGATCTGAGGTAAGTTTTAGTCTAGTTTTACCCGAAATGCAGCAACCATTAAACTTAACCTCTAAAGTTCAAAACGGAAATGACGTAGTGTTGAATTGGACTAGTGTACAGTACGCTAACAAGTACAATGTTTATGAAATAATAGATGGAGAATTAGTGTTAAAGGGATCACCAACTGGAGTAACATTTACAATGGCAAATCAATCCGAGGGTCCACATACTTATGTAGTACATTCCTTCAGTACTAGATTTGGTGAATCCGTAATAGGAAGTGATTCAGAAGTATCAATTGAGTTTCCTGAAATGTTATCACCGGAAAGTTTGACATATACGATTTTAAATGGAAATGATATAAACTTGAAGTGGACTGCATCTAGTTATGCAAATTATTATAAAATCTACAAAGTCGTTGATGGCCAAAGAATTTTATTACGTTCAGTCACTGGAGCATATACAACTACTTTTTTGAATATGCCATCAGGGAATTACGAGATTCAAGTTACTGCAAATAGTTCAAGATATGGAGAATCATTACAAGGGATTTCTTTGAATTTTGATCTTGAACAGGTAATTATGAATAAACCAAATGATCTTACATCTTCTGTATCAAACGGTAATGACATTACTCTGAGATGGTCTGCAGCAACATATGCTACATCATATAAAATTTACAAGATTATAAATGGAGAAAAAACACTACTTAGAGATGTTGCGCCTACATCTACAGCATTATTAAATATGCCTGAAGGCAAGAATGATTTTATCGTCCACTCATATAGTACTAGATTTGGCGAATCACCGGCAGGAAGTGAGATTAGTGTTGATTTAAGTTATCCGGTGGTACAAAAACCACAAAATCAATCATTTACTGTTACAAATGGTAATGATTTGACACTTAAATGGACTGCTCCGTTATATGCAAACTCTTATAATATTTACAGGGTTATAAATGGCGAAAAACAATTTTTAAAAAATGTCACAACCCTCTCATCAGTTTTTTCTAATATGCCTGAGGGTGAATATACTTATCATGTTAATGCTGTGAGCAATAGATTTGGTGAATCCCTTGAAAGTGCAGAAATAAATGTCGAAATTGTATGGCCAGTAGTTCAATCACCTATACTTTCATCTAGTATAATTAACGCAAATAACATTACTCTTACATGGAATACAGTAGCATGGGCAAATGAGTATAAAGTATATAAGTTAAAAAATGGTGGAATGGAGCTACTATATAAAGGAAATGCATTATCTTATAAAGTATATAATCTTACTGAAGATACTCATGGTTTCCAAGTAGCTGCTTATAGTACTCGTTTTGGAGAGTCTAATTTGTCAAATATAGTTACAGAAAATATTATTTATCCAGTAATGCAGCCACCTGTAGCTAACATAAAGCTAATAGATCAAACAAGCGCTTTACTAACATGGAATTTCGTAACGTACTCAAACAGCTATAATATTTATGAGATTATAGAAGGTAAGAAAATATTAGTGGCTGAGAAAGTTAATAATTTATCTTACACAATTAAAGACTTAACTTACAATAATCATGAATATATAGTAACTTCGTACAGTAATTCGTTCGGTGAGTCTAAGGAATCAAACATTGTCTTAGCTAAATTAATTACTGATATAGAGGCACCAGTTACTGTTGCAAATGAGATATCAAACTGGACTAATATACCTCAACTAATAGAACTTAGTGCGTCTGACAATGAAACAGGTGTAGAAAAAATATACTATTCTCTAAATAACGGTGACTTTGTTATAGGTGACTCTATCGAAGTTATAACAGAAGGTTTAAATAGAATATCATTTTACTCAGTTGATAAAGCAGGAAATAAAGAAGTTGTAAAAACTATTACTGCGAAAATTGACTATCAAGCACCTGTGTCATATATAGAGAAAAATGACAATTGGAATCAAAATGAAGTAACCCTAAATATTGTTAATACAGATAATCTAAGTGGAGTATACAAGACGTATTACTCTATAAATGGTTCCGAATTTACGTCTGGGAATGTAATCCATCTAACACAAGATGGAACTCACTCAATAGAATACTATTCCATTGATAATGCTGGTAATATTGAATCAATTAAATCTATGGACGTGAAAATTGATGCAAAGGCACCAGAGACTAGTGTTGAAGCGCCAGAAGGTTGGGTTAACAAAGATGTAATACTAGAGTTTAAAGCAAGTGATTTAGCAAGTGGAATTAATATGACATATTACTCTATAAATGGTAGTGATTTCATTCAAGGTTCAATACTTGAGCTTAGAAATGAAGGTATTTACAATGTGAACTATTACTCTATAGATATTGCAGACAATAAAGAGAAAGTGAAAACTGTTACAGTAAAAATTGACAAATCGAGCCCGGAGACTAAGGTTGATATGTTAGATAAATGGTATACTGAGAATGTAGATATAGACGCTAGTGCCAATGATAATTTAAGTGGTTTATACAAAACTTACTACTCATTAGATGGTTTTATATTTGTAGAGTTAGAAAATTTAATTATTGAAAACGAGGGAATTCATACAGTATACTATTTTTCAATTGATAATGCAGGGAACAGAGAGTCAACACAAACAAAACTCGTAAAGATTGATAAAACTGCTCCAGTAATAGAGTTAGAAATTTATAATCAGGTGAAGTTGGGATCTACTATTAATTCGAGTTTAAATGTTTTTGATTACTTATCGGAAATAACTAATGAGAGCATAACCTTAGAAACACCTAAAGGTTCAGTGTCATTAACAAAAAATGAGTTGAATCATTATCCTTTAAATGATCCTGGAAAATATGTTATTAAGGTTACTGCGACTAATGGGGCAGGTCTTGTAACGAGTATTGAAAAAGCTTTTAGCGTGTATATACCAGCAACTATTATAATAACTCCTATTACATTTACTAATAACAAAGGAGTATTTACTGCTAGAATAGAACTGCCAGATGGGTTTTCTACAGAGAATTTAGATCTGAATAGTGCTGAATTAAATGGAGTACCTGCACTAAGCAGTAATAAAGGTTATTATAACCAAGCAGCTAATGGCCAGTTTAAATTTGAAAGATCAAGTTTTAAGTTTTCACCTCCGGAAGTATCTGTTGAGTTCATATGTAGTTATAATGATGTTTTAGTCATTGCAAAAACGACTCTAAAAGTTAATAAATAATTAGGAAAACCCTCTTTCTTATAGGAAAGAGGGTTTATCTTTTAAGTAGTTCTTAAAAATTTCTTCATTAGTAAAGGAGTTACGATAGTTGTTATTAGTACTACAACTACTAGTGCTGTAAAAAAGTCATGATCAATTAGTTTATTATCTAGTCCAATCGCTGCAATAATTAAAGCAACCTCACCCCTAGAAACCATTGCTGATCCGATTCCTATTGATGAACTCCAGTTGAATCCAGCCAATTTTGCACCAATACCAGAGCCGATTAATTTTGTTGCAATTGCAATTACGCTCAACACTAAAATCAAGTTAAGGTTCTCAGTGATACCTCCTAGCTCTGCAGCAACACCAATTGAGGTAAAAAACACTGGTACAAATATAGAATATCCTATTGTTTCAATTTTCTCGAATACTTCGTGTTTGTATGTTGTTACACTTATTGAAACACCAGCGATATATGCACCAATAATTGCAGCTACTCCTGTATACTCTGCAAAGTAGGAGAAGCTAAAAGTAATTATCAGTGCAGCTGAAATTATTGATTCACTTACTTTTAGAGGGACAAACTTATTTAACATGATCGGTACTAATTTCCAACCAGCAAAGATTGTTATTGCAAAGAACAAGAATTTTTTAATTAGAACCATACTTAAATTTACATCGCCTCCAGCAAAGCTCATCAGAAACGCAAGAAAAATTACTACAAGAATGTCATCAATTACAGCAGCACCAAGAATAGTAGCTCCTTCTTTAGACTTTAAATTTCCCATTTCTTTAAGTACTTGAACTGATATACTTACACTTGTTGCTGATAGTAATAAACCTAGAAATAACGCCTGAAAGGTATCTAATCCAAGGGTAATACCAGAAACATATCCAATAGACAAAGGTAGTACAATACCCCCAACACCTACAAATGTTGAAGCTTTGCCTGATCTTTTAAATTCATTCATATCTGTCTCTAAACCAGCTATGAACATTAATAGGATTACACCAATATCACTAATTTCTTTCAAGGTATCGGTACTTTCTATTAACCCTAATACCGAAGGACCTAAAACAATCCCTATTAGCAATTTTCCTAAAACAGCAGGCTGACCTAATTTAACACTAATCTCACCTGCAATCTTAGAAAATAATAAAATTAAAGCCAATTGCAAAATTAACATAGTACTCCACCTTCACTTTCGTTAGACATAATAAAAGACCAATTTATTAATTGGCCTTTTAGAGAACGCAAAAAAGCCTATAACTAACGGACATAGTTATCCCTTAGTGACAGGCTCCTCCAAGTTAAATCATATTTATTTAAAATAATAGTAACATGAATATGCCTGATTTATCTAGTATGAAATTACGGGCCAGATTAAAAAGTATTAATTATTATAAGCAAAGTAGTTAATAATAAGATTAAAATTCTTTTTATTAATTTAGCTATTCTATTATTTATCAAATGAATCCAAATTATATAAGTGAAGTATTGGAATTAAAAATAATCAAATTTTTCTATTATATAAACTTTTCATATTATTTCAAAAATTATTGATTTAATATGTCTAGTGGGTTAAAATCATCAAATAGCGACATAAAACGACATAGGAGATTGACAAAAAATGGAAAATATTAAGGAGCACAACACAGAATTAAAGCGGGAAATTAGCTTAAGTGAAGCTATTATGATCGTAATTGGGGTTGTAATAGGTTCGGGTATATTCTTTAAAGCATCAGTTGTATTTAGTAGTGCCGGATCGACGTTTTACGGACTTATGGCTTGGGTAGTCGGTGGATTTATAACAATATCATCAGCACTAACAATTGCTGAAATTGCCGCGGCAATACCTAAAACTGGTGGGGTTTTTATTTATTTGAAGGAATTATATAGTGAAAGGCTCGCCTTTCTATATGGATGGATGCAAACTTTAATATATGTACCTGCAGTTTGTGCGGCATTATCAATTGTATTTGTTACACAGGCAACATATTTTATTGAATTAAGCGAAATGGAACAAAAAATCTTAGCTATAGCAATAATAATCTTTTTAGCTACATTAAATACATTTTCAACAAAAGCTGGGAGTAAGCTTAACTTTGTATTTACGATAGCTAAATTAGTACCAATTATCATCATTATTACTTTTGGGTTGATGAATGGTACAAATCCAGCATCTATAACTGGTGATGAAAGTGTCGTAAGTCCATTTGCTGTTGCAGGCTTTGGGGCGGCAATCCTTGGTACATTATGGGCGTATGATGGATGGGTAAGTGTTGGTAATATAGCTGGAGAATTAAAAAATCCACAAAGAGATTTACCTAGAGCAATTATTATTGGATTATCAGTCATCATCGCAGTTTATCTTTTGATCAACGTAGCGATAGTAAAGGTAATGCCTATCGCAGATGTAATATCTTCTGAAAAGGCGGCATCAGACGCAGCAGTTGTATTGTTTGGGAATTCAGGAGCATCACTTGTTGCAGCGGGGATTATGATATCAATTTTTGGAGCATTAAATGGTTACCTATTAACAGGGGTTAGAATTCCATATGCGATGGCAAAAGAAAATCTTTTTCCTTATGCGAGCACTTTTAGTAAATTAAGTAAATTTGGTACACCACTTAATATTTTCATTTTTGAAGTAATTTTATCAATTCTATACGTATTAAGTGGATCATTTAATACATTAACAGATCTAGTAGTATTTGTAGTTTGGATTTTCTTTGTATTTATCGTAGCGGGTATCTTTATATTAAGGAAGAAATTCGCTCATCTTCCAAAACCATATAAAGTGCCGTTGTATCCTTTCTTCCCTATTGTAGGGATTCTAGGAGGTATTTATATATTAGGTAGTACACTTGTTACGAGTACACAGAATGCGGTTATTGGGATTTTAATCACATTAACAGGCTTACCTGTATATGCAATAATTAAGAAAAATCAAAATGCTAATTCAAGAGCTAATTAATTAATTAATTAATTAATTCAAAAACCTTAACCGAAATGTCACGGTGAAGTGACCCCTAAAAGTTAGACACGGTTATTTCATTAGGCAGCTTGGATAAAATGAGTTCGGTATTGTACCGGACTCATTTTTAATTTTGCCTTAA
>JAQSYP010000015.1 GCA_029256085.1 Caryophanales bacterium
AGCTCTTTAGCGCCAATGGTAGTTGGGGGTTTCCCCCTGTGAGAGTAGGACGCCGCCAGGCACAAAAAAGACACTATCTTTATTGATAGTGTCTTTTTTATTTTTATTTAACTTTTTGAATCTCATCTAAAATATATTCCTTAATTAAAAAGCATATTTTATCATTACAGTTTTCTAAGTATAGTTTTATACTATTATATTCAAGAGAAGTATTATCCTTAAGCATTTCCATCCACCAGTCCGTCTCGTATCTACAAATCATACTTAGATTATATAAGATTATATAGTGTGCTAATATCTCTGGAATATAGTTTGAAATATGTCTATTATTAATACAATAATAACTTCCATTATTTATATTGAAGTGAAATGGTTTAAATTTGTTTATTTCAGTTCTATCGTTATAGTATCCTTTAATAACAAAAAAATCTTTGAATTGTTTTGCTGAAACTATTTTATTTTCAATGAACTTCCCTGTAAAAGTATCGACTGTAATATTTAATTCATCTAGGACTGTGTTATTAATATAGATTGAATCGTTTTTTATTAAAACCTTTTCTAAATACTTAACTCCTTTTGTAGTTTCAAAAAATGTGTTTAGCTCTGGAATTCTTACAATAAGTGACAGCATACTAAATTTTTCTTCATAAAAATGTTCCACGTGGAACATTTTTTTACAACAATGTACAAAAAGTCCGTTTTTTTGTAATTTAATTTCATCACTAAGGAATTCAAAATCTTGCTTTTTGCGCTTTCTAGACGTTAATCCGTGCGCTAGAACAGACGTGTTTTCTGGATACTCTGGATCGACCAACAATACACAAGCTTTTATAAGTTGAACTAATCCATAGTAGGATAGTATTGGTTTAATGCTTATGTCACTTAAGGAAGAGTGTTTTATATAATTTTTTCCTTGATCTAAAAAATTAATAAAACTCTGGCTTTTTGCGTAAGTAGATGTCTTATTAATTGTTAAATCCGAATTACAATACAAATTATAGATGTTTTTTTGGGTGTTATGTATACAATATAACGGTGTTAGTTCAGAGAAATACTCTTCTAGTTTGTTCATTTTAATACCCCTTATAATTAACTGAAAAATTAAAATAATCTAATGCTACTTGACACTATTATTTGCAATTGTTATTCTACTAATTAAAATATTTTATACCGGAGGCTAGTTTATGTGGGAGGATAAATTTTCAAAAAAGGGATATACATTCGATGATGTATTACTTATTCCAGCACAATCAGAAGTACTACCTAGGGATGTTGATGTTAGGGTGAGTTTAACAAAGACATTAAACTTAAATATACCATTCCTTAGTGCTGGTATGGATACAGTAACCGAGGCTGAAATGGCTATTGCTATGGCTCGACAAGGTGGAATTGGAATAATCCACAAAAACATGGATATAGCTGAACAAGCTGAGCTTGTCTTAAAAGTAAAAAGATCAGAGAGCGGAGTAATTACGAATCCTTTTTTTCTAACTCCTGAACAAAAAGTATATGACGCCGAACATCTGATGGCAAAATATAGAATATCTGGTGTTCCAATAGTTGATAACGATAAGGATCAAAAACTAGTTGGTATATTAACGAATAGAGATTTAAGGTTTATTCAGGACTACTCAATTCTTATCAATGATGTAATGACAAAGGAAAACCTAATAACTGCTCCAAAAGGGACAACGCTACAAGAAGCAGAGGTGATTTTACAAAAGTATAAAATTGAGAAGCTGCCACTTGTAGATGACAATGGAAAATTGATTGGTTTAATAACTATAAAGGATATAGAAAAAGTTATAGAATTTCCAAACAGTGCTAAAGACGAGATAGGGAGACTTTTAGTTGGCGCAGCTGTTGGAGTATCGGCTGACACTTTAAACCGTGTAGCTGCACTTGTAAAGGCAGGGGTTGACGTTATAGTCATTGACACGGCACATGGACATTCTAAGGGGGTAATCGATACTGTCGCAAAAATTAGAGGTTTATATCCAGAACTAAATATCATTGCCGGTAATATTGCAACTGGAGATGCTGCTAAGGCGCTGATTGAAGCAGGTGCAAATGTCCTTAAAGTAGGTATAGGACCTGGATCAATTTGCACGACTAGAGTAATTGCAGGAGTCGGGGTTCCGCAAATTACAGCGGTATACGAGTGTGCAACAGTGGCGCGACAGTACGGTGTACCGGTAATTGCGGATGGTGGCATAAAGTATTCCGGGGACATAGTAAAAGCAATAGCAGCTGGAGCTAGTGCCGTCATGCTTGGAAGTTTATTTGCTGGAGTAGAAGAAAGTCCTGGTGAAATGGAAATTTATCAAGGAAGACAATATAAGGTTTATCGTGGTATGGGATCTGTTGCTTCAATGGAGAAGGGTTCTAAAGACCGATATTTCCAAGAAGGTAATAAGAAACTAGTTCCAGAGGGAATAGAGGGTAGGGTTCCATACAGAGGGAAATTAGCAGATATTGTCCACCAGTTAGTTGGAGGCTTACGATCCGGTATGGGTTACTGCGGAACAAAAAATCTTCCTGAATTAACAGAAAAATCACAGTTTATTATAATGACAGGATCTGGACTTAAAGAAAGTCATCCGCATGATGTACAGATTACAAAGGAAGCACCTAACTATTCAATATAAAGATTTTATGACAAATAAAAATAAAAATAGACAGATTTCGATTTCTGTCTATTTTTATTTGTCGTATACTGTTAAAATATAGTTTGTATATTAAAATCGGAGGGGAAAATTTTGAAAAAGACAATAATATTTTTAATAACATTTATAATGATTTTCACGCCATTTGGCTCAATATATGCAAAAACAAGTACAGATACTTTAGGGATTGAAGCATCAGGCGCAATACTTATAGAAGCAAATACAGGTAAAATATTATATGAAAAAGATGCTGATATTCCTTTAAAAGTTGCAAGTATGACGAAAATGATGACAGAGTACCTTGTTTTAGAGGCCGTTGCTAAAGGAAGAATTAAATGGAATCAAACAATTACAGTTTCGGATTATGTCCATAATATCTCACAAAGAACTGATTTATCAAATGTACCACTGGAGAAAGAATTCAAATACAATGTCAAAGAACTTTATGAATCGATGGCTATTTATTCAGCAAATGGATCAACAATTGCGTTAGCAGAACTAGTTGCTGGAAGTGAAACTAATTTTGTTGCTATGATGAACAAAAAAGGTAAGGAACTTGGTCTTAAAAATTTCAAGTTTGTTAATTCCACAGGGTTAAATAATGAAGACTTACAAGGTAAACATCCTGCAGGAACTAATGCGGATGAAGAAAACGTAATGTCGTCAAGAGACACAGCACTTCTTGCTTATAAGTTAATAAATAAATATCCAGAAGTGTTAGAAACGGCAAAAATACCAAAGAAAACTTTCCAAGAAGGTGGTAAGTATCCAATTAAGATGGACAATTGGAACTGGATGTTACCAAGTCTTGTTTATGGATATGAGGGAGTAGACGGTATTAAGACAGGATCAACACCTCAAGCTGGATACTGTTTTACAGGCACAGCAAAAAGAAATAATGTAAGATTAATTTCTGTTGTAATGGAAACAAAATCGTATAAAGCAAGATTTGATGAAACAAAAAAATTATTTGATTACGGGTTTAATAACTTTGCTCTTGTTGAGATCTTTAAAGAAGGTACGAAAATTAAAGAAAAGAATAGTATTGGAGTTCTGAAAGGAAAAGAAGATACTGTAAAAATTAAAACAACGGATTCAGTGAGTGTATTCGTAAAAAATGGTGAAAAACCAATAGTTAAGCAAAAATTAGTTTTAGATAAGAAGATGCTTCATGAAAATAAACTTACAGCACCTGTTAAAAGTAATAAAAAGGTTGGTGAAGTTATACTAACTATTGATGATGAAAACGACTACGGATTCATTGAAGATGTTAAATTGTCATCTAAAGTTGTAACAACCGACAAAGTTGAAAAAGCTAATTGGTTTGTTTTATTGTTTAGGGGTATAGGCTCATTTTTTGGAAATTTATTTGATCTTGCAGGAAGTGGAATAAAATCTTTGTTTTAGTATAAAACTTATTAAGTATTGATAAAATTAAAGGTATGTAGTAAATTAATAAATAATAAATTAAAACGTTGATAGGAAATAGTAGCAATGTACTTATTTTAAGAGAGTCGATGGTTGGTGAGAATCGATAGTAGGTCAATGTGAATCCGTCCTGGAGTACGGTACGTAAATTATTTAAGTATCGTCGGTGTTTCGCCGTTAATGAAAAGAGTGGGAGTTAAAGAATTTTTTAACTCTAACTAGGGTGGCAACGCGGGTAAGTCTCGTCCCTTTTGGGGATGAGGCTTTTTTTATTTGCTATAAGGAAAGTATAAACTTCTGTGAAGTTGATACTTTCCATACTTTCCTAACGCATAAGAGGAACTATGGCTCTGCCGATGCTCTTAAATCTTGGCAATCGCTGAGTTTTCTTTATCACAATTTTTATTACATAGGAGGAAAAATATGTTAGATTTAAAATTTTTACGTGAAAACTTTGAGGATGTTAAACAGAAGTTGCAATTTAGAGGAGAAGATTTATCTGATCTAGGCAAGTTCGAGAGTTTAGATTTACAGAGAAGAAAACTTATTCAGGAAACTGAAGAATTAAAGACAAAAAGGAATGTTGTAACTCTCCAAGTATCTGAAATGAAGAAAAATGGACAAGATGCTAGTGAAATTATTAGTGAAATGCGGGAAGTCGGAGATAGAATCAAAGAAATTGATAATGATCTTAGAAAGACTGAAGAGGATTTAGATAACCTTTTAATGTCTATACCGAACATTCCGCACGAGAGTGTACCGGTTGGAGAATCAGAAGATGATAATATTCCTGTTAGGCAGATTGGAGAAGTACGAGACTTTGGTTTTGAGCCAAAACCTCACTGGGAGGTTGCAACAGCTCTTGGTATTTTAGATTTCGAAAGAGCAGGAAAAGTAACAGGAAGCAGATTTGTGTTTTATAAAGGATTAGGAGCAAGGCTTGAAAGAGCATTGATTAACTTTATGCTAGATTTACATGTTGATCAGCATGGATATGAAGAGTTCTTACCACCATTCTTAGTAAACAGAGCAAGCATGGTTGGTACAGGACAGTTACCTAAATTTGAAGAAGACGCATTTAGAATTGAGAGTGACGATTATTTCTTAATTCCAACCTCAGAGGTGCCAGTAACAAACTATCATAGAGATGAAATACTAAGTAGTGATGATCTTCCAAAGTACTATGCGGCTTATAGTGCATGTTTTAGATCAGAAGCTGGATCAGCAGGAAGAGATACTAGGGGATTAATACGTCAGCATCAATTTAATAAAGTAGAATTGGTAAAATTCGTAAAACCTGAAGATTCTTATGAAGAACTAGAAAAGTTAACTAATAACGCTGAAAAAGTTCTTCAACTATTAGGACTTCCATATCAAGTTTTAAGTATGTGTACTGCAGACTTAGGATTTACAGCAGCTAAGAAGTACGATATTGAGGTATGGATACCAAGTTACAATAGTTATAGAGAAATATCTTCTTGTAGTAATTTTGAAGCATTCCAAGCAAGAAGAGCCAACATAAGGTTTAGAAGAGATCCAAAAGCTAAACCAGAATTTGTTCATACACTAAATGGATCAGGTTTAGCGATAGGGAGAACAGTAGCTGCAATATTAGAGAATTATCAAACTGAATCAGGAACTGTAATGATCCCAGAAGCATTAGTGCCGTATATGGGTGGAATTAAAGAAATTAAATAGGGGACCTTATCCCCTATTTTTTAAATTTTTATTTATTGTTCTTTGTTGACAATAAATAAAAATTTTGATAATATTATTATTGTCAAAACGGAGGAATACCCAAGTCCGGCTGAAGGGATCGGTCTTGAAAACCGACAGGGGTGTAAAAGCTCGCGGGGGTTCGAATCCCTCTTCCTCCTCCATTTAAATATAATTAACTTTATATAAAAAGCACTACCTATAAGGTAGTGCTTTTATTTTACATAAAGATAAGCATAGGCGCTTGAAATACATGTAATTCAAGCGCCTATGCTAAAATTATTTTAGTCCTAAAAATACCTGAAATAGCCAGATTAATCTTTTAACTTGGGTAGTAACTAAAGGCTATGATGTAACTCTGTAGACTTTACGTAGTGTCTAGTTAAATTTATAAATTCACCAATTCTCTGAATTATTGGCTCTATTGAATCCTCATTATTCAATAGGTCGTAATCATTTATATTTACCCTTAATACAGGACAAGAATTAAAATTATTAATCCAATTATCATAACGCGAATGTAATTCAGTCCAATAATCTATGGGTGTTTCTTTCTCCATTAACCTACCTCTTAAATCGATCCTCTCTAGAATGTCATCTAAAGAACCTTCTAAATATATCAATATATTTGGGTGGGGGAAGTAAGGTGTCATTACCATTGCCTCAAACAGATTTGTATAGGTTTCAAAATCAGTTTTTGTCATAGTTCCTTTATCGAAATGCATCTTTGCAAATATACCAGTATCTTCGTATATGGATCTATCTTGTATAAAGCCACCGCCATATTCAAAAATTCGTTTTTGCTCCTTGAAGCGTTCCGCAAGAAAATAAATTTGCAAATGGAAACTCCAACGCGAAAAGTCTTTGTAGAAAGAGTCCAAGTAAGGGTTAGTATCCACTTTTTCAAATGAAGTTCGAAAGTTTAGAGAATTGGCAAGCGCCTTTGTCATTGTTGACTTACCTACACCTACTGTTCCAGCAATTGCAATAACTGTGTTGTTTGGAATGTTGTATTTTGTTCTAAAATCCATTAGATAGTTCCCCTAGTTCTAAGTGTATTTTCTATAGTAGATAAAATATAATTTAGATCGTCTTTATTCTTCACAAAATCTAATTTTGAACAATCAAAAGTGATAACCTCTACATCTGGGTTAACTTCTTTAAATAATGTTATTTGCTTGTTATAATCTTCAATCAGTTTAATCATGTAATCAGAGGTAATATTTCTCTCAAACTCTCGGCCTCTTGCGTCGATTCTATTTAATAATGTAGGTAAATCAGCTGTTAGGTAAATAACACTATTAGGTAAAGGCATATCTTTAGTTAATAATTCATAGATTTTCAAGTATTTTTTTAAGTGATCTTCACTTAATGTTCTTTGCGCGAAGATTAAATTTTTTAGAATGTGATAATCAGCAACAACTGGCTTGTTTTTATTTATGTAATTTAAATTTAAATCCTCCAATTGTTTAAATCTATTACACAGAAAGAACATTTCTGTTTGAAAGCTCCATTCAGTTATATTAGTATAAAATTTATTAAGGAAGGGATTTTCATCGACTATTTCTTTTAGGTTATAGTAACCAAATTCATTTGAAATTGCATTAGCTAGTGATGTTTTTCCAACACCTATCGGACCTTCTATGGCGATGAATGGAGTAATGGGCATAGTAACCTCCAGAGTTTTTTTGTTGATATCAATTTGAGAAGACGATTAATATTTTAACATAGCAATGATAGTTATAGTTATATAAAAATTAATAAAAATAAAAAAACCTAACATAGTCTAAGATGTTAGGTTAGAAGAGGTTGTTATATTAACGTCTAATAGGTGTTGCATTGATTTTAAAACAAAATTATTTTCTCTAATAAAGCTTGAGGCAATACAATCAGAAGGTACAAACAATTTGAAATCCCTCATATGTGCATCTACAGCAGAGAAATATATACAAACGTTGCCTGCAATTCCTACAAGTACTAATGTGGTAATATTTAATTGACGTAGCAAAGGCTCAAGATTAGTACAATAAAAAGCAGAGAACTTATTTTTTGTAATAAAATATTCGGCATTTCCCGGGAAAATTTTTTCTATGATTCGACAACTTACACTATTATAACAACGATTAACGATATCAACATAATTACCAGTCCAAACCTGATAGTTGTCATTAACGTATATTACAGGTAATTTATTACTAATGAAAAACTGTTTTAGAGCAACAATATTATCTATAATATTTAGAGTGTTTTTTGATAACTGTGGACCGTGTTTAAAATTAAAATCATTTATTAAATCTATCATGATCAATGCTGTATTTTTCATGTCATACTTCAAATTTACCACCCTTTAAACTTTTCTGTTATTATTGTTTATTAAATATCAAAAAAACTTGTAGGTGTATTATGGAAAAAGATAATTTTTTTATGCAAGAGGCAATAAAAGCCGCTATAGAAGCTGAACTTTTAGGAGAAGTACCAATCGGCGCGATTGTTGTATATGAAGATAATATAATAGGTAGGGGCTACAATCTAAGGGAAACAAGTCAGAGTTCTACTGATCATGCAGAGATCCGTGCAATAAATGAAGCTTGTAAAAACTTAGGTACGTGGAGATTAGAAAATACAACTATCTATATAACACTTGAACCATGCCCAATGTGTGCGGGTGCTATTATTCAATCGCGGATTCCAAGAGTAGTTTTTGGAGCCCTGGACCCTAAGGGTGGATGTGCTGGAAGTGTTCATAATCTTTTAAATGAAGATAAATTTAACCATAGATGTGAGGTCACTAATGGTGTAATGGCAGACGAGTGCGGAACACTTTTAAGTAACTTTTTTAAGAAAATAAGAAGTAAAAAAAGTAAAATATAGAAAAATATACAAGTCTAGATTTCATTGCATTTTGTATTAAAAACATATATACTTATTAATGCATCCTAGGCAACGCAATACTACGAACCCTGTCAGGTCCGGAAGGAAGCAGCAGTAAGTAGTCACTGGCGTGTGCCTGGATGTTAAATTATATTTACCTATATACTGTACTTATCAAACCTATATTTTGGTGTACGGCGTAAAATATAAATCAATGACCCGCTCACAAAAAATTGAGTGGGTTTTTCTGTATAAACAGAGTTGTGGGGGATCAAAAATGAGTTATAAAGCTCTATATCGTGTTTTTAGACCTCAAAAATTTGAGGATGTTGTTGGCCAGGAACATATTACAAGAACTCTTCAAAATGCTGTTGTGAACAATAAAACCACTCATGCTTACTTATTTAATGGACCTAGAGGTACAGGGAAAACTAGTGCAGCCAAAATATTTGCTAAAGCAATAAATTGTGTTAATGCGCCCATTTTAGAACCTTGTAACGAGTGTGAAGTATGTATAGGAATTACAAATGGGACAATAGATGATGTACTTGAGATAGATGCTGCGTCTAACAATGGCGTGGATGAAATAAGGGACATTAGAGACAAAGTAAAATTCTCACCTAGTATAGCTAAATATAAAGTTTACATAATTGATGAAGTACATATGCTTTCTACAGGAGCATTTAACGCACTTCTAAAAACATTAGAAGAACCACCATCACATATTGTTTTTATTCTAGCCACCACAGAACCTCATAAAATACCACTAACTGTTATTTCAAGGTGCCAAAGATATGACTTTAAAAAAGTAAATACAGATTCAATGCTATCTAGGATGAAAGAAATTGTTAGCATTGAGAATGTCGAAGTTGAGGAATCTGCATTAAAATATATTGCTATGGTTTCTGAAGGTGGTATGCGAGACGCGCTAAGTCTTCTTGATCAGGCTATATCTTTTTCAAAGGATATAGTGACACTAGAGTCTGTATTATCAATAACAGGTGCTGCAAGTCAGGAAATGCTAAGTTACCTAGCAGAAAGTATATATAATAAAGATGCAAACAAATCCCTAAAAATCTTAGATGACTTAATTAACGAAGGTAAAGATCCAGTTAGACTAATAGATCAAATAATTAATTTTTACCGGGATATATTAGTTTATAAAAACACGAACAATAATCATGAGCTGTTAGGCAGAACGATTGTTGACGATAAATTCATAGAAACATCTGGAATAATTAGTAGTGAAGATGTCTTTAGAGGTATATCTGTATTAAATGAAACCGTTACTGATATTAAATATGGTCAAAATGCAAAAATAGCCATTGAAATTTCTATACTAAAATTAGTAAACCCAAATTCTTCAGCTAGTGAAGAAAAATTAAAACAGTTAGATGGTAAGATTAAAAGCCTACAATCCCAAATAACTAATTTAATAAGTAATGGAATTAAAGTCGATTCCATTTCTGAAGATAAAAACACAGCTAGAATCAATTCAAGCACAAATCGTGGTAAAGCAAATGCTTTTATTGCTAATGAAAGAGTAGTATTCAGTGTGTTAAGGGAGGCAAAGAGAAAAAATCTTGACACTTTAAAAGGAAATTGGGCTAAAATATTAGAGGAATTGAAGATCCAAAAGATGTCATTATCGGCTCTAGTGCAAACATGTGAGCCAGTCGCTGCATCGGATGATAAATTCGTTCTTGCCTTTCAATATAGCATCCATGCCCAGATGGCAAGTGACAATATGGAATTAAGGAATTACCTCAAAAAAGTTACCCAAATTGCACTAGGAATGCCACTAGATTTTGTTGCAGTACCATTTGAGCAGTGGACAAGTCTAAGGGAGAATTTCCTTAAAAACAGCACGTCAAACGATAGTGGTGATGAGCCAATTAATGGCCAAGAAACGAATAGTAATGAGGATCAAATAGTTTCTGAAGCAATTAAACTTTTTGGTAGTGAATTAGTTGAAATAAAAGAAAACTAGGGAGGATATTAATATGATGCGTGGCGGTAATATGAATAATATGCTTAAACAAGCACAAAAAATGCAAAAGAAAATGATGGAAGCTCAAGAAGAAGTGGGAAAAACAGAAGTTGAAGGCACTGCCGGTGGTGGTATGGTAACAGTTAGAATTAATGGTAAAAAAGAGATTATTAAAGTAAATATTAAACCAGAGGTTGTTGACCCTGAGGATATTGAAATGCTTGAAGACTTAATACTAACAGCTACAAATGATGCAATTAAGCAAATAGATGAAATTTCTGATAAAAAAATGGGTCCGTTAACTAAAGGTTTAAATATGCCTGGATTATTCTAGGGTAGTAACATGAGATATCCTGAACCAATACTTAAGCTTATAGAAAATTTTACAAGACTTCCAGGGGTTGGTCCAAAGACAGCAAGTAGACTAGCTTTCTTTGTTCTTAAAATGAATGAAGATCATGTTCTAGAGTTTGCTAAGGCCTTAGTCAATGCTAAAAGGAATTTATTTTACTGCTCGGTATGTGGACACATTACTGATAACGATCCTTGTTATATATGTAGTGACACATCAAGAGATAAATCTAAAATTTGTGTTGTTGAGCAACCCAAAGACGTTATTGCAATGGAAAACATGAGAGGTTTTAATGGACTATATCATGTATTACATGGAGCGATTTCACCAATAGAAGGGATTTCACCTGAAGATATTAGGATACCGGATCTGCTAAAAAGAGCACAAGATGAAAGTATTAAAGAAATAATACTAGCAACTAATCCTAATATTGAAGGAGAAACGACAGCTATGTATATTCTAAGATTGATGAAGGGAACCGATTTATCAATTACGCGTATTGCCCACGGGTTACCAGTGGGGGGAGATTTGGAATATGCAGATGAAGTCACACTGTCCAAGGCATTTGAAGGAAGAAGAGAGTTGTAGGTGCAATTATGTTTTTTACAAATAAAGGCAAACTACGGAAAAAATACGATGAATCCTTAAAGCACTCATTGGAAAAATTGCGTGACGAGTGGCAAATGAAAAAGAACTTTAACGATAAAAGTATAGATCCGTCCGAAGAAGTAATAATAGATTTTAAGCTTACTGAAATGAAATATTTTATTCTAATTAGAGAAGCAAAGCAAAGAAAATTAAAGTTCTTTAGTAGATAATTAATCTTCTTGTCCTATTTAAATTATTGAAACATATAATTTATATATATTTGGGACAAGGGGGTTTTTTTATGAACGTATACTTTGTTTTTTCTATTATATCAATTATAACTCTATTACTAATTGCTGGAGCACCAATGAAAATACTCAGAAGCGCAGGAGCTATTGTAGTTAAAATGATTGTTTTTTCCATAGTCATATATGGAATTAATGTAATTGGTGGGGGTAGTGGGATACATATTCCGATAAATTATTTTACAGTTTTGTTCACGGGATTCCTTGGTTTTCCAGCATTAATCGTATTACTTGCGATTGACAGTTTTCTAATTTAAAAAAATTCGACAAAATATGTTGACGTGTTTGTCGAATGGTGTTATATTAGTAAAGTCGCCATTGCGACATAGTGCTCTTTGAAAACTGAACAACCAACAAAACCAAGCGTCAATTTATGTTTTAAAATAATGAGCTACAAACTTTTTAT
>JAQSYP010000012.1 GCA_029256085.1 Caryophanales bacterium
CTCCATAAAAAGTTTGTAGCTCATTATTTTAAAACATAAATTGACGCTTGGTTTTGTTGGTTGTTCAGTTTTCAAAGAGCACTATGTCGCAATGGCGACCTTCTTAATTTACCATTTTCACCACAAGAAGTCAACACTTTATTTTAAAAGTTTTTAACATCAAAACGTTGTTATCTTTTGGTGACTTTTCCTATTATAAGCAGATAATTAATATAATGCAATAGTTTTTACTTAGAAAATAACCCCTTAGTTCCAACTCTTAGGAATTAAGGGGCTAAGTGTAGTTATTATTTATGCTTCATAAGTGGGAAAAGTAATACATCCCTTATTGAAGGGGAGTTGGTTAATAGCATTACAAGTCTATCAACACCAATGCCTAGTCCACCTGTTGGTGGTAACCCATATTCTAATGCTTCAATAAAGTCATCATCCATTTCATGAGCTTCATCATTTCCTTGTTCTTTTTCTACTAATTGAGCTTCAAATCTTTCCTTTTGATCTATCGGATCATTTAACTCAGTAAATGCATTAGCATGTTCACGTCTAACAATAAATAGTTCAAATCTATCAGTATATCTTCCGTCTTCATCATTTTTCTTAGCTAAAGGAGAAATTTCAACCGGGTGCCCATATATAAATGTAGGTTGTACTAAATGTTCTTCAACCTTTTGTTCAAAGAACTCATTTACAACATGACCGTAAGTCATATTTTCTTTTATTTCAATACCGTGTTCTTTTGCAAGTTTTCTAGCCTCTTCATCCGACATATGCGGCCAGAAATCAACGCCAGTATATTGTTTAACAGCATCCACCATGTGAAGTCTTGTCCATCTAGGAGTTAAATCAATTTCATCTTCCCCATACATTACTTTAGTAGTACCTAATACTTCCTGCGCAATATGAGCAATTAGATTCTCAGTTAATTCCATAATATCATTATAATCAGCATACGCCTGATACAACTCAATCATTGTAAACTCAGGATTGTGCCTAGTAGAAATACCTTCATTTCTAAATACTCTTCCTATTTCATAAACTTTCTCTAAACCACCAACAATAAGTCGCTTTAAGTGTAATTCTAATGCAATTCTCATAAATAATTGCAAATCTAAAGCATTATGGTGAGTTAAAAACGGTCTTGCCGCTGCCCCGCCCGCAATAGAATGCATCATTGGAGTTTCCACTTCTAAGAACCCTTGATCATCCAGATACCTTCTCATAGATTGAATTATTTTACTTCTAGCTACAAATGTATTTCGGCTTTCCGGGTTTGTAATCAAGTCTAGATACCTTTGTCTATAGCGCTGCTCTACGTCCTTTAAACCGTGGTACTTTTCTGGTAAGGGTCTCAATGCTTTAGTTAAATGAGTGAATTCTGATACTTTAATAGACAGTTCTCCAACTTTCGTTTTAAAAACCGTTCCTTTAACACCAATAATATCGCCAAGGTCATTAGATTCGAACAGACTATAGCTATCCAATCCAACTGCTTCTTCTCTAACATATATTTGAATTTGCCCATGTAAATCCTGTATGTGAGCAAAGCCAGCTTTACCTTTTCCTCTCTTAGTCATGATACGTCCAGCCATTGATACTTCTATTGACTTTTCATCTAATTCTTCTTTAGAGAACTGTTCAAATTCATTTTTAATTTTTTCAGTTGAGTGCGTTATTTCATAACGCTTTCCAAACGGGTCTAGACCTTTATCAAAAAGCTTGTTCATTTTTTCCCTTCTTACAAGCAACTGGTCATTTAATTCTTCCGTCATACTTCCCACTCCAAACTATTTATTATAAATATTAATTAAAATCAAACTATTAGATATGTATATAAAAATGCCAGTTCGTAACTGGCATTAGTCTAACATTAAATATATATTATAATTTAAACTGTTTCAACCTTATATACACCTTTGATGTAATTATCGAGAAGTGTTTTTAATTCTTCTTCAGTATTACATTCATTTATTAAGTTTCTTACACGTGCGTTACCTTTCATGCCTTTTAAGTACCATGCAGCGTGCTTTCTCATTTCTTTAACCGCAATTAACTCACCTTTTATTTTTACAAGTCTATCCAAATGTAAAAGACATACATCAATCTTCTCTTTATCAGTTGGCTGAGGAGACAGCTCACCTGTTTCAAGGTATTTTACTGTTTGATATATCATCCAAGGGTTTCCGAGTGCAGCCCTACCAATCATAACGCCATCGACACCAGTTTCATCTAACATCCGTTTTGCCTCATATGGAGAAATTACATCACCATTGCCAATAACAGGAATATTAACTGCTTCTTTAACTTGTCTTATATAATCCCAATTAGCTTTACCTTCATACATTTGCACTCTAGTTCTTCCATGTACAGCAACCGCTTTAGCCCCAGCACTTTCAACAGCCTTAGCATTTTCCAAAACAAAAATACGGTCTTCATCCCATCCTAACCGCATTTTTACAGTAACTGGTTTTTCAACTTCTTTTACAACAGCACTTACAACTTCATATATTTTATTCGTATCAAGAAGCCATTTTGCTCCAGCATCACTTTTGGTTATCTTAGGAACAGGACAACCCATATTTATATCAATTATATCAGCATTCGAATTCTTATCTACGAACTTCGCTGCTTCAACTAAAGAGTCCACCTCTCCACCAAAAATTTGAAGACTTAATGGCTTTTCCCTTTCATCTATATAAAGCATGTCTAAAGTTTTCTGGTTGTTATATAAAAGCGCCTTATCGCTTACCATTTCTGCACAAACCAATCCAGCGCCAAATTCTTTGATTAATAGTCGGAATGCCGAATTACATACACCCGCCATCGGTGCTAGCACTACAGGATTCTTAATATTAACGTCTCCGATGTTAAACATTAGACCTCTCCTTCCAATTGTGTATCCTCTCTTGGCACTAATTCTTCCCTTGATATATTTAGTAAATTAATTATGTTATCCAAAATATTATCATTTGGCATCTTATTTCCACGCTCTATCTCACCTAGCAATGTAACTGAAACCCCAAGTTCTTTCGCAAATGAATCCTGGGTATATCCTTTTAACTTTCGAAAAGCTCTAATACGCCTTCCCCATCTTTCAGCTTCCATATTTTTACCCCTTCATCTCTCAATAAACTATTCTCAAAATTTATTATACTAAGTTGATTATCCTCTAAAGAGCTCTTAATTTCGTATAGTGGTATTAGTACAAATGCTCTTTCATTGATTCTAGGGTGTGGTATTGTAAGAACGTCTGAGTTTTCGTATTCGTTATTATAAAGCAACATATCAAGATCAATTGTTCGAGGACCCCACCTGACTAATCTCTCTCTTTCTAATTCTATCTCTATTCTTTGGGTCAACTCTAATAATTTATAAGGATTCAAACTTGTTTTAACAATTAATATCATATTTAGAAAATTATCTTGTTCTTCGTATCCAATCGGATCAGTCTCATAAATTGATGAAAAGTCTTCTATAGTAATATTACTATCTAAAATACTTTGTACAGCATTCTTTAAGTAAAGAAGTCTAGGTTCAATGTTTGTCCCGAGGCTAATCACTACCTTATTACTCACTTTTTTGACCTCTTGATTACTATTCCAACATTGTCATAATATCCTTGAATCGGTGGATTTGGTTTTACAATTTTTACTTTACATGATTTCGCAATTATAAATGTATCTAAAATTGTATTAGCAATATTTTCTGCAACATTCTCAAGTAATTTACTTGCCCTTTGTTCTGCATATTCTTTACATATGTCATATACTTCAGCATAGTTAATTGTGTGTTCAAGCTCATCCGTTTCCCCAGCTTGTCTTAAATCAGCTTTTATTTCTACATCCACAATGAATTTTTGGCCTAGTTTATTTTCCTCAGGTAGACAACCATGGTATCCATAAAACTCAAGCCCGTTTAGTAAGATCTTATCCATTTACAAACCCTCTTTTTCCTGTTAGGACGTCCATTACTTTAGCAGCTCTACTAACTTCTTTAACATCATGAACCCGCATAATTTCGATATTATTTAATATACCATAGCATACAGTAGAAATCGTACCTTCTGTTCTTTGATTTACTGGTAAGTCTAAAATTAAACCTATAAAAGATTTTCTAGAAGTTCCTAGAAGTACAGGGAATCCTAATTTTTTTATTTCACTAATATTTTGTAATAAGGTTATATTTTGTTGCGGTGTTTTTGCAAAACCAATACCTGGATCAAGTATTATGTTTTCTTCTTTTACGCCGTTACACTTTGCAATACTTATACTCTCTTTTAAGTCAGCTACAACATCCTCTATGAAATTACTGTAATTATTATTTTCTCTATTATGCATTAATACGATAGGCACATTATAGTTAGCAGCAACTTTTGCTATATCTGGCTCATACTTAGCTCCCCAGACATCATTTATAATACTAGCACCAGATTCACATGCAAGCTCTGCCACTTTTGCTTTATATGTATCAATAGATATTGGCACATTAATATCTTTACTAATGTGTTTAATTATCGGTATAACTCTATTGATTTCTTCCTCAGCACTTAGCATCTTAGAACCCGGTCTAGTTGATTCGCCACCAATATCAATAATCTGTGCCCCATCTTCTATTAGCAATTTAGCTTTTTTAAGTGCATCCTCGCTATTTGTATAAAGACCTCCGTCTGAAAATGAATCAGGGGTAACATTTAAAATTCCCATAATTATCGTACCATTGTCTAAACTTAATCTATATTTACCTGCATTAATAAATCTATTTACTGATGAAGTTAAGCTAACCATTACATTTCCGCCTTAAGTAGAAGATTTTTACTA
This sequence comes from Caryophanales bacterium, assembly GCA_029256085.1. Taxonomy (GTDB): domain Bacteria; phylum Bacillota; class Bacilli; order CAJFEE01; family CAJFEE01; genus JAQSYP01. The sequence continues at coordinate 4,815 of JAQSYP010000012.1, forward strand.
TATAAATTTCTAATCTTATTTGTTAATTCCCCATTTACTCCTAAAAAATCCATCTCATTGACCTTAGCAACAGGCACTACACCTTGAATTGAGTTGCATAGAAAAACTTCATCACATTTTTTAATAAAATTTATATCAAAAGTTCCTGTTATAACCTTAATATTATTTCTACTACATAATTCAATAATATAGTTCCTCGTAATTCCTTCAAGAATGCCAGTTTTACTTGACGGAGTATACAATGCATTTTCTCTAACAAGAAATATGTTAGAAACTAAACCTTCTGCAATAAATCCGTCTTTAGTTAAAAATACGCCTTCAGTATTTATATAATCATCTAGTTCATATCTGCCTAAGATACTATTAAGATAATGATGACTCTTTAACCGGACTTCACCTTCAGGAGTATTACGAATAGTATTTAAAATTACACAGTGCTTTTCTAATGGCATTTGTGGGAGCTCTTTTATAAAAAGAAAACTATTAGGATTATCATAGTGTTTATTCGGTAGTCCTAGTGGCGCGACACCAGCGGAAATATTCAAACGAAAGTATCCGTCTTTAAGATTATTCGCCTCTAGTAGTTCTTTAACCCAGTGTGTGATCTTATCTAAAGTTAATGTGTTCCTAATTCTAAGAATACTTAAAGACTTACTTAATCTTCCGAAATGTTCATTTAACAATAATACTTCACCATTGCTTGTCCTAAAAGTCTCGAAGACACCTACTCCATATAAAAAGCCATGATCAAATGGGGAAATACTCGCTTCATCCGACCTAATTAAATTCCCATTTTGAATTATAATCATAGATACCTCTTAGCTTACTTATATTGTTGAACAAAATTTGCAAGTAATTGTTTTCCATGAACGGTTAGTATAGATTCTGGATGGAATTGCAGTCCCTCGATTGGATATTCCTTGTGTCTAACTCCCATAACTATATCATTATCTGTCCACGAGCTAATTTCTAAGCAGTCTGGAATACTTTCTTTCTTTACAATTAATGAGTGGTACCTTGTCGCGACAAATGGGTTTGGTATATTTTTATATATTGTTTTGTTATCGTGTATCATTTTTGCAGTCTTCCCATGTACTGGGTAATTGGCTCTTATAACATCCCCACCGAAGGCTTGTGCAATTGCTTGATGACCTAAACAAACTCCCAAAATCGGAATTTTCCCCTTAAAGTATTTAATAGCTTCTAGACTTATTCCTGCCTCATTTGGAGTGCAAGGTCCTGGTGAAATTATTAAATATTTCGGATCTAGTTGCTCAATTTCTTGAATTGTAACTTCGTTATTTCTTTTAACAACTAACGTTTCTCCTAACTCTCCTAAATACTGCACGAGATTATATGTAAATGAGTCATAATTATCAATCATTAAGATCATATTTTTCACCTGAAGAGTCCCTAGATTTTTTCTGTTTCTGCTTTAGCTGTCCATAATGCTGTGGCTTTTTTTAAAGATTCTTTATACTCATGTTTCGGACTTGAATCAATAACAACGCCAGCCCCTGCTTGTACATACGCTATTCCATCCTTAGCTAATAGTGTTCTAATAACTATGTTTAACTCCATATTTTCGTTAAAGCCTATCCAACCGATTGAACCTGTATATATTCCTCTTCTAATTGGCTCAAGTTCTTCAATTATTTCCATTGTTCTAACTTTTGGTGCACCAGTTATCGTTCCACCAGGAAACATCGCTTTTACGATATCTATATTATCCATGTTTTCTTCAAGAACACCTTGTACATTTGAAACTATATGCATAACATGAGAATACTTTTCAATTACCATCAATTCGTTAACTTCTACTGTACCATATTTACTTACTTTTCCGAGGTCATTACGTTCTAAGTCAACTAGCATAATGTGTTCAGCACATTCTTTTTCACTCATTAGAAGCTCATTTATTAATCGATCTTCATCTTCTTTTGATACTCCACGGGACCTAGTACCAGCAATGGGTCTAGTATTTAGCTTCTTTCCAAATCTATTTGCTAAAAGCTCAGGAGATCCTGATGAAATTTGAAAATCTTTGCAGTCCATATAAGCCATATATGGTGAAGGGTTGATTTGTCTTAGAGTAGTATAAATGTCTAGAGGGTCACTTTTTAACATTTGTGATTGTCTAGTTGAAAGGTTTACTTGAAATACGTCTCCAGCAGCTATATATTCTCGTATTTTTTCAACAGCAATTCCAAAATCATTCTCATTAAAAGAATACTCCATACTATCGCTAAAATTGTCTTTCAATTGATATTCTTGTTTCATTTCTTCAGTGCTTTTCAACCACAAATCTTTATAATTTTGCAATTTTTGATCTATCTCAAAATTAGATTCGTTTGTTTGATTAGTTATTATCCATAGCGCTAATTCCTTGTGATCATAAACAAATACATCGTTATACACATAAAATAAAAGTTCAGGTAAATCTAAATCATCAACTGCTGCTGATGGAATATTTTCAATATATCGCATACAATCATACGAGAAAAAGCCGATTAAGCCACCACTAAAATATGGAAGGTTCTCATCAACAATAGATCTATAATCTATAAGTACTTCTCTGAGTTTATCTAAAATATTACCCTGATATTCTTTTACTGATGTATTTGATGTAACTTTAAGAATAGAATTTTTACCTTCAATAATAGCTTCTGGATCTAATCCTACTATTGAATACCTACCATCTCTCGCACTATCAAGAATACAATGGTTGACTTTATCTTTAGATAAATATTTATATTGATCAAAAAATGATTTTTCATATGTGATTTTAATTCCAACGGGTTTTCTTTTAATCTCAGGTTCTAATTTCAAATATGATTCACTCCTCTTAATACATATGCCTATTTTATTATATTTGTTTAGCTATAAGTCAAGTTTTAACTTTTATTTTAATGAACTTTATATTTCATTATATAAACTTTACTTTTTATAACGATTTTAATAAAAAAAACTTTGCATTGCCAAGTCCTTAAAAAAGAAAATATTACTTTATTACACGAAGCTGGAAACTGCGAGACTCCAGCGGGAACAGCACGAGCCGAAAATCCATTTTTGCTAGTGAAACTAGCAAAAATTAGTTGAGGCCGTGCCCGCGGAAAGCGAGTAGTTTCTGCGAGTGTAATTATTAGAAGTTTATACTTTCCTTATATATAAAGAAAAGTCGGCGATTGCCGAACCTTAAGGGCGACGGCAGAGCCGTAGTTGCACTTATGCGTTAGGAAAGTATGAACTAGTCAGAAGTTTATACTTTCCTAATAGCCAAAAAAAAGACTTAATTTTATATTAAGCCTTTTCTTAAAAATTTTTATTCAAATTGAAATAGTGGTGTACTTAGGTATCTTTCTCCATTAGATGGAATCACTGTTAAAACTTTTTTGCCAGCGCCTAATCTCTTTGCAACTTGTAATGCTGCACAGACTGCTGCCCCTGAAGAAATACCTACTAAGATACCTTCATTGACTCCCATTTTTCTAGCATATTCAAAAGCCTCATCGTTACTAACTTTAATTACTTCATCATATATATTTTCATTTAATATGGAAGGTACAAATCCTGCTCCAATTCCCTGAATTTTATGTGGACCTGGATTTCCTCCTGATAATACTGGTGAATCCACAGGTTCAACTGCGATAATTTTGATCTCAGGATAATTACCCTTTAATACTTCACCTGCACCTGTAATTGTTCCACCAGTACCAACACCAGCAACAAATGCATCTAATTGTTCGCCCATTTGTTTTACTATTTCAGGCCCAGTTGTTCTTCTGTGAATTTCTGGGTTAGATAAATTATTAAATTGCTGAGGCATGAAGTAACCTTTTTCTTTGGCGATTTCGTCCGCACGTTTTATCGCCCCCTTCATTCCCTCAGTCCCAGGAGTTAGAACTAATTCTGCCCCATATGCCCTTAATAAGTTTCTCCGTTCAACACTCATAGTTTCTGGCATAACTAATACTGCTTTATATCCTTTAGCGGCACATACCATCGCTAAGCCAATCCCTGTATTTCCACTTGTTGGCTCTACAATAGTATCTCCCGGCTTAATAATGCCTCTTTGTTCTGCATCTTCAATCATAGCAATAGCAATTCTATCTTTAACACTGCTTCCAGGGTTCATAAACTCTAACTTTACATAAACTTCAGCACTACCATCTTCGACTAACCTATTTAATTTTACAATTGGTGTTTCCCCAATCAATTCATGCACATAATTTGCCTTTTTCATAAAACCCACTCCAATCCCTAGTTATTTTATTGGTTTTATAAGATAATTTTATGATGTTTATTTAGTTTTTGTCAATTAATTTTACTTTCTAAATATCTAATTCTGATTTGACTTTAAGTTCATCCCAAAAAGATTCAACAGGCAATTCAATATTAATTTGTTGTAGCGCTAACTGGCGTCTAATATCATTTTTCACTTCAGAAAAATCATATTTAATTGCCTCTAAAGAATTTGAAAACATTATAACAGCATACCCATTATCTATCTTAATCGGGTTTGAATATTCACCTATATTAAGTGAATCAATCAAAGCAGCATAACTGCTATTAACTGTATCTTTATTTACATAACCAATTTTGCCACCATTAGCTACAGTTTTACTATCAATTGAGAACTCTCGTGCTAATGAAGAAAAATCTACACCTAGCTTTAAGTTCTCGACAATTTGATTAGCTTCGTCTTCAGTTTCAACTACTATATGGTTAGCTTCGTACATTTTTGGAATATTATATAAGTCAATATTATTATTGTAATACTCAAGTAGTTTATCTTCTGCAATATTAACGTCTTTTGTAATAATTTTTTCGTATAACAAATTCGTTGTAAGTTCTTCTTTTAACAGTTCTTCTTCACCTAATAATGATTGAAAGTTTTCGCCAGTAGACAACCTAATAATGTTTAGTTCTCTTTCAACCTCTTCTTTAGTTACTGAAATATTATATTGTTCCGCAAGTTTTTTAATTACTTTTTTATTAATAATCTCTCTAAGCGCAATCTTGCCGTACTTACCTTCCATGTATTCAAGCCATTCATCTTTAAGTACTTTGTCTTGATCAATCGTTGCAACTATATCTTCTTTTTTTTCTAAAGTATAGTTACCTTCCTTTTTTTGCTTTTTTAAAATTATATTTAAAGACAAGATATTTGTTAAAAGGAGAGCACCGATCAATCCCCATAATAATGCAGTTTTTTTCATTATACATCCCTCATTTAATTAAGGATCTAATTTATATTAATTACTCTTAATATGCATATCTTCAAGTTCTTCCTTTGTAAAAATGTAAGTATCATTGCAAAAATGGCAGTGTACTTCGGCTTGTCCATCTTCTTCAATAATATCTTGGATTTCGGATTTTCCTAAACCGATAATAGCATTCTCAAATCGTTCCTTAGAGCAAGTACATTTGAAACAAACACTGTGCTTGTCAATAATTTGAATGTTATCCTTGCCAAGTAATTCTTCTAATATTTCTTCAGGAGAATATCCTTCACGTATCATAGTTGAAACAGGCTTACACGTCTTTAGTGTGTTTTCAAGGTTCTCGACAATATATTCGTCAGCATCTGGCAATAGTTGTAGTATGAATCCACCTGCTGCTAATATTGAATGATCCGGATTAACTAATACACCTACCCCAACAGAAGATGGAGTTTGCTCAGACACTACAAAGTAATAAGTAAAATCTTCTCCTATTTCACCTGATACGATATGAACTTGCCCTGTAAAATGATCTCTTAGTCCAAGATCCTTTGTTACAGTTAGTGTTCCATCAGTACCGACAGCACCTTTAACATCTATTTTACCTACTTCATTTTTATCGAGCTGAACATTAGGGTTTGTTACATAACCTCTAACTTCTCCCCTACTATTACTATCAACTATTATCGGGCCAAGTGGACCACCACCATCAACCTTAACAGTTATTTTAACCTCGCCTTTTTGCATTGCACCCATCATAACAGCAGCTGTCATCGTTCTCCCTAAAGCAGCTGAAGCATTTACCCAAGTATCATGTCTTTTTTGAGCCTCTGAAACTAAATTTGTTGTCCTACATGCGTAAGCTCTAACTTTCCCATCGTATGCTAGTGCTTTAACTAAATAATCATGCACAGTATTCACCTCTAGATTGTCTGATTTTTTTTATATATTAATGCCAAGCCTTTTAGTGTAAGAAACGAATCAACAGAGTCTATACAGTTAGTTTCCTTGGAAATAATTTTTGCGAGTCCCCCTGTTGCAATAACTTTTATGTAATCATCAGGGTGGTTCTTTTTTATACGATTAACTATTCCCTCTACTTGACCTACATATCCAAATATTATTCCAGATTGCATAGCTGTAATAGTGTTACTACCAACAACATCTACCGGTGTGGTTAGTTCTATCCTAGGTAATTTAGATGCCCGTGAAATTAGAGCTTCGGTTGATATACCTATACCAGGTGCAATTGCACCTCCCAGATATTCTTTATTTTTATTAATGTAGCAATAAGTAGTTGCCGTACCAAAATCTACTATTATTAACGGAGTTCCATAGTAGTTAATGCCAGCAACCGCATTTACTATCCGGTCTGCACCAACTTCTTTAGGGTTATCGGTTTTAATATTTAATCCTGTTTTAACACCAGGTCCGACTATCATAGGTTTTAAATTAAAATACTTTTTACACATTCTTTCCAGAGATGACATTATTGGAGGAACAACAGAGCTAATAATAATTCCTGTTATATCTGATACTTTAATATTTTTATGTAATAGGAGTCCTTCGATTGTTATTCCATATTCATCTTCAGTTTTATTTCTACTCGTTTCAATTCTCCAATGATGTAAAAGTACATCTCCTTCAAAAACACCTAGTACTGTGTTTGTATTACCGACATCTAGAACAAATAACATAATTACCACCCATATTTATTATTCTTTAATATTTTTAATTTAGTCTATATAAGCTTTAATGTAAACTTTGAATATCATTTATTGCTTAACGTAAGAAAAGATGTCTCTTAGAGACATCTTAAAATATTATTCATTATCTTTATTTTCTGGATTAACTACATCATCCTTAGAATTAATAGTTACCTTAATCTCATTGTCTTCATGCTTTTGGCTTTTAATTCTTAACTCATGAAGCTCAGTTTCATTTGGAAGCCTTTTATTGTCGATAAGGAATTTAATCTGATGAGAATCAAGTGTTTCGACTTCAAGCAATGTTTTAGCAAGAAGTTCAAGCTTATCATTATGCTCAGTTAAAATATCCTTACATCTTTGATAAGATTCTTTAATTATACGTTGAATTTCAGTGTCAATATCATAAGCTATTTGGTCACTGTAGTTTTGTTCGTTATGTAGATCACGACCTAGGAAGACTTGACCTTGTTGCTGCCCAAACTGCATCGGTCCAAGTTTCTCACTCATACCGTATTCAGTAACCATTTTTCGAGCAATAGCAGTTGCTCTTTGGAAATCATTATGAGCACCTGTACTAACTTCTTTGAAAGTAACTTCTTCTGCCACACGGCCACCTAATAGTCCAACTATTTTATCAAGTAGTTCTGGCTTAGTTAAGAAATAACGATCCTCTTTTGGTAGCATAACTGCGTATCCACCAGCCTGGCCTCTTGGTACTATTGTTACTTTGTGGACCATGTCAGCTTCACTTAAGACAATACCTATAACGGCATGACCAGCCTCGTGATACGCAACGATTTTTCTTTCTTTTGCAGATATAACACGGCTTTTTTTAGCTGGACCAGCAATAACACGGTCAGTCGCTTCGTCAATATCATGCATTTCTATAAACTTCTTATTATGTCTTGCAGCTACTAGTGCAGCTTCATTTAATAAATTTTCTAGGTCAGCACCGGAAAAACCTGGTGTTCTCATTGCGATTGTTTTTAAATCAACAGTCGGTGCTAAAGGTTTATTTCTAGCGTGAACCTTAAGTACTGCTTCACGGCCTTTAACGTCTGGGCGATCTACAGTAATTTGTCTATCGAAACGACCCGGACGTAGTAAAGCAGGGTCTAAAATATCTGGTCTATTAGTTGCTGCTACAATGATGATTCCCTCATTTGCACCAAAACCATCCATCTCAACTAGTAATTGATTCAATGTCTGTTCTCTTTCATCGTGACCACCACCAAGTCCAGCACCACGTTGACGACCAACGGCATCAATCTCATCTATAAATATTATACAAGGAGCATTCTTCTTAGCATTTTCAAATAAATCACGTACACGAGACGCACCTACACCAACAAACATTTCAACAAAGTCAGAACCACTTATCGAGAAGAATGGTACGCCGGCTTCTCCTGCAACAGCTCTTGCTAATAATGTTTTACCAGTACCTGGAGGTCCTACTAAAAGTATCCCCTTAGGAATTCTTGCTCCTAGCTCAGTGAATTTTCTAGGATCTTTTAGAAATTCTACAACCTCTACGAGCTCTTGTTTCTCTTCATCTGCACCTGCAACATCCTTGAATCTCACTTTTTTCTTTTCTTCATTGTATAATCTAGCCTTGCTTTTACCGAAGTTCATAACTCGGCTACCGCCACCTTGGGCTTGGTTTAATAAAAAGAAGAATAAAATAAATATAATTACGAACGGTATTACGGATGTAAAGAATGTGACCCATGCACTTGTTTCTTCTGCTTCTTTGATATCAACACCTGCATTTTCTGCAGCCTTGTTAAGCATATCATTAGTACGTTCACTATAAAGTGCTCTTGTTATAAAGATTTCATCTTTTGCTGCACCTTTCAACTTACCAGTTATTTCTAAAACCTGGTTGTTTGGTTGCACAGTTAATGTAGTTACTTTATCTTCTTTTAAGTATGTAATTAGCTTATCGTAAGTAATATCCCTTTGCTGCCCACCTGGATTGTTAAAAAAGCTTAAGACCCCTATTACTATTAAAAATATTAGTAAATAAAAGATCGTATTTCGAAATATTCGACTCATTTTTTGCCTCCTCCCACAGTATGCACTACTTTATAAAATCACACTGCTTGATATGAATTTGTTATTTACTGTAAATCTCTGGCTTTAAAACTCCAATATATGGAAGATTTCTGTATTTTTCAGCATAGTCAAGTCCATAACCTACAACGAATGCGTCAGGAACTTGGAACCCAAGATAGTCTGCTCCCAAATCAACTTTTCTACCTGATGGTTTATCTAAAAGCGTGACTATTTTCACGGACTTTGCTTTTCTGTATTTAAATAAATCAACCAAATAACTTAAAGTAAGACCAGTGTCAATAATATCCTCTACTATAAGTATGTCTCTTCCCTCTACAGAAGTATTCAAATCTTTAATAATCTTTACTTCGCCACTTGATTTTGTTGAATTACCATAGCTTGAAACATCCATAAAGTCTATTTCAATATATGTATCAATTTTCTTGATTAAGTCAGACATAAAAGGTAACGCGCCTTTTAAGACACCTATTACTAAAGGGAACCTATCCTTATAATCACTTGTAATCTGCGCACCTAACTTATTAATCATTGTTTCGATTTCTTTTTCATCAATTAATATTCTTTCTATATCTTGCTTCATATATGTCCTCCTATGCTGGTAACTAGATATATGTTAATGAATAAATTTTATCAAAGTTACTATTATTATTTTTGATTTTTCTAATTAATGGTATCCAAATAATTTCATTATTTGAATTGAGAATTACAGGCCATAATCTTCTTTCTTCCACAGGAATTTTTTTGTCAATAAAAATTCTGCTGACTTTCTTGCTTCCAGTCCCATTCTCTAAGAATATCTTGTCTCCAGAAATGTGACTTCTAATGGTTAACGGATATTTATTAATGTCACCATAATATAAATATGTTTGTTTCTCGTCTACTACATTATTACTATTCAACTTATTTATTATTAATCTTTTTCCATTCGGTAATTCATATGTACCTACATTATTACATGATATTATAAATTTTTGTCCCGAATATGTACTTTTACTATTAAAATAAAATTTTAAATAGTTGTATGACCTAACAACTAGAACATTCTTAGGTAAATGAAGCTCAAAATTTTTACTTTTGTTAATAATCATGTCTAATATATTATAAACATGAGTTTGTGAAAAGTCCTCATTAAATGAGTATAGATAGTTCAATATTAAGTTAATACCTCTTCTTTGTAAAGAAATAGGCAAATCTAATAAACCATTAATTTCCAATAAATATGTATTATTTTCGATCTTTAAAACTTTATTCAATTCTCTTATAGCTAGTTCATGTAGTAGTTTATCGTCCTGTGCCAGCTCCTCACCAAACTTAACAAACTGTTCATAAACTTGAGGGTTCTCTTTATAAAAGAAAGGCAAAATAGATTTTCTAAACCTATTTCGAGTATATGTATCTTTTTCATTACTATTGTCTATTCTAGGCGTTAAATTATTTTTTTCACAATATGACGCTATCATTGCTTTATTAACATAAAGCAGCGGTCTTATTATTGAACCATTTCCAAAATTTCTAACATCTCGAATACCCGCAATTCCTTTTGCCGTACTTCCTCTAACTAAGCGCATTGTAATTGTTTCAATTTGGTCATCTCCATGATGAGCAAGAATCAATTTTTTAGACTTGTATTGGTCCATAACTTCTTTAAAAAAACTGTATCTACATTCTCGAGCTGCGATTTGAGTTGATAGCCCTTTTTCTAAAGCATATTTACCTACCTCGATACTTCTTCCAACAAACTCAATGTTGTTTCTCATACAGAAATCTTTTACGAATTCTAAATCATCTTTTGATTCTTCTCCTCTTAGCATGTGGTCTACATGTGCCGCTACAATATTAAATTCATTATTGTATAAGAAATGGAGTAAAGCCAATGAATCAGGTCCACCTGAAACGCCGACGATTAGAATTTCTGATTTATCAAAGTATTTTTTTTTATTTATTAGACTTAGTACCAACTGCTCCAACGAAGAAACCCCTTAAAAGTATGATTGCAAATATTTGATAAATAATATTTTATAGTACTTGATTTAATAAGTACAGTATATACCCTAGAACAATTGAAACTACTAATAATATAGTTTCTAGAGTTCTAAACACTTTATTTTTCTTCTTCTTAACTTTAATATTAGACTTAATATTAAGGCTACTACTTCTAGTAACATTTATCTTATCAAAACTTTGGTTATTATTTTTTTGTTTACCGACCGTTTTTTGGTCAGTCTTTATACCATTATTTAATATATTAAGCCATTCTACCTTCATATCACTAGCGCTTTGATACTTTCCTGTAAGGGCGTTTATTAACACATTCTCAAACCCAATTAGGTTTCTATCTTCTTTAATCTTCTGCTTTAAAAGATTAAGTGAATAACCTTTTTTTCCGAACTTATTAGGATAATGGCAGTTAATAATAATCATTGCTACCGAAAATAAATCATATGAAATCTCTGCTTTTCTATTACCTAATTCCCAATAACCTCTATCAAAAAACTCTGTAAACTCTTTAATTGATCTTCCAAACTGAGTGATACCACCTACATCTAAAAGTCTCACTTTTGGAGGAGAATCACAAATTAATAAGTTATCTGGTTTTAAATCTCCAAACACATACCCTGCCTTATGTAGTAAATCAAGTTGTGATAATAATTGTGATATAAATAAATGCATCCATTCCTTCTCTCTTTTTTGTAAATAATCTAGGAATGGTAGTCCTATAATATATTCCATTGTATAAAAATAGATTGTTGTGTTAGTTTTCTTATCTAAAAAATCATCTATATCCAACAAATAAGGCCCAAGCTTCAAACCTTGGACCTTCGATAGTTTTTTAAATACAGTTACTTCTGACGATATAGAAATGCTATTCTCACTCATCTTCAAAGCAACTTGGCCTTCTTTCGTTTTCGCTAGAAAGACAGTGCCAGTAGCTCCAGAACCAAGCACTTTAATAATTTGATAAGTTTTTTTGTTCCACTTTCCGATAATTGTAGAACCTATCCAATTAGTAGCCTGAATCCCTGTAGAATGAATCCTCATCGCTTATATAACTCCTTAATTCATTTCTTTTTTCCTTAAACAATTTAACCGCTTCTTTTATTGCTGGACCTGTTGGTGTCATTCCTCCTAATGAAAGTTTAGGAAAGATACTTGATAGATTATTAAACTTAGCTGTCCAATCTAAAATTTTCTCAGCGTCATTTCTAGTTCCTGGGAAAACAACAACAGCATATGAATTGTTACCAATTCTGGAATTTAGGCTAATAGATAAGTCAATTAGTGACTCTTTAACCGTTTGAATTTTGTCCTGCATACTACCACTAGCATCGACTAAGATTACCATTTCTAAGTCTACTTTTTCTGAGTAGTCGTCTACTACCTCAACTACTTCCATTCTTTTATCTGGTGGTAATGACTCAATGCTGTTGCCTGGTCCTAATATATGTCTTAATTCCTTATTCATCATTCCGTGAAGTGTTTGCGTCATGGCTTTTCTAGTCACCATTTGAACTGTTTGAGCTAGTTGCTTAGTTATTACTATTTGACTAATTCCATTGCCTGCTCTAGCAATTTCCTCAATCTCTCTCTTTGCCGAACTATCTAAGTCCTCATTTTGTAGAACCCCTATGACATTAACCGTTATACCTTCTTCGTTGGCCAGCGCTGCCATTGCAACTGGATTTTCTCCTTGATTAGAACAACCATCAGTAATTAAAAGTATTTGCTTTAATGTACCGGTCTTCATATAATCATCCCTTTTTTCATATTGACTATATTAATACTCGGTTCATATTTAAAAAACAAAGTAATTAACATAATCTATTTTATTAGTAAATTTAGTATCATGATTGTCCTAAATACTAATAAATATACTTAAAAAGAGATTGAAACTTTACTAATTTGCTCTTTTCAATGGTGCTGGAATCGATGCCCATTTTGGCATATTGTGCTCAATTTTTGTTATTACAACTGTCATATCGTCATCTATACTACCTCTCGCTCTTATAACCTCTTCTAAGAGAACATCAGCAAATTCCTGTGGATCTTCAGTTTTAATTTCTCGTAACTTTCTCTTTATCCATATATCATAGTTTTCTATATTTCTAGGTCCCTCATAGATTCCGTCTGTTGCCATTATTAAAAGGTCCCCTGCCCTTAACTGTTCACTCACAACCTCTACATCAAACTCAGGAATTACTCCCATAGGTAAATTATTTGCTTGTACTTTTATAATTTGGTCTCCTCGTTTTATAAAGCTTGGTGTAGAACCGATCTTTAGGAATTTAACACTTGCATCTTTCAAATCAAACATTGCCATATCTAGTGTCGAATATATTTCATCACTAGTTCTTAACGCCAAAATTGAATTAACGGACTTTATTGCAACCTTTTCATCTATTCCTAATTGTAGTATTTGCTTTAATAATTGCAGTGTCTCCGTACTCTCATCGTGGGCCCGTAAGCCATTCCCCATACCATCACTAATTGCAACTGCATATTTATTTTGCCCAAGCTCCATTAATGAATGGCTATCCCCTGATATTAACCCTCCATCTTTTGCAGCTCCAGCAAATCCTGTCAGTGCACTAAATTTCTGGGATGATCCAAATGAGAGCCTACAATAGCCACTCGGATATTTTGCACATACTTCGTGCTTTACAATTATATTTTCTTTTAGTATATCAGTTAGTACCGGTGCAATTATCTTGTCTCCTTCGCTTAAATTATTACAGAATGGTACATTCATTTCTATGTCTATATTTCCTTGTTCTAATGAATATATATCCGTATGCGTTATCTCAATACCTAAAGTTTGGAGTGCATCTATTACCTGTTCCTCTAATAAATGATAATTCTCCCTTTCGCGTTGAATTTCATTGGCGAAATCTTTCATTACCTTTGATACACCTCTTAGTTGCTCTGCTACGATTTTTCTACTCTCTCTTATTTGATTTTTTAATTTTTGATTTGCTAAATAATAAGTTATATATTGATCCATTACAGATTTTACTTTATCTGGCCTTTTACATCTTTTGTTCCAGTGTCTTTTTGAAAATGAGCTATCTAGATCCTCACCGAAAATAGCCTCATCCATTACTTCCTCCATAAACTCTCTAGTTTCTTGATATTTATCAATCCAACACACCTGCTTCCTAAAACATCCCTGGCATGTTTTCTCTGTAACTGAACTAAAGAAGTAATCTAATTCCCTTTGGGTTCCTTCTTTAGTAACAAGATGCTTAGAAAAACTCTCAGATAAAGTGCTAAATGCGTCTGAAAATTTTAGGATTCTATCAGATGTGACCTGCTTTATTTTATATAGATAGTTTTGCTGCTCATTTGCATATTCCTGTGTCCCAGGTATAAGTTTTGCAATTTCTGCAATAACTTTTGAGGGTGTAAGTAGCAATAATATACAAGCAAGCCCTGATTCTGCCGCTGTATAGATTAGAACTTTTTCCTCATTGCCATATAGTCCTAAAAGTAAAGTCCCTATAATTAAACCTGCACTAACACCAACCTTCTTCATATCCTTTAATAGTCCGCCTAGAAGTCCTGAAAAAGCTAGCAAACTCATCTGATATAAACTATCTGCATTTATTAAACTAAGTATTAATCCTAAAACAACTCCTACTGTTGAACCGACAGTTGCACCAGCTATATATGCAAAAAGAATTACTATAAATCTCGACAATACATGATCGATCGCCACACCTTCTATGCTCCATCCGACAGTCCCTGTAAGAACAGATGCTAAAAGAATCGTGAAACTTACAATCTCTTCGGTTTTTAATGCAACTCTTCTTTTTTTAGATGTGATTAAAGGAACGCTTTGATAGAAGATATTTAACAATACAAATGACAATCCACCCTCTATTAATGATATTGTCACATCATATACTGAAAAACTTTGTGCAAAAAAGTAGTTGGTAATAAGTCTAGCGATTGAAACTGATACCATTACTTGAAATGGTGTAATTTTAGATGGATTTGAAAACGAGATTCTCGTTACTATAGAATTTAGAAGAAAGAATAGACCTACACCTAGAACAATAAAGAATGAATTTTCATACGAAACAGTTAATGAACCAGCAATTAGAGCTAAGAACGAGTGCAAAGATAAGTCCCGCCTCATAATGAATACTGCAACAAAGAACGGTATTGCGAATGGAATCATTCCATGCAAAATATATGCCCTTCCTAATAGTGATCCTATAATTATTAGTAAAATCCCCCAATTATCAACTGCTTGTCCTAATTTATCATATGAATTCGACTTTCTTTGTGGTGATTTTATTTTCTGGGAAAAATTAACCGAAGGGAGACTGAGTGTATTGCTTCTGAATTTTGTATACATTTTTACACCACCTAATTTATTTAAGTGATTGTATTATAATTGTTATTTTATTTATATTTTGTCAAAAGACATCAGCTATCTAAAAAACTAATCGACTTATTTCCATCTAATAATAAGTTTTACAACAAACATTTATCATGTATTCTTATAAACTCTAGAATTTTTTAAGGTAAAAACTAGAAATTAGTATTAAGTTGTTTAACGAAAGTATGCATATGTCGAAAGAAATAATTATCTTGGCAAAACCAGAAGCGAGGATACGTATTACTGTATTACTGTTTCCAGTAGATTTTAAAAAATAAACTTGGCTTTGCGAAGTCTAGTTTGCGGATAAAAGCATCGGAACTTCGCATCTCGGTGCCTTCAGTAATTTGAATTTAAATTTCAGGTGAAAATACTTTGATTTTTGCTCCAGGTGCTTGCTTTCCGGGGGCATTTGCCGAGCCTCCTCGAAGCACGCTCCTGCGGGGTCTCGCCTTAAATGCTAATTCCCCAGGAGTCAAGCACCTTCCGCTTCAATCAACACAGATTTAGTAAAAAATCTATAACTCAAATATAAAGAATCAATTTAATCTTTCAGTAGCTTCGCTTTGCTCGTTTACTTCCTAGCCGGTGGTTTTAACATAAAGAAACACACATGATTTATAAATCACAAACCATGATGAAAATGATTTACTTCTAGTTTATTGATGTTCAAGAATCTGTGAGACTCCTAGGGGATAGCTGGCCAAGCAAGACCCCGCAACGAGTTTGCGAGTGAGGAGGCTTGCGGACAGCCCCAGGAAAGCGAGCAGATTCGGAACATCAATAATATGTTTGACGACTTTTTAAGTGTCCTCTATTTTTAGCCCAACATTTTTTTATTTTCACAGAAAAACTCGGCGATTGCCGAGCTTTTAAAGCGACGGCAGAGCCGTAGTTGCACTTATGCGTTAGGAAAGTATGAACTACGCATAAGTTTATACTTTCCTAATAGCTAAAAAAATACGCCTATGATTAGGCGTATTATTTATTAAATATAATATTATCCTCTGCTAGCTCCACGGCCACCGCGTTTAGATTCAGTACTGCGTTTAAGAGTTGACAGACGATCCTCACTGTCCTTTAAAAATTTACTCATCTTTTGTTCAAACGATTCTTTAACTGGCTTGAAGTCCCTAGGTGCTTGATTTCTCGGCTTATTAAATTTAGAAGGTCTTGGAGCTTCCTCTACAACTTTAGCTTTCTTAATAGAAAGACCAATCTTTCCATCCTTCTCCACGCTTAAAACCTTAACCTCGACTTCATCCCCAACTTTTAAGTGATCGTTAATATCCTTAACATAGTTTTCGGCAACTTCACTAATATGAACTAGACCTGTTTGTCCTCCTGGCAGCTCTACAAAAGCCCCAAAATTTGTAATACCTGTAACTTTACCCTGTAACTTGCTGCCTACTTCGATTGACATAAAAAAATTGTTCCTCCTTAGAATATTTATATACAGATTTCCTTAATTATATATAATATAAAAAAAATGTGTCAATGATGTTACTCATTCTTTAGGTGTAGAGAAGATTATTTCACCTTTACTAGACAAAAAGTAGTCCCTTCTAGCTATTTCTGCAATATAGTCTTCATCTTGTAGTTTCTCTACTTCTTGAATTAATATCTTTTTTTCTTTTTTTAGATTACTATAAGTAGCCTCAAGTTTAGCTTTTTCTTTATTTTTTTGTTCTAAGTCTTTTTGCTGTTCCAAGATAGTGGTTACAAGTGGTCCTGAACATAGAATAAGTGCAAAGAGCATAAAAAGAACTCGCCTTCTCCTAACTCTTCTTTTTCTCTTATTATAATCTTCCTGAGCTTCCATTTCTTGTTGATATAACTCCCTGTTCTGTTGAAAGCTTGATAATCTACGTCCCGGCATTCTTTGATCACCTCTATCTCTTAAACCATTTTTTCACCTTCACAATAAAACTTAAAATCTTAGCCTTTACTTTTTTGTAGTAGCTTATAATAATTACTATTTTTCTAAGATGCTTTTTTAATTTCTCTGGGATTAGAGCCCATATCAACCTTAGTATAAATAAAATCACGACTTTTATAACTTTATATATTAGTAAGCAAACTTTAATAATTAAATTTCTTATTAAAAGATATACCTTGTTTGCAAACTTATACAATACCATTATAATCCATTTTATCGGACTGAGAATAAATTTTTGCGTAAAATTAATTAAAACCTTATATATTGATTGAATAATTCTTATAGTCTTCAATAAAAGTAAGACATAAATAGACTCTATTAAGCTTTTGTATATGGAAAATCCACAGGCAATAGCTAAGAATACGTAAAATCTTAATGCCCCTTCATTTATATAAAATAATACTAAAAAGAGAATTATACAATAGATTAACCAGAAAAATATATCGTTAATAAATTTACTTATACTAGAACTAAACCTTCGACGCAAAAGAATTTTATAACTATCAAAGGAAATCCCTAAGAAAATTCCCATTAAAATCATGGAAATCATCGTAGCAAACTGGGTTGTTAAACTCATTTGAAAATCTTGCTAAAGAATCCTTTAGCTTTCTCCCCACTTATATTTTCATCTAAATAGGCGATTTCATTAATTTTACCCTTGATTGCAACAGTTCCTTTGGCCATGTCGAAGTTCTGCATACTTAAGTCTTCTCCACGTACGACCATGAATCCCATAATTGTTTCTAATAGGAATTCTTCATGATCAAAAGTTTCTACTTGCTTAATACCAGTTAATTCTAATACCTTTCTACTACGCATGAGAAGATTGTGTTCTTGAGATACTACCTTATTTGTTTGTGTTTCAAAATTATTGTTCATTATTAATTCCTCTCCCGATTATTTTATTTAATATAATCTATGAGAGAAGGATTTTTTTAGAACAAGCTATTTAGTATATCTACTAAAATGTGAAAGGAGATTCCTCTGATTCAAATGGACTTGATTCCACCCTTTCTTCACTTATAATAGAATACATTTTATTTGCATCCTCTTTTCTAACATTTTCTAACAATAATTCAACTTTAACTGTAATAACCTTTTGACCGAATCTTATCTCAAGGATATCTCCAACTTTTATATTAGTGCTAGCTTTTGCTGAAATATTATTAATTGAGATTCTACCTTTGTCTGCTACTTCTTTTGCTAGGGTTCTTCGTTTAATTATTCTTGAAACCTTCAGAAATTTATCTAATCTCATCTTACTCTCCCTATTTTATCGATTTCTTACTCATTTCCCACAATTCATTCAATTTATTTATTTCTACATCAGCCATATTTATACCTTGTTTTTGCAGATTAGAAAATATCCAATATATTCTGTCTTTAAATTTTGAATTTGTGATCTCCAAAGCTTCCTCTGGATTAATTTTATAGAATCTAGCTAAATTGACTATTGAGAAAATCAAATCTCCAAATTCCTTGATATGATCTCTATTTTTCAATTCATCTTTTGAAATCTCATTCTTGAATTCAGTAAGTTCTTCTTGAACTTTATCCCAAATTTGTTCAACGTTTTCAAAGTCTAGATTTAACTTAGCGGCATCTTTCTGTAATTCGTATGCTTTCATTAAGCTTGGAAGTGAGTTTGAAACGTTCCTAAATAACATTTCTTCTTTTTTCTCTTGTTTCTTTATTTCCTCCCAATTAGCTATTACTTCATTCTCGTTTTCAACTTTAACTTCTCCAAATACATGTGGATGCCTTCTAATTAACTTTTCGTTTAGCAACTCAATGACATTATGTATATTAAAATAACCTTCCTCATCTGCAATTTCAGAATGAAGCATTATCTGGAGTAGTACATCACCAAGTTCTTCTTCGATTAGTGTTATGTCTTCTTTTTCAATTGCATCTAAGAGTTCGTAAGTTTCTTCAAGTAAATATTTCTTTAAAGAGTGATGTGTTTGTTTTCGATCCCAAGGACACCCTTCAGGACTTCTAAGTTTTGTAATAATTTCCCTTAGCCTATTAAAAGTATTATTTAGCAAAGCCTCGTCCTGGACTGGAGGTACATAAACACTCATTAGATTACTAGTTTCAATGTTATGGTCTAGTTCTTCTAAAGCCACCTCATATATTTTTTCTTCTGAAGACCCAGCACTTATAACGACTTTAACGATATAGTCGTAAGGTAGTAACTCTAGTAATTCAATCTTTAAGTTAGAAGCTATAAATTTGTCGTAAACCTGGCAAAAAATTAAATGATTTTTTAAATTAATCTCATTTTTGTTAAAGGATGTAGCATCTAAAAATTGAAATCCTTCTATTGGGTCTATTCTTAATGAGGAAAACATCGCATCTAAAAAGCTCTGCCCACCTAGTATTTCTAAATCAAACTTATTACACCCCTCATAATCAATAAGCATTTTTACAGTCATCTCTGCTACTAATGGATGACCTGGTACTGCGTATACTATATTTTTATTAATACTTTCAGAAATTAGGGTAATAACAATCTCGTCATACACGTCTGAAAATTCTTCGTGTTTTTCATATATTTCATCAAAGCTCGTAAAAGTTATACCTTCTTTTACAAGTTCATTAATTACAGGGTGTTCCTTGGTTCTAAAGTATATGTTCTTTTCCTCTTTTAACATTTTATATATGCCAATTGGCATTTGATTCAGATCACTTGCACCTAGTCCAATAACTGTTATACGTCCCATAGTTCACCTCATAGTCTCTTTTTTCCATTAATTATTTCATAAAGCATTACACCTTTTGGAATTGTTTGTAATTCACCTTGGTTAAAGACTCCTAGTTTTACTAAAAAATATATGTATGACACAATTCCTATTCCAACACTACTTAAAGCAGTAATTGTTGACACTATTCTACTTTCATTTGTAAAAATATTAACTATTACTAGTTTTGTAATTAAAACGAAAATAATCATTACTAGTAATGAAATAGCAAGCTTTACAATGAAATAAGGCTGTATTACAAATTTAAATTCTTTATTTAATATAATTAGATTTAATACACATATTAGAAATAAGCTTATTATAGTAGAAATAGCAGCCCCATTAACTCCATAATAATCAATTAATGTTATATTTAAAATTAGTTTTAATGAGAATCCATATCCACAATTTAATGCTATACGTTTAATATAACCCAATCCTTGTAATATTCCCGAACTTGTTATGGCAATCGATGATAAAATTATCGAAAAACTTAAAATCCCTAATGTTTCTGTGCCTTTAGAATTTTCAAATAGCATTATATTTGTATCTTTAATTATAAGAAACAAACCAATTGATGCTGCTGCTCCAATAATAATATTAATTTTTAGTGAGGATCTAATTTTTTCAAGTATATAATTATTATTATTTTGTTTCTTTGCATCAGAAAGAAATGGGACTATTGAAAGTGCCAATGAACTAGCTATAATAGTTCCCACTTGAATTAGTGGTTGTCCTCTATCATATACGCCTTTAAGTGACATTGCATACATATTATCTGCTACTATTCTTAGTAGCCCATTTAGAACTGTAAATGAATCAATCAATTGAAATATAATTAATAATAGTGAACTAATGCATATAAAAAAACCATCTTTTATAAAGTTTAATATTTCATATATTGAAACTTTGGAATTATTGTAACTAGTTATCTTTGATTTTTTTAAAAAATAATGCACTAAGATTATGCATGAAGCTAAACCTGCGATAATTGAACCTATTACCGCTCCAGCCCCAACAAAATATGGATTAAACTCTAAATCTATAAATATAATTGCAATTACTAATATAAGGACTACCCTTAGACTTTGCTCTACTAGCTGGGACATGGCTGTTGGTGCCATATTTTGTTTTCCTTGAAAATACCCTCGACCAAGCGACAAAAAGGGTAAAAATAAAAAATATATGAATGATACTCGTATAGGTAATTGAAGATTTGTATCACCCATATAGTTTGCTATCTGCCCAGAAAAAGCAACACCTAAAGTAAAGATACTAATTGATATTAATGATAATCCAATGAAGTAGTTTTTAATATTTGGTTTGTCTTCTTCAGAGATAATTTTCGAAAGTATCACTGGGAATCCATATGTACAAAGTGCAACAGCTAACGCGTAAATTGGATATACTTGTTGCAGTACATAAAAACCTACATCACCAGCAATATTTTGATATGGAATCCTATATATTACACTAAGTCCTTTTAATATTAGTCCCGTCAATGTAATTATAAGTGTACCCTTAAGTAGCGTATTTCTATTATTTTCTAATCGATTCATTGTTATCTCCTGAAGCCAAAAAAATGTATTATTATAATTATACCAAATAAAAAAAACTCAGCAAAAGCCAAGTCTCTTTTAAAGATTAAAAAGGTAGCAATATATGCTACCTTTTTAATAATAATTCTGCTATTGTTCCATCTGACGGGCGAAGAAGCTTGCTGCAGTCTCAACTGATTTTTTCTCAACTTCCCCTAACTTCTTTTCCTTCGATAATATAACAACAGCACCTATTGGATCTCCACCAGCAATAACAGGACCAATTGTAAAAGAGTTTATGGATTCGTCAATTCCTTCAACTATAGAAGTTGTAGTTGGTTCTGTTTGTAGTGTAGATGTTCTTCCCTCCATAACCTTTTCTATGTAAGGACTAATGTTCTTGCTCATATATTCCTTTTTAGATATACCCGCAACTGCTATGAAAGAATCACGATCGCAAATAAGTATTGTGTGCCCTAAACTATCGTATAATGCATCAGCGTATTCTTTTGCAAAATCACTTAATTCACTTATAGGAGAATACTTCTTTAATATAACCTCGCCATCGCGGTCCACGAAAATCTCGAGTGGATCTCCCTCTCTAATCCTTAAAGTTCTTCGAATTTCTTTAGGTATTACCACTCTTCCCAAATCGTCAATACGTCGAACAATTCCCGTAGCTTTCATCATATGTTGCCTCACTTTCATTCGCTGCTTAGAAAACGGAAACAATCACCAAAATTACCTTTTTTTTATGGAATCCACCAACTCTTGACATTATTATTTGACAACAAAATGGTAATATACACTTTTTAATAATAAAAATTTATATTTTTGCGTTTTCAGTAGAAATCCTTAGATTTTCAATTATGGCTTGGATAATAATTTTTGTTGAATCTAACCATTTTTCTTGTGGGATTTTCTTAGTAAATAAATTAATTACTAAATTCTTTTCCTTATATCCAACATTAAAATTCGATCCAAAATCTTTTACACCTTGCGAATAAAAATTTCCTACGTCTACGTTACTTATGAAATCTTTATTAATTTCAACTGTAATTTGGTTATTTTTTTGCTTTATACTAATAACGCCAGCATTATATGCATAAACTTTGATTTCAGCTATTTGCAATAAGTCTGCTACTTGTTTCGGAAAGTCCCCAAATCTATCGACCATTTCTTCTTGTACTTCATAAAGTTCCTCTAATTCTGTAATCGCTTGTATCTTTTTATACATATCAATCTTTTGCCTACTATCGGAGATATAACTGTCCGGTAAATAAGCATCGATTTCCATATCTATTTCTAAGGTGCGCCTATTCTTACTAGGCTCTACACCCTTTTGATCATCTATCGCATCTTTTAACATTTGTGAGAATAAGTCAAATCCAACAGAATCAATGAAACCATGCTGCTGTGCCCCTAATAAGTTACCCGTACCTCTAATGGACAAATCACGCATGGCGATTTTAAAGCCTGAACCAAGTTCGGTAAATTCTTTTATTGCTTGTAATCTTTTCTCGGAAACTTCATTTAGAACTTTGTCCTTTTTATAAGTAAAGTAAGCATATGCAACTCTGTTTGACCTGCCTACTCTTCCTCTAAGTTGATACAATTGTGAAAGACCCATTCTATCGGCATTATTTACTATAAGTGTATTTGCGTTTGGAATATCGATACCAGTTTCAATAATTGTTGTACTTACAAGAACATCATATTGTTTATCTAGGAAACCTAAAATTATTGATTCTAATTCGTTCTCCTTCATTTGTCCGTGAGCAAAGGCAACTCTCGCATCAGGAACTAGTGTTGAAATTTCTTCAGCCTTTAGATCGATATCTTCAACGAAATTATGTAAATAGAAAACTTGACCTTCTCTTGCCAACTCTCTTTCTATTGCCTCTTTAACGAACTCATTATTCGCCTCAAGCACATACGTTTGTACAGGGTATCTATTCTCAGGTGGTGTTTCTAATACTGATAGGTCTCTTACACCTAACATTGACATATGTAATGTACGTGGAATAGGTGTAGCTGATAATGTTAAAACGTCAATATTAGTCTTTAGTTGTTTAATTTTTTCTTTATGTGTTACACCAAATCGTTGCTCCTCATCCACAATTAACAATCCTAAGTCTTTAAACCTGACATCTTTAGACAGTAGTCGGTGTGTTCCAACTACTATATCTATACTACCAACTTTTAACCCGTCCAATGTATCGTTAATATTCTTCTTACTAACAAATCTATTTAGTAATCCTATATTTATTGGGAAATCGGAAAACCTCTCAAGTATGGTCTGATAGTGTTGCTGAGCAAGGATAGTTGTAGGGACTAATATTGCCACTTGTTTGCCATCAATAATTGCCTTAAACGCCGCTCTTAAGGCAACTTCTGTCTTTCCATATCCAACATCTCCACATAATAGTCTGTCCATTGGCCTTTCAGATTCCATATCAGATTTGATTTCAATGACTGCTCTTAATTGATCATCTGTTTCTTGATATGGGAAGAGCGATTCAAACTCCCTTTGTTCTACAGAATCATATGAAAAGGCAAATCCTTTACTCTCCTGTCTTGCTGAATAAAGTTTGATTAGGTCATCTGCAATATCCTTAACTGACCTTTCTACTTTCGCTTTTACCTTTTTCCATTCTGACCCACCTAGCTTGTAGACCTTTGGTTCTTTACCTTCAGATGGAACATATTTTTGAACTTGGTTTATTTGTTCTACTGGAACGTATAACGTGTCATTTCCTTTATAACTTAAGTGTAAATAGTCTTTATGAACACCACTTATTTCTAAGGTTACAATTCCTAAATACTTTCCAATACCATGGTTAATATGAACAACATAGTCTCCAATTTTTAGCTCTGAATAGCTCTGAATTTTTTCAGCATTAGTTAGTTTTTGCCTACTAGCCTTTGGTTTCTCTCTCTTTAATTTAAACAGTTCACCTTCAGCTATAACTGCAGTCTTAGTAGCTGGAAGTTCAAAACCCTTTTGTAAATTTCCATGTACTATATTTAGAAATTCCTTTGATATTTCTGTCTTATCATAAATTATTTTAGAAGGAATATCATAATCATCAAATGTATTTTTAATCTTATCCTTACGTTCCTCACTATTAGCTAATACAAAAACACTGTATTTACTTTTTTTCCAACGATTTAATTCATTTTTAAGTAGATGTAATTGTCCGTGAAAATCTTGCATTGTACGTGAAGTTATATTAACTATATTTTGTGGTGAAGTATGTGCTACATGTGATAAAAATGTTGACATATATATTTTAGGATTTATTTTTTTAGCAATTATATCTGAAGTTTTTATTGAAAACTCAAGGTTATGTACTGCCTTACCGTATTCTAATAAGGATGATATAAATTCGGCTTCTTCTCTCTCTAATTTAAGAGATGTATCAACAACTCTAGCAACTTCATCAAAAACTATTAAAGACCCTTCTGGCAAATAGTCTATTAAACTATTTCTAGTGTCGTAATAGAGGGATATATATTTATATTGATTTTCTAAATTTAGACCATTTTCTAATTTTTCAATATCATATTCAATATTCTCTAATAGTAATTGCCTTGTTTTTTCATCCTTAATAACAGCTAAACTATTCTTAAGGCTTGCCTTAAGTCTGTTTGTAGCTTCTTTAATATTCTCACTTGTTAGTATGATTTCTTTATTTGGACTAATTGTTATTTTGTCTATGCTATTTATCGATCTTTGATCTTCAGATGAGAAGAATCTAATCGAGTCTATTTCTGTATCAAAAAACTCTATGCGAATCGGATTACTTTCTGTTATTGGATATATATCCAGTAATCCCCCTCTAATACTAAATTCACCGGGTTTTGAAACTATTTCTGATCTTTCATACCCTAAATTAGAGAGAACAGTCGCACCATTAGTAATATCAAATTCATTGCCTACTTGAAACTCTAGCTGAGAGTCGACCCATAGGTTTTTTGGTGGTAGTAACCTCTTAGTTCCTGATATTGGAGCTATTATTACATTTGCCTCACCATTTATAATCTTATTTAATACTTCTATTCTCTGTGCTCGGAGCTCTGGGCTAGAAATACTAATTTCAGCTGATATTAATTCATCTGCTGGATAAAGCCATACCTTTTCTTCAGAAAGAATATCACTTAATTCTTCATAAATTTTATTTGCTGATAGTAAGTTGTTAGTTACTACTAAAATAGTCTTTTTAGTTATTTCATTTACTGAAGATATAAAAATTGAACGAGCTGAGCCTGATATTCCTGTAATTAATTGTTCATTCAGATTGTTATAAAGGCCGCTAGTTATAGATTTAAGTTCTTCACTTTCATTAAAACTATCAATTATAAATCTCAACAATTACACTCCTTTCCTAAATCGTAAATGCAAAAAGGCTTTGGGCAGTGCCAAAGCTTAATGCTTATTGAATGAATGTATCGTAGTCAAAATTTAGTGCGTATCTAGTGACGTATTCCTCGCAGTTTTTACAAATACTATTTACGATAATATCGCCATTTGGTAAGTAATTAATCATCTCATCTTTTTCTTCTCTTGTTAAATTATTAAATCCAAGTAAATTGGAATTAATATCTTTGTCCAATTCACCAATTTTAGATTTGCAATGACTGCAAAAGTAGTAGTATGTCATATAACATCCTCCGTTAATTACTTTCAAGGACATTTTATCCACCAACTACTTAATTTATACAATATTTATTTACGATTAAAATTATTCATTACATCTTTAAAATTTTTATCGATAGCTTCTATACACGCTTTAGCACAAAAATCGATCGTATCTTTTAGATCTGGTTCTTCTTCCTTACTGAAGTTTGTTAATACGTAATCCACAACTGTTCCATATTTAGGCCTACCTATTCCAAATCTAAATCGTTTAAATTCCTGGGTACCTAAATGTTGTATTAACGATTTCATTCCGTTATGACCACCTGCACTACCTTTTTCTCTAATTCTTAATTGCCCAAGGTTAATGTCTAAGTCATCATATACAACAAAAATATCATTAATATCAATTTTAAAATAGTTAATAAAAGGACCAACACATTCTCCTGATAAGTTCATATATGTAAGTGGTTTTAATAAAAATACCTTTTCACCGTTTAAAAAACCTTGTCCAAATATACCATTAAACTTAGTTTCAGTAATCTTTATGTCTAATTTATCAGCCAGTTCATCTATAACTAAAAAGCCAACGTTATGTTTTGTTTTCTCATACTTAGAGCCTGGATTACCAAGTCCAACAAATAATTTAGTCACTTAATCACCCCTTACCAGATGTAGTATTTATCAAAGTTTAACTTTAAATCTAAACGTTTAACTTTAAATCATGACCACCGGTCAAACCGGTGGATTGCTCAGCCCTATAAGGTCTTGGTACTAGCTGCATCTAAAAATACTTTGAAGATCTGCCAACTGCGTATTATCACAGGTGCCCCTAAAGGAGCTTTTATTTTTTGCCTTTTTGTACAATACCAACCCGTAAACGGGCAAATGAATTCTTTTATAATATAT
This sequence comes from Caryophanales bacterium, assembly GCA_029256085.1. Lineage (GTDB taxonomy): Bacteria > Bacillota > Bacilli > CAJFEE01 > CAJFEE01 > JAQSYP01. The sequence continues at coordinate 31,973 of JAQSYP010000012.1, forward strand.
CCCGAAAAAAAGCATTACATTTCTTATTTCTTTCTTGGAAGTGGTTTATAACTTATTTTTTAAATATGTTTAAACATTGATATTTAAATGAGAAAACTTATGCAACTTTTGAAAACTACTCGACAACTGTTCTGTTTACCTTAAAAATAATTTATTAAGTTTTGTATTTTTGTTGTCTAGAGCGTAGGCGCTGGAAATGCATGCATTTCCCCTAGGGGAAAAGCACTCCAGGTGAGACACCGCAAGCGAGCAAAGCGAGTGCGGAGGCTCACGGGAAAACGCATGCGTTTTCCTCAGGAAAGCGAGCGCCGAAAGCGGAAATCAACAAAGTAAAACTAATAGTTAAGTTTAACTATAAGTTTTTTAGAATCCCCGGTCTAGCTGGTGGTTTCACCTTACAAAAAAGCGTAGTCAGTTGACTACGCCCTATTATTTTAATCAAATAAAGTGCTGACAGATTGGTCTTCGTAAACACGAATAATTGCTTCACCGATTAAAGATGCAATTGATAATTCAATTAGCTTATCGATTTTCTTTTCTTCAGCGATGCTAATTGTATTGGTAACAACTAATTCTTTAATACTTGAGTTTTGTATTCTCTCCATTGCTGGACCAGACAATACTGCGTGTGTGCAACATGCATAAACTTCTTTAGCTCCATGTTCAACTAATGCATTAGCCGCAAGCGTAATTGTACCCGCAGTATCAATAATATCATCAATAAGGATACAAGTTTTACCGTCAATATTACCAATGATGTTCATAACCTCAGCAACATTTGGCTTCGGCCTACGCTTATCGATAATAGCGATTGGAGCTTTAAGTCTATCTGCCATTTTTCTAGCTCTAGTTACTCCACCATGATCTGGAGATACAATAACTAGCTCGTCTAAGTTTTTGTTCGAGAAATAATCAGATAAAATTGGAACCCCCATTAAATGGTCGATAGGTATATCGAAAAACCCTTGAATTTGTGGAGCGTGTAAGTCTAATGCAATGATTCTAGTAGCTCCAGCTGTTTCTAATAAGTTTGCTAATAACTTTGCAGTAATAGGTTCACGTGAACGTGCTTTACGGTCTTGTCTTGCATATCCATAGTAAGGTATAACTATGTTAATTGTTTTAGCAGACGCCCTTTTTAAAGCATCTATCATTATTAAAAGCTCCATAATATGTTCATTAACAGGGAAAGAAGTTGATTGAATAACAAATACCTCACAACCGCGGATACTTTCTTCTATGTTAATTTGAATTTCACCATCACTAAAGCGTGCAACTGAGCTCTTACCTAGTTCTAAGCCCATTTCTTTAGCAATCTCTTCCGCTAATGGTTTGTTTGAGTTCAGTGAGAACAACTTCAAGTTTGAATTTAGATACTTATTAGACATTATTTTCCTCCGTTAATTTCTATTTTTTCTATCCATAAACTTTTCTTTATCAACTTGTTTTGCTCTTGCAATCGACAAAGCTTTATCTGGTACGTCTTTTGTTATAGTTGATCCAGCTGCAACAAATGCACCTTCACCTACTATTACTGGTGCAATTAAATTTACGTTACACCCTACAAATGCATTGTCTTGTATCACTGTTTTATATTTGTTTTGTCCATCATAGTTGACAGTAATTGCCCCACACCCGACATTAACATCTTTTCCAATTTCACTATCGCCAATATAGCTTAAGTGTGAAACTTTGCTCTTCTTGCCAATCTCAGACTTCTTTATTTCAACAAAATTTCCGATTCTTACATCGTCAGAAATTTTACTGTTTGGTCGAATATGAGAGAATGGTCCTATATTTACACCTTCACCGATTTTACTATCATGAACAACCGACATTTTAATTGTTGTATTGTCATCAATGTCGCTATCTTTTATTTCTGTATTCGGTCCAATCGTGCAGTTACTGCCTATTTTTGTTTTTCCTTGAATTACAGTTCCAGGATATATTAGTGTGTCACTTCCGATGGATGCATCTGAAGAGATGTATGTTGAATTGGAGTCAATAAACGTTACACCATTTAACATGTGTTTATTGTTAATCCTTTTTCTCATTATTTCTTCTGCTTGAGCTAGTGCTACTCTATCATTGACCCCAATAGTCTCATTAAAATCACTTACTTGGTACGCAGACACTATATAGTCATTTTCTTTAAGTATCTCTATTACATCTGGAAGGTAGTATTCACCCTGAGCATTATTATTAGTTACATTTGATAAATAATTGAATAATTGTTTATTATCAAAACAATATGTTCCAGTATTTATTTCATTAACTAATAATTCATCCGGAGATGCATCTTTATGCTCAACTATTCTCTCTACATTACCATTTGAATCACGAATAATTCTTCCATATCCAGTAGGATTATCGGCAATCGCTGTAAGTATTGTTGCTTTAGCACCAACAGTCTCATGCTGTCCTATTAACTTTTCTAAAGTCTCCTTAGTTAGAAGTGGAGTATCGCCACATACAACTAATGTAGTTCCTTCTAAATTAGCTAATATTTCTGAAGCTTGAATTACTGCGTGTGCAGTGCCTAGCTGTTTTTCCTGAATTGCAAACTCCGTGTTACCGTCAATATGTGATTTTACATAGTCTGCGCCATGGCCAATCACCGTCACTGTTTTAGATACACCTAGCTGAGAGATTTGATCAATAACATGCTGGACCATCGGTTTTCCACATACATTATGCAAAACCTTATATAGTTTTGACTTCATACGGGTACCCTGCCCAGCAGCAAGAATTACTGCAAATTTACTATTCATATATTGCCTCCCTCGCTAATATTACCTATTAAAATATATCCTAAAATCCTAAGGGATTCAACATTAGCACATACGATTCTAATTATACCCCTACTTGCTATTTTTTTGAACAAGAATCGACATTAAAACTTAAAAATTTACATTTTTTTTATTAGAAACAAAGAAAAGAGCCCAAAAAAGGCTCTTTCTTATAATTTATTAAGATATTCCAGCTTCTTCATACTCTACTTCTAATTCCCCTAAACGATGATATTCTGCCAACACCGAATCTTGAATTTTTGTACGAGTTGTAGAATTGATTGGATGTGCAATGTCACGAAACTCTCCATCTGGAGTACGCTTGCTTGGCATTGCTACAAATAATCCATTATTCCCGTCAATAACACGAATATCATGTACAACAAACTCATGATCTAACGTAATTGAAGCTATTGCTCTCATACGTCCATCCGTATTAACACGGCGTAGTCTTACATCTGTTACTTCCATCGTGTTCACCCCTTTACTCTCTGCATACAAAATAATAATTCTACAAAAAACATATAAATCCTTCTTTTTTTTAAAAAAAATTATATTTTTTGAAAATTTTATTATTTATCATTGTTATAAGCAATTATCTCGATTTCTATTAGGACGTCTTTTGGTAGTCTACTAACTTCTACACAAGATCTTGCGGGTTTATGCTCTTTGAAATAACTAGAGTAAATTTCATTAACTTCAGAAAAATCATTCATATTACTCAAAAAAACTGTTGTCTTAACCACATTTTCTAACTCTAAGTTCGCTTCCAATAAAATTGCATTTATATTATTAAAAACTTGATGTGTCTGCTTAGCGATTCCGCCTTCTACTAAACTTCCATTCTTATTTAAAGCAATTTGTCCTGAGCAAAATAGAAAATCACCAACTTGAACAGCCTGAGAATATGGACCAATCGCACTTGGAGCATTTGTAGTATTTATTATTTTCATAACGCTCACTCTACTCCTTAACTAAATCTTCAGATGCTTTATCGAAAGCATTTATGTAATTTCCCGAATCAATACTTATACATTTATGCTTTATATCAACATTTTTTAATTTTAGTAATGAAATATATTCATTTATTAGTGTATCTTCTTTTTCCTCTGACTCAATGAAAACTCCAATACCTGCAACGGTTGCCCCAAATTCTTCAAGAAGTGTAATCATTCCATTAATTGTACCGCCAGCTTTCATAAAATCATCAATAATTAATACTTTTGTTTTTGGTGCTAATGCTCTTTTTGAAAGTACCATAGTCTGTATACGCTTAGTGGATCCAGATATATAATTAACATTCACAGTTGATCCCTCTGTTAATTCACTATCCCTTTTAACAATTATAACTGGCTTATTTAGATTACTGGCAACTGCATAGGCAATAGGTATTCCTTTTGTGGCAACTGTCATTACACAATCAATTTCTTTTCCAATAAATGCACTAGACATTATTCTTCCTATTGAGTTAACATACCTAGGGTCCCCCAATAAATCAGATATGTATAAATATCCACCTGGTAAAAGTCGTTCTGAGTTTTCTAATAGTTGCTTCATTTCATTAAGCAACTCTTTCGATTCATTAATATTAGCAATCGGTATGTATTTTACTCCACCCGAAGCTCCAGCTACTGTGACGAGTGTTCCGTAACTTTTTTCTTCAAGCGTTGTCTTAACTATAGTTAAGTCCTCACTAATTGACGATTTTGCTGAGTCATATTTTTCAGCAAAATAAGTAAGTGGTATTAGTTTCTGTGGATTCTGAAGTAAATAATACGTTAAATCAACTAATCTATGACTTCTTTTCATAAATAAACTCACACCCTTTAAACACGAACGTTTTATGGATAATATTACTTTATTATACGTAATTAATCAAGTTCATTTCTCTCACCAAGTAATCTAACCGCGAAAACTTGATCACAGAATCCTTTTAAACCATTATAAACTCTATGCATTCTTGAGTCGTGACTTACTAATCCAAAAACAGTTGGTCCACTTCCACTCATTAGAACGGCATCCGCACCAAATTTCTTCATTTGTTCTTTAATCACTAAAACTTCAGGGTGAGCATTTAAAGTCACGGTTTCTAATACATTTCCTAAATTATTACAAACTCCTTCAAAATCCTCTTCTCTAATTGCTTTGACAATCGCTGTTGTATTAGGATGTTCAATGTTATCTAGTACCAAGTTTTTATATACGTCTGCAGTTGATACACCAATAACTGGCTTAGCCAACACAACCCAACAAGATGGTGGGGAAGGAATATGTTCAATTTTCTCGCCTCTACCTCGAGCAATTGCTGTTCCACCATATACACAAAATGAGACGTCTGAACCTATACTTGCACCTAATTCGGCTAGTTCATCTAGAGTTAACCCTAAATTCCAGAGACGATTTAACCCTCTAAGTGTTGCTGCTGCATCGCTACTTCCTCCTGCCAGACCAGCTGCAACAGGAATTACCTTGTCAATCGTAATTCTAACGCCTTTTTTTATTCCAAATTTATCTTTTAGCAATCTTGCAGCTTGATATGCTAAATTCCTTTGGTCATCTGGTACGTACCTATTTCTAGAAGCAATACGAATATCGTCAACACTTAATTCTACAAGTTCAATTCTGTCTGCAAGATCAACTGTTGTCATTACCATTTCAACCTCATGGTACCCATCATCTCTTTTATATAAAACATCAAGTGATAAGTTAATTTTTGCTGATGCCTTTTCTAGTACTCTGAACATTTCATTTCCCCTCTTTAGTTAATATCCTTAATAAATTTTATCATAATTAGCTATTATCACAATAATTAATAAATATAGTATTAATTTTAGGTAATAATAATTTTTTTAAACTACAATTTAAAAAATAAAAGGCCGAGGAGATTTCCCCGACCGTCGTAGCATTTATCTTTTTTGATTGTTAACAAGTTGTTGCTCCGCAAGTTCAATAGCACGTCTTACCATGTTTCCAGCATCTTTAGTGCGAATTGCACCCCAGCCTTCATTCTTCACAGTATCATAAAATCCAAGCTCTTTAGCAAGCTCAAGTTTTAATTGTTCAGACATAATACCACGTTTTCTACTCAACACAAGCAACTCCCTTCAGCTACGATACCTTAGTTGTTTGCATTAAGTAGTTAATATAGAACCTGAAATATTTGGTAATTTTTAAACTATGTTTGTAGTCTCATCAAAAAATGTTAGCTCTACAGTTTCGGTTAAGATATCAGCATAACTGAAGGAGAGTCTTTCTATCGAACTATGTACCTTGTCTAGCTCCACAATAAAAACAGAAGGATACGTCTCGGTTAATCTTCCTGATCTTTCTATGGTTTTTCTACGTCCTCCATTTGCTTTTAAGTGCAGCTTTCTACCTACGTTTTGGTCCAAATCTTTCTTTATTTCATCAAGTCTTTTTGCCATAAATGAGCACCTCGAGTTTGGATTTCCGTACTTTAAATCTTTACTACATATAGCATTTGCATTTTTTGAAAAATTATGTATAACTATGCAAAAATAAAAAGCCCCTTAACTCAGGGACTTATTCTAAGCTTTGATACGGTAACCCAATTCTTAATAGACCTCTGCTCTCAATACCACCAATACCCTTTTCTCCGGTAATGGTATTTCTAACAACATCCCATACATTTATGCGGTCCATAAACGAGGTTAGACTAATCTTACTAACAACATATACTGGATCTAATGCATGGATATTCACACGACTAGGTGAGCTTGCAAAATTTGCTCCAGCTTTTATAATAGCTTCAAAATGAGACTGACATGCACCCGCAAAAATTACTAATTGATCAAGTTGGGGAACTTTATTCCTAGCAATTTGAACCGCTTCAATGAAATACTTTGTATTTCTGTAAGACTTTAAGTCAACAACGCTTCCCTTTGAATTGGTATAAGCATCATGTCCAGTTAATACAAGTATATCAGGCTTTACATGATCTAACAATGAACCGATCTTTTCAGGGAATTCAGATTCCTTGCAATAATACCCCTGGACAGGAACACCAATCTTTTTATACAAGTCCATACATTTCTTTAAATAGATAGGATCACCATCTAAATGAAGTATTCTCCCTGGAATTTGAAAATAATCAACTTTACTTTCATAACCACCTGAAGCATATATTTCTTGTTTTTGTCTAGTTAAGTAGTAGTCTTGTTGAAATAATCTGAATGATTTATCTTCTTTTTCTTTATATATTGAGTGTGATTCATTAATTGTTCTTTCATCAGCTAACTCCAAATCATCAATAGGCGCATCTGCTATTAGTCGTAATTCTTCTCCACTAAGAATTACCTCAATTTCTTGTTTGATTTCAATAACCCTAAATAATATATCACGATCGTATGATTTCCTATGGACTAAATCTCCAACTTTAATTTTCATAGCTTCCCCCCCTATAAAGGAGTAGTAAAAGAATTTCTACTCTCTTCAAGCTATGATAATAAAATACAAATTGTGCAATTATCCTATAACTTATTTAGAATTTATCTTATTAAAAAAACAATTAGCTAAAAGAGCAAATTCAGCAGGAGACAAGGTTTCCCCTCTTCTTTTAGGGTCTATGTTGCTCTTTTCCAAAATAGATAATACGTCTTCTTTATATATTGATTCATATTTAAGATTGCTACTTAAATTATTGAAGATTGTTTTACGACGCTGTGCAAAACTTGCTTTTATCACTTCAAAAAATAAAGCTTCATCTTCGACACTCACACTTGGTTTATCTAACTTTGTTAGTCTTATAATTGCAGAATCAACGTTTGGTTGCGGTATAAATACTGTTTTTGGAATTGACATTACTATTTCTGCAGAAGTGTAATATTGTACCGCTATGCTTAAAGAACCGTACTCTTTACTTCCAGGTTTAGCAGTAATTCTCTCAGCAACTTCTCTTTGTAACATAACGGTGATACTTTCAAATGGCATACCTTCTTCTAACACCCTCATAATTATCGGTGTTGTGATGTAATATGGTAAATTGGCCACTAATTTGAATGTCGTACCTTTTCCAAAGTAGTTCTCTGTTTCTGATATAACATCCGCTTTTAGAAAATCACTATGTATAATCCTTAAATTTGAATATGGAGCGAGAGTATCTTTTAAAATTGGGATAAGTCTCTGGTCAATCTCAAAGCTCAACACTTTATTAGCCCTTTTAGCAATCTGTTCGGTTAAAGATCCTATACCTGGTCCTACTTCTACTACATTATCATTTTCACAAATACCCGCCTTATCAGCAATCCGATTAAGTATGTTAGGATCTATGAGAAAGTTCTGACCTAAACTCTTTTTGAAATTGAAGTTGAATTTATCTAAAACTTCTTTAGTCCTACTAATTGTTCCAATTTCTTTCATCTATTTAAACCTCCTGATCAAGCTGGCTAACAGCGTTGTAAAGTATCTCTCGACTTATATGAAAAATATTTAATCTTTTTAACAACTGCTTTCCGTTAGCATAACCTATTTTTAATTCTATTCCTAGAGCCTCTCTTTTCGCTTTGGACTCGTTAACTCCTACAAGTCCACAATCTATCAAATCATTTATTGTTATTTCATTATCAAATATAAATTTTTGTTCATGTGCAAAATTTAACGCATTTCTAATCGTTTCCACTGATGCATGTTCAACACCAATTTTACCTCTCTTATTTTTAGCTTCTTCTCTATTAATAAAGGCATGTTTTACGCCAGGAACCTTATCACTTATAATATTCCTAATTTTTTCACCTGGAAAATCAGGGTCTGTTAGAACTATTACTCCCCTTAACTGTTGTGCTAGCTTTATCTTGTTTAATATTTCTTCATTTATCGCTGATCCGTTTGTCTCAATTGTATCTGCTTTGACAGCTCTATTAACAGCTACAGTATCGTCTCTTCCTTCTACTACTATAATCTCTTTTATAATCACTTTTCCAACCCTCTAATCCTAATATAAAATTATTATTTCCCTTTTTAATAAAAAATTAAAAAACAGAGGCATACTACCTCTGTTTATTTTAATATTCTTATTTTAACAACTTTTCTGCCCCAGCGTAATGCCGCATTTTCTGTAGGCATTAATAAGTCTATTTTGTTACCCTTTATTGCACTGCCTGTATCAGCTGCAATTGCATATCCATAACCTTCAACGTATACTTTAGTCCCCAACGGAATAACTCTAGGGTCAACAGCAATCAACTTTGCATTAGGATTACTTCTAATATTAATCCCAGTTGCAGTATTACCTGAGCATCCCTTACAGTAAGGAGAGTATGCTGAAGCCTCAACATAGAACTCACTTCCTACTGTAGTTCCACGTGAAGGGTTTTTAGTTCCTACAGCTATTACTTTATTAACTGGTTTAACAATAATTCTTTCTGAAACCAATTTTTTACTAACTATTTTCCCGTTTTCACGAACAACTTCATACTTTCTACTTATCGTTCCATTCTTACCTTGTGATACAACTTTCTTTTTTCCCTTGGCAAGCTTTGCATCTTTTTTAGTAACTGTTTTAAACGGATAAACTTCTTCAACTACATCGCTGACCTTTTCTACTTCGGTAATTTTCACAACAACATTTGAACCTAGGGTACTATCTAGATTAGGCTCTACTCTATCAAGAGAAGATAATTTGATCTGCTGTTCATTTAAAAAGTCAGCGACAGTATTCGAATTAGAAACAATTGCTTTAGTTTCGCCACCATAATTTAGAGTGACATTTGAAGCTCTGTCTATCAATACATCAATATCTTCTTTAATTTTTGTATCTAAAGACGGATAAATAGCATCGTGCTTTGTATATTTGATTTCCTTTTCATTTAGAAAGTCTCTTACAGAGATACTTGTAGTTTCAATCTTTGTTACTTTACCCTTATCAGTAAACGTTATCGTCTTAGGATTTGAAACTACAACTTTAGTTTCATCTTTTAATTTTGCGTTTCCCGAGGGATAGACTGCTGCCTTCTTTTCTTGTACTTGCATTTCATTTAACAGTTCATTAACTGTGTTGGCGTGTGTTCTTACGGTTTTGCTCTTCCCGTCGATTTCCAAAATTACTTCTGCCTTTGTTACTTCATAGGCACCAAGACCTAAGAAGGTTACAGCTGTGACAAGTGCAGTTGCCATTGTCTTCCTTGTAAGAAAAGGTAGAAGCATCTTTTTGGCGTTAATCATTAGAACGCCTCCTTTTTTAATATTAAAGAACCTTATTAATGTTAAGTAACTTAATCGCATTACTAGTTGTGGCTTCTGCCACTTCTTCAAAAGTTATATTTTTAATATCGGCAATTTTTCGAACAATGTGTTTAATATAGCTAGGATCATTGCGTTTTCCTCTAAATGGGTGCGGTGTTAAGTAAGGACAGTCTGTTTCTACTAGTAATCTATCTAAAGGAATTTGTTCAACTACCTTTTGAAGATTTACAGCATTTTTAAATGTTACTGGGCCACCAATCGATAAATAGAAGCCTAGGTCCATACATATTTGCGCTGTTTCAATGCTTCCATTAAAACAATGCATTATTCCTCCAACTTGTTCAGCATTTTCCATTATTAAAGTGTCAAGTACATCCTTAGTTGCATCTCGATTATGTATAATAATTGGGAGTTTAACTTTTTTTGCGAGGTTAATCTGTTTTTTAAAAACCTCTAGTTGAACATCTTTAGGAGATTTATCCCAATAATAATCAAGACCTATTTCACCAATAGCGATTACTTTCGGATTATTTGTTAGTTCCTCTATCCAAACTAAGTGTTCATCCTTAAAATCAATCGCATCAACTGGGTGCCATCCAATACCTGCATAAATTCCTTCGTTATTCTCGGCAATCTCAATTGCACTGCTTATTGTTTCCTTGTCAAATCCAACAACTAATATGTTCGTAACATTTTCGTTTTTAGATTTTTGAATAACGGATTCTAAATCTTCTTTGTATTGGTGTGCATTCAAATGGGCATGTGTATCAAATATCATACAAACTCTCCTTGTACTAAGTTTAGCATCTTTATATTTTGGTTCTGTGACAGGCATATATCAGTTATATTACAAAACTCAAATATTTTGTCATATTAGAATCCTACTTTTTTGCAAAATTCGTGTGCAAAATACTTAATTCTATATAAAAACTTAAAGTTTTATGCAAATTCATAAAAGTGTCCCACAAACAGCGGAACACTTTTAAATTTGTTTATTTTACTTTTGATCCGTTCGGAATTTTAGGATCTATTGTAGCTAAGCTAAGAACTCCATTGTCTGATCCTGCCAATACCATACCTTGAGACAATTCCCCTCTAAGTTTAACAGCTTTTAAATTTGTTACACAAATGACTTTTTTACCTATCAAATCATCTGGCGTATAATGATCAGCAATACCAGATACTATTTGTCTAACTTCACTACCAAAATCTATTTGTGAAATTAATAGTCTGTCTGCCTTAGGGTGTTTTTTACATTCCTTTATTTCTCCAACCTTTAGTTCCACCTTAGAAAAATCTTCAATCGTTATTTCTTCAACCTCTGCTATTTCAATAACCTTCTCTTTAGGCTCTGCTTTTATTGAACCTGTCATTTGTTCGCGAATGTGTTCCACTTCTACTTCAACCTCTAATCTAGGGAATATTGGGGTGCCCTTTTCAACTACTTTTGTATTAGCAGGTATATTTCCATAACTTTCAATACTCGTCCAACTTACTGCACTATTATCCGTAATACCTAACTGACTGAAAATATTTCTAGGTGTATTAGTCATAAACGGTTGCAGCATAACGGCAATTTGTCTTAAGTTTTCTGCTAAATGATAGATTACAGAACCTAACTTGCCTTTATTTTCCTCATCTTTAGCTAGAACCCAAGGTTGCGTTTCATCAATATATTTATTTGTTCTTGAGATTAATGCCCAAAGTTCAACTAATGCAACAGAAAACTGCATTTTATCAAGTGCTGATTCTAACTTAATTCTTTGCTCTTTAACAAATTGTTCTAGATCAGTATCAAATTCCGTAATACTACCTTCATACTCTGGGATGTTGCCATCAAAGTACCTATTAATCATTGAAATTGTTCTATTTAATAAGTTACCTAAATCGTTTGATAAATCATAGTTAAACCTTTCAACAAAACTTTCTGGTGAAAATATACCATCTTGTCCAAATGGAAGTTCTCTTAACAGAAAATATCTAGTAGCATCTAATCCATATCTTTCTACCAACATTTCTGGATAAACAACATTTCCTTTTGATTTAGACATTTTACCGTCCTTCATCATAATAAATCCATGTGCAAAAACTTTTTTCGGTAATGGCAAATCTAACGCCATTAAGAATATTGGCCAGTAAATTGTATGAAATCTTACAATATCCTTTCCAACTACGTGGACATCAGCGGGCCAATATTTATTAAAGTTATCATCATTCTCCGATAAGTATCCAAGTGCAGTTATGTAATTAGTTAATGCATCTACCCAAACATATATAACGTGCTTAGAATCAGATGGAACTTTTATTCCCCAGTCAAATGTAGTTCTAGATACACAAAGATCCTCAAGGCCAGGCTTTATAAAGTTATTTATCATTTCATTTTTTCTAGATTCTGGTTCAATGAAACCAGGGTTCTCATTGTAGTATGCTAATAGACGGTCTGCATATTTTTTCATATTAAAAAAGTATGATTCCTCTTTCATCAGCTTTACTTCTCGGGCGCAATCTGGACAGTTTCCATTTACTAGCTGAGATTCAGTATAATATGCTTCGCAAGGTGTACAGTAAAGCCCTGAATATTCACCTTTGTAAATATCTCCATTATCCATAAACTTTTGAAAAATCTTTTGAACTATAATTTTATGCCTTTCCTCAGTCGTTCTGATAAAATCATCATTACTAATATCCATTGACTTCCAAAGGGTTTTTGCATGTTCAGCTATATCATCAACATGTTGTTGTGGAGATTTACCTGCTTCGATTGCTTTTTCTTGTATCTTCTGTCCATGTTCGTCCATACCTGTTAAGAATCTTACATCATAGCCTTGTAATCTTTTATATCTGGCCATTGCGTCAGATGCAACAGTTGTATACGCTGTACCAATATGAAACTTTCCACTCGGATAATATATTGGTGTTGTTATATAAAAAGTTTTTTTAGCTGTTTCGTTCATAATAAACCTCCAAATTAATTTAAAATTATGTTAAAGACCATGATATTCTGAGTAAACTTCTCTTTTGGGTATATCCCTGTCCATTGCAACTTTCTTAATCGCGTCTTTATTGCTTAATTGTTCTTTATCTTGATAATGTTTTACATGCTCAATAACAGTTAGTACTTCCCACCAATAATCTTCGTGGGGTTCTTCACTTGTGTTTCCTTCAATTATAAGGCAAAATTCACCCTTAATACTTTCTTTTGCTAAATACTCTATTGCCTCTGAAATTGTTCCTCTTATGTATTCCTCGTATATTTTTGTTAACTCTCTTGCCAATGTTACTCTCCTATTACCAAATATCTCACACATAAGGCTAAGAGTTTCTTTTAATCTATGTGGTGACTCGTATAAAATTATTGTTTGTTTTGCAGTTTTTAAAGACTCTAGTTCTATTCTTTTATCTTTTTTGTTTCTGCTCAAAAACCCAAAAAATATGAAGTTGTCAGTTGGTAGTCCTGATGCGCTAAGCGCAGTAATTGCTGCATTGCATCCAGGAAGTGAAACTACATGTATCTGTTCATTTACAGCATCTCTCACAATTTCATAACCTGGGTCTGATATACCAGGTGTGCCAGCATCAGAAACGATTGCAATGTTCTTTCCTTCTAGTAGCATACTTATCAATTTATTTCCGCTAATAATTTTATTGTGTTCATGATAGCTAGAAACGGGTGTATCTATATTAAAGTAATTACATAGCTTTCTAGTAACTCTTGTATCCTCAGCTGCAATTAAGTCTACTTCTTGTAATATTTTAACTGCCCTGACAGTCATATCTTCTAAATTACCTATTGGAGTTGGTACTATATATAAAATTCCTGTGGTAGCTATTCCCTTAAAACTAGATTGTGCCCACATAGCTCCACCCCTCTTTCCTGCAAGTATAATAACTTTTTGTTTCGATTAAGTTTTTTAAAAGAAGCCTCTTTTTTTAAAGCTAAAGGTTTATCCTCAAACTCTTCGTAATATATTAGTTGAACAGGTTTTCTTGCCCTAGTATACTTAGCACCTTTTCCACTATTATGCTTTTTTATTCTTTCATCTAAATTGTTTGTATAACCCGCGTATAAAGAATTGTCACAACATAGTAGAACATAGAAATAACTAGTTTCCATCGATAATTTCCCTTAATAAATCTGTATACTCATTATTGTCTTTATAAACTATAATAGGATCTAATATTTTTAAATCGGGATTACCATATTTAATGCCCTCGATTAGTATTATATTGGCTTCCTTACCTATCTTTGGGTATACGAATTGCAATCTTTTAGGTTCTACCTTATATTTTCTCATCATTGTTATTATATCTACTAGTCTGCCTGGTCTATGAACAAGGGATACTTTTCCCCCTTCTTTAACTAAGTCACTACATACACTTATAACATCCTCTAGCGTACACAAAATTTCATGTCTAGCGATTGCTAAATGTTCATTTTCATTAATCTCTTTAGTATTGGGTGTTATAAAATATGGAGGATTACAAGTAACTAAATCATACTTTCCTTTTCCTAAGGTTCTCGGCATATCTTTCAAATCACCATGTATCATCTCAATTTGGTTATCAAGTTTGTTAAACATTATACTTCTTTTGGCCATGTCATAAAGGCGTTCTTGTATTTCAACCCCCAATATTGAAACGGTTGTTTTTTTGCTAAGAAGTATAGGTATAATTCCATTACCTGAACATAAATCGATTATTTTTCCTTTATGAAAAGGTACATATGTAAAGTGTGCTAACAATGCTGCGTCTAAAGAGAACGCGAAAACACTTGGACTTTGAATAATCTTTAATCCACTGCCTAATACATGATCTAGTCTTTCGTCGTATTTTAATTCTAGTTCCATAAAATTTACCTACCTAAATAATTGCTCTATCTTGAAATAATATCATATGAATATATGTAAATAAAGATGGAGTCTATTTGCAGCAAAAAACCCCTCCTGCTGGGAGAGGTTTACTTTTTGTTTAAGAATGATAAGCAGAATAGGCAATCGCCTTCTTGCCTAACACTTCCATAGTGTAAGTTACATATATGGAAGCCCTCGTGATATAGACGCGCAAGATTATCATAACCTTCACCAATATCTTTTTGAGGTTGACTGTGCTTTTTTATTTCATTATTAACTTCTTGTTTGGGGTTTCCTAATTCAAACCTATCTCGTAAATGTTGATTTTCTAATCTAAGATAGTGATTTTCTTCTACGACTGAAGCAATATGTGCCTTTAGTTCATCAAGTTCATTTACTAGATTCTGAATCTTATCCTCAATACTTAGAACTGATTGAAATAGATTCTTTTTTTCCATTTTTACCACCTCAAGCTTCTGTGGTACCGATTGAAAAAGCACCTTCTTTGAATATTTCATCAATATTATACTCAGCAACACGATCTTTTCCTATTATCTCTACTTTTATGTTTTTATCTAAAGCGTTAATCCCAACTACTTTGCCTCGTCCTAAAGGAGTTTCTACTATATCATCTAAGTCTGGTAAAATATTTTTTAGATGTTCATAATCATCATTCTCGTATTTTAAACAACACATTAGTCGACCACAAATACCAGAGATTTTAGTAGGATTTAATGATAAGTTCTGATCCTTTGCCATTTTAATTGAAACAGGATCAAAGTCACCTAAAAAAGTAGAACAACAGAGCATCCTACCACATGGACCTATACCACCTAGCATCTTTGCTTCATCTCTAACGCCGATCTGTCTTAATTCTATTCTAGTTCTAAAAATTGAAGCTAAATCTTTAACAAGCTCACGGAAATCAATTCTTCCGTCTGCTGTAAAATAAAATATAATTTTATTTCTGTCAAAGGTATACTCTACATCAATTAGCTTCATATCTAAATTATGGTCTTGTACCTTTTTCTGGCATAATTCGAAAGAGTCTTTGGCTTCAGTTCTATTTGCACGTATGATTGATTGATCCTCATCAGTTGCAACTCTTATAACTTTCTTAAGTGGCGCAACAACATCATTTTCGCTGACTTTCTTTTTACCAACAACCACTTTACCAAATTCCACGCCTCTAACTGTTTCAACAATAACGTATTCATCTTGTTTTATCTCAAGATCATTTGGATCGAAGTAATATATCTTACCCGCTTTTTTAAAGCGAACTCCTACAACATCATACAAAATTTATACCTCCAATAATTGAAGTATCATATTTTCAAGTTGCAACTGTATATTTGCATTCATGTTAATTTGATTTTTACAATTTAATATTATATTTAAATAGATTATAATTCTTTCACTAGTAAAATTTAAAGCAAATTTTTCTAAACTGTCTATATAATCAATAAAAACAACTCTGCTATTTTCATTGTTTTTTATATAGAGCAAATCTTTTATCAATATATATAGTAATTCTGTACCCAAAATTATGTTTTCTCTATTTTTCAAATCAAAGGCTTGGGTCCAACCAGTTTGCAAGTATACTACCGCTTCTTCCCTGCCATTTATGAGCACTTCAAATAATTTTACCACCACTTGCCTTGCTTTAGCAAACGACTCGTCATTACAGTACAGTAACGCCTCTTCTATATCGTTAGTTAATTGAACTGCAAGTCTTGCAATAGGCAAATTTATATCGTGTTGGTCTGTCAGAATTTTTATAATAGAGCTATCTGATAAAGGTATAAACCCAACTGTCTGACATCTCGATAAAATCGTTGTTAGTATGGAACTTTTCTTCTCAGTTAACAGTATAGCTATTGTTCCTTTATGTGGCTCCTCTAGAAATTTCAATAAAGTATTTGCAGCATCTACAGTCATTTTATCTGCTTGATTTATAATATAAACTTTCTTATTCGACTCTACACCAGTTTTATTAAATTCTGCTTTTAGCTGCTTTATCTGATCCTTTTTTATACTTTGACCATCAGGTTGGATAATATGGAAATCAGGATGATTACCTGTTTCTATTCTTTTACAGTTTGAGCATTTCTGACACGGGGTGTAATAATCAGATCGATTACTACAAAAATATGTTTTTGCAAATAAAGTTCCCAACTTTAATTTGCCAGTTCCTTTTCCGCCTTCGAAAAGATATGCATGAGCAATCCTGCCCTTACTTATACTATTAGTTAGTAAAGTTGTAGCATTAGGTTGAATACTATTAAATTGTTCCCAGTTAAAAAATGCGTCCATATTTTTCTACCTTAAGTGTATATATTTATCAAGAGTCCTTTAATTTCACCAATTTTTTCAAGTATATCTATAGAATTCTTATGCTTGTCCAATACTGATTCGGTTAATTCAATAAGCTTCTCATCAATTAGTTCAACAGTACTCAATGTTCTAGAATAACCTTCTAAGCTCCATCCACTTGACTGATTTAAATCTAACCCGTATTCAACTGCTTCTTGCATAAATCTTTTTACAAGTGATTTGAACCTGGATAGATCTTTAAAAGTCCGTGACCTTGAAACTCGAGTTCCTTGTTGCTCTATTTCAGAAATTAATCTAGTCAATTGCCCATGATGCAGCTTTTCTGTATGTTTTTGGATGAAAACACCAAAATTTTTGGCTGTATTATTTAATTGTTTTATATCCTGTTTGTTAGTTTCAATATTAGTACGTAAATTTTGGTTTATTTTCAACTAGATCATCTCCAGAATACTCTTGTCCTTCTTTTATTCTACCAAAAATCTTAAATAAAATCATTGTGCAAATATTAGCTAAATAATGTTAATAGGAGCTTTAAAGCAATTCTTTATCAATAATAAATCGGCACTGCTCAACTACTTTATCTATACTCATATTTGCATCTATTTTTTTAATTCTATTAGGATATTTATCTAAGAGTAAATTATATCCCTCAACTACGCTCTTATGAAAAATTTCAGATTCTAAATCTAACCTGTTTTGTTCTCGTTTATTATCCTTATTTATTCTACTTAACCCGATTTTATAATCTATATCAAAATATATTGTTAAATTAGGCATACATCCACTAATTGCAAATTCATTAATCTTCAACACGTTATCAATACCTAGACCTCTTGCGTAACCTTGGTATGCTAAGGAGCTATCTATAAATCGATCACAAATAACTATTTTCCCTTGTTCTAGTGCAGGTATAACTTTCTCAACTAAATGCTGCCTTCTTGCTGCTGCATAGAGTAATGCCTCAGTCCTACCATCCATTGATGTGTTATTATTACATAAGATAATTTCTCGTATTTGTTCAGAAATTTCTATTCCGCCTGGTTCTCGAGTGAACACAACCTGTTTACCTAAACTAATATATAAATCAACTAGTTTTTTAGCAGCTGTTGTCTTGCCCGCACCCTCTGCACCTTCTAGTGTTATAAAAAGACCGTTCATAATTATCAACTCCTAATGTTGTGTACTGCAATTTGTCCTTTTTTTAAAAATGAAGCATTTTGAAAATAATAATTATCTTTTATAAATTTCTTTAGTAAATTTATTTTTGGTTCCGTTAAACGTTCGCCCTTTATTATTATTGGGATGCCTGGAGGATAAGGAACTATGTCTTTTGCACATATCTTATTTTTGGCATCTGATATATTAATATATACAGTGTTATATTTAGATAACTCCTTATAGGTCATCTCTAGAGACGTAATTTTACTAGTATCTTTAAACAATGTATAGTCGATTTCGTTCTTCTTTTCTAACTTGAATTCTCTTACACTTTTATATAAGTCATCTATAAAGCATTTTTGGTTTCCTAATACCCCTATTGGATGGATAAGTAGAACCCCGCTTTGATCAGCAAGCTCTGTATATATGCCATTTTTCTCAAGTGCCTTCTGAAGTTCGAACCCACTTAGTTTTGTATTACTATTAATTTTAATTTTTAGTATATCGTGTTCTACATTCGTGTCATCACTATAACAAACATCAAGCTGGGGAATATTAGAAATATCATTTTTCAACTTTTTAATTGATATTTCTACTTCTTTAAGCATCTCCTGATTATGGCTTTGCAAAAAAGACCTTGCATAATCTAACGATGCCATAATAGGGTAAGATGGGCTACTTGATTGGAGTGCACCTAGATGGTACTCCAGTTCATCTATTTCATTAAAGTCTTTACTTACGTGTAACCAAGAAGCCATTGTCATTGCTGGAAGAGTCTTATGTGCTGATTGAATAGTTATATGCGCACCTTGATGTACAACAGATTTTGGGAATGGTCCTCCCAATATATAATGAGCCCCATGTGCCTCATCACAAATTACAATTAATCCCATTTCTTTTGAATATCTAATAATTTTCTCATAGTTAGATGATAATCCATAATAGTTTGGACTTGTTAATATTAATGCCTTAGCATCTCCGTGATTACTAAGTGCAGTTTTTATAATCTCAAAATCTATATATGTAGATGTCTCGTAATTACAATCATAAACAGGTTCAATAAAAACCGGTCTAAGTTCCTTTAACCTAATAGCATTTATTATTGATTTATGGCAATTTCTTTGTACGAGAACCTTATCCCCATAATTACAAACTGAGAAGATTGCTGCTATATTGCCTATTGTTGACCCTCCGACTAAAAAATAACTTCGGTGTGATCCATATAGGTTACTTAATAAGTTCTGTGCTTCCTCTATACATCCGCTTGGATTATGTAGATCATCTAATCCAGTTAACTCTGTTTGATCAATTTCCATAACATTCTTGAATGGGCTATCATTATTTATTTTAAATAGGCTACCATTGCTATGTCCTGGTACATGAAACGAATACTTTTCATTATTTTTATGCCTCATTAAACTTTCTATTATTGGTGTTTGATGATAGTTCATTGGCAACCTCATAAATATGTGTAATATATAAATTATAGCAGATTAAGATGCGTTTTGATGCTATAAAAAAAAGACACTATCAATAAAGATAGTGTCCTTTTTGTGCCTGGCGGCGTCCTACTCTCACAGGGGGAAACCCCCAACTACCATTGGCGCTAAAGAGCTTAACTTCCGTGTTCGGTATGAGAACGGGTGTGACCTCTTTGCCATCACCACCAGACAATATGAAGGAAAATCCTTCAAAACTAGATAATGAGCATTCGTAAAGTGTGTTAGATTTTGAAA
>JAQSYP010000002.1 GCA_029256085.1 Caryophanales bacterium
CCCCCAATAAAAGTACCACCATCTTTGCCTACTATCCTGTAAAAGTAATGATGTATGACCATTTTTACTTGCACCACCAGATGCAGTTATCCAATATGCTGCTTTACCATTAGGATCAACGTTATTAACTGGATTATTATTTCCATAATTAAATCCATTTTGCGAAATTGGATTCGTTTTTCTTCCCGCAACAGAGTCAAGTGCTTGGAAGTTACCGTTGACCGGATCGTAGTATCGTGCCTTTAAGTAATAATGCTTTGTCTCACTATCGTAATAGTATCCCGCATAACGGATTGGGTTTGTTTCTGCTAGAGTTCCAGTTTGTGATAAAACATTCCCGAATGCATCATACGAATATTCTGCAACCACATTTTTGTTACTATCCAACATTTTCACAACGTCACCGCGGTGATTTGTGATGTAATAGTATAGATTACTAGTTTTAGAGCCGTCTTCAGCTACTAGAGTTTGGATCATTGACGCGACGTTACCGTTTTTATCATAGTTAAACTCGTGTAATTCTAGTACTCTATCTAAAGTAGTGTCTTTAATAGATTCTAATGTTAGGATGTTATTGCTGTAGTAGTACTCAGTTTCGATGTTGCCTAAAGTTTTCTTGGTACGCAATCCGTTCTCATCGTAGTCATAGCTTGCGACAAGTGTGCCGTCATGCTTTTTAACATCAGCTAAACGCCCTGCAGCGTCGTACACATAATCATAATTTTCATCTTTTAATAGATTACCATCATCATCGTATGTGTAGGCAAATCCGTTCTTAGTTAAGATTTGGTTTGCTAGGTTGTATGTGAATGTCGCTTCAGTCGTTGAAACTCCGTTTACTGTTGATACTTTTGTTTTGCGGTTCCCAACTTCATCATAAGTATAGCTTAGTTCAGTACCGTCTGAATAGATTTCTTTTTCAAGTTGGTTTATCGCGTCGTACCTGTACTCCGTTAAGACGCCGTTTCTAGTTTCCTTATCGATATTTCCGTTTAAATCGTAATCATAGGACCACTTATCAAACTCTACGCCATCTTTAACATATTTTATTTCTTTAGGTTTGTTGGCCTTATCAAGTAAACGGCTGCTTGAGAATAATGAACTTGTATTATCTGGTGATGATCCGTAGTTAGTAGTTTCTGTACTTGTTCCGTCTGCATTTTTTGAATAAGTATACGTGTCTTTATTTTGCTTAGCATCACCATAAGTGAATAATATTGACTCAACTTTATTCTCAGAATTTAAGATAGTCGAATGAGTGGTACTGTACTGATTAGGTGTGAAGTTCAAGAAGTAATTGCTAGTTTTCGTAGCTTCATCACTGTCATACCCTAACTCTACGTTTCTATCAATAATTTGAGAAAGCTCACCCTCAGTATTATAGTTAAATATTTTTGATTGGGTTCCCTCACCATTAGAAATGCTTTTTAGTTTTTTATCTAAGTCATAATTATATGTCCATGATTTTGTAGGTAAATAAGGTTTAGTGTAATAAATATTAGATAATTCATTATCTTCGTTATAGTCATAATTAATTTGGCGGCCTGATTGCTTAGTTATTATATCAACATCACCATCAGCAGTATAATTATAACTTGTTAGCATGTTTTTGATTTCAGTAACTGGATAAGTTGAGCTTTCTACTTCATTATTTGAATTGTAAGTAAAAGATTTAGTAGCACGACTTGTTGTTACTTCTTTTAGGTTACCGTTCTGATCATACTCATAACTCACTGGGTTACCTTTGGCATCGGTAATAACTTCGAGCTTATCATTTAATGGATTATACTTATAGCCTGTAACGTATCCTTTAGCATCGGTCTTACTAGTTACATTTTCATACTGGTCATAAGAAACAGAATATTGTTTTGTAACTCCATCCTCAAATCTACTAGATGTTACACTATATCCGCTTGTAGAATAGTTATAGGCAATAGATTCAACAAGTTAGAATTCTAATGTTTTAACTTATACAAAAAAGAACAAATTTCCTTTTAATAATATCATTGAACTCAAAAAAGCCGACAATATAATATTGTCGACCTCCATCTTTTTACTTACCTTTTTTAAGAACTAATTTCCCGACGACCTCACAATGCGTAGAGTGTATGTGGCAACACATGAGGTGCTAGTGGGTTAAAACATTTTAGCTGAAGTAAATAATAGTGGACCACTTTTAACGTATCAAAACACATTAATACTAGTTAAACTACATTAAATATTTAAAATTGAGTCTAACTTTATAGGATTTTTGAATTCTTTTTAACTTAGTTTAATTCAAATACTAAAAATAAGAATGTTTAACAAATGTGTTAGCAAGTTGTATAACAGGTGGTCGGTTATAGTACTTCTTGATAATACAGAAAGTAAAAATTACTGTTTCCAATAATAACTTGTTATGTGTCACCACGGACAGCTGCTAGTGAACTTTAGTCTAATTATATTTTCACTTTTTATTTTAGCCAGAAATGTATATTAAATTACTAAGCAACAAATTCAAAATTCTAAGACTTAGCCCATTAGAATACCGAACTAAAGTCTTAGAATTAACCAAAACTATACGTCTTACTTTTTGGAGCCAAATTAATTTAGGAAGCATTTTTTATTTCTAAATAACTTTTAGAAAGTAAACTATATACTCTTTTTTGCATATTTTTAAGAAACTCTTACGAATAGGAATATATAAAAAAATGCTAATGAAACACTAAAAATAAGAAATCTTGTAAAATACCATGGCAATAACCCGAGAACAAATATAAATAATGAGGCAATTATTGAATCACTAGTTGCGGCACCGGAGCTGTCATTTAAAAAACGTTTTTGATGGTAATCCTTCGAATAATGGAACGTAAAATATAGACATAATAGCCCAAGAAACAGACTCACAAATTTTAAAATCATTATATCTCCCCACTTTTATATATATTAAAATATTTTATTAATATATCTTCTTAGATCTTTAATCCCACCCCTGCTATAAATTTTACTTAACCGTTCAAACATACTAAGCCCAGTAAATACTCCACCTGTTGCAAATGACGTAACTAATCCTCTAATGGTAATTTTTTCACCCCTGGATACACTATTCAATATTGCAGATTTAACACCATACATACCAGATGTTAGAACTTTTGATATTACATCGGTCCCTA
This sequence comes from Caryophanales bacterium, assembly GCA_029256085.1. Classification (GTDB taxonomy): domain Bacteria; phylum Bacillota; class Bacilli; order CAJFEE01; family CAJFEE01; genus JAQSYP01. The sequence continues at coordinate 3,153 of JAQSYP010000002.1, forward strand.
TTTTAGCCATAGATTTCGCTAATCCGGTTCCACCGATGGAGGTTATAGCCCCGACCCCAAATGCTACAAAAAACCTTTTCCAACCAAAATTATTTTTAAAATAGTAATACCCTTTATTTCCATGCTTTGATATAAAATCTAACAACATTGGTAGTGTATTTAAAACCCCTCCTAATAATGCTGTTGATATCCACCATGCCACATCCCCATCCGGATCAACCATCATAACAGGATTATTTGCTGCATATGTGTAACCATTTTGTGATAATAAATCATCACTATCTCCAGGGTGTGGGTCAAGAGCTTGGAAGTTACCGTTTACTGGGTCGTAATAACGTGCTTTTAGGTAATAATGCTTAGTCTCACTATCGTAGTAGTATCCTGCATAACGGACTGGGTTTGTTTCTGCTAGAGTACCTGTTTGCGATAAAATATTCCCAAATGCATCATACGAATATTCTGCTACTACAACTTTGTTACTATCTAACATTTTCACAACGTCACCGCGGTGATTTGTGATGTAATAGTATAGATTTGTAGTTTTTGAGCCGTCTTCTGCAACTAGAGTTTGAGTAGTAGTATTCGGTTTCGATATTGCCTATAGTTTTCTTGGTACGCAATCCGTTCTCATCGTAGTCATAACTTGCGACAAGTGTACCGTCATGCTTCTTCACTTCAGCTAAACGGCCTGAAGCGTCGTACACATAATCATAATTTTCATCTTTTAATAGATTTCCATCATCATCGTATGTGTAAGCGAACCCGTTCTTAGTTAAGATTTGGTTTGCTAGGTTGTAGGTGAATGTTGCCTCAGTTGTTGATACACCGTTAACCGTTGATACTTTAGCTTTACGGTTCCCAACTTCATCATAAGTATAGCTTAGTTCAGTACCGTCTGAATAGATTTCTTTTTCAAGTTGGTTTATCGCGTCGTATTTGTACTCTGTTAGGACACCGTTTCTATATTCCTTATCGATATTCCCGTTTAAATCGTAATCATAGGACCACTTATCAAACTCTACCCCATCTTTAACATACTTTATTTCTTTAGGTTTGTTAGCCTTATCAAGTAAACGACTGCTTGAGAATAATGAACTTGTATTGTCAGGTGATGAACCGTAGTTAGTAGTTTCTGTACTTGTTCCGTCCGCATTTTTTGAATAAGTATACGTGTCTTTATTTTGCTTAGCATCACCATAAGTGAATAATATTGACTCAACTTTATTCTCAGAATTCAAGATAGTCGAATGAGTAGTACTGTACTGGTTAGGTGTGAAGTTCAAGAAATAATTGCTAGTTTTCGTAGCCTCATCACTGTCATATCCTAACTCTACGTTTCTATCAATAATTTGAGATAGTTCACCCTCGGTATTATAGTTAAATATTTTTGATTGGGTTCCCTCACCATTAGAGATGCTTTTAAGTTTTTTATCTACGTCATAATTATATGTCCATGATTTTGTAGGTAAATCAGGCTTAGTAAAATAAATATTAGATAATTCATTATCTTCGTTATAGTCATAATTAATTTGGCGACCTGATTGCTTTGTGATAATATCAACATCGCCATCGGCAGTATAATTATAACTTGTTAACATATTTTTGCTTTCAGTAACTGGATAAATTGAGCTTTCTACTTCATTATTTGAATTGTAAGTAAAAGATTTAGTAGCACGACTTGTCGTTACCTCTTTTAGGTTACCGTTCTGATCATACTCGTAACTAACTGGGTTACCTTTCGCATCGGTAATAACTTCGAGCTTATCATTTAATGGATTATACTTATATCCTGTAACGTAACCTTTAGCGTCAGTCTTACTAGTTACATTTTCATACTGGTCATAAGAAACAGAATATTGTTTTGTAACTCCATCCTCAAATCTACTAGATGTTACACTATATCCGTTTGTAGAATAGTTATAGGCAATAGATTCAACAAGTCCTGTTGAATATGTTGTCTTTGTAGGTTTACCATTTGTGTTATATTCATAGCTTGTTGTCTCATTATTTGAAGTAGTAAACTTTAATAATGAGTTAGTGGTGTAATAATCATATGAAACTAGCTTTAGTGATGTCTGTATTCCACTTACTCCATTAGAGTCCACTTCAGTCTTAATATTTTCTTCTGTTTTTAGATCCTTGTCATTTTCATAATACGAATAAATGCTTTCATAGATAGGATCATACACTAATACTTCTTCAGTACTCGGATCATTGTCAGTATCAGAATACTTATTACCATATGTTTTAGATGTTAAAATTTTTCCATAATTGTTGTAGGTATTAATTGCATTGCTTACAGCCTTCTTAACTGTACCAATTAGAGTTTCAACTGTTTGTTCAGTTACATTATAATTTACATCGTACATAATCGCTGTTATGTTATTTTCTTCTGAAGGGTCAGCTGAAACCTTTGAATCAGTAATATTGTATATTACATTGTTATAATCCTCTAGATCCTTTTTATAAATCGTTTTGTCATCTGAATGGATTTTAATAGTACTTGCCGTTAAAAACTCATAGGTAGTAATGTCGTTTAACAATGAATCATCAGGGCTCGGTTCAGTGATGTTTATGGTTGGATTAGTCGTTGAAAAATCTTCATTGAATGACCTACTAATTCCTCGTGGATCAATATAACCAGTAATCTTACTTTCATTAATTTCCCTTGTAAAAGTAGAAGGATTATTACATTCTTCAGTTACTTCATAATAACAAAGTTTATAATCTATTAAATCCCCATTTGTACTAACATTGAAATCAAGTTTTAAATCGGCATATGATAAATTATCAATTCTACCATTTAAATCATAATTAAATTTTATTGCAGTAGTAAATGAGCTTCCATCGGCAGCTTGTTCACTAATATTATCTAATATAGAACCAACATAATTAAATAATATTTTGTTTCCAACATTATCGCTATAACTCTTCAATACAAACGTATTTGAACCAAAAGACTCGAATTTTTTCTTAAACCCATCTACATCTTCTAATATATAAGAGTTATTTAAATTATCCCAATATAAATGTAAATATTTACCTTTTGGCGATACAAAATTGCCCGTAGTTTGATCTTTAAAGAAATAATGCTCAGTTCCATCCTCATCTGTATAAACGATATTATTTATACTTCCATTAACAGAATTCTGAGTTAAGGTCTCGTTTCCTGCAAACGTCCAACCACTTCCTAATATAGATGACTTCTTTGAATTTGAATTATAGGTAAAGTCAAAACTATAACCTAAAATACTATGTGTTAGTAGATTTAGTTCAGAAAAACTTAACATATAATTTCTATTTGAAAGATTAATAGCTAAGGAGCCATTCGCAAGACTATGAGAGCCATAGTCCCAATAACTTTCTTGACCAAGATCCATTTTAGATCCTTTAATCCATACACCTACAATATGTGATGATGTGTTTCCAGCTTTATCTGTAACAGTTAATTTAACTTTGTAATAGCCAGAGTCTAAGTCGTTTGTATCGATACTTGCTAAAGTGTTAGGTAGATTGCTAGGAACGGCTTGGTCCCAAGTTGTAGGTGTCTCGCCTTTACCATACTCAACTTTGTATTCACTTAAATTTGTATCGCTAGCTGTACCTGTAATTTTATAATCTCCAAAAAGTACTTGATTTTCGTTCAGATTAAGATTAGCAACTGGTTTAGTAGAATCTAATGTAATTTCTTTCATTTGTGAGCTATATTCAAAACCATTTTTGTCTTTATATTTAACATAAATCTCTTTAATTCCATCTCCTGAACTTAATGCCCAAGTTTTTGGACTTGTTATTGGACTATAAGCACTATAGGAAACTCCGTCATTCGATATGGACATTGATTCAGTTCCATTTAGGATATATCCTGCAGTAAATTCTGTATCTAGTTCAATTGTAGAATTAGTAGTAAATAAACTATTATCATTAATATTGAAGGATGCTATCGGTTTTGTTAAATCGTAAACATTTATTTTTTTTGATGTAGTTGTACCAAATTTTTCATTATTCTGTTTCATAATCCAACTAGAAACAATGTCCTTAATTGTATTCTTTGAGTTTAGTGTAACAGTAAATGTTTTTTTGGCTCCAGTCGGAATGCTTTCTCCAGCGGCTAGTGATAAATAACTTAAACCAGTTAAGTCGTCTATTCCATCAATATCGGCTGAATGTAATTTAAAACCAGTAGCACTTGTCCAAGGAGTAAGACCATCATTCAAAACTTCTATGTCTACGGATTGAGAAGTATTTACTTGCATCGTTGAAGGTAAATTACTTAAATTAATAACTGCTGATTTTAGACTTAATGCTTCTAAATTTATTTCTGGTGAATAATCAGAGAAATTATTATAACGATCAACACTTTTCACTCTAATATAATACTTTTGTTTATGATTCAGTGTTTTAGTTGATACATAAGATGTACTAGTAACATAGACATCATTTGCAATATCTGACCCTCCCGGAGTTGAACCAATTGTTACTCTATACCCTACTACCCCTGAATTATTTGTAGTTTTATTATCTACGCCTGCTGTCCAACTAATTGTAAATTTTTCCCTGTCTTGATTAGTTACATTTATTCCTGTTGGAGGGTTTGGTTTAGTAGAATCAGGTACCGTTGGTGTATAACCATTTGAATATAAATATGTTTCACCATTACCATTACTTGCTATTACTCTAAACCAATAGTTTATATTATTAGGATATTTATTACCATTAATTTTATATAGACTACTCGGGTCATCAGGTAATTCTACCCCGTCTCCAATCTGGGTACCATTTGATACTCTAATGTTATATTGTCCGTTACTAATCTGAGTTGATGATGGCCATAATTTTTTGCCTTTAGTCGTAAAACTTGTACTTGTTCCAACATCAATGAGGTTATAAGTATTTCCGTTAAAAATTGCTACTTGATATTTAGTTGCTCCTATTACTCCAGGCCATGATAAGTTTACATAACCGGTACCTGTATTAGCCCCCGATGTAGCTACGCTAGATGTTAAGGTTGGAATAGTTAAGGCTGGTATTGTAGGGGTGACAGAACCAGATTGCACTGATTCTCCTACACCAGTTATATAGGAACTTACTAGTATCCAATAGTTTTTATTGGATTGGTATGTTGTATTACCGTGGTTAAGATAAAGTTTATATGGAGAGGTTGTAAAATCTTGGCCAAGTCCATCACCATTATGCAGCTGTACCTTTGTGGTACCAGCTAACTCAGAATCTTTCGGCCATATTTTCTTATCCTTCGATGTCCATGTTGTACTATTACCTGCATCAAAAGCTTGATACCCACTACCATTAAATATCCATACTTTATATCCTGATGCTCCTGTTACAGGTTTCCAACTTAAATTAACAAATCCAACATTATTACCTAATGAATAAGCTTTTGCTGTAAATTCCTTCGGTACACTCAAATTAGGTATAACTGGAACTGCAGCCTCTGACAAGTCTGACTCTCCACCAGGATACTTTACACTAATTCTAATCGCATAGTTCATGTTATTAGCATAATCTAGACCCGGAGCTGCCCTATATACTGTTCTTGGATCTACTTTTAATTGAGTACACAGTGTGGAGTTAGAAGTTTGACAAAGATCATTCCCAGACTTCGGCCATATATACTTACCCTTTGTTGTCCAACTAGTAACATTACCAACATCAAAAGATTCATAAACATCGCCATTATAAATCCATACTTTATAACCCGTTGCTCCTGTAACAGATGGCCAATTAATATCTAAATATCCTTCACCTGTTCCATCATAACTAAATGATTTTGCAGTCGGTGTTGCTGGTTTATTGTAGTTATAATGGACAACCATTTGTGGTTTATATGAGCTATTATAGGATGAATAGAATTTCTTCCAATAAGTCATTCCATTTCCATTAGTATGAAGTTTAACTCCATAATTACCACCATTATCTATCCAACTATTTACTAGATTTGTGGTATTAAAATGAGCCCATTGTCCTTTATAAGTTGTAGTGGAAGTATAAGCCGTAGATGAAGGTTTATTGTTCCAGTTAATTGTTGTATCTGCCCAGTTTGCGCTTACCTTATCCATCCAAACACCTGTTGCAGTAGTTGGGTAATATGAATGTTTAGTAAAAATAGAAAATGTAGACGAGCTTACATTTGCATAGTTTAACTTAGAAATATCTTGTTTTAAATATGCATAATTAGTTCCTGTCGAGCCATCGTAATATCCTACCTTTAATACATATATACCTTGATCTGAATCCCAGAAATTGTTGTAGTTTGTAGTAGGATAAGCACTTGCTACAAATGCATCAGAGAATCCTGAGAAAGTGTACGTAGTAGTTGGATCAATATATACAGGATATTTTCTCTCCGAAGACTTTAACCAATTATCATCTGCGACTACTGTTAAAATATATCCATTCTCTGTTGATTTTAGATCATAGTTAACATTCTCTGATTTTGCAGGTTCATTAGATTCTTCATTGATGTTAGAGTCTTGCATAAATGGTTTCGGTAGCATTAAATGATCTTGAGTACCTTCTTTAAATACAATTGAACCGTCTTCGTTTTTTGTGAGTTCTAACGAAGTCTTAATTTCAAATGCAAAACTATTAATTCCATTGTATTTATCTAGTATAATATCTTCTTTAACGTTTCCATCAAAGACTATATTTCTAATAGAAACACTATCTAAAACATTGTTATAGAAAACTTTATTTTCCTCATAGGTTGCATCTACATCATTAGGTGATGTTATTATTCCATCTTTAAATGAACCTAAAAACTTATATTTAATAATATGGTCATTTACCTTAAACGAAACATAGTCACCATTTTTCATTTTTTTGTTAAATTTTACTTTTAACAACGTTTCCTGTGGATTTAAAGTCATGTCTAATGGATTTTCTACTAACTTAGCAGAAATAGTCTTCCATTTTCCATCTACTTTTCTTTTAATAGGAGATCCGAAAATCTCTTTCTTATATTTACCTCGTTCTTCTAAATAAACATTTGAATTCTCATCACCTAGTGAGGAAATTTCTTTACCAACGTCGGTAGATTTTTCGACTGTCGGTGCTTCATATTTATTGTTTTCCGAAACAATTTCGTGATTGTCACTTGAAACTTTAAACTCAGGCTGATTTATATTTTCAGTATCAACAATAGTCGTGTTTGTATCTGTTGAAGTAGTTTCTGTCGTAGAAGAATCACTAGTGTTTAATTCTGCGAGTGCATTTATAGGTAGTGATGTTAAAACAAGCATAAGTACGAGTGTAATAGATATTATTTTTCTTAGTTTCCTTTTCATTTAAGTCCCCTTTTCCTGTCAATTTGACAAGATTTATTTTTGACTAACTTTACTGACCCTCCTCCTATTCTTATCTGAATTCCCCCATTGTCTAATTTCTACAATATTGAACAAATTTCCTTTTTAAATATCATTGAATTAAAAAAAGACGACAAAATTGTCGACTAGTTTTAGATTAATTTTTGGAGATTACCATTTTGCGGATTGTAATCGGGTAGTAGTGTTAAATAACTTTCCCTTCCCCTTACAATCTAAAAAACTTCCAACCCTTTATTTGAAAGGTTCTAATCTGTTAATCCATAATGATTTAGTAAAAGTTAAATAAGTAGTTTAGATATCCTAATCAACTTGCACGATAAAATCGAGCTATTTGAATTAAATAATAATGTCAGTTCATAATGGTAATTTTAAATCCGATAAAAATATTGAAGGATTTTCTCATGGAAGGTAGAAATATACCTGTAAGATAATATTCGGGGGAAATATCATGAAAAATAGTCTCAGAAAAATACAGGATATTAAAAGTGAAGTAAGACAATTAATCGACCAAAATTCCCATATGGAAGTGACTCCTGAGACAAAATATAATATTCCAGGCATTTATATGATTTATATAGATAATTTTAGTTCCGAAAATATTATACCTATATATATTGGACAATCAAAAAATATTCAAAATAGATATAAAGCACATTTATGTGAAATTCTTTCTTTAAATCGACTATCTTATGAAGAGTATAAAAAATATTTTTTCGAAAAATCATCATCATTTTATGAGGGGAATTTTAAAACATGCAAAATCTTTAAATATATGGTAGAAAATAGTTGCAGTTTACAGAACTTTCGTATGATTGTCCTGGAAGAAGTAGCTGTTAACCACTTAGTTGATAAAGAGGAAGAGTACTTTCGAAGATTACTACCTTCTTTTTTTGGTTTTAATCAATTTAATTCATTTCTAAAACTTGTTAAATTAAGTTCATCTAATATCCTAAACAACAAAGAAATTGATAATTTTTTGGATGAATTAATAGATGATATAAAATGTATATATTCATATTACGAGTATGGTTTTACTCGTTTTAATTTCGAACATGCTTTTCCACGTGATCTTAATTATATAAGAATAAAACAAGAACAATTAACTAATGAAACAAAATCTAAATACGAAGAAGCGAAACTTGCTATTAATAAATTACTTAAATTTTATAAGTTAGATATTGAAGTTAGTAATCTAATTAAAGAAATTGAGGTTATAGATGCAAGTGTTATTAGATTAGAAAAATTGTTAAAAATTGTAACTGATCAATATAATAAATCATTAGATCTACTAAGAAGTGAGTTAACTGAAAAATTTAAAGAAAAGAATATCTATGCAAACAAAATACCCATTAATAATTTTATTAATAGTATTATCTCTAATGAGAAAAATAAATTTAGAGAACTTTTTTATAAATACCTTAACTCTAAACAATGTGATTTAAATTTCTATCAATTATTTCACAATAGAATTGAAGAAATTGAACATATTTTTAAACAAACAAACATAGTAAGAGAACAATTTACTGAAGTATTGAATCTACGGGAGAGAACATCGTATAAACTTAGGGATAATAGATATAAAATGATTTTTCCTTCATTCAAATTTGATAATTTCCCATTAAAAGACAGAAATAATAATATTCGAATTTCAGATAATAAACGATATAATTTATTAAATACATGCCATATAAATATCTACATTTCGAATAATGGAAACAGCAGAAGTTTCATCGAAAAAAAACCACACATTATTAGGATTGATTATTGTTACATAAATAATAATGGAATAAAAATAGAAAATGAGTTTTATATTGAAAATGAAACAACAATAAACTGTAAATCTGGAATAGAATATTTTGAGAAGGATTATTACGATTTTCATAGTATTCATAAAATTAGATTTAATATTACTAGTATAATAAATAAAAGTATAGATAACTCATTTATATCAATCAAAGCTGAATTTAAACATGGAATTAATGATTATACAATTAAAGATAAAAATTTGTATCAAATATCTGAAGTGCTTCATGAACTTGAACACTTAACTAATAAGGAGACAGCATTTTCCATAGATACTACTGAATCTAAAAATTGTTTAAAAAGATGTGTCATTAGTGATAAAACACTAAAGCAAAATACATTTGTAGCAAATGTATTCTTCAAAAAATTTGCCTAGGTTTATAATATTTCATACTAAACGAGTTGTTTATTAATAAAAGTGGAACTATCATAACCTAGGGCGTGATGCAACAATTTATTACTAAACTAACTTTACATACATTTAATACAAATTTTTTTATATAAGTTTATACAACGACCTCTACTTTCTACCTTTGAAATAAATTATATCTATGACACAAGATAATAAATGTTTAGGAATTTTGTTTATCAAATAAACAGTTAGAAAAAATATTGTTAGCAAACACTATGATTTATTATTTTATTAACATTTTTAATTATTACAAAAGCCACAAACCCTTGATATTTAAAGGTTTGTGGCTTTTAAATTGAAATTATAATTCTTAAAATCTTTAACCTTTACCCTGTCAAGGTAGCGCTCTTTTTTATATAATGGTACTATTTCTAGTTCATCCTTTTCAATATTTCACCTAAAAAACGTGCATTTATTTAGTGACGAAAATTAAACATTATATATCAACAAGCACCTAATTCCCTTTCTAAAATACTATACTTTGTAAACTTTTTTAGGGGGAGATTTATCGTATGAGTATGCCAAATATACCTAATGTTACACCTAACATCGACATTGATCGCACTGATGTTATTAACTTACTATTAGCATCTATTGCATTTGAAGAGTTAGGTTTAGCGCACTTAATCAATGCCGAAGCTGAGAAAATTCAAGCTGTATTAGGAACGCTTGAAGGGGGAAACAGTTTTAGTGAATGTTCTATTGGCGATTTGTTATTAATTAATAAATCTGTCAGAAAAACGTTAGAAGATATCATAAAAAAAGAGATGTTATTACAATTTAAATTAGAAAATGTATTGGAAATTCCAGAAGAATAAAATATTATTAAAATGCACTTAGATAAACAAATTCTAAGTGCATTTTTTTAAATATATAGTTGTGGATATTTCGCTTTAGCATCTAATGCCATACGCAAACAAAATTGTCTTACTTCATCATTATCTTCAGGGACTAAATTATCATAAGTACCATATTCATATTGAAACTTTGAAAACAAATTATCAGTATGCCAACAATGAATATGAGGATGATTATATATTGACTCTTTTGATGTACTATCATAATCTAGTAAGTCTGGTCTTGCCTCAATTTTATCAACTATATGATTTGCAGCTATTTCCGAGGCATAGAGTGAAGAAACCCCTTTAAACCACGACGGCCATTCTCCATCATTTTCCGCGAATTCTTCTTTTATTAAATAATAATTTATATCAACCGTTAATTTACATACATCTCTAATTATTTTCGTTTCGCCATAGTGAGTAGATCCAATATTGTAAATGCCTTGGTGTCTAGTATTAAATTTCCGTGAGACTCTATTAATACCTGCCTCAACTTCTTTAGTATTAAAATAAGCCCCTTTTCCTACTGTGTATACTTCAGGATAAAATTGATTCCAAGCTGGTGTTAAAAATGTATCTACATCTGACCTTAAAATACAATCATAATTTTCAAGAATATTAGATTTCTCATCTATTAGACAAGATATTGAATTAATAAACCGATATGAACTCCATATCCCTTCTAAAGGATCTAACTCAACTTTTATACAATCATCTGGAACTAGTTTCAGTGATTTGCTTGGCCCAAAAACTATTAAATCTGTGTCATGAGAACAATTTATATATTTATAAGAAGCATATAAACATGCAAATTGTCGAAGTAATCCTGGAGTGTAATCTAAATATACTACTATAGCTCTTTTCATATTTTCACCTTAAATAATTAGGACATTGCTGAAATCTCGCAATGTCCATTTGTTTAATACCTTACAATTTTATTAAGTTGTAGGTATTTCTAATACGTCTTCTAACTTAAATTGTAATAACATTTCCTTCTTAACTACTGTTTTTAATGTTGTGTTTACGCTTTGATTGATTGCTAGTAAATCTTCGATAGTTGTAGCACGTACTGAAGATGAAGGTAGAGTACCTAATACTGCTTGAATTTTTTCAGCCTCTGAATTTATAATGTGTGCTAAACCTAGTTCTTCAAATGCGATTGAAGCTAATAATAGATTAATTACATCCTCTCTATCTATATCGATAGTAGGTGTTACGTTTGGAATATTTGGAAAAGACATTTAACAAATCAACTCCTAATTTTTTATATTAACAAGATATTCCAAAATCAATATATAGCTTAGACTTAAACCTATTAAACTACTAGATTAATTCACTATTTTAGGACATATTCATGGTTATAATTCACTAAATGTTCAGGAACTTCTTACATTCATCTATATATTGTTGTGCCTTGAAGCTGCCCACGCCTTTTAGTATTAAATAATTAAGATTATCTTCACCAATTTCCTTACATTTCTCAAAACAATTAATTGCCTCATTATATTTCTTTAGATAGTACAAATTTAAGCCTTTAAGAAAAAATAATTCAACATAGTCCGGATATAACATGATCGCTTTGTCAATTCCGTTAGTAACCATCTCATAATTACCCATTGCAATTAAAATTGAGTATTTTAATTTATAAACCATTGCTGGTGGTAAAACTTTTTGAGATAAAAAGGTGATTATAGATTGATTAACACGTTCAAGTGCTTTTTTAAATTGCTGCTGCTGATAATGTTCTAAAGCAATGAAATAATGTGCCCAGTATACGTTATCATTTTCCTTAATTTGTTGTTTAAGTAACTTAATATTTCGCTCTGACTTATTTTTCCGTTTCATATACTTATCTAAGTATCCGTAATGGTGGACATTAATTTCTAAGTGACCCATCCGCTCATTTGCTATATTTTTAAAATCAATTCGCTCATGCATTTTATTTATAAACTTCAATCCATTATTTTTAAACAGTCTCATGTGAGCTATACTAGTCGAGTTGTTAATATCAACTTTTTCACCTTGATAGTTAATTAAATTTAATTTTATTACATCATAATTTTCAAAGTGCGTTCCTTGACGTAAAATGTGCTGTGCACTCGAATCTAACTCTTCATCAGCATCAAGCCATAATATCCAATCTCCTTTTGCTTTTTCAATTGAAAAATTTCTCGCATCACAAAAGCTATTATTCCAATTGAAATGCTCGATTTTAGCATTAAATTTTTTGCAAATTTCTACTGTGTTATCTGTTGAACCTGTATCTACGATTATTATTTCATCAACTACGTTCTTTACGCTTTCAAGACATTTTCCAATGCAGTCTTCCTCATCTTTTACAATCATACATAATGATATCTTTATTTTTCCCAATCATTATCACCCTTTAAAGTTTATATTTTAGTATATTAAGAGATCGTGATAATTCTACAAATCTAAACAGTTTGTCTATACAAAAACTAGTTAGTTCGAATACTATACATAGAATAATAGACGAAATGAGGGATATTTTAATGAAGGTAGCACTCCTAACCATGTTTAATGGTTTGAGTAGTACGTATTCCCTAGTAAATATCGTTAAAGAACAACTTCGAATGTTGCTTGATAACGATATTGAAGTTAAATTGCTAGTTAGTGAGCTTTGCCCTGACGATGAAAAACACGGAATATTTTTAGACGAAAGAATTGAGTGGGTCAAGGTTGTTAATAGCGTTGACGGCAAACAAATCCATTGGAAAGACTATTCGCACCCTAAAGGAAAAGTACATGAAAGCTTTTTTAAGGAAGCAGATGTCATCTCAGAAGATTTTGTACGACACTTATCGGATGTGGACGTTTGCATTTTACATGATATTCATTTTCAAGGGTGGCACTTAGTTCATAATGTTGCTATTAGAAAAGCACAAGAACAACTACCTAAAGTTAGGTTTATCGCTTTTACTCATTCAGCACCGGCAAATAGACCTAAAAAAGTTGAATGGCCTTTATCTGCACGATACTCTCCTATGCCAAATACTGTGTATGTTTATCCTACTCAGTCTGGTATACCAGCGTTAGCTAAGCAGTATGATGTGCCTGAAGGAATATGTAGAGTTGTTAATAATAGTCTAGATATATTAGATTTTTTAAGCGATGATATACAAACATTATCTAGTAAATTTGACTTTTTATCTGCAGACATTTTTGTAGTATATCCTGGTCGATTAACTCCTGCGAAAAAATTTGAAAAAGTCGCTGCATTATGCGGAGCAATTAAAAAAGTAAGTGAACTTAATGTTAAAGTTCTTTTTTGTGACTTCCCATCTAAAGACATTGAAGTTGAAAAGTATAAGACGTTAATTCAGTTTGAAGGATGTAAAAATGGTTTGAATTATGAAGATATCGCTTTTACTTCTGATCTTGGTTTCAAGCACGGCTTCCCAAGAAAATCGGTTTTAGAACTATTTTCACTGTCTAACTTATTTATTTGTCCTTCTTTTTCAGAGTCGTTTGGATTGACTGTTCTTGAGGCAGGTAGTAAAGGTAATTTTATAGTTGTGAATGAGGCTGTACCTGCATTAGAGGAACTCGGGAAAAAGCTTAATGCATATTTTATGAGATGGGATGCTAGAAATTTCGGTTTTGATACGAAGGAACATTATAAACCATCAGAACAGGCGTATTACGAAGATCATGCTGCCAATATTGTTAAGCTAATCAGGGAAAATACTGTACTTCAAGCTAAAACAATTGCTCGTCAAAGATTTAGTCCCAACTGGGTTTGGGAAAATCAATTTGAGCCGTTATTAAATGGATTTTAAAAAATATGTAGGAAAAAGGATACCTCTTTACGAGATATCCTTTTTGTTTTAGTTAGCATCAGCAACGAACTGGTAAACTCCACCTGGATTCAATACTGGAATAGTTCCAATTTGTCCAATAACGTCATCTGAAATCACAATGTTATTTAATGGAGTGTCACCTGTATTAGTAATTGTATATCTAAATTGTGGTTTAGTTCCTGGTGTTAAGAATGGTCCAACTGGTGTATTTGCATCTTGCCATGTTACTCCATCATCAACAGAAACTTCTTTTAAAATATCAATTGAAGGAGTTCCTTGAGTATCTGGGTTTGGTGACACGTAAACACCACTAGTACCAGAAGTCATACTAAATTTAGTAGTTAAAGTGTACCAACCACCTACAAAGATTGCATTACTTAGTGGCTGAGTTTCACCAATCAATAATCCTCCTGGTCCAGCTACAGTAGGATCACCTGTTGTTAACCAGTAACCAGTGAAGAAACCGCCACCACTAAAATCACTACCTCCATTAATCAGTGCACCTTGTCCGTCATCGTATCTTGGACCTTGTGGATATGGTGGTAATGGTGTTGTTCCTCCTCCTGAAGCATTTATATCCCCTGCAACGTGGATAAAGTTAGTTGGTGTTAAACCTCCAAGTGGTACGATTGCTCCTCCACTTTGGAACTTTACTTCACCTTGATAACCATTTGCAGGATTAGCGTCAGTATCCCAACGAAGTATAAATACGTCACCAGGGTCACCTGTAATATTTATTTTACTTGATACGTTAAATCCTGAAGTTACATTGATTACATATACCTCATCAATACCATTTTGAGTATTTAATCCATCAAGTGAGGTTGAGGCTACACTCGTAAATCCAGTTGTTGCAGGTAAAGCATTAATTTGTTGGAACGCACTTACTAAGTCAGATTCTAAATCACTGATAAGTTGGACATTTTCTGTAGAACCAGATGCTTGGCCAGGATTTTGATCGACAATATCTTGCCAAGCGTCCAGCGTAGTATCATTAGTGTAGATTGTTCCTGCATACGGTACACTTCCAGAAGTTCTTTCACTAGCTTGGATACCGTCAACAGCTACATCACCTACATAACCTTTAGTTGCTCCTTGCCAGTTAGCATCTGTACTACCATCTGCAAAGAAGAACAAGTACTCAGGTAACTCCCCTAAGTTTACTCCACCGATTACTACATCTTCTGATCCTTCATTTATAACTGTTTGACTTATATCATAGCTGTTAATTTCAGGCACAGTATTTGAATTGTAGTAAGCAGTATCAGAATCAGAATATGTTACACCATCAAATTCACCACTTGCATCACCTATATTTTGAAAAATTAATTGTGGTGTTGTCGTAGTAGATGTTGTGGATGTAGTCGAAGTTGTTGTTTCAGTAGTTGTTGTAGTAGTGGAGCTTGTAGTTGTACTTGAGCTTGTAGTTGTCGTACTTGAGCTTGTCGTAGTTGTACTTGAGCTTGTTGTAGTTGTACTTGAGCTTGTTGTAGTTGTACTTGAACTTGTAGTTGTCGTACTTGAACTTGTTGTTGTCGTACTTGAGCTTGTTGTAGTTGTACTTGAGCTTGTTGTAGTTGTACTTGAACTTGTAGTTGTCGTACTTGAGCTTGTTGTAGTTGTACTGGAGCTTGTTGTAGTTGTACTTGAACTTGTTGTTGTCGTACTTGAACTTGTTGTTGTCGTACTTGAGCTTGTAGTTGTTGTACTTGAGCTTGTTGTTGTTGTACTTGAGCTTGTAGTAGTTGTACTTGAGCTTGTAGTTGTCGTACTTGAGCTTGTCGTAGTTGTCGTACTTGAGCTTGTTGTAGTCGTACTTGAACTTGTTGTAGTCGTACTTGAGCTTGTTGTAGTCGTACTTGAGCTTGTTGTAGTCGTACTTGAGCTTGTTGTAGTCGTACTTGAGCTTGTAGTTGTCGTACTTGAGCTTGTAGTAGTTGTACTTGAGCTTGTAGTAGTTGTACTTGAGCTTGTTGTAGTTGTCGTACTTGAGCTTGTTGTAGTCTCTGTTAAAATTTGTAATATATCTTCCAATTTAAACGTTAATAGCATTTCTTTTTTTGCAACGGTTTGCAACATATTATTAACGCTAGCATTTACATCAAGCAAGTCTTGAATGTCTTGTGCTAATACATTAGAGCCTGGTAGCGTACCGAGAATCGCTTGAATTTTCTCAGCTTCTGCATTAATGATATGAGCTAGTCCAAGTTCTTCGAATGCTATTGAAGCTAAAAGTAGATTAACTACTTGTTCCCGAGTTAACTCAATGTCAGGAGTGACATTCGGGATATTAGGAAAACTCATTTTTCATACCTCTTTTCATAGTTATTCATTTTATCTTATGAATTAAGAATAATAATGAAAGGTACATCTCCCTAATACTTGTCCAATAATATAAAAAAGGCTAATTTATATGGATTTTTTAATTGTCCCCATATACTAATTGAAGAATTTTCGACAAAACGGTTGATAGAAATGTAAATTCGGTTGATAGAAATGTAAACTTGGTTGATAGAAATGTAAATTCGGTTGATAGATATAACACAACTATTATACAAATAAAAAACCACATCACTAAGTGACATGGCTTCAGCAATGATTCGTAAGGGATTTGAACCCCCGACCCCTTGCCTGTCAAGCAAGTGCTCTCCCACTGAGCTAACGAATCGTTATATGGAAATTATACTTTTCAAAAAAATCCCAGTCAAGTTTACTACTTTTTTCAAAAAAAGTTAGAAATTCCATAATTTCTGCACAAATGTGTTTTATATTAAGTACATGAAAACCTTTCATACCTTAAAACCCTAACCTTTTTCTGTGGCGATCTCTCACCACAGTATTTTTTTTGCCTTTTTCAAATATGAAACCTGTTGCTTTTGCAACAGGTTTTTCAACTTTTAAAACTCTTATAAAACACAGATACCGTATCTACAATTAAAATTAGTATATATATTGTAACGACACTAACTCTTGAGTTTTCCCAAATAGTTTTTATAGTTTCATAGGCTTCATGTTGAGGGGTTATTTTAGCTATATCTTGCATAAAATACGGATTCCAAACTGCATCATTACTAAAAATGAATGCAACTAGAGCTAGCGTAACTGCGTTAATTAAAAGATTATATGTCGCAAGTTTTTTCGTCCATTTCCCGATAACGAGTTTCAAACCTTCCTTCAAAACGCCCAAACCTAAAATAATATAAATAAACGGCAGGTACTTACTCAATACATCTGAGTTAAAAAATGGGATAATCCTATCTAGCTCATTATCTTCAAAAACATAAAATCCAACTAAGTGATTTGAAAAAATAATAAAGACTAAAAATAAAATAGAGAAAATTATGCCAGTAATTGCTTCTCTACGTTTTATCTCTTTTTGATATTTAGGGACAGCTGCTAAGTCTGACGGTTTCCACATACCAACCTTTGGTCGAGTCCCTTTATATTCAGCAATTGCAAAACCAATTGTAATCCAAGCGAAAGCTGTTGTACTTGAATTTATAACTAAGGAAATAAATCTAACCAAATGATTGTATATTGAGTAAGGTTCCGCAATAATTTCAATTGCGAGTACAACACTCATTGCGATCCCAAGCGCCATTAAAACAATCTTTAAGATAGCAATATATTGATTATAAAGATATGGGCCTATTAAAAACCTTCTAGATCCACCATATTGTTCTGAGAGACTAACTGGATCGCCAAGTTCTAATAAAACACTTTCTACTTCGTATATTGTTCTATCATTTTGCCCGACTCTCTCGTCCAACATATCTTCAATTAATCCTCTTAACTCTTTTGCAATTTCTTCTCTTTGTGATTGTGGAAGTCTATGAGTTACCGCGTATATATACCTCTCAATCATTTCCATTTTTCACTTCTCCCCCTTCATCCATTAAAACTTGCATACTAGTAACAATTTTGCGCCATTCGGTTGTTAGCTTATCGTATACTTCTTTTCCTGTAGGACTTAGTAGATAGTATTTACGTGGCCTCGCTTCGTTCGTATCCCACTCACTTTGGAGTAAACCTTGTTTTTCCAGTCTTCTAAGTAGAGGATATAATGTCCCTGGATCAACTTGAACACCCTTTTCAGCCATTGTTGCAACGAGTGAATAACCGTACTTTGGCTGTTCGAGCTGGCTTAGAACACCTATCGTGATTGTTCCACGTCGCACTTCTTGAAGTAATTTATCTACAATTTCATTTACGTCGCTCATGTTATCAACTCCTAATAATATCATACTGTATAACACACACTATTGTGAATAGTACATTATTAATTTTTTTATAAAATATTTAGTTTGGATTAAAAAACTCATAAATCGGATTAAAAAAATGATGTTTTGGATTATAAATTTTAATTTCGGATTAAATAATAGATATTTTGGATTAAATGCTCTGCATAAAGAAAAAGCACAGCATAATAATTTTGCTGTGCTTGTTTATTTTGCTAAATTGATTCCATCTACATATTTGCCTGGAGCATTGTATAATAAAAATTCTTGTTTCCGAGCAAGTTTTTTAGCTTTTTCATAGGAATTGCGTTCTTTTTCAATTGATTCCTCTAATAATAATAAAATTTGAATATCAAAATCTAACTTAAACTTAAGTAATCTATTAGTTATAACTTCTACCCATTCATAACTTTCATTCAAATTCAGAGGTGGATTTTCCCAACATATCCCATCAATATACATTGCAGTGTGAAGACAAACTTCTTCAAGGCCATTGTTCTGGATGAACAAGTGATTTGGATAAAGTATTTTTAAAGCATAAAGGAAATTAACAACACCTTTTAGTTGCTGTTGGCGCAAATTATAAGGTAATCCATCATTCTCAATATCCCCTATCGTATCTAAAAAAATGCCGTCAGATTCAAATACTACTAACTGTCTTTTTACCTCGATAAGTAAGTAGTTTAGCCATTTCTTAGATTTCAAGCTTACTAGATAAGTTCCATATGCTTCATTTTGGACACGTTCTCCGTCAATTAACCAAAAGTCTTCCTCTGATAATTCTTTAAATATTGCTTCATTTGGGCTAACTTCAAAAATACTCAAATACGTAATTACTAAAGTATTTTTTACCTTTAATTTATTTATATCTTCAGTAGTATGTCCTTTAGAATCTATAATTGCGATATCAAAGAGTGCTAATTCATTACCCCGCCCATGCCCGTAGTAAAGCGCGTAACTTTTAGCTAATTTCATTCTATCTTTTCGAAAACTTTTTGGCATCCTATCAACCGCCTTATATTGCAGATCTATTAGTGTTTTTTAAACGAGCTGCTGCCTCGGTATAAACGAAGCAAGTTTTGCAATTTTTTCCATGGGCTTCACAATTGTTAGTCGGTTGCTCCCAACAATTTGCTGTACTATTTTGAAATGCGGGACATCCAGAACAAATCGAAGGTGAAACACAGCATAAATCCCAGCAATTACCGAGTGCCCTGTTCT
Source organism: Caryophanales bacterium (assembly GCA_029256085.1). Taxonomy (GTDB): domain Bacteria; phylum Bacillota; class Bacilli; order CAJFEE01; family CAJFEE01; genus JAQSYP01. Next base: position 22,833 of record JAQSYP010000002.1, read on the forward strand.
CGCCTGCCTTAAGATTACGATGCTTATTAAACCATTCAATAAATAAATATAATACTTGTGTATCAAGTTGTGAGCCTGCCGCATTTCGTAATATGTTTAATGCCTCATCAAATGGCAAGGCATCACGATACTGTCTCCCATTAATTTTAGCAAGAAAAGTTTGAACAACAAAAATGATTTTAGCACCGATTGGGATTTCTTCTCCCTTTAACCTCGAAGGATATCCATTACCGTCAATTCGCTCATGGTGATAACGGATATAGTTTGCAACTTCATTATGTGCAATCGTATTTTCAATAATTGCTGCCCCAACTTCACTATGAAGCTTCATTTGTTCATATTCTTCTTCTGAATATTTTCCTTCTTTCATTACTACGCCATCAGATAGCCCAAGTACTCCGATATTACTGAAATACGCTGCAATTCCGATAGATTTAATTTGTGAATCACTTAACTTTAATTCTTTGGCTATTACCATTGAGTATCGTGACATTTGTTTCGAATATCCAACAGTGTACGGAGTTGTGTTATCTATCATATCAGCAATTGTTTTTAGTAACTCAATATAAGCACTCGAAAGTGGCTGATTGCTTTGTTTTAGTTTAAATAACTGCTTTATATTATTTAATAATTCTTTTATAGCTCGTTGACGATTTTTTTCTTCATCTACCTCGGTCTTCTCGAAAGAAAATAAAATTGTGTATTGTTTATTTAATATACTAAATTGTGCAATTGCACAATAAGTACCCACGTTGATTCTTAACTTTGCCTTTAACGTTTTATGGAGTGGGCTAGTATTAGATACAATTAAGAAAGGTTTGTCACCAACAATATCAGTCAGTCTAATATTCAGGCTTTGGGCGATTTGTTTGCTTACACCAGTTGAATATGATAATTTGTCATCAACAAATATCAAACTTGTTAATGGATTTATGTTTCTAGAACATGTTTGAACAAGTAGTTTAATATATTCAGTTTCGTTAACAAACAAATTGTTAATATATTTAACTGCTTTTGCTGAAGTTTTCATAACTTCAAAATCACGCTGTTGTTCTTCTTCATCAATTAAATTGTTAAGAGGTGACTCTAGTAATTCTCCTAAATAGTTTAGTTGTTTGACAGTCTTTTGCTTTACTTTATTTATTGGGCCAATTCTAATTAGTCCCTTTCCACCCTTGACCGGAATTACGAGAAGTGGCACTTCACCTTCTTTTACAATAGATGCAGTTTTTGGAACGTCATTTAACGATATGGAAAGCGAAGGGCTATAGTTCTCCTTATCATACGGAAGTAATCCACTATATGATGGTGCAATTTGACCATCACTAGTTAACTGCCTAACAGCTTTTAAAGTAAAATGATTATTTGTTGGATTAAAAATATAAAAACTATAGCTGCGTGCTTCAACTAGTTCATGCGTTTTTATTAAAATTAAATCTAGATTTTTTTCAATACCTAACGTAGGAATGAAATTATCAATTACTGTCCTCATTAGAGTTACTTTACGATTAAATGTTTTAGTGCGATTAAATGATAAAATCGTTAGAACAAAAATTATTATAAACAGAACTAGAAACGATATGGAAATAATTAAAGTTTGTTCGTTAAATATTAAGATCTCGTTCATGTTCTGATTTCACCTCTATTTCTTCTACAAATAAATCGTTTTCTTTTAACGCTAAGTATTGGGAAATATCCTTAATTTTATTTGTAAGTCTAGTTATTTGTATCGTTTGATAAAGACTAAACAATAGTAATACTAAAGTTGATAATAGAAATAGCAATGCCGGTGGATAGTCGATTCCTAGAATTTCAGCAAAATAGTCAACGATATCTGGAATACCTGCTAAAAGCAAAATTATTAGAGTACCTGCTAACCATATTACCGAACTTCTTTCGGTTATTTTATTTTTCAAAAGAAGTCTTATAACAAATGCTGAAAAAATCACTGCACAGCCAACAAGAAATATTTGTAGTAAATAACTCATTGTAAGTCACCTCTCTGTGACAGTTTGCTTTTCACTGTAACGATAAAAATACTTAATAATGTTTGAGCTAAATATATAAGTGGTTTAACACCTGGATTGTGTATCTTACTTTTACCGTGTTGCCTATCAAACATATTCACTGGAATCTCAACAATTTTATAGTTTTGTAACAATATATCAATGATAAAGTTACTATCTGGTAAATCATAATTAAAATTGTTAGAATCTATAAATCTTCTATATACTTTTTCCTTATATGCTTTAAAACCCGATGTTGGGTCTGTAATTTTCTTTTTTGTTATTTGGTAAATAATTGATCTAAATAATTTAACAACCATTAATTTTGATTTACTAATTTTCATACAATTACTTTCAAGAAATCTAGAGCCTATAACAACATCATTTTCGTCTTTTTCAATTTCTGCCATAATGTCCTTTATATAAATAGGATCATGTTGTCCATCACCATCAAAATAAATTACATAAGAATAATTTTTGCTACCTGCAAATTTAAACCCAGTTTGGACTGCCGCTAAGTACCCTAAGTTCGTAGGATGAGTAATTACTGGTACACCACATTTTTTAGCAATTGCGAGAGTATCGTCAACAGAACCATCGTTTATTACGATAATATCGATTGGCAGCTTTAAATTTTTTAAAGAGTGGATAACGAATTCAATATTTCTTTCTTCATTATAAGCAGGTATAACTACTAAGAAATCATTCACTTACCTTCACTCCTCTCTGCCCGATCTTTAAAAGATCTTTTACAAAATATATTAGTAATAATGTACCGCTTAATGTTGCTGACACAGCAATTGCATACCCGATGCCTTTAGGTCCTATACTTGGCACAAATATAGTTAGCAATACAATATTGATAATAGAACCAATTAAACCAATAATTAAGGGCGTTCTCATTTTTCCTTCTGCAACATAATATCTCAAACAAAATACATACAAGCTTTGACCGACAATTGATAATGAATAGCTTTTAAGTATTAAACTTGTTAGTTTTACAGAATCACTAGTAAATGCACCTCTTGCTAAGAGTAATTGCAAAATCTGCTCTGAAAAAAGGAATAAGATAAGTGAAATGCTACCTGAAACACCTATAACAAAGGTAAAGGCTTTTTTAAGGTCAGTTTTTAATGCATTAATATTTTTTGTTTCTAAGTGAAGGCTAATTGTTGGGAGAATAAAAGTGTTAATTGCGGCAATAAATACCCAAATTGGAAATTGTGATAAGCGATATGCATATGTTAATGCTGCAACAGTTCCAGTTTCTAATGAACTAGCATATAGTCTTTCAACAAATAAGGCACTTTGAGTAAATAATAAAATTAATATATAAGATGCGAATATAATTCCAATTTTTTTTACGTCTTTATAGTTAGAAGAAGGAGTAAGTTTCCAATCAAATTTAAGCTTTTTGTAAATATATATCCAAGTAATAATAAAAGAACAAAAAGTTGCAATTGTTATTACTTTAGAAAAAGTTATTCCTCCTGTTGCTTGTGGAATTTTCATAAATTGAAATGTCGCTAAGCCAATTAGTAAAATCCCGTTAAATATTATAGGAGTTGCAGCTGGTAATATAAACCTTCTAGATGCTTGTAATACTGATGAACCTAGGAGCCACAATGGAGCAATAATAATTATCGGTGCAAGTATAAAAAAATAATCCTTTACTATTTGTATTTGATTACTATCTATACTGAAAAGGTTTAAAATTTGATCAGACAAAGCAATGAGAATCCCACACAATAAAATTGTGCTAAAAAAAACGATTAGGAAAATTTTTTTTATTACATCAAAGTAGACAATGTTTGATTCATTTAAAGTCAATTTAGTTAAAACTGGGATAGCAGCTACTGCTACTGCTGCACCTATTAAATTATTACCTATTGTATCTGGTAAGAAAAAAGCTAGATTAATAGAATCGGCAATATTACTAGTTCCAAAATATGCAGCCAGTATAATATCCTTTACAAAAGCGGTAACAGCAAGGAGTAAGTTGAAAATAATAAGTATATGCACTGTTTTATAAGAATTCATTATATTTCCCAACTTACCCCATCCTTTCTAGATTTCCTTGTATTCTACTTCTTGTGCTTTTATAACTTCCCCTATTGATGTAAATTTGAATTCATCCAGGAGTTTTTTGAGCTTAACTTCAGTAGATTTTAGATTATAGTATTGAATAAATCTAACTAAAAAGTTTGTTTTATATTTAGTGATTGCAGTATCAAATTCCCACGGATGTAAATACACCATTCCTGGCCTTGTTTTATTTACTATACGAAAAAGATACTTTATTAACGCTATTGGAAAAAATCTAAGATAAAATCCACCTGCAAATGGAAATGCTATTTTCTTATTTATTCGAAATACAGTTGGTGGGAACTCAATTAATTCAATTTTTTTATTATCTAAAATAGGTTTAAAAGGTTCTAGTGGAATCCCATTTATACCTGATAATGGAGTTTTCACTGGTTGAAGACTTGAGTCTATTACAACACCATTTTGCTCTAGGTATCTTAAAAAACTCAGTTTATCTTTAGATATTGACCATGACGGTGCACGATAATATTTAATTTTCTCACCTGTTAATTCCTCTAACAAATCCATACACTCGTGAAAATCCTCTTTGAATTGCTCAAAGGTTTGTTTAGACACTAATCTATGATTCATACTGTGACATCCGATTTCATGCCCTCGACTCACAATTTCTTTTATAAGAGAAGGGTACTTCCTTGCGACATCCCCTAAGATGAAAAATGTTGCTTTTACACTATAAGTGTCAAATAAGTTTAGGAGTTTTATAGTATTTTCGTAAACGGTTGAAGGCAAACTATCCCATTTATCTTTAGGTATATTTAATCCGCTCGTATGATACCAATCTTCTACGTCTACGGTTAAGGCATTCAACATAGTGCATTTCTCCTAACGCCAGAAAAACATTTTTAATGAATCTAAACTAAACATAAACTTAATACAAGCTAGTAAAAACACAATGCCTGGTAGAGGATCATTTATACTAAACGTATCGTCGTATACACCGTGTTTTTCACCTGCTAAAAATGATGGTTTCATTTTAAACCTTTGACGATTTAGCAGAAAATGCATTAAATCTCCCGGAATTGACCATCTACACTTAATTCCAACTTTATATTCAGTCACTGTTTCAACATTTTCTCCGATACTTAACTTATAGTATAAGTAAGGAAAATCAACCCCTGCTCTTACTGCTAAATCTAATGAATTCCAAAATCTTGGGTTAATTTCCATTAGCTTAGGTTCATTAGTTCTAGGGTCAACCATATATTCAACCTCTACGATTCCAGTCCAATTTAAAGGCTGTAATAACTTTCTGCTTTTCTCAATAAGCTCGTCGTATTTTACACTTTCTTGAACCGTACTAGGTCCCATTTCAATTGGAAAATGTCTTATTTCTTTTTGTACAAACGATGCTTTAATTTCGTGATTATTACCGTAAATTAAGCAAACATCGTACCTGTCTCCCGTTGGTACAAATTCCTGAATAAGTGGAATATTATAATCTTTTTTCACATCATTAAAAACAGTGACCAATTGTTCTTTATTGTCTACTTTTCTAATTCCTCTTGAACCGCTGCTTTTTCGTGGCTTTATTATTGCTGGATAAGTAATTATATCTGCAATATGTAGTAAATCTTGGTTGTCTTTAGGACAGTAAGATTTAGGACAGTCAATATCTTGTTGAATTGCCAGTTTAATAGTTTCAAATTTGTCACAAGCAATGTTATAAGCCTCTTTCGACGGTAAAATACACTTGTAGTTTTTTATAAGATCTTCATTTTCAATTAAAAGTTTTAAAATTGTATCATCCATAGGTATTAGAACTGTATTATTATCAAGATTTTCATTTGACCATTTCAAAAATTGATCAGGATAACGTTGGGGATCTGGATACTTTAGTCGCTTGTTACAGTACTTTGAGAAACCACTAGGAGATAAAATTGATTTCTCACCGACAATAGTGTTTATTCCTTTTTCCCCTAAACTTCTAGTCGCTGAAAGTGATTTTCTAAGTAATCCATCAGTAACAAACACACTTAGCATCTTTTCCCCTCCTATTCTACTAATGATGTAAAGTTAAATGGATTTAAAGGATTTTGATTAACTCTATAAACTCGCAACTTCGGTGTATCAACGTATATTTCAAAAATATTAGGATTTTTTTCTTCTATATTATTGATAAAGCTCCATGTTTTCTGTTGAAGAATAGTTCTATATTCAGGCTTTCTATAAAAGTCTAATGTGTCTTCTACTCGTGGTAATTCTAGACTTTTTGAAGCTGTATTTTGCACGTTATTAGATGTTCCAAGTGGTATTTTTTCAACATAAAAGAAGATTCCTTTAGTTGGAAATTTCATTTCTTTTCCGGTTGAAATATTTGATAGCATATCTGTTAAATTATAGTGCCACCCGTAATCGATAACTAAAGGATACTCCTCAACAGTAGAAATAATAGTCCATTCTGCTACAGGAAATTCTTTTTTTATTTTTATATATGCCTCTACAGCCTCGTCATATTGTTGTTGATTTCCTTTAGGAAGTTCAAAACTTGGTAAAGTTACATAACTTATTGTCACAAAAGAAAGTATCGTTAGCGTTTTATATACTTTTGATTGAAAGATTGTAGTTATTAAAGCTATAGAAATAGTTGTTATTAAAACTAATACTACTTCAATTCGGTAAGGTAACATTATTGCTGGTATACCTAAAACGTCTGCCTTATAAAAAGAAAATAGTACAATTGCAATCATTGGATAGGCAAACAGTGTGTTTAATCTTTTGATATAGATTAATAAAAAAATTAAAACTATTAGGAAAGCGATAATGTGATAATTGCCCCCAAATAATGATGTACCAGAAAATGAAGAATTCTCACCCTTAGTTCCTAAACTTTCTTTCACGAATTTAATAGATTCACCGTGGAACTTGTTTCCACCTAATAAACCTATAACTAATGGTAATATTCCAATTAGGCTTGCAATCGCAAACATGCTAATCATTTTTAAAATATGGCTTATTTTAAATTTCTTAGCCGCGAATACAAACAATACTAAGTAGCTAATGAACAAACAAATAGCTGCATATGGATGAATTAAGATTGTTAATAAAAAGCACTCAATACTTATAATTAATGCTTTCTTCCCTTCATCTCTTATATATTCAAGAAAGTAACATATGCCTGGCAATATAAATATTGCCCCGTATTCCATTGATAGAGATGAAAATTGTCTCCAAATAAATGAAAATTGATATGAACTTATAAAATAAATAACTAATGCAAAAATTGCTACAGAGTAATCAGTTGGTCGGTGCTTCCTAAGCACAAAATATATAGAGAATGCTATAAGAACACCTGAAAGTGGTCCGAGAAATCTTAAAGTGATATAAGGGTCTAATTGAAATGTAACGTGAAGTGCGGAAATTATCGCTTCAAATCCAAATGGGTACACCCCATCAACATAAATTTCATTTTGGCTAAGTAGCTTTGCCCATTTCAGATGAACGTATGGATCAGATGCCCCGAAATAATAGTGGGTTATAGAATGTTTAAACCTAATTATTGCCGCTAAAATCATCAAGACTACTACAATTATTATTGATAATCCGTTTGCTTTTATTGTATTTCCCATTTGTAATTTAGTTTGCTTTAGGCTAACCATGAAATCAGCAAACCTTTTATTGTGAAGGTTTCTAAGACCTTTATTTTCATCCGTTGCTTGAATAAGTGAGAATAATAAATTTTTAATTGGTGATGAAGGTAGTGTACTTCTACCTTTTATAAAAAGAAATGTGCACGTTGAGGCAATTACAAATAGTAATGAAAGAGTTTCATATAGTTTCATAGCAACTAGCAAATGTACGACAATAATGATGAATACATGTGAATGTATAAATGAAATAAAGTATTTGTCTTTCCAATTTTTAATTTTTTTTCCGTCTAAAACAGAAGTTGGAATGAAGTAAAAGAGTAAAAAATACAGTAATAAAAATTTCGATAACATTACCACGCTAGTTAACATTTACACTCTCCCCTTCTAATCATTCCAGATTTTCTTTGACATTTCTTCCTTGGCTTTTGGCACCTCTAATTTATAAACTGTAATATTTTTATTATCATAAAAAACTTCAATCTCATTTCCATATTGCTTATGAATGTTTATCCACTCTATTAACTTTTGATTTTCTTCTTCGCGTTGGTTATATTCCGGCTCTAATAATTGATAAATACTATTTGACTTAGAAACTTTAAAAATATTTTTCTCTGAAAATATAAAAATATACGGTGGTAAATTATTATCTATTTTTTCATTGTCAATTCTCGTTAAAGTAGGGCTACTTGCATTATAAGTTTTTAAAAAGTCTCCTAAATGCATATGATATCCGGTACCTAGTGAAACTGAATAACCTTCATCTTGTGAAACAGCTATCCACGTCTTTGGACGATAATTCTCAGTAATACGTAAATATTGCTCAATATTTTCACTATATTCAAGTTTGTATGGAATAATAGGTTGTGGCTTGTAAATTACCAATATACTACTGAAACTAACAAGAAGAATTGTGTAAGTGATACTATTAAATTTCGTGCTTTTTACTCTTAAAATTATTGAAATGGAGATACCGACACAAAATGGTATTACTATTGCCCATAGTTCAATTGATCTTGAGGTGATAAGCGTGCTCTTGGTTAAGACACCACCAAAGTAGTAAAGTGCAAATAGTAATCCTCCTGTAATAACTGAGAATAAACCAATTGTTTTTAACTCTTTCGTAGTTTTCTTCATTAAAATAGTAAACAGAAGCAAAAATAATAAACTCAATGTAGCGTAATCAATATAATTTAATTCGGGAAGCGTAATCTCATATTTGTTTGTTTGAACTAAATACTCGGCTGAAGACTCATGAAATTCCCTATTTAGTACAAACCCAAACCCTAGAGGAATAGCTGAAAAAATTACACATGCAATTGCACCACTACAAACGTAAGTTACTTGATTCCATCTGTTTTTCAATACAATTAATGAACTAAAACATAAAATACCAATTAATAAACCAACAAGGACGAATACTAACGAATGGACTAACCCAACAATAGCTGTGCTTATTAATCCAATTAGTAAGTTGTTTTTTTCTTTATTTAAAAAATATTTGTATAAGAAGTAAATTGCAGGAAAAATGAACACGAACGCAAATTCTTGAGAGTTAGTTGCTGCTTGTCTTTCGATTGAATAAAATGGGTAAATTGATGGTAAAATCCCTGCAACGAAAACTGCAAATAAAGCACCTATCCCATTATTAGTAAGTTTTCTAACAACCGCATAATAGCCTACTATTAGTAAAATTGAATTAAGTGGTCCTGTGTATCTTAAAATGAAAAGTGGATCAATAGCTGCAAATTTGAATAATGTAGCTAAATATATGTGAAAGCCTTGCGGATAAATACCATCATGGAAAAGCTCTCGAGCATCTATATATTTCATCCATGCAAGTGTTACATAGCTATCTGCCATTGGTGGTGCAGCATTTACAAATGCATCATAAGATCTAATGTAAATTGAAGTTATCACGATTATAAATAAAGTGATCAGCTCTAATAGTAAAACCCAATTAAACTTCTTGTTTATATATAATCTAATTTCCAATTCTTTTTGATAAAAATACGCTTTAATTACATTTGTATTGGTACGAAAAATTCCATCAAAAATATCAAAGATACGTTTAAGAAATGTTATTTTGATTGATGAGTTATTCTTTTTTTTCTCATCTTGAATGTATCGAAATGAAAAAACACCTAGAAATATTAACAATAAAGCTAGAACTTCAAAGAGTTTAGTAATAACCATAATGTAGCCAACGCTAATAAGTACAAATGTCATTTTTACATAACGAGATATTATTGTTTCGAACAAACTTTCTTTTTTTGTTTTAAATAGCCAACTAGGAAGTATTAAAAACAAAAATGTTAAAGCAAAAGTATAGTGTATTACTGGTAAGAAATGAACGTTTAACGATGCATACATTATAAAGATCACCCTTTATGAAGCAGCGTATAAATAGTAATCAAGATTATTAAAAACTTTTACAATCGCTTTAGTCGTTAATACAAAAAATACTATGCTACCTACAAACAATCCAAATACAGCAAATTCATACTCAAACCATCTACTTAATACAAAACCAATTATCATATTTGTTAATAGTGCAGGTAAAATTGATCTAACAACCATTTTAGGCTGAGAGAGCGCAAATAAAATAACAGAGTTCATCAAACAAAACGAAAGGATTGCGTATGAAAGGATTCCCCAAAGTAAGACAAAAATTGTAATTTCACTTGAAAGGATGTTTTCACCGTTTATTTTCATTGAAATTTCGTTATACCAAATTAAGAATTTATAGATTGTATATGAACTTATACAAGTACTAATAAAAATAAAGAAAAACATGCGCTTATAAGTTCTCATGAACTGCTTGTATAATTTTTCGCTATCTACAGCTAAATAGCTTTTTTGACTAGATTCTATATCTAGCATTAATTTTGATACTATAACTTCACTAACACCCATTGGTATAATTAAAGTTAGAAGTGCAAAATCTAGACCAAGCTCATATTGACCTCTAAACCAAATAATATAAGGCATAAATTCTTCGTTTTTTGACCAAGCATTAACTCGGTCTATAAACAAAAAGCTAAAATATAAAAATCCGTAAAAGAAGTATGGCCATACGGAATATAATGTTATTGAAAACCTTGGAAGCTTAAGAGCAATACTCCTTTCACGCTTATTCTCAGCTGATATAAAAAAATAAAGAACTAATAAAATACTACAAATCGAGACAACTAATAGTGATATTAATTGCGACAAAATAATATCAACGTTCAACACCTTAAACATGACATAAACTAGAAATATCCCAAATATTATAAGTCCCGTAAATGTAATTTCTTTTTTCAAGATATACATTACTGTTACCGAAAGCCAGATTGACGTTAAGAAGAAGAAATATAAAACAATTAGTAGTATCATATTTAGGGAAAACATATTAAAGATTAAATTAAATAGAATAATAAAGACGGAAATTACTAGACAAGCACCGAATCCTATTAGAATAAATAGAATAGTAGTTTTTCTTGCTAAATAATAATAGCCTTGTATTATATAAAAAAATCCTCTTCTTGCAATTGCTTGAGTAAAGCCACCGACGACGATAAAACTTAATATTGTACCAATAGCAATACTAGTTGCTTGTTCTAATGATAAATATTGATAAGACCATAATGAGAATTTCAGATTTAGCATAGCTGCAACTGAAACTGCCATAGGAAACGCAAATATTAATCCCCGTAAAAAGCTTCGAATCATTTCAATTAATAATGATAGTCCTCGTAATTTTTCTACTTTTGCAATTGGATTGTAGCTTATTTTTGTTTGAATAGCGTCCCATAATTTTTCTGACAAATCAAAAATATCATCAACACCGAACTCTTTTGCTGCGCGCACATCATTCCATCCCATGGATTCAAGAAGTGCTGCAATTTCGTATTGGTCTTGTGGCTGAAGCTGACGTTCAAGTATTTCATTTAATAGTAGAGTGAACTTATCTGTATTGGACATATTACCCTACCCCTGGTCGTGTAAACTTCATATTAACAATTAAATCCGCTAACTTTCCCGCTTGGTTAGCCTTTTCAACTACTTCTTTAGTAATTAAACTAAATTTTTCTACTATTAAATTACCTTGTTGATCATATAAGTTTTCTCCAGCAAGTTTGCCAACGATATACATCGATTTTATAGAATCAATTTGTTCAACTAATACACTATCTATATTTACAGTGTAAACACTATTATTTTGATTTGTTGCTAGTTTAGTATCTTTACTAACATTTACCCCATCATCATTTTGTAAAAACTCCACTTCAAAATTCGGTATAAGTTCCTCTGTGTTAATTTCAGTAGAAGCAGCAGTATCTAAAGTCCAATCTTCAATGTCTCCCCAAAAATCATCCGCATTTTCGTCTCCATTGTTAGAAATACCTTCATTGATTATTATTTCACTTGATTCTTCGGAAGTGAGCTGTTCTTGTTCTTCATAAGTATCCGACTGAATATGATCCTCATTTGTAAGATCCATCAGCGCCCGATTTACTATATCGCTTACTTTGGATTGCAAATCAGATAATATTTTTTCATTCTTTATTATTTTATCTTCAATTTCATTAAGTTTTTGCGTTGTATGTTCCATTCTCTCGTTGAAATCGTTTTGAAGTGAAGTTAATTCCAACTTTTTCTGCATACTTAATGATTCTATTACGTGAGAGATTCTATCTTTTCCTAGTTCCCTATATTCTTGTTCAGATAATATTTTTTGTTGTTTCTCTACAATTTCTTTTAGTTTATAAATTAGATTATCATTCTCTTTAGTAATTATCTCGAGTTCTCTTTCGAGTTCATTTTTTTCAAAATCAAATTCTTGTTCCAATTTCTTGAATAATTTGTTGATTGTTTCTTTTTTTAAGCCGAAAAATTGTTCTCTCATTGTTCCAACCCCTTTATCTCATGGAATTGTTGGGTTGATATATTTTTTAAATACTTCAATGCCTCGTTTAAACGTTCGGTTGATAATTCTAATAGTCTTTCCTTTTCTTCAAGCTGCATTTGTTTTAGTTCTTCTATTTTTTTCAGCTCTTTTTTACGTTCTAGAATTTCAGTTGTGTGAGACTTAAAGACATCCATTAACATTTTGTTTAATTCATTTTCAATTGGATTAACAAGTGGAAGTTGATTCTTTTCTTTTATCTCATTTTTCAATCGCTTATTTATAGATTTCTCATCTTGAAGCCGACTTTTTAGAACTTCCAATTCCTTTTGATGATTTTTATTCCGGTTTTGAATATGTTTGTGTACGTCTTCAGGGTTATAACCATAAAGCGCTTTTTTCTTATACATAGCCCTATTTAAATCCAACTTCCTCACCTCCAATTTCAAAATGATTTAGTCCCTGTAGTTGTAGTAAAGTTTGTAATTTTTCTATTTCTAGAAATGCTTTAGGCGAATCACCTAAATAATGATAAGCCTTTATAATTTCTGAAAGATACACGACTACTGCTGGTGCCTTAGGATCGACATTTATTGCAAGTCTAAACTGTCCAATCGCTTCTTGATATTTTTTAATTGCCATTAAAGAAAATGCTCGTTCACTATATAACAGCTGAATTTCTTGTTTTTCTTGACTAATAGCGACAATTTCTGTTTGTGGAGAAATCGATTCAGCATGTGTTGCAAGTTTAATATAGCTTTTCAAGTGTTGTTCAACTACTTTGTTTAACGTAAAGTAATTGAGTGCACGCTCTCTACCATCATTTCCCATCGAACGTCTCAAACTTGAGTCTTCAAGTAATTTTAAAATTGCTGTAGCAAATTCTTCAGGATTTCTTGGTGTTACTAAAAAACCTGTATTTCCTAATGCTTCTCTAATACCACCTACATCAGTTGCTACGACTGGTTTTCCTGTCATCATTGCTTCAACGACTGAATAAGGGAACGCTTCAGATATACTTGATAGTGCTACAATATCTCCTGAATGGTACGCTGCTACCATATTAGTTGTATGACCCGCAAATATAAATGTATCTTCTAATTCGAGTTTTTTTTGTAATTTAACGCATTCTTCGTAATAGTCTTGAACTGAAACCGAACCATATACTATGAATTTTACATTTGGAATTTGTTTTTTTACTATTGAGGCAGTTTTTATTAAAGAAATAATATCTTTTACCGGGTCTATTCTTGCTACAGATACAACTGTTGGATTAATTCTTTCAATATGACCAGCTTCAATAAAAACATTTGAGTCTACACCGTTATAAATAACTTCAATATTTTCCTGTTTTACGCCAAATTTTGTTTCCCATCTAGTATTGTAGTGACAAACAGGTGAAACTTGGTCAGCAAAGTGAAAGTTTAACGAGTTTATAGCATGAATAAATCTAATCAAAAAAGTATTTAAGAAAACTGATAGCTTTCTCTTGGAAAGAGATAAGTATTGTTCCCTTAAGTAAACACCATGCTCTGTTAGTAAGAAGGGTGTTTTATGCTCCTTTTTAGCAATTACACAAGGAATACCACAAAAAGCTGAGGCTGAAGCATGACTTACGTTAGCTTTTGGAACTGTTGTATTAATGATATTTAGAAATCTATAGACCCATCCTAAACTTTGAATTAAACAATAAATGTCTGGTTGGGCAAGTTTCATTTCTGGTATTTTAATAGCTTCTAAGACTAACTCTTTGTAAGCTTTCCAGGCGATTTCAGATTTAAATGTTTCTTTATATTCATATTCTTGAAAATATTTATACAGTTGGAAAATAATTTCGCCTAAGTGTTCAGAGTCTTTTCGCGGACTAATTATTTCATAAATTAACTCTTTAAACAGAGGTAAAAACAATGTTTCGATAACTTTCTTAGTTGTGCGTTTCTTTTGTAGATATACTATGGAGAATGGAGTGGAATGATGTTCACTTGGTTCTTCGGTGCCCCAAAGTGGAACTTTGTGTAGTTTTGTAGTTTTTGGAAGATCAAATTTTTGTGTAATAAATGGGTCAGTTATAACACTATATAAGATATAATCAATTGAATCTAGCTCCCTAACTAAGATGTCACACCAAGTACTAACTCCACCTTGGTGAAACGGATAAGTTCCTTCAGTTGTAAGCAGTACTTTTAATTTTGACATTTTACTCACCCATTTTACTTTTTACATTTACATCATAATACTAATTTACTATTTAGAATTATTACATTGTATGTTATAATATAAAATTTTAGTAAAAATGTTATTCTTTTCTAGTACTAATTACTCACAAGTATATTAACTAAAGCTATTACATCGGTGTTTTTCGACATGTAAATATTTTTATTAATTTTTTTCAAAAAGTTATTCTGGAGTGAAGTAAAAAATATCTTTTTAATCCAAAATTCAATTTATTTAATCCGAAAATTTATTTTTTAATCCATTAAAAATTTTTATGATCCGAAATCCGACTTTTTAATCCAAAAATCCAGTTTTTTAATCCAAACTCCAAATTAAAAACGACTCTTCATTTTTCTGAAGAATCGCTTCATTATTAATTAAAAGGTTTAAGTACAACTTTTATGCAATTATCTGTTTTTGTATCAAAGTATTCGTAGCCTTTTTCAGCCTGATCTAATGGAAGAACATGTGTAATGATATCACCTGGATCAAATTTCCCTGAAGAAATTAGTTCATATAAATAAGGCATATAGTGAATAACAGGAGCTTGGCCAGTTTTTAAAGTAATATTTCGAGAGAAAATATCTCCGAATGGAAACGCATTATATCGTCCAGCATATACTCCAGTTACTTGGATAGTTCCACCTTTACGAACACATTGGCTAGCTATTACTAATGATCCCATAGCGCCGCCGTGAAGCTTTAAGCCAGATGCTAGAAACTCTAGCTCAGACATTTTTCCATCCATTCCAACACAATCAATTACTACATCGGCTCCGCCACCCGTAATTTCTTTTAAGTATTCACCAGTATTGTTGTGCTGCTCAAAATTAACTACTTCAACTTTGTTATTTATTTTTGCATGTTGTAATCGATAATCTATATAGTCAACAGCAATTACTCGTTTTGCACCTTTAATCCAACAAAACTTTTGAGCAATTAGTCCAATGGGACCACATCCTAAGATGATTGCTGTGTCGCCTTCTTTAACACCAGCATTATCAACTGACCAAAATGCTGTTGGAACAACATCAGAAAGTAGCGCTAACTTTTCATCCTCAATTTCACTGTTTTCCGGAATTAAAAAAGGAGTGAAGTTTGCATACGGTACCCGTAAATATTCTGCTTGTCCTCCTGGATATCCACCTGCAATACCAGAATAGCCAAAATAGCCACCTATCTCTCCATTATCATTTGAGTTGTCGCACTGGCTTTCTAAATGATTTTGACAGAACCAACATTGACCACACGATATATTAAACGGAATAATTACTCTGTCCCCTTTTTTTACTTTCGTTACTTCGGATCCAACTTCTTCAACTATTCCCATTGGTTCGTGCCCAATAATATAATCTTCAGGAAAATTTGGTACCATTCCATGAATAAGATGCAAGTCTGATCCACAAATTCCAGTACTTGTAACTTTGATAACAATATCATCTGCTTTTTGAATTGTTGGAGAAGGTACCTCTTTAACTCAGACGTCTTTTATCCCTTGAAAAGTTACTGCCTTCATAAAAATCCTCCCTATTCACCTAAATCGGCAAACAATCCTCGTCGTGATGTATCTTGTGGGAATAAGTTCATACCACCAATGACTAACGCTGCTTCCACTGCTTTCATATCAATTTCAAATTGAGCCTTAGGATCATATGGATGTAGCCAACCCTTTTTTACCATAAATTCTGCAATTTCTTTTTGTAAAGCAATTGATTGTTCAAGTTGTGTTCGTAACACATGCCTAACTTCGGGAGTTGTAGTTTCTGTTATCGCTGCGGCTGTATTTCTAATACCATTTTTAATAAACATAAGAAAAATCATTGCAAATGCTGAATCTGCTAGCTCTGGAAACCCTTCTGCATTTTCAACTTCTAAAAAGTCTTTAATCAATGTGGTTCACCACCGTTTTGTGAATTTATATTTTTATATAGCTCTTTTAACTCATTAACATGTGCAATCGTTAATTGAACGTCTTTTTCTAATAATGATTTTAATTCTTGATCAAAAACGACACCTTGCATTAATTTGGATTTAAGTAAATTAACAGTTTTCATATTTAACATTTCATGTAGTTCCATTGATTCATGATGAGCAAGGTTAAGATTATACATAAATTCCACCTCCATTATATAAACAACGTTATTCTTCCCTTCCCAAAATTTTATTATTCTTTTAGTAAATTGTAGTATCTGAATAATTAATATCTAATTACTAAAAATAAAAGAAAAAGAGGTGTGAAATTATGGAGTTTAAACTTGGAGTTCACGAAACACTTGAATTACATGAAATTTTAACTTATAAAAATTTGTGTCTTACTAAAGCAACTGCTATGCGTCCTTTAGCCCAAGATGAGGATTTGAAAAGAATCCTTGAAACAGAGGCAAAGCATTCAAGTGAGTCGATTGAGGTATTATTACATTTTATTAAGGAATAGGGGAGAGGCCGAATGAATAGATTTATTCAAAATATGACTGGAATGGGCGGCATAACTGATCAAGTAATTGCTACCGATTTACTATTAGCTGCAAAATCGGGAATTATAATGTATTCAGTAGCTGTCTCTGAAACAATTCAACCTGAGCTAAGAGAAGTTTTGACAGAACAATTAAATATGGCAATCAATCTTCATGCACAAGTTTCTGATTTCATGCTTACAAAAGGATATTACAACCCTCATGATTTAAATAAACAGTTTAATATTGATTTTGATACAGCTGAAACAGCACTTCACTTGCAATAAAGAAAAGGAACAAATTCTTCAATTGAAACAAATTTATATTCGTTTTGCGTAGTGCCTCTTGTTTTCAACATTGTAAATCACCATCTTTAAATTTAATTTTATATAGTTTTATTACAAAAAATTAGTGCTGTTTTTTGTGAAAAAAAAGAGATAAAATCGCTCGACTCCAGCGGGAACAGCACGAGCCGAAAATTAGTTGAGGCCGTGCCCGCGGAAAGCGAGCAAGATTTTATCTCTTTTTTAGAAAGTAATAGCTGTCGAGTTTTCTCGACAGCCTGTAAGATACTCAATGAGTACCTTTTTTGCACATTTTATAAATATATCCTAAAAGTAAATATAATAGTGGAATTATAATTGCTGTCCACAAGCTGATAGTTATCCATAAATGCTCAATTACGTCCATAGCTCTTTTGTGGTCTTGAAATAACCAAACGCCGTAAATTCCAAAAGAAATTGCAATAGGTATAATAGTTATTTTATAAGAATGCAAATTATAAATTTTGGCGGCTGCATTTGCAGCACAATATAATATTATTGCCGATTGAACAATTACAGATATTTGACCAAAGAAGCCTGTAATAAACTCTAATCGATGAAAGTAATCTCCTAATTCAATACTTTTAGATAATTGTACACATGTTAGAATAAAATGTGATGCTAATTCACTAGATATTACACCATTTATTAATATCGACCATAGCAAAATTATCCCTGTTGCAAATCCAACAGAAACAACACTTGCTTTTCTTATGGATCTTTTATCATTAATTTGTGGATAGATGAAAAAAGTGGCCATAATTGGTACAGTCCAATCTCCATTTAAATACCTACTAGCCCATATATTTTTAGATATTCCTGAACTTAAAACTGGTTGTAGTTCCCTAATATCAAAATCTTTAATGGCCCCAATTAAAATTAGAATATTAATTATACAGAAGAAAACTACACCTAAAGTTGCAGTTCTCGAAATAACTTCTAATCCATGAAATGCTAAGATTGTTCCGAGTAATGTTCCGAGTAAAACAAAAATCCAAACTGGCAACTCTGTCAGAAAATAATCTCTCATTTGAAAAATAAAAGAAGACAAAATGTTACCAAACGAAAAAAGAAAGAATAAAAAAAATAATATATTAATTATCTTCTTTAAACTACTAATTCCGTATTTAAACCTTCCTTTATATTCAGGCTCTGGTGGCAATTGTTCAATTATCCAAATTACAATTAACATAACAATCATCGCTTGGAAACATGATAAAAGCGTCGTAATCCAAATATCATTACCAACTTCTCTTGCCATTGAGCCTTGTGTTATCCCAATTGACTTTGAAAACATCATATTTATTATTAAGGCAATGAACATACCATTTGTAATTTTCTCTTTCATAATATATCACTACCTTTAACAACTTAAGCTGTTTTAGAGCTCTTCCATTTGTATATAAATCCTAGAATAAAAAACAGTAGTGGCACAATGAATAATAACGACAGTCCTACTGTAACCCTCTGGTTTTCTGTTATATGCATCGCATGATGATGGTCCTTTAGTAGCCATAATGAATATCCAGACAATATTATTGCTGATGGAATTATCATTTTTCGATAATCGTCTAAATTAAATATTTTTTTTGCTGAATATGATGCGCAATATAATGTTGTAATAATTTGTGTAAAGATAGAAAAGGAAAAGAAGGCAACCATAATCATTTCATACCGATGTATAAACAACCCTATTTCAGCATTTCTAGCCATTTGCATACACGAAACAATAAACTGAGCAGTTATTTCAGCAGATAATACACCTACCTCTAGAATTGGCCATATAACCATAATCCCTGTTGCAAATAAAACTCCAATAATAGTGGACTTTCTAACAAATTCTATTTTATTGACGTCTGATATTAAAATTATAGTTACCATGATTGGCGCTGCCCAATCAGTTAGCATATGCCTACTTGCCCAGTATGTCTTTCCAACACCTGAATTAAATATCGGTTGCAATTCTCTTATATCAAATTGTTTAAGCGAACCTAATAACAATAAAATATTAAACAAAACTACGAAAATAACCCCTAATAATGCAAGTCTTCCAGAAACTTCAATCCCATGAAAAATTGCATACATTCCAATCAGTGTTCCGAGTAAAACGAATACCCACACCGGAGCCTCTGGTAGAAAATAATCACGTAAATGATAAACAAAAATCAACATTATATCGCCAAATGCTACTATAAAAAATATAAATAATAAAATATATATTAACCGTTTTAATCCATTGATAAATAACTTCAACTTACCTGTAAAAACCGGTTCTTTCGGTAAATTTTTAACTATTGTAACAACAATAGCCATTATAATTAATGCTTGTACACATGAGAAGATCGTCGCAAGCCAAATGTCACTTCCAATTTCTCTTGCCATTACCCCTTGTGAAACACCAATTGATTTTGGATAAATCATATTTATTATTAATGCAATTAGCATTCCATTTGTAATTTTTTCTTTCACTTTTATTTCCCTCTACTTCCTGGCTGCGTTGGTGTATATAACAACACGCCACTTTGAACCTCGGCTTTTACGTTTATGTCAAATTTAGCTGCTGCATATTTTTCATCCCAATTTTCTCTAAAAGATTTCCATTTCTCAGGATATTTATTTTCAAATGTTTTGCCTAATTCAAAAATATCTGCCTTATATTCTTTTTGACCTTTTTCTAATGCTGATTTTATGTAGCCTTTGTATTTCTTCTCAAGATTTCTTTCTATTTCATCAATCATTTTTCTATCATCAATATCAAAATCACAATTAGCCTCAACTACATTAGTAGTTAGACTTAAGTTTATTTTATAAAATGGAGCATTGTCTTTTATAAAAGGCAATACTTCCACCTTATTTTTCTTTACTTCAACTGTAATTTTTTCCTTTTCTTTACCAGGGCAGGTTAATGGAATGATAGCTGTACCTACATTTTCAATGAAAGGTAATAGCCCTCTTGTTTCTTTCTTGCTCAAAGTTCCTACCATTTTATCCTTCTTGAAAACAGTAGTTCCAGACATCTCTATTTGTTTAATAGATGGTTCTCCTTTACCCTTTTCTTCACCACCGGGAGGCTTCTCTCCTCCTCCACCACCGCCGTCAGCTTTATTGGGGACTACTCTTTCTTGAAGTTTCACACGAGCCATAATCGGATCAGATGATTCACTTAAGTACGCGGTATGCACATCTCGAATTTGGGTTCTTGGAGAAACAGCACTAATTGGGTTATATCTAAATAATTTACTTAATGCTTCTCCTGGAATTACTTCTAAACCCGTTTGAGTTGAAACAACTTCTCCTGCTTTATCAGGTGTCGCTACTATCCATGTCCTCATTCTTAGCTCTGGATTACGCGTAAAGAAATCAATAATATCCTTAATCCCTTCTTTTTCAGCTAATTCTTCATTTACAACTATTACGTAATTATGTGCCCAGAAAACTCTTCTTGAAGAGTATGTTGATATATTTCTTATTGCTTCGAATATAGAATCACCTTCTGCTGAAGCGATCCACATCGGATCTCCTGCATTACCTGCAGGTGAACCAGTTTGCCCTCTAGCATCTGACGCTCTTACTACTTCGACTGTAACTTTAAACTTCTGCTTTTCACCTTTATCTATGCCTACTGCAAGTACGATTGCAAGGTCATTAATTTCTCTCTTGCCTGCACAACTTGTTAGAAGTGATACCGCGATTAGAATGACTATGAATTTTGTTATTTTCACCAGTATTTCCTCCTATCCAAATTAACTTTCATCTTCTTCACCTTTCTTAGGTGGTGAAGGCATTTGATTGCTTCCAACTCTGTTTGTATTTTGTGTTACGTGTGAAGGTTGTTTTTTCATACTCCACCACGGGCTTCTTATAAACATATCTTTAAATTCATTTGGCTCATATGGAGCAAATGGTTCAAAATATGGCTTTCCAAACGATCTTAGAGAAATAAGATGTATTAATAACAGTCCTATAGTAAATGTAAATCCTAGTAATCCAAGAGTTCCAGATGCGATAAGAATTGGAAATCTCATTAATCTAATTGCAAAAGATGATGAGTAATTTGGAATTGCGAAAGATGCAATTCCAGTTAGTGCAACTACAATTACCATGAATGGAGATATTAAACCTGCTTGTACTGCTGCTTGACCTATAATTAAAGAACCAACGATACTAACTGCAGATCCAATTGGCTTTGGCATTCGGAGTCCAGCCTCTCTCATAAGCTCAAAAGAAATCTCCATTAATAATGCCTCTAAAAGTACAGGAAATGGATTAACCTCACGCCCAGATGCTATTGTTAATGCAAGTGGTGTAGGAATCATTTCTTGATGAAAACTTGCTAACATAACAAAAATAGATGGAAAAGTTAAGCTAACTACAAACGCAATGTAACGTATTAGTCTAAAAAAGGAACCTATATAAAAATTATAATAATAGTCATCACTTGCCTGTAAAAATTGCCAAAAACTTACTGGCATCAATAATGTAAATGGGGTGTTGTCTATTAACAAGACAACTCTACCTTCTAAAATTGATGAAGCCGCCTTGTCAGGTCTTTCCGTACTTTGTATCGTAGGAAATGGTGTCCACGGGCCATCTGATATTAATTCTTCAATATAACCACTTTCTAGAATCCCATCAATTTCAATGTTACTAAGTCTTGCTTTTACTTCCTCAACAAGATCATCACTAGCTAAACCTTTAATGTAGGCAATTCCTACATCAGTTTTTGTTTTTTTTCCTATTTGAACAGAGTCGATTCTAAAAAGTGGATCTCTTATCCGTCTTCTTAGAGTAGCAGTGTTTGTCCTTAAATTTTCAACAAAACCGTCTCTTGGACCTCTTACAACTTGCTCATTGGTCGGTTCAGCAATTGATCTCATTGCATACCCACGGGCAGCGATAATAATTGCCTCACTTAGTCCATCAACGATTACAAGGGCATCTCCAATTAAGACTGCATCTATTCCCTTTTGCAGATCTTTAGTTGTTGATACTGAAGAATTATATAGTAGGTTTTCATTTAGGCTATCCGCTGAATTCTCAAAGTCTACATACCCATCTGAAGTTGCTAAATACTTATGAAATTCATACTGAAGACTCTCCAAAACATGTTCGACTTGAAGCTTATCAACTAGACCATCTGTAAAGTAGCAAACTGCTCTTAAATTTGAAGTACCATGAATTACAAAATCTCTTTTAACTAAGTCTGAGCTTTTATCAAGGACTTTTTCTATAGTTTCTATATTCGTTGTTAAATTTTGATTGAACTGCTGCTTTAATAGATCTTTAATTTCCTTGTCCATACTACAGCTCCTTTACTATTCCTAAAATACATTTATTTCCATTTATAAATATTTTTATTACTTAAGTTTTTTATTTTGATAATTGGAGATACTTGATAATTGAATAAAGGAGGACTTAAAAATGAATGTATATAATCTCTGGATATATAAACACGTATTAAACACAGTTCCTTTTCTATGGGGGTTTGTATCAGTAATAATCGCTTTTAATGTATTTTCACTATTTTTAGCAACAATTATATTGCGCGAAAAAAAGAGCCCATCCAAAAATGGACAGGCTCAGAATTAAAATTAATTTGTAATTAAAGTATTAAGAAATTTAGCTACTTCTCTAGTATCTTGCTCATTTGCTAGAATTGGTTGACCGTCTTTAGGTTCAATTCCACGATAGAAAAACTTTAAATTTCTATAAAGGTTAAAACATATTGCGTTATAGGCAGCCTCTGTTTGATCAGTTGGTGTTTGCATTTTGTACTCTCTTGAATAGGATTCTGCAGCTAATGCACCCAAATACAAATTTTTCAGTAGTACATCATCATTTAGATAAGTACCTTTTTCAAATTGCTGTAATAAATCCTTTGTAATCTCAATTCTTTCTTCTTTTGAAACAACGTCCCAAGCATCCGCACTAGTTTCAATAGTACCAAAAATCTGTTCCTTATTGGTATAACCTGCCAATGCAGCTGAAGCCTCTTCAAATGTCATTGGCTTTTGTAATTCCTCACCCATACTATCACTGTCAACTTGACTATGACCTGCGTTATAGTTGTTAGTTGTTGTTACTTCTTTTTCCGCTTGCTCTTCTTTAACTTCTTCTTTATTAGAGCAACCTGTAATTACTGTAAATGCAGTTATAAAGACTAGTAGTTTATAAAATTTCATAGTTACCCTCCCTTATTTATAATAATTCTAATTTTAACATAAACTTTTCTTATAAAGTGTGATATTTTTAAAAACATTATAAAATTGACTTTACTTTGCTATAGTTTACCATCGAAAAGCTTATGATGGTGAGGAAAAATCACACTCAAAACGTGTTTTTTAAAGGACTTTTTTAGTGAAAATTAGGTAAAATACGGCTAATTTATATAAAATTTTTGTGGAAAAAATTTTCATCATCCTCTTTTGGCGATTTATCTCCAGTTTTAGTCAGTTTATCATCCACTTTAGAAATTTTATCATCCACTTTGGGAGTTTATCATCCACTTTGGAAGTTATATCTGCCTTTTGTCGAATTATGAAGGAGGATTAGTTAACTAGAGCCGTTCCCGATAAAAGTGAGCGTATAAAAAGCTGCCAGCGATTTACTGGCAGCTACATTATACTATTTATTTACAACTTTAATAGTAGGTTTACTTGATCTACCGAATCTATCTTTAACTGTAAATTTGATTTTTGTTCCAGCCTTAAGTTTTGGAATCTTTGCTGAAAAATAACCATTCTTATTAGCTTTTACTGTTATTCCTTTTCTTCCAATGATTCCAATATTTACTGTAGCTTTCTTATCAGTTTTACCAGAAATCATCGTAGTTTTTCTAGTTATCTTGTTTACTTTTGGAGGTAATGGTGGTGTTTTATCAATAACAAACTTAATAGACTTGTTAATCTTAATTGGCTTAGAGGCAGCTCTCATCGCTGAAGCACCTGCGTTAAGTTGTAACTTATATTCACCATCAGCTTTGATATTCGTATCTTTAACAATTCGCAAATTTTTCTTGCCATATGATAGACTAAGGTTTGCTTTGTTTTCTGGCATTCCTATAAACACGTCTGAGTCAAAGAAAACCGTACTTTCGCCATTTACTTCTTCTACTTGTATTCCGTCGTCTACAGTAATCCAACGATAATCTTCATAAATATAATTATAATTTTTACTTGGAACCGAGTATTTTAATAGGTAGATTCCATTTACATTAGTATTTACTTCGCCACCGAGTGAAATTTTACTAGTAATGTTACCTTCGAATGGTGATTCAGCAATAACACCTAATAAATAGTCAAATTTGCTTCCCTTTTTAAGAAGTAAATTATCAGTTCCTTTAAATAATGGTAGTACATTAATAGATGGTAATAATTCAGGATGTGTATGCGGAAAATAAAAACTATTGTTATTAACGACATCTGCTATATGAACTTGTTCTATCTCCCATTCTCCTACTGGAGCATTTAGAGGAATAGTAAATTCAGTAGTATACTTTTTCTTATACATATCCCATTCTAATATAGACCAAAAGCTCCTGGAAGTTCCCCTATGGATAAATGAAACTGATACCCTAGAAATTGGGGACATATCTTCTATATCAACTTCTGCTGTAAAAGATTCTCCGTTAAATATTGTATTTTTACTTAATATAATACTTTTTAAAACCGGAGGACTAAAATCATTGCTTCCACCAGTTATTGAAACTCTATAGTTTTTAAAATATGGGTATTCTTGCTGAAAGTACATCTTTTCATTTCCATACAGGTCATTAATGTTTATATTAAATAACTCCCATACCCCATTTTTCACATCTTCAGGAATTGTAACAAATGCTTCTATTTTTTTAGTAATTGAATTGTATCTTAAACTACCCATAATATAAGCTTCAGTTTGACTATGTTTAAATTGTAATATCCCATAAATTCCTACTAATCCGCTTTGATCTTCTGCAGTAATTTCAACTTTAAATCTATCATTTGGTTTATAGGTTTTATTTAAAACAGATATACTTTTAATAACAGGTGCACTAACATCTTCTAAACCATTAATAACATCAAAATATAAACCTGAAATTCTAGGATCGTATTCATTGTACCTACCAACATTCCTAGCTTTATCTCTAATTGCTATATCTGTAACTCTCCATTTACCTTTTAACATATTAGATGATATAAAAATTTTTGTTATAAATTGATTTTTAGTAGTTGTATTATACAAGTGTGTTACGTATCTTTGACCCGATGTATGCTGAAGTTCTATTATAGAGTCACCACCTATTTGACTCAATCCTGATTCCCGCTCGTCAACGTTAAAGGTAAGAACAATAGTATCCCCAACTTTAATAGATTTCTTATTAATTGAAGAACTAACTAAATTCGGTGGTGTTGTATCACCTGCCGCTAAAACAGGACTGAAGTTTTGAAAAACTATTAAAATAGTAATTAAGCAAATAAGTACTTTACGCATTGTTTATCCCCCATATTAATACCCATGTAATACTATATAATTTATTTTATCATTTATTTATACATTTTCATTATGATAATGTATAAATATACCAATAGAAATTGAATAATATTTTTGTAATATTCTTTTTAAACACATTTCTTTTAAAGAAATAATTAGTATGTTATAATACTACTTAATATTAGTACCTAGTAATAATATGTAAAATATAAAGGGGATTCCATATATGTTAAATGAACTTAAAATTGGTAACATTACTGTGCCATTACCTATAATTCAAGGTGGAATGGCTGTTAGAATTTCAACTGCTCCTCTTGCAGCTGCAGTTGCTAACGAAGGTGGTATCGGTATTATTGCCGGAACTGGAATGTCAATTGAAGAATTAAAAGCTGAAATTAGAAAAGCACGTGAATTAACTTCAGGTGTGATTGGGGTTAATGTACTGTTTGCTGCTCGTGAATTCTCGGAGTTAGTAAAAGCTGCAATTAGCGAAGGTATCGACTTAGTAATCTCAGGTGCTGGGTTTTCTAGAGATATGTTTAAATGGGGTAAAGAAACAAACACTCCTATTATTCCTGTAGTATCTTCTGCAAAGTTTGCACAGTTAGCTGAAAAGTTTGGTGCTGCTGCAGTTGTTGTTGAAGGTAAAGAAGCAGCTGGACATTTAGGAACTGACAGACCAATGTTTGACATCCTTCCTGAAGTAATTGAAGCAGTTAAAATTCCTGTAATTGCTGCTGGTGGTATTATAGAAGGTGCTGATATCGTTCGAGCACTTAATGCAGGAGCAGCAGGTGTTCAAATGGGTACACGTTTTGCTGCAAGTGAAGAGTCAAATGCATCTAAAGAAATGAAAGAACTTTATATCCAATCTACAAAAGAAGATGTTGTTGTAATTGATAGTCCTGTTGGTTATCCAGGTCGTGGATTACGAAATACTTTCTATAATAACTGGGAAGCTGGAAATCCTCCTAAAATAATTAAGTGCGTAAAATGCTTAAAGAATT
The DNA here is from genome assembly GCA_029256085.1 of Caryophanales bacterium. Classification (GTDB taxonomy): domain Bacteria; phylum Bacillota; class Bacilli; order CAJFEE01; family CAJFEE01; genus JAQSYP01. The sequence continues at coordinate 49,886 of JAQSYP010000002.1, forward strand.
GTAGTCACGCTTTCTGTATTTTAAGATCACTTGAAAATGCAACTACAAATGGTGACTCAGAAAAGGCTTTAATGTTCTGTGGCGAAAACGTTTATAAGATTAAAGAGATTTTACCAGTAAAGACAATATTCAAAAACCTTATTAATGAGGTAAATGAAGCATCTATTCAACTATCAAAATAGGCATTTACTAAAGACCATCGAAATGATGGTCTTTTTTGCTCAAAAAAATTAAAAATTCGTAAATCGTTTAAATTTCTCTTTGCATGCCTCTGCAAATATTAAGACTCGACAATCGTCGAATATTCTTTATCTTGACACCTACCAATTATTAGCATATAATCAAATTAATCGTATATATGCATTTCAATTTAATTCACATATTATAAGGCTTATCACTTGTATTTGAATTGATAAACGTTATAATATGTGAATTTTTTTATTTGTATATTACGGCTAAATTTAATTAATTTTTTTGGAGGAATTTTTAATGCAAACAACAGGTACTGTAAAATGGTTTAACGCTGAAAAAGGTTTTGGATTCATCGAAGTTGAAGGCGGAAGCGATGTATTCGTACATTTCACTGCTATCACTGGCGAAGGTTTCAAATCTTTAGAAGAAGGACAAAAAGTTGAATTTAACATCGTTAAAGGAAACCGTGGTCCTCAAGCAGAAAACGTAGTTAAACTATAATTTATATATAGAACTTAGACTACAAAGCAGATTAGCAAAAGCTAATCTGCTTTTTTCAATCTAAACTTTTTGTTATTATATATCATGGGGTGAATACATTGGAAAAAATAAAAACAGTTCTTAAAAATTTAAAAATGCGCAGGATTGAAAGTGCTTATTTCGACAGTAAAGAAGAGCTAATCGAAGCACTTAAATCTGAAGTTCAAAGTTCCGATTTAATTGGATTTGGTGGTTCAATGACTGTAGATCAACTTGGATTATACGACTTGTTTGCTACCCAAGGAAACGAGGTATTATGGCATTGGAAAACAGCGCCTGAGGATAGATTAAATGTAATGCGTAGAGCTTTATATTCTGACGTGTATTTTGCAAGCGCTAATGCAATAACTGAAGATGGTAAAATTATTAATATAGATGGTAATGGTAATCGTGTTGCTCCAATGTTTTTTGGTCCAAAAAAAACCATTCTAATATGTGGAATTAATAAAATAGCTTCAGATTATGATTCAGCGATGGATAGAATAAAAACAATTGCGTGTCCTCAAAATGCAAGACGTTTAGGCAAAACAACTCCGTGTTCTAAAACTGATTTTTGTGCGGATTGTAAAAAAGAAGAGCGTATGTGTACTGTAACAACAATTATTGAGCAAAAGCCAACTTTTGTTGGTTTAAAAGTATACTTTGTTAATGAAGAATTAGGTTATTAGACGCAAAAAAACCTGACACTGCCAACGTTAACAGCTAACAAAAAACAGACCGATTTTCTATTAATCGGTCTGTTTTTTTTTATAAATTAAATATTTAATTATATTGTTTGTGTTTATTTTTTTGATGGCCAACTTTCAACATTCTTTAATCCAGGAATATCATCTTTATAGAACTTTGGTTCTACACCCTTTTTAACTTGTGCAAAATAGTTATCAAGTGCACCAAATGCAAATCTGCCAAGTAATAAAATTGCTGTCAAGTTTATTAAAGCCATTAATCCCATTGAGAGATCTGCAAAATTCCATACATTGTCTAACGAAGCAACTGAACCAACATATACCATTGCTAGAACAGCTAATCTATAAATGAACAATACAATTTTACTATTAGTTAAATAATTAATATTTACCTCACCATAGTAATAGTTACCTACAATTGAACTAAAGGCAAACATGAATATTGCAATAGTTAGGAAGTACTGAGCCCAATCACCATAATGTTGTGCTAGCGAAGCTTGAGTTAGCATCGCACCAGAAATTCCTTCTTCAGCTGTCGTATAAACATCTGAAAGTAAGATAATGAATGCTGTTGCCGAACAAACTATTAATGTATCGAAAAATACTCCAAGTGTTTGAACAAAACCTTGTTTAACTGGGTGCGATACAGTAGCAGCTGCTGCAGCGTTCGGTGCACTACCCATACCAGCTTCATTAGAGAATAATCCTCTTTTAGCTCCCATTAAAATTGCTGTACCTACTCCACCACCAAGTGCTTGTTCAAAGCCAAAAGCACTTTTGAAAATTAATGCAATAACAGCTGGAACTTCAGTAATATTTGTTAGTATTACATAAGCTGCAAGAATAATGTAGAAAACCGCCATAACAGGAACAATTATTGAAGAAAATCTAGCAATTAGTTTAACTCCTCCAAAAATAATTACCCCTGATAAAACTGTTAGAATTACACCCATTGTAGCAGTTCCAATATTAAACGTACCCGCAAATGCTCCAGTAATTGTATTACTTTGTACAGAGTTAAAGCTTAACCCAAACGCAACTATAATAAAAATTGAAAACAATACACTCATCCATTTATATCCTAATTGCTTTTCAATATAATAGCTTGGACCACCTTTAAATGCACTTCCATCCTTTACCTTATAAATCTGAGCTAAAGTTGCTTCTACAAAGGCACTTGCTCCACCTAGTAAAGCAACTAACCACATCCAAAAAACAGCACCTGGACCACCAATCGATATTGCTAGTGCTACTCCAGCAATATTACCAGTTCCAATCCTTGTTGCTGCACCGATAAAAAATGCTTGAAGTGATGTAACCGTATTATCGTTTTTGTTATCTGTTTTTTCACTTAGTAATTTAATCATGTGTCCCAAATATTTAAATTGAGCACCTTTTGTTCTGATCGTAAAATATAATCCGGCACCAATTAGTAAATAAATTAGGAGTGTTGACCATAAAAAGTCACTTGCTGCTAATATAAGCTCGTTAATTAGATTCATGCTGTGCACCTCTTCTTTTAATTTATGTTTTATTGATATGATATGTATAACAGTGTTGTACACAAAAAATTATGATAGCATAAAGTTTCATATTTTTAAATAATTATTAACATTTTTTCGCATTTTATTATTTACATTGTGACTATTAAATATTTTTTACATTATATACCAATCATACGTAAATACTATATTACACAAAGAAAACTAAATTAAATATTTATAAACATTTAAATTTCTTTCAAAAATATTTTGACAATTCAAAATTGATGTTTTATTATGTAAAAGGCTTTATAACATATTTCGACAAAAAAGGAGCAAGAAATGGCAAAATTATTTAGAAAAAAAGAAATTTCTAGGCTACTAGCTGAAAGTAATAAAAGTAAGCTTAGTAAATCTCTTGGTGCAATGGATTTAACATTACTTGGTATTGGTGGAATTATTGGAACAGGGATTTTCGTACTAACAGGAGTAGTTGCAGCTAAGGATGCTGGTCCAGCAATTATACTTTCATTTATAATCTCTGCAATTGTTTGTGGATTAACTGCGTTATGCTATGCTGAATTCTCATCCGCAATTCCAATTTCTGGTAGCGTATACACATATACATACGCAACGATCGGTGAATTTTTAGCCTTCCTTATTGGTTGGGATTTAATGCTAGAATATTTACTTGCAACTTCAGCAGTTGCTGTAGGTTGGTCAGCATATTTTGGTGCTTTATTAGAAGGTTTCGGAATACATATTCCAAAAGAATTAGCATCTGCGCCAGGTGCAGGTGAAGGTGGAATTATTAACTTACCTGCAATTATTATTGTATTATTAATCGCTGCACTTCTAAGCAAAGGTATTAAAGAAAGTGCAAAGTTTAATAACATTATTGTTATGGTTAAATTAGTAGTTATTTTCTTATTTATTGCTGTTGGTGTAAAATATGTTCAACCTGAAAACTGGACACCATTTATGCCATTTGGTTTTGAAGGCGTAATGCTTGGAGCTGCTACAGTATTCTTTGCATACATCGGTTTCGATGCAGTTTCAACTGCTGCTGAAGAGGTTAAAAATCCTCAACGTGACCTACCAATAGGTTTAATTGCATCACTTACAATTTGTACTATCTTATATATTGTAGTTTCATTAATTTTAACTGGTATGGTACCTTATGAATTATTGAATGTTGCTGATCCAGTTGCATTTGCACTTCAATATGTACAACAAGATGCAGTTGCTGGTATCATTTCTGTTGGAGCAATTTCTGGTATCACAACAGTTCTACTAGTTGTTTTATACGGTCAAATCCGTGTTACTTATGCAATGAGCCGTGACGGACTATTACCAAAAGTTTTATCATCTGTTAACATCAAAACACAAACTCCGATGATCAACACTTGGACAATGGGTACTATTGCTGCTTTAATCGCTGGTTTAGTTGATTTAAGAACATTAGCACACCTAGTTAATATTGGAACATTAACTGCGTTCTTATTAGTTGCTGTTGCTGTAATAATATTAAGAAGAACTCATCCAGAAATTCCACGTGCATTTAAGGTGCCTTTAGTACCTGTTTTACCTGCTATTTCTGCTTTAGGATGTTTCTATCTAATGATTCAACTACCAGCTATGACATGGCAAGCATTTGCAATTTGGATGGCAATTGGTACTGCAGTATACTTCATCTATTCACGTAAAAACAGTAATTTAGAAACAGAACAAAAATAATTACTATTACTAAAAACTAGCTTAATGCTAGTTTTTTTTTGCATAATTATCCTCATTTATAGCGAACAATACATTTATGGGGGTATGTATAAATGCGAGATGTTGAACTTTGTAAGTATAGTGAAGAATTTATTAAAAGCACGGCAATTGAATGGTTAAACGAACGTGGCGTAAAAATTGAAGATATTATCCCTTTAGTTATATATCTTCAAAAAGATTTCTATCCTGATTTGACACACGAGAAATGCAGAGAGCAAATTGAATCTGTACTCAATAAAAGAGAAGTTCAAAACGCAATTTTAACTGGAATTCAGCTTGATATTCTAGCTGAACAAAAAGTACTAAGAGAACCACTACAATGCATTTTAGAAATTGATGAAGGCCTATATGGAATTGATGAAATTTTAGCACTTTCGATCTTAAATATTTACGGAAGTATAGGTTTTACTAATTATGGCTATATCGATCGTGTTAAACCAGGCATCTTAGAAAAACTAAACAATAAAGCATCTGGAAAGGTACATACTTTCCTTGATGATATTGTTGGTGCTATTGCAGCAGCGGCAGCATCAAGATTAGCACATACACACAAGAGGGAAATTGATAATCAATAATTTCAAGACCATTAAAGGGATCTGCCCATTCTAACCAAAAAAATGAGCAGATCCCTATTTTATATATTTACCTTCACCTTTTGTGACGAGGTTAGAGTTGGTTTAACCTTATGATTAATCGGTTCTGTTAAACCTTGAATTATTAACTGAAGCATGAATATCGTTATTGCGAAAACAGTCAGGACACTTAATGGGATCCAAGGTGCTAATTGCATTTCCCTAAGATCCGCTGAAATTAACCCTCCCCATTCATTTGATAGAGAGACTTGAATTGACAAATCAATATCTAAATTAATCTCCTTATTTCCACCAATAAAAATTCTAAAAATAGCTAAATGTGTAAATAGTATTAAAACTTGTATACACTGTTGGAAAAAAGTAATTATTAATGGTTTTCTAAAAACTCTTAAAAAATGTTTTCTATATATCCAAAAACTACGTCCTCCCATAATTTTTGATGCCACAACATAATCTTCATTATTAAAATAAACTATTTCATTTGTAAAATACATAACTAGAGCAGGAAGGCCTACAGCAACCAAAATAGATACTTGTACTATAATTAATGTTATTTGATCAAGACTATTTGATTCTAAAACAATATACCTATTAGTTAATGGAAACATTAACAGAAAGACAATGAACACTACTGGCACATAGTAAACTGCTTCAAAAATTTTAGAAAAAAAACTAATGATTTTTTTTCCTAATGTACTTAATAAATAACCTAAAATACTACTTAAAATCATTCTAAGAGCTACAATTATTAGGACAAGGATAATTGTAAACTTAGCACCTTCAATAATTTTGAGCAAATTATTATTACCAAACCTATCAGAACCAAAAGGCAGGACCTCTAAAGGTGTAAATGGAGCCTTAGCTACAAATTTTCCATTTTCAAAGTGGGTTAAAGCAGGTTCCGGTATAAACTCCTTCCAATAATATGTATAGCTAAAACTTAGCAATAATAAAAGCACAAAATATGTAAGGCCTATTATTACCTTCCATGAACGTAAATAAATCACTTATTAATTCACCGTCCTTTTGGTAATCCAATTGACCCAAGACTTTAATCCAGACATTAACATATAAAATGGTAAAAGTAGCAGAGAGATTGAAACAATTAATGGTGTAGAATCAAAATGATGAATGTTAATAGAAACATTGCTTACGAATCTCATAATTCCGTAAATATTAAATAAATTTTCTAATATAAATAAATTTGATATTAGGAATAAGAAAATAATTTTACTTTGATGTATTAGATGAATCGCAATATTTCTAGTCATATGCACAAAGAAAATATATGTTTTACTTAACCCTTTTGCTTTAGCGAACTCAACATAAGTTTTGTCTGCCTCAGATTCTATAAACGTCAAAACCATCTGAAATAATTGAACAGTAGGAAGAATAGTTAAGCATAATATTGGTAAAAAGTATGCTTTATTTTCATTGAAAGTTATTATTGTAAATGGCATTACCTTAAACTGCTTTGCGATAGCTATAAAAAGTAGTTGTATGCAAATAATCATCATTACATCCGGAACTGAGTTTAATGCAAGGCTTATCCACCTAATTACTCTTTGAAGCTTCCCTTCTCCTATATAGTAAATATAGGCAGAAAGTATCGAAATAGTAATTGCCAACATAATACTAGAACTTAAGATTGTAAGCGAGTATGCTAGCCGTTCCCATATTTCTGGAAACATCAAAGATTCAACTTGTTTATAGTAATTTATAAATCTTAAGTAAGTTATATCAGAAGGATTTTGAATTTTGATAAAAAAATCACCGATCGAACTTAAAAAGTTTGATACATTAAATGTTGGTAACCCTTTATCTATTAATAAGTTAGGCAGATTGCAAATAATAACAATCCCAATCAGTAAAAGTAATAAGTCTCGGAAAAATCTCAAATCCCCACCTGCTCTCCTTTATTTTAAAGAAAACTCGGCGATTGCCGAGTCTTAAGGCGACGGCAGAGCCGTAGTTGCACTTATGCGTTAGTAAAGTATGAACTACGCAGATGTTTATACTTTACTTTTAGCCAAAAAATAAAAACAACCTCAAAAAAAGTCTCAAAGAAGTTGTTTTTTAGTCTAGTAGAGTATTATATCACTTTAAAGATAATCGGTATTATAAAAGAAGTAACTATCGCTGCTATTCCCATTGCAACCCCTGCAATTGCTCCTTGCAGTTCACCTTCAGTTGCAGCCTGTGCAGTACCTTGGCCATGTGAGATAGTACCGAGTGCCAGCCCTCTAGCTAATGGACTATTAATCTTACATCGGTCCATAATCCAAGGTCCAAGCATACTCCCCGATACACCAGTCATTACTACAAAAGCTGCTGCTAGGGCAGGATCTCCTTGAATACCCATAGTTACTTCAACAGCAATTGGTACAGTAATAGATTTTACACTAATAGAAGCTAATAATACTTGCCCTACTCCAAATAATTGAAGAATAAAAATAGCTGAAACTATTGTACTAACTGTACCAATAATTAGTCCAAAACTTGCAGAAATTAGGTTTTTAAGTAATATTTTTCTATTTTTATATAGTGGTACAGCAAGAGCCACAGTAGCTGGTCCGAGTAAAAATGTCATTATTTCCTTTGCAGGCTCATATTGTTTATAGCTAATATCAGCCAACAATAAGATCGTTATAATTACCGTAGTAGAAAAGAAAACGGGTGTGGTAAAAGGTGATGGATATTTTTTTCCAACTATTCCACTCGTTAAATAGGCGCTTAGAGTAATTAAAATGCAAAATAGTAAAATTGCTAGTTTCATTTCTTGTTGTTTCTCCTTGTTGTTAAGATAGTTTTTGCGCAGTATAGCCTGTAGCTATAAATCCAACAATTAAACTCCCAAGAATCGCAAAGATAAATGCAACAAAGTTATCAAATATCACACTACCTAAAGCCATTAATCCAACAGCGATTGGAATAAAAAAGAAAGCTAAATGTTTAATTAATAAACTACTACCTGAATCAACATATTTAATTGGAATAACACGCGTAACTAAAAGTATGAATAAAATTATCATTCCAAGTACATTCCCTGGAATTGGGATTTGTAGAAACCCTACAATCTTGTAACTAATTTCATTAATTACCCAGAAAAAGAAAATTTGTAAAACAATAAAAATTGCATTTTTCATATGTTGTGTTTCTCTCCTAAACTAGTTTATACCATGAAATGCTTTGAGTAAAAATTCCTTCTCCGGCACTTTATCATAGGATTTAATTAGGTCAATTCGATTATATTCAGCTTGCAAGTATTCAACATTAATATCACATTTATTAATTTCAACTATTGCATATCTAGCATATGGAGCTGGATTACATCCTAAAGAGCCAGGATTTAAGTATATTTTTTGTTCTGAAATGAAGAAATGTTTTGGGTGATGGTGTCCAAACATAATTAAATCATGATTGCATTTTTGAAACAACTTTTCTAAATTTTCTAAGGCTGGTTCAACAATATCACTATATGGATTATAATATGATTTCTTCAATTTTTCCTCTTCTATATTATAATGTGTAGCTAATATATTAATATCGGTATATCTTTTTTCTATAAAAAGCGGTAGCTCCCGAAGGCTTTTAATATGACCTTTATCTAAAGTTTTGTACACCCAACCATGATGTCTTTTTGCATGCTCATGCCCTTTATGATGGTATTCCCCCGCTGCCAATGCAACTATCGCTTGATCATGATTGCCAGAAATTATTGTAATATCATCTAATGAAAAAATTCTTTCTAAAACTTCATTATGATTTGGACCTATTCCTACAAGATCCCCCAAGCAATATATGTGATCTACACCAATAGACTCGATTTCGGTAAGTGCTGCATCTAACGCAAAATTATTTGCATGAATATCAGTAATTACTGCAAATTTGACCGTCATCGCAATCAGCCCTTCCGGTTTCTATATAGTCTAGTTTATAATTCGGCATAATTTTTTATGATATACTTTATTTATAACAGTTTTTTAAGGAGGTTACCAATGTTAGAGCTTAATAACATAAGCAAAAAGTTTTATGAAAATATTGCTGTAAACGACGTATCACTGAAAGTTAATAAAGGTGAAGTCTTAGGGTTACTAGGTCGAAATGGCGCTGGTAAAACTACAACAATTAAAATGATACTTAATTTATTAAAGACAGATAAAGGCGAAATTCTTTGGAATGGTAAGCTAATTAATACAAACAGACCAAAAATTGGTTATTTACCTGAAGAAAGAGGTCTATATGGTAAAACAACTGTTGCAAACCAATTAAGGTATTTTGCGGAATTGGAAGGTATATCAACTAAAGAGGCTAACCGTTCAATTGACTTGTGGTTAGAAAGACTAGATATTCCTGAGTATAAAAACAAAAAAGCTGAAGAGCTATCAAAAGGGAATCAACAAAAAATACAACTTATTGCTGCCTTAATACATAACCCAGAATTAATTATTCTTGATGAACCATTTAGTGGATTAGACCCTGTAAATACTTCAACATTATCGGAAGTTATTGAGGAACAAATAGTTCAAGGGAAAACAGTAATTTTATCAAGTCATAGAATGGAAACAATCGAATCATTTTGTAAGAAGATTTGCTTGCTAAATAAAGGTGAAGTCATTTTATACGGTGACTTAGATAATATTAAAGATTCGTACGGGTATCGCAATTTAATCCTAAAAGAGAACTACGAGGTCATTTCCATACTTAATAAAAGCAATGTAGTGTATTCTTTATCTCAAGGAGAAATTTCAATTAAAGTTAAAAACGATTCAGAGGCCTTTACAGTATTAAACTTACTTAAAGATAATAATGTTAGTTTACAGCAATTTAAGTTCATCCCTCCTACTTTACATGATATTTTCGTAGAAAGGGTGTCATAATATGAATCAATTTCTTACTGTAATAAAATTCCACTTTTTAGAAGGTATTAAATCTAAAGGTTACTTAGTTATTATGTCAATTATATGCCTGGCTATAATTGCTGGCTACGGAATTGTTAACTACAATTCAAAAAAAGATGCGAAATCTAAAGACAAATATGTTGTTGTAAATACAACGCAATTTACGATTGATGAAAAAACAATAGAATCTACACTTGATGATGTTTCAATAATTAAGAAATCAAGTATGAGCTATAATGAAATTAAAAAGAGTTTACTAGATAACAAATCTAAAGGTGTTATTGTAATTAGTGAAGCTAATAATATTCCACAAGTAGAAAATTATTCAATATCTAGACCAAATCAATCACTTACTGCACTAATTTCTCAACAACTGCAAAGTAAATATGTATATAACATAATTGAAAAACAGAATATAGATCCTAATGTAGCAAAACAACTATTTGCACAAGTAACTGTGAAAGATACTCAAGTTAAAAAAGAAGAAACGAAAGATACAGAAAAAACTTTCGGTATAGTCTACATATTTGTATTTCTAATGTACATGTTTCTAATAAGTTTTGGGCAAGGCCTAGCACAGTCAATTACTGCTGAAAAATCATCGCGTGTTATGGAATTAATGTTAGCAAAAGTTAAACCATTAACAATGATGTATGGAAAGATTATTTCTACGTTTCTTATGGCAATAGTGCAAATATTAGCAATTGGATGTTCATTCTCTATTGTTTATTTATTAGGATGGGTGTCAAAAGAAAAAATGCCATTGATGGGTATGAATTTAGATGTATCAGAGCTAAGTATTACGATTATAATTATGTTCTTAATATACTTCTTCTTAGGATATTTACTATACGCAATGCTTTATGCTGCAGTTGGCGCAATGGCGAGTAGAATAGAAGATTTATCTTCAGTTTCTTTACCGGTTGTAGCATTAATTTTAGGGGCATTTTTCATAGGTATGACCTCTCTACACGACCCGTCAGCAACTATAGTTAAAGTTGGATCGTATATTCCTTTCTTCACCCCTATTGTAACTTTTTCTAGGATTGTTTCTGGAGCAGCTAATACTTTCGAAATCGCAACAACAATTTCGTTACTAGTTGTCACAATACTTATTCTAAACACTTTCGCTAGTAGAGTTTATCTAAATGGTGTAATGAACTATACAGAAAAATTCAGCTGGAAAAACTTTAAAATGCTAATAAGAAAAGACTAAAACTAATTGAGTTGCATGTGTAATGAGCGAAAGGGCGCTTGACTCCTGCGGGAAAGCAGGCTAAGCAAGACCCCACAGGCGCTTGTTTTTTGCGCCGAGGAGGCTTACGAAACGCATGCGTTTCGCTGCCCGCGGAAAGCAAGCGTCCGAAAGCGAAGATCATTAAGAAAAGACTAAAACCTAATTGGTTTTAGTCTTTTTTTGCACCAATATTTTTTATAAAATCTTCAGTAACTTCTTGAAAGTTTTTATAAATTTCTTTAGTTTCTTTATCACTTAATTTGTTAGCATTTAATGAATTTTCGGATGTTAGTAAAGGTATATTTACACCTTTTTTTATTTTGTAATCTCGATTAAATATAAGTGAAATTGCAAATAAATCTACATTATCATCCTTAGCAGTGTCTACCCCTATGTTGAAAACAATATCCTCATTCGAAAAGTTTTTTTCTAGATTTTGATATAGTGTTCTATCGATAAAACCTTCAAATGTTGGAAGAGAAGTTCCGGTAGCCGTATTTGATTCAAAAGAGAAGTTGGTATGAGTTTTTACTGTATATTCATTAAGATTATCTCTACGAGTCACTGTTGAGAGAATTATAGTTTCTCTTTCATCACCAATATTAGTAAACTTAAATCTGTTTTCAGTAAACTGACCATTATTTTTTTCATATACCTTACTCTCATACCTAAATTCTAGTTTCGAATTACTAATATCATTAATTGTCTCACTGTTTTTTTCAATATTAACATAAGTAAATTTGTTATCTTCAATAGGTAAGACTAGCTCGCGTGCAATGATTTTTTTGTTTTTATCTAGATAAACCTTATGAACTAAATCATCAGTAAAATTCACGTTTTTAATATTGTTTTTAGACTGATTAATTTGTTTTTTAAGGTTTTTAATTATTGATTCTCTACTAATCTTTTCATTATTTATTTTAACATTGTTAATACTTTCTAAGACTGCTAGACGTTTTTCTACTGTATCATATAATCTTGAATCATTTTCAAGGCGATCAAGCATCCTCGTAGCAATCTTTTTGAATTTCTTCTCATCAATTTTTATTTCAATTACATCACCAGTAATTGACTTGTCCTCAAAAACTAACTTTTGATCCTCAATAAGTTTGATATCCTTATTATCTAGCGCATTAAAGAATTCTTTTCCATAATCTGAAAGTAATACTACCTCTTCCCCACTAATTTGAATCCAAGGTGAGATTGAATTATTATTTACAATGCTTACTTTTTCAGGACCAGAATAATTTTCATTAACATTTTTCAATGTATTGCCAAATTCATTTTTGGAAGTGTACAAGTACTTTTCACCAAGAAGTTTAGTACTTAGTGCTACTCTATTACTATCCTCAATTAATTTTAGATTAAAAATTGTATTATCGGCGTTTTTTAATTTAATGTTTGAATATAGCTTATTTTTCTTTGGGTCAAGGTTAGTGTTAAAATTAATCTCTGAATTTGATATTAATCCTTGGATCATTCTATAAATAATTTGTTCTTCGAAGTTGAGTTCGCCTTCAACCATAAAGTTTGCCTTGATAGTTCCTTTAAGGTTAGATGGCTCTGAATCAATCACTCGTTGAAGTTCTAGTTCCCTCTCAAACTTTTTATTAAGGTCTTCGTGCTTCTCGGAAAAGTATTTTGATTCGGCCTTCAAATAAACATACTTTGGGGTGTTATACAAATATAGTAAGTAGCCAAGTGAAACTATGACTATACAAAAGGCTAAACCTAAAATTATTAAAACCCATTTTTTCTTTTTTAAAAGATCAAGTCTCTTTCTCTCTTCCGCCGCTGCAGCTTCACGTTTTGCTTTATCAATTAACTGAGATTCATATGCTGATTTCTCCTCTAGAGTTGCTAAGTGAACATCCTTATAAAAAGTTTCATTTTTCGCAATCTCTTGGCCTACAAGATTCTCTTCCATTAGAGGGTCCTGAGCAATTTTCTCTATTATTTCTAAGTCGAAGCTCTCGCCACATACTTCACACTTATGTTGTACTTTTGTTCTTTCTGCTCCACAATTTGGGCAAAACATAGAAATGTCGCCTCCGATGCATTAAATTATTTAAACATAAAAATATCATACGGGATATTTCTTAACTATTCTACCTTTTTATACAAATTCACTTTCAATTAATCTACTAAATTAGTATTTATGATAAAATAGTATAAAAACATAATATTATTTATTTATTTTGTTTAAGGTGGGTATGTCTTAGAAATGTCAGGTATTAAACTATCAAAATTATCTAAATTAGTCTTACAAATGAATAGCAAAGATCCTGAGCGTAGGTTTAATGCTATGTCAGAACTTCACGAAAATGATAGTTACTATTTAGAAGAATCTACTGTTATCCTTGCTTTAGGATTAGCTTCGGGGAAGTTTGAGAACTGTTCACTACACGACTGGGACGATCCTAGCTACTGCATAATAACCTATATCCATTCTTATATTTTAACAAATCATTTGGATATCATAAAAGATTGCTTTGAAGATTATAGTCCTAGAGCAAAATCTTTAATTTTACATCAAATGTTGGAACTAAGTGATCTTGAATCAATTTCTTTTTTTGTTGATAATTTCGCAAAAGTACGTGAATTAGATAAAGAATTCTCACCAGAATTAATCTTAGCTTCCGAAAATGTAGAAGTTGCAAAAATTTTATTTCCTTTCTTATTACAATATTTAGACGATGATAAGTTAAAGTTCAGCATTATTCAATTACTTGCTGAATACGTTCGTTTAGATGCCTTACTGATCGATGGTCTTATCGAGTTAGAAGATACACTAGTAAAGGTTTCAGATTCCCTTTATTCTGAAGCAAAATTATATAATATCAATTTCAACTATGAATTTGTTTACTTACACTGGGTTGAGAAATATCCCAGCCTTAGGGAAGCATTGAGAAATTGTATATATTTGCTTGGAAAATATAACTATTTAAAATTTGAACCTTTTATTACTAAATGTTTAAACTTAAATGATCCTATTTTTATTATCGAAGCTATTTTGACAAGAAAATCAAATAACATTGATACAGATATAATGTATTTAAACAAAATTAGTAATGACCCAATAGGTATAATTCATTTAGTTAGAGAATTTAGTAGTGTTAAACTATTAGATCACTTGCCAGATTTTATTAAAGATCCTAAATTAATCTGTGACTCTTTACTTAAAATGGAATTACTTACAGAGTTAAACATCCAAAACACCGAATACGAATTATTGGATGATACCGTAGTAGAATTTTCTAAGGATGATAACTTAAAACTTAGATACTATAAAATCAGAATTAATACAACTGAATATGACGAGGATGGTTGGCTTTATGTTGCAGTCGAATATAGTGAAGATATTTCATTAATTAGCTCATTTAATGCTCACTTATTTCTATCAAAAACTGATGAAGTAACAGTTGATGAATTAACTTTAGACTTAAAGGAGCATAGGGTTAATCTAATTGAGACATATAGTAATTTGCCACACATAATATTACATCCAAATTTACGATATAATCTTTTCGGTGTTTACTTTGTTTCAGCGTTTATTACTAACACCTTATCTTCATTATTAGATATTTACGAACTTAGATATTTAAATGTGTTTTTGTTTATAACTTTTGCAATTTTAATAGGATTTAATTATTATGCTTCAAAGAGAATTGAAGTCTCACACGGTCCTTCTAATATTAAATATAAATTGGGTAGTAAAATAAACACTATAGAATACAAGGATATAGCAGAAATTAAATTAGATAAAATGTTCTTACCATTATCTAAGAAATCAAGTCTTACCGACTTTGTGGAAGATGTACTAATTTTCAAGGATTCCACTGGAAAGAACTTAGATATAATACCCACTTTCTTATGTGATGATATTAATGAATTACTCTCTAGAATTAAAAAAGTAAATCCGAATTGTATAATAAAGTAAAACTAGCCATATCGGCTAGTTTTCTTTAATATTCTGCTGAATTGAATACATTGAATTTTTAAAGATGGAAATATTATGTAATAACACCGAATTTAGGAGGATATTACATGAGTTTAGACGATTTAGAAAAAAGATTTCCACAATTTCCAGAACCCTACTGGAGAGCTTCTACAACATTTAAGGACTTCCCTAAATGTACGAGTGATGAAAAAACTGATGTATGTATTGTTGGTGCTGGTATAACAGGAATTACATGTGGTTATTTATTACAAAATGATGGTTTTAAGGTAACTATTATTGACGCAGGTAAAATTTTGAATGGTACTACCGGCCACACTACTGCGAAAATAACTGCACAACATAACTTATTTTATGATGAGTTGATCGGAAACTTTGGTGAGGAAAAAGCAAAGTTATACTACCAGGCAAATGCTGATGCCTTGAATTTCATTAAGGATCTAGTTTTAAGAGAAAACATAGATTGTGATTTACGGAAACAGGACGCATACGTATATACAAATTCTGATGATTATGTTGAGAAGCTTAAAAACGAAATGAAGGCTTACGAAAAATTGGGTATTAATGGTGAGCTAGTGGATAATACTCCACTTCCTTTTAGTGTTAAAGCCGCGGTAGTTATGAAGGATCAAGCGCAATTCCATCCACTAAAATACTTAAGCTATCTTGTAGATGATTTTGTTTCTAAAGGTGGAAAAATCTATGAAAATACTACTGCCATTGATATTGAGGATGACAATGAAACATATGTTTTAACAAGAGAAAAGCACAAAATTTATTGTTCAAATATTGTAGTTGCCTCTCATTTTCCATTTAAGGATACATTAGGTTTTTATTTTGCGCGTTTACATGCATATAGATCATATGTGCTAGCAGTTAAAACAGAAAAAGATATTCCAGATGGTATGTATATTAATGCAGAAGAACCAGCTCGATCTATTCGCTTTGCTGACTATAAGGGTACACGGTTAGCATTAATTGGTGGTGAAAATCACCAAACTGGTCAAGGAATCTGTACGATGAAGCATTATGAAGCTCTAGAACAATTTGCAAAGGACACTTTTGGAGTTAACGAAATACTATATCGTTGGTCGGCTCAAGATTTAACATCATTAGACCGTATGCCATATATAGGAAAAATCACTGAAAAGCATGATCGTGTTTTCGTAGCAACCGGCTATAGAAAATGGGGAATGACGACCAGTACCTTTGCTGCACATCTTATTAATGACATTATTACGGGTAGGGAAAACCCATATGTTGAACTTTTTTCACCTTCAAGATTTAATGTTGATCCTAGCTTAAAAACTTTAATTACGACAAATGCAGATGTTGCTAAGCATTTAATCTCAGGTAAGTTAGAATTCGTTATAAAAACGCCTGAAGAGCTAGAAAATGGAGAAGGATCTGTAGTAAGAGTTAATGGTAAAAGAGCAGGAGCATATAAGGATGATAATGGTGAATTACATATTGTTGATACTACGTGTACGCATTTGGGATGCGAAACCGAATGGAATTCTGGTGAGAGTACTTGGGATTGTCCATGCCATGGATCAAGATACAGTATTGATGGTGATGTAATTGAAGGACCAACCAAGAAACCTCTAAAGAAAATTACCTTAGATTAATGATAAGCTAACAAAAAGACTTAGCGTGTCTTCTACGCTAAGTCTTTTTTTAATATTGATGAGTCTTCATTAAGGATTTCATAATTTTTATTATTAGCCTTTTGTTTCATCAAAAATGTCCAAACTCCTACTAAAACAAACATTCCACCGATGATTTGGGTAATAGATAAAACTTCATGCAGAAAAATATAAGCCAAAATCGAAGCACCAACAGGTTCCCCTAAGATCGACATCGAAATTGTAGTCGCATTTACATAATTTAAGAGCCAGTTATTAATAATATGAGCAACTGAAGGTACTATAGCTAAAAGTATGAAGATTTTCCAATCATATGCGTTATACCCTGTTAGTTCTAGACCTTTGAAAAGATTATATATAGTTAAGACGATACTTGAAAAAAAGAAAACAAAAAAAGTATAAATCCAATGCGAAAGTCCTTTAACGATGTTCTGACCAAATAATAAGTATCCAACAACAGCAATAACACTTAAGAATGATAGAAAGTCTCCGAATAATGCCTTATCACTAAAACCAATATCTCCGAACCCAATAAAACAAACTCCGAAAATAGCGACACACATACTTATAACAGAAGAAAGATTTGTCCTTTCTTTATATAAGAAAAACCCAAATAATAATGAAATTATAGGTTGAGTAGCTAATATCATAGTCGAGGATGCTACAGAAGTATACTCTAAAGATGAGAACCATAATACGAAATGAAAGCTTAAAAATATTCCTGATAGGAATAAGCCAAGCCATACTTTTTTATCAATTTTTGGTATTTCTTTTCTCTTAATGTAAACAAAAGGTAATAAAATAGCACTTGAAAGCCACATTCTGTACATACTAGTAATGCTTGGGTCAGTGTTAGCCATTTTTACAAAAATTGCTGCAAATGAAATAGCTATTATTGAAATAGTAAAGAAAATCGGAATCGGTGGATTAGTTTTATTTATCATTATGCACCCCAGTATTTTTTTAAAAGACAAATATTCTAAAAACTTTAATTTAATTAAAAATTATACATAATTATTGGAAATAAATACATCATAAAAGTAGTATGAATTATAAAATGTCTGATATAATTATATTAATATTTGCTACTAACCTAAAAGGGAGCGAAAATATGCAATATTGTATAGTTTTATTTCCGTCAAATGAACTAACCGAGGAAGCGAATGCTTATCGAATGAGATATGATTCAGAATCAGAAATAATTCCTCCACATATTAAGCTCGACCAACCTTTTGAAGCAGATGAACAATTTATTTCAGAACTTTCATCTCGCCTTAAACTGATAGCAAGTACAACTAAAGAATTTACTGTAACCGTTAATAAAATAAGTACACTCTTTCCTCAACATGATGTTCTATGCTACAAAGTTAATCCAAGTACTGAGCTAGTCGAACTACATAAAAATATTTGTAAAGAACTTCCTTGTGAAATTAAAAACGGAAATTTTATTCCGCATATAATTATTGGTCAAAACTTATCCCACGACGAACAAAGTGATGTTTTGGCACAAATAAAAATGGGTGCACCTAAATTTGAAGAATCTTTTAGTTCATTTTCACTACTACGTCAAAATGAAAATGAAAAATGGGAAATTATAAAAACTTACCAGTTTGGCTGTTAATTTCGATTATAACTTATGTAACTGTAGACAACTCCGTCTACAGTTTTTTGTATTCTTATTAAAAATACGTACATCCTATTAGTATTATGGATACAAAAGGATGGGAGTTATTTGGAGTATAATGTATATTACTCAATTGCTACAGAGCTTTTTGTAGGATATTTTGCATTATTTTTACTAACGAAAATTCTAGGAAAAACACAAATACATAACTTATCAGCTTTTGATTTTATATCTGCTTTAGTTTTAGGTGAATTAGTCGGTAATGCAATGTACAGTGATGATACTGGTATCAAAGAGATTCTATTTGCAGTCTTAATCTGGGGCTCACTAATATATATTACTGAGTATTCAACTCAGAAAAGCCTACGAATGCGTAAGTTTTTTGAAGGTTCCCCTTCAATAGTGATTAAAGATGGCATAATTTCAAGAAAAGAATTAGCACGAAATCACCTTGATATTAATCAACTCCAGCAATTACTTAGGTCAAAAGATGTTTTTTCTATAACCGATATTGATGTTGCATTACTAGAACCAGATGGTTCAATAAGCGTGTTAAAAAATTGTGAAATTGAATCGCCAACACGTGCAGATTTAAATATTAAATCTAAAAATAAAAGGTTATCATTAACAATAATATCTGACGGAGAATTAATAAGAGAAAATTTAATAGAAATTAATAAATCTGAGGATTGGCTATTGAATAAATTGAAGAATCAATCAATTAATACTATTAAAGATGTATTTTATGCAGAATGGACAGGAGAAGAGGATCTACACATTCAAAAACTCGAATAGTAGATCTTCTTATTGTTTATATTTTCAAATCAATTCTCGAGTTTGAATTAAAAACTGGCTTTTTATTAATACCATATATATTTGTTGTTTGAAGTGACTCAATATATTTTTTATTTTTCATTAAAAATTGATTTGTAATAATTTCTAAATCATGCCTTTGTTGGTTCTCGAATTTATTTTTTAAATTTGCTTTTGGTACTAAAAGATTTGGATAGTTTGTACCTATACTTTTTCTACTAACTTGAAAATTCTTACTTTTTAAATCTAATCTTAATGGAAGTAACATAAAATCCCCTCATTTATGGTTTTTATCCATAATATGAGGGGAATACAAAATAATGACACTTAGTTTAATTTTCAACAGTTTCAATATCTTCATTATTCCTAAGTTCATTTCTATATGCATTTCTAAATGCTTTAATAAGCTTATCTTTCTCTTCTTTATTTGTAATCTCATACAACCCAGCACCAGTTATTATTGTATAACAATTCCTTGGCCATGAATAATGTGTTACAAATAAATATGTTTTACCGATTTCAATATCCTTCTGACCTAATACTGTAGTTCTTTCAGGAACGAAATTATATATTAATTTTACTCCACCTAATTGATTAACTATAGCGGTTCCTAGTATTTCACCTTTTATTCGCTTGCTTACCCTAACCTCGTATTGTGTCTCAGGTAAATCATTTATAACTTGGTAACCTAAATTTCTAACAACTTTTCCTATAAAAACATTGTCAGATTCTCCAACTAAATATCTTCTATCCATTAAGTATGAGCTATTATCTATACTTACTTTAACTTGTACTGGAGTCAAATCACCAAAATAACGAGCTAATAAAAGAAGTCCCAAATAGCTAATTAAAATAACCATCACTAGTTTTGATACTAGAATAATTTTTTTCATTTAGCTCCCCTCCACTCACTAATATATATAATAATGCATTTTATGGAAGAATTGGGATTTTTTAAGAAATTTTTTTAAATGGACTAATTAAACAGATTTAATCTACTTACTTTTTTTCTTTTTATTACAACCACAACCACCTTTTTTTATCCATTCCGCTGTATTAGGTTGGCTTTTTGCTTGTTCTGGTCTTGTTTTATTTGAAGTGACCTTCTTTTTAAAGTAATTCATATGGGTATGCCTCCATTTCAAGAAATATATTATATGTTATTCATAATAATTTTCTTTGTATGTGCATTGTCCCAACAAATTAATACTATATAAATTGTTTTAATCAATTAATTTTAGAATTATAGTTTCTATAATTGATGCCGCTCCCGCTATTGCAAAAATGTATATTAGTGGTAAAGCGTATGCAGGGAAAAATGCGTAAAAAGTATAGAAACCTGTTGCAACCCATACACCTACACACCAATAGCAACTCAAAAGTTGTCCTAACCAACAAAGTATTCCTGAGTTATATTTTAGTTTTGTAAAATAACTTACTGTTCCGTCTTCTTCAACAACCTCTTTTTCTTCAATAAAAGGATTTCTAATAAACTTTGCTATTTTATCAAAAACTATAACTCTAGTTAATCTATAACTAGCTAATGCGAATAAAAGAAATAAAAAAAACTCATTCATAACTTCTCCTCCAAATTTTAAAAATTTCTTACTTATATACTAATATGTGGAATATTCTAATTTGAGTTAAGGATGTCCGAAAAAATTATATATTTTCTTTAATAGACACATAATTAACCCATTTTGGAGCCCATTTTTAAGATTATTTAGATGCTAGTCCAAACAATTGAATAGCTTGCCACATACTCTACAAGTGTAGTAAAAAATTTTTTGGAGGTTATATATATGGGTTGTGGAAGATTTAGAGATAACGGAGATGTACTAGGTGTTAATGACAATGGTTTATTTGGCAATAACATCTTCGGTGGATTTCCTTGCTTATGCGGTAGACGCAATCATGTACCAGAAGTTATAGAAGATGAAACAATCGTACTTGGAATTAGCGATGAATTTGGCGACGAAGCTTGTTACAAGTGCAAAAGAGTAAGAGATGAAGTTTGTAGAAGAAGAAACGTTCTTGGTGTAGAAGATAGAAGATGCAATGGTGATGTATTAGGTGTAGAAGATAGAAGAAGAGGTTGCAAAAGAAGACATAGACGTTAATTAATTACTTACCACTTTGGGATTACAATCCCTTAGTGGTAATTTTTTTAAAAATGGACTAATAAAAACGTAACCGAATTGAGGCAACTTAAATATCTTAATAGTGTAACAGAACATTTTTAAAAGGAGTGAAACCGATGGGTTGTGGAAAACACGATAAATTTAATAATACTAACTGTGTTCTAGATGTAGTACAATTCATAAACGATCTTCAAAATGCTGTAGAAGATGATGATTGCCCTACAGGATGTTTAAATCCAGTATTAGGTGGAGTTGTAAGTCCTGTAAATAGAGCAAACACAAGACCTTTTATTCTATATACAGAATGCGGCGATAAATTCTCTGCTTTCTTTAGAACACTTGATGGCAGATTATGTAAATCATTCGTATTTAGAGTAGAAAGCGTTGAAGATAACTGCGCAGTATTAAGAGTACTAGGAGTAAAATTCCTAGATGATTGCGAAGAAGTTGTTGGTGATGTTTCAATGGATGATTTATTAAAGGACTGCAAACGTATTGCATTGTTCCCAACAAGTTCTTGTATCACTGTTGACTTACGTTGCTTCTGTGCTATTCAATGCTTAGAAGATTTATATTTACCAGGTGTTTAATGTGAAATAAGTAATGGCGGTAGTCTAAACTACCGCCACTTTTATATTCCTAATAATCTTATTGAAACAATTTCGTTTGAATTTGCACGAAAGCCATTTAGATCTGAATTTGAGACTAAAGTTAATACACCATTTTTATATGATTCTACATAGCCAACGAAAGTCTCATCACTTGTCTTAACTTCACAAGGAATTTTAGGTATATACACCGGTCTATTTATTAGGTAATTAATTTTTTCATCCACTGTCATATCTTTAAAAGGTTTTCTAACGCCAGTTACAATTGCTTGTGATTTTTCTTCTGTAAGTTCCACTTGTGCAACTGTGGCTTCTTGTTTATTATTTTTTATTCTGCTCTTTTCAGATACTTTTTCTGCCACCTTATCAGCTTCAGCTGCTTGTTCATAAGACATTTTTCCATCATGGTCAATTTGAACAACATTTTTATTCTTTTTAGTTATAAAGCTTTTTTGCATTCGGCCCGTGCCAATATCTAAGTTAGGCTGCACAATATACATTAGAGGGCCTTTTCCAATAAGTAAGTTTTGGTCTGACATAAATATCCCCCTTTCTATTTCCTATATAAATGTTTATGCTAACGAATCATAAAATTTTCCTATTTAATATAAAAACAAAAAATTTACAATTAGTTAACATCCATTTAACAAATATTTGTTAAATTCAAAATATAGTCAGTCTATTAGGAGAGCATTACGTGATAATAAGAGATGAAGAAGTTTATCCTTTTTTTCAGAAAATAATTAAGCAAAAGTTGCTAAATATCGTCTTTCAGCCAATTGTATCCCTTGAGACTGGTGAGTTATTCGCAAATGAAGCCCTAACTAGAGGACCGCAAAATTCATTTTTTTCATCTCCCCTCAACTTATTTAACTATGCTGAGAAAACTGGTCATTTGTATACATTAGAAAAAATCACTAGAGAACTAGCAATTGAACGCAGTAACCAAATTAGTGAGAATAATAGTAAATTATTTATTAATATTAATGCACGCGTAATTGAAGATCCTTGCTTCACACCAGGTAATACAATATCTTTTTTGAAAAGAAATGGGATTTCACCAACCGATATTGTTTTTGAAATTACAGAACGTTCAGCAATTACAGATTTTGATAAATTCACATCAGTACTAGAACATTATAGGAGCCAGGGTTTTTTAATCGCTATCGATGATGCAGGCGCAGGCTACTCATCCCTTCAAGCAATATCTGAATTAGAACCTGACTTTATAAAAATCGATAGATCTTTAATCACAAATATAAATAATAATAGAATAAAAGCTAGTTTAGTGGAGGCGTTTACTTACTTTGCGAATAAAAGCGACACAAAGATTATTGCAGAAGGCATTGAAACTAAAGAGGAATTAGATTTTTTAGTTAATTTAGGAGTAAATTACGGCCAAGGCTACTATATAGCCCGTCCGAAAACAGAGAAGCAAGAAATAAGTCAAAATATTAAACAATCATGCATCATATTGAGACAAAAACAAGTTATTGAAGGTAGACAGCACTTTGTTCAACCGACAGATATAATTGTCGTTAAAAAAAATCACACAATTTTTGGAACTTATCGAGCTGATCTACCTTTAATATAAATGTGGTTACTCCCCAAAGTAACTTTCATGAAGATAGACCTATCCACTGTTGGTAGGTCTATTTTTATTGTTAAATGAAACAAACTGCTATGTTTGTGGTTCTAAAAAGCTTAAATGCAATAAGTAAGAAACTTAACTATTAAAATTACTTTTGTTGATTTGCGCTTTCGGCGCTCGCTTTCCGCGGGCACGGCCTCAACTAATTTTTGCAAGTGAAACTTGCAAAAATGGATTTTCGGCTCGTGCTGTTCCCGTCGGAGTCGAGAGCCTACGTTACAATCAAGTACCTTTTCAGCACGTTTAAACTTTAATTTTAAGACAAACAAAACAGTAGTGAATTGTTTTTAATAGTCGCATTTGTTCCTCATAAATGTTTAAGCCAATAGTTAGTGTAACTATTTTCAAAATGTAATTGCTAATTTAGTATGTAAAATTTTGTTTACTTAATGTGTCGGGCATGATTTTTAGTTAGAAAAAAAATTGCTGTCCTATTAGGGGCAGCAATTTTGAATTAACTTAATGCTAATGTATGGTATCCGCTATCTACGTGTAGTATGTCTCCAGTAATACCTCTTGATAAATCACTTAATAAGAATAATGCAACATCTCCAACTTCTTCTTGAGTAGTCGCTCTTCTAAGAGGAGCTTTCTCTTCCATAATCTTAACGATTTGGTTGAAATCGCCTACTCCCTTTGCAGAAAGTGTTCTAATCGGACCAGCAGAAATTGCATTAACACGAATATTCTCTTGGCCTAAATCTTTTGCTAAATATTTCATACTTGCATCTAATGAAGCTTTAGCAACACCCATAACATTATAATTTTCTACTACTCTTTCTCCACCTAAGTAAGTAAGAGTAACGATACCGCCACCTTCAGTCATTAGGCTTCTAACTTCTTTAGCCATTGCAGTTAGTGAGTATGCACTAATATTGTGAGCTAATAAGAAACCTTCACGAGTAGTGTTCATGTACTCGCCTTTAAGATCATCTCTATTTGCATATGCGATACAGTGTACTAATCCGTGTACAACTGGAGTTGTCGCCTTAATTGCCTCGAAGCATTCTTTAATGCTGCTATCTTCAGTAACATCACATTCTAATAATAGTGAATCTTCAGCACCTTCTAATGTAGAAACTAATTTCTTTAATTCAGGTACCATTCTTTCCATTGCATATGTAAAAATTAAGTTTGCGCCAGCATTATGTAATGATTTTGCTATGCCCCAAGCAATGCTTCTATGATTTGCTACACCTGTTACGATGAATGTTTTCCCTTGAACATTTAGGCTCATTTAAATTAATCCCCCTGTTTTTATAAGGTATTAGTACTAGGTACTAATTTTATAGTATCATACACACATTAAAAAATAAACAAGTATTTATGAATATACTTGTCAATTTTATGTAAACCCTCATTAACCTTTGCAAATTATTTAAAATAAAGTAAACTTTATTAAGAACTATTGAATGAAGAAGGTTATAAAATGAGTAAAGACCAAACACCACAATACAAAATTGATATTACACTTATCCTTGTGTTATTATTTCTTGCTATAATTAGTTTCTTTACAATTAATAGTGCTGAAGACCAAATACCTGAAAAGTTACAACATGTTAACTTCGCAAGAAAACAAATTGTCTGGTATTTGCTATCTTTAATTGCAATAGCAGGAACAATGGTAATCGACTTTGATAGATTTAAATACATAACCTGGTATTTATATGGATTTGGTATGTTTTTATTATTAGGTCTAGAATTTGGTCCTTCCCTTGGTGTTTCCAACGAGATTATTCTTACTTTAAATGGTGCAACCGGTTGGTATAAGCTCGGACCACTTGGCAATTTTCAACCTGCAGAGTTAGAAAAATTAGTACTTATATTATTGTTAAGTAGGACAATCGTTGAGCACCATGATAAGTATCCTGAAAGAACTAAAAAAGATGATCTTAGATTAATAGCAAAGTTTTTTATTATCGTTGTTCCACCAATGCTTCTCATATTAAAACAACCTGACCTAGGTTCTGGAATGGTAATAACGGCGATAGTTGCTGCTATTATGTTTGTGTCGGGAATCCGTTTTAGATATATTTTTGCTCTAGCTAGCGGTGTTATTGCAATCGGTGCGCTAATGGTATTTATTTATTTGAATTATACTGAATTTTTTAAAACAAATATTCTAGATGAATATCAGCTCAATAGATTCTATGGATGGTTGGCACCATATGAATATGAAACGCAAGGTTATCAATTAAGACAAGCTCTCTTAGCTATCGGATCTGGTACACTTATGGGTAAAGGCTACTCGGCAAATGAAGTGTACTTCCCTGAACCTCAAACCGATTTTATATTTGCGATATTCTCCGAGAACTTTGGGTTTGTTGGCTCGAGCATAGTAATCTCTTTATTCTTTTTACTCATCTACAGAATGATTCATATTGCTTTAGAGAGTAATGATCCCTTTGGAAGCTATATTTGTGCTGGAGTTATAGGTATGATTACGTTTCAAGTTTTTCAAAATATTGGAATGACAGTTGGTCTTCTTCCGATTACAGGGATTCCTCTACCATTTATAAGTTACGGGGGTAGTTCATTACTAATATATATGGTTTGTATTGGGCTAGTGTTGAACGTACGCTCCAGAACGAGGAAATATATGTTTGATTAAACCGGCTATTCTGTTAGTCGGTTTTTTTATCCAAAATTTTGGGTATCTTATTTATAGTGTAAAGGAGTGATTTCAAGTGATTTATGACATTATTGGAGATATTCATGGGTGTTTAGAAGAGCTAGAGGATCTACTTGAAAAACTAGGCTATAAAAAAGATGCAAATGGATATGTTGCACCACCTGACCATAAAGTTGTTTTCCTTGGTGACTTAACCGATAGAGGTCCTGATTCTGTAGGTGTAATAAATCTAGTTTATGACCTAGTCATAGAAAAGAAAATCGGAATATATGTGCCTGGTAATCATTGTAGAAAATTACATAGGTACTTTATTGGAAGGAACGTTCAGTTAAAGCACGGAATTGAGACTACTGATGCTGAGTTAAAAGCCCTCAACAATAGTGACTACAAACAAGTTAAGCATAGGTTTATGATGTTATATGAAGCGGCACCATTATATTTTATGAATTTTGATAGAAGCTTAGTTGTAGCTCATGCTGGAATAAGTAACAATCTAATTGGCAAGCAAGGGAAAACCGTTGAAACTTTTGTCTTTTTTGGTGATATTACTGGTGAAACTCTTCCCGATGGTAGACCTGTAAGGTTAGATTGGGCAAAGAGTTATAATGGAAAATCATTTATAGTGTATGGACATACACCAGTGACTGAACCGAGGTTTAAAAATAATACCGTTAACATTGACACTGGATGTGTTTTTGGTGGTAAATTAACATCAGTACAATTTCCATCGAAAAAAATCACACAAGTAGAGTCTAAACAACCTCACTTAGAAGAGAAGTTTTCTACATTTGAGAGCTAATTAATATTAGCTCTCAAAAATGTGTCCATATCTTCCGGTAGTGTTGAATCGAACTTTAATTCTTTTTGTAGTATCGGATGAAAAAAATTAATTGAGTAAGAATGTAATGCTTGTCTTTTTAGAATTTTTGTAGAGCCACCGTAAAGGTCATCACCAACTAAAGGGTGTCCTAAGTGTGCCATATGGACTCTAATCTGATGGGTTCTACCCGTTTCTAAAGATAATTTAACAAGTGAATAATCATTGTTATTAACTATAACTTCAAAGTGAGTTGTAGCAGATTGACCATCATCCTTAACACACCTTTCAATAATACTCCCCACCTTACGACCAATTGGAGCATTTACTACCTCTTTACCTTCTAATTTCCCATGAACTATTGCTTTATATTTTCTTTTAACAGTTCCCCTTTTCTGTTCATTAGAAAATAAGTTATGCACAAAACCATTCTTAGCAACAATTAATAAGCCAGTTGTATCTCTATCAAGCCTATTAACAGCGTGAAAAGTATAGTCGATATCATTTTGATCGTAGTAATATAATACGGCATTTGCTAGTGTACCAGTAGGATGTTGTTTTGAAGGAATTGTTGGCATTCCAGCTGGTTTATTAATAACTAAAATAAAATCATCTTCATATATAATATCTAGTTCAATTTTTTCAGAAAGCATCTCTGGGCTTCTTTTCTCTTGTGGAAAAATTATAGTGACTATATCATTTTCACTTAAAACTTTTCTAACATTGAATTCAACATTATTAACAAGAATCTTGCCACCTTGGAATTTTATTTGTGTTAGTGCTCTTTTTGAAATACCGTGCGAATATAGAAATTCTTTTAAAACACGATTATCTTCATTATTTTTTACGGTCCAAGAAAGTGTATTATACGGCAAAGTTTTTTACCCCTTATAAAAAGCTTCCAAACTAAATATTTGGAAGCAAAAATTTTATCTTATAAAAGAATCACGAACTCGGTTCCAAAACGGAAACGGTCTAAATCTTGCGAACTGAATAGTTTCATCTGCTACACGACATTGTATTGATTTAACATCATTTAGTTCCTTACGCATATGATCGACTGTCATAATAAAGTTAACGTCACTTACTGGCTTTAGCATACACGTATGCGTCGATGGCAAAATCAAAGGAGATCCTACAGTCCTGAATACTCTATTGTTAATCGAAGCCATTTCCGCAATTTGAATTGCTGAAATTGAAGGATGCAAAATTGCTC
The DNA here is from genome assembly GCA_029256085.1 of Caryophanales bacterium. Taxonomy (GTDB): domain Bacteria; phylum Bacillota; class Bacilli; order CAJFEE01; family CAJFEE01; genus JAQSYP01. The sequence continues at coordinate 78,398 of JAQSYP010000002.1, forward strand.
CACCTAATGCTTTATTATAAGCAGTACTACCTGATGGGGTCGATATGCACAGCCCATCTCCTCTAAAAGTTTCAAAAAGCTGACCTCTAATTTCTACATCAATAACAAAAGTACCTTCAACACTTTTAACGGTACACTCGTTTAATGCTAAAATTTTTAATTCCTTTTCACCATTAGAAAAACGAACTATTACCTCTAATAAGGGATATTTTACGCTATGGAATGGTGTATTAGCTAAAGCAATCACTAAGCTCTCTAGTTCTGAAGGCAGCCAGTCAGCATAAAACCCAAGGTGTCCTGTATGTACTCCAACGAAAGCAGTATCTCTAAGACGGTGTTTATACTTATGAAAAGCATAAAGTAGTGTACCGTCACCACCAACAGATATTACAATATCAGGGTTATCTTCATTCATTTCAAAAGCGTAAAAGCTCATGTATTCTATTAGTTTTGCTGCTACAACATTTGATGCTTTGTCACCCTTCGTCGTAATTGCAACCTTCATTGAAAAAGTCCTCCTAATTAGCCTGCTGCTAAATGCTAAACATCGCCTTTTTTACTAGAAAATATTGCATGTGCTTCTTGTATCTCATCTCTAATATTAGACATTTCCTCATCTAACCTATGTGCTGCTTCTGCTGCTCTTTGTAACCTTGTCTTGATTTCTTCTGGAAAAATCCCCTTATATTTATAATTAAGCGAGTGTTCAATCGTCGCCCAAAAATTCATTGCAAGAGTTCTAATTTGTATTTCGGCAAAAACTTTCTTAACTCCATAAATAGTTTGAACAGGATATGCTATAACAAGATGATAAGATCGATATCCACTTTCCTTATTATTTATAATATAATCTCGCTCTTCAATAATTTCAAAATCAGTTCGCGTTCGGAGAATTTCAACAACTGGTTTAATGTCATCTACAAATTGCACCATTATTCTAACTGCAGCGATATCACGGATTTCTTCTTCAATATTATTGTGCGGTATTTTATTAGTTCTAGCCTTATCCAATATACTAGCTATAGGTTTTACACGACCAGTAACAAATTCGATTGGAGAGTTCATATTATACATTTCATATTGCGCTCTCAAGCCGCGAAATTTAATTTTTAGTTCTTCTACTGCTTGTTCATAAGGAGCAAGAAGTTCATCCCAATGTTTAACCACAATATCACCACCAATAAATCCTTTTCCATAATTATATTATCATAAGTCATTAAGTATTGATATGTAAGACGTTTCAATTCATAATTGATATATACTGAAATTCCATGGAGGAATACAATTGTTTAATGAAATAGAAATAGAGTTTAAAAACTCTTTATCCGAAGAGGAGTTTAAATATATATGCCTACAACTTAATATATCAGAAAATGATTTTATATCACAAATAAACTACTATTTTGATACACCTGATTTTGAACTAGGTAGAAATAAATCAGCACTTAGAATAAGAGAGAAAAGTGGCAACTATACTCTAACATTGAAACAGCAAAAAAATAAATCTGTTGCCGAGTCACATTTATCAATCGACAAAAAAGAAGCTGAAACACTTATTAATAACACTAGTAGGATACCCGATGAAATGAGAGAATTACTCCTTAGTATTAATATATCCATTGATGGATTAACATGTTTTGGCAAACTCGAAACTGCTAGGGCAAAATTACCTTATGCTAATGGTTTTTTATTTTTGGATAAAAGTAAGTATTTAAACATTGTTGACTTTGAAGTAGAATATGAAGTATATGACTATGAAGTTGGTTGTCAGGATTTCGAAGACTTTCTGGAAAAATTTGAAATTCCTTTTAGAAAAACACCAACTAAAATACAGCGCTTTTTTGAAGCATTAAATACTAACCAATAGGAATGTGGGGAATTATGGATATAAAATCTATTAATGCTATCGTAGATACTCAAAATTCACAAAAGCAATCCGTTAAAAACGATACTATTACTGCTTCCTCATTTGGCGAATTATTAAAAGCAGAGCTTTTTTCAAAAATGGTACAAGATTCTGGTAGTAGCTTATTAGGTTCTAAGGGAACTGATAATAGTACATTTGCTAAGTTAATATTAATGAACACTTTATCCACTCCAGGCGACCCAGAGTGGTGGAATAAGAGTTCTGAAATAGACCTTTCTGAAAGCATTTCAAAATTAACAACCTATCCACAACCTTCTATTGACACAGAGAATAGTCATGTGGCAGTTTCTAATTCTGAACTAAGTAATAAAGCTGTTTTTAAAACAGACAAATACGATAGCTATATTTTAGAAGCATGCAAAAAGTATGGTGTAGATCCTAAGGTTATTAAAACTATAATCAAACATGAGTCAAATTTTAATCCAAACGTTGTAAGTCATGCTGGAGCAATGGGATTGATGCAATTGATGCCAATTAATGTCAGAGGATTAGACGTAAAGAATCCTTTTGATCCTGCTGAAAATATCGATGCTGGTGTTAGGCATTTTAAAGAATACTCAGATAAATACAATGGTAACTTAGAGCTAACTCTTGCTGCCTACAATGCCGGTCCTGGAAATGTTAAGAAATACGGTGGTATTCCTCCTTTCAAGGAAACGCAAAACTATATTCGCAAAATAACTGCAACCCTTAATTCTTTATAATAATAGTTTAAAGCTGCTAACTTATTAGCAGCTTTTATTGTTAGATGAAACTATCACAAGGCCGGTGGTTTTGAAAAACTTAAACTATTAGTAAGAAATTTAGATATTAATAATGCTTTTGTTGATTTGCGCTTTCGGCGCTCGCTTTCCTGAGGAAAACGCATGCGTTTCCCGTGAGCCTCCGCACTCGCTTTGCTCGAGTCCACTGAAAAACTTAGATTTGTTTGATTTATAATTTTTAATATGCAAAATCCAAGAAAAATAAATTTATACAGATTTGAGCGAAGGACGCTTGACTCCAGCGGCAGAACGATCTAGGCGAGACTACAGGCTCGACAGATCGGCCGCGGAAAGCAAGCGTCCAAAAGCGAAAAACAATATACTTTTATAACTTTTGATACTTTTTCAGTGGCCTCGCTTGCGGGGTCTCACCTGGAGCGCTTTTCCCCTAGGAGTCAAGCGCCTACGCTCTAGTCATCAATAATATAAAATTTTTCAGTTCACTTATACTTTAATAGTTTTAATATTCGCATTTGTTCTTCAAAATAAATAAATGTCATTGTTTCAACATATTACCAATAGATAGAGGCTTCTATACACTTTTGACAGATTTTCAAAGCATTTACAGATACAGATAGTACCAAGTCCTTATAGCTAAGCACCCCCCAGTTAAGCGGTGGTTCTGATTCATTTGGAAAATATGTGTCTAATATTTTCTTACATTACTCTCACTAATTAATTTTTGTATTAAAAATTTTTGAAATTACATTTAAAGTAATTTATTATTTAAACTATGTTTTATAAAAGAAAGCATAATAATTGAACATTTATTTAACGGTTGCTAGAATGAATTTATTCACTAGTATTGCTAAAAATATATTTATGTATTTTTAAACTAAATATTAGATTGGGAAGGGAGCTCTCTTATGGGAACCAACTCTTCAATTAACAAATATTCAATTAACAGACAAAGATTCAGGAAATATTATAAGCCAATCGAATTGTACGTTTTTATAGATCCGATGTGCCCAGAGTGTTGGGCAATTGAACCAATCCTAAAAAAGCTTATAATTGAATACGGCCAATATATTACTTTAAAATATGTACTAACTGGAAGTTTAGAAAAATTTAATATCTCTAAAAATAATTCTCCTAAAATTATTGCTGAAAATTGGGAAAGAACAGCAAGCAGATCTGGTATGTCTTGTGATGGAAACCTATGGATTTCTGACCCAATCAGATTACCTTTAATTGTTTCCTTAGCAATTAAGGCAGCAGAGTTACAAGGAAAGTATGCTGGTATTAATTTTCTTAGAATTATCCGGGAGCATATGTTTGTTAATAGTAAGAATGTTACAAGAGAGGAAACGTTAGTTAAGATTGCACAAGAAGTGAAACTAGATATAAAAGAATTTGTTGAAGATATTCATTCTGATACTGCTGCAAAATCATTGCAGTGTGATTTCAAGATAACTAAAGATTACGGCGTTACTGCTTCTCCTACTCTAATTTTTTTCAATGACATTTTAGAAGAGGAAGGCATTAAAATTTCTGGAATACATGAATATGATCTTTATGTAAAGGTTCTTGAGGAACTACTTAAAGAAGTTCCTAAAAAAGCTGAACCACCTTGTCTAGAAGCATTTGTAAAAAGGTATAAGTTTGTAGCAACACAAGAAATCGCTGTAGTTTATAATTTAACTATATGTGAGGCAGAAAAAATGTTGAGGCAACTTCAATTGCGACAATATGTAAAAGAAGTTCCAGCAAAATATGGGAAGTTCTGGAAGTATATTGGATCAAAATATTACCTTGAAGCCAACAACATTAGGCATTTCCAACAATTGTTCCATAGATCAAGATAAAGAAAACTGGGCGACTGCCGAGCCTTTTAAGGCGACGGCAGAGCTGTAGTTGCACTTATGCGTTAGGAAAGTATGAACTAGTCAGAAGTTTATACTTTCCTATTAGCTAAATGAAAGCACTAAAAAAAGCTATGCACAACGGGTGCATAGCTTTTTCTGCCATAAAGACATCAAGGGGATGGGAAATAAATTAAATCAAACAAAGGGGTAATTTGTTTGTGAATTACTTCACGCCTTTATTATTACATAATTCGACATAGTTTGACAATATGTATAATTATATTTAATAATTTTGTAATATTTATAGAAAAATTTTCTAAAATATCTTGAAAAAACACTCATTAATATGTTTTTTTTGCATAATATCTATAAGCTAAAGTTATAGGGGGGAGATGCTTGCAAGGTCTATTTATTTTATTTTGTATAATATTAATCATAGTCTCATTTTATATTCATGTTTTAGCACTTATGAATTTAGCATCCTTGTGGGTAAGTACACCTGTCCTAATAATGTCTATATTCTTATTTTTTATAGTACTAAATAACAAAAACAAATTTAATGGATTTAAAAAATAAGGCTGACACATTCATCAGAATAGTGTCAGCCTTCAATATTAGATTGTATCAATGAGGTTTTCCATCTCTTGTAACATTTCCTCGAATGTTTTTAGAGCTGCTTGAATTGGCTCTGGAGACGTCATATCGACACCAGCTTTTTTGAGAACATTAATTGGGTAATCAGAACTACCTGACTTTAAGAACTCAAGATACCTTTTAACTGCTGGTTCTCCTTCTTCAAGTATTTGCTTCGATAATGCCGTTGCAGCACTAAATCCTGTAGCATATTGATATACGTAATAGTTGTAGTAGAAATGTGGAATTCTAGACCACTCTAGCTTAATTTCGTCATCAATTACCATATTTTCTTTACCAAAGTACTTAATATTAAGATCATAGTATTCCTTGTTCAACAATTGAGGTGTTAATGCTTCACCATTTTCAATTTTTTGATGGATTAGATGTTCAAATTCTGCGAACATTGTTTGTCTAAATACAGTTCCCCTAAATGCCTCTAAATAATGATTAACTAAGTACAATCTCTTTCGTGGATCTTCAGTAGTTTTTAATAGATAGTCATTTAATAATGCCTCGTTACAAGTTGATGCAACTTCAGCAACAAATATCGAATAATCACCGTAAATAAACGGTTGGTTTTTACGAGTATAATAACTATGCATCGAGTGACCAAACTCATGCGCTAATGTAAATAAATTATTTACGTTGTTTTGCCAGTTCATTAAAATATACGGATTAGTTGCATATGTTCCTGAAGAATATGCTCCGCTGCGCTTTCCTTCATTTTCAACTACATCAACCCATCTATTTTTATAAGCATCTTTTAAAACTTCAATATAATCTTCACCTAGAACTTTAAAGCCATTTAATAAAAGCTCCTGCGCCTCTTCATATTTAACTTCCATTTTCACTTCTTTTACTAACGGGGTATAAAGATCGTAAATATGTAATTCATCTAAATTTAATACTCTTTTTCTAAGTTCAATATATCTATGAAGAAGATGTAGGTTATCTGTTACGGTTTTAATTAATTGGTCGTACACTTCCTCGGGAATTTTATTTTGTGCTAAAGCAGCTGCCCTTGCACTTGTGTAATTTCTCGCCTTTGCATTAAATACATTTTTCTTTGTTGATGCACTTAATGTGCTTGCTAAAGTATTTACAAATTTACCATATGTGTCGTAAACACCCTTGAAAGCATCACGTCTTACTCTTTGATTTGCACTTTCTAAGAATTTACTATATCTACCGTGTGTAATTTCAACTTCTTCCCCATCGTCATCAATTATTGTTGGGAATTTCATGTCACTGTTATTTAAAGAGCCGAATATCATTCCAGGAGACGATAAAACTTCACTAGCTGAGGCTAGTAGTGCCTCCTCCTTGCTGCTCAAAACATGTGGGCGTTGTCTATTTATTTCTTCGATTGCATGCTTATATAATCTAAGTTCTGGTTCTTGATCAAAATATCCATTTATAATATCTTCAGGTATCGTTAAAATCTCTGGTACGATATATGCGAATTTACTACTTACTTGTGAATATAATGAAATTGCTCTATCATAAAGTGCCTTATATGTACTGTTAGTTGTATCTTCATCGTGTCTCATATGTGCGTATGTATATAATTTACCAATTTGCATCATAACTTCGTCTTGTAGTTTTAGCATACTATAAAAAGTATCGGCACCTGTTGCAAGCTTGCCTTCAAAAGAAGTAATTTCTTCTGCACGTTCACTTATAACTTTAAAATCATTATCCCATGCTTCGATGTTGTTATAAATTGCCTCTAAATTCCATTTAAGTTCCTCAGATATTTCATTTCTTTTCGGTAACTTCTTTACACCTGTCTGTGACATGAACTAACCTCCTACTATTTATGTATAATTATATATTATCTTTTTGATAATCTTACTTCCACTAATATCGCTCGCCAATTATTTTATTTATCGTTAATCTAGTGAAAATATCAATAATCTTATTGTCTGCTTTTAATGCTTCCTCTATGTGATTGGGCCTTTTAAAATCTCGTACTTTAATAAAGTTCCCATTGTTATCCTTTTGTAACACATTAATCTCACATAAAAAACTTAAATAAAAATAAATTGGCAGGAAGTAATCTATATTCTCAAGGACTGGAAATTTATTTGGTGTTATCAAATTCAACCTTAAAACAATTCGTTCTATTTCTCTAATATTTATACTTTGACCAAAATTTAGTTGGTTCAATACAAATAGATAAATTTTTAATTGCCACTCAACTGGACATTCCTTTATAAAATACGAAAATGGAACTGGAACGCCAACTTCAATTGGAATTAATAGTGGTGATATTCTTTGCAAATACATTTCATTTAAAATTAATTTACTTCGCCGGATATTTATATTTTTTGGGGTTAACCTCCATTGTTCTTTATGGATAATGTGCTGTTTAGATAATTCGAAACTGTTAATATTTACGTAATTATAACTAAGCACTTGCTTTGGAGAATAGTTTCTAAACGGGAGGAATACTTCTTCACAATAAATTTTATTTTGTGATATTTGAACGATGGGGAAAACTTTCTTAAAGCCTAACATAGATTGGGTGAGTTGAATAAACGATGGTCTACTATTATAAATGTTACTAATATAGTTTAAAATGTAACTTGGCTTGATACGTGGTGTATGATTACTGTGGCCCAATATCCAAATCGGTGTAATATCGTCACTTCTATATAGTATAGTCCTTTTTAAAACTTCTTTTGTAGTTATATATGAACGTTGGTATTCAAAAGCAAAACGTCTATTATTAATATTAGTTAAAATATCTGCTCTTAGTTTATTGTTGATATTTTTCTCAATATAGAATTCTAAGTTATACATGTTAATCCAGGAGCTTATAACTTCCTTTGCCTTTTTATGTTCGTTTGATTCTCCTGTGTGATTAATACATTTACTTGAAGACGAATGTGAAAAATGCCATGCTTTACAAGCACCTTTCTTTATAACAAGCTTTTCTCCACAGGCAGGGCAAAAAGCCTTGTTGTCTGTAATTTGCTTTACACTTACTCTATTACCGTTACTATCAAGTGCAACGAAAATAATAATCCCCCCACCTAATAAGGCTGTCTAAAAACTGTTATCGAACAATTTATGTTACAGCCATTAATATAGCTATAGAAAGTATAAACTTCTGTGTAGTTTATACTTTCATAAGTTCAACTACGGCTCAGCAATCGCTTAGTTTCTTTATAAAACCGGAGATAATAGCCTGCAAATAGATTCGATTAACTTTATTCCGAGATGTCGTTTTGAAAATTTTTCAATTTTAATTTCTTTTGAGCTACTCACGTCTGTTTGAAAGTCATTTATTAGTTTCTTAATACTGTCCGTTCCATATAAAAACACATTTACCTCAAAGTTTAAATGAAAGCTCCTCATATCCATATTTGCAGTCCCAATAGAAGCTACCATATCATCTATGATAATTATTTTTGAGTGTAAAAAGCCCATTTCATATTCGTAAATCTTTACACCCGCCTCTAGTAGACTTGGAAAATAAGTACGAGAAGCATAATAAACTATTTTCTTATCGGGATTCTTAGGAAATAATATTTTTACATCTACTCCACTTAAAGCAGCTATCTTTAGCGCAGCATGTAAATCCTCATCAGGAATGAAGTAAGGAGTTGCTATCATAATAGATTTCTTTGCGGATGTAATCATTGAAAAGAACAAATTTTTGATTACTTCTACTTCTGAATCAGGACCACCTGAAACTACTTGAACACTTCCAATTGCCACTGGTCTAAACTCAGTAAAATATAATTTATCACAACCTATCCTTTCATGAGTAGTGAAAAACCAATCTTGCCAAAATACAAATTGCAAACTATTTACTGCTTCTCCTTCTAGCCTTAAATGTGTGTCTCTCCAAAATCCGAAATTTTTATTACGACCTAAATACTCATCGCCTATATTAAGTCCACCAACGAACCCTATTACACCATCAACGATTACAATTTTTCTATGATTTCTATAGTTAATCTTACTATTAAGGAATGGGACTTTAACTGGTGAGAATGGCATAATTTTCACACCATTATCTTTTAAATCATTGATATATTGTTTAGATAGTTCCCAGGATCCTACGTCATCATAAAGAAAACGTACTTCAACGCCTTCTTTTACTTTCTTGATTAGCAGCGTCTTTAAGCTTTTTCCTATCTCATCGTTTCTAACAATATAGTATTCTAAATGGATATGTTTAGTAGCACTTTCAATTGCACTTAATATACTATTAAATGTTTCAGTCCCATTTGTTAATACTTCTGTCATTGTATTACTTGATACAGGAAACTGACCTATACGTTTGCCAATATTTAATACTTTACTGTACCCATTATTTAGTAGCTGTTGATCTTGTGTTCTTTGTTCAATTTCTCTAAATTTTATTAGAGCTAATTCATCCATAAGTGCTTTTTGAGAAAATGTATATTTTTTACGATAGTTTTGTCCAAAAATTAGATAGAAAAAAAATCCAAAAATAGGAAATATCCCCAATATAACTAACCATGCTATCGTCTTTGAAGGACTTCTATTTTCAAGGGTAATAACAAAGAAAATAAAAGCACAAGAAAGGGAAAAAAGTACATAAAAACCCTTGAGGACAACTGATGGCAACAGATTGCTTGTAAAAAAATATATAAAAATTATCCCAAACAGAAAAATTAAAATCCGAAAAACATTTTTCATATAATCACTACACCTAAATATTAATAAATTTTCTCTCACTCATAAAATTGCAAAAAAAACTAAATATTATCCAAAAATTAAAAAACAAATAATTTTAAACCTTGAAAAAGCTAATTTTAGAAATTAATATTTAAAAAAAGCTAATTTCGAATGAAATCAGCTTAGTTTTTGAAATTTCTATAAATTTCTTCTAGTGCGTCGTTATTTATTATTAACTTTCCGTACTCTTTAATTCTATGAATTGTCAATTCACTTTCTTCCCCAAACTCAAGTACAATGCTCATTATTTCATCTATTTCTTCGTCATTGTTGTCCTCGACCCTGAACTCTATTGTTAAATAATATAATGATTCATAAAAGTATAATTGATTCTCTATATTATCTAATTTAAGACGTTTACTTAAGCTTATAATATCTTCTATATCCTTAAACTTAACAAGTATAGGCATAAATTCTTCATCGATAATAGACGTAATAGTTACATTATCTTCTTCTTTTTTTATGATAATATTCTGAGTCTCTAGGAGTGCCTCAAGTTTATCATCGATTGGTAAGTTGATTCTTTTCTCATCATTAACTACAATTTCAAAATTATCTCCATCACTTGATATTTGAGCTTTAGTTATCATTACTTCCAGGCCAAGGTCAAGCATTTGAACCTGAATCCATAATGGACCATCAAGTTCCAATCTTTCTCTGTCATCCATTCTTTCATCTAACTCTTCCATCATTTCCCAAAAGAGTTGTTCACTTCTTTCTCGGTCATACCAGATATCATCCTTAGTAAAACCTTTGCTTTCTATATCAATATATGAAATAAAAAATTTAACTGTATCCTCATTAATTCTTTCAATGTCCATCAACACTCACTCCCTTCGAATTTTTTTGGCTGAAGGGACATTCCCCTGAAGACTTATTTTATATAAAAAGACGACATTTTTCGTATCTTGTACTCATATTGTATGTTAGAATTGTAACATTGGCAGAAAAAATATAACAATTTATAAAAACAGTTATTTGCCTATTTTAGTTTTATAAGTTTTAGGAGGCATTTTATTATGGAAATGGAGTTTTTAACTTCCCTTTTAATGATAATTGCAATTGATATTGTTCTCGGTGGAGACAATGCAATTGTAATTGCAATGGCAACAAGAAATTTACCTACAGTTCATAGAAATAAGGCAATATTCCTAGGGACCGGGCTCGCTATTTTCGTAAGAATTATACTTACTATATTAGCAGTATATTTACTTAAAATACCATACTTGCAATTAATTGGTGGCATTTTATTAGTTTACATATCTTATCAATTATTAATAGATAACAATGACTCACATAAGATTGATGGCCAATCTAATTTATTGTCTGCAATAAAAACAATTGTTTTTGCTGATATTGTAATGGGTGTCGATAACGTATTAGCAATTGCAGGCGCTGCTGGTGAGAATGTAATACTAGTAGTTATTGGACTCTTAATTTCTGTACCAATTATTATTTGGGGTAGTAAAATTATACTGCACTTCATGGAAAAATATCCAGTTATTGTTTACTTTGGTTCAGGAATTTTATCTTTGACTGCTGGAAAAATGATTATTCACGAAAAAAAGTTACATAGTTTAATTGAGGCAAATCCATATCTAACATATTTATTACCGTTTATTATAATAGTTGGCGTCCTTTTAGCTGGTTATTTATCAAATAAGAGAACAAAAGACTCTTCAATAAATACAGCAGCATAACAAAAAAAACAATACTTAGCTTTCCAATTTATTTTAATGAAGTTATATGTCGCATTCGGCGCTTGCTTTTATATTTAAACTAGCATTAAATCAATGTTCCAATTTATATAAAAACAAAGCTAGTATCACATTAGATACTAGCTTTTAGTTTATTCATTAACAAGTTTTTGAAGTTCACGCATTTGGAATTCTCTAACGCTACGTGGTAAAAACCTTCTTATTTCATCTTCATTATATCCAACTTGTAATCTTTTTTCATCGATTATTATTGGACGACGTAACATTCCAGGGTTGTTACTAATAATTGAATATAATTCATTTAAAGGTATTGAGTCTAAATCAATGTTAAGATCTTGGAAAGTCTTAGAACGCTGAGAAATAATTTCTTCAGTACCTTCTTCAGTCAATCGTAAAATGTTTTTTACCTCTTCAACTGATAAATGATTAGTCATCATGTTCTTTTCTTCGAATGCAATATTATTTTCTTCTAACCAAGCACGAGCTTTTCTACATGATGTGCAACTAGGTGTAGTATATAGAGTAACCATAGACCCCAGTCTCCTTTTCCGGTATATTTTTGGGATTTAACTCTCTTCACCTTTTAACCCTAAGTATTTTTTATCTATCTCTATTATTTATAATAATTATAAATTAGTATTCTGAATTCATTATACATTAAATTGTCAAACTTTTGTATACTTTTTTGAAAATTATTTGAACTTTTATTTTTTTAGTTTAACAGTAAGTTTATGTAATGAATTCTACTTTAAGAATATCAGAAATAGGAAAAATATGTAACCACAATATTTACTATATTTACAAATCATACATTAAATACCAATATCTGGTGATAATACCAATTGGAGGGATTAATTTATGAGAAAATTATTGGCAAGCCTTGCTATCTTATCAATGTTAGTATCTTGCTCTATACAAAAGGAAATGCCTATAGCCAAAATAGATTATATTCCAGTCAAAGTAGATATTGTAAAGGTATCGAGTTTAAAAAGGTTCACTGATTTGAATGGATATATTCAGCCCTCAGAAATAGTGCCTATAGTTATACCACCAAATCAAAATATTAAAAAGGTCCATGTCGAAGAGTCATCAGTTGTCTTGAAAGACGACCTGCTTGTTTCATTAGATACCAATTTACTTGATAAGAAGATAAGAAGTATGTTAACCCAAAAGAATGAAATTGATAAACATTTAAAAAATCGTAAAAAAGATAAGTCTGAAACTAATAAATCTTTTTTTAGTATTTTTAGTAATACTTCTCAAACTGAAGACGTTGTAGATGAAGTATCGAAAATGAATTCAAATTTACTAAAATCAAAACAGTTTGAGATTGCAAGTGCTCTTGAAGAACTAAAAATGTTAAAGGAAAAATCAAATATTAGAACACCAATTAACGGTGTAGTTACAAATATTGAAGTTAAAGAAAATTCAATACCAAATCCTACAAGTCCATCCTTATTCGTAGCTAATCTTGACACTATAGAAGGTGTCTTTTTGGCTAACCAATTTCAAGTACAGAATATTAAATCAGGACAATCTGTTGTAATCTACATCGATGGTTTTAAGGATGAAATCCTAAGCGAAGTTATTAGTGTATCCTCAATTCCAAAAGCTGGTACAGAAATGTATGAGGTGAAGGTGAGATTTAACAATAACAATATAAATCTGCGTGGTGGAATGAAGGCAAGCGCAACCGTTATTACTAAACTAGTTGATAAGGCATTAACAGTTCCGGTAACTTCAATTTTCTATATTAAAAATCAACCATATGTGTATAAAGTTGTTGAGAATAGAGCTATTGCTCAAAAGGTTAGTTTGGGAATTAGACAGAATGAACATTATCAGATTACTTCCGGTTTAAAACGAGGAGAAAGTATCATTAATGATGGAAAAGAGTCCGTCCGAGACGGTGATCTAGTCAAAATTAAATAAATACAAGGCGAGTGAGTTACTTGAATTTATCAAAAATAGCAGTTGTAAGACCAATTGCAACCGCCATGATAATACTACTCTTTATAATACTAGGTTTAATAAGTCAATCCAAAATGAGAATTGACTTATTTCCTGATTTAAAGGTACCTGTGGTAATTGTTAGTACAAAATTTGATGGTGTAAGCCCTAGGGAAATTGAGGAGCAAGTAACAAAACCATTAGAAAAAATATTAGCAACTGTACCTAATATTGACTCAGTAACTTCTCAATCACAACAAGGTCAATCAACAATTACATTAAACTTTAAATGGGGATCAAACATTGAATCATGCGTGGCAAATGTTAGAGATAGAATCGATTTCTCGAAACAATTCATGCCAGAAAATACTCCTTCGCCGACAATATTACAATTTGATCCGACAGAATTACCAATAGTTCAATTAGCAATTGAAAATAAAGTTCATAACTCAGAAAAGATTAAGGATATTATAGAAAAAGAAGTTTTAAGTAGCTTACAAAAAATTAAAGGTGTAGCATCAGCAAATATTGAAGGGGTGCATGAGACACAATACGTTTTAGAGTTAGATAGCAAAAAACTCGAGCAATATAACTTAACATATGAAGCTTTAAAGTTTATTTTACTATCTAAAAGTATTGATGCACCCGCTGGAAATATAAGTGAAGGAAATACAAATATACCTTTATCTATCAACTCATCATTTAAAAGCAAACAGCAACTGTTAAACACCCCTATTCCATCAAAGGCTGGCATAATTACAATGGGTGATTTAGGCACGATCAATGTGAAAAAAATTACTAAAAATTATTTATCGTACCTTAACGGTAAAGAAAGCGTCGGAATATCCATCTTTAAACAGAACAATACAAATCCGGTGAAAATCTCGGCTGATATTGAGGAAACAATAAAAAAACTTAATAATTCACTACCGTATAATTTGAAGATTAATAAAGTATACGATGAAAGTATTTATATAAATCAATCAATTAAAACAGTATATTTTAGCATGCTTACAGGAGGATTATTGGCAGGTATAGTCCTTTTCCTATTTTTAAAAGACATTAGAATTACTTTAATTGTATTTCTAACTATACCTCTTTCCGTTATTATATCTTTTATTGGAATGTATGCTTTTGACCAGTATATCAATATCATCACCCTCGGTGGTATCGCCCTTGGAATCGGTATGATGGTAGATAACGCTATTGTGATAATTGAAAATATCTATTCAAAAATAAAAAAAGGAAGAGATATAAAAGAGGCTAGTATTAGTGGATCAATTGAAGTACAGGGTCCAATGATTGCTTCTACATTAACTTCAATAATTGTATTTTTGCCGTTAGCTTTTATAGATGGTTTATCTGCACAACTTTTCAGACCTTTAGCTATAGTTGTTGCACTGGCTCAATTTACATCATTAGTCATATCTTTTACGTTAATTCCATTATTCTCTGGAAAAATTTTCAAAGAAAATAACTTAACTACTAAGAACGGAAAATTTACTTGGATCATCAATTTTTATACTTCATCACTCGAATGGGCATTAAAGAAAAGGAATATTGTTTATCTTGGTACATTAATAACGCTATTTGCATCCATTGCAATAGCACCGTTTCTTAAAACAGAATTTTTTCCACATCAAGATCAGAGTTTTGTAATTATTAGAAGTAAAATTCCGAATGGTCTATCACTTGAAACGATGGATAATAAATCGAAAGAAATCGTAAAAACAATAAGTAAAATAGATGAAATTACTAATATCTATTCTACTGTCGGTGGTGTAACAAGTGTATCAATGTTAGAGCAAGTACTTCAAAATGAAGCAAATTTCTATGTAATTCTTAAGGAAAAAAAATATAGAAAAAGAAGTGATACACAAATAGCGGAGGAAATACGTAAAACACTCTCTGAAATACCGAACCTTGTTGCAGATGTAACACCAAGTGATCCTGGTTTTTTTGATGATGAGCTGAAATTGAGATTAACAAGTCCATCACCTTCTATTTTAAACAAATCGGGTGATCAAATCTTTGAGTTATTAAACGAAAATCCAAATTTAAGGAATGCAAATAATTCAAACGCAAAAAAACAAAGTGTAATTAAACTTTCCCTTGATGACAAAAAAACAAGTCTTTACGGCCTTACTTCGCCTATAATTGCTAAACAACTATCAGATTATACGAAAGGAACAATTGTAACAAAAATTAAAGATGATGATAAAAATATTCCAGTTTTAATGAAATTCATCCAAAATCATAATAGATTAACTGAAGAATTCCTTTATGAAATTCCAATTTACACACAACTAAATAAGTATATACCATTGCAAGATGTTGCTGTATTGGAACGTGGTGATGAGAATAGCACTTTAAGTAGAAATAATCTTGAAAAAGACTTAATTATCAAGGCAGAAATTTATAACTCAACAGTTGGAGAGATTAAAAAGGAAATTGAAGATAAAATTGAAAATATTGAACAGAAATATAATGGGCGGTTAAAGGTAGAGTGGCTGGGTCAAATTAGTCAAATGAAAGAAGCTTTTAGTCAACTTTCTTTTGTCTTAGGTCTTGCAGTGATATTTGTTTTTTTAATATTAGCAGCCCAATTTGAATCACTACTTGTTCCATTTGTAATACTGTTCTCAATTCCTGTAATAGCTATTGGTGTAATTATTGGACATCTAATTTTCAACATTCCTTTAGGTGTTGGTTCTATAATTGGTATACTTATGTTAATAGGTGTAGTTATTAATAATACAATAGTATTAGTGGATACAATTCTGAGTTCCTTTAAGAAATCAAATAATTTAGAGCAAGCGATAAAAACTGGAGCTCCAAAGCGCTTAAGACCAATCGTAATGACCGCTGTAACAACAATTCTTGGAATTCTACCTTTGATCTTTGGTGTTGGAGAAGGTGTTGAAATGCAGCGACCAATGGCAGTAGTAATACTATTTGGTTTAATATCGTCAACATTTATTTCTCTTTATTTAATTCCTTGCTTATTGTATTCACTAAGAAATAAAATCTCAGGTGTAATTAAATAACGTATATTATTTTAGTTTTTTGCTTAAATTATGTAAAATGTTATTATATTCGGTACAAAAGTTAGGAGGTAACTAGATGGTAAACTTTTGGCTAGATTTTATTTTAATTGCAGTTATTATTGTTGGCATAACTGCAACAATGGGCGTTATTTTGAACTGGTTCGGGGTTAACATTTTTGGACGAAAGAATAGCAATGAATTTACTATTCAATCAGATAAATCAATTGCAGGCTTTAAAAAGGTCGGAGGAAAAAAACTGACATAATTGACTCATTTTTGAGTCTTTTTTTATTTTAAAAGGCGTAATAAATTACCCTCAGTAGTTTATCTCATCCACTTTAGTCAATTTATCATCCACTTTTGTCAGTTTTTCATTCAGTTTTAAGGAAGCTTGGGAAAGGTATATTTTCCTCACAGAAAAAAATGTCCCAAATAATTGGGACATTTTTTCTAAAATTTATATTCATCTTTATATTTACTAAACTCATCCTCTGAACATAAAACCCAGTGGCCTTCCTTAACTTCACGTAAAACGGGCTCTTCTTTAGAGTAATCATGTACAGTTGGATCATATACAACACGCTTACGATTTCGCTCATAATTAGGATCCGGTAATGGAATCGCTGATAGTAAAGATTTAGTGTATGGGTGTATTGGATTTGCGTATAAGTCATCACTATTTGCAAGTTCTACAATACGTCCCCTATGCATTACACCAATTCTATCAGAAATGTACTTTACCATTGATAAATCATGTGCAATGAACAAGTATGTTAATCCTTTTTCTTTTTGCAACTTCTTCATTAGATTTACAACTTGAGCTTGAATTGACACATCAAGTGCCGAAATCGGCTCATCTGCAATAATAAATTCAGGTTGAACAGCAAGTGCACGTGCAATCCCAATTCGCTGACGTTGTCCACCAGAGAATTCATGTGGATATCTACTTGCATGTTCACGATTCAACCCTACTGTTTCAAGAAGGTCATAAACCATCTTCATTCTTTCTTCTTTTGATTTAGCAAGTCCATGAATATCTATTCCCTCAGCAATTATATCTGCTACTGTCATACGTGGATTTAGAGAAGCATATGGATCTTGGAAAATCATCTGAATTTTACGATTAAGGTCTTTTAACTGTGCTCTTGATTTCTTGCCATGTACATCTTCACCGTTATATATAACATTTCCACTAGTTGCATCGTATAATCTTATAATTGTACGCCCAGTAGTAGACTTACCTGATCCAGACTCACCAACTAATCCGAAAGTTTCGCCTTTATAAATATCAAAAGTTATATCATCAATCGCCTTAACAGTATTACCTTTACCAACATTAAAATACTGTTTAAGATTCTTAACTTCTACTAGTACTTTTTTATTTTCCACGATTTTCACCAGCCTTTGTACGCAAATTACGACGCTTTAGTACCGCATCTGGTGGTGTAATTTCCGGTGCGTCTGGATGTAATAACCATGTTGAAGCATAGTGAGTGTTTGACACTTTAAACATTGGTGGTTGTAACTCGAAATCTGCCTTTAAAGCAAATGGATTACGTGCCGCAAAAGCATCTCCTTTTGGAGGAGCAATTAAATCTGGTGGTGTTCCTGCAATTGAGAACAATTCATCACCTTTACTATCCATATCAGGCATAGACGCAAGTAAACCCCAAGTATACGGATGTTGAGGATTATAAAAAACATCGTCAACAGTTCCAGTTTCAATAATTTTACCAGCGTACATAACTGCCACTCTATCAGCTACATTAGCTACTACACCTAGGTCATGTGTAATGAAAATAATAGCAACGCCTGTTTTCTTTTGAATATCTTTCATTAACTCAAGAATTTGCGCTTGAATCGTAACATCTAATGCAGTTGTAGGTTCATCTGCTATTAAAAGTTTAGGATTACACGCTAATGACATTGCAATTACAACACGTTGTCTCATCCCACCTGAGAATTGATGTGGATATTGCTTAACTCTTAGTTCAGGTTGCGGAATTCCAACTAAATCTAGTAATTCAATAGTCTTCTTCAAAGCAGCATCTTTTGATACTTTTTGATGCTTAATCATACCTTCCATTATTTGCTTACCAATTGTCATCGTAGGGTTTAAGGATGTCATTGGATCTTGGAAGATCATTGCAATTTCTTTTCCACGAACATTTTGTAGTTCGCTTTCTTTCATTTTAGCTAAATCTTTGCCTTCAAAAAGAATTTCGCCTTTTTTAATCAAGCCTGAAGGTTTTGGGATTAATCCCATTACTGCTTTAGTAGTAACAGATTTACCTGAACCTGATTCTCCTACTATTGCTAGCGTTTCACCTTTTTTTAATTCAAAATCAACACCACGAACTGCATGTACCTCTCCTGCATGTGTAAAGAAAGAGACATACAGGTCCTTAACTTCTAATAATTTTACCATGTATAATACTCCTCTCTTTCTATTTACGCATTTTAGGATCTAATGCATCACGTAAGCCGTCTGCAACAAGGTTAAAGCTTAAAATTAAGCTACTTATTACTAATGCTGGGTACATCATAAGATGTGGATACGTTCTAATAGATTTATAACCATCACTTACTAATGAACCTAAAGAAGCTAGTGGTGGTTTAATCCCTAAACCGATAAAGCTTAGAAAGGCTTCTGCGAAAATTGCACTTGGAATAGTAAACATTGTCATAACAATGATAGGTCCCATTACGTTTGGCAATAGATGTTTGAATATTAGTCTTCCATCTGGAGAACCAAGTGTACGGGATGCTAAGACATATTCTTGATTTTTAAGTTTCAAAATTTGACCACGAACTACACGTGACATAGAAACCCAACCAGTTACTACCATGGCTAGTGATATTGTGAGTACGCCAGGTTCTTCAAATAATAGAATAAATAAAATAACAACAATTAGGTATGGAACACCCATTAGCACCTCTACTAAACGTTGCATTATTGTATCTAATCTTCCACCATAGTAACCTGATATACCACCATACATAACACCTATTAGTAAGTCAACAGATGCAGCAATGAGTCCAATTAATAATGAAATTCTTGCACCCGTCCAAATACGAGTCCATTGGTCTCTACCTAAATCATCCGTACCGAAGTAATAATATTTATCGACTTTTTTCGTTGCATACCAATCAAAACCATCTTTATCTTTTCCATCCATTACACCTAATTTTTCAATGTATGGCATTTTTGGAGGTAATTTAGCATGACGTAAATTTTGATCACTATACTTATATGAACTAAAAATTGGAGCAAAAAGAGCAAAACAAAGAATTATTGTTAATAAGATTAATCCAAAAGTTGCACCTCTATTTTGTAGTAATCTTCTACTAGCATCTTTCCAAAAAGTTAAGCTAGGTCTCGTAATTACTTCAACTTTAGAAGGATCGTACTCAGCAGGTTGGAAAAGTTCTGGATTAATTTTTAATTGCTTTTCATTTTGTGCTTTATCCATTAGCTTTTACCTCCAGCCAGACGAATTCTCGGATCGATAATACCGTATAAAATATCGACAATAAATACGATTAATATGAATAAAGCTGAATAGAAAATAGTAATACCCATAATAATTGTATAGTCGTTAACCATTATCGAAAGTACAAATTGTTCTCCAAGACCAGGAACAGCAAATATTCTTTCTATTACTAATGTTCCGGTCATTAAGTTAACCGCCATCGGCCCAAGAATAGTTATTACAGGAATTAAAGCATTTCTTAAAGCATGTTTAAGAATTATTCCTGAACCACTTATGCCCTTTGCTCTTGCGAGTAAAATATAATCTGAATGTAAAACCTCAATCATCTCAGTTCGCATAAAGCGTGATACTTGAGCTATTACAAAAACTGATAATGCTAAAGTCGGGAGAATTGTATATTCAAAACCTTTCCACATTGCAACCGGAAGCCATCTTAATTCAACACCAACGTAATACTGCAATAATGCAGCTAATACGAAGGATGGAACAGAAATTCCGAGTACAGAAATTACCGTAGAACCGTAATCAACCCAAGTGTTATGCCTCAGTGCAGCAATCGAACCAAGAAGTATACCAATTAATGTTCCTATCATAAGAGCCTGGAATCCAAGCTGTGCTGAAGGTCCAATTCTTTCACCAATTATTGTTGATACTTCACGGTTATCATATTTGAAAGATATACCTAAATCACCTTGCACCAAGTTCTTCATATAACGTACGTATTGTACAGGTACAGGGTCATTTAAACCATATTTTTCAAGTATTACTTCCCTTTGCTCAGCAGTAAGCTTTTCTTGATTTTGTAATGGTGAACCTGGTAATAATTTCATCAAGAAGAAAGTTAAAGTAGTAATTAAAAACAACGTAAAAACCATATAAAACAGACGTTGTAACACATAACGACCCATCCAAGCACCTCCTAACAAATATTTCACGAATATTTTCGTTATTCTGACATTTTTCGCCTCATTAGCAAAGAGAGAGTATATGCTAATCGTAGCACATACTCTCTTGAACTGCGCTAAAACAGCATCAGTTCGAACTTATTTCTCGATGTAAGCCCACTTGAATGAGAAGTCTCCACCGAAGTTGTGTTTAACAATATTTTTTGCATAAGGACGTTGTAAATATGCGCGTCCACGTTGGAACATAGGAGCGATTGCAGCATCTTCAAATAAGATCTTTTCAGCTTCTTGTAATGATTCCCAACGTTTTGGTAAATCAGACATTAACTCAGTCTTACTCTTTTTAACTAGTTCATCGAACTTAGGGTTTGAGTATTCCATTTGGTTATGAGTTCCGTCTGTTACGAACATATCAACAAATGTCATTGGATCTGGATAGTCCGGGCCCCAACCAGCATATGAGAACTGGTAGTCACCTTTAGTCTCAAGATCTAATTTTTGTTGGAATGGTTGTGGCTTGATGTCCACTGTTAAACCAGGTAAAGTCTGTTCTAATTCTTCTTTAATATATTCAGCAGTCTTTTTAGCAGACTCAGAATCATAGTTTAATAATACTAACTTATAGCTATCTACTCCTACTTCTTTAAGAGCTTCTTTCCAAAGTTTAGTAGCTTCTGCTTTGTCAGTCTTTACTAAATCGCCATTAGCGTCACGGAAATCTTTCTTATCTTCTGGACCTTGAACAAAGTTTTCAGGTACTAAGAAGTTTGCAGGAATTGAACCATTGTTTAATATTGTATCAACAAACAATTGCTTATCCCAACCCATGTTAATAGCTTGACGAGCTTTTTTGTTCTTTAATAACTTGTCTTTTTGGTTTAAACGTAAGAAGAATACAGTTGGTTCTTGATATGTACTGAACTCTTCACTGCTCTTATACTTATCAACATATTCTGCATCTAAAGCGATACGGTCGATTTGTTCAGTTTCATATAAGTTTACACCAGTAGCAGTATCTTTAATAATACTGTAGTTAACTTCTTCTAACTTAACTGTTTTTGCATCCCAGTAGTTAGCGTTTTTCTTTAATTGGAAGCTTTGCTCATGTTTCCACTCAGATAATGTGAATGGACCATTGTATAATGTTGTATTTGCTTCAGTACCGTGTTTAGAACCTTGTTCTGTTACGAACTTTTCATTTAGTGGGTAGAAAGTAGCAAATGATGTTAATGAAATAAAGTAAGGTACTGCAGTTTCTAATTGTACTTCTAAAGTCTTTTCATCTACTGCTTTTACACCTAATTGATCAACTGGTAATTCACCATTGTTGATTTTAGCAGCATTTTTCACGTCAAACATAATGTATGCATATTCTGCTGCAGTTTTTGGATTTACTGCACGCTTCCAAGCATAAACGAAGTCATTAGCAGTTACCGGCTCTCCGTTTGACCATTTAGCGTCTGAACGTAATGTGAAAGTATAAGTTTTTCCATCTTCACTTACTTCATGCTTCTCAGCAACACCTTCAGTTGGTGTTTGACCATCTTCACCTAAGCGGTATAAACCTTCCATAACGTTGTTCATTACGTTGAATGAAACAGCGTCTGTAGCTAAACTTGAGTCCATTGAAGGAATCTCAGAAGTCTCAGGTAAGTTAAGAACTTGCTTTACTTCTTCTTTTGCATCCTTTTTGTCTTCTTTCTTAGCATCTTTATCCCCACATGCTGCAAGGAATGTACTAAGAACTAGGACAAAAACGAAGAAAAGTGAAAATCTTTTCTTCATAAAAAAACGACCTCCCCAGATTGTTTTTGTTTTTTTAGAAAAATTCAGACAAATTCGGGTGTAATCGAAAAAGCCTAAAATCCCTATGAAACCTATTATACAAATATTTTAAAAAAATTAAAGAAATATTTACAATTTTTGGCTTAATTTTTTCTGAAAATTAAGACTTGTGTGTAAAAATCCCTTTAATATCAAGCGATTTAATAGTACCTTGTTTATAATAATTATATTTGATAAATTAGTAAAGTAGTTAACTCTATTAAAACACAGGAGAATCTATGCGACAAAATCTAAAATATTTTTATTTTCTCTTAATCGGTACTATTCTATTATCTGTTATATTTGTATTTTTAACAAATTATTCCTTTAATCTTGTCACATTTGTTAATATGCTATTTTACTTTTCAACACCTAGTTTTATAATTGGAGGCTTTCTTTTAGTACTCCAAAGCGGTTTTTTTAATATAACTGGATATGCCTTCAAGAAATTTTTCGGCACGCAAAAAGACCCAAATTACGAGGTTAAAAAAGATTCTATATATACAAAAAATATATATTATCTGGCTAAACCTATCTTCTTTTCTGGGTTAATTTTATTTGTTTCTTCTTTTGTTTTAAGCATGTTTGTATAGTACACTATCTAGTAACCTTGAAAAGAATTTCTGCGTATGATAAAATTAGCAAAAATTATATAGATGCTATGATAAAGAAGAGTAATTATGTTTTGGCTTTTAGAGAGCTTGTGGTAGGTGGAAACAAGTAGCTGGACTAATGAAATGGACTTTAGAGCACATTATTGAAATTAGTAAATAATTGCGTCCCTTGAGCGTTATTTCAAGCCAGTTTACTGGAATAAGTGGTTTCTTTGGAGACTATTAGGGTGGTACCGCGGTTCATTCGTCCCTTGTGGAGAGTGGGCTTTTTTTATTTTTCAAAAAAATGGAGGAAAATGTTATGGCAAAAATCTTTTCTGGAATTCAACCAACCGGCACAATTACACTTGGTAATTATTTAGGTGCCATAAGACAATTTATTGAACTGCAAAATGATCATGAAGGACTATTTTGTATTGTAGATCAACATGCAATTACTGTTCCTCAAGATAGATTAGAGCTCAGAAAAAATATCAGAAATCTTGCTGCGATATATCTTGCGGCAGGTTTAAATCCAAATAAATCAACTCTATTTATTCAATCTGAAGTACCTGCACATGCACAACTTGGATGGATAATGCAGTGTAATTCTTATATAGGTGAACTTGAAAGAATGACTCAGTTTAAAGATAAATCTGAGGGAAAAGATGCTGTCTCTGCTGCGCTATTAACGTATCCTCCTCTTATGGCAGCTGATATTTTATTGTATGGTACGGAATTAGTTCCGGTTGGGGAAGATCAGAAACAACATTTAGAACTAACTAGAGATCTTGCAACTAGGTTTAATAATAAATATGGTCCAGTATTTGTGATTCCAGAAGTTCAAATCCCAAAAGTAGGAGCAAGAATTAGATCACTTCAAGATCCAAATAAGAAAATGAGTAAGTCTGACCCAAATCAGAAGGCTACAATAACAGTTCTAGACCCTGAGAATTTAATGACAAAGAAAATTAAGAGTGCTGTAACCGACTCAGAAGGTATTGTTAAATATGATTTAACTAATAAATTAGGAGTTTCTAATTTACTTGACATTTATTCTTTAGTTAGTGGAAAAAGTATTGCTTCAATTGAAGCTGAGTATGATGGAAGAGGTTACGGAGACTTTAAATCTGGTTTAGCAGAGGTTTTGGTTAATCACTTTAAGCCACTTCAAGAAAAGTATAATCATTATATTAACTCTACCGAATTAGATGATATTCTTGATGAAGGTGCTGAGAGAGCTAATAAAGTAGCTTCTAAAATTTTAAGAAAAGTAGAAAACGCAGTAGGTCTTGGTAGAAAAAGATAATTCTACCTGCCAACAAAAATACACTCCCAAAAGTTGATTAAACTTATTGATGTTTAAGCTCTGCTCGCTTTCCTGGGGCTGTCCGCAAGTCTCCTCACTCGCAAACTCGTTGCGGGGTCTTGCTTGGCCAGCTATCCCCTAGGGGAAAAGTATACTTTTCCCGCAGTCTTTTAACATCAAAAGATAAAAAGAGGGTGTCCCATAAGTCTCATCAAGACTTATGGGACACCCTCTTTCTTAATTAACTTTAGATCCTTGCTCTAATTCCCAAATTCTCTCAAGATATGTCTGACCCTTAATGATTTTTTCAGTTAGCTCTTCGTGTCTGTCAGTCCACCCTTGAGAAATTTCATTAAAAAATAGATTCCAAGTATTTTCAAAATCAACATTTACAAGTGTGTTATATACTTGAGGATTCCATTCTGTGTACCAATATTTAAGTTCCGATAAATTCTTTGTAGAAAACAGACTGTCTAATGCCATAAATAGTACTTGCTTCAATTGTCTCTCTTTTCTTGTTAACCCCCACATCAGATCTGGTGCAGGAGATAATAGATGATAATCATTTAGTTGTCTAATCTTTAAGTTTGTAGTCACCTTAAATTCTTCTTCAATATCCACAAGATCAAATACCTGGTGCTCTTGTCTAAGAATTAATCTACTCTTTCTTAATGGAATAGAATAACCCATTGTATCTATAGCAATAACATTTGATCCATCTGTTACAATGAAACAAAACTCAAGCGGAATTCTTTCATGATTTTTTCTCATATACGCTTGATTATGAACCTTATCAAGTAATTCTTTAGGAATTTCCATCATGTCATTTTCAATGTAGGTAAAAAGTTTAGGCTCAATTTTCAACACGGGTACTTGATCCAGTAATTCCACAGAATCCTCTTTGCGCCATTCGTGGAAGTAACAAACGTTATAACCATTCTCTTCTCCTTCAAACCAATTAACCCAGACATCATGTAAAAATAACATGGATACACCTCACTTTGAATCTTTGTACCCATAAGTATTGTCATTCTAAGCTACATTTATTCCAAATATAGGTAACGATTTTATTTAAAATCAATATTTCATTGTACTAAAGTAAATTAAAAAAATACCTAACAGAAAGCTGTAACATTCAACTCTTGTTGAAATAAACTTTAAATAAGAAATAAAACTATTTCCCATGGGCAATAAGTTTAAATATATTACTAAACTTATGCCTCCAATTGATGTTAAAACTAGACCGGATATGAAAGCGAGTGACCTTAACATAGCCATCAGTCCATTCATCGTCTGTTTTACTAAGACGTTATTATATATTTTATGTTCTTATAACAATTCATATGTTTAAGCATTTCGAAATAACGAATTACAGTATGCCTCATAATCTTCAAAAGGTACTTTTAAAAGTTGATCGCAATTGAGATTGTTAGCTAGACTGAATTCTTTAACAATTGTATATCCAATAAAATAACCAAAGTTTTCTGGTATGTGCTTATTACCGTACAATAACTTTTCGTGTTCTATAGATAGTTTTTTAACTTCCATATTATTTTTTAAGTACTTATTGTATAAATTGTATATATCCTTATTACGATAAATAGAACTCCAGTCAATGTTATACTCAGATCCTACCAATTCTTCAACGGAAAATTGCGCTAAGCCTTCCATGATACAAGTTTCAAAAAACGTAGCCTCTTTCTCATCTAAAGGAAAATGCTTTAGTCTAACAACATGATTGTACTCATGAGTTACTAATGATTGCAGTTTTCTAGTAGAGTAATTAGGGTCAATAAGTAAAATCATTACGTTTTGAAAAGCTAATCCATTTACTAAATCTCCTATTCTTTTTTTAGAAGTTGATAGCGGTAGTATTAGAATTGGAACTTCCGGGCCTTCCCATTGCTTTTGTAACCTCTTATAGAAAAGTTCTACAACCTTCCACACATTCCTTTCTTTTAAAACCAAGATCTTTTCAGCAAATTCTTGCATATTAACAAGTCCTCTTGCATTTAAGAACATCATTCGCTCATTATCTTTGAAATGCGGCAAAAATTTCTTTAGTTTGATATTGACTTGTGATTCGACTATTTTGGGTATAAGACTCTCACCAATTAACCATTCATATGTTTTAACTACCCCATTTTTATCACTCCGCATATGCCCTTTTTTAATACAATATAAAAAACACACCGAAAAGGTTCGGTGTGTTATTAATTATTTACTAAATTTCTTGAAAATTATACTTGCATTATGTCCGCCAAAGCCTAAAGAATTTGAAAGTACTGCTTCTACTTGTAATTCCCTTGCTTTGTTTGGTACATAGTCTAAATCGCATGCCTCATCTGCCTCTGAATAATTAATAGTCGGAGGAACGAGTTGGTTTTCGATTGCCAATACGCTTATTACAGCTTCAACTCCGCCAGCAGCTCCTAATAAGTGTCCTGTCATTGATTTTGTCGAGCTTACTGCTAGTTTATATGCGTGATCTCCAAACACAGATTTAATCGCCATTGTTTCAAACATATCATTATATGGAGTACTAGTTCCATGAGCATTGATATAAGAAATTTCTTCTGGTGAAAGATTAGCATCGTCTAAAGCCATCTTCATAGCTCTTGCTCCACCTTCACCTTCAGGAGCAGGCGTTGTAATGTGGTGAGCATCTCCTGTTGCACCATATCCAACAAGCTCAGCGTATATTTTTGCACCACGGTTTAATGCGTGCTCTAATTCTTCAATAACAAGGATACCTGAACCTTCACCCATGATAAAACCATCACGATTTTTATCAAATGGTCTACATGCAGTTTCAGGATCTGGGTTGAAACTTAGTGCTCTAGCAGCACTAAATCCTGCAACTGCCATCGTTGTAATTGGAGCCTCAGCACCACCAGTAATCATAACATCTGCATCTCCACGTTGAATTACTTTAAAAGCATCCCCAATTGAGTTTGTCCCTGATGCACATGCAGTAACCGTACAAGAGTTCATTCCTTTTGCACCTAACATTATAGATACTTGCCCAGATGCCATATCAGGAATTAACATTGGCACAAAGAATGGACTAACTCGTCTATATCCTTTTTCTTGATAAACTTTATATTGTTGTTCGTATGTTTCCATACCGCCAATACCAGAGCCAATCCAAACCCCGACACGATGCGCATTTTCATCATTAATATTTAAATTCGCATCTTCCATCGCAAGTTTAGAAGCAGCAATAGCATATTGAGTAAATCTATCCATTTTTTTTGTTTCTTTTGGATCGATATATTTTTCTGGTTGAAAATCTTTAACTTCTGCTGCTACCTTAGCAGGAAATTCATCTGTCAATCTTGTTAATAAACCTATTCCACTAACACCATTAGATATATTATCCCAAAATGTATTAATGTCATTACCTAGTGGTGTTATGGCACCTAGCCCTGTGACTACTACTCGTCTTTTCAACTTTATATCCTCCCTTTTATTAGTGACCCCACTTAAGAGCAACTGCACCCCAAGTTAGGCCTCCTCCAAATCCAACCATTACTATTACATCATCTTCTTTAATTTTTCCATTTTTAACTTCTTCATATAATGAAAGAGGTATCGATGCAGCCGATGTATTCCCAAACTTATCTACTGTCATTGACATCTTTTCAACAGGTAAGCTTAATCTTTCTCTAGAAGCTTCCATTATACGAATATTAGCCTGATGTGGTATTAAAAAGTCAACATCTTCCTTATTAAGACCTGCTTTTTCTACGACATTTAAACTTGATTCACCCATTTGTCGAACTGCGAATTTAAATACTTCTCTACCATTCATTATGATGCTTTCATCAATATAAAGTGCTTTACCACCTGTTCCATCAGCACCTAACTCATACGATAAAACACCTCTAGAATTATCCACACGCGATAACACTACTGCACCAGCGCCATCACCGAAAAGAACAGCTGTGTTTCTATCATTCCAATTAATAAGTTTTGAAAGCTTATCTGCACCTATTACTAGAACATTCTTATAAGCTCCACTTTCTATAAAAAGATTAGCAGTAACTATTCCATAAATAAAACCTGAACATGCTGCACTTACATCCATTGCAGCTGCTCTAGTTGCACCTAATTGCTCCTGAACCATACATGCAACCGATGGAAATGCGCAATCTGGTGTTACAGTAGATACTAAGATAAGGTCTATATCTTCAGGCGTAAGCCCTGCATCTTGAATCGCCTCTTTTGCTGCCTCAAATGACATATAAGAAGTTTCAATACTTTCATCTGCAATTCGGCGTTCCTTTATTCCTGTCATAGAAACTATCCATTCATCAGATGTATCTAAGATCTTTTCTAAATCAAAATTAGTTACAATTTTTGGAGGTAGATAACGCCCTATTCCTATAATTCCTGCCTTCATACTTCCCCTCCTAGATAATACATAGTGTTAGTACTTGGTACTAATTTTATATAAAAAAATACCCTTTGTCTAGTCAAAGGGAGATTATTTATTTTAAAATTTGAACTAAAAGATCTTTCAAAGTCTCAGTCCACTTTTCCTTGCTGTTAATTATCCATATTTGTAAATTTTGTAGCACCTTAAATTCTTTAGTAAAATCCTCATCATTAGTAACTAAATTTAATTTATAATTATTATTATGACAGAAACTTATTATTGATCGGATTTCATCTTGTTGATTACTCCTAATTTCATCTTCTTTTATAAAATAATAAAATTCACGATTTAGGTTTTTTTCGCAATTAAGCCTTTCAATTATTTCTTTTCGTTGTTCATAATAAAAGTTTGCATTCCTACCAATCTTGAGCCATTTATCTTCATCTACCTCAGAAAACATGTCTATTGAATGGTTATCTATCGCTATAACTTCAAACCCTTTATCAAGTAAAGATAAACAAAAGTTAAACGCCCTTTCCTCAAATACATTAAAAATTACGATTTTCACATCTTCACATCCATTCAAAATTTAAATTTTTTCATATTTTTTAAAAAAGCTATTTATATTCAGAATCTGCGAATACTTAGTATCATCCATATAGTACTTTATTGAATAATCCTTAATATATTTATCACAAAAGTTCTTTATTAGTGCGTTTTTATACTTTTGATACAATGTTAACTTGGCTGACGTATATATTCTAACAGGATAATTAATAGGGCTAATTACTTCATTTTTCAAAAGGTAACTGAAAACTTCATTTTCTTTTAAGTTATATGCTTCGCTAATTTCTTTTAAGCTCGTTTTAAAGTAAACCCTTTGATTTTCCTCAAGTATAATTGAATCTTTAAGGCTAAAAAGTGGGTCAATACATGAAATAGTTCTGAATTTTTTTATCTCATTTGATATTTTATTTATTAGCAATGCTCCTTTACCTTCTGTTAACAAATGGATACTTTGATTTATTATTTCACGCTTAATTACATGGTCATAAAGTTTCATAATAAGATTAAAAACCGAATTATTCCCCCAGTAGTTACCAGTTAAGTTGACTGAAAATACTGTATATCCCTCGTCTAAAAGCATGTTTAATATGTTAAACCTGCCTATACTATCCTCCCAAAACCATGTTTCGCTAGTAACATAATTAGAATTATCACCTATTATCATCAATCCAAATCCATTAGGTTTCTCTGGAATATATGTTACACAGTGTTCATTCTCTATCATAAATCTTCTTTTTAAAATACACATAGAATACCATTCCTATAATAATCTTCCTTGCTATTCTATGTATGTTGACTTTAAACAGTTTCTAGTAAATTTCTTCATAATAGCAATTTGTGTAAAATTAGTTTTTAAATTTTCAAATTTATATGTTAAGATAGTGTATATGTGTAAAAAAGTTACTTATCGATTACATACGTTTATAGGGGGTATATTATGCGTATTTTATGGACATTTTTCTGGTCTTTTTGTCTTGTGCAAATGGTAAATTACATCATTGGTGCTATGGAGGGTATTGAAAACCTTAACTTTCCAGTAGCTTCTGCTCTTAGCATATTTTTCTGTGTTGTAATTTTAACTATTGGTAAGATTTTACCTAACGATCCTGTTGAACACTAAAATCAAAAATTAAAATTAACTTGGCTTTGCCAAGTCCTTTAAAAAGGAAAAATTAATTTATTACACGAAGCAGAAAACTGCAAGACTCCAGCGGGAACAGCACGAGCCGAAAATCCTTTCCTTTTATAACAAAAAGGGTGAGATTTGTCTCACCCTTTTTGTTTTTTAAATTATGGTTTTCTTGCATATGTCCAAATTCTATTGTGATTAGATGTTTCAGGGAATCTTTCCCCTGCTTCTAATTTAATATTTTTTGGATTTAATACGTTATCTCCTGTTTCACCTATTTCTATATATACTCCATTGTTTGGAGCCTTCTGACCAGGTTTAAATTGATGATTTTGTCCCATAATGTCACCCCTTAAGATTATTTTTTGCATATATCTATAAAAAATTCATTAAACGATATATTATTATTTAATGTATATATAAAAGTAAGGAGAAGATTAGATGAATAACAAACATATGATTGCTCTTGATTTAGACGGAACTTTGTTAAATGACGATAAAGTTATTTCATCTAAAACTAAGACAGTACTAGGGAAATTAAAAGATGCAGGTCATGAAATAGTTATTGCAACCGGCAGACCAAATAGAGGTAGTATTGGTTACTACAATGAATTGGGGCTTCGAACTCCTAAAATAAATTTTAACGGTGCGCTTGTCCACAAGCCTTATAGTACGGACTTTAATGAAGTTCATATGCCTCTAGATATAAATAAAGCCTTAGATTTAATAAAAGATATTGAAAACATTGGAATAAACAATATAATTACCGAAATTAAAGACCATGTTTTTATATCGAATAAAGATCATTTACACGATCAGCTTGTAAAAATGGGAAATCCTAAAATACAAGTTGGTCCGATTACACAAAATCTTGGAGATCACCCTACATCTATCCTCGTTAGTTATAGAGAAAATGAATACGGATTAATAAAGAGCTATCTTGAAGAAAACCATAGCAGTTGGATAGAGCATCGACATTGGGGTGCACCATTTAATATTATAGAGATTATCAAGACAGGGATTAATAAAGCTTATGGTCTAGAAATAGTTGCTAAGCATCTCGGGATAGACCACAAAAATATTATTGCCTTCGGAGACGAAGATAATGACT
Source organism: Caryophanales bacterium (assembly GCA_029256085.1). Classification (GTDB taxonomy): domain Bacteria; phylum Bacillota; class Bacilli; order CAJFEE01; family CAJFEE01; genus JAQSYP01. The sequence goes on from JAQSYP010000002.1 coordinate 110,274, forward strand.
TAGAAATGATTAAATATGCTGGAGTTGGTGTTGCCATGGGAAATGCAATCTCTGAGTTAAAATCATGCGCAAATATTATTACTAAGTCAAATAATGAAGACGGTATAGCACATGTTCTCGAAGAATTGTTTCATGGCATTTAATATAATAACCAAAAGTTTACTTATTTAATTTCAAAAAAATAGCTAACAATAAAGAGGACACATTGATTTGTGTCCTCTTTAAGTCAAGGCTCTTGTACTTCTAAAAATATAAAGAGGTGACTGAACATGGGTAAGAAAAATAAGTCTAAACGCTTTACTAAGCAAGGTAGTGACGCAATAAGTAAGCACGATGAACGTTTTCCTTACCGTATGACATTAGCAGATGCTGAACGTCTAAGACAGTTTTAACGTACCTCAGTAGATCATGAGTCAACTTTTATAGAGCTTTAAATTACCTATGTATTAGACATTTTTGACAAATTGCTAATACATAGGTCTTTTTTATTCTAGATATATGATTTTCTAAAATTCCCTAATATTTCTTCTGACTGAACAACATTCACAAACGCTCGGTCATCAATTTTCTTAATAATTTGTCTTAGTTCAAATAATTCATACCTTGTCAAAACAATCATTAACATATTCTTATTTTCTTTTGTGTATGCTCCCGTTGCAGGAAGAGTGGTAATACCTCTACCTATCGTGGAATAAATCTCACTCGCAATCTCATCAGGTTTTGTTGTAACAATAAAAACCGTAACTTTAACATGACGAGTATGGATTGCATCTATTACACGAGAAGAAGCATATAGTGAAATTATCGTATATAAAGACTGACTCCATCCATACAATAAACCAGCACAAATTATGATACCTGCGTTAAAAATAAAAATATAAGTTCCTATAGATTTATCTTTTGCCATAGAAATTATTAATGCAATAACGTCCATACCACCAGTTGACGCACCTACTTTTAAAGTAATACCTACTCCAATTGCACCAATAATACCACCAAATATTGCATTGATTAAAACATCTGGAGACACTTTAACAATTGGAATTACTTCTAAAGCTAAGGTCATTGTCGCAACGCTCATAAAGCTAAAAAAGGTAAACGACTTACCAATTTTTTTCCAGGCTACAAAAACGATTGGAATGTTAAATAAGAGTAAAAGTAACCCAGTTGACAATGTGATATCAAAATACTCTTTTCCAATTGAATATAGTAGCTGTGCCACACCAGCAAAGCCACTTGCGTATATTTTCCCTGGTATTAGAAATAAGTTCATCGCAAGTGCATATATAGTTGCACCAGCCATAACAACAATTAACTTTTTGACAAACATTTTGTGATCCATATATTGGACCTCCTAAAGTCTATTACATTTACATAAAAGCACTCACAATGGCAAAAAATAATTATGTTTAAACTATTCAAGGAGGTAAATAAAATGCCACGTACTAGTGATAACGATAAAAAAGCAAAAGATAATAACGCTAAAAACCATGAAAAAAATTTACAACACGAACAAAATCTAAAATCAGGTGGAAAGAAAACATATTCTAAGGAAGTTGACCATAAGTGATGTTCAGAATAATCGAGCAGGTTGCTCGATTATTTTTTTTCAATATAATACGTCCATCCTTTTTCTTGATAAACTTTACCATCTTTCATTAATGTACCTAGTGCTCTTTTGAATGCAGCCTTACTTATATTAAATCTTTCAGCAATATCTTCAGGTTGGCTTTTATCTGAGAATGGCATCGCTCCACCTCGATTGTCCATATACTCAAGTATTTTTTGGACATCAGTACTTATTGCCTCTTGTTTTCTCGGTAATAAAGAGACATTAATTTGCCCGTCTTCCTTGACGTCAATTATTCTTCCAGTAACTTTCTCACCTAATCGAGGTTCAGACAACATCTCTGATTCATGTATAAATCCATAGAAACCCTCATCAGTAAAAATATTAACTCCTACTTTTCTATTTCTTACAATTTGGCCATTAACAGTTTTATTAAACATCGTATCAGTTGCTGAAGACATATTGTCTATAAAGTAGTTTTCAGTTGCAAGCTTTCCTAATAATTGATTAGACTTTGTAATTTTAATTGTACAACAAAGATAATCTCCCTCGATCGGCCAAACATCTTCAAATACAGGTAAATCATTTTTTTCAATTAGGACATCTTTTGTTGTTCCGATGTTAACGAAAACTCCAAGTCCTTCTATTACTTTAACTACTTCACACCAACCATATGTATTAACTGTTGCTTTAGGTTCAAACATTGTACCGGTAAGTCTACCTTGATGATCTTTATAAACAAAAACATTTACCTCTTCATCAATGGTCAAACTGTCAGTTGCCTCATTCTTATGTAAAAATACTTCGACACCGTTCTTTCCTAATATGTAGCCTTCTTCAAATGTTCTAATAACTGTTAAATCTTGAAAGTCAGCTAATAAAATATCCATTTAAGTACCTCCCGAATCTATAGTTAAAGCTTAATTAATAATCATCATTAATTAAAAGCATTTCCTAACCAAATGCAAATTATATCATAAGTATCTTTAATTTGTTTAACAAAATCATATTTTGTATAATAAGTAACAGAATTAGTAGGAGGTATTTATTATGTCTAAAGAAAATTCTTTTGATATCGTATCTAAAATTGATTTTATGGAAGTTACTAACGCAGTCAACTTAGCGCTTAAGGAAATTCAAACTCGCTTTGACTTTAAAGGTAGCAAAAGCGACATTGCAATCGACAAAGAAGAACTCGTTCTTGTCTCAGATAGTGATTTTAAAATGGATCAACTAAAAGATGTGCTAATGAGTAAATTAATTAAGCGTTCTGTCCCGATTAAAAATCTTGATTATGGAAAATTAGAGGCCGCATCAGGAAATACTGTACGCCAAAGAGTTAAGCTAGTACAAGGTATTGATAAAGAAAATGCGAAAAAAATAAACAATATTATTAAGGACTCTAAACTTAAAGTTAAATCTCAAATTCAGGACGATCAAGTTAGAGTTACAGGAAAAAATCGTGACGACCTTCAACAAGTAATCGCCGCGATTAGAGGTGCAGACCTACCTATAGAAGTACAATTTATAAACTATCGATAAATTTTATATATTTTCGTTATATTCTGACAATTATTAGTTTTTATTATATAATGCATGTAAAGGCTCAGCAACCTGAGTCTTTTTTCATCTAGATTTCGCATAACGCTTTTTATTTTCGGGGGTGAAAAATATGCCAATTATTATTGATAAGAACTTACCTGCTCATGACGTTTTAACAAGTGAAAATATTTTCGTTATGACAGAAGAACGTGCAAACACGCAAGATATCCGACCTCTTCGAATATTAATTGTAAATCTAATGCCAACAAAAATAACAACTGAAACTCAACTTTTGAGACTTATAGGTAACACACCTCTTCAAGTTAATGTTGATTTTCTTTATACAGAGTCACACAGACCAAAGAATGTTTCTGAAGAACACTTAGTTAGTTTCTACAAAACATTTTCTGAAATAAGAGAAAAAAGATATGATGGCATGATTGTAACGGGCGCACCTGTTGAATCTCTTGATTTTGAACAAGTTAGTTATTGGGAAGAATTAAAGGAAATATTAGAGTTTAGTAAAACAAACGTTACGTCTAATTTATATATTTGTTGGGGCGCACAGGCTGGAATTTATTATCACTTCGGAATTCAAAAGTATCCTATTGAAAAAAAGGCATTTGGAGTATTTCAACATGAAACTTTAATTAAAAACTTACCTTTACTTAGAGGATTTGACGATTTATTTTTCGCCCCACACTCACGCTACACTGAGGTTAAAACCGAGGATATCGCCAATTGTGAAGGACTTACCCTACTTAGTACCTCACCAGAGGTTGGTGTTCATTTAGCAGCAAGTAGTGATGGTAAACATATTTTTCAATTTGGACATAGCGAGTATGATAAAGAAACTCTAAAATCAGAGTACGAACGTGACATTAATAACGGCATTGACATACACGTACCTAAAAATTATTTTAGAGATAATGATCCTAATAACGATGTTTTATGTACTTGGAAAAGTCATGGAAACCTATTATTCTATAATTGGCTGAATTATTATGTATACCAGGAAACTCCATACAACCTATAGAATGGAAGAAATATATGAGAAGATCTGATAGGGAATTAAGCAATGAATCTACTTATGAAATATTGAGAACTACCAATCATGGTGTAGTATCAAGTATTACGCCAGATGGTTTACCCTACGGCGTTCCAGTAAATTACGTATTTGATGGTAAAGATATTTATTTCCATTGTGCTCATGAAGGCTTAAAAAATGATTGTTTTAATCATAGTAAAGCAGTAAGTTTTTGCGTCATAGAGAACGCTACAGTTTTACCGAATCAATTTTCTACAGCATATACTAGCGTGATCGTATCAGGAACAATAACACAGATTACTGAGAATGAAATAAAAGAAGAAAAACTTATTCTTTTATGTAAGTCTGTAGGAATTGAAAATGAGGCAAAAATTAAAAAGTATATGGAACCTTATCTCGAGAAAACTTGTGTTTATAAAATAAACATCACCTCAGCTACAGGTAAAGGTCGTAGTTAAATATTTTAAAAATAGATCTTCTGAACATTTTTCGGTTCGGAAGATTTTTTTATTTAAAATTTTTAAAAAAATTGTTACCGTTTCCAAACTATTGATACTATAACTACATGTCACAAAAACTAACACAAGAAGGTTTTTTTGAGAAAAAAACTCTTGTGTTGTGATCTTTTTTTGCTTATTATCATATTAATAACATAATACGTTAGAAAAACTAACACAAACAAAAGGAGAGGGTATTTATGGAAGGTTTCGTTTTAGCTGACGGTGTATTCATTTTTATAGCAACTGTAATGGTTATGCTAATGACACCTGGTCTTGCATTATTTTATGGAGGATTAGTAAAAAGCAAGAATATTTTAAGTACAACGATGCACAGTTACACGACGATGATGATCGTATCGGTCCAATGGATATTAATCGGATACTCTTTAGCCTTTGGACCAGATGTGTTCGGCTTTATTGGTAATTTAGACTGGGCTGGATTAAAAGGAGTTGGTTTTGAACCAAATCCTGACTACTCAAGTACATTACCTCACAATTTGTTTATGATGTTTCAATTAATGTTCGCAATCTTAACACCAGCAATTATATCTGGTGCCTACGCTGAAAGAATGAAATTTTCCGCTTTTATAATCTTTACACTACTTTGGACAACATTTATTTACGATCCAGTTGCTCATTGGGTTTGGGGTGTTGGCGGATGGTTACGTGAACTTGGAGCTTTAGACTTTGCTGGTGGTAACGTAGTTCACATTACTTCAGGGGTTTCAGGTTTAGTAATAGCGGTAATGTTAGGTAAAAGAAAAGCAGGTGGTGTTTCTACTCCACATAGTTTACCTTTCACAATTTTAGGTGCTGGACTTTTATGGTTTGGATGGTTTGGTTTTAATGTCGGAAGTGCGCTAACTATTAACGAAGTTGCAATGAACGCCTTCGTAACAACTAACACTGCTGCTGCGATGGGATCAATTGGCTGGTTAGCTGTTGAATGGTTTTATACGAAGAAGCCTACGGTTCTAGGAGCAGTTAGTGGAGCAGTTAGTGGTCTAGTTGCTATAACACCAGCTTGTGGATTCGTTACACCGGTTAGCTCAATTATTATAGGATTTATTGGTGGTGTTGTTTGTTATATCGGTGTTTCATATATTAAAAGCAAATTCGATTACGATGATGCTCTAGATGCCTTTGGATTACACGGTATTGGTGGTACTTGGGGTGGAATTGCGACGGGAATCTTTGCTTCAACTAAAGTAAATGAAGCTGGTGCTGATGGCTTAATATACGGAAGTATCAGTCTTCTAAATAAGCAATTAATTGCAATTGGAGCAACATGGGCATTCTCAATCGTTGGTACTTTCATACTTCTATATATCGTTAAAAAGGTTGTTGGGCTAAGAGTTGATGATGAAGTTGAGTCTATCGGTCTTGATTTATCAATTCACGGTGAAAAAGCTTACGATAAACCAAGTTTCTAGAAAGGGGATGGATAAAATGTCAGAAATTTTAACAAAAATAGAAATCATTACGCGTCCAGATAAATTTGATGAACTAAAAGGCGAATTAACAAAAGTTGGAATTACAGGAATGACAGTTTCTAACGTCTTAGGTGCAGGTATGTCAAAAGGTACTACTGAAGTCTATCGTGGCAAGTCTGTCCCAATGGATCTAACACATAAAATTAAAATTGAAATTGTAGTTTGTGATGTCCCTGTGAAGACTGTTGTAGATACGGTAAAAAAAGTATGCCAAACCGGACGTTATGGTGACGGTAAAATCTTTACTTACGAATTGAGTAACGCTATTAAAGTTCGAACTGGAGAAGAAGGTCGAGATGCCCTTCAATATGATAATTAATACAGAATTAAACTCAGGTATATTAAGCACCTGAGTTTTTTTGTTTTTCCTTAAGGGATGCAACAATATTGATAAGAGTAGGATTTTCTTGAGAAAAGAAACCATCCATAGGATTTTCTTTATTAGAAATTCTTTTTAAAACATATGAAATATTATACTTATCAACCTTTAAACTATCGTTAACTTCTTCCCAGAAAAGAGGAGTTGCTACTGTGGCATTCTCATTACCTCTAGTTGAATAAGGACAAATGATAGTCTTTCCTTCTGCATGTTGTATATAGTCAATATATAACCTATTCTCTCGGTTTTTCTTGAGTCTCTCAATTGTAAAATCATTAGGAAATTTTTCTACCAGGTATTCAGCTATGAAGCCAGTAAATAATCTTGTTTCATCGTACGATAGCGAAGTACCTTTTAATGGAATATGTATTTGTATTCCTTTATTTCCGGATAGCTTTGGATAACCCTTGATTTTAAACGAATCTAATATCACTTTTATTTCTTGGGCAGCTTTTATTGCAAGTGGAAACCGATCTCTATTGGGTGGGTCTAAGTCTATTACAATCTCGACAGGTTTATAGCTTTCAACCGTTTGAAAAGGCACATGAAATTCAATTGCCGATTGGTTACCTAACCAAATTAATGTAGACAGGTCGTTACATAAAATATAGTTATTATCCTCTATTTTTTCCGTATGTACAAAACTAGGCGCATATTCCGGGCAATTTTTTTGATAAAAAGACTCTCCCGGTATTCCATGTGGGTACCGAATTACAGTTAATGCTCGGTTTTCGAGAAAAGGCAGGATTAAAGGTGCAACTTGAATTAAATATGCGATATAACTTTCTTTAGTATAGTGGGGATCTTTCCACAAAGGTTTATCAGGATTTGTAATTTTTAAGTCAGGATGTATTTGATATTTCTTAGTTCCTTTTTTCATGTTAGCTTACATTCCTTTGGATCCTGATTAACAAAAGCCTGTATACTCGGTTGTCTTAATGTGTGCCCTTCTGGCCATTCTATATATTGCACTTTGACAGTAATTAATGGCTTTAACCATTGAATATTTTTTTGTTTATCAGGTTCATTTATAAATGGATTACTATCTACCTTTAAAGATTCAATAATTTTTGTTAGGCCCTTCCAGTCTGCTTTTGAAAGTTTACCCGTTCCAACGTGCCCTACATACCAAAATTTGCCCTTATCATCATAAAGACCAATATAAATTGAATTTACTACGTCACCTCTATAAGTAACGCCACCAACAACCCCAATTAAGTCTTTATAATTTTTAACTTTTTGCCAATCAGATGTTTTTCCATCAATAATGTAGCGACTATTGAGATTTTTACATACGATTCCTTCTAGATTATGTTGCTTTGTAACTTCAAATAGTGATCTACTATCTTGTTGTACTGGTACTGTCTGTGCATACTTGTTAGGTGTAATAATGTCTGAGAGAATATCTAATCGCTTATCTAAAGGATAATTGTTAATCCATTCACCGTTATAAAAAATAACATCAAAAATCATATAATATACTGGTACTGCTTGCATCACATGAGAGACTCGATCCATTCTCCGAATCCCATCCCGTCTCATCACCTCATGAAATGAAGGATTACCTTTTTGGTCAAGGGCAATTACTTCGCCATCTAAGATTACAGATTTTGCTTTACAGTAAGAGTTCACATCTATTAATTCCGGAAAATGCTTTGTTCGTTCGTTCAACTTGCGATTAAATTGACGCACTTCTATACCATCAAAATACGTTAAGATACGTACTCCATCCCATTTTATCTGACTTACCCATTCCTTACCTTGAGGTACATCGTCTGAACTCATCGGCTCAAACGGTATTATTGGTTTAAACTTCATTATTAACTAGTCTTCTTTCTCGGTTTTCTAGTTTTAGGTGGTGCTGTTTCTGTCTTAGTTTTATCAATTGAAGCCTGCAATGCAGCCATTAAATCATAAACATTACTTGTGTCTTTCTTTACATCTTTATCAGGAGTATCTACAAATAGATTTCTTTCTATCTTCTCCTGAATTAAATTCTCTAAAGCTGTACGATAAGTGTCTGTATATTTTTCAGGCTCAAATTTAGTTGTTAATTGGTCTACTAGCATCATACCAACTTGTAATTCCTTTTCTGAAACTGCTGACTTATCAATATGACTAGCATATGGAACACTACCAGAATCACGAACCTCATCTGGAAAATGTAATGTCTCCATTATCAACATGTCATTATGGGGCCTTATTGCTGCTAACCGTTCACTACTTCTAATAGTTACTTTTGCAATTCCAATCTTCTCAGTTCTTTTTAAAATCTCAGATAATAACGCATACGGTTTTGTCCCATTTGATTCAGCTCCAACATAATATGTTTTGTCATAATATATTGGATCAATTTCAGCCAGTTTAACGAAATCAATTATACTTACTTGTTTTAACTCAAATTCTTCTTTTAATTTATTAATTTCTTCATCCGTAATTTGTATATATTTACCTTGTGGTGTTTCATAAACCTTAATAATATCATCTGGCTTAACTTCTTCATCTCCACAATTTTCTGCTACTTTTTTATATCTAATTGGGGTTAAACACTCTTTATGAAGTTGTCTAAACTTTATATCTTTATCTTCTACTGCACTAAATAATTTCACAGGGATATTTACTAAACCAAAACTAATTGAACCTTTCCATACTGTATGCATAAAATCACCACATTCTTTTTTACTGATATATTTTCCCTTAGTGGATATACATATTCAGAAACTATTAAATCGTGGTAGACATTTTAAAGGCTGCTGAGACATTTTTCTCAACAGCCTTAATTGATGCTATTCAACTATATTCACTCGATATTTTTCAGCCCAGTAGTGCAGTTGACCTAAATGAGCTAATAATTGCGGTCCCGTCATTAGCTGACCAAACCACGGAACTGAGAAATCTGAGCCTTTAGTTTCAATAAGTTTTGCTATCTTTTCCTTTTCAAATAGCTCATGTAGAATCGAGTCTTTATTAGCAGTTAACTTTTTTAACCATTCTGTTACTGCATCTGTATAAAATGGGTTATGGGTTTTTGGATAAGGGCTTTTCTTTCTATCAATAATTTCTTCAGGTAAAATCCCTCTTAATGCGTCTCGTAACAAACCTTTTTCTCTACCATTTAAACTCTTCATTTCCCACGGAATATTCCACGCATACTCAACAATCCTGTGATCCGCAAACGGAACTCTCACTTCTAAACTTGCTCCCATACTCATTCTATCTTTGCGCTCTAAAAGAGTCGTCATAAACCAAATCATATTAATATAGAAAAGCTTTCGTCTTGATGCTTCCTCTTCACTTTCGCCGTCAAGTAATGGTGTTTCACTAACTGTATTATTATATTTATCTATTACATAACTCTTTAAATTTAAAGTTTTCTTCCATTTGTCTTGAAGCAAATTTTCTCTAGCGTCTAGTGATCGTATCCACGGAAAACCTTCTCGCTTAAGATCTTCATTACGATAAAACCATGGATAACCTCCAAAAATCTCATCAGCACATTCACCTGAAAGACCAACAACAAAATCCTTTTTTATTTCTCTACAAAACCAGAGTAAAGACGAATCTACGTCAGCCATTCCTGGTAAATCACGCACATCTACAGCTTCCTCGAGATAATTAAAGAGAATTTCGTTATTTATTTCGCATCTATGATGTGTAGTATTGAATTTATCAGACATTAATTTGATCCAATATGAATCTGAATTAGGTTGAAATTCACTAACTTTAAAATATTTGTCATTACCTTCATAGTCAATTGAATAAGTATGAAGATTTCCTTTTCCAATTTTATTAAAATGGTTAGCTGCAATCGCAGTAATTGCACTGGAATCTAAACCACCAGATAAAAAAGTACACACTGGTACATCTGAAACTAATTGTTTAACTATTGCATCCGATAATAAATTACTTAATTTATCCTTAGTTTCCTCAATATTGTCTGTATGCTTAGAGCTCGTTACATTCCAGTATCTCCAAATTTTCAAGCCATCTTTCGAATAAGTTAAAGAATGGCCTGGTCTTAATTCTTTTATTCGTTTGTAAATGCCATTTCCAGGAGTATGCGATGGACCTAATCCTAGTAGTTCACATAAACCTTCTCTATCTATTTCAGTTTTTATCTCATCATGAGCTAAGATAGATTTTAGCTCCGAACCAAACAGAAATGTACCATTTTGTTCATAATAAAATAAAGGCTTTACCCCTAGTCTATCACGTGCTATAAAAAGCTTTTTGTTCTCTTCATCCCATATAGAAAAAGCAAATATACCGTTTAAGTAGTCCACACAATTCTCTTGCCATTCGACATATGATGTTAATAATACTTCGGTGTCAGAATGTGATTTAAAAGTGTAGCCACGTTTTAGTAATTCAGATCTAATTTCTTCTGTATTATATAACTCCCCGTTGTAGCAAATTGTATACGTGTTATTATTCTTGATTTTTGACATTGGTTGTCTTCCACCAACAAGGTCGACAACAGATAGTCTCTTATGTCCAAAAAAAACGTTCTTACTACCCCATACATTTGTTTCATCTGGACCACGCTTTGCAAGGGATTCTGTCATCTTTTCTACAATATATTTTTTATTATCTATATAATTGGAATAGTTAACCCAACCAGTAATACCGCACATTGTGGTTCCTCCTATGTTACAAATAACAATTTATACTATAGTATGCATTGGAAACTGGATGAGGTACCTAAATTATAAAATTGCATGTTTAATATAGATTGTAGTTGGCGATTACTTTTAATAGCAACTTTGAAAATCATAAGCTGGAGGAGATTGAATGACATCTTTAAACAAGACTGATTTATTAAAAAATCAGCCTCGAGCATATTTAGAAGGCTCTTTAGAAATCATTGGAGATGAAACTGTTTTTTTTGATGATGAAACCGATGAAGCTTTTTGTTTTGATGAAAACTTTACGCATAAAGGTTTTGATGTTCTTATAAGGGGCATATGGATCCAAGCAGATTACCATTCAAATAAATATTTATCTATAGATAACGAAGTGTTGCCTATTGAAGATAACACTAAGATAAGACTGCCTAGAAAAATACATTATGCCTATCAAGAATGGCTTAACGAGTTAAGTGCTGAATCTTTCACAAACTTTCTAAAGGTTCTTAACAGATTAAATTATTCTATTTATGATAATATTTTTTGTCATAATTACGGTTTATTTCTTCCAGACGACTCTCCCCGAGAAGGAGTAAATATACTAATATTTGATAACACGGATTTTGTTTGTAATGTTCAACATCATTTTTTTAGAGCTAGAAGTGTAACAAAAGATCGTTTTGAATTCACCCAAACAAACGGTAAAAGAAATTTATTAGTTTATGGATAAATTATAAAAACATTTAGGAATTTCCATAATTTCTGCAAATTTATGTTTTATATTAAGTACATGAAAACCTTTCATACCTTAAAACCCTAACCTTTTTCTGTGGCCTATCTAAAACCACAGATTTTTTTTGTGCATTTTTTAGATAATTTAGTTGAAAGAATTATTTTTAATCCGAAAATTTATTTTTCAATCCGAATAGACACTTTTTTAATCCAAAAAAAATTTTTATAATCCAAAATCCATTTTTTTAATCCAAAACTTAGGTTTTTTAAGCCAAAGCTTAAATTAACTAGTCAAGTCCTCGATATTAACTCACCAAACAAACAATTTAAAATAGTTTAAATGGTGTCAACTTTATATACTATACATATCACATGCTGTTTTTATTATAATTTGTGAATTTTTATTCACTTTATGGAATATTTTATACATTTTTTTCATATTTTTTTAACATTAATATGGAAAAAGTGATATAATGATTTTTAATTAAACTTAAAGGAAATATTAAAGATTATTAGGGAGGTAATTAAATGAATTTAACTGAGAACACAATCGAATTAACAGAAAAGTATGGTGCAAACAACTATCATCCACTTCCGATAGTTATTTCTGAGGCTGAAGGAGTATGGGTATATAACCCTGAAGGTGAAAAGTATCTTGATTGTTTGAGTGCTTACTCTGCAGTTAATCAAGGTCATAGACATCCAAAAATTATCGATGCATTGATTAAGCAAGCTAACAAAGTAACTCTGACTTCTCGTGCGTTCCACAATGACCAATTAGGTCCTTGGTACGAATTAGTTTCTAAGTTTACTAACAAAGAAATGATTTTACCAATGAACACAGGTGCAGAAGCTGTGGAAACTGCTTTAAAGGCTGCTAGACGATGGGCTTATGATGTAAAAGGTGTAGCTGCTAACTCTGCAGAAATTATTGCATGTGTTGATAACTTCCACGGTCGTACTTTAGCTGCAATATCGATGTCATCACATGACGAATATAAGGATGGTTTCGGACCATTACTACCAGGGATTAAACTAGTTCCTTACGGTGATATCGAAGCTCTTAAAAATGCTATTACACCAAATACTGCAGCTTTTCTTTTTGAACCTATCCAAGGAGAAGCGGGAATTAATATTCCAACTGCGGGATACTTAAGTGAAGCATCTACAGTTTGTAAAGAAAATAATGTATTATTTATCGCAGACGAAATTCAAACTGGTCTAGGTAGAACAGGTAAAATGTTCGCATGTGATTGGGAAAATATTGTTCCTGATATGTATATTTTAGGAAAAGCACTTGGTGGTGGAGTATTCCCTATATCTTGCGTTGCAGCTAGTCGAGAAATTTTAGGCGTTTTCAATCCTGGATCTCATGGATCAACATTTGGCGGAAACCCTCTTGCTTGCGCAGTATCTATTGCTGCTTTAGAAGTAATTACAGAGGAAGACTTAGTTAATAAATCTCTTGAGCTTGGTGAATATTTAATGACGCAATTACAATCACTTCAAAGTGATGTAATTACAGATATTCGTGGCCGTGGTTTATTTATCGGAATAGAGTTAAATACAAAAGCAAGACCATATTGCGAAAAGTTAAAAGAATTAGGGATTCTTTGTAAAGAAACTCACGATAATGTAATTCGTATTGCCCCACCTTTAGTTATAACTAAGGAAGAGTTAGATTTCTTATTCTCAAAAGTAAAAGAAGTACTATAAGACAGCAAATAACCGGTCAAATGACCGGTTATTTTACTATATTTGATAATGATCCAATTCCGTTTATTGTAATAGTAATTTCATCACCTGTTTTTAAATATCTAGGTGGATTAAACCCTTTCCCTACACCTGCTGGCGTTCCAGTCGCGATTATGTCTCCAGGCTCTAGTGTTATTCCCTTTGAAATAGTTGAAATTATTTTTTCAACTGAAAAAGTCATATTTGCAACTAGATCATTTTGTCTTATTTCTCCATTTACTACAGTAATAATTCTACAATCTTTAATATTTGAAATGTCTTCTTTTTCAACAATCCACGGTCCTATTGGGCAGAACGTATCTAAGCTTTTTCCAAAGAAAAACTGATTATGCTTTGACTGAAGGTCTCTTGCCGTTACATCATTTAAAATTGTGTATCCAAAAACATAGTTAAGAGCTTCATCTTCAGTAATATTTTTGCCCTTTTTACCAATTACTACGGCCAATTCACCCTCATAATCCAAAGCATTTGTTAATTCACTATGTGCATTTATTTTTCCACGGTTACCTATTAATGTAGTTTGAGGTTTAGAGAATAAAACAATATGCTCGCTTCCATCATTTCGATCACCCGTTTCTGCTGCATGGTCACGATAATTTTTACCGACACATATAATATTTTTAGGTGGGTTTAAGATTGGTGGTAAAAACCGATAGTCACCATTGATCTGACAACTATCGTAATATGTTAGATCGAGATATGTAATTCGGTTTCTCAAATAGTTGTATTGATCTATATTGTTTAAATTAACGTGGAGTAAATTACTTACTTTATTCGTACCTAAAATAGCTAGTTCAAGCAGCTGAATATCGAAATTTTTTTCTTTATGTATAATTCCAAGTATTATTTTGTCATCTTGTTTTATTTGAGCTAGTTTCATATAAAAACCCCTTTAATATTACTAATACTATTTTACTTCATATAGTTTGTATAGGCACGTATTACATAATTGCTCATAGTATATAACGATAACTTCAAAAGCTACAGCAGAGCCGTAGTTGCACTTATGCGGTAAGAAATTATGAACTACGAAGAAGTTTATATTTTCTTTATATAGTTTAAAAAAAGGAATGATTCTAAATGCCTGCCATGGTTGGATTCGTAAACGTTATTAGTATTGGATCTAGTAGTATTTTTAACATCGGTGACGTTTTCTATATTTGTCCTAATAGTAGTGCCCGAACATTTGCCGGTGCGGGCTCATTTAATACAGGTGATAGTTTAAATATCGCAAACTATGAAAGTACGACAAATGTAAATGACCCTGATCAATATGACATGCCTATTATAGGAAACTTTTAACGACAGATTTGAGGGATAGATTATGAACTTTTATATTAATCAATCAATAGTTATTGGACAATTTAAAATTGGTGGTGTAACTAATTCTTCAGTGCTTCAAATAGGAAGTGCTGGCTTAATCAAAGCAGAGTCAAGATTACTAAACACAGGCAGTTATCTTGCCCCAGCTCCACCTTTAGTATCGCCAAAGCAATTAATTCAATCTACAACACAAAGCTAGTCATTCACCCAAATTTGAATTAATGAATATATATAATTTAGAAACCAAACTGAATTGGAGGGTTGCAGAATGAATAATAATTTTAGTTGGGAAAACTTTATAAATAATTTAAACTCGCACCTCTCTAATCAGGATAGAAAAATTTGTGAACTTGAAAACACAATTCGAGAACTTAAAAAACAACTTTCGGAAATGGCAAGCTCTAGACAAGTTAGCATTGATAAAATTGAATATAAGTTTGATCAGCTAAAAGTAGAAAAATTAGAAGGTACTTTAAATATTGGGTTAAATCCTTTTTCAGGTGAAGCAATTGAAGACTTCTCCGTGAAAAATAGTGCGTTAGATGTTAATCTAATGCCATTTAATCAAGATGAATTTGCTAGAAATCTATCAAACTCTGCTCAGGAATTTTTAAATAATGAAGGTAAGCTTTTGATTGATCAAATCGCTGCCGCTCGAAGTGTTAATGTCTCCGATGATATTTCTATGTTCATACTCGATGATATTAAACGTCAAATGCCAGCACGATTACATTATCACCAACAAATGCTTATTCAGCAATCAGGTAATCAAATTCCTCCTAATGAACTTCATACGAGAGTGCTGGCTGCCCTTGAAAGCGACCTGAAGCAAGCAATTGAGGTATTCTTATCAAATTTACCACAAGAATCAAGTGAGGTATAACAATGAATTTTAATGTAATTAATAGAGAACTTAAAGTATTAAATATTGATTTAGGTACTGTAACTAGTTCATCAGTTTTTCTAGTCGGTGATACAAACTATATTTTATTAAATGCATACTTCGATACACCACCAGAATCACTAATTTTAACACCATTTGTACCTATCTCATTAAGGTGACTTTATGTTAGGTAGAACAGTAAGCGTCGGAAGTTTAAAAGTATTTTCTCTCTCCCAAAGTGCAATTGTACAAATCGGTGATTCTAAGCAAATTACACCTACTTCAAGGGCTATTGCAGTCCAACAGAAATCAAGTAATTTTACTAAACTATCTACAGAAGAGTTTGAAAAATATGAGGTATTTCATTTAAAGAACAATCCACAAATTATTGACGATAATATATTTTTTAGTACATTTCATGAACATCCGTGTTTCTCTGTAAATTGTATACAAATTAAAGGTATCGTTGCTGCAGGAGTGTTTCATGCTGGTAATACTGAATGTATTATTTCTGATTCTAGAGTAAAACATATACGTGACTTTTCAAGATAAATGTTAGGAGTGAGACCATGCCCTCAGTAATTGGTGGAATTAACATTCAAAATAACGCTGGTATTTCTAATTTTGGTGATGCTTTTTATCTCAGTCCTAAATCTGCTAATAAAACTAATACTGGATCTGGTGCTGTCAATACAGCAAACTTTCTTATGACGAACAATGGTGTCAACGCTACAGGTGTTGTAGATCCAGACGTCGCAGATCAAAATATTGTTGCAAACGCGTAAACTGGCTCTATATGGGTCAGTTTTTTTATTGCCATAAAATAAACTTGGCTTTAGCCAAGTCCACTTAACAAATTTTCACACTATGGAAAAACTGCTCGACTCCAGCGGGAACAGCACGAGCCGAAAATCCATTTTTGCAAGTGAACCTTGCAAAAATAGCCTGAGGTCGTGCCCTCGGAAAGCGAGCAGTTTTAGAGAGTGTATAATAATAACCTAAACTTATACTTTCTTGTTTTCTTTTTAAAAATTGTTCTAAGCTAGTGCAGTTTCACTTCTTCATCAATATCAAATAAATATAAATAGCATTCTTTTACTTTTTTGTTAGTAATTTCTTCAATTGCGCGTTTATACACTTCTAGTTGTTTTCTGTAGTTTTCAACAAGTTTTTTCTTGCCAGTTTCAGCGTCCTTGTATTTTCCGATAATCTTGTCTGTCTTGAAGTCTAGTATCACTAATTCACCATCTTCTTCAAACATACAATCAATTATTCCCTTTACAAAGACTTTTTCGTTACTACTAATATGCTGATATACCTCAGATATTGGGATTGCAAAATTGAATGGAAGCTCTCTCCATCTTCTAGATGATTTAGTTAATCTTTCAGCTATGCTACTCTCAAAGAAGTTGCTAATTTTTTGAGTATCTATGACTTCTTTGTCTTCTCTAGTAATTAGCTCCTTGTCAATCATAGATTCAAGCTCTCGTTCAACATCTGCAACAGACTTATTAGATGTAAGACTTATAAACTGCATTATTTTGTGAGTAGCTGTTCCTCGCTCAGTAGATGTCACATCTTTTTCTTTCATGAATGCTGGTCTATCCCACAAAAACGGCATTGGAACAGTATTTTTAGTAATGCCTTCTTCTTGTTCAAGCTGTTGGGATCGCCTCTTTATTTCAGTAACCGTCAAATTTGCTGGAACCTTTGTAAGATTTTCATATGGATATATCCAATTCATTCTCGTAGATATTTCTTCAACATCGATATCGACATTTGGAATTATATCTCTATTTTCTATAAATTCCATCCACCCAAAATCATTCACTTCTTTAACCGCAACTACCTCATGAACATCATGCTTTTTAATAAAATTAAATTTTATGTTAACTTTATCGTCCTTATATTTACCAAAATCTTCTGCAAAGTTAAGCAGTTTGCCAAAGGCAGGACCAACCCAATCAATATATGATTTGGCTTTTATCCTTGAATATCTTGGAATAATTCCACTCGCATCACAAGTTTGATTCCAATCTTTTATCGATTTTTCTTTATTTTTGACTGTACCTACCATTATCAGCTTTTCTTTGGCACGAGTTAAAGCTACATAGAGTACACGCATCTCCTCAGAAAGTTGCTCTAGTTTCGCTTTTTCTTTAATCGCTAGTAATGGTAATGTGTCAAGTTTAATACTTAAATCAGTTCTTACATGTTGCAAACCAATTCCGAGTTCTTTATCAATTAATGAGCTTGAGTTTAGATCTTGCATATTAAACTGTTTTCCAAGGTTAGAAATGAATACAACAGGGAACTCTAATCCTTTGCTTTTATGAATTGTCATAATTCTTACTACATCTTCTTGCTCACTAAGAGCCCTTGCTGTACCAAGATCATCTCCACGTTTTTTCATTCTATCTATATACTGTAGGAATCTGAATAATCCTTGATACGCTGTTTTTTCGAAATTTTTAGCTCTCTCATACAATACTCGTAAATTAGCTTGCCTTTGCTTTCCAGCAGGAAGCCCGGCAATAAAGTCAAAGTATCCTGTTTCCCTATAAAGCACCCATATAAAATCTGCTAATGATGTTTTGCGGGCCATAGTTCTCCATTTACTTAAGTTGTCAGTAAATCGTTTTACCTTAACTAATGCTTCGTGGTTTACATTTTCAGGTGGATTATTAACATAATATTTCAACGCTTCATAGAAACTGTCGCTTCTCTCATATGATCGAATATGTGCTAAGGACGGTTCATTTAATCCTACAAGTGGAGACCTTAATACTGACGCTAAAGGAATATCCTGCTGTGGATTATCGATAACTTTTAATAAAGATAAGAAAATACCAATTTCCACAGCATCAAAATATCCAGTAGATAATTCTGCATATACCTTAATACCTTGTTTATTTAATTCCTCCATCATTTCAGGTACCCAAGTCATTGACCTAACCAAAATTACTATGTCCTTATTTTCAAGAGGCAATCTCTGATCAGTTTTACCATTATAGACAAGGAATTTTTGCTTTCTCATCTCAATAATTTTTTTCGCTATTACCCTTGCTTCTATTTGAGATCTTTCTAATTCTTCAAAAGTATCCTCGTCAGTGCTAGTTTGTTCTTCATCATCGGTTTGAGATTCTACAGTACTATCATCGCTACTATTTATAATTAATAACTCCGTACTCATTGCGTCGCACTCTGGATAATTAGTAGCTCCTAAATATAACCTTGCATCTTTGTCATATTCAATTTCACCTACTGCCTCATCCATAATACATTCAAAAATAAAATTGGTTGAATCTAAAACTTCACTTCTACTTCTAAAGTTTTTTGATAAATCTATTCTAATCCCTGTTTTTGTACCGTCTTTAGTAAACCTTTTGTATTTCTCGAGAAATAAATTTGGCTCTGCTAAACGGAATCGATATATAGATTGTTTAACGTCACCAACCATAAATCTATTCCCTTTTGTATCAGAAACAACACTTTTAATAATTTCTTCTTGAACAAAATTTGTATCTTGATACTCATCTACATATATTTCTGAGAACTTCTTTTTATAATAAAGAGATACATCAGGGTTTCTCAATATTTCTAGACAGTAATGTTCTAAATCTGAGAAGTCTACGATTCCTAGCGACTGCTTTTCCTTACTAAACATTTCAGAAAATGATTCAACTAGATTTGTAAGTTTGCATACTAAAGGATATAAAGCTTTTATATCGTTTAATAGACTAGCCTCTGATCTTTGAAAATACTTTTCTTTAATTTTTGCAATGATTTTCTTTGCTGAATCTCTTTGAGCCTTCGCATTCTCAAGCAATTCCTCATCTACATCTTTAGTTGGTTTTAGTCTTTTGAACTCTATTGCGTTGACTTTCGTCCTAATAGATTCCCATGTAGAATTGTTAGCATACTCTAACACATCTGCAACTTGGGAAATTTCATCTATTAGGTTCGACAAATAGACTACTGGCCCATTTACTCCATTACAGCAGTCTTCAGAACCTTCTAATTTTGTTAAAGCACCCTCAAGCTCGATCGCTATTGAATTTTTCAATCTACGAGTAATAACTAAATCATCAATAGAATTGATTTTATTAATGTTGTATGCTTCTCGGACTTTTTCTAAATAAACCTTTGGATTTGGCGTATTTATTGCAAAAGTATACAACTTCAATACTAAATTTCTTAACGTACTGTCATCACTGTCGCTTGTGTAAGAATCTACTAACTTAAAAAAGTCCTCATTTGCTTCATTACTGTATTCAAATTCTAGCAATTCCTCTATTACGTCATCCTTAAGCATTTGAAGTTCAGCTTCATTGCCAATTCTAAAGCCTGGATCAATATTAATCTCATAGTAGTAGTTTCGAATAACTTCGAGGCAGAATGAGTGTATAGTTGATATTGATGCTGAATTCAGAATGCTCAATTGCTTTCTCAAATGTAAAGACGCAGGATTTTTTCTTAATTCTTTTTCAATTGCTTCTCCAATTCTACTTCTCATTTCTTGTGCGGCTGCATTTGTAAATGTTACTACTAGCAACCTATCTACTTCGATGGGATCTTTCTCATCTAGAATTCTTTTTATTATTCTTTCTACTAATACTGCTGTTTTACCTGATCCAGCTGCTGCTGCAACTAGAATGTCATTCCCCCTTGCATAAATAGCCTTCCACTGATCATCTGTCCACTTTTCATTTATTGGTTTAACTGGTATCGAATTTAACATTCTTCGCCAACCTCTTTGTTTATCATTTCGATTAAATCATTTTTCTTATGTGCTCTTAAGTTATTGACTTTATTCGCTTCCATTTGTCTATCAAATTGACAAACAAACTTATATTCACAATAACTACAAGCCATATTGCTCTTATACCTTGAAGGATATGCAGTTACATCCCCACAGACTATTTTGTTACCTGCCGTTACAAATTGGTTTCTAGTAAACTTCCTCAAGTTCATAAGTGAACCCTCATCAATCGTGTCATAACTTTCAGAATCTGATAGCCCATCTTTTTTGTAGTAAATGTTTACTACTGGAGATCCTTTTTCTTTAGTTTCTATATCCATTAGTTTTAGAACTTCTTCATTTGACAGTAATAATCCCCGCATTTTAAACTTCTTGAAAATATCATCTTTTATCTTAGCCTCATCTGCTTCATTTTTCATAGACAATACAGGGTTTATCATTGGAAAATACAAAACTCCAGCCGCTTCTGCGCTCTCCCCTAACCATGATTTTGAGTTGTCCACAACTAAATCCAAGTATGTTACTAGTTGGAGAGCAAGACCATAGTAAACCTCATTTAAATCAAGCTTTTTATTGGATGATTTATAATCTAAGATCCTTAAATACTTTTTATCATTTACTTGAGCTATATCAATTCTATCAATTCTACCTCTGAGCGACATATCGAAGTTATGTTCTAGACTAAGGCTAATTTCAGGAATTCTTTTGCCAGCACCAAACGGTTCTTCCATTGCATAAGGCTTAAATTCACTTCTGAGTGAATGCTCTCTTATAACTTCTGCAACTTTCATTAGAACTTTCTCAAGTCGCTTTGTAACATACTTATATTTATTTGATGACATTAAAATTTCATTGTAGAACTTAGGCGTAAGTATTTCTAAACATGCCCCCGCAAGGCCTCTCGCATCATTTGCTGTTAAATCAGACCACGACTTACCCTCATTACGCAATTTAACAAACATAAGCCTAATACACTCATGATATAAACTACCTACTTGATGTCTTTGTAACGTATATTCTTCACGTTCTCTTAATTGCAGACCATAATTTGAAAAATGCTTAAATGGACAGGTAAAAAAGTTCTCGATTCTTGAAACACTAGCTTCAATTGTTTTACCATATAGCTTTTCATTTAACTCTATTGGAAGATTCAAGTAATTATTTTTATAAAACAGGCCATCTAATACATCTAAATTAACGTCCTTAAAACGATTAATAGCATAGCTATTATAAACAGCCTTCCATATCTCAAAGCCACTTTCACCTTTTTTACATCGCTGCAACACTCTAATTAAATACGATAATGTACCTCTTGCATTAATAATAAAGTGTTCCTGACCATCCTCTTTTATATCCATAGGGTCATGTGAAACAAACCTATCTTTAATTAGTGGATACATTTCTTTTATTTGCCTTATATACATTGAAGGTATTAGTGCACTACCTTCTTCATCAGCAAGTGGAACTGTTAAGTAAAGCTTTTCTGACGGAAGAGTCAGTGCAAGGTAAATTGCAGTGTGGTCATTCAGAATTTTTTGTCTTGAGCTAAATCCTAGCTTTATTCCATTACTTTCTAAAAGCTCTCGATCTTCAGTTTTAAGTACACCTTCATCCTTTACTTGACGAGGGAATACACCTTCATTCATACCTAATACAAATGCTGTTTTTATTTTAGAAAATCTAGAATGATCAAAATTCGCAATTAGGACCTGATCAAGAGCCGATGGAACAAAGGAAAATTCAAGTCCTTCAATTCCAGATTCAATTATTTTAATAAAACCCTCGGTAGTTATAGTGTCATTTCCTACTACTTCAACCATTTGCTCGAATAACTCCATTACCGCCTTCCAAGCCTGTTGATGCTCTATTGCAGAGTTCAAATCACCAGTTCCCTCTGATTCTATTCTCCATTTATCCAACTTCTCTGGAATATTACATTCTTCTAAAAATTCTACTATTACATAACATTTGTCTTTAATAGATTCTGCTGCTTTAAATCGATCAAAAAATGATATTAGAGGTGTGGCGATGATGTTTTTTAAATGGTTTAATTCATCTTCAACTTCTTTTTCCTTTGTCGTTTGTACACTTCTATTATCAAATGAATTAAGAAATCTTCCATATTTCCATCTTGAATTACTTGTCCATTTGCTACCTTTAATGCCGTTAGCTAAGCAATAATTTTCTAGAAAATCAATTTTTTCTCGCAAATGTTTAGCATCTTCATTAGAGGTTATTAGCAAGTCTGTTTTTAAACATCTAAAAACGGCTTCATATCTCCAATTACTTTTAAATATGTCTAGTGAAGCCCTAATTAATTCAATAAGTGGATGATGCTTCATTTTTCTCTTCTCATCAATATACATCGGAATATTAAAATCAAAAAACACGGTTTTGATTAAGCTATTGTACTCATCTGCATTTCTAACTAAAACCGCTATTTCGTTATATCTTAAATTGTCTCTTCTTACAGTGTGAATAATTTCTCTCGCTATTGCTTCAACTTCTGCTCTTCTACTTCCCGCCGAAAAAATCTCTATTTCAGGTACTTCGTTATATGTAACTATTGGCCTAATGTCATAGTTTT
Organism: Caryophanales bacterium; assembly: GCA_029256085.1. Classification (GTDB taxonomy): domain Bacteria; phylum Bacillota; class Bacilli; order CAJFEE01; family CAJFEE01; genus JAQSYP01. The sequence continues at coordinate 133,473 of JAQSYP010000002.1, forward strand.
TTTCGAGATGAGCAAGCGATTTTGCGTTTGTAAATCTTCCATTCTCAGTACTTAAAAATAAAGGAGATTCAATTTTAATTTTATTCTCTTTTGCTAAATTGACTAGTTGAATACTTGTTTCCCACGTCATATAAAATAAATCCATTGGCTGCAATATTCCGTTTTGAGGCAACTCAACAGTCAGTGTAATATTCACCCTTTTTACATTTGCGAGTAATGCTGAAATTACCTTTAGCTCCTGTGGTGTTAGATCATGAAAACCATCTATATAAATTTCTGCATTCTTTAAGTAATTTGCTTGAGGAATTTTCTCAGCGAGTAAATCTAAATAGTCCTGACCATCTAGATATTTTTCAGCAATTTCTTTTTCGAATTGATCATAAATTAGTTTAATATCCCCTAATTTCTGCTGAAGTGATATATCTGAAAGTTTTATCTTGTTTTCTATATCTGCTAAGCTACTAGGTGATAGCTCATAGCGTTTGAATTCACGAATAACTTGTTCTACTTGTTCAATAAACCCTGTTTGCTCTGCTGCCCTTCTATAAACGTTAAATGAGTCTTTATTATCCTCTATTATTTTTCGGAGAAGCATCCACACACCAACTTTGTTAATATGTGTTCGTGTTAATCCGCCTGTTTCTTGTAGTAACCACCATGCTAATCTTTTCAAGCTAAGTACTTGAGCTCTCACAGTCCCTTTGACATCATCTGATGAAATAAGTTCATAGCTCGTTTGAAACGTCATTTGATCAGGAACTAATAATATAATTGGATCTCCTAATGGATTCTCTTTTAGTTTAGTTTTAATATCCTCTAAAATATAATTGCTTTTTCCACTACCTGATCTACCTAATATAAACCTTAAAGACATAACTTACCTCCAGGCTTCTAATTATTGATTTTTAACACTAAACCTTATTGTTGATGTTCAGAATCTGCTCGCTTTCCTGGGGCTGCGAAACGCATGCGTTTCGCAAGCCTCCTCACTCGAAAACTCGTTGCGGGGTCTTGCTTGGCCAGCTATCCCCTAGGGAAAATGTATACATTTTCCGCAAATTCTTCAACATCAACTAAACTAGAAAAATCACGGGAATTCACATAATATTTTCAGTTTTTCAGCGTCCTCGTTCACTCTCCCGCTGGCGAAATGCATGCATTTCGAGCGCCTTCGCTCAAATCTAAATATATTTTTATGATTTAAACAACGTTTAAACTACTTATAAAGTTTAAAATAAAATAAACTTGGCATTGCCAAGTACTCTGAGATGAATAGATTAATTTTTAACATGAAGCTAGAAACTGCTCGACTCCAGCGGGAATAGCACGAGCCGAAAATCCATTTTTGTAAGTGTAAACTTGCAAAAATTAGTTGAGGCCGTGCCCGCGGAAAGCGAGCAGTTTCTGCGAGTGTACTAATAGAATTCTATACTTCTTTAACTTTAAAAAAAGCACACCATACAAAAGTAATGTGCTTTTCAATTTACGTATATTATATCATCAGACCATATTAAATTTTTTATATGGTCTTTACTAGTTTTCGAAGCTCATCTTGAAATCTTTAACTGGCCAGTATCGCAAATTAACTTTTCCAACGACTTGATCTTGTTTGATAAAGCCGAAATGTCTACTATCAAAACTACCTAACCTATTATCTCCTTCAACAAATAGATGTCCTTTAGGTACAACTTTCATACCTGTTATTTCTTCTAGGGTGAAATCGCCTGTAAGCATTGTACCTTGATTATCTGACTTCATTTCATTTAGAAATGGTTCATTCACTTTTTTGTCATTTATGTATAATATATCTTGTTTATATTCGATTTTATCTCCAGGTAATCCAATAACCCTTTTTACATAGTCTTCTTTATCATTTGCATGAAAAACTATTACATCAAAGTGTTCAAATTCACCTATATAATTACCCACTTTATTAATAACTAGTAAATTTCCATCTTTTAGTGTTGGATCCATAGATTTTCCCTCAACAGAATATGTAGAAAAAAGATATGTTCTAATTACTGTCGATAATAAGAACCCCACTAGCAGAATTATTGCCCATTCCTTTATGAATGCCTTCATTACCTACCCCCTAGATTTGCAAAAGCGATACGATGCTTCTATTTTACCATTTTTCACAGTTAATATAGTGAGTTTAAAAATATTTATTTTTAACATTTTGTGCATTTTTAATCTTTTATTACCTTGGTAAACTCCAGTTTTTTCTCTACATGCTTACCAATGTACCAAACGATAACTAAAACTACTACTGCAATTAGTGATTTTATAGGTTTTTCAATAAATGACCTAAAATCTGCACCAACATAGCTCATCATAAAGATCATTATAATTTTACTCAAAGTAATAGCAAGTAAAAATTGATATACTTTAATTTTCGAAAGTCCAGACATTACGTTTACTATAATTACAGGCGTAAAAGGAAAACACAATATTATGAATAAAGGACCAAACCCTTTTTGTTCAAACCACCTTAGCCCACTCTCAACGTGGGGATGTCTTGTTAAGAAATTGAAAAACTTTGCCTGTCCATATTTCCTAACTAACAAAAACAATAAAAACGAACCAACTACGGATCCAATCCAAGAGTAAATAAATCCTTGCCATAGTCCGAATGCTGCAGCATTAGCCATAATTATTACAACTAACGGTAGAAACGGGAAAAATGATTCTACTAAAGGAATACCGATACCTAGGAGTGGTCCTCCAGCCTCACCGTATGCCTTTAATAATCCTTCTATATTCTCGAGCGTGAAAAATTCTTTAATTCCAGCTATATCCATGGTGTTTTCCCCATTAACTATTATTTTAAAATCCACTTAATCGTATCATATTTATTTATAGTTTTCATTTTTAGTTGTAGAATTATTACTTTTTGTATAAACTAATATAGAACAAATGTTCTTATTTGGAGGGGAAGTTAAATGTCAAGGCTAACAACAGAAGACTGGTCGATAATAGAGGATGGTATTTTTCTACCGATGGTATCAATCATTTTACAACAGGATATTAGAATCATTGAGGATAGCCCCCATAAACTTAAGAAGCCTTATATAAACCTTTTGGAATTATCGTTAAAAAAAGTTCAAAGTGATATAGCGACAACAAAAAGAAGATTGCGAGGTAAACAGCTAAAGATTATTCAAAAGTACAAGGATGAGCATTTTACGACGTACACTTTTGTAATTTCTGGTTACGAAGAAGTTCATAAATATTTTAATCCAGTTATTAAAAATAAAGTTCAGGATAAATTAGCAATTTACCTCGCCAGTACTAGCGATGATGTGTTAGTCTAAGACCCAAATATCACTATTTCTTTTCTCAGCTACACTTGATTCTGTATTTCTTAATAACATCTTTTTAAAGCCACTTCTTGTGTCGAGCATACTTTTAAGTTTTGTCGCTCTTAGGAATTGGTTTTCAAACGAATTTCTAGAAATACCAATTATGTATGTGCTACCGTTTGTAAACGTAACATTTGTACGAGTGATATCTACTTTCTCGCTTTTTAATACATGAGCCTGAGATATCCATATACAATCTTTGAGCGTAGGCGACATTGTCGGAAAAAAGTAGATTCCATTTGATGAACTTATAGCTATTGGGGCTTTATGCGTAATCTGTATAACAGTTCGTGTTCCCTCTTTTCTACCGCGGTAGCTGCTTCCGTAGTATTGACAGCTGCTGTCAATAATCTTTAGGGGTTCTTGGCGAATATAAACACAACCGTCGGACTCTAAAACAAGTGTCCCAATTTCACCATTGTTAAAAAAATGTGGCAATAATGCAATCGTATCTTGATGAATTTCATAATTTTCTAGTGTTCTTACTTCCAAATATCATCACTCCTTTATTTTTTCACACAACATTCTCCAAAATCAGACTTATTTTCGATAAATTGTGCAACTAAATAATATCAAAAAAAATAAAATAATTTCATCCTAAAATTTAATTTTTCAAAATTTTTACACAAATTCGTAACAATTAAAAATTATTTTTTTAAAGTTTTTTCAATTATCTGGCAATTTTTCTGTCCCATTGCTCTATAATAGTAAAAAGCGATTGGGGTGGTAAAGATGAGTAAGGAGGAAAAACAAAATACTCTGAGTATAAATCAGAATATTAACCCTAGTCAATTTGTTGATAAGTTTCTAGCTGAGTTGATTTATGAAGAAACTAAAAGAAAGCTACTTATTAAAATTGATAATTCACTCGTTACAAGAAACGAAAAGGAATTTTATATATTATCTGACCAGTACAATAACCTAATAAATAGTAAGATCTAAATCGACTTGACTAAACTCAAGTCCTTAAGGAAGTTAGCCTTTTGCTCAAGGCGCTCGCTTTCCGCGGGCACGGCCTCAACTAATTTTTGCAAGTAAACTTGCAAAAATGGATTTTCGGCTCGTGCTGTTCCCGCTGGAGTCGAGCGCCTTTGCTTTATCTAAAAAAATATTTTGTGATAAATTTATTCTTTCCATTTTCTTCTTGGAAATCGGACTAGCCAAGACCCCCAATCTGCAAAAGTTACCTGAAATCACTTTTATTACTATCATAAATAAAAAACGCAAAATTAGTTTTCACTGATTTTGCGTTTTTTGATGGCTAGTTTTGTCCCAGCCTCTTTATTTTATTAATTATTGATTTGTTCCTGTAACTTATTCTTTTTTGTTAACTCGACATCAAGGGTTGTAATTCTTTCTAACATTGTAGGGTGACCGTATCTAAAGATTTTAACGAGAAGTGGTGGATTAACCTGCGCTAGGCTATTTCTAGCAAGTTCTTGGAACGTATTAACACCTGCTTCAGAATTCTTTGTAAGTTCTACTGCATAAGTGTCACACACAGTTTCTTGATACCTAGAGTAAGCATTTGTAAATGGTGTAATTGCAAAGCTCATGATCGAGAATAGTAACAATAAAAGTGGTAATGAAGCAAGCCTTCTAGAATCATAAATTTGAAGTCTACTACCCCATTTTCTAGTAAGAAAACCTAAGAATACTTTCGCTATATATAACCCAATAAAAGACAGCGACAATGAAATTGCGAGTCCAATATAAATGTGTTTTTTAACATAGTGGGCCATTTCATGTGCCATAATAAATAAGATTTCTTTTTCACCAAGTTTGTTAAGTGTAGTATCCCACAAAACAATTCTAGCGTTAGAACCAATCCCAGTGACATAAGCATTCATTGATTTAGTTTTTTCTGACATATTAACCTGATAAACCCGGTCAGTAGGAATATTCGACTCTTTGGCTAACGCTAATATTTTCTTTTCAAGTTGCTTATTTTCAAGAGGCGTAAATTCATTATATAAAGGATCGATTATAACTGGTTGGATAAACGACAAAAATAGTGTAAATGGAATAGATAGTAGCCATGCATGCAACCACCATTTTTGTTGATTTCTGCTCATTAGCCAGTACATTACTAGAACAATAACGAACGTAATTAAATAGTCAGTCCAAAATCCAATCATTAAATCCTTCATCCAACTATTAAATGGTTGGACAGAAATTCCATATGTTTTTGAAATATAATAGCTAATCCAATCTAACGGAAAACTAACAGCTGACATAAATAAGGACAAGTAAAACACAAAAACAGCTGTATGTATTGGCCTAAATTTAGAAATAACGCTAGCCCATTCATCGAACTTTCTAGATATTCCAGTTATTAATAATAAGAATAATACTATCCACTCAAAGGGAATAGATAGAAAAAATAATAAGTTTTTTATGTTTGAAAAGTCCTCACTTAAAACTAATTGTCTAGCATTCATAAAAGTTGAAGGGTCAACACTCGACCACCGCAAATGCGTTGGAATTGAAGTATCTGCAAAATGAAATAAATATAAATACATACCAATTCCATAAAAAACAAATATACTAACTAACCATTTAAAAATTCTCAATTGTTCCCACCTCTTACTAAACCATTTAAAAATGGTTTAACTTTATTGTCCAACCTATTATGATTTTATTTTTTGGACGAGATAATAGAACAAATTGGCATAAAAAAACTCGGCGATTGCCGAGTCTCTAATCAATGTCCTAAAATTTTCAGTGCTGCCTGGGACATTCTTTCAGGTGTCCAAGCAGGCTCCCATACTACATCAACGTCTACATTATTAATACCATCTATGCCTCTTACTACATTTTTGACACCTGAAACAATACTGTCATGCAGAGGGCAACCAGGGGTTGTTAGCGTCATTTCAATTTGAACATTATTATTTGTATCAATATTCACATCATACACGAGTCCTAAATCAACGATGTTAATATCTAGCTCCGGATCAATAACTTTATGAAGTTCTCTATAAACTGAATCCTTTAATTCTTCCATTTTGAAACCTCCTATTTTCTTAAAACATTAAATATTATTGCTGAAAACACAGTAGTAGCAATTATAAAAATAGCTTGTGATACTTGAAAGATTGTCGTAGAACCTAGTATTATCGCTAAACCGACACCGAGAGCACCTACTGTAAAAGCTGAGAATACAGGTATTGCTAACGGTTCATTCATAAGATCCTTTAATGCAGGCACCTTTTCTTTTCCCATCAATTTACTATACTTGTGGGTCCACCATAAAAAAGGAACAATCTTATACAAGTAACCAACGATACTAAATACTACCCAAGTAATTAAATATAAATATGCTAAAACAATAAACAGATCTTTGCGATTAAATAATATTGCTATAACTGCTCCAAAGTGAATTAGTAAACCGAAACCAATAGCGATAATTGAAAAGATAAAAGGTTTATCTAATACTTTTTTTAAGCGTTTTTTAATGACCTGATTCATGTGATACGCAAATAAGGCAAATCCAATTAATAATAAAATTGATCCAACTAAAAGAATAAAGTCACTATTATAAAAAAAGCTCATCGAAACAACAATTAATCCAAAAATATAAGAAGTAGTAACCCAAGTGCTTAATCCCATAGAAAATCCATGAGCTAATGAAAACATTGGCAGCATCTTATATGAAAAACCAAAAATAAGTAAAGTAAACCAACCAACTAATCCTAAAAGAATATGTGTATATAATACTGGTAAATGGTCAATTGTCGCATGTCCAGTTAAGGATAGTGCAAGCAGTAGTCCAAGGATTATAGTTAGGAAAAGGCATAGTAACGCACTACCTACAAGTACAGTCATTATATTTTTTTCTTTTTGAACATTTATAGTTTTGTACATTTGAAAAATAAAAAGAAGAATTCCTATTATAACAATGGAAGCCGTATATGCTATATGCTCAATCTCATAAAATAGTGTGTAAGAGAATGCAACAATGCCGATGCTACTTATAAAAAATTGAATAAAACCTAACTTCTCACTCCAGATTGGTGTAAGAAAAACAACAGGTACAAGCTGGTACATTGCTCCCATTGCAAGCATTAACATCCACCCTAGGACTAAAAGGTGGGCTGAAGACCACAGCAATGGTACTCTATATGCACCATTTACAATGTAGTCCCCACCAAAAAAGAAAAGACCTTGTGAAACAATAAATGCCACTAAACTAAATATAATAAAAGAGAATGGCAATTTAATATTAGTTTCTGTAGAGCTAATTTGTGGAATCATATTATCTACCTTCTAATCTTAATAGTAAAGCTGCCGTCTTCATTCTCTGAAGTTTCATGCTTGCAGCCTTCCATTTCTAAATGTTCATATAAGAACATTGGTTTTCTATCATTAATAATTGTCAACACTTCGTTTTCCTTTAAAGTTTCTAACGCCTCCATAACTCTCATCATCGGCTGAGGTGGTTCTAGCCCTCTATTGTCTAAAATCAAGCTCACATGAAATCCTCCCTTTTAGTAAAAGTAACTTTATACTTCTTCTTATCAAGTTGTTCCATTTTATGTTTATAGCCTTTAGCCTTCATAATTCCAATCAAAGGTAATGGCTTCAAGGGTGCAATGAGAACAAAATAGTCATTGTCCTTCACATTCAAAACTGCATCCATAATTTTTTGGAACGGATCTAGCTTATTTGCTAAATCTTGAGTAACATCTAATTCAAAAATTCTCGGTTGGTCCATAGGAAATACCCCCATCTTGTTTATATTCTATCTCAATGATAATCATTATCAAACATATGTGATGTGATGTTTATCACAAGTAAATTATTCCTAGTTATATTGTTTATTAAAAAGTGATTAATATCACAAATAAAATGATTTTTTTTTTGTAATATATGATTATCTAATTAGATAGGAGGGCTCTTAATGTTAGAAAGAGACTTTAATGAAAACCCCTTTATTGTTATTTGGGAACTAACAAGAGCTTGTCAGTTAAACTGTCTTCACTGTCGAGCAGAAGCACAGTATAAAAGAGATCCCCGCGAATTAAATTTTGAAGAAGCAAAAAATTTAATTGACCAAATATATAGTTTAGATAATCCTATGTTAGTGTTTACCGGTGGTGACCCTTTAATGAGGGATGATGTGTATGATATAGCGAAATACGCTATTGATAAAGGTGTCCGTGTTTCAATGACACCGAGTGCTACTCCAAACGTAACAAAAGAAGCAATTCGAAAAGCTAAAGAAGTAGGTTTATCGAGATGGGCATTTAGCTTAGATGGACCAACTGCAGAAATTCATGATCATTTTCGTGGTACAAGTGGTTCATTTGATTTAACGATGAATGCAATTAAATATTTGCACGAATTAGAGATCCCTATTCAAATCAATACTGTTATTTCTAGATACAACATTGATCATCTCGATGAAATGGCAAGGCTAGTTGAAGAGCTTGATTGTGTTTTATGGAGTGTGTTCTTCCTAGTACCAACAGGTCGTGGTAAAGAATCTGATATGATTTCCCCGGTACAACATGAAAAGGTATTTCAATGGCTTTACGACTTGAGTAAACGTGTGCCTTTCGACATTAAAACAACTGCTGGACAACATTATCGTCGTGTTGTAATAAATCAAAAAATTAGAGACAACAAGGATAGCGATAAAGAGATCCGTTATAGAGATGCTTTAAACAAAGGTAAAACTGGCCAATTTGATGGTTTGGGACGTGCACCTAGTGGTGTAAACGATGGCAATGGCTTCGTATTTATTTCGCACATAGGTGATGTGTACCCTAGTGGTCTATTACCTATAAAGTGTGGAAATGTCAGGGAACAATCTTTAGGTGATATATATCGTAATTCACCAGTATTTAAATCATTAAGAAGCCCTGATGAATATAAAGGTAAATGCGGTGTTTGCGAGTATAGATTTGTTTGTGGAGGATCACGCTCACGTGCTTTTGCAGTAACTGGGGATTATCTAGAAAGTGAACCATTCTGTGTTTATATACCTCAGGCACTAAGAGATGCGAAAAAAGAAGCAAATACACAGCAATGAGTAAAAGCGTTCTATAAGGCATTCTTGTAGAACGCTTTTTTATGATTCTACATAATTTTTTCAAAAAATGTTCATTATTACTTTGCAACATTGTCACGTTATTTAATATTCATAATAAATTAATATTAGAAATATAAATATAACAAATAAGTGACAACATAGAAAAAGGGGATGATTTTAATGTCATCATTAGTAACACATTTAAAAGATAATGAGTATTTTACACTCTCTAATATTTTAATTTCGTTAATTGGTTGGCTTTCATTCTGGGTTTCTCTAATTTTTATTCCATTGTTTTTCGGAGTTATTAGCTTATTAGCAGGATACTTAACAATTTATAAAGGTAAAGTATTTTATGGTGCATTAATGATGCTAATGGCTATGTTTGGTACAGTTGTCGGCCTCGTGTACTCAGTAGTAGTTGTAGGAACTTGGATTTAATAAAGTAAACTCGGCGATTGCCGAGCCTTTAGAGCGACGGCAGAGCCGTAGTTGAACTTATGCGTTAGGAAAGTATGAACTAGTCAAAAGTTTATACTTTTTCTATTAGCTAAAAAAAGAAGAAGCTCCGAAAGTAAATATGGAGCTTCTTTTTTTATTACTTGAATAAATTAATAAATTCTTCGTTTGAAATATTTCCAAAGTATTTGGATAAGTCAAAACTGTCCAAGACACTTGATGCTTCGTCAAACTTAACTCCAATTAGGGCATTTTCTATCTCGAAAACATCTTGAAAGCCAAAGAAGTCCCCAAAAATTTTGGCATTAGTGATTATTCCTTTTTCTACATGTAACCTTATATCTACACCACCAGCTGGAAATCTATGATTAATTTGAACATTAGATTTTGGAGATTTTCCATAATTCCAATCCCAATTGCCATACCTGTCTTCAGCTAATTTCCGAACATTATTCCAGTCATTTTCACTTAATTCATGTGTTTGAATTGCGTCAAATTCTGTAAAGATACTATCAATTAAATAAGATCTAAACTCTTCAATAGTCATTTCATTCCTAATAAATTCACTTATATTAGCAACGCGACTTCTTATAGATTTGATTCCTTTTGATTGTATTTTATCTAATTTTACATTTAGAGCTTGCACCACATTATCCATATCAGTTTTAAAAAGAAGTGTTCCGTGACTAAACATTCTTCCGTTTGTAGAAAATTGTGCGTTTCCAGAAATTTTTCTACCATCGACTAAAATATCATTTCTCCCACTCAACTCTGCATTAACCCCAAGTTTGTGTAACGCCTCGATCACTGGTAAAGTAAACTTCTTGAAATTATTAAAACTATTACCATCATCTTTTGTAATAAAGCTAAAATTTAAATTTCCAAGATCGTGATAAACCGCTCCCCCACCTGATAGTCTGCGAACTACATGCACTTTGTTTTCTTCTATATATTCATTATTAATTTCTTCAATCGTATTTTGATTTTTACCAATAATTACTGAAGGTTCATTAATATAAAATAATAAATATGTTTCTTCTGGATCTAAGTTTCTTAGTATATGTTCTTCTAAAGCCAAGTTCAAGGTAGGATCAGTAATGCCTTGATTGTCGATAAATTTCATGGAAATGACCTCACAGTATTTTAGATTCTGTAAATAGTTTAAATTATTTGACATTTTTAAACAAATATTTTTAAAATTAAATTTTGCCTTTGGATTAAAAAAAATATTTTTGGATTAAATATTTAAATAATTGGATTAAAAAATAAATTTTCGGATTAAAAGTTTTGATTTTCGGATCAAAAAACTAGATTTTGGATTGATTAAGAAAATTCGGTGATTGCCGAGCCCTTAAAAGCGATGGCAGGCCGTAGTTGCACTTATACTTTCCTTATAGCAAACAAAAAAGCTAAACCTTAACGGCTAGCTTCTTGTAATTCTTTGTTATTAACTTGTAATCCATCAATTACTTTCGCAACAGTTGCTACTGCTTGATCAATACAGTCAGGTACACCAATTCCGTTGAAGGAACCTCCTGCTAAGTAAATACCAGGCATTTTTGTAGCTAAGGCTGAGTTAGCTTTATTCATTCTATCTACGTGACCAACAATATATTGTGGCATTGCATCTTTCCATCTATTAACATAAGTAAATTCTGGTTTAGAAGTAATATTCATTGTTTTGCTTAAATCGTCTAAACATACTTTGATAATTTCATCATCTGTTTGTTCAACAATAGCTTCATGTCCAGGTTTGCCAACATAGCATCGTAAAAGTGCGTATCCTTCAGGGGTAGAATGCTCCCATTTTTTATGTGTCCAAGTACAAGCAGTAATTGTATAGTCACTATTGCGGGATACTACAAAACCTGTACCGTCTATATCCTTTTCAATCGCACTAAGTGGGAATGCCATTGATACATTTGCAACAGACGTTGATGGCATATCATTGAAAAATTGCACTTCCTCAATATCTGGTAAAAGATGAGGAACACTTTGATGCTGAGTACTAATGATGACACTATCTGCAATAATTATTTCATCGTTATTTAATGTCAATTCATACTGTTCGCCTTTTTTGACAATTTTCTCAACCTTAACACTTTTCTTAACGGTGTTTGGCTCAAGTTTTTCTTCAATTGCATGAACAAGAGATTGAAGACCAGTTCCTACAGAAATGAAAATTCCTTTCTTAGAACCTTCCTTAGGAGTTTGAGTCTTAGGTTTCGGCGGAGTAACTGTTCTTAGCCCTAATACAAGGCTGCGATGCTCTCTCTCAATTTTGTCAAACATTGGGAATGTAGCAAGTAAGCTCATTTTATCAATGTCACCAGCGTAAATTCCAGATAAAAGTGGCTCAATTAAGTTTTCAACAACCTCATTACCAAATCTTCTTCTGAAGAAATGTCCAAGAGATTGGTCGCCTTCAATACCTGATCTCGGTAAAACAAAGTCTAATGATGCTCGTACTTTTCCGATAGGAGAAAATAACCCCGATAATATAAATGGAGTCACTTGAGTCGGTATTCCCATAAATGATCCTTCAGGCATTCTATGTAACTTTCCACGCACTTGAACATAGGATTTTCCAGCACTATTATGTACTATTTGGTCTCCAAGTCCAACTTCACGGATTAATTTTGTCGCACTTACTTTTCTTGCTAAGAAACTATCTGGGCCTTTTTCAATTATAAAGCCATCTTTAGATATAGTCTGTATTTTGCCCCCAAGTCTACTAGAAGCTTCAATTAAAATTGTTTCAATAGGTAAGTTTTTTTCTTTAGCTTCCTTCTGCAAGTAATATGCAGCAGACAGACCTGTAATTCCCCCACCTATAACGACAACTCGCTTTTGGTTATTTTTCATATCAATATCCCCTTACTTGACAATAATTTCATCCTAAATCTTTACATTCACAGTATTTTTTGTATCTTCCACAATTGTGGTCAATAAATTAATAAATTCATCAGATGAGTTTGGCATTTGTGGTCTATAATAAGATGCTCCAAGAGAATCTGTAACATGTTTACATTCAATGTCATTATCATATAAAACCTCTAAATGTTCAGCAACAAATCCCGCTGGTACATAGATGAAAGCTTTATACTTATGCTCATCGTATAGTTCCCTTGTTAAATCTTGTACATCTGGCCCTAGCCATTTATCTGAAGTTTTTCCAGCACTTTGCCACCCAACAACAACTTCGCTTTTATTAATTGCATCGGAAATTAGTTTGGCCGTATGCTCTAACTGCTTAGGATATGGATCGTCAATTACTGCACGCTCTGGTAAACTATGTGCTGAAATTATTACAACACTATTATCGTGTTGATCTTTAGGCATCTTTCTAAGAATATCGCTTATTTGTTCTGCCCAAAAATTTATATACTGAGGATGATGATACCAAAAATCTACAAAATGAAGTTTCGGTCCGTTAATTGTTTCGGTAGCTTTAATAGCTCTTCCTTGATAAGATTCATAACTGTATTTAGAATAATGAGGTGCTAAAATTACTCCAATCGCTTCCTCAATTCCATCATTCTTCATTTCTTGGACTGTATCTTCAATAAATGGTTCAATATGCTTCAATCCAATATAAGCTTTATATTCGATTTCATCTTGAGATTTATTTAAATTAGCTTCAAGCTTTGCAACAACATCCTGTGTTATATGAGAAAGGGGAGAGATCCCACCGATAGCTTCATATCGCTCTTTCAAGTCTTGTAGAAGCTCAGGTGATGGCTTTCTACCTCTTCTAATATGAGTATAGTATTTTTCTAAGTCATCTTCAGAATAAGGCGAACCATATGCCATTACTAGCAAGCCTAACACCTTTTTACCCATGGAAAATCCCCCTATAATTAATTACTTCTTTGATGCTGAGTATTCGTGAACGAATGTAGTTAATCTCTTTAATGTTTCAGGGTTAACTTGTGGGAATACTCCGTGACCTAAGTTAAATACATAACCTGGTTGTTCCATTCCAGCATCAATAATCTCTCTTGCACGCTCTTCAATAACATCCCAAGTTGAGATTAATAGTGAAGGGTCTAAGTTACCTTGTAATGATTTTGTAATACCCATTGCACGTGCTTCTCTAATTGGTAATCTCCAATCAAGTCCAACAACATCTAATGGTAAGTCAGCCCATTCTTTAGCAAGATGGCTAGCACCAACACCGAACATGATTAATGGAACATTTTCTTCTCTTAATGCTGAGAATATTTTCTCCATCGTTGGCTTAATGAAATAACGGTAATCTGCAACATTAAGTGCTCCAACCCAAGAATCAAAAATTTGTACTGCCTTTGCTCCAGCTTTAATTTGAGCTTTAACATAGATAATTGTAGTTTCTGCTAATTTATCCATAAGTGCAAACCAAGCCTTTTGCTCAGCGTACATAAATGATTTAGTCTTGTTATAATTTCTAGAAGGTCCACCCTCAATCATGTAACTTGCAAGCGTAAATGGTGCACCAGCAAATCCGATTAGAGGTACTTCTAACATTTCAGTTGTTAATAACTTAATTGTATCAAGAACATAAGGTACATCAGCTTCTGGATTGATTTCACCAAGTTTTTCAACATCTGCAAGTGAACGGATCGGATTGTCGATAACCGGGCCAATTCCAGATTTAATGTCAACTTGAACTCCAATTGATGGTAGAGGAGTCATAATATCCTTATATAGGATAGCTGCATCTACACCGTACTGTTTAACTGGAAGCTCAGTTACATATGCACATAGTTCTGGTTGATGAGTGATTTCAAAAAGTGAATATTTTTCTTTAATTGCTCTGTATTCCGGCTGCGAACGACCTGCCTGACGCATATACCAAACTGGTACATGATCTGTTTTTTCACCAAGGCATGCCTTTAAAAATGTGTCATTAAATGTTTTAACTGCCATTCTCTTCACCCTTTAAAAAATTATTGTTAATTTTATTATGATAATTAGTATGTCCTATTATCCCTTTTTACAATATACATAGTAGAATAACACTATGTATATATTAATTAGACATTGTTCAAAAAATTGACGATTATTTGTGAAAACATTCGATCAAATTACTTATCCAAAAAGCTAGAATTAAGATTTTAAAAAACAAAAAACCCTCTAATGTAGAAGGTTTTTAGAAATATTTGGAAAAATCATCATTTTTTCCTATAAAACGTATAGGAATCATTATCTTGTTGTCAAGTAATTGCTTTTCTAGTAATTACTAATTTGGTAAATATTATACTAAATATTATAGCACTAATAAAACACGTTAAAAAATATAGAATATTAGCATGAACAAGTAAAATCATTAAACTACTAAGTGTACCAAATACAAATAATTGCATTGTAAAAAAATTACCTATACTCTTTGTCTTCTCCGCATCTTTCCCTGGTAGTATTGTCCACCATACATTATTAGATAAACTACCTAAAATTGGTAGAAGCTGTATTCCATATGCATATAAAAAAGCAATAAAAAACACGATTACAAACATATTCAATTCCATCATATAAAAAGTTATTAACAACACAATCTGTAATCTAAAGAACAGTCCAAAATAATCACCCGATCTTGCCCATGTTCTCCATAAAATAAAATAAATTCTATTGTTAGTATTAAAATTTATTTTAGGAAGTACAACGTCTAAGTATTTTCTTCTATTAAGTTGCCCACCAATAATGGGAACATCGGTAACTAAATTAGCAATTTTATAAATACGATATGAATAGACTTCATCTTTATCAATCCAATAAAGCCAGCTAAATGTCTTATTTGAAACATACTTATTAAGTATAAAAATACTAATAGATAACATCAATGCTATTGAAAATGCAAATAAATTATTATTAGTTAAGAGTAGATAAAAAATTATAAAAGTTACAACCATTTGGGTAAATGTTAGCGCAATGTTAGAAAGTTTATGTAATAAATAAGGTCTAACCCAACTAATATATAAATTCCATACCTTCATTAAGATAATTATAAATATATATATAAACAAATTGTCTTTGATATTAGAATCATATTTATTTAGTAATGGCAAAGTGGGTAGTATGAATAATACTGTTGTAAACATTTGAATTCCAAAACTAACTAATAAACATTTTCTAAAGTAATTACTTAATCGGTACTCACTAGGTGTTAAATAAATTATATCTGCTTTGTTAAGAAACGTCATAATTGGTGATGGAATAATAACTAACATCCAAATAATAGATGTTACAATTATCCACGGGAAGTTTTCTGATGAGTTTTTCAACCATTCTTGATAATAGTAACCTCCCCCACCAATCAATATTAGTAATACAATTATTAAATGATCGCTAAAAATATATCTTAAGTATTTCATGTAACTATTTATCCTACTTAAAAAGCGTTTTTCCCACATTGTATTAATATCTATCATTCAATTTCATCCTTTGTAATAGCTAAATAAATTTCATCTAAAGAAGAAGCAGCCATACCAGCTTTCTCTCTAATTTCTTTAAGAGTCCCCATCATCTTAATTCTGCCATTGTGTAAAATTATAAAGCGATCACAATATTTCTCTGCAGTTGCAAGAATATGAGTAGACATAAAGATTGTTGATCCATCTTCTCTAGCCTTATTAAGTAATTCCAATAACGAGTGGATACCTAATGGATCTAAACCTAAGAATGGTTCATCAATAATATACAACGGCGGATTTACTAAAAAGGCACTCATAATCATAACTTTTTGTTTCATACCTTTAGAAAAATGAACCGGAAACCAATCTTTTCTTTTTTCCATTTTAAATTCTTTAAGTAACCATGAAACTCTTTCATTGAAAGTTTTCTCGTCAATACCGTAAGACATAGCAATAAATTGAAGATGTTCGACTAAAGTCAATTCCTCATATAGAATTGGCATTTCTGGTATGTATGCGAAATTTTTTCTGTAGTTTTCAATATTCTCTTCAATCTTATTACCTAAAATGGAAATTGAACCTTTCTGAGGTTCCATTAACCCAATTAGGTGTTTTATAATTGTGCTCTTTCCTGCACCATTAAGACCAATTAAACCGATAATTTCACCTTTCTGAAGTTCAAAATTTATGTCATGTATCACAGGCTTTTTCGAGTATCCTCCAAACAAGCCATCTACTTTTAAAACTGAATTCATAAGCGATCTCCTAACATTTTCAATATTTTATATAAAAATAATATAATTTATAAATACTTTTCGCAAAGTATGGAAACCATAATTATTGTAGAGAGAGAGTTAAAGCTTTTTCAATATTAACTTCCTCAAGTTAAACTTATTCTTGTTCAAGATTTCGGGGGTGTCAGTCGGACACAATTTACTTTAAGTAAAAACCGATTAACCTACGAGATGAGGTGTTTCCAAAAGGCTTTGAAAAACATGGTCGCTAACAATTACTTGCGAACATCTTATGCTTTGCATAATATTCTTAGCGAAGGTAGCTCTAAATGAACAAGGTTGCATAGTATTGTGTAAAACTCTCATAAATGAGGTGTTGATCGCAGATAATATTGCTATTTAAATTTTGTTAAACTTTTTCCATCTCTCTACTTTGGAGCAGGACGCAACCCGCAAGCGTTCTGCTCTTTTTATTTCCCAAATATTTTTTCAATTTAATTGAATTGAATGATATTTTAGGTAATAATAAAAATAAATGTAAAAAATTTCCTAAACGAGAAGATACGGGGGTATTTTTATGGGACATGACAATTGTATTTTTTGTAAAATAGTTTCTGGTGAAATCCCGGCACATAAAGTGTATGAAGATGATCACACTTTGGCATTCCTAGACATTAGTCAAGTAACAAATGGTCATACATTAGTAATTCCTAAAAGTCATAAAGAAAATATTTATGAATTAGACGATGTTACAGCAAAAAATTTGTTTGCAGTAGTTCCTAAAGTATCTAATTCTATTTTAAACGTATTTAATCCTGTTGGATTAAATTTAATTAATAATAATGGTGAGGAAGCAGGGCAATCTGTATTTCATTTTCATCTACATATTATACCAAGATATGGTAAGGGTGATGGATTTGGTGTTGTTTGGAAGACGCACGAAATGAAATACACTCAAGATGACCTATCGAGCATTGCAATTAAAATAAGACAAAATATTGAATAAACAATGGAGTGGAATATTATGAGCGGGAAAAAATCATTCTTTACAGGTTTAGTATTAGGTAGTATCGCAGCATCAGCAACAGTTTACGCCCTAAAAACGGAAAAAGGTAGGGAATTCGCAGTTAAAGCGAAAGATTCTTTTAAAGATATGGCAAGTAAAGTTGAGGACAGTATCGAAAACAAAGAAGAAATAATTGAATTTGTTAATGATTACATTACTGAAAAAACAAACTCCATTGTAAACTTTGGTGCAAAAAAAGAAACTTCAGAAACAGAAATTATTGAAAAAGAGTTACACAGATTAAAAAAAGAAATAGAATCTATCGAGAGTTCAATCTAAAAATAGTAAAATATGGTAAATATTGTTTGTAAAATATAGTATTTTCATTTAAATTAGATATATGTTATTTTTTATTATTTCTAAATACTATTTAGTAAACATCAAAGGGTCAGTGGGGGAAAATTAATGATTGAGCAAAACGAACTGAAGCATGCACTTATGTTCAGTCAAAGGGTTGCACAGCTATCAAAAGCATTGTGGAAAAGCATTGAGAAGGACTGGCAAAATTGGATTAAACCATATGATTTAAACATTAATGAGCATCATATTTTATGGATTGCTTATCATCTCAAGGGTGCAAGTGTTTCAGAAATTGCAAAATTTGGAGTAATGCACGTTTCAACTGCATTTAACTTTTCTAAAAAGTTGGAAGAACGAGGATATATCGAATTCTCAAAAAAGGAAAACGATAAGAGAAATACATATATTCAACTTACTCAAAAGGGAGAAGAAATTTTCCTTGATTTAATGGGAACATTTACTGGTAAGGAGAATGCTGTTTATCAAGGAGCAATCCCATTAAAGAATTTGTATGGTAAATTCCCTGAATTACTTGAATTAAACGCTATTGTTAAACAAATATACGGCGAAGAATTCATGGAAATCTTTGAAAGATCATTGGACAATCTAGATACAGAATTTACTGAAGACAAAGGTAAGCTAGTAAAAAAAAGTAGCTTAGATGAAAAAGTAGTACAATAATTAATTTCTTATCTGCAGTACTTCTGGAATTCTTTCATTAAATTTATGTAGATTTTGCTAATTAATAATGTATTAATTAATTCTCTAATATCACAAGAAGAAGGTAATTGGTTTTTGAATTCTTGAAAAAGACTTTCGAACCACATTAGACCTTCTTCTTTTTGTTTTGTCATTATTTCATCTAATTGTTCACATGTGGACATCAATTTATCGACTTCTTGCTTTGAAAGTTTTTTTCTTATTATGTAAGATTCGAAAGGGTTTTTTTCTTGGTCAATTATCGTTAGCATTAATTCTAAATGATACTCTAATAATTCTAATTTTTTATGTAATCCCATATCACTTTCCCCCTCAGATTTTATAATACACTAATATAAAAATAAATAAAACTGACTATTGCAAGCCAATAAAGGGGCAGTTACTTTTCGCAAAATATAATCCAATAAATACTTACATTTCTTGCACCAGGAAATGTAGATTCAGACCACTTACAGTAATTTATATTTTATTTGTTTAACTTTAAAATAAACATGGATTTGTCAAGTCATTTAATTAAGTAGAATTATGAAACTGCTCGACTCCAGCGGGAACAGCACGAGCCGAAAATCCATTTTTGCAAGTGAAACTAGCAAAAATTAGTTGAGGCCGTACCCGCGGAAAGCGAGCAGTTTTTTATTATTATACTTTATTTACTTTAAATAAAAATGGTGAAGGATTTCTCCTTCACCGTTGATCTTATAACCAGCTAGCACCGATGATTATTAAAAGAATAAATAACACTACTAATAATGCGAAACCATTTCCACCATAGTTTGTCATGGTCATGCCCTCCTATTTAATAAATTTTTATTAATATTCATAATAATGGTAATGCTTATATATAAGGTATTAGCAGATTGCAGCACCAACTATTATTAATAAGATGAACAATACAACGATTAATGCGAACCCATTGTTGTGGTTTACGTGAGTCATATTAACACCTCCCCTTTATGACTTAAGATATATTATGCAGTTTAATTCAATGAGGCATAGGCATTAGTCACGGTTTTTAGTTAGAATTATTCTATTAACAAATTACTGCCCCGATAATGATTAATAAAATGAATAGAACAACCAGTAAAGCAAAGCCATTTGAATAATTATAATTGCTCATTTAATCCTACCCCCTTTAGTAATTTCAATATAGTGTATTAAATACCCAGCGATTTGTGTAAACGAATGTCCCGATTTTTAAAAAAATTGTAGATTAATAAGTGAAGAAATTATGAATTTAAAGTTTAATTTGTTAGTTTGTGTTATATTAATTGTTGTGGTTTTTGTACATACTGAAAGTAGGCATACCGCAAAAATACATACTAGGGGTGTTATAATGAACAAACGTTTTCTATTTTCTGTTGTTGCAGCTGCTACTCTAGCACTAACTGGCTGTAATGATGCAAAAACAAGTTCTGAAAAAGTAGCTGAGACAAAGCAAGGAAATGTCACAAAGGACGAGCTTTATGAAGCAATGAAGGGTAGATATGGTGCACAAACACTTCGTGAATTAGTATACGAAAAAGTTCTAAGCGAAAAGTATAAAGTAGACAACAAAGACGTTGATGCTGAAATTGCTAAACTTAAAGAACAATATGGTGCTCAATTTAATGATGTATTAATTCAAAGTGGATTTGCTGATGAAGCTGCTCTTAAAAGATCTATTAAAGTAAGTCTTTTACAAGAAAAGGCAGCAACAGCTAAATTAGTTTTCACTAGCAAGGAACTTAAAGACTACTACGAAAAATTAACTCCTGAGTTAAAAGCTAGTCATATATTAGTTGGAACAGAGAAGGAAGCAAAAGACATTAAAGCTAAGTTAGATAAAGGTGAATCTTTTGATAAATTAGCAAAAGATCACTCTAAAGATCCAGGTTCAGCTTCTAAGGGTGGAGATTTAGGCTACTTTAAATCAGGCCAAATGGTTCCTGAATTTGAAAAGGCTGCTGCAGCTCTAAAAGTTAATGAAATTTCTGCACCAGTTAAATCGCAATTTGGTTACCACATTATTAAGTTAACTGATGTTAAGGAAAAAGAATCTTTTGAAAAGATGAGAGAAGATATTAAAAAGGAATTAGCTCAAACTAAACTTACTACTGAGTTTGTAGATCAAGCTGTTCAAGAAGAAGTAAAGAAAGCTGATGTTAAAATTTCAGATTCAGCTCTAAAAGATATTTTCAAACCACAAGCTCCTCCAGCAGCTGGTGGAACAAATCCACATCAATAAATTAACAATGCTGTCGATAAATACACAAAGTGTATTTGTCGGCAGTTTTTTTATTTTTTTACTCAAGGTTTCAGACGCTTGCTACGAGTGTGCTAATAAACTACATAAAAAAGATGTCCCTGAAATCGGGACATCTTTGATATTAGTTATTTTTTACCATCTCATTAGTTTCATATCTTCGCTTTCTTTCTTCGGCTATTCTTTCCATATAGTAATTACCTTCATGCTCAATTAACCGTTCATCAACAATTTCTTTATCTTCTTCTATGAATGCGGTGATAGCCTTATACCCACTAAATACAATTCCTGCAACAACAAAATAGATCCACCATGGAAGCATCCAATTTCCTCCTTAAATAGACAAGCTATTAAATTGTATTCAGGAATTTTTATAATATTACTAAAAATTTGGTTTATAAAATGCTCGGTTATCTAGAGCAAAAACTCGCTCCGTAAATTCACCAGGCTTTACTCTCTCAAGTGCACGATCCATCATGTTCATTTTCGCGTCTAGATTATCAATATAGTGTAATATCTCGGCTTCTTTTATAACTGGTTTTTTAGGACTACCCCACTCTTCTTTCCCATGGTGACTTAGAACTAAATGTTGAAGTAGCATTACTTCCTCGCCTTCAATTCCTAATTCTTCTGCCTCTTTACCGATTTCATTAACCATAATAGAAATATGCCCTAATAATTGGCCTTGTAAAGTATAGGTAGTCGAAACAGGGCCAGATAATTCAAATACCTTACCTAAGTCATGGAGAATTACACCTGAATATAATAAATCCTTATTTAAAGTTGGATATAGTGTTGCAATTGCCTTAGCAAGTCTTAGCATGCTAACTACATGGTAAGCCAATCCTGATACAAATTCATGATGATTTTTAGTTGCCGCTGGGAATTCTAAAAATTGCTCTCTATATTTAGCGACAAGACCTCTTGTTATTCTCTGAATATTTGAGTTTGTCATTTCAAATATGTATGTATTTACCTCAGCTAGCATATCTTCCTTTGATTCTGGAGCTGTTTCAATGAAATCTTCAATTCGAACATTTGCATCATTTGCTGGTTCTAGTAGTGTTAGTCTCAACTGATGCTTTCCTTGATACAACTGCACCTCTCCGTTAACCTTAACAATTTTCCCAGGAACAAAGTGTTTACATGTCGCTTCATTAATATCCCATAATTTCCCTTCTATTTCTCCAGTTTTATCTTGGAAAATAATTGTTAAATACGGCTTTCCATTTTTCGCAAGTAATCTTTGGGAATTTTTAATAAGAAAAAATTTATCTATTTTATCATTCACATGGTAATGTGCAATTCCTTTTGTTGTCATCTTAATTCACGCTCCTTTTCTAACGTTATTAAGTTTATTTTATCAAATAAATTACTAAAATTATAATGACAAGTAAAATATATTATTTGGACCTGTTTACTTAATACTTTAAATAGGTTAAATACGTTCTCTTGACGCCTACCATCAAAGTTAACAAAAGCATCATCAATAATAATAGGCAATTTCGTTTGCTTACTTATATTTACGACTAAAGCCAATCTTAGGCTTACATAAAGTTGCTCCTGAGTGCCTTTACTTAAATCAGAAGGACTAATAGCAATTCCATCGTTTGAGTTGATTATAAGCCTTCCATTTTCATCTGATACTGAAATTACAGTATATTGTTGATCTGTTAGTATAGAAAAATATTCTTGTGCTAAAAGTAATGTTTCTGGCAGTCTTTCATTACGATATTTACTAATGGTTCTTTTAATTAATTCAATAGCGACACTGTGAGAAGCCCATTTTTTCGAAAGATCAAATAATTCCTCTTTTTTATTTTCGTATTTTTGGTTTAAAAAATCTAATGTGTCATTTTTTTGTAGGTCCTCTATTCTAGCTGTCGTCGAGCCATACATAGACATTAAAGAGTTTAATTCATTCCTTGAAAATCGAATTCCTTGATCTACTTCACTTATTTTTCGCTCAATATCATTATCCAATTGTAGACTTTTTATGTTTATTTTATTGCCTTCTGAAAGTATTTCTTCAATTATTTTTTCTACCTTAGCGAGTTCGCTTAAATTATACAAATATCGATTATACTTCCCTACAAATTCCTCGTAATTATTAAACTGACAGCAGCCCTTTGCTAATGTATTAAAAATTAAGTGATTATTTTCTAAAGCTGATTTTAAGTAACGAGTATTATTTACAATCTCATTATATTTTTCTTCAATTTTTTGATTTATCACTTCTTCTTTTCTGTATTCTTCGACTTTATGAATAATACTACTTAAGATCTCGCTTGGAGTTTTGCTTTTAATGTGTAAATTACTTATATAAGTACGCCACTTATTTCTAATAGTATTTTCAAGCAAGTTTATTTTTTCAATTTCTAAGTTAATCATGTTGAGTTTTGTTTCAATAGTAGCAACTTTATTTAATAATTCAACCAATCTCGGGACAATAATGATTTCAGTTTCTACACTCAAGCCAAATTGATCTAAAATTTCATTTACAGAATCAATTATGCCCTCTAACTTATTCTTTAATTGATTAATATTATTTTGATAATTACCTAGTTTTTTCTCATTGAATCGAATGTTCTCCTCGATTGAAATAATGTTGTTATCTTTTTTAGTGTTTACATTTGATACAAAGAAGTAAAGACTCCCTAGCGTTAATAAGCTAGAAAAAATAATCTGAAGCTTGTCAACATTGCTAATCGATTCATACAGCATAACTCCTGCAATTAATAAAGTTAAGATTGAAATAATTATGGTGAAATTGTTTCGATTTTTTACTCTCGAGTTTTTTAGTTTCTCATCAATTTGTTCGTATTGAACTTTTAAATTTTCTTTTGTATTTTCATACTCGAATCCAAGTGATGTCAAAGATTTATTGGTGCTCTCATATTCAGTCACTAAGTTCCTAATCTTTACTTGTAATTCCAAATTGAAGTGAGTTTTTTTAGAATTATAAATTTGCCTTCTTGAGCCTAATTCACTACTAATCTCATTAAGTTCATTTATCAAATTATTTTTTTCATTCTCTAATTGTGATAAGCTAGTTAATCTTTTATCTAACTGAGAAAAATCTTCTAATATATAATCCTTATTATTATCTAATTCTTTTAATGCACATACACTAGATATTCCGTTATATCTTACTTCATGTTCTTTATATGCTTTAAGATTAGAATTAAGTTGTCGGTTTAAATCATTTATTTCCCCTACTGTATTTTGTAAATCCGTAAATTCTACCTCTTCAAAATGCTTGCATGCTTCTACACTCTCAATTAACGTGTTCCTTTGTTGTATTAAAGGGTTTAAACGTTTTTGTAATTCATAACATTGTTTTTTTTGTTCTAGATCATTTATTTCATAGTTTAATTTTTTAATATTTGTCTCTAGATTTTTTTTGTCTTCAATTAATTTATTAAACTCATATAAACCTTCACTTTCAGGAATAAACTGTTTATCAATGTCATTTAACTCTAGAATAATTCTATTAATTTCCTGATTTTTCCCATTTGCTTTAAAAATTTCATCTCTACTTTTTATTAATGTCTTCAAATCTTCTTCTGGATTGTAACTACCAAGTAATGAGCTTGATAGTAAATAATTACCGATATCATCACCACTTAATTTTGTAATTTGTTGAACTCCATCAAGCCCAAAATGAAAAATGCTACAAAAAGATGAGTGTGTAATTCCCTTCAAAATTTCATTTGATAAAAAGGTTTCAGGTAATTCATTTCCACTTTTATCAATAATTTTTACTTCCCCACAAGCCTTGTTTAGTGCTATTCTCTCAATAATATATATTTCACCATTATGGGCTACATTTAATGAACCACCATATGCTCCACCACGGATTGGCGGATAATTTTTTTCTAATGAATTTTTTGTTGGAAAGCCAAATAATATTTGCTTAATAAATTGCATTATTGTTGTTTTACCAGCTTCATTTTCACCATAAATAATATTTATATTTTCATTGAAATTTATTTTTAAATTTTGTAATTTACCAAACCCGTATATATTCAAGCTATTAATTTTCATGAGTATCCCTACTTTTATCTTAGCTTTGAAATTAATCTTTTTGCATCTTTTAGAATTTCTTCTTTGTCAAAGCAAGTACTATTTAAATATTTATACGTTTTTTGGGTTAATGGTTTAATTACTTTGTTAAATTCATCAACACCGAGGATAGATCTATCTAACTCTCTAAAAAATTCACTTTTATTCTCAAAGCTATTATTAATATTAGTTTCTAATATTTCGATCAAACAGGAAAAATTATTGCTCCCTGGTAGATCTTTATTATACACCGAATTTACCAATTCATTGAATTCGTACATATCAATACTTTCAGATGGCTTCATATTTATAAATTCAATTATTACTAGAGATTTTTGATATTTTTCTAGTATTTTTTTTCTCAATAATTCAATTTTAGTAGTAATTTCTACAAAGGAATCCTTTTCTTCAATCTCAATTGTTTCTTTTAACCAGATTATTGCGCTAGTTTTGATAAATTCAATTTTAGTTTCTTTATTAGAAAGTTTTACTAAAAAACAGCCCTTGTCTCCTGTTTCCTTTTTACTTTGTCCTTGGGGGTTGCCTGGATAAATGATAAAAGGATTCTCCTTAAGAATATTACTTTTATGTATATGGCCAAGCGCCCAGTAATCAAATTCCTTTTCTAGTAACTCTGAAATGTTGAATGGGGCATAAGGAGCATGAGAAGACTCACCATCATTTGATCCATGATATACAGCTATATTGAAAGTAGTCTGATTGTTTCTTTTAAATTTATTTGCCATTCTATTATAGTTAGCGCCTGATGAGTAACTAAAACCTTGAATACTAACTGTATCCCTGAAAATATATTCTTCAATAACATCATCTTTAAACACATATGTATTTTTTGGCAAATCTAGAGTCAGCCATTTACCATTGTTACCGTCATGGTTGCCTTTAGAAATATAAACGCTTATATTTTCTTCAGCTAATCTATTTAGTTGTTTAATAAATTCATATTGAGATTTAGGTGTTGGTGTTGGTGTATCAAACGTGTCACCAACAAATAAGACGAAATCTACTTTATTTAAAATAGCTATGTTTACTATGTTTTCAAGTGCCTTATACGGAGAATCATTTACTACCTTCAATAAATGATTTGGTAAATATGACAGACCTTTAAAAGTGCCTCCCAAATGTAAATCTGCTGCATGAATAAAGCTAAGCTTTTCCATATCTCACCTCTAACGTAATTATAATTATATTTTACCATAAAATACGAATATACGTTCTTTAAAAATCAAACAAAAAACTGACTAGTGTTATTAGTCAGTTAAATACTCATCTATTAATTTACATTTCTCTTGAATATAGTGATCAAGATTTAGCATATAGCTTCTTGTATCTTTTGGGTTAGCAAAATGTTCTATTGTCTGTTTATTTTTGCTAATGAATTTACTCGCTGCACCGCATCCTATCCCGATAATAGTCTGTGCCTCTTCCATAATTAGAATATTATAGATACTTTCTTTACCTTTCTTTGCATATCCAATATTCTCTAAATTTCCGAGAATATTTTTTTGTCGATAAAGATAATAAGGTTCATAGTTATTTTCTTGAGCCCATCTCTTAGCCAGTTCCATCATATTTATTATTTCTGTACTTGATGCTACCGTATATTTGTCCTTATTCTGTGACATTTGTGATGCTCTCTTAAATGATAAAGTATGAATTGTAACTGATTCCGGTTGAAGATGACTCATTTGTTCAAGTGAAAATTTCAATTCATCTACACCTTCATTTGGAAGGCCAATTATCAAATCCATGTTAATATTAGTGAAATTATTTGCTCTTGCAAGCTCGTATTTTTCTATCGTTTCGTTGACAGTATGGTGCCTTCCGATCGCATCTAGAGTTTCCTGATTGAAGGATTGCGGGTTAACACTTATTCTTGTAACCTTAAATTTATTAAGTACATCTAACTTTACTTTTGTTATAGTATCTGGTCTTCCAGCTTCCACGGTTAATTCCCTAATTGAAGACATATTCGGTATCCAATCGTAAAGCTTTGCAAAAAGGATTGTTAGTTGTTCTTCATTTAAACTAGTTGGTGTTCCTCCACCTAAATAAACTGTAGTCACCTTAATTTTCTTTTTAGATAAATAATTTCCAACAGCTTCTATTTCAGTAAGAAGGCACTTAAAAAAGTCTTGAACTTCATTACCTTTTTTGGGGATCAAATAAGCCGGAAAAGTACAATATGCGCACTTTGTTGGACAATAAGGTATACCAATGTATATACTGACTTCGTTGTTCAAAGTATATAAATCTTTGACTGATTTTAATTGTCTTTCAACAATTGATTCTAATAATATAATTTTCTCGTCATCCAAAAATTTATTTTCCTTTAAAGTACTAGAAACTTCGTAATCATTCATTCCTTCTTGTTTGTATTTGTGGTATAACTTTGTTGGCCTAATTCCGGTTAATATTCCCCAAGGTTGCTTAGTTTGGGTAAATGACTCGAGGACTTTGAGTGTTGCTTTCTTTATAGCTGTAGTCTTATTTTGACGATAAGTATGCCGGTTCTCTGAGTTTTCAAATTTCATCTTCGAGAACTCATGACTTAAATCAAAAGAGTTTAGTCTACATTCGACTTCTTTATTTGAAAAATTGTATAAGAGTTCTAATTTATGCCCATCTTCTTTATTTTTCGTTAATTCTAACTCATCAAAAAACAACTTACATATGTTTCTTATACTCGTTAAAAAATGCTCTTCTGTTATTCCATTTATAAATATTTTCAACAAAATCACCTTTGTACCAATAATGTACTTCAATGATATATGAATTCAAAATATGATACAAATGGTTTATTTATTTTAAGGAACGACAAAATGCAACTTTTAAAGAAAACTCGGCGATTGCCGAGCTTTTAAAGCGACGGCAGAGCCGTAGTTGCACTTATGCGTTAGGAAAGTATGAACTACTCAGAAGTTTATACTTTCCTATTAGCTTAAATTAAACTTGGCTAAAGCCAAATCCTATAAGGAATCACAGAAGTTCAAACTAGCTATAAAATTGGTAGAAATGAGCGAAGGACGCTTGACTCCTGCGGCAAAGCGATCTAGGCGAGACTACAGGCTCGACAGATCGGCCGCGGAAAGCAAGCGTCCATAAGCAAAAATCTATATACTTTTATATATTTTTAGTTTTTTTCTGTGGAAACGAATGGACAACGATCTTAATTAGTCAATAATTATCTAGCTTCTTGTCATTTTTCTCACAAATTGGATACGTTGTTGCTTTCTGAAGTGTTCACGAACCATATACGTTACGCCATTTTCGTCATTCGATCGCGTTACCCAGTCCGCCGCCTTCTTTACTTCAGGTAAAGAATTCCACATTGCAACTCCTAGTCCTACGTTTTCTAGCATATCTTTATCATCTAAACCATCACCAATAACAACCATTTCTGATAAAGGAATACCTAGTTTTTTACCTAATTGTTGTAATCCCCAAAGCTTTGAAACACCAGCTGGTACAATTTCGATTTTTTCATTATTTACATTAATAATATTAATATCATTAAATGATTTGTTTAAAGTATTAATTGCTTCAAACTTTTCTAATGGATTATCGAATAATACTTCAATTTTTGGAGTGCTAATCTCCTCATCTCTCAAAACGTCACTTATAGAATCGAAGAACTGAACCGGATAAAAGATTGGATCATTTTTTGTAAATACCGCTTTAGCAATTAAATTAACATCTAATTTCTTTCGATTTGCATAAGTAAACCTTTCCGTAATTACTCTTACATTACAGTCATAGAAGTCTAATGCCTGTGCAACTTGAAAAGTTCTCATTGGACTAATTCTTTTATCAATATATGGTTCATCTATGTCATCTGCAATGAATGCTCCGCTGTGAGTTACGAGTAATGATGGGATTTGTAATGCTCTTGCAACCTTTTGTGCTGATGGAAAGTTACGACTTGTGACAAGAGTTACTACAACCTCCTTATTTTGAACAAAATTTATAGCTTCTCTTGTTTGTTTGGGTAGGGATCCATTTGAACGTAGTAGAGTACCATCAATGTTTATAGCCAACAATTTAAAGAACATGTAAAAGCCCCCTCTGCTTCCGCTACATACTGTTAAGTTAATTCAATTTATGAATTATACAAACTAATTAGAACATTCAAGGACTATATATCAAAAATTGTACAGGCACACTTAGTAGTCATTCACCTAACTTTATGATTGTTCATAGAATAAAGAGCAAATGCCTATATAAATATAATGAGGTTATTACTATGAACAAAATTACTAAAGCAATAGTTAGTAAAGATCCTAATCAACATATAAAAGAAATAAAAGTTACAAAAAGTTTAGCAACAGAGCTAGGTTTTTTGAATGAAGAAAAAGTTCATCTCAACTGTGGGAAAACTTGTCTCGAATTATATTTAAATATTGTTAATTCAAACAAAAACTATATCCTTTTGTCTGAGTCAACGATTGATATGTTCAATTTACCAAATGATAGTGCTTATTTACGTGTTAGTTACAGTAAATTGTCTAAGACGATATATATTGGACCAGTCATTTGTTTTTTCACGGAGATATACGAGAAAAGCAAGGATCCAATAAGCACTTTATCCTCATTTAGTAAAGAATTTCAAAGGTTATGTAATAAAGATGGTGGGATTTTTTATCTTTCTAATTTCAATAATTTTGACAAACAAAACATTGAAGGATACTACTATGAAAATGATACGCTAGTAAAAAAGCGATTCCCTTTACCAGATGTAGTCTATAACAGAATTCATATGCGAAATAATGAAAAAAAATTAAATCATGTTTTTAAATTTTTAAATCAACAATCTATTCCTTATTTTAATGATAAGTATTTAGACAAATGGGAGCTTCATAATTTTATATACTCGTTTCCTCACTTACGGCCATTTGTTCCTGAAACTCTATTTCTATCTACTGAAAACGACTTAAAATACATGCTTACTAATTATGATATCGTCTTTTTAAAACCTACTAATGGATCACAAGGACGATCTATTTTTAAAATATCAAAAACCGAAGATGGATATTTCATCGATACCTCAAATAATAAGAATGCTAATCCCCAGAAAATATCTAATATTCCACAACTGTTTAAAAAAATTAAACGTAAAATTACAAATCGCCCATACATTATACAAAGGGGTATTACTTTATTGGATTTTGAAAATCGCAGCTTTGATATTCGAGTATTGTGTCATCAAACAGATGAGTTGCATTGGAAAGTGACTAACCATGTTGCACGTGTCTCACACCCTGAAATGATAGTCTCAAATATCGCTAAGGGAGGAGAACTACAACCACTAGACGTTGTTTTATTAACATCGTTTGATCTAAAAAAATCCAAACACATTAAAAAATTTATTATGGAACTATGCATTGATATATGCACTTCACTTAATGGGGTATTAAGTGGTATATATGCTGAATTTGGGATTGACATTGGAATCGATGAAGAAGGTAAACCGTGGATTATTGAAGTAAACACAAAACCTTCAAAAAACACTACTAATGAAAATAATTCGATTCGTCCCTCTGTTTACTCTATATACCACGCCTGTAATTATTTTGGTTTTAATAAGGAGTGAGAGAATGATACGGCTTGGACTACTTACAGTAAAACACGGTCAAGAACTAGGTATGTTCACAAAGATTGCACAACTTGCAAAAAAATGGGGAATCTCTGTAGTGAGGTTCACTCCTACTTCAATCCAACCAATTACTCACGACGTAAATGGTTACAGCTTCCATCCAGATAAAAATGCATGGGTAGAAGCAACATTCCCGATCCCACCATTCATTTATGACAGATGCTTTTACACTACAAAGGAATCATATAGTAAAAACTCACCAATAGTTGAATGGTTAAAAAAATCTCCTAATACTAATTTTTTAGGATATGGGTTACCTTCGAAATGGTTAATATACGAATCACTTAAATCGAATCCAGATATTGCACCTTTTCTACCAATTACTGAGCAAGCATCTACTCTAGATGTAATTAACAACTTTTTACAAGACTATAAGACAATTATTTTGAAGCCTGACCATGGATCTCAGGGGAAAGGTATATTTAAAGTAACAAAAAATCGTTCGCGAATTGAAGTGTCTACTCAAAATAAAGAAACGACTATTACAAAGAAACTAGAAACCACCGAGGATTTTCATAAATTTTTAAACTCACTAATAATTAAACGTGATTATCTAGTTCAACCTTTTTATTCTCTATCTGATAGAAGTGATAGGCCTTTTGACATTAGAATTCTAATGCAAAAAAATAAATACGGTGAGTGGGCTGAAACAGGTAGAGGTGTGAGAACAGGTAGTCAAAGTCATTTCGTATCTAATTTATTTAGTGGAGCAACTATTTCTAATTTCAACGATTATTTGCAAACCTATTCGAATCGGAATAAACAAATCATATTATCTGAAATTGACCAAATTTCTAAAACTCTCCCAAAGGTCCTTGAAGATAACTTTAATAGATTATTCGAGCTTGGAATTGATATTGGGATTGATAAATATTTAAAGATATATATTTTGGACTGCAATTCAAAGCCTGGAAGAAAAGTTGCACTTGAAACAAATAGGGATAAAGAAATGGAAATTATTGAAGCACCTTTAGCATACTGCTCTTACTTGGCTAATAAATTAAGGGCATAGCCTGAAAGGAGCAAACTTCTAATGAACATTTTTGAATTCATAACCCATGATGAAAATAATAATACAATTTATTATGATGATAAATGTATTCAGCTGAACACTTTAAACAAGATAGGTTTCGGTAGGAAAATATGTTCAGTTACATTTGAAAATAATCAAAATCTTGGATATAAGATTAAGATCCCAAAAAATATAAGTTCAAAACTTTATTTTCCTAATTTGAAATTTAAGCTTAAAGTATATATTCAAGATGACACCTTATATATAGGGCCATTAATTGGAATCTTTACCGCTGGTTTTGCTGATTCAGATATACGTCCAATTGGCGATAGGTCTTTATTTTTCTCAAAGCTACTATCATCACAAGATGTAGTAGGATGTGCAGCTTATATATTTGGTGCTCATTCAATTGATTGGGGTAACTGTTTAATCGAAGGATACGTTTATGACAGAGACGGATGGAAGATAATAAAAATTCCATTCCCTAACGTTGTTTATGACCGACTTCCTAATCGAAAAACTGAAAATCACAGACTACTTCAACGTGTAAAAGATCGTTTCACCAGTGATTATAAAATTCCATGGTTTAATCCTGGATTCTTTAATAAAGGGGAAATAAATAGCTTTCTAGAAAAAATTGATTCTGTTAAAAGATACTTACCTTCAACGATAAAACATCCTACTCTTAAACAAATTGATGAATTGCTAGATTTATTTCCGGCGCTATATTTAAAGCCAGAAAATGGGTCCCTTGGAAATGGAGTTATTAAATTATGGTATAGCAATGAGGAACAGGCTTATTATTGCAAATATAGTGATGAAGAAAAAAATAACGTGAAAAAATTTGATAATTTAGAAACTCTCATAACAGTTTGCATAAAGGATCGATCCTTAAGTAGATATATTGTGCAGCAAAGCATCTCATTAATAAGAGAAAAAAAGCAACCTATAGATTTCCGAGTTCATACTAATAAGGATGAAAAGGGAGAGTGGCTTGTTACAGCTATTGCAGCAAAAATTGCTGGGAAAGGTAGCCCAACAACCCATATAAAAAATGGTGGTTACGTAAAAACCATTGATGAACTAAATATTTCACCTGAAAAAAAGCTAAAATACGAAGATATGCTTATATCGGTATCACTTTTAATAAGTAAAGAATTAGATAAAAACTTTGAAGGTTTAATAGGTGAACTTGGATTTGACTTGGGGATTGATGTAACTGATGACGTTTGGTTTTTCGAGGCAAATTCTAAGCCTGGTCGTTCCATCTTCCATCATCCAAAGCTTCTAAAGAATGACAATCTGACTAGAGAATGTTCCTTACTGTATGCCACTTATTTAGCAGAAAAATCTTTTAGTAATCACTTGTGGTAGCATATTATGAAAAACTATTTATCAATTGGAATTCTAGTCAGTTCTTTAGTTCAAAGACATCAAAAGCTAATAAAAAAATTATCTGCAGAACTTGCTTCAGATAACTGTAACGTCTATTTATTTTCTGGAAAATCCATAAAAGATAAATATATTAAAGGTTATCAATTCAATAGTATTTCTAACACATGGGAGATAACTAAGTTTAACGTTGCTCTAGATGTAATTTATAATCGAATTTCAACTAAAGCAAGCGAAATAAAATTCTATGAAGAACATTCACACTTTATAGATTTAAATAAAGATAAAATAGTAAATCCTTGTTTTTTCTCAAAATGGGATATATATAAAATACTATCAAGTAGCGATATTCTTAGAAATTACTCGCTCGATAGTAATAATAAATGGAGTAGAAGCGAATTAGAAAGTTATCTCATCAAATATGGCTCGCTATACTGCAAAAATGAATACAATTCACAAGGTAAAGGTATATTTAAACTTTCGAGATTGAGTAATAACTCACTATTGTTTGAGTCATTCAATAAAAAGCTCGTTTTCGCTAATGTAGATACTTTTCTTAAAACATATAAGCAAAACTTAAATGATAGCTATATTTACCAAGAGGCTTGTCAAACACTTCTAGTTGATGGATGTAAATGGGATTATCGTATTTTAGCACATCTTGATTCTAGTGATAAATTTTCAGTATCAGGTGTTGGAATTAGAATGGCATCTAAGGACTCAAATCTCTTAACTCACACTTTAAATAACGGTACAATTATTGAATATAAGGATTTCCCATATAAAATTAATTTAGATCTATTAAGTAATATAATTGAGCAACTCGGTATTGCTTTAAAAGATTCATATGGAAATGTAGGAGAATTCTCAGTAGACTTAGGCTTATGCGAAGATAATAATTATAAAATATATGAGATAAACTCCAAACCAATGATTTTTGATGAGCACGATATACAAAATATTGGTATTAGCAATTTAAAAAATATGTTAATCCATTACTGTAATACATTAAAATCCGCTAGATAATTCTAGCGGATTTGTTTTTTATATAGCATTATAAATTGTTGAAAATCTTATTGCATGTTCAGTTTCATCATGCATTGCATTTAATAAAGGCTCATAATCTTCATCATCTGGTATTTCAAACATCATTTTTCTATATTTTTCAGCGGCTTCAAGTTCATCTTCAAAAGCTTTCCTAATTCCATCTTTAAAATTTGTTACTAACTCAACCTTCTCATTATTATTGTAATACTTACCTGTTAATTTATAATGTAGTTTTTGAAAATCGTTATAGTGCTTCTTCTCATCCATTCTCGCATGGTCAATTAATGAACGGAAGAATTCATCATTTGTTGACTCCATTAATTTAGTATAGAAATTATATGCTGCCCACTCATCATCAATAGAAGTTTGCAATTTATAAACAAACATGTTCATATCATTACTCATAAAAAAAACCTCCTCAAATTCATACGTTATAATGTATGAATAAGGTAGGTATTTGTTTACATACTAAACTTGTAATTATCTTGAACGAACAATCATGTTTACAGCCTCTTGGATAATATCATCTGCACTCTCACCGAGAGCTTCACGTTCTTTTATACATGCTTCTAAATTTTTCGCAACTATTACACCTATCGCTCTATCGACAGCAGATCTAATTGCTGATAATTGAGTAACTACTTCGCGACACTCAGTTTGTTCTTCCATCATTCTTAGTACGCCTCGAACTTGGCCTTCTATACGCTTTAATCTATTTTTCACATCTTGGTTATAATGATCCATTACCTCACCTACTTTCTTTATAATTACCCCCTAATGTATATTATACACTTAATTGTAATTTATTAAATAATTTCAATGTCTATATTTTCATAACCCTTACAATTTGGACAAAAAAAACTATGAGTACAAGTACTTTTATAACTCTCATCGAGATCGTATTCAACATATGCACTATAGTCGTCAAATAAATCAGATATTCTCCCAAGTTCTTTAAGTTCATTCCCACAGAAATGGCAATCATAATTAGTCATATTAAGACCATTACATTGAGGACATATTGACATGGCTATTCTCCTTAAAAATTCAACCTATATATATATGTTATTCACATTTGCTAGATATGATATACGATACGATAAAAGGATGGGGTTTCCCCCATCCTTAGCCAAGAATATTTAATTATCTAGAGAATCCGCCGCCTAATTGTTGTTCAGCCATTCTTACTAAACGCTTAGTGATTTCACCACCAACTGAACCGTTAGCGCGTGCAGAAGTTTCAGCTCCTAATTGAACACCAAACTCTTGAGCGATTTCATACTTCATTTGGTCTAGAGCTGATTCAACGCCAGGAACTAATAACTGATTACTGTTACGATTGCTGCTCATATTCTCTCACCTCCTCGTGCTGGAGTAATAATAGTTTGCGAAAAAACTTATATTATATTCTCAAAAAGAGGTGGAAATTTTTGGTTTTTTAAAATTTATTTTTGTAACATACTTAAAAATTGTTTCGTGCGATCATTTGATGGATGCTCAAATACCTCTAAAGGCGTGCCTTGTTCAACAATAACCCCATTATCCATAAAGACAACTTTATCAGCTACGTTTTTTGCAAATGAAAGTTCATGTGTAACAATAACCATCGTCATACCTGTGCTTGCTAAGTCTTGCATTACCTTTAATACTTCTCTTACAAGTTCAGGATCTAAAGCTGATGTTGGCTCATCAAAGAGTACAACCTTAGGATCAAGAGCAATTGCTCTTGCAATACCAACACGTTGTTGTTGCCCACCAGAAAGTTGATGCGGATAATTTTCTTGTTTATCACCTAAACCTACTAAATCAAGTATCTTTTTAGCTTTTTCAGACGCAACTTCTCTGCTAAGCTTCTTTACTATAATTAGTCCTTCCATCACATTCTCTAAAGCCGTTTTATGAGGGAAAAGGTTAAAATGTTGAAAGACCATACCCGATTTTCGTCTAAAATCTAGCAGTTGTCTTTTGTTAATTTTTTCAGAAAACTTTAACTCTACATTGTCAATGCTAACACTTCCTGTGTCTGGCATTTCTAACGCGTTAATACAACGCAAGACAGTAGTTTTACCCGAGCCTGATGGGCCAATAATAACTACTACCTCTCCTTCCTTAACTTCTAAGTCTATATTCTTAAGTACATGATTAGTTCCAAAACTTTTATTTATATTTGATAATCTTATCAAAAGAATTCTCCTAACTATCTTGAAACGTAACGTTCAAGTCGTTTTTCTATATGGTCTTGCCCAAAAGATAATATTGTACAAATAATCCAATAAAGTATTGCAGCCTCAGTATAGACTAACATAAATTCGAAATTTGTAGCAGCAATTTCTTGAGCTTTTCTGAACATTTCCGTAACTAGTATTAAAGATGCCAAAGAAGTATCTTTCACAAGCGAAATAAAAGTATTAGATAGCGGTGGTACAGAAACCCTAGCTGCTTGAGGCAAAATTACTCTTAATAACGATTGAGAATATGTCATTCCTACTGAAGTTGCAGCCTCCCATTGTCCCTTAGGAATGGATAATATTGATGCTCTTACTATTTCAGACGCATATGCCCCTATATTTAGAGAAAAACCAATAACTGCTGCAGGAAATGGATCAATTATTATACCTATATTTGGTAAACCATAGAAAATTATAAATAATTGAACTAATAAAGGAGTACCTCTAATTATTGAAACGTAAAACCTTGCGATTCTTTGTAGCGTTTTTATTGTTGAGATTCGAAAAAGTGCTGTTATAATTGCCAAAATCAGTCCTAAAATGAACGACGAAATCGTTAAAGGAATAGTAGCAGAAATTGCCCCTTTTATAAGGGGCAATAGGGATGTTTGGGCAATATTTATCAGCCTCTCCGCTCTTTCCGGATCGCTAAATAAATTATTGAGCACTGTTTTCACCAAACCATTTATTGTAGATTTCGTCGTATGTTCCGTCAGACTTCATTTCATCTAACGCTTTATTTACTTCTTTAACTAACTCTTCACTATCTTTTCTAAACATTAAACCACTATCTGATTTATCTTCAGTAGTTTCAATCATACTTAATTCCTTGTCATTCTTTTCTTTAATATAAGTTAATACTGAAAGCTTATCATTTACTGTTGCATCAACACGACCTGATTTTAATAACTCAATTGCTTGATTAAAGCCTTCTACTCCAACGATTTCGGCACCATTCTTCTTTGCTATTTCAGCATAGTTAGAAGTTAAAGATTGTGCAGTCTTTTTGCCTTTTAGATCAGCAAAAGCTTTAATATCCTCGTTATCCTTTTTAGTAACTAAAACTGCTGATGAAGTAATATAAGGGTTAGAGAATAAGTATTTCTCTTGTCTCTCAGGCTTTATTCCAACTTGGTTTGCAATCATATCAAAACGCTTTGCATCAAGACCTGCAAACATAGCATCCCACTGAGTTTCTTTGAATTCAATTTCAACACCTAATCTTTTCGCAACTTCTTCTGCGATTTCTACATCGAAACCAGTTAATTTATCATTTTCATCATGGAAAGTAAAAGGAGGATATGTCCCCTCAGTTCCAACAACTAATTTTTCTACAACTGTCTTCTTCTCATCTTTTTTTGCATCTTCCTTAGGTGTGCTTTCTTTAGCTCCACCACAAGCAAATAATGAAAGTACTAATGTTAAACTAAAAAATAATCCTATAAATTTCTTCATGTAAAGCCTCCTCCAATAAATCTGATAGGTATAATAGGAATAACGTTTTGCTTTTTTATAATACATTGACTAAAAGTTTTCGTCAATAAAAAAATGTTGACATATTTCACTAATATTATGATGCCAATTTTTTTATTTTTTTATGATTTATCTTCCACATGTGGATTATATGGGAATTGCCATTTAAAATAAAAAAAGCACCTCCGTTGTGGAAGTGCTTTTGTAGTAGTTATTCAGTTATAGGTTCGACTATATTATTTTTAATATATACTCTTACTTTTCTTATTCTTCTGTTATCAATTTGATGAACTTTAATTACTAAGTTCTCATGCATAAAGCTATCATTTTGCTTAGGAATCTTACCAAATTTCTCGATAATCCATCCGCCTAACGTATGATAATCAGTAACTGGTTCCTTCATTTCAAATGTTTCAACAAATTCATCTAATGGTAATTCTGCATTAAATTCATAACAATTTTCATTAATTTTTATAATATTTCTAACAGTTTCGTCATGCTCATCCCAAATATCACCTACAAGTTCCTCCAGGATATCTTCTAAAGTAATTAAACCAGAAGTTCCACCAAATTCATCGACAACAATCGCCATATGAACTTTAGCTTTTTGAAGTTCAGGTAGTAGTGTTGATATTTGCATCGACTCAACTACAAAGTAAGGATCACGTATTAATTCTCTAACATTTATCTCATTATTTTGGACTAGTTCACTTAAGAATTCTCGTTCTGATAGAATACCGATTATATTATCAATACTGTCTTCAAACACAGGTATTCTAGAGTATCTTTCTTCTAAGAAAACGTCTCTTATCTCTTCTATAGATTGATTAACCTCTACAGCAATTATATCTATTCTAGGTGTTGTTACTTCCCCAACTAATATATCGTTAAAGTCCAGTGACCTCTGAACTAATTCAGCTTCATTGTTACCGATTGTTCCCTCTTCTTCAGAAATCTCAACCATTACTTTAATTTCTTCTTCTGTGATTGAGGGCATCTTATTATCGTCTTTAGTATATTTAGATACAAGATTCTTTAATTTAATAAAGAAAAACGTAATAGGAATAAATAATTTAATCAAAGTTGACAGTAATCCTGATGTCGCCAATGCAAAATCTTCAGCTTTATCTTTAGCTATAGATTTTGGAAGGATTTCCCCAAAAATCAAGATTATGAAAGTCATAAGTATGGTACTGTAAAGAAGTCCTTGAACACCAAACATGTCTGTAGCAACTTTAGTACTTATTGAAGCTGCGGCAATATTTACAATATTATTACCAACTAAAATAGTCGAAAGTGTTCTATCAAAATCGTTTGAGATATCAAGCGCCTTTTTACTTCCTCTTCTTTTCTCTTCTGCATAGTTTTTTAGTCTGATACGATTAACACTTGAAAATGCAGTTTCGCAAGCTGAAAAAAATGCAGAAATTACAATAAGAACTAAAAGGATCACCATGTAACTCAGTGGCAAATCATCCAAAAAATCTCACTCTCCTATAATGTAATTATTTTTCTATATAAAATATACTTTACCACAGGAAACCCTATTATTAAAGGTTTTGTTACTATGTATTCTACTCCCACGGTATATATACTCCTTTTATGCAAAAGATATTATTAGTAAATTTGGAAGGGGAGACTTCAATGACAACTCAAAAATATATGCCTTTTCATTTACATAATATTGACGACTCTAGGAAGTTAATGCCTATAAAATCACCATATTCTAATGAAGAAATTGGCTTATTGTATCCTTGCTCGAAAGATGAAGTCGATGAATCAATAAAACGTGCAAAGGCTGCTCAAAATATTTGGAAAACAGAAACTGTAAGACAAAGAGCTGAACTCTTATTTTTATGGGCGAAACAAATAAATAGCTCGGTTGAAGAAATGGCCTCTATTTTAATGCAAGAAGTTGGTAAAGGAATTGACGATGCAGTTAAAGAAGTTAAAAGAACAGTAGACTTTATTAATTATACTGCTGAAGAGGTTATCCATATGACTGGGGAAAGTATGCGAGGAGAAAATTTCCCTGGTGGCTCA
Source organism: Caryophanales bacterium (assembly GCA_029256085.1). Taxonomy (GTDB): domain Bacteria; phylum Bacillota; class Bacilli; order CAJFEE01; family CAJFEE01; genus JAQSYP01. The sequence goes on from JAQSYP010000002.1 coordinate 173,713, forward strand.
AGGAAAAAATTAGCAATTATTGAACGTGTACCTCTAGGGGTTGTCTTATCTATAGCTCCGTTCAATTATCCGATAAATCTAGCAGCAGCAAAAATTGCTCCCGCATTAGCAGCTGGGAATAGCTGTATCTTCAAACCAGCCACGCAAGGTTCAATTTGTGGATGGTACTTAGTTAAAACATTAATAGATGCTGGGATGCCAGAGGAACTAGTACCACTTATTACTGGAAAAGGATCGGAAATAGGTGATTACCTCGTACAGCACCCTTTATTAAACTTTGTAAGTTTTACTGGTGGGACTGAAACGGGATTATCAATAGCTAAAAAAGTTGGAATGGTTCCTATAGTAATGGAGTTAGGTGGTAAGGATCCTGCAATTGTTTTTGATGATGTTGATCTTGAGCTTATTGCTAAAACAATTGTTGCAGGTGGATTCTCATATTCTGGTCAACGTTGTACTGGAATAAAAAGAGTAATAGCTCATAAAAGCATAATCCATGAATTAACCAAACTTTTGACAAAGGAAGTAGAATTACTATCAATTGGATCTCCTGAGGACAATTGCTCAATTGTGCCATTGATAGATACAAAGGCAGCAGATTATATAGTTGAATTAATTGACGATGCTTTACAAAAAGGAGCAGTGGCTCTTACTGGTAATAAACGTGAAGGAAATATTGTTTACCCTACTTTATTAACTAATGTTAATTTAAATATGAGAGTTGCATGGGAGGAACCTTTTGGACCTGTATTACCAATTTTTGAATTTGAAACAGAAGAAGAAGCAGTTAATTTGGCAAATGCTTCTGATTATGGTCTACAGGTAAGTATTTTTTCTAGTAGCTATGATCGTGCTTTTAAAATGTCAGACCGCCTTGAAACAGGTACAGTCCAAATAAATGGTCGTCCCGAGCGTGGTCCTGATCATTTTCCTTTTATAGGTACAAAACATTCTGGTATTGGAGTTCAAGGTATTAGAAAAAGTATTGAAAGTATGAGCAGAGAAAAAGTAACAATACTAAATTTCGAATAATTCTAACCGGTGCATACATCGGTTATTTTTTTATAAATATTAAAACAAAATTGTTGTAAATCGTTATGTAATAACATATTATATACCCATGTAGGTATGAATGATTTTACCTTAAGAATAGGTGGAGATATAAATGGAAAAAAAGAAAATTATTATTGTAGGTGGAGTTGCTGGTGGAGCAACCGCAGCTGCACGTTTACGAAGATTAGATGAGTCAAGTGAAATAATAATTTTTGAGCGTGGTGAATACGTATCTTTTGCAAACTGTGGTTTACCCTACTACATTGGTGATGTAATTAAGAAAAGAAGTTCACTTCTTGTTCAGACTATATCTGGCATGAAAAATAGATTTAATATTGATATTAGAAACTTCTCTGAAGTTACAAAAATTGATTCTGAAACTAAGACCGTAACAGTTCATAATTTAAGTACTAATGATGTTTATACAGAGTCATATGATAAATTGATATTATCGCCAGGTGCTAAGCCTTTTATTCCAACTATCCCTGGGCTAGATAATGCGAAAGAAAAGGTATTTACATTACGAAATATTCCTGATACAGATAGAATTTATGATTTTATTTCTAAAGAAAACCCTAGAAATGCAGTGGTAATTGGTGGTGGTTTTATTGGCCTTGAAATGGCTGAAAACCTTTCAGAACGCGGATTAGAAGTAACAATTGTTGAGATGGCAAATCAAGTAATGGCTCCGTTGGATTTTGAAATGGCAAAAATAATTCATCACCATCTTGGACAAATGGGTATTAACCTAATTTTAGAAGATGGGGTTAAGTCATTTTCTGAAAATGGTAAAAGTATTGACCTTAATAGTGGAACTACTCTCCAAACTGATATGATTATTTTAAGTATAGGTGTTCAGCCTGAAAGTAGTCTCGCTATAGAAGCAGGTCTCGAAGTAGGTCCTAGAAAAACAATAATTGTAAACAAGCATCTTCAAACATCTCAACCTGATATATATGCAATTGGAGATGCGATTGAAGTTAATGATTATATAAATGGCAAACCAACTTATATTCCATTAGCTTGGCCAGCTAATAGACAAGGTCATTTAGTAGCAGATCATATAAATGGAATGCAGGTTGAATATAAGGGAACGTTAGGTACTGCAGTAGCAAAAGTGTTTGAATTAACAGTAGCATCAACTGGTAATAACGAGAAAACACTTAAAAGACTAGAAATACCATATGAAACTATTCATATTCATCCAAATTCACATGCTAATTACTATCCTGGTGCTTCGCAGATTAATCTTAAATTGCTTTTTGCACCTACAGATGGAAAAATACTAGGTGCTCAGGCAATTGGTGCACTTGGTGTAGAAAAAAGGATAGACGTAATCGCTACTGCAATTAAAGGTGGCTTAACAGTATATGATTTAGCCGATCTAGAGCTATCCTATGCTCCTCCATATTCATCTGCTAAGGATCCAGTAAATATGGCAGGATATACTGCGATTAACTTATTAAATGGATTAACAAAAACTATCCAATGGCATGAAATAAATGAATTTGCTGAAAATGACGGCTATATTTTAGACGTTAGAGAACCAGCCGAGCTTGAAAAAGGCTTTATTAAAGGATCAATAAATATTCCTTTAGGTCAATTGAGATCTAGACTTGATGAATTACCTACAGATCAACCAGTTGCTGTGGTATGTCAAGTTGGTTTAAGGGGTTACATCGCTACAAGAATTCTATTACAAAATGGCATAGATGCACGCAACCTTGATGGTGGTTACGTTACCTATAGTTATGTATTCAATGATATCATTTACAATAAAAATAATGTGAAAATTGATGACACTGGTGTTGCAGAAATTAATGACTAAACTATTAGGTATCCAAAAAATATTTGGATACCTTTCTCTTTGTCAATTACATCTTAATATGTTAATTTTATCTTAGTTAACCAAATTAACTATAGGATGGTGCCAAATGGATAAAATCCAAAAAATTTTAGAAGTAGAAAACCTAATGCGGAATATATTTAGAATAGTTAAAAGTGATCTTTCTAATCTGTTTAAGGATGACATATCAAACAATGAATTTATAATTTTAAAAGTTCTATCAGAAAACTCATCACTCAAGTTAAGTGATGTATCAAAATTACTGAATGTTTCAAAAGCACATCTAACTGCTGTTACTGATACACTTGAATCAAACGGATTAATTTTGAGAGACCGATCTACAATAGATAGAAGAGTTATGAATTTGAGCATAACTCCTAAGGGACTAGAGACACTAAAAAGACTTGAACAAATAAAAAGCGAATATTTTATAAATAAATTTCAGAGTTTTACTAATCAAGAATTGGATACATTAACATATATGCTAGAAAAAATGAACGAAACAAAAAATAAATGAGGTAAATCCGAACATGGAAACTCTCCATAATAAGAAAAAAACGGCAATAATGCTTTCAATTATGGCAGCATTACTATTTTCTTCATTAAATCAAACTATTGTAGGAACAGTACTTCCAAAGATAATATCTGAACTTGGCGGTATCAATTATTTTAGTTGGGTGTTTACAATATTTATGCTAACTTCAAGTATAACTGGAGTATTAGTAGGTAAACTGTCAGATATATACGGAAGAAAACCTTTCATATTAGCTGGGTTAATTATATTTATGACAGGATCATTGTTAGCAGGAACGTCTAGTACAATGATTCAATTGATAATTTACCGAGGGGTTCAAGGACTAGGAGCTGGTATGATTATCTCTACTGCATTTTCATCAGTAGCAGATCTATATCCACCTCGCGAAAGAGGAAAATGGCAAGGGTTACTAGGCTCAGTTTTTGGTCTTTCGAGTATTTTAGGACCAACTATAGGTGGTTGGATTGTAGACTATTCTGATTGGCACTGGGTTTTTTGGATATTTATTCCATTTGGAGTACTTGCATTTTTTCTTATTTTCTTCATGATGCCGTCATCTCAAAAGAAATCTTCTGAAAAAATAGACTATCTTGGGTCGTTGTTCTTAGCAATTACTTTAGGTTCTTTACTTTCATTATTTAGCTTAGGTGGAAAAAGCTTTGAGTGGGTTTCAGTTTACTCATTATTTCTTTTTATACTTTCAATCGGAGCATTAATTATATTTGTTTATATTGAGGGTCGTGCTAAAAGTCCTGTTTTACCTTTATGTTTATTTAAAACAAAAGAGTTTACATTAGCAAACATAATTAACTTCACGGTAGGAGTTGCAATGTTCGGCTCAATAATGTATACACCATTCTTTATACAAGGAGTGCAAGGAGCATCAGCTACAAGTTCCGGAATTATTATGATGCCTATGACGCTAAGTCTTGTTGCAGCGAGTGCCATCAGTGGGCAAGTTATGTCCAAGACTGGAAAATATAAATCCCTCTTAATATTAGGACTGTTTTTTATACTTTTAGGTGTTTATTTTAAAAGTACTTTAAAACCAGATTCATCAGTAACCTTAGTAGTAATTTATAACATTATTACTGGTATTGGTTTAGGAAGTGTTTTTCCAATACTATTAATTTCTGTTCAAAATACAGCCTCTGATAAACTTACTGGTGTTGCAACTTCTTCTGTGCAGATGTTTAGACAAATTGGAGGTACAATTGGAGTTGCTATATTTGGAACGCTACTAACGACGAGAATGGAAAACGAAATGGGTTCTGTAGTGGGAAAAAAGTTACTACTTAAGAAGTTTAATGAATCAGACGAATCCGCACTTATTGTTTCAAAAGTTTCCAATCCACAAATATTACTAAATCAGGAAAAACTGGATGCCTTTATCTCCACAATACCGCCAAATATAAAACCTGCAATTGATGAACTAATTGTTCTATCGAAACTAGCTTTATCAAATTCAATTACATATGTTTTTCTAATATGCACATTAATTGTGGCAATCTCACTAGTTCTAGTATTTTTCATAAAAGAGATACCTTTAAGAACTAATATGAATATAGAAGGTAATGATAAGTGCTAGATAATTTTATTATTTAGCACTTTTTTCTTGATAATGTTCAAAAGCTACCTTAATGAGCTGATTTACATGATCATCATCTAAGGAATAATATATCAATTTTCCTTCTTTTCTAGATTTAGTTATACCCAAGGTTTTTAGTAGTCTTAAATGATGAGAAGCAGTTGCCACACTCGAACCAATTATTACAGATACATCACATACACAAAGCTCTCCTGCTTTATAAAGACTATATGCAATTTTAAATCTTGTCGGATCTGATAAGGCTTTAAAAATTTCAACTACACCGCCGAAATTATATACTTCTATCTCGTTTTGAACTTTACTTACATTTTCTATATCAGTACAAAAAACTTCACAACTATCGCTCATGAATATCACCTCTTACTTACATAATACTAAAAAAAATATCAAATGATAAATAGGTACGATTAATTTAAATTGTAATTGGAGGTAAAAGATGAGTACAGTCTTATATATAACTGCGAATCCTAAGCAAGTTAGTGCATCGTATAGTTTAACAGTAGGTGAAGAGTTCCTTAAAGCTTATACAGAAAAAAATCCTAAAGATAACATTGTAAGAATCGATTTATATAAAGATAATATCCCGCAAATCGATGAAGATGTATTCTCAGGTTGGGGAAAACTCGAAGGTGGTCAAGAATTCAGCAGCCTTAACGCAAATGAATCCAGTAAGGTAAGTCGTATAGACCAACTATGTAACCAATTTATTGAAGCTGAAAAATATATTTTTGTTACTCCAATGTGGAATTTGTTATTCCCACCATTAGTTAAAGCTTATATAGACACAATTGTTATTGCTGGTAAAACATTTAAGTACACAGCAGAGGGACCAGCTGGTCTACTTGAAAACAAAAAGGCGCTTCACATTCAAGCAACTGGTGGCGTTTATTCTGAAGGACCATCCCAAGATTATGATTTTGCAAGCAAATATCTCAATGGGATTATGAACTTTATTGGTGTTAATGACTTTCAGAAGCTCTATATTGAAGGTTTTAGTCAGTACCCTGAAAGAGCTGATGAAATTAAACAAAAAGCCATTACAACCGCAAAAAATCTAGCAACTATATTTTAATAACGACATTTAGCCTACCTTTATTATTGTTAACTTGGGTAGGTTTTTTACGTTAACCTAATTTATTTTTAGGTTGACAATGAAGTTTTGAACCATCTATACTCAATTTGTACATCATTTTGAGAGGGGAAAAATCATGAGAAGAGGACACACATACGAATTAATTTTAGTTTCTTTATTTGCAGCTTTAACAGCTATAGGTGCTAGGATACAAATACCAATACCACCAGTACCTATGACTTTACAATTCTTTGTTATTTTATTAGCTGGAGGACTTTTAGGAGCAAGACTTGGTTTATATTCCCAATTAACATATATAACTCTTGGTTTAATTGGATTACCTGTCTTTGCATCAGGTGCTGGTTTATCTTACGTTTTAAAACCTACATTTGGATATTTAATTGGATTTGCGATCGGTGCGTTTGTAATTGGACTATATTTAAAAAATAAATCAGTAAAAACCATTAAGGATTATGTTATTGCAAATCTATTATCACTAATTCCAGCTTATGGCATAGGTGTAGCATACCTATATATCGCTATTAATACTTGGGTAGGTAAAGAAATGCCAATATCAGCTGCAATTGCTGCTGGTTTTACACCTTTTATAATAAAAGATATTGTAGTATGTTTTATTGCTGCAATAATTGCTGAGCGTGTAGCAAAAGTAGTCAAAATTAAAAACTAAATCTAGGAGAAGAAAAATGGATTGGAATCAGCTTGCAACTGACATATTAAATGGATATGAGTTAACAATTGACGAGGGATTAGAAATACTTAACTCAGATGACTCTGAAATCCTATCTATATTACACGCCGCGTACATGATTAGAAAGTCTTACTTTGGTAAAAAAGTTAAACTTAATATGATTCTAAATGCCAAAAGTGGATCATGCTCCGAAAATTGCGGATACTGTTCTCAATCGTCAGAATCAAATGCTCCGATTGAAAAATACAGATTTGTTTCTAAAGAAGACTTAGTTAGAGGAGCAGAAGAAGCAATTGCAAAAAAGGCTAATACTTATTGTATAGTAGCAAGTGGCCGTGGTCCAACAACAAGTGAATTAGAAACTGTTGCTGAAGCAATTAAAGAAATTAAGGAAAAGTATGATATTAAAATATGTACGTCACTTGGATTAATTAGTGCTGAACAAGCACTTAGACTCAAAGATGTTGGTATAGATAGATACAATCATAACCTTAATACATCTAAAGAACACTATGGTAAGATTGCTACTTCTCACACTTACGATAATCGAGTAGATACAATCAAGATACTTAAAGAAGCAGGTATTTCTCCTTGTTCTGGTGTAATTATTGGAATGAAAGAAACAAAAGAAGATATTGTAAAAGTTGCTAACTCTATAAAATTACTTGATCCCGAATCAATACCAATTAACTTTTTAAATTCAGTAAAAGGGACTAGATTCGAAGATGTAAAAGAATTGACACCTGTTTATTGCCTAAAAGTTTTAGCGCTTTATAGATTCATTAATCCAACTAAGGAAATAAGGATATCTGGTGGTAGAGAAATAAATCTACGTTCCCTTCAACCTCTTGGACTATATGCCGCAAACTCTATTTTCGTAGGAGACTATCTTACAACTGAAGGTCAGGCAGTAAATAAAGATCATGAAATGATAGTTGACTTAGGTTTTGAGATTGAAATCACACACGAAATTCAAAAATATATTAAAGAAGAAATTAATATTTAATATATTTAATAACCGACAAACCATTATATAAGGTATGTCGGTTTTATTTTTGAGACGTTGATTAATGCTGGTTTGCACGTATAAGCATAGGCACTCGACTCCAGCGGGAACAGCACGAACCGAAAATCCATTTTTGTAAGTGAAACTTGCAAAAATTAGTTGAGGCCGTGCCCGCGGAAAGCGAGTGCCGAATGCGCCCGTCAAACTTTGCAAATCTATGTTTATTTTATTTGTATAAAAACAACGGAATAGAATAACAACTAAAGAAGACTCATAATTAGGGGTGAAACTATTGCTTAAACAACTATTAATTATAATTAGTCTATTACTACTTACATCATGTGCAACAAGTAAAACATCTGATAGTTATAAAAAGAAAATTAAAGATATTAAAGAAGTCTTCTTAAAAATTGATACATCAAATAGTACTTTACATTTCAAGAAAACTCAACATAAAGAAGTCGTTTGGGCAGAATTTGAATTTGGTGCGAAGAAGCCAAAAGTTAAATATAGAAACTCAAATAATATAGCTTATGTAAATATTAGTGGACCTGGTAGAATTGAAGGACAGAATTTATTCGGAAATATTTATAATAAAATTGACGCCAGGGTTTATAAAAATCTTCCGTTAAATCTCGAAGTAAAAACTGGAACAAATTTTTGCAGATTGGACCTGACTGATTTAGACTTAAAAACATTTGACCTTAATATAACCGGAAAAGAAAAGCTTATAGACTTTAGTAGAGTAAAGAAACAAGATATGGTCGGTACAATCAATATCAAAAATGCCGAAACAATTATTATCATACCGAAGAATATTGATACAGAAATCAATGTGTCTGGAAATTCAAATAAAATAAGTGCTAAAGATTTCTTTATCGAAAATTCAATATTAAGATTAAAAAAACAGCCTCACGTTGGGAAGCTGTTAAAAATCAACTTAGAAATAGATGATGAATCTGCATTAAAATTATTATCTCGCTGACTAAAAAAATCCATACTTTATGCAAATTTATATTTTATATTTAACTTACCTTAATAAACCTAAACCTTTTTCTGTGGAATCCCACAGATTTTTTTTTGCTCTGAAAACTACTTTTTATCCTCAATTGACTTCCTTACTATGTTTACTAGTAAGAATAAAAACGTGTTCAATATTACCATCGCAAAAGAAATAAAACCAATGATTGTCCACCTATGCTCACTAGAAATCACTGTATTTTCTGATGTTAAGTTTACACCTATTACTGTAGCTATCATCAATATAGTTGCTATGATAAAAATAACTAATAACTTTTTTTGACTCATATGTATCCACCTTCCTATAAAAATTATATAATAATTCTGTTAAAATTAAAAAGTTTACTTCAATATATATGGTGATAGAATATTACATATATGTTCATAATAGGAGCACCTTAATGAAAAAACTGAATTATATTATCTTAGGAATTATTGTATCAATATTGATTGCGCTTTATGTTTTATTCCCTAGTGCACCGAATAACCTTTATATTAAGTATTTTGGCTCGAAAATAACTATAGATAAAAAAGATAATACTAGTAAAGACGTTGAACCTGTTCAACCAAATGATAGTCCTAAAGAAACTGATGATAAAGAAGGTTTCGAACCTGGTCCTGATACACCTTCACCTACTCCAATCGAAGATGAGAAAGACACTATAATGATTGAAGGGAAATTAATTTTAACTGATCCTGCTTCCTTGACAGTTCTAGTTAATAAGGAACGTAATTTACCAGAAAATTATACACCTAACAATCTAGTTATTGGAGATTTTACAAAAATTAATTACGTCTTAAAACAACAAATAGATAAAAACCGTGTTAGGATTGAGGTATTACCTTATTTAGAACAGCTATTTGCAAAGGCTAAAGCAGACGGTATTACCATTTATGTATCATCTGCATATAGATCCTACAATACACAAAAAAGTATCTTTGCTTGGAATCAAAGTGTTTATGGAGCTGAAAAGGCAAACACTATTAGTGCACACGCTGGTCAATCAGAGCATCAAACTGGATTAGCAATTGATTTTACAAGTAAATCTGTTAACTTTGATTTAGTTGAACGGTTTGAACAAACTCCTGAGGGTATTTGGCTTGCAAATAATGCTTACAAATATGGATTTATACTTAGATATCCAAAAAACAAATCTAACATAACTGGTTATGTATATGAACCCTGGCATTTTCGCTTTGTAGGTCAAGAACTTGCTTCCGAAATTCATAAAAATGATTTAACACTTGAAGAGTATTTTAAAGAAAACTCGGCGATTGCCGAGCCTTAAAGCGACGGCAGAGCCGTAGTTGCACTTATGCGTTAGGAAAGTATGAACTGCACAGAAGTTTATACTTTCCTATTAGCTAAAACTAAAGCTACGCCATAATTATTAGTAAAATTAATAGAATTCTTGGAGGATTTTAATGTGGGTAATCTCACCTTTTTTGTAGCCTCATTCGTATTTGGTTTTGTTCTACTTTGGGCTATGGCTTTTCTAATAGCTAGGAAAGATTTTTCTTATATATTCGCGATAATATTTGGTTTTGTTTATTTCGTAATTGCACTTCTTTTTTGGACAATTTACGTTGCGAACGATTCCCTTTTCACATACTTCGGAATAATGTACTATCTTGTAGCTTTTGGAGTTTATTCTATAATCATTATGCTTGTAAATTCTTATAAAAAAAATATATAAAGGAGCTTCCTTTCCCAAAAGTAGCTTCTTTATATATTTTTTCGCTCGTATGAATTACTTGTATTTCTTAGGCTTAATCATTAGAAAAAAGTTTATTATGAAAGCTAGTACTAAAACAAATGGAGTAAAATCTAAAACTATCGCTTGAACATTACTCGTTAAATGGAAGTATAGCTTAGGAAATTCAGGACTTACTAACCTATCCACGTTATTAGAAAAAATCTCTGCTGGGTGTTTCATACTTATCCAAAAAAACAAGTTAGCAATAAATGCAATGAAAAGAAAACCCAAATTCATTAAGTAGATTTTTTTCATACTAGATTCTCCTTTCGTCTTGCAATAATCTATACTATACTATTCGTGAAATAAAAAAATGTACGGGCCTCAATCCGTACATTTTAATTAAAAGTTGCGTTTCTAGATAAATATATTTCTTCCTCTACTTCTTTTAAATACTTAACCTTCTCTTCTTCATTCCATTTAAGGACATCTGACATCAGTTCTATAATTTCGTCTTTATATTCTATTACAACATCAATATCAAAAAACATACATCCCGTTCTTCTTAGAAAATAGTCAATTGGCTTAGTAATCATTTCAAAGTAAATACTATACATTACTGAACAGTAGATAGTTAAAGGGAGATTATACCCAATACTATCTGAATAAAATGCAAAAGCACTTTCACAATTTGAACCATAAAACTTAGCAAGCATTAGACTCTCATTGAATGTTAACCCATAGCCTTCGCCAACATGCGCCATTAGATTTTGATAAAATTCTAAATTTTTAGAACCCCCAACATCTCCACCGCTAATTTTAATATTTATCGTTTTACTATTATCAAATACGTCCCAATTTTCAAGATATAGTTGCTCATATATTTTATCAACTATTTCTAAAGCCATTTTCCTATACCCAGTCAATTTACCACCAGCAATAGATATTAAACCAGTTTCTGATTGCCAAATCTCATCTTTTCTTGAAATTTCTGACGGATTTTTCCCTACTTCATAAATTAGCGGTCTTAAGCCAGCCCAACTTGACTCAATGTCTGTGTCTGCTACTAGTTTATTGGGAAATATATAATTAATTGCATTAAGTAAGTATTTTTTATCTTCAACAGTCAGTCGAGGGTTTGCAATATCTCCATCATAGAACGTATCTGTTGTTCCTATATAAACTTTGCCTTCTCGGGGAATAGCAAAAACCATTCTCTTATCAGGAGTATCAAAATATATCGCCTGACTTAACGGTAAAACACTGTTGTCGATAACGATATGCGCACCTTTAGACAGTTTGAGTTTTTTGCCTATTTTTGAATTGTTAAGTGTTCTAATTTCGTCAACCCACGGTCCTGCTGCATTTACTACTTTTTTTGCCTCAATTACAAATTTTGTATTTTTGATCGAATCAAGTACTTCAACTCCACAAACTTTATTATCTTTATATTTGAACCCAACAGCTTTTGAATAGTTTATTGCCATAGCACCAAGACTAATAGCTTTTTTTAAAACTTCAATTGTTAATCTTGCGTCATCTGTTCTGTATTCTACATAGTACCCACTACCAAGTAACCCATCTCTTTTTAACATAGGTATTTTTTTAATAGTTTCATCCGCAGTTAACATTATTCTACGCTCTGATGAATTAACCTTAGCTAAGTAGTCATAAAATTTAAGACCCAAAGAAGTACTTAATTTACCGAAAGTTCCGTTTTTATATATTGGTAAAAGCATTGGTTCTGGTGTCGTAACGTGTGGACCGTTCTCATACACAATAGCTCTTTCTTTACCCATATCTGCAACTATTCCTAACTCAAATTGTTTTAAATATCTAAGTCCACCATGAACTAGTTTAGTTGAGCGACCTGATGTACCCGATGCAAAATCTTGCATTTCTATTAAAGCTACTTTCATTCCTCTAGAGGCTGCGTCTAGCGCTATACCACAACCTGTAATGCCTCCACCTATAATAACTAAATCAAATAATTGTTTTTGAAGCCTTTGGGATATTTCGTCACGGTCTAAACTGGAAAATCTAGTGTTCATTTTAATATCCTCCAAACTAACTAGATTAGTGCCTATATTACTTTATGAAGCAAAAATCAAATTGTTCGAAGGTTTTTAAGATGATTATATGACAAAAAATATTTAATTACTTAAACGCCATAGTAGCATTAATAGCCTTTTTCCAACCGTTGTAAAGCTCAGTTTGTTTTTCAATATCCATTTCAGGTTCAAATTTTCTATCTAATTTCCACTTATCTTTTATTTCATCCAAATCTTTCCAAAACCCAACAGATAAACCTGCTAAATACGCTGCACCAAGAGCTGTTGTTTCATTAATTTGAGTTCTTTCTACCGTAACCCCTAAAATATCACTTTGAAAACTCATTAGAAAATTGTTCCTCACTGCTCCACCATCAACTTTTAGACATTTCAGCTTTATGCCTGACTCTATTTCCATTGCCGTAAGAACGTCTTTAGTTTGATAGGCAAGTGATTCTAATGTCGCTCGTATAAAATGTTCTTTAGTCGTGCCTCTAGATAACCCAAAAATTGCACCTCTAACTTCACTATCCCAGTATGGAGTACCTAGACCAACAAATGCTGGGACTATATAAACACCGTCAGTTGATGTAACACGTTCTGCATAAGTTTCAGAAGTCTTAGCATCTTTTAACATTCTAAGCCCGTCTCGAAGCCACTGAACGGCTGAACCCGCAACAAAAACTGAACCTTCTAAGGCATATTTGACTTCTCCATTAATTCCCCAAGCAATAGTAGTCAGTATTCCCTTTTCTGATTTTATTGCCTTACTTCCTGTATTCATTAGCATAAAGCATCCTGTACCGTATGTGTTTTTTGCATGCCCTTCCGAAAAACAAGCTTGCCCAAATAATGCAGCTTGCTGATCGCCTGCAATGCCTGATATTGGAATCTCATAACCGAAGAAATTGTTTGCTGCTGTTACGCCATATATTTCTGATGATGATTTTACTTCAGGTAAAATACACTTTGGCACGTTAAGAATTTCCAATATTTCATCATCCCATGATAAATCAAAAATGTTAAACATAAGAGTTCTAGAAGCATTAGAATAGTCTGTAACATGAACTCTACCACCAGTTAGCTTCCAAGTTAGCCATGAATCGATAGTTCCGAATAAAACTTTGCCGTTTTCAGCCTTTTCTCTAACTCCTTCGACGTTATCAAGAATCCATTTTACTTTAGTTCCTGAGAAGTATGCGTCTATTAACAATCCAGTTTTATCTTTAAAAAGTTGAGAGTAACCTTTGTCGATTAACTCGTCGCAAATATCTGATGTCTGACGTGACTGCCACACAATCGCATTATGTACTGGTTTTCCTGTTTCCTTATCCCATATAACGGTTGTCTCTCTTTGATTTGTAATTCCAATTCCCGCAATTTGTTCTGGGTGTATTTCTGATTCTGTTAAAACCATTGCCATTACAGCAAGTACAGATCCCCATATTTCTTCAGCACTATGCTCAACCCATCCTGATGCAGGATAATGCTGCGTGATTTCTTTTTGTGCTATATGAACTACCTCACCCTTCTTATTAAAAAGAATTGCCCTTGAACTCGTCGTACCTTGGTCTAGTGACAAAATATATTTTTCCATAGTAACCCCCTATATAATTGGAATGTAATTACCGTTTTCAGTGTGCTCATTATCAAGGAGTAAGGTTAATGCTTTAATTTTAGTAACTGCCATATCAGTTAAACCTATATCTGGGTACAAAACACCAAAATATGAAATGAAACTTAACATTTCAAAACCGAAACTTGCCAAATATCTATTTAATGTTATTTGTGGATTCATATACTTCCTTTACCCAAGCTTTTATTTCTTCTTCGTTTAATCCATATTGTTTTGCTTCAGTTACTAATTTACTTAATTCTAATTTAATTGCCAAAATCCTTTTTTCATCATTATCAGGACTTACTTTTGATGAAATAAAAGTGCCAACATCTCTAACTGATTCAATGACTCCTAAACTTTCCAATTCACTATATGCTTTAGCAACTAATTTTTTATTTACGGCGAGTATTTTTGCCATTTCTTCTATAGAAGGGATTTTTTCCCCAGGAATAAGAACACTTTTAATAACTAATTCTCTTAACTTAGTAACTATTTGTTGCCATATCGGTATTCTGCTTTTTGGATCTATATCTAAAAACATATTATCATCATCTTCCCTAAACAAAAATTGATAACTACTAATAACTAATGTACAATTGCAAAGACTGATATATGAATAATTCAACGGAGCTGATTGTATGGCAAAAGTATTTTTACAAAGAAAAAGAAAAAAGAGACTCGAACTAGGACACCCCTGGATTTATAGAAGTGAGGTTGACCACATCGAGGGTGATTTTGATCCAGGTGATTTTGTAGATATTTACAACCATCAAAACCACTTCCTCGCAAAGGGTTATATAAATCCAAATTCACAAATGATTGTTCGTGTATTATCATATGAAAAAAATGATGTACTTGACGAAAATTTTTTCATAGAGAAAATTAGACAAGCTTGGGTCTACAGACAGCGATTGTTACCGGGAGTTGAATCTTGTAGAGCAATTTACGGGGAAGCAGACTTTCTTCCTGGATTTGTTGTAGATAAGTATAATGACGTATTAGTTGTACAAATTGTTTCTCTAGGAATGGAAAAAGTTAAAGACTGGTTATTAAAAGGCTTACTTGAGGTATTTAATCCTCGTGCAGTTTATTTAAGAAATGATGTTTACGTTCGCGAATTAGAAGGTCTTGAACAAGGTAAAGGCTTTTGGTATAGAGAATGTGATACTGAAATTGAAATTGAAGAAAATGGTGTTAAATACATAGTTGATATTGAGAATGGTCAAAAGACTGGATTTTTCTTCGATCAACGTGAAAATAGAGCAGCTTTGAAGCCGTTTATAAGTAAGGATACTACAGTTCTAGACTGCTTTACTCATACAGGTTCGTTTATGCTAAATGCCTGTTTATATGGTGCAAAACAAGTTACAGCGGTAGATATATCTGAACATGCAATCAGCACAGCTAAGCGTAATGCTCATCTAAATGGCTTCAAAAATGTCGATTTCATTGTTGCTAATGCTTTTGACTACTTAAGAAGCGCAGTTTCTGAAGGAAAAAGCTGGGATGTTGTAATCGTTGATCCACCAGCATTCGCTAAAACATCTGGGGCTGTAAAGAAGGCTTATGGAGGTTATAAAGATATTAACTTACATGGACTGAAATTAGTTAAAGATGGTGGAATTTTTATCACGGCTAGTTGTTCGTACCATATGGCACCACATATGTTTGAGGAAGTTATAGCTGAAGCTGCTTTGGATGCTAGAAAAATTTTAAGAGAAATTCGTTGGAGCGGTGCAGGTGCAGATCATCCAAGACTACTTGCAGCAGATGAAGGGAATTATTTAAAGTTTGCAATATATGAAGTGTATTCAAGATAACTTTTCATCGAAGCGCCAAAGAAATTAGCGCTTCTTTTTTTATCACCATTCTTTTTTTGTTAAACTCAAGACAAAGACATCATATGATTTTTCATACTGTGTCATATAGTCTCTTAATAGACCCTCTCTCCTAAACCCAAGACTATATAGTAAGTTTAATGAAGCATCATTTTCAAGAAATACAATCGCACCTATTCTAATTAAACGTAATTCATTGAATGCAAAATCTATGATACTTATAAGTGCTTCTGAAGAATATTTATTTCTCCAAAATTTTGGTAATAATTCATATCCAATTTCAGCACGTCGATGTTTTGAGTTAATAAGATGAAATCCACAAGTTCCTATCAATTCACCAGTTTCTTTTAGTTCGATTCCCCATCTAATTGATTGATTGCTTTTTAGTTTTTCATTATAAGCACTTATTAAATTTATTGCATCACTCTCTGATGAAAATGCCTCAACCCCACCATAGTACTTTAATATATTTTCGTCACTATATATTTTATATAATGTACTACAATCATTTTCAGATAACTCTCTCAAGACTAACCTTTTAGTTTCTAAAACTGGAAACAAGTGTAATTCCCCTTCCATTCTTTCATCAATACAAGTATTCATATTAACACTAGAAAAAGGTAAATTTATAAAATATAATTCGACAAACTGTAAAACAGTACAATTTGACTATGTTATAAATAATACTATTTTCCTATATAGGTAAATTTATAAGATTGAGAAAAGCCATCGGGATTCACATTCCGATGGCTAAAATAAAAATTTATTCATATCTTAACGCATCAATTGGGTTCATCTTTGCTGCCTTATTTGCAGGATATAATCCGAAAATAACACCTACAAACCACGAAAACCCAACAGATAATAAAATTGTATTAAGTGAAACAACAAACTGTAAGTCTAGAACTGATGAGGCACCTTTGGCCATTAGTAATCCAACACCAACACCAATGATTCCACCAATTGTAGAAAGAACAACTGATTCGATTAAGAACTGAATTAGTATATCCCTCTTTTTCGCACCAATTGCTTTTCTTATACCGATTTCACGTGTTCTCTCAGTCACAGAAACAAGCATAATATTCATAATTCCAATACCACCTACAACAAGCGAAATCCCAGCGATTCCTCCTAAAGCCATAGTAAGTGTTGTTGTGATAGTTCCCATCGTCTTAAGCATATCTTGTTGATTAAACAATCTGAAACTATCGTCATCATTTTTAAAATATTTTAATAGCTTTTTTTCAATCTTTTCCTTAGCAGCTTCAACTGTGTGTTCAGAAGTAGCTTGAATATAGATAGCATTTACACCTGCTGACTTAAATTGTCTCTGTGCAGACGAGATTGGAATTATAATTTTATCGTTTATGTTTTCCATCATTGACGCCTCTTTTTCAGCTAGTACACCTACAACTTTATAAGAAGAGCCATTAATTTTAATATAATTTCCAATAGGATTACTAGAGCCAAAAAGTTCATAAACAATATTTGAACCAAGTACCGCGACCTTTTGTCTGTAGTCAACATCAATTGGAAGAATAAATCTTCCGTAATCTACATCGTATTCTCTAATTTTCTGATATTCATCATTAATACCATCAATACTAACTTTCTTTGTTATATTTTCAGAAGAAACGTTAGTATTTGCTGATAATATCGGAGAAACATATTTTACTTCTTTAATATTTTTATAGCTCATTGCTTGGTCGTAGGAGATTGAACGTTGTACACCTCTACCTTGAATATTTACATTAATTAGATTTGATCCAAGACTTTTAACTTGGTCTGTTACTTTTGTTGTCGCTCCATTCCCTATAGAAACAAGAGCAATAACTGCTGCAACTCCAATAATGATACCTAACATAGTCAAAAGTGATCTGAGTTTGTTTGTGTATATATTTTTTAAAGCCATTTTCACTGCTTGAGCAATTGACATTATACTTCACCGCCTTGCTCTACAATTTTTCCGTCTGCTAGTACTATTTGTCTTCTTGCACTTTGAGCAACTTTTAAATCATGTGTAATTAAAATTACCGTTTGTCCTTCTCTGTTTATTTCCTTAATCATTTCAATTACTTCTTTTCCAGTTTTAGAATCAAGTGCACCTGTAGGTTCATCAGCTAATAGAATCGATGGTCTACTTGCTAAAGCTCTAGCAATTGCTACACGTTGTTGCTGTCCACCTGAAAGTTGATTAGGATAGTGTGTGTATCTATTCTCTAAACCTACTCTTTTTAGACAATCCATCGCTATTTGTCTTCGTTCCTTAGCTTCTATTCCTTGATAAACTAATGGTAACTCAACATTTTCAAGAGCTGTAAGTCTACTTAGTAAATTAAATTGTTGAAAAATAAAACCTATTTTCTCGTTTCGAACCTTTGCAAGTCCATTATCGTTATAGTCTTTTATGCTTTTACCATCGAGGGCATATTCACCCTTAGTCGGAACGTCTAAGCATCCGATAATATTCATTAATGTTGATTTACCAGATCCTGAAGGTCCGATGATTGCAACAAACTCACCTTTTTCAACATTCAAGCTAATTCCGTCTAATGCTTTAACAACTTCTCCACCTAAGTGATAAATTTTTGATACATCATTAATTTCAATAATATTTTGGGTCATTACTGATCACCTTCCGATGAGTCATCGTCATCTGAGCCAGGGTGTCTTCCTCCTCCGAATGGAAAACCACTATTGTTTTTTGTTTTTGTTCTAGTTATTACTTCCTCACCTTCAATTAAACCACTAGTTATTTCTATATAATCTTCATTGTGAATTCCAACTTGAACTTCAACTTCTGAAGACTTTGCTTGCTTACTTTTATCTTCGTCAGGTACTAACACAATGTGCTTTTTGTCTTTCTTTTCTACTGATTCAATTGGAACATAAAGAACATTTTCTTTTTTAGCTGTTGAAATAATTGCTTCTCCACTCATACCAATTCTAAATTTCTTATTTACCGGTAGCGTCACTACTACTTCAAATGAAGATACTCCATTTAGTTCAATACCTTCTTTGGATATACTTTTAACTTTTCCAGCAAATTCTTCATCTTCAAGTGCAGTAAATGTAACGTTTGCTGCTTGACCTTCAACAACCTTAGCAATGTCAAGTTCATCGATTTGAACCTTTAGTTCTAAATTATCGTAATTTACGATCTCGCCTAATAATTGACCAGGATTTACAGTAGCACCCTCTTCAACATCAAGTTTAGAGATTGTCCCATCGAATTGCGCTTCAATTGGATCAAGTACATCATTTTCAAAAGTGATAAGTTCATCACCTTTTTTTACTTTTTCATTTAAGGACACTTTAATCTCATCGACTTTTGCCATTGAAGTTACTGTTATATTTTCTCTATTTATTGCTTGGATTGTTCCATTCCCACTAACACTTACTTCCAAATCGCCTTTTTCAACTTTAACAGTTGTAAATTCTAATTCCTTCACTTCTTCTTTTGGCTTAAAAAACATGTATCCACCAATCACAAGTGCAACTATTAATAAAAATACTATTACTTTCTTATATGATTTCATTAAAAATCCTCCCAATACTGTTTATACAAATAGAATACCTTACTAATGTGTCCTGAATTTGTATTCTAAAATACGTGAAATAGTATTACTGTACCACTTTTGTTTCAGATTGCACCGGAAATTTGTAAAACTGCACCACTTTTGCTTAAAACTGCACCGGAATTCTGTTTTTTTGCATCGCTATGTCGAAAAACTTCTTGGAAGATTTTAAATGTCCATTAACTGTTTTGTCACAAATAAAAAAAGCCTTGGTTGACCAAGACTTATTTTCTTACTGGTAATTGGATTATTATTTCAGTGCCTTTATTTAATTCTGAATTGATTTTTATATTTCCATTATGCAATTCTACAACTCTCTTTACTATGGCTAATCCCACACCATGTCCACTAACTGAGCGCCTATGTGATTTATCAGCCTTATAAAATTTCTCAAAAATATACGGAAGATCCTCATCTGAAATACCGATACCTGTATCTCTTATACTAAAAATCAAATCCTTATTTAGTTTAAGAGATATAAAAATTTTACTAGATTCGTTCGAGTATTTAATACTATTAGATATTAAATTACTCCAAACTTGTCTTAATAAATCTTCGTCACCTTTAAAAGATATCTTATCTAGTTGTAAATCAAATTCGATTTCTTTACCGAGCCATTGTTGCTGCAATTGTATTAATGATTCTCTTATTTGTTTATCAACAAAAAATTCAGTATTGTGTAACGGATGATGTTCAGATTCTAATGAAGCCAACCTTAACAAATCACTAGTTAAATTTGTTAACCTATCGCTTTCCATTTCTATTATACTCAGATATTGTTTCGTTTGTTGTGGAGATAACTTTTCTTCGTTTAAGGCAATTGCGAGACCTTTGATTGAAGTTAGAGGCGATTTAAATTCATGGGAAACATTAGAAACGAAATCTTGGCGCATTTTTTCTATCTTTTGAAGTTCAGAGGCCATATTTGCAAAGCTCTTAGCTAAAACTCCAATCTCATCCTTTCTATCAACATCAACTTTCACATTATAGTTACCTATGGCAAGTTGCTCAGTTGCTCTAGTTAATTTTACGATTGGATTTACTAAGAACCTTGAAGATATTAGTATCAAAACACTTCCAAACCCAATTACAACACCAATCAATGTAAATAGTACTTTATGTATTGCTTTAACATTTACATCAAATTTAGGTTGTAAGAACATTGCATGTGTTTCTCCATTAACTTTAAGTGGAATACCAACATACCTTTCTTTAGGTTTTGGACGTTTTTCAGAGGTGAATCCTTGATATACATCACCTTGCAATACCTTTCTTATATTATTAGGTGTCACTTTAAATCTCTTAATATCTTTTCCATAACTTCTTATATTACCTGAACTATCAACTACATAAATGTTGTAATTAAAAAACGTTACTCCTTTAAAAAAGGAATCTAACTCACGATGTGTTGAGTTTTTATATAGTTGAATAATTTCATTTCCTGTTTTTAATGTTTCATTTTCTATTTGGTTTACAGCTTGACGTTGATACAAGTAAGTAGTTATAAAAAAAGCAAAAAACAAGCTAAGCAATACAATAACTGTATAGTTAATGACGTTCCTCAAGTACAGTGATTTCATTTCTCTAATACCTCAAGTTTATACCCTAATCCACGAATAGTTGAAATCGAGAAAATATTCTCATACTCGTTAAAGGACTTTCTTAATTTTTTTATATGTGTATCGACTGTACGATCATCACCCTCGTAGTCATATCCCCAAATCTTATCTATGAGTTGGTCACGGCTATAAATCTGGCCAGGTGTTGAAGCCAGAGTATATAATAACTCAAACTGTTTTAAGGGCAAGTTTATGTTTTCATTATCAATCTTCACTAGCAGTGAACTACTATCAATTTCAAATCTTTTAAATATTAGTTTTTCTGAAGTGATTTTATTGTATCTTTTAAGAACTGCTTTAACTCTCATAACAAGCTCAACTGGATGGAAAGGTTTAGCTAAGTAATCGTCTGTCCCTAATTGAAAACCTTTAATTTTATCATAGGGCTCACTCTTTGCAGTAACCATTATTACTGGTATTTCATATAATCTTTTAATCTCTTGACATAAATCCCAACCATCCATTTTTGGCATCATTATATCAATTATTGCGAGGTCAATCTTCTTATCTTCTAAGATATCCAGCGCATTTTTTCCATCTAGACAACTGTATACAAGATAATTTTCTTTCTCTAAGTATAATTTTATTAATTCTAAAATGTTTCTGTCATCGTCAGCCACAAGAATATTAATCTTCATATAAACCCTCAAATTTTCATTTTATATTAACACTATAAAATATTAGTAAGTAAAATTATAGGGTAATTAATTTATATTGTTAAATTTTTTGAATTGAAGTTTGTATGATAAATACATAACTAAAGGTATAAGAATTGTTACTGAAAAAGAAAAGATCGGTCCACTTTCAATTAACCATTTATCTAATTCTAATGTGTTTTTACTAATTATGAGAGATAGACTATACACCACTACAGCTAACGGTGTTAACATTTTTTTATAGTCCTTAATTCTAAATATACTTTCCAAGCATCTACCTGCAGAGTAAAAGTATATTACTGATTTGAAGAATATTGAAACTAGCCAAATAATAGCAATAAGTACCTCAAATCTAATTATTTGCTGTTCCTGACCTGTCATTTTAACTAAAGCAAATGTTGCAAAGGATTGTCTCTCAGATGTTTCTACTCCTAAAATCATAATACAAGCTAATATTAGTTTAAGAGTGGCTAAATACGCTACGGATGCTCCTATTAAAAGTGATTTGCGAGCTTTTTTTATGTCTTTTACATACGGATAAATCATAAATAGTGCAATTAAGTCTAAAAATGAAAAGAAACTAATACTTAAAGTACCTTTAAATATGTCATTAATATTACTTTCAAAAGCCGGTAAAATCCTATTTACTTCATATTTAGGAATAAGTAATAGTGAAACGATTATAAACAAAAATGTTAATAGATTGAAAAAGATATCTGAACTATTGGCCAAGGTCACAACTCCATATTTTCCACCAATCAATACAACCAATATGAACAATAAAATAATAGTCTCAATAGGGGTTTCGGGCATAATTATTAGAAGTATAAAATCAGCAACTCGTCTTACAACAATTGCCGAAGATAATATAAAATAAGTAAAAAATATAAAGATAATTAACCTACCAATATGTTTACCAAGTAAAATCTCACATATTTCTACTACATTTTTACCTTCAAATTTCCTAGTTAAAGAATGATAAAATAAGATTTGTAAGACAGCTGAAAATCCCGCAATAATAATACATATCCAAGTATCATTTTTAGCATACTCAAACAGCTCATTTGGTACTATAAACATTGAATAACTTACAATAAATATAATTACAATTTTTAGATATTGATTTGATGTTATGTATCTTATATTCATAGGTCTTGCACCGTATTATTAATATAGTTCTTTATTTTGTATACTAGATAAATAAAGATTGGTAGTAATAACCCCATAGTGACAGAATAAATTGGCCAGATTTTCGTAGTCCAAGTTGATATAAAAATAATATTTTCTCCTATTAGCAAGGAAATTGGTAGTATCAATAAAGATGCGGGTTTAACATAAACCTTATATTCATTAGTGTTAAAAACACTATTTATACACATACATAAACCAATAATACAAATTACTAGTTCATTAAATACAGTAATAATCCATATTATAGAAAAAATTGCCTCTAGACGCAGAATAGTATTTCCAGTGCCAAAATTCTTAGCAATAGTATAAGTCGAAAAGGCTTGCCTACTCACTGTATCTGCTCCTAATACACCAATTCCTGAGCTTGTTATAATAAAGAAAACAGCTGTTGCTATAATAGTGCCAATTAAAGTATTTAATTTAATTTTTTTTCTATCTTTTAAAAAAGGAAAGACAATCATCAAAATAATAACTTCTGTGTATGGAAATCCAATTATTTGAAGTGTACCATTAATAATTGGTTTCATGCCTTCATCAAGAATTGGATAAAATTTTGTTATGTCAAAAAGAGGTAAAACCAAAATTACCCCTATCACAAATGATAGAACTATGATTGGGAAGAGAACCTGATTTGCTCTAACTATAGTAACAACACCATAATTTGCTCCAATTGTTACTGTTATTATGATAAGTAACATTAATACTTCTATCGGGGTTTCAGTTAAAATTGTAGTAGTTAAAAAATCTCCCAACCCGCGTGTTATTAATGCTAATAAAATAACTATATATATTAGATATGTAAAATTTATTATTAGACCAAATTTCTTACCTAATATTTCCACATTAAGCTCAAATAGGTTTTTATTAGGATGAGTATTTGATAAAATAACATAAAAATTTAAAATAAAAACTGCTATTAATCCTCCCAACAAAATAGATATCCAACCATTCCTACCTGCCGCAACTGTTTGTATTGTTGGCATGTAAATAATTGCACTACCTAATATATAGAGAATTAATAATATTTTAAATTGACTTGGAGAAATTTCATTTTTCATATAATCATCCTATTAACTTAAATAATTAAAAATGGCGTTACTTATCGGATCATAGATTTTGCTAATTAATAGTAAGGGCGATGGGATGTTCCAATCCAATACAAGCCCAATAAATAGTAAATCTCCTATTACAAGAATTGCTACATATATAATCGATTCTTTCAATGCCTTGTTTCTGATTAATCTCGGCATATCCATTAATAAGATTACTATTGTTATTAGAATTAATATAAATATTTTCAATTTTATTTCTCCTTAAATTACTTAATGTCCCCATAAATAGAATTTGTAATTGTTCCTGTACGTCTCAATTTGCACTCAGCTTTATACGAAACATCAATATTTTTAAAGGTTTCATCCCATTTATCTTTATTTTCCCTCCAATAATCTGGGTGATGTTGGTGAAACATATTTCCAAATCCGAATACATCTGTTGAATACTCTTTGCTTCTTTTCACTGCATCTTTCATAAAATGGATAACTCTTTTACTAGCTATCTTCTCTAATTTTTTAATAGTCTCTTCTTTTGTGACATCGATATTACAATCTACTTCACCGACTAACGCTTCTATATTAATCGTAATATTTACTTTCGGTTTCCCATTTTTTATTTCTGTTTTTACTTTTGATTTCGAATTAATTATCTCCGGCGCCCAAAAACCATCTTTTTCTGGACAGTAATTAGAGCCTACAGTATTTTTAATTCGATTATTAATATAGTTGATACCTTTACTCTCATCTTCATTAAAATAACCAATTAGCTTATCATTTTTTATTGCAGCTATCCCGCCTACTTTTAAATTAGATGGTATGCTCGGATTTAAAATGTCCTTCTTTTTCAAAGGCTCTGCACCTTTTGGTTTGATTTGAATTGCTGTTAGGATAGGATCTTTCCCTTCTATAACCATATTTGAAATTAACTCATTTAATCTAACTGTAACAGATGGTGCCCATGATTTTTCAGACACTTGTAGCCTTTGAGCAATACCAATTGCAGAAAATCTATTTAACGGCACAAGTGAACTAATAACTTCTTTTGCGGTATTGTCTCTAGCAATTAACATGAAGAAGTCACTACGAAATTCATGATCTCTCGACATAAAATCTATAGTATCTCGTATACCTTCTTTAGCTAAAGATTCACCAAATACTACGACTTGAATGTGGGAAAAATAAACTTTTCTTGGTAATTTCTGAGTCAACTTCCTCATAGCTTCAAACATTGTTTTGCCTGTAGTAGTAAATACAAACATTGCCGATCTTCCATCTGATTTCTGAGCGATTATTCCTGACGCATTAATAATTTGAACTGTTATTTTAAATTCTCCATTTTCACCTTTATCAAAACCTACAGCAGATGCGATTGATAAATCAGTAATTTCTCTAGAGTTCCAGCATCCTGATAAAACTAATAACATTAAGCAACATAGAACTTTAAAATATCTCATAGCAACCACTCCCTACAGTTATGATTGTCTTATTTTGTTTTTCGAATAACTTGGACGAGTTTTTAATTTATTCCACGGGAATCTAATATATACGTCCTTTTGATCTTCTAAATTAAATGGGCCATATGATGTCATGTATGGTACTCCAAATGATGTCAAATTACATAAGTGCAAGACAAGAACAATTATTCCAAGTAGTATTCCGTATAATCCAAATGTAGCTGCTAAGAAAATAAATACAAACCTTAACATCCTTAACGGAATACTAAAATTATAGGCAGGGATTACGAAACTTGTAATTGCAGTAAATGAAACCACTATTACTAAGGCAGGAGATATTATTCCTGCTTGTACTGCAGATTCTCCTATAACTAAGGCTCCAACTATTGATATAGCAGAACCAACCGTTTTAGGTAACCGTATGCCTGCTTCTCTAAGCACTTCGAAAGTAAGCTCCATTAATATAACTTCTACTACAGATGAAAATGGGATTCCTTCGCGATTAGCCGCTATACTAAGTAAAAATGGCGTTGGTAGCATTTCTGCATGAAAAGTCGTTATTGCCAAATAAACGGATGGCGTTAATAACGTTAATATAAATGAAAAATGCCTTAAAATTCTAATTAAAGAGCTATATGCAGACTTTTGGTAATAATCTTCACTTGATTGAAGAAATTCCGTGAATAAAGTCGGTGCTGTTAAAACAAAAGGAGTGCCATCTACAACAATTGCTACCCTTCCTTCAAGGATTGCGGATGTAACTGTATCAGGCCGTTCAGTACTATACAAAAGAGGAAATGGAGTAAACCTATTATCTTGAATAAGTTCTTCAATATATCCACTTTCAAGTATTGAATCAATGTTAATTTCATCTAATCTTATATGTACTTCTTTTACTACGTCATCTTTTACAATATTTTCTAAATAAATTATTGCTATATCTGTACTTGTAACAGTTCCTAAAGTTTTCATGTCAATTCTTAGTGATGGATCCTTTATCCGTCTTCGTATTAAAGTTGTGTTAGTTCTTAGTGTTTCTGTAAAAGCGTCTTTAGGCCCCCTAATTACGCTCATATTCGTTGATTCTGTTACGCCACGATCGACCCAACCTCTTGTACCAGCAATTAGTCCATTTACTTGGCCATCTACTAAAATAACTGTATCGCCTGACAAAATTGCCTTTATTAAATCACTTAGTTTTTCCGACTCATTAATTTCCCCTACCGTTATTATGTTATCTCTTAGAATTTTGAAAGCTCTATGAGTTGGAATAGGTGTTAAAGTTTCATTAAATTTTTTTGTTATCTTTTCAATAATACCTTCTTGAATAAACTTGTTATCAGCAAGACCATCAGTATAAACTACTACGATTGTTTGATGTATTTCCCATCTTAATGTTCTAAAGATTATGTCATTACTACTTCCTATTAAATTTTTTAAAGTATTTATATTTTCATCAATTGATGTAGATATGGGAGTTTTAATGTTGTCATAAGTAACCACTTTCACCAAATCCTCGTAACATTATTTTGTAATGTTATTATTTGGAAAGCTTACAAATATATTCTTATTTGAAAATAAAAAAACTACCGATTGTTTTCGGTAGTTCAGAAGTAATATTATTAATTTAGTATAGGTAAGTCTTTAATTAAGAACAGAATCATTAAGAAATGTAGTGTCGTTCCTAACATAACGAAAATATGAAATATTTCATGAAACCCAAATTTATTTGGAAAGAAATTAAAAATCTTTGTTGCATAAATTATTCCACCAACTGTATAAGCAACCCCACCTGATACTAATAAAATAATATAGTGAACAGGAAAAGCGTCTACTAATTGGCCAAAAGGAATTACAGCCATCCAACCAAGACTTATATAAAAAATTGTTGATATCATTCTAGGCATTTTTATAAACCAAATTTTAAGGAAAATTCCTATCGCAACAAGCGACCAGACAACAATCATCATTGTAAGTCTCCAAGCACCGTCTAATCCAAAAAAGAGAACTGGCGTATATGTTCCACCAATAAGTAAATAAATTGCAATGTGATCAATTTTCTTGAAAATCAGCTCTTTTTCAGGAGTTGTTCTAACCCAATGATATAAGGAACTTGCACCGTAAAGTAAAATTACACTTACCCCGAAAACTGAAATTGTAACTAACTGAGATACGCTCTCTGAAGCTTCAATTAGTAAAAAAACAAAACCAACAACCGCTGCAATACAAGTAATAAAATGGGTCCAAGTATTAACCGGCTCCCTCATCTTCAACCAATTCATTTAACACTCTCCTAAATTTAAATTTTAGCTCCCGTTTTATTTGTAATAGCGAAGCTTAAACCTGCTGTGCAACTAACAAAAGTTGCAACGATAAATACAATTTTATAATTTATTATGTCTTGGAGTGAAAGTCCTATGCCAACACACACAATGAATGTTATAAATATTAAAATAATCATTTTTTCAAAGCTTTTCATCGTTATTCTCCCCAATAATAATTTTATTCTATTTTAACATTATTATTGTTAGTTGAATATTAAAACGTTTAAGCAAATTTGTAATAAATTAGTAAGAATGTTGATACAGCAAAAATATAATTTAAACTAACAAAAGTAATCTTGTTAACCATTGTTGTATGCATTTCGACTGGCGGCTTGTAAAATGAAACTCCCTCAATAATAAATGTAATAAGAATTAAGTGAACAATTGAATGTCCTAAAATTTCTAACGAGCCAAATATCATTGATGTTAAAACAAACAGTATTGTTACTACAACAGATAATACTCTATTTAAAATTCCAACGATTAGTAAATAGCCTACCGTAAACTCAATATATGCTGCTAATACGAGAAATGCTTCTGGAGGAAATCCAAAGGTTGGTACATTGTAGTTCGCTAATATATCAAGCGACATTGTCGGATAAACCCATTTTTCAACCGAAACCCAGCACAAAGCAATTCCTGTCCCAAGATATAGTACTGGAAAAGCAATGTCATTATACTTTGTTTTCCAAACGAGGAATAACACAATTAGTGATAAATAGAAAACATAATCTAACATATGAAATAAACCAATATTATTAGTTGAGTTTATAATCAGACCTAATAATATTACAGCACCTATTTTAGTCGCAATAACTAATGGGATTAAAAATAGCAGCGCTGCTAAATATCCTATTATCTTTTCTATATCTGAAACTACTTCTATTTCTGGTGCAAATATCGTCCCATTAAAAATCTGACTAATCAAAACAATCCCCAAACCATATTTCAGTATATAAAAAGACCATTTTCGATAACTAGACAGTTTTTCCTCAAACCTTTTAGCTATTCCTATCTCCATTAGGCGTGGAACATACACTGTTAATATGGCTAATAACACAGATACGCTAATAAGAGTTCCAATAAACAATGGTGATAAAATGTTCTCAATACTTTCCTTCTTTGGATTTATCTCAGAAAACCACTTTACATGGGCATAACTTCTATTACTGAATAATATTAAGACAAGCATTACTATTGAAAAAAGATAACTTTTTTTAATCATAGATGTACCTCACTGTTGTTTTTTATATTTTTCCAATAAGTAACCGAGAAATATTCAACATTTGATCCGAAATTATTGATTTATAATCCAAAAAATTTTTTTATAATCCAAAACTTCAATTTACATTCCAATTTTTTTATTTTTTAAGCCGATAAATGAGTTTTTTGAGCCAAATAAAAAAACAGGCAATTTCGCCTGTTTAAACTCTTACTTTGTTTTCATATTGTAACTCTCTTGAGATTAGATCCTCGTAAGTTTCGCGTCTAATCACTAACTGTGAAACTCCATCCTCTACGAAAACCACTGCTGGTCGAGGTAGTCTATTATAATTGTTTGCCATTGAATATCCGTATGCCCCTGTACAGAAGACAGCGAGTATATCATTTGGAGCAGTTTGTGGAGTTTCTAACTTCTCGATTAATAAATCACCAGTTTCACAACATTTACCTGCAATTGTTACAGTTTCAGTTAATTTTTCATTCATTTTATTCGCAACTGCTGCCTCATATTTAGCTTGATATAATGCAGGTCTTAAGTTATCGCTCATACCACCGTCAACAGAAAGAAAAGTTCGGATATCTGGAATATCCTTTCGTGCTCCGAGCGTATAAAGAGTAGTTCCAGCCTCAGCTACAACAGAGCGGCCTGGTTCTATCCAAAGTTCAGGAGTTGGAATATCGTGTTCTTCACATAAGCTTAGAAACTTATCAACAACAATTTTCATA
Source organism: Caryophanales bacterium (assembly GCA_029256085.1). GTDB lineage: Bacteria > Bacillota > Bacilli > CAJFEE01 > CAJFEE01 > JAQSYP01. The sequence goes on from JAQSYP010000002.1 coordinate 203,591, forward strand.
TAAGCTTCGATTGATTCAGGCTCATCGTTTGCTGTATACCTTATGCCAAAACCGCCACCGATATTTAATACAGCAGGAGAATAATTGAGTGTTTCTTTCCACTCTTTTAACTTATTAAACGTACGATCTAATGCTGCGATGTAACCAGATGAATCAAAAATTTGAGATCCGATGTGCTTGTGAATGCCTAAAAGATTAATATTTTTATTATTTATTAGTCTGACTAAAGCCTGCTCGGCATGTCCATTATATAAATCGAAACCGAACTTTGAATCCTCATGTCCAGTAATAATATATTTATGCGTAAAAGCTTCTACACCTGGCGTTACCCTCATTAAAACAGTAACTACTTTTCCAGTACTATTTGCTATTTCTTCAATTAATTCAATTTCATAGTCGTTATCAATAACGATACAACCTATATTATTTTCAATTGTAAACTCTAATTCTTGTTTAGATTTATTATTTCCATGGAAAAGTATATTTTGAGGATTTACTCCAGCTTTAATTGCTGTATAAAATTCTCCACCAGAAACAACATCAAAATTAAACCCCTCTGCTGCTAGGAGCTGATATATCGCTATAGAAGTAAAAGCTTTTGATGCATAATAAACCTTACCATTTATTTTTTCAACTGTTTTTTTAAACAGTCGAGCACGTTCTTTTATAAGTTTAGCATCGTAAACAAATAGAGGTGTTCCAAATTGTTCTGCAAGTTTTATTGTGTCAACACCTCCAATTTCGAGATGCCCTAAACTATTTACCGTACTTGTACCCCTAAAGACCAACGAAACTACCTCCTTTATATATAGTCATCATTCAGATTACATTATCATAATTGACAGTATTTTACAACGTAAAAATCCCTCTAAAACTGCTAGAGGGATTGAGAAATTTATTTTTTCTTCTTTAATAGAGTAAAGAGAATATAAGCAACTGTAACAATCGACATTACAATAATTACTGGTTGAATATAACCACTAGCTGCTGCATCTATTTTGTCCCAATTATTACCTAATTGTAATCCAATATAAATGAAAAATATCGACCAAGGTATTACTGCCAATGTAGTATATGCAGTAAATTTTAAAAAGGACATCTTAGCAATGCCTGCTGGTACAGATATGGCATGGCGGACTACCGGAATAAATCTGGCGCTGAAAATAACACCCGGTCCGTGCTTTTTAAACCAATCCTCAGCTAAGTCAATTTGTTTTTTGTTAATTAATATAAATTTTCCGTACTTTTCAAGAACTGGTCTTCCTCCATAATATCCTAACCAGTATAAGAAAAGTTGTGCCAAAACGCCACCAATGGTTCCTGCAATTACAGCACCTACAAAATTAACTTCACCTTTATAAACTAGAAATCCACCGTATGATAATACAATTTCACTTGGTATAACTTCAATCATTAATCCAATTGCTATTCCGAAGTAACCTAAATCCGATAAAAATGTAAGTACAGTCATTATGAATTCTTTCATTTTTTCCTCCAAAAATTAAACTCAAGAATTAGTATATTATAAACAAGCTATACAATAAAGTATTCAGACTAATATATATTTAGTTTAAAAAACAAAAAAAAGATTCGACAAACCAAACATCTTCTCTATGATTAAAATCGCTACATTAATATACTTAATTTTGAATATGCATCCATCTATTCTGTTATAGAACAAATTACACAACTTTTACTGAAATAATGTCACTTTAACAAGCTAAATCGTTAAATCGTCCATTTAACACATAGATACATTGCACTTTGTAAAATTTTCAGAATTTTTAGTAAATCTTTTCTATTTACAATTGAGAATTTACTGTTATATAATAGCACTAATTTAATCACACAGTGGTTCATAATTTGTTCAAATTTAGAAGGGGGATCAGAATGAGAATTTTAAAGAATTTAACGTTTCAAGTTTTAACGGCGATTACACTAGGTATAATCGTTGGGGCTGTTTGGCCAAGTGTTGGGGAGAGTATGAAGCCACTGGGGGATGTGTTTATCAATTCTATTAAGATGGTAATCGCACCGATTATTTTCTTAACAATCGTAATTGGTATCGGTAGTATGGGCAGTATGAAGAAGGTTGGCCGCGTTGGGGGCAAAGCACTTTTATACTTTGAGGTAGTAACTACATTTGCATTAATGATTGGTTTAGTAGTAGCTAATGTCTTCAAGCCAGGATCAGGCTTAGATCCAGAAAAATTAGCTAAAGGTGACGTATCTGCATATGTTCAAACTGGTAAAGAAATGGATTGGGTTCAATTCTTTATGCACATTGTTCCATCAAATATGTTTGATGCATTTGCACGTGGAGATATTCTTCAGATTTTATTCTTCTCAATATTATTTGGTATTGGAATGAGTATTCTAGGAGACAAAGTAAAGCCTGTTAGGATTTTCTTTGAGCAATTATCTGAAATATTCTTTAAGGTTTTAAGTATCGTAATGCGTGTAGCGCCACTTGGAGCATTCGGAGGTATGGCATTTACAATCGGTAAATATGGTTTAGCTACATTAATACCATTAGGAAAGTTAATGTTAAGTGTATACGCTACAATGTTCTTCTTCGTATTTGGAGTTCTTTGGGCAATCTGTAAATTATACAAGTTTAGCTTATGGGAATACTTAAAGTTTATTAAAGAAGAATTATTAATCGTTTTAGGAACTTCGTCTTCTGAATCAGTATTACCTAGAATGATGGATAAAATGGAAAAGTTCGGTTGCTCACGTTCTGTAGTAAGTTTAGTTATCCCTACTGGATATTCTTTTAATCTAGATGGAACTACAATTTATCTTTCTATGGCAACGATCTTCTTAGCACAAGTTTTCCATATAGATTTATCTATTAGTCAGCAGTTAACTATTATTCTATTATTAATGGTTACGTCTAAGGGGGCTGCTGCAGTTACTGGCGGTGGTTTCATAGTTCTAGCGTCAACATTATCTGCACTAGGAATGATACCTTTAGAAGGTTTAGCATTACTTTTAGGTGTTGATAGATTTATGTCTGAAGCTCGTGCAATCGTTAACTTAATCGGAAACGGTGTTGCTACAATCGTAGTATCAAAGAGTGAGAACGAATTCGATGAATTTAAAAATGCAGAAGCCTTGAGTAGTTTATCTAAGGCCGCATAAAATAAATAAATGAGGTTAGTACCATAAATGGTGCTAACCTCATTTTATTGTTTATGATTCATCATTAACAGTATTGTAATCAATAATATTTTTTATACTTTCTTCCATCTTCTGATCAACTACTTGTGCATCAACTATATGCTTATTTATCGCTTCATTTACAAATCCAAATATTTTCTTAGTCTCGACTAAATCATCTAGCAAATCTTTATTTGAGGACTTTTGTAGGCTAACTTTTTTATTTACATTATTTATATTAGAATAAACATTATTGATTTCATTTTTTATTTGCTTAATTTTTTCTGTTGCGTTGGTTGCTAAAATACTGCCCTTCTCTACAAGACTTATATTTTCATTTATTTGCTTGTTTGCATCTTCTGTTCTAGCTTTGATACCTGTTGTTAATAGCGAAATTTTCTCGATACTTTCTGATGTGCTTTCTGCTAGTTTCCTAACTTCTGTAGCTACAATTGCAAATCCTTTACCTTGCTCACCAGCTCTCGCCGCCTCTATCGATGCATTTAGAGCAAGAAGATTTGTACGGTTAGCAATATCACTAATAATCCAAACTATTTCTTGGATTAATTCGCTCTGTCTTGTTAATTCATTCATAGTTTCTATATTGACTTTAGACTTACTACCTAAATCTTCAATTACTATTTGAACCTTTGAGAAAATATCTAAACCATCATTAGAGCTCTTTATAGCTTCATCAGCTCTTCCTAGTAGTTCATTACTTTCAACTAATATTTCCTGTGAAATATCATACGAATTATGAGTGGTTGTTTCCACTAATTCAAATCCGTCTACAATCTTTTCAACCAATTTACCTAAATCATAATGCTGGTTGTTAACTTTCTCATGCTGTTTAACTATATGTATCATTTCACTATGAATATCAATTAGAAAAGAATGAAAATTTTCCCTTTGCATTCTATTGTCATTCTCCAGAGCTAATACATTATTATTTAGTTTTTCAATTTCAGCCAAGTACTTTTTATTGAACATTAAAAATCCCCCGTAAATTGTTTGTATCTTTAATTTAGAGGGATTTTTTAATTTGTGCTATGATTTATATCATAATTCAGCAAATTTCATCTAATCGATTATAATAATAATCTAATTGGTTTAGAAGTTTTTCTTTTTCAGAAATTAAGTCGCTTAAACTATTATAATTATTAGTACTTTCAATTTGTTTATCAATGTCAGTTATTTGAAGCTCTAAAAGATTAATGTCATCCTCAAGTTGTCTTAGTATCTTTTCGTCATTTGATTTTCTTGGCTTTTGCACCTTTTCTCTGACTTCTTTTTGTGGTGTTGTCTCAAAGTGATGTTCATCATATTTCTTTTTAGCATAATCATAATTACCATTATAGAAAAATAAACTACTATCTTTCAGGTAATAAGTTTTGTTAAATAGTTTGTTAAGAAAGAAACGGTCATGTGATACTGCAACTATCGTACCACCAAAATCCTCTAAGGCGTCCTCTAACACTTCTCTGGTATCGATATCTAAATGATTCGTCGGTTCATCGAGTAAAAGGAGATTAATATCATCATGCATAAGCTTCGCGAGTTGTAACCGCATCCTTTCTCCCCCGCTCAAATTACACAATTTTTTAAAAACTGCTCCACCATAGAATAGAAATCTAGCTAAAATATGCCTTGCCACTTCTTCACTAACCGGTATATTTTCAACAAACCACCTTAATACAGAAATTTCTCGATTATCTTCAGAAATATTTTGAGATAAATATCCAACTTTAACGCTACTCCCGACCTTCACTACACCCGAATCCTCTTTTTGTTCTCCCATAATAATTTTCAAAACGGTTGATTTACCTGTACCATTGTCTCCAATAATGCAGGCTCTATCTCGGTAGTATATATCAAGGCTGAGTTCCTTAAATAACATTCTTTCACTGAACTGTTTAGATACTCCATCCAAAGATATTACGTTTTTACCACTTCTATTTGACTGTTCAAACTGTAAATCAATTTTCTTTGCTTCTATTATCGGTTTCTTAAGTTTCTCCATTCGATCAAGAGCCCTCTGCATATTATTAGCTCTTCTATGAAGCCCTTCATTCGGTGGATTTGCTTGATTAGCCCATTCACGTAGCCTTTTAATTGCTTCTTTAATTTTTTTGATCTTCTTTTGCTGCTCTTTATATGCGTTAAATTCTTTTAAAAGCTTTTCATTCTTATCAACTGCGAACTTTGAATAGTTTGAATGGTAAACAGTAATTTCTCCATCCTCTAAATCATAGATTTTCGTTACGACTTCATCAAGAAAATATCGGTCATGAGAAACAATAATCACGGTTTTTTCATATTCTCTAATAAACTTTTCTAACCATTCAATTGAAGAAATATCAAGATGGTTTGTTGGTTCGTCTAATAAAAGTAAATCTGGTTCACTTAACAAAATAAAAGCCAAACACACTTTTGTTTTTTCTCCACCACTTAAAGTATCGAAAAACTTATCTTGCAAGTGATTGATTTTAAGTCCATTAACTACTTTTTGAATTTTCGAATCCATCTCATAGCCATCTTGCTGTATAAAAACGTCTTGTAGTTTTCCATATTCCTTCATTAGAAAACTAATTTCGTTTTCGTCAACGAGATTTGCTAATTGCTCTTCTATTAAAGTCATCTTTTGTTTCATTTCGTACAAATCCTTGAATGCTCCTTGCAAAAACTCAATTACAAGTGTTTCAACAGGAACATTGGGAATTTGCGATAAATAACCTACTTGAGTGCCTTTTTTAAAATGAATCTCACCATTATCCTTTGGCTCTTGACCTGATAAAATCTTGAAGATCGTTGTCTTTCCTGTACCATTTCTCCCTACTAAACCTATTTTCTCTTTTTCATTTATTTCAAAACTTAAATTATCAAAGATTATATTCCCACCAATGATTTTCTTCATATCTTTCACTGAACATATATTCATAACTAAATTCACCTTTTCCAAAATTAAAAAGCCATAGGAAACAATACTCCTACGGCTTGATTTAAATTTATAATAAAATTTGTGTAGAAGACTATTTTAATACTGTAAAATTTATGCAATTATTAAAAAAGGGCAGACTTATCCCGTTGTTAAAAATCGCATGAAAAATTGCGCGACAAATGTTTAAATAATCCATAAACCCAAATCGCACAACTACAGTACCAATCATCATCCACACCTCCGTTCAAATAAATTTAATTTCATTTTAACAATAATCGTAAAATAATTCAAATATTCTTCAAGTATGTTTACTTTACGTCTTATTATTATATGTATTATCCTTTATATAAAACACATAGAAATTTGGTGAAAATCTTGAGTAGATTTATAGTTTGTATTTTCGCTCTCTTTTTAGCTTCTTGTGCACAAGAACCTAAGGTTGATACCACTAATGTAATAAAACCAGTAATTGTAGAAGAGATTATTACAAGTAAAGTTGAAACTTTTGTCAAAGCTCTTTATGAGAATGATTCAGATACTTTAAATAACCTTACTATTAACCAAGCAAAAACTGAAATAAACAATAATTTTTCTAAAATCGTTGCCGGAAAAAAATTTAAAGACTTTCAATATATTACATTTGAGAAACAATCAGATAAATATACTGCAATTGCCAGAATTCAAAATGAACCGATTAATCCCAACCACGTTGATTTCACTTTACATATTGTTTTTATAAAATCAAATAATCAGTGGATGATAAGTGAAGTTTATTATGACGCATAAAAATGGCCAATGTGGTAAGTACACATTGGCCAATTACATTTTAACAGATATTATTTTTTGGGGCTGCAGCACTAGCTGCTATTCTTTAATTACATTCTTAACACTTTCCACCATTCCTAGCAATTTCGTTGCATCCGTAGGTATTACAAGTTTATTTGCAGGACCAAATGCAACTTTTTCCATTGCTTCAAGTGAACGAAGTTGTATCATTTCAGGCGTTGGTTGAGAATCTTTCCAAACACCTAAGATTAATTGCTCGCCTCTCGCTCTTGCTTCAGCTATACGGACAATTGCCTCAGCTTCCCCTTCAGCTCTTAGAATTTGCGCATCCTTGTCTCCACGAGCCTTTTCTACCTGACTTAAACGTTCTCCTTCAGCTTCTAGGATTTTGGATTGTTTTTCACCTTCTGCTTTTAGAATCTTAGATTCTTTTTCACCTGTTGCGTTAAGTACTTGTTCACGACGTAGACGCTCAGCTTGCATTTGACGCTCCATCGCATTTTGAATATCGTGAGGAGGAATTATATTTCTTAATTCAACTCGATTAACCTTCATACCCCACTTATCTGTTGCTTGATCTAATACAACACGAAGTTTAGTGTTAACCATATCACGACTTGTTAATGTTTCATCTAAATCTAACTCACCTATTAAGTTACGCAAGGTTGTTGCTGTTAAATTATTAATTGCCCCTAGTGGGTTTGAGATTTCATATTCATGTCTAACTGGATCTGTAATTTGATAATAAATTACCGTATCGACCTGTATTGCTACGTTATCTTTTGTAATTACAGCTTGAGGTGGGAAATCTACAACTTGTTCACGTAAATTCTTTTTAGAAGATACTCTTTCAATAAATGGTATTAAAAGATTAATACCTGACTCTAATTGGCGATGAAATTTACCTAATCTTTCTACTAAATAGACCTCAGCCTGCCTTACAATCCTTATAGATGCAAAAAGAAATATTATCAAAAATACTGCCAAAGCTCCTAAACCATATAAGTACATTATTATTCCTCCTTACTTTTATCCACTAACAATGTGGCACCTAGAACATCCTTTACTTCAACTATATCTCCAACGAAAAGTGGTTCATCTTTGCTCAAAACATTCCATATTTCCCCATTAATACCGACAGTTCCACGATGATTATCTTCTTCGTAGATATCGATAATTTTTAGTTTGCGACCTATATAACTATACACACCTGATGAAATAACTGGTGGTTCATTTTTTTTCACACGTTTTGTTCCGTAGACCGAACCAATAATACTTGCGAAAAAAATCAAGAAAGTAACCACAACATTCTCGGTTGCATAATACACTAATGACGTTATAATTGTGCCGATACCTATCCATAGAAGCGCTAATGTACCTGTAAACATCTCAGTGACTAACATCATTAAGCCTAATACAAATAAAATAATAGCTATATTCATTTTCTCCCTCCCAGTTATATTTATTAATAAATATAAAATCCTATCCCTTAAAATAACTATACCATCTTTTAATTTTTAAGTGTTACGTAGTTACTCTTATGTTTTAGAAAGTTAGTCAACACTATCTAAAAAAGTTAATTTCTTTGCACGGAGCATATATTTAAAATAAAATGAATATAGATTGGGGGAATTTTATGAGCAATCAACTACTAAGTTTACTTATTGGTAGTTCTTTATCCGCACTTGCAACCGGGTTAGGAGCTTTACCAGTTTTATTTTTCCAAGAAACCTCCCATAGATTTCGTGATATTTTATTAGCATTTACTGCGGGAATTATGATGGCTGCTGCAACATTCAGTCTTATACCATCCTCCTTACGTGAAGGTGGATTGACCAGCTTAACTTTAGGTCTATTTTCGGGTGTAATAATGTTACTTATTTTAGAGAAATACACACCACATATTGAACTAGAGCATAAGCAAGTAGCTGTTGACGGAAAAGCGCTTCTTATAATACTTGCGATTACTTTGCATAATATTCCCGAGGGTTTATCGGTAGGAGTAAGCTATGGTAGTGAAGTGAATTCATCACTCGGTGGCTTAATTGCTGTAGCAATCGGACTACAAAATGCTCCAGAAGGATTATTAATTGCGTTATTCCTTATACAACAAAGAATCGATAAATACAAAGCTCTTGCAATATCAACATTAACAGGTTTAATTGAAATAGTTGCTGGACTTATTGGCTACTTTGCAGTTCAATGGGTTCAGAACCTTGTGGGTTATGGCTTAGCATTTGCTTCTGGTGCTATGATATTTATTATTTATAAAGAACTTATTCCTGAAAGCCATGGTCATGGCCATGCACGTGGTGCAACAGTATCATTTGTCGGTGGCATGCTCATTATGATATACCTTATACAATACTTTGGTTAAATATTATGGAAAATAGTGAAATTAACTGACAGTAAATTTCTGTCAGTTATTAATTTTTTATAATATAATCATTGAATAGAAAAGTAGGACCTTGAAAAGGAGATAATATGAAAAGAATAACTTTTTCAAAAGCAGAAAAACAACAAATTATTGGACAAATACAAGAATTTTTTCTAAATGAACGTGATGAACTGCTTGGTGATTTGGCTGCAGAAATAGTATTAGATTTTATAATTAAAGAAATTGGACCTAAATTTTATAATCAAGGTATTAATGATTCACATCAGTTCCTAATGGAAAGAGTAGATGATTTGTTAGGTATTACAATAAAAAGTCGATAAGGAGAAGTTGACTATGCCGAAGTTATTTTCAAGTTTTAAGATTAAAAATTTAGAATTAAAAAATAGAATTGTTATGGCACCTATGTGTATGTATTCTGCTGTAGGCGATGGAATTGCTAATGATTGGCACTTTGTACACTATGCTACAAGAGCTGTCGGCGGAGTTGGTTTAATCATTTTAGAAGCTACTGGTGTTACACCTAATGGACGTATCACTAATCGAGATTTAGGAATATGGAGCGATGAACATATCCCTGGTTTAAAACGAATTGTTGACGAAGTACATAAGCATGGTTCCAAAATTGCTATTCAACTTGGACACGCTGGAAGAAAGTCTGAAGTATCGGAACTTGAGAGTATTGCTCCATCACCAATCGCTTTTAATGAAAATTATCGTGTCCCTAGAGAAATGAACCTTGAGGATATTCAAAGTGCGATTAAATCATTTAAAGAAGCCGCGGGACGTGCAGTTGCAGCTGGATTTGATGCTATTGAGATTCATGGGGCTCATGGTTATTTAATAAGTGAATTCTTATCTCCGTTAACTAATATTAGAACAGATGAGTATGGTAAAGATCGCTCAAAATTTTTAAAAGAAGTTTTACAAGAGATAAAATCAGTCTTACCGAAAGACTATCCAATAATCTTAAGGGTTTCTGCTGAAGATTATGCCTCTGCCGGAAATTATCCTGTTGATATAGCTAAATTAATTAATGAAGTAAAAGACTCTGGCATTGATATAGTAGATGTTAGCTCAGGCGGTGTTGTTCATACAAGAATTGATGTATTTCCTGGGTATCAAATTAGTCATTCAGAGACAGTTAGACATGAAACTAAACTACCAACTATTGCAGGCGGATTAATTACAACACCATTAATGGCCGAGGAAATCCTTTGTAATAAAAGAGCTGATTTGATTTTCCTAGGTCGCGTATTATTAAGAGATCCTTATTGGACGCTTCATGCTGCTAAAGAACTTAATTATGAATTGGAATGGCCAACTCAATACGAGAGAGGAAGATAGCTATTAAGGGGGCGAGAAAACCTTGAAATTTGAAGTATGCAAAAATCCAATTTTAGTTGTTTTATCTGTTTTAATAATACCTTTAAGTATATTAATTGTTTGCAATGCCCACCACTTAAATGAACCATTAATACCTGCGTACCTAACTATGATATTCTTTATGTTTCTAGGTGTTTATATGCTCTACGCTTTAGTAAATTCTTATATTCTTATAACTGATAACGAATTCATTTCTATCTTTGGTTTTTATAAAAAACCAATAAAATTAAGTTCTATAAAATCTGTTCGTTATACTTGGAATCCAATTTCATCCCAAGCATGGACATTCAAAAGACTTGAAATAACATTCGACGGATATAATATGTTACTTTTATCACGCCCAAAAGATAGCGAACAACTTTTTAACTTACTTGAAAAAAAATGTATGAATGCACAAATAATTAGAAGCTAATACAACTTTGTACTAGCTTCTTTATTTTTTGCCTTTTATTTTGTTGGATAAAATTTTTAATAACAACAAAAACTTATTATATAAAATTGTTGGAGGGATTTCTTTGCGTAATGGAGTAATTTGCTTAGGTGAAGCACTTATAGATTTAGTACCACAAGATAATAATAACAATCTTTATGAGAAAAATGCGGGCGGTGCGCCTGCAAACGTTGCTGTAGGACTTTCAAGACTAGGAATCAAATCTTCATTTTTAGGTATGGTTGGAGATGACAAGCTTGGTCATTTTTTAAGAGAAACGTTAAGTAATAACGGTGTAAATATATCACACATGCAAATGACAAAAGCAGCAAAAACTGGAGTGGCTCTAGTTGACATTGATGAAAATGGCGAGAGAAGTTTTGAATTCATAGTTAATCCTAGTGCTGATACTCTACTTTCAGAAGAACATATTGATGAAGCTTTTATTGAGAAAAATAAAATACTTCACTTCGGTTCTTTATCTTTAATTAACGAAAGTTCAGCTCAAGCTACAATGTCAGCTATATCTGTAGCGAAGAAGCATGATTTATTAGTTTCATTTGACCCTAACATCAGATACAACCTATGGAAAAATGAAGAAGATGCTAGAAATACAATTAATTCCGTACTTGAGTATGTAGATGTACTAAAAGTTACTGATGAAGAATTATTTTTCCTAACAAATGAAAAGGAACTTACTCATGCTATAAATAAATTGGCAAACCATAAAATTGACTTAATTGCTGTTACTTATGGAAATAAAGGCAGTAAGTTATTTATTAGAGAAGGTGTTGCCGAACTCGATGCTCTTAATGTTTCAGCTTTAGATACTACTGGAGCAGGAGATGCATATACTGCGGGGTTGCTTTATTGTGTGAATGAGCTTTTACACGGGTTAGATGGCTTGTCAGTAACTGCAACTGAGCATATTGGACGCTTTGCGAACATTGCTGGTGCACTTTCTACCTCTTCAAAAGGTGCAATGAAAGCTTTACCAACACTTGATCAGGTTCATAATATCTTGAGAAACCATGAATAAAAAAGCCAAGTCTTTTAAGGAAATTATACTTTAGAACTAGGCGCTCGCTTTCCGCGGGCACGGCCTCAACTTATTTTTGCAAGTAGAACTTGCAAAAATGGATTTTCGGCTCGTGCTGTTCCCGCTGGAGTCGAGCGCCTATGCTTTCATAGCGTAAACATGTTCAAACCTAAGTTAAACAGTAATATCCATCTACTAGCCTTTAAATAGTTCTTCCTGTAAAGTTGCCATAAAAAATATAACACTTTCTATCCTCATCTAACTCCCTTGAATCAAGCTTAAATTCAGATAAGAAGTTACCTCTCTGTAAATAAACATAATCACAATGCAAATAATGAAGAGCTTCATCATGAGAATCTAAATCTTTGCTCTCTATAAAATTATATATATCCTTAGAAACAACTTCTTTAAATTCTAAACCAATATGCTTATACTTTCTTTCGTCTAAACTATTAAATCCCTCTTCTTTTATATAAATTACGTTCTCATTATTTGGCTCTTTCGAAGTAGCACTTACGATATAATTCTTACCATCCTTGTAAAAATACTCACAAGTCATTCTACAAACTAGTTCACTTAAACTAATATCGTCATATCTCCATAATGCAGGAAAATTGCTCAAAACATCATCTAATCTATATTCTAATTTCATTTTTTCACTTCCTATAGTAAACTTTTACTTAAGCATATTATATATTACTACAAAGTAAACTATAATATATAAATTGAATAGATTTTAGTATTTCTCGGGGGGATTTATTTGAAAGAGAATAAAACAAAAAAAATTGTAGGCACAGCTATTGTTGCAGCACTTTCACTTACTGCTGCAGGTTGTTCTGATGCTTCCTTACCACCTCAGCCTGAAGACCAAGAGTGTAATGAATGGGATTGGGATGATGAACTTGGTGTATGGGAATGTGATGAGTATGACTCAAACCGTTTTGGCTATTACTACTATGGTGGCATGTACTATGCAAGTAAGGCTGGACTAATAAAATCAAAGCCCTACAAAAGTTACAAAGGCTCATCGAGTTTTAAAGGCGGTTTTGGTAGTGGGTCTAAAGGTGGCTTTGGCGGCTAATAATGGTTCAAGTAAAATATAATAATAGTAGAGACTTATTTTATAATGAGATAACTGATTTCTGGCCAAATATGTACGGATCTGAATACAGTCTTTATAACCATTTACCAGTCAATGAAGACTTGATAGTAGAAATAAGAACAGCAACAAAATTACTTGGAAGTATATTTTTTAAAATCGCTAAACTAATTAGAGAGCTAGATGATGATAGTTTAATTGAACTTGGTTTTGCTAAAGAAATATTGGACTATCTTAAGTTTAAGCCTATCTTCCCTGAAACTATTATTTCAAGATTTGATTTTGTCAATTCAACTGATGGCCTTAAACTTCTCGAGTTTAATAGTGATACTCCAACATTCATTAAGGAGTGTTATGTAATTAATAACCTTATCTGTAATCACTTTAAGGTTGAATGTCCAAACACCAGCTTCGAAAAGGAACTAAAATCTGCAGTAAATAAGGCTATTATCGAAAGCCTTAAGTACCTTAATGTGAATGATAGACCAAACATTGTTTTTACAGCTCACGAAGATAACATAGAAGATTGGTTAACCTCAAAATACATTAAAAGCCTTTGCAATTTAAATAGTGAGATTGTAAATATCTCTGAACTTAGGGTTAATGAACATGGACTTTTTGATAATCGCGGAGAAAAAATCGATATCCTATATAGACAAACTTATCCTATAGAATACCTTGTTGATGATATCGATAAAAACTCAAATACAAAAGTCGGGCTTCAGTTACTAGAACTAGTTAATCAAAAAAAACTAGCGATAATAAACCCATTGACTGCATTTACCTTACAGCCAAAAACAATTCAAGCACTAATATGGGGTTTAGCTGAACAAGGTAAGTATTTTTCAAATGAGGAAGTTAAAACCATTATGAAATATATGTTACCAACTTATTTGGAAAATGATAATTTTATTGGCCAAATGAGCTATGTAAAAAAACCATCTCTTGGGCGAGAAGGAGATACTATAACTATTTTCAGTAAAAATAACGAGGTTATTAATAAAAATAACTATGAAACATATGAAAGTGAAATTCCTGTTTATCAGAAATACATAGAACTTCCTGAAATAGAACTTGAAACAGAAAAAGGAAAAGAGAACCTTTCATATATTTTTGGATCATTTTTAATAGCCGGTAGGCCTGGAGCAATTGGAGTCCGAGCAGGCGCTAAAATAACCGCAAATGATTCATATTTTTTACCAATAAGCATTATAAAAAATAATAATAAAGGGGTTCAATAAATGATAAATTTTGTAACCTATTTTGGTGTAGCACTTATATTACTAGTAGTTGGGCTAGTCATTATGGAATTAACAACTAAGAATAAAGAATATAAACTAATATCTGAGGGTAATAAGGCAGCTAGTTACTTACTAGGTGGAAGAGTGCTTGCACTATCAATCGTCCTCTATTCTGCCCTTGCAAATGCAATTTCACTATTTGATTTAGTAATTTGGGGAAGTATCGCAGTTGTAGCGCAAATTATTGTATTTTATTTAGCTGAGTTACTAACACCCAATTTCAATGTAGTAAAAGCAATTGATGATAACAATGAAGCTGTTGGAATTTTTCTAATGCTTCTTTCAATCGCCATTGGAGTTGTAATTGCTGGAAGTATCACCTATTAATTAATTTTTATCCACTGAAATATTCAGTGGATTTTTTTATTGACATTGTTGGTGTACTACTCATATAATACAGATATAAGGTGTATGAACTAATTAGTACACACACTGTAAAAAAAGTGAGGTGTTACCGTTGGAAATAAATTTCAACAATCGTGATCCGGTTTACTTGCAAGTCATTAGATTTTTCAAAGA
Source organism: Caryophanales bacterium (assembly GCA_029256085.1). Classification (GTDB taxonomy): domain Bacteria; phylum Bacillota; class Bacilli; order CAJFEE01; family CAJFEE01; genus JAQSYP01. The sequence goes on from JAQSYP010000002.1 coordinate 218,646, forward strand.
ACAAATTGCAACAGGCAAATTAGTAGCCGGACAAGAAATCCCATCTAGACGCGAACTAGCAACCTTAATGAAAATTAACCCTAATACAGCACAAAAAGCTTATAAGGAAATGGAGGAGCTAAATTTGATTACGACTGAAAAGAATTTCCCTAGTAAAATAACTACTGATTCAAATTTATTAAATTCTGTACGAGATGAGCTTATCGGAGAAGCTGTTTCTGAATTCGTTAATTCAGTTAAAACAATTGGAGTCTCCTTAGATGAGCTAATTGAGGCAGTTAAACACGAATATGAAACGAATAAATAAAGGAGTGAATCCTAGTGATACAATTACAAAATGTTTGTAAGAAATATGGTAGAAAACAAGTCTTAAAAGATGTTACCTTCACTGCTAATAAAGGTGAAATCACTTGTTTAATCGGTATAAACGGTGTAGGTAAATCAACTACCCTTAAAGCAATAATGGGACTAACACCTATTAATAAAGGGTCTATTCTTATAAACGGAGAAAAACTAAAAGCAGAAACGTTTAACAAATTAACATTCATCCCTGATGCTCCAATTACATTACCATATATGACAATTAGAGAAACAATGGATTTTATGAGTGATTACTATGAAACATGGAACGAAGACCGTGCACTGGAACTACTAAAATTTTTCAAACTAAATGAAGATGATAAAATTTCAACTTTGTCTAAAGGTAACAACGCCAAAATTAACTTATTACTCGGTTTATCTTTAGACGTAGACTTTGTTTTAATGGATGAGCCATTTTCAGGAATTGATATGTTCAGTCGTGAGCAAATTGCTAATGTCTTTACAAGTCATCTTATCGAAGATAGAGGCGTAATCATTACTACGCATGAAATTAATGATATCGAACATTTAATAGATAAAGCAGTACTAATAGAAAATGGTACTGTAATCAAAGAATTCTATACTGAAGAAGTCCGCAATAACGAAGGAAAATCAGTAATAGATGTTTTAAGAGAGGTGTATAATTCATGATTCAATTCATAAGATTATTAAACTTTGAATTAAGTAGGTTTAGTAAAATTTTTCTAGGGTTGATTAGTTTAGTATTTGTTTCTCAAGCTGGTGGAATGATTAGCTATTGTTACAAACATTTAAATAATTTAAAAACTACTTCTGATAGCGTAAAATCTACTGCGCCTGGTATGACACCTACAGAATATAAATTAGATATAATTTACGGCATTTCAAACTTTTTCTTCTATGCGCCAATCGCAGTGGGAGTTACTGTTATTACTCTATATATATTTTTCATTTGGTATAGGGATTGGTTCTCAAAAAATACTTTTATATATCGATTACTAATGCTACCTATGAAAAGAAGTTATCTATTCTTCGCAAAAGCATTGACGATTTTACTATATACACTTGGATTAGTAGCATTCCAGATTATTAATCTTCATTTCCTTAAATTCATTTTTGACAGTTTGATACCTGAAGCAGAGCGACGTACTACTGGTGTAATAGATTTAATCAATACAAATGTTTATTTAAGAATGATAATCCCAAGTACTCTAGATGCGTTTGTAATATATTACTTTATTGGTTTTTGTATTGTAATTGCATTATTTACAGCAATTCTTATTGAAAGAAGTTACCGATTAAAAGGCTTCTTTGGTGCAATCGTGTACTGTGTAATATTAATAGCAAGTGTTATCGTAACAATTATTTTTTCAGACGGGGCAATGCTCTTCCCAAGTGATATTATGGTAATTGTAATAATTTTAATTTCGCTATTAGCTACAGCTTCTTTCTTCTTAAGTAATTACTTATTGAATAAGAAGATAACAGTGTAAGGGAGTGATTTGAAAATGAAGAAATTAAAAACTTTATTAATAATATGTATTTCAATAGTTTTAGTTTTCACTATTTATTATGGAACATTAATTTCCAAAGTTTCATCAGCAGCACAGTTTGAATTAGAACAAATTTCTGGTGATAAAAGTGAAGTTGAAGATTTATTATTTTATGGTTCTAATCAAACTATTTTTAATAGTGAATTTATCGTAAATGCTAAAGGTGAAAACTTATTTAATAGTATGAGTTACTTTGAAAAGTTAAATAGTAGATATTATATTGATAATAATATTTTTCTACTATATAAAGAACATCGTAATTTTATGCGAGGCAAAACGAATAGAAATAGTTTTTACGAAGATCAAAAGGAATTAGTATCTGTTGTTTCAGATCCTAGATACTTTGATAAAGAAAACATCGAATTTACGATTGAAATTTTAAATAAGAAGTCTGAAAATAAAGAACAGTATACTTTCTCATTAAAGAATGATAAACAATCTAACTACATTGATATTATTGATGTACAAAAACGCGATGGTAAAGTATATACTATGATCCAAAAACATGAAGTTCAAATGCTGGAATATGCGGAAATTGGATTCTTTGATAATTTTGACTATTTTTTAGTAACGTTTGATATTGAAAAAAATAGTATTGATATTGAAGAAAAATTATTTGATAGTACTGTAGTAAACAAAAAAATCAGTACGTATATGAAAGTTGATGAATTAAATCTAAACGCTGCTTCCCGCTACTTCATAATGGTTAAAACAACAATGGAGAGAGTTAAGGAAGGCCAAGGCGATGGGTTAATAGATAAAGATGTGGCAAAGGAATTTGTTATATACGATTATGAAAATAAGAAACTATTGAGCAATTCAATAGATCTAATGAAGTATCCAAATTATAATACGATGTACTACTCTGAAAATGAAATCTTTATCCAAATCGCTAGTGGTACCGAGCATAAATTTATAATTTTAGATACCATTTCTGGGAAGATTATGAATGAAGTTGACTTGAATATACCATTGGAAAGTAATCTACATTTATCAAATCTTGAAGATCATAAACTTTTTACACTAACAAGCAAAATGAAAGAGACGGGCCCTTCAGATTATGAATTATTTGTAACTGATATTATCACTGGCAAGCAATTATACCACGGAAAATTCAATACTGAAGGAAATAATAATATGATGATAAACCGCGTTTTCTTACAAAAGTAGTTATTTAGGTCCTTTATAAATGCATGTTTATGCATTTGTAAAGGGCTTTTTGTTTATTCGACAAACTAGTTGATAGATAGAATTGAAAGTTTGATCGATAGAAATGACTAAAGGTTAAAATGAACAAAAAAAACGACTCAAATGAGCCGTTTTATAGATTTGGTATAGTTTTCACATCTACTTGTTCAATAGTGTATTGATCTGTATATTTCTTGTAATATACATCTACTTTTAAAGTTAATGTTAATGTGCCTGATACGAGTATTTCATGGATACTTTCACTGTGCATAGTATCATCATCAGATTTAGATATTTTATCTTGAATAATATGGTCATCAAATATATTTGTTGATCCGAGTCCGCTTGTTTTTATTTCTAAAATTACATCTTTGAACTCTTTAGTTTTAAGCCTACCATTATCAGCGATAATAGTTTTATCTTTTATCGGTATAGTACCAAACTTATTGGTATTAATTATGTTGTCTTTAATCCACTCATCAGTTACAGCAACAACAGCCTTATCTTCCTTAGTGATCTTAACAACATGAACTTCTTCTTCTTCTCCACAACCACCTAAAATCGTCATCATAAATACTAATATTGTAAAAAAGCTCATTATTTTTCTCATAAGTACTACCCCCTTACAAAAATTCTATTATAGATGACCCCTAAATAAAATGTCTAAAAACAAACATTCGTATATGTTCATAAGTTGTTAAAAAATAAGACAAAAATATTTAATACTTTTTAAGAAGGAATTAAGGCAAATCATAGATTAAGTAAAGCAGACTGTGATTTCCGTACGTTAAACCTACTTTTTTGTACGCATATTTTAATTTTATGTACGCAAAACTTATTTTTCCGTACGCATATTTTGATTTTCCGTACGCTCTTGTCGAAAAAAATTTTAACAAATAAAAAAATCCTACATTTTAGTAGGATCCTTCATTTATGGAGGTTACTGGAAATTTGATTGTAAAAGTAGTACCCTTATCAATCTTGCTTTCAACCTCTATTACACCTTTCATTGAGCGAATAATTCCATATGACACCATTAGCCCAAGTCCAGTACCCTTTGTTCCTTTCGTAGAAAAATACGGTTCACCAAGTTTACGTGCTTGTTCAGATGTCATTCCAATTCCAGTATCCTTTATAATAATAACTGCTATTTCGTCATCTAAATAAGATTCTACATGTAATATACCACCATTTGGCATAGCATCAATTGAATTTTTTAGAAAGTTAATAATACATTGCTGAAAAGTACTAAAATCTCCAAAAAAGTAAGCGTTAGTGTCTAGTTTCTTTCTAATTCTAACACTACTCATTATTGCAAGTGGTTGGATAATGTTAATAGTCTTGGTTAAATGTTCGTGAATTTTAATCTTTTCATAAGAAACAAGAGATGGTTTTGCAAATGTTAAATAATCATTGATTATTTGTTCAGCTCTATGTATCTCACTCAACGCAATCTTAATAAATTCATCTTTCTTTTCTTTACTAAAATCATCATCACTAATTAATTGTAGAAATCCCTTTATTGATGTCAATGGATTGCGTACTTCGTGTGAAATCGATGCAGCAAGATGGGATACAGCCTCGATCTTTTCAGACTTTATAATTTTTTCACGCATAGCATAATTTCTATTATAAAATTCAAAGGCTGCGCACATAATTCCGGTACCAATCGATGTAGATAGTATATAAATACTCCATTGTGATAATGTAAGTGATTGATTGAATACTTTAGTTATAATAATAAATAAAATTGAAGATAAAATTGATATTATTACACTAAAAAAGATTTTTTTCTTAGTTTTTAAAGTATGAAAATAATTATGAATTAATAACAAACAAATTGTCTGTACTCCGTATATAAAAATTGATAAGAAGAATCCAAAGTTTATACCAAATAATGCCCTTATTATTATAGAATAAATAAATAACCTTGCACCTAATTTTCTAGGCAAGTATAAACAGCCTAATATTAGGGGAACAACTCTCAAATCATATCTCATATGTAAATTAATAATATTTGACAATAATAATGAAACTACTATCGAAATTAAAAAATACCAGAACACGTTCTTGTGTGAATTACTCTTTTCTCCCTTACTTTCCTGATAAATTTGAAATAAAAATAATATTACTAATAGTAAAGCAAGATTAAATATCATCTGCTTAATAATTTCCATATAGTCTTCCTCAAATCAATTCTATTATTCAAAGCTTATATTCGTATTTTACGAGACTACGGGTAATTTGTCACATTTTTTTGTGTAAAAGTATACTTCCTATGTATAATAATCATATACAAAACAAGAAAGTAGGATGACAAATGTTTCTAACAATTAGAAAACTACTAATCATCAACACTATAATATTACTTAGTTTAACTGCTTGTTTAGATAAAAGTACCGAAAAAAGAGGTTCACTAAATAAAAATAACGATAAAGAAGTTGTTGTTCAAAAATATTACGCTCCTCTAACAGGCCTAGAAGTAAAACATGATAGTTCTGATAATAGAGTAATTGCTGTTATGCTTAATAATCATAATAAAGCCAGACCTCAAAGTGGGCTAGTTAAAGCAGATATCGTGTACGAGCTATTGGCCGAAGGAGATATAACTAGATTGCTAGCGATTTATCAAAGTAATTACCCAGAGGTTGTCGGACCTATTCGTAGTGCAAGAGATTATTACATTGAACTTGCAAATGGCTTTAATGCGTTATATATTTGCCACGGCAACAGCCCTGAAGCTAAAGTAATGCTTGACCAAGGTGTCGTTGATAACCTAAACGGTATGCAATATGATGGTGTATATTTTAAACGTGACAAAACAAGATACGCCCCACATAATTCTTATACAGGCATAGAAATGATTTCGTCAGGTGCTGAGAAAAGAAAATATAGTTTAGAAGGATCACCTCAAAGTTTTAATTTCATAGAAAAAGAACTAAAGTTTGATGAAACATGGGCAGTAGGTGAGAAAGTTACGATTAACTATTCAAGATATGATAACTATGATGTGACTTACACATATAATTCTAATAAGAAAACTTACGAAAGATCACAGGGGGGCCAGCAAACGATTGATCGTGAAGAAGGTCCTGTATATATTAATAACGTTGTTAGCATTATAACTACCCATGAGATTCAAGACAGTTCTGGTCGAAGAAATGTCGACTTAACTAACGGTGGAGAGGCATATATCTATCAACAAGGAATGCACAAGAAAGTACAATGGGAAAACGATAATGGTATAATAAAGCTTTATGAAAACAATGTTGAATTACCACTATTACCAGGAAAGACTTGGATAAACTTTATTCCTGACGAAAACTATCTAATAAAATAAATTTCCATCTTCCAAAAAGAGCCCCCAAAATATTCTGGGGACTCTTTTATTTTTAGCTTATTTAAAAATATTAACTATGTCTTGTAACTCTGATGATATATCAGATAGTTCTTTTATTTGCAAAGTTATATTTTGAATACTATCTTTATTATCAGCAGCTGTATTTTGTATTTCCTTTTGTTCAGTAACAATTACTTCTTTAATAGAGATTTGTTCTTTTATAGCCTTCTCTATTACATCAATTTTGCCATTAAGATTTTCAATATTTTTAATTATTGAACCAAGCTTTTCTTCAGCTAAATCTGAAAGGGTAACTCCAGCTACAGCTTCCTTACTTGTTAATTCCATTTCATTAACAACGTAAGAAGTTCGACCTTGGATATTATCAACTAAATCTTTAATAAGATTAATTGATTCCCCTGTTTTTTCTGATAGCTTTCTAATCTCGTTAGCAACTACTGCAAACCCTCTCCCATGCTCACCAGCACGAGCAGATTCAATAGACGCATTTAATGCTAGCAGGTTTGTTTGAGCAGCGATTTCTTCTATAATGAGTACGATATTGTTAATTTCTTTAACCTTATCATCTAGTTCCTTAACAGAAGTAGAAGTTGCAGAAACTGTTGTATTTATATTTTTCAAACTAGAAAGGGAATCTTGTATTGATTTACCACCTTCTAACGCTGTCTCTATTGTACTACTCGCCTCTTCCTTAGCCTTATTAACACTTAAATAAATATTATCTACTGTATTTGATAGTCGGTCCATTTGATGTGAAACATTACTTGAATTTTTTAAAAGTCCCTCAGACTTTAAATATACAAGGTTAACTGAGTTATTCATATCTGCACTGTTATCGGTTATTACGGATGAATTTGTCTTTATATTATTAATAATCTTGTTGAGGTTCTCCATTAAATCATCAAAGTACTTAGCAAGATTTCCTAACTGCGTGTCACTATCAGTTTTTATTCTAGCATTCAAATTCCCTTGAGCTGCCGCTTGAATAACATCGGAAAAACTCGAAATAAATTTTTCTCGATTTCTATTATTAATTTCTTCTAGCTTCTTAGACTCTATTTGTCTAACTTTAAATAAAATAACTGATAATGCTAAAATTAAATATATAACGATTGCGGTTGAAAGCTTAAATACAAATAAGTTTTTTTCTTTATCTAAAGCCTCTTTATACGCTCCTGGTGCTATTGAATACGCTAATTTCCACTTTGAATCTCCTTCAATCTTCAGATCAGAAATTACAACATTTGCATCTTTAGCTTTAATTTTTTTTGTAGTTTCATCAATAAAATCTTTATTCCTCCTATCGGCAATAAACACACTATTTTCTTCATTATAGAGCATAAAATTCTCATTCTTAGGCATCTTAAATCCAACTTCTTTAGCTTGTTTCTTGTCTTCATCGGTAATGATTAAAAAAGGAACATCTAGAAGCCTAGCTTCTAATATATTTGTTCTAAAAACGACTGAAACTATCCCTTTTACCTTTTCATCATGTCCGTAAAAAGGTACTGAATAAAGAATACCGAATGCATCCTTTACATTTCCAGTAGTCTTAGATAAATATTGTGTATTGTCACATGTTCTTACAGCAGGCGAGAAAACGGCCGGAATATCATCTAAATGACTATAATTAAAAAGTGGATACTTCTCTTTAAAATATTGTACTTGCTTTGGATAATACTCATACTCTGCATCTTCAGATTCTTCTGGAAAATCTTCATTAACTTCTTCATGACTATGTCCAGAATCAGTATTGTCTTCTTTAACAATTAAAGAATCATACATAAAAAATGGGACTTCGCCTTTATCTTTGTCCAGACCATCGACAACAGCATAAATTTCTGAAACAGGTACGTTTTGTGCAAGATTATTGTAAAGCTGCTGAACTGTCATATGCCCATCTTTTGTAAATCTACCTGTAGCTATTACATCTTCTTCACCAATTCTATTACCGCCTTTAATATCTCTAATACTTGGTAATAGCGAGATTGTTCTAGCAGTTTCGTACATATATTTGAAATCACTTTCAATATTTGTACTCATTTGCTTCAATTTTTTATTTTTGATATTTTCTCTAACTTCTTCGATTGCTTTTTCCTTTTGAGTATTGTAACCGCTTACTAAATAAAACACACCACCACTAACGATCACAGTCAAAATCAATACTATTGAAAATTGCCATTTAAACTTGTAAAAAATCCCCTTCATTTCTCCCCACAACTCTCTTTTTATAAAATTAGAATATTTTGTCAAAATTTATCAACTTATTCTATATTAACAAATTTAACATCGCTATAACATATGTTTTTTTATTACTTTAAAATATAATTTGCTACCCAAGGCAAAAAAAGGATTCCTGTTTTATATCTTAGGAATCCTTAATAAACAAATATAATTTAGTAGTGAACTTCTTTAGGATTTGGACCGTATTTGTTAGATCCAGGATCACTGTCCTTTACTAAAAATACTATCATTACGATAAAGCCTATTACAGGAATAATATTTATTAGGAGCCACCATCCACTTTTCCCAGTATCGTGGAGTCTTCTAACAGTAACGGCTAGTGAGGGTAGAAATACTAATAATGAGTATATGCCTGAAATGAGCATTGTTCCCATAGTAAAGTCAATTATTTGAAGAACAGTGATAATTATCATATTGATTAGAGTAAACATCCAATATTCTTTTCTTCTAGCTCTGCCACTAAATGTTGCATACTTTTTTAAAACCGCTGTATACCAATTCATAAGGACTCCTCCTATATGCTTATTATGTTTAGCTTTCTATTAGGAGTTGAATATTATTCACATTTTACCAAACTTTATATTAATAACGTCGTTCTTACATATATCAACACATTCAAAACAGTAGATACATTCTGAGTTATACATTTTGCCCACTTTAACCATTCCATCAACATTCAAGCTCATTTGACATATTTTAGTACATTGTTTACAGCCTGTGCACTTACTTTTATCAGAAACCAAATTTAGTGATGGGATTTTAAACATTTCTCTAGCTTTATTACCCATAATCATAAATGGTGCCATCCAACAGCTATAATGACAAAAGCCTCTACGACCACCAATTATAGCCAAGGAAACAATTAAAGTTAAAACACCATAAAACGTAATATAAGATTGGATATTATATACTGATATCCCATTTGACGTCTCATAAAGAAAATTAATTTGGTAATTAGGGCCACTTTTAACAAGTAAGAATATAATTGAACTAATCCACGGAACCCAGATTAAATATTTTATAATATCTAGCTTTCCACCTCTTGTTCGCTTATCAACTATTTGTTTACAGCTTTCTTGTACACCCCCACCAGGGCAAATCCAACCACAAAATAACCTTCCAAAAAAAAGTGAGGTTATTAATTGCAAAGTAAAAATAATTAAGCTTCCAACAACTATTCCTTTTGCTGCCCCTACGACGACTAAATACGGAGAGAAGTAATATAAAGTAATTGGGAAAAACAGAAAAGATATTAATAAAATTAACTTTCTTATTTTTTGTCTTTTCACTACTTTTCACCCTCTAAATATTATTTAATTTTTTATTTATTGCACTAATTGACTTTTTCCAGTGTAGATAGCAAACTAACCAAATATTTAAATACGTTATTATAAAAATTGTGCCTGCTAAAGGAAGATTTATATTCCAATCTGCAAATTCAGAGCATAATGTAAAAACAATAGAAACTCCTAAAAAATGTAAAACTGTAGCTACTAACAATCCAATCTTGTCGTTAACAAATAAGATGTTTAGTGCTCCAAAAACAAAACCAATAGTTGCTCCAGAAATATTTTGATTAATTAAGAACTCACTACTATGCAGTGTTGATTCTACAGAATATAGCATCATAAAAACACCGATAAATTGGATAATAAATACTCCTATAATAGAACCTTGAAGACCTCTAAATAACATTCTTTTTAGCATCTGATCACCTATAATCCTAAATAGTATTTGATTTTAGAAACATATCTTCTTGATGAATACTCAGTATCACCATTCTTAAAATTGATACAAAGAGTACCGTTAAAAGTCATTTCTAAATTTTTAATTTTATCAATATTAGCAATGACTGAGTTAGAAATTCTAATAAAATTTGTATTTTTTAGCTGCTCCTCAATCTCATAAAGTTTAAGCTTAATCTGAACAATATCGTGGTCAGTTTTTGCTAGGATTTTTTGACCTTCTGTATAGAAATAAAAAATATTACTAGGATCAATTAAGTATATTTTTTGATCCTTACTTGCTGCTAAGTGTTTAGTTTTGTGATTGTTAATTTTATGTATTAAGTCCTGAACTTCACTTGTTAACTCTTTAGTTTGAATAATTATTTTTTCTTCAATATTCGGATCAACTTTTAATTCAATTTTCATTAACACACCTCTCACTCCTTGCATTTATCATATTGCAAATCTCCTTACCTAACAATTATGTTTATTTAGATGGTCGAAATTTTAATATAGATGGTAGAATGTTGCATAAAAAGAAACACACATGATTTATAAATCACAAACCATGATGAAAATTATTTACTTCTAGTTTATTGATGTTCTGAATCTGCTCGCTTTCCTGGCGCTGCGAAACGCATGCGTTTCGCAAGCCTCCTCACTCGCAAACTCGTTGCGGGGTCTTGCTTGGTCAGCTTTCCCCTAGGGGAAAAGTATACTTTTCCCGCAGCTTCTTGAACATTAATAATATGTTTGACGACTTTTTAAGTGTCCTCTATTTTTAACACACCATTTTTTTATTTTCACAGAAAAACTCGGCGATTGCCGAGCCTGGTTTTGACAAGTGTACAATTGATAAATGACACATTATCACATAATGGAAAAACTGCTCGACTCCAGCGGGAATAGCACGAGCCGAAAATCTATTTTTGCAAGTAAAACTTGCAAAAATTAGTTGAGGCCGTGCCCGCGGAAAGCGAGCAGTTTTTGGAGAGTGTGTAATAACAACCAAATATATACTTTATCAAAAAGTTGGGTCTAAATACATAATATTATTTACTTTGCAAAACCAAACCTATTCATTTCCCACGTTCGGCCTTCTTTTCTTAGGCTATCTGATGTTCTCTTCAGATACATATGACTTACCTTGTTACCTTGATCTGGAACTGGGTCATTCCAAGTTGCATCAAGATGGTACCACCCATCACTAAATTTAACAATGTTCCATGCATGTGGGGTTTTTGCTACCCCAGTAACAATATGCGATGGAATTCCCGCTTTAGTGAGCATTATTTGTACAAGTAATGCGTATCCTTCACAAACAGCACTCTTTTCTCCAAATAAAGCATCATAATCTGAGCGTTTTTGTAAAGTCGTATCGTAAGAAACATTTCTAACTATAAAGTCATTTATTTCTGTTATTTTATCATCTACGCTCATATTGGGCTTGATGATACTCTGCAAAACTTGTGTAACGGCCATATCAACTTGTTGGTATTGAGTTTGAGTAGTTTTATATTTAAATTTTATAGTCACAACCACTTTGGGTGAATCGTTATATGAAATTGTATTAACGTTGTATTCATTTATCAAATATCTAAAATAGACACTTTTATAATCGCTACTATTATCATACTTAACTGTTTTTTCTACCAACTTAAATGGGGTATTATCTTCAGTTAGCCATACTTTACCAACATAATTAATTTTAACTTCATCTTTCATTTGAATGTAACTTGCCTTTACTGCAGCTTGAAATGCAGTCACAGTTGATACACTAATAGCGTCTTTAGGTAATTCATCCACTATCTTACTCGATGCTGCTTTGGCAATTTCAGTTTCGTTAATTAAATCTTTATATTGATTATTTGCTTTTTTTGCATTATATCTATTAATTTCTTGCCTAACTTGATTCTTTATCTTCTCAATGGAAAATTGATCACTAATTTTCGAGATATTATTTGAAGGATAAAATATAAAAACAATACAAATTAGAGCCAATATTGTAATTAATTTTTTCATACATCAGGCCCCCATTATGCAAAATTTATAACTTTATTATAACAAATTACAGTTACATATAAAAAGTGCTACATTATATATAACAAATTAATTTAAAATATGAATTATATATCAAAATGCTGTTTAGAATTTCTATGGTTTAATTATGAAAAAAAGAGGATGCTGAGGAAGCAGTTCAAGAAACATTTATCAAACTTATTAATAGCTCTCCTAAGTTTAATAATCTTGAACACGAGAAAGCATGGTTTATCAGAGAAATTACTAACATTTCCAAAAACATGATAAGTAGCTTATGGCGTAAACGAGTAATCTCCATGGAATCAATTGAGAATTTATTCAATTCTGCTGAAGACTTAAGTTTAATTGAAAATGTACTTAAATTGCCGTTTAAGTACAAAACAGTTATTCACCTTTAATATTACGAAGACTATTAAGTTAGGCAGATATCTGACATTTTGTATTTAAGTGAATCTGCAGTTAAAATGCGTTTGCAACATGGAAGAGAGTTATTGAAGTTTGATTTACAAAAGAGAGAATAATTCATTAATAAAAACAACTATAAACAAGACATTAATAAAATTGAGCCAGATTCTGATTTCAAGAAAAGGTTAGAGACTAATCTTAATGCGACTCCAAAGAGTTTTAATTTAAAGACAATGCTCTTTGCAGCAGCATCTGTTTTAGTAATATTTACGAGTGTTATTTTAGGACCAAAACTTATAAATAAGGAGACTAATAAAAAACAACAGGCTATAACCTTTGATAGTGTCGAGATTCCAAAAATTGAACTTCCCAAAGGAACTGAAGTGTCTGCTGATGCTGGTGCAAGTGGCATGTCTAAAATGATGCCAATAATTGTATACAAAAGCAATATATATACTTTAAGTGATATTCAAATTGATCCTAAATCTGTAAAAGATGTTCTAGGTGAAAAAATTGGAACAACAAAAGATAATCTGAATGAATGGAGTAGTCAAAACGACTACACTACTGAATTAGCATCCACGGTCGGTATTTTAGATGTTTATAAAGTTAAAGGGTTCAATAGCGATTTTCGAATTATTACTGTAGAAGATGTGAATGGTGAGACTTCTGCAAGATATTATGAAAACTTTAACGGTATTTCGATTTCGAGTGGAAAAGACGTTTTTGATAAATTAAAGTTAGAAGAAAATGTGATCTCAGCTTCTTGGCAAAGTTTAGAGAGCTGGAGCAATGGATTACAAGAGAAAAAAGATGTTGAGTTAAATCCAACGATAACTGATTTCCTACAAGATCTATATAATTCAGAGCCAATTCCTGTAGATAGAATTATGATTGAGGGACCACCTGAAACTCAAAAATTCTTGTTTTTAACAATGAAGGATAACTGCACATTAATTTTAAACCTTTTCAAGGATGGTTATGTAAATTACGGAAACGTTCCAGTTTACTTCAAACCTGAGAAAAAAGCATTCGAATCGTTCTGGAATTCGTTCGAATAGACAGTTAAATGTACTCGGCTTAGCCGAGTATGTTAACTATTCAGTATATATCACTAACTTTTCAGAACATATCACTAACTTTTCAGAACATATCACTAACTTTTCAGAACTTATCACCAACTTTTCAGAACTTATCATTAACTTTCCGCAATATTTAATCCAAATTAAAAAAAATCAAATCAATAAAAAAAAGCACATTCGCCCGGGAATGTGCTTTTTAAATTTATGAAATTTTAATCACAAGTTTTTGCTGAGTTACAAGAATCACCTGAAGAACACGATCCACATTTACCTTGAGACTTTTTCTTCACTGATTTGTAAAATGCATACCCTGCATAACCTAGTATTAAGGCAGTTATTATACCACTAGCCATATTATCACCCTTCTTTTAAAAGAAAAATTGACCAACTTTGTTTATGATAAATGCTATTACATAGGCAACAACTAATGGATACGCCATTGAAATGATTGTCCACATTTTTGATTTAGTTTCTCTGTAAATAACCGCTACTGTAGCTAAACATGGAATATATAATAGTATGAATACCATAAAAGCGTATGCAGATGCTGGTGTGAAGATTTTTATCATTTCTGCACCTAAAGTATCATCACTTACCGCATAAATGATTGCCATTGAAGAAACAACAACTTCTTTAGCTAAGAAACCTGTAATCAATGCAGCAGTTGCCTGCCATGTACCGAACCCAAGTGGGCTAAATATAGGAGCAAAGAATCCACCAATTGCAGCTAGGAAGCTATCATTCATTTCTACGTTTGCGCCTGACATTCCGAAATAACTGATTAACCAAATACCAATTGAACCAGCAAAGATGATTGTTCCCGCTTTATGAATGAAATTCTTACCCTTTTCCCATGTGCTTCTAAAAAGAGTTTTAGCATGTGGTAAGTTGTATTGTGGTAATTCTACAATAAAAATTGATTTTTCATCTTTTAAGATTGTTAACGATAGTATCTTTGTAACAATTAAAGCAAGTACGATACCTAGTACATATAGAGAGAAAACAATTGTCCCTTGATTACTTGAGAAAAATGCACCTGCAAATAGTACGTATACTGGTAAACGTGCAGAGCATGACATAAATGGAGCTGTTAAAATAGTTATTAGACGGTCTTTTTTTTGCTCAATTGAACGAGCTGCCATTATTCCTGGAACGTTACAACCAAAGCTGATAATCATTGGAATGAACGATTTTCCGTTTAAACCAAATACGTCCATGAATCTATCCATTACTACTGCAATTCTAGACATATATCCTGAATCTTCTAAGAATGAAATGAATAAGAAAAGTATGAATATTTGTGGTACGAAAACTAGAACGCCACCAACACCGGCAATAATTCCGTTTACAACTAAATCATGTAATAATGTTGATGCTCCGATAGCTGAAAGTACCTTTTCAGTAAGCTCTGTAAAAGTTCCACCAATAAAGCCGTCAACTATATCTGATAATGGTGCGCCGATCCAAGTGAATGTAGCTTGGAAAACTAAATACATTATAAATAAGAATATTGGTAATCCGAAGATACGATGAGTAACTAGAGCATCAACCTTGGCAGGCCATTCAACTTTTCCCTCTTCTGAGAAAGTTACTACTTCTTCTATTAGACTATTAATATATTCTTCTCTTTTTTTAACAATTTCCCCGTTAAATGATTTATTACCAAGAGCTGCCTTTAGCTCATTCTTAATTCCAAGACCCTCTAAATATGAAATTACCATATTATTGTTTAAAAGGAATTGTATAGATAACCAACGTTTGTTATGTCCAGATTTAACGCCTATAATTTTTGTGATTTGAGATATTAAAGATTCGATCTCTACACCGTAATCTAATTCAAACGCCTGACTCTCACCTGCGCAAGCTATTTCATTAAGTAGTTCAGAACAGCCTTCTCCAGTTCTTGCAATTGTTGGAACAGATGTAACACCTAAGCGCTTAGATAAAAGGCTATCGTTAATTGTAAATCCATTTCTTTTAGCCACATCCACCATGTTTAATCCAACAATTACTGGCTTACCAAACTCAAGTGCTTGAATTGTTAAGTGTAAATTTGTAGATAAGTGATTTGCATCAATTATATTTAATACACTATTAAATTTCTCGTTTAAGAAAAAGTTCATTACTACTTCTTCATCTTTAGATAATGGAGCTAAGTCATACATACCAGGTAAATCAATTAATTTACCACTGTTGTTATGTAGGTTACCCACTTTTTTCTCGACTGTAACACCACTCCAGTTACCTACATATTCATATGAATTTGTTAAACTATTAAAAAGTGTTGTCTTGCCGATATTTGGATATCCTAGCAGAGCTGTTTTGTTCATACTTGAGCCACCTTGATCTTAATAGCATCTTTATTACGTATAGAAACTTGCTTTCCTTGGCATTCGAAAATACAAGGTCCACCAAAAAGAGTTTTTTGACTTAAACATACTGCACTACCTATTTTAACGCCTAGTGAATTTAGTCTTCTCATTACAATTTCATCAATGTCACTAATTGATACGATTACAGCTTCATCATTTATACTTAAGCTTCCTAAATTCATTATAATTCCCCCACCACTAATAATTATTCTCATTTGTTTATAACTAAATTATAGACCTATTGATAATGACTTTCAATACTAATCAAATGAAAATCTATTGACATATTAATGTATATTTAGAATTATTATTTTTTAAAAATTAATATAATCCATAAAACGTGAATTATTTTCTTCACACTGGACAAAGTAAAATTGTAAACAAAGGAGGATATTTATGGAAAAAACAAATGAATTCGTAAAAAAATTTCAAGAGAAACAAATTAAGGATACTAAGAATAAAGAAAGACAAGGAAGCAATGAACCATCTAAGGTATTACCAAATAAGAAACACTAAAATTATTTAGAGGTCACGGTTCACCGTGACCTCTTTTATTTTTGGATATTGTATTATAAAAATAGGGGGGGATAAAAATGGAAATTAAAATTAAACCAATTGCCTTTGTAAAAAATTCTAGAAAAAGCGTATCAGACGATTACTGGGGTAATATCATTTCAGAAATAACATTAATCGATAGTTTTACTGAAGATTCACTACAAGGTATTAATGAGTTCTCACACCTTGAAATTATTTTTTATTTTAACCAAGTATTGGATCACGCAATTATAAAAGAAGCAAGACATCCTCGTGGGAATACAAACCTTCCTAAAGTAGGGATATTTGCTCAACGCGGAAAAAATAGACCTAATAAACTCGGTCTGACAATAGTTGAATTAATTGAACATAAGGGTAAAACTTTAGTAGTTAAAGGCTTAGATGCAATAGACGGGACTCCAATTGTTGATATCAAACCTGTAATTCAAGAATTTTTACCAAGAGAAGAAATTTTTCAGCCAAAATGGTGCACTGACTTAATGAAAAACTATTGGTAAAATTCGGTTTAATAGAAAATGTTGCGGGAAAAAATATACTTTTTCTCACGGAAAGCAAGCGTCGACTATGAAATCAGCAATTCAAAATGAATTTTCATCATTTTTTCAGTGCCGTCAAAGCAGAACTCATTTAAAAATTATAAAAAATTAGTGCAAAAATACTTTTATCTTCCACTTTTAATGTTTTATCTTCCATTTGAGGCAGTTTATCTTCCATCTTGTTCGATTTATCTTCCAGTTAGATCAATTTATCTGCCACTTGTCGAATAATGACGAAAAACATGCATGAACAAAAAGTAACATAGTAAAAAAGCGTTAAAGAGAGTCTAGTCTCTTTAACGCCTTTACAATTAAACTTCAAAGTTGGACATTTCCTCAATGTATAGTTCAATTTGGTTTTGCCCATTCTTTTTAGCTTTATATAATGCTTTATCAGCATTATTAATTAAGTGACAATGATCAGTATCAATTGAAGGTATTAGTGTTGCTACTCCAATACTTACCGTAACGAAGTCTTCAACCATAGAATTCTCGTGCTCAATCCCAAGATCATTAATACAAGATCTTATTCTGTCAGCAACTCTAATGGCACCTTCTTGATTAGTTTCAGATAATATGACCGCAAATTCTTCGCCGCCATAGCGAGCTATAATATCAGTCGGTCTGTTTAATACAGTCTGGGCTGTACTTGCAATTTTCTTTAAACAGTCATCCCCTTTTTGATGGCCATACGTATCATTAAATAGCTTAAAATAATCAATATCAAACATTATAAGTGAAACTGGGGTTTTATTTCGTAATCCACGTTTCCATTCTTTTTCTAAGCTAGTATCGAAATATCTACGGTTTGCAATCTCTGTTAATCCATCTATATTAGAAAGCTGTTGCAGTTTTTTATTTGCCTCAAGTAATTCCTCTTTTGCTTTTCGCTTTGCGGTAACATCTCTTGAAAAACTGATGATTTCATCGCCATTTGATATTCTTGATTTTGTCTCTAGCCAAACGTACTCACCATTTTTATGTTTAAACCGATACGTACTCACATTATCTTTCAAGGTTTCAATCATAGATTCATACGTCTTTTGGAAGTCAATTTTATCTTTATAGTATAAAAATTTATACGGGCTCTCACCAACAAGTTCGTTTGATTCGTAGCCTAGGATTGATTTTGATGATGGAGAGATGTACTTAAACGTGCCATCAAGATTATGTGTTGTAATTAAGTCAGTTGAGTTCTCTGCAATTAATTTATAGAACATAATTTCTCTATTGTTATCATTTGATCGTTTAATGAACTCCGCGAAATAATATGTAAAAACTCCACCAATAATAGCAATTGGTATGTAAAATGATAACAACTTTACCGCAGCAATTGAATTTGGAATTAACATGTATATTAAAGATGCACTAATACAAACGCTAAAAACATTCATTGCTAAATATTTTTTCACTCTACTAATTTTTAGAGTTGAAATTACACCTAGAGACATTCCAAGGCCAATGGCAAGGAGTGCACTTGAAATCGATGCCTCATTTATATCAAATAATATTATCCTCATAAGTCCTATAATTGTTCCAGCAATAACCGATGCAACTGGCCCAGCAAAAATTGCTGAAATAATAATTGGAATATAACGCAAATCAACAATAACTTTATCTGTAACATGTATAGTACTTAACATTAGTAAAATTCCGAGTAAACCCGAACCAAGTCCTGCATATATTCTAGTTAAGAGTGGGGAATAAGTTTCTAATGGATTATTTCTAGATAGGATACCTCCACTAAATATAAATACTGCAGTTAAGGTTAAGTGATGAAGTAAATCTATATACATAAGTTTAACTCCTTACTTATAACCATTTGTTTAATATTACATTAACACAAACATCCTTAAATACTTGATAATATTAGTAATATACTGTGAAAGATAGTATAGATTACTAAATAATAATCTTTATCAGTTGTAATATTTGTAAAATAGTAGATTACTATATAATCTATATATATACTTTCTACTATTAAGGATTAATACCTTCTTTATAACCCATTTCCATTCTCATCCAAGTTATTTCATTAACTCGATCATTCTCATATTCAACAAACCCCATTTTTTTATAAAACTCAAACCCACTTCTAGTACTCGGAACATGTAAATAAGAAAAATTATGCCCCTTAGCGTAATTTAAAATATGTTTAAGCAAAAACTTTCCTAGCCCTTTTCTATGTCTCATATATGTTACAAAAAAATTATTCAAACAATATTTCGGTTCTTCTAAACTTCCAAAATTCGCAATAGAACATGTTGCGAGTACATCATTTTGCTCTTCTACAATAAAAATAGTTTTCCATCTCAACTGATTATGCCAACTATCAATTGTATTATATAGTTTATATTCTTCTAGGATTTTCTTTGAATGGTACCTATTCATTACAAAATTATAATTATCATTTAGAATTTTAATAACTTTATCAATATCTTCTGACTGCATCTCTCTTATTTTCATATTGGTCACCCTTAAACGAGAAATAGAAACAACTCAAAACTAGTCATGTTGTACTATTCTGTATAAATATATAAAGTTTTATAGAAATTTATGTAAGCTATAAGTACTAACTATTAAATTTGCTTTTATATTTAAAGGCTAATAGGCTGTACATAGCTAACTTAATTATTCCTTGAAAAATATTTTTATAAACATGCAGTGTTTTTTTATTATTGTGCGTCTAAGTTAATATAGAGAGATTGGTGGTGGAAATGTGGAGACGGATGAACAGCTAATTAAAAGAATACAAAATGGCGAAAAAGACGTTTTTCGTACTCTAATTGTTCGCTATCAGACTAAGGTGTATGCGGTTGCCCTTAAAGTATCTTGCAATACTAAGGATGCTGAGGATATTACTCAAGAAGTTTTTCTTCAATTATATCGTTCACTATCACAATTTAAAGGCGAGTCCACATTTTCAACATGGATCTATAAAATCGCTATGAGTAAAGCCCTCGACTATAAAAGAAAACAAAATAGAACAATCCAACATCATAATGAAGAAATGTTGGTTCAAATTCCAAATACAATTTCACCAGAAATAATCTTACTTGAAAAAGAAGATAAGGAACTTGCATACGGTAATATCGATAACCTTCCACCCCCGTATCAGGAAGTGGTCAAATTATATTACTTTAATGAACTTTCTTATCAGGAAATTGCAGACAAATTGGATATTGCTGTTAAAACTGTTGAATCACGTTTATATAGGTCAAAACAAATTATACGGAAAAATAGAAAGGAGAGTACATATGAAGCATATAACGGACGATGAAATTTTAGCTTACATAAATTTCGAACTTTCAGATGATATGAATTCAAACGTAGAAAACCATTTAGCTATATGTGGATTATGTAGAAGTCAGGTTACTTTTTTACAAGAACTAACTAATGAGTGGGAGAACCCCTCGACTAATAGTGATACTAACTTAGCTGATATTATAATGGAGCAATTAAGTGAAACTGAACTTAAGAAACTTACTAACTCTAATAGTAGTAATATTAAATATTTACACTTTGTACTTGCAGCTGCTGCAACTATTATTTTTTCACAGTTGGATGTAATTGACCACATAATTACTACTTCTAACACAGCAGTAGGCTATTCTTCAAAAACAGTGTACAAAACAAGTAGTTCGATAGAAAAAGGGCTATTATACTTAGAAAATTTTTCAATTAAACTACAATTTAAAAATGGAGGAGAATCAAAATGAGAAAACCTGGAAGATGGATCTACATATTATCATTTTTACCTGGCTTAGGACATTTTTATTTAGGGCTTATGAATCGTGGATTGCAGTTAATGCTTTTATTTTTCGGAGGAATTTTATTCTCAGAACAAGCATTTGAAGAATTGCAATTCTTATTACCTGTAATTGTCTTTTATAGCTATTTTGATGCACTTAGCAATTACCGTTCTATACTGGAAACTGGTGGAAGAAATGATGAACTTCTTTTCGAATGGGGTGTTTTTAAAGGTAAGGAATTTGTTATTGGGTGGGGACTTGTTTTGTTAGGTGTTTTTTCAGTATTAAGCTTATCTCAAGATCTAATTGCCACATATCTATCTTCATATATTCCACATCAGTTTCTTGAAAGAGTGGTTTTAGCTATTATATTTATTGCTGGTGGTATTAAGCTGCTTCGTGGCGAAAAGAAAAAGGAGGCAGCGTGATGAGATATTGGAAGGTCGGTGCCCTAACAGGCGGAATATTATTAATTGCGATCGGATTACTATGGTTATTACAAGACTTTCTACCATATTCTTTTGCAGGTTTATTATTATATTCTTGGCCTTTTATATGTATATTCCTCGGGATTGAAATGATTGTGTTTCACTATCGAAGTAAGGATCATAAGCTTTCAGTTCATTGGTTTAGTATTATCTTATTAGTTGTTGTCGGCGTACTTTCATTTGGTTTTTACGCAGGAAAGACATCGATTGAGGCACTTGGTTTTAGCTTCCATACCACTACCTATGAGGTTGATGAAATTTATTCAATTTCTAAACCTGTAAACGAAATAGTTATAACGTTACCTGATGAAGATATTTATATAAATGGAACTGATGAAGAGGCTATTGATGTTAGTGGTACACTTGGGGCTAATATTAAAAATGAAGAAGCCCTTAAAGAAAAAGTAGATGAAAATTTCACTATAAAACAAGTAGGAAATAAAGTTTATATTGAAATGATGCAGTCAGACTTTGAGTTAAATGATGCAACAGATATTAGAGGACGTCTGAGCATATCCCTACCGAAAAACGTTAATTTAAATATTCAAGAAGCTAAATCAATTAATATCGATAATGTTACTGGAACAGCTTATTTGCGAAAAGCTTATGGTGATATTGCAGTAACAAACCTGAAAGGCAAGTTAGTAGCTAAGACAAATGACGGAAATATTTTAATATCTAACAGTTATTTGCTAGGAGGCTCAAAAGTTGAAACAGGTTATGGGCATATAACACTAGACTTAACAAAGGAACAATCAGCATTTTTAGATGCATATACAAAATCTGGCGAATTCGTTGGGAATGTAGACTGGAAAAAGACTGCTGCTGCAAGTGAAAATGAACGTAAACGTGCAACGACACAATTAGGAAAAGATACTTTAGCAGTGATGCTCTCATCAGTAGGTGGAGACATTTCTGTAAACAAATAAAATAATTTTTCATATAAAAGGGATTCCGAGTACTTTCCGGAATCCCTTTTGTTACGCCGATATTGTTTGCTCTCGACTTTGATCTTCTTTGTGTGAGTAATAACTGTGTAGTATCATTCCGATAATTATGATACCCATCCCAATCCAAGCTTGACTAGAAGGAACAGCTACTGATAAGAAAATAATCTCTCCAATTAATGCAAATGGTACTTCTAAAGACTGGGTTGCTTCAATTGCACCGAGCTTTTGCATGTTACCCCTTACCATATCAGTTGCCTTAAAGAAAAGGATAGTTGCGATTACACCCGAATTTACTGCTACTAGTATTGATTGCGTAACTTGAGAATTACTAGGAAGTCCCGTCTCCCAGAGTCCATAAATTGAAATGATAATCCAAAAAGGCATACTTGCAATTGTCATACCTAGTACACGTTGATATGCATCTAGTCTTCCATCACATACTTCCATCATTTTACGATTGCCAAGTGGATACATAAATGTAGCAATTATAACAGGTACAGTACCTAAAATTAACTCTTTTGTTGTAATGCTATTTGCATGTTCTAACTGCATTAAAGCAATACCTACAAGAATCAACATAGACATCATTAGCCCTTTTATAGGTATTTTTTGAGAAAAAAGTGGTACTAAGAGAGTACCTGATATTATTGTAATTTGCCATGTACCTGCAATTAACCAACCCGGAGAATAAACTATTGAGAAGCATACAAGTGCATAAAAAATACCAAATCCGATTGTACTCCAAAGTAACCAAGTTTTAGGTCTTTCCATCATTACTTCCCATAGTTGCTTAAGGTTTTTTCTCCTGTATACGAGTAATAAAAGAAACGGTAGCATGAATAAGTAACGTAGTGAAGCGCTCCAAATCCAGCTCCCTCCAGATAATTCCATTGACCTATTAAGGATGAAGGTAAATGCGAAAAAAAACGACGAACATACCCCTATTAACAATGGACGCAAACTTACCAACTCCCTTTTTACTAAATTAATTATACTAATCTATCGAAAAATTCTTTTGCAGCAGTTACAAAGTTTTCAATACTCGGCTCAAAAATGTTATGACCTGACTCTTGAAAAGTTACAACCTCACAATTTGTTAGTAATTCTAGGTATCTATTACTATCTCTTTCTGATAACAAACCATTTTGTGCGCCTCTAATTACTAAGACTGGAATTTCTAATTGAGGCAGTTCATCCCAGAATTCCACTAATTCTGATTCACGTTGTAATCCAATCAAGGCATGTTGCTTCATTCTTTCAGTTAAGGGTTTTCCACGCCACGGTGGCTGTGATGAAAACACCTCAACCCATTCAGGTGATAAATACGATTGGTAAGCTCCATAATCTCCAAGTATTAGGCCTTCTACTTTATGTAAATTCCTAAGTGTAAAACCAAGAGAATACGATACACCTCTAGAAAATCCTAGCATTATACATTTCTCTAATCCTATAAAGTTTACTACAGATTCGATATCTGATATATGATCTAGGAGAGTATACCCTGTTTCAGGGGCATCAGTCTTTCCCCTTCCTCTTAGGGTTATGGCTATACAACGCCTATCACTAAATTTTCCCATTATATCAATATAGTCATCTGCTGATTCGGACAGTCCTGGAACAATAACAAATGGTAATTTACTAGACTCTTTTTCATTATCTAGATAATGTATAGCAACACCACTATTATTAATAAATTTCTCGTTAAAAATCACGTTATTAGCTCCTTTTTTTCAAAAGTTATATTTTATATTTAATCATATTTTTATCAACGTTTACACTTTAATTTTTAAAATTTCAAATTTTCTAAAATTAATATTCAAATTATTATTTGAATAAAAATCATTGAACATTTTAAAAAAATATTATATATAATATATGACTTAATAATTGGGGGGAGTTTAATGGGGCACGGTCATCATCATCATCATCATGGACATGACCATTCACATAGTTTTGAAGAAGTTAGATCTGGGAATAAAAAGGGGCTTTTATTAGCATTAATAATTACTTCATCTATTATGATTTTAGAATTCGTCGGCGGGCTTATAACAAATAGTTTAGCGCTTCTATCCGATTCTGGGCATATGCTAAGTGATTCGGCATCTTTATTTCTAAGCATGGTAGCTATTTGGTTTGCCGCAAGACCAGCTACTTCCGTAAAAACGTATGGATACTATCGTTTTGAAATCCTTGCAGCTTTATTAAATGGGGTTCTACTGTTTATAGTATCGGGAATTATATTTAAGGAAGCTTACGCTAGAATAATAGAGCCACCGGAAGTAAGTAGTGGACCAATGATGATAATTGCATTAGTTGGCCTTTTTGCCAATTTACTTAGCGCATACGCTCTGCTTAGAAAAGGCGATGTTAAAAATAACGTAAACTTGAGAAGTGCCTATCTTCATGTTTTGAGTGATGCTCTAGGTTCACTTGGCGCGATATTTGCTGGAATTATCATGTATTATACATCGTGGTATTATGCAGACCCAATAATTTCAATATTAGTTGCAATTTTAATTTTAAAAGGTGCATGGGGAGTAATTGTACATTCTGTAAATATTTTAATGGAAGGTACCCCAGAATCTATTTGTAGAGATGAAGTGGCAAGTAGCTTGAAATCGTTATCTGGTGTTCATGATATTCACGATTTGCACATATGGACAATAACATCTGGATTAAATTCCTTAAGCTGCCATATTGTAATTAACGACGATGCAGATGCACAAGTCGTATTACAAAACGCTATTAATCTAGCACATGATAAGTTTCATATCGAACATACAACATTTCAGATTGAAACATCTAAAATAACTCATAGTACTCAAACCACGTGTCAAAACGCTTAGGTGTCATCAACCTAAGCGTTTAATTTTAACCATTATAATTTGAAACATTATGCCTTTTACATCCAAAAAGATAACAATTAATTACTGTACTAGGTACAAAATTCAGTTCTGGTCTATGGCCATCTTGAATTTTAGCAAGAATTTCTTGATACTTTGCAATTTCCGCTCTTAATTCATAAATATACTCTAGTCTTTCATGAGGAATCCAATAATCATCGTCATCATCAATAATCATATTTATTTCTTTTTCAACTGATTTTATAACCTTCTCGAAACAATCATCCTGTAATTCAAACTGACCGGTTACTTGTAACGAATACAAGTAGCGCGAAACCCAATCATATGAATACATGTATTGAGATGCTTTATAAATTTCAACAACCTTCTTATAATCACCAAGTTCATAATATATATCTGCTACTTCATGCTCAGCTATTTTAAAATCTTCCTTATGCCTCTTAATTATTTCCTCGGCAACTTCTTTTGCCTTAGAATTTTCACTTAGTTTTGCTAAACAATAACCATAGTTTAAGAGTGGAGTTAAATTTCCAGAAATGCTAGCCTTATAAAAAAGCTCTTTTGCATTTTGAAAATCATCCTTTAGAAAGTAACAAACACCTAAATTATTAAGTGTTTCTACAGTTGATTCAATATCAACAGCTTTTTTCAAAACAACGGAAGCATCATCAATTTGACCTAGATTTAAATAACATTCTCCTAATATCGTATATGGGTAATGTACATTTGAATTAAGGGTCAATGTCTTTTCTAAAATTTCTTTTGCTAAATTATCTGCAGGTTTACTTTCATAACTATCTACTGGTTCGCCAACAGAATAATAAAAAAAGCCTAAATTATTATAAGATTGGACTGATGGGTTGATATCAACAACTTTCTTGAAATAATTATGAGCCTTTTCCAACTCGTCCATCTCTAAATGTGCAATTGCCAAACTATTCATAACTGAGAAATCATTCGGATTAATTAATAATTTATTTTCCAAATCTTTAATTTCTTTGATAAAATCAATCATAATAGCTCCTTATCAATTCTTTTAATGTAAGTATAATATAATAATTTATTTCTTCCTAATTTTTGAACTGACAAAATTTATATATTCCGAGGTGTGAAAATGACCAAAAAACTAGCTTACATTTA
The DNA here is from genome assembly GCA_029256085.1 of Caryophanales bacterium. Lineage (GTDB taxonomy): Bacteria > Bacillota > Bacilli > CAJFEE01 > CAJFEE01 > JAQSYP01. The sequence goes on from JAQSYP010000002.1 coordinate 245,242, forward strand.
TATAATATTAGCTGCTATCCTCTGGGGGATCATTGGTCTTTTTGTTACGAATCTTTATAAACTTGGTTTCTCAGCTATGCAGATAGTAGCAATTAGAGCTATTACAGCATGTGCCTTTCTAGTTACTTATGCTCTCGTAAAGAATAGAAAACTCTTACTAATTAGAACTTCGGATATTAAATACTTTGTGGGCACTGGAATCATCAGTTTTGTTCTCTTTAATTTATGTTTATTTAATGCCATTAAAGAAACATCTATTTCTATAGCAACAATCCTTCTATATACTGCACCAGCGTTTGTTACTTTACTTTCATGGTTATTTTTGAAGGAATGTTTAACAATTCGTAAAATTTTTGCCCTTTCTATTACTCTAGTAGGAAGTGCACTAGTAGTTGGGGTTGCTTCAAGTAGTGACTCTAAAATATCTTTAATCGGCTTGGCACTCGGTGTCGGTTCGGGTTTTTTCTACGCGCTATATAGTATTTTCGGTAAATATGCATTAGTAAAGTCAAATTCGATTACGGTAACCATTTATACTTTCGTCTTTGCATCCTTGGCGATATTGCCATTTATAGATTTTGAAATTCTGTCACTAATATCTAGTTTTGAGGCATGGATTAATGTGTTAGGGATTGGATTTTTTTCAACAGTTCTAGCATTTACCCTTTATACCAAAGGTTTAGAAACGATTGAGTCTAGCCGTGCATCGATTATTGCTACAATTGAACCTGTTGTTGCATCAATTATAAGTTTTATAGTTTTTAATGAAACATTAAGCATTACACAATACATCGGTATTATATTAGTAATTACTGCTGTTTTACTTGTTCAAGAATCTACAAAAAAGAATTTATCAAAGGTTACTAATGAATCGCACGCTTCTTAAATCTTCCTCCACGCACTTCATTTATGTCTGCAACAGCTAGAAATGCTGAGCTATCAATATCTTCAACGATGTTTTTTAGCTTAGCTTCTTCTAATCTAGTAACAATACAAAATATTACCTTTTTATCGTCCCCTGAATATGCACCCTCACCAATTAGGTAAGTAACACCTCGGCCAAGTCGTGCCATAATTGCTTCGCCAATCTCTTTATGTTTATCACTGATTATCCATGCCGATTTCGACTCATCTAATCCATCTATAACAACGTCAATAGTCTTGTAGGCAATAAAATAGGCTAGTAATGAATACATAGCTCGGTTCCATCCAAAAACAAAACCTCCAACACCAAAAATAAAAATATTAAAAAACATAATAATCTCACCGACTGAAAATGGGAGCCTTTTATTTAATATGATTGCTAAAATTTCAGTTCCATCAAGTGAACCACCGTACCTAATTACTAAGCCAATGCCAGTTCCTAGTGTTATTCCTCCGAATACAGTTACTAATAGTAAATCCTCTGTAAATGCGGGTATTGGATGAAATATATTTGTAGCATACGAAAGAACAGTAATCCCAAGTGCAGTAGATAGAGCAAATGTTTTTCCAATTTGTTTATACCCTATATAGAAGAAAGGTATATTTAAAATAAATATGAAAAGTCCCAGGTTTATTTTAGTTAAATAGGATAATATTATAGAAATACCTACGATACCTCCATCCATTACGTTATTTGGGACTAGGAACATTTCAATACCTACCGCCATTAATACTGCTCCTAAAGCAATAAAAAAGGATCGTTTAAGTAAGATAACTTTGTTTAATTTTTTATGATAATTAATTTGTTCATGAACTTGCCGTGCTACTTTTTCTGAGCCTACCAATTAAGTTCCCCCTTTAACACCTTTTATTTAGAGAATATTAAGCCAAAAAAAATACAGAACCCATAATTGGTTCTGTATTTAAGCTTAGTCGTTTACTTTTAGCAAGTAATTTATAAGAGCCTGTTGTTCCTCTATTGAAAAGCCGGTTGTTTCATCAACCCAAAATTCATGCCCTTCACCTGTAACGTGTGATGTCCTTAATTCTTTTGAACTGTAATTTGCTTCTATTACTTGCTTTCTTAACTGCGAGTCAAGCATAGCTTGCAAGCTATTCTCCGGATCTGCAATTTTCCCTTTCATTAAAGTGTTCGGAAGGCCCAACTCACCATTCTTACCTACTGCAACACCGCCATCATGTAAATACGGTGCACTAAACTTTAGACCATACAAGCTAATTGTTTTATATCCACCTTTTGATGTACCGTGTGCCCATGATAACGCCAAACTTTTCTTTTCCTCAGTACTTAGTTCTAAATCTTTTACTTTTGGTTTTTTCGGAAGTGGAACTTCTGTGTTCATATCATAAAATTTCGGATCTGTAAAAAATAATTGAGTTCCTTTAAATCCAGCAGCTCTAGAAGGTTCTGTTCCAATTTTTTCTGCTTCAATTACTTTATTGTTCGTTAAATATTTTCCACCATGACATTTTGTACAGCCAGCTTTAGAAAATACTTCTTTACCAACATTAAATAATTTCTCATCCTTTTTAATGTCAGAAGTCAGCGGTACTAATGAATTCATATACAGAGAAATACTATCAATCTGTTCCCACACCTTATACCCTGGTGAGCCTGGTAGTAATCCTACACTTTGCAAATAGGATATTCTAGGATATGTTGCAGCTTTAACTAATTCACTAACTCCTGGAGCCTCAGGATTAGGATCAACTTTCTTAAAAAAGTTTGATGCTTTCTCATTACTATTTGGGTTATATCTATACTTTTTATTTGCTGCATTTTGAAGTAATGTGCCTAAATATAAATCTTTATCAATCCTTAAAACAGGTTCACTTATTTCCGACTGAGATACAGCATCCATATTTTGCGAATGGGCATTATTAATCGCAGCACTTAATCCATTAAACGGACCTACTTGGCCTTGACCACTCCACCCATATGGTCCATCTCCTAAAGTAAAGGCATCTGGTATTTGAACTGGATTATTTTTTAAATCAATTGTTGTATCATTACTACCAGGTATCCATTTAACGAATTCAGAGTCTACATATTTTTCCAGCTTCTTTATGTCTGGTAGTGATGGTGAGTTTACATTACCACTTTCAATAAAGTCGCGAATATTACCTAATTCTGTATGAGTAAAGTAGGAAGAGCTATTTGTAGCCATTGCTAATATTAAACCGATATTAAAATCAGAGTTTGGAGACCCTGCTACTACATTTCCTTTTTTATCTACAGTGGCATGACATGCTGCACAAGCAACACCAACTTTAGGGACCCCCTTATCAATAGCAGTAATAATACCTATCGGTGCATATGCCCCCTTAGCTACATCTATTCCTGTATCAATTAGATCTCCTTTTTTAATTGAGATATTACCTGACTTATATGATTGTGCAGCTTCAACTTTTAAGTTCGAGGTCCCTTGTCCGCGAAGTTTAACTACGGCAATCGCCACGTTTTTTAATGTAAATGGGCCGTTAGTAATTCCCATTATATCTGTAAAAAATATTTCGTTACCAAATGATTCAGTAAAGAACTTCTCTTTACCAAGCTTCATTTTGTCTTCGTTCCCTACTTCTTCCTTTGTAGCAACTTTTTTTAATGAATCATAATTTAGAGTTTTATTTATAATTCTTTCATCTGAAGGTACGTACCCATACTCAAATTTTTTAAATCTAACTACACCTATAATTATGAAAATGATGGCAATCGCTATGAAAATAGATAATCGTTTTTTCACCTTAACTTCCCTTTCATTACTAATCTATTTTGATAAATCCTACATTTAACAAAAAACTATTAGTCATTATTTCTTTGAGAAGAAAATATATACTCTTATTTTCATTGGAAATAAAAAAACACTAACAATTTTATCAATTGTTAGTGTCATTAATTTTTAGATTGCTACTGCATTTTGAGCAAACTGACTATTATATAAGTCAGAGTAAAACTTCCCTTGTTTCATTAATTCATCATGTGTTCCTTGTTCGATTACTTTTCCTTCACGCATTACTAATATTAAATCAGCGTCTCGTATAGTTGAAAGGCGATGTGCAATAACAAAACTCGTTCTTCCTTCCATTAAAACATCCATTGCCTGTTGAATATATATTTCAGTTCTTGTATCAACGCTACTCGTTGCTTCATCTAGAATTAGTATTGCAGGATTGGACAGTATTGCTCTTGCAATAGTTAACAATTGTTTTTGACCATATGAAATATTTGATGCTTCCTCATTAATTACAGTATCGTACCCGTCAGGTAATGTTCTTATAAACTGATCTGCAAATGCTGCTTTGGATGCATTTAATATCTCAGCTTCTGTAGCACCAATGCGTCCATATGCAATATTTTCACGAATCGTTCCGCTAAATAACCAAGTGTCCTGTAAGACCATTCCAAATATATTTCGAAGGTCTTCATGGCTTATCTTACTAATATCTATACCGTCAATCGTTATTTTACCACCATTAAGTTCGTAAAAACGCATTAGTAAGTTGACTAGAGTTGTTTTTCCAGCACCTGTAGGACCAACTATTGCCACTGTCTGACCAGGAGCTACATCTAGATTCATATTTTTGATAAGCGTTTCGTTTTCCTTATATGAGAACTCTACTTCTTCAAAAACAACATGACCTTTTGTGTGCTCAACCATTTGAAGTGATTCATTGTTAACAATTTCATCCTCATCAAGAACTTCAAATACACGTTCAGCTGAAGCTATAGTCGATTGAATTATATTTGTAATACTAGCTATTTGTGAAATTGGTTGGCCAAATTGACGAGCATATTGAATGAACGCCTGAATGTCTCCGATCTCAATTGTTCTTTTTGTTACTAGAACTCCCCCAACAACACATATTAGAACATAACTAAGATTATTAATAAAAAATATTAAAGGCATTATTACACCCGAAATAAATTGTGCCTTCCAACCTGAATTAAATAAATCCTCATTTATTTTTTTGAATTTATTGATAGATAGTTTCTCACGACCGTAAGCTCTTACTATTTGGTGACCTGTAAACATTTCTTCAACATGACCATTAAGCCCACCTAACGTCTTCTGCTGATCTTTAAAATACCTTTGAGAACGTTTAGCTACTAGAATGGTCACTATAAATGATAAAGGTAATGTAACTAAACAAATTAATGTTAATAATGGACTAATTGTCAACATCATTATAATTACACCAACAATTGTGATTACAGATGTTAGAAGCTGAGTTATACCTTGTTGGAGTGTATTACTAATATTGTCAATATCATTCGTGACACGACTAAGTGTCTCACCATTTGTTCGCGTATCATAATATTTTAATGGAAGTCTAGTAAGCTTTTTATTTATTTGTTCACGAAGCGCATATACAATATTCTGAGCTACCCCGGCCATTATATATTGTTGAATATACATGAATACAGAACTAATTAAATATATCCCTATTAAAATTATTAAAATGTCCGCGATATAATTAAAATCTACCTGGGCACCTGAAACACCCTGAAACTTTAACATCATCCCCTCAAATAGTTTAGTTATCGCTTTACCTAAAATTTTGGGACTAACTATTGAAAAAATCGTACCTAATACTGCACATAAAAATACTAATAATAGCTTTACTTTTAATGGCTTTAAATATGTCAATAATCTATTGAATGTGCCCTTGAAATTTTTTGCTCGTTCAACAGGCATGCCCATTCCTCTTCCTGGCCCAAATCCATGACCACCGACTGGTCTGTTACTTTTGTTTTTATCATTCATGCTAATTCCTCCTTTAAAAGCTGGGAGGACACAATTTCCCTGTAAACTTCGCAAGTATCCATCAGTTCTTTGTGAGTTCCAGAACCAACTATTACTCCATTATCTAAAACAATTATCTGATCTGCGTTCATTACAGTACTTACACGTTGAGCCACAATTATAACTGTTGAATTCGCTAACTCTAATTTCAATGCTGAACGTAGGTTTCCATCTGTTTTATAGTCAAGTGCCGAGAAGCTATCATCAAATAAATAGATTTTTGCATGTCTTACTATGGCTCTCGCTATAGATAATCTTTGCTTTTGTCCCCCTGAGATGTTAGTTGCCCCTTGTGAAAGCTTTGATGAGAAATTCCCATCAAATTCTGAAATAAACTCATAAGCCTGAGCTATTTTTGCAGCTTGCTGTATTTCTTCATCCGTAGCAGTTTCTTTTCCATACTTAATATTTTCAGTAATAGATCCACTAAATAATAATGCTTTTTGTGGAACGTAAGCGATTTTCTGTCGTAATGTATCCTGCTTTTGCTCTCTAATATCTATCCCGTCTACAAATACATTCCCACTACTGACATCATAAAAACGTGGAATTAAATTGATTAAAGTAGTTTTTCCTGAACCAGTTCCACCAATAATTGCAGTTGTCTCGCCAGGTTTCGCAACAAATGAGATGTTATTAAGAGCAGGTTTTTCTGCACCTGGATAACTGAACGTAACATTCTTAAATTCCACAACACCGTTATCATTAGTGCTTTCTTTATTCAATTCATTATCTTTGATAATTGGTTTGATTTCTAAAACTTCATTTATACGGGCAGCAGAAACTGCACCTCTAGGTACTATTACAAACATAAATGAAACCATTACGAGAGACATCATAATTTGCATCGCATATTGGATAAATGCCATTAAATCTCCAACTTGCATCGACATATTATCAATACGAATACTTCCAAACCAAACGATTGCCACAATTGCAATATTCATTATCAACATCATTCCAGGCATTAGAAATGCCATTATTCGATTAACTTTCAAGGCAGTGTCCGTTAAATCAAGGTTAGCTGTGTTGAACCTATTTATTTCGTAATCATCTCGATTAAATGATCTTATCACTCTTATACCAGTTAACTGTTCGCGAACTACCTGATTAAGTTTATCTAACTTTACCTGCATTGCATTAAAATACGGAATACCTTTCCTAGATACGAAGAATATTAGTGCAGCTAAAATTGGAAGTACAAATACCAACACTAATGAAAGTTCTTTATCCTGATTTACTGCCATAATAATTCCGCCTATTGCCATTAGGGGTGCACTTATCATCATTCTTAGGATCATATTTATTACATTCTGTACTTGTGTAATATCATTTGTAGTTCTTGTTATTAGGGATGCAGTCCCAATTTTATCAAACTCTTGTAAGGAAAAATTTTCAACATGAGTGAATACTTTATTCCTTGTATTTCTTCCAAACCCTGATGAGACTTTTGCTGAGAAATAACTAGCAAAAACTGAACAAATCACTCCACCAACGGTTACTAAAAGCATCAATTTCCCTATATCAATTATGTAATTTATATCACCCTTTACTACACCATTATCGATAATATTAGCCATGAGCCTTGGTAAATATAAATCAGCTAAAGATTGCAAAAATACTAACAATATAATAAAGACAATTTGTAACTTATAAACTTTCAATGTTTTTAATAACTTTATCACCAATAGTTCCCCCAGCTACTTTTTAACTAATTTTTTTATCCTAACGATTAGTATAACTCATTAAATCACCTATAAAAAGAAAGTTATTGACATTTATATTTAAACATCATAACATTTAACTTGTTTAATAGTTAATAAACTTAACTACCGCAAAATAAGGAGGCCAATCATTGGAAAGTTTAGCTCAAAGGTTTCACTTAGCAATCCATACAATTAAACGTAATATTGAGTCAGATTTACCACTGAAGAATGACTCCCAAATAACTAGACCGCAGTTATTCATGCTGTATTACATTAACAAATTCGGAAACTGTAAGTTATCTCAGTTAGCAGACAAAATGGAGGTAAAACCAAGCGCAATTTCAGTAATGATTGATAGATTAGAAAAAGCCGAACTTGTTAAAAGGTCGTATTTCTTAGTAGATAGAAGGTCTGTTTTTGTTGAAGTTACTGAGAAAGGCAAACAATTATTGCGTAAAGAAAAAGCTATAAGAAATAGTATTATAGAAAGTTATTTAAGTAAGCTAGATAAAGAAGAAGCAAGACTTCTAACTGAATTACTAGAAAAAATGATAAAGGCTAATGACATACAGTCTTTATAACTAAGGAGAGAAAAAACTTGGAAGATTTAACACATAAAAGGAAATTAACAATAATGATGGCGATTATTACTGCAATGTTTTTTGCAGCAATTAATCAAACAATTGTTGGTACAGCTATGCCCAGAATCGTTTCTATACTTGGAGGAATGGAGCATTTTACATGGGTAATAACGATCTATATGCTCACTTCTACAATTTCTACAGTCTTAGTTGGAAAGCTATCTGATATTTATGGTCGTAAGCCATTTATTTTAGCAGGTATTGTTTTCTTCATGATAGGGGCTTTTTTGTGCGGTCTATCGGATGACATTTTTGAATTAATAACATATAGAGGAATTCAAGGAGTAGGAGCAGGTATCATAATGTCTACAGTATTTACTGCTGTTGGTGATTTATTTTCGCCTCGTGAGCGTGGTAAATGGACTGGTATAATGATGGCAGTTTTTGGATTTTCAAGTGTACTCGGTCCAACCTTAGGTGGTTGGTTAGTTGATCATATGGATTGGCACTGGATTTTCTGGATTTTCTTACCACTTGGAATTGTTGCTTTTGTAATGATTTTAGTCCTATATCCTCATATTGACCGTAAATCATATGAGAAAATAGATTATTTAGGATCTCTTTTTCTTAGTATAATGATTATCGCATTATTATTAGGTTTTTCGTGGGCTGGAACTAAATATGACTGGGGTTCACCAGAAATCTTAGGACTTTTTGCAGTATCAGTTGTATCAGCAGCTATTTTTGTATATGTTGAGACAAAGGCAGAGAGCCCGGTTCTTCCATTATCATTATTTAAAAATGATATAGTTAACATATCTAATATGGTTGGATTTATTTTAAATGCAGGAATGATGGGAGCACTTATTTATCTACCTTTCTACGTTCAAGGTGTTGAAGGAATATCACCTACGTACTCAGGTTACGTAACTATGCCTATGTCAATTGCAATGGTAATATTAAGTGCTTTAGTCGGAAGATGGATTACAAATACAGGCAAATATAAAATATACGCAATAATTGGATTCCCAGTTATGATCGCTGGGATGTTAATAATGGCGTATATGACAAACGTTTGGATGGCTGTAGTAGCAATGATAGTTTTCGGTGTTGGGCTTGGTGTTTCTATGCCAGTATTTTCACTAACGGTTCAAAATGCTGTCAGACCGGATGAACTTGGTGTTGCAACTGCTTCTTCTCAGCTTTTCAGAAACATGGGCGGAACGATTGGAATTGCGGTAATGGGGACAATAATGCAAACTAGTTTAAAAAATAATATGGAAGAAGCCGCAAAAAATGCCAGTGGATTTGATATTACTAAAATGGATCCAGCAGTCCTTAAACAAATTGCAGCATTCCAGAATCCAGCTCTATTACTTGATCAGCCAAAGCTTGAGAAAATGCAAAAAGCATTACCTCCACAAATTCAACCAGTAATTGAAAAAATGATCGACACGCTTCGTGATGCTTTAGCATCGTCTTTATCAGTTGTTTTCTTATCTGGAGCTAGTCTACTAGTAATTGCTTTAATCCTAGTATTTTTCTTAAGAGAAATACCTCTTCGCACTTCAAATAAGATGCCTATAGTAGAAGATGAAGTGCTTGCAGCTAAAGCTGAATAATTTTTTATAATCCTATATAATAATTTTAAACCTCTGCATAATTCTCGTAGAGGTTTGAAATTTTAGTTGACCAACCTTTATTGTTAGTGTACTCTAAATAAATTGGTACTAGGTATTAGAATCAGCACATAATTATTTAAAAATACTTTTATATATATTGTTGGAGGATTAAATGGAAGATATTTTAAAGCTTAAAAACAAGAATATAGTAGTAATGGGAGTTGCGAACGAACGAAGTCTAGCTTGGGGAGTTGCAGAATCTTTATATAGAGCAGGTGCAAATTTAATTTTTATGTATCGCAGAGAGCGCTCACGCGAAAAGTTAGAAAGGCTAATTAGTGATAATAAATATGAAGCTAAGCTAATCGTACAGTGTGATGTAAGCAGCGATGAAAGTATTAAAAATGCTTTTGTTGAAATTAGTGAAAAAATCGGTACAATTCATGGAGTTGTACATTCAGTTGCCTTTGCTCATTCAGAAGACTTAAAAGGTGATTTTATTAATACTACTAGAGAAGGCTATGCTTTTGCACAAGATACTAGTGCCTTTTCATTAATTGCAATAGCAAAAGAATCAGCACCGTTAATGACTGAAGGCGGATCTATCGTTGCAATGAGTTACCTTGGAGCAGAGCGTGTTTGCAAAGGGTATAATGTTATGGGAGTTGCAAAGGCAGCTTTAGAATCTTCAGTTAGATATCTTGCTTCTGACTTAGGTCAACATAATATTAGGGTAAATGCGATTTCAGCAGGACCAATCCGAACTGTTGCAGCAAAAGGCATACCAAACTTCAATACTTATTTACATCAAATTGAAGAGACAGCACCACTTAAGAAAAATGTTACTAAAGAAGAAGTTGGAGATATGACTTTAGCATTCTTAAGTCATCTTTCAAGAGGGTGTACCGGTGAGGTAGTTTACGTTGACTCAGGATTTAATATAATGGCATAACTAACATTAAAGAAAACTCGGCGAGTGCCGAGCTTTTAAAGCGACGGCAGAGCCGTAGTTGCACTTATGCGTTAGGAAAGTATGAACTACTCAGAAGGTTATACTTTCCTATTAGCTGAAAAAGCCAGTTCAAAACTGGCTTTTTTTTATTCAATGCTAATCAAAGTATTACGTCCACTATTTTTGGCATAATATAGCGCTGTATCAGAGAATTCGATTAGTTGTGTAAAGTGAACAGTATTTGTTGGAACAATTGTAGCTACCCCTAAACTCACCGTAACAAAAGAATCACCTTTCACATTTTGCAGTGGAATAGCTGTATTTTCTATCATTAATCTTATTTTTTCTGCTAATTTTTTAGCCCCTTCTTTATCAGTATTCGGTAAAATTACCGCAAACTCTTCTCCACCATAGCGAGCAATAAAATCATTCGGCCTCATTAATAACGATTTAGATACTCTTGCAACTTCTTTTATACAATTATCTCCTTGTTGATGCCCAAATGTATCGTTATATTTTTTAAACTGATCGATATCAAACATAATTAATGAGATAGGACTGTTATTTCTAAGCGATACTTTCCATTCCTTCTCCAATACTTCATCAAAATGTCTACGATTAGAAATTTGAGTTAAACCATCTAAGTTCGACAATTTCTTCAGATCATTGTTCGACTGTAAAAGAGTATCCTCAAATTCTTTTTTTGCCGTAATATCTCTTGAAGATGTAATGATTTCAATTGGATTGTTCAAATTACTCTTCATAATTTTTGATGTAGATTCAAGCCAAATATAGACTCCATCCTTCCTTTTGAATCTATAAACAATTGTATTTGATACGGCCGATCTCAATAAATCAGAATGTGCTTTTCTTATCTTCGCAATATCATCAGGGTGATAAAAGTTATATGGATCCTTACCGAGCAACTCTTCAGAATAATAACCGAGAATTTTTTTTGATGATGGGGAAATATACTTAAAAGTTCCATCTATATCATGCGTTGTAAGTAAATCTATAGAATTGTCAGCCATTATTTTAAAATACATAACAGCTCTATTATTCTTGTTTGTTTCAAAAATATATTCTGCTATATATACTGAAAAAAAACTAGCAATGATTGCATTTGGTACGTAATTAAAGATTACAACCTTTGAGATAGTAACTTCATCTATTAAATTATATAAAATCGTACACGTAACTAGTATTTGAATACTATACATTAATAAGTATTTGCTAAATCTATTAATATTTAATCTTGAAATAAGTCCGAATACAATACCTAGTGTTATTGCCACTGACAAGGCAGTTAATGAAGAAATAGTAACATCTGCTATTAAAATCCGTCCTAATCCTATTGACAATCCTGCAACTAGAGCCGAAACCGGACCTCCAGCTACAGCAACTATTACCATACCTAAGTAACGCAGATCAACAATAACTGTTTCCGTAACATATATTGTGCTAAGCATTAACAAAGTTCCAAGAAATCCTGCACCGATACCTGCAAGAATTTTAGTCATTAAAGTCGAATTAATATCTAACCCTCTATTTTCAAAATACTTCCCACCAATGAAAAACAATGTAGCTGTAATTGCTAACTGGTTCATCAAGTCTATATACATTTGTCCTACTCCCTTAAAAATCCACTTCCATAATAATAGAATACTCATTTTTGTATAAATTGTGAGTTTGTAAGACACATAGATTTTCAATAAAGGTTGCAAAGTGCAAATAAATTTCATATAATAATTTCTAGAGGTGAAGAACTTGGAAAATAATAACTTAAGAAGTATTCTTCAAATGATTGTAAGACGTTTTGGTTTTTTAAGTGAAAAGTGCTGTGAAAACTGCTGCGGTGAAAATATTAGCTTAGTTCAAAGTCATATCATATATGAAATATCTAGAAAAGAAGGATCATCAATGCAAGAAGTTGCTGGCGCACTAGGAATTGATATAACAACTTTTAGTAGGCAAGTAAAGACCTTAGTAGAACAAGGTGTTGTGAAAAAAACACCTCACCATAGTGATAATCGAGTTAATATTTTAAGGTTAACATCTAAGGGTATTGAAATTGAGTCGAAAATCAATAACGAGATGTTTAGTTATTTAAATCAAATTTTATCTAATCTAAGTGAGTATGAACGTGACTCAGTATTACGTTCATTAAAATTGCTAGATGCTGCCATGAAAAGTGCTGATTGTTGTCCTCCTAAATAGGAGGGCATTACTTTAAAAGGAATACTTGCATATTACAAGTAATTTGGAGGAGTTTTATATGTTGAATGATATTTTTATAAGTTTTATTACTATTGCCGCAGAGTTAACTGCTTTATTTTTCATAATTTCATTTGCAGTTAATGTACTACAGGGATTTCTTCCATTTGAAAAAATTGAAAAATACTTATTCAATTCTAGTAAATTAACGGGGGCTTCTGTATCAATTCTAATGGCATTTATTACTCCATTCTGTTCGTGCTCAACAATCCCAATTATCGTAGGAATGCTTCAAAAGAAAGTGCGTTTCGGTTTTGTTATGATTTTTTTATTCGCCTCTCCATTACTAGACCCTACTATTATTACATTGATGGGGGCGCTTTTAGGATGGAAGGTTGCTATCTTATACACGATAATCACTACAGTTTTCTCAGTAATAATAGGATTTATGTTGGAGTTCCTAGGATATGAAAATGCGGTTAAAAATGTAATTATTTCAGGTGGAAAACAAATTAATAATAGATTTGATATCAGGCATGCTTTTAAAGAAACAATTACTCTTATGAAAACTGTTTACCCATACCTTATAGTTGGCGCCTTAATAGGTTCCATAATTCACGGAGCTGTACCCGAAACTCTAATTACAACTTATTTTGGAGGTGACGATTGGTGGTTAATTCCAATAGCCGCAATAATAGGTATACCTTTATATATAAGACTTTCTACAATGATCCCAATTGCACAAATTATGGTTGCAAAAGGTATGGCACTCGGTCCAGTTATGGCAATAATGATTAGTTCTACTGGAGCAAGCTTACCTGAAATAACTCTATTAAACTCTATTTTCCATAGAAGATTAGTAGTCGCTTTTCTAATTTCTGTAATTATAATGTCCACACTATCAGGTACATTATTTTACTTTATAAATTAAAATTTAGGAGGAAGTTAAAATGTTTAAACTGTTTAAAAGTAGCACGAGTAAGGATGATTGTTGTTCTATTAAGATTGAAGAAGTAAAAGAAACTGAACAAGAAAATTCAGAAGAAGAAAAGTGCTGCGCTACCGACAAAAAATGTTGTTAGTTTATAAAGATGTCCCTCATGGGGGCATTTTTTTGTTTGGATTAAAAAATTTATTTTTTGGATTAAATATTTAATTTTCGGATTAAATAATTAATAATTCGGATTAAAAAAGTTGATTTTTGGATAGAAAATCGGATTTTTTGGATTAAAAGACTTCTGTTCACATAAAAAAAGTCTATTTTCTTGATTAGACAACGTAATTTATATAATTTATATTTTTAAAAAAGGTAGGAGGAGATATAATTGATAGTCAAATATCGTGGAACTTCAATAAAAAAACGAAAACTTGAAGCATTAATAAGAAGACTGCCTAGAAATCACCCTAAAATTCAATCAATTATTGAGGATTTAAACAAACACATTTCTGGAATTAAGGGAGAAGAATCATTAGATTACTATTTAAATTTCCTAGATAATAAAAAGTTTCATATTTTTCAAGATTTAAGATTAAAAGGAGCAAACGGTGCATTTCAATTAGATTTTTTATTAGTAGCACTAGAATTCATTCTAATTATTGAGGCAAAAAATTACGTTGGAGAAATAATAATTGAGGAAAAGTATAACCAACTTACAAAAAAACATAATGATAAAGAAGAATATTATCCAGATCCGATACGGCAAGTTTTACATCAAAGGTTTCAATTAATTACCTGGCTAAAAGAGAATAATTTCACCGTACCGCCTATTGAAATGCTAGTTGTTTTTACTAATACAAATTCTAGAGTTCAAACAATAGCATCAACTCCTATATATAAAAACAATATAATACGATCCACACTATTAATTGAAAAGATTAACAGTTTAACTCAGAGTCATAATAGAGGCATGCTAGACTTAAACACTCATAAAAAAATAAGTAAAAAGCTATTAAAATCGCATACTCCTTTAGATGAAAACTTGATTACAAAATATAACATAGACATAAACGATATTATAACTGGTGTCCAATGTCCAAATTGTTTGAGTACACCTATACAAAAAATCCGAGCAAATTGGGTATGTTCCATTTGTAATTCAATTAGTAAAGATGCTCATTTACTAGCAATTGAAGATTATGCCCTTTTGATTAAAGATAAATTTTCAATTAGTGAAATTAGAGAGTTTTTTAATCTGGAATCTAAATCGATTGCAACAAAACTTATTACAAAGCTCAATTTAAAACACGAAGGAAAATCTAAGGGAAGAATTTACACTTATAAATAAAAAAAGAAGCATCTCTGCTCCTTTAACAACAATCACTTTCGTTACCTGTTAAAACTAAACCTTTTCGATCAGGACTATATTCAAGGGTCATTTCTTCAACATTGAATAGTACCGATGAATCGATTGCTACTTTAATTTCATTTATTATTTTTACTGTATCTTCTGCTTGGGGCTCATCCAGAGCCAATCCTATTTGAGGCTTCCCTCAGCTGATTCCAGCAAAAAACACTCTTATATTGTCTACATTTTTATCTTTGAATACTTCTTTAATAAAATCTCGTGCATCATTAGTTATGTTCATATTTTCACCCCTGTAATATTAATTAATTGTTCATATCCTAGTTCATCTTCATTCCATGGTATTACTGCATGTTTCGGAGCGAGCTTCCTACTTACTGAATGAATCCAATGCAATTCAGCATGTGCTCTACCTCGCAGAATAGGATCAATAGTATTTGATGCAATAAAACTCTGATTAATTACCCACCAATTTGGTGTTATTTTAGCTCTTTTTAAATCGTCTTGCAATCTACTTGCTTCAAACACTGGTGTTGCTTCGGGTAAAGTAACGATTATTACTTCAGTCTCTAAAGGATTTCTAAGTCTTGGCAGCAGTTCTTTTACATTTTCAGGAATCTCACCTGTTGACCGTTCAAGCTCCTTATGGAATGATTGTGCTGCATCTAATAAAAGCAAAGTATGCCCAGTAGGTGCCGTATCAATCACAACTACCTCATTTTTTGATCTTGCAACAACATTAGCAAAAGCCTGAAAAATTGCAATCTCTTCTGTACATGGCGACTCTAAATCTTCTTTCAAATATGCGAGTGCGTTATCATCCAATTCGATTGAAACTTTACTAAGTACTTCATTTCGGTATTTTTCAACCTCAACTTTTGGATCTATTTTACTAATTGTTAGATTTTGAACATCGCCTTCACTAAGAAAATTATTTAGATGTGCTGCAGGATCAGTTGTTGTTAAGTGAACTTTATGTCCTTTTTCAACAAGGCCAACAGCTATTGCAGATGCAACTGTAGTTTTTCCGACTCCACCCTTACCCATTGTAAATACAATTTTTACATCCCTTTTATGTAAATCATTTACAACGTCACTAAATGGTGGTAAGACAGGAGCTGTTTCTGGGGCTACAATAATACTTTTTTCGATTCCTTTGAAAAAATTTCTTAACGAATCTATTCCAGTTACAGAAAAAGGCACTAATGGAATTTCATAAATCTTTGTATTCTTTAAACCGCTTGGTATGTTTTTTAAAACGCTTTGTTGCTTTGCCCAAAAAATACTTGAAACAGAATCGTCTCTAACATAATCCTGTAAAACACCATTTATTAACAAATACTGATTTTTAATTCCTATTTCAAATAGCTCTACGGACGCCCTTGCTGCTTCCTTTAAGGATGAATTATCTGGCCTTCCTATTAAGAAGAGTGTAGTTTTTTGAGAATCAGATAATGACCCCATAGCGTCAGCATACAGTTCTTTTTTCTCTGAAAGACCTGAAAGGGGGCCTAAGCAACTTGCGCCATGACTACTTTCATTTAAAAATTCAGTCCAGGCTGTTGGTAGCTGTAACAACCTTAGTGTGTGACCTGTTGGGGCTGTATCAAAAATAATATGATCATAGCCCTCAGTTATTGAGGAATCAGCTAAGAGATTAGTAAAACCATCAAATGCTGCTATTTCAACAGTGCAAGCTCCTGACAATTGCTCTTCCATTGAAGAAATAACACTATCAGGTAGCTTTCCTATATATGGTCCGATAATTTTATCCCGGTAAACCTTTGCTGCTTCCTCAGGATTAATATTGCACGCATAAAGTCCGTTAACCAGTGATATTGGTTGAATTTCATTAGTTAAATTGACTTCAAATACATCTTGTAAATTGGAAGCAGGATCAGTTGAAACAATTAAAATCTTTTTGCCTTTATCTGCTAAAAGCACAGCCAAGGCACTGGCAGTAGAAGTTTTACCTACTCCACCTTTCCCAGTAAAAAAGAGGAATTTAGTAAGTTCTATTTCAGAAAAATTTATTAAAGGAAACATACAATTTGCTCCTTCTATAATAGATTATTTTTTGACGCCTTTACCTCTAGATCTGCGCTACTAATATCAAACAATTTTGCTAGTTCATCGTTAGTCGGATAACTTCCTGTTTTTACAACTTCATTATCAAAAATAATAATCGGTAATACATCAGGACCCTTTTCATTTAGTAAAACACTAACCTTTGAGTTTGCTATAAACTTATCAGGCTCCGATCCTAGATTATACCTATTGATTGAAAAGCCTTTGCCCTCTAAGATGAACAGGGCCGATGCCACTCGAACTAATTCTGGATCAACACTTGGTCCGCAAACACCTGTTGGACAACATAATGCTGGATCAAACACCTCTAATTTTTTCAAAAAGATCAACTCCAAACAAATTATATTATTCCCTTGTATCAGCAAAACGTTTAATTCGCGTACCTATTTCATCGCGTACTCTTTGGAAAAATGCCCATTTTTCCTCATCAGTTCCTTCAGCTTTAGCAGGATCATCAAAACCCCAATGGACTTTTTTAATATGAGGTGGTGTAACAGGACAATGATCAGCAGCATGCCCACATAAAGTTACTACTAACTCAGTATTATTTAATATTTCTGGATCAATAACATCAGATGTATGACTAGTAATATCAATGTCAATTTCTTTCATCGCTTTTATCGCATTTGGATTTAAACCGTGTGCTTCAAGCCCAGCACTTTTAACTTCCCATTCATCACCTAAATATTTCTTCGCAAACCCTTCTGCCATTTGACTACGACAAGAGTTACCAGTACATAAGAAGTATATTATTTTTTTTGACATGTTGTTTGCTCCCTTTATAAAATTAATAATCTAAAATACAACCCTAATAGGGTAATAAATAATACTGGAATTGTTAGTACTATTCCTGTTTTGAAATACTGGCCCCAAGTTATTTTCACACCTTTTTGAGATAACACATGTAACCATAATAGCGTTGCAAGCGATCCAATCGGCGTAATTTTTGGTCCTAAATCTGAACCAATAACGTTAGCGTAGATTAGTGCTTCTTTAACTGTGCCAGTTGCAGTTGTGTCGGCAATTGCTAGTGCATCAATCATAACTGTAGGCATGTTATTCATAATTGATGATAAAACTGCTGCTACAAACCCCATCAACATTGTTGCTGAGAATAATCCTTGATCTACTCCCACTTGAACAACGTCTGCCAGAATAGATGTGAGCCCCGCATTACGTAATCCATAAACGACAACGTACATTCCAATTGAGAAGAAAACTATCGCCCAAGGTGCACCTTTTATAACTTGTTTAGTATTTACTACGTGACTTCTTTTAGCCATTATTAAGAAGAAAATTGATACTAAACCAGCAATGAATGATACTGGAACATTTAAAAATTCACTAGCAAAATATCCAACTAATAATATTCCAAGTACAACCCATGATAAGTTAAACATTTTCATATCACGAATTGCATCTACTGGCTTTTTAAGGTTTTTCAAATCATATTTGCTTGGAATACTTTTTCTGAAAAATAAATACAAAACAATAATACTAGCAGCGAGTGAGAAGAAATTTGGCACTATCATTCTAGATGCATACTCAGTAAATCCAATTCCGAAAAAATCAGCAGAAACAATGTTTACAAGATTACTAATAACTAAGGGCAGTGACGTTGTATCTGCAATAAATCCACTTGCCATAATAAATGGAAAAACCATTTTATCATCAAACTTTAATGCACGGACCATTGCTAGTACGATTGGAGTTAGAATTAGCGCTGCACCATCGTTTGCAAAGAATGCTGCAACAATAGCCCCAAGCAATGTTACATATACAAACATTTTTACCCCGTTACCACCAGCTACACGCGCCATATGCAATGCCGCCCATTCAAAAAATCCAATTTCATCAAGAATTAATGAAATTATAATTAACGCAATAAATGTTAAAGTTGCATTCCAGACGATATTCGTTACATCAATAACATCTTGAAAATCAACTACACCCACTATTAATGCAAGTAGCGCACCACCACAAGCTGACCAACCGATTGAAAGGTTCCTCGGTTGCCAAATAACTAGCACTAGTGTAACTAAAAATATAATTCCTGCTAAAACCGCTTCTAACAATTTAAATCTCCCCTTAATCCCTTTTGTTCTATTTCATTAATCTTTTCTGCCTGGCTTGGAATATATTTAAGAACGTCTAAAACTAATGGATAATATTCGCTTTCACTATTTAATGAATAAATAATCCATTGTCCTTTTCTTTTTTCATTGACTAACTTTGCATCTTTTAACTTTCGTAAATGTTGGCTTATCGCAGGTTGCGTCATTTGAAAAACTTCAACGAATTCACAAACACAACACTCGTTATGTGACAAGAGCCCAATCATCGATAGTCTTGTTTTATCTCCTAGTAGCTTTAAAATATTTGCAGTACTGTCTAACAAGATTATTCACCCCCATGGCATAAATATATAATTAATTACTTATATAATAGAACACTTATATATAAAAATAAAGTGAAAATTTCAAACTGTTTTTGAATTACATTCCTCAAAATCCGACAAATTTCAATCAAATATTAGTTTATAATAAACATAATATATTAATTTTGGGAGCGAAATTAGTGGAACGAAAAAGAAAATTTTTAGTATTGTTTATCTCGGCATTTTTGGTTTTATCACTGTACTATAAGAATAAATCTATTAATGTTTCTAATAGTGATAAACTAGTTATTGAAGATTATCTTAATAATAATATTCTAAAACCTCAATTTGGTGGAAAAGTGATTAGTGCGTTTGAAATACTAGGCTCCAACAAGGACAATGGAGAGATATTTTTGTGGGCATTACTAACTGAATACTATATGGATGGAAATAATTTAGAAATGGGTACTGGGAGATCTGGACCTATTGTTTTAAATGTAGAACTAATAGATGATCACATTAAAATAAAGGGCTATGTACAGCCAAGAGATGGAAGCTATTATTCAAAAGATATTGAGAAGATGTTCCCACTTTTAACTCACAATAAGATATATAATTACTCATCAAAACACATTGATAAGTTGATAAGAATACTAGACATGAAAAAAGAGGAATTATTAAATAAGAAATTTACATAAAATATATAGAGCCTTCCCAATAATCGGGAAGGCTCTAAACATATTAATGTGCAGTACTACTTTCTAATCCACCTGGCTTGTTGAAAACTGCTACTTTCTCAATTAAATGTGCGCAATTTTCATTTAAACCCACTAGATTAACTTTAATACCATTCTGATGATACTTAATTACAACTCTATCGATTGCATTCACACCAGATTCGTCTTTAACAAACGTATTAGCAAAATTAATTTCTACTTCTTCTGTATTAAGTTTGTAATCAAAAGCACCAAGAAAGTCCGTAGTTGAAGCAAAAAATAAAATCCCTTCAACAGAGTAAACGTGCTTTTCATTTTTTAATTTATGCTTAACTTTAATTTTCGCCATTTGCGAAGCGAAGAAAATAGCACTCAGAAGAATTCCACTTATCACACCTATTGCTAAATTGTGTGTAACTACAACTGCAGCAACAGTTACTAGCATTACAGCAGCATCTGATTTAGGAATAGTTACTAAACGTTTTACAGAGCCCCAATCAAAAGTACTAATAGACACCATAATCATTACGGCTACTAGAGCTGCTAATGGTATTTGTATAACAAACTTATTTAACACGACAATCAAAATCATAAGGAAAACTCCGGCAACTAACGTAGATAATCTACCACGACCACCTGATTTTACATTAATTATTGATTGACCAATCATTGCACATCCTGCCATACCACCAAAGAAACCTGTAGCAATATTAGCAATACCTTGCCCTCGAGATTCTTTGTTCTTATCACTATCAGTGTCGGTTAAATCATCAACGATTTGCGACGTTAATAGAGATTCTATTAAACCAACTAATGCGAGTGAAACAGCATATGGAAAAATAATTTTTAAAGTTTCCAAATTCAACGGAACATTAGGAAGAATGAAACTAGGTAATGAACCTGTTATCGTGCCCATGTCTCCAATCGTACTTACATCACTTTTTGTGAAAACAGCTATTAAGCTAATAATTATAATTGCAACCAACGGTGACGGTACAGCAGTAGTAATTCTTGGGAAAATATAAATTATCGCTAAACCTAGAGCAACTAATGCATACATTACCCATGACTCACCTTTGAAATACGGTAACTGGGCAGAAAATATTAGAATCGCTAATGAATTAACGAACCCAATCATAACCGAACGTGGAATAAATTTTACTAGATTACCAATTTTCAAGAAACCTAAAATAATTTGGATTATGCCTGTAAGAATAGTAGCCGCAAACATATACTCAATTCCGTACTTTGCAACTAAACTAACTAAAACTAATGCCATTGCACCTGTAGCGGCTGAAATCATTCCCGGACGCCCACCAACAAACGCAATAATCACAGCAATACAAAATGATGCATATAGTCCTACCATTGGATCAACGCCTGCAATAATTGAGAATCCAATTGCTTCAGGGATAAGTGCTAAAGCAACAACAATTCCTGCTAGAACATCTCCTCGCACGTTGGAAAACCATTCTTGTTGTAACTTTTGTATCACAACAACACCTCTTCCTTTATTAACTTAATTTTGACTTCCACCATATGAAAGTCGCTCCGGCACAATACTGAGAATTATATAATAATAGTTTTCCTATTACAACCTGAGAAAATTTAACAATTAAGCTGTACTTATTGATACTTTAATAAATAAAACGTTTACATAAGTAGTAAAATATTTTTACTAGAAAATAATGGGACAATTTATTTGTTATTCTCTATAATTAGAAAAAGGTAATATCGAGAGGAGTGTTAATTTGTTTAATAAAATTTTACTTGCATCTGATGGATCTCCACATTCATTAAGAGCAGCCGAGAAAGCAAAAGTTCTTTGTGAGAATAATCCTAATGCAGAAATTACTATAATTTATATTCTAGATTCATTAACTTCAAAGTCTGATGTCTTATCTGAAGGAAATATTGAAGATAGGGAAGTAATGAGAAAGCAGCGTTTATCTCAAACAGAGAAATTATTAGATAATGCTAATATCAATTACTTAACTAAAATTATTAAAGGTGATCCTGGAACAAGTATAGTTTCCTATGCAAATGAAAATAATTTTGACATAGTAGTAATCGGAAGTCGTGGACTTAACGGTTTACAAGAAATGGTTCTTGGAAGCGTTAGTCATAAAGTAGCAAAGAGAGCAATTGCACCAGTCTTAATAGTAAAATAGAAAAAGCTGTCCGCGGACAGCTTTTATTAACTAAAATCTACAAAATCCTCTGAGTTATTTCTAATATATCTCCCAATTATATTAATCGTAGGTTGTGAAATTTTTGTAAATTTCTCCCTAAATTTTTTAATGACAGCATTACTATCCTTTTTAAATAATCCTTCTAATTCCTCAAAGTGCTGGAACATATCTTTAGCGCAAAAATAATCTAATGCTGCTTTAATACCAATCCATACTTTGGGTTGATTATAGTAATACTTAGTCCACCAGCAGTATTCTTCTATGGATTTACTTGCATGATTATAGTAAATGATAAACATAAATATTTCTTGTTGGCCTTTACTTAAATCATTATAAACTTCTTCTTTAACCTCTTTGCTTTTCCCCATGATCCTTGGAATTATCGGTTCAAAACAGGCATGAACAAGTTGTTCTTCAGATATAGAATCAAATGTTTTTCTACTCATTTTCGCAAGCAATATTACCAACCCTCAATATATTTAATAATTCCTCTGTTATTTTTATTGTAGCAAATTCCTCATGTTAAGTCGCAAGGGTCATATCATGAGCAATAAATGTTTAACTTCCCTATTTTTTACTTTTAAAGACATAGTCATTTTTTTCATTTATTCTAAAACTACGCAATAGCTTGTACATCAAACTCTCCTTCTACATATTTTGTATAGACTTTGAAAATAAGGAGGTTTTTTTATGTCACAGTGTCCTGATGGTTGTTGCCAAGGTAACGAAATACTATGTGTTTCCATTCCTTGTCCAATTTCAATTGTACTTTTAGGTCTTGAGCTTCAATTAGAGTTACCTTGTATTAAACTTACTGCACAAGATAGTTTAACTCCTGCTCAAATTCAACAAATTCTAAGTGTACTTTCTGGAATAATTGGAAGTCTTGGAACTAATATTGCTTCTGAATAAGGTAACTAAAAATGTTAGAGACTACTTATCTTTAGTAGTCTCTAGCTACATAATCTATTTTAAGAAATGTTGTGTTACTTTACCTTTCCCCTCTTTAACTTCAACTTCTGCATATGCTCCATTTATAAAAGTAATTTGAGGCGGTAAGTGACCACAGTCAATATCGTATATAATTGGTACCTTTAATTCTTCATAAATATCAGAATAAACATCTTCTATTGTATAATTTTCAACACTATGGTTTTCTGGGCTACGACCGAACAAAATCCCTGAACAATTATCAAACCACCCAGCCAACTTCATCTGTACTAAAGATCTTCTTAGATCAGTTGTTGATAGTTCACAGTTTTCGAAATACCATAATATAGGTTCTTTCTTTAAATACTCCTTTGAAAATTTTTCAACATTACCATACGGTGTTCCAATTATATGTCGTATTATATCGACACATCCACCGAGTAATCGCCCTCTAATTTTTTCATTTTGTTTAGATACTGTCTTCCAATAGGTATCTTCCGTTAAGTGGAAAATACAAGGAGACGGGTTGCTATGCTGCCACTCTTTTTGATATTTAGGTGAAGATAATTGGGTGATAGATTCCCCTACTTTAGTTGATAAAACGTCTTCCCACATAGCTGTTGTTTCATCGCAAGTCTCACCCCTTAAGTCAATTAAGTTTGTACCGTGAGCCGTTGCGATTCCAGTGTTTAACGTGATTGCTAGTAAGAGAAGACTTGTGTCTGAGTAACCTAAAACCCATTTGTTTTTTACTTTATCAAAATCAAGATGTTCAAGAATTTCTATTAAAAGTTCTCCACCCCAAGGCGGTATAATAATATTTATATTTTCATCTTGCAGCATCTCATTTAATTCTGCTGCACGTGTTTTTGCAGGTGCCGATTTCGCCTTATCTTGAGTCCATGTTGTCTCACCGACTAACACTTTATAGCCTTTTCCCTGCATTTTGTTAACTGCGAGTTTAAGTGCATCATGTAAATCTTCTCTTACCCCAGAAGATGGTGCTGTCACACCAATTGTTGATCCTTTTGATAAAAACGGATAAGTAATCATAAAAATCCCTCCTACGTTGCCCACATTATACATAAATTTCGCCTTCAATGGAAAAATAATACAAAAAGGAGGATAATAAAATGTTTAGAAAAATTATATTAATAATCAGTTTTAGTTTACTAATGAATTTAGGCATAGCCTCTGCAAAGACTACATTGCCTGGTGCAAAAATCACTGAAGAACAAGCTAAACAAATTGCGATGAATACTGTAAGTGGCAAGGTTGTGAAGGTTGAATTAGAAATTGATAATGAAGTACTAGTTTATGAGGTAGATATCCAGACTCCAAACATGGTTTACGAAGTGAAAGTATGTGCGAAAACAGGTAAAGTTTTAGAGGTAGAAAAAGAAGACGACAAAGTTAAACAGAAAAGAAAGTAATTAGAATGCCCCGAACATTTTTCGGGGCTAATTTTGTTATATTATTAAGTTTTAGAGTTAATCAGAAACTTTTAAGATAGTACTGAAAATCTTTTGTTTTCATGTTTAGGGTTTTCAATTTCATCTATAACAGCAATTGCATAATCAGCGTAGCTAATATAACTATTTCCATTTGAATCCATTGTTAAAATTTCACTGGCTAACCTATACTTACCGGTTCTTGGTCCTTCTGGATCAAAGAAAATTGCTGGACTAAGAAACGTCCAAGTAAAGGAATCAACTTTTCTTAATTCATCAAGATTTTTGGCCATACTGCTTGCTGTTGCATAATATAGTTCCGGAAAATCTGGAGTATTGACTAATTGCAGCTTCATTGAATCATCAACATATAAGCTTCCTGCTCCACCGACAACAAATAATTTTGTGTTTGGTGTTCCATTAAGTGCATCGATTAATATTTTGCCTGCAGTCAAGTGACCTTCTTCCTCACCAGGAGCAGTATTAAATGCATTTACAACAACATCAAATTCTTTTAAGTCATCTGTAGTTAAATCAAAAATGTTTTTTTCCAAGATACAGACATTTTTGTTTGAAACCTTATCACGGTTTCTAACGATTGCAGTTACATCATGACCTCTTTCTAATGCTTCCTTCATAATTAGACTACCTGATTTACCACTAGCTCCAATAATACCTAATTTCATCTTACTTTCCCCCATTTCTATTCATTTCCTTCAAAATAACTTTTTCAAAATGTTCTTTACTAGCGACACCCTCAATTCTTTCTTCTCCAATAATGAATGTTGGAACGACACGTATTCGCTCTTCTGTATATGCAAACTCAAGTGCTTTAACTTGTACAGCTTTATACTTCCTAGAATGTAATGCGTTAGCAAACAAACTAGTATCTAGTCCAATTTCTCCACCAAGTTTAGTTAGAACTTCGATTTCTCCAATGTTTTGACTCTCTTGAAAAAGAGCTATAAAAATTCTATCGTTATACTCCTTACCTTTACCAAATTCTTTTGCGAAGTGATAACCTTCAAAAGCTAAATCGGTATATGGGTGTGGGGAGAAGTTTGGTAGTTGCATTTCGACACCAAATTTTTCAGCCATGGGCTTAATCGATGTTTCCCAAGCATTTCTTTTAGCAGGATCATTAACCGGATCTAACTTAGGCGAAGGACTAGGGCACAATTCATATGGCATCCACTCAACTTCAACATCTTTATCTACTACTGCTGCATCAAATGGCGCTTTCGCTAAAAAACAAAACGGACATACATAATCTGAAAAAACTTTTATTTTTAAAGCCATTTAACTTTCTCCCTCCGTTGTAACCGTAACAATTACAGTTACATCAAATTTTAAAAAAAATCGAACAATTATCATTCAATTTTTTTGTTTAATACCTCAACTAGATCGTTCATGGTAACATTTTTCAAAACATTTTCCATTGCTTCCTGAGCTTGAAGTAATATTATTTCAAGTGTTGCCTGGATATTTGCACCGATTGGACAATTTGGATTAGGATTTTCATGTATTTGAAAAAGTTCGCCCTCATCAACAACTTCGACTGCTCTATACACATCAAGTAGTGTAATTTCAACCAATCTCTTTTGAAGAGATGCTCCTCCAGTACCTAGTCGTACTTGGATGTAGCCAGCCTTTTTTAACATACCCATAATCCTTCTAATTACAACTGCATTAGTATTTACACTTCCAGCAATAAACTCAGACGTACATATGTCCTCATTTTGAGTAGAAATAATACTAAGGATATGTACAGCTACTGAGAAACGACTACTTATTTTCATTTACAATCACCTCCTGATGTAACTATTATAGTTACATCATTTGTTAAATGTCAAATATTATCTTCCTTCTAAATTAAATATTCGCTGACTATCTGCTCTGACTTTTACCTATCCAAAAAATACACAATTTAGTTTTTCGCAATATTCTGAAGTTTTGTAGTAAAATTATATGTAAGATAGTTTAAGGGTGGTGGGTAAAATGAGTCTTGATTTTGATTATAATTATGTCAGGCAAGATAATATTATTGTTTTTTATAAAGAGAAATCATATATTGATGAAACAATTAATGTAATTAAAGAAGCCCAGGTTACGTTATCCAAATATTTTGAACTAACTTTAGAAAATCATAATATTCGAGTCGTTTTAACACCGAGTAGACTTGAATTTGATAAGCAAGTTTTAAATTTCTTAAAAATATCTTCCGAAACTCCCTCAAGAAGAAGCAGAATTGCCCAACCTCAAGGTACCGACCTAGTTCTTTTATCACCTACAGCATACTTTCTAGATTCAATTTACCGCTACAATTATGAAGAATATTCGCGCCTCCTTTGTCATGAACTTACACATATTTACCATGAAATATTATCACCTGATATGGAAAAAGTTCCGCGATGGTTTTCAGAAGGACTTGCTATATATCTTTCAGAACAGTGGATATATGAAGACGAGTTTAAATTACCTGTTGCTAGTGGGAATATCCCAACACTTGATGAAATTAATGAAGATATTAATCTAGCATATGAGTGGGGTTGGCCAATAATTAAATATACAAATGAGATTTATGGAAAAGAAACTATTCTAAGATGCATCAAACAGGATAATTATCAAGAATTCACTAATTTCATGAGTGCTGAATTTGATTTAATAGAAGAGAACAGTAGGGAGTGGTTTAGTAGGTGAAGAGGATGCTTATTACTTTTTCGGCTTTCATCTTAATTTCTGGTTGTACCGAACACAGAAAATTTGATACTTCAAAACTTGAGGTTGTTGATGCAACTAATACTAGTGAAATAGATGAAAATATAAAAAAAGAACAACCTATTGACTATGAAGCACCTTCATTAAAAATAGCTATAGAGTCTCTGCCGTATGATTTAAAACTTCCGGAAAAGTTACCATTTGAAACTGAGGGATTTAGAGTTAATAGTTTACAAGATTTAAACAAAGAAGGGAAAAAAGGTAATATTATTAGGATTCATTTAATGGCTGTTAGTAAAGATAAAAGCAATCCAAAAATAGTAGATATCTTGGTACAAAATCAAAAAATTGAAGTTAATGGTGCAAATGAGGTTGAACTAAAAAATAACCTCCATGGATATATTGCTGGTACAACTATTTTTGTTTATAAAGATGGAATTTCTTATTTAATAGGAATTATGGGACATGACGCTAAGAAAATTGAAAAAGCACTCATTGATCTTGCGAATCAAATATGATTTTCACCATTTCAAAAACACAAGCAATTAGTATAAAATGTAATTTGATGCTTCTTGAGAGGTGAACATGGTGAAAAATGTAAAAACTTTACTAGAAATTCTTTTCGTATCAACTTATCTTGGATTAACATCGTTCGGTGGGCCGATCGCACACTTGGGATATTTCCATAATGAATATGTTCGTAAAAGAAAGTGGCTAGACGAAAAAGCGTACTCTGAATTAGTTGCACTTGCACAATTTTTGCCAGGACCAGCTAGTAGTCAAGTCGGAATTGGGATAGGGGTAATGCGCGCTGGTTTATTAGGTGGTATCGTATCATTTATAGGATTTACGCTACCTTCTGTCTTAGCTCTAATTTTCTTCGCACTCGCAATACAAACAGATATCGCAAAATCTGGTTGGATTAACGGATTAAAAATAGTGGCTGTCGCAATCGTAGCTCAAGCTATTTTAGGTATGGCGAATAAACTCACACCCGATTTAAAAAGGAGAATTATTGCCCTTATCTCATTCGTAATTCTATTAATTTGGCAAACGACTTTTACACAAATTAGTGTAATTGTTTTTTCTGGATTAATTGGATTTCTTCTCTTCAGAAATAAAAGTGAAGTAGAAATTAGTACGGATTTTAATTTTCCAATATCACGAAGTTTCGGAGCAGGCTGTCTAATATTATTTTTCGGTTTACTCATTCTTCTACCAATATTAAGGGAAAACACTACCTTCAGTTGGGTCCAGATGTTCGATAGTTTTTATCGATCTGGTTCTTTAGTATTTGGAGGAGGTCACGTAGTGCTCCCACTTTTAGAACGAGAATTTGTTCCATTAGGATTGTTAAGCAAAGAGGATTTCATAGCTGGATACGGGTTGACTCAAGCGGTTCCCGGCCCGTTATTTACTTTTGCAGCTTATATAGGAGCGGTAATAGGAGGTTGGAAAGGTGGGTTATTAGCAACTTTCGCTATTTTTCTTCCGGCATTTTTATTAATATTGGGTGCACTTCCGTTCTGGAATTCGTTACGAAAGAATCCTAAAGTAAATAGTGCTTTTATGGGAGCAAATGCATGTGTTGTAGGTATTTTAATATCGGCATTCTATGATCCGATTTGGACAAGTACGGTTAAATCTCCTACCGATTTTGCATTTACTGCAGTATTGTTTAGTATGTTAACCTTTGGAAAGCTTCCTCCTTGGCTAGTCGTAATTTCCGGGGCAATTGGTGGTTTTTTATTTTTATAATAGGCTCTGTTTGTTAAGATTGACTTGATTGGGAGTGTATAAATGAACATTGATATTTTATTACAAAAACTTGCTAAACCAGCTCAAAGAGCAATTCAAAATGAAGGAATAACAACAATAGAACAGCTATCAAAGTATAGTGAAAAAGAATTTTCTGAACTACATGGAATTGGAAAAACGCTATTAATGTCATAAAACGAACAATGGATGAGAACGGTATAACATTTTCACAAAAAAAGTAATACATAAAAAATGGAACTTCTTAGCTTATCTGAAGTTCCATTTCTCGTTATACTTGAGCTTTTCCAGTTAAATGTTCCACATTAATTTTAACTACTCTAGCCTTCTCTTTCATTCTAGCAATATACTTTTCACCTTGTTCGATGTACTCAGGTGAATATTTTTTTATTAATTCGAGTAAAGCATTGTCTTTTTCAACACCAAAGATCTCTTCAGCTCGTCCAAAAAGAACGACACTTTTGTAATTTGTATCAAATTTATCTGCTAAAAGTTCAACGTCTGTTGACACACAAAAAGACACCTTATTACACTCGGATATGTTATCTAACTTCTCTCCTTCTAGCGCCGAGTGAAAGTACAAAACATTATTGAAATACACAAAATTTAACGGTGTAACGTATGGATAACCATTTTCATTTATTGTTGCAAGAACCCCGTGCTCGCCCTTCGCTAAAACTTCTTCACACTCAGTTATCGTTAGTTGCTTATCTTTTCTCCTCATTAATCTAAACAATCTCTTCACCCAATTCTTTAAAAATGAATTCATTTATACTACAGGATTAGACTTATCAAACTTCATAATCAAAGCACTCCAACACTTTTATTTCACTATAAAGGAATACTGTCGATTTCATAGAACTACTTATATAGTAAATTCTCTGATTGAAGGGAGCAAGGAAATTGAATAAATTAATTTTGGTTAGTATAGCTTGTCTAATTTTTTTAGTTGGGTGTTCTAACGAGAAAGTTACTAAAACTCCTAAAAAAGAACCTGTAATTACTTTAACTAGCGAAGAACGAGAGATTTACAATAAATTTTCTTTAGATTTAAAAGAAGAGCATTTAAAAAATTTATCACCTTTAAGCATTGCAAAATTATATATAAATGCTGGGCTTGAGAGAAAATACGAAGTTGAGTATGCTCTTTATACTGATAGAAAAAATTATGTTAGATGGTCAAAAGAGGATCACATGAAGTTTCCAGACTCAGATAGATTAAATAAATCTATTGCCGAAACTATATACAGAGGAATTGAACAGGCCACGTTTAAACAAAAAAATGACTTTGAAGGTACACTAATTTATAACAACAAAGGTTTTCAACTAATTAAAGACGAGGATGGAATATGGAACGTTGGGTTTATGCCAATTCAATAATCATAAAGCCATGAAACGCCTAACTGAAAATTCTATTACTAATAATGGTGCCAAAATTATAAGAAACACTGGCACTATGATTGATGGATTGTAATGCCAGTAAAAGTCAAATACAGTACCTTTTATTAATGAGAGCCAGTTAAAGTACATTATTAGCCAAACACTATATGTTAAAAAACAGCTTCGCCTCAAAATATAAAAAGCCGCTAATGTTAAAAGACAAAAATCAAGAATAAATCTAGCTAAAAATAATTGGTCTACACCAAAAGTAATTACAGTCCATAAGTACAGCCGAATTCCAACAATTATTAGAATAAAGTGAAATAATATAAGTAGCTTTTTCATATTCTCCCCTTAGCATCCTAGTTTTTAAAAGGAATCATAATATGAATATGTTCGCAGCAAATTTTATAGAACATTATTTTAAATATTTAAATTTAAAGATATAAAATAACGCTAATTTCAATATTATTTATAAAATGATATAGCAAATTTGAGGTGTGACAATGTTAGTCAATACATTTGGAAATAGACTTCAAGGTATTAATTACACAGACAGAATTAGCGTATATGCAATAACCTTTAATAATGACAATAAAGTTCCCGTTGTTAAAACTCCTAACGGTTATTTTTTACTGGGTGGTGGTATTGAAAGTAACGAAACACACAAAGATTGCCTTACCCGAGAATGTCTTGAGGAAGCAGGTCTTTCTATTGAGGTTAAGGAATTTATATGTAAAGGAGATATTTACTTTTGGTCGACTAAATTTGATTACTACATGCATGCTGTAGGTTTTTTCTATTATGTAGAATTGAATGCTGACGTAACTTTACCAACTGAATGTGATCACGAACTATTATGGCTTAATATAGATGACTGTTGTAATAAATTATTTCTAGAACATCAAGTGTGGGCTGTCAAACAAGCTTTTTTATTAAAAAATAATCTTAAATGCTGAAACGCTAAATTGCGTTCAGCATTTTTTTGAAAATGGAATAATTTTCTTGCAAATAACAAAAGCTAGGTGTTGTGATTTTATTGGTTGAAAGGTTGTGAACTCATTGGCTAAAGATGATAAGATGAAAATAGAAGCACTAACATTATCTGAAATATTAGATGTGGAAAGAACTATATTAGCTAATGAACGAACTCTTCTTTCATTTATTAGAACATCACTTACGACTCTTGCTGCTGCCGTTTCGCTAATTCAATTTTTCGAGCATAAAGTTTATGATTTTGTTGGATATTCACTAGTTCCAATTGGACTTTTAGTTCTTCTTATTGGATTAATAAGACATTCTAATACTAAAAAATTAATTAGAAAAATGGTTTCTAAAGGATGATTACAGTGAGAAAATATTTATTAAAAAATGGCAAGGAAGTATCTATTAGATTTTCTATACCCTCTGATGCTGAAAATATAATTTCATATATTAATAGAGTTGGTGGAGAAAGTAACTATCTTACTTTTGGAAAAAATCAATTCCCGCTAACTGTTGAAGATGAAATTAAACATATAGACTCGCAAGCTCAAAAGGAAAATTGTTGCTCAATCATTGCTGTAGTTGCTGGAGAAGTTATAAGCTGCGCTAATGTTTCGGCTTCCGATAAGGATAGAATTAAGCATATCGGTACAGTAGGTATTTCCGTACGAAAAGATTTCTGGGGCGTTGGTGTTGGAAAACTTGTAATGCACGAACTGATAGATTGGGCTAGGGAAGGTGGCATTCTTAAAAAATTATGTTTGAAAGTTAGAGAAGATAACGTTGCTGCAATAGATTTATATGAAAAATTAGGCTTTGTAACGGTCGGCCTTCTTGTAAATGATTTTTATATAGACCAAAAATATTATAATTGTATTTTAATGGAATTATTTTTATAAAATTTTTTCATATTCCATAATTTCTGCACAATTATATTTTATATTAAGTACATGAAAACCTTTCAAACCTTAAAACCCTAACCTTTTTTCTGTGGACTACCCGAAAACCACAGATTTTTTTTTGTGTTTTTTTAACTTATAATCCAAAGATTGAGGTTTATAATCCGAACTAGCTATTATTTAATCCGATATATGTGTTTTTTAATCCGAAATTTATTTTTTTAATCCAAACTCAAAGTTTTATAATCCAAACAAAAAAATAGACCAAGTTTCTTATAAGGAAACCTGATCTATTTTTATTTATTAAATTTTCCAACTTACAATATACTCGGTATGAGGACTAGCTGGTAAATCTAACATTGGTTCTTCGAGTACCCAATCACCCTTTAAATTCAATTCATTACAAGCTAGCTCAAACTGCGCTATCGCTATTCCCATATCTAACATCTGCATGTCATATCCCATCCGATTATAATTGGGTGTATGCTCGATATAAAAATGATATAAGGTGCGATCTTCTGAAACGATAATTCTCCAAGGCTGTTTGTTTGAAGCTGATGGACCTATTCTGACCATTTCTAACGGCGCTTCTAAAAGTCCTGAATCTGATTTAGAAAGTGGCTTACCTAATTGTGCATCAAAAAAGATCTGGTCCCACGATTTTCGATTATCAGACTTTGCCAGAAAGCGAAGTGTCTTATCGATAAAACTTTTATTATCAAGAGGGTAGCCGATTGGAGTTATACAAGGAATAAACTCTCCCTCATTTAATTCAATCTCCTTTTCAAAGGAACTTCTGCTAAACGTTCCCCCCATCCAACACGTCCCAATCCCTAGCTCGGTCAAAAGTATAATTAGTTTCTGCAGGGTATATCCCGATCCTACAATTGAATACTTATCATTTTTCGTAATACCGATTAAATATCCTCTAGGATTTTTGATAATTCCATATGTTCCGAGCTTAAGACCTTTATCAGAAACATTTTTAGTAACTTTTACTAGCTCTATTTTATTAGTTTTGCCAAAAGGATCTGTAAGATTTTGTTCGTCACTTATGTAAGTTAATATTT
The DNA here is from genome assembly GCA_029256085.1 of Caryophanales bacterium. GTDB lineage: Bacteria > Bacillota > Bacilli > CAJFEE01 > CAJFEE01 > JAQSYP01. The sequence goes on from JAQSYP010000002.1 coordinate 278,951, forward strand.
TATCAAAATGTGCATCAGTTATATTTTTTTCATCAAAAGTTCTTACAGAATAACGTTTCTTCATTGATTCAATTAAAGATTTTTCAAAAATCATTTAGCGTACCTCTCTATAATTCAATTTTTACCGCATCGACAATTAAAGAAGGAAAGACTAATTTTTCACCTTTGTTTCTTGGATCATACTTTTTAGAACGAAAAATAATACCATCATTGCCATCCCAATCATTTATGCAAAAATCACCGTTTTCATTACAATACTCTAATAAGTTAACCTTAAATCCAGCACATTCAAACATTTTTGTTAAAGTTTTATAATTATGTACAATTTTATGAGTAGCAGCTGGGCCGGGGCCATCAACTTTTACAAGGTTTTGGTATACATCATCTTGAAAGTAGGCATCCGGAACGGCACAACGTACATACCCATTCTTAGCTAAAAATTTATAACAGATTTTCGCTGCTATCATTCCCTCATCAAACGTTAAATGCTCCCATACATGTTCCGCAAGTATTGCTGATAAAGATTGTTCTTCAAATTTATCTTGCCAAGTTTTTTCATCTAGTAGGTTAAGCGTATCCTCATTTGTATGCAACCAACCTGGGTTATTATTATATTCACCCGAACCAACTACTATCTTTAATACCATTAATATCCCCTCTTAAGGCTTATACTTTTGTGGATTACTAAAAAAATCACTATAGTTGTATCTTCCTACTACATCGAAAGTTTTTAAATCCTTTTTAAACTCAATTACAAACACTTCTCCGTGAAGTCCAGAATCATAATTATTATCTACTATTGCAAGCCTATTTTCTCCAAGAGGCACTACAGTGGTAGAAATTGAGTTGTATGTAGGTTGTTCAACATTGTTAAAACTTGGTACTGGTTTTAAAGCGATAAAAATTAAACAAATTAAGATTCCAATTAAAATGTACTTTGTAGAATTATTATTCATGTGTTCTCCATTTCTCTTAATAAAGGGTTTTGACAAAATTTGTAGAATACCTATTCTATTAGAAAAAAAGTGAGGTAAATATGGTAATAGATACAAGCATTATACAAATAGCGCTTATTATAATTGTACTATATTTTTTATACAGTTGGAGTCAGCTAGAAACAAAGCGTTATAAAATTTTCTTATATTTCATCGTTAGTACTATAATAGTTCCACTTTTCGTGACAGAAACTCGAGAGAATAGACTAGAGTTGTGGTTCCCACTAGGTTTTACATATTTGTTTGTTTATTTAATGTTAAAAGAAGATAAACAACCTAATAAAGTAAAAGCTTGTATTCTAGGATTAGTAGTTGGAGTTTATATGCTAATTTCAAAATATTGGGGAGTTTACTAATGAAAATAATTAAATGGACTACGGTGTCTATAGTTCTAATATCTATATTATTTATGGCAGTAAAAGCACTTGAATATAATAATCTATTAAAACTAACTTATAACCAAAGAGATATGGAAGATTTGACTAAGGTTGAATATCAACTTAAAATTCCATCCAGCGAACCAGCAAGTTATACAGATGAACAAGTTTTGAATGATAAAGAGAATTTTACTAAGCTACAAGATATTTTGCAAAACATACGTTGGGAAAACAACTGGAAGTGTTGTGTCGACGGAGATGTAAGAGCAAACTTAACTTTTAAAAATAAAGAAAAGATACTTTACCATATTAATTTTGAATCAGACGGAGCAACGATTGCTTCTTTCGAAAATAAGAAAAAAACGAAGTTCTATAAAATGGATGAAAAAAGTTCCGATCAATTGAAAAAAATTTTCAATTAGAATCTTTTTTGCATATTTTCTGCACAATTATGTTTTATATTAAGTACATGAAAACCTTTCATACCTTAAAACCCTAACCTTTTTCTGTGGATTCTCGAAACCCACAGATTTTTTTGTTCTCATTCAAATTAAGGAAATCTTCTTTATCCTCTTGTGCAAAAACAATTACCTTTTATCCACCTTTTGGCATTGGAGCTCCATTGACAATAATTTCTACCAGACGAAATATTTTCATGTATTTTCATCTTTCCACTATTATTTTCAATAATTCCTATTTTGGTTATACACCTAGGTTCTACTAATCCAATCACATTTTCATTCAACCAAAAAAATAGAGTTTAAGTAATACACATTAGTAACGAGTCAAAATTAAGTGATATCCACAAACTTTTAAATTTATGTTTTTAATGAATTGCGAGTCCTGAGTAATTCCCTCTAAATGAACATCCCATTACTATTATCAAATCCAATAGTTTCATAGTAAAGTGAAATAATATTAAAAGAATTATTCTAGAGTGTAACTTTTAGATGATTTATCTGTCTATATAGGCAGAGAGGAGAACGCGCATGTCAGACCCTAGGATTGAACTATATGAGACTTACAAAGATACTGTTTATTTGTATCTTTATCGGTCATCTCTAAATAAGCAAATAGCCGAAGATTTAACACATGATACTTTTTTAAGTGCCTTCCAATCTCTAGGTAAATTTAGAGGAGAGTCGTCACTGAAAACATGGTTAATCAAAATTGCAAGAAATAATTATATTAGCTTTTCCCAGAAGAAACAAAATAAGTTGAAATACATACCAAAGACATATATGAATACGAAACCAATCAACGTGATCATTATAAATGCCTCGATGAGAAGCTGTTAATACAATTAGTTCTTGTTAAAATGCAAGAAAATTATCGAACATATATTATTTTGCGTGATGTTAACGGTTTAACTTATGAAGAAATATCTGTAGTAACTAATGAAACGATTCATCAAGTTAAAGTTGGCCTTTACCGTGCTAGGAAAAAATTTCGAGAATTATATAAGGAAGTGAATGAAGAATGGAATTAGAACACGATGTAGTTAAAGACTTATACCCATTATATATTGAAAATGATTTGAGTCCATCCGTTAAAATGGCAGTCGATGAACATTTAAAAAAATGTGACCACTGTTCAAAAAATTATAATAGCAGCGTAGGATTTTCTGAGAATTTAAAAGAGTTGGAAAAACCCGTAATTGCAAATAAGGTTGATGAAAAAATAATACTTAAAGTAAAGATAAATCAATTAAAATACTTAACTATGTTTTTAGCTAGTATTATACTTACAATTTTAATTTTAGATTACAAAAATGACCGAGAAAAACTATTAACTAAATTTCAAGATTACTTTATCGCAGCCGACTTTTTACCAGATTCATTTGCTCCTATTAAAGACAACACACACAGCAACCTAGAATATTTAAAAGAAGACATTTTCCGTATATTTGAGAAAAAAATAATTTTAGAAGAAAACTTAAATTACTTTGAAAAACGCGAACTGAATAATACAGAGTACCGTTTAACATTACATGATGATAGTTTTAATAAAATGCTCGAAATTATGGAAATGCGCTATGACCAGGGTTTATGGGATAAAACAGACGAGGCAGTATATCAAAAAACACAAAAATACTTCCTAGATTTTAGCAAATTACTTGGTAAGCAAGAAAATAAGTTAAATCATGGTTATAGTTCCTATTTTGAAACACTAGATATTGTAGAAATGGATAAATTTTACAAAAAGATCAATTTATTAAGTGATAGTTATACTAGATTTCATAAACTTCCAGAACAATTACATCCTATCGGCAAATCAAAATTAAAGAAAATAATAGCAAGAAAACTTAACGTAAGTGTCAGCGATGTAAAGATATTAAAAAATAGATTGAGTGAAATTCCCTTTAACTATGAATTTGTAATACAAGATAAATACAACGGTTGGATAGACGGATATAATGGACAAATTACTACCGTAAATGGAAATCATGGTCTATCTGACGGTCAAGTAATGACAACTGATAATGCAAAGAAAAAAGCGCACGAACACCTCCAAAATATATATGGTGATAAAATTAGTTTCAACTTAGTTTCGTTAGGTTTTAACTATAATTATGAATTTTCCAACTCAGATTTTAAGGTACATAGCTTTAGAGTAGTTCCAGTACTTAAAGGATACAAGTTCTATACACGATACAATGAAGGTACGATTATTCACATAGATTCAGATACTGGTAAGCTTAGAATGTTAAGTCTTGATAATAGAATAGGAGATCTTAACGAATTCCCTAAAACTGACTTAACTATTAAAATATCTAAAGAAAAACTACAAAATAAAAATCTAACCGACACAGTTATCATATACTCCGAACTAACAGGTAAATTCGAATTAGTATATATGAACCCTAGGCTGGAGGATTTTGAAAAAGAGAAATTTTATTCAACAAAAGGAAATTTCAAACTTTCTTATTAGCAAAAAAAGGACTCCTCAGAGTCCTTTTTAAGTTTGTTGTTTGTTATCGTATTCTTTAAAACCTATTTGTAATTTATTTAGCAACTCAGCTTGAGCTTTTTTATTATAAATTATTTGTGTTTCACTATATTTATTTATCTATAACTCTGTAAGCATTCGTTGAATTTAAGTGGTTATCAAAAATCCACTGCTTTATTTCATCTTTTTCTCTTAATCTATCCATCTTTTTCTTATATTCTACTGGATCGTCAGGTTTACTCTTTCTTGTGTTTCCAGAAAATATAGCCTCTAAGATATCTTTGAAAAAATCCTCCATAAAATCACTCTCCCTATTATCCGTAACCTACAATTTTTCACTCTATCAATTGAAACGTAAACGGTAACCAATAATTTCTATCTTAAATATCATCCAATGATTCTTTAAGAATAACTTGAGAAAGTAAAACCTTTCGTCTTTATCTATTATTCTTTCAAATTTTACCTCAATTTAAAAATTTTGATAAGGGATTTTCCATATTTTCTGCACAATTATGTTTTATATTTAGTACATGAAAACCTTTCATACCTTAAAACCCTAACCTTTTTCTGTGGATTCTCGAAACCCACAGTATTTTTTTTGCCTAAATTTGAAATAGTGCAAATAAATTTTGTCCGCACTACTTTTAAAACATTCCTGGTTTCTTGTTTAGAGGCTCATTAAAAAGATCAACATTTAAATTACCTGTTGAGTCTAGTTCGGCTAAAAATATGTCTTCTGCTTTTTGCGCGCCTTGCTTTACTATCTCCTGCTGCAACCACTTAGTATCTAACTTTGCAAATTTCAAATTATTATATTGTATTTCCCCATCAATAATTAGTGGTAGTGTTAGTCCCTCATATTGGGTATCTATATTCAAATCACTAGGAGTTACAGGTCTATTTTGTGATGTTGGAATTACAGATAGATTACCATCCGGTTCTATTATAGCGAACTCTACATCTGAAACTTTTGCATATCCTTGTAATCTCAATAACGATAATAAGAAAGGCAAATTCATTCTATTTCGTCTCATTGCTTGTCTGTCAATTTTGCCGTTCACAATTATAATTTCAGGTTTAACATCAAAATTATAAAACCATTTATTTAATGATAATCTACCTATAATAACAGCCATAACGGCAATCGTGACTGTACCTATGAAAGCTTTAGTTGTTACCTTGTATACTAGCGGTTCAGCCGCAACGTTAGCTAGAACCATAAGCGCCGTGAAATCATAGGATGTTAGCTGAGAAATAGACTTCCTTCCAATTAGCCTAACACTAAACCATGAGAAAATTAATACAACTATACATCGAGATACATAAACTAAGAAATCCATTTTTCACCCTTCTTATGGCTCTGGAACTATTCTTAAAAAATTGTTCCAAAGTTTTAATGCAGACATTGCCTGTCCAACCGTCTCTGTATCATCTTTGGTCTTTATAGCACCATTCATACGGGAAAGATTATCTACAAAAAGTAAATAGTCTGCCTCAGCATAATTCAAAGCAATTAAGTACTTATTTTTCTCCCACGAAGACATTAGCTTTCTTGACGAAACCTCCGCATCACTCCATCGTTCTTCCTGTGCATAATTAATTATGTTGTTAAGTTCACTTTCAATTGGTTTAGTTGAAGTAAGAACTGCATATCTTGCAATGAAGTATGCTATAAATAGTAAAACTACAATACCAAGCAATGAGTTAGTAACAGTTCTATTTCTCACGCCTAGTCCCCCTTTTTTCTTAACGCTATAACCGATTATTGACAAAAGAATGACTGCATAAACATTATCTTTTTTGCTTTTAGATTAAATAAAAGACACACTTTATAATAATAAGTGTGTCTTTTAGTCTACTATTTTTTTCCTAATGAAAATCCTTCAAACAGTCTACCACCATATGGTTGTAGAACCTCATCTACTAAATTAATTACTGCACATTTTTTATTATTTTTATAGAATTCATCAAAAGCATATACAAACTGTTCTGCAAACTCTAAATCATACTGCTTTAATGAACGCAAAGCCCATTTTGATGTACCAGTCCACTTACGGTTTGTTCGCAAAACAAATTCGATTACTAAATCAGCTAAAGCATTTGCAACAAAAATCCCTTCTGGTCTATTACCGCATCCGATAAAATCTTCTAATACATCTGTTATAAAATATCTTTTAAAATTTATAGTTTCGCTAGTCCAGGCTTCTGGACCCTTATCAAGAAGTTTTTGCGCTTCATTTTTTATAATGTCGAGTATATTTTCATCCTTTAAAACAAATCCCTCTGAAACCATTCTAGGCAACGAAGGTCTTGCCCTTTTACAGTCATTTTCAAAGTAATCTTTATAAGAAATAAAGTTATGTACAAATATTTCAATCGGCCATCCGAAAGCTATTAGTGATTCGCGATAGGCTGTGGAGATATCGTTACAGAAAACAACAATATCTAGATCAGATGTTTCAGTAAATTCTCCCCTAATAACACTCCCTGCCAATACTGCTCCTTGGCAATCTGGAAAATATTCACTAATAAAGTTTCTTGCAGCTTCAATAGGCTCTTGTCTCATTTTTTGACCTCATAAAATTTTTATATGTTTTCCATATTTTCTGCACATTTATGTTTTATATTAAGTACATGAAAACCTTTCATGCCTTAAAACCCTAACCTTTTTCTGTGGATTCTCGAAACCACAGTATTTTTTTTGCCTAAAATCCACTTTTTTAATTATTTTCTATTTTGTTAATTAATTCAGCTAGTGACATTTTTAAATTATCATTTTCAGTGAATTCTATGTGTCTAAATACCTTATTGCTTTGTTCATCGATAATAAATTTACCTTGATTTGAACCTATAGGGTAATAAACTTTTTCATTCAAATTATAGAAATCTTCTTTATCCTCTCCGGCAAAAAGAATTACTTTTTCGCCAACCTTTGAAAGTGGAATCCCGTTAAAAGTTACAGCTACTAAATCAGATGACAATTTTACAGGTATGTTAAACTTATCACTGACATACTTTTGAATATTCCCTTTCGTGGTTATACCTCCAGCTTCAACTACACTAATAACATCACCCTTTTTTATATTACTAGTAAAATTTTTTGTAACTCTTATTTTTAATTTAGAGAATGTATTTGTTTTAAAATCAAAGTATTCAATATCGAGTATTTTACCTTCGAAAATTGTATCAGAATTTAACTTTAATTCTGATACGGTATTATATGTTTTTACGGAATCCGCAAAAGCCGAAACAGTTTTTATATCGCTTAATTTTACTTTGTTGCTAATGTTTAGTATTTTAACTCTATCTTTCTGATAATATGTAAATATACCTATCACAATGATTGATAGAGATATAAAGCTGATTATATATTTTTTCATTAATTTTCACCCCATATTTTTATAACTATAATTTTATCATAGGTTGGATAATTATCTATTTAAAAGAACTTAGAAATTACAAAGGAAAGGAGCTGATCCAAATGGGTAGCTCCTTCATTTTATAAAACTATATTAAAATATTCTTTTAATGCGTTGTTATATTCTTCGTCTGTTTTTGGTACAAAAGTTTTAATACCTTCACTTGTCGATACCCTAAAATCTGAACCTAATATAGTATTTATTCCATAATTCGTTCTAATTGCAACTCTAACAGTATTTTTAAAAATAGAGTCATCAGAATTTTCGCACCAATAAGACGGCATGATGAAATCTTTTGGCAACTGTGGTTCTTCAGTAAACGAATATAATTTATGCCACTGATCCTCTTCCTTCTCAAAAAGTATCCAACCAAAATAATAATCTTTTACTAACTTGTAAGAGGTGTGACCATCATTTTGTACTAATCCTTCTATCATCTCTATCGGTTTAAGTGGAGAATTCACACCGACTCCTACATCGCATATATAAAATTTACCGTTAATTTTTACTTTTAAAACATGGTGTTGACGCATTGGAGGCAAATTTTCCTCATATCTCCAAAAACGCGCTATATAATCAGTTACCCTAAATCCAAGTTCTCGAAGTAAAGAACCGAATAGCGCATTCAGTTCAAAACAAAAACCCCCGCGATTATTACACACAATTTTTTGATATAGCTGTTCAACGTCAAGTGAAATAGGTTTACGGTTTATAATATCAAAATTTTCAAATGGGACCCTCTTAAGATGACATTCTTGCAATTTTGAGAGTGTATTCAAGTTAACTTCTATTGTACCTTCATAACCAATTCTCTCTAAATATTTAGTAACCTCACTGCTCATAATCAAGTCCCCTATAATACAGTTTATACTACTAGTCTATTATATTTAAATATCTAGTAATCATGTTATTTATGGCTATTTAAAGGAGTTAGATTAGTATGTACTGAATTAATAATATATAAGAGAAAACTGGGGGGAATTCAAGTGGAAGATGTCAAAGTAGCCGTAGTTCAAGCCGCGTCAGTTGTTATGGATAAAGATAAAAGTACAGAAAAAGCTGTAAAACTAACACTAGAAGCAGGAAATAACGGAGCAAACATTGTTGTTTTTCCAGAAGCATTTATTCCTGCTTATCCAAGAGGTCTTAGTTTCGGAGCAGTAGTTGGGAGCCGCTCTCTTGAAGGTAGAAAAGATTTTTACCGATATTGGGAAAATTCGATAGCTGTTCCGAGTGAAGAAACTGATAGATTAGGTGAAGCAGCTCGTAAAGCTGGAGTTTATTTAGATATTGGTGTAATTGAGAGAGATAATGAATATAGCAAAGGAACTTTATACTGTACTATGTTATATTTTGGACCTGACGGCACATTGCTAGGTAAACACCGTAAATTAAAGCCAACAGGCTCGGAAAGATTAATTTGGGGCGAAGGTGATGGAAGTACTCTGCCAGTATTTGATACGCCTTTCGGAAAAATCGGCGGACTCATTTGCTGGGAAAATTACATGCCCCTCGCAAGAGCAGCAATGTACTCGAAAGGTGTACAAATATACATTGCTCCAACTGCTGACTCGAGAGACTTGTGGCAATCTACTATTCGTCATATAGCGGCTGAAGGTAGATGCTTCGTGCTTTCATGCAATCAATATGTAACTAAAGAAATGTACCCTTCTGACTTAGCTTGCTTTGAAGATTTAGTAAACTCACCTGATGAGATGTGCCCTGGTGGGAGTGCAATTGTTGGCCCGTTAGGTGAATATATAGTCAGTCCAGTTTGGGGGAAAGAAGATATCTTATATGCTTCCTTGAACTTACAAGATATCGCATATAGTCAGTTCGATTTCGATGTTGTTGGCCACTATTCAAGACCTGATGTATTTCAGCTAGTTGTTAATGATGAGAAAAAAGAAAATGTAGTATGGAGAAGCTAAAAGTTGGTTCCATGAACCAACTTTTTTATTTGAAAAATCTCCTTCAATTATTTCGGATTTCCATTATAATTAGTTAGTATGTCTAATTTGAAAGAGTGGATTTATTATGAAAAATAAAATTGTGTTTGGTATTTTGTGTGCCATAGTTTGCGAGATTATATTTGGTTTTAGTTTTCTTTTTACAAAAAAAATTACAAATACTGTTTCAACTTTAAATTTATTAAGTTGGAGATTTATAATAGCATTTCTATTTTTAAATATATGTGCACTACTTCGAATAATTAAGTTGAATTTCAAAGGAAAACAACTAAAGTCTTTATTTTTAGTAGCTTTGTTTCAACCAGTAATTTATTTTATCGGAGAAACTGTTGGTATTAACCTTACTACTGCTTCTGAAAGTGGTGTAATAATTTCAAGCATTCCGATAGTTACCCTGTTATTTTCAGCATTAATATTGAAGGAATCTCCAACTAGATTACAAATTTTAGGCGTTAGTACTACTGCTGTTGGTATTTTGATCATGGTACTAGTTAAAGGGATTGAAGCTTCATTTAACCCAATTGGCTATATTATGTTATTTCTCGCAGTAATTTCATATAGTTTATATTCCGTTTACTCAGAAAAAGCTACAGAATTCAGTAGTATTGAAAAAACATACGCAATGATGGCATTTGGTGCTATCACATTCACATTTATGGCACTGATTCAAAATATTAATTCAGGAACACTTAAGGAATATTTACTATTACCAGTAGAAAACCCTGATTTTTTAAATGCGATTGGTTATCTAAGTATTGTCAGCTCAGTTGTTGCATTTTTATTATATAATTTAGCAATAGAATATCTTGGAACTAATCGTACAGCCTCATTTGTAGGTGTTTCAACAATTGTAACTGTAGTTGCTGGTGTTATTTTTTTGAAAGAAGATTTTTCTTCGTATCAAATTATTGGAACGATTCTTGTAATTGTTGGAGTTTATTTAGCTAATATTATTAAAGATGACGATTTAAAATCACAAAACTATGAAGTTAAAAAGGTAAGCTAGAAAGTTCTAGCTTACCTTTTTTTCAACTTTTTCAATAATTATTGTGAAAAATAGCAAAACAATTAACGGTATTAATAGTAAATTTTCTCTTAAAAATAAATTATATGCAGCCTCATATCCAGATTGCGGAGTTGGGTACCCAACCTCTTTTTGAAAGTTAAAAATCAATTCTACAATTATCGCAATAAAAATAACAAGTTTAATCTTCAGTCCACTCTTAACTAATTTAATCATATACGCTTCTAGCTTATTAGACTTTATATATAAAACTATTTGATAAACTATTAAAACTAAACTAACAAATATCACCAATCCATGTGGAGTAAGCGGTTTAAAATAATTGCCCCAAATTTCATTACTACTACTAAAATCATTAATATACTTATATGATGCTAGAAATGATATACAATTACCAATAGCAATAGGCATATATGTTTTAAGAACCTTACTGAGAATTACTAAAAACAATGAACATACAAACATTATTAAGTATCCTATCAATGACCTCTCTTTGAAATCATTTAACATAGCCAAATAAACATATGGAATACTACTAAGAAAAAGTAATAGTAATTGATAGTATTTAATATTTATTTCCCCCTGATCTTAGAGCATTTTAATCTAAAATCGCTATTGCTCTTACTGGTGCCCCGTCTGCTTCTTGAAATTTTATAGGTAACGCAAAAAAAGTAAACAACTCCTCACCAATTTCACCTAAACGAGTTAAGTTTTCTATAACAACGATATCATTTTCTGCAAAAAGTTTCTTGTGAATTGTTAAGTTAAAATCTGAAATTGGATCGATTCCAATAACATCTAATCCAACACCCTTTTTCTTTGTCTTTATTAAGTAATCTGCAACTTCCTCAGTAATGTACGGGTAATCACCGAAGTATGATTCCGATCCCCATTTTTTATCCCATCCTGTATAAAATAGCAGGAATTCAGCATCGTTTGCCTTTTTTTCATTAATAAAATCCATAGTAATTTTGTCGCCATCTCCTAATGAACTACAATCAACTACTAGTGCTTTTCCTAAGAATTGTTCAACTGAATAAGAATCCAAAGTTGGCCTATGCGAAAATAAATGTGCCGGTGCATCCATATGTGTTCCAGTGTGCGAATACATAGTTAGCAATGTTTCTTTAAATCCGTGTTGTTCATATGTATTAGAAACTCGTAGTTTAGGACCCTCTGTACCTGGATAAACAGGCATATTTTCTGATATTGTATGTGTTAAATCAATAATTTTCATATGATCACCCTCGATATTTTTCTAGTACTTTTCTTATTTAACTTATATAGGTTTCTATCGGTAGTTTTAGTCTATAACTGTAATCTTTTTTGCTTTTGCTTGAGCTGGATACGACTCGTTAATTCCACCCTCTATGATGTATTCTACTTTATTACCCTTTTCAAAAACTTCATCACCATCATAACTTAAATAAATTAGTGAAAGACCTTCCCCCATTAGGTCCTCAAATGAAATATTTTTTATTAATTCATATTTTTCATGAGTAATGTTTTCTGCGACTAGTATTCTATTATCTTCAACCTTTATTACATACCCGGTGTTTTTTATAGTAGGTTCTGACACCTGAGTGCAACCTGTTAATATAAAAATTAAGACAAAAAATATCCAGTATTGACACTTTGACTTCATGTTTTCACTCCTATCATATTTAATCCACATACCCGTAACCCACAATTTTCACCTTATCAATCGAAGCGTAAACGATAAAGTTATTAGGGATTTGATATTTTTCTGTCGTAGTAAAATCTAGAAGATAAACTTCTTTACCAATATAATTACTATCTTTGATTTCACCCATATATTCTTTTAACAGGACTTTTGAAAGTCGAACCTCTTTATCTTTATCAATTCTTGATTTGTGTTTATCTGAAAGCTGGCTTTTCACTTTTTTAATAACTGTATCCGTACTTTTAAGCTGAGACACAAATGCTTTTGGAACAGTAAAATTAAAAAAGTTTCCGATTTCAATAGACTCGCAACCTACTAAATAATACTCTATTCCGTAATCTGTCTTCCTATCTTCAACATATTTACAAGCCGTAGTGTTAATCCCTGCACCAGTTCCAGCATATCCATCTTGCGTGTTATCTGATGTGTAATGAATTAACTTGCCATCAAAAACTAGATTATCAAATATTGGATCACCCTCTACCGTGTACCTTGTAATCCGGATGGTATCTGTAATATTATTTTTGACATTTTCTAAAAATCTAGCAAACTTATCTAAATTTTCAAACCCACTTGAAGAAGAAACAACATCGCCATTTATGATTGCATCCGCTACGGAGTAAGGTTTCTTTGGATTTACTACCTTTGTAGTTGTAGGTTTTTTACGTTTATTATTGTTGTATTTCAATAAGTCTGATACTGTTGTAAAAGTGTAGCCTTGTTCGTGCAGTGAAACTATGATTTTCTCTACGGACTCTAGTGATTCTTTTCTACTTTCATACATAACATGCAACAATATTATTGAACCTGGTTTGGTACTTCCAACCACATAATTAGCAATTGTATCCGAATTACTATTAACTTCTAAGACGGTTTCTGGCTCTATATTCCAGAAAATAGTTTTTCTATTATGCTTTGATAAATAGTATGGTAGATATAGCAGTCTTTTTCCATATGGAGGTCGTACGTGTATGTCTCCCTCATAACCAATTTTGCGAATCAATTCATCAGTTTTTTCGATTTCATTTCTTATGAAGCTCGGCGACTTTAAGACCATTCGTTCATGAGAATATGTATGATTACCAACTTCATGCCCTTCGATGACAATCTTTTCTGCTGCCTCTAAATCTTTTTCTATCTCTTTGCCTGTTAAGAAAAATGTCCCTTTTACATTATGCTTTCTTAATATATTAAGGATTTGATCCGTATTTACTCCAGGTCCATCATCAAAAGTCAAAGCGACCACTTTTTCTTTTGTCTCTACTTTAGTAACGAGTCCACCAAAAAACTGAAAAGACCTAGATTTTGAGATTTGAAAAAGCGAGAATGCTATTCCAATAGTCAGCATTATGGCAATAATTGCAATAATAATTTTCTTTTTCATATTTTTCTCCATCTAGTTTGATTTATTATCTTATAATCTCAATAATCAACATAACAGCCAATCCAATACATATACCACTGTCCACAAAACTAATTATAAACTCCTTTTTATCTGGTTCGGCTTCAAGCTGATCCAAACCAGTAATCACATTATAAACTGCAATAAAAATCAAATAACATATTGTAATAATTCCTCCAGTTGATACTTTCAATATAATTACTATTATGGAAAAAACAAATATTGTTATGAAGAATACCTTTTGAAGCTTCCTAATTAATTCTTTATTTCTCTCATTAAAGTACTCATATCTCTTAAATGGATTACTTTTTATCTTTAGAAATTTCTTAAATGCTAAAAATGATATAAACTGGGCGACAATACAGACGAGAAGAACCTTTAAAAACATATTTCCCTCCAATTTGAGCCATTTTCTTACTCTTACTGTTTAAAAATTCTACATGACTAATCTTAATACCTTTTATTACAAATTGTAGAGGTAATGTTCCTATATTTGTGGAATATATAACGCATAGAAGTATTAATAGGTGGGATTCATATTCGAAAGATAATAACATTTTCAATTACAATTTTTCTGCTTTTGACACTTAATAAGTTTTTATCGGAATTTTTCGAAGTAAAGTTTGTAGATCTCTCCGTGTTTGTTGGAGTTATAGGAGTAGCAGTAATTTATCTTTTTACATCATCTGGTGGATATTTTAGCAATAATTTAAACCTTCAAACTCAAGCTAGTACAGGAATAAAAATGGTTGAAGAGCAGAGGAGTTTTGCTGTTTCAATGGCTTTTTATGCTTCGGTTATTTATTTCCTTGTATCTTTAATAGTCACTTTTTTCGTCTATAGAAGCTACTTTTAAGTTCTCGAACAGTGGGGTTTACAAATGAAAAAAATTCTAATTTTAAATACAATTTTATTCGTCTTTATTGGTGTAGCTAAATTTTTAAACTATAAAAGTATAAAGCGAATTTTAGATCATCATGATGGGAGTTTTATTAATATTGAGATGGATTTTTTAACTACTATGTATAGCACATCATATGACACTCGTGTTGGAATTATTGATTTCTCAGTCTATATAATTTTGTTTGGAATCCTAATAAACGTATATTGGCTGTTTAAAGGATTTTTCATAAAACAAAAAAATCCATTAGCGATCGCCTTAGGATTGTTTGCTCTAATTACAGCTATACTAGATTTATTTATGAACAACATTACTAATCTTCTGCTCCAACAAAATCCTGTCTTGCATTTTTTTCGCGAGTATTTCTATGAAATGGTTGTAGTAGAGAATTTACAATATAAAGAAGCAGGTAGTTTTTACATTCATTATTCTTATACAGCATACTTAATCCATATAATCAGTTTTATAATAATTGGATTGCTAATAGATTCTTTTAGAAATAGGTATTTAAAAAAATGACACTTCAACTCGTGTCATTTTTCTTATTTTATATTATTTTCCTTTTCATAACTGCAATAACTTCTCTTGAAGTGCCTTGCCCAAAACTAGTATCAAAGCAAGAAATTAATTCCCAACCCTCTTGCCCGTTCTCATTTAGTTCTCTTTCAAATTGTTCTTCATTCAGCTTTCCGCCAAAGAAGCCACCTGGCTTGAACTTAATAGATTTGTATTCCCATCTCTCCATACTACAACCCCACTTTCTTATTTCTATTTAGTACAAATTAATATAATAATTCAATAAAATCAACCTCAAAAAAGCTATACGAAGGAAAAAGACTTTAACATATTGAATATATTAATAGACTTTATTTATAATTAGAGGTGACTATATTGGAAGATACCTTATCAGCATTAATTAAGATTATAAAACAAGTTCCTATAAACGGTCGTTACATTCTGGGCATTGATGGATTAGGTCGTGCTGGCAAGACCACAATTGTTAAGGAAATAAGTAATAAATTAACTGACAAACCATTTTTTATTTTTCATATAGACGATCATATCGTTGAAAGAAAATTTAGATATAACACTAGTTTAGCAGAATGGGAAGAATATTACTTTTTACAATGGAAAGTTGGTTGGCTTGCTGAAAACTTTTTCCAAAAGTTAAAAGATTCTAGTAGTAACTTTGATTTGCCATATTATGATAAGGCAACTGACCAAATTTCAATCAAAAGTATCGAATTACCTACTAATTGCCTCATAATTATTGAAGGTGTTTTTCTCCAAAGAAAAGAATGGCGAGATTTCTTTGACTATGTAGTATATATGGACTGTCCAAGAAAAGAGAGGTTTCAACGAGAAGATGAGTTAACACAGTTAAATCTTAATAAGTTAGAAAAACGGTACTGGAAGGCTGAAGAGTATTATTTGCAAACTGAAAAACCAATGGAAAGAGCAAATTTTATTATAAGTGGTTAATTATTTAAAGATACATTAAAATAGGGGTCTAAATATGAAAAAATATAAACACATAATATCACTTGGATTCTTTTGTAGCACAGCACTTGAATTAGAAAGGATTGGATTGAGAGATAGTAGCAGTCCTTTTGATTGGCTAATTTCAGATTTTAAGGGTGTAATTGAATGTATTGATAATGGATTTGATGATTTATTGAACTATGATAATATTTCACAGTACAAAGAAATACCTCAATATTATGTAGATAATAAGTATAATCTACACTTCTATCATGATTTTTCTGGCTATGCTAGCTTGATGAATCAATTACCAAAAGTTCAAGAAAAGTATAGAAGGAGAATTGATAGGTTCTATAAAAACATAAAAGAACCAACATTATTTTTATATTATATAAAGGATATGGTTGAACTAGAATATATTGAAAGGGATTACTCTTCTATTATTTCAATTCTAAAAAAAAGCAATTCGAATAATAATCTAATTTTAATTTCAAACGAAGACATTACTTCTCAATCATTATATATTTATTATGTGAAAAAAGATGACACTGATTCTGTTGCTAGAGTATTTCTAGAAAAAAATAAAGAGCTAAACGATTATTTGTGTTCTGATATCTATGATTCAAATAAAAGGCAATCTAACATTAATAGATTTAAAAGTGGTATTAAAAAGAAAAAACTACTATCTTATTCTGAAGTAATTATATCTAAAGTGCAAAGGAAATTACTTAAAAAATACATTCATAGTTCAACATGTTAGTAATAAATACGAATATTATCCCAACTATTTTTAGTACATCAATCCCAATTGTTCAGTCTCACAATTGGGATTATTTTTAATGATTTAGCATTTGTTTAATAACATATAATCATTAAGTTTTTGTTTAAAATCATCTATTTTGAATAATACGTTATTTGGCTGTGTTACAAAATTTGATGTTTGATAATTAGGTAACCATTGAACTCCTATTGTATAAACGTTTGCCTTTAGACCTGCAACTATATCTGCCTCGCTGTCCCCAATAAATAGTGCGTCATCATTTTTCACATTCAATAGATTTAGAGCTTTAATTATTCCTTCAGGATCAGGCTTTGGATTCTCAACATCCTCACTAGTAATAATTACATCAAATAAAGTTTCCATTTCAAGTGCCTTTAATGAAATATCTAAGCTTCTTTTACCTTTGCCTGTAACGATTCCGAGTTTTACCCCTTTTTCTTTAATACTCTTGAGCAAATCTTCTATATCACTATTTTTCTTAACCAATTCTGAATGGTTTTCAAAATACTTTTCATAATACATTTCAATTGCTTTCTCTTTATCTGAACTTAATAAATTCTTAAGTATAATACCTTTTTCACATGGACCAAACATCCCTACAATCTCTTCTGGTGAGATGTCCCTATTATCAAACTCTTTAAATACATACTTAAAAGCGTAAAAACAAATAGGTAATGTGTCGGCTAGTGTCCCATCAAAATCAAATATAACTGCTTTAATACCAATCACTTCCTTTTACTTTTTATTGAAAATCTATAATGTACTCCTATCTAATTTCTTTTTAAAAACGACTCTATCTTGATTAGGTCCATCATAATCTTGAAAAACTGAAATACTGTCAGTCATTTTATTTCCCTTTTCAATACTAAATCCCATTTTCATATGGAAGTTAATTGAATCCTTATTTACAGGTGAGGTTACGCAACGTATAATACTTCTACCATTTTGGCGAGAAATCTTAAAAAACTCTTCATATAACACTTTTCCGATTTTTTGTTTTCTGTATTTAGGATGAACTCCTACAAAATGGATATAAGCTTCATCTGGATTTGATTGAGAGAGGAACCCGATTAGGAAACCAGTTACTTCTCCATCCTTTTCAGCAATAAAACTAGTATTATTAAAGTGCTCAAAAAATAACATAGGCAGCATATCAGACATTTGTCTTCCACCCCACCATTCATTTATCTGAGCTAGTATCGTGTCATAATCTGATGCAATAACAAAACGAAGCTTCAATGTTGTCCCTCCTTTTTAAAACTCTTTATTAACATTCGACATATTTTTTTAATAGTCCTTTTAATCATGGTTAGCAAACCTACAGAATTTACATACTCAAATATGTTATATTATACAGAGCATAGTCAGTAAAGGAGTTCGAACAGTATGGCAAAAAGTGTAGTAATAGCTGAGAAGCCTTCCGTTGCACGTGATATCGCAAATGTCCTTAAGTGTACGAGAAAAGGTAATGGTTTTTTAGAAGGGGATAAATATATAGTAACTTGGGCACTAGGACATTTAGTTACCCTAGCTGATCCGGAAGCTTACGATAACAAATATAAAGCATGGAATTTAGAAGATCTTCCAATGCTTCCTGAAAATATGAAGCTAGTAGTAATGAAGCAAACAGGAAAGCAGTTCAATACTGTGAAGGCACAATTAAGTCGTAATGATGTAAATGAAATAATTGTAGCTACAGATGCAGGTAGAGAAGGAGAATTAGTTGCACGTTGGATTATTGACAAAGCAAAAGTACATAAACCGATAAAACGTCTATGGATTTCTTCTGTAACTGATAAGGCTATTAAAGATGGATTCAATAACTTAAAACCAGGTAAAGCTTATGAAAATCTATATGCATCAGCGGTAGCTCGCTCTGAAGCTGACTGGTATATAGGATTAAATGCTACTCGTGCTTTAACGACAAAATTCAATGCTCAATTAAACTGTGGCAGAGTGCAAACTCCAACAGTTGCCATGGTTGCAGCACGAGAAGATGAAATTAAAAGTTTTAAACCGCAAACATATTATGGCATTGAAGCCCAAACTGATCAAATCAAGTTAACTTGGCAGGATGCAAATGGGAATAGTCGTAGCTTCAATAAAGAAAAAGTTGCCGATATCGTAAACTCTATTGGTAGAAAAGATGCGACTGTTATCTCGGTTGACCGCAAGAAAAAGAAAACATTTGCACCAGCACTTTACGATTTAACCGAGTTGCAGCGTGACGCTAATAAAATCTTTGGGTATTCTGCTAAAGAAACATTAAATATTATGCAAAAATTGTACGAACAGCATAAAGTTTTAACTTACCCGCGTACCGATTCACGATATTTGTCTTCTGATATAGTGGGCACAATTCCGGATAGACTTAAAGCTTGCGCTACTGGCGAATATCGATCGCTTGTTGGGAAAATTAGCAAGCCTATTAAAGCATCAAAATCATTCGTTGATGACAGCAAAGTCAGTGATCACCATGCCATCATTCCGACTGAGGAATATGTTAATTTTTCTGCGTTCACTGATAAAGAACGTAAAATATATGATCTTGTTGTGAAAAGATTTTTATCTGTTTTATTGCCTGCTTTTGAATACGAACAGTTAACAGTACAGGCAAAAATCGGTAACGAAAAGTTCATAGCAAAGGGTAAATCAGTAATTAATTACGGTTGGAAAGAAGTTTATCAAAATCGGTTTGAGGATGAGGAAACTGACGATGTCAAAGAACAACTTCTGCCCCGTCTTAACAACGGAGATATCTTAAAGACTAAATTAATCGTGCAAACTTCAGGACAAACAAAGCCACCTGCACGTTTTACTGAAGCAACACTACTTTCGGCAATGGAAAATCCGACTAAATATATGGAAACAAATGATAAAAAGCTTGTAGACATGTTAAAGTCAACAGGCGGATTAGGTACAGTAGCCACACGAGCAGATATCATTGATAAATTATTTAATTCTTTTTTATTAGAAAAACGTGGAAGTCAGGAAATTTTCATTACTTCAAAAGGGCGCCAACTTTTAGATTTAGTCCCTGAGGAATTAAAATCTCCAGCAACAACAGCCGAGTGGGAACAAAAGCTTGAACTAATTGCTAAAGGTAAGCTGAAGAAAGATGTTTTCATTAACGAAGTAAAAAAACATACAAAAGAAATTGTCAGTGAAATCAAATCTAGCACTAAAAAGTATAAGCACGACAACATCTCAACAAAGTCATGCCCAGACTGTGGTAAGGCAATGCTTGAGGTTAATAGTAAAAAAGGTAAAATGCTAGTTTGCCAAGACCGAGAATGTGGACATAGAAAAAATGTAGCTCGCGTGACAAATGCCCGTTGCCCACAATGTAAGAAGAAAATGGAGCTCCGTGGTGAAGGTGAAGGTCAAATATTTTCATGTGTGTGTGGACACCGTGAAAAACTATCGGCATTCGAAGCAAGACGTAAGAAAGAATCTGGTGGCAAAATCGACAAACGAACTGTTCAAAATTATTTAAAACAGCAAGAAAAGGAATCAGAACCAATTAATAACCCTTTCGCTGACTTATTAAAAGGGATGAAGTTTGATAAATAAAAAAATGGTGAGTCGACATTGACTCACCAGGGTTGATGTTTTGGAATCTGCAAGACTCCTACGGGATCAGCGAGAAGCTACTTAAAAACTAAATTGATTCTTTGGATTGGAAAAATAGATACTTTAATAAATCTGTGTTGATTGAAGCGAAGGTGATCGACTCCAGCGGGAACAGCACGAGCCGAAAATCCATTTTTGCTAGTGAAACTAGCAAAAATTAGTTGAGGCCGTGCCCGCGGAAAGCGAGCACCGAAAGCGCAAATCAACAAAATAATGGTGAGTCGACATTGACTCACCATTTTTTAGTAGCTTTTTCGTTTGTTAGAAAGGATTATGTAGTTAATTACTTTTTGCAAAGTAAAACCAACTAATAAAATCACAACTAATAATAGTGTAATACTAGCGCCTGGAGGAGTACCCATTTCATACGATGATACTAGACCAGTAAAAATCCCAAAGACCGACGTCATTACCGCAACTACAAAAACTAATTTAAAACCTTTAGCGATTCGTATTGCAAACGCAGCCGGTAAAACTATTAACGCCGATACTAGTAAAACCCCTATCATCGGAATTATCACTGAGATTGCTAGTCCAGTCATTATACTAAATGACAGTGAAAGTAAGTTAGTATTAATCCCTACTGTATGCGCTGTGTCTTCGTCAAATGTTAGAAGATACAATGGCTTAAAAAATACCGCCAAATATAAGAGAATCAATACAGTAATTCCTGCCAGAATATAAACTTGCTCTGGAGAAATAGTGACAATTGAACCAAATAAGTATTGTTCAATACTTACAGTTGAATCTCCTTTATTAAAGTTTGCTAAAAACAAAGCGAATGAAAGACCAGCAGCCATTAAAATAGCTATTGAAACCTCTGAATATGACTTATAGGCTCTTCTCATATATTCAATACAAATAGAACCTACTAAAACTACTAAAATAGTAGCAAAAGTTATATTAATGTTTGCAAAAATCCCAATAGCAACCCCAGATAATGATATATGTGAAAGGGTGTCGGCCATTAAAGCCTGTCTTCTGAGAACAAGAAAGACTCCAAGAAGGGGTGCAATAATCGCTATTAGACTACCCGCCCAAAATGCCCGTTGCATGAATTCAAGACCAAGCATTTCCATCCTCCTTGTTCACCCCTTTCAATGTTAATTAATTTACTTAAATATTGTTGAACTTCGGCCTGATTATGAGTAACCATTACAACTGTAATCCCATGGTGTTTAACTTGATGAGTCATAAATTCATAGAAACTTTTTCTACTTTCAGCATCCATTCCTGTTGTAGGTTCATCTAGAACTAATAAATCTGGCTCTGAAGCTAGGGCACGTGCAATACAGATTTTTTGTTTTTGTCCACCTGATAGTTCACCGATTTTACGATTCCTAAGTTCCCACATTCCTACCATCTTCAATGAATTTTCCACCTTTGTTTTGTCAGCAGTGGATAGTCTTTTGAACCAAGCGCCTTTTTTAAATCTACCTGATTCAACTAATTCAAGAACTGTACTTGGAAATCCTACATTAAATGATGAAATCTGTTGGGGAACATAACCTATCGTTAGATTTTTTCCTTGAACATTTTTATTACTAATATAAACATCACCTGACCACGGCTTAATAAGGCCAAGCATTAATTTAAGTAAAGTTGATTTTGACGCTCCGTTCTGCCCGGTAATTGCAACGAATTCACCTGATTCGATAGTAAAATTAACACCATTCAAACTAGGTTCATGTGAATAACCGAATACAAGATTTTCAACAGATGCAAGAATCATGAAATATCCCCCGTCTTGAGCATTATAATAGTCAGAAGTGTACGTCTATTTATTGACGCACACTATTTAAGCAGTTCTATTGTTGCGAAAATGATTTTTCGATAGAATTTAAATTTTTCTTCATTACTTCAATATAATTTAATCCTTTTTTCTGATCCTCTTTACTCAAGCCTTCAAGTGTGTTCAGAACGTCTGTCTTAGCACCGATTTCTGCTGCGAGAGTTTTAGCTACTTTGGGGGAAGCTAATTCTTCAAAAAAGATTGTATTTATTTTGTGTTCCTTAGCAAACTTTTTTAATTCTGCTAGTCGTGCTGGGCTAGGTTCAGCTTCTGGTGATATTCCAGAAATAGGAACTTGTTTAATATTGTATTCCCTAGTTAAATAACCAAACGCAGCATGTTGAGTAATCATTTCACTACCAGCGTGATTATTTAACTCATCTTTAAAAAGTTGATCCAATTCTGCCAATTTAGCAATATAGTTTTTACTATTTTGCTCATAAATGTCTTTATTATTTGGATCTATTTTAATAAATGCCTCGGTAATCTTTTGAACTTCTTGTTGAGCCAACACTGGACTTAACCAAACGTGTGGGTCAACTTCATGGCTTTCTTCTTCATGGCCATGTTCATCTTCTTTATGACCTTCTACTTCATGCTCTTCTATTCCTTCAATTAGTTCAATGTCTTCGCTAGCATTTACGAATAACGGCTTATCATTAGCAGTTAAGTTCTTCTCAACATCAGGCACCCAAGTTTCAAAATGCTCACTATTATAAATTATCATATCAGCATTTTGTATTTTCGCCATATCTTTAGGAGAAGGTTCCCAGTCATGTGGCTCTATATTTGAAGGGATCAATAATTCAACGTCAGCATTTTCACCAGCAACATTTTTAGCGAATTCATACATTGGATAGAATGTTGTTAGAATATGAATCTTTTCTTCCTTTGATTTTTCTTCATTCGGAGTACTGCCACAACCTGATAGAAGTCCTAGGAAAGAAACAGTAAGAACGCTTATTCTAAATACTTTATTAAAACTCATTGCTAAAATCCTCCATTTATATAGTAATCATTACGATTTAGTTAATAAAAAAAATCAACTCACAATTATATATAATATCATAAATCGTAATTATTACTATTATCAAGACTTTTTTTATTTATTACACGGTGGGCAGTAGCCGAATAATTCGAACTTGTGATTATTGATTTGATACCCAGGCAATTGATGTTCAACGGTTTCTATCGGACAAATATTTATAGGTTTAATTACTCCACATTTTTTACATATAAAATGGTGGTGATGCAGTTTAGTATTACAATGAACCCTGAACTGTTTTTCATTATTCATATCAATTGATTCTAGAATTTCGAGCTCAACAAACGTATAGATGTTACGATAAATCGTATCAAAACTAGCTCCAGGAAATTCTTTTTGAAAAGCCAAGATTATATCTTTTGCCGGTACATATTGATCTTGATTAAAGAACAATTCCAATAAGTGTTCTCTTTGCTTTGTAATTTTATAACCATTTATTTTTAACTTGTTAATCGCTTGCTCAATATTCATTAACTTCTTCCTTTTCTATACTTCATACTGATATTTTAACATAGAAAAAACCTTCTCGCGAGAATAGACAAAGGAATTAGGGCTATTTTATAACTCTAATTCCATATATCTAGCACCTTCGATAGGATTGAATACGTATTGATCAATATCATAAAATCCAAATAACAAATATAATTCTTGTGCTTTTATCATTGTAGGCAAAGTATCAAGCCTAATAAAATCATATTTTAGCAATCTTGCTTCTTCAATAACCATTTCAATTAACTTTGCCCCAATACCTAATCCTCTAAAATCGTCACAAACATATAATCGCTTCATTTCACATATACCATCTGAAATTTTACGAAATGCGACACACCCTACTGCTTTACAATTAACTACAGCTATAATTAGAGCCCCATCCGGTGGAGCATATTTTCCAGGTAATGTTTTCAGTTCCTCTTCAAAATTTTGAAAACAAAGATCAACCTTCATTGACTTAGAATATTTTATGAAAAGTTGTCTAACTTCATCTATCATTTCTTGATTAGTTACTTTTAAATATTCAATCATATCGTAGACCTCCGACTCTGTTGTTAATATGTATGTTCTACAAATTAGGTTGCTAATCCTTTTTTCACTAGACATCCTTAAACTTTTTGTTCAAAATAGTAAATATCAACATGTACTATAAAGGAGAATAATCGTGGCTCAATTAACATTAGAACAATATAGCTCGAAAATTAATTTATTTGAAAAATTTATCCCAGCAGTTGATAAAATGATACACCCGATGAAAACAGTAGATAAATTACTAGAATTAATTATAAATGAAAATGGCGAATTAAATAAAAACGGGGTACCAGATGCGTATGAAGATAAAAGAAGTTTTTTAGACGCATACTTAACAGTCAGAAAACCTATGGAGCTTTCTGATGATTTCAACGTAAATATTAATACACTTTTACAATTTGAATCACAACAAAGAGGCATTGTTAATGTGGACAACATCAATATTATCTCAAATAAAATTGCTCTTTGGCCAGGCGATATAACTAGACTTGACGCTGATGCAATTGTAAATGCTGCAAATAATCAATTATCAGGATGTACTGCACCGTTTCATAAATGTATTGATAACCTAATTCATAGTGCAGCAGGTCCGCAACTTAGAAATGACTGTGATAAAATCATCACACTGCAAGGTGAGTTAGAAAAAACAGGTGGGGCGAAAATCACTAGAGCCTATAATTTACCGTCAAAATACGTATTACACACGGTTGGGCCTGTTATCGAGCAAGGGACATTACTAACAAAAGAATATGAGTCTCTACTTGCTTCTAGCTATACATCATGTCTTGAGCTAGCTAACGAAACTAATGACATTAAAACAATTGCATTTAGTCCGGTTTCAACAGGTGAATATGGATTTCCAACTCAAAAGGCAGCTGAAATTGCTATTAATGCAATAGCTGATTGGTTAGCTAACAATCCTAATAATTTTGAAAAAATAATTCTAAATGTAGTTACTAAAGATGATTACACTACTTATCAAAAAGTTATGGATCAAGAACTTTAATACTTCTTTGAAATTTGGCAATGCTAAACCTATATTAAATTAGTAAAGGTGATGTAAATGCCACACAAGGATCATGACGATAAAATTCAAGAACACGAAAGTAACCTTCTTGAGGATAATAGAAAAAATCCAGCGAACGAAGCATTACAAAGATATTTAAACCCTTTTTTTCCTAGAAATAATGATCGTAGTGAAACAGATCGTAAATAAGAGAGTGTCCCAATAGTTTTTATTTGGGACATTTTTTTATTTTTAAAGATTTTTCGACAAGTCGGTTGATAATAATGCATATTGGGTTGATAAAATTGCATTTTCGGTTGATAAAATTGCTATTTCGGTTGATAAAATAACTATTTCGGTTGATAAAAATGCTTATTCGGTTGTTGATAGAAGCGTCATTTCCGCCGATAGAACTATCATTTGCGTTCATAGTACTAGTAGCATCACTGCTTGACTCAATCGACAATTGTTCTGACTCTAAAATATATATAATTGCACCGTGAATCGGATTTTTTGCACCGCCTTTAATTAAAATTGCACCTCCTTGTCGAAAACTAAAAATCAAGAAAAAAAGCAAGACTCCTTTGATCTGAAGTTTGCTTTTTTTCACTCTTGAATTAAATATTCTGATGATATACCTTCCGAAAAGGTGGATGGCTCACCTACACTGTATAGATGCAAGTAATGCATTGCGCGAGTGCATGCTGTGTAGAACAACCTTCGAAGACTTTCATCACCGTATACTTCCGCCGATGCATTGTAAATTATAACTGCGTCAAACTCGATACCCTTAGCCAGATACGTTGGTATGACTACTACTCCTTGCTCGTACTCAGTTGAACCATTTTTAACAATTTTAATATCCTCGATCTTACTCAATGCTACGTATGCTTCAGCACACTCTTTAGCTGATTTGCAAATTACAGCTATAGTATTGTAATTACGCTCCTTTAAGTCATTAACTTTTGACATTATGCGTTGATGTAGTTCATCACGAGTAGGCAGTTGCGTAAGCACAGGCACTTCGCCATCCCGTTCAAACGGAATTATTTGATCGCCGCCATTAATAAGATTTCGTGTGAATTCAACGATAGGTTTTGTTGATCTATAGCTTCGATGCAATTTTATTGTTTTTGATTCATTAGCTCCGTACAAACCTTGAAGTATATTGAAGTCAACCATATCACTGCTAGTATGAGCAAATATCGCTTGGTTGAAATCACCAAGCACAGTCATGCCAGCTGAAGGAAATAACCGTTTTATAAATTCAAATTGAAATGGCGAGTAATCTTGAGCTTCGTCTACTAGTACATGTTTGATCGAAACATTCATTTGAAACCCTTGAATTAACTCTTTCAAAAGTAAAAACGGAGTTGTATCCTCATATAAAAGTTTGCCTTCTTCTAACATTTTAATTGTTAAAAGACAAATATTTTCCCATTCCACAGGGGTCTCGCCATTAATCCAACTTGGATCGTTAAAAAGTTGTTTATAAATTCCAACAATGTTTATGAATCCTAGTTTTTGCACCCATTTTCGTATTGGCTTTAATTTTCTACGGACAACCATTCGACTAAGTACTTCAAATTCTTTATCATAATCATCGTGTGTTTTTTCAGTATAACTACCTTTTTTATGCAAGTATTTATAGGCCTTTTGATGATCATCCTTACTGAGGAATTGAATTTCTTCTTGTACCCACGGCTTACTCAGTTCACTTTTGTCTACTTCATCTATTTTCTCATTCAACCATTCTGTCAATTTATCTAGCCTATTATGAAATTTTAGTGTGGTATCGAAATTATAAAATCTATTAGTAATTTCTTTTGAAGAAACAATCCATTCTCCTCTAAATTTAATACCTTTAAAAAGCATACCTGATGATTCTAATGACTGTCTGTAAGCTTTAATAATTTCGAAAAATTGAAGAGATGCTTTGAACTTGATGTTTGCAATCCTAGTCTGATAGTCAGGATCATCATTTGCTGTTAATACATATTCCATTTGCTCATAGTTATCTTCAATATTAAATGTTTTGCCTAATCGATGGGTCAAATATCGTTGGAACGTCACCTGTTGCATATTTTCCTCGCCAAGTTCAGGTAACACTCTGGAAACGTAATTATTAAACATTGCATTTGGCGAAAAAAGAATAATTTGATCCGCTCTCAGCCATTCTCGGTATTTATAAAGCAAGTAGGCAATTCGTTGAAGAGCTGCCGATGTTTTTCCACTACCAGCTGCACCTTGAACAATGAGCAATTTTTTCTTATCATACCTAATTATTTGATTTTGTTCTTGTTGAATACTAGCTACGATACTGTGAAGATGTTTATCTGTTCGTTTTCCTAGCACATGCTGTAGTATCTCATCTCCGATTGTAAGACTTGTATCAAATATCGATTCGATAAAACCGTTACGAATTATATATTGCCATTTTGTATCTAAAACTCCTGAAACTTTTCCCCCTGGGGTGTCATACTCCGCAGGTCCAGGTGCATAATCATAGTAAACGCTTGAGATCGGGGCACGCCAATCGTAAATTAGAAAATCCTCACCACTGCTATCTGTAAGTGTAGATACCCCAATATAAATACGTTCAACATCAGAAGTTCCTTCTTCAATGAAGTCAATCCGTCCGAAATACGGGATTTCCCGCATTCGTCTCAATGAGGATAACCGTTTCGTTGCTTGCATATGAGTACTTTGAGAAACCGACAAGGCTTGGGTCTGTTGTCGCAAGCTAATAATTGTCTCGAGATAATCATCAAAACTATCAGTATTTACTTTGACTTCATCCCAAAAGTTTTTCCGTATATCGACCACATTATTTAGAGTTTGATCTGTTTCAACTTCAAACTTAATAATCTGGTCATTAATTATTTCTAAAATACGGTCTACACGATCTTGCTCCAATCGAAGCTGTTTATCCATGTCATGCACTCCTTAAAAAAAATTATAAACGGGGGTTGACTTCAGTTAAAATATGTTATAAAATTAAGATAGGGATAGTTTACACTTACACTAAACACCCTGATGCATTCTATACTAATTTATCACATTTTTATTTATAAATCAATGAATTCTATCATTAGTGCAAAACTTCTTTTTCTAAGATGTTTTGCACTTTTTTATTTATATTTGGCATGAATTAATTTTTGTGTTTTAATATGAATTAATTAATTTGGCGGAGGTAGCTTATGTCTATAGCAAGTGTAAAATCTTATCTAAAAGAGTTTGGAGTGGAAAATAGAATCATAGAGGCACCAGTTTCAAGTGCCACTGTAGAATTGGCTGCCCAGGCATTCAACTGTGAACCCATGCGGATAGCTAAATCTATCACCTTTGATGCGGAAGGTAGATATTTACTTATTGTAGCTGCAGGTGATGCTAAAATTAATAATCAAAAGTTCAAATCACACTTTGGCACAAAGCCGAAAATGCTTGGTTTTAGCGATGTAGAAACAATAATTGGACATGCTGTTGGCGGGGTTTGCCCATTTGCAGTCAATCCAGGAGTAGATATTTATCTTGATGAATCTCTAAAAAGATTCGAAACTGTATTTCCTGCATGCGGAAGTGGGAATAGCGCAATCGAACTAACAATTAATGAATTAGAACAATACTCACAATCATTAGGTTGGGTAGATGTATGTAAGGGATGGGATGAATAGAGTTTTAACTAGTCGGATCATACTTCCTACTTTTCTCTTTAATCATATTAACACCTATGAATCCAACAAAGGAAAATATGCTTGGAATGATAAATGCGTAATGGAATGCAATTTCTATTGAATCTTTTGGAAAAGCATCAATTAAATTACCAAAAGCAATCGGCAACAAAAAGGCGCTCAAAAAACCACCCGTATTGGAAAAGCCAGAAACAACACCAACTTCTTTTATGGGGAAAGATTTACGCACAACTGCAAAGGTTAATGCACTAGCTCCACTTCCAAAACCGATAATAAAAAGAAAAACCACTACCATATTAAAAGATGGATTAACGCCTAGTAGGAATAGACCTAACCAGCTACAAAATACCATTAAATGTGTTAAACTATATATTTTTTTTATGGAACCAAATCGACTAGAAATCCAACTTGTAAGTGGGCCACCAATGATTGCACCAAATAAACCATACATCATCAGTTGACTCGCATCTGAGCGTGATAAACCAAAAACATGCATTCCATATGGCACTCCCCAAGAACCAATAAATCCAAAATATGTCCCGACAATACCAAAGTGGCAAATTAACGTTGCCCATGCCTGACGCTTTGAAATTACACGTCGCAAAATATTTAAAAAATTTTCACGAGGTTCATTTGATTGTTCATCGGTTACAACATCATCCTTAAAAATTTGTTTAGCTTTCTTTATCAGAACAATATAAAGAAGATAAGATAATAAAATTAAAGTTATTCCGACACTAAGAAATGGAGTTCTCCACCCAACGAAAGAAATCCAAGTGGAAAATGGGACAGTCGCTGATAATGAACCAAGGCTTGAAGCTAAAGAAATAATACCTAATAATTTTACAAATTCTATTATCTTAAACCATTGACTTAAAATTAAAACCAAGTTTACATAAATAGTCGCATCACCGATACCAACTAAAAATCGAGAGAAGATCAGAACATATTCATTTGGAGCACTACTGTAAATCACACTTCCTACACCATTAAGAAGTGTTCCAATAATGAGAAAACGATTTGGTCCATATCGATCAGATAGTAAACCTATCGGGATTTGTAAACCCGCATAAGCAAAAAATTGAATACCAGCCATAAAACCTATTGTTGAAGCAGAAACGTTGAATTCGTTTATAAGTTGATTTGTAATAAGTCCTGGCGCGGTTCTCTGACTCACAATTATAAAGTAAGCAAATAATGTGGTATAAAACACAACCCATCTATAACTACTTTCCTGCTTGTTCATCTCAGACGCCCTCTCTTATGTCAAAATCACATAACAATATTTTTGAGGCATATAGTTATTTATATTAAAATTCATGGAATTAATTAACCTAAAAAAAAACAGTGGGAAATGTCCCACTGTCTTTTTTGCGTTATTTATATATCCCTAATTTTCGTCCGGTTTGTACTCTATAATATCTCCTGGTTGGCAGTCTAGAGCTTTACAAATAGCTTCTAAAGTTGAGAAACGAATGGCTTTTGCTTTTCCATTTTTTAAAATAGAAAGGTTAGCCATTGTTATACCAACTCTTTCCGAAAGTTCTGTTACACTCATCTTCCTTTTAGCAAGCATCACATCAATATTTATTATAATCGCCATTGTTTTCACCTCAGACTATTAAGTCATTTTCTGATTTTATATCAATAGCTTCTTGTAAAAGCCTTTGAAGAACGGCAGCAAAAACTGCAATTACCATTGAAGCAAAAATAGGTACCATTCCCATTATTATGAGACCAGGGGCATCGTCTAACTCAGCAACCATATAAACAAACGGAAGAATTAACACGTACAAAGCGCTGATTGTTACTGCACACATTTTAATATTCTTCAAACCTTTAACAGACAATTCAGAGAAAGCTTGGTTGTTATCAATATAACTTAAAAGTTTAAACGACTGAATCAATGCAATAAAAAATGGAACGATCGCTAAATACATACCTATTACAATCGGATATAGCATATAAGCATAATCTGGGTTAACAGGATTTTTAGCTAACCACGGTATCCCATATAAACCTAAAGCCAGAACTGGTAATCCAATAAGAATTACAGCTAATTTTAAAAATAGAGTCGAACCATGTTTCATTAGAAACACCTCACTTAATTATTGTTAATTTAATTTTACTATATTATTTATCGTTTCGCAATAAATTATTACCTTTTTTTAATATATTTTTGCCGTTATAAAAATAAACACCATGTACTTATACAAAATAAACACCATGTACTTATACAAAATAAAAAACATTCCCATTCCATAGAAATGCTCTTTAAAACTTAAATTTATATTATACTATTTGGTCATTAAAAAATATAATATTTCTAAAAATTATTAAAAACCGATTATCTTAAATACGAAAAAAAACATTACTAACAGAAAAGAAAACACTAAACAGCCCCCTATAAAATAACCGAAGTACTTTAGTGGTTTTGGCATACTATCCATATCTACATTAGCTAGGTTTGCACCGTTACCTTCTATTTTGTTCATGTGATCTATCGCATCATTAAATGGTTTATTTTCATGATTCATAGTTAGCCGCCAGTGAAAAACATATTTATAAATTTTGTGTATTGTCATATATAAAGGAAATGTAACGATATTTGTGGAATATAAATAGATTGTGGTACTATCAAGCGCCGTTCGTACAATAATATTTATTTACTATATTAACTAAAGTGATTTAGGAGCTGAATTATGAACGATAACTTTAAAGTAACATTAATGTTTACGGTGATTTGTATGATAATAACGGGCGCTGTGAACTTCAATGTCTTTTTAACCTCAGAACCAGTAGAATTATACAATTTTTACACTACTCTGATATATATAGTTTATTGGCTTGCGGTAATTGGCATATCAGTACTTTTTAAAGAACAAAGCATATTAAATTTCACTAATAAATTTTGGATTTTTATGTTTATAATTTCTCTGCTATCGGCTATTTACAAACCTACTATATTATTACCGTTTATAATTGCTTTTTTTCCACAATTTGCAGGACTTACATTATATATTTATACTAATGATGTTTTCATGTTTACAACACTTTTATCAGCATTCTTATGTGCTATATCTTGGTACTTTAATATGAGACTTAAAAACTTATAAACTTTTTAAATCGTTGTGCAATCAAATATGAGGTACAAGTTATACCTATGTAAAAGGGAATCCACATCGGATAACCAGATAGCACATCATTTCCCCAACAAATATATTGTAAAGAAAAATCGACTGGAAGCGGGACTAACATACTAGGTAGAAGTTTGTTTGTAAATAACGATATCACCATCGTAATTATACCTATAATAAATGGTAGATAAAAAAACACAAACTTTAGTGGCTCAATACTTCTGATTAATTCAATCATTCTTTATACCTCATATGTCGCAGAGTTTAAGGTGGAGTTATTTTTCTTTAATAGCTTTTAATATTTCTTTCAAAGTCGAATTTATGTTAGTTAGACTTAACAAAATTATTCCTAACATGGCAAATGTAACGATTTCATTTGTTAAAAATGAAATAACTCCCAGTGCAAAAAAATACAAAGTATATAACCAGTTCATTTATGATACACCTCCAATTGCAAGTTAGAAGATATAGATGCAACATGATATATTTCGACAAAGAAAAGCACTTATCCTTTGAGAAATGCTCGACAGTACTCCAGAGATACTTGATTTTACAATAAACTACCCTACTAGGAGCTAAATTTAATGAAAAAAGCGTTAAAATTTATAGTACTTTTTACTACATTCTTTGTTTTATATGTTGGTTTTTTTGACAAACCATCTTTAGTTAATTACGCTTTTTGGAAATATAAATGGGGACTAGATGTACCGTATTCGAATAAAATAAATACAGTTTTTCAATCTAATGGAATGAATTATGCGGCCTACCATATAGTTAGCTATGACAACAAACTTACCCATTTGGCACTTAGATTTAGTGAGTGGAATAAAATTTCTGGTAATGAGCGGGATTTTATAAATGAAAAAATAAGCAACATTAAACAAGATAAAGAAGATGTTTTTACTAGGCATCCAATTCTTTTCGATGAAAATAGCTATTATATATTTTTAGATAAAAGCAGTTCGTATAATGCAGAAATATTCTTTGCTATATTAAATCCAAAGACAAAGAAAATGTATATATATGAATACTGGGGCATTTGATAATTACTCTTTAATAGCTTCAATTGGAACTTCCCAAACAAAGTATTGGCTAGTTGTATATTGCCTTGTCGATACATGAATTTTTTTATTACCTTTTTCAAAAAAATACCCTGCCCCCATTTGTTCTTTATATTCCCAACCGTATTCTTTCATGTAATTCTTCATAACATTGATATTTTCGTCGTATCTACCTGTCTTGGTTATTAATTTAATATATTTGTCATTTCGAGATATTTCAGCATACCCATCCTTAGAATCTTCGATACTCATAATTGCTGTTATAGTATTAATTGGGTTTCCTTCATAGAAAATAATTTTTCCAAAAAACACTTCAGTAATCCCAATTAAAAGCGTTATAAATAGTGCAATTGCTATTAAACCAGTTTTTAACTTCATAAAAATTCCCCTATCTCTTTTCCTTATGCTTCAACTCTCTTAAATCTTTATTTGTTGAATAAGTATTTTGATAGATATTATCTTTACTTTCAACCCAATAGTGATAGGTTGTGTTAGGTTCATTTTTGAAAACTACTCCAATATCGTATGGATTCATATGTTTAAAACCATCTTTTCTATGTGGGACTGTTGAAATTTTCCATTCTTCACTAGGATAAAGTTCCAATAAGTAAGGTTTCAACAATTCAACTTTCTTATTAATCTGATAATCTATCCAATACGGTCGGGCTACGAAAAAAACAGAATATCCTATTAATATAATAAGTGCTAAATACCTAAAAACTTTGCTATATTTTCCTTTTAAAAAAAGTGATAAAAATATAATTGTAACAATGGCAATACCGACAAATATAAACTCTAATAGTTGAGATGGATGCATATTCCTGCCCCCTTTATAACTCTTTTACACGTTTAAGGTATTTGTGCATTGCTTTATCGTCCTCGAAAGGATAATTATATGAAAATTTATCAGCAACCTCTATTGCTAAACTTCTAAATAATTCACAAGCAACAAAAACAGAATCCCACATATTTTCATAGTTACTATCAGAGTATGTTTGTTTATACATATTCCAGTAATTTTCTTGAAGGTAATTCTTAAAGTACTTACCCATTTTCCCTGAAGAAACTTGGAAGTTATTATTCATCCCAATCCACCAAGATACCATTTGATCAAGTCTAGCCCTTATGACAAGCTCAAACATTTGTTTTGCATACGGTAACTCATCACGCCAAATGCCTTTTGCAACATTTTGTAAGCACCACCAGAAATCATTACAACAACTCAAATATTCTGCTTCAGTTGGTGCTTTCACATAATAATCACTGTCAGTTGGAGCACCAATAATTGGCAAAATATTATCCTTGTCTAGTAATGGAATCGTAAGTTTATCTTTACCGTAGGTATCATAAATTGAATGTATTGACTCGATTCGCAAATCTATACGATTGCCATCTTTAAATAGCATTAAATAGCCATATGACTTATCAATATTAACTTCAATACCAATAGATTTATCGTTCCTATCTGGTTGCTGCATCATTAGCAAATCTCCAAAGACGCAAATCCATTTTTCATCATTAATGAATGAAGCTGTTTCTGTTACAACATATACAATATCGTAATCTTGAAAAATATCCTTTTTAACATTTGGATTTGCTCTTGAACCATTCATATATACGGCTCTTACTCGTTGATCCTCTATTGCAATACTTAAAATCAAATTAAACATTTCTTTTTCAGATCTCAATGTTTTCACCTACTCTAGGTATTTTTATAATTTATCTCTATACTTATTTGTTTTTATTGATTTTTCAGCTACCATACTTATTTAAACCCTTTTGATAGTTTAATAAATTTCATGATGTTTTTTTATTAAGATAGTATTATAATAACAATACTTTAAATTTCCAATATTTGTTATATTAATATTAAAGTAAAATAATTTTTATGGGGAGATTTAAATGTTGAATAGCAAATATAAAATTGCTTATGTTTTATCGTTTGTAATCTTGGTTTTGGCAACTTTGGCATCTACATGGGGACTTTTTTCTGAGTCAATTTATCGGGACAATGATTTAATTATCGCTGCTTGGAAAGGAAATGATTTAGTTACATTATTCGTCGTAATTCCGTTAATGATTATATCACTACGCGGGTCCTCGAAAGGTTCAAATCGATCGCATTTAATTTGGATGGGTACACTTTTATATATGCTCTATAATTATATGTTCTACTTATATGGTGCTGCATTTAATAAATTATTCTTAGTTTATGTAGCACTATTTACGCTTTCAATTTATGCATTAATAATAGCACTTCTTAAAACTGATGCTTCAAATATATCTAGTCTATTTTCAAAAAAGACACCCATTAAATGGATTAGTGGTTTTATGTTATTCTTTGGTACATTATTAGGTATTCTTTGGATAATTATGTCACTAAGCTTCGTATTCACTAATAAAATACCTCAAGCAATTACACAAACTGACCATCCTACAGGTGTAGTATTTGCAACAGATTTATCAATCCTAATTCCAGCTTTAATAATAAGTGCAATTTTCCTCTTAAAAAGAAAAGATTGGGGCTACGTATTTTCATCGATGGTTTTAATAAAAGCAACAACATACGGTATGGCATTAATTGCAATGTCAGTAATTGCAAAATTCAGAACTGGAGAAGGCGACCCTATGATCCCACTATGGGCGTTTTTAAGTATTGGTTGCTTTATATCATGTTTTGTATTATTGAAAAATATGAAAAAAATTATTTAAATCTAAAAATAAGCATTTCTCTAAATGAGAAGTGCTTATTTATTGATGTTTGCTTAACCACTCACTCTTTATACTTGCATAAATAGCCATATCACAAAACTCTTTCTTGTTACGTATATATGCTTGTCTAAATGTTCCTTCGTGCTTCATTCCACTTTTAACCATTACTTTACCTGAAGCAACGTTATTTATATCGTGTTTTGCAGTAATTCTATTAAATCCTATTTCTGAAAATAAATAATTAATAACCCCTTGAAGGGTTTCGCACATGATACCCTTTCCCCAATAAGTTTTTGACATACAAAACCCTAACTCACAAGATAAATTTTGTTCGTCTAAATTGAATACTCTAATTCCACCAATAACTTCTCTAGTTTCATTAAG
The DNA here is from genome assembly GCA_029256085.1 of Caryophanales bacterium. Classification (GTDB taxonomy): domain Bacteria; phylum Bacillota; class Bacilli; order CAJFEE01; family CAJFEE01; genus JAQSYP01. The sequence continues at coordinate 315,420 of JAQSYP010000002.1, forward strand.
TTCAATAGCCCAATGGTATACGTTAGCTTCCTTATACTCGTTTACCCACTGTACGATAAATCCTTTAGTAACCTCAATGTCACTATGTGGATCCCAAGTTAAGAATCTTGTAACTTCACTATCATTTGCCCAATTTTTAAACATATCATTAGCGTCAGTCATTTCAAACCTTCTAAGTATGAGTCTATCTGTATTGATTGTATTTGTTCCTTGATGTGATAACACAATAAATCCCCCTAGTAAAAAAATCTAATATTGTTTAATTCTACATTTCAGATTCTGAATCTTTTGTAGCTAAACTAGTAGGCCACTTAATCAGAAAGTGTTGTTTTTTAATTTGGATTAAATATTTCGAAAAGTTAGTGGCATATTACGAAAAGTTAGTGATATATTGCCAAAAGTTAGTGATATATTGCCAAAAGTTAGTGATATATTGCCAAAAGTTAGTGATATATTGCCAAAAGTTAATGATAAATCGGTAAAAGTTAATGATATGACAAAAGGCACCGAGACTAAGTCTTGATGCATTTTATGAGTTGAGCCAAATGAATACCTCAACTTTTTTCTTTAGTTATTTTCTTTTTGTATTTGTGTGTTTTTGCAGATTTTATAGCTACCTTACTTACTTTAAACCCTTTTGATAGTTTAATAATTTTTAACATTTTACCTAGCTTCCCTATTTTAACAAAACCCGATAAAAATGCTAAATGACTTGCATTTAATGATATGACTATTGCTAAAATGCCAATAATGTTATCTTTTAGAAATTCCTTTTTATCTTTTGAAGCGTAGCCTATAATAATCAACTCTACTAAAAAGATTAATAAGATTGCGTTGGTTAATACTTCTGAATATATACTTTTAATAAAAATTGATAGCACTAAATAGATTGCTAAAATAAAAGCTGCTATATTATATACTTTATAAAATTTGTCTACTATTCTCACATTAATATCTCCTAAACCCTACTTTACTTAAGCTTAACTCAACTTTAATTAATTTAATATAAAAATGGCATAAAAAAAGTGAGGTTCAGAATGTAAACAAACCTATGCAATCTAGTCTGCCTACAGCCTATTTGAAGTTTAAGAAAGTGGTTTGGATTAAATATTGTGAAAAGTAGATGGTATATTGTTAAAAGTAGATGATAAAGTTATTAATATTACTATTTAAAAATGACAAAAGACACCGAGGCCAAGTCTCGATGCCTTTTGTCGACAATTTGAAGTGAGGTTTTACCCTCACTTGAAACATCTTCTATAAAATTAGTGATTTGGTCATTACAAAATCAACTTGTTCCTCATCGCCCATATAGAAAGAGTGTGCTCCGGTTTGAACAAACCCCATCTTTTTATAAAAAGCTATAGCATTTTCATTTTTTTCCCAAACCCCAAGCCAAATCATGTTTTTGTTGAGCATAATAGCAGTTTCAATAGCTTTATTAAAAAGAATTTTACCAAGTCCATGTTTTTGGTATTTGTTTCTTACATAAATCCGCTCAATTTCAAGTGATTCATCACCCATCTCTTCTGACTGAGCATCACTAGTATTGATCTTTAAATAGCCAGCAATTTCATGATTTAAATAAATAAAAAAGAATTGAGAATTATAATTGGATAATTCCTTTTCCAACTGATTATGATTAAATGCCCTTTCCAAATATGCTTTCATATTTTCAGGTGAATTCTGATCCTTAAATGTCTCACTAAAAGTTTCATAGCTAATTTCTTTGAGCAAAGCTATGTCTTCTAAAGAGCAGTTTCTAATTGTAGTAGTCATTAGCTCTTAGCTCCCTATATTTAAGATTAAGTTATTTTTCTACGAGACCATATCACCACTGGAATTAGTAATAAAGATAAAATTCCGCCAGCGAGTGATAAAGTTAGATAACTAGATCCTGCTACAATTAATCCCGACAGCGCACTACCAGCAGCCCCTGATAACGCAATCATTACATCCACTTTACCTTGAGTCTTAGCTCTTGTGGAAGTTGTAGTAGAATCAACAATAAGTGCCGTCCCACTGATCAAACCAAAATTCCAGCCTAACCCTAGCAATGAAAGTGCAATTACTAACATAACAAAGGAATCTCCTGGTGCAAATGCCGCAATAAGTCCTGCCAAAAGTAATGTAGTACCAGATGCAATACTCATCGCTGTACGCCCTAGCTTATCAACTAGTACACCAGTAACTAGTGAAGGAAGATACATTGCACCTATATGGAAACCAATAACCATTCCAACTGCACCAAGATTGTGTCCATGATGCATCATATGAACCGGAGTCATTGTCATAATCGCTACCATTACAATTTGGGTAACAACCATGATCGTTGCACCAACTATTATTCCTCTTTTGTTTTCTATTTGTTCAGTTGTCCCCAAAATTCCTTTGTCAGTTGTAACCTGGTTGCTAGTTTCTAGCGATCTTGCTATTACTAAAGGATCTGGGCGAAGCATTATAAAAAGAACAACACATGCTAAAATATAAGCTGCTGCCGCTAAAATGAACGGACCTGCAAGAGATGGTACACCTATTGACTTAGAAAAGTTTCCCATCACATTCACCATGTTTGGACCAGCAACGGCACCAAAAGTTGTAAAAACCATAGCAATACTAATAGCAGTCGCTCGCTGTTTACTATTTGCTAAATCGGTACCGGCATACCGAGCTTGTAAGTTTGTTGCAGACCCAGCACCATAAAAAAGTAGAGAAGCAAATAACAGTGAGACACTATTAATTATCGCTGCGATTATAACTCCAATCGCCCCAATTCCACCAATCATAAAACCTGTTGATAAACCTGTACGACGACCATACGCTTGTGACAGTCTCCCAACTAATAATGCAGCACCTGCTGACCCCAAAGTTAATAAGGCTGAAGGTATTCCAGCATACGCATCCGTTCCAAGCATTTGCCGAGCAAGAAGAGCACCGACGGTAACTCCAGCGGCAAGTCCTGCACCACCAAAAATTTGTGAGATACTTACAACAATTAATGTGCGTTTGTATAAATTTTTTAGTCTTTCAGTTGACCAAACCTCTGAATGTGTCTCTGATACTCTTATCCGCTCGAGTTGCATGCTTCAACCAACTTTCCGAATCTTTAACTAGATTTGAACTATCATAACACGCACAAAAAATCCATACAATATTAAATTGCATGGAGAGCATTCGACAAAATATACCTGATTTTCTGTATAGGATAAAGGATTACTTGATAGGACAACATATTTGATGGGTGATATTATATGAAATTCAAAAAATATATGCAGATAATTTTGTTTTTATGTATTGTTCTAACTCCAATGCCCATAAGAGCTCACAGTAATGACCCTAATATTTCGGTTACTCGTCAACTTTTTTCAGCTATCCATGATAGAGACGCACGTAAATTAAAGTCTTTGGTTACCCCATCAGTAAAGATACCTGAGATTAGAGAAGTTACCCCGATTACGAGATTTCAATCTTTTCCATCATATAAGAAGGAAAACTCAAGAATTATAGTTGGTCGATTTGGTGAGGAATATGAAAGATTTGCATTTATATGGGAGGTATCTTTTAATAAAGATCATAATAAAATTACAGAAATTAAAGTAATTTCAGATTTGGCGAACCCACATATGAACGAGCAGCCCATAGTCAAAAAATATACTAAAAAGTTTAAGAAGAATATACTTGTTCCTGCTTTTTTTCCATTTGATGTCACACATGTTACAGGGAAAGTAACTGGCAATATGATAAATTTATATTATAAAAACCTAGATATTAATGGTGTTCTGGAAATTAAAGCATCGCCACAATTAATAGAACAGACTGGAAAAACTACAGTAACATTAAATAATGGAAAAAATGCTTTTTTAGAAAAAATACAATCAGGTTTTGTGTGTACCCTTATTCACGAAAATATGCAGTATGAAGTTAGCGTTTATAAAATTAATGGGGGAAGTTATAACCCATCGAAGAAACAGCTAATAAAAGTTGTTGAATCTATGTTTCCCACTGTCAAAATAAAATAATTTTTTATTCATTAATAACGATATAATAAATACATTTATGTCGTTATTTTTAATCCAATTACTGCTACTAAAATCATAGCTATGCATAAAATCCGTTTCCAATCCTTTGCATCACCATAAAAAACCATTCCAACTATAGTGGCACCCACTGTCCCAATGCCTGTCCAAACCGCATAGGAAACTCCCATGGGAAGGGTTTTCATCGCTAAACTTAAAAAACTAAAACTAAATACGAATCCAAGAACTAGCACCATGTATGACTGCAAGTTTTTGTCCTTGGCTACTTTATTCATACCTGTAACACCTACAACTTCAAAGACTCCAGCAAGTATTAGATATACCCATCCCATTTTACGATGCACCTTCTTTATTACTAGTGTCTGTTGTAACAAGCTTTAACCCTACAACACCAGAAATCAATAAGATAATAAGTAATACTTTTGTAAAATTGAACGCTTCACCGAAAACGAGTATCTCCACGACAACAGTCCCTGCCGTTCCTATTCCTGTGAAAATTGCGTAAACAGTAGACACTGGCAAGGATTTTGTTGCCTTAATAAGAATAACAAAAGACATATATATAAGTATTGCAGTTACAGTCCAAGCCAACCAGTTACTAGAATGCTTTAATCCTACTGCCCACAACATTTCTAATATTCCAGCAAATATGACCAATACCCAATCTCGGTTCATTTCTGATTCCCCCGTTGTAATATTTTTATCACGTTCAAATGTCAATTCGCTTAATATTTATACTATTTACCTAACTTCGAGCAAATCATTAAATAATATTATACTAGATTATACTACCAAATTGCAGGGATTCTTCTGATCCTCAAAACATTATTATTTGTTGAACTAAAGGTAAATTTGAAAAGGAATTGGTGATAGATGAGTAGAATATTATTATGAAATAAAGTCGTTATTCACTAACATAGGGGAGATAATAAATGTTTACATATAAAATCGATGAAGAATTATCGTTAAAACTAATCGAGTCAAAAGATGCACAAGAAATTTTCGAACTAACGGATAAAAATAGAGAATACCTAAGAGAATGGCTTCCATGGGTTGATATTACGAATAAGGTTGAAGATACTCAGAATTTCATTAAAATGTCGTTGAATGGTTTTGTAAATAGAAAATCTCTTGATGTTGTAATTTTATATAAGGGTAAAGCAGTTGGAATTGTTGGTTACAATGAAATCAACAACGTAAATAATATCGCTTATATTGGGTATTGGATTGGTAGCGATTATCAAGGTAAAGGCATTATGACAAGATCAACAAAATCTATAATTGACTATGCTTTTAATAATTTAGGTCTTAATCGAGTTGAAATTAGAGCTGCTGTTGAAAATACGAAAAGTAGAGCTGTTCCTGAAAGACTTGGCTTTACTAATGAAGGAGTTATTCGAAGCGCTTCCTTCGTTAATGACAAGTATTATGACATGGTAGTGTATGGAATGCTTGCTGACGAGTGGAATATAAGAGAGACCGAAAACAGGTGAAATTAGTATAAGTTAGTGGAATTATATATATTTTTTGGGGAATGTATCATAAAAAAGAACTAGACTGTTGAGTTTTCTGGAGGTAAAAATGAGAAATTTATTTATTATTATGTGTGCAAAATTTATTGTAGGTATGTATCTAATTTTTAATGCATTTACATTTGGTGAGAGTTTTGTCAGTACAAAAACTGCAAACAACGGGGGCAGTATGGACTCAAACTTGTACAATATTACATTACAAGAAAGTACTAGCAATATACGAACTGCCGGGGAATTACTGTCACTAGTGGGTGGAATCGGAATAATATTTTATGGTTATATCCTTTTTAAAGACAAATAATATAGTATTAGGGTCGACTATTATTATTTAAATGGCGTAGTTACTGAAGCCTATTATACTATCAAAGATAATAACATATTGGACGAGAACGGAAAGTATTACCTTTATTTAGAAGATCACAAAATTGAGGTTACAGAAGGATTAAATAAGAAAGTAGTAGTCAGTAAGAGATCTACTCTAACTGAAATGTTTTTAGTACACATATAATTAAACGGAGGAAAGGCATGAATAATAGATTTAAGGTTTTTTACTTTTTTATAAGTATTGTAATGCTTCTTATTAATAGTGGGTGCATCGATAAGACTCCAACAGCGGAAGAGTTAAATGGGAAGATTCAAGGTGCTAAACAAATTGAAGAACATATTATTAAGCTTGAAAAGGCATCTATAGACAAAGCAAATGCTATGCTGAAAAATAAAGAAGATATACTTGTTAAAAGTGTCGAACCTTATATTTATAAATATGACGGTGAAGCAAAAGTTAAGTTAGATGATAACAATATGTATACCGATAGTATTCAAGGTGTATTCACTGGAGAAATAGGTGGACATAGACTTTATGCAACGAAACTACCTGTGGGCACGAAAGTTTATTTCGATTCATCTGGTCAATATCTTTATTCAGAAGTTAATCATAAAATCAAAAGATATAAAGCACTTTCTATCAAAGTTAAATGAAAAATGCATCCTAATTCATTACACCTCTTTCCAGATTATTTATATTTATAGCCCCTTATCGGATTTATTGAGTATAGGTATAGGGTTCCTATATTAGTTTAAAGACATTGTTAAACCATTTTTAAAACCCTTGATTTCATACTTGATTTCTAGTTCAACTTTTTCACTCGATTTAATAGTAAAGTTGTTTGATTCCCACTTTTTTATGTCATCTTGTAAGTATTTTGAATGTGCAACATAATAAGTTGCGCTTATCCCACCTGATAGCTTTATTTTTATATTCCTTAAATCATCAAGGTCCTTTGCCATAGGTTTTATTTCTAAACTGTACGTAGAAGTTTTATTTCCTGTAAGTTTCTTAATTGTTGTGATTTCCATAATCCCCTCAATACTTAAAACATCCTTTGAAGTTGTGGGAGTTAAATCGGCTTTTTGAATAACCTTTTTGTGATTAATAGTTTTACCTTTATACTTATAAGATACATTCAAAGTCGCTTCCCCATCTTTACTAACAAAAACACCATCACTTATAGCTTTTTCAAGATTAGATAAGTGTTTTGCTTTCTTAGTATTAAATCCGAAAGTCTCCCCGTCCTCTGAATCGATTGATATTTCAATATCAGATACACCATCAACTACGGTTTTTGCCTGTAATTTATGATTAACAGCAGTGTCGGTCTTTCTAATTGAATGGGAAATAAGTATTTCTTTTAAGTCAATCAAATTTGTTTCAACGCTCTTATCATTTTCCTGATAGGAGTTAATAAATTCTGCACATTTAGAGCGTTTGTTTTCTTTTTTATCGCCACATTTACTTATTCCTGCAGTTTCATAATTACTAGCACACCCACTTATAAAAATCAATCCAAAAAGTAATGTGCTTAATAATAAATTTTCTCTAATATTCATAAAATCCCCCTTATAGCACTATCGCATTCACTTTGTTTACTAGTACTATTCAACAAAAAAAGCACTACTCCTTTAAGAGAAACTATCAATAGCGCTTTCTGTGTTTTAATCCTCTTTTAAAAGATGATATTAAAGTCAGAATTATAGTTAAAGTGATAAAGAAGGCAGTTAATCTAAACTACCACTACCTTTAAAACTTTGAGAAAATATTATGTCTTTTATGTCAGATTCGTTAGGAATTCTATAAACTAAGACTCTACCATAAATTAGTGATTAAAAAATATATATTCGACAAAATATACTTTAATCCTTCATTGTAATATGAATACCAAAAGGGATTTGTATTATTTAAATAGAATACTACTACAAGAGAAAAATTATAAAATGGAAATACTCTACTCCTTTTACTCAATTACTTTACAGAGAAATTTCAGATTATAAAGATATTGATTTAATTTAGCAATCAAAAAAAATAACTTTAAACTACAAATCTATGTAAAAGTGGGGTTATATTATTTTAACAAATATCAAATTCCTTTTAACTTTAACTTTTTTGTCTGTTGTACTTTTTGGGTGTCAATCAAATGAAAACACTGTTAAGCAAGATAAAGCTAATAAGTTGCAATCAGAAAACAATAATAAATTAAAATTAGAATCTGAAATTTCAAAGATCAATGTTAATAATGATAAAGGTACTGGTACAAAATTTTTTGATGATGATGAAACGATTGAAACTTTTAAAAATGTAATTTCAAGCGCTGTAAAACACGAAGGTATGGTTGATATGGCTAGTCCTAAGTTTTTTGTAAGTGTGGGTTATGTAAAAGGAACCGGGAAATTTTTATTTTTATGGTTAGGCGAAAAAGGGCATAGAAGTTCACTAATGGACCCTAATGATACACATACAATTTATACTGTCTCGGAAGAAATGACTGCTAAGTTAATTGACTTACTAAGTTCAAGTAACCAACAAGTGAAAGAAAATGAAAATGAAATAACAAAACAAATTGACGATGAACTAAATAGAATTATTCACAAAACTGATTTTATGCTTTTTTCAGGTAGTCCCTTAAATTATTTTGAGAATAACCATGAACAATTTGATTATATTATTTCAAAAAAAGATATTACCTTAAATCATTTTTTGAACAATTTTTCGGAAAATAGAATGGTTTACTGGTCGTGAATGGTACGTAAAATACTCTAAATTCGTTAAAGTCAGTTAATAACAAGGAACCTACTTAAAATTTTGGAGTGCAATGGAGGTTGAGTTAATCATGGCAAAATATGAAACTACAATTATTGGTCAATTCGATGAAGTAGTTAGTCATTTGGAAAATGATATTAGTAATAGTGGAATGAGTATGAAATTAGTTGATGAAAGCAACTACACTATTGGAGATACAAACGTTGCTGTTCGAGTTTATGATAAATATTTTATGAGAAATGGAAACAGAGCAAGTTTAAGTCTTACTGTTGTAGGTAATAACAGCAATATTTTCATTTCAGCAATTGGTGCTGGCGGTGGACAAGGTATTATTTTTAACTTTAGTCTTGGTGCTGAAGATAATATGGTGGAAATCGTGCAAAAAAGTATAGAACAAATGGAGTAATACTATTTGTTGAAACAGTCACGATATAAAATCGTGACTGTTTTTGACTAATTATTTTTTATACTCTGATTAATATTTTTTAACTCATTTCCAACTATTCTTTTTATTTTTTCATTACCTATAACTCCACTATGAAATGTATTTGTATCTATCCAATAAGTTTGCCAGAAGGTAATTCCGTTATTAAGTTCAATTTCTAGGAAAATGCGTTTACCTTCCAACTTACGTTCATCAATTAATGTTTGGACATCTCTAAGTTTTAGTTTATACCATTCTTCTAAAAACATATTTTTACTAAATTGAGAAAATGTATGAATTCTACTACCATCATCAGTGCTTTGTATATAAATTTTATTAACAAAGTTTTTCATAGGAAACAGCTCATCAGCAGTTTTTGCTTTCATGTTATTATATACGACATATACTTGATTATTGGCACTTACAATTAAGTTCGAAGGGTAACCACGCACCTCATAAATTGGTGTATTTATATCTAAGTATGTTGCATCACCATTTTTCATTTTATGGTCACTACATGCATAGCCTGCCATAGTATAACTTACTTTCCCAATTTCATTGCCATTTTCCACTTGAATGGTTGTATCACCTCGATATTTATTACTTTCATATCTAATATCATTAATCTTAAGTGTATCCACCCAACTAATTTCCGCATCAGGACATTCTTTTCTATCTTTATATAAATGGTCTAAGTCCTTATTAATTTGTTCAGATTCCTTGTATTCTTCACCTTCAGAAACTACATCATAAAAATAGTTTCTAATCGTAATGGATGAAGTATAAATTAATATGATAACTATTATAGATATTAGGATTTTAATTTTACTAATATTCATTTTAATCTCCTTAAAGTTACTCTCAATCTTAATATATATTAAATTGAGATTTGGAGGTAATTTCTTCTTTTTTTATACATGTAACCATAAATTAGTCCTACTACAATTCCTACCGCATGCGCTGCTCCACCTATTGAGGTTTGAGGATTTTGTAATGTTAATAATAAGTTAACAACAAATAATGCTATTAACCAATGTTTTGATTTAGATTTTAAAATTATAGCATTAGGTTCCAGGACTGAATAAACCGCAACTACTCCGAAAGCTGCCGCTGATGCACCTGCTACCGGGTCACCATCCCATCCAATTAGTGGAGCATATGCCAAAGTAGCCAAGCTCCCTATTAATCCACAAAGAAAATATGAGTAAACGACTTCTTTTGCATTTGTTACCTTTTCTAACTGAGCTCCAAATACAAAAATCAGTAAAATATTTAATAATGCATGGATAGTGACTTTATGTGAAAAAAAAGCAGTCAATAATGTCCAAGGTTTATCCATTACCAAATTAGGATCAAGTAAAAATACATCAGTTAAATGTGGAAAAAAATTTAAAGTAATATAAATTAGAATGTTAATTAAAATTATTATCAATGTACCGGGTTTACTAGAATATTCTTTAAGTTTCATTTAAGCACACTCCTAAGATTTATTTATAAACTACATATTATTTCTTTAATATTTACATGCCTACTAATATGAATATGATAATAAAATCAAAAGTTTTTAAATTTATTCGAGTCTAAGTATTCATATTTTCCACTTCTCATCTCATCTAATAACACGAATTTGTTTCCTATCGCCTTACATACACCATTAAATGTGTTATTCGACAATAAAAGCATTTCTCCTTTTAGAAAATGCTAAAAATAAATTTGTATACTTAAAATTCCTATGAAGGTTTATAAGCACACATATAGAATATAGTTAGGTATAGTGATGAATAAATAGAACGACTTATGTAATATAGACCATTATGATAATAGGATTGGTTTTATAGATTTTTGCTAGAAAGAAAATATAGCACAGGGGTGTAAAAATGAAACAATTAGGAACCCTATATTTTTTCTGTGGAAAAATGGGGGCAGGAAAATCAACTAAATCAAATCAATTGGCTAAAGATAAAAATGCTGTACTTTTATCTGAGGATGAATGGATTTCATCTCTTTATCCCAATCAAGTAACATCGTTTGAGGAATATATAAAATACTCGGCGCTGCTTAAACCGTTAGTGAAAAAGCATGTCCAAAATATACTAAGTGTCGGTACAGATGTAGTGATGGATTTTCCAGGAAACACTAAAAGGTTGCGAAAGTGGTTTTTAGAAATCGCTTCAGAAATCAATGCAAATCATCAACTAATTTTTCTTAATCTAAGTGACCAACAATGCTTAAGTCAAATTGTACAAAGGCGAATCGAACAACCTGAAAGAGCAGCTTTTGACACGGAAGCCGTCTTTATTCATGTTACTAGTTTTTTTGAAGAGCCCGAAGCATCTGAGGGGTTAAATATATTAGAGTTTAGAAGAAATGATTAGATTAAATCTATTTATAATTCCTATCTTTGCAATATTATCAATCTATTATAAAGAGTATGGATATACATTCATTACAATTTTGATGTTACTAATTTTATTTACAGTTGATTATCTTAAAGATAAAAAAATAGATAAAATTGCTATTTTAATTTTATGGTTATTTATTATAAATCTGAATCCCGTGTATTATTTAGCTGCATCTATTGCTGAGTATACGGCTAAAACATCATTAATCATTAACACAATTTACATTTTAATTAACATCATCGCAAATATATATATTGATAGGATAAATATGATATTAAAAAAATCTTTATAAACAAAAATACACTTTATCACAGTGTATTTAAGTGCAATTTCAAGTGCCGTAAAACAAAATGGAATTGTGAATATGGCTAAACCAGAATTCGATTTAAATTTCCTTAGTTCAAGTGAGAGAACGAAAAAGTAACTAAAGAACAAATTGACCGAGAATAAACAAAATTAACTAAGAAAGCTACTTAAAAACGAAGCGCTGGAGGTTGTGTTAATCATGGCAAAATATGAAACTACAATTATTGGTCAATTTGATGAAGTAGTTAGTCATTTGGAAAACGATATTAGTAATAGTGGAATGAGTATGAAATTAGTTGATGAAAGTAACTACACTATTGGAGATACTAGCATAGCAGTTCGAGTTTATGATAAATATTTTATGCGAAATGGAAACAGAGCAAGTTTGAGTCTTACTGTTGTAGGTAATAACAGCAATATTTTTATATCAGCAATTGGTGCTGGCGGCGGGCAAGGTATCATTTTTAACTTTAGCCTTGGTGCTGAAGATGATATGGTGGCAATTGTGCAAAAAAGTATAGTACAAATAGAATAATATTATTGTTAAAACAGTCACGATACAACACCGTGACTGTTTTTTTGCGAACTTATGGTTTTTTATTACCCTGTTTAATATTTTTCAACTCATTTTCAATAATTCTTTTTATGTTTTTATTACCAATAACTCCGTTGTGAAATGTATTTGTATCTATCCAATAAGTTTGCCCGAAAGTAATTCCGTTATTTAGTTCAATTTCTAAAAAAATACGTTCACCTTCCAACTTACGTTCATCAATTACTGTTTGAACATCTCTAAGTTTTAGTTTATACCATTCTTCTAAAAACATATTTTTATTAATTTGAGAAAATGTATGAATTCTACTACCATCATCAGTGCTTTGTATATAAATTTTATTAACTAAATTTTTCAGAGGTAATAGTTCTTCAGCAGTTTTTGCTTTCATGTTACTATATACTACATATACTTGATTATTGGCACTTACAATAAAGTTTGAAGGGTAACCACGGACTTCATAAATTGGTGTATCGATATCTAAAAATGTTGCATCACCATTTTTCATTTTGTGGTCACTACATGCATAGCCTGCCATAGTATAACTTACTTTCCCGATTTCATTGCCATTTTCCACTTGGATGTTTGTATTACTTCGAGAAAAAATAATTTCATATCTAATATCATTAATCTTAAGTGCATCCACCCAACTAATCTCCGCATCAGGACATTCTTTTATGTTTTTGCATGATGTTAATAATAATGACAGTATTATTAACAAGCCAATTCTTCTAATCATAAACACTACTCCCAATTGTATGCCCTATAAGTTATATATTCTATTAAAAATATATCTTTTCCTTCAGTTGTATCAGAATACTTGAATTAAAGCTTAGTTCTAAGCTCCAGCTATTGAAAAAAGCTTGCAGAAGAGATTTACTTTTCTACAAGCTGAAGATTTTATCGCGCCCACTACCTGGTTTCACGTAATTCTTAATCATCTCAGGCGTTGGGTTCTTCCAACCATCTTCGATATCCTTAAAAATCTGAATACCAACATAATTTGAATTAATCATTGTCTTCGAAGGTTATTGTGATGGGTAAAAATTTACTATTAAACATCTTTTATTTGGTCAAAGATGATAATTGACCAATTATTGGACCAAAATGAACGGTACTTAAGATTAAAGTATAAATTATCCCAAACTTTCTTATGAGATAAAGGAATTCGGTATATTTTTTATTTATCTTACAAACTCTCAAAAATTGTAATACTTCTAATAAAGTCCAAAAAATCACTAGAAAGAATCCCAATACAATTAATAATGCAAACATCCCACCGTAATCATACACATTATCCATCCAACTACTGAATTCCCAGTTACTTCTCAGTAATATCCATGTTTCAATATTAAGTATAAGCATAAAAATTGATAAATAATTAATATTTTTACTTAAAATTGTAACTGTTAAGGCCGAAAGCAAAATGTAATAGATATACCAATAGTAAACTGGTAAATTCTTTAACACATACTCTAAATTCAAGTCATCCGTTCCTGTATCTGGAAAAACATTAGTCAAAAAGCTATCAATATCTCTCATAAAAAAATCAAAGATAAACTGTAAAAAAGTTAATAAAAAGATAAACACAATAACAAAACTTATAATCCTGACTTGGGTTCGATTAAATATATCCAAAGTAACTCCTCGCAATTCAGTTTCTTTTAATATAATTAATAGTTACATATTTTACAATAATACAATAAACATATTTTTTCTTATACTTTAATTAGATCCCTTGATAGGATTTCTAGAATCTTCTTTGTTATGAAAACTTTTAAAAATAATTATTAATAGAAGGAATATTTAATAAATAGTTGTACAATATAAAAAATAGTGTAAAATTACACTTATATACGCATTATTACACTTTACCGATTGCGTTTTATTAAATATTAGAGGTGATGACATGAATAAAGAGCAGATTATTGAACTTATTTCAGGGAAAATTAGGCTTATTCGATTGGAAAAAGGCTATTCACAAGATAAAATGTCTGAAGTTCTTGGGATTTCAAAAAAAACACTCGTTCAAATTGAAAAAGGACGTACTTTATCTGGATGGACAAATGCAGTAGCAGTATGTTCTTTATTTAGAGATAGCGAAGTATTGCAATCTGTTTTAGGCGAGGAACCATTGGAAGTCATTGAGACGATTGCTCACGATCAAGTAAACAGACCAAAAGATAAGACAATGGGTGGTAGAGTTTGGTGGAAAGAAATAGACAAAAAAGGTAAATTCCTACTGCAACAAAATTTAGTTAGTCAACATTATCGTATTATTGATGACAAACATTATCGTTGGTATAGTTCTTTCGATAAACAAGAGGCGGTAATGCGGTTAAATGAGTTATTTAAGTAAAATAGAATTTGGTTCAAATATATTAGAAAAGAGGGGGAGATTTTATCAAAATATTATGGCTAGTATTTTCGTTAGTTCCATAAATGTTAAGCTTCATTATATTATTTTAGTAAACTTCATTACTATAATTGTATCAGTTATATTGGGGACATCTTACATAACTCCACCAAACGGTTCTTGGTTTAACCCTTTTGGAATGAATTTTGCTATTATATTTACTCATATTGTGTTTTTAATTTTTGTGTTAATTGTTAGGTCTATTTTCAAAAACATGAAAAAACTACAATCGAGGTTAAAAAAACTTATGTTAGGGCTAATAATCCAATTGAACACCCATTAGCATATGATGACAAGGTTACAGAACCGTTGAATGCATTACTGATTATCCAACCCTGAATGTCAATGACTTAGCCTATATGGTTTCTAGATCGAGTTCGTCGGCTACTGATTCGTTTATTGGTGTTTTGAAACGAAGATTAAGCATATTAGAAAGACCTTTATCAACTGCCCGCAGGGATGGAAAAAGTTATATTTATGTAAATCCCAACCCAAAATATGCACAATGTTCTCTTAATCTATTTAGGTTTTATTATAATTTTTGCTATGAAATAAAGTCAGCAGATGGTTTAAAATTAACACCAGTTCAACGGTTGGGTATTACAAATAAAAAGTATGAGATTAGAGATTTAATATATTTTACTTAAAAGGGAAAGTAATGTGGTTGATGCGGAAGTTCAACCACAGATAGGGCTAATATATGAAAAAACTCAAAATTTTAAGAGTTATAATTACATTCGTACTAGTAGTTGTAATCGAATGTTTTTTACAAATTAACATGTTAAATGGTGAATATCTTTTTATTTTTTTTATTTTACCTTTTTTATATAGCGTAATCTATTGTATATGTATATTTGGTGTAGATAAGTTGAGACAGATATCATATTCGACATTATTAACTCTTGTAACCGTTAGTATCGGTCATAGATATAGATATTTAGATTGGTTAAATGATGTAGGCGGTGTTGCTGACAACAAAAGTATCGGAGTTGCACAATTTATGTACTTAATTAGTTTTTCTATTACTTTGTTTAGTGGAATATTATTAATGCTTTTCATACAATGTATAAAAAAATTCAGATCTCTTAGTCTTGAAGAATCCAAAAATAAAAACTAATCATAACAAAAAATGACACAAATAAATGTGTATTTTTTATGTCGTTATTTTTTATTCATTTTGCACTTCAAAAGAGAACTATTTACTCTTTTGAGAAGTGCTTTTATTTAGAGCCATACAGGTGTACAGCCGCCCTCCATGAAGGTTGGGGAAGCGGATGCTATTTATTGCAATTCATTTAGAATAGTGATATTTTCGCCTTCAAAAAGTTGGGGAATAAAACACACCAGTATTGTTGAGTAAAAAATAAGAGTTTTATATTTTCTTAAAATCAAAGATTATTTGATCTTTTAATCTGTTTTTCTTACCTATAAAAATAATCATATTATCTTTTTCCTTCTTAATTAATCTATCAAAACTCTCACTATTATATCTAGTTTCATTGGTGGACTCTTTAATTTTGTCAACAAGAATAATTCCATCTGATGTTATCTTAATAAATATTGTAATAGTCTTATTATCGTAAATTTCTAGTATTTTAACAAAAGATGCTTTTTCAGAATTAACATTTTCATAAAATTCCGTCAAAACCTTTACATTATAAATCTTATCCCCTTTTATAATAATGTTACCATTTTTAATTTCCGAATTAATATTTAACGTATCCTTCTCTTGTGTTAATTTGTCATCTGCACAACCTAAAAGGAATAAACAAAGAGTAAATAAAACTAAATATTTCATAAACTCCTCCTTAATGTACTTAATATTATATGATTTAAATTATTTGAGACCCGATTACAAATATATATTCGACAAATAGGTCTTTTTTACTACCGAATTCCCATTATTTGAAGGAATTTGGTTCATATCTTCTCAAATATTTTTAACCCCTATTTATATTTTCGAGCCACTACTTACCGGATATATTTATTTAAGCTTATTAAGCTCTTCTTTCAATATTCTTATGTCTTTCCCAGCAAATGCTTTTTGTAAGAAATTTATTTTATCATTTATTTTAGTAGGTTCCACAGTAGCAACTGCAATATTTTTTTCTTTATCTATTTTTATCTTCCCCTGTACTGAACCTACTATTAAGTAAAAACCATTTTCTAATCCAGTAACACCTTCAACCCCTACCACTGGTGGTGATTTGCGAAGAAAAAGAACATAACTATTTCCTTTTTTCATAACTGGGACACCTTCAAGAGTAGTTTCAACAATAGTAGGTGATTCCCCTGAAACTACACCCGGTTTATCCTTATACATCTCTTTAGTTTTTGTAGTATCAAGAGGACCACCAAGTTCAACAACTAAAGCTTCTTTTAAACTTGTGTCACCTTTAAATAGCTGAACAATTTTAACTTTAGAACGTGTTTCAGCATCAAATGCCTCGGTTTGTCTAACTTCTTGGTCTACTACTTTAACCTCAGCTACCAAATCTGAATTAATATAAATACCATGTATATCATCATAAAGAACTTCAAATAATGCATCCGTAGAAACAATTTTATTATTTGTTTCCTTTGAATAAACAATTTGATTAGAGACTACTATAGGTTTTTCCTCAGGCTTTGAGATAATTTTTTTCGTGCTATTTTTATATTCAGTGTCTAACGTATCGCCAAAATAATTTGACACAAAGCTTAAATTTTTTAATGTTGGTAATACATAGATAAAACTAATTAAAAAAACAAAAATACTTGTAAGTAAAACAAGACCATACGCAAATTTATTATAAAATCTACTTTCCTGCCTTAATTCAATTTTAGCAATACCATCTAGTAACCTATTCTCTAACATTTGCATTTGTTTTACATCCCACACGATATTTGTATCTAACTGTTTTAGAGCATAGTCATAATTAAAGGACTTTACATCAATTCGCTTTTTCATCGAAATAACTCTCCTTTTCTAAAGTTTTCTTAAGGGCATTAATTGCTCTTAATTGTGTAGACTTTACTTTACTCTCTGACCACCCTAAAATAATCGCTGTCTCTTCAATTGAAAACCCCTTAATTTTTCTTAGTATCAAGACATTTCTATATGTATCTTTAATTTTAATTAATGCGTTATATAATTCATTTGATTCTTCTTTAATTTGAATAATATCTACAGGCTGCTTTTCATTATCTTTTTTAACAAACATACCCTTTAGCAACATTACTGGACGACGTTTTCTAAAAAAATCCATTGTAAGATTGTGGGCTATACTAAATAACCAAGTTTTCTCACTAGATTGTTCCTTGAAAGAATCGTATTTCATATATGCCTTTAAAAAGGTTTCATGTGTTAAGTCTTCTGCTTGTTCATAATTTTTTGTCATTAGAAAAATGTAACTTATAACAGATTTACTATGTAATTTATACCATTCAGATATTTTATCTTTTTTATTACTCACTAACCAAATCTCCCTCCTAATTCTTGTTGGATAACAGTTAGACGCAAAACATAAAAAAAAGTTGCACTTTTTTTATTCTTAAAAATAAAAAAGACCTAGGACGGTCTTTTTAGGTTGAATGTTTTTAATAAGATTAAGAAAGCTAAATATCCTAAAGTGCCACCAGTAGTATTTAGTATCAAGTCGTCTATATCAAAGCTCCCCAACTTGAATAGTAGTTGAATAGTTTCATAAAATAAGCTCAAATATAAGCTATAAATAACAACATTTTTTATCCTTTTTACCTTATTAAAGATTAATGGTAGCATAAAACCCAACGGTACGAATCCAATTATATTCCCTAATATATTTAGTACCCTTGTATTTAGATTAACGTTTTTTGCTAAGACGAAATAAAAATAAATTGTCTTAAAAGGGATGAAATTATGAGACTTCCAATAATAGTTTGGATATTTAAAATTAAAGTGATTTCCATAGTTAACATCATAGTATTTTAATATTACATGTGATGTTAGCACCAAAAGGTAGAAAGCAAATCCAACTATAGAAACTAACTTGAAAATTTTATTCATATATTACTCCAATTATATTTCTCACTTTCAAATTACACTCTAAGAAAAGGGCTTTGTTATCTTTGTTTGTCTGAAAAACTCTCCGAACACCCAACCCATTTATTAAAACATTACTCTCCCTAGTCCACTGTAAGTAGTATATATTCGACATAATCCCCCCAATTCCTTCATCTTTTATTTACTATTTGTATATAAAAACAACCAATCATCTTATATTTCATTTATACTAAACTTCTAAACTGTCAAATTTTTACAACTAATTGTATACTTTTTCATTCTTCAAACGTTATATAGGTAGAAGGAGGAAGATAATTGAATAATAGGTTCTCAAACGAACATCTAATAGAAGTTATGAATGAACTATATTTTTATTTGGTTAAGCAAGGTGCTGATGCTGAAATTGCAAAAGAAATTGTGCAGGAATCTGTATATAAATCGATTGTACATATTGATTCAATAGATACCGATAAATATAGAGCATGGTTATTTAAAGTAGCACTTAACCTATACTTTGATTTTTGCCGAAAAAATAAATTAAAATTTGAGTTACTGAATGAAAGTATCCACTCCAATCAAAAATTAACTGAAGAATTATTAATCGATAATGAGCATTCTGAAAAAGTTAGGAAAATACTTAAACTTCTTCCAGTAGGATTTAGGCAATTACTTATACTTAAATATGAATTAGACTGGTCTTACCAAAAAATAGGTGATTACTTAGATATGAATACTAAAACTGTTAAAACGTATTTAGCTAGAGCCAGGGCTAAATTTAAAGAATTATATTGGGGTGAGGGAAATGAATAATTTTAATGAAAAAAACTTAGACGCTATTTTTGACGAAAAGTCTATAAATAAAACTTTAAAGAAAGCAAAACGTTCTACTTTTACCAGGTCGATAATAACTTCAACTATTGTTTTTATTTTTCTTGGATTTGTTTTTAATGAGATTAGTTTTCGAATGTTAACAAAAAAAAGTGAAAATATTTCTAGAGATGAAATTCTTCAAGATGCTTTATTGAGGGCTCCTAACACAATAATTAAATACGGTGGGATAGATATAAATTTCTTGAGCGGGAGAATGGATAAGCAGGTATACAAAATTATTGAAAATAAAATTATACATTGGGATGAGGAAACAATAAATTTTGGGTTTCGTGGAGCAAAGAATTCAGAACTCCTATCATCAAGTACAATTATTGACGAAACGACATATATGAGATTTCCTAATGGTCAAAAGGAAATGTTATTTTATGTACCGAAGTATACATATAAAAAATACTCTAACGAAATGCCGAATTTAAATAATTATCCAAATGATAAATATATAGAGTTAGCATTATCTTTTGATAAAAACTATAAATTTGATGAAGTTAATAAAATGCTCCCAGAGTCGGTTTCAAAGACTTGGTATTGGATAGATAATTACGCGAATAGAAAAGTTGGTGAAGAAATTGAGCCAATTTCAGGCAGATGGATGTATGGCATTTCAACAATTCCCTCACAATTAGGTAAATCATTAAGAAGTATAGATATTTCCGACGAAGAATCATTCCTTCACATATTGAAGAAATATAATAAAAAGGACTATAACTCACTGAAGCAACGTCAAAAAGATGGATTAATAATTGGTGTTGTAGTTACAGGAACTAAAGAAGAATTACTTTCACTTCAGAACGAATCATATATAAAAGCATCAAGCATTGGTGCAGTTGTTGATAAGTACTAAATTTAAGTATTCAACGGAAAAAGCACTTCTCTTTTGAGAAGTGCTTTTATTTAGAGCCACGCAGGGGTACAACCGTCAGCACCTGGTGGCAATCCCTTGTGGGGGACAGCATCTGTCGATTTCATTTAGTAACCCACTAACTTAAAACAGGTTGACAAATAAGTCTCTTAACTAGGTTTCACTTTTTAAATTCATCTTCTAATTCTTTTTCAATTTCTTCATTACTAATCCGATTTATCTCTTTTTCTTTGATATCAAGATGTTTTTCAATCATCTTCAATTGATATTTAATTGTCGATAGGCTATACATTACATACATTGCAAATATTATTCCTAAAATAATCCAAAACATTTGAACCCCTCCTTAAACCTCCCATACCAAGAGGTCTTGCACAATGGTCTACTTTAATTATTAATGATGATTAATTAAAAAAATTTAGAAAAAAGTTATATAAAATTTTCCCAATATTACTTCTCCTGAACATTAAGCTTTTTATAAATGCTATCGATAATTGGATAGATATCTGGTTCCGTATAATAGTTATTATCATTTATTTCATTTAAAGAAAATGAAAAAGTAGTTTCTTCACCTTGAAAAAGATTGATAGAATATCTAAATCCTTTTCTATCTTCCTGGTTTTCTTCTGGTATAAACTTAATATCTTTTATCTCTCGTAAAAAATCATTAATCGCTATTTTATCTGTTATGTTTTTTTTATGTCCTGTACTTCCGTCTAAAATTTCAATTTTAGTAACATCATTAAGGTCTTTTCCATAAAATTCATGAAGCGTTTTTGTCTCCAAACCACAACCAGATAAAAGAATCAAAAAAATAACAAACAATCGCATTTGAATCTTCATACAACCACCTTTCTTGGTTTTTAAGTGTTTTTCAAAAAACTCAAGTCACCAACACGTATATTTTCATTGTTCAATTCGTTTATTCCTCAACCACTCACTCTTTAAAATCGCATAAATAGCCATATCACAAAATTCTTTCTTGTTACGTAAATATGCTTGTTTTAATGTTCCTTCATACGTCATTCCACTTTTGACCATTACTTTCCCTGAAGCAACATTATTTGTATTGTGTTTTGCAGTAATTCTATTAAATCCTATTTCTGAAAATAAATAATCCATTACCCCCTCAAGGGTTTCACTCATGATGCCCTTTCCCCAATAAGTTTTTGACATACAATACCCTAACTCACATGATAAATTTTGTTCGTCTATATTGAAAACTGCGATACCACCAATAACTTCACTAATTTCATTAAGTTCAATAGCCCAATGGTAAGTATTAGTTTCCTTATAATCGTTTAGCCACTGTTCGAGGATTCCTTTAGTAACTTCAATGTCACTATGTGTTTCCCAAGTTAGAAATCTTGTAACATCACTGTCGCTTGCCCAATTTTTAAACATATTAATAGCGTCAGAAAGTTCAAACCTTCTTAGTATGAGCCTATCTGTAATGATTGTATTTGTTCCTTTATGTGATAACACAATAAATCCCCCTAGTAAAAAAATCTAATATTGATTAATTCTACATATCCGATTCTTAATCCTTTGAACCTAGTAGTCTCATTAAGAAGGTAAATAACAATTATTGTTGAATTTAATACTTAATATTATTTTAAGGGTTGATATTATGGGTCAAAATGAAATTCTTGAGTTTTATAATAATGGTGCAGAGATAGGTAGACTAGAACGCGGCATTGGTAAAATAGAATTTGAAAGAACGAAAGAAATAATTTCTAGGTATTTACCTGATAATAAACTCATAATCTATGATGTTGGTGGAGGGATTGGAGTTTATTCAAAATGGTTAGCGGGACTTGGTAATAATGTTCATTTAATAGAGTTATCTTCTAATGCAGTCGAATATGCGCAGAAAGAAAATGTGGATTCAAATTTACCAATTGAAAGCATTGAAGTTGGTGATGCCAGAAACATAACGAAACCTGATTCGAGTGCAGATGTTGTATTATTGATGGGTCCTCTTTATCATTTGACATCGATAGATGAGAGAAAAGCAGCACTTAATGAAGCCCATAGGGTACTTAAGAAAGATGGTTTACTAATTTGTGCTGGAATATCAAGATACGGGTCGATGTTATGGGCATTTTCAGTTTATAAAGAGAGAAATAGTTTGTTAGATGAAACTGAATTTATGAATATGGTTAGGAACGAAATAAATGAAGGACAGCATATTAGACCTGAAAAATATCCTTATTTAATTGCTCGTGCTTATTTTCACTTACCTGATGAACTTGAAATAGCGGTAGCTAACTCTGGTTTTAAGGTTGATAAAACTTTGGCAGTTGAAGGACCATCATGGCTTGTTCCTAATTTTGAATCAACATGGGAAAGTAAGGGTAGTAGAAATACAATATTAGATACTGTGAGATTAGTTGAAGAAGACAAGAATATCGTTGCAATAAGTCCTCATTTTCTTACTATTTCAAGAAAAGTTTAATTAAATAAATACTAATAAGTTATATAAAACGAAGAAAATTAGGGTGGTTAGAATGAATAACGTTATTAGATATTATGAAAAAAGTAATGAAGACTCCAGATTAAATACTAATAATTCCAGAAAAATTGAGTTTGAAATAACAACTAGGGCACTTAATAAATTAATTAAGTCATCCGATAGTATTTTAGAATTAGGAGCAGCAACAGGAGTTTATTCTTTTTATTACGCCAAAAAAGGCAATAGTGTGATTGCTACAGATATTACTCCTAAACATATTGACATCATTAATAAAAAATTAGTTGATGAGTTTAATAGTAGTTTGAAGTTGAGTGCTCAGTTAGTAAATGCCACAGACTTATCAAAATTTGAATCTAAAAGTTTTGATGTAGTATTGTGCCTCGGTCCTATGTATCATTTAACTAATGAAGGCGATAGAGAGAAATGTATTAAAGAAGCCCAGAGGGTACTAAAAGATGATGGATTACTTGCAATTGCATATATTAATAAACACTACATTCTAAATACTGTGATGTTAAACGATAAAAAATATTTAACAAGGGAATTTATTGATAAAATTTTAGATACAGGGGTTATTAAAGAAGGAGAAAAAGACTGTTTCTGGACTGACGCCTATTTCACTACTCCTGATGAAATTCAAACTCTTGTTGAAAAGTTTGACGTGAAGGTAATTGATCATCTTGGAACTGATGGACTAAACCGATTATTAAATGAATCAATAAATAATTTAAATGATCATGTGCTAGATAATTGGTTATATTACGTGGAAAAGAGTTGCAGAGATAAAAACATCCTAGGAATTAGTAACCATGGTTTATTAGTATGTAGAAAAAGAAGTTAATCTTAATACATAAGGGAGATAAGATTTATGCCGAGTAAAAAATATAGTTATTGGCTATCGGTTATTGCTCTTGGTATATGTCTTTTTAATCTATTGGGATATGATGATAAATCCATATTGTTATTCCTTACAAGCCCTCCGTTTTGGATAATGGAAACCCATTGGTTTGTTAAGCACTTTATTCATCCTTCGAATGTCTCAATATTTATAAAGTATGGTCTAACTATATTGTTTTGGTTTATATTTGGCTTTATATTAGATAAGTCTACTAGCAAACTATTTAACCAACGCAATACATAAATAGCATCAAAACAGTAATAAAAACCAATCGGATTTTATTACTGTTTTTGTTTTTAATCTTTATTTATCAACTTTTATTACTACAAAGCCTAGCTTAATAACCTGAAATAATTGATAAAATGGAGATTATTTTCAAAAACAGCCCTCCTTAGACTTTGTAACAATCCAATATTATTTAATTCAACTAAATGATGAATTTCTCCTTCAGATTGACTCAGTTAAGAGGTTATTTGTAACTCTTGTTGAATATTATTATTAGAAAAGTATGAATTAGTCGAACTGTTTCTAGCCTTACAATAATCAAATGTCGTCCGAAGGGTGTTAATACTATGTTTTATCACAAAATATTTTTTCAAATAGGGCTTTTTAATATGATATTAGTTTTCTTATTCTCAACACTAGCTGCTTGGTATGAGGGCAGTGAAATAGTCAACAACCCATATGAGTGGAAATATTCTACTCCTTTTACTCAATTAATGGGTGTTAATATCACTGATTACAAAGACATATCACAATTAGATTATTTTGTTTATGCAGCAAAATTTAGCCTAGCATTTCCAATAATGTTAATATGCGCGATATACATTTTTGCCGCAATTACATATTTATTCTTAAAAAAAATAAAATCCATTCAGTTATTCCCTGCCATCATATTAGTTTCTTGAATTGCGCTAATTTTCGGCAGTTACTTACTATTGGATTCAACAACTGACGGGGCAAATACCATATTATGGGTTCTGTTAGTTAGTGGAGTTATTTATATTTTTGTTGGAGTATTATATAAGTCTAAAAAATTCCGCAGTTTAAAGAATTGAGGGATAATTAATGAAGAAAATTATTATTCTAGTATTATCGCTTTCCATAATAGTTGTAGCAGCAGTTTTTTTATATAGTAAATCTGAGGCAATTGACGAATCTAAACCAAAATTGAATTATAAGATTGATAGTAAGTCGTATAATTTATTAATGACGGAAAAAGACAAGCTACCTGAAAGTATGAAGGAAAAGGTAAAACTACCTAATAAATTCCCTTATGAAGTATCTTCTGTAAAAGCAGAAATTGGGCAAATGGGAACATCATATACAACTTTTGATATATTTTATAATGGTAAAAAAAAGGAACTTATTATGCTACGAATTCTTCCGAAAAAAGTAGAAAGTGATTATTCAAATGAGTGGGGAGTAAAGCCTAAAAATATCACCTTAAAAAATGGCAGTAAGGGAACATTTTCAAAAAATCCCAATGCACTAATCTTTGATTGGGTTGATAAAGATACAGGTATTCAATATATGTTAAGTTTCCGTAGAGAAAATAATAAAGAAGTTTCGGACAAAAACCTTACTAAAGAGGATGACACCAAAAATATAAAAATTATTAAAGCCTTTGTAGATTCGTTTAGCATTAATTAACTTTTATAAATTTTAATTACTTACCATTTAGATTTATAGATTGATAAAAAGAGAGCCATTAGTTTGGCTCTCTTTCTATATAAAATATATTATTGTTTTTTTGTCCTAATATTTTTTATTGAAAGACGACCTAACAAAATAAATAGTATTAAAATGCCACTTTGTAAAAAGCTTACTGGTGTATATCTGGCTACTAAATATAGTATAAGGACTAGTACGATAGTTATAATATCAATATTTCTCATTATTTGTCCCCTATAAATTAGTTTAGTTAAATTTTTGTATTGCCGAACTTAGTTTGTTATTTACTTCTTTTTCACCCTGTACATAAAAGACTAATGTATTTTTCACAGCAAAGGTTTTGTGAGGCTCTAGTTTGACTGTTGCCGTGCTTTTCTCAAATTCTTTAAGTCCCTCTTCTCTGTCTGCATCTGTTTGGAAAACATAAATTGATAGTGTGCTATTATCCAAAGAATATGTTTTAGGTGAAATCTCATTTAATTTTTGCATGAAAATATTGTTCGTTGGTAAGTCTGCCTCTTTTAACTCCAAGCCTTGGTCTTTTATGGATGTTACAATTTCATCCAATAAAATGGTTTGTCCTTTATCAATATTTTCACTATTTGAATCATTTATGACACGCGATTCTTCTTGTAGACCACAAGCTCCAAGTACTGAAATAAGTAGTATTTTAGAAAATAGTTTTCTTAACAAGAATATGCCTCCTTCAAAATCCTTTTGAATCTAAAACTTATTATTCTGTAACAACCCCCCATCCAACTTTCTCTTTATCACCCATAGGAGGAATACTTTCAATAAGTCTAAAGGTCTTTTCGCCTGTCTTATACTTAGTATATGGCATAGCGTTAACCATAACTAATTCATATCTAAATTCATCCTTCAATAAGCTCTTTTTATTTTCAAATAAATAATAATATTTACTGTCAAATCTAGCTTTTTCAGCTTCTAGGAAAACAGGACTTGCAGAACTAAATTTAAAAATACCTTTATCTTTTTGTGGCAAGGCGCCAACAGATATTTTGATAGTCTTGTAGGAAATGCTTTTCGATTCCTTTTGAATCATTTGATTTTCATCTATTTTAAGGACATAGTTAAATATTTTACTATTTTGGTTATAGTATTCTTCAATAACAACTTTAATATTGTTCACTGTACCTTGCCCTATCTGTCTCATGGTTGTGTATTTAAATTTCTTACTCTCAAAATTGTCTAATCGTAATGATTTTAAATTCATTTCAGGTGTGACCTTAGCTTTATTATCTGAAGGTTCCGATGCTTTATTATCGTTACTACAAGCTGTAATTAGCAAAATTATAATTATAAAGAACAGTTTTAACAAAGTTTTCAGATTCATATTTAGTTTCACCAATCTTTTAATATATTTTAAATGTTATATTCGACAGAAGATTTTTTATTCCTTTTATATAACTATAGGAGAAGGAAACCCTGTTGGAAAAACTACTAATCTAACATAAGTTCACCAAAAACCCCTATTGATTAACTCGATACTTTAAAGGGATTTTCACTACAATTATTGAATATAGTACTTAATGCCAATAAGTGGGTGAAGCCGTGATTTCATTTAAAACATTGCTACTTTTAGCTGCATTGATTCTAGTCGTGGAAATATTAATAAGAAAAGTATTTAAAATTAAGATGAGTATTCATAAAACTTATGAATTTAATAATAAGCAGTACGAAACAATAACTAAATTCATATATAAATACTTTATTTTAATCTCCTTTATCATTTCAATTTTTTTGAATCATCTATTCAATGTTCCTGCTTATATTATGAACTTTTGTATGTTTTTTTTCATTGCACTACAAGTGTTTATTCAAGGACTTGACCAAAAAAATGGAGCTCCCAAGAATAAGTTTGAATATTTTTTTAGCTTTGCATATTCGGGGGTTGTTTTAATAACAGGTATAACTTTGTTTTTCTTTTTAGAATAATTTTCATGGTAGAGTCAGATGAGGGGTTAGGTGACTAGAGTGAAGATAAAAAATCATGCATGTCTTTTCTTGTATTTCATACCCTTTATTTATATTTCAATATATTTAGATTATAAGTTTCAAACAATATTAGGCTATATATTTGCATTAATTTCAATGTCAGTTTTAGCTTATTTTAATACAACAAAAAGTAGTTTAATTGGAGTTATATTTGGAAATTTCGTTTCCGCTGCAATCTCATACTATCTAGTTAGTTCGATACAAAACGACAACTGGTTATACTTTTTCAAAATATTCACACCGCAAAACTGGGTAATTGTTCTTAGTTGTATAAACTTTATCCCTCAGTTTATTGCAATATTAGTTGCAAAAACTATTAAATTTTAAGTTCTTATAATCGATGCGAAATTACTTACTGATGATTAATGAATTTGTTGTTAGAAAGATTATATAAACGAAGGACATGAATGTAATCTTGGAGAAGGTTGATAAAGGAGAGATAAACTTTGAAGAAACTTTTTAGTAGAAAAGCTATAGTCCTTATTGCAATTCTAATCATACCTTTATCAATTTACTCCATTAACATGTTAAAAGGCATATTAGAGTATAGACAAAAAACAGTAAATTATAAAGAGTTTCAAGCTTATTTAAGTAGTTATATTAATAGAAATAATTTAACCGTTATTTCAAATACAGAGACTGAGAATAGCTATACATTCCTATACAAAAAACAAAATGAAATAGGAATCTGTACTTATACCTTTAATGAGCAACAAAAACAAGTGGGACAGTCATGTTCGACTACAACTGAAACCAAACCAATAACGTTATTAGTTACTAAAGATGAGAATAGTAGCAATAGATTTGTTGCATTTACAATAACTGACGAGCAATTATATTCAAAAGTCTATAAAGCTGATGTGCTGTTTGAGGCTAAGAAAATAAGCGTAGATTTGGATAGTTATGAAGGAATTATAGTAAATGCACCAAGAGACTTAAGTGAATTTGAAAAAGTAATTTTGTATGATAGAGAAGGAACTATAATTCTAACTCAGGGGAGTGATTTAAGTTTTCAAGAAGTTTCGGAAATAGAGAGAGCATTAGCAAAAATAGTTGGTACTCCTCCATTTGCATCATCCAACCCTGCATCATCTAATCCATATGATTATATTAAGGATAATCAAGAAGAATTTGATTATATTGTAGGAACTGGAAACAAAGGATTGAATTATATGTTAGATAAACTCAGTTCATCAAACGATGACGGATTAAAAGAATATGTGATGGCAATGGCTTGTGCCGAAATTTTAGGTGATGAAAACCCTGTAAAAGAATGGGATTCAGGAAGAAATTGGTATAACAGTTATAAAACTCAGCAATAACAGAGTTTGAATCATAGATTTAAAAAACAATTGAAAATCAGGTGAGTTATATGTTGTTTGTTGTAGGTATTTTAGCTTTTATTTCTGCATCAGTTTTTATTATGAAAAAAAGAAATGTTATCAGTCCATTCTCAAAAGGAGCTTTTCTGGCACTATTTGTTTCATTGCTAGCTACAATTTGCTTAGGGCAAAATTACACCGAAAGTTTAATTCCGGAAATACATGACGGGATTGGAATTTCTAACCAATTAGCTTATTGGATTATTGGGGAAAGAACATGGTCTGTTGAATTATTCAAACAATATTTTGATAACTCAATATATCTGAATCTGTTTTTAATTTTCATCTATCCTTTGGTATTAATATTAGAACCTAAAAATAAGTGAATTAAATTCTTGAATAACACAAAAAAGTTATGTAACTTTTTCTTCGATAAATACAGTTTTCAATTAATGAGGCGGATGAATGAGAAAAGCTTTGATTAGACTTATAACAATTATTATAGTATTAGGGTCTGGCTATTATTATTTTAATCGGTCGGTTCTACTCCGTTAATTCCCATTGGTTTAATGGCAGCAATGTCTTTTATCTGGAAATCTGAACCGTTTAGTTTCATTGCATTATTAGTTGTCTCAATTCCATGGATTTATTTGCGAAAATGAACTGGTAATGCTGTGTAAAATAAACTGCTTCAATTTCCCTCACTATTATTTTCTATTGAAAAAACATGACCATTTTTCAAATAATTAATCTCATTCTTTTCAGTAATTTGTCTTTTTCCTTCATATATAAACATTTGTGAAAAGCCGTTATTAGATTTGTAATATGAATACTTAATTTTTGGTTCATTCATAAACCTTACACTCACATAATAATCACTAATTTTTATATCATAATTTCCCTTCATTTCCTTAATATCTGAAGAGTTTAATTCATATTCTTTCTCAATAGTTTTTAAAAAGGTGTTTTCTATTTCTTTTCTCCCGCTTTCAGTTCCGTTATACCCTGTAAAGTAGTAATCGATTCCATGGAATAATAATAATGGAATCAAAGTTGCTATAATGAAAATAATTAGAATTAACTTTATCTTTTTATTTTTCATAAAATCCTCTTATCAATTAGTTTTAATTTTATTACTCAGCCCTAATTCTTTTTGGGTTTATTTAATTCACGAATTAATTCTCTTTCTACCTCGCCTACACTATCCTTCTTTGATGTATTTTTTTGCAATTCCTTTTCAGATATAGGTTTCTTTCCTTTAACGACTATCTCATAACAACCATTTAAGTCAGTGTATATTACTTGAAGAGACGTAATGTTATAGTTATTACCTAATTTGTTTAGTATTTCTTTAGTTGTTTTGGAAGGGGCTTTTTGACTATCGTTACGAGAGATTTTATCACGGTTTATAATACCTAAAATATAAAGCATTTGAGAGGTTTTAAGTTTAAAAATATTTTTTGAATAGTTGCCATTTGCTAAAATCTCAGTATAAATATCTGCTAAAGGCAATTCAATATTGTCATTATAAGATTTACTCAAATTGATGAAATCCTTTTGGAATTGTTCATTATAATCCTCAGAAACTCTTTCGTCGAAAATTGTATTATTAAAAAGCTTATAGGAGATTTCACTGTCTGTTGGGGACAATTTAGTAATATAGGAGGAAGATTTTAGATTATATTGTGGTATTTGAACTTCCCCTTGTGCGCCATATACTTGTTTTACATAATTCTCTATTTTTACTTTTGCAATATAGTTACCAAAAGGAATCCCATTGAAAATTGAATAGAATAATATCATAAAAGAAATAAAAATTAGTGCTATTTTATTATCATTCATAAGATTCCCCCTATTAAAAACAAATGTTTAGTCAGTCAACTTCGAACCAGTAAGTATTTTAAATAGTTCTGCTGACTTGTTCTTGCCTAACTGTGCATATTTGTTTTCAAAAAAATTTATAAGCTCCACTTGGTCTTTATCTGGACTTATCCAAAGTCGATAAGGCAGTGCTTCTACAAATATTAATTTTTTAGTATTAGGTTCAAATAAGAATTTGTAATCCTCGGGACGAAACATTTGAACTTTAGCGTTTTCCCAATCAACGCTTTCTAAAATATTTCTTACTTTTTTTACGTCAGACTTATTAGTAACTTCCTTAAAGTCCTCAAAGTTATTGTCATTACCAATACGCTTTTGAACTTCAATTTTCTGTTCCTCTAACTGGTTTGAACAACTTGTTGTAAACATTAATACTATTCCAATGAAAGCTAATAAGTATTTAAACCTTTTCACTGTAACCCAACTTTCTAAATTGCCAATTGATAACCCCAACACACCTCACCAAAATTAACCTTTTATAATTCTTGGAAAACAATGAGTTAGACATTTATATTCGACACATTCTACACTATTCCTTCATTTAAGGCAGAATGTAAAAGGGATTATTACTAACTAAATAGAATACTTAATTGAGAGAAAGGAGCTTACTTATTTTGACAAAAACTAAAATTCTTTTAACTTTATCAATTTTGACTGTTGTACTTTTCGGGTGTAAATCAAATGAAGATACCGTTAAGAAAGCAACAACTAATATTAAGTTACAATCAGAAAAAAGTAGCAAATTAAAGTTAGAGTCTGAGATAGCTAAAATCTATGTTCTTAAAAGTATAGGGGGCACTGGTACAAAATTTTTTGAAGATGATAAAACGATTGAAACTTTTAAGAACGTAATTTCAAGCGCGGAAAAAAGCGAAGGTATTGTTAATATGTCTAGCCCTGAGTTTTTTTTAGATGTGAATTATGTAAATGGAAACGGGAAATTATTTTATTTACGGTTAGGTGAAAAAGGTCAAAGAAGTTCACTAATGGACCATAATGATACACATACAATTTATACTGTCTCGGAAGAAATGACTGCTAAGTTAATTGACTTACTGAGTTCAAGTAACCAACAAGTGAAAGAAAATGAAAATAATAATGAATTAACAAAACAAATTGACGTTGAACTAAATAGAATTATTAATTCAACTGAATTTATGCTATTTTCAGGTAGCCCCTTAAATTATTTTGAGAATAACCATGAACAATTTGATTATATTATTTCAAAAAAAGATATTACCTTAAATCATTTTTTGAACAATTTTTCGGAAAATAATAACAAGGACCTATTTAAAATTTTAGAGAGGTAATGGAGGTTGAGTTAATAATGGCAAAATACTTTTTAATTACCTTGTTAAAGTGGGGATATTATGAAGAATAAAAAACTAACACTAATAATTTCTTTGTCTTTAATTTTCGCATTTATATTATATTTCTATTTACACTCAACTCAAAACTTAGCTATTAGAACACATGTTTTTTTTACAGCAGGTCCAAAATTAGCAATTAAAACGAAAGCATTCAAAATGGATAACTATACTTATAATAAATATAATGAGATTGAGTATAGCGAGGAAGAAGGCGAGATATACCAAATAACCAAACCTATGCGATTCTTACTAGTAAAGAAGGTAAATAATATTTATATTGTAAAAAAAATAGAATGATACGTTTTTCCAATAGAGAATTATTAAAATATTATCAATATGTTTTAAATTTTGGCTGTTATAGGAATAAGCCCTTTTGAAAAGAGGAATTCTATGAGGAACTGAAAAAGGAATCCTAGAAAAAACACATTAAATGGAGTTGTCCCTTTTTTAAAATAACAACTTAATAACCAACAACCCTACCTATAATTTCTCCTACTATGTAAGATATTATTAAAATAGAAGATATAATTATTGTAATTCCTATCATATAATTAATTTTCTTGTCAGTCTTTATAAAATGGTCCGAGAGAACAGATAATGTAACAATTATTAACAGGGACCATAAAAAATTATTTTCTTTATAGATAATTCTTGTTGCGTTATCGATTCCTAACAATATTATAACAATAACTATATTAATTATAGATTTTATTTTCATCACTATCCCCCAAATATTAAAAAGATTTTAACCCCACTTAAATAATATAATTCTCTCATAATTATTAAATACCTTTATTAATAAATAAACAGTTTTAATTTTGGAGCGCAAAAAATTGCGTTATGGCACTATATAATTAAATCCGTGTCTTTTTTTTGTTACCAAAAGTTATTAAAGGTTTTTGTGTATTTATTTTGTTTGATTTTTTCTTAAAGATTTTTTATTGATATTTGAAAATTCTGTTAAAGTAGTAATAAGGATATTAAAAAGAATTATCGAGATAAGATAAATCGAGGGGGAAATGTATGGGATTCTCTACAATTATTATGGTTCTACTTTTAGGAATTATAGTATTATTGATTGGCTTTGTAACTAAAAAACGGTGGTTAAAACTGCTATCAATAATTCCACTTGTTATCTCAGCATGGCATTTATCAATTCTATTTTTAATGGGTTTTCATTAGAATTTGTTAGCAAAAAGGGACCGCACATTTAAATGTGCGGTCCTTTATAAGATATTTAAATGCTTCATGGTCCCCATCTTGAGCTTTTTGTATAATATGTAATATCCTGTTCCACCACAACATCCTCCTCCTTTACCTACTTATTCTCCTATTACAGCTAAAAGGTTCATTTTATTTTAATATTCAACGCAAAAAGCACTTCTCCTATTAGAAGTGCTTTATAATAGGGCCACGCAGGTGTACAGCCGTCCTTTACCCAATTTTAAGAACAAGCCTCAACCCCTTGTGGGACAAGGATTCAAGATTCAAAAAGTAGTAAACCACCTGGTCAAGTCAGGTTGACAAATGAGTCTTTTTTACTATAAAATTTCCATTTTAAGGAAATAAAAGTAGTAATATTTTCCAATAATTTGTTAATAAATTTCGAACGTTTTCTAAAATTTTTCTCTATAAGAATAACTCAAATTTAAATATGACTATCGAAAGAGGATTCCACTATATAGTGTCGAAAAGTTAAATGCACTTCTTCTTTTTTCAAATGCATGTCAATTATTAGGTAGCTCGCAATGGTCTTACTAAAAGCCCTATTATATAAAATCAAAATAATGGTTTTTTTATTTTAGTTTTAATCTACTTATTTCCTTTTCGCCTTTATATACAATTAATGTCGCATCTAATGCTTTTTCCTTTAGCTTTTTCAATTCTTTTTGGGCTGGAGTTTTTATAGGACCTTGTGGGTCAACGATATCTACACCTAAATCAAAGTGAGCAATATAAACCACCTCTTTATTCGGTTTAAAGGATGAAGATATCGATTCTCCGTAACCTAAACCACTTTCACTGTATTCCTCTTGGTTAAAAATGTTGAAACCAATTATTCTATTCGAAATATCTTTCAAATCTTTACTTGGGACTATTTTAAAATTTATTTTTTCTTTGTTAACGTCTCCAATTTTTTGGTTATTGGCTTTTTTTAGTATTATTTCATAATACAAGGCTGTCGGGACTACTTCTTTACCTTTATTTACTCCTTCAGTTAAGACAATTGCACCGAGTTTATCTTTATCTTTAATAATACTAACCTTTGATTTGACCAATTCCATAGAATTGTTTGATGAACATGCAGTTAAAGATGATAATGCAAAAAACATTGTTAAAATTATAGTTAGTTTTTTCATTTCTTCCCCCTAAAATTTACATGCGTTGGCAATCCGTTACGCTTTACGTGAATTAATTCCCTTTGTAAATAGTGATTTTAAAATGAGAATTATATTTAAAATCATAAATAAGGCAGTGCCTGAAAATCCTATTATTGCAAATGAATTTGCTCTATCCATTTCACCAGGAGCTGAAAAATAATTACCAAATTGCCAGACGGCTACGCTTATGACTAGTAAAATAATTGAAATTGATAATAAGCTAAATTTTTTCATCATTATCTATACCCCCATTTTTATTAAATGAATCCAATCCATTTCCTTCTACAATATTTAATAGTATGGTATTCTTTCCACTCTACCTTCGTGGGGTGTTGTTTTAAGCCACGCTTTATTAGTTCTTTATAAAACTAAGTATTGCTGGAAATATAAGTAGTACAATCACACTGACAATTAGAATTTGTGATACCTTTTTTGGAAGTCTTATTTTACCTTTACCTTTATACCATCCACTAAACTGCAATTTATTTCTAAATAGTACAAAAAACAGAATGAAAACCGAAATAGAGCTCCATCCATATTTATTAGAATCTATACCCATAGCTGAATAAACATGTTCAAGTATTGAGGCACAAATGCCCCCAATAATAACAAATAAAAATATAATTCTTATCAACTCAAGTATTACTCTCACAAGCCACCTCCAGATTTTTCTATCATAAGAGCATTAAAAATCGCCTAGTGTCTCTTTATTTTTACAATAGGGTTTTCAGCTTTAATATATTCCTCTTTATTATCAGTATAAATATCCCCAAATTCCCTACTTACTTCTGCTATTTGAACCACTGTATTGTTATCGATAAAAACAAGTAAATTAGCATGGTCAGCAGAATCCATTCGTGCAGAGCCATTATATTTAAACCCTAACTTTTTCTCTATTTGGTCTACCGTAGTATACGGAGCAATTATGTATGCTTTATCCCAGTTAAATTTAGCAAAAGTCTTTAAATTGAAATCAACTAAGTTATCTTTCTCTAAAACTTTATTCAAGGAGTCTTCTAACTTGTGATTGGGATATATCGTTTGTGAACAACCAGACATGAGGAATAATAAAAATATAAAAATATAAAAATTTTTCATTTACTCCTCCTGATTTTCCGCATAAGAACTTAAATTTCTTTTTCATAATTTTCACTTACTCATATTAACTCCGCCATTTTTATTCAGCTTTTAAATTATTCGACACAATCCACGTTAATCCTTCATTTATAAAGACTATAAAAAAGGGATTAGAACTATATAAATAGAATTCTAAAATGAGTAATAGCCAATAAAATTTTAATTTACTTTGTGTTTACTTATATATTTGGATTACTAGAATTTAATAAATGAGGAGAGATATTTTTTGAAGAAATTTTTTAGTAGAAAAGCTATAATTTTCATTACAATTCTTTTCATAACTTTATCAATTTACTCAATTTACATCTTAAAAGGTACATTAGAGTATAGACACAAAACAGTAAATTACCTAACCAAAACTATGGGTTATAAGGAAACCGAAATTAAAGATATTGACGTTATACATTCCTTTTTAAATAAACTTTTATCATATGACGAATGGTGGGTTTCTGTAACTTTTGCTGATGAAACTGAGGTTAAATATAATTATGGTGATGTATATGGCGAGGGGTTTCAGCAAATTAGTTATTTTCCAGAAGACCCAAGCAAAAACAACTTCAAGCATGCAGAGTATGATTATGATGAAGTGGGTCATTTCGCTAAAAATAAGGTGTTTCAAGCTGACTTAAGTAGTTATATAAATAGAAATAATTTGACCGTTGTTGCAGATACAGAGAACGAAAATAGTTATACATTTTTATACAAAAAACAAAATGAAATAGGAGTTTGTACTTTTACATATAACAAACAACAAAAACATATGGGTCAATCCTGTTCGAATACAACTGAAAACAAAACACTAACACTATTAGTTACTAATGATGAGAATAGTAATAACAGCTTTGTATCATTTGCCATAACTGACGAGCAACTATTAACAAAAGCATATAAAGCTGAATTTTTGTTTGAAGCAAAGAAGATAAGTTTGAATTTGGACAATAGGACCGGAATTGTAGTAAATGCTCCAACAGACGTTAGCAAATTTGAAAAAATTATTTTATATGACAAAGAAGGAACTATACTACTTTCTCAAAGTAGTGATTTAAGCTTTCAAGAAGTTGAGAAAATATCATATAAATTGATAAAACTATCTCCTGATAGTTCCGTACAGCCCATCCTAATATTATGATGCATTAGAAATTAGTGAAAAAAGCAAAATGGATAGATTGAAGAATATTTTCAGTAGTATCGAATGGCAGGATAACTTGAACTAACCAAAAATTGAAGTTTCTTTCGCAAATAATCTAAAACAAATATATTTGTTGTCCTACAATTTAAATAGTGACGGTAAAGAAGAAACGGTAATCATGTCGGAAAATAAATAGAGATCTGTATGTGCCTAGCTGATGTAAGAAATAAAAGAAATAAACTATGTAACGCATTAACAGAATTTGCAGCGTATTAGAAAAAGCTAGTTAAAAAGGGGATTACCAATGAGAAATATATATAAATTTTTAATTCTACTTTCATTTATTGCGGTAGCTATAATTATAGGTCTAGTTGATAGTTCTTTTACAGGAGAACATATTACCTTATCAAAAATTACTAAAATAGAAGTTGAAATATATAATTCAGACAAAACAAATAAATATGTTCATACAATTACCGATAAGAAAAAAATAACGGAAATTGAAAAGCACCTTAATAAAATTAGTTGGAGAGAAAGAGACACAAGAATTAAATATTTTCAAAGACAAAATATAAGTGTTAAAATCCACCAAGAATATAACAAAGTATTATCCATGTCTATTTTCACTGAAAGAGATTGGAAAAATAAAATAATATGCTTTGATAAAAAGGTTGAAGGGAGATTTGATACTGAATTATTAAAGTTATTAGAGAATACTTCGGTTAATAAATGATATCCGAGTTTATCGTTAGATTTATTTATTAAAGACAAGGGGAATTTATGAGAAAAATTCTTGCTGGAATAATACTTGGGTTAATATTATTTTTAGGAATTGTTTATGCTTTTTCCGTTGATAATATTGGATTTGAAGAAAGTGTGGGTGGACTACCACCAGTTCAAATTGATGTTGAAGAAAAACCACCAACAGAAATAATGGGATTTGATGTTAGTGACGGAAAACAATATCAAGCCAGTATCAATGAACTTAAACAATTTGCACCTATACATATAAAAAAAGTAACAATAAGATTTAGTGAAGTAATAGAAAATAAAAATAGTATTGAAAGAATGTCTGAAGAAGACAAAAAGAAGTATGCATCTGATTTGTACAACTATATATTGGAAAGTAAAACTGATTTTAACAAAGTAGTAGTACCTGAAAGTTCAAAAAATAAACATTACCACCAAGCTGTTTCTAAAATGTATGAAGACGCTGAAGAGTTTGTAAGTTTTCTAATAAATGATGGACAATTTCAACTGCAAATTGCAGAAGATGTTATAGAACATGGAAGACAAGCGATTATTTGGGTAAATAAACTTGAACACACACTACCTGAATAAAAAAATAGTTATCTCTCTAAAGTTCTTATAAAAATGAACTTCCTAAATTGTGGAAGTTCCATTTTTATAATATTTACTTGTTAAACTAACGCACAGGTTGCTAATAAGGCGTTATTTATTTTTTTCTTGTAACCATTCTTTATATTCATGTAATCTGTAATCATCAGTTTTTACTACGGTCCATTGATTATCATTCTGTTTTAAGAAGACCTTCATTAAATATTCCCCACCAGATTCTTCGTAGTCATCTGTCAAATAAACAATACTTCCGTGAACCAGCACTATTACTTCGTTATCATTTATTGCGTTCACTTTAATTCGTTCATAACTTTCAATATTGTAATTAGCATCCACCAAGTTAAAACCTTGATTTAAGGATTCAACCTCATTTTTTTCTACATTAATTCCTTTTTTACTATCAATATTCTCTTTTAATTCTGGGTACCTTTCCCAAAGAATGTTTATATCATTATTTATAACTGCTTGAGTTCTATGGTACATGTATTCTTTTATAGGATTTGTATATTTCACCCAATCTGATGGTTCAGGTTCAACAAAGCCTTCTAAATCTTTTTTTGAATTAAGGTCGTCTGACAAAGCTGAATTTTGTTGACACCCTAATAATGAAAATAAAATTACGATTAAACTCCACAAATGAAATGTTTTCATTATTTGTCCACCTTTTAACTATATGACCAACTTTACTTTACACATGATTCAAAATGGCATTAAGAAAACCAAGAGGTGTTGCACAATGGTCTACTTTAATAATTAAAGATAATTAACTAAAAAATTTAGAAAAAAATTATCCAAAGTTTTCCCAATATTATTTCTCCTGAACATTTAGCTTTTTATAAATTCTATCTACAATTGGATAGATATCTGGTTCTGTATAATATTTATTATCATTTATTTCATTTAAAGAAAATGAAAAAGTAATTTCTTCACCTTGAAAAAGATTAATAGAATATCTAAATCCTTTTCTATCTTCCTGGTTTTCTTCTGGTATAAACTTAATGTCTTTTATCTCTCGTAAAAAATCATTAATCACAATTTTATCTGTTATGTTTTTTTTACGACCTGTACTTCCATCTAAAATCTCAATTTTAGTAACATCATTAAGGTCTTTTCCATAAAATTCATGAAGCGTTTTTGTCTCCAAACCACAACCAGATAAAAGAATCAAAAAAATTAATATCAATCGAATTTGAATCTTCATACAACAACCACCATTTTTTTGTTTTTAAGTGTTTTTCAAAAATTCAAGTCACCAAAACGTTAATGTTCATAATGTTCCTTCATGCTTCATTCCACTTTTTATCATTACTTTACCTGAAGCAACATTATTTGTATCGTGTTTTTATTAAATTCTAGTATCTGTTCCATGATGTAATAACATAATAAATCCCCCTAGTAAAAAAATCCAACATTAGATTAATTCTACATTTTAGATTCTGAATCCTTTGAACCTAGTAATCTCGTTAAGAAGGTTTATAATAATTAATGTTGAATTTAAATATATAGGATTTAGGAGAAGAAATTAATAATTTTTTAAACATTAGAAACTTAAAGATTGATATTAAGTGAAATACAATAACAAAAGATGTAATAAGTTAATAATTAAATCTGGATTTCAACATGAAGGTATTTTATGAAAATATATGTATCAAAACGGAGAGGTACACGATACATATGTGTATTCAATCCTTAAAATCTATTAATAGACAATCGTAATTTAAGGGGAAAAACAATGGAAAATGAACTACTAAAAATTTTTGACGAAAATCACAATAACATTGGTATTACTAGTAGAGAAGAAGTACATAGATTAGGATATTGGCATGAATCAATACATTTTTGGTTCATTAGCAAATCAAATGAAAAATATTATATTTATCTTCAAATTCGTAGTAAATCAAAGAAGGATTATCCAGGACTTTTAGACATAACTGCTGCTGGACATATATTAGCTGAAGAAACAATTCAAGATGGTATAAGAGAGGTAAAGGAAGAAGTAGGAATTGATGTATCATTTGACTGCCTGATTCCTTTAGGCATAATTAATTACAGTGTTATTAAAGAAGACTTTATAGATAAAGAAATAGCCAATGTATTCTTATATTTAAATGATAGGGATTTAGAAGATTTTTCACTTCAAACTGAAGAAGTTTCTGGTATTGTAAGAGCGGAATTTAGAGATTTCGTAAAACTATTCCACGGAGAAGTTGAGACTATCAACGTACAAGGATATGTTCATGATTTCGAAGGGAACAAAAAGTTACTAGATAAAAGTGTTGGAAAAATAAATTTTGTTCAACATCCATCATCCTATTATGAAGATATTATTATGAAAATTACTGATGTTATTGGAAGATAGGACTTCACACAAAAAAGCCTACCTTTTTACAGATAAGCTCACGTTATACATATAAATAATCAATTACTTTTTGGATGTAACTTTCTAATTTTTGATTAGTGTCTACAACCATGCATTCATACTCCGATGGTTTTTTACTATTTCAATTTATGAGGTAACTAGATGATTAACTTTATAAGAAGGTTTCTATTTTTTATTAGTAGTTTAGTAGTTTCAGGACTTTTATATCCGGTTAAGTTTATTTATTCAACAACACTAATTTCAGCTATACTTTTTCCTTTAGTATTTATAGCGATTTACCAAAAATATATATTTAAAACTAATATAAAGGGATATATCTCTTCAATTTTGTTAGCTACAATTCCAGTTACTTTTGGTTGCCTTGTTCATGATGTCTATTGGGTATTACATGACACAGGTAATCTGAATGCATTTTTTGCTCCTCATCCTAACAATCCATATGGTTTACCTCCAATTTATATACATGGTACATTGACGATTGGAGTAACATATTCTTTTTTACAGCATATCAAACAGTTTAAAACTAAATATCTCTTTTAAAGTGCCATTTTTATTTTTTATTATGGTCCTTGTTATTTTGATCTAAATGATCCATTAGCCAAAATAAAAATAAAGTTAATAATATAGACCCTAAAAAATAATATACCGCTGATTTAAACATTTCAGTTTCATAGAATTTTAATACCCTACCGTTAGCATCTACTATAGAATATAAGTACATAATGTCATCATCACTCAATTTCTTTTATAATTTGCAGTTTCAAAATCGTTTGTTACTGAAGTGAATTTTTTAAAAATCTAGTATAATAATGTACATTACCAGCTCTAGAAAGAAGAACCCAAATGGTATAAAACCTATTTTACTTATTTAATTCTCGAAGTAAATTTTCATCTTCAGAGCCAATCCGATCCATTTTTGAAGTATGCCGAAGTAATTTTCTCTCTGTAATTGTTTTCTCGTCTCTAATAATAATTTCAAATAAACCATTCTTATCGGTATATATTACTTGTAGAGAATTAATATTGTACTTATTTCCTAATTTATCAATAACATCTTTAGTTATTTTTGCAGCATTTTTTTTACTTTCATTTTCTGGTATTTTATTTCGGTTCATAACACTTAAATAAAGTTTTTGTGAAGTTTTAAGTTTATAAATATCTTTTGAATATCTGCCATTTGCCACGATACTAGTGTATAAATACGCATGTTTCAACTCAATATTCCCTACTTGTGATTGCTGTAAATTCCTGAAATCATGTTGGAACTCTTTTTCAAAATCTTCCATAACACTTTCATCATCTATCTTATTATGATGAAGATCGATTCTAATTTTTCTATCTAAGCTAGACACATGCACATCATAATTTGAATTCAACACATCATACATTGGAGTTATTTTACCTCCAGATCCGCCATAAACCTGTTCTAAATAATTTTCAATTTTCTCTTTGGCAATAATGCTTCCAAATGGTACAAAATTAATAACTGAATATAAATATAGTGCTATTGCTATATAAATTATTGTTCTTATCCTTCTAATTAATTTCTTATCTATTTGTTCATACCAATTTAATAACCTTCTAAAAGAGATTATTTTAATCACAATCACCTCATATTTTTTTATACTGTTTAAAGCGATAAGATAGTTAGGAACAATTTTAAAAAAATTTAGACATTAAACTAACTTACCATAAAGTTAAGTTGATTTATTAAATTTCAATGTCTACACTATCTATTTATAAGTAGAATATTTCGTGATGAAATTGCTAATAACCTTTAATTAATTTAAAATAAGCCAGGGTTTCCCCTGACTTGAATTCCTTTATAAAAACTTCCTACTCACACTCTTCCCATCATACGTAAATAGCACTTGCCTGTTTTCAACAGTTGATTCGAGACTAACTGCTCTTCCCCAAAGTTGTTGAATGTTAGGAAGCACTTTTTCCAAATATTTAACGTCTAACTCTATTCCTTCATAATAATGCTTTAGGTAAAGCTCTCCATTTTTTAGATAATCTCCATCTTCTACTAAAATATATGGGAAGCCACCATTAACTCGCATACCAACAAGTTGATCCCTAACATTCTCCCACTCTTTATCTACTATTTTATATTCACGACCTTGGCGTTGGAACAGATACATATCCTCTCGCATCACGAGATCTTTTGTTAAATAGTTTCGTAGAAATGAAGTGTCACCCTCAATTTCACGCACCTCAAAAATTTTCTCACGACCGCTGCCAGGTTTCACGCCGTTCTTAATCATCTCAGGAGTTGGATTATTCCAACGTTCTTCAATATCTTTATAGATTTGAATTCCTAAGTAATATGGGTTAATTGATGTCTTCGATGGCTGCACAACACCCGCGTTTAACTTCGAGTATTCGACAGCTTCACTTGTTGTTAAGTCCAGTTCTTGTAGGATTTTCTGATGCCAGTAGGAAGCCCAGCCCTCATTCATGATCTTAGTCTCCAGTTGCGGCCAGAAATAAAGCATCTCTTCACGCATCATTGTTAGGATGTCGCGTTGCCAGTCTTCAAGATCTTTACTAAACTCCTCAATGAATAGCAACAAATCCTTTTCAGGTCGTGGTGGAAATTTCTTTTTCTTCTCACCGTTAAGCTGCTTCTTTTTTACGTTACGTTTATCCAAATCCCATAAATCATCGAACTCAGTTCTTTTCTGAATCTCTACTTCTTCTTCCTCATCCCAACTATAATCTAACTTCATCAAAGATGGGTCCACGTGCTCCTGAATTGATAACACCGCATCTATAAATCTTTCAACCTTTTTTTGCCCATAACGGACCTCGTAATCTCTTATTCGATCCGCTGTTGCTGACATACTTTCAACCATATCCCGATTCGTCTTAGAAAACCGTACATTATTTTTGAAAAAATCACAGTGAGCTAACACGTGGGCAACGATTAGTTTATTTTGAATTAAGGAATTAGTGTCTAATAAGAACGCATAGCACGGATTTGAATTGATAACTAGCTCATAAATCTTACTCAGTCCAATATCGTATTGCATTTTCATCTTATGGAACTGTTTACCGAAGCTCCAATGCGAAAACCGTGTTGGCATTCCATATGCGCCAATTGTATATAAAACCTCTGCAGGACAGACTTCATATCTCATTGGAAAGAAATCTAAGCCAAAGCCCTTTGCGATCTCCGTAATTTCACCAATTGATCGTTCAAGCTCATTCATCATAAAATCAGCCCCCTTCTTATTCAGTTTATGAAAAGTAAGTTGTTGGCATGATTTTTAATAATAATTTTAGTCTACTCTAAACTTCCTATAATGATGGCCCATTAACTCATTCAAAAAGAACGTAATTTATTGGATGTAAAAAAAGTAACAATTTGAATGATTGTTACTTTTTTTTACATGAGTCACTTGATTTGTTTAACATTACAAAGACCTTGCCTTCCCGATTGGCATATTGTGTTGTGCTAGAATTTCTAACTTATTAGTTTTATGAAATTTCATAAATATTAAAGCGTAAAAAATTACCGCTATTACAATACTGACATAGTTCAACACTTCAAGAATTGCTATAGGATAATATAGCCCTTGAACATAAACTCCCAAAACTTGGGAGCCTACTAGCGCTCAAACCATCGACCATTGCGTTGGAGAAAATTGACTCTTGTAAAAATCTTTTCTTAGATAATCAAATATCAAATATATTGTAAATATTCCCCAACCTATTGTAATTAGATAAGACAAATTAATTATTAAATATAAACTAATATTTAATTTAAAAGAATAAACACCTTCCAAATATAGAAGAATTCTGTAAAAGCTTAGACCTAAAAGGCAAGTAATTGGAATTACTAAAAGATATGCTGGTAAAACGGCATTATCAGGTAAATTACCATTTCTAAACTGTACAAATATCAATAAAAATAATTTTGTAATAAACATAATAATACCTATGCATATAAGAAACAATGATGCGACCGAAGCTATAGTAGAGATAAAATTATTTTCAGACATGTAAGCTATTCCAGTACCTGTCAAACTTACAAGACCAATAGCAAATACATCGAGAAGCCATACAAAATTCATTTTGTTAATATCAATTGGATTTGTGAATAATATTTTTGTTACCTTGAACTCTAATATCAAAAGTGATATCAAAAGTAATCCAAATAGCACTAGTGAAGGCATCATCATTTTTTGAATTGAGATGTTTGGTATAAAAAATGCTAAGGGACCCCAGATTACATTTATGGTCATTGCTATAGAAGCTATTGGAACAAATATTGAAATATTCATCAGCGGATTTTCTAGAAATTCTTTTAATTTGCTTTTTGTTTTTAACCACATAACAAATCCATAAAGTAGTATACCTATTAAAATTAAATTAATAGATGAAAATAAAAACATAATTACTATTA
This sequence comes from Caryophanales bacterium, assembly GCA_029256085.1. Classification (GTDB taxonomy): domain Bacteria; phylum Bacillota; class Bacilli; order CAJFEE01; family CAJFEE01; genus JAQSYP01. The sequence continues at coordinate 360,392 of JAQSYP010000002.1, forward strand.
AAAGCATATACGTGGCATCTTGTATTAAGCTTAAATCAGACCAGTTTATGTTAAAAAAATTTATTAATCCGCCTCCATGTGGTAATGAAAACTGAAGATAATTAAACGCCATTAATGAAATACCTCCAGCAGCAAGAGCTGATTGAAACTTAATCGGAGCAAACTGTAATTTCATCGTTTTTCTCTCCTTTATTAAAAAGTAACTATTTTATCAGCCCATTCAACCATTTCAACACAATCATTCATAGTTGAGATTGGACATGCAGAATCTTCATCCATCTTTCTTGATTTCAAGCAAGTACCACAAGCCATTAATTGTCCGTTATTAAATTCAAATTTTTTCATTTCATCGACAACATTGAATTTAGGATGTTGTATATTTTCACATTCAACAGCTTCACCCATTAGGAAAAGTTTCACTTCGTTCTCCCTTGATAGGGCTGTATTTGCAAATCGAAATGCATTCCAAGCTTTTTCCTCTTCTTTTGTTTCTAAAATAATAGCTAACTTCATAAATTATCCCCCTTAATTTGTTTCACTCATGAATTTTTCCCAATCATGGACACTATTCTCTAGTCTAATTGCATTAATTCCTTTTGTTTTTAAAATCTCAACAGCCTCAACAGCCATCAAACAAAAAGGACCCCTACAATATGCGACAACATTGCAGTTTACTGGTAGTATTGATAACTTCTGTTCTAATTCTTCAATTGGTATTGAAACTGCACCATCAATATGAGCTACATCATATTCTTCCTTTGGTCTCACGTCTAACAGTAAAATCTCTCCATTATCCATTCTCTCTTTTAGTTCTAAAAGTGTTATCCCCTCCAATTCTAGACTCTTGTTTAAAAATTCTTCTTTAATTTGCTGAACTTGAACTAAATTTTTTTCAGATAGTTTATGAAGGGAATTCAAAAAATCAATAGTCTCTGAATCACCTAACTTATAAATTACAAAGTTACCTTGTTTTCTGAACTTTACTAATCTTGCATTATGAAGTATTTGTAAGTGCTGTGAAACATTAGCAACAGACATTCCTGTACCTTTGGCTAATGATTCAACAGATTTAGGACTTTGTGTTAAAAGGTCAAGTATCTCTAACCTTTTGGGGCTAGACAAACATTTTCCAATCCGTGCAAATTCCTGATATAGCATATCTTTTAATGTTCTCTCTTCTAACATATAAATCACCTCAACTATTCAATTGTTTTGTTGAATAGTTTAATTATATTTACATTATATTTTATTAGCAACAAATTAGTTCTGATTTTTAATAATAACTTTCAATATTTTGTCCAATAAAAAAAGAACTAAATTCGCAAAAAATTTGGTTCTTTTGTTTCACCTACAGATTTTCGAGAAACTTCTTTTTCTTATCAGAAAAAATTCTAAAAAATAAAATATTATATAATACTATTAAATACATTATTTAAAAGAGCTAGTAAATTATATAACCATTTAGGAGAATCCAATGAATAACAATAGTAACATTAAAAAATATAAAATACTTTCGCATGTTTATGATAGTATTATGGGTATTAAAATTTTTAGAACAGCACGGAAAAAAGCAATATCATTATTACCATTAAAAAGTAATGATGAAATACTACTTGTTGGCGTTGGTACAGGGGAAGATCTTCAGTTTCTTCCGGAAAATGTATTAATAACAGGAATTGATTTATCAAATGATATGTTGAAAGTCGCTAACAAAAAAATAAACGGCAAAAATGTTATACTACTTCAAATGAATGCCGAAGACCTTGAATTTAGTGATAAGACGTTTAACTGCGTAATTTTGAACCTAATATTAAGCGTAGCGGAAAATCCGAAAGATGTGATAAAAGAGGCATTACGTGTATTAACTGATGATGGAACAATATTAATCTTTGATAAATTTTTAGAAAATAAGAAACAACCAAGCTTTTTTAGAAGTTTGTTAAATATTATAACTAGAAGTATTGGAACTGATATTAATCGGAATTTAGATGATATTTTATACGGTTTACCACTTGAGATTATTAGAGAGGAAAACTCTATTTTGAATGGAAGTTATAAGATAATTTTAATAAAAAAAATATAAACGTTAACAAAAAAGGAGTTCCAAGAAAATGGTAATCCAATCAAATATGTCTCCAAAGTCGATAGTTGAAGTATGGAAACATACTGCTGCAACTTTCCATGAATACAACATCCCTATTATTGATCAACCTCTAGAATTTTTTGTTGATAGAGAAAAAATTTCTTCTTTAATGATGGAGTTAAATCGTTTGGTAGGAAGTTCCCCAGCTACATGTGTACATGGCGGATGACAACTCACCTCTAAAGAGAAGTAGTTTACTTCTAAAAATTAATTCTCCATGGAACTTAAATCTAAAAAATACCTTCGCCCTTTATAAGTTCCAGTGCTTTTCAAATTTATTTTTGCTAATAAGTTATAAGTAGATCTAGAACTTAAGTTTAAAAATTCACTAATCTCAGAGTTTGAGAAGTTTTGATCAAAAAGTAAAGTATAGTCTTTAATAGCTTGTATATGTGCATCTTTTGAAACAGTATCACATTTTTGGCAATGCCAACGTCCATACTCCCTTTTCATGATGTTTTCGCACTTTGGACAAATGACCCCTTTAATAATATCTTCACTATTCAATTCAAACTTTTTTACTTTGTCCTCTATTAAAGGTGAATGGGCTTTTAGCAAGGTTTTATTTAATTTTTTTATTACTGGATTACTTATTATATCTCTATTATGGGATTGGCTCATACTATTAATTTTTCCGATCAACATAGTCGGTCTAATAATATTTTCGTAATATATGGGACTTGTTGCTACTGTTTTAATTATTGAATTTTGATTCGTGAAAACAACGAGGGTTTTGATTGGTATTTGTGGGAATTTATTTTTGCTTAGCCAGTTATTTAATTGATACTTCTGATGAATTACCTGCCGAATTGGATCAGGATATATTTCTTCCTTATCTTTGTACATTTTAATGAGTTGGTTATATTTCTCATCAATTATTATTTCACCTATATAATTTTTAGTTTCGATTATAAGCAGAAATCCATAAGTAATAATTAAAAAATCTAGTTGAAAAGCACCATTTTCACCTTCAATTCTTAAACTTTGAAAAATATAGAAGTTCCACTGATCTAGAAAATTCAGGTAATAGTCTAAAGATTGTTCACCTTTGATTCCTGATATGCACATTTTTAAATCGTCCTCAACTTTACTTCTTTTACTATGACTAATTGGTATTCTTCGAAGAATTGCCTCCAATTTTTGCTGACTTATTGAATTTCCTCTCTTTTTAACTATCAAATGTTCAACACTCTCCTTTTATTTAAAAATATAAACCTATCTACTTAATTTTTCGAATAGCTAAAATTAAATTTTCAATAGATTTTGTTCGTAATTTTAAATTTCGGGTTCAATTTTTAAATTAAAATGAGATTTAACACCCTTAAATTAACTTACATTTAAAAATATCATTAACTTTATGTAATTTATCACTAACTTTTCGCTACTTATCACCAACTTTTCACTACTTATCACCAACTTTTCACTACTTATCACTAACTTTTCGCTACTTATCACCAACTTTTCACTACTTATCACCAACTTTTCACTACTTATCACTAACTTTCCGCATTATTTAATCCAATTAAAAAGACTGCAATATTGTACTGCAGTCTTTTACTTTTTCTTAATCTCCTCATACTTCTGAAACCATTCAGGAAAAGCCTTTTTAAACTGAATCGGTCTAAAACTATCCTTTGTAACGATTATATGTGTTGTTGATCCTTCAACACACACATCTCCGTCACCATTTACAATATGGTAACCGTAAATGGTTTTCAGTCCAGTGTTTTCCTCAACCCACGTTTTCACAAAAGCTTTATCACCAAATTTAATAGATTTCTTATATGTAATATTTAAATTATAGACTGGTGCATAGTATCCTGCCTTTTCCATGTCAAGATAATTATATCCAAGATCCTCGATAAGCTGTGATCTACCGAGCTCCAACCACTTCGCATAGTTTGCGTGATAAATAACACCCATCATATCTGTATCTGCATAATATATTTGAATTTCTTTAGTTGATATATACATATTTTCATTCCTTTCAAAAACCAAATCTAGTAATTCTAGTTTAAAACATTTCATTAAAATATTCACGTTATTAACCAAACATAAATATCACACCGTAAATTTTTCTGAAAATTTGCGCAAAATCATCATACTTTTATCATAATTTTGGCATAAAATATAAGTATAAATAACCTAGAATGGTGGGTTTAAAATGAGCGAAATACTAATTGTTTACGGGATGGAATGTAGCGAATGTGCGGACAAAATTTCTGAAGTTCTTAGCAGGAAATCTGCTGTCAAATATGTTGAAGTAAGCCTCGAAAACAAAACTGTAAAAGTTGATTACAGCGAAGATGACATGTCTTTAATGGCAATCGAGAACATAATTGATGAAATGGGGTTTGAAGTTTATTGGAATTTGTAATCGGTTACAAACTATAAAAGACACTGTCGAGAAAAAATTACAGTGTCTTTTATTATTTTAATGTTCTAGCGAGTTAGCTATTTCAACTAATTCTTCATTCGGAACTTTGTTTTCAACACGTTTATCGACATTTAATATGTATTGAAAATTATAATCCTCAAATACTAATGTGTTAAACCCGGAAAAATTTATGAGTTTTGCAGTCCTTCCGTTTTCTAAACGATACTCCCTTAAAACGTCCATATGTTTATCTTTCAACTTATATTTCAACCTTCTAACTTCAATAAAATAATGAACTTCTGGTTTTTCAAGATTCATATAAGTTAATCTTAATGATTCATTTAACGGCTCTTCACTAAAACTTTCATTATAGTACGTAAAATCTAGTTGAGGTAATTTTGTAGGTAATTTTAATTCCATATTAGTATGTTTTTCAAAATCGCTTACTGCTTTATAATAACCTCTGTTTACTTCACTTATTTCTGCACCTATAACCCCTAAATTGGTTGAAAATATTAAAATCCCAATAAATAAGATGTATTTTAACATTTAAATGCCCCCTAGAATGTTCTAGTTGTAATTATTCCCAAAAAATAAAAAAGTAGCACTTAGCTACTTTTCTACATATTTGCATTCTCATTCTTCGGTTTAAGTGAAGGTAAGTATCTCATAATCGGAATTTCAGCAAACAACATTCCCATTAAAATTAGTAAACACCCAATAACTGCTCGCATTCCGAGTGTGTGGCCATTCCAGAAGAAGTCAGCAATGGCTGCAAAAACTGGTTCAGTGGCGAAAATTAATGCTACCTTTGACGCGCTGACAGACTTTTGAAAATATGTTTGTGCAATAAATGCTAACGCTGTTGCAAACAGGCTAGTTATTAATAACGCACTAATAACTTCAGGATGTAAAATATTATCTAACTCTAGTGCTGGTTCATATATAAATCCAAAAATTCCACTTAAAACTGCCACTGTAATCAATTGAACTAAAACAAGATTTAGAACTGCACTTTGAGATGAAAATTTTCCCGTATAAACAATATGAAATCCAAAGGCAAACGCACAAAATAGTGCTAACAAGTCACCTATATTAACTGCTGATAAATCAGTAAAAGCTAATAAAAATAGTCCGAGAACCGCTAAAATAGCCCCTAAAACACCTTGATACGTTGGTGTTTGTTTTAACACAAAATAAGAAATGATCGGTACAATCGCAACTGATAAACCTGTCAAAAATCCGGCCTTGCCTGATGTTGTGTACAATAAACTAAATGTTTGTAACGCATATCCCATGAAGAGTAAAAACCCAAGAAAAGAGCCAGCCTTAAGCTGCGAAACAAAAATTTTAGAATCGAATTTTCCTTTTTGCGAAATTAACAGATATAGAAAAATTAATAGCGATGCTAAAGTAAACCGAACAAAGTTAAAAGTGAAAGGTTCGAGTGTTGAAATTGCATCTTGCACAATAACAAACGTTATCCCCCAAATAAAAGCAATTCCAAGTAATGCTGAATTTATAAAACTATTATTATTTAACATTATTAATATCTCCCTATATGAAGTTCTGTTAGAATTATATATGAAATATATGATAAAATTATTTTGTTGTAAATGCAACAAAATTTTTCTTATTAAGGAGATTTACAATGAAAGAAATTTTACGGGAAATTGGAATGATCGCTAGAGCCTTAGACTCTATTAGTAATATTGAGTTTAAAGAATTCGATCTTACAAAAGGTCAATATTTGTACCTTGTCCGAATATGTGAAAATCCTGGCGTCATACAAGAAAAGCTCGCTGAAATGATTAAAGTTGACCGCACAACTGCTGCAAGAGCTATTCAAAAGTTAGAAACCCAAGGTTTTATTGAAAAAAAAGACGATCTTGAAAATAAAAAAATAAAGAAACTATACCCGACCAATAAAGGTCTCGAAGTTTATCCTTTTTTAAAAAGAGAAGGAGACTACTCAAATAAGGTTGCCCTGACAGGATTTACCCATGAAGAAGCCGAAACAATTTACAATCTTCTTCATAGGGTCCGTAAGAATGTTGAGGTAGACTGGGAGTTTGTAAAAAAAGGGAACAGGAGAGAATATTAAGGCTTCTTACACCCACAGTCATCTTTTTTGTATTGAGCGTATTGTGTTTCTTTCGAATCTAAATTTTCAATATTTGCTGCACTTAACGAACAAAATAAAATTGTAATTAGCAATAGATTTTTCATTTCTTTACGCCCTTTTTTAGAGTTATTATTCCCTACTTTCGTGAAAAAAATAGTTTTGAAAGGAAGTTCTGTATGAATGAAAAAACAGCCCTTATAGCAGGCTCAAGTGGATTGGTTGGAAATGAACTTTTACATATAATCTTAAATAGTAAAGAATACGAAAAAGTATACTCACTCGTTAGACGCCCTCTTGGTGTAGAGCACCCTAAGTTAGTCGAAGTTATTTGTGATTTTGACAACCTCAATGCCGTAGAGAAGTTTTTTAGCGTTGATGATGTATACTGCTGCTTAGGCACTACGATAAAAAAAGCTAAAACAAAAGATGCTATGTACAAAATCGACGTCGAATATCCGATTGCAATAGCTAAACTTGCCCATAGTAAGGGAGCAAATCATTTTCTTCTTATAAGCTCAATGAGTGCCAACTCAAATTCCCGAATTTGGTATTCAAAAATGAAGGGGGAGCTAGAGGAAAAACTGCAAACTACTCCATATAACTCGATATCAATTTTGCGTCCTTCCCTTTTACTCGGTAATCGCAAGGAATTCCGCTTAGGCGAAAAATTTGCTAGTAATATTTTTTACGGACTCTCGTTTCTACTAAAAGATTCATGGAAAAGCAAATTTGGGATAGAAGCAAAAACTGTTGCGGAAGCAATGCACAAAATTGCTAAAGTAGGCATAAAAGGTACTACAATTTACCCCTCAAACAAAATTGCCGAAATAGCGAGGAACTCATAATGAAAAAAACAATTACCATTATAGTTCTAGTTTCTATAATTTTGTCAATTCACGCACATAGATTATCTACGGTTTATAAATTGATGAAAATTGGTAAGGAACCTAGATTTGCTGAGAGGTCAGCTCTTTACAAAGACGGCGGAACTACTAAATATTCTGGATTTCTATATGAAATTACGGATTTTAACCAATTAAATGGAAGAAAGGATATCAAATTCTCATCTCTCTTTTTTGTTAAGTCCATAGAAGACACTAAAGTTATCAAAAAAGAAGATATTCCTATTGAAAATGTAAAAGGTCAGATTGCAGTTTATGATGCTAAAACTATAATATTAATAAAATCTGCTGTAAAAAGTGCTACTAAGCAGTCTGGACTAGTGAATATGGCCGATCCACACTATCAAATAAAAGCGGATAGTGAATTGTACTCACTTTGGTTAACAGAAGACTCTGGGACATTGATGACCAATACGCAGGATACCCATACTATTTATACACTGACCGAACAAGGAATTACCGACTTTAAAAAGATCATAAATGAATCAAAATAATTTTGATGCTTCTCATAAGGGGAGCATTTTTTGTTTGGATTAAAAATAACGGTTTTTGGATTAAAAAAAATTTTTTTGGATCAAATATTTTAGTAAACGGATTGAAAACCAAATAGTTCGGATTGAAAATCACGATTTTCGGATTAAAAACAATTTTCCCAAACAAAAAACCACCTTCCATCAAGAAGGTGGCGACATAATATTATATTACACTTGATAAAGTTAGCCTGTTTTTACCAGAACTCTTTGAAACATAGAGAGCTTTATCTGCTTTCTTAAGAATTTCTTCAACTGTTCCACCATCAAGTGGCCAAACCGCAATTCCAATACTGCATCCGACATTCGCAAATTTACCTTCTAAGTAAAAATCTTCATTAATAGCGCTGATTATCTCACCTGCAATATTTTTACCAGTCATATGCGATTGGATAGCCGGTAGCTTCAATACAATCACGAACTCGTCTCCACCTAAACGAGACACAAATTGTCCTGCAACAACCTTTGATAAACGTCTACCAACTTCTTGTAAAAGTAAATCTCCAATGTGATGTCCATGTGTGTCATTAACACCCTTAAATCCATCTAGATCCAAGTACAGAAATACTAAAGAGTCACCATCAGATTTAGCCTTCACCATCGCTTCATCTACATAGTTGAAAAGTGCAGCACGGTTCGGTAATCCGGTTAAATTATCATGAGTAGCTTTTGTTTCCATTACACCTAGCTCTGTTTCTTTTCGACCAAGTGTAGTCACAAGCTCCCTAATACTAGATGATAAAATTTCAACTTCCTTAATACCTTTATGAATCTGGATTTCAGTTTCTTCGCCAGATATTAGTTTTTTAGCAGTATTCGAAATTGAATTTAAAGGACTTGTAATTCGGCCAGCTAAAAGCCACCCGATAAATGCAAAAATTATTGCAGAAATCGTTCCCAACAACATTATTGTTTCTTGAAGATCCTTTACCGTTGAAAATGCTGTTGCCTCAGGCTGCCTTACAATAACAGTCCATCCAAGTCCTGGGTAATTTTTATAACCTTTTCCAAAAGCATAACCTGATACATAGCTTTTTCCATCTGGCCATTTTTCAATTTTAAAATCATTTTTATGTGACTGTGCTAATTTTACACTATCAATATTCAATGGTTTACCTACCATCTTTTCGGGGCCAAGTAAAACTGTATTATCTTTTGAACTTACGATGAAAATTTCTACATCTTTTCTTTTTCCTTCTAGTGGCTTAAGAACACTCTCACGCATTTCTTTTGACCATTCCCAACTTAAGTGCGCCGCTAAAACCCCTAAACTTTTGCCGTTATTATCTAAAATCGGAGTACTAATATCAACGAATTGTAGCGGCTCGCCAGATGGGTTTGGTAGTAACTTAGCTAAAAGAACAGCATCGTGGACATCACCAATAAAAGTTCTCTTCATACCTTCAATGTATACGGGACGCGATCGAACATCAGCACCTTCTAAAATACCACCCGTAGAAGCAATTACACGCCCTTCATTGCTAGTAATCCCTACCCATGAAAAAGAAGGTATACTCTCATTTAACTGGTTTAATAATCTTCTTATCTCACCAGGATTTTCTCGATTTTGAAGTGTGTCAAGTTCACTTAAAATCATTACCTCGCTATATCTAGACCACATAAAATGATCTAGTTTGTCAGACATTTGAAAAGCAGCTTCTGATAAAGAATTTCCAACTTCATCTTGAAGCTTCTCACTCGACTTTTTTCCAATGACTACACTCAAAATCAATGATAATACTATTATTAGTCCTGCAATTGTTATCGCAAAATATGTACGCAGTTTTATCGACAAATTTCAACACTCATTTCCGAAAAAATGTTATTTTATGTCTAATTATAAACTTTTTTCTGAAAATTGAATATATAGTATTTTAGAAAAATATTATTAAATTTTTAATTAAATGATACAATAGATACAGTTTATTTTTTGGAGGACCACATGAATACCGACTTAAAGGTTAAAATTAATCGGTTTCTAGGGTTATTGATACCAATCTTAGTAACCCAAGTAACTTTATTCTCAATGGCATTTTTCGATACAGTTATGTCTGGCAATAGTAGTCCAGAGGATTTGGCAGGTGTAGCAATTGGTGTAAGTATTTGGGTGCCAATTAGCACAGGACTTACTGGAATTCTTGCCGCGGTGACAACTTTAGTTTCTAATTATCACGGGGCTAAGGAAAATGACAAAATTGCCCCACTTATTATACAAGGAGTTTATCTAGCAACAACTATTTCTGTTTCAATCATTATAATTGGTGCTTTTGCTCTTAATCCAATTTTAAGTCTAATGGATCTTGAGCCAAAAGTTCAACAAGTTGCACACGATTTTCTAGTAACACTTTCATTCGGGATTATTCCACTTTATATCTATAACGTAATTAGATATTTTATAGATGGTATTGGTAAAACTCGAACAACAATGTTCATTACTATTATGTATGTACCAATTAATATCTTCCTTAACTATCTTTTTATATTTGGAAACTACGGTTTTCCTAAATTAGGTGGTGTCGGAGCTGCAGTCGGATCGGCTATTACATATTGGGTGATACTTCTAATTGCTATTTATATCGTTCGAACAAAGAAGCCTTTCACAAGTTTTTCCGTCTTAACTAAATTTGAAAAAGTTTCTTTTGAGAAGTGGAAAGTAATACTAACTTTAGGAATCCCAATTGGATTAAGTATCTTTTTTGAAGTTAGTATATTTTCAGTCGTAACACTTTTATTAAGTGAATTTGATACGAAAACAATTGCAGCACATACTATTGCAATGAACTTTGCATCAATGCTTTACATGCTCCCTTTAAGCATTTCAATGGCTTTAACAATTGCAGTTGGATTTGAAGTTGGTGCGAGAAATTTTGAAAACGCTAGAAAATATGGTTTTATAGGAATTGCAATGGCATTATTATTCGCTACTGCATTCGGTATTATTATATACTTCTTCAGATTTGAAGTTGCGGGTATGTATACGAATGATTTAAGCGTTCAAACTATGGCAGGTGGTTTCTTAATTTTCGCGATACTATTCCAACTATCTGATGCCGTTGCCGCGCCAATACAGGGCGCACTTCGTGGTTATAGAGATGTTAATGCCACTATGATTATGATGATAATATCTTACTGGTTAATTGCATTACCTTGTGGATACTTACTCGTAAAATACACTGACTGGGGTGCAAAAGGATACTGGATTGGCTTGATTATTGGTTTAGCTGTCTCCGCAAGCACACTTTTAGGTCGCTTGTTAATTTTACAAAAAAGAAAAGCTGAAGAAGCTTTAAATGCCTAGCTTGAAGTTTAAGCTAGGTTTTTTTGCATGCAAAAACCCAACCATTTTCGGTTGGGTTACAAGAAAATATTTCTAATTAGATTGTAAAATACATACTTACTTGTGTTTTTTACCTTCATTCCAAATACTTCTAATTCTTTACCTCTATATTTAGAAAGTTTTAATGACAATTTTTGATGTTCCATATGCAATTTATCTATTTGTTGACTAATTTCGATTGTTCGCTCGTGTTGAAGTCCAAATACTTCTGCATAAGTATACATAATCTTTTGTTTACATTGAATCCTTCTCTCAATGATATATTGATGTGTAAGAATCCCGAATCTAATCATACAAATATCTCCTTAAAATCAACTAAAAAGCAATTATGTTCAAGTAATTTGTTGTCTGTTGTTAAATTATGTCAAAATAAAAATTGATTGTAAATAGAATCGCAAAACTAGTCATTAATCGACAGAACTTGTCATTATAACGCAAGATATATGAATAATTATACCATTATCAAAATGGACAAGTAAAAATACTGAAAATTAAGATTTCCGACAACTTTCGCCCTATTTCACTTGGAATATTATATTTTTCGACTTTATTCGAGTAATTTTATCCATATATTATCCAGTAACTACATGAGTAAATTTGTCAGAATTTCAAAATCTATAAATGCCCCCCTTAGAATGGAGGGAAAAAAATGGAAAATAGTTTGAGCATGAACACTGTCGATTATGATAAAGCATTGTTCTACACATACACATCACAATGGGATGAGCTCATAAAATTAATGGTTCAAACACACGATGATATTTTCTCAAAAAAAATCGAGCATTTTGTACACGCATATAAGTATGGGAAAAATCTACGTGAGATTGACACAAAACTCCATTCTCTATTTTTATATATTGACCACGCTTTAGATGCAAGTGATCATCAATAATGCCCACTAAACGTGCCATCTGATGGTACGTTTAGTCTACATATTGTTGCTTTCCAAGTATAAATTACCCAGTTTAGCTAAAGATAATTAATAGTTTAAATTTTAGGTGGTGATCCGTACATGCGCAAATTAGTTTTAACATTTATTTTACCAATATTATTATTATTCAGTGGCTGTAGTCTCAAAAATACTACAGATTTATTAAATATAGGTAAAAAATCTACATCTGTAAAAGACTTTCAAGGAAGTAAGAATGCAGATCATAGACTGAATATACTTCTTGTGGGGATTGACTCGAGAGGTGAGAAACATTCACGCTCAGATGCAATCATGATTGTGCAATACAATCCTAAAACAAATGAAATAAGACTTGTTTCGATAATGCGGGATAGTTATGTCGCAATACCTACATACAAACATAAATATCATAAAATTAATACTGCCTACTATTTAGGTGGTCCTGAACTTTTACGAAAAACAATCAAACAGAATTTTGGAATTGAAATAAATCATTACGTGACGATTGACTTTAAGGGCTTTGAAAAAATTGTAGATTTAATTGCTCCAGAAGGTGTTCAAGTCAATGTAACTCAAAATATTATTAAAGATATGAAGTTAAATTTACAACCAGGAGTGCAAAAACTTCACGGCAAAGAACTTCTTGCATACGCAAGATTTCGCCATGATGCGGAAAGTGATTTTGGAAGGGTTGCTAGGCAACAAGAAATTATTACTGCTTTAAAAGATGCGGCTTACTCGAGACTTTCGAATTTTGATGCAATTGTAAAAGTTCCTAATTTAATCAATGAAGGTCTACAGTATGTTGAAACTAGTTTTTCTATGCAGGATATACTTTCTCTAGGAACTACTGTTGTCATGAACCCTGTTAAGACACTTGAATCAATGCGTATACCATTATCTAATACTTTTGAAAATGCGAGGTTCGATCATGCTGGACTTGTCCTTCAAATAGACGAGAATAAAAACCGTCAAGCGTTGAAAGAATTTCTAATCGAAAAACCTACCCCAGTTAATAAATGAGATAAGCTTAAAAAAAGTAGATGATATATTGGCAAGAGTAGATGATATATCGTTAAAAGTAGATGATATATTGTTAAAAGGTGACAAAAGGCACCGAGATCCGAAGTCTCGATGCCTTTTATTTATCATTTTTAACTACTATATGTCCATCTCTTCTCTAAATAATTAAATAGCTTAGTGAATATTGCTGTAATCGATAAATAAATTGCTCCTACAAAAACAAATGGTAACAATGAGGCTTGCTTATTTGAAGCTATATTTCCTGCTCTTAGCAAGTCCTCTAAACCAACTACATAAACAAGAGCTGTATCCTTAACTAGTGTGATTACCTCATTTGCAACTGGTGGAACAACTAGTCTAAATGTTTGAGGTAAGATAATGTAACGGTACTTTTGAATAGTGGTAAATCCTAAAGCATCAGCTGCTTCATGTTGCCCCTTATCGATTGCCAGTAGACCAGCACGGAAAATTTCCGCAAAATACGCTGCGTAATTTAATATAAATGCAATAAGTACAGCAGGTAATCTGTCGAAAACAATGCCAATATAAGGTAGTCCAAAAAATATAAATACAATTTGTAGTAAAAGTGGTGTTCCACGCATTATCCAAATATAAGTGTGGATAATTTGATTAATAAATTTCAACTTAGAAAAGCGAAGAAGTGCAACTAACATTCCAAGTGGTATAGAAAAAATTAATGTGATTATAAATACTAATGCTGTAGTTTTTAATCCCTCATATAATAATGGAGCTAAATTTAGAATGTAAGTTGACACTTCTCATCATCGCCTTTACTTAATAATATTTTCTGCAAACCACTTCTTAGATATCTCAGCTGAAGTTCCATCTGCTTTCATTTCATCCATAGCTTTTTGTACTGCTTCTAATAGCTTTTTATCAGATTTACGAACACCAATCCCGTATTCTTCATCTCCAAAATTATCTTCAAGTACAGCGTATTTGTCTGCTCCACGCTCATTAATATAATATCTTGCAAGGATTTCATCAGCAACTACTGCATCTACGCGCTTTACTTCTAAATCCATAAGAGCTTGAGTGTAGTTTTCAAATAAAACTGGCTTCCCGCCGTCAAATGCTGCTGCTAGATCTGCTTCAGCGTTAATCGCTTCTAATGAGCTTGAACCACTCTGAGTAGCTACCTTTGCCCCTTTTAAATCTTCCTTTGTTTTAACCTTTGAGCCAGCAAGCGTAATAATTACTTGACGGTTTTCTAAGTAAGGATTTGTAAATGCAACCTTTTCCTTACGCTCATCAGTAATTGTATATCCATTCCAGATTAAATCAATTTTGCCTGTATTTAATTCAGTTTCCTTCATTGACCAGTCGATTGGTTGGAACTTTACTTCAATTCCTACTCTTTTAAAAACTTCTTTTGCAAGATCAATATCGAATCCAACAGTATCACCTTTTTCATCTTTGAATCCCATTGGAACGAATGTGTTGTCAAATCCAACAACAACTTCGCCTTTTTTCTTAATTGCATCGAATTGATCTGAGCTTTCTTTTTTATCTGCTGTTTCCTTATTTGCACAACCTGTAAATATTGATAAAACTAGCATTAAACCTACGAACACACTAATTAACTTTTTCATTTTTGTTTTCTCCCCATCTTTGGTATATTTATATTTTCATTCTGATAATCTCGCTGTTACTCCTTTTTGCTTAGCCTTCCAATCATCTGGGCCCTAGATAATCTTCTGGAGAAACAAAAAACTCCCACCTCTAGCATTTGCTAGAGGACGGGAGTTGTGCTCACGTGGTTCCACCTCTGTTTTATTGACGTCTCGCGATCGCCAACCTCTTCAAGTACGCAGGATTTAAAACCTTTATACTCTAGCACTATAACGGGTGCAGGGATACCGAGAGCAGCCTACCCCAACAAAGTTGGATCGGTGCCTAGCTCAGAGATGTGTTCAGAATAATCACTCATACCTCTTCTCACCAACCAGAGGCTCTCTTAAAGGATCCTATTCTTACTCGTTCTCGTCAAAGCCTTAAATAAATTATTTAAGATAGGTTTATCATAAAACCATTCAAAATTAAAGTCAATAGAAATATTTCTATGATATTTTTCAAACTACCGCGTTTACTATATTCTTAACTGAATTGGATAATGATACCAATAAAGCATCACTTGCTTCATGACTCGCTTCTTTAACACCGTAGTAGAACTTAATCTTCGGCTCAGTTCCAGAAGGACGTACACAAACCCACGCGTCATCCTCTAGTAAAAACTTAATAACATTTGATTTCTGGTAGTTAAGAGTCGACGTTGTACCTTTCAAAACATTAAGAGCTTCACTGTTTTTGTAATCCTCTACAGCAATAACTTTTTTACCGCCAAATTCACTCGGTTGATTATTTCTAAAGTTTGTCATTAAAATATTGATTTTCTCAAGTCCATCCATTCCTTTTAATGTAATAGACTCAAGTGACTCTTTATAAAAACCAAATTTAGTATACAAAATCTCAAGTACGTCTAGGAGTGTAAGATCTTGTTTCTTATAGAAATCAGCCATTTCAGATATTAAAAGTGAGGCTTGAATTGCATCTTTATCTCTTGCAAAGTCTTTTATTAAATAACCGTAACTTTCTTCGAAGCCAAATAAAAATACTTTCCCGTCATTACTTCCCTCATATTGTTTAATCTTTTCACTAATAAACTTGAATCCAGTTAAAGTTTTTTCAACACCAACTCCAAAACTTTTAGCAATATTATCAGCAAACTCTGAAGTAACAACTGTATTTATGATTGTTCCATTTGTTGGAAGTTCACCTGACTCAGCCTTTTGAGCTAAAAGAAAATAAGTTAATAATGCTCCTGTTTGATTACCAGATAATTTAATGTATTCGGCCTCTGGATTTTTCACGCAAATACCTACTCTATCAGCATCTGGATCCGTTGCAATAAGTAAGTCAGCATTAAATGACTTACCAACCCTACGGGCATAAGTAAAAGCAACTTCTTCCTCAGGATTAGGTGTATTAATTGTCGGGAAATTACCATCAGCTTCACATTGTTCTTTAACACATTCAAAATTAGTAAATCCATATTTCTCAAATGCTCTATTTACAACTGTTTGCCCTGTTCCGTGAAGCGGTGTAAAAACTATCCTTACTTCTCTTGGCGATTTCTCTAACAAAACTGACTCCAATGCATCAACATATGTATCGTCGACCTCACTACACACCTCTTCAATTAAGCCTAAGCTAGCCAGATTTTCGTAAGAATCAACTTTAATTTCAAGTTCACTAGTTATGGCATTAACATAATTCAAAAGTTCTTCTGACTCAAACGGAGGTAGCTGTCCACCATCGGGTCCGTATGCCTTGAACCCATTATACTCTGGTGGATTATGACTAGCCGTAATCATAATTCCAGCATACGCATTTAAAAATCTAACTGCATATGACAACACAGGTGTTGGCCTTAACTCTGAGAAGAGAAAAGCTTTCACATTATTAGAAGCTAAAGTCTTAGCAGCTTCTATTGCAAATTCTTTAGAGTTATTTCTTGAGTCATATGCGATAACTACACCACGACTTTTCGCTTCTTCTCCGTGGCTCGCAACATACTCTGCTAGACCCTGCGTTGCCTTTCTAATTGTATAGATGTTCATTCTATTTGTACCTGGTCCCATTTCACCACGCATACCGCCCGTGCCGAAATCTAAATTTTTATAAAACGCCTCTATTAATTTCGATTCATCATTTGAAATGCTTGATAATTGTTCTCTTAATTTAGCATCTAGTTGTTTAAAATTATTCCATTTAGTGAATTGTTGCTTCCAACTCATAATTTCCTCCCAAGACCCCTGCATATTTCTTCATAAAGAAGCTAATTATAATTTACCAAAAACCTATACTTTTATAACTTCTTTTTTATTTACAAATATCGTCATTAAATAAATCCAGGGGAAAAATGCATTTAATTCGGTTTAATGATTATTTCCCCGGAAATTGTCGTAATTAATTATTTATGGCTATTCTTGTAAATACTTGTATTTTTCAGTGTAAGATTTATAATCAACATCTGAAAGTTTAAGCAATTCTTTAATTAAGACCAGTGCATCATCATAATATTCTCTAACTAATTCTCTTTCAAAGTAGAACCACCCAGTACGTCTTACAAAGAAATCTTCTGGTGTCATGACTTGTTCTTCGAGGACACCATATAAAAGTGGATAGAAAATTTTATCAGGAAGTTTCGAAGTATCTCTTAGATCTTTAAATCTCTCTTTATATCCAAAAATAACATCTACGTTTCCACCGTAAATTTTTATAAGTTTTTTTGACAGTTCTTCTTTCCAACCCATTTGAGTGGCCTTTTGCAACATTGTAGCTGTAAAATTCTCATAGCATGCTGTAAATCCTAAATCTCCGCCTGAAAGTGTCATAGCTCTTGTTAATGACTTATAAAACTCAGCTTTGCATTGAAGTTCCTTGTCTTCTAAAACCGTATCTACTACCTTTTCAGCAACACTTCTATAATTTGTTAATTTCCCACCAGCGACTGTAATTAGATTTTTACACGAGATCCAAATCTCCGCAATTGCGCTATTATCTTGAATATCTTTTAAAGCCTTACCATAAAGTGTGCGAATTCCTGCCCAACTAGAGATTATGTCTTCCTTAGTTAGATTTAGACCTTGAAAAAATTTGTTCATATCATTTAATAAATATTCTTTTTCTTCTTCAGTAACTTGAGGATTTTCAATGTCTCCCTCATATAAACTTTCTGTTGTTCCTACAAAAACACTTTTACGAAATGGAATAGCAAACATAAGCTTGCCTTCATCATTTTCAAAATAGGTTCCTTTTTCAAGCGGAAACCTCTTTTGTGAAAAAACAATATGCGACCCTTTTACCCACTTAGATGATAAAGGTGACTCATTAATATGCGACTTGTCCAAGCTAAATATCCAAGGTCCAGTTGCGTTAATCACTTTTTTCGCTTTAACAACATGAACTTCACCTGTTAATGAGTCTTTAAGGTAAGCCCCACAAACAATGCCGTCTTCCATTAGCAATTTCTCTACTTTAGTATAGTTTAATGCCCAAGCACCTTCTTTTACGGCCTGCTTGATAACTTCTATATTTATTCGAGAATCATTTGTCAGATATTCCGAAAACATACCAGATCCTAATAAATTTTCATTTTTGATATAAGGAATTTTATTTAAGGTTTCAGTTGAAGATAAGATGACGCTTTTTTCTTCTTTACTTAAACCAGCAATCGTATCATAAACAGTTAATCCAAACCTTGTTAAAAGTGGACCGATTTTACTTTCTTTATAATAAGGCAAACAAATATTTATTGATTTGGTTACATGGGGGGCGTTCTCGGCAACAATTTTACGTTCTTTTGAGATTTCGGAAATGACTCTAAAGTTCATTTGCTTCAGGTATTTTAAACCTCCGTGTATTAATTTTGAGGTTCTTCCTGAAGTACCACTTGCATAGTCATTCATTTCTACAACAACAACTTTTAAGTTTCGAGTTGCCGCATCTAATGCAATTCCTGCCCCTGTAATACCGCCTCCAATTACGAGAACATCAAACGTATTATCATTTATATGTTTTAACCATTGCTTTCTTTGTTGATAACTAAATTGTCGTTGCATCCTTTTCACCCCTTTTGTCGATACAATGTCAAGTAATAAGATTGGTTTTCTATGATACTTATTATTAAATGTCATAATTTATTACTTTTACGTTTTGTTGTCTACATACTATAATTTTATATGAATAGTACCCAAGAAAGGTGGACTAACTTTGAACAAAAATCAAACTAAATTGGACATGCTATTATTTATTTCATGGGCAGCATCATTAATAGCTACACTTGGAAGTCTTTTCTTCTCAGAAATTATGAAGTATATACCATGTTCTCTTTGCTGGTATCAGCGCATATTTATGTATCCATTTGTCGTAATTTTAGCTATGGCAATGGTTAAAAAGGATTATAAGGTTTACTCTTATAGCATAGCTTTATCTGGTATTGGATTAGTTATTGCACTTTATCACACACTATTACAGAAAGTTCCTTTTTTACAGGAAAATTCTTTAGACTGTGGTATCGTACCTTGTACTACAGACTACATTGATTGGCTTGGCTTCATCACAATACCTTTTATGGCACTAGTTGCCTTTACAATTATTTTTGTGTGTATGGTGTACATGCGCAAACTTATTAAGGAGGAAAAGTAATAATATGAAAAAGATTGTCATTTTCGCAGTAATTTTAGTTGCATTATTTGGAGCAATTGCATTTGTAACAATGCAATCAAATAAAGATGCGTCTGAAGGTAATCCATATGGAAAAGAAACACTTCATCCTGAAACAATTAAAAGCTTAAAGGACCCTAATTATCAAAATGTAATTACTCCTGAGCAACTTGAAGAAAAAAATGCTGCAGGTGAGCCTGTAACTGTTTATGTTTTCTCACCATTATGTAAATATTGTAAGGAAGCAACTCCTGGTTTAATGTCAGCTTCAAAAGCAGTTGGAACGGAAATTAAAATGATGAACGTTCTTGAATACGAGGACATGTTTAATAAGCTAGGTATTGAAGGAACTCCGACATTACTACAATTTAAAGGCGGGAAAGAAGTAGCTCGTGTTAAAGGTAATGTAGGCGAAGAAGGATTCAAGCAGTTCCTAGAAGCAAATAAATAATTTACAAGTGACCTAGTTTTTTACTAGGTCATTTTTTATTTTTTATGATATTATAGTCTGTAAAAATAGAGGGGGATTTAGTATGATTGCTACGTTTGGAGGCGGCTGCTTCTGGGAAGTTGAAGAAGCTTTTAGACCACTTGAAGGTGTAATAGAAACAACTGTAGGATATATGGGTGGAAAAGTTGAAAACCCTAAGTATGAAGAGGTTTACACTGATGAAACCGGCCATGCTGAGGTAGTGCAAATTGATTTTGACCCTGAAAAAATTACATATGAACAGCTATTGGAGAAATTCTTCGAAATGCATGATCCAACTCAACTGAATCGTCAAGGTGAGGACGTAGGCACTCGATACCGTACTGTTGTGTTTTTTCACGATGAAGATCAAAAGGCTGCTGCTGAAAAAATGATTGCAGAACTTGAAGCTGCAAAAAGGTTTGATAAGCCGATTGTTACTAATGTGGTCCCTGCTGTTAAATTTTGGTCAGGTGAAGAATATCATCAAAAATATTTATTTAAGCGTGGCTTAAATTCTTGTTCTTTATTATAAAAATTATAAGCTAATCCTGATGTTTAGAATCTGCTCGCTTTCCTCGGGCAGTCCGCAAGCCTCCTCGGCTCATTCCTCGCCTGTGGGGTCTTGCCAGGCCTGCTTTCCCGAAGGAGTCTCGCAGATTCCTTAACATCAACAGTTAATAAATTTTTTTTAGTCTCAACCAGACTTTTGCGACATCCTAACTCTTTCTATAGAACACAAAATTTTTTAGCTAGATACAGGCACTCCACCGTTTACGTGAATAGTCTGACCTGTCACGTATGTACTATCTTCACTAGCCAAGTACACATAGGCTGGTGCGACCTCAGCAGGTTGTCCAGCACGGTTCATTGGGACATTCCCTCCAAATTCACTTACTTTTTGTTCGTCGAAACTTGATGGTATCAAAGGCGTCCAGATTGGACCAGGAGCAACTGCATTTACCCTTATACCTTGTCCTACTAGAGCCTTTGCCATAGAACGAGTAAACGTAACTGTAGCACCTTTAGATGCTGAATAGTCCAAAAGTGTATCATGTCCTTCATATGCAGTTATAGACGTTGTATTTATAATTGATGATCCTTCCTTCAGGTGTGGGAGTGCTGCCTTTGTCATATAGAAATATGAAAATACATTAGTTCGGAAAGTATGTTCTAATTGCTCAGACGTTAAATCTGTTAAGCTTTGAACCGGGTATTGTTGTGCAATATTATTAACTAATATATCAAGCTTGCCGAATTGCTTAATCGCTTCGTTTACAACATTATTACAATTTCCTTCTAATGCTAAATCTCCTCTTACTAAATGGCATTTAGCACCGTACTTTTCTACTTCTTTTTTTGTTTCCTCTGCATCTTTTCCTTCGTCCAAAAAGGCGATAACTATATTTGCTCCTTCTTTTGCAAAATCAATTGCAACAGCTTTGCCAATGCCACTATCTCCACCAGTAATAATTGCAACTTTATCCTTTAACTTACCACTACCTTTGTACTGCTCAGTTTCCGAAATTGGCTTTGGATCCATTTCTTTTTCAGAACCCGGTTGATGGTTTTGATGTTGAGGTGGAAAAGTTTGATTATTAGAATTTTGACTACTCACTTTACACACATCCTTATAATAATTATTAACATTTTATTTTTCACCTTAATAAATATTTAATGTATCCTACATATTTTCATCATATTATTTGCATAGTTTCTGCAAAATCTTAAATTATATTTATTACATAGTAATACTCTCTCTCTTTTAAAAAACATGTCCCTTTCCCTTTTCTTTAAAAACGAAATCCCGAGCTAATTAGCTCGGGGTTTTGGTTTGTCTAGAGTAAAAAAAGCTATCTAATTTCTTAGATAGCTTAGTTAATTTCTAATTTTCATTCCACTGAATTCCCCAACGGTTCCCGGATGTCCAAGTTCCTTGTAGTGACATACCATTTGGATTATTGTAACTATCATTGTTAATGAATGTTCCATCTTCCATCGAAGAGTGGCAGCCCCAACATGAGCTCATGTTAACATATCGTTTAATTGCTGAGGTATCATTTGCGTCAATTAAGGTTGCCTCTTCGCCTTCTTCTCCTGTTTCAAGAAGCTGCTTGTAATTTTCTTCAGATGCATTTCTCATTACTTTTTGTTCGGTTCCGTGTGCATAGTGACAGCGAACACATGAAGTTCTATCGAAGTCAGTTTTATGACGATATCCTGCTTCATAAACCCCACCGTTTGAAGCCCCATCAGATAAATAGTCAGTATGACATGAGATGCAGAAGTATGACATCGCAGCACCCATTCCAGCAGAAGATGTTAAGCCGTATCTAGTAACGGCTGTTCCGTCTAACCTATTATCAGCATGGTCTTCTAATTCCTCACCTACTAGAGCACCATTATTAGTTACAAACAATTCTACACCAGATACATTATGTGTAGCGACTTTGATTTTATCTAATTTCACTACGTAAGCACGGCCAACGTGGCCTGCAACAACGTTGTCTATCCATGCTCCATCTGCACTATATGCAAATGCTTTAACATAATTAACTGTCGTATTTCCATCTTTACCGTTTGAAACATTTGTATTATCTATTGTTGCTGAAGCTTCTGTTGTAGTAAAGAAACCGACTGCATAAGATGCATCAATATTGTACTGAAGATTCTCATCAACCCAAGGCGTCAGATCTGGGATATACTTGAGACTAATTTCATCCCACTTATACACCATTATTACATTACCATCGATTGCAGCTGGTGTTACACCATAATCTGATGTTTTAAAATAATCAGCTGTAATAACTTGATTTTTAATGTCTTTTAGTTCTGCGTTACTTATATTTGTAAGATGTGTAGTTACATCTGTTCTAAATAATTTATATTTTTGGGCTTTTGTTGTTAATTTTAAATCTTCCGGGGCTGAAATATTTTCAACCGGAACTTGCTTTAATAATGTTTCTGTTGTAGCTTCTGGTGTATTAAGTAACCCTGCTTCACCAATCGAATTTCCAAGCATTTCATAGCTAGTTGTTGCCATTCCGTTTGGGTTCCAGTGAAGTAATCTATCTGAATAAGATCCATGAGGAGAATGACAGCTTGCACAGTTAAACGTCTTGTCCCAGTGCCCATCACCTGTACTGTTACCACCAGGTGCTGCACTTACTTTTATTGATTCACTATAAACATCATGCATTGAAACTCCAACTGAAGCAGGAGTTGTTGTTGAAAACATCCCCGCAGTTGAACCGACTTGGAAGCCGTGTGAGTTTATCTCTACTGACAAAGTAGAATCTACCATTGGAGTAGTAACATCATAGTCATCGTCTGCTTTCATTGGACG
The DNA here is from genome assembly GCA_029256085.1 of Caryophanales bacterium. Classification (GTDB taxonomy): domain Bacteria; phylum Bacillota; class Bacilli; order CAJFEE01; family CAJFEE01; genus JAQSYP01. Next base: position 383,803 of record JAQSYP010000002.1, read on the forward strand.
ATCAACAATAGTTACGGACGGACCTGTTGAGAAAATCTTCCCAGATTTAACATCATAAAAACCTAAGCTTCCATCATGGCAAGCGATACAAGTTTTACCAACAGTATCTTGAATTAATAATTTGTTACCATTAGCTGTATGCGTCATGTGACAGCTTGCACAAGAGTTTGTATTAGTTTGGTAAGATCCGTGAGTTTTTTGAGCTATACCATTGACATCTTTAACATTTTTAACCAAAGTTTTAGCTTGGCCCTCAATACCAGTTTCATTTGAGTTAGTTTCATTAACACGATGTGGATCATCTTCAGCCATAGTTAAAATAGGGCTAGTCAATAAAACTGCCACTAATGACCCAGTCAAGACCATTGTCTTTAATATTAAATTTTTCATACCCTATTCTCCCATAACCTTTTTCTGTTTATCTCTATCTATTTATCTATTTTTATTTTTATCTATTAAGACAAATATACTATATTTGTCCATTTAAGTATATATGCTAAATACTACTTTGATGTGTATTTTTTATTAAAGTCAACATAAAAGCACTTACAATTTTTGTAAGTGCTTTTTGTGTTACTTCCAAATAAAGCCGTCGCCCTTAATTAGATCCAAACCATTTAGATTTCCATCTCTGAAATGAGTTTTTTGATTACTTGCATCTAAACCGTTTCTATAATCAATTGAATAGCCACCAGAAAAAACATACGGTGCAACACCAGCTGGTCTTGTATTTAGTAATTTTGATGATGTTTTCCAATCTGCTTTAAGCATCCATGGATTTGTCGCATTTCCTCCCCTGTAACCTGCTGTTGAAACATAATCCGGGTCATCTGCTTTATGTTCTTCCCCGTGACAGGTTAGATAGCACTTTCTATTTGACCTACTATATTGTCTAGATCCTCCTACTATATTAGTAGGGAAGCCAATTTTATGGTCAACAGAAACGCCATCTCTTTGTTCAGATTCAATCGCGCCATGTGGCCTGTGACATGTTTTACATGGGGTTGATCTTCCTTTAACTTTAAAATTATGAAGATTTCCAAAATCAGAGGTATTAGCGCCACTACTAAATAATTTGTTTGAGTCATGACAGTCAAAACATAACGCATAGTTTGCTTCACTATAACTAATATTTCCAGTTGTCACTATATATTTCATTCTTAGACCGTTCGGATATTGTGATCCGTGTGGATTGTGGCACACTTGGCAATCAAACTGTGAATGTCCACGCTTCTCATTAACATCTTTTCCATTGAATTCAAGAGTCGATGTAGCTGAATTATCTGTGTATTGGAATTCTAATGTAGTTTTATGACATGCGTAACAAAACTCTTTACCATTATTAGATATTGCTACTTCTTCAGTAGTAATTGCATTTTTAATTTTTTCTCTTAATAGTGGTTTTATATTTGAACCATGTTTTTCATGACAAGATATACATTTTACTTGTGAGTCACCTGCTATGCCAGATCCTCCGAATACACTGTACATTTTGCTTGAGTTATGCCCTTTATTTAATGCTGGTACATTAGTTTCATGATTTCCTCTATAATCGGTTAAATAGTTTGATTGATTAGAGGTAGGAATACTACTGAGTGAAGGACCTTGTAAATAACCATATGATCCTGTATTAGCATTTCCATGACAGTTCCAACAGAAACCATTTCCGCTCTCATCTTTTTCACTATTTCGATTGAAACTTTGCAACATTCCAGGTGAACTTGGAATTGGAGTACCCTTGTCTAAATCTTTACCTTTATCATGAGGCATGTGGCAATCGATGCAAGTGATTCTAAATTTTGAAGCCGATTCATCAGTATTAGAATATATCGGATGGTGACTAACTTTCTCTGAAGGGTATGCCCCCCCTAATTCGTCTTTAATGTTAAAAGTACTTCCTAAACCATCATGGCATTGTAGACACAATTGATAAATTTCAATTTCGTTTAGTAGTTCAGGCTTTTTACCTTTGTGTGTAGAATGACAGTTTTTACACATCTCTGTCTCTTCTGCAAAATCTCCATGTGGTTTTGAGAATTTAGTAGCACCTGTTGTAAATGTATATGACATCGCTTCAGAGACTGCAACATTCGATGTATTCTTTATTGTATTTGCAATGCTAACAGTATAAGTTCTTTCAATATTTAAAAGAGAATCTGGTTTAAATAAAATCTCATTTGGATTCTTTAAAGATAACGTACCAGATACTAATTGATTAGTAGTATTATCTTTAAGAGTAACTGCTCCAGAAATTGTTGATAACAATATTGCCTCATCAAACCTAACTAATATTTCTGTGCCTGTTCCTACCCCAACCGAATCAGGTGCAGGCTTAAAAAATTTATATTCTGGGGGTGAGTTATCTACATCTGTTTTCTGAGAGACTGTGTTACTATACCCTGATTTATTTCCTGAAGTATCAACAGCTACCATCTTAAACTCATAGTTTGTATCAGGATTAAGTTCTTCAATTGTGCCTGTTGTAAAAACATCGCTAAACGGAACCTTTTTCACAAGAAGATTATTTGCTAATACATCTATTTCATATCTATCTAAACCCGTATTATCTGTCGAGCCTGTCCAACTTAAAGAAACAGTATTTGTTGTGAAGTCAGTTACTGTCAAATTTGCAGGCGAAGTCGGGGGTATTGAATCAGGCTCAGGCGTATTTACAGTAATTATTTCTGTAGGTGCAGAATGATATTCACTATCGTTCACAGTAACAATTCTAAAGAAATATTTACTATTTGGTGATATTACACCATTAACTCTGAAATTCGTGAAAGTAGTCTCACCGACTTGTTGATATAAACTACCATCTTGACTCATGTAAACAATATATTTGCTAATATTTGTTCCACCTGCTGGTAGCCAATTTAGATCTACAGAGGTTGGCGTAATTGCGCCTACGTTCACTTCAGTTACTTTCTCAGGTGTCGAAATTGGTGTTATACCTGGTACACTAATAGGTAATGAAGTGACGGTTGGGCTTGTTTGATTTCTATCATCAATTGCTGTTACCTTGTATGAATAGGTAGTACCTGGAACAATACTTGGATCGATAAAACTATTTGTCTCAGACGTACCGATCAGTTCAGTTAAAGTTCCATTAACTCTTTCAATTTTAAATCCTGTTAAATATGTGCTATTATAGGCATCCCACTGTAATTCTACCTTTGTATTATTTGAAATTAGGTTTAATATTAATCCTGATGGTGCCTCTGTTAGTGTTGGTACATTTATAGGCTTGGTGATAGAAAGATTACTAATTTTTGTAACAATAGTTGATGAGTCACTATCATCATTCTGCATATCATTGCAAACCCTAAGATAATACATACCTTTAGAATAGGCAGTACCATTTTTTAGTTCAAAATTTACATTTAAATTAGAAACAGTTTTAGTAGTATTAGTATAAACGTTTATCCAATTTGTCCCATCGGTTGTATAGGATGCTGTATTAGAGTGTATTATTTTTGAAGAATCTGCATTATTAAATGATTTATTTAATGTTAATGAAACCTTTATAGGTCCTCCATTAAAATTACTATCATTTACTTCCATTCCATTGCCACTTTTCAAATTAAAACACGTCTGTCTCGAAGTATTAGAACCAGATGAAGAAATAGACATATCTGACGTGCCATTCGCTGTAAAAGTTGTAGAAGTATTACCTGTTTTCTCCCATTGAGTAGAATAATCGTTTCTAACAAACGTTTGACTACCCGTAGCAGTTAGCACTGTAGCCCCAGATACAGTAACTGATGAATAGTACGCAGATACATTCCCTGCTTTATCTACTGCTCTTACCTTATACGTATTTGAAGTTTCTGCAGCTATTTGTAAATCTTTGAAACTAGTATTACTCGTTACACCAATCCTTGTAGCTCCCTTATAAATTTCATAGTAAGCAATATCAGTATCTGGTGACGCTGTCCAATTTATTTTAATAGCACCAGAAGAAGTTACATATGTAATAGCAGTATTTACTGGTAAACTAGGAGCTATCTTATCTGTAACATAAATACTCCTAGCTGCACCAATATTAATCACTTCAGGCGATCCTGATCTAGTAGCAACTTCATACTGATATAGAGTATTTGCATTTACATTTGTATCAGTAAATTCTGTTAATGTCTTATCAACTGAAAACCTTTCTATTTTATCTGGTGATGTTCTATAAATATAGTAACCATCAGCAGCATTATCTGTTTGCCATGTAATTCTAACAGTATTATTAAGCTGAGTGATTGTGCTAATATCAGGGCCAGCACCAAAAACTTTATAAACATAAGTAGTAATTAAAATCGTCATTAAAAATAATGTAATAATTGAATACTTTTTGTTAATTTTCACTAGTTGCACCACACAATTTATTAGTATTTTAATAGAAATTTACAAATTTTTACAAATTTTTACATTTTTTACACACAAGAATTTATTTTACCATGTTTTTATTAATGTTCAATATAAAAATAAAAAAAAGCTGCCGATTATTTAATTCGGCAGCAATAATTTTATTTATAGTGCAATCCATCAGCATTAGCATCTCTGTATCGTAAAAGCCCTAAAGAGTTACGCGCAGTTAACAACTTTGATTCTGTCTTCCAATTTGTCTTTAAGCTTCTTTCAAGTTGTGCTTGTGTTGGGTTTGTTAAAGGTCTCAAGTTAGAAATTGACTCGGAACCGTGACAACTAGGACTGCATGTAGCGCTTGTCTCACCTCTGTTATACGTTCCTGGATTAGTAACCGGGAAACCAACTTTGTGTCTTAATGACCCTGTATTTTCAGAAGCTTTTGCCCCATGCATTCTGTGACACCTTTTACAATGTGCATTTTCTGCTTTTTCATAAAAGTGATATGCATGTGTATTTCCGCGGTCTGATTCAGAAGGTCCACTTGATGTAATCTTATTTAGGTCATGACAGTCTAAGCATAAAGCTGCATCAGCACTTCGGTTAGAAGTAGATTGTCCAACCGCATAATTCATTCTTAAATAGTTCGGGTATGCTGAACCATGTGGATTATGACAAACTTGACAATCAAATTGAGCATGGCCTCCTGTCTCATTTGATACTTTACCATCATAATCATTGAACGCAGTTCCATTGCTACTCCAATCTGAGTAGGTATAGTCTACAGCATTTTCATGACATTGATAACAATACTCCTTACCATTACTCGTAACCGCTGCTGGTTTAGGTTCTACATTATCATATTTAATCTGAGTTCTGAGTAAAGGCTTTAATTCAGATCCATGGTTGTCATGGCAAATTGAACACTTTATCCCAGTAGGTGACGAGTCCTTATGGTTTCCAGTGGCACTGTCAATATAATGTGATGACTTATAATGATCCATTTTTGATGAATTATGTCCCTTATCATTTTTAGGATAATATGTTTCATGATCTCCACGATAATCATAGTTGTTTATTAGTGGACCGCCATCTAAATATCCAAAAGAATAAGTAGGACTACCTTCTTTACCATGACAGTTCCAACAGAAATTGTTTCCGGAACCATCAGCTTGTGGTTTAACAGTATATTCGCCTGTAGCAGAGTCCTTTACACCCTTATTAAAACTCCACAACAGCTTTACTTCTGAAGAAAGTGGTTGACCAGTATCCAAGTTTCTTCCACGGTTGTGTGGTTCATGGCATGAAATACAAGTTAATTTGAAATTTTTACCTGACTCATCCTTCTCTTCTTGAGTAGCTGTATATATTGGATGATGACTGTTTTTTTCTGTTGGGTAAGCGCCTAACTGATCTTTAACATTGTATGTGCTACCTGTTCCGTCATGGCATTGGAAACACAGATTAAATATTTCAGTTTGATTTAATAGTTTTGGTTTCTTACCTGTGTGAGTACTATGGCAGTTCTTGCACATTTCCGTTTCATCTGCAAAATCACCATGAGGTCTTGAGTGTACAGTTTCACCTGTTGTAAAAGACCAAACAATATTTTCAATAAGACTTATTCCAGCACCGTTTTTAATTTCTGTAGTTAATGTTATTTCATACTCTGTGTTTGGTAATAATTCATCAGACGGTGTAAATCTTACCTCAGTGGATGCAGTATAAGTGAATGCACCTGGAACTTTAGTTGTTGTACCTTTTTTTACTACAAAAAGTGAATTATTATTAATTGAGCTTTGGTTCATCGTATCTGAAAATCTTGCTAAAATAAATGAACCGGTACCTACTCCTGTTGAACCATTTGCCGGTTTACTAAATGTCACCTCTGGTGGAGATGTATCTAAAGCAGTTCTAGTGGGTACCACTACAGATGCTGATGAAGCATTCCCAGATGTGTCAAACGATAAAATTCTAAAGCTATATGGGGTATCTTGTGTTAAGTCTTCCAAAGTCACTTTATCAATTGGGTGTGAAACAGTTCTTACAGTTGTCCATACTCCGTCTACATCTTCTTGTATTTCATAACGGTCAACTTCGATATCATCCGTTGAAAGTCCCCACGAAAAATCAATTGAAGATGAAGTTATATTACTTAATACGAAATTAGTTGGTGTCGTTGGTGCAATTAAATCTGGTGAAGATGTTGTACCACTAATAACTTGTGTAGGACCAGAAAAATTCCCTAAATCATTTTCTGCTACAACTCTAAAATAGTAAGTTGTAAGTGGTGATAATCCACTTTCCACTCTATAATTTGTAAAAGTAGTTACGCCTACTGGACTATAAGATGTACCGTCTGTACTCATATAAATTACATATTTTGATACATCAATAGTTGGAGATGCATCCCATATTAAATCTAATGTTAATGGCGTTACTTTGCTTATTGAACCGTCAATTGGTGGTTGTGGTACAGCCACTTCACCATTTTTTTTAGGGACTAAAATCGAAACATTTGAGGTCTGAGTTGAAACTAATCCTCTATCATCAATCGCCTCTACCTTGTACTGGTATGTCACGTCATTTACACTTTGTGGAACACTAGCGTCTAAAAAACTATTACTTACAGTAGTCCCTATTAGAACATTGTTCCTATATATTCTATATCCGGCTAGATTAACGTCACTAGATGCTGTCCAAGACATTTGAACTGTATCATTGTTTGCTCCTAAAGAAAGTGTTGGAACGCCAGGAACAGGTGGTGCTGCATTTGTTGAATTCAATGTTACTTGTAAATTATCTACATTTAATTCTGACCAGTCTGACCCTCGGCTAGAGGTTGAGAGTGATGCTCTAATTCTTAAGTGATACGTTCCTGCTGTATTTGTAAGATTTGCAGATGCATTTACATATCCACTAGTACGGTTCCCTGTGTCATTCGTATGAACTGTGCTCCAAGTGCTTGATGATGTTGATTTATAATCTATCCAGAAATCGACGTTTTCTCCTTCACCACTTCGATTATCAGCATTGTACCAATTCTTGCTATAACTAAATGAAACTACAGCACTATTTCCACCCGCCTCAGACGGAGAAATTGTAAACGCGTTAGTAGTATTTAAAACCGCTTCTGCAGATCTTGTTATTCTATCTCCCGCAACATAAAACCTAGCAGTACTTCCTAGTGTTAATATTGTGGGGTTCGATCCGCCTGCAGTCCATTGACCAGGAAAATTTTCTGTAAGTTTAACAGTGTTTTGAGTTGACGGTAGTGCAGCTAATGTTGTTGTTGACGCATTCGTATAAAATCCCGAAACATTTCCGCTTGTATCTACAGCTTTGATATTATAAGTATAAGCGGTGCTAGAAACTAAGCCATTTAAATCTCTATACGAATTTGTACTCGAAACTCCGACCTTTACAGAGTTTCTATATATTTCATAAAACTTAACATCTGTTGAAGACGCTGAATTCCAAGATAAATCTACAAAATTCGGTCCTGGTACTGTTGAAATTGTTAAATTTGTTGGTAAGGTTGGTGCTGTCAGATCTTTAGTGTAAATCGAATAAGCCTGACTATAGTTACTTGACCCACCTTCAACTGAAACAACCTCGTATTGATATAATGTTTGTTCATTTATCGTATTATCGGTGTAAGTTGTAGTTGTAGCATTGTTAATTACACCGATTTTTTCAATTTTATCCTTTGATGTTCTGAAAATTTGATATTCCGAAGCACCTGGTACTTCTGTCCAGTTTATTGTAAGACTATTACCTGCTTGAGTAATGCTAGTAATAGAGGTACCAGCGCTATATACTTTATTTACTAAAGGAATTATAAGTAATGAAATTAGTAATATATTTAAGGTTAACTTGCTTGTTTTATTTATGTGTTTAGTCATAGGATGTTCTCCTTGTTTTCGACTTTATTTTACATTATTCGACAACTTATAGCTTAATTTTAACATATTTCCTACTAATCTGATGTTAATTTAAGTAATTGTCATATATACTTAATATTTATTATTAATAAGTAATATTTACCATTATAGGCAAGTCGCTCCTTTAAGAAACCTTTCATAAAATGAAAAAATGCCGAGATAAAATCTCAGCATTTTTGCATTTTATTTATAAAGTAGTCCGTTATTATTTGAGTCTCTATATTGAAGTAAATTTAAAGACCTTCTATCAGATAGTATTTTTGAGGACGTTTCCCAATTCGTGTGCAAACTTCTCTTGATTTGTTCATCTGTAGGAGACGTAATCGGTCTTAAGTTTGCTACTGGTTGATCACCATGACAACTTGGATTACAAGTTGCCGTATTTTCTGAGCGGTTATATGTACCAGGATTTGTAACAGGAAAACCAATTTTATGGTTTAGATTACCATTATTCTCTGAATCTTTAGCCCCATGTACCCTGTGACATCTCTTACACGTTGCCGTTGGCGTTTTAGTAAAGTGATAACTATGCATACTTTTAGTTTCAGAATTTACCGTAATTGTTGGACCTGTAGTAACGGAAGTTAAATTACCTTTACTATGACAATCATAGCAAATCGCTGCTGCAACATCAGTGTTTGAAGACGATTGTCCAACTGCATAATTTAATCTTAAATAATTAGGATTTTCAGAACCATGCGTGTTATGACATACTTGACAATCAAACTGTGAGTGTCCACTTCTCTCATTTACTTCTTTACCATCATAATCATTAAATGCTGTACCGTAACTACCCCAATCAGAATAAGTATAGTCAATTGCATTTTCATGGCATTGGTAACAAAATTCTTTCCCATTATTAGTAATTGTTGCTGTCGAAGAAGTTGTATTCTCAAATGATATATTTCCTCTTAATAGTGGCTTAATATCAGAGGCATGTTTTTCATGACAAATTGAGCATTTAATATTTGTTGGAGATGAATCCTTGTGCTCAGATCCCTCTATATAATGAGAAGATTTATAGTGATCCATCTTACTTGAATTGTGCCCCTTATTGTTTTTTGGGAAATTAGTTTCGTGATCACCAATATAATCTACCGTTTTATTAAATGTTCCATCATCTAAATATCCATATGAATATGTTGGACTTCCTTCTCGACCATGACAACTCCAACAAAATTTATTGCCAGAACCAGAGGCCTCAGGTTTCACAGTATAGATATCAGACGCAATATCCTTAACTCCCTTGTTAAAGCTCCATAATAATTTTGCTTCTGACGTTAAAGATAACCCAGTATCTAAATCCATTCCTCGATTATGCGGCTCATGACAGGAAACACAAGACATTGTAAATTTATTACCTTGTTCATCTGTCTCATTAATTGTCTCTGATAAAACAGGGTGATGACTTGTCTTTTCAGCAGGATTTCCAAAGTCACCTTTAACATTATAGATACTACCAGTTCCGTCATGACACTGAATACATAAATCAAGTATCTTATCTTGCGTTAGTAAGTTAGTACTTTTTCCTTCATGTCCGCTATGGCAATTGTTACACATTCCAGTTTCATCAGCAAAGCTTCCATGTGGTTTATTATATAGTGCTTCTCCGGTTGTAAAAGACCATTTAAACTCTTCTATTAATCCCATTTCAGCCATGTTTTTAGCTGACGTAGTTATAGTTACTTCATACTCTGTATTTGCATCCAAGTTGACTGTTGGATTAAGAATAAATGCTGTTTGATTTGTCGAATACGTTGCAGCCAATTTTACCGAAGTTCCTTTTTGTGTGATGAAAAAAGAATCAGAGTTAATAGTTGTAACATTCATTCTATCTGTAAATTTTGCTGTAATATTCGTTGCCCTTCCGACTTCAATCGATTGATTAGATGGCTTAAAAAATGCAACCTCTGGCGGTGAAGTATCTACTAAAGTTTTCACATTCACAACTTGATGTGGAACCTCAGACTTATTTCCTGATGTATCAATTGCAGTTATTCTGAATTTGTAATTTGTGTTTTGTAATAACTCCTTAATAGATACGGAATTTTTCGGATGAGCGATAGTATTGACAAGATGCCAGGTACCACTACCATTAATTTCAGCTTCTACTTCATACCTTTCAACACCCTCATTATCAGTAGATAATTTCCAAGCTAAGTCTACAGAGGAAGACGTTATATTTGTTGCTTTAAAATCAGTTGGCTTAGTCGGACTTGTAGAATCAGCTTCCGAAAAAGACCCGCTGAAAATTTGCGTCGCACCTGAGAACTCGCCATCTTTATCAACAGCAATTACTCTAAAATCATAAGGTGCAGGATATGAATCATCTTTATTAAATTTAAAGTTCGTAAAAGTTGTTACTCCAATAACGCTAAATTTTGTTCCATCGTTTTTAAAGATTATATATTTTTGAATGTCAGGTGAAGGCGACGCTTCCCAAGTTAAATTCATGCTTATTTTGGTTGGTTTGTCGACAAGACCACCCCCCGGTGCTTGTGGTGGCATTACATCATCCTCATAACTAGGAACAGTGATAGGAATCCCAACTGTCTGTGCTGTTAAACCTCTGTCATCAATTGCCTCAATTTTATATGTATACTCAGCATCCGAATCTTTAAGTTCAAAACTAGAATCTGTAAAACTATTATTGACTGTACTTGCGATTACAGTATTATCTCTATAAATCCTATATCCTATCAAATTAATATCAGATGATGCTGTCCATGATAAATTTAAATATTTTTTAGTTGCTCCAAGAGATATTTCAGGATTACCCGGAACAGATGGTGCAAAGTTGTTAACATATACTTTTAAATTATCAACTTCAAGTTCAGCCCAGTTACCAGACGTTTCGTTACTAGTCTTTACAGACATAGTAAATCTTAACTGGTATCTACCCGATGATAAATTAATATCATCTGAAAACTGAACATCGTTTGTAGTTGCTGTATTACTAATTGTAGCCATAGTTGTCCACTCACTTGAACCTATAGCCTTATACTCGATTCCAAGATTATATGCTTGTCCATTCGAATTATTATTATTTTTATTTCCCCAGTTAAAAGAGTAGTCAAAGTTTATTTTAACGTTATTACTTGCATTAGTTTCATTTTCTAGAATTTCGAATGCATAAGCACTATCTAATTCTAATATCGCATTTTCAGTAATATTTTGCCCCTGGGCTGTTAGAATAGAGGGCTTTCCAACAACTAACTTAGAACTGTTTGAAGAGAATCCTGTTGGGAATACACCATACTTAGTTACTGTTTGGTCACCAACTATCGAAATTGTTGAAACATTTACATTTGTATATGATTCTGACACATTATTATAATAATCAACTGCTTTGACAGTATAAACATACGAACTTCCCATAGATACACCGTTTGAATCACGATATGATGTAGTTGTGCTTACTCCAACCTTTATTCCATCTCTATAAATTTCATAAACTCTTACGTCATTTGATAATGATGATACCCATGATAAATCAACGTAATTAGAACCTGGTTTGACTTTTATATTTTTATTTGTTGGAAGTACTGGAGCAACATTATCTGATGTATAAAATGCTGTTGCAGGACTATAGTAGCTAACTCCATCTTTTATTGTAACAACCTCATACTGATATAATTTCAAATTTTCAATGGTTGTATCAGTGAAACTTGTATCTGCAGTTGATCCGACACGCTCTATACTTTCTTTTGTAGTTCTATAAATTTCATAACCCGTTGCACCACTGACACTAGACCACTGAATTTCTACTCCAGAGGCCGTTTGTGTAATACTACTTATAGTTGTACTTTCACCTTGCACTTTATTTATGTATGGAATAACTAATGAAGTCATTATTAATAAAACTATAAAAATATTTATTAATTTATAATTTATTAATTTATAATTTATTGATTTCATATTTCGTAACCGACTCCTAACAAGATGTGTTGTGATTCGATAAAATATTTACTAGATAAATATATTTTACCACTTTTCTCCAGAATAGATTAACAATTCAAAAAAAAGACATATTTTTAAGGAATTAATAATACATATCAACAAAAAAAAGACCAGTATAAACTCCATACTAGTCTATGTCACTATTTTCTTCTAATCTACCAGTCTCACTTTTTACTTTTGGTAGTTCTTCTGCTTCTTCTGTCATTTCAATTGGTTCTATTTTCTTTTCTTTCTTTTCAATCTTCTTGATAACAACTACGTCCTCTTTAAACGTTAGAGGTAGTTTTTCATATGTTATCTTATTTAAATCACTACCAGTAGTAATCGAAATAACGTTACTAAATTGTGATTCATTGCGACTTAAGTCTAGCGTTGTAATCTTAAATTCATACGTTTGCTCAGGCCCTAATCCATCAGCAATGAAATAGTTTTCGTCAGTAAGTTCAACTGATTCAAACTCTTCTTGACCAGTCCTCATATACACTTTATATCTAAATAAATCTGAAACATTCTCCACAGGTGTCCATGCAATGTGAACTTGATTTGTTGCAGCTTCTTTTATAAATAATTGCGATGGAATCGGTGGTGCCTCAGTGTCGTAAAGGTTTGATAGAACAGTTACCTTTTCAGATTCAATTGTATTACTATCAACTGCAGTTACCGAATACGTGTATTGTACATTAGGCTCTGCCTGGTTATCTTCATATACGATAGTAGTATCATAATTAGGCACTTCAGAAACAAGTACATCGTCACGATAGACTTGATAATATATTGCATCTTTAACCTGATTCCATTGAATTCCAACTATATATGCGTTATCTCTAGGTAAAGTTTTAAGGCCACTTGGTGGTACTAGTGGATGTTGAGCTTCCTCATCTTGAGTTATCAACGTTTCCTCAAGTAGATTCCCTTCATCATCTATTGCTCTGAAAACATAATTCGCATTAGTAATTTCTGTATTCTGATCAATATACGAGTAAGATTCCTTCTCATCAACAACTGGAAACTCTATTAGCATTGCACCATTTTTATATATAATATAGTTATCGGCATTATCTAAGTGTTGCCAAGTAAACTTTATCTCTTTTTCATTAATGAATTCTGTTTTTAATTCAACCTTAGAATCGGTAGGTGTTTCTATTTCAACTTCAGGTTTCTCTTCAACATCATTTATTTCAATATCTAAATCAGGCCCATCTAGATTAATGTCTTGTCCATCATACTTCTTGTTGATTACTTCTGCGAATGTCATTGTAACATTAGTAGTAATAGACAATACGGAAAAACATATAACTAAACCTGTCATTGCTAGCTTTCTAGTTTTACGTTTCAAATTACTCACCCTCTTCCATTTTAAATGCAAGAATACGGTTATTACCTCTATCTGTAATATAAATTTGATTTCCTTCTACTATTATATCATTTGGGTACTTATATTCTCTACCCTGCAATATTGTCTGAGACTGCTTTCCATCGATTGAGATTTTGTAGATTTTATGAACTAAAGAGTCTGCTAAATATATACTATCATCATCAACTGATATCCCTTTGGGAAGTCCCGCCTGTTTTAACGGAATGGAGTACATAAAATTCCCTTCAGTAGTAAAAACTTGTATCCTTTTATTTTGAGAGTCTGAAACAACTAATCTTTGACCATTTGGTGTTATTGCAAGTCCATTTGCAAAGTTTAATTGTCCTTCTCCACTGCCTTGAGTTCCAAATGACTTCTCAAGCTGGCCGTCTTTGTATATATGAATTTGATGTGTAGAAACGTCACTAATAAAAAGTCGTCCTTTATCATCACTAACTATTGCTGCTGGCATCAAACCATCTTTACTTATTTCTGACTTAAAAGTTCCGTCTTCATCAAAAATTTGAACTCTACTATTCCTAAAATCTGCAATATATATACTTCCCGAGCCATCATAATCTATATCAACAGGATAGTTGAATTTTCCAGGGCTTGTTCCAGAACCACCAATTTTTTTGATGAAATCGCCACTTCTATCAGTAATAATTACTTCATTATTACCAGAATTAGTAATATATAAATTGCTTCCATTTGTTGTGATAGCTATCGGTGCATCTAATTTAAAATCTTTATTACTCTCAATTGTTAACTGCTCTGGAGTAGACTTTTCAAATAATAAATATACTAGGCCACCTAATATAACTGTAACGATAATTGCCACAACAACTAATATATTTTTTTTGTTTTTCACATTTATCACCTATTATTTCTTATGACAGTCCTGACAAACGCCCATACTATTTTTTCGTTTAAGCTTAGACTCACCTGTGTAGTAGTCATGAGACTTTGTACCGTGTGAAAAATGACACGTTAGACACATAATTTTTGGAGCATTTATTCCGATTTGAGATGTTGTATCAAGAGGTTCTTGCTTATTAATTGCTGGTGGATTCTTAGTTGTATCTGGTGAAACAGATCCATTATCCTTAAAAGTATATTCCCTTTTTATAGGATCATAAGTGAAACTTGCAGTAGCAGTTGTTGTACTTCCTATTAAACCAAATTGAGTTCTTATTGGTTCAGAAGCACTTGGACCTGCTCTATATACCTTATAGCTTAACGCGTTACTAATACTTGGATAAACTAAATTCACTGTATTCGTAGCAGTTGCTCCAGTAACTGAAATACCTTTTATATATCCTTGGTGAGATTCACCTAACATATTTACTCCCGTAATAATATACCAATACTTGTTCGCTCCTGTAACGTTAAGAGTCCCACCCGTTGTCGAAAATGATGATTTTGGTAATGGATACACTCCAGACGGCACACCTTGTGTTGGTAATGTCGTAAATAAAGAGTTTGGATACGTATAAGATAGTGGCATTTCCTGAGGATCTGTTGTTGTAGTTCTAGATCCACCTGTTAATAGTGTTCCAACTGGGTGGCGATACTTTGTTGGATCATTCATATCAGTACCTTCATAATGATAATAAACATAATCTTTATGACATGTTGAACAAAACTTATCGAATCCTCCACCGTATGAAACTACTTCAGCCTTAGTAAAACTGTTTTCTCGAATATCAGGCTGGTATAAGTTTGTTTTTGGATCTAGCTTACTCGCTACGAAAATACCATCTCTAGCATCAGCTAGCTTTTTGTTATGATTTCCAATTGTTACACCATTTATTTCTGTAGCTAAGTTACGATAGTTCCCAGTACCATGAGGATTGTGGCAACTTGTACAAACTAACATTATTTGATCTTGTGTTCCACCTGGGGCTATATTATTATCCTCAATCATGTGAGTAGATGTGAATCCAGCACTAGTATTAAATCCTCCAGCTAGTGAATCAACAACAGTCCCTGCTGAAGAGTAATACAACCCACCTTTAGAATCATACTTACTACCACGACCATCGTGACAGCTAAAACACAAATCTTTTCTTGTTGATTCGCGTAGAAGATTTGCTGATTTCCCCATATGTGTAGAATGGCAATGCGCACAGGCATTAGTATTTTCCTTAAACGCAGCATGCGGATTTGATCTCTGGTCTAATATTCTCGTATTATTATGTTCAGGATTTGTATCAGGATCACTTGACCTAGGTGCTGTTTCTCCATCAATCAATAGAGGCGGCCCAGAAGGTGGATTCCATGTTGGTTCTGCAAAAGCTATATTATTATATAGGTAAAAAGAGGTAGCAATAATTGTTGCTGTGCACAAGAATAATATTCTTAGATAGTTTTCTTTTAAAAGTTTCTTCATGTGCATAGTTCCCCTCCTCAATTAGTCGTTTACTTTATATATTACAATTCTACTATTGCCTTTATCTGCAACATACAAGTAGTTGTCTTTAATTTCTAACCCCTCTGGAATATAGAATGATTCATTACTAGTTCCAACAACCCCAAGAGTAAAGTTTGCGCTTTCATATTGGTCAGCGATAATAATCTTATTACTAGTCGTGTCTGTTATATACATTAAGCCCTTATCGTCAGCGAAAATGCCCGATGGTGTGTTGATTTTTTTATCTGTTACAAGTATGTTTTTACCACTCTTATCGAATACTTGGATACGATTATTGCCTGTATCAGTTACAAAAATATCACCTTTTTTATTAACGTGGATACCAAGTGGATACTGAAACTGTCCTCTTCCTTTACCTATCCCACCAAATCTAAGCTCTAAAAATCCATCTTTATTGAATCTTTTTACTGTTTGATCTGTTTTATCAATAATATATACATTATCTTTAGAATCGATAGTCATTGCTGTTGGAATAATGCCAAACTTCTCATTATTCATTTTGTCTTTCGTATCAAAAAATCTAAGAAACTTCCCCTTCTTGTCATACACGGAAATTCTCATATTATTTAGTTCAGCTACAAATACTTCGTTCTGAGAATTTACCGCTACTCCTACAGGGTAGTCGAATTCATTTTTTTTATCACCAAATTCTCCAAACTTTCCAATGTATTCACCGTTGTTCTTAAAAATTTGTATTCTATGGTTATCCGAATCAGTTACGTAAACAGTACCATCATTAGAAACAGCTAGATCTATCGGATTCCGCATTTCATTGCCCTTTGGACCATATAATGCTAATTGGAATTCATATGCATTTCCGTTTCCAATACCAACTGGGTCATAGTCCTTGTAGAATAAGAACAATTGAACTCCTATTCCAATAAAAAGTCCTGCTGTTAAACCTAGTATTATGCGTAAGAATAATTTTGTAGACATGCTTCTCGCCTCTACTTTTCAGTGGCATTAAGGCGTTCTAATCCTTGTAATGCCTCTTTATAATCTGGGATGAACCTAAGTGCTTCCTTGTATTGTTGTATAGCTTGTTTAGGTTGATTATTTTTTTCATATGATAAACCTAACTGATATATAATTGTTGCAGATGTAGGCTCAATTTTTAAACATTCCTCAAGATATTTTATAGACTTTAGGTAGAAACCCTCATCCATTGCTAACATTGCTAATTCATAATTAGCGTATACATTTTGTTCATCGAGCTTTAGAATCTTTTGAAATTCTTCCTTCGCCATCTCGATTTCATTTTGATCCTTATAAACTAGTGCTAAAGCATATTTATAACTAATGTTCTCGGGTGCTAGTTTAACAGCCTTCTCAAATTGCCGTTCTGCTAGATTTAAATAAAAACGACTTTTACGCTCAACGGCAATGTCATGGTATGTTTTTCCAAGGTTTGCAATAGCTTCATAGTCATTTGGTGATTCTTGTACTTCATTTCTATATTGGCTTGCTAGATAGAAGTTATGATCCTTCTTTTCAAAATAAAAACGCTGCAACCCATATAATGCGAAAATAATAAAACCTATATATATAACAATTATTGGGTATGCAACCCGCTTGGAAATATATTCACGAATATTCTTTCGTTTTTGATCCTTTTCAGCATTCATAGCAACACAACCTAACTAGTAATATGTCTTATCAAGTTGACAGAAATATACCTACTATCATTATCCTATACTTATAGTAAAAAGTATGCTTTTGTAATATTAATTCATAAATTATTCACATTTTTTTGCAATTTATTCAATTACTCGTCAATATTCACCGACAAGTTCTGCCTTAGATGGTAAATACAAGTAATACTTCTATTAAATTGACTGTCGAAACTTGAAAAACTAATTTCTATATCTATCTCTTTTAAGTTTCTAAAAGTGATGCGAGTAAAAGATTTTTTGACTTCTCTATATTTTAATACTTTATTTGTAAATATCCAAATTTCATCCTTTCGCAGATGACTATTAATTGGAAATGCAAAGATATTTTTCATACAGCTAATAGTCAATGGAATCCGCTTTTTAAACCCCATCAAGTACTTTATTGCATCAATTCTACCTCTAAAAGTGGATCCGTATGTAATACACGACTCTTCTAGTAGCCTAATAGGCGAGATTTTTAACTTATTTTCACCATCATCTTTTATAACCCTACTACATATCTCACCATATTCATTGTAAAAAGGAATAATTGCACATACTTTCTCGTCGATTAAAAAACTCATAATCTCCCCTACTTTCTAGTTTCTCTCTTTAAATTTACTAGAAAGTTTTACTTCATTATCAATTTTCAGCAATATAATTACGTGAAAATCGAATTTTCTATAATAGAAAATTAAATTTTAAAACCATTTCGACAAATTTTGCAATCCGTGATGAAAAGATGAACTCAAACAAAATCAGTAATATGAAACTACCATGGAATAATCGAAAGCATGCTTTCAGAGGGAAGCATTACATTGCAGGACGAAAGTTTTGAAATGGTTGTTAATCAATATACTCCTATGATTCACCAGATAATTAATAAGTGTCGTATTTACAAAGATAGGGATATGTATTTTCAAGAAGGGTTAATTGCACTTTGGAATGCTTTTAATAATTTTAACGAAGAAAAAGGAGCGTTTTGCACTTATGCATATACAATAATCTATGGTCATATTCGAAATGTTTTATCAAAAGAAAATCGCTTTTCTACTAGAAATATTACTTCATCAGAAGACGTTTTAAATTTATCTTCTAAAATAGATCGTAATTTTAATACTACTGACATTCTAGCAGCATCTGAAGTAGTTCTTGGAAAATATGAATATGAACTTATATATAGAAGGTATTTTTTAAATGAACCCTTAACTGACGTCAGTAGTTTCCTTGGAGTTTCTCTGGCAAAAGCCAAGAAAGATATATTATGTGCTAAGAAAAAACTTAAAAAATTTTTATAAAAATTTCTCCATTTCACTTTCTTGATTGTATATATAAAGTGAAAGGAGGGGATGAGAAATGGCTACACAAAATGTTGTTTCAAGTTCATTAGTATTAGTTTACAACAATGGCTTTGATACGAACGGCAAACCAATAACAAAGGCAAAGTCATATAGAAATGTCAAGCCAACAGCAACACCAGATCAATTAGTGTCAGCAGCCCAAGCAATCTCTGGCTTACAATCCAAGATTGTTGAAGCTATCGACCGCAGAGACAGCTTAGAAGTTCTTGCTTAATTTATCTTATAAATAAATATAGAGGAGGTGATGTTAATGAGTATGGTTCTTGAACTTCAATTCTTAAATGAAGCAAACAAGACTGTTACTTTTTCAGTGGACGAGCCCAAGGAGACATTAACTGACAACGAAGTATTAATCGCAATGCAACAAATCCTTGCATCTGGCGCATTTACATCAACTGGTGGTAATTTAACTGCGGTAAAGGGTGCTCGTTTCGTTGAACGTACGATTAGAGAGATTAACGCTTAGTTTTTTGGGAGAGGAGTACAATCGTGCTCTTCTCTTTTAGTTTAAAGAAAGGAGGTTACTATAATGCAGGAAATAGTTGCTTTTATCAGAGATGTTGGCTTTCCTATAGTTGTTAGCATTTATCTGTTACATCGTATTGAAACTAAATTAGATGACATCGTAAATGTTCTAACAGCTATGAGCGGTGTGACGATGGTGAAAGAACGTACTATTCATGATAATAGTACAATTGAAGCATAGTTTATATAAAAAAATTCTTTTAATTTAGCTAAAAATTAAAAGAATTTTTTTATTAAAATTGAAAATATATAAATGGCGATGAATAAACAGGAGTCAAGAATAGTATTCCTAACAAAATAAATAAAAGCACAAACATCCCTGTAAAATTATTTAATTTAAAATAATATGGCTCTTTAACTTTTGAACCAACAATATGGCTAATAATAACAATTGGAACTATTATCAATATCGATGTTGAATACCAAGCTACCCCATCAATTTCCCCAATGAAAAATAGTTTACTTAAAATAATCATCGATTGACTTACATTAGTTGTTCTGAATAATACCCAACCTACACAGACAAACAACATTGTAAGCAGCCAACAAATAAAATTATACATGAAACTATCCTTTTCCTTAGGAGTTCTAATGTTATCAACATAATATTTATGAATTGCCAAGCCTAGCCCTTGAAACCCACCCCATAATACAAAATTCCAACTTGCACCATGCCACAAGCCTCCTAACAACATTACAATTACTAAATTTATATATTGTCGTGCTTTTCCTTTTCTATTTCCACCCAACGGTATATATAAATACTCTCTTAACCAAGTAGATAGCGATATATGCCATCTTCTCCAAAATTCTGTAATACTTTTAGATATATATGGCATATTAAAGTTTCTAGGAATATCAAACCCAAGACATTTAGCAGAACCTATCGCCATATCTGTATATCCTGAAAAATCACAAAATATTTGAAGTGTATAAGCGATAACAGCAAGCCATATAGTACCTGAATTATAATTATTAGGAGACGCGAAGACTGGATCAACAAATAATGCTAATCTATCGGCAATTAATATTTTCTTAATTAACCCAATAATAAATAACTGTAACCCTTTTTCAATATTACCCCAGGTAATAACAATATCTCGTTGTAATTGTGGTATAAATTCTCTTGGTTTAAGTATTGGTCCAGCAATTAGATGTGGAAAAAATGATACTAATAGTCCAAGATCTATGAATGCTTTAGGCGATCTAATATCTCGTCTGAATATATCAATAGTATAACTAATAAGTTCGAACGTAATGAACGAAATACCTATCGGAAGAATGATCTCTAAAAAAGGAAGTCTAATACCAATGTTTTCGATTACAACATTCGCAGAGTCAATAAAAAAATTATAATACTTAAATACTCCTAAGATTGATAAATTAAAAATAAGTCCAGTTATCAGCCAATTTTTTCTAACCTTATCATCTGAGCTATTTTCGATTTTAAGTCCAATAAAGTATGTTGCGAGAGTCATAGAGAACATTAAAATAGTAAAACGAAAGTCCCAGTAAGAGTAAAAGAAATAGCTTGCTAAAAATAAAAATACTTTCTTATATTTATTAGACTTTATTGTTATTAAGGATAATATAACGATTATAAAAAATATAAAATAATCTATGCTTGAAAAAATCATTTATCTAACCTACCTTCAAAATACAGCGCTAGTTGTTCACCTACTAACCTATGACCCCATTTATTTATATGACCACTTCCTGGAGCAGTATTGTTAAACCCGTTTGACGGTGTTTTAAATCTACTATAGTAATCAATATAGTGTTGTCTCATGTTTATAACACCAACTTCATTTAGGTCACAATATTTCTCTAATAGTTTCTCAATATCTGTAGGTTTACTATTTTTAATATCTTCATAGTTTATTGTTGGCAAGTATACAATAACAACGTTTGAGTATTTCTTTTTTAATGATTCAACGGTCCATTTCACAAGTAAATCATTTTCATCTGAATCGTCACCACTTGTGACTACGCTAGACTTTGAAACTACCTCAGTAGGAGAGCTTAATAACTTTTGAGCTTTATCTGCACCCACTCTTAAAACAGAAAACTCTAGTAATCCCTTAAACTGCGGAAATTTTTGTAATAATACGTTTGCACTTTGAAAATTCCTATTAAAAACAGTTATAAAATTTTCATTTTCATCTTTAATAACATAAAAATTTCTAGTTGTATCTAGCATATCAACTTTAAAATCATCGTCATTTAATTGGATGATTGTATAATCTTGGTTAATATTTTTGTTATAGAAATTTGATAAATGTATATAATGAGCAGGTGAACCACCACTTCTTCCAGCATTAATAACATTCAATTTTTTAGACGTTTTTGATTTTAATTCTTCCTCTAATATCTGTGTATACGTGTTACTTTCATCTACTTGGAATGCTTCTGTATATGAATCGCCTAATGCTAGGATTCTAATCTCATTTTTACCTTTTTTTGTAATCTCATTTGATCTCATACCCAAACTATTAATCTTAGACCTGCTGTAGCCTTCAGTACCTTGAATATAAGTCCCTTTTTTATAAATTCTGCCTAGTTCTGGATGATCTTTATATCCAGTAGTATTTATAGTCGTATTTGCTAGAATAATCTCCCAAACTATAAGAGCTATTACTCCTGAGATAACGAGTTTAAATATAATTTTCAAATTGATCACCCTAACTGATGTTCTACTGCACTTTGAGTATTTATTACACTAAAATCTTATAATATAAATCTAATTACGAAAACCTATATACTACGACACAATTCGACATTATTGGAAATAAAAAACCAGAAACCTAATTGGATTCTGGTGCTTTAATTTATTTTAAATAATAATGGTTTATAATATCTCTTAACCTAGAGAAAATGAATCCTATAGTAACAAATAACATTAAGTTAAAAGGAATATAAAAAATTATGCTATTAATATGAAGATGATATCGCATGTGGCCTTGTGCTATAACTACCCACGAAAAAGTTGCGATCAAAGAAATAAAACACACTATAACTAAGTTTACTAGTTTAGATTCCTTAACAAATTTTGACTTATTTATAAAGAAGTAAATTATAATTAGCATAAAAACTACAAAAAGTGTAAACTGGCTTACTGCCGTAAAAGAAGCCGGCAATTTAAAGTATTTCAATAAAGTAATAAAATCATTAAAAAATGATATTTCCTTACCTAAGGTGTCTCCAAAAGATCTAGCCGTCCCACGTTGAGATATTACTTTTATCGCCTCTTGTAAACTCCCAAAATGATTATATCCTTGTACTAAGTGAAGACCCAATGCCAAGATGAAGCCAAATATTGTTGAAACAAACGTTATTGCACACTTTTTTAGAATTTCTTTAAAATGTGTTTCCTTATTTAGCTCATAGTATATGATTGGAATTAGACAGCTTAATGAAATATTAGTGATATATTCATATCCACAAAGACTTTTTATAAAAAACAAGAAAACTATGAAGAAGCAATAATACCTAAACTTTATCTCGTTATAATATCGCCACGTGATTACGAAAGGTAAAAAAGATAAAAAAATTACCCAATATAAGTTGAGGGAAAATAATATTAACCACGGAGATGTAATTATCCCAATTAGGGTTACAAAAAATGTAATTTTACCAAATTCACGTTTAATACTTTGCAAAAATAGACTTAATGTAGCTGCAAACATAAAACCAACTGTGTATTTTAATACTTTAAAATACACGTCAAAATTGTCACCTAGAGCAAAGAGTGAGAATATTTTCCCCTGAATTCCATATGCGGATATATAGAGCCTCCCATCTGGGAGCAACATAAAGCCACCAGTATTTGAAGCGTTTGTAATTGAGTTGATTATAGTAGTAGTAACTATTCCCTCTGAATCAGCCTGAAAAGTTTCTACATACGTAACAGCAGTAGATGCTATAAATACGAAAAATATAATCAAACTTGTTGTCCAGAACCCTATATTCTTAAATTTAGCTATTATATTCATTTTCAAACTCTCCTACGTTCCAAGTCCCCTATTCTGAACAAAAACTATCTTTTCATAAAGCCAATAATTAACAACGTAATTGAAAGCTAGTGTAATAAGTAACGCAACTGTAAAACTTACACCGATGATGTCCTTCCAAACATAAATGCTAGAAATATAAATTAAGTAGGAAATAATCACCACTAATATATATCGAACAGACATCATATTAAATACTTTTCTATCGTCAATTAGAAAGGTTATATGTTTATTTAGAAAAAAATGTAATATTAACGCAAATATATAAGCGATCGTAATACTAAAAAAATCACTGATATAAAAGTAGTTTCTTAATAAAAATAACACCGAAACTTGGGATAATGTTACAAATACCCCAATAACACCATATATTAAAAAGGACTTTCTAAAAAAATATGTGAATATTTTTTTTATCATTTTTGAGTACCAGTAAGTGCAATGTCCTTTACAAGCTTTTTATTACTTTGAATTTTATCTAAAATATCATAAATATTATCTATTTTACCGCCCATTACATTGAAGATATTTTCATGCCCATAATCTTCTCTATAAAGAATTGGACGTCCATCATCATCTTCATTTTGTATTAAGACAGTTTTTATTTCAAAAATTGACTCAATATATTTTGATTCTGCAATTGATGGTAAATATCTCTGAGCGTCTTTCAACATATATGAATAGTTTGATTTAACTGCTGTATTCTTCAGGTATATATGACCATCCATAAAGTCCTCTTGGTCAACCCAGCTAAAATGAGGAGTATACCTCACATGACTCAATGAATGAACTTTTTTTGCTGGATACGGCATTGTAGAAAAATACAAACCATCCATAACTGTAATCCCAACATTTTTTATTTCATCTGGAACTTCAATCAGAGCCATTTCAGTAAGTTCATTTTTCATCGGCAATAAAGGCAAATCAGATCCTCTCATTAACTTATTAATCTGCGAATAAGTACAATTGAAAGTATACTTTGTTGAAAGAACCTCACCATTATCTAATAAAATATTAAGTGATGGACTATTATCTGATTTTTGAATTGCCATAACTTCTGTGTTATATAAAATAGGTATTCCTGCCGCATCTAGCCTCTCTAACAGAATGTCTCTAAGTATAAAAGCATCAAATGCATATTCTTTTACTAAAAAAACATCTTCAATTAAATCATTATTAAACAACTTATTATATTTCGGTTCTGCTTTTTCAATCGGCGCTCCCATTTCATTAAACATCTGATGAAAGCGGTAGGCATTTACTTTAGAACCTTTAGCGATTGCATACAATTTTGTAAAGTCACTTACAACACAGCGTTCGAATTCATTTGTAAATATCGGAAAGTTAATAAATGATCGATATGCGGTTACCATGCTTCGAGGATAATGATAACCATTATGAACTCTAGCTTGATTAATTAAAGACGCATGTATCAACAATTCTGCTTCTTTTTCTACGATAACTACTCTTTGATAATACTTCTTCATTTCTAATGCTATAGAACAGCCGTAAAATCCGCCACCGATTATTACAACATCAAAGTCGTTAGTATTAAGCATTTATATTACTTCCTTTATTATTAATTGAATTAATATCTGGGTTATAAGATTTGCAGATTAATTTAAGTAGTATTTTAATTAAGAATAAATTACCTCTAAAGCTACTTATTTTTGTAGGAATCTTTCCGTCGTCTGGGTATCGCCTTGTTACAGGGATTTCTTTTGTTTTCATGCCAAGTTGGGCAGCTCTTACAGATAGATATGCTAACAACTCATATGTTTCAAATATACTTCGGAATGGTTGTACCCTGGGATCTACTAAATATTTCTTACTATACGCGCGAAAGCCGTTTGTAGTATCGGTATATCTATATCCAGCCACAAGACTTATAATTGGAGCGTGTATCAATCTAATAGCAAGGTCTCTTATAATCGGGGTGTTTATGGCTTGTCCACCTTTTACATACCTAGAGCCTTGAATAAAGTCATAGCCATTATCTAATTCATTAATAAAGTTTGTAATAGAATTTACATCATCTTTATCATTTCCATCAATAGTAATTACTCCTTCGTATCCTTCACGAAGTGCGTAATCATAACCTATCCTTAGTTGGGCACTTAATTTTCCAGTATCATTTTTTATAAGAAGTGTTCTAACTCCCATAGACTCTAGGAAGCTTAACTCAGTGGACCCATCTTTACTGCCACCATCCGCAATAATAATATCAACTTCATTAGAATAATATTTCATTTTTTCTAATTGGCTTTTTATTCTTTCACCTTCATTGATTATGGGAATAATAATACAGTACTTAGTACTCTTTTTCTTAAATTCATGATACTTTGCCTTTGGAACTTCCCAAAATTCACTCATTATTAACCTCCTAGAGGTGACCTATTTGTAGACATCTAGAGCAAATTCTAAGCTCTCTCTTACTAATTCTATGTTTGATTTGTTTTCTATCGTTTTCATTTCAATAGATATATAGTTTTTATAATTAATATCTTTTAATATATCAGAAAATCTCTTATGATCGACTTGTCCATTTGTTATTAGATTCAAATCAGGTTCACTTATATGAAAATGATTTAAATAGGGTCTTGCATCAATTAATGATCTTTCAATATTTTCATTACTAAGTGTCATTCCTGATGCATCAAGGTGAAGCTTAAATCCCGGATGACCAACTTCTTCTACTAGTTCTATACCCTCTTTTGTGTTAGTTATGAAATCACAACCATATCTGCTTGGATTCGGCTCAACGCAGAAAGTTGTACCAAATTTATTTGCTACTTCACCTACACTATTAAAAAACTCGATTGCAACATCCATTGCTTTGCTATATTTCATATCACCAATTAGTCTGTTTTTTGGTGAACCAAAAACAAAGACTTTTGCACCTAATCCTGCACCTAATTCAATAATTCTCGCTAAATATT
Source organism: Caryophanales bacterium (assembly GCA_029256085.1). Lineage (GTDB taxonomy): Bacteria > Bacillota > Bacilli > CAJFEE01 > CAJFEE01 > JAQSYP01. The sequence continues at coordinate 410,335 of JAQSYP010000002.1, forward strand.
CAAGTGCTTCTTGCCTCTTTTTTTCATTTTGAAAAATTACCAAATCAGGTCTACCAAATAAAAGTGCCTGTAGTGAAATGATATCAATATCATCCTTATTCCAAAAAGCTCTATAGTTACTAATTTCACTACTATTAGCATTAAGAGGGTTACTCCAAATCTTAGTTGGTGCTATTTCAACCCCTGATACTGAATACTCTTTAAGTAAAGATTTTACTTCTACATCTTCATTAAATTCCCAAGCTATATTTGAGATTGCTAGTTTCATACCTTCTGCACACCTTTACTTAACTCTTTAACAACAAAACCTTTTATTTCTTGAAGAATATCGTCTTTTGAAAGTATATATCCCTCTTTTTCACTCTTAAAAATAGTAGAGTACTTTGTCTTCATATCATAAATAATCGGATTATCTTCCGTAATTTGGTAAAAATCCCTATTAAATGCAAATTGAACAATGTCCTTTACTTTAACTGGCTCAGTCGCAAAGTTGACTAACTTAATATTGTTATCTAAACAAGTACAAATATCTTTGTATAGCCTCGCTAAATTGTAAAACTGAAATATATTTTCACTATTAACTAAATGAAGACAATTATTATTTAAAAAATCATAAATAATATTCTTTTTTAAACCATCCCCAAATAACCCTGGAAGACGGATTATTGTTACAGACGGGAATTTTTCTTTCACTAAATTTTCAAGCATAAATCGATGTTTTCCATAAGGCATTAAATTCTCAGCAACTATTTTGGTATCTTCGTTAATGTCAACTGGAGAAGAATACACATCTACAGTTGAAATCAAGATAAACTCTTCGCATTCTATCTGTTGTAGGTTTTCAATTAAAAGCTCGATTGTTGCCAAATCTTCATCAGGATTCTTATTTGCTTTCCATTTAACTGCTGGTGCCCCCGCACAAACTAGAAACTTAAACTTTTCACCTTTAATATCATTAATATTTTTAGAGTTATATAATTTATCAAATTCAGTTTGGTTTAACAAATTACTACCAACAAAGCCAGTGTATCCGATTAAGCCTCTCATCTAACTTCCTCCACTTAAACTATATTCTTTTTGTCTATTTCTTTATATATAACGGAGCTCGTAGTTTCCTCTGATATATAGTAGAGTGAACCTTTTTTTGTCTCCTTTAATACAGAAGAAATATAAACACTTACAATAGACAATAGTAAAAATAAGAAAAAGAACATTGTCGAGTTTACAAGTGAAGATGAAACCCAACCTGCTGCAACATCTTCCTTGAATAGTGCAATAAAGAAAATATAGAACATATAAAATAGATTTAAGAGACTGATAGAAAATCCTAGTAATGCGGACCATCTTAGTAGTTTGTCAGAATTTGTGATTAGAATTTCGAAAGCAAATCCAAATGTATCTAGGAAGCTTCTCTTTTTTCTATTGTTTGCTCGCTGAATTTTATCAAATTTAACAGTTGTATGCTTATACCCTACTTCTAACATTAAATATTTCAAGTATCTGCTTCGATCTCTTATTTGTACTAAAGAATTAACCATTTTTCTGCTCATGCAAATGTAATCAGAGTAGTTTGGATTAATGCGGTATCCAGTTAATTTTTCGCTAATTTTATAGAAAATTCCCGCCCAATTTCTTTGTAGAAAAGAATCATCTCTCCGGTTATTTCTTTCTCCTATTACTAAATCGTAACCATTCAAAGCTTTCTCAACCAAATTCAATATAAGCTTAGGTGGATCACTGTTTATATCCATTAAAACTATATAGTCTCCAATACAATTATCAAGTATTGCAGTCTTAGCTTGTTCTTCATCGTATTGCTTTGATAGAACAATCAATCTAATATTTTTAAATTTTCTTTGTAGCTTTTTGATTTCTGCTTGGGAATCATCAGTTGAACAATTATCAACTAATACAATTTCATAGTTATAATTACTGTTTGCTAGAATTGTTGATGTCTCGCCTATAAAGTTTTCTAAAACTTCTGTATCATTATGTATGATTGTTCCAACTGAAATTATTAGATCATTATTCATTTGCAATCCCCTTTTAATAAGCTATTTAATTAGCAGATACTTAAATAGTATCAAAAATTTTATGAATTTTTTGAGAAATATGTGACATAAATTGAAAATAATGCAAAAATAAATAAATTTAAGTCGAATTACTAGAACTCCTAGTATTGAAAAAATATTAGTAATTATTTTTGGGTTGATTTGCGCTTTCGGCGCTCGCTTTCCGCGGACGATCTGCGAGCCTGTAGTTTCGCTTAGATCGTTCTTCCGCTGGAGTCGAGCACTTTTCGCTCAATCAACCCAAATATCAATTCTAACATATATATAAAAATTAGTGTCAGTTGCCTTTCCCACAAATTCTTTAAATCAACAGTTAATAAAAGAGGGGGTTCAAAAGTACCTGAGACTTTTGGAACACCCTCTTCAACTTAAATATTGTTTAATTCGAATTTCCATGCATCGCGGCACATTTCTAGAACATCCCGTTTAGCTGTCCAACCTAATTCCTTTTCAACCTTGCTAACATCTGCATAGCATTCTGCAATATCACCTGCACGGCGTTCAACAATTGAGTATGGAATTATCATATTGTTAGCCTCTTCAAAAGCTTTGATTAATTGCAGTACAGAAACCCCATTACCAGTCCCTAAATTATAAATTTGGACACCCTTTTTTATATGTTTAAATGCAGCTAAGTGACCTTCTGCGAGATCCATGACGTGGATATAATCTCTAACACCTGTACCATCAATCGTCGAATAATCATTTCCAAAAACTCTTAATTTCTCTAACTTTCCTTTAGCAACTTGCGTCAAATAAGGCATTAGATTATTAGGAATCCCGTTCGGTGCTTCTCCTATTAATCCACTTTCATGAGCACCAACTGGATTGAAATATCTTAAAAGGCTTACTGAAAAATTAGGATTAGCATTTACTACATCAATTAAAATTTTCTCACACATTGCCTTAGATGTACCATATGGGTTGGTAGTTGGTTTTAATTCCATTTCTTCTGTAAAAGGAACAACATTATCTCCATAAACTGTTGCAGAAGAACTGAATATTAACTTTTCAACACCAAACTTTATACATGCTTCAGCAATAACAATTGTACTTACTAAATTATTGTAATAATACTGTAGTGGTTTCTCTACAGATTCACCTACTGCCTTAAGACCTGCAAAGTGAATTACCCCTTCTATATTATGTGAAAAAAAAATCTTTTCAACATCTACAGAATTAGTTACATCAACTTGGTAAAAGCTTACTTCCTTATTTGTAATTTCTTTTATTTTGTTAATTGATTCAATTTTACTATTAGCAAGATTATCAGCAATAATAACCGAATAACCAGCGTTTAATAAAGAAACACAAGTATGCGTTCCAATATATCCTGCACCACCAGTGACTAAAATACTCAAACTAAACACCCACCTAAATTATTTTTTTATCCTACTGAAATTGTCTTAGCCATTCAAAACCTAAGCTGATTTTCTCGTCGACAAAATCTATTCCACCAATTGAAGATGAAGTTACTGTGATAGCTTTGGCAAATTTGATTTGTGGATTAAAATTTAATATTTCAGTTGGTAAATTTTTATTAATTACTTTAATATTACTAAATTCTAACTCATAATTAAAATTATCTCTAGGGTGTGGTTTTATAACAGGATTCAATCCTTTTTCAATACAATATTCGTTAATTATAATTTCATAGACATTTTTTTGTATTTCTGAAAACTTAACAATTTTATCTTCAAACAATGGCTGGGTTAAAATTAAAATGCTATTCTGTTCAAGAGTAGGACTAACCTTATCACTCATGAATATGTTATAAATTTTTATTTTATCTTCATTAGTTAAGTTTTTAAACATATTGTCTTTTGGAGTAATTCTAAGTTTATCTTTAGGAATACTTATTCCGTCAGCACTATTAACCTCTACTACCTTGGAATATTTCGATTTACCATGAAAGAATTGTGTTTCAAAGATACGACTGAGCAACCTATGCTTAAACGGTTTATAATAGTCTATCTTAAAGTAATTACCTAATACTTTGTAAGAATCTTTAGCATCTTCCAGTAAATTATAATATATTTTGTTAGCTCGAAGATAATATCCGATATATGTCCAGTCATTAAAAATATTCACTTCACTATAAGTCGACTTTTTCAATTCAAATGAAGGATTAATATTTTTCTTAATAATCTGGTTAACAAATAGGTTTCTTACTCTAATAAATCTTTTAAAATTTAAAAAGCCACTTTCTTGATACTTTTTTTCCTTAAATTCATATACATTATTAAAAATCCCTGAATCCTTTAGTGAATCAATTAAGCCCTCATATTCAGGAATAGTATCACAAATTACTATATCAGCAGTATAATCGCTTGATATTTCTTTCATTAAAGTTACTAAAACATGATAGAAAGTAAAACATATATAAAGCTTTTTATTTATCATGATAATTTAAGCACCTTCCTTACTTTTTCAAGTAGAAAGTTCCTCTCTTGCAAATCTAAAATAACAAACGCATTAATCAATAGCCCTAGTATTGCTGTAACTCCAGCAAATAAGAAGAACGATACAAAACTCTCAATTTCAACTAAATAATTTATACTAAACCCTAAACATGTAATGATTATAAATCCTAAAATTGATTTAAATACCTCAGGGTAGAAGGTTGTCCACTTTAAGCCTAAGTATTTGGCACCATACGGTACTGTAAAAACGAGGTTTCTAATAATACTTAATACCGTACTAACTCCAGCTATAGCATATATTCCTAAGTTTGTTGTGCGGACCAATATAAAAACAATGGCAACATTGAGTACACCTGTAGTTAATAAAACTATAGCATTTGTTTTTAATTTATTCGTAACTGTGAATACTCCGTAAATACTGTTTATTGAACCACTAACTATAATTGTAGCTACCGAGATGATAGACAATATTTGCAGAAGTCTGGGATCCTCATTCGGTACCCATAAACTGTAAAATTCAAGACCAAAAGTAATTAAAATTGCTACTGGGATATTTATTATAATACCTAAAATCTTCATCGATCTTTTTATTGATATGAGCAACTCTTCTGTCTTTTCTTTTGCATATAAAATCGTAAAGTCAGGGACAAAAACCCCGGCTATTACACCAATTAACGAAATGATAAAAGTCGGGATGGTTGTTGCAAGCGCTAATGTTCCCATTGCTGCTGCACCTACAAATAAGTTAGCTATTAGAAGGTTTAACCCCTGTAGCAATATTTGCCCAGCTAGGATAACTGTATTCCATATTCCAGAAGAAATAAGTTCATATACAGCTCTAATATCAAAATAAGCTTTTCTTATATTAATTTCTGGCAACAGTTTTTTTGTATAATATACATTAAAGATTGTTGCGTAGATTAAAGTTACACAATAAACAAAACCTAAATATGAGACTGCTGGCTCTAGAAAAGCAAACAAAACGATAAGTAATACTGCTTTTATTATTGAAGCCTCAATATCTCTAAGAGATTTTAAATACAAATTGTTTGTTGCAAATGTTGCGACACTAAAGCATGAAACTACAATACTAACTAAATAATTAAAAAACAAAAATATAAAAAGTAATCTTACGTCAGTTAATATTTCTGCTGGAACATTTACAAGTTTCTCCAGGTATACCACACAAATTATTGATGGAATTAACATGACACAAGCCGCAATTACATTAGCTAGTAAGACTGAATTAAAATACTTATTCGCTTCTTGCCAATTATTTTTATGAATTTCAATAGTTATAAATCTTCCTGCCATTGAGTTTAATGCTATAGTTACAAGTGAAGCATAGTTAGTGAAACTAGTTCCTAAAGACACAAAGCCATACGCTTCGACTCCAATTGACTTTGTAATATAAGGGGTTAGTAGAAAGCTAATACCAATATTAATAATAAAAGCTACTATACTAGCAATTAGATTTAATGATAGTTGATTTTGTCTATTCATTTCTAGCGATAGTTCCCCTCTGTTATGACTTTTTCACTACTTCCTATAATATAGATTATAAGTATTAGTTAGCATTAATATTGAGTCTAATTTTCTTCTTTTATTTATATATTGACTAAATAATACATTGTTAATATTTAGTAAAAGTAATCTCTTTAGTTTTTTATAATTAGCCTTGTAAGAGTTCTTATGATCTTCAGATTGTAGCAAGCTAAGTAAATAAATAATTCCTTTATAATAAAAGCTCAAAGCCTTTGGCTTTAAATCAGGATACTCTTTAGAAACAAAATCCAACACGCTCTCTGAGGCGTCAAGTAAGTCCATCTTTCTTTCTGAAAATTCTTCTGTTGTTATACTGTTATTTCTTTGGTAGTAGTAATATTTACTCTCTCCTATGTGCACTACTTTATTAGCCTTGTAAAGTATCATTGTCATAACAAAGATATCTTCATTGTATCTTCCTACTGGAAATCTAATATCTTCAAAAAGCTTTCTATTAAAAAGCTTATCACATGAAGAACTATCAATGTTATTCCATGTTAATAAGTTTCCAATTGCTTCTTTATTACTCCATACTTTAGTGCCGTTAAACGAAAAAAGAGGAACATTTTCGTGTTCGAAAACATTATACCTTCCACACATACTAATATCTGCCCCATGCTTTAAACAAGCATTTAGTAGCTTCTCGTACATATCACTATCGATGTAATCATCACTATCTATAAAACTGACAAACATTCCTGTTGCTATCTCTAGCCCTGCATTTCTCGCATCTGCAAGTCCACCATTTTCTTTATGAATCACTTTAACTCTGTTATATAGTTTAGAGTATTCATCACAGATTCTACCACAATTATCAGGAGATCCATCATTGACTAATATAACTTCGATGTCAGTAAATGTTTGGTTCAAGATACTATCAACACATTTATTAATATATTTTTCAACTTTATAGACCGGTACAATAACACTTATAGTAGGCATTTTTTACAGTCCTCCAAAAACAACTATGAATTAATAATTTCGTTATATATTTCTAATAGCTTTTTGGTATTATCCTCGCTACTATGTGTCAATAATGCGTGATCTCTACTGCTTTTAGAAAACTTTAATGCGAGGTCCTCGTTTTCGAAGATTTCACATACATAGTGTGCCAACATATAAGGAGCATCGGCCTGATATAGAAATCCTTCCTCTTTGTCCCTTAACATATCTGGAACTCCTCCAACATTAGAAGCAACACAAGGAACCCCAAGAATCATAGCTTCTCCAACGGAATTAGGGCTATTTTCTATTGATGATGGACAGACGAATACATTGGATTTTAAGTATCTTTCACACATTTCTTTCTCATTTAAAGGACCAGTAAAAATAACATGTTCATTCAAATTGTTCGAATCTATAATATTCTTTAAATATTTAGCATAATACGACATCATCAGCTTGTCCTTAAGTGTAGTGGATTTAGTTATGTCTGAACCACCTATATACACTTTCGTATTCGGAAATTTTTTAATTATTGTAGGAAGCGCCTCAAGAAAATAATGCAAACCTTTAATAGGATAGCTTCCCTGGCTTAAGAAAATTGAATGCTTCTCACATTTATCATAATCCCATTTATGCTTATAAAATTCTTCTCGGAGTATTTCATTGCAAAAATGATAATTAAAATTAGGATTTATTTGAGAAACACAAGCCTTATCCCATGTTGTTCTCCCAATAACATGACTGACCTTTTTTATAGCTTCAACTTCATTAATGCCTTTTTTGATAAATGCCTTTCTAATTCTGTTAATGCTATCTCTCATTAAAAGGTTGCCAACGGTGTTACCATAAACAACATACCAAGGTAAATTAGCAAATAAATGCTTTTCACAAATTGAAACTAGACCTTGAATCGATATAACACACTTCACCTTCTCATTGTTACAAACGTTAACCATGGATAGTGTATGAGGCATTTCCGTACCATATATATGAACAACGTCAGGTTTAACTTCATTTATAATTCTTTTTAAATTTATGTTTTCCTGACTTAGGTCTCTATTTCTAACTGGTTTAAAAGCATAATAAGTTATTTTTTCTCCAGTCAATTTTAATGAGTCTGAAACTCCGTCTTTCGGGAAAACAATTGTTAACTGTATTCCTTCTTGCTCTGATAGTTTCTTTGATGCATTGACTAACCAGCCACCGTATGGGGACGCCAATTCATTCATTAATTCACTTGATTCTGGTAATGAAATGTTCGTTAACCATAAAATTTTCATTCGACATCACCTTTTATTTCTGTTCTAATAACCCATCTATTACTGCCTCGAACTGTTTTGATTTATTTTCGCTACTGTATTGATGTAGTAATTCAGAACTATAAGTATGATTACTAAAATTTTCAATACAATCTAATAATGCTTCTTGAATTTCCTGTTTATCAAACGTACTCCACCAGTTTCCTGTTTCTTCACAAATATCATGTGTTGGGCTATTCTTCATTGAAACCGCCATAATTGGTTTTTTAGAGCCTATATAGTCAATTAATTTTGATGGTGTATATGGATAAATTTTAGTTAATTTCTCTAAGTTAGCATCTATAACTAATAAAACATCAGCCGTTCTCATTAAATCTAAACTGTCTGTATAAGATACAGGCCCTTTAAAGCTTATTACTTCTTTATTATTCATGTTCTTATGTGCATCAAATGTTTCTTGAGAGAAAACCGTTCCGTAAAATTCAATTATAATTATGTCTTTATACTTCTCGAATTTATTTACTAATTCATCAACCGCTAAAATGAACTCGACACCATTACGTTGTGAATATAGTTCCCCTAGATATCTAAATACAATTTTAGAGTTTTCTTTTGCAGGGTGAACACCTTGAAAAATATTAGCCCCCATTTGTATGATCTCTATTTTATCCTCATATTTTTCATAATTATCGCCTAGTATAAACTTAGCCTGCCATAAATCGTTAAATATAAGTTTGTCGCTATACTTTAGTGCTAGTTTAGTTGGAATATATGATAAATAGAAGTCTTGCCTTTTAATCATGTAAAGAAAGTGACGGAAATAAGTGCCATCTCTAAAAGGGCTTATATGGTGGGGTGGATCACTAAAAATTGATATCCAAGGAATATTGTCTCTTCTCTTCAACCTTAAACATAGGTAGGCTGTTTCAATTAAGTGGAAATAACTAATTATAATATCACCGTTATTATCTATCTTTTTTATTGCAGAAAGTACATCTGAAATACGTTTCCAAGTTTTATTCAAATACCTTGTAATTACATGGATGTTTTTGAACTTCATAGTTTTCTTTAAGTCGTAATCAACCTCATTAAAACCTTCCAAATCATAGGTATAGGTCTCTATCTCATATTTATTTTCAGAAAGGTATTCCATCTTTCTAGCTATTGCGATTGCATTTGCATTCCTATAAGGTAGAAAAAAAGAACTAATTAATTTAATATTTTTCATTAGTATTCCTCTTATGGTTTTGCCTTGTATTCTTGATTAAGAGCATTCGTAATGTTCTCAATAATGTTTTCTTCTCTAAACTTACTTGCACTATTGATAAGGTAACTCTTATCTTTTAAATAATCGGTTTTATCAATAAATAACTGCATATACTCAGCTAACTTGTTAATTTCACCAACGGGAAATAAAAATCCGGTACTTCCGTGTTCTATGATTTCCTTTGGTCCAGCTGAACAATCACTACTTATGCACGGTAATCCTCTTACTAATGCCTCAACTAGTACCATTCCAAACCCTTCAGTATCCGATGTAAGTACGAGTGAAGATGCCTTATTAATTTTTAACCACGGATCATTTACCCATCCATGAAATACAACTTTGTCACTTATCCCTAAATTGTGTGATAGCTGCTTTAAGTCATTTAAGCATTCGCCTGTTCCATATATTTCTGCTCTGTAACTACCATTTAATTTAGATAAAGCATTTATAAAATCATCTACCCTTTTACCGTACCCGAACTCTAGCCTACCTAGGTAAACAAATGTCGGTACTTCAGGCTCTTGTATAATCGTATTTGCTACTTTTACAGGATTATATACCGTATATACGTGATTCTTTTTATTTGGTATAAAAGCCTTTATATCATCCGCAATCTCTTCACAAACTGCTAAGTAAAAGTCTGCTAATTTAAAGAATCTTTTATTTTTCCATATTTTAAAACTTCCGTGAAGCCATAAACCAACTGAGACTTTATTTTTTATAAATAAGGAGCTAACTTTTGCCATAAATATCGTATACGGACAAAGTCCGAGAATAATATCAGGTTTTTCGCTCATCAATTTCTTAATTAATTTGAATAAGTTAAAAAATAATCTAATATGCTTGTTCTTATACTTACTTTCAACAAATTCATGATCTAAATTTTCTAACCACTCTACATGTTCACTACCATTCAAAATAATAAGTTTCATCTCAACAGGTTTTTTGATATTTGTCATGATAGTTTGGGCAACTGTTTCAAATCCACCGATACCAATTCTTCTTGGGCTTAAAATAATTACTTTCATTTATAATTACCTCTTTTTCTTAAAAGAAGAGTATTAGATTATTTTATTAACTTTCTCAACAATCCCTGATTTAGAAAGAATCTCATCCCACTTATACTGTTCAACACTTTGATTTACATATTCATAATTATCACATTGCATAATATTAGATAAATCTTGATTAACTTTAAAGAATTTCATATTTGTATCTCGCTCAAACTTATCAACCCAAAAGTAACTTGTAGTAACTATCTTTAGTCCCATTGCCAAATATTCTAGAAGTTTAGTTGATGTTTGAAGATGGTACGGATATTCATTTGGAATGTAATTAATCCCATAAACTGCTTTAGATGCAACTTCAGGTATAGCTTTTTGATCTAAACGCCCAACAAAGGTAATGTTTTTATATGATTTAAACTCACTATATATTTTATCTTCAGGAGAACCGATTAAGAGAATAGATTTCATATCTTTACATTTTTCGATTAAATTCCTAAGCATGAAGTCAATTTTTCTTTCTGAGCTTATTACACCCAAATATACGAAGTCATATTGTTTATTTTCATTTTTAGGATAAAAAAAACATTCTTTTATTCCCATATCACGAAATACAAATGGTACGTTATCATTAAATCCGAACTCTTTTTTTACTTCTTCATTCAGAAATACTCTTAGACTAGGTTTGGTATTCAAATTTTTCTTTATTAAGTTTTTAATCTTACCTAATTTCCCTAGGGATAAAGATGCATATTCATGGACTACAGGAACATCAATTCTTTGATAATCTGAACCCATAAACTTCCAAATCAGATCAAAATCGTTATACGAAATATCGCTAAGTGTTAGTGAGTCTACTGCATGATGTTCTGAAATTTTATTAAAATATTCAATATAAGCATCAATTTCTGGTAAGTATGCATTAACTGATCTTTCAAAAAGTATCTTTTTCACTTGATTACTCCAGTAGTTTTATAATATCTTTATAAATTACCTGTATTTTTTCTAGCATAGCTTTTGAATTGAAATTTTTCTCGTATAACAGTCTACTATTTTGACCGAGTTCATTAGTTGGATTATCAATTAAATATTTAATTTTACTAGCAATTTCACCATTATCACTTATTAAAAATCCATTATATCCGTCAACTACCAACTCTTTTACACCGCCTACATCAGAAGCAATAATAGGCAATCCGAATCTCATAGCCTCAATGATACTTAGAGGTAATCCCTCATATTTTGATAGTAAAATAAAACAATCCGAATTCGATAAAATTTGGTCTACATCTTTTCTCATGCCTAAAAACTTACATTTATTACTTACACCTATTTCAATTGCGTAATCCACAGCCTTCTGTAATTGCGGTCCGTCCCCAACGAAGTTAACAGTGACGTTATCAACTTCTCGAAGTGCATAGATTAAACTAAATTGATCTTTTGGGTGGGCAAAACGAGCAACCATCGTGATTACAAAATCTTTTTTTTGATTTGATGTTTTCTTTATCTCAGTATCTTTTACACCATTGTGAATAACAATTAACTTTTCAGTAGACGAAACCTTGTATTTTAAGGCTAGATTTCTATCATAATGAGAAACACAAATAACTTTCTTTGTAAGTTTCGCAACCAAAGTTTCTATTACTATGCCAATAATCTTCCTCTTTATAGAAACGCCATCTGTAAATGCCCAACCATGAGCTGTAAATACAGATGGTATTCTTTCTTTCCAAGCAGCAATACGTCCAATAATTCCAGCTTTAGAAGAATGACAGTGGACTATATCGGGTTGGATTTGTTTAATTAAGATTCTAAGTTCTTTTATTGCAGTTAAGTCCTTTGAAAAATTTATAGGGTGGATCAAAGACTCTAAGAAGTGAACTTTTACACCTAGTTTTTCAACCCTATCATAGAATTCGCCTTTTTCTCCAACTACTACTTCACAATTAATATTGGAATTTTTCATACCTTCGATCACATCGAATAAGTGTGCTTGGGCACCACCCCAGTCAGATCGGGTAATAACATACAATATCTTCATAGCAGCACCTAACTAATATACTTTTCTATTTGTAATTCATTTTCATTACTGATACCAACAGCTTGTTCACGCTTTAAAACTACAAAAATCGTTTTAATAATAATTCGTATGTCTAGTAATATTGAGTAATTATTTATATACATAAGATCGTATTTTAGTTTTTCTTCTACAGTTGTAGAATATTTACCCATTACTTGTGCAAACCCTGTTAATCCCGGCTTAACTGTATGCCTTTGTGAATACAAAGGCATTTGTTCTTGGAATTGCTTTACATAAAACTCTCGTTCTGGTCTAGGACCGACGAAACTCATATGGCCAAGTAAAACATTAATTAATTGTGGTAATTCGTCTAGTCTAGTTAGACGAATAAATCTACCTATCGAAGTTATTCTAGGGTCATTTTCCGTAGCTAATACTGGACCTGTAAGTTTCTCTGCATCAATAAACATGCTTCTGAACTTTAATATCTTAAACTTAAAACCATTTAATCCAACTCTTTCTTGAGCGTAAATCGCTTTTCCTTTTGAGTTAATTGGAATATACACATACAAGAATAATAAAGTTGGTGCTGTTATCGTAAGTATAAGTATTGAAAGCACAATGTCCATAAGTCTCTTGAAAAACTTTTGATAGTTTACTAATGTATTTGTTTTGATATTATAGACCATCATGTCGTCTATTCGTTCAACTTTATAATTTGAAAGTAATAGTTCGTTTGTTTGTGGGACAATCATAATTTCTTTATTATGCTTGATTGAAGCGTAGATAATTTGCTCTTTTTCATTTTGTGAAAGTGAACTTCCCATAACAACGGTTTGAATACTATCCCACTTAATCGAATTGATAAAATTGCTTTTAACTGTTACAACTTGTCCAATTTCGTACCAACCCTTTGAATGATTATGAAGTTTTTCGGCGATATATTTGGCACTTTCATAGCAATCTTCAATTACACAAACAATACGGTTACCTAATTTAACTTTTTCAATGCACCAAATAGCATAATAGTATAATCCAATCACAACAAACTGAATTAGTGCCGAAATTATAATTATAGATCTCGGGAAAGAAAAGGCTCTTATCCAGAAACTAATTACAATTAACATTATATTTGTAGATAGAAGAGCTAAAGCGAGATTCACTATAATTTCCTCAAATGTCACTCGCTTTGCATTTGTTAACAAATCAAAAAAGTAAAAGATAATTACTGATACAATTGTTACGTATATTGCGGATTCTAAATATGAATCAAAGTTATAACTTGGCAGCTCAAAATCAAATTTTAAGAGGAAAGCTACAATGTATGATAAATGTAATAAAGTAATTACACCTATATTTTGAATTATTGATAGGTAAGATAATTTATTAGAATTCATCTTTCATTAACTCCCTCTTCGTAGATAGAATTTAAGACTGTCTGTTTAGATTTAATACATTCACACATAATAATCCTAGAAATATCCAGAACATTATTGAACTACCTATTACACCATCATTTACGATTCCTTGAACTAAGTAACCTATTACAGCTACACCAAAAGTATATATATATACATTATCAGTTTTTGCAAATATCTTTTTTGTAGTGTAATAGAAACAATAACAAAATAGTGTCATTATGCTTAAGAATGTTACAATTCCTCCACCATATAACCAACCTAAGTAAAGGCTGTGAGGTTTATCAACTATAATGCTACTACTATTAAGATTTGCTCTTTTATTTATATCGTCCTGATTAATTGCATACGGTAACGTATCAAGTCCTTGACCAAAAATTGGTCGCTCTTTCCATGTCTCTAGTGTCATTTCCCAAATATATATTCTACCAGTCACTGGACCAAATTTTTGTTCAGGTAAGTCTGGTAAGTATTTGTCCTTCTCTTTTTGTTCTTCAGCATCATTCACCTGTGGACTAGAACTACTTTCAACCTTCTCTTCAAAAGGATTCTCAGGGATAAATGTACCGATTGATTCCGTCCATACCCATGGATTAAATGATGCAAGTCCATTAAATGAAGGAATCATTATGGTAATAGTTAAACCAATCAGGATAGCATTTTGCTTATTTAAGTATTTAATTGCAAAAACTATTAAACTCAGTACAAAAACTACTAAAAATGTTACAAAACCACTTTTAGACATTGATGTTAAAATAAGTATTCCAGTTAATACTGATGAAATAAAAGAAATAATTTTAATCTTGAAATCTGAATGTACTATCATAAGTGAGAAAAACAATCCAAACAAGAATGATGAAGCTCCACTTATATAGTTAGGATTGGCTAAGGTTGTCCACAAAATAGAACCTTCACTGAATTTAGAGTCCGAGATTAAGCTAACAACCCAGTCAATATCTAATACACTAAACTTAAAGAACGCTAATATTCCAAAGGTAAAGTTTAAGACTACAAACGGAATTAACGAATATATAATTTTTAACTGGTTTTTGTTATCCCAATACATGTTCAGAACAATAAAGAAAACAAGGAGATAGCATGTATATGCTAATGTAGCTTCATAGTGTACAAAATGTCCAAAAAGAGCTGCATTCTTAAACGGTGATAATAAAGCTGATAATAGTATTGAGAAAATTATAGTCACTAGTATAAAGTTAATTTTAAACTCAACTAACTTAATATAATTGTTGAATAATTGATAAAAAAACATTAATAATAGTGATAACGTTAAGAAACTCAAGTTAAAAAGTTTCCAAAACTCAAAAGCTTCGAATTTAGTTCCAGACATTAGTATAGTATAGTTTGTAATGACAGGGCTTATAAAGTCAATTTCATGTTTTCTTACTATATTTGGAACTATAAGTAAGATAAGCACTATATTGTAGACCATGAAGTTATTTATCGTAAATTGTTCCTGATTTTTTTTATAGTTCAAAAAAATACACCTCTCTAGTTTGTTTCAATTAACAAGCTCTCAATTTGGGCTAGTAATGTTGGATCTTGGTTATTTGCCTTTGCACTTTCTAAGTAGCTCTTTGCCTTTTCCTTTTCACCATTCATAATTAGTATTTGGCCGAACATTGTGCAAAACTGTGGTTCAATTGATAGAATCGGATTTAATTTTATAGCTTCGTCAAAGTACTTAACAGATGTTTCGTAATCATTTGTAATTCTGTAAATAATCCCAATGTTTATCTTTATCATGTAGCTTTTTGGATATTTTTCTTCAAGTTTTTGTAATTCAATTAATGAATTCGTTGGATCTGTGCCAATTTTCGTTACTACAGAGTTATAACTGTTTTGATCGTTATTAAATTGTTTATTTTGGTAATACCCTAATGTTTTAATAGCAATTAACATTGTTATTACTAAGGAGAAAATAATTATAAAATATTTTGTCGACTTTTCCATCTGTCTCCCCATTTCCCTTTTTAATTTAATTGTATAGTACATACTAGTTGTTTTCTAGACTAAATAATTAATTTTTCTTGACGTACTTTATAAAACCCACAAAAAAGACTCCTTTTTCAAGGAGTCTTTTTTGTTATTCTATTAAGTTAGTAAACTATTAAGGCTTTACTGTTAATAAGTTTACAGTGTATAACTTACCAGCGATTGTGAAGTTGTAAGTTACAGCTGGGTTAGTACCGTTTACAACATAAGGAGTTGTTAATGATACAACAGCTTGTTTAGTAGCAGCATCAAATGTTACTGTACCAACAACAGTTGTTCCATCAGCAGCGTTTACTACATTGCTAGTAACTTTATCACCAGAAGCTAATAATCCCCATGAGTTAAATTCCATAACTAACTTTTGAACAGTTACAGGACCACCTGAAGGATAAACATCTAACACACCAGTTTGTGGATAGAAGTCATCGTACTTACCACTGTTAGCTGAAGTTCCAGTTAAAGTGTCCTTGTAAGTTGAGATATATACTAAGCTTGGTGTAGCAGCAGGCTTACCAAAGCCCCATCTGTTTCCAGCAGTCCAAGAAGCGTTAGCATCCCATGAACCGTATTTTAATCCAACTTGCTTAGTTGCATCATTTTGGTACTCATCGTTGTTTACTAATGAACTTGCGTGAGAAGAAGTATGACAACCCCAACATACTGACATGTTAGTGTAACGCTTAATTGCAGAAGAAGGGTTGATATCATCTAAGTGTGCTAATGCTGCAGTTGGAGTTGAACCTCCAGCTACCATTGAAGCATAGTCAGCACCTTTTGAATCTTTGAATAATAATGCGTTAGCTCCGTGAGACATGTGACAACGAGCACAAGAATAGTTGTCAGAGTTTGTTGTATGACGGAACTTTCCGTTATTTAATGCACCATCAGCCATATCAGCTGGAGTTTGAGCTACAGTACCAGTGTGACAAGAGTTACATGTCATAGAAGTACCAGCGTTGTTATTATAGTGACCAGACGGTGCACCAGAAGATGCTAAATAGTCAACGTGACAAGCAGCACAGAATTGAGAGAACTTAACACCCATTCCTGATTTTGAACCACCAGCAGCCATAACGTCACCGTTAACGTCTAAGTTACCGTTAGTCATTGCCGCGTTAGAAGTTACTAATAAAGGAATGTCTTTTACGTTCGGTAAATATGTTGCAACTTGTACTAAGTCTAAGTCAACTACAGATACACGTGGAATTCTCATTTGTACTACATCAGCTAATGGAGCACCACTAGCGTATGCTTTTGCATAGTTGTAGCTAACACCTGTTGTTCTTGGAGTTACACCTAGTGAACCAGCTTCTGGAGAGTTTACTACTCCGTCAGCGTTTGTATCTAATGCCATTGTTACACCAGCTTTGAACATCATTTGGTGTTCAAAAGTGTAAGGGTATTCAGCAGAGTTTAACCAAGGAGTTGTATCCATAGTATAAGGGAATACTGGAGCTCCTTCATCGTCTGCAGCTTTGTAAGCAGCAATAATAATTGTTCCGTCAGTTGTTGCAGCATCAAATTTAGATGCAGCAGTTCCGAACGCTACGTGATCTGCCTTTGTAGCCTTTACTAGCTTATACTTTGTAGGAGCAGCAGTACCAGCAGCACCAGTAATATCAGCGATAGTTTGTACTGGATAACCTAATGTTTGCTCTGTAGTAGAGATTGTTGGGTTGTTAATTAAACCAAATCCACGATCTTTAACGTCTACAGTACCCATTCCGTTTGGATTGTAATGTAATAAACGATCAGAGTAAGAACCGTGTGGTGCGTGACAGCTAGCACAACTGAACTCGTCGCCCCACGTACCCTTTTCTCCATTTGTTAATTCACTTTCAGCACCAGTGTAATAACCACCAGGAGCAGCTTTTACACTTAACGCTTTATGTGTATCTACGTTATGCATAGATGCATCTTGTACTGATCTATCGAAACTACCTGCGTTAGATGCAACTACATCAGCAGTTGTGATAGAAGGGAAATCTGGATCAATTGCAACTAGTTCAGCTGGAGCATTATGAGTATAAAGCTCACCAGTTTTTACGTTGTAGAAACCTAAAGATCCATCATGACATGATAAACATGTTGATTGTGTACTAGTTCCGAATAATAATTGCTTTGCGTTCGCTGTATGCGTCATATGACATGATGCACATGAGTTTGTATTTTCTTGGAAATCTGTATGAGTCTTTTGGCCTTTTAAACTCTTTACAAGAGTTCCCATAGCACCAACTTGACCTGTTTCGTTAGATTGGTTTGCTTTGTTTTGGTAAGCTAATGCTGAGCCAGTGAAAGCACCGATTAGTAACGACGTTGTTACTAAAGTTTTCGCTAATAAACCTTTCATTCCTTTTTCCTCCCTAGAACCTTTTTCTGTTTTCTCTTTATATTTAAGTAACTCGTTAACCATTTTTTTGCACCTCCCCTTTTGGCAAAGTATAATGAGTTAGAAAGAATAGTAGATATTTATCTCTCTAGACTACTAATCCCCTCGACATAATAATACATCTTTTGTCGAATCTTGTCAGTATATAAATTATCATGTCAAAAATAGTTCATTAATGTAATATTTTGTCGAAAAAGATATTGCAAAATGAAAAATTACGTGTATAATTTTTAATCAAATTTATCATAAAAAAGAACCCGTCAATTGCAATGACGGGTTCTTTTTTATGATAAGAAAAGGACTCCTTTAACAAGGAGTCCCTCTGTGTATTATTAGCTAGGTTTTACAGCAAGGAAGTTAATTGTGTATAACTTACCAGCAATTGTGAATGTGAATGTATTAGTATCAGGTCCAACCTCGTATTCTCTATCTAACTCTACAGTTACATGCTTTGCAGTGTCATCAAATACTAAGTTACCAACTGGAAGTCCGCTATCTACATCCGTAACTTGGAAGTAAGTATCAGCATTTGCAGCTGTTCCACCAACTTTAGCATCAGCACCTAAGCTAGCATACTTATCAGCAGTTGTTAATAATGGATAAGAAACGAATTCTAAAACTAATGTTTTTACTTTAGGATTTCCTCCACTTGGATACACATCTAACACACCAGTTGATGGATAGAAATCATCGTATTTACCACTATTTGCTGATGTTGCACCAGCTGCGATCATTTCGATTGCAGTTAATGCAGGTGTAGCTGCAGGCTTACCAAAGCCCCATCTGTTTCCAGCAGTCCATGATTTATTAGCATCCCATGTACCATACTTTAATCCAACTTGTTTAGTTGAATCCATTTGATACTCATCATTGTTAACTAATTGACTTGCATGAGATGAAGTATGACAACCCCAACATACAGACATGTTAGTGTAACGCTTGATTGCAGATGATGGGTTAATATCATCTAAGTGTGCTAATGCAGCTCCAGGTGTTAAGCTACCACCCGCTACAGAAGTTAAGTATGCATAGTCAGCACCTTTTGAATCTTTGAATAATAATGCGTTTGATCCGTGAGACATGTGACAACGAGTACAAGAATAGTTGTCAGAGTTTGT
This sequence comes from Caryophanales bacterium, assembly GCA_029256085.1. Lineage (GTDB taxonomy): Bacteria > Bacillota > Bacilli > CAJFEE01 > CAJFEE01 > JAQSYP01. The sequence continues at coordinate 429,808 of JAQSYP010000002.1, forward strand.
TGTATGACGGAATTTACCGTTATCTAATACGTCGTCAGACATATCAGCTCCAGATGCAGTAACTGTACCTGTGTGACATGAGTTACAAGTCATAGATGTACCAGTATTGTTATTGTAGTGACCAGTTGGTGCACCAGAACTTGCTAAATAGTCAACGTGACAAGCAGCACAGAATCTAGAGAACTGAACACCTTTACCAGATTTTGAACCACCAGCAGCTAGGATATCACCATTAGCATCAAGGTCACCGTTTGTTAAAGCTGCGTTACTTGATACGTATAATGGAATATCTTTAACGTCTGGTAAATATGTTGCAACTTGTACTAAATCTAAATCTACTACAGATACACGTGGAATTCTCATTGAATCTACGTCAGCTAATACAGCTCCACTAACGAAACCGTAAGCATAAGCATAGTTTACTCCTTCACTTCTAGGAGTTAAACCACGAGTTGCAACATTACCTTTTTCAGTAGTCGATAATGTACCATTATGGTCAGCATCAGTTACTTCAGTATTATTAAGGATTCCATCACCGTTTAAGTCATAAGCCGCTACAGTGATTGAAGCGTCAGTGAACATCATTTGGTGTTCGAAATTATATGGATATTCTGCAGAATTTAACCAAGGAGTGAAATCTGGCTCATAAGGATAAGCATATCCAGTAGAAGAATATGAATCTTCTTTTGCTTTATAAACAACAATTACTTGTTCTGTTGTAGAAAGTGTTGCAAATTGTGCTGATACACTAGCAGGAAGTGCAGAACCTGCTGCTGTTTTATGGTCAGCTACAGTACCTCTAATAACTTTGTAAAGTGTAGGAGCAGTTGAACTGCTAGTTCCGTTACCATTATCAGTACCATTTAATAATACATTGTATGCCTCAACAGTATAACCTAAAGTTTGCTCTGTTGTAGCAACTGTTGGATTGTTTAATAATCCAAAACCACGTTCCTTAACGTCTACAGTACCCATTCCATTTGGATTGTAGTGTAATAGACGGTCAGAATATGAACCGTGTGGTGCGTGACAGCTAGCACAAGAGAATTCGTCTCCCCACTTACCATCTTCACCATTTGTGTCTTCTTGAGCAGCACCAGTGTAGTTACCACCTGGAGCAGCCTTAACTCCTAATGACTTATGTGTGTCAACGTTATGCATTGAAGCATCTTGTACTGTTCTATCAAAGCTTCCTGCATTTGATGCTACAACATCAGCAGTTGTGATTGTTGGGAAACTTGAATCGATCTCTACTAATTCAGCTCCAGCATTATGAGTGTATAGTTCACCAGTTTTTACGTTGTAGAAACCAAGAGATCCATCATGACACGCTAAACAAGTAGCTTGTGTGCTTGAACCGAATAATAATTGCTTAGCGTTCGCTGTATGCGTCATGTGACATGAAGCACAAGAGTTTGTGTTTTCTTGGAAATTTGTATGTGTTTGTTGACCTTTTAAAGATTTTACTAGTGTTCCTGCAGTACCTAATTGGCCAGTTTCGTTTGATTGATTAGCTTTGTTTTGATAAGCTAATGCAGAACCAGTGAAAGCACCAATTAACAACGCAGTTGTTACTAGCGTTTTAGTTAATAAACCTTTCATTCCTTTTTCCTCCCTAAAACCTTTTTCTGTTTTCTCTTTTTTATTTAATAATTTATTTACCCTTAGCATATTCCACCTCCTCACTCGGGAAATCTCAAATTATAGATAAACGTACAAGACGTTAATCCCAAAATAGTAAGGACTAGACAACTCTCTGCTAGTCTATCTACAGTATAGAATTATCAGTGCGCGAAATTTGTCGAATCTTGCTGTCGAATGTAACTTTCACAGTCTGTTCACAAATACTAATTAGTAAATGTTCACAATCATTTGAGCCCAAAAAATTATAAGGACACGAGTACGCAAAAACTCCCTGATTTCAATAAAGAAATCAGGGAGTAATTTTTTAGCGGAATACTTGAATACGATTTAATGCAGTATCTGCAATGTAAACGAAGTTGTTATCGTCTACAAACAGACCTCTTGGTAGTGTAATTTGATCTTGTTCTGAACCACGCTCAGCAAATTCAAATAGTTTCTTACCTTCACTATCAAATCCATATGCAGTTGAGTTTATCATATCTACAACTAATATACGACCTCTACTATCTACTCCAATACCACGTGGCTGAACAAAAATCGAAGTACCTTTACCATCTTTGCTTCCAGACCCGTTAACAATCATTAATTGCTTTCCATTTTTGTCATACTTAATAATATTGCTATCAGATGAATTAGAAACGTATACATTACCTTCGTCATCAACAGCTACTCCGTTTGGAGCGTTTAATTTAGACTTACCTTTTTTATCAACACCATATTCTTTAACCAATTTATTTGTCTTTAAATCATATGCTACGACTTTACCAAGACCAACATCAGCAACATAAATCTTGTTGTCCTTAATTCTTATATCAGTTGGAGCAGAGAATGCTTCATCAGTTAAATATAAACTCTTAAATTTACCTTTTTTGTCAAAAATTTTAACAGCGCCATGCTTTAAATCTGCTATATAAATATTACCGTTTTCGTCGCCATCGATACCATAAGGCATACCGAATTTATCAAACGCAGTTCCTGCTTCACCGAATGAACGAAGCATAGAGCCCCCTACATCAAATACTACAATACGTGCATTTTGTGTATCTGATACATAAATTTCTCCATCGATATAAGCCATATCGTACGGATTATCTAATCCTTCTGATTCAAAACCACCATAGATTGAATACATATGTTTTGGTGGAGTATCAAGTGGTGTTACCATATCTGGAAGGATTAATCCCTCTTTCTTAAAGAAATACATATATGAAAAGAATAGTGAAACGATTATAAAAATCGCAACCATGGATTGGTGGGTTCTCTTTTTATTCATAGTCTTTTAGTCTCCCTTTATCTACTTTAATTTCTTTTCCACTCGTTCAAGAGCTTCAATTGCATCTTTAAATAATGGATCGTACATTAAAGCCTCTTTATATACATCAGCTGCACCTTGATAATCTTCTCTTGCTTCAGCAATTTGACCAAGATTGTAAATTATTGTAGAGCTTCCTGGTTGAATATCATTTGCTTTACCTAATTGTTCAAGTGCTTTGTCATACATCTTCATTTCCTTATATGCCATACCTAAATACATAAAGCCCTGATAATCTTGAGGAGATATTTTAGTAGCTTTTAATAACGCTTCAGCTGCATCATCGTATTTCTTCGCATCCATATATGCAATACCTAAGTTTAGGTAAATGTTAAAATTATTTTTATCTATTTTTAGAGCACGCTTGTAGTTATTAATTGCACTATCTACGTCACCAAGTTTTAAGTAAGTGAAACCTAGGTCAACTAGTACGTTTGCATCCTTTGGTTGCGCCTTTGCCTTTTGTTTATAGAAGTCCAATTGTTCTTCAAGTCTAATTTCTTCTGCTTTACCAGCAATATATTTCTCACCAAAATAATACCAACCTCCAGCTGAAACTGCGGCAGTTAAAATTATTAGAAAAGCCGCCAACCAAACTGGGTAGAACATGTTTGGATGCGTTTTTCTATTAGGTTTATTTTGCTTGTCATTCGCTTTTTCTACTTTTGTATTTTCAGTAGATGTTGTGGGATTATTTTCTTTAATATTTTCCATCTGTTTTCTCCCTTTCTAAATCCTAATTTACTTTTTTTTGATTGCATCTTGAGTATGGCATTTTACGCAGTAACTTACTGTGTGACAATCAGCACATACCTCTTGAACTCTCGGTCTTATCGTTGTATCAACTGGAATCGGATGCCCAACAAAATCATAACCAGTATGAGTAGCTGGATGGCATGATCCACAAGTTACCTTTGTTACGTACTTCTGATCCTTAGATACAATTTTGTAATCATGACATGTGAAGCATCTATCTGGCTGTTTTTTTACTAACTTCCAATGTTCAAAGTCTTTCTCGGCATGAGAGTTTGGCCGCTTCTTGTGACAATCAATACAATACGTATTCGTCTTCGCATACTCTATCAACTGTTTATCTTTGGATTTGATTCCAACTGCTGCATTACCTAAAATCCTATCACTTGCCGATTGCACTTTAAATTCTGGAACAGGTTTTTTTGACATATACGAGTGACATATATTACATTCCTGTAATTCTTTAAAAGCCATTCTCCCATGTAGTCCAGTTTGTACGAATTTCTTATCTCTGTGCGAGTAAGGTAACATCTTTGTTTTATGACATGCATCACAGTTAAGAGGTGCTTGTTTTGCTTCATGACAATTCATACACGTAGACATTTTTGGTCGTGTATGTTTTACGTCCTTCATCATTTCAATACCAACAAGCTTGTCCCATTTATCGTAATCAGTTTTGAAATTCGCGCCACGATCGTCAATTTCACCGTGGGCCACTCCACTATGACATTTTACACATGGAACCTTTTTATCTTTGTGCTTGTTGTGCGGAATTATTAAATCCCCGCTTGGCGAAACATTTCGGTTTTTCATCTTGTGACATCGTTCACAAGATTTATCAGGAATATCAGAATTCGATACAATTTGCGCTGGATATGAATCAGTTATTTTCGCATATACTTCTTTAACGCCCATTACTTTTCTAATTGCTAGGTTCTTCATACCAGGCGCAATATGGCACTGTGTACATTCAACTTTACTGTGTGATGATGCTTTCCATGTATAAACCTCCGGACTCAAGTTGTGGCATGAAGCACAGAACTTTGATTGGGAGGTTTGATGGACACCTAAGTAAGCAAAAAGAAGAAAGAGGACAGAAAGTACGAACGTAACTGTTAGCCACTTGTAGAATTTCTCGTGTCGTCGGCTTCTAGGCTTAGTTTCCATATGTGCTTTCCCCCACCTTTCTTCTTAGAATTGATATCTAGGTGTTTTGTTTATTTTACAATTCCTTCAACTTGCTTTAGACCTGTTCTGTGACAGAACTTACAATATACATCAGTAGGAGATTTAGTTCCTTCAATCTTATTGTAGTCATGACAAGTTAAACAACCTTGAATTTGACGGTTTTGTTGTGCTCTACCAGGGTGACTTGTTAACCAAGTTCCATCAGTTCCGTGAGTTACTGGACGGTTTGAGTGACAAGTACTACAGAATTTGCTATCGCGAGATTCAGTTTTAACTTCAATCATGTTTGGCTTGTATTTAATCTTAGAATCATTGTGGTTAATTAACTTACGGATATCTTGCTTATCCATTGTTTTAATCCACTTTGAATCTTGGTGACAGTTGATACATTCAGGAAGTTCCTTCTCAGCTGTTCCACCGTGCGTGTATGGCCAAGGCTTATTTTGGTGAGTCTTTGGAGTTGCAACTTGTAAATGACAAGTCTTACATTCCATTGAAATCTTTACGTTCGCCTTTTGTTTACCAATTGCTTGAAGAATAATCGTTTGTGTTTTTTCATTTGAACTTACAGGTTTAGCTTCACTATGGCTGTCTTTCTTAGCTTCTTCGCCATGTCCACCTTCTTCACCATGAGCTTCTTTCCATGGCTCTTTACCTGCGTTAACTTGAGCATGACATTCAATACATGTACCCATGTTAGGTTTCATGCTTGCGTCACCTACTAATTTCTCAACGTTATCTTTAGTCCAGAAGTCGTAAGTGTCATTTGTGCTAATACCACGTTCTACAATCTTACCATGCGCAACACCTGAGTGACAGCTAATACAAGGAATGTCCTTTTTAACGTGACCATCATGGTTTGCTACAATATCACCTGATGCCGAAATTAGACGGTTCTCAGAGTGACATCTTAAACATGTTACGTTTTCGATTGGATGTTTTGTCGCAATCGGATTCGGTTGTGTTTTTGTTACGTGCTTGTAAACTTCTCCAAGTGCAGCAACTTTATGTGTAATAAAGTTCTTAGCTCCTGGTGGAATGTGACAGTCTACACATGCGATTTGGTTATGTGATGAAATCTTATAAGTTTCTGCCTCTGGTGCCATTTCATGACACACATTCATACAGAACCAAGGTGTAGATGAACCAGCTAATGCTCCAGCTGTAAATGCAATCATTAATATGAAAGCTGCTACTAAAGAAAATCCTAACTTCCAACGATTTGCAGGATCTTTCCAGTCTACTGCTCTAAGCTTTGCAATCATACCCATTTTTTTCTCTGTGGGCTGTTCTGACGCCTGGTCTTTTCCCCTCTTACGAAATATACCCATTGTTGAAAACCTCTCTTTCAAACGTGCTTTTACCCCTAAAACATAATAACCCTTTTCTATTTGTCTATCACATTATGATTATAGAACATTATCACGTTGTTAATTTACTAAAAAAGTGAACAATGTTTGATACAAATATGACGAAATTGTGTCGAGAGTTTTAGGTTTTTGCTTGTTTTATATTTTTTATCTTTATTTTTTCTGATACAAATTACCCTTTTCCCCTAATCCTTTCCCCTTTCTGTAGAATTATTACCAAGCTTCAAACGTATTATTTAAAAGTAGTTGCAAATAATACATGTAGAAAACAAGATTAACGCTTTGGAGGGATAAATGTGTATACAAAATTTGAAGCATTTTGTTTACTTGTAGGTTCATATCTCCTGGCCAAAGCATTTGTATTATTTTCCGTAATCCCGAATCCCGATGCAGTTAGTATTGTAATAAAGTTCTTCTGGATCCCATTACATGTACCTATCATAGAAACTAAATTATTATCCATGAAAATAGGTATTTTAGCACTAACAATGATCTTAATTCCACTTACCTATCATGCAATCATATCAATATTATCAAAAATCAAAGCACAATGACATAAAAATTTGCAAATACCATGAATTTCCGACATTAATTTCTATTGCTTATTGAAAATATTTTGTTCAACTGTCACTAATCTCCCCTTGAATGTGTTAATTACTTCATCCTCTATATTAAATGTTGTAACTATATCTTTTATAGTAGTTTTTACTGGAAATTCTCGATATCGCCTTTTCCCATATTTCTTTTTATTGTAGATTCCCCATAAAACCCCTATAAATACGACCAAATAGACAATGTCGATTGTTGTCGAAAATGTGAATGCAGTTAAGTTTATTGCATCTTTTATTATTTGATTATTGAAAATAACTTCTGGACTAATCGTCCATAATATTAATGAAAGAAAAAAATTAATTATTGAAAATAAAATTATAATACTACTTATTATAATAACTCCAAGTTCTATACCTCGCTTGAATATATGTTTAGATGTAAAGCGGTCTATAGTATTCCAAATTGGTTTACCTTTTCTTTTATGAAGGAAAGTATTTGGTATTGCAAAAAATATTGTTATTGCACCCATATACACATAAATTAATGGTAATATCCCTGCAAAAAGAATATCTTTAGTGGTTTTTTTTTCGTATACTCTATCAATTATTAATCCACTAACTATAAATATAATTAAAGAAATAGTAGTATACGCACTTATCCATATAAATGTTGTAAAATATTGATTTCTTAAACTTTCATCAAAAATGTAAAATGTTAATACTATTATCCAAAAACAAGACCATATTATAGTAAGAAATTGTTCTAAGCATACTAAGTAAAGTCTGCATTGCTTGTAGCTTTTTAAAATATTTACATTTTTTAACAGTGCTTGTATTACACCTGTCGCCCATCTAAATCTTTGTTTAACAATTGAAAAAATTGTCATTGGTACTAGAGTCCATGCAACTGCACGTGGTTCAAACCTTATATCCCAATGTCTTCGTTGGAGACTCCACGCAATATCTGTATCTTCACATAGCATTTTTGTATCCCAAACACCACTATCAATTATGGCACGTTTTCTGTAAGCGGTAGCAATTCCTGATACCGTAATTATTTTACCAAGGATTCTTTGAGCTCTTTTTATCATTGATATAATTCCTATATGTTCAATCGATTGTATTTTCCCGAAAATTGTTTGTTTATTTAGAACACGAGGGTTGAAAATTACAGCTCCGACCCGCTCAGAATTATTTGGTGTTGTAAAGTGCGGGATAATATAGTTAAGTGATTTTTTTTCTAAGTATGCGTCTGCGTCCACACAAACTAGTATTTCTCCTTTAGCAGCTATTAGTCCTAGTTTAAGTGCGTTTGCTTTACCTAAATTTCTCATTTGGTCAATTAGACGCAGTCGATTATGCTTTCTAAGCAGTTCTTTTACAATTGTTACAGTCGAATCCGTACTTCCGTCGTTTATTACAATAATTTCATAGTCTGGGTAATCAAGTTCGGATAATTTTTTTATAGTACTTTTTATAATTTTTTCCTCGTTGTAACATGGGACAAGAATCGAAACAAATGGCGTTTCATTAAGTGGCAATGGAGCTGATTTTTCACGCCGTATGTAGAAAATTGTTGCGTTAACACCCCATGAAATTCCAAGAATAATTGGATACCAAAACACAAAAGAAACTACAATATCTAGCAAATATTCACCCCCAAACCTCAACACCTAGATTATTACATTCTGAAAAAATTACTGTAATAAATATATGTATTTAATTACAGTTATATTACAGTTTGTTTACATTGGAAGAAATTGTCAAAAAATTTGCTAAACTAACATTTGTAGACAACATTAGAACTTTTTCAGATACGACAAAAATATTAAGGGGTTTGCCGATGAAAAAGGGATTAAAATACACTTTAATAGTGACGCTGACTACAATGACTGTTTTTACATCAAATGCTTACGGCGTTGAGAAGGGTACTTCTTCGCTTGAAAATAATAATATAATAGTAGATACATATAATAGTAGTATTTCAGTAGTACGCCTACCTGATACAATAATCGAACTAAATGTTCCGAATAAACTGAATGTAGATGAAAATACAGAGCTCGAAAAAATTGTATTCCCGACAGTTCTTACTAAAGAACCAATTGTAACTCCTGATGTCAAAATACCTGCTACTAAATCTACTGTAAAAAAGGCTGATGTAAAAAAGGTTGCTACAAAAAAAGCCGTTGTTAAAAACGTTCCTCAAGGAAATGTTGTTTCAACTGCAACTTCTCTTGTTGGTGTACCTTATCGCTTCGGAGGTAATTCACCTAGTGGCTTTGATTGTAGTGGATTTGTTTCTTACGCATTAAGGTCTGCTGGCAAAAATGTTCCAAGATACACTGCGTATGATTACTGGACAAAGTTTCAAAGTACTAAATCACCACAACCAGGTGATTTAGTACTTTTCAAAAATACATATAAAGCTGGACCATCTCATGTTGGTATATATATAGGAAACAATAAGTTTGTACATTCAGCATCTGGTAAAGGTGTTGTAGTAAATAATTTGAGCGAAAGATACTATCGTCAGCACTTTTTAGGATATGTAAATATGTAAACCTAGCCATCGAGCTAGGTTTTTTTGTTGTGCAATTGTCTGTTGGGTCGATAGAATTTTATTTTTGCTCGATAGAATTTGTTTTTTGCTCGATAGAATTTGTTTTTTGCTCGATAGAATTTGTTTTTTGCTCGATAGAATTTGTTTTTTGCTCGATAGAATTTTTTTTGCTCGATAGAATCGTCAAATTGCTCGATAGCCACCTACTTTTTGAAAATTTTAATCTCCCATTTAGTCTTTAATACTCTAGCATATGTCGAAAAGTATTTGGCTATATATTGTTATAAAAAATTCAATTCTCTAATCCAAAACTAGTGATTTATTGCCAAAAACGTTGATATGACAACGTTTGTCGCCCCTAACAAAAATACAACATATAGTAAAAAAATACCTTTTCTAATCCTACATATTGTAGTATCATGGTCATTAGCCACAAAAAAAGAGAAGAGTTAGGGTGAGGGATTTTGGTAACAGTTAGTGACGACAAGAAGGTATTAGATGAGCTATACGGATCATTCGACAAGCTTATTTTCACAAAAGAGCAAGACTTAATTCAAGAAAATGCCAATGTTGACGGATTATCTCCAATGGGGAAAATTTCAATATTTGCATCTGAGAGTTCAAAAAGATATACAATGGAAAAGTTATTATTACCAGAAGTTGCTGAGGCGATGAAAAATAATTTTATTCACATACATGATTTAGACTATTACGCGACAGGTTCTACAACTTGTACGCAGATTCCATTAAATAAGCTACTTGCAAACGGATTTGATACAGGGCACGGAACAATGCGTGAACCACAATCAATTTCGTCAGCACTTGCACTAGCTGCAATTATTTTTCAAGCAAATCAAAACCAACAACACGGTGGACAATCATTTCCTAAATTTGATTTTGATTTAGCGCCATATGTAAGAAAATCACACAAAAAGCACATTAAAGCTTTATCAAATTTACCACTACAAGATGGTGTGGATTTGGACAAGCTAGCATGGGAAATGACAGAAAAAGAAACATATCAAGCTTGTGAAGCATTCGTACATAACTTGAACTCAATGCATAGCCGCGGTGGTGGGCAGGTTGCTTTTACTTCAATTAATTACGGAACAGACACTTCTAGAGAAGGTCGTCTTTTAATAAAATCAGTTCTACGAGCAACGATGTCAGGTCTAGGGAACAATGAAACTCCTATTTTCCCGATTCATTGCTTTAAGGTAAAAGAAGGTGTCAACTTCAATGAAGGTGATCCTAACTATGATTTATTCAAAATAGCGATTGAAACTACAAGTAAGCGTCTTTTTCCTAACTTTGTTTTCCTTGATGCTCCATTTAATGCTCAATATTATGATGGAACTCCTGAAAGTGAAGTTGCAATGATGGGTTGCCGAACGAGAACAATGGGTAACGTTAATGGTCCTGAGAACAGTATGGCTCGTGGGAACTTATCATTTACATCAATTAACCTTGTTAAAATCGCAATTGAATCACACGGAAATATTGATTTCTTCTTTGAAGAGTTAGATAAATATTCTGATTTAGTTATTAAGCAACTTCTTGAAAGATTCGAATTCCAAGCTAATAGAAAAGCAAACGAGTTTAAATTCCTTTATTCAGAGGGCGTTTGGAACGGTGCTGAAAAGTTAGCTGCTACCGATAATGTTCGTGAAATTCTTAAGCAAGGAACTCTTGCAATAGGTTTCGTTGGATTAGCTGAATCATTAAAGGCTTTAATTGGTTTACATCACGGTGAAAGTGATACAGCATGTAACCTTGGTTACAAGATCGTTAAATTCCTTCGTGAGAAAGCAGATAAAGCTTGTGACGAGTATTCACTTAACTTCTCACTAATTGCAACTCCTGCTGAGTCACTTGCCGGAAAACTCGCACGTCGTGACCAAGCTCATTACGGAAAAATTGCAGAAATTACAGATAGACAGTATTACACTAACTCTTACCATGTGCCTGTTTATCACAACGTAAAGGCAATTGATAAAATTAAAATTGAAGCACCTTTCCATGCATTATGTAATGGTGGTCATATAACTTACATCGAACTTGATGGAAATGCCAGCAAAAACCTTGAAGCACTAGAAATGATTATTCGCACAATGGGGCACTACAATATCGGTTACGGCTCAATCAACCATCCAGTTGACCGTTGCGATGATTGTGGACACCAGGGGATTATTTATAACGAATGTCCGAAGTGTGGAAATGATGACCAAGAAAAAATTGATCGCATCCGTCGTATAACTGGATATTTAACAGGTTCATTGAATCGTTGGAATAGTGGTAAAAAGGCTGAGGAATTAGACCGTGTTAAACACTGCTAAAAAGTCAGCTAGAGTTATGAATATTATTCATGACTCAATCGTAGACGGACCTGGACTTAGAACTGTGATTTTCTTTGCTGGTTGTGAACATCGTTGTAAAGGATGCCATAATCCTGAATCGTGGAATTATCAGAACGGTTCTGAAATGACTGTTGAACAAATTCTTGCTGAGATTAAAGCTAATCCAATTACTAACGTGACTTTTAGCGGTGGTGATCCGTTCTTTCAAGCTGATGTAGTTATCGATCTCGCAAAACTTGTTAAGGATCTAGGGAAAAATTTATGGGTCTATACTGGGTACACACTGGAACAAATACAGGTAAATAACAGGTATGATGAACTCCTAAAGTATGTTGACGTCTTAGTTGATGGACCATTTATCGAAAGCGAAAAAGATTATTCTATAGATTTTCGAGGCAGTCGAAATCAAAAAATCCATTATCTCTCACCGAGATAATGGATTTTTATTTATCTTGTCGCATATAATTCTAGGAAATAGTTTTTTGTAGGGGAGGTTTAATTATGGGTATGCCGAATATTCCTGATATGCGTCCAAAGATTGACTTGTGCAAATGTGACGCAATCAATGCTCTACTACATTCTATTGCTCTAGAGGAAATTGCTTTATCTCATATTTTAAATGCTGAAGGTGAAAAACTTCAAAAAGCAGTGTCGCTTTCAAAACATCTTGATGAATTGCTTTGCGTAAATCAGAGTGCAATCAAGCTTTTAAAAACTGTTTTAAGCACTGAACTAGTACTTTTAATGAAACTAGATAATGTACATGATATGAAGGGTAACGGCTGCTCCTGTGACGATTGCTGTTGCGAAGAGTAATATCAAATGTACATTTTCGGATTTGGGAGCATAAATTTGCGATTTTTAAATTTATGCTCAATTTTTAAATATGTCATTGGGTGCACTACTTCTTTTAATAGATCACTAATCATCTTTTTATAATTGTTACTCATATATTTGAAGTTATAGTCACCTGTATAAGTGTACTTTTGCAGACAGAGAGACACTTGAATTTCTAAAATTATAAATACCCTATTCCTATAATAAGAGTTCTGTTTGCATAAAAATATTAAGTTCTCATATTCGAACATTTCATCTTCAAGGCAAGTGAGATTACATTCACTATTTTTCATAAACTCAACTAGCTTATGTAAGCATATTATATTTATTAGTTCATCTATTTTGTGCTTATAAGAAATGTCACAATCATTTGGAAGCTTCTCAAAGATTTCCCTGAGCAATCTTGCTAAGCTTTTCGCTACTCTATTTCCCACTTTAATCACCTCAGTTTAACTTGTACATTTTATGATACAAGCCACTGAAATATTTATGGTTTCATAAATTTTCTTACGACATTTAAACCATTTTTATAATTTGGATACTTAATTGACATATCAAATAGGTTTGTTTGCATAAGTACGCTTTTAGCATGCGAGAAACATAGAAAACTATGTTCTCCATGATAACTCCCAAGTCCACTAGGTCCAACTCCTCCAAAAGGCAGATACGGAGTTGCTACATGCATTAATGTATCATTAATACAGCCACCACCGTATGAAATCCTCTCAGTAACAAACGCCTCAACTTCTTTATCTGATGTAAAAAGATAAAGAGCGAGCGGCTTAGGCTTTGTCACTATCGTTGCTACAATTTCTTTAATATCATCAAATTCAAGAATAGGTAGTAAGGGTCCAAATATTTCATCACTCATAATTGGCATATCCCAGTTAACGTTAGTAATTACTGTAGGTTCAATTTTTAAAAGTTCCTCCTTAGTATCTCCACCGATAATTATATCCCCATCGTGTAGAAACTGTGTCAACCTATCAAAATGGCGTTTACTAACTATTCTCACATAGTCTTTATTTTCGATTGGATTGCTACTATAAAAATCTTTAATTACTGTTTTTACTTTCTCCAAAAAAGTTTCTTTAATATCTTTATGTATATACAAATAGTCAGGAGCAACACACGTCTGTCCTGCGTTTGTAAATTTACCAAATACGATCCTCTTAGCAGCTAAGTTCAAATCAGCATCTTTATGTACGATACATGGACTTTTGCCACCGAGTTCAAGTGTAATTGGGGTCAGGTGCTTTGCTGCTGCCTCCATAACGATTTTACCGACTGGAACACTCCCAGTGAAGAATATCTTGTCAAACGGCTGTTTAAGAAGCTCTGTGCTTACATCAACAGCTCCCTCAACAACAGTTATATATTCCTCTGGAAACGACTCAGAAATTAATTTATTAATTAACCTTGATACATTTGGAGTTAATTCTGAAGGTTTAATAACAGCTGTATTTCCTGCTGCAATTGCCCCAACTAGTGGTGATAAGGCAAGTTGAAAAGGGTAATTCCACGGCGCAATTATTAAACAAACTCCGAATGGCTCATAAATGATTTTGCTACTTGAACCCATATGGGTAAGTGCAGTTTTCACTTTTTTAGGTCTCATAAATCTAGCAAGTCTCTTAATTACGAAATTTATTTCTTCATATAATATTCCGATTTCAGTCGTGTAAGTTTCAAGTTCACCTTTATTTAAGTCTAACTTTAACGCACTGAAAATTTCCGCCTCGTGCTTCACAATTGAATCTTTTAACTTTTTTAGCATTTTTATTCTAAAATCATAAGTCCTTGTTACTCCACTATTAAAGTAATTTTTTTGAGCTGACAATAATTTTTCCATTTAGTATGTACCCCATTAACAAATATAGCTTACAAAAATAAACTAACATTAATAGTAGTTATTTTCAAATTGAATAATTTATTTATTTATAACTAATACTAATATTTGGAAATGTTTACAATTTAAGGGAACGGTGATAGTTATGAATAATGAAAATAGAGATAGGGAGAAATTACAAAATTTCGAGGAAGAATACGCGGCAGAGGTTGTTCCATACCTCCCTGAATATAGATCCCCAGTCAATGAATCAACAACAGAGCTTATAGATTATGGGAGTATGTTAGGTTATGCATCTATGATAATCTCGATCGTTTCTTTGTTTTCAGCACCATATGTGCTCGGAATTTTAGGAATTATCTTTGGAAGCGTGGCAATTTATGAAGGTTCAAAAGGCTTTGGAGTTACAGCGATTGCAATTTCTGCTTTTTCAATAATTTTTAATTTAATCTATACTTTCCCTACTATAGGGCTGTTTATTTAAGTTTTTTTAAAATTATTTTAGGTTTTTTCATTAAAACTGGGTAAACGTGTAAGGCAAATTCCTTACTTTCTTAATAGTATGATAATGTACTATATCAGAATGAAAGGAGAAGTTGTGATGTTCGGACAAAATAAACCAAATTTAAGATGTGCTTGCGGTCCTAACCAAGTAAATCCTATGGTTACAAATAAACTATCACCACTTGGCACAGGTGTTACACCTACAACGCCAGTTTCACCTATGGGCATGGGACCAATGCCTACTCAAGTTTCACCTATGGGTATGGGACCAATGCCTACTCAAGTTTCACCTATGGGTATGGGACCAATGCCTACTCAAGTTTCATGGGCATGGGACCAATGCCTACTCAAGTTTCACCTTATGGAGGGCCTGTTGGACCTGTTCCAACTCAAGTTGCTCCTACTGTATATGAACCAACATCTGTTAATACAGTAAACAACTACCAAAAAACAATCGTGCCAGTTGTTCATCCAGCTCACACTCAAGTAATTAACAATAAACTAATTGAGTATCAACACCACTATCCACAAACTTGCTCTGTTTGCAATCAAGTAAACTGTGTACACAAAATTTGTGGTCGTTAATTTATTTATGTGAAGTATAGAAAGCTTTGCAAAGCAAAACGTGCCTTTTTAGGGCACGTTTTTTACTTTTTTAGCAGTGCAGTTTTATAGTTATCTTTTAAATACGGATCAAGCTTACTATATTCAATCAAGTATTCCGGGATTCCGTTTGCATAAGGAACAAGCTCATATAACGGAAAGTAGATTACAAATCCCTTATCGTTCAAGTAATATTGAAACTCATCTGTTTTACTCACTACTTCTTTTGCATCTGGAAAATATCCGTACTTCTGTTTATTGTCGTCAATCGCCTGATAAATCTCTGTTTTTATTAACTTAATTGCCTCGTCAGGATTATTAAAAAAGATTCCTAGTGATTCTAAGAGACCTGACTCAGAGTCGACAGTGACACCAGTTCTAGTCTCAAGGCCATGGGCACCACCAGTATATTGATATTCACTCATAAGAAAAGAGAGTAGCCTATCGTTTCTATATTTCTTATTAAAATCTACTAAGTATTCAAATTTTACATCTGAATACCCTTGTTGTTTTGCTTCCTTTTTAAATTGCACTGCATCTTGTTCTATCACATTTTTTTTGTTAAGTAGTGTTTGTTTTATAGTTTTATTTATTTTAGCCTGCTCTGCCTTGTTTTCCATGTTTACAATAACCGGAATATTTACATTTACTTCAGAGGCAGTAGTAGACTTTTGAACTTTCTTTCCAAATACATTTGGTGTTGAATAGTTGCTTGCATTACTTATATTCGGTGCTAGTAAAACCGCTGACAGTATTATAGGTATATATATTTTGTAATGACGCATTGTGAGTCCCTCCTTTATACCTACCATTATTTTGACATTAATACACTATTTATTATGCATATATTAATCAATTTTTATTAATTCAGGGACGACCATGGATTTTTTACATACATTATTATGAAATATATTTTTTAAAAGTCATGAGGTGAAGCTTTATGTGTAAAAAATGTCATGACAAACATCATCATCACGGACATGATCATGAACATCATCACCATCATCATGATCATCACGAACATGATGATTGCGGATGCAAGAAAAAGAAGAAGAAATGTTGCTGTAGTTGCTGTTGCATTCAAGTATGTTGTTGCTGTTGTTGTTGTTGTAAACCGAAAAAACTACCTTTAGACTGCTGCACAAAACCATATCTAGGCGAGTATCCTTACTAATCTAATATAAAGCACGGCGCTATTTAACTTATTGATATTTTGAATCTGCTCGCTTTCCTGGGGCTGTCCGTAAGCCTCCTCATTCGTAAACTCGTTGCGGGGTCTTACTTGGCCAGCTATCCCCTAGGATTCGAGCAGATTCTTTAACATCAAAAATTAATTAAAGAGGGGTTCAATAGTCTCTACTTGACTTTTGAACACCCTCTTTTGTATATTACTTTTTCTTTTTTCCAAATATTTGTTCTTCAAGTTTCTTTGCAGTTGGAGTCGATGCAAGACCACCTTCAGCTGTTTCACGTAAAGATGCTGGCATTGCTCGACCAATCCTGTACATTGCATCAATTACTTCATCACATGGGATTCTACTAGTAACACCTGCTAATGCCATATCTGCTGAAATCATCGCATTTGATGCCCCTGCTGCATTTCTTTTAACACAAGGTACTTCAACTAGTCCTGCAACCGGATCACACACTAACCCAAGCATATTTTTCAAAGTAATTGCCATTGCATCAGCAGACTGCTGTGGCGTGCCACCAGCCATTTCAACTAAAGCTGCTGAAGCCATTCCAGCTGCCGTACCAACCTCGGCCTGACAGCCCCCTGCAGCGCCAGAAATCGAAGCATTATTCGCAACTACTAACCCAAACGCTCCTGCTGTAAAAAGAAATTCAACCATTTGTTCTCGAGTCGGATTTAGAATATCTTTAGCTGCAAAAAGAACTCCTGGAACAGTGCCTGCAGAACCAGCAGTAGGTGTAGCACAAATTGTTCCCATCGCTGCATTAACTTCATTTGTTGCCACAGCCTTACTAACAGCATCTAGTATTCCTTCACCAGATAAAGTCTTACCTTTTTTTATATATTCTTTAATTAGAACTGCAGCGCCACCAGTTAAGCCTGAACGTGATTTTACTCCTTCTAATCCCCTAATGACTGCTGATTCCATTATTTGTAAATTTTTTTCCATTCTTGAGTAGATTTCTTCACGAGTCAGACCTGTAACATCAATTTCCTGCCTAACCATAATTTCTGAAATTCTACAATTATTTTCATCTGCCAATTTAACTAACTCAGCTACATTTTTAAATAGCATAATTTCACTCCTAGTTATACACCCATCTTAGTAATCGTTATAACATGATCTAGCTTGCTTAAATCTTCGATAAGTTGGTTGTCAATTCTTTGGTCTACTTCAATCACCATTAAAGCTTCCTTACCTCGTTCTTTTCTTGAAACTTCCATATGACCGATGTTTATTTGATTGTTTGCTAGCATCGTTGCAACTGATGCAATTGCTCCGTATCTTTCTTCATGAATGATAATCAACGTAGGACTTTCTCCAGAAATTTTCAATGGGAATCCGTTAATTTCAATAATCTCAATTACACCGCCACCGATTGAGATACCTACAACTTCTAGGTTGCTTGTACCATCTGTCATCTCAATTCGAGCAGTATTTGGATGAGGGGCATGCATTTCTGATTCTATTATCTCTATTTGTAGGTTGTGTTCTTTTGCAAGTTCATATGCTTCAACAATTCTAGGGTCAAAAGTATCGCAACCTAATAGCCCAGCAATAATTGCAACATCAGTTCCGTGACCTTTATACGTCTTAGCGAATGACCCATAAAAAATAATTTTGACATGGCTTGGCTGTTTTCCGAACAATGAACGGGCATTTGCGCCAATTCTCGCCGCACCCGCTGTATGTGAGCTAGATGGACCTATCATTATCGGCCCAATTATGTCGCTTACAGATCTATATTTCATTAATTTACACCTCTTATTTTTCGCACAAAGTTATTACTATGTTTATATTGTTATCATATTCGGTCGTAATATTACTTGCAACCTACTAGCATAGCTAAATTTATTATACAGATAATCCTGCTTTGCGAGAATTAATTTGTATATTTAAGTGGGCATCATTTTGTTTGGATTAAAAAACCTAGACTTTGGATTGAAAAATTAATTTTCGGATTAAAAATAAGGTAAATCGGATTAAATAAATTTTTTTTGGATTAAATATGTGGTAAAACGGATCAAAAAAGAAAAAACACACAACCCTCAAGGTTATGTGCCAATATTATTACTAAAAAAAGTCTTCATAGCGTTATAAACGTCGCTTTTCTTTTTTAAAATATGAAATCTAAACTTTTTATCTGCAATTTTTTTATAAGCGCTCATTAAAGTGGAATTTCTTTGATATTGATTTACTTCACCGTAGCCAAACATATTCGAAACCTTCATCAACTCTTCTACAAGCTTCAAACACCGCGCATTATCAGACGTTAAATTATCTCCATCAGAAAAATGAAACGAGTAAATGTTGTACTTCGCTGGATTATATTTTGAGTTTATTAGCTCTAACGCTTTTCTGTAAGCTGACGAGCAAATTGTTCCGCCACTTTCTCCTTTTGAAAAAAAGTCTTCCTCTGAAACTATTTTTGCTTCAGTATGATGAGCGATAAATTCGATATCTACTTGTTCGTACTTTGTCCGTAAAAATCTTGCCATCCAAAAATAAAAGCTTCGTGCCATGTATTTTTCCCAGATACCCATCGAACCGGAAGTATCCATCATCATTAGTACAACGGCCTTTGATTCAGGTTTTATTACTTCATTCCAAGTCTTATATTTTATATCGTCTTTAGTTATAGGATAAAATGATGGGTTGCCACTCATCGAATTTCGCTTAAAGGCAGACATCATTGTTTTTTTCTTATCAATATTTCCTGTTAATCCAATTTTACGAACATCATTGAACTCTACCTTTTCTACAGTTTGGTCTTGAAGTTCTTTTTTCTCAAGGTTTGGTAGCTCTAACTCACCAAATAGCGCATTCTCAATTTCAAGTAAAGAAACTTCAGCTTCATAATAGTCTTCTCCAGGCATTTCACCTGCTCCTTGACCTTTACCTGCTCCTTGTTGCTGCCCTTGACTAGGTTTACCGTCTCTTGCAATTACATCTCCAACTTTACTATCTCCACTTCCACTACCTACGTGCTTATTCTTATCATAGTTGTATCTAATTTTATATTCATCTAAAGATCGAATTGGTATTTTAACTACGTCTTTTCCACTCGACATTATTATATTTTCCTCAGTAATGAGATCTCCGAGATTATCTTTTATTGCTTCTTGAACTTTCTCTTTGTGCCGTTGTTGGTCGTCAAAGCCTTTACGATGGAGGGACCAGTCTTCACGAGACACAGCGTAATTTAAGTCATCATTCATAAAAACCCCTCTTTTTTAAGAAAAGTATGCAGGTCGTAAAGAACTGCATACTTTGCTTTTATCTATTTAATAATGATCCAACATATCTTAATAAATCATTAGCAGACGAAGTAGTATAACCATGTTCCTCTACTAAAGTTTTTACAACTTCATTAATTTTCTTAAGTTGATGTTCATTTGGTGTCTTAGTAGATGTTGTAATTTTTACTATATCTTTTAAATCTGAGAATAACTTTTTCTGGATTGCCTCACGAAGTCTCTCATGTGATTGGTAATCAAATCTTGTTCCTTTGCGGGCATATGCAGAAATACGAATTAATATTTCTTCACGGAATGCTTTTTTAGCATTTTCTGAAATACCTATTTGTTCTTCGATTGAGCGCATTAATCTTTCATCTGGTTTCATTTCTTCACCAGTTAATGGATCGCGAAGCTTATTTTTGTTGCAGAAAGCTTCAACGTTATCTAGGTAGTTATCCATTAGCGTTTTTGCAGACTCTTCGTACGAATATACAAAAGCTTTTTGAACTTCTCTCTTAGCTAAATCGTCATATTCACGTCTTGCAAGTGAAATATGATTCATGTATTTTTCACGGTCTTCGTTTGAAATCGAAGGGTGTTGATCTAATCCTTCTTTAATTGCTCTTAAAACATCTAAAGCATTTATTGATTGTGATTCTTTTCTAATAATAGCTGATGAAATTCTATTTATTACATAACGAGGATCTATCCCACTCATACCTTCATCATGGTATTCCTTTTTCAATTCCTCTAAGTCAACTTCATTAAAACCTTCAACACTTTGACCATCGTATAATCTCATCTTCTTAACTAAGTCGATATCCGATCGTTTAGGATCTTTCAATCTTGTAAGAATAGAGAAAATTGCAGCTATCTTGAAAGTATGCGGAGCTATATGGAAGCCTGAAACATCACTTTCTAGAATCATTTTCTTATAAATTTTCTCTTCCTCACTGACTTTAAGATTATACGGAATCGGCATTACGATAATACGAGAATGAAGTGCTTCATTTTTCTTATTAGAAATAAAAGATCTATATTCAGTTTCATTTGTATGAGCGACTATTAACTCATCTGCTGAAATTAAAGCAAATCTTCCAGCTTTGAAATTACCTTCTTGAGTTAGTGATAATAAATGCCATAGGAATTTCTCATCACACTTTAACATTTCTTGGAACTCCATCATACCTCTGTTAGCTTTATTAAGCTCCCCGTCAAAACGATATGCCCTGGGGTCAGATTCAGATCCAAATTCGGCTATTGTTGAAAAATCAATACTTCCTGTTAAGTCTGCAATATCTTGGGACTTAGGGTCCGACGGGCTGAACGTTCCAATTCCAACTCGACGATCCTCTGACAAGAAAATTCGTTCGACCATAACATCTTCTAGCTTATTATTATATTCTTGTTCAAGCCTCATCAGATTGAGTGGTGATAAATTACCTTCAATTCGAATACCATATTCTTGGAAGAAATCTTCTCTTAAAGCTGATGGAATAAGATGTAGTGGGTCTTCATTCATTGGGCATCCCTTAATAGCATATATTGCTCCTCTATCATTACGAGAGTAAGCTTCCAATCCTCGTTTAAGATAAGTAACAAGCGTTGACTTACCTCCACTTACTGGACCCATTAAAAGTAAAATTCTTTTTCTAACATCAAGACGTTTTGCAGCTGGATGTAGATATTCTTCAACGAGTCTCTCTAGAGCTTCTTCGAGACCGAATAAATGTTCATTGAAAAATTTATATACTTTTTTTCCGTTTACTTCTTCTATTCCAGCGTCCTTAATCATATTATAAATTCTTGAGTGTGCACCTTGAGCAATCCACGGGCGTTCCTTAACAAGCTGTAAGTATTCAGCAAATGTTCCTTCCCACTTTAAACTTTCCTCGGCTTGTCGGGCTTGCTCGATCTTCTTTAAAATATCCATCGAATCGCCCCCCATTTTCTTTTTTGGATTACTACAAAATATGCAAACGCATAGATAAGCATACATTGTCCTTGAAAGTTTCTTAAGTTTAACAATTTGACATATAATTTTTATAAAATTTACATATTTTGTTTTATAATAAAAATACAATCCAATTTTGGAGGGATTTCTATGAAATTAGCTTTAATAATTTTAGTTGCTGTAATGTTTATTGCTCCAATGTTCACTGCTGGTTATGAGCAAAAACCTGGTACAAAAGTAAAATAAAAATCAAGTTCCAATAATGAAACTTTGTGAAAAAAGTATATCTAAAAATCGAAAAAAGTATGACAAATCGCTTATTAACACGCGGTTTATCATACTTTTTTATTTGAAAGTTATTGTTGAGCATTCAATTATGATGATATAATTTTTTCACAGGGAGATGATACAATGTTTAGAAATATTGAAAGAATATTTTTTGTAGTAATTGGGATTATACTTGCAACAGTATTCTCAGGAATTTTCGGTGATGATAAAGAAACTGAAACAAAACAAGTTGTTTCACCTAAAAATGCAATAGGTAAATTAGTTATAAAAGATGATAATGTCAAGGCATGGAAGCCGTCAACATTAGAAGCAGGGGAATACAAAGTTGTAAAAGTTAAAGGTGATAGATATTTATTAGCAAACGGTTACTACGTTGAAAAAGCCAAGTCAGGTTTAACATATTCACCTAATAAAAAGGCAATAGTAAAAGATGCTATACTTTTTGAAGATGTTAGAGAGCATGTATTCCAAAATCAAATACCTTCAATGACAAGATACAACTTAAAGAATGATTGGGAAACTGCCAAGGTATTTAAAATTATCTTAACTGAGGGTTCTGGTGAGATCGTTAAACACGAGTATGTTGGAAAACAAGTTTACCGAATTGAGTACTTAACTAATTTACCAGATAGTCCTACTTATGTTGTTTACGTATCAATGGACAAGTATGAAATAGTTGGATATAAGAACAAAATTAAATATAAATAAAAAACGGTGAGAAGCTCTTTCTCCCCGTTTTTTATTTATAAATGACTATTGCTACCTAAAATAGACAAAGTAGAATCTTTAATCGAGCTAAGGGTGGCGACTCCTGAGGGGAAAGCGGGATAGTCGAGACCCTGGACTGAGCGGAGCGAGGGAAGCGGCTCGGCCCCGCCCGCGGAAAGCGCCCACCCTGAGCAAAATGAAGCGTTAATATTATCTATAGTAAATAAAGACTGTAGAAAAACTCACCTTCTTAAGTTTTTCTACAGTCTAAGATAATTTACTGTGTTTTTCATTATTTTAAATTTATAAAGTCTTGTTGGCGAAGCGCTTCATAGATTAGGATTGCAGCTGTATTGGACAAATTAAGTGATCTTACATGCTCATCATTCATAGGTATCCTAAGCGCAGTATCCTTATACTTTTCAATAACTTCTTTAGGTAAGCCTTTAGTTTCTCTACCAAAAACAAAGAAAATATCTTCCTCAGAATCACTAAAATCGAAATTACTATAAGTTTTCTCACCAAATTTAGTTATTAAATAAAATTTCCCCTGTTTGTACTTATCAAAAAGTTCATCCAATGAATCATAATATTGAATGTTAACGTGTTCCCAATAATCAAGTCCTGCACGCTTCATCATTTTGTCATCGGTTCTAAAACCTAATGGTCTAATTAAGTGAAGAGAAGTGTTTGTCGCTGCACAAGTACGTGCAATATTTCCAGTATTTGCAGGGATTTCAGGTTGGAATAGTACTACATTTATTGCCATGATCTTTTTCTCACTCCATATTAAATTTTAATTCTAAAAAATTTATATTTAATGTTAGGTGTATAAGCTGAAGAATCCTCGTACGACCAATATCTATGACGGCTATTATAAGTATTTGCATTAACTAGCGGCATTCCATTGGTATCTTTATCCGTTACGATTAAAGTATGATTAAATGTACCTACCCCTTTGAAATCAATACAAATTACGTCACCGAGTAATAAATCTTGTGGTTTTTCAACCTCTTCGCCTCGTAAACCGTACTTTGCCCCTTTAAGGTACCAATAAAAAGCGTTTGCTGTTGACCAACTGTAGCTATAACTTTTCCCTACTTGCCACCATCCACGATTTCGTTTAGGATATCCATTCATGCTAGCGCCACCGGCAATCATGCACTGAGAAATAAAATTTGTACAGTTATTTTCAAATCGCGGGTACTTGGGGTTGTACTGATTCCAATAGATCTCAGCATATTTCACTGCTTCAAGTCGATTATATACTTTTTCCCGAGGCGCGTCCTCCTCCTCAGCCCAATCTAGTACCGTATCATTTTCAACATCCTCAATTTCAACGCAATTATCAGAGATTATTTCACCTTGAACTAAAACGGCAACACGATGTTGTTGTTCCTCTTCCATATATACTTTAGAATCTTGTTTAATTAAATTTTGAAAAAAAACGATATATTCAACAGTAGTTTGACCAAGTGTTTCAAACTTTCTAATTATCTTTAATTTAGCATCACATTTTAACACTTTCGCTTTTCTTTTAAGTAAAACATCGGCCTTACGCTTTATTTTATCGTAAAAATCATCGAAAGGCAGGAAGTCATAGAGTGTGTTGTTAAGAAAAAACTGTATTCTTTTATATAGAAGATTTTCTAGTAAATTCCTTTCAAACAACTTTTCTCACCACACCTTCACAATTTGGCATTTTTGTCTATTATGAAGTTATGATATGAAATTATTATTTAGAAAAAAATTTAATGACAAATTTTGTTATGACAAGCTGTTTTTTATCTGATTAAGAACAACTTCGTCTTTTTCTATAGCACTCGCTTCTAATAAAGTAGATCTAACCTTCTCATCATATTCCTTTAATTGCCCAAGTGCCCAAGCTGCTGTTGTTCTCAGCATTGGTCTGTCGTCTTTTTGGAGGATCGTAATTAACTTATCAATTGATTCCTTATTTTTCATATTAGCTAGATTTATAATAGCATTTCTTTGGATTGGATTTTTACCTCGCCATGAGCCAGCTATATGACCAAACTTGGCCTTAAACTCCCTGTTCGAGAGATTTAACATGTCTAATAGACTTGGGTATGCTTCATCTAACTTTGGTTCTAATTCTTCATGATAGTGGTTAGTAATTCCCTTGTTCTTTGGACATACAACTTGGCATGTATCACAACCATAGATTCTGTCTTTTAATAAAGTTGCTTCTTTATGTGTTAAAACTGTTTTCTTCTGCGTTACATAAGATAAACAGCTTTTCGCATTAATTTGACCATTTCCTATTAATGCACTAGGTGGGCACGCTTTTAGACAAATTTCACAGTCACCACATTCATTGTCTACAGGCATGTCCTTCTCAAATTCTATATTTGTAATCATTTCAGCTAAATAAACAAATGAGCCATATTCTTTTGTAATTAATGAGCAATTTTTACCTATATAACCTAATCCTGCTCTTCTAGCAACTGCACGGTCTATAAGTGCGCCTGTGTCTACCATAGATATAGTTTTTGCATCTGGAACAAGCCTTTTTATAAACTCTTCTATCTTTACAAGTCTATCTTTTAGGTATTTATGATAATCGATACCCCATGAAGATCTACTAAACACACCTCTTGCTATATCATCTATCTGCTCGTCCCTCATCCTACTTGGATAAGCAACTGCAAAGCTAATAATAGATTTTGCATCTTCTAAATGGAGTTTCGGGTTTGTTCGCTTTTCAATATCGGATTCTTCCATACCAGAATGAAAGTTTTTTTCCTGTTGCTTTTCTAGGTAGTTTCTTTCCGCATAGAAAGGTTCAGCATCAGTGAAACCAATACGATCTATACCAATAGACTTCGAGTATGTTATGATTTGCTCTTTTAAAGTTGAAGGATCCAAGTTTTTCACCCTTTTTAAAATATAAAAAAACGCAATGCCCCGTTAACTAATTTTAAACAGAACACTGCGTTGCCCGCAAGTTTATATGAACATAGTGATTAGTATAGCATTCGACAAATTTTTTATCAATGCTTTTTTTGATAATTTTAACTTTTTCGAACAAAGGATTGTCTTTATTTCAACTTAATAGAATGATATTCATAAATTTTTTGTATAGTATTCATTATATATCAATTTAGTGACAATTGTAATATAAATTCAAAATCTTTAGAATTATCAACCTTTGTGTAATGGTGGTACTAATAACCATCCTTTATCCTTTTTTATGCGCATCAGTCTTAATCCGTATTGTGCAACTTTAGCATGATATCCTGCAAATAGAAGGGCAATATCTTCTCTTATAGACATACCCATAATTCCACTGCATGCCACAACTCCAGCGACAATTTCTCTATCCATACATGCAGCTACTTCTGGATCAGTAAATCTACCACCAACTGGAATATTGTCACGGTCGCAAATAGGTTTTTCAGCTGGTTTCTCTGGAAGTGCAACACCATTGTCTTTTAACAGTTCTTCTAATTCTTCTGAATGTGCTTTAACAGTATGTATTTTGTCTTTTAAAAGATTTAAAAGGTCTTCATCGCCTACATGGTTTGTAAGTAGCTGATATAAAACTAGGCTTGCATTTAATCCTACAAGATATGACCAGACTGCATGGACTTCACCATAATGCATTGGTTCTTTTTTTGGATTCCCATCTAAAATCCCCATACTGATTCTCCTTTTAAATTTATTAACTTCCATTGTTAATATTCCGATATGCCTTCATTTTTAAACACGATTACATAAAAAATGCCCCAAATTAAGTATGGGACATTTTAATCACTACTCTTCTTTTTTATGGATTTTCAGGTGTAATGTAGGAGGCACAATCCATCCTTTATCTTTATTTATACGTAATAGCCTTGCACCATAGGCTGCCTTTGTCGTATGGTATTTACCAAATAATAAAGCAATATCTTCCCTAATACTTTGCCCCATAATTCCACTACAAGTTACTAAACCTGCTGCAATATCAGCAGCTAGTCCCATTGCAATTTCTGCGTCATTAAATCTAGCCCCTACTGGTATATTCTCAAGTTTTGCGTATGGTCTATCTGGAGGTGTTGGGGCTAGTCCAACTTCGTTTTCTTTTAAAAGTGTCTCAACTTCCTCGATCTCTTCACTCATTGTGTTAATCATATCTTCAAGAAACAATTTCAGATCGTCATCTCCAATATGATTTAAGAGCGTTTGGTAACCTGCATGTGCTAATTTACCTGACTGTGCATACACCCATATATTATATACTTCACCGTAGTGCATTGGTTCATTTTTTGGATTACCGCTTAAAATTCCCATTGTCATCCTCCTTTTGAAGAACATTGTGGTACATGCCACATATATATAATTCCTATTTTGAACTAATATATAAAAATCAATAATTGGAGGTATTTACAAAAAATAGTGCACCTCTAAAAGTGCACCATTTACGTAATTAATGACTGATATTATCAGGACGAGCAGGAGTTGAGATACTTGATAAAGCGTCCCCTGCTTCATTTTGGTATATATTTTGTTCCGCTAAGTCACCTATAGCGAGCATTCCAACAACTTGGTTATTTTCAACAACTGGTAAGCGTCGAATCTGCTCACGAGCCATAAGATTAGCTGCTTCATGGACATCCATGTCTGGCCTTACTACTGTTACACCCTCTGTCATACATTGAGAAACTGGAGTATTTGTAGGTAGCCCACTTGATGTTGCACGGATCGTAATATCACGATCTGTTATAACTCCACATACTTCACCATTTTCAACAACAGGAATTGCCCCAATATTGTGCTGGTTCATTAATTGAGCAGCCTCTTGAATAGTTTCTTGTGGATTTAATGTAACAATGTTTCTTGTCATTATTTCATTTACTTTTTGTGCCATGTTTGAATTCCCTCCTTTACCTATTTATTTTTTTCAAGATTAAAATAAAAATGTATGACTTAAAAAACTCCCATAAAGTGGGAGTTTGTGATTTATTTTTAGCATTTATTACGTTTGTTTTTTGCGTTACGATTGTTGCTAGAACTTGAGTTTTCACTAGCGCTTCTGCTGCTATCGTTAAATTCACTAGCAAATTCTACACTTGCATTTCTGTTGTTTTCGTTAGCATTTCTACTATTTGCATTAGCGTTTCTGCTGTTATTAGCATTTCTGCTGTTTTCATTTCTGCTCATGTTTAGATACACTCCTATTTTTTTGTATGTAAGAACTTATATTCTTACAAAAATAGTGTGCTTATTAACCTGAAGTTATATTCCTTTACGTTTACGAAAATTTTTCCTTCCACTTTGAGTAATTTATCTTTCAGTTTAGAAAAATAGAAATTATGCATCTTTCAATCACATTTAAAACCTACTCGGCAAACCAGAACAACGTTCTTTTATAGTTTCCAATAAGTTCTATCATTATTATAACTTGCATTCGACCTATATCTTACTCCATCATACGTAAATTCAAAATAAATGTTTGAATCTGCATCATACCATGTAGGATTTCCTCTCACCTTAAAGTATATGAATCCAGTTCCACCAGCGGGAATTTCAATCCAACTAAGTTCAATAGCATTTCTATTTACTAATACTAAATTACGATCATACGTATAATAATCATCGTCCTCTAAGAAAGCATTTTTTGAATATATTCTTAATGGTTTAGATCCATAATTATTAAGTGAAAATCCTACAACATAAGCGGGGTATATTGTGTTATATGGTGGTATGGCCGAAAAACTAGGTGCTCTTGGAATAGTTTTAGCACTTACTACAGCTGAATATTTACCATATTCTTTATATGCACCACCTGCTGTATACGCTCTGACTTTGTAGTAGTAGGTGGTATTTACTTTTAAGCCTGAACTTTTAATACTAGTGTTTGTTGTTGTTAAAATCAGTGAGTAAGTTCCCGTTTTAGTCGTTGACCTATAAACCTGATATCCAGCAACATCCGATTTAGCCGACCAACTAACTTTTATATCTGATCCAGATACAGATGATGCCACAACAGAAGTTGGTGCTGATGGAGCATACAATGTCCTAACAGATACAATTGTTGAAAAAGTCCCAAATACTTTTGTTTTACCAACATTTCTGTAAGCACGAACCTTGTAATAATATGTTTTGTTTTTTGCTAAAGCAGAGTTGTTATAACTATTTTTTGTTGTTACGGCTATTTTTGAATATGCTCCCGTTTTTTTGGTTGATCGATAAACTTCATATCCATTTGCTCCAGCAACAGTGGCCCAACTGACTTTTATTGCATTTTTAGCAGAATGTGTACCACTCGTTTTTGTAGGTGCGGATGGTATTGGTTTTACATTAACGACAACTGAATAGTTACTATAGACCTTTATAGAATCTTCTACTCTATATGATCTTACTTTATAGAAATAAGTTGAATTAGTTTTAAGTCCTGTACTAATGTAGTTTAATGCTGATGTTGTTGCCACTTTATAGTATTTTCCTGTGCTAGATGAGATGTAAACTTCATACCCACTCGCACCAGATACAGCTCCCCAACTAATTTTTGCCCGATCAAATGAAATTGACTCTGCTTTTACAGAGGTTGGTACGCTTGGAATAAGCATTGTTTTTCTCTTAATAACATTTGAAAAATTCCCATAATCTTTTACAGAATTCACATAAGTGTATGCTCTGATTTTATAATAGTAATCTGTATTTGTTGCCAAGTTAGTATTGTTAAAACTATTTACTGTGGTAGTTGAGCCAACTAGTGTAAATGTCCCTGTACTTTTTGTATTTCTATATATTTCATATCCACTTGCACCGACTACTTTATTCCAACTAATTTTAATAGCATTGTAAGCTGATAAAGCAGTTGTAACATTTGTTGGCGCAGCTAATGATGGTTTTCCACTTACAACGGGTGAATAATTACTGTAATACTTATTCGTTCCATCATTAAGAAAAGTTCGAATTTTAAAATAATAAGTGGTATTTATATTTACCCCGTATATATTTACATTGGTAGTATTACTAGTTGTTGTATTTAATACAAACGGACCACTTTGCGAAGTTGAAGAATAAACTTCATACCCAGTTGCACCACTTACTTTGTTCCAATTTAAAGTTAGACTATCTTTAGATGAAGATGAAATCCTTAGACCTGTAGGGGTAGATAAATTAGCATTCCACTTTGCATATAACGTTAAATTTGATTCGACCCGATCAGTACTAAAATTCCATTTATTTATATAATCTGGTTCTCTATACCATCCATCAAAAACAAAGTTAATTCTTTGTGGATTCGCCGGTGTAGTTAACAGTTGGTTGTAATACACCCTTTGTGCATTGACATTGCTTCCTCGTGAAGAATTAAACGTTACGTTCATTGATCTATCAAGCGGTGCATCAAGTATTACTGTATAATCTCCTGTACCGTTTTGATCATAATGACTAACTTTTAAGTAGTAATCTTGGCCCTCACTCAAATTCACGCTGAGATTAAAGTTACTACCTTCACCAGCATTAGCATCCAAATCAATCAATTCCTGATTACTATTATAAAACCAGGCTTTAATATCCGTAGTAGTATTTGATGAATATATAGTAAAATAACCAGAAGTTGGTGCAGTAATTTTGAACATATCTATGTCATCTGCGACTTCTAAGTTTCCATGTAATGAATTTAATCCTGGACGGATAACACCAAATTGTTTAGCGTTACTAAAATCATCCCCGGAATCATCTGGAGGTACTGTAACAGTAACTAAACAAGTTGCAAGCTTATTACCATCATTAGTTTTTACCGTAATTGTAGCAGTTCCATTACCAATTGCTGAAACGAGACCACTTGAACTTACTGTTGCTACTGATGTATTACTACTACTCCATAAAACCAATTTATTTGAAGCATTTGATGGATTAACAGTCGCAGTTAATTGGAATGAAGTACCTACTGTAGCTACTTTCGATGTTGGGCTTAAGGTTACACTTGTTACTGGTACAATTGCTGAATTGTTTAATGCGGCTCCAGCGTTTACAATTCCACCAGAATTTATATAACTTTGCAAACTAGGAATTTTTGTTACTGATCCTTTAATAATAGATTTGATCTGAGTAGGTGTTATATTTGAGCGATAACTCTTTAGTAGTGCTGCAACACCAGCTACATGCGGAGTTGCCATTGAAGTTCCACTCATATAATTATATAAAGAACCCCTAACTGTACTGTATATTTGTCCACCTGGGGCAGCAACGTCAACTGAAGAAGCTCCATAATTTGAGAAGTATGACAAACTGCCATCAGAGTCAAGACTCGCAACAGAAATTTTATTCGGTAAATTGTAAGATGCTGGATAGGTTGGTAAATAATCATTATTAGTCTCCTCATTACCTGCTGCTGTGACAAAGAATAATGAGGATGCATTTGACATTGCAGCATATTCAGCGGCTGAATATACTGAACTACCAAGTGACATATTTACAATGGTTGCACCATTTTCTTGTGCATATTCAATCGCCTCAACCTCATCACTTACATATCCAGTACCACTAGAATTTAGTATTTTTAACGGCATTATTTTGACACCTGGTGAAACACCAATTATTCCTGAGTTGTTTTCTAGTGCAGCAATTGTTCCAGAAACGTGTGTGCCATGATCACTATCATCCAATGGATTGTTATCAAAGTTATAAAAGTCCCATCCACGTACATCGTCTACATAACCATTTGCATCATTATCAATCCAATCATTTGCAATTTCATCTGTATTTTTCCAAATATTTGTACTTAAATCTGGATGATTCCAGTCAACACCTGAATCAATTACAGCTACAATTACTTGGTTACTACCTTTTGTCTTACTCCATGCTTCCTCGATATTGATGTCATAAGTTGGATTATTTCGATTTGTTAACCCCCAAAGATTCGTGTAATATGGCTCAACATTTTCTTTTAATCTATATTCTGGCTCTACGAAATTCACAATAGAAGAATAGTTCATAGATTCTAATAATAAACTTGATATAATTTGATTTGAAAGTTCAAAATTATAAATACAACCATTATTGCTAATTTTCTTTCCGTTTATCAGATCGAATTTTGCAGCAAAAGTTTTAATTTGTTCATCACTAATATTATCTTTAAAACTTACATTAACAAAATTTTTAGCATAGTTTTGTTCTAATGAATTATTAATTTTAGATATTTCTTTAAACTCATTTAATATCCTATTTTTCACTGTAGAAAGTTTAATTGTCTCAGCATGTAGAGGTGGTTGACTGAATGGTGGCACTACTGTGCTAAAAATTATTGTTAACAAACATATCCACTTAAAAAGTTTAAATATTTTCATATCAATCCCCTTATAATATTTTTGACCTGCATTCTTTACAAGGTTATGAAAATAAAATTTAAATAATGCTTTTATATATCTTTATAGATATAAAAAAAAGGCCTCCATGTGGTCCTTTGTGTCTGCTAATTTAAAAAAGTTCCAAACCCATTATGGATTTGGAACTCGTAGATTTTTATTTTATAAATCAGTAACAACAAGATATGTTAAACGAACAGGTCCGTGTACGCCCCATACTTTGTTTAACTCAATGTCAGAAGAACTACTTGAACCACAAATAAAGTTAATTGCAGCAGGATTAATTCCTTCTTTAGACATTTCATGAAGCTTTTGCATTCCTTGTGTTAAACGAGGAACAATTGTACTTTGTGGTACGATACAAACATAATTTAAAGGCAGGAAGTTAGATGATCTTCCTTTTCCTAACTTATCAATTACAGTGTAAGAAGCTGTTTCAGCAAGTGAAATATCACTGATACATACACCATAATGAGCATTCAATGCCATATTTATATTTTCACGGCCTTTTTCATCGTTCCAAACATAAGCATCTTTCAACACATCGCTTAGTCCCAACTCAGCAAAACGCTCATCGTTCCAAGCGACAATTGGGCCATTTCCATGTTCAACTAATTTCTCAGCAACAGTTTTTGCAAGATCTTTCTTCTCGATAATTAAAGAATCAATCTTACCACCTGAACCAGCCTTGTTTACTAAAGCATTCTTATGGAATTCCTCAGCTAATTGTGCTTGTGTAAATCCTTTATAGATTTCAAGTTGAGGTTTGCATGAGAATTCAGGGTGTACAACCTCTTTTGGCATTTCTCGACCTAGTATGTTTGAAAGGTTAGAAATAAATGATTCTCTATTTAAAATTTGTCCTTTAACCATTATTTATTTCCTCCTTTACCTCTAGAAACATACCAATCTCTGAAACGAATTTTTTCTAATGCTGGCATGTCACGTTTGTCTGTCCAACCTTTAAGGATACCAACACCTTTTTTAATTTTTCCATCTTCCATAAGCGGTGCAGTAACATATGGTGCAACACTTGTTCCAAGCTTATACATCCAAGGACGGCTAAACACCATTCCTGCTCCAGACATACTCGCACCCCAGAATGCAGAGATTTTCTTCTCTTCAGCTAGTACACGCTTATGCTCATGAATTAGTGAATGTAACTTAATATCAGATGGGCAAACTTCTGTACATGCACCACATAGTGAACACATATAAGGAAGTTCTTTGAAATCATCATATCCAGCAAGAAGTGGCGTTAAAACAACCCCAAGTGGTCCTGAATAAATAGCATTATAAGAATGACCACCAACTTGACGGTAGATTGGACAAATATTTAAACATGCAGCACAACGCATACATTGTAATACTTCTTTAAATTGAGACTTTAATACTTTAGAACGACCATTATCAACGATAACTACATGGAATTCTTTAGCGCCGTCTGCAGCACCTTCTTCAGTAATCCCGTTTACAAATGTTGTATAACTTGTACTCTTTGCTCCAACCGCATTTCTAGCTAGTAAGCTAATACAAATATCTGCATCTTCATAAGTAGCTACAATACGCTCCATACCCATTACAGCTACCTGTAATTCTGGTGCAGATGTACAAAGGTCGATATTACCTTCATTACTGATTAATGTAATCGCTCCAGACTCAGCAATAGCAAAGTTACATCCGTAAATTCCCATATCCGCAGTTACGAACTCATTACGCAGTTGAGCACGAGCGAATGCAGCTAAGTCTTCTGGAATATCCTTACCGTCATAACCACTCTTTGCAAAAACATCGCGAATTTGCGTTTTGTTTAAATGTAAAGATGGCACTACCATGTGTGAAGGTGGATTCCAATCATCTAATTGTAAGATGTATTCAGCTAAGTCAGTTTCTTTTACATCTACGCCAGCATCAATTAAATCATGGTTAAGTCCAATTTCCTCTGTAACCATCGATTTAGCTTTTACAACTTTTTTTACGCCTCTTTCAACTGCAAGGTTAGTAATATATTGAGAAGCTTCTTTAGCATCTTTAGCAAAAAATACGTTACCACCGTTTTTGACAACGTTTTCAGAAAATTGAGTTAAATAGAAATCTAAGTTGTCAATAGCGTGAGCACGGATTTCTCCTGAAAGTTTTTGCCACTCACGGTAGTTTCCATCTCCTAATTGTGAAAGCACATTAGTTCTGTTTGTATTAATCAAATCTTGTGCTTTCACCATTGCAGCGCGCATGAAATCGTCATTTAGATTTTTTTCAAGATTTTTCTTAAAACTTTGGTCATTTATTTTAATCCCCATTTTGGCTCTCCTTACTATTTAGAATTTAGCACTTCTGCAATATGCATAACTTTTATATTTGATCCAAGTCTGCTTAAACGCCCACCAATATTCATTAAACAAGCGTAGTCAGCACCTATCAAATAGTCAGGGTTAGCTTCCATGATGTACCTTGCTTTCTCATCTGAAACTTCAGCTGAAATATCGCCCATTTTAACAGAGAAAGTCCCACCAAACCCACAACACTTGTCCGAATTTTTAAATTCTACCATTTCTAGTCCTTCTACTTTTGAAAGTAGTTTCATAGGTTGTTCTTTTACTTTTAAGAATCTTGCTGTATGGCAGTTACTGTGGTAAACAAACTTTCCAGATAATTTTGCTGAAAAGTCTTCAACATTAATAACGTCAATTAAAAATTGAGATAATTCAAATGTTTTTGCTGCAACTTTCTCAGCTCTTTCTTTCCATTCCTTATCATCTTTAAAAATATGTCCATATTCTTTTACAAATGAAACACAAGATCCTGAAGGTGAAACAATAACTTCAGCGTGTTCAAAAGTTTCGATAAAGTGTTTCATTGTGTTTTTTGTTTTCTCTACGTAACCAGAGTTGTAAGTAGGCTGTCCGCAACATGTTTGTCTTTGAGGATAATCGATCTCGTGCCCAAGACCTTCAAGTAATTCAACCGTAGCCTTACCGACATTCATTGCCATAAAATCTACAATACAAGTTGTAAATAATGTTACTTTCATCTCATTTCTCCTCTTTATTTAATAATTATTTTTGTAATATACAAAAAATCTTATCTGTTTAACTTAAACGTTATATCTATAATACAAAAAAAAGAGAATTTTTTTGTATAATTTCATAACTATCTTCTATTATACAAAAAAAATCGACAATACTGTATCCCTAATTTTTACAATTTTTCTATAACAGCATTTATAACCATTCTATATGACATATTTATGAAGAAACTAAAAATAAAGGCGTACAAAATATACTAATAAAATTATTAAGTCCTTTAACATTACGAATATATGCGAATAATAACATTGAAATAACTGTTAGTCCTAAAAATTATAAGTTAATAACCTTAGGCATAATCTTGTGTTAAGACAAAAATAAAAACGCCTTGCAATTAAGCAAAGCGTTTTTATGATACCGATGGTCGGGGTCGAACCGACACTCCAGAGGAACACGATTTTGAGTCGTGCGCGTCTGCCAATTCCGCCACATCGGCATGAATAAAATAAAAAGCCTATTACGATAATAGACTACTTAGAAGAAATGGTGCCTAGGGCCGGGGTCGAACCGGCACGGTGATCACTCACCGCAGGATTTTAAGTCCTGTGCGTCTGCCAATTCCGCCACCCAGGCAACTTTAAATATGAGATTGGAGGCGACACCCGGATTTGAACCGGGGATAAAGGTTTTGCAGACCTCTGCCTTACCACTTGGCTATGCCGCCTTATTAATAAATAAAAATAGAATGGAGCGGAAGACGGGGTTCGAACCCGCGACCCCAACCTTGGCAAGGTTGTATTCTACCACTGAACTACTTCCGCATATAAATGGCTGGGCTACAAGGGATCGAACCTTGGAATGACGGAATCAAAATCCGTTGCCTTACCGCTTGGCTATAGCCCAATATTATAAATGGGGCGGCTGATGGGAATCGAACCCACGAATGCCGGAACCACAATCCGGTGCGTTAACCACTTCGCCACAACCGCCATTTTTATAAGATTGTATATGGCAGGGGCAGTAGGAATCGAACCCACACTGGAGGTTTTGGAGACCTCAGTTCTACCTTTAAACTATGCCCCTACAAGGAAATTTATGAATTAAAATGGTGGAGGGGGGCAGATTCGAACTGCCGAACCCAAGGGAGCGGATTTACAGTCCGCCGCGTTTAGCCACTTCGCTACCCCTCCGTATATAAATGGTGCCGACTAGAGGACTTGAACCCCCAACCTACTGATTACAAGTCAGTTGCTCTACCAGTTGAGCTAAGTCGGCGTCATAAGTAACAGTCGTATTATATTATAAAATAAATAAGATATTGTAGCAATATCTTTTTTTAAATTATGGTGGCTCGGGACGGAATCGAACCGCCGACACGAGGATTTTCAGTCCTCTGCTCTACCGACTGAGCTACCGAGCCAATAAATAAAAATGGCGGTCCCGACCGGGATCGAACCGGCGATCTCCTGCGTGACAGGCAGGCATGTTAACCGCTACACCACGGGACCATTTGGTTGCGGGGAC
>JAQSYP010000003.1 GCA_029256085.1 Caryophanales bacterium
CGTTTAACAGCTTGTAATTTATCATCTGCAGTAAATTTAGCCATAGAAAAACTGCACCTCCAATTATTAGATCATGTCTAACAATTGGGGTGCAGTTCACGGTTAAGGTTTTTTCTATTTTAAAAACTGATGGCTTATAAATATTTATTTAAAACTTCTATAAGTTTAAATATTAATCAAGTTAGGGGAATAAAATAGATTAATAGTGAGTAATCACTTGCAAAATCCATAAGAGTAAGTTAATATTAAAGTGAGTAATCACTCATTACAGGGAGGGTTCAATAAATGGATAAAGAACACCAATATTTAAAAATTATTAATTTAGAGAAATCTTTTGGAAACAAAAAGGTAATTACTGATATTAATTTAGATGTAAATAAAGCGGAGGTATTTGGTTTACTGGGTCCATCTGGTGCAGGCAAGACG
This sequence comes from Caryophanales bacterium, assembly GCA_029256085.1. Taxonomy (GTDB): domain Bacteria; phylum Bacillota; class Bacilli; order CAJFEE01; family CAJFEE01; genus JAQSYP01. The sequence goes on from JAQSYP010000003.1 coordinate 427, forward strand.
ACACTAGTAAAGTGTGTTTCTGGAATAGATACGGCTACAAAGGGCGAGGTATATATTTCTGGTGAAAAAATGCCAAAGTTTAGTTTGATGGAAAAAATGGGATATATGACTCAATCAGACGCATTATACGAAGAGTTAAGTGGGTATGAGAATCTTAGCTTTTTCGCCTCTATTTATGGTCTAAAGGGTAAGAAAAAAACTGATCGCATAAATGAAGTGGCTAATTTAGTTAAATTACAGGATGATTTAAAAAAGACGGTCGTAAATTATTCGGGTGGTATGAAAAGAAGATTATCGCTAGCAATATCACTACTTCACGAACCTGATCTAATAATATTAGATGAACCTACAGTTGGAATAGATCCTATTTTGAGGAAGTCAATTTGGGATGAGTTACACAGATTAAGTAAGCTAGGTAAAACTGTTCTAGTTACTACACATGTAATGGATGAGGCAGAGAAGTGTGATAGATTGGGAATGCTTCAGAATGGCAAGCTGATTGCAGTTGGTAGTCCTGCTGAATTAAAAGATTCAACTAACTCAAAAACGCTCGAAGATGTATTTCTTAAACTGGGAGGTGCAGAATAATGAGAGTACTAGCACTTGTAACTAGAATAATAAAGCAATTTGGAAGAGATAAGAGGACATTAGCACTAATGTTAGTTGCACCTATTTTTGTGCTTACATTAATGTCGTTAGTATTTGAAAGTAACGAATATAAACCTAAAATCGGGTTAGTAAATTTACCTCCGCAATTATCTGGAATATTTGAAGATTCAGATGCGAAAATTATGGAATATAGTTTAAGTAATGCTAAAGAGAAACTTAAAAATGGAGACATAGATGCCTATATATTCGTTGAAGATAATAGGCTAAATGTAAAACTTGAGGGTAGTGATCCTAATTCAAATTCGGCAGTAATGAAAGTTTTGCAAGATTCCTTTAAAAATACAAGTAAAGAACAAACATTTGCTCCGAAAGTAACAACTCTTTATGGTAACCAAGACATGGGAACATTTGACTTTATAGGACCTGTTTTAATTGGATTTTTTATCTTTTTCTTTGTATTTTTGATCTCTGGTGTCTCATTTCTTAGAGAAAGAACAAGAGGGACTCTTGAAAGATTGCTTTCAACTCCATTAAAGAGATGGGAAATTGTTGTAGGATACGTAATAGGATATGGTATTTTCACATCGTTTCAAGCAGCACTAATTTCTTGGTATGCTATAGAAGTGTTAGATATGATAATGGTAGGGTCCATGTGGTATGTAATGTTAATGACGTTACTATTAGCAATGACTGCTCTGACTTTAGGTACTTTCTTATCAGCTTTTGCAAATAATGAGCTGCAAATGATTCAATTTATACCTATTGTAATAGTTCCACAAGTATTTTTTTCAGGCCTATTCAACTTATCAACAATGGATGAGTGGTTACAGAAATTCAGCGTAATATTACCTTTAAAATATGGTGCTGATGCTTTAAGAGATGTTATGATTAGAGGAAAAGGGTGGGAATCAATCCAAAATAGCGTCTTTATTCTTTTGGGATTCTCAATGATATTCATGATTGCTAATGTTATCGCCCTAAAGAAACATAGAAAACTTTAAGTGTTCGAAAGGAGTGCGGCTTTTTGACTGAGAAAGATAATATAGATGATATTCCAGAATTAATAAATGTAGATGAAAACCTTACTCCGAAACAAAAATTAATTTTACAAAGTGCTATAGAAGTATTTTCGGAGAAAGGTTATGCAGCAGCATCTACAAACGAAATTGCAAAAAAAGCTGGTGTTGCAGAGGGTACAATATTTAGGCATTATGCCACCAAAAAAAAGTTGCTGATTTCAATTGTTATGCCACTTTTTTCACATATACTTGCTCCGACAGTATTGAAGAGTTTCAAACGAGAAGTATTTGATAATGGCTATGAAAGTTTTGAAGGATTTCTGAGAGTTTTAATTAAAAACCGTTTGGAGTTCGCTCGTAAAAATTTGCCACTATTAAAAATATTAATACAAGAGATGGCTTTTCAAGAAGAGTTTAGGGATAGGTTTCAAAAGGTTTTCAGAGATAATATATATGGAAAGTTTAAAGATATTATAAAATATTACAAAGATAAAGGTGAGCTTGTAGATTGGGAAGAGGATGATATTATTCGTTATATTATCTCAACGATTGTAAGTTCTTTAATAACAAAAGTTCTTATTATGCCACCTAAAGAATTAGACGATGAGAAATTTATAGATCAAACTATCCGTTTTATTATTAGTGGATTGAAAAAATAATTGGCCTTTAGGGGTCAATTTTTTTATTTAAGAGATAATATAAAAAAGGAGGAATGGCTGAATGAAAAATAATTATGAACTAGCTACATTTGCGGGAGGTTGCTTTTGGTGTTTGGTCTCTCCTTTTGAAGAGAAAGATGGAATCATTCAAATAGTAAGTGGTTATACAGGTGGACATAAAGAGAATCCGACCTATAAAGAAGTGTGTTCTGAAACGACTGGGCATTACGAAGCGGTACAAATTACATACGATCCTGAAAAAATATCTTATAATGAACTACTGAATATATATTGGCAACTTATAGATCCAACAGACCCTGGTGGTCAGTTTCATGATCGTGGACAATCATATCAAACTGTTATTTTCTTTCATAGTGATGAACAAAGAATATTAGCAGAGAAATCTAAGTTAGAATTACAAAACTCAGGTAAATTCAATAAACCAATTATGACTAATATTATTCCAGCAAGTAGATTTTACGTTGCTGAGGAATATCATCAGAATTATCACAGTAAAAACCCATTTAGATATGAATTATATAAAAAAGGCTCTGGTAGAGAAAAATTCTTTAAACATTATTGGTCAAAAGACAATTCTCAACTAAAAGAGAGATTAAATGAAATGCAATTTCATGTTACACAGGAAAATGGTACCGAACCTCCGTTTAACAACGAGTATTGGAATCACACAGAAGAAGGAATATATGTTGATGTAGTGTCTGGACAACCATTATTTAGTTCAAAAGAAAAGTACGATAGTGGTTGTGGGTGGCCTAGTTTTACAAAACCAATAATGTCTGCAAGTGTAAAAGAAAAATTAGACGTTAGTCATAATATGACGAGGACAGAAGTCAGAAGTGCAGAAGCTGATTCACATTTAGGACATGTTTTTGAGGACGGTCCTGGGGAAAACGGATTACGCTATTGTATAAATTCAGCAGCATTGAAGTTTATTAAGAAGGAAGATCTCGAAAAAGAAGGATATGGGGATTTTAAGATTCTTTTTAAATAAGCAAAAGCGCTCGACTCCAGCGGAAAGCGGGCGCTTTTGCGAAGTTTAAGTTTTAAGAACTTGGCAAAATTTAATATTGTAGCTAATAAGTACAGCTCGGCAATCGCCGAGTTTTCTTTATGCTTTTTCTGTATTATCAAGTGGTTTTTTTAGTGCTACTTCTTTAGAGAACGCGTACATATAGCCAAGGAATGCACCTACTAAACCAGGAACAACCCAGCCTACACCTAATGAGAAAAGAGGAACATTTTGGAATAATTTAGTTAAAGTTGGGAGTGTATATCCAGCCGCTTTTAAAGCGTCAAATCCACTCATAACACCGACGAATAACATTGTACAAACGTAAACTGATTGATGACCTTTAAAGAAGTTGTGTGTAAATGCAAGTGCGATTAATGCAATTGCTAACGGGTAAATACCAACTAATACTGGAACTGAGAACTTAAGGATTGTACTTAATCCAAGGTTAGCAAAAAGTGTACTAGAAACTGTTAATACGACAACCCATTGCTTATAAGAAACTTTGTTAAATAACTGAGAGAAATATTGACCACATGAAGTGATTAATCCAACTGAAGTTGTTAAACATGCTAATGCAAAAATTAAACCTAAGACAACTGCACCGAAATCACCAAAAAGATATAACGCTACGTTAGTTAACGTTTTTGCACCTGTCTCTGAAGCCCCGAACATACTTGGACTTGCTGCACCTAAGTATGCCAAAACTCCATAAATTACTGCTAAGAATACACCAACAATTGCTCCCGCTTTGATAGAACTTGAAATAATTACTTTTTCATTTTTTAATCCTAGCTGCATAAATGTCACGGAGATTACAATGCCGAAGTTTAATGCAGCAATAGTATCCATCGTCATATAGCCGTCAAGGAAACCTTTAAAAAATGGCATAGTAGCATAGTCGCCAGTTGGTGCAGATAAACTACCTAATGGCTTAACTAATGTTGATACGAATAAAAGTGCGATTAATACTAATAAAGCTGGAGTTAACAACTTACCCATTCTATCAACTAACTTAGTTGGGTTTAAACATAACCAAAAAGCGAGCGCGAAATACGCAAGTGTATATAAGAATAATGCCAACTGTGGCTCAACAGCACCTTTTGGAAGAAACGGTGCAACTCCCATTTCAAATGCGAGACTGCCTGCTCTTGGAATAGCAAGAAATGGTCCGATTGCTAAGAAAATAACTACTGTAAAAACAACAGCGAATTTAGCTGAAACACGACTTGCTAAGTTTTGAAGACCACCTGATTTTGCAACAGCTGCAACACCTAGAACAGGTAAACCAACTGCGGACACTAAAAATCCTGCAAGCGCAACCCAGACATTTGTTCCAGCGGCTTCTCCAAGTGATGGTGGAAAAATAAGATTTCCAGCTCCGAAAAACATTGAAAATAGCATTAAGCTAACGAATAGTAAATTTTTATTTGATACCTTTTCCATAGTAGTAAAACCTCCACGTTAAATTGTTTTTATATATAAAGCTTCTAATGTCTATAATGTCACTCTGCATATAAGACCACCCCCATAAATTCTAGTTGAAAAAACAAAAAACTCGCCCCTAAAGAAAGGGACGAGTTGAACCCGCGTTACCACCCAAATTTGATAATAAATCACACTTTGCAACGTACATATTATACGCGACCTTTTTAACGGCAGGTTCCCGTCAGCTCCTACTATAATGTTTGGAACTGATTCTCAGAGATGATATTCAATCAAGACCTGAACATCGGCTTTCAGCGACCACCGACTCTCTTTAGGACAGATTACTTAACTTACTTGTTCTCTTCAACGAATTTTTAAATTATTTTGAATATTTGTATAGTTATGGATTATAGCAGTAAAAAAACACTTTGTAAACTCCTGTTTAGAAAATTTATTTCAAAACTTATAAAATTGGTGAAAATAGTGTTATACTTTCATATGTATTAATTTTTTGGAGGATTATGAATGATAACTGTAAGTAATGTAGGTTTAAGATATGGAGATCGAAAATTATTCGAGGATGTAAATATAAAATTTACACCAGGTAATTGTTATGGATTAATTGGTGCAAATGGTGCAGGGAAGTCTACTTTCCTCAAAATTTTATCGGGGGAAATTGAGCCACAACAAGGCAATGTTGCTATTACTCCAGGAGAAAGATTAGCTGTATTAAAACAAAATCACTTCGAATATGAAGAGTTTGAAGTTTTAAAAACAGTAATTATGGGTCACACAAGATTGTATCAAGTGATGCAAGAAAAAGATGCTATTTACATGAAGGAAGACTTCACAGATGAGGACGGCATGAAAGCAGCAGAACTTGAAGGTGAGTTTGCGGAGTTAAATGGTTGGGAAGCTGAATCAGAAGCATCAATTTTACTTAATGGTTTAGGGATCGGCGAAGATTTACACTATAAGAAACTGGCGGATATTACTGGTTCTGAAAAGGTAAAGGTGTTACTTGCTCAGGCATTATTTGGTAAGCCAGATGTTCTATTACTGGACGAGCCGACAAACCATCTTGATTTAAAAGCTATCAACTGGTTAGAAGAGTTTTTAATTAACTTTGAAAATACTGTAATTGTTGTTTCTCATGATAGACATTTCTTAAACAAGGTTTGTACTCATATTGCAGATCTTGATTTCAGCAAAATACAAATTTATGTTGGTAACTATGATTTCTGGTATGAGTCTAGTCAACTTGCACAGAAGCTTGCGCAAGATGCTAATAGAAAGAAAGAAGAAAAGATTAAAGACCTTCAAGCTTTCATTGCCAGATTCAGTGCAAATGCTTCAAAATCTAAACAAGCAACATCTCGTAAAAAATTACTAGATAAAATTACTCTTGATGATATTAGACCATCTTCTCGTAAGTATCCGTTTGTAGGTTTTACACCGGATAGAGAAATAGGTAACGATCTACTACGAGTTGAAGGTATTTCTAAGTCCATAGATGGTGAGTTAGTTTTAAATAATATTAGCTTTACTTTAGGTAAAACAGATAAAATTGCACTTATTGGTGAAAACGATTTAGCTAAAACAACTTTATTTAAAATCTTAATGGGTGAAATGGAACCTGATAGTGGTTCGTTTAAATGGGGTGTAACAACATCACAAGCATATTTCCCTATGGATAATACTAGTTTCTTTGAAAACTGTGATTTAAATCTAGTGGATTGGTTAAGACAATACTCTCCAAAAGATCAGAGTGATAGCTTTGTGCGTGGATTCCTAGGAAGAATGTTATTCTCTGGAGATGAAGTGTTAAAGAAAGCTAGTGTACTTTCTGGGGGAGAAAAGGTCCGTTGTATGTTGTCAAAAATGATGTTAGTTGGTGCTAATGTATTACTACTAGACGAACCAACTAACCACTTAGACTTAGAATCAATTACGGCTGTTAATAACGGATTAATTGCTTTTAAAGGCCCTATAATTTTTGCATCACATGACCATCAGTTTGTTCAAACAATCGCTAATAGAATAATTGAAGTAACTGCGGATGGAATTATTGATAAAGAAATGACGTATGACGAATATTTAGAATATCGCGGATACTAAAAATTCAGGACAGTGAGAAAACTTGCTGTCCTTTTTTGTATTGTTATGTGAGAATATGTAGAATTATTTCCCAGGAAAAGAAATATATTTTATAATTTTTGATTTTCTTAATCTATTGTTATTCTAGTAGTGATAAAATATATAGTAACCGTTTTCAATATAGGAGGATATTTGATGAGTAGATTTAATGAATATTTTTTAATGAAAACTGAAGATGTAATAGATTATGTTAGAGATAAACTTAATATTTTTCCAGATAATGCTCAGTTAAGTTGTGTTGAAATTGGAGATGGCAACTTAAACTATGTTTTTAGAGTTGAGGATGTTGAGACAAATAAATCTATCATTGTTAAACAGGCAGGAGTCACTGCTAGAATATCAGATGAATTCAAATTATCGCCCGATAGAAATAGAATTGAAACAGAGGTGTTGATTTTACAAGGTGAGTTAGCACCTGGGTTAGTACCTCAAGTAATCTTGTTAGACAACACAATGAGTTGTTGTGTGATGGAGGATTTAAGAGATTATACTATAATGAGACAAGCATTAATAAGTCATGAGGTATTTCCTAAATTCGCGGACCATATAACTACGTTTCTAGCAAATACATTATTACTAACAAGTGACGTTGTAATGGACCATAAGGAAAAAAAGAAGTTAGTTGTGAACTACATTAATCCTGAACTTTGTGAGATTTCTGAAGATCTAGTTTATACTGAACCATTTAATGATATTAATAATAGAAACGAACTATTTGAAGCAAACAAGTCTTGGATAATAGAAAATATCTACAAAGACGATGCTTTAAGGTTAGAAGCTGCTAAATTAAAATTTGAATTTATGACCAATACTGAAAGTTTAATCCATGGTGATTTGCATACGGGTTCAATTTTTATTAATAAAGAATCAACAAAAGTTATTGATCCGGAGTTTGCTTTCTATGGTCCTATGGGATACGACATTGGAAATGTTATAGCAAATTTGATTTTCGCATGGGTAAATGCTGACGCGACAATTAATGATGAACATAAAAAAGCAGAGTATAAGGATTGGCTAGAAAAAACAATTATTAGCGTAATTGATTTATTTAGTAATAAATTCTTAGACTTATGGAAAATAAATGTTAACGATAAATTAGCTAAAGAAAACGGATTTGACAGATGGTATCTTAATAGAGTTATACAAGATACTGCAGGTGTAGCTGGATTAGAGTTGTCTAGAAGAATAATTGGGTTAGCAAAAGTTAAAGATATTACTTCTATAGAAGATATAAACAAAAGAGTGAAGGCAGAAAGAATCTGTCTAAGTGTAGCTAAGGACTACATTAAAAATAGAAGTGATTTCCGTGAGGGTAATGATTTTATACAAGCACTCAATAATGCAGAGCGACTATTTAAATAATATTTTAAGGAGATAAATATGTCAGAACTACTACCTATTCAATGGAAAAATGATAAATTGGTGCTTTTAGACCAAACGGTTCTACCTAACGAAATAATTTATGAAGAGTTCGAAACGATTGAGAGTGTTTGGGATGCGATTGTCGTAATGAAGGTAAGAGGGGCACCTGCAATTGGGGTATCTGCAGCTTACGGACTTTATCTAGGTGTAAGAGAATTAGAATGTAATGATAGCAAAGAATTTTATGAGCAGGTTAAGGGAAAGGCAGCATACTTAGCTACATCCCGTCCGACTGCTGTTAATCTTTTCTGGGCATTAGAACGTATGGAAAATAAAGCAGAGCAGCTTGTGGATTTACCTGTTTCTTTAATGAAGGATGCTTTATTAGAAGAGGCTAAGTTAATTCACAAGGAAGACGAAGAAATTAATAGAATGATTGGCGAGAATTTATTAACTCTTCTAAAAGATGGAGTAGGGATTCTAACACATTGTAATGCAGGGGCTTTAGCGACAACTAAATATGGTACAGCAACTGCACCAATGTATTTAGCTAAGGAAAAAGGATGGAACTTTAAAGTATATTCAGATGAAACTAGACCTCGCCTTCAAGGATCTACCTTGACTGCTTTAGAGCTTCATCTGGCAGGAATAGACGTTACTGTAATTACTGATAATATGGCGGCAATGGTTATGTCACAAGGGAAAGTAGATGCTGTTATTGTTGGAACTGATAGGGTAGCAGCAAATGGAGATGTAGCCAATAAAATAGGAACGTTAGGAGTATCAATTTTAGCTAAGTACTATAACATACCTTTTTATGTCGCGACACCTACTCCTACTATAGATTTAAGAACAGCAACTGGCAAAGAAATACCAATTGAAGAAAGAGAAACTACCGAAGTTACGAGTCGATTCGGATTAGAAACTGCACCAAAAGGTGTAAAGGTATATAATCCGGCATTCGATGTTACTCCTAATGAAAATGTAACTGCTATAATTACAGAAAAGGGAATTGTCTATCCACCATTTGACGTAAACCTTAAAAAATTATTTGAACAATAGGGAGTTAAAAAATGCTACTTCTACAAAAAGAGCGTGAACTTATAGTTGAATATTGTAAAAAACTTATAACAAATGGACTAACAAAAGGAACGGGTGGCAATATTAGTATTTTCAATCGTGATGAAGGGTTGGTCGCTATTAGTCCTAGTGGTATTGATTATTTTCAAACTAATCCTGAAGATATAGTCGTAATAGATTTAGATGGAAAAATAATTGATGGTAATAGAAAGCCTTCATCTGAGTTAGAAATGCATACTATCTTCTATAAAAATAGAGATGATATTGATGTTATAGTTCATACACACTCACCATTTGCTAAAACAATTGCTACGCTAAATTGGGAATTACCACCTGTCTCGTATTTAGTTGCATTTGCCGGTCCAAACGTAAGGTGTGCTAATTATGCAACTTTTGGAACTAGTGATCTTGCAAAAAATGCATTTGAAGCAATGATAGATAGAAGAGCAGTTTTATTAGCAAATCATGGCCTTCTTGCAGGTGCTCACAATATCGAAACAGCGTTTACTATTGCAGAAGAAATAGAGTTCTGCTGTGAAATCTACTACAGAACAAAATCAATTGGTGAGCCCGTGATGCTCTCGAAAGAAGAGATGGAAATCCTAAGTGAAAAATTTAAAACTTACGGGCAAAGATGAAAAAAGAAAGGTGTTTTAAATTGGAACAAGGCCCCCATATAATCGCCCATAAGCATTCGATTAATAATCAAGAATCAATAGAAGTATCTGAAATTTGTGGTTGTTTTTACTGTTTAGAATTTTTCTCTCCAGATGAAGTTGAAGAGTGGATTGATGATGTAAATGGTAAAACAGCACTATGCCCTCATTGTGGTATAGATTCGGTTATTGGTGATGCTGCGGGTTACTCATTGAATGAAACATTCTTAGAAAAAATGCATGAATATTGGTTTTAATATTAAAAGCCTTCTCGGTTTGTATGGGAAGGTTTTTTTAGCTAGTAGGAAAGTATAAACTTTGACTAGTTCATACTTTCCTGACGCATAAGTGCAACTACGGCTCTGCCGTCGCCTTAAAGGCTCGGCAATCGCCGAGTTTTCTTTATGTCATTAAAACTGTTTTGACAAAGGATAAGTATGGTAAGATATAAGGTAATTTAAAATTATAATATTATTCAGTACTTACGGAGGATATTTATGGAATGGATTTTAAAGAACTTCAAGGACTTAACCGTAGAAGAATTATATCGGATACTATCATTAAGAGGCGAGATATTTATAGTAGAACAAAATTGTCCTTACCAAGATATTGATTTTAAAGATTTAAAATCTAAACATCTTTTTGCGGTAATAGACGGTGAAGTAGCAGCGTATTGCCGTATTGTTGAAAAGGGCGTCTCCTTTGATGAAGTTTCAATCGGAAGAGTAGTAGTTAAAGATAAATATAGAACTATTGGACTTGGACAACAAATGCTGCGAATGGCGATAAAGTATATAACTGACGAGATGAATGAACTTAATATTAGAATTTCGGCTCAAGCATATCTGAAAAAATTCTATTGTTCTCTAGGGTTTGAACAAGTTTCAGATGAATACCTAGAGGATGATATACCTCACATAGAAATGTTAAGAAATAAAGATATCTCGGCGATTGACGAGCATTAAAGCGATGAGGAAGAGCATTAGTTGCAGTTTCTTATTAGCCAATAAAAATAGCCAAGCGTAAAATCGCTTGGCTATAGTTTTACAGATTCAATTACTGTTGCTTTATCGTCTTTTGTAAAAGAGTCTTTGTATTCAACTCTATCAATAACACAATCTTTTCCAATTGTTATCACACTACCACGAACTACTTTAGCTTTTGTGTTTTCTAGCTCGATAATGTCACCTTCAATAATATCAGCCGTCAAACCATCTTTTATTTCGATGAAAGATAAGAACTTATGGATAAACTTTTTTAACTTTGCCATTGTAGGTTTTATCTTTACTTTAACGTTTTCAGCGCCAATTTCTTTAGCGTAAGCCTTACCTACAATTTCGACATTTACATCACCCGCATTTAGAAGTCCATCTATATTAAACATTCCTTGGGAGTTAAATTGTTCAGCGTTGCAATCACCTTTAACCTTTAAAACTCCTCTAGTTTTAATAATATCAGTATTTAAAGAACCATCAATCTCTAAATATCCATCAACCTTAACATCTTTAGAAATTACACTACCTTCAATATCTAAGTGCCCATTAACTGTAAGGAAGTCTGCAGTAACCTTCCCGTTTACTTCACTTGTTCCGTTGATTGTTAACTTCTTCGTCTCAACATTCCCTAAAACTTCTGATACTCCATTTGTCTTAAAGGTAGAGCATACAAGATCACCTTTTATATCACCGTTACCATTAATAATAACTTTATCGTAAAATCCACCACTGGAAGATCCAGTACCATCAATTTTTAAGCTGGATTTCATATTATAAACCTCCTAACTTTGATCTAAGTGTATCAATTTCATTTGAATAATCTATATTTGCTATTACTTTAGCTTTGTCTTCAATATAAAAATTTGAGTGACTAGAAATAATGAAGCACGTTGTAATACCTAGTTTTCTAGAAATGATAATATTAAAATTTGATTCGGTTTTTTGAGAAAGATTTCCCTCTAAAGTTTTTACAATTGATTTGCAATCCTCTAAAGTAATATCTCCGTTCTCAAGTTGCGTATTTACAATATACATATGTGCAATATTTTTTAGATTAAAAGTCACTTTGCTAGGATATAAACTTAAAAATAATTGCAAAGTATTATTTGAAACAATGTTGCGTTGCTCTAAGTCAGATACTGTAAGATTTACATTAGAAAAGTTAGGAGAGAAATGGTCAGAGATTTCATCTAGGGAAAGGTCGTCTTTCATACTTTGGATCTTTTCAATTCTTTGAACTATCTCACCCTTTGGAAAGAAAGTTTCCTGTCCCGTAAATGTTGATTTTCTAATAAACCAATGCTCTGGTATTAAATTTTTTCTTTTCCATCTGTATAGTTGTCCGTAAGTTATGTTCATTAAGTCTAATAAGTCTTTTTTGGAAATAAGTTCCTTTTCCATAATTTATCACCTCACTACGAGTGTAACATAACACTGTTACACTGTAAAGATTAGCTCAAAAAAACTTACGACAAAAATATTTCTAGTTTTAATAATACTAAAATATAATTATTTAATGATTGTTTATAAATGTATGATTACTTCCGCAAGGGGTTTAAATGGTATTGCAAGATCGGTAAATGCACATAGAAAGGTTTCTATGTGCATTTTAAACTATTTCTATTAAAGTAGAGAAGCTTTCATTAAAAATTAAATATACTTGAATAATAAAATAAAAGGACCAAATGGCCCTTTTGGGTATAATTTTAGCTAACTTCTTTTGTTATATTTTTTCCTTTTGAAGGGGTAACTGAAATACCTGTGGACTCCTCAAAGTTATACAAACTTGTAGGTAAATCTGTAAAACGTTCAAGTTCATTGTAAGCTGGTATTCCGTGATAGGACATGTCTAAACCTTCTTCCTCTTCGCGGTCGGTCGCACGGAATCCAACAGTTTTTTCGCATAACTTTGAAACAAATGTACCACCAATAAGTCCCCAAGCAACTACGACAAATGCACCTAGTATTTGAACAGATAGTAAAGAATAGTTTCCGGTAGTTAGCAGTCCTTCACCATTGTCGAACAAACCTACTGCGATTGTACCGAATACACCGTTGAACCCATGAACTGCAACCGCTCCAACCGGATCATCAACTTTTAAATTATCTACGAATAGTGTTGCGTAAATAACTATTAGTCCACTAATTGCACCAATTATAATAGCGCTCCATGTTGATACAAACGCGCATCCAGCTGTAATTGCAACGAGTCCAGATAGAACGCCGTTTATCGTCATACTTGGATCTGCTTTCCCAAACTTTCTAATAGTCATAAAAAGTGCGGATGCGCCACCGCTTGCTCCTGCCAACATAGTGTTTAATGCTATTAATGCTAAACTACTATTTGAAGCATCTAACGTACTTCCTGCATTAAATGCAAACCAACCGAACCACAGAATAAAAGCGCCAGCTGATGCAAGTGGAATATTACTTGGTGCGAAAACATTAGTACTGCCATCTGAATTAAAACGTCCTTTTCGCGGACCTAAATTTTTTGCCATTGCAAATGCTGCAAACCCTCCTACTGCATGGATAACTGCAGAACCTGCAAAATCTTTCATTCCTAAACTAGCTAACCATCCATCGCTATTCCATACCCAATGTCCTGATAGAGGATAAATTATTAAACATATGAGAGCTGCGGTTATTATGTATGCATTAAAATTCATACGTTCAGCAACTGCGCCAGAAATTATTGATATACATGCTACGGCAAAACCGATTTGAAATAATACAAATGCAGCGCTAGGTAATGGAACTGATAGGACTATGTTTTCTGGACTACCGAAGAGACTTGTTCCGATCAAACCCATAGCATCATCTCCGAACATTATTCCGAAGCCGATCAACCAAAAAGCTAAAGCACCAACTGTTAAATCAACGAATATTTTCATTGTTACATTTACGGCATTTTTAGTACGAACAAAACCTGCTTCAAGAAGACTGAATCCGCCTTCCATAAATAAAACCATTGCAGATGCTATAACTATCCAAATTGCGTTTAAATGAATAAGCTCCATTGCTATTAACCCTCCTCGATGACTAGATCATCGATGTCAAAATCAGGTGCACCAGTTCTGATGTTATAAGCATCTAGAATCGGAAACACATAGATTTTCCCATCGCCATCTTCGCCTGTTTGTGCGGAATCGACTATTGATTTAATCGTTGGTTCTACCATGTAATCGGAAAGTATAATTTCTAATTTTACTTTCGGGTGAAGTGATACTTTATAATTCTTACCTCTATATACTCCTTGGGTATCTTTTTGTTTCCCTCTCCCGACAACCTGGGATACAGTAAATCCGGTGATACCTATATTTTTCAAACCTTTTATTGTTTCTGTTAGTCGCTCTGGTCGAATTATTGCTTCAATTTTCTTCATGTAAATTGACCCACCTATCTAATGTTAGTTTTCATTACATCTTATGTAAAATATTATAACAAATGTATTTAGGGGTCAATGGCATTATATGTAAAAGTTATAAAAGGTAAAAAATATATGCTTTGTAATATTTTAATGGTATTTACCTAGACTATCATTATGTGATTTAAGTAAAGGGGGATCTATCGTTGGTTAATAAAAGTAATGAATTGTTAAATGGATGGACGCTGATTGCTCGCCAAACATATAAAGTATATTCGAACAATAACTCCTATGTGGTAATGGATAGTGATAATGATGTTGTTATGATTTGTTTAGTAACTGAACAGGATTTTGAAGTTGTTTCATCAAACTGGAATTTAAATTTTAAAATAATACCAGCTTTTAAGACCGTCAAAATTTTGAATGTTCCTGATGAAGACTAGGTTTTATTGAATGTAAAAAAGGTCACGCAATCGTGACCTTTCATATGAAAAAATAAAAACATAGTTTTATGTACTACCTTTTATGGGAAATCTGACAGTTGCGACAGTACCATTCCCTTTTTTGCTTTTAAAATCAATACTACCATTGTATTTATGAACGATGTTATAACAAATTGTTAATCCTAATCCAGTTCCTTTGCTTTTTAATGAGTAAAAAGGGGTGCCAAGAGATTTCAACTCTTCATCAGTCATGCCATTTCCAGAATCAATTATGACTATTTCCATGTAATTATTATTCTGTTTAACATTCAGTGTGATTAACCCTCCAATTGGAGAAGCTTCAATTGCGTTTTTAATTAAATTAATTAGTAATTGTTTGAATTCGATTAAATTACAGTTAATCGTATAGTTATCTTCAAAAATTAAATTTAGGGTTATGTTATTTAGTAGCGCATAAGAATTTATTAAGTCTACAACACTTTGTGTTGCTTCCTTGATATTAACTGATTGATTCTTAATATTTTCCTTAGGTCTTGATATTTCTAGGAAGTCTGAGATTACTGTTTCAGCAATTTGTAGTTGTTCGAGCATAAGGGAGAAATGTTCATGTGTTCCATGAGTGGATTTTTGATTTTCTTGATAAAGTTGAATAAACCCTTTAACAACAGTAATTGGATTTCTTATTTCGTGTGCTACAGCTGCCGCTATTTGTCCAGATGATTTTACTCGCTCAGCTAGTTGGTTTTGTTCGTAATAGTACTGTTGATTTAATATTCTAGTATAAGTTAGATAGAAAATTAAATAGAAAACAGCCTGGCTAGCTAGGAAGTTAATATAGTTCCCAAATATGTCCGTGTAAATATAAGAATAATAAACTCCTTTGTCATAAACCCATACATATATAAAGAAGATTGTCATGATAAATATATTAATTCCAATTGAAAAATAAAATAAGTTCGGAATAAAGAAAAATATAGCAACGCATGGTATTAAACTAATAAGCATGAATGAGGAAAATATTTCTGGGTATAAAAACAATAAACTATAAAAATAAATTATTGTTTCTATTACTATTATAATTTTTGATAGATTCGATTCACTTTTGGGATAAGTCCAGAGTGAGAAAGTTAATGATAAAACTAAAGTTAAATGAAACATGTACTCCTCAAAAGTATTTCGACCATATCCATAGATAAAACCCCAAAACATAATAATGATAATTATAGTTATTAAAATCCGATAAAATTTAAAGTCGGACTTACTATTAAAATCTTTCATTGACCCCACCCTGACATATGGTTCGCATAGTTATAATTCATAGTTATGTATACGACATAAAATCCGCTTATCCTCTTTATTTCGATAAAAAAAACCTTCTACTAGAAAGTAGAAGGTTATATTCAATTTATTCCCACGGTCTTACTCAAAAAGTACAATGAGACCGCATGACCTATTTAAGGACCACTATGTAAAAAACGTTAATATGGCGGGACTGCATGAGAATCGAACTCACCAGAGACAGCACGTGCCTCTCATACGGTTTTGAAGACCGCGGGGTGCACCAGCAACCCAATCAGCCCCATATAAAACATAGTATTTAATTTTCTCTTCGGGTTTATGATACACTAGAAGAAGTTTTGTATCAAGTTATAGAATTTTCCAAAGTAGGAGTGTTTTTATGGAAAAAAAGTATTATACAATCGGTACAGCCGGTCATATAGATCACGGTAAAACGACCTTAATTAAAAATTTAACTAATGTAGATACAGATAGGCTTAAGGAAGAAAAGGAAAGAAACATTTCAATAGAGCTTGGTTTCGCACCTCTGGATCTAGGGGACGATCTTCATGTATCTGTAATAGATGTACCTGGTCATGAAAAGTTTATTAGGCAAATGATTTCTGGTGTTACAGGTATCGATTTAATGCTGCTAATCGTTGCTGCGGATGAAGGTGTAATGCCACAAACACAAGAGCACTTAGAAATTTTAAGTTTACTCGAAGTTAAAAGAGGAATCGTAGTTATAACTAAAATTGATAAGGTTGATCAAGAACTAGTTGAAGTTGTTAAGGAAGAAATTAGAGACCAACTAGAAGGAACAATCTATTATGACAGTGAATTTGCATTGGTTGATAGCGTCAGTGGAAACGGATTAGATGCTTTAAAAAAATTAATAAAAACAGAATTACTTAAAGTTCAACCGAAACATCATACCGGGGCATTTCGAATGCCTGTCGATCAAGTATTTACGGTTAAAGGCCAAGGGACTGTCGTTAGAGGGACAGTTTATGAGGGTTCCATCTCACTAGGTGATACTATAACAGTCATGCCTGAAAATTTAAAAACGAAGGCAAGGCAAATCCAAGTTTTCGGTAATCATGCAACTACTGTTGTTGCTGGGCAAAGGGCAGCAATAAATCTTGCAAATATAGAAAGAGATGAAATTGTTAGAGGTGACGTAATTGTTTCATCTGATGTGTATAAAGTTACAAAAACTATTGATGTTTCTTTGAAAATTGTTAAAGAAATTCAGCATCCTCTAAAGCAAAGATCGGAAATTAAGGTACATATTGGAACATCGGGAGTAATGGGAAATGTGGTATTCTTTGATAGGAATGACGTTAAAGAATCAAATGATGAAATCTTGTGCCAACTACGACTAGAGAATGAAATTGTTGCCAAAAGAGGTGACAGATTTATTGTTAGAAGGCCTTCCCCGGCAGAGACGGTTGGTGGTGGAGTTGTTGTTGATCCGAATGGTGATCGTTATAAGTTTGGTGAAAAAACGATAGAAATGCTTAAGTCGAAAAAGATAGGTTCACCTATTGAAAGAATGCAAACAATAATAGATATTAAAACCCTTCTTTCTCAAAAGGATCTAATAACTTTCGCATCTGTTACTGAGCAAGAAATTTCACAATCAATAAATGATTGTGATTTAATAAAAATAGGGAATAGTTTAACTACCCCTGAGGTAATTTTAAGTCTAAAGAGATTAATTGTTGCGAACTTAAACTCATATCACAATATGTTCCCGCTAAGGTTAGGCTTAAACAAGGCAGAGTTGATACAAAATCTTACGAGTAGCTATGAAAAGTTGTTAATTGAATATGTAATTAATGACCTAATCAAAGACGCGACTTTAAAATTAAATGGACAATTCGTCTCTATAGGAAGTTTTAAGCCTGAGTTACAAGGTAAATGGGCGAAAAGAATGGAACAAATACTAGTTAAACTAGAAAAGGACAGCTTCTTAGTAAAGCCATTTTCACATTATGTTACAGAGGAAAAGTTACCTGAAACTGAGGCGAAAGATTTTTATCATTTCTTAATTAGTGAAGGGCATGCTTATATTTTAGATCCAATACATCTTATATCTACAAAAGCATTAAATGGCGCTTTAAAAAAGATGAAAGATGCAACTGGAGACAGCTTCGATTTACAAGTTGCAAAAGAAGTGTTAGGTATTTCTAGGAAATATTTAGTTCCCCTTATAGAACTATTTGATAAAATTGGACAAACGAAAAGAGTTGAAAATAGTAGATTCTGGTTAAATAAATAAGTATTATGTAGCAAAATAAAATAAAATATCTGTGTAAATGTATTGTAAATTTGTCATAGTAGTGATAAAATCGTCATAGAATAGTCACAAAATAGAAATATTTTGGAAATAATTTCATAACGATTTTGTCACTATTTTTATTTTTGGGGTTTAATAAAAACCTCTAACCCCTGGCCAGGTAAATGGACAGGTTTATATTTTGGAATAAATTGTAAGCGATTTCTTAAACTTCAGGAGTGATACTTTTGATCAAAAAAGGATGTCCAGAAGAATACCCAATAACCTTGCATCTGAACAACAATGAGATAGCTACTTTTCAGCTAACGAACAACGATCTAGAAGACTGGGCATACGGGTACCTCTTTTCCGAAGGGTTTATTACAACGAAGAGTGACATTAGTCATATTCAACTAGATCAGGAAAAGGGCATAATTAAAGTTGAGTTAGAAAAAGGCTTTGACTCTGATGTTTTTTTCGATAAGAAAAAGCATTACACAGCTGGTTGTGGAAGAGGGGTAACCTTTTTCTCAATGACTGATGTTAAGGGTTTTAATAAAGCGGAAACATATTTTCAAATATCTAAACAATTTCTACTAAAGAAGATTCACGAATTCTCACTATCATGTCAGATGTATCTTGAAACAGGGGGAATGCACGGTGCATGTATACTTCACAAAGACGGTGACATCATCGTTAGGGAAGATATCGGTCGTCATAACGCTGTTGATAAAGTTATAGGGTATGCAGTGAGAAATAATCTCGATCCCAAGGGATTAATATTGTTAACTACTGGAAGAATTTCCTATGAAATGCTTTCTAAAGCAGCTAAGTTTGGTTTTAGTGTTGTTGGATCTAGAACAGCTGCAACGATGCAAGCTGTGCAACTAGCTCGAGTCCTTAATATAGAAGTCATTGGTTACATTAGAGGTAGGATGTCTACTATTTATACAGATTTTAATAGAGTAGTAGATTAATAATTTGGTAACTCCTCTTATTTCTAGGAGTTCATATATAAACACAAAATTGATTATTTAAAGGAGGGGAAATGGGATGAATGTAAGTCGTAGACAGTTTTTGAAATTGTCAGGTGCTACTGCAGCAACTTTAGCTTTAGTTGAATTAGGTTTCAACGAAAATGAAGTTAAAGCAAAATCGAAAGATTTTAAAATAGCTGAGTTAAAACCTACTCCGACAATTTGTCCTTACTGTTCTGTTGGTTGCGGTATTTTAGTTTATGCAACAGATAATGATGTTGTATACACTGAAGGGGACCCAGATCATCCGATTAACCAAGGTAGCCTTTGTAGTAAAGGAACTTCAATTCGCCAATTATATACTTCTGAAAAGCGTATGTTGAAGCCTTTATATCGTGCACCTGGAAGTAGCAAGTGGGAAGAAAAAGAATGGGGTTGGATGTTAGATAAAATCGCTGAGAGAGTTAAAGAATCTCGTGATAACTCATTCCAAATCGCTAAAGATGGTATTACAGTTAACCGTACTGAAGCAATTGCATCACTAGGTGGAGCTGCTTTAGATAACGAAGAAACATATGTTATTCAAAAGTTGATGCGTGGGTTAGGTTTAACCTACATCGAGCATCAAGCCCGAATATGACACAGTCCAACGGTTGCCGGTCTGGCGCCTACATTTGGTCGTGGAGCAATGACCAACCACTGGAATGACCTCCAGTATACTGATTGCGCTCTAATTATGGGTGGAAACCCTGCTGAGAATCATCCAATAAGCTTTAAATATCTATTAAAAGCTAAACAAAATGGTGGGAAAATTGTATCAGTTGACCCACGTTTCACAAGATCGTCATCACAAGCAGATGTATACGCTCCGCTACGTTCAGGAACTGACATCGCGTTTCTTGGTGGTATGATAAATTACGCAATTCAAAACGACATGATTCATAAAGATTATGTTGTTAGTTACACGAACGCTTCATTTATCGTTGAAGATACCTTCTCATATGAAGATGGTTTATTCAGCGGATATGACGCAGAAAAACGTAAATATGATCAAAAACAATGGAAATATAAGACTGACGCTGAAGGAAAGACTGTTGTAGATAAAACTTTACAAAACCCTCGTTGCGTATATCAATTAATGAAGAAACATTTTGAAAGATATACAGTTGAAAAGGTATGTGAAGTTACAGGTACTCCTCAAGATAAATATATAGAAGTTGCTAAGACATTCTGTGCTACTGCTGACCCTAAGAAGGCGGGAACAATAATGTATGCAATGGGTACAACTCAGCATACAGTAGGAACACAAAATGTTCGTTCATTTGCTATCTTACAATTACTATTAGGAAATATTGGTGTTCCTGGTGGTGGTGTTCAAGCATTACGTGGAGAATCAAACGTTCAAGGTTCAACTGACTTTGGTTTATTATTCGGTAACTTAACAGGTTATATAGAAGTTCCACAAGCTGTTGCTGAGCAAGCTAGCTTAGAGAAGTTTTTAGGGGTTGTTACTCCAAAATTAGGATACTGGGTTAATAAGCCTAAGTTCCTTGTAAGTTTCTTAAAAGCAATGTATGGCAAGAGTGCTACTAAAGATAACGAATTTGGGTTCCAATTCTTACCTAAAATTGATCCTAAAGATTACTCACATATAGCACTATTTGAAAATATGTATGCTGGAAATCTTGATGGAGCGTTCTTATGGGGAACAAACCCAGTAGTTGGTGGACCTAACGCTTTAGTTGAAAAACAAGCTCTAGGTAAATTAAAGTGGATGGTAGCAGTTGACTTATGGGAAACTGAATCATCTTCATTCTGGCAAAAGGAAGCAGGAAGCAATCCAGAAGATATTCAAACTGAAGTATTCTTCTTACCTGCTTGTAGCTCATATGAAAAAGAAGGAACTGTTTCAAACTCTGGTCGTTGGATGCAATATCGTTGGCAAGCAATTAAGCCAAAGGGTGACTCAAAGGCTGATTTAGAAATCGTTCACATGTTAGCTCGTCGTTTAAAAGAAGCTTACAAAGGTAGCACTAAGCCAGAAGATAAGCCTTTCCAAGCGATGACTTGGGAATTTGGTGAACATGATCATCCGGATATCGATTTAGTTGCTAAAGAAATTAATGGTTACGATACAGTAACTGGTAAACTTGTTGCTAAATTCCCTGATCTAAAAGATGATGGAACTACTAGTAGTGGTAACTGGATTTATTGTGGATTCTATCCTGAAGAAGGTAAGAACTTATCACAACGCCGTGACAATAAAGATACGGGTATGAGTAACTTCCTAAACTGGTCGTTCTCATGGCCAGTAAACCGTCGTATTCTATACAACCGTGCTTCATGTGACCCTTCTGGTAAGCCATATAATGAGAAAAATGCAATTATATGGTGGGATGAGTCAGCAAAAGCTTGGGGCGGTTATGATGTTCCTGACTTTAACAAACTTTTAGCTCCTTCAGATGAAGGTGGAGCAACTGCGTTTATGATGACTGGAACTACTAAGGGTAACTTATTTGCTCCTCGTAACGAAGGTCCGTTCCCTGAGCACTATGAGCCATTTGAAAGCCCAGTTCAGAACGCATTCTCGTCTCAACAAATTAATCCTGCTATTAAGATTTGGGATGGGGATCACAATCCTCGTGGAAACTCTGAGAAGTTCCCAATCGTAGCAACGACTTACCGTATGTCTGAGCACTGGCAATCAGGGGCAATGACACGTAATACACCTTGGTTAGCTGAGCTTGTACCTCATATGTTAATTGAGATAAGTGAAGAATTAGCTAAGGATAAGGGAATAAAAGATAAGGATAAAGTTAAAATATCATCTGCACGTGGTGAAATTGAAGCATATGCAGTAGTTACTAAACGCTTTAAGCCTTATACGATACTAGGTAAAACAGTTCATCAAATCGGTATGATTTGGCATTTTGGTTACAAAGGTATTGTAACAGGTGCTTCGGCTAACAATTTAACTCCACACATTGGAGATGCGAACACAAATATTCCAGAATACAAAGCATTCCTTTGTGATGTTAGGAGGGCGTAGTCGTGGAAAAGATGATTAAATTCGTAGACGTAACTTTATGCGACGGTTGTCGTGGTTGTATGGTAGCTTGTAAAAACTGGAACGATCTTCCGATTGAAATTGAAGAATTTCACGGAGTTCAGTCTCATGCTAATGTAACAGCTAACACTTGGAACGTTATAACTTACACTGAAGTTGAACGTAAAGATGGTGGACTTGATTGGTTATTCCGTCATGCTTCATGTCTACACTGTAAAGAAGCTAGCTGTGAGAAAGTATGTTCAGAAGATGCAATTTCACACAGTAAGTATGATACAGTAGTAGTTGACGAAGATAAGTGTGTAGGTTGTGGATATTGCGTTGAGTACTGTCCATTTGATGTAATTCAACTTAAGACGCTTAAAGATGGTCTTGTTGAGAAGAGAAAAGCATACAAGTGTACTATGTGTATTGACCGTTTAGACCAAGGCTTACAACCAGCTTGTGCTACAGCATGTCACGCAGGTTCAATTGTATATGGTAATAAGGAAGAGTTATTAGCTAAAGCTGAAACTCGTTTACAAGATGTTAAGGATCGTTTCCCTAACGCTAACATCTATAATCCAAAAGGGGTTGGTGGTACTAACACAGTTTATCTATTAGCAGATAAGCCAAGTGTATATGGATTACCAGAAAGCCCTAAAGTTCCAACATCAGCTGTGGTGTGGAAAGATTATGCTCAACCACTTGGGAAAGCATTATTAGGTGTTACAACAATGGCAGTAGTAGGTGCTGCGATCTCTAACGCAATCAATAATAAAGGTGATGGAGGTCATGGCCATGAGTAAACAAGTAAAACGTTTTTCTAAACCGGTTATTTTAGCTCACTGGTTAAATGCCTTCACATTTATGTTATTGTATTTTACAGGATTACCATTATATTCAGAATGGTTTGATTGGGTTTACGTATTATTTGGTGGACCAGAAAATGCTAGATTTGTACATCATTATGGTGGTTTAGTATTTATTTTACCAACTGTGTTCATCTTATTAGTAGATGCTAAAAGTTTCACTCACTGGATGAAACAAATCTTCAGTTGGAAAGCACATGACTTTGCATTCTTTAAAGGTTTCGCTAAAGAATTCTTTGGTCTTCATGCTGATATTCCGAAGCAAGATTTCTATAATGCTGGTGAAAAGATTAACTCGTTATTACAAGTATTCACTGCATTCTTACTAATCGTTTCAGGATTATTAATGTGGTTTGCAGATTTCTTTACTACAACTCTAGGCTTCTCACAATCAATTATTCTGCTTGCATACCCAATGCACTCAATCGCATTCGGTTTATCAGTTGCTGTAGTAGTTGGTCACGTTTACCTATCTATCGGACATCCGAATTCAAGACCATCAATGCAAGGTATCCTTAAGGGTTATATCTCTGAAGATTACGCTAAGGCTCACCATGGTAAGTGGTATGACGAGGAAGTTAAAGATAATTTAAAAATGTAATTAAGTTTTTTTGAAGGAATGGCTACACTGGTGGTAGCCTTCCTTTATTTAACTAAAAATCCTATTGTTTCTAATTAGCGAGGTGCAAAAAATGGGTCAACAAAATGTTGTATCAAAAGAATACCAAGAGCTTCAAGAACAGTTAAACTCATGGCATAAGAATTGGTCAGAAAAGGTAAATGCAGAAGACATAACTAAGTCTTCCCCAAAAATTAGCAATGACCTACCAATCTTGAGTCAAATAGAAGTAAATATTAATGAAGAAATATTATCAGAAATGTTTGCTGACTTAATTTTACTTTTAAATGAGATAACACCGAATTTAAAGTCTTCACTTGTAAAAGTGGAAAATATAAAGAGCGAAGAGTTAAAAAAATGGTTTGAAGAATCTGTGCGTTCTAATAATCTATACTTTGAGAAATATGCTGAAGAAAATGAACTTGAGTCATGGATACCCCAATTTTTAGCAGAACATTTAATTCGCCCGTTTTTACACGTGATGAGTAAACAATTTGAAGACAAGCTTGAAGGAATTAATAACGGTATAGGATGTAAATTTTGTGGTGAACCAGTACGCCTAGCTAAACAAGGAGAGAACGGGAAAAAGGTAGTTGTATGTCCACGATGTGAGGCGTCATGGGAACACAAGAAGCTAGAGTGTGCTATTTGCGGTAACGATGACCACAAGGAGCTTACAATTATCAAAATAGATGATGATACTACGGCTCAAATTCAAGCATGTAAAAAGTGTAATGGATACCTAAAATTTGTAGAAGCAAGAAACTTATTTAGAAACCATTCACCTGAAATAGTTGACCTATTAACTATTCACTACGATTATGTAGCTCAGGAAAAGGGATATGGCGAAAGTATAGAGCAAAAAAACTAAGGTGTAGCATGGATAAACTTAATATATCTAATATAATCTTAGCTGGCGGTCTCTCGTCAAGAATGGGAACAAATAAGGCAGAATTAAAAATTGGTGAACACACTGTTATTGAACGTATAATAAAAGAATTTGAACCACCTACTAACGAATCAATTATCGTTACAAATAATCCAAATTGCTATAATTCGTTTAATTGGAAATGTGTTAGCGATATTTACTTTCAAAAAGGTCCACTAGGTGGAATACATGCAGGACTGTTAAGTAGCACAAATGAAATTAATTTTGTTATATCGTGTGATATGCCTTTTCCAAATGCTAAACTTCTAACAAAAATGCTTGAACATATACACTATAACGATATAGTAGTTCCAGTAATAAATGAAAAGTTACACCCCTTATTTGGGTTGTACAAGAAGTCAATACTAACTGAATTGATTGATTGCTTGGAGCAAGATAATCTCCGTGTTAGAAAATTGTATGAGAAGTTAAGCACGTATTATATTACTGAGAAGGAATTATATACTAAGAGTGAGTTAGAAAAAGGTATATATGAGATAGATTTTTTTAATATGAACACTATGAATGATTATTCAAAAGCAAAAAGCTTGTATAGTGAGTTTTGATGCCGCTAAGTATTGAAAGAAGGAAACATATATATGAAATTTTTCAATGTTCATACAGTTGAAGAAGTATTTAACTTAATCGACGATAAAATCAAACCTATAGAATATACTGAAAAAGTTCTAATTAGCAACGCATTAAACCGAATATTATCAGTAGATATTTACTCTAATGAAAATGTTCCTAACTTTAGACGTTCTACTGTAGATGGTTATGCTGTAAAAGCAGATGATACCTTTGGATCAAGCGAGTCAATGCCTGGTTTTCTTAACTTAATCGGTGAAATTAAGATGGGTGAGGAACCTTCTAGTGAAGTTAATTACGGAGAGGCAATGTATGTTCCAACAGGAGGAATGGTTCCTGACGGTGCTACTTCAGTAGTGATGATTGAACACTGCGAAGAAATTGAATCACTTTTGAATGTTTATAGACAAGTTGCCCCGAATGAAAACATAATTCAGGTAGGGGAAGATATAAAAGTTAATGAACTTGTACTGTCAAAAGGGAAGAAACTCCGAGCTCAAGAGCTTGGTGCGCTTTCTGCCTTAGGTATACTAGAAGTTGAAGTTTATAAGAAGATAAAAGTCGGCTATATTTCAACTGGTGATGAGATAGTTACACCTGACACCATTAAATTAGAAATGGGTAAGGTTAGAGATGTTAATGCAATTACTCTCAACTCTATTTGTAAGCAAATGGATATTGATTTTATTTACGGAGGTATTGTTAAAGATAGTGAAGATGAGCTTTACAGAGTTACATCGAATTTATTAGCAGAAGTTGATTGCCTAATACTTTCAGGTGGTAGTTCAGTTGGAACTAAAGACTACTCTGTAGATGTTATAAATAAATTAGGCAAACCAGGGGTATTTACCCATGGGATTTCTGTAAAACCAGGCAAACCGACGATATTATCTATCGCAAATGACAAGCCTGTTATTGGATTACCGGGCCATCCTGTTTCTGCTTTAATAATATTTAAAGTGTTTGGAACTACTATCCTTAATAAATATTCTGGTAACCGTAGTAGCTTATTTATTAATAAGATAACAGCTAAACTTACGAAAAATATCCCTTCAGCTGCTGGTAGGGCAGACTATATAAGAGTTAGCCTAGAAAAAACGGAAACTGGCTGGGATGCGACTCCTATTTTTGGGAAGTCAGGATTAATATCAACTTTAGTATCAAGTGAAGGTATTGCTGAAATTCCATCGGCTAAAGAAGGGGTTTTAGCTGGAGAATTAATAGAAGTAATACTTTTCTAACGGGTGTGTGATGCAAATATGATAAAAAATAAATATGAACGTAAAATTTATCTATCAGATATTCCTAGGGAAAAGGCTCTTGAGCAAATATTATCACAATATAAACCGAAACTTAGGACAGTAACTAAAAATGCGACTGAGTCGATAGGAAACGTAACAGCCGAACCAATTTATGCAAAGAGATCTGTACCACATTATCATGCATCTGCAATGGACGGTATAGCGGTTATAGCAGAAAGAACATTTGAAGCTAATGACAATAATCCTTTGCGCTTAATAAAAGGTGAAGACTACTGCATAGTAGATACTGGTAATGAAATAAAGTCTCCATATGATTCAGTAATAATGATTGAAAATGTACAAGAGATTGATGAAAATATAGTAGAAATAATAGAACCAGCTACCCCATGGCAACATATTAGACCGATCGGTGAAGATATGGTCCAAGGTGAAATGCTATTTACGCAAGGTCATAAAATCAGACCAGTGGATCTTGGGGTACTTCTTTCAAGTGGCAATCAATCTGTAAAGGTTGTTATGCCTCCTAAAGTCACAATAATACCTACTGGTAATGAGCTAGTTTATCCTAGTGAAACAATTGAACCTGGAAAGATTGTTGAATTTAATGGATCTGTTATGGCTGCATTCGTATCAGAGTGGGGCGGGCAACCTTTATTACACGAAATAGTAAAAGATAGTCCAGATTCAATTAAAGAAGCGCTTATAAATGCTTCGAGGGATTCTGATGTAGTTATAATTAACGCAGGATCGTCTGCTGGATCAAAAGATTATACAGTTCATATAATCTCTGAAATTGGGAAAGTATTTACACATGGCGTTGCAACTAGACCAGGAAAACCTGTTATCCTAGGAGAAATTAACGGAACAATAGTAGTTGGATTACCAGGATATCCAGTTTCAGCATATTTAGCATTGGAATGGTTTATAAAACCGTTAATAAATAAATATAACAATAATAACCATTGTAATAGGCATAAAATTAGTGCTAAACTTGGTCGTAGAATTGTGTCTACAATGGGTTCAGAAGATTTTGTACGTGTGACTTTAGGGAATATTAATGGAGAGCTAATTGCTAATCCATTGACTAGAGCTGCAGGAGTTACAATGTCGCTAGTGAAAGCAGATGGTTTACTTGTTGTTCCATCTAACGTCGTTGGTTTTGAACAAGGTGATTATGTTGAAATTGAACTTTATAAATCTATTGAAGATATAGAAAAGTCAATAACTATAACAGGTAGTCATGATCTTGCCATAGATATATTGCACTCAATTCTAAAAAATACTAATACTGAGCAGACAATTACATCTACTCACGTCGGAAGTATGGCAGGAATAATGGCAATTAAAAAAGGCGAGGCTCATATCGCTGGAATTCATCTGTTAGATCCAGAAACAAAAACGTATAATATTCCTTACGTAAAAAAGCATCTAAAAGATAATAATATTGTTATATTGCCTTTTGTAAAAAGAATGCAAGGATGGATTACATCTAGTAATAATTTAAATGAATATAGAAATGTTTCTGACCTTGTAAAAAACAAAATACCGTTTGTAAATAGACAAAAAGGTGCAGGAACTAGGATTCTCTTTGACTTGATACTAAGAGACAATAACATTAAGCCATCTGAGATTCTTGGATATAATCGTGAGATGTTTACGCATCTAAGTGTTGCTGCAGAAGTTGCACAAACAAATAGTGTAGGACTTGGAATAGCTCCAGCTGCAGAAGCCATGGGATGTAGTTTCATACCAGTAGCTGAAGAATCATATGATTTACTTATGACTAAGGAATTTTTTGAAAGTCATTCTGGACAAACGTTATATAAAATCATAACTAGTTTAGAATTCAAACAAGAGGTTGAAAAAATTTCAGGTTATAAGGTTGATACTAATATAGAACCAATTTATATTTAAAGAGAAAAAGGGGGACGTTTTAATGTTCAACAATATCGGTGTACCAGGGCTTATTTTAATTTTATTCTTAGTACTAATAATTTTTGGTCCAAAAAAGCTTCCTGAAATTGGTAGAGCTTTTGGGCAAACATTAAAAGAGTTTAAGAAATCTACTAATGAATTAACAAAAGACATTACAGAAGAAGTAGCAGAAGTTAAAGACGAGATTAAAAAATTATAATTTAAAAATTAAAAGACGAATCTTATATGATTCGCTTTTTCTTTTTGGGCAAAAATATTAAAATTAAGATTATACAATATCTTACGAGGTGAGAAATGAATAACCTTTTACGTCAATTGCCACCAATTCATGAGTTACAAAGAAACGATGCATACGAAATATTAAAGAATAAGCTCAAAGTTGGTGATGAACTAATAACGAATATATTAAAAATAGAAGTCGATGATCTAAGAAAGTTAATCCTTTCGAAAGGGAATTTAGATATTGATAATATTGAAAAATATCTATTTGAAAAAGTTAAACACCATTTAAGTAGACTACTACAACCAAGATTAAAAAGAGTAATAAATGCAAGTGGAACAGTCTTACATACAAATTTAGGTCGATCAAGATTAAGTGACGACGCTATTACAAGAGTTGTTGAAGTAGCTAGAAATTATTCAAACCTTGAATATAATTTAGCTGAGGGTAAGCGTGGCTCCCGTCATTCAATAATTGAAGAATGGGTTAAATTAGCAACAGGTGCTGAGGCAGCTATGGTAGTAAATAATAATGCAGCAGCCGTTTACCTAATTCTTAGAGCACTCGCTAAAGACAAAGAAGTTATTGTTTCGAGGGGGCAATTAGTCGAAATAGGTGGTTCATTTAGAGTTTCATCAATTATGGAGGAAAGTGGAGCCAAACTGAAAGAGATAGGCACAACTAATAAAACTCATATTAGCGACTATGAAGCTGCTATAACTGAAAATACAGCAATGCTATTAAAAGTACATACTTCAAACTTTAAAATTATTGGATTTACAAAAACTGTAGAGTCCGATGAGTTAGTTCAGTTAAGTAATAAACACGACAATGTCATTGTCTATGAAGATTTAGGCAGTGGTGTTTTATATGACTATAAGAAAGATTGCATTGGGGATGAACCTCTAGTTAAAAGTGTATTAGATCAAGGTGTTGATATTGTTTCTTTTAGTGGAGATAAACTTCTTGGTGGACCTCAAGCAGGAATAATTGCGGGTAAAAAGCATCTAATTGAAAAACTAAAGAAAAATCAACTAGCACGAGTTCTTAGGGTTGATAAAATGACCTTAGCTGCATTAGAGGCAACAATATCCGCCTATGTTAGAGGAAATGAATATGCTAAAAGTATTCCAACCGTTAGGAATCTAGTTGAAACAAAGGATGTTGTTCATCAAAAGGCAATGATGATGGTTGATAAATTAGAATCTACTTCTAGAGGTTATTCTACACGTATCATAGAAGATGTTTCTGAAATAGGTGGAGGTACTATGCCTGGTACAACTATCCCAACTTATGTTGTAGAGGTAAAGCATGATGTGGTTTCTACATCATTAATAGATAAAAAACTACATGAAAATGAAGTAAGTATTATTGGAAGAATCCAAAATGATAAAATCATATTCGATTTACGTACGGTAGAAATTGATGAGATACAAACGATTATAAATGCATTAATAAAACTTGAGGAACAATATGATTTATCCAGAAAATGATTGGAAACAACTTATTAAAAGAGAAAATGTTAAAGGATACTTTCAAGATTTAATTAAAGTTATTGACCAGCAATATAAAGAATTTACTGTGTACCCAAAGCAAGAAAATATTTTTAATGCTCTGATTCAAACGTCTCTAGAGGATGTAAAAGTTGTTATTTTAGGACAAGATCCTTATCACAATATTAATCAGGCAAATGGTCTTGCCTTTTCAGTGAATTCAGATGAGAAAATACCCCCATCACTTAGAAATATTTTGAAAGAAGTTAAAGAAGATAACGGAAATTCTATTCTTTCTTGCGGTGATTTAACTCAATGGTCTAAACAGGGAGTATTATTGTTAAATGCAGCTTTAACAGTGAGAGAAGGGGAACCAGAATCTCATAAAAAAATTGGATGGGAAATATTCACAGATGAAGTTATACGTGAAGTTAACAATAAGACACAACCTGTAGTTTTCATGCTTTGGGGTAGACATGCAGCAAAGAAAGAGGTACTAATAACAAATGTAAATCATCTAGTACTGAAAGCAGCTCATCCAAGCCCTTTATCGGCAAATAGAGGTTTTTTTGGATGTAAACACTTTTCCGCCTGCAATAAATTTTTAAATAGGAATGAATTAACTGAAATAAATTGGTAAACCTAACAATGTATAAGGGATAACATGAATCATATTATCCATATTATTAAAATGCATACATAAAGTATGGATTTTACTCTTAAAGGAGGTAAAATATGAAAAAGTGGTTTGAAGAGAATATGATTGCGAGTATTCTTTTGGCAATCCTACGTATATACTTAGGTTTTTCATGGTTAAGTTCAGGATGGTCAAAGGCAACTGGTGAAGGGTTTACAGCTGAAGGGTTCTTAAAAGGAGCACTTGGACAAACTACGGGTGATCATCCAAGCGTATTACCGTTTTGGGGTGGATTTCTGGAAAACGTGGCACTACCAAATGTCGGGCTTTTCAATTTCTTAGTAGTTTACGGTGAAATAGCAATTGGAATTGCCCTAATTATTGGTTTATTTACTAGAACAGCTTTAATATTTAGTTTGATTATGAATTTCTCATTTATGTTCAGTGGTTCAACCGGTGTTAATCCATATTACGTACTATATGCACTAATTTTATTAATAGGTGGTAGAAATACGGGTAAATATGGTGTTGATGGTCTTATTATTGCTAAAAGGTTTGGTAATAGAGCAAGAATGTGATATAAATAAACTAGAGCTAGCAAAATGCTGGCTCTAGTTTTATGATTAAGATTTATTTAACAACTTCATAATTCCAAGACTGCATTCCACCTTCTACATTATATACAGTCTTAAATCCATTGTTTATAAGAATATCACTTGCACTTTGTGAACGATTACCACTTCTGCATATTACGAGAATTTCTTTTTCTTTATCTAATTCTCCTAATTGTGCTTCTAAAGTCTGAAGTGGAAATAGCTTCGCTTCAGGTATATGACCTGAATTATATTCTTCTATTGTTCTTACATCAATTAGAACTACTTCATCTGGATTAGAACCTAGCATGTTTTTCGCTTCCTCAGTTGTGACATTTTTCCAACCAGAACTACTACAACCACTGATAAATACTGAGATTAAAACAAAGAAAATAATTTTACTAAAAAATTTCATATTTAGTCACCTCGTAAGTATACCCTTTAGGGTATTATATATATATAAATTATAAGTTAACATAAGTAAGGGTACAATTATAATTTAGAAGTTTTGTAACAAAAATCTAGCATTTTGAACAATTTGTGAAAAAAGTATCGAGAATTTATCGATTTATCTCCAGTACACAGAATGTTCAAACCTGAGCATATGAACTTTAATAGTTTCCTATTATATTTATAGTAAGAACCTATTATGTAAGCGTTTATATGCGGCTTGAAATTAACATGTCAGATATTTTTTAAGGGGTTGAATCAATGTTTAAGAAATTAATAGCTACAGTAACGACTATGATATTAGTTCTATCACCTTTTACATTAGTAGCTAACGCAGAAACTAATACGGTGGATCTTCAGAAATTCCCGTACAAATCAGTTGCAATCCAGGTTATGCCAGAATATGATTATCCACAAAATTATCCAACGGATCAGCCAGTTGTGTTAGTGGGGTACTATGGTACGATGACTAATAAAACCGGAAGTGATTACAATGGAGAAATCGCTATTCCACTTCCAGTAAACGAAAAATATTTTCAAATATATATAGCTGCAGAATTCCCAGAGGAAAATAAGCCTGAAGTTCAGAGACCTTATAAGATCGATAAAGAAAAAGGTCTTATAACTTGGAAACCTTCTAATCCTATTAAAAAGGATGCAGATTATAAGTTTGTAGTAGAATATTATTCGAATCCGATAGAAGTTGGAGATTCTAAGAAGTTTCCATTTGTATATACTGCACCTGCAAATGTAGATGCAATCGATATTCTGTTCTTTGCTCCGGCAAAATCAACAGATTTCAAAACAGATATTCCAGCAACAACAGTTTCTAAGACTGACTATAATGAAACACTTCTTGCATACCAGTATAAAAACCTAAAGGCTGGAGAGAAGAAAGCTTTTAACGTTTCTTATGTAAAAAAGGACAACTCTTCAACACTATCGAATATTAAACAGAACCCACCTGAAGCGAATCAATCAGGGTCAAATACTACAACTACAGAAAGTAGACCTATAATTGACGCTGTAGGGGCTTCGATAATTGGTGGATCTTTAATAATAATGGGATTTTTCATTTTCTTAGGATATAAACAAAAAGGTTCAACACCACCTTCTAAGAGTAATGTAAAGCACAAGAACAGTTCAACAAAGCAGCAACAGTCGGCACCAAAGAAAAATAATAGCGTGTCAGTAATGGATGAGAAGAAAAAGCTTAGAAAAATGTTGCTTAATGGCGAGATAGATCAAGAAACTTACGAACTTAAACTATCAAAATTAGAATAATAGGGGGAAAATAAGATGAGTAAAAATGCAAAAATGATTGGTGGATCTCTAGTAATTGCAGTTGCGATTTTATTCCTATTAATTGCGGCAACACCAGGTTCAAGTGGAGTAGAGCTTAAATTAGCTGAACTACTAAAAGATCAACAAGAGTACACAGATGATTATGTAACTGTTGAAGGATTATTAATCGAGGATTCTATTAAATGGGATGCAGATAAAATCCAACTTAAATTTGACGTTCAAGATGAGAACGGTAAGAAGTTAAGTGTAATATATAACGGTGTTAAACCTGATAATTTTTCTGAAGGTGTAATTACAATTTTACAAGGTAGTCCTGACGAGGAAAAAGCTGGTTTATTCCATGCAGAAACTGTAAAAACAAGATGTCCTTCAAAATATGAAGGTGAGGACATGAAGAACTA
Organism: Caryophanales bacterium; assembly: GCA_029256085.1. Classification (GTDB taxonomy): domain Bacteria; phylum Bacillota; class Bacilli; order CAJFEE01; family CAJFEE01; genus JAQSYP01. Next base: position 34,117 of record JAQSYP010000003.1, read on the forward strand.
CGATCCAGAAGCTCACAAAGATAAGTTAAATAAAAAATCAGAAGAAGAGACAAAATAAAACTAAACTAGTAAATTGAAAGGTGAAAACCAAATGTATCTATTAGGAAACATATCAATTTACCTAGGATTAGCATTATCAATTTATTCACTAATTGTTTTAGTACTTGGTGTTATTAAACAAAACCAAAGACTAATTAACAGCGGTAAAGGTGCTGCAATTAGTGTATTTATTTCTATGGCTACTGCAACTGCAGTAATGCTATACTTCCTAGGTACATCTAACTTTCAGATTGAATACGTAAGAGATTACACAAGTTCTGAACTTCCAATGGGTTATAAGTTATCAGCACTTTGGGCAGGAAACTCTGGGTCTTTAATGCTTTGGAATTTATTCTTAACGATGTATATTGTTATGATTGTATTTTCAAGAAAACTTAAAGGGACTCCGTTTATTCCTTATGTTACGGCTATACTAATGGGTAATGCAGTGTTTTTCTACTTTGTATTAGGGTTTGTTGCTAAACCTTTCGTTCTGTTAGAGACAGCTCCTGCAGAAGGACACGGCTTAAATCCGATGTTACAAAATCCTGGTATGTTAATACATCCAGTAACACTTTATTTAGGTTATGTTGGACTAGCTGTACCATTTGCATTTGCTATGGCAGCTTTAATAATCAAAAATATGGATGATTTCTGGATTAAGATAACGAGAAGATGGACAATCATCGCTTGGTTATTCTTGAGTTTAGGTAATATTTTAGGTGCTCAGTGGGCATACGTGGAATTAGGATGGGGTGGCTATTGGGCATGGGATCCAGTAGAAAATGCATCATTCATGCCATGGCTAACAGCTACTGCATATCTACACTCAGTAATGATTCAAGAACGTAAAAACATGTTAAAAGTTTGGAATATAGCATTAATTATTACTTCGTATGCATTAACGTTATTTGGGACTTTCCTAGTACGAAGTGGAGTTCTTACATCAGTACATGCTTTTGCGAACTCTTCACTAGGTACATGGTTCTTAGTGTATATGACTATCGCATTACTAGGCGGACTTTATGTTGTGTTTAGTAGATATCATTTAATTAAACGCGATGCTGGTCAATTCCAGTCATACTTATCAAAAGAAAGTAGCTTCCTATTTAATAACCTTATCTTAGTTGGATCTGCTTTTGCGGTATTCTGGGGAACAATATTCCCAATCGTATCAGAAGCTATTAAAGGTAAGAAAGTAACAGTAGGTATACCTTTCTTTAACACTGTACAAGCTCCGTTACTTTTATCATTAATTTTTATCATGGCAGTTTGTCCACTAATCGCTTGGCAGAGATCTTCTGGGAAAAACTTAGTTAAGAATTTCTTAATACCGGCATTAGTAAGTTTAGGGATAGCAATACTTTTATTTATACTTGAAGTTACAAAGCCTTGGGCATTAATTAGTTATACGGTAGTTGCATTTATGATTCTTACTCACGTTTCAGAATTTATCAAAGGAACAAGAGCTAGAATGAAAATGACAGGTGAAATGATTCCTGTAGCATTATATCGTTTAGCTGTTAGAAATCGCAGAAGATACGGTGGGTATATCGTCCATTTTGGTATTGCGTTAATAGCACTAGGCATCATTGGTTCACAGAACTATGAGACAGAAATAATGAAAACAGTATCTCAAGGTGAAGTAATTAGAATAAACAACTATGCTATTACTTATGAGAAATTAGATCAAAAGTCGGAAGGCATAAATGATATTATCTATGCTGATCTATCAATTCAACACGCTGGAAAACCAATTGGTATTTTCGAACCTGAGAAGGTTTTCTACGGTAACTGGGATCAACCATCTACAGAAGTTTCTCTTTACAGTACATGGAAAGAAGACTTATATATTACATTAAATAACTGGGAAGATGATGGACGAGCGACATTCCATATCAAGGTAATTCCAGGAATGCAGTTAATGTGGACAGGTTCTATATTATTAGTTATAGGAACGTTGTTTGCAATTTGGAGTGGTAAGTTTGGTAATATTACTCCAAGATACACAGGTAATCAAAAAGACGTATTTTAATTAAAGCAGCTGGGGGAGAGTCTTTCTCCCCAGAGCTTTTTTTGAGTATATAAGGTATTTCAAAAGCTACCCAAGGGGGTAAAAAAATGTGGGTTAGAAAGTTAATAGTTACACTGGTTGCCTTTTCTTTTCTAGGGTTTGGACAAATCGTTCAAGCTGAGGAGGAATTCGAACCATATAAGGATGAATACTATACTCCTGAATTTAGAGCAGTTGCTAGAAAAATTAAGTCTTTAGACAGTTGTTCGTCACTATATGATTGTCCAACAGGCCCATTAGTAAGAACCGCAAAACCAGATATAGTTAAAATGATAAGTGAAGGTAAAACAACCGAAGAGATACTAGATTATTTCGTAGATACTTACGGTGAAGAAATTCTAATTGAACCAAAGAAAAAAGGTTTTAATATTGCAGCATACGCAGTTCCTGCAGCTATTATTGTTGGAGCAACAGGACTAATTGTATATGCAATAAGATTTTGGACAAGAACCTCTAGAACAGAGGAAGAAGAAAATGTTGTAGAAGATTCTCAAGATGAAACAGAATCAGAAATTATGAAAAAAATGATAGACGAAGAACGAAAAAAGTTTCTTTAGGATGTGAAAACATGGAAGGTCAATTAACTACAATTGCAATGATAGCGTCTGCACTTCTTGTTTTAGGTTGTTTATATTTAACTATTTCTCCATTTTTCGTGCTTGATGAAGGTACATTCGAGTTGAAATTTACTAAAAATAAGAATAAGACTCAAAGTCACAAAGAAGCACTATACTCAACACTAAACGAAATTGAGATAGAGCATAAAATGGGTAAAATCTCTGATGACGATTATAAGGAATTAACAAACAAGTATGAGACTATGATCGCGAAAATGATGAAAGACGATGATTTTGTTTCTATTGATAATATTGATAACAAACTATTAAGTGAGATAGAAAAAGAAATTCAAGAAGAGCTGGACAAGAGGGAAAAAGGAGGTAAGTAGTTTGAAAAAATTCTTAAAGATTGCTTTAACCGCGCTACTTTCTCTACCCTTATTTTCTAACACAGTTCTAGCGGCAGCAAATATAGTCTATGAAAGTAATCATGTTATTTTTCAACCAATCAATGAAAATACAATTAAGATAACATCAATGGCTACACTAGTAAATAGTGGGGATGATAAATTTGAAGGTAAAGTAGGGTATGGGTTACCTCTAAATTACTCAAATCTTCAAATTGGCGATCAATCAATTAAGCCAACGAATGAGGCAAATGCTTTTACAATCGACGCTACTATAGCTCCAAATGAAAAGAAATCAATTTCATACTCTAACGATCAAGGCTTAACTAATAATGTAGCGAAAATTGATTTTGTCTATCCTCATGATGTACAAGTATTAAATATTCTAATACCTAAAGATACTGCTGAGGTAACTATTACTGGAGCAAAGTTCGAAGATAAAGGTGAATTCCCTTTTGAAAGTACAACTTTAAAACAATACGAAATTAAAGACTTAAAAGCTAATACAAAAGTTACAATTGATTACAAAAGAAACCCTAATGCACCAGCGCAAACTGGAACTGAAGGCACTCAAAACAACCAGAACCAAGAAACTGATCAAAGTAATGTAACAAGAAAAGCACCACAATTTCATAACCCTGGACATTTAAGAATGTGGAACCAATCTGCTTTAAGTAGCTTTGACCCACACATTCTTTTGATAGTTCTAGGAATTATATTGGTGGCTATAGTTGTCTATTTTGCTTATTTTGAAATGAAACGCAGAAAACAACTAGAACACGTGAAATCTGATCAAGAAGAAAGAGTATTTAAACAACTTATTGCTAAGAGAAGTGCTATAATGAACAAGATTTTAGAGTTGGAAGAAGAATATAACTCTGGAAACATATCTGATGAAGATTACACTAAGAAAATGGAAGCATATAAGAATCACCTAATCCAAGTCAAACTTAGCCTTCGCGATTTTGTTGAATAATGATTGGAGTGCAACCAATGATTAAAATTGATAATTTAATAAAACGTGTTGGTGACAAAGTTATTTTAAAAGGTGTTTCACTTAATATAACAAAAGGTGAAACAGTAGGAATTCTTGGACCAAATGGTGCGGGTAAAAGTACACTTTTAAAGGTAATTGCTACTTTACTAAAGCCTACATCAGGGGAAGTTACTATTGACGGGTTAGACCTGAAAAAGGATCCTATTAAAATTAAAAGTAAACTAGGGTATTTACCACATGCTAGCTTATTATATGATCACTTTACACCTTATGAAAATCTAAAGTTCTTTTCTAAAGTGTATTACTTAGATAATGTTGAAGAAAGAATTCATAAACTTATAGATGATGTCGGTTTAAGGCTATTTACTCATGAACCAGTTAAATCATTCTCTAGAGGTATGGTTCAAAGAATTGCAATTGCAAGATCTATTATACATGATCCTGAAATACTACTTTTAGACGAACCACATACCGGCTTAGACCAACAGGCAATTGGTATACTTAACAACGTCGTTGCGAAACTTCAGGAAAGAGATGTTACAACTCTTATCGTAACTCATGATTTTTTACAAGCAGCAAAAGTATGCGATAGGATAGTAATAGTAAGAAATGGTAGGATAGCAGACGATTTCCTGCTAGAAGGACAAGATATAAACCTTTTACAGAAACGATATCAATCGGTCGTAGAGGGGGATTCTAATGCTATTTAAAGGTGCAATGGCTTTAGCCTGGAAAGATCTTTATACTGAATGGAAGACAAAACAAACTATAAGTACGATGCTTATTTTTGCGGGATTAGTTGTAATTGTATTTAGTTTTGCTTTTGATCCTATGAACACGACAGTTAAAGCAATAATTCCTGGATTGATTTGGGTAATTATTGTGTTTGCAGGTTTATTAGGACTTAACCGCTCCTTTACTTCTGAGGGCAAGAATGACACAATACACGCACTTATAGTTGCTCCATTAGATCCTAGTAGTATCTATCTTGGGAAGTTCATTTCAAATCTTGTTATGATACTTATAGTTGAAATTATTTCAATACCGTTCCTTTTTATCTTATTTGATTTTAAATTTCATGCTAATCTTTTATATTTTATTTTAACTATTTTTATTGGAACATTTGGATTCGTTAGTGCAGGAACATTTCTAGCAGCATTAAGCTCAAACTCAAGAAGTTCAGAGATGCTACTCCCAATAATTCTGTTTCCAATATCGACTCCAATATTAATAGGTGCTGTTCAAGCAACTAAAATACAATTAATTAGCCCAGATAAATTTGCTAGTGCGATTTCATGGATGCAATTAATTACAGCCTACGATTTAATAATTTTCGTAGCGTGCTTTATACTATATGAATATGTTCAGGAGGTGTAGTCATGAAAAAATATCAAGATATAGAACTAGACTATGCAAAAGGAGTACAACCAGTTTCCACAATCCATAAGCTTTTAACGTATACAACTGCGATTTTATTTATTGTACTAGTATACATGGCATTCATCTACTCACCAGTTGAAAAAACGATGGGACCAGTTCAAAAAATATTTTATGCACATGTTCCTTCTGCGTGGATTGCTGGTGTAGCATTTTTAGGAGTTTTTATTTTAAGTATTGCATTCCTTATAACTAGAAAAAGAATATACGATTTATATGCTGGAATCTCAGCTGAAATCGGTGTTGTATTTACTACAATCGTTTTAACTACTGGGCCAATTTGGGGACGCTCATCATGGAATAGCTGGTGGTCATGGGAACCAAGACTAACAACTACACTAATCTTATGGTTTATCTATTTAGCATACGTAATGATTAGACATATGGATTCTCCTTGGGATAAGAGAGCAAGACTAGCTGCAGTATTCGGTATAATAGGATTCTTAGATGTACCAATTGTATTCTTTGCTATCCGTTGGTGGAATACAAAAATGCATCCAATAGTATTTGGTGAAGGTAAAGACCAAAGTGGTGGTGGTCTTGAACCAGAAATGTTAGCAACATTATTTGTTGGTTTAGGAGCATTTACGTTATTGTACATTGTACTATTGCAAAAAGGTGTAATGATTGAGAAAGCAAAAATAGCAGTACAGGCTTATAAAGAAAAATTACAAGATAAATTAGTTCGATAGGAGGCTACTAATATGGGATATTTAGCATCTGCTTACGGAGTAACTTGGTTTTTAATAGCAGCTTACATGCTTTTTCTAGGAAAAAAGCAAAGTGACATCGTAAAAGAAATTAAATTTTTAAAAGAGTTAGACAAATAAAAAGGGGGCGTTCCATCTATGGGTTCGCGCAAAATACTACAAATCGTAGTTCTTGCCATTGTAGTTGGTTTACTAGCTTTCTTTGCCCTTGGCTTAAAATCTAACTTCAACAAAATAGAAAAAGGCGATCAAGCTTTCCTATTTGAAGCTGATAACATGGATAAGAAGAAGGTAAATCTAAACGATTATAAGGGTCAAGTAATTGTTTTAAACTTCTTTACTAGTTGGTGTGATCCGTGTCGTGACGAAGTGTATGAGCTTGAGGAATTTAACAAAGAAGTTAAAGACTCTGGTAAGGCTGTTTTCTTTATTGTAGATAGAGGAGAAACACAAAAGCACGTTCAGAAGTTTATTGATGAATTTGATACTAAATCAGAGTACTTATTTGACTATAATCACTCGATATCAGAGAAATATGGCGTTGTTGGACAACCCGAGACTTTAATAATTGATAAAAAGGGTGTTCTTAGAGAACATTTATTAGGACCGACAACAACACAGGAATTACTTTTCCTTGTGGATAAGTACAATAAATAATACAATGGATGTGTCTAGTGTAAACTGGACACATCTTTTTTTAGCTATAGGAAAGTATAAACTTCTGCGTAGTTCATACTTTCCAAACGCATAAGAGCAACTACGGCTCTGTCGTCGCCCATAAGGCTCGACAATCGCCGAGTTTTATTTAGTAAAGTTTATGTCTAATCTTGGCATTATTATATAGGTGAATATATGAGAAATCGTAATTTAATTATCATGGGAGTAATCAATATATTATTAATTTCATTAATGGGAACTATTGGATTTTCAATTATTGAAGATATTAAATGGTTTGATGCTTTATGGCTAACATTCGCATCAATACTAACAATTGGTTATGGTGATATAGTTCCTGTCACAACAGAGGGTAGGATTTTCGCATTAACATTAGTCCCCTTAGGAATAGGTGTAGTTACATATTTTTTTAGTTATTTAGCAGCAAGGTTTATAGAAAAAATCTTCTCGAAAACGTCATGGAGGAAGAGAATGAACAAGAAAATTAACTCTTTAAAAGAGCATATTATTGTCAGTGGATATGGTAGAGTCGGAGAAAAGGTAGTTCAAAACCTTCTAAATAACAAGATAAATGTTGTAGTCATAGAAAAAAATATCACAAGTTTTGGTCATGAAGAACAACCCTTTTTATATGTTGAGGGCGATGCTACAGATGAACATACATTGCTAGAAGCTGGAATAAAGAATGCAAGTGGATTTATAACGACACTTCCAGATGATGCAGCAAACCTGCTTGCAACAATGTCAGCAAAAGATATTAATCCAAGTATACATATAGTAGCTAGGGCAGAAAGACCTGAATCAGAACGCAAACTAATTAGAGCAGGTGCGGACCGAGTTATTAATCCATCTTCATTAGGTGGAGAGAGAATGGCACTTACGTTACTAAAGCCGCTAACAATAAATTATTTTGAAACTATTTTACATGATGATAATAAAGAATTTAGTTTCGGAGAATATAAAATCACACCAGATTCCAAAGTTCTTAATCTTACAATATCCGAGAGTAATATTAGAAAAGAAACAGGCGTCACGATAATAGCTATACATAGGAATGGGGAACTTATAGGTAGTCCAGCACCATCTGAGTTATTAAGACTTGATGATGTAGTTATTGTATTAGGACTTACAGAAGATTTATCAAAACTAGAAAATTATCTATTAAAATAAGCAGATGGCCATTGTAGACCATCTGCTTTGTTTTGTATTAAGTTAATAAGTTACTTAATGTAGGTACTATCCTTAGCTGTGGAGAATAGTAATTTTGTTTAACGTGAGAAATAAAAATAGCATTCATGCCTAACTTAAGAGCGGGTGCAATTTCATTAATAAAATTATCCCCTACAGAAGTAGCTTCTTTTGGTTGAGCATTATATTTTTTTAAGAAAAATTCAAAATGTTCCTTAGTTTTCATGGGCTTGTTTGCTGGTGCAACTACTTCGTTAAAAATATTTTTAAGACCAAGTAAACTTAATAATCGAATAGCATCAGCTTTATCAGTGTTTGTCATTAGGATTAACTTATGTGTTCTACTTAACCTTGTTAATGCGTCAGTAAGACCTGGTGTATGCTCAAACTTATAGTCTTTTGATGCCATTAATTCTTTTGTCTTATTATAAGCATCATAAGGAGGCATTAATCCATGGTGAATCGATGCAGTTGCGGGAATCCACCAGCCATCGCTAACAAGCATGAATCTCTTCTCGTCAAGTAAATCTAATTCCTTATACTTTGGATAAGCTTGAGCATATGGGATTAACATACCATCCCATGTGTGGGCTTCAGTAACCTCTAGTGTCATTGGATCAAGTGTGAGTATAAGCTTTTCTTTAATATCATAAGCTTTACCAACCGTTAATGCGTGATTTCGACTAGTTATTAATTCATAGTCTCGGAGAAATTTCTTACCTTGATCTAGGGACATGTGTTTTATTAGTTCATTGGCGTATATATCGAAATGATTTCTTCCTTCATACAAGGTTCCATCTAAGTCGAAAAATAAGACTTTAGATTGCAGTAATAATTCTTTCATACCTATCTCCTTATAGTGGCGATTAAATAGCTCTTTTAAGTTTTTCCTTTTTCTCAACAATTCTAAACATTATCTCGTAAATAATTGCGCTACACACGGCTATAATAGCCAATGCTATAAAAGTAAATTTATATCCAATAAAAGCAGATAACGGAATTGATAAAGGTGCAATTGTTCTACCAATTGTATATCTTAAACTAGCTGCAGCAAAGTATTGACCTCTCATATGTTCAGGAGATATCTTACCAACGTAACTCTCATTAACCCCAACAGTTATTAATTCGCCTAAAGTAAAAATTACCATCCCGATAATGAATCCCCAAAAAATATAGCTCTCGCTAAAAATAATCATAGAAATAGCATATAGTATAGATGAAGAAATAAAAACGGTTTTATCTTTCATGAAAGCAGCAACCTTTGATACCAGAACTGTAAAAAGAACAACTAATAATCCATTTTCAGATATAATCCACCCAAAAAGCTTTTCTCCACTTATATTAAAACTGAATATACCTAGCAAAGAAATATTAGTATTAGATACAATCTCCTTAATATAAACTGGTAATAAAAGATCGAGTTGCATGAATGTTTGCGATAGTAAGATACCTGCAACAATAAATAGTAAGAAAACTTTATCATTTATAATAATACTATAGTTATTAAATTGCTCTTTAAGATGACCTTTCCAACCGGAAACTTCTTTAGTAGTTACCCCTTCAGGTTTCGTTTCTCTAATGTATTTAGCTATTATAAAAGTTAGAAGAAACGTAACGAATGTACATGCCAATAGTAGATAAAACCTATAATCAAAAAAGAAAACTGCACCAATAATAGGTCCAATTACTACGTTAATATTAATAGCTGTATAGAAAACAGCGAATACCTCTGCCTGTTTACTTTCTTCAACAATATCAACTACCATCGCTCTACTAGCTGGCCAGTAAACTGAACCCATTATACCGAGTGTAGTGAAAGAAATAAACGTTAACATTGGACTATTTAAGATAGGTGAGTTTGCAAGAGTAAAGAATACGAATGATATCGCTTGGCCAAAGCATGCCCATACCATTATTATTTTTCTACCATATCTATCAACTAAATAGCCACCAAATAAATTTGCAAATACAGAGATAAGTTGAGACAAAACTAGAAGTAAGCCAGAAGTCACTTTCCCTAAAGTCTCAGCAAAATATATCGCCATAAACGGAAAAAACATCCAAAATAATAAATTGAATAATCCTTCCCCAAAAAGTCTTATTTTTAAATTAGTATCCCACTTTAAAATATTCATATTATATTTCCTTTTTCAAAATTTAGACAAAATGCAATATTAAATATACTAGAAATGTAAATCTTTTACAAATTTTAATAGTATAATAGAGTTGGTACTATTATTAAAAAGGATGGTATGTATAATGGAAAAGTTTATTATTATAGCTGGTGTTAATGCCTTTTTAGCAGTTGCCCTAGGTGCATTTGGTGCACATGGACTTCAAATGAATGCAACAGACTATGCAGTTGCTATTTGGGACAAAGCATCTAGATATCAAATGTATCATGCTTTAGGTCTATTTGTAATCGCGTTCCTTACCGATAAATATCCAAAATCGTCACTACTCGAGTGGGCAGGGTGGAGTATGCTTGGAGGAATTTTTCTTTTTTCAGGAAGTTTATATGTAATGGCGGTTACAGGAATCACTAGCCTAGGAATTGTAACTCCAGTAGGTGGGCTACTATTCATTGCTGGATGGATTTTAACTGTACTTTCTCTGAAATAATAAAAACTTGGCCAAAGAAGGCCAAGTTTTTTCTATTGTGCACCCTTTAATGTATTAAGTAAAACGGGATCTTGTATGTTTGTAACAATTTCGTTTCCAATCGGATAGTAGTAGTTAATTTCATTGTCAAATGTAATAAAATCTAAGTAAACCATCAATAAGACATAACGCATTCCAGTTGTTTGATCGCTTAAGATGATGTGGTCTCTACCTGCTGCCTCAATTACACCTTTGAAAATTTTAGAAGGCCATTCCTTGCTGTTTTCAAAAGTCATGTAAACTGTTGCAACTTTCCCCTTATTTAATCGTAGGATATTTTCAATGTACGATTCTTCCCTTGGAAGAACAAATGGAACAGGCTGAACTTGTTGTGGAACTTGTGGTGGTAAATACGATCCAGAAGGCTGTAGAAAGCCTTGAGGAACATTTTGACGATAATCTCCATACTGTTGATACATATAACCCCTCCTAATTATGCAAATGTAGAGTAAACATTTGGACAATCTTTAATAGTCGGCTTAAAAAAGCAGTGGCTTTTATAGCGACCAGTATTATATTGGTTATACCATGATACCGGGCAAGCCCCAGTAGGTCTGAAAAACCATAATGCATATGATGCAGGATCTATTCTTTCACCTTTAATCGCTCTTCTAGCTAACCTTTTTTCACTTTCTCTCGCTCGTTGATAGAAATAACCTTTTATCGTAGCTTCAAAACCACCTGGTCTTTGGTAAATCATTTGTGTTAATGTTCTAGCTTTTTTAAAATCTAAACAGTCAGATTTCACACGATTAACACCAACATTACCAACCATTAACATTCCTTGAATTCCTTCACCCTCAGCTTCAGCACGCATTAATCTGGCTAATAAATCAACTTCTTTACTTGTATGTTTAATAACAGCCATATTCTCACCTCTCTATTGTGAGATTTAATATTTATGTGCATATATCATTAATATGCGCATGAATTTAAAATATGAAAGGGAGAGTGCATTTGTGACACTCTCCCTAAAAAATTTATATTGAAAATAATTGTTGAAACTTTTCTGAATCTAAAAAATTACCTACAAAAAATTGGCCAAATTCACCATATCTTGCACTTACCTCATCAAATCTCATTTCATAAACTAACTTTTTAAAGTTTAATGGATCGTCTCCAAATAAAGTAACTCCCCATTCCCAATCATCAAGTCCAACTGATCCAGAAACAATTTGAACAATTTTACCAGCATAATTCCTTCCAGTTTTACCGTGGGATGCCATATGCTTTCTACGTTCTTCCATAGGTAGCATATACCAATTATCACTCCCTTCACGACGTTTATTCATAGGATAAAAACAAATATGTTTAGTTTTAGGAAGCTTCGGGTATAATCGTGCTCTAATTTCAGGAACTTGATATGGATCTTCTTCTTTTGATAAGTAGTTACTTAACTCAACAATAGAAACGTAAGAATAAGCTGGTAAAAAATAATCTGAAATACGTAGCTTATTTAGTTCAAGCTCAGCACTATGTAATTCATCAAGTGTTGGCCTTAAAATCATAAACAAGATATCAGCCTTGTCCCCGACTACTGAATAAGAACCATGAGAACCTTGGTCTTCTTTTTCAGTTTGTGACCATTTTTTTAATAAGTCTTGTAATTCATTAATTAAAGAAGTTCTTTCTTCTGAAGGTAATATTCTCCATGAAACCCAATCAATACTTTTTAATATGTGTAACGAGTACCACCCGTCTAATGTTTTTGCTGCCTCAGTCATTTTAATTCCTCCTAAGAACGTGATAATAACTCTCATTTACAGTGTAACATGTTCATTATTTTTTCTAAATTATAATGTTTCTAAGTTATTAAAAATGGTATATAATTATATATAACAGAGTGTGTATAATTTGTATAACAACTCCACAAACTGTTATATAATAAGGGTAAATTGGTGAAACATTACCAAAATTTTTTATGAATAATTTTCAAAAAAGTATTCTCAGGATTACAAAAATGCATTATTCTAACTATAGAACAATTCATTCATGGGAGGCCTCCAAAGTGAGCGACTTATTTTCATTATTAAAAGAAAGTATACAAGGTAAAAATACACGTATAGTATTTCCTGAAGGTAAAGACATAAGAGTCTTAAAAGCAGCTGTACGTTTAAAAGTTGAAAATATAATAAATCCAGTTGTAATTGGTGATAAGGAAGAACTAGAAAAAATAGCTAGTGATGCTAATTTTAGTTTAACTAATTTAGAAATAATTAATCCAAACACTTATGAAAAATTCGATGAGATGGTAGCATCATTTGTTGAAAGAAGAAAAGGCAAAGTTACTCTTGAAGATGCACATAAAATCTTAAAAGATGTAAATTACTTTGGGACAATGTTGGTTTATTTAGAAATGGCAGATGGATTAGTTAGCGGTGCAATTCACTCAACTGGGGATACTGTTAGACCTGCATTGCAAATAATAAAGACTAGACCAGGGGTTTCAAGGACATCAGGTGTATTTATAATGGCTCGTAATGATGATAGATACGTTTTTGCTGATTGTGCAATTAACATCTCTCCAAACAGTACTGACCTAGCTGAAATAGCAATAGAGAGTGCTAAAACTGCCGAGATGTTTGGAATTGAACCTAGAGTTGCGATGTTATCATTCTCGACAAAAGGTTCAGCCCATTCGCCTGAAACAACAAAGGTAGAAGAGGCAACGGCAATTGCACAAGAAATGGCACCAAATTTAGTCATAGACGGTGAGCTTCAATTTGATGCAGCGATTGTACCTTCAGTTGCAAAGCAAAAAGCTCCAAATTCAAAAATTAAAGGTGATGCAACAGTGTTTGTCTTCCCTACATTAGAAGCTGGAAATATCGGCTATAAAATTGCTCAAAGACTAGGTGGATTTGATGCAGTAGGGCCAATCCTTCAAGGTCTTAACAAGCCTGTTAATGACTTATCTAGAGGTTGTAGTGAAGAAGATGTTTACAAATTGGCAATTATTACTGCGGCTCAAGCAGGTTTCTAATATGAAAAAATCCCGTATGTCTCAAATAGACAACGGGATTTTTTTTAAGTGTATACTTGTAGAAAACTGCTCTCTTTCCGCGGGCACGGCCTCATGCTCCCCAGTTGTAAAAATGGATATTCGGCTCGTGATGTTGAGGTAAGTAAAAAACTAAAAATCATACGGAAACCTTGTGGTATTTCTAGTTCAGTGATGTTCAAGAATCTGCGAAGACTCCTAGGGGTTAGCTGGCAAAGGAAGACCCCGCAACGAGTTTGCGGGGGCCACTAAAAAACTAGCTTGTCAGAGTTCAGGAAACGAAAGTGAGTATTTTACTAAGTTGTATTGATTGTAGCGAAGGTGCTCGACTCCTGCGGGAAAAGCAGGCTAAGTAAGACCCCGTAAGCGAGCGGAGCGAGTGCGGAGGCTTGCAGACTGCCCGCGGAAAGCGAGCACCGAAAGCGAAAATCAACACTTATTCTTATTCTGCAACTTTTTCTAAATTTCCATTTTTATCCATTTTAAATGCTGTAGTAGCGCGGTCTTCTTCCTCAAACAGAACTAGCTTTCTAGCTCTATTTAAGATCTTCATAAGCGTATCATAGTCCTCGTGCATTGAAGTCGCTTCTGCCTCGAGTGTTTTAACACGGTTTTGTAAATCCTCAACCATATTTTTTAAATTATTATTTTCTCGAGCTAGTCTTGAATTTTCGTATTGCAACATACTATCTTGAGCTGTTTGTACTTTTAGCGTTCTTAAATATTGAATTACCTCATCAATTGTTAAATTACCGCCGTTTAAACTATTATTCGGTAATTGACGATCACTTTGAAACGATGGTTGAACTCTATCATTATTTAGAGGTATTGTTAACTCATTACTTACCTCATTATTGTAATCATTCACGGCGTAATTAACTTGGGCGTTATTTTGTTCATATGATTCTACTACAGGATTTAGTTGTTCACTAGTATGAAAGGTTGTATTTACAGCAGGTGTATATAGTAAATTCTTTTTAACTTTAACAGTAGTTGGTGCTGTATATGCACGTTTCTTATCTTTCCTAAATTTCTTAGCTAGTTGTAATGCTTTCTCGTATTTGTGCCTAACAACTGCATTCCAACGAAAGCCACACGCAGCAGATGTTCTATTAAGAATATCTCCGACTTCCTCAAATGCGTTTAATTGTGTACTACCTTCACGTACGTGACGCAAAACAGTTTCAGCTAATAGTAAATCATTTTCGTCCGACCATGCATCTTGACGCAATTTCATTAAAAAAATCTCCCTTCACTTTAAAAAAATTCTAGATGCTACTATCTTGTACAAAAATAGTAATGTTTATACGAAAATGGTAAAAAGTATAATAGATTAATACAAAAGTTGGATTATTGCATTGTTTTTGTGATAGATGTAAAATACGCATTAGTGATTAAGTTTTTTTAAAATGAAAGGAATGCAGTTTAATGGCAAATGAGTTTCGAATATGCGATGAATGTCTTGCTACTAATATAAAAACACTAGTACCTAGATTGAAAAAAATAGATCCTGAGGCAACGATACAAATAGGATGTCAATCTTATTGTGGCCCTGGCCGTAAAAAAGTATTTGCCTTTGTAAATGATAAGCCGTTAACAGGTATGACAGAGGACGAGTTGATTAAAAAAATTGAGAAAAAAATAGGTACTAAACAAATTTCAAATATTTAATTTAAATTTAAATAATAAGCTAGAATTGCGAATAATATGACCGCAACTCTAGCTTTTTTTTACATCAAATTTTCAAAAATGTTAATATTTAATGTTTAACACGATAAATTTAAAAGTTATAATGATAATTAAGATGTTGGAAAGGGGGGTTTTTTGTGAATCCCGAAAAAAAACTTAGCGAAGAAAAAGTTTTTAAAGACCCTGTACATAGATATATTCATGTAAGGGATAAATTAATTTGGGATTTAATAGGAACTAAAGAATTCCAAAGATTACGTAGAATAAAGCAGCTAGGTACAACATATTTAACTTTTCATGGAGCAGAACATAGTAGATTTAGTCACTCACTCGGAGTGTATGAAATAATACGTAGAATAATAGATGACGTTTTTAAAGGCAGAGACGAATGGGATGAAGGTGAAAGGTTAGTGACGTTGTGTGCAGCACTATTACACGATGTTGGTCATGGTCCGTTTTCGCATTCCTTTGAAAAAGTATTTCACTTAGATCATGAGAGTTTTACACAAAAAATAATTTTAGGGGAAACAGAAGTTAATAATGTCCTAAAAGAAGAAGGTGCAGATTTCCCAACTAAAGTTTCTGAGGTAATTGCCAAAACTTATAAAAACAAACAAGTTATAAGTCTAATTTCAAGTCAAATTGACGCTGATAGGATGGATTATTTATTACGAGATGCATATTACACGGGAGTGAGTTATGGTAATTTTGACATGGAAAGAATTCTCCGAACAATGAGACCTCGTGAAGATATGGTTGTTTTTAAAAGTAGTGGTATGCATGCTGTAGAAGACTATATAATGAGTCGCTACCAGATGTATTGGCAAGTTTATTTTCATCCAGTAACAAGAAGCGCAGAGGTAATACTATCAAAAATATTACATAGAGCTAAAAAACTATATTTGAATGGATATGAGTTTAAGTACCACCCAACACATTTTGAATCTATTTTTAACGGATCAGTAACATTAGAAGATTATATTAGGTTAGATGAAGGTGTTGCCTTTTATTATTTTCAGCAGTGGCTAGATGAGGAAGATAAAATTTTAAAAGATTTATGTGATAGGTTTTTAAATCGTAGGTTGTTTCAATACATTGAATTTAATGCCTTATTACAACTAGATAAATGGAGTGAATTAACAAACCTCTTTAAGAAAGCTGGTATTGATCCTGAGTACTATTTAGTACCAGATTCTTCTTCGGATCTACCATATGATTACTATCGTCCAGGTGAAGAAGAGGAAAGATTACCTATTTATTTGTTAATGGGGAATAATGATATCCGTGAATTATCAAGGGAGTCATTTATAGTTGAGGCTATTTCAGGGAAAAAACGTACAGATCATAAGCTATATTTTCCTTTAGACTTAATTAATGATACTAGCTCAAAGAAAAAATACAAAGAAGAAATCAAGAGAATATTAGGCATATAGGCGGTGTATTTCGTGCTTGAATCATACATTTATATTTTAGAGTTTATAAACAAAGCAAAAGAAATAAGTGGTAGGAAGAAACTTCAGAAAATGATATACATATCAAAGAAATTCAATCTACCATTTATTGAGCGTTTTAACTTTCATTTTTATGGACCTTATTCGGATGAGTTGACTGTTAAGGTTGAAGAACTTTGTAATATGGGATTAATTGAAGAAGAGAAAACTAAAAAAAGTGGAGCAACGCAATATGTTTATCGACTAACAAATAAAGGTGAAGATGTTTTAACCAATCACCTTGAACAATTGAGAGAACACATACCTTTAATCAACAATTTACAAAATCAAACATCTAGATTTTTGGAATTAGTTGCAACTCTACTATATTTTGAGAGTTTAAGTATGATAGAGGCAATAGAAAAAGTAAAGAGCCTGAAAAGTAAACAGAACTATACTGATGAGGAGTTTACTATAGCATATGACTTTATTGAAAAGCTAAAGAAAAACGAGGTGGCTTGCTAGCCCCTCGTTTTATCATCATTTTTTTATTGATCGCTTAAGCGAACACCTGCTACTGCATAGTGGCTTTTCGGCATATCTTCAATAAATACAACAACCTTTTCTACTGGTGCACCAGTTGTTTCACTTACAACTGCAGTTACTTTTTCAACAAGATTTTTCTTTTGCTCGTCAGTACGTCCTTCTAACATTTTAACTGTTACGTATGGCATTTAGTTGACCCCCATATAATTGATAATATGACTAGTTTCTGCTTAAATAATGTTATTATGTACTTAGCAAACACTATCATAATTAAATTATAATATAAATAAATTTGGAGGACAAAATTTTTGGAAAATACTTTTATAGATTCATTAAGAGATTTACCATTTATTATTATTTCGTTAGTTATTGCTTTTTCTGTTCATGAGTTCGCCCATGCATATACAGCATACAAATTCGGGGATAATACCGCCGCAAGAGAAGGCAGATTAACGCTTTCTCCGAGAAGTCATATCGATCCAATCGGAGCTATAGCAATTTTTCTTTTAGGATTTGGTTGGGCGAGGCCTGTACCAGTAAACCCTAGAAATTTCAAAAATCCAAGAACTGCTGGAATTTTAGTATCTTTGGCTGGACCTGCGAGTAACTTAATACTCGCTACTATAGGAATGTTTATACTTATTCAACTAGTCAAACTTGGTATTTCAGACGGTAGCAATTATGGCAGTACTTTAACAGATTTTTTTCAAGTGTTTATCCAATTAAACGTAATTTTGTTTGTGTTTAATCTATTGCCGATCCCACCATTAGATGGTTATAGAATAATTTTTGATCTTGTGCCTAGAAGGGTTCAGTGGACATTGAACAAATATGAGGCATATGGAATGATTATTTTTTTAATATTAGTAATTACTCCTTTGAATGCGTATACTATTGGCTACCTATTCAGGACAGTTGTACCTGGAATAATGTACGGTTTACAAGGGATTTTCGTTTAATAAAAGCAGTTCCAAAGTTGAAATTTGGAACTGCTTTATTTTGTGATTGGAAGTTTTTCGACACGACGGTGCGGTTTTCCATAAAAATGGTGCAATCTAATCCTACCAATCAAGATCTATCAACTAATTTGTCGAAGAATAATAAAGAAAACTCGGCGATTGCCGAGCTTTTAAAGCGACTGCAGAGCCGTAGTTGCACTTATGCGTTAGGAAAGTATGAACTACTCAGAAGTTTATCCTTTCCTATTAGCCAAAAAAACCATCCCAAACAGAATTTGAGATGGTTTATCGTATCAATTTTTTAAGACTGTCGAAAAAGCTTCCTTTTTTATGAGGTTCTTTCTCTTTTTTTTGTTTTTCGAGTTCGCTACCAGGGTGTACTTCACACGGTTCGGATGGTTCAGTACCAGCCTTAAAGTATACTAAACGTTTAAGTTTACAATTTTTTGTAGCTACTTTACCGTTAATTGGATCAATGTAAACACCAACTACATCTTTTGGTGGAGTAAATTCGGTAATTTTCTTGTCTCGATGAGTTTCTTCCATAATTTTAGCCCACAAGTTCCGAGATAATACTTTATCTCTAGCAAGCTCCAACAATTTTCCTTTATCGTATCCTACCCAAACACCTGTTACTAACTGTGGGGTATAACCTATCATCCAACTATCAGTATTAGTAGAACCTGATTTTCCAGCATATGGACGGGACAACATTTTTGCAATACCAGCACCAGTTACAGGAGTATATGAATTTAAATTCGAATCAAACATTCCGGTCATTAAATGTGTTGTAACAAATGCTTCGGATGTTTTTAAAAGTTGCTTTCTATTAGCATTGTCATGATTATAAATTACGTTCCCTTTATTATCTTCAACACGCTCGATGAAATTGGGCTCGATTTCCTTACCACCATTTGCTATTATGCCGTAAGCATTTACCATATCTATTACTCTAACAGGTGATGTACCAAGGGCTAAACTTGGAACCTTTTGTAATGGTGAATCAATGCCTAATTTTTTTGCAGTGTTAATTAATGTATCTTCACCTAAAAACAAATGAGTCTTAACAGCATAAACATTATCTGAAACAGCAATTGCCTGTGCCATTGTAATAAAATCATCTGCATAGTAGTTATTATAATTACTTGGCTTATAGGATTTGCCCTTTTCATCTACTAGAAAAGATGTATATTCACTTTTCATTGTTGTGGAAGGGGTAAATCCATTCTCTAGGGCAGCATAATATAATAACGGTTTCATAGTCGAACCAGGCTGTCTTATAGCTTGAGTCGCTCTATTGAATGGTGAAACCTTATAGTCTTTACCACCCATCAAAGCCCGAACGTTGCCTGTGGAAGGGTCTATTGATACAACAGCTAACTGAACTTCTGAGTCAACAGCAACTTCCTGTTTTACGGTCTTTTCTACAATACTCTGTGCTTCTGTATTAAGAGTCGTATATACTCTTAAGCCGCCCTTTTCAATTTGTTCGCTATTGAGTTTCAATTTATTTGATAATTGTTTTTTTACTTCATCGATAAAGTAAGGTGCGAAGTAATTATCACGCTGCTTCTTTTTTACAAAAGTGAAAGGTTTATTTTTAGCGTTTTCAACCTCAGCTTTTGATATATATCCTTGGCTTTTCATCGTCTTTAAAACAAGATATTGACGTTCCTTAGACTTGTCAAAATTAATAAGCGGTGAAAAAACTGAAGGCCCTTTAGGTATGCCAACTAGTAAAGTCGCTTCACTAAGAGATAAATCTCTTGCGCTTTTACCAAAATAATACTGTGCAGCAGCTTCTATTCCGTAGGCTCCATGACCAAAGTAGATCGTATTTAAATATCCTTCGATAATCCGCTTTTTTTCATAGTTTGCTTCTAATCTAAGGGTATAATAAGCCTCAGCAGCTTTCCTAAGCCATGACTTTTCATGAGTCAAATAGAGATTACGAGCGTATTGTTGAGTTATTGTACTTGCTCCTTGAACTTTAGCCATAGACTTTAAGTCAATTAAGATTGCTGCTCCAATTCTTTTTAAATCAAATCCATTATGTTGATAAAACCTCTTATCCTCTATAGCTACCGTAGCTTGAATAACCCAAGGTGAGATTTGCTCGAATGGAACCCAATAACGTTTCTGACCAAAGTGACTTTCACCAATTTTAGCTCCATCGCTCGAATAATAGACAGTGGATTGAGTTACCGTAGTTTCTGGTGGGCCTTGGAATTTAACGATTGCATATATAGAAATTAATGAGAACATAACTATAATAGCTATTAAACTGTTTATTACAAAAGTATAGCGTAAGTATTTAGTTGTCTTCTTATTTAAGTTTCGATAACGCATTTTCCCCACCTAATTAGTTTGAATTTTATTAATTAGTATGGATTTTTATCAAGATTCTTAAACACTAGCTTTAGTAATTAAATATTTTTATTGCATTTTTGCTAGTTTTTTATATACTTGAATTTGTGTTTGTAATTGTCGAAAATTAGGACAATCTAAATATATATACTTTTTAAATGAAGGGAAGTAACATTATGGAATTATGGTTTACTGAAAAACAAACAAAGAGCTTTGGAATAACAGCAAAGATAAACAAAACTTTACATACGGAACAAACAGAATTTCAAAAATTAGATATGGTTGAAACTGAAGAATTCGGAAACATGTTAATACTTGATGGAATGGTTATGACTACTCAAAAAGATGAGTTTGTATATCATGAGATGGTTGCTCACATTCCTTTATTTACGCATCCGAACCCTGAGAATGTACTAGTAGTTGGTGGGGGAGATGGAGGAGTAATTCGTGAAGTATTGAAGCACCCTTCTGTTAAAAAAGCTACATTAGTAGAAATTGATGGAAAAGTTATCGAGTATTCAAAGATATATTTACCTGAAATCGCAGGAGAATTAGAAAACCCACGTGTAGATGTAAAAGTTGACGATGGTTTCATGCATATTGCTCAGAGTGAAAACGTTTATGACGTAATTATGGTAGACTCTACAGAACCAGTTGGACCAGCTGTTAACTTATTCACAAAAGGTTTCTATGCAGGGATTTCAAAAGCACTTAAAGAAGATGGTATCTTTGTAGCACAAACTGATAATCCTTGGTTTACTCCAGAATTAATTACTAATGTTCAAAGTGATGTGAAAGAAATTTTCCCAATCGTAAAGCTATACATAGCTAACATTCCAACATATCCAAGTGGTATGTGGACTTTCACATTAGGATCTAAAAAACACGATCCATTAGAAGTAGCAGAAGAACGTTTCCATGAAATTGAAACTAAGTATTACACTAAAGAGCTTCATAAAGCTGCTTTCGTATTACCAAAATTCGTACAAGACTTAATTAAATAAGGTGGTGCATAGCATGCGTTTTGATGAAGCGTATTCAGGGAATGTATTTATAAAAAGTCATCCTAATTATGAAGAAAGCCAAGCTGTAATTTACGGTATGCCTATGGATTGGACGGTCAGCTTTAGACCAGGATCTAGATTCGGTCCAGCTCGTATACGTGAAGTTTCTTTAGGATTAGAAGAATATAGCCCATACTTTGATAAAGAACTTGAGGATGTAAAATACTTTGATGCGGGTGACATACCATTACCTTTTGGAAATCCCCAAAGAAGTTTAGATGAAATAGAACAGTTTGTAACTAAGATAATTGAAGATGGTAAATTTCCTTTAGGTCTTGGTGGAGAGCATTTATGTGCTTGGCCAGTAATTAAGGCTATGGCAAAAAAACACCCTAACCTAGCTGTAATCCATATGGATGCTCATGCTGATTTACGAGAGCAATATGAAGGCGAGCCGTTATCACATTCAACTCCTATTCGTAAGGCATGTAACCTACTCGGTCCTGAAAATGTTTACTCATTTGGTATTCGTTCAGGAATGAAGGAAGAATTCGACTATGCAAAAGAAGCGGGAATGTTTTTAGCAAAATTTGAAGTACTAAAGCCACTATTAGAAGTGCTTCCGACTCTAAAAGGTCGTCCTGTGTACGTAACAATTGATATCGATGTTCTTGACCCTGCACATGCACCAGGAACTGGCACTGCAGAAGCGGGTGGAATAACATCTAAAGAATTATTAGACTCAATCATGGCAATTGCTAATTCAGATGTTAATGTTGTTGGGTGTGACTTAGTAGAAGTTGCTCCAATTTACGATTCTTCAGAACAAACACAAATTGCGGCAAGCAAATTTGTTCGTGAAATGTTATTAGGTTGGGTAAAATAATATAAAATAAAGAAGCTAGACCTTAATGGTTTAGCTTTTTAAATTATTAAAATCATAGAAACTGCTCGCTTTCCGCGGGCACGGCCTCAGGCTATTTTTGCAAGTAAACTTGCAAAAATGGATTTTCGGCTCGTGCTGTTCCCGCTGGCGAAATGCATGCATTTCGAGCAGTTTCCAACTTCATGTATAGTAACTTTTCTATCTTAAAAAACTTGGCTTTGCCAAGTTTATTTTTGGAGGATAAAAATCAATGGATTTTAAATATCAGAATGTACCAATAAAAACTATAAACAATATAATAAACGTTAATAATGAACGACAGACTTTCGTAGTAGATACATTTGGCAGTGTATATTACAAAAATGGTTCTTATTTCTTATTTTTTGTTGAAGAGTACAAAGGAAACAAAATCGAAGTTAATTTCAAAGCAAATATAGAAAAGAATTCATTTACTCTAAAAAGAAGTGGATCATTTAAAATGAACCATATATTTATAGATGGAGAAAAGACAACTAGCGAATACATAACTGAATATGCTGTTTTTAAATACACAACAAGTAATTGCACAGTTGAATTTAATAATGGAAATGAATTTAGAATGAATTATAGCCTTGAACTGAACGATGATTTTATAGGAAAATATGAAACAATAATTAAATTTGATATTAAGGTACATTAGACAAGGCTGAACGGATACACTATTACATAGTAGCATTTATGTAGGAGGAAAATATGGTACAGACTATACTAGCGTTGTTAGCCGGAACGATTGTCGGTTTTTTATTTTCTCTAATTAAATTACCATTACCTGCTCCACCTAACTTAGCAGGACTAGCTGGAGTTGCAGGTGTACTCTTAGGTTATAAAGTTTATGAGTGGCTAATACCCTTTTTAAAAGAAGTTTTTAAATAATTTAATATGTGCAAAATTTCTGCACAATTATGATTTATATTTATCTTACAAACCTTAAACCTAAACCTTTTTCTGTGGATCTTAATTGAACCACAGATTTTTTCTTTTTATAGACTATTTTATTTCTAAAGTTGCTCCACCGGTTCGCTTAATTCCTCTGACTTTACTTAAATCATCGATTAACTTTAAGGCTGCTATATCCTTAAGTTTGGCTTCTACCATGAAATCAATATCTATCCCGATCTTTTTCACAGCGTCAATTAGAGGCATAATAAACCCTAAATCAACCAAATCAGAATGAGCTCTATAATCTTTATCTGACTTAGGTGATGAAATATGTATTTTCGGAGGTAAACCGAATTTATTCCATGTATCAGCCTGTGACTTGATAATTTCTTCAAGGCTGATTAGACACGGATTAGCGATATGATGGTGATAATCAAAGGCAAACTTAAAATTATATTTTTTACATACATCAAGCGTTTCTAAGGCTGTATAAGTTTTATCGTCATTCTCAAAAGTTAATATATTTCTAATATCATTAGGTATTAGCTCAATATTACTGCTGAATCTTTCTAATGCAGAAGTTTTATCTCCGTATGCACCACCAACATGGATGTTAATTGTTCCATTACTAATTTCCATGGCCTCTAATAAATTAAAATGATACTCTAAATCACGAACAGCATTTTCGGTAATATGTTTCTTATCACTAGTGAATAGTGTAAATTGATTAGGATGAAAGCTAGATCTTAAATTAAAAACTTTAACAAGCCTTCCGAGTTCGGTCCACTCGTCTTTAAACTCACTTAAATAATCAAAGTTAACCTCAGGGTGTGTGGCTAACGGTACAATTGATGAAGAGAAACGATAAACAAAAATTTCGTGTGCTATGTTAAAGGATAGAATTCGATACGTATTTCTAATATTTGTTAGAGTTGTTTCTCGTAACTTCTCGAATCTAACATTTTTATCCATATCTTTCCATCTAGTAAAAGTAAGGCTTTTTGCAGGAGTAGAGTTCCATAAATTCAGCGCTGTAGAAACGTATCCAATTCTAATTCTCATATGATACCTCTATAAGAAAGGTGCAAGTACATAACCGATTACTTCCTTTGCGAATTCAATAAAGTTTTTAGGTTTTATATGCTCTTTTTTAACTTTCATACTTTCTTCTAAATCAACTTCAATTGCTTGGCGAATGACTTTGGAAAATTCAGTATCCTCAATAATACAATTTATTTCATTATTTGAATAAAGACTACGTAAATCAAAATTAGCAGTACCTACGTCACAGACGTTATCATCTAATACAAGAACCTTGGCATGGATAAACCCTTTTTTGTAAAAGTAAATTTCGCATCCATGTTTCATTAATCTTCGATAGTAAATATAGGCAGCTTCATGCACATATTTATGGTCTTGTCTTAGAGGTGTTAACAAGACAACTTTTACCCCTCTTTTTAAAGCTGAAATAATCGCTCTGTTAACTTTTCTTCCAGGTACATAGTAAGGTGTTGCTATATAAAGCTCCTTCTCGGCTTTATTAACTAACTCGATCACGGTATGTAATAAGTAGGCCCCTTCTGTTGGAACGAGTCTATGTTTGCTTTCAAGCTTTTTTAACTTTGGATAATACAAATAGTTATCATTAATTTTAGTTTTAGTATTCATTTCCCAATCAACAAAAAACTGTTTCTGTAAATCTTGTACTCCTTCACCAATCATTCTTAAATGATAGTCCCTCCAGAATCCAAGCTTCTCATCAAGACCTAAATATTCATCACCAACATTAAAACCACCTATATAACCTATTTCACCATCAATTACAAAAATTTTACGGTGATTTCGTTTGTTATACGAATAGAAAAAAAGTGGCCATTTGGGCTTATTACTATAATCGAATTCAACCCCATTATCATTTAACATTTGTATTTGGTCTTTGGTAAAATCTCTTCCACCAACTTTATCTAAAAGGATTCTAACTTTTACGCCTTGTCTAGATTTTAAACAAATTAAGTTTAGAAACTCAGCACTGATATTATCATCTCTAATTATAAAAATAAGAATGTGAATATGGTCCTTAGCATTTCTTATATCATCAAAAAATTTTTTAAAAAGATCATGTCCTTCAGTTATCAGTTCAAATGAACTAAAACGTTCCGGATACAATAATCTCTTAGACTTTCTTAAAAAAAGAAATCTACCTATTTTTAAATCAATACTGACCCATAAGAGTAGAAGAAATATTATTCCTAACACATAGAACATTAATAGTCCCCCTTTGACTTAATATTATTTTCCCAAGAAACAATTGTTTTAGACATAAGTATTTTTTTTAGGAAAATATTGATTTATTTTTTATTAAGACTGAATAGTATTTAGATAGAGAATAGAGGGGGAGTTGTTTACTATGAGTTTTTATCTACTCATAAATAACGTTATTTTTACTATACTAACTGCTTATGCAATATTTTTATTTTCGTATCTCATATTGACAAGGTACAAGTACATACAAGTTGGAGTCCCGATAACATCTGAAAGTAGTACGATAACAAAATTAAAAAATCTTTTTATATATGTATTTGGACAGGAAAAGCTTTTTAAAGATAGTAAAAGTGGAGTATTACATTTTTTACTGTTTTATGGATTTATAATAATACAATTTGGAGCAATAGATTTTATTTGGAAGGGATTGTCCCCTGGTGGACATTTACCATTAGGGAGTTATTATGGTCCATTTTCAACTATTCAAGAGGTTGTTGCGCTCTTAATTTTATTTGGAGTTGGTTGGGCTTATTATAGAAGATATATTGAAAAGGTTCCTAGACTTAAAAGAAATTTAAAAGCAGCAGTCGTCTTAATACTAATATCTACATTGATGATTAGTGTTATTTTCGGTAATGCCTTTGATGCAGTATGGCATAGTAAACAAATGACTAATAATGAACCGATAACAGAAGCAATTTCGGAATTTTTTTCGTTTTTATCACCAAAGCGTTCAATGATTTTCTTTTATATATTTTGGTGGATACATACTTTGGCACTTTTAACTTTTCTTGTATACATACCACAAGGCAAGCATGCACATTTAGTTGCAGCACCTTTAAATGTGTTGCTAACAAGAAAACGTGCTAACACTTTAGAAAAAATAGACTTTGAACAAGATGACATTGATACTTTTGGTGTTGGAAAAATTGAAGAGTATAACCAAAAGCAATTGTTGGATTTATACGCTTGTGTTGAATGTGGAAGGTGTACTAGTATGTGCCCTGCGGCAGCAACCGGTAAGAAACTTTCTCCAATGGATGTAATTATAAAACTTCGTGATCACCTTAATAATAAAGGGGCAGCATTAACGTCCAAAAAACCATGGGTGCCAAGTTATTTATTAAATAATACGAAGGGCAATCAACTTGCAACCTCAAGCAATGATGATGATTTATATAATGAAATACTAAATCAAGAGCTAGCTGGCGATGTAATTTCAGAAGATGAGATTTGGCAATGTACAACTTGCAAAAGTTGTGAGGATCAATGCCCAGTATTAAATGAGCATATTGATAAAATAATCGATTTAAGAAGGTATCTTGTAATGACGGAAGGAAATCTGCCACATGAAGCCCAAAGAACTCTTACTAATATTGAAAGACAATATAATCCTTGGGGAGTCTCAAGAAAAGAAAAGCTTAATTGGGTAAATGATCTTAATGATGTTAATGATATCGAATTAAAAACTGCAAGAGACTTGAGAAAAGAAGGCAAAAGTTTTGAATACTTACTCTGGGTCGGAAGTATGGGTTCGTATGATGAACGAAGCATGAAAATTACTAAATCAATTATAAAGTTATTTAATATAGCACAAGTTGATTTTGCAATTTTAGGAAATGAGGAATTAAGTTCAGGTGATACTGCTAGAAGACTCGGAAATGAATTTTTATTCCAAGAACTTGCTCAAAAAAATATAGAAATATTTAAAAAGTACTCTGTTAAGAAAATCATAACTTTTGACCCGCATGCGTTTAATATTTTTCTTAACGAATATAAAGATTTTGGTTTAGATATAGAAGTTTCACATCATACAACGTTTCTAAAAGAATTAATCGCCGAAGGAAAAATAGTTTTAGATAATGTAATTCATCACAATGTAGCATTTCATGATTCTTGTTATTTAGGTCGGTATAATAACACTTTTGACGAGCCGCGATATATATTACGTGAAATCCCGGGCGTAAGACTTTTCGAAGCAAGTAGGAATATGTGTGATTCTATGTGTTGTGGTGCAGGTGGCGGCATGATGTGGATCGAGGAAAAAGAAGGCAAACGGATTAATGTTGAAAGGGTTGAGCAACTTTTAAAGGAAAGTGTATCTGCAATTGCAACTGCATGTCCATATTGCCTAACGATGCTTGAAGATGGAACAAAATCGATTAATAAAGAAGACTCAATTGAAGTTTATGACATAGCAGAATTAATCCTAGAATCTTGTTACAAGAGTGATAAGTAAGCTCCCAATCAAAATTTTTATCATAGAGCATAAGCATCGTACATACGATGTTAAAGGAATAAATTTAGCTTGTCCTTTAACATAATTTTGAGGGGGAACCGATTTTGAAAAAGACTGTAATCGTTAGCGGAGCAAGAACACCTTTTGGTAAATTTGGAGGAGGGTTAAGCTCATTTACAGCTTCGCAGCTCGGAGGTATGGCAATAAAAGAAGCTTTAAATAGGGCTAACATTGAAGCAGATATTGTTGATGAGGTTATCATTGGAAATGTACTTCAAGGAGGACAAGGGCAATTACCATCAAGACAAGCGATGCGATTTGCAGAACTACCTTGGAAAGTTAAAACTAAAACACTAAATAAAGTATGTGCTTCAGGAATGTTGAGCGTAATAACAGCGCATCAGCAAATTCAACTTGGCGAAGATGAAGTAATTATTGCCGGTGGAATGGAAAGTATGAGTAACGCTCCATATTACATGCCTAAGGCAAGATTTGGCGCAAGAATGGGACACACCACATTAGACGATGCTCTAATATCAGATGGCTTAACATGCTCATTTACGGGAGTGCACATGGGAGAGTATGGTGATTTAACAGCCAATGATTTAAATATCTCAAGAGAAGAACAAGATAGATGGGCATTGAGAAGCCATGATTTAGCGCTTAAATCACAAGAAGAAGGTTTCTTTAGTTCCGAGATTTTTCCAGTTCCTGTTAAACAGAAAAAAGGTGATCCACTGTTAATTGTAAGTGATGAAAGTCCAAGAGCTGATACCAACCTAAGCAAATTATCAAATTTGAAAGCAGCTTTTTCAAAAGATGGTACTATAACCGCTGGAAATGCACCTGGAATAAATGATGGTGCAGTTGCAATAGTTTTAATGAGTGAAGATAAGGCAGTAGAATTGGGACAGAAGCCATTAGCAACAGTTGTAGCACATGCAGCAGTATCAGTTGAGGCTAAAGATTTTCCCAAGACACCAGGGATCGTAATTAATGAACTATTAAAGAAAACTAATAAGACAGTTGATGATATAGATATTTTTGAGATAAATGAGGCATTTTCCGCTGTTGCTTTAGCAAGTGCGAAGATTTCAGGGATTCCACACGAAAAAATCAACGTTAATGGTGGCGCCGTTGCTTTGGGGCATCCGATAGGGGCTAGTGGGGCAAGAATTATACTGACTATGATATATGAATTGCAGCGACGTGGTGGTGGAGTAGGGATTGCTGCAATTTGTAGTGGTGGCGGTCAAGGTGATGCAGTAATGATTGAAGTCTAACATCAAAGATTATTAATTTAATTAGATTTGTAGAGGGTGTTCAAGTCTTGATGAGACTTTTGATACCCTCTTTATTAAAAGTATGAAAATACTATTATTACAGCTTTTGGACGCTTGCTTTCCGCGGCTGGAGTCAAGCGTCCTTCGCTCAAATATATACATTTAAATTACGTGGATTTTGCATTTTAATAATCACAACTCTAAAAATATCTAATTTTTCAGTGCCCTCACAAACTCGTTGTGGGGTATTGCTTAGCAGCCATACCCTCAGGGGAACTTATACCCTCAGATTCTTGAACATCAATTAATAAAATTGGTTTTTCAAGTGACCTGAAAAGATTAATTTATAACACGAAGTTAGAAACTGCTGGAAATGTATACATTTCCCCAGCGGGAACAGCACGAGCCGAAAATCCATTTTTGCAAGTTTACTTGCAAAAATTAGTTGAGGCCGTGCCCGCAGAAAGCGAGCAGTTTCTTCGAGTGTAATAATAATAATATTTTACTTTAATTTTTAAAGAGAAAGCGCAAATCAACACTTAAAATAAATATTTATAACATAAATTTTTTGAAATTTGTAATTATCATAATAATCTACTAGCATATTTTGGTATTTTTTGATTATAATGTATGATATGGATTTTTGTATTTTTAATTCCGTAAATACGGAGATTGAAAGGAAGTGCCACTTTTGAACTTAGGATTATTATCAAAAGATGAAATAAGAGAAATGGCTCTTATAGAATTAGCTTACGAAATATTAACTGCAAAAAAGCAAGCTAGCCAATTTAAAGACATACTAGATGAAATAGCACGCTTGAACGGTGTAACAACAGATGATTTAAGATCAAGAATTTCTCAGTTTTATACAGATTTAAATGTTGATGGCCGTTTCCTATGCGTAGGTGAAAACCAATGGGGACTTAGATTATGGTACCCGTTTGAGCAATCAGAAGATGAAATAATTGTTGCTCCTAAAGTAAAGAAGAAAAAAGGCAAAAAAGTCGTTATTGATGATTTCGAAGATATTGACGAAATTGCAGAAAATGAATTTATTTTAGAAGATGACGAAGATGCTTTCGATGACGTAGATGAAATCGAAGACATTGATGATGAAGAAGAATTTATTGAAGATGTAATAGATCCTGATCTAGATGAAGTCGATGAAGTAGATGATTTAGATGAGGAACTAATCGTTGATGAGCTACCATTAGAAATCGATGATGAGTTGGAAGTCGAAGAAGATGAAGACCTACTTGATGATCCTGAGGAAGAAGAATAATCAAATCTTGACAAGTCATTAAATTGCCGTTAAAATCATTTTTGGGCTCTATAAATATTTACTAAAACAAATTAGTTAATGCCTCCATATAATGGGGGCATTTTTTATTTTTTACAAATAAAAGCCATGGCTAGCACCCTTTGATGCTAGCCATAATTATTTAAAATTGCCTCTAAAATGTTTTATTTAAAAAATTTAAGAAAAGATATATTTATGGACTACGATCTAGGGGGAATTTTACGTGACAAAGTACATTTTTGTAACAGGTGGAGTTGTTTCATCTTTAGGAAAAGGAATTACAGCGGCATCTTTAGGACGACTATTAAAAAATAGAGGACTAAAAGTAACAATTCAAAAGTTTGATCCATATATAAATGTGGACCCAGGAACAATGAGCCCTTATCAACACGGAGAAGTTTTCGTAACTGATGATGGTGCAGAGACAGACTTAGACTTAGGTCATTATGAAAGATTTATTGATATTAACTTAGGTAAATTCAGCAATGTTACTGCGGGTAAAGTTTATATGACTGTTCTTAAGAAAGAACGTCGTGGGGACTATTTAGGCGGTACTGTTCAAGTTATTCCACATATTACCAACGAGATTAAGGAAAGAATTATTCGCTCTGGTAAAGAATCAGGTGCAGACATCGTAATTACTGAAATCGGTGGAACAGTAGGGGATATTGAATCATTACCTTTCCTCGAAGCTATTCGCCAAATGAAGAGTGATATAGGTAGAGATAATGTTATGTATGTTCACTGTACTTTAATGCCTTATATTAAAGCAGCAGGTGAAATGAAGACAAAGCCAACTCAACATAGTGTTAAAGAATTAAGAGGGCTTGGAATACAACCAAATGTAATAGTTGTTAGAACTGAAATGCCAATCTCTCAAGATACAAAGGATAAGATTGCATTATTCTGTGATATTGATAATAAAGCTGTTATTGAGTGTAGAGACGCTGAAGTACTTTATGAAGTACCTTTAGCATTACAAAAACAAAATTTTGACAAAATCGTATGTGAACATTTAAAGCTTGATTGTAACGAAGCTGATATGACTGAGTGGACAGAATTAGTAAATAAGGTTAAGAATCTTTCGAGATCTGTTAAGATAGGTCTTGTTGGAAAGTACGTAGAATTACAAGATGCATATATTTCAGTTGTAGAAGCATTACGTCACTCTGGATATGCTTTCGATTCTGAAATTAGCGTTAAATGGATAAATGCTGAGCATGTTACTGATGAAAATGTAAATGAATTACTTGAAGATGTAGATGGAATTCTTGTTCCAGGTGGTTTTGGAGATAGAGGAATCGAAGGTAAAATTAGAGCTACTAAGTTTGCTCGAGAAAACAAAGTTCCATTTTTAGGAATTTGTTTAGGAATGCAATTAGCATCAATTGAATTCGCTCGTAACGTTTTAAACCTAAGCGATGCTAATTCTTCAGAAATTAATCCTAATACACAATACCCTATTATTGATCTATTACCTGAACAGAAAGATATTGAGGACTTAGGTGGTACATTAAGACTTGGCCTATATCCTTGTAAGCTTGTGGAAGGTACTAAAGCTTATGAAGCATATAATGATGATGTTGTTTACGAACGTCACCGTCATCGCTTTGAATTCAATAACGAATACCGTGAACAGATGGAAGAGAATGGTTTTATTTTCTCAGGATTAAGTCCAGATGGACGTTTAGTTGAAATTATCGAGCTAAAAGATCATCCTTGGTTTGTAGCTTCTCAATTCCATCCAGAATTTATATCAAGACCGAATAGACCTCAACCGTTATTTTATAATTTTGTAAAAGCATCACTAGATAATCAATAATAAATTCCCTTCCTACAAAAGTTAGGAAGGGAGTTTTATTTTATTTTTTTAAAAAAAAAGAGGATTTTCTTTCAATTTAGCGAATTTATATTTGTTATGATAGTTTGTAAAAATCAATAATTAATTCGAGAATATGAAAATAATTAAACTTTAAAGCTACTAGGGGAGTGTAAAAAAGGATGACTCAAGGCAAAATTCTTATTGTAGATGATCAGTTTGGTATTAGAATATTACTTACAGAAATTTTCAAGAAAGAAGGTTATAAAACCTTTCATGCGGCTAATGGGTTACAGGCCATAGATATAGTTCAATCTGAATCGCCTGACTTAATTCTTTTAGACATGAAAATTCCTGGAATGGATGGAATTGAAATACTAAGAAGAGTTAGACAAATTGATACAAAAGTTAAAGTTATAATTATGACCGCATATGGTGAACTAGATATGATTCAGGAAGCCAAAAATTTAGGTGCGTTAACATATTTCTCTAAACCATTTGATATCGATGAAATTAGAACAGCTGTTAATGAATACTTAGGATTTAATAAGAATACCCAAATTATATAAAATTTTAGTATGGCATATCTTGTAAGAAATGCCATATTTTGCTATTCTACTTACGGAGCTCAGTGAAAATACATAATTGTTTTTTTATTTGCTAACAATAGCGAGGAGTCTTCGAATATTATTTGTTTCAAATAAGGAGGAGTAGTAAATGCCTTTAGTAAATATGACAGATATGCTTAATACTGCTAAAGCAGGTGGATATGCTGTTGGTCAATTTAACATTAATAATCTAGAGTGGACACAAGCAATACTTAAAGCTGCTGAAGCTGAGAAATCACCGGTAATACTTGGTGTCTCTGAAGGTGCTGCACGCTATATGGGTGGTTTCAAAACTGTTGTTAAAATGGTTGAAGGACTACTAGAAGATTATAAAATCACTGTTCCAGTTGCTATTCATTTAGATCACGGATCCAGCTATGACAAATGTATAGAAGCTATAGACGCAGGCTTTACTTCTGTTATGATTGATGCTTCACATGACCCGTTTGATCAAAATGTTGAAACGACTAAAAAAGTAGTAGACTATGCTCACTCAAAAGATGTTTCGGTTGAAGCAGAATTGGGGACTGTTGGTGGTCAAGAAGATGACGTGTCTGGAAGTATTATGTATGCAAATCCAGATGAATGTAAGGAACTAGTGGAACGTACTGGTATTGATTGTTTAGCTCCAGCACTTGGATCAGTTCATGGTCCATACAAAGGTGAACCTAAGCTAGGTTTTGATGAGATGAAGCAAATTGGTGAGCTAACTAATATGCCTTTAGTTCTTCATGGAGGAACTGGAATCCCGCTAGAACAAATTCAAAGAGCAATTTCATGTGGTACCTCGAAGATTAATGTAAATACAGAAAATCAAATTGTATTTACAAAAGTCGTTCGTGAAACGCTTGCAAATGACAGTAAGATGTATGATCCTCGTAAATTCCTGACTCCAGGTCGTGATGCAGTTCAAGCTACTGTTGTTGGAAAAATTCGTGAGTTCGGATCTAATAATAAAGCATAAATGATTTTGACTAAATTATGGCCTGTTTCCAAATATTTATTGGAAGCAGGTTTTTTAGCTGACTAGTTTTGTCTAATTCCAAGTAAAATAATATATAATAGGAATGGTATAAAGAAGAAGTATTGTTGGTAAAACATATATAATTCTAATAGGATTGGAAGTGGTTTTCTTTGAAGTTTTTTATTGATACGGCTAACCTTGAGGAAATTAAACAAGCATATAGTTTAGGTTTTATTTCGGGTGTTACAACAAACCCAAGTCTAGTTGCAAAGGAGAAAGTTTCCTTTGAAGAAAGACTAAAAGAAATATCGCAAATTGTTGAAGGCTCAATTAGTGCAGAAGTTTTATCATTAGATGCCGATGAGATGGTAGATGAAGGTAGGAAACTAGCTGAAATATCACCGAACATTACTATTAAAGTACCGATGACTAAGGATGGAATACAAGCGGTTTCAAAACTATCAAAACTAGGGATTAAAACAAATGTAACACTTATTTTTAACGCTAACCAAGCTCTTATAGCTGCTAGGGCAGGGGCAACATATGTCTCACCATTCTTAGGTAGACTTGATGATATCGGTCAAAATGGACTAGAGTTGATAGAACAAATATCTACTATTTTTCTTATTCATAACATTCAAACAGAAATAATTGCAGCATCAATAAGAAACCCGCTTCACGTAACTGAATCTGCACTTAGAGGTGCCCATATTTCAACAATACCTTATAAAGTATTAATGCAACTTTTTAACCATCCATTAACTGATCAAGGTATCGAAAAATTTATCTCCGATTGGCAAAACAAAAGTATGGAATAATATACTAGGAAATTTTTTACATAACTATTCGATTTTCGTGTAAACTAATATTTAGCAAAAAGTTATAAATTCTACTTGGCGAAGTTCTGTACCAAACAATCTAAACCTCAATTTTCTTTGTAGTGTTTGGTTTAACAGAAAGGGAGATATGCATGAAGAAGTTAAAAATAGAGGGTGGACATCCTTTAAACGGTACTGTTAGAATAAGTGGGGCAAAAAATAGTGCTGTTGCATTAATACCTGCTACAATTCTAGCTGATGATGTAGTAGCTATAGACGGAATTCCAAATATTTCTGATGTACATTTGTTAAAAACCCTTTTACAGGAAATAGGAGGAGAAGTCTGTATTGATGGAGAAAAATTTATTGTAGATCCCAAAAATATGGTTTCAATGCCTCTTCCAAATGGAAAGGTAAAAATGTTAAGAGCTTCATATTATTTAATGGGAGCAATGTTAGGTAAATTTAAAAAAGCGGTAATTGGACTTCCAGGTGGCTGCCACCTAGGTCCGAGACCGATAGACCAACATATAAAAGGTTTTGAAGCACTAGGGGCAAAAGTTACAAATGAACACGGGGCTATTTACTTGCGTGCTGACGAACTCATTGGTGCTAAGATTTATTTAGATGTTGTTAGTGTTGGTGCAACAATAAATATTATGTTAGCAGCTGTCCGAGCAAAAGGAAGAACTATTATCGAAAATGCTGCGAAAGAACCTGAAATTATTGATGTAGCTACTCTTTTAACGAATATGGGAGCTAAAATTAAAGGTGCAGGTACAGACGTAATTAGAATAGATGGTGTTGATAAGCTTAACGGCTGCAATCATACAATAATTCCTGATCGGATTGAGGCGGGAACATATTTGATTATTGGTGCTGCTAGTGGCGGTGAAGTTACAGTAGATAACGTTATTCCGTTACATTTAGAATCAGTAATTGCCAAACTGAGAGAAATGGGAATCAAAATTGACATTAATGATGACAGTATAACTGTAAACAGTAATATCAATAAACTAAAGATGGTAGATATTAAAACTCTAGTATACCCAGGGTTTCCAACTGACCTCCAACAACCATTCACTACACTTTTAAACAAAGCTTCAGGTACAGGTGTTGTTACTGATACAATCTACGGTGCTAGATTTAAACATATCGATGAACTTCGAAGAATGAATGCTAAGATAAAAGTTGAAGGGTCAACGGCAATTATTGAAGGTCCTACAAAGCTGCAAGCTGCTAAAGTTAGGGCAACTGATCTTAGAGCTGGAGCAGCATTAGTGGCAGCGGGAATAATTGCTGAAGGTGTAACTGAAATTACAGGTGTGGATCATATTGACCGAGGATATGAAGATTTGGAAAACAAGCTCGTTGGGTTAGGAGCGAAAATTTGGCGCGAAGATTTAACTTCTGAAGAGATAGAGCAATTACAGAACTTATAGTAATAACAAGAGAACGTTTTGGTGTTATTTGGGAGGGGAAAAAATGGAGAGAAGTTTATCAATGGAACTTGTACGTGTCACAGAAGCTGCAGCACTTGCTTCAGCTCGATGGATGGGTAGAGGTTTAAAAGATGAAGCAGACGGTGCAGCTACTTCAGCAATGAGAGCTGTTTTTGATACAGTACCAATGCAAGGTACTGTTGTTATCGGAGAAGGCGAGATGGATGAAGCACCAATGTTATATATTGGTGAAGAACTTGGTACTGGTGTAGGACCATTAGTTGATGTAGCGGTTGATCCACTTGAAGGGACTAATATCGTCGCTGCTGGTGGCTGGAACTCATTAGCTGTTCTAGCAATTGCGGATAAGGGAAATCTACTTCACGCACCAGATATGTACATGGATAAAATAGCTGTTGGTCCCGAAGCAGTGGGCTTAATAGATATAAATGCTCCAGTGGAAGTTAATATTAAAGCTGTAGCTAAGGCTAAAAATAAAAATATTGAAGATGTTGTGGTTGTAGTATTAAACCGTGAAAGACATAAAACTTTAATTGAAGAAGTTAGAGCATCTGGTGCTAGAATTAAGTTAATTAATGATGGTGATTTAGCTGCTGCTATAAATACAGCTTTTGACTATACCGGTGTAGATTTGTTATTAGGTTCAGGTGGAGCCCCAGAAGGTGTATTATCTGCTGTTGCATTAAAGTGCCTTGGAGGGGAAATCCAAGGAAGGCTATTACCTCAAAATGATGAAGAACTTAACCGATGCTTTGAAATGGGTATTGGAGATTGTAACAAAGTACTAAAAATGGATGACTTGGTAAAAGGTGATGACGCTATCTTTGCTGCTACTGGAGTAACTGATGGTGAACTACTAAAGGGTGTCCAGTTTAAAGGTGGAACTGCTACTACGCAGTCTCTAGTAATGAGAGCGAAAACAGGGACAGTCCGCTTTATAGATGGTAGACATAATCTAGTTAATAAACCTAACTTTATAGGCAAGAAGTAAATATATTAAACTACTAAGTAAGGCTACGATATAAAATATTTGGGGATAATGTTTATTATCCCTATTTACCCTCATATCATGATTAAACTCCATGTTCCTCTATATAAAAGAATTCCAAAAAAATATAAAAAATAATTTATGTGGTGATTAAATGGAAAAGGTTACTTATAATGATTTAGAAAATTTAACATTAAAAAGCTTATATGAGCTTGCTCGTAAATATAAGGTTTTATATTACAGCAAGTTAAACAAGAAAGAATTAATTTATGCTATTTTACAAGCAAAAGCGGATCAAGAAGAATTGTCTTATATGGAGGGAGTACTGGAGATTATCCAAAGTGAAGGATATGGATTTTTAAGACCTTCAAATTATTCTCCGAGTCCTGCAGACATATATATATCAGCATCTCAGATTAGAAGATTTGATTTAAGAAATGGTGATAAGGTTTATGGGAAAGTTAGAAAGCCAAAGGAAAATGAAAGATTTTTTGGCTTACTACAAATCGATGCTGTTAATGGACATGATCCAGAAACTGCTAAAGAAAGAGTACACTTTCCTGCATTGACTGCATTGTACCCAGAAAGACAGATTAAACTTGAGACAACTCCGAATAGAATATCAACACGAATTATGGATGTCATATCTCCTGTTGGATTTGGTCAACGTGGGTTGATTGTTGCTCCTCCAAAAGCAGGTAAAACACAATTAATAAAAGAAGTAGCTAATAGTATTTCAGCTAACTATCCAGATGCTGAATTGTTGATATTATTAATTGACGAACGACCAGAAGAGGTTACAGATATTGAGAGGTCTGTTAAGGCTGAAGTAATAAGCTCAACTTTTGATGAGGTTCCAGAAAATCATATTAAAGTATCTGAATTAGTTCTCGAGAGAGCAATGAGACTAGTTGAACATAAAAAAGATGTTGTTATTTTGATGGATAGTATTACTAGACTTGCTAGAGCTTACAATTTAGTTGTACCTCCGAGTGGAAGAACTTTGTCAGGAGGTATTGACCCTGCATCATTCCATAAGCCTAAAAGATTCTTTGGTGCAGCTAGAAATATTGAAGACGGTGGAAGTCTAACAATATTAGCAACTGCATTGGTCGAAACGGGCTCTAGAATGGATGATGTAATTTACGAAGAGTTTAAAGGAACTGGAAACATGGAGTTGCATTTAGATAGGTCACTTGCTGAAAGAAGAATTTTCCCAGCAATTGATATTAGACGTTCTGGAACTCGTAAAGAAGAACTTCTTATTTCTAAAGAAAAATTAGAAGTAATCTGGAATATTAGAAAGACTATGACGGATATGCCAGACTTCACTGAAAAGTTTCTTCGAGCAATAAAGTCAACAAAAGGTAATGATGAATTTTTTAGAATCCTTGAAGCTGACAAGAAAGCATTCTCAAAAGTTAAATAATTCCATAGTGAAAACTATATTGCAAAATCATCCACACATTGGTATAATTCTTTCGTATGTGTCATATGAACTTACTCTAGTTTAATGAAACTAGGGCGGAAGGAGATGAATAGTATGAAAGAAGGATTACATCCTAACTACAAAGCAATCAATGTAAAGTGTGCATGTGGTAACGAATTCGAAACAGGATCAGTTAAAGGTGATCTACGTGTTGAGGTTTGTAACGAATGCCATCCATTCTACACTGGTCGTCAAAAATTTGCTAGTGCTGATGGACGTGTTGACAGATTCAATAAAAAATACGGCCTTAAGCAATAGTTTTAAACAAACAGGCAAGGTATCTATCTTGCCTGTTTTTTAATGGGAAAAAGTGAAAATAATGTCGAATTTTAATGCTTAAAATTTAAAATAGCATATTATAATATAAATAATCAGTTTTAAATTAGTTATCTTACTAGAAATAAATACATAAGTTATGAGGGGGGCGGCCTACTGTGTATGTAATGAAGCAAAGCGGTTGGGTTGAGTTAATTTGTGGTAGCATGTTTTCTGGGAAATCTGAGGAATTAATTAGACGAGTAAGAAGAACTCAGTTTGCTAAACAAAAAGTAATTACATTCAAGCCACAAATTGATAATAGATATAGTGAATCCGAGGTTGTGTCCCACAATGGTACTTCAGTAAATGCTTTAGCAGTATCATCATCGGATGAGATTCTTGATAAAGTTACTTTAGAGTATGATGTTGTTGCTATAGATGAAGTTCAATTTTTCGATAATGGTATTGTAGATGTTGTACAACATCTTGCAGATAAAGGATTTAGGGTAATAGTTGCCGGACTTGATCAAGATTTTAGAGGTGAGCCATTCGGACAGATGCCAGTTCTAATGACAATCGCCGAAACAGTAACTAAACTACAAGCTGTATGTGCGCGTTGTGGAGCTCCAGCAAGTAGAACTCAGAGATTAATAGATGGCAGTCCTGCTCATTACGAAGATCCAATCATCTTGGTAGGAGCATCAGATTCGTATGAACCTAGGTGCCGTCACTGTCACGATGTGAAAAGATAGTAATTAATAAACTCGTTCATCCGAACGGGTTTTTCAGATGTTAAAAATCTAAACTGTTGTTTATGGATATTTTTCGCTAGAATTCGATAAGTGGAAGATAAATCGAGCGAACTGGAAGATAAAACTCAAAAAGTGGAAGATAAATCACACAAACTGGAAGATAAAAATTTTTCACAAAGAATTTTATACTAAAGGGTGATGAAAATCCAATTGTTTTTTGCATTCGGTGATGAAATATGTGATTTATTTTAGGGGAAAGTTGATTTTATATAATAAATACAGCTATACTTATATATTAGATGTATAAAATTAGGGGTGAATTTTTGTGATAGATCGTTTGCAAACTGTTGAAGACAGATACGATAAATTAAATGAAATGTTAAGTGATCCAGAAATAATAAATGATACAAAAAAATTAAGAGATTACTCTAAGGAAGCATCAGACCTTCAAGCAACTGTAGAAGCATACCGTGAGTACAAAGAAGTTGTTACACAGTTAAAAGACGCTAAAGCAATGCTCGAAGACAAACAACTAGATTCTGAAATGCGTGATATGGTAAAAGAAGAAGTTTCTGAACTTGAAGAGCAACAAGAACAACTAGAAGCGAAGCTTAAAATATTACTTCTACCGAAGGATCCAAACGATGATAAGAACGTTATCATAGAAATCCGTGGCGCAGCTGGTGGAGATGAAGCAGCACTATTTGCTGGTGATTTATATAAAATGTATTCTCGTTTTGCTGAAGTACAAGGATGGAAGCCAGAAATTATTGAAGCATCATATAATGACCTTGGTGGTTTCAAAGAGGTTATTTTCATGATAAACGGTAAAGGTGCATACTCAAAGCTTAAATTTGAGAATGGTGCACACCGTGTGCAACGTGTTCCCGAAACTGAATCTGGTGGAAGAATTCATACTTCAACAGCAACTGTTGCCGTTTTACCTGAAGCAGAACAGTTTGAAATAGAAATTCACGAAAAAGATGTACGTGTAGATACGTTTACATCAAGTGGACCTGGTGGGCAAAGCGTTAACACAACACAATCAGCAGTTCGTTTAACACATATACCAACAGGTGTAGTTGTATCATGTCAAGATGAGAAATCTCAAATAAAGAATAAAGAAAAAGCAATGAAAGTTTTACGTGCTAGAGTATACGATAAGTTTCAACGTGAGCATCAAGCAGAATTAGATGCGACTAGAAAAAGCGCAGTAGGTACTGGGGACCGTTCAGAACGTATACGTACTTATAACTTCCCACAAAATCGCGTAACTGACCATAGAATAGGTTTAACTATCCAAAAACTTGATCAAATCTTACAAGGTAAGATCGATGAGTTTATCGATGCATTAGTAATGGAAGATCAAGCATCGAGGCTTGAAGAAGCAATGAAAAATGACTAATAATATTAAGACAATCGCAGAAGCACTTACTTGGGCTTCTGCTTTTTTAAAAGAAAATAAACGCGATGTTAACGCTGGAGAAGTTTTATTAAAAGGACTTTATAGATGGGATACAACTAGGTTATTAGTAAATCTTAGAGAAGAAATTGACCCTAATATTTTGCAGGAATTTGTTGAAGGTGTCGGGAGGCATGCGTTAAAAGGCTATCCGATTCAATATAACCTAGGTTACGAGATATTTTATGGAAGAAAATTTGAAGTTAATAACGAAGTTCTAATTCCAAGACCAGAAACTGAAGAGTTGATAGAGGGAATACTAGTTAGGGCTAATGATCTTTTTTCAAATAAAGATAAGTTAATAATTGCTGATATTGGTACAGGAAGCGGCGCTATTGGAGTAACCATAGCTTTAGAAAAAACTAATTCCAATGTCATAGCAACTGATATTGCCAAACAATCATTAATAGTCGCAGAAGGAAATGCTAAGAACCTAAATGCACATAATATTACCTTCCTTCAAGGTGACCTACTGGCACCGATACTAAAAAATGGAGAAAAACTAGATATACTTGTAAGTAATCCACCATATATTCCTTCATCAGATATTTTAGATTTATCTGATACAGTAAAAAATTATGAGCCATTAAGAGCGTTGGATGGTGGACATGACGGACTAGATTTTTATCGAAGGCTAATAGATGAATCATCGAGAGTTCTTAACGCAAAAGCACTTATAGCTTTTGAAATCGGTGTTGGACAAGGCGAAGATGTGCGTGAACTAATCTTACAAAAATATCCGAAGTGTGATGTAGATATAGTATTTGATATTAATGGTAAAGATAGAATGATATTTGCAAAAATAATTTAAAAATTCATAGTATACGAGTTTAAAATGTTTATTTCCTGTTAACACTGTTTCTTAGAAGGGGTTGAGGTTGGAGATGAGAAATAAACTCGTATACTTTTTTATTTTATTATTAATTGCAACAAATCTATCAAACTTAAATATAGCAGAAGCAAATGAAGTTAATAATGTAGTTAAAATACCAAATGAAGCAATAAGACTTAGAATCTTAGCAAATAGTGACTCGATTAAAGATCAGGCACTTAAAAGAAAAATAAGAGATAACATTAATAGAAATGTAAATAGATGGGTTGCTCAATTTAAAGACATAGATGATGCTAGAAATATGATTAGTAATAATATTCCTGAAATTAATAGAATTATTGAAGAGACAATGAAACAAGAAAACTACATTCAAGAATATAGAGTTGAGTTTGGACCTACTAAATTCCCTACGAAACTATATGGGGATATGCTATATCCTGCAGGAGAATATGAGGCTCTAAAGATTGTCTTAGGCGAAGGTAAAGGTGCGAATTGGTGGTGCGTACTCTTCCCGCCTCTCTGCTTTATAGATTTCAATAGTAGTACAGCAGAAGAAAAAAAGAATGAAGAAGTAATGGAAGTATCTACAACACCTGAAAAAACAGAAGCTAAGAAAGAAGTTAGATTTTTCTTACTAGATTTGATTGATAGTATTTTTAAAAATTAAATAGTCTACCTTTTTCCTCCTTTACATATATTTTATTAAATAAATATAGTAGAGGAGTTTTTTTATGAAAATTGTGAGAAGGGCAACTGTTAATGATATTTTAAGGCTTAAAGCGTTTTTACTAAAATCTAAATTAGAAGTTTCAAATTTAGAGGAAAAGATTGAGAGTTTCTACTTATTAACAAATAGTAATGATGAACTATATGCTGCATCAGGATATGTAATTGTGGACAACCATGTTGTATTAAGGACGAGTGCGATAGATTCTAATTTGG
The DNA here is from genome assembly GCA_029256085.1 of Caryophanales bacterium. Taxonomy (GTDB): domain Bacteria; phylum Bacillota; class Bacilli; order CAJFEE01; family CAJFEE01; genus JAQSYP01. Next base: position 77,141 of record JAQSYP010000003.1, read on the forward strand.
CCATTGAGGAAATTCTTCAATTTTTCCGTGATATTCTAAAAAACTTATCGAATCAAGGAGTAATCGATGTTTATCTTTGTGCAGGGAGTGAAAGTTCTGCCAACTTCTTCAGTGCACTCGGATTTAAAAGACTAAGCTCAGAAGAAGTTGAGAAAATATTAGATATCTTTTCAAACCAAAGTGATATGCCAGATGGAAAAGCGTGGTTAGGGTATGTTTTTAACTAATATATCAAGTTATTAACATACTTATTAACATTACAAGGGGAAGTTGCTAACATTTTGTGGATAAAAATGAGTTTTTCAAATAGTAATCATTAATGTATACTATTAAAAGTATATTTAATAGGTTAAAAAAGGAGAAAAAATCATGAACACAAAAGTGTGGGTTGTTGATAACTTATCAACAGAAAGCAATACTTATCCACAATTAGATGAACCTGCAAGGCTTTTGAGGGAAGGCGAAGTGGTAGCTTTTCCAACTGAAACGGTTTACGGTCTTGGAGCAAATGCTCTTGATAAGAATGCGATAAAAAAGATTTTCGAAGCTAAGGGAAGACCAAGTGATAATCCCTTAATTATACATATTAGCAATAAAGATGATGTGAATTCACTAGCTAGTAACATTTCAGATGACGCACAAAAAATAATGAATGCATTTTGGCCAGGACCAATTACGTTAGTATTAAAGAAAAAGAATGAAGTGCCGTTAGAAGTAACGGCTGGTTTAGATACCGTAGCTATTAGAATTCCCAATCATAAAATTGCTCTCGAACTAATTGTTAGGGCGGGTGTCCCTATAGCTGCGCCAAGTGCAAATTTATCGGGTAAACCATCTCCTACTAACGCAGAACATGTACTAACAGACCTTTCAGGAAAGATTAGTGGTGTTCTTGATGGTGGCGAAACAGGTGTAGGATTAGAGTCAACAGTAATTGACTGTACTTGCTCAATTCCGATAATCCTAAGACCAGGCGGAATTACAAAAGAGCAGCTTGAAGAAGTGATAGGTAATGTAGAATACGATAGCCATTTGAGTAATGAGGACTACATTCCTAGATCTCCAGGAATGAAATACCGTCATTACGCACCAGATGCTCAGTTCATACTTGTGAATGCAGACTATAATAGATTTCAAACTATAATTACCGAGGCAAAAAGCGCTGGAAATCGAGTCGGAATCCTTGTATCAGATGAAGGTAGTAAAATTTTATCGGCAGATGTTGTAGTAAATTTAGGATCTAAAAGAAACTTACTAGATATTTCATCAAATCTATATAAGGGTTTAAGAAATTTTAATACTGAAAAGGTTGACGTAATTTATGGTGAAACCTTTGAGGAAGTCGGAATAGGCGTGGCAATAATGAATCGATTAAAAAAATCGAGTGGAGATCTCGTAGTTTATTAATTCTAACCTTGATTGGACGTGCATAAAATTTAACTAGCAAGTCCAAGGAGGATATTAAATGGAAATACATGTAGCTAAATTAATATCAGAATTATTTACTTTAACTTTAATGGCATTTGCACTTAGCCTAGATGCATTCTCAGTTAGTCTAGGTATGGGGGCTGCTGTTGCAAGGAAAAAACAAATTTTCAAAATAGGAATATTTGTTGGTGCTTTTCACGTTTTGATGCCTCTAATAGGTATTATACTGGGTAATATTATCGCAACAAAGTTTGGGGCAATATCCTCTTTTATAAGTGGAGCGCTTTTATTAATAATAGGGATTCAAATTTTTTATTCAGCAATCAAAAATGATGATAAAACGTATTTCTCTCCTGTAGGAATAAGTTTGTTAGTATTTGCATTCACTGTGAGCTTGGATAGTTTTACAGTAGGTTTATCATTAGGAATACTCGGCGCAAAAACATGGCTTACATTAATAATATTTGGTGGGATGAGCTGTTTATTATCTTGGGTAGGACTACTAATTGGTAGGAAATCAAGATCTATGTTTGGACCGATTACTGAGATGATTGGTGGAAGTATTTTAATTTTGTTCGCACTGAAACTAATATTTAACAACAATATTTAACTAATTAGTTAATAAAAAAAGAACCATTGTTCAAAAATTCTGAACAAGGGTCTTTTTTTTGTCAAAAAATATATTATTAGCTATCAAAGGGTGTTAAAATAATAATATATAAAATATTTCTATTACTTAAAACATTATTGTATAATTACTACTATGAATATGTTGTTAAAGTGAAGATATAATATTGTAAGGGGTTTCAGAAATGAGAATTCTTTTCGTTTGTACAGGTAATACATGCAGAAGTCCTATGGCAGAAGCTATTCTAAAATATAATTTGCATAATACGCATCAAGTTGAATCAGCAGGTATATACGCTTTTCCAGGGCAAAGCATTTCTGATAACGCCGACTACGTTCTAAAAAAAAATAATATTAGTCACATTCATACTTCTAGACTATTGACGCAAGATCTAATAGAGCATGCTGATTTAGTATTAACAATGACTTCGAATCACAAGAATGCCTCACTAAGTATAATCAATGATTTAAATAAAATTTTTACAATAACTGAATACGTAGGGGAAGATAACCAGTTTGACATAATCGATCCCTACGGTGGTGATGTAGGAATATATGAGGCGACTTTCAAACAGCTTAGCATTCTTATTGATAAGCTTATTAAAGTATTAAACGAGGGGAAGAGCTAAAATGGACAAACGAAACAGTTCAAGTTTAAAAACGAAATTTGTGCTTTATATGAGTATAGTTGCGGCTATTACATACTCTACTAGTGCTGTGTTTATTCAATTCATCTTTGATTATGTACAAGAGTATCTACCATTTGGAAAAAATATGTTTATGTACTTAACTTTTCTACTTGGAGTTGTTTGGACAGGAATACTATCTTATGTAGCTGCACTGTTAATAACTAAGCCGATTGAGAGGTTGAGAGATGTTGCTCTTGAAGTTGCTGATGGTAACATCAATGTAGAAGTTCCATTACCAAAATCTGATGATGAGATAAAGGCTCTTGGTCTAGCGTTTCAAGAAATGGTTAATAACCTTAAAAAAATAGTTAATAATATAGAATGTAACTTTGAAAATACTAATAAAAAAGTAATTCAAATAAAAGATGTATCTAATAGAGCGTCGGAAACTTCAAATATTATTGCTAAAACTATTAGTGATATTTCCGTAGGAGCTAAGGACTCAGCTGAAGCATGTGTTAGCACTGCTGAAAAAATGCATGAGGTATTGGGTATTGCTGAAGAGGTTAAAGAAAAGGCAGAGGGATCTAGTAATATGACCTCTGAATTAGTTACAGTTTTAAATGAGAGTAATGAAATTATTAGCTCCTTAATAGAGGGTATTATTGAAGTAAAAGATAATAATAATGAGTTGTTGACTAGTGTTAGTAGACTAGAAGTGAATGCTAAGGAAGTCGAAAAGATAATTGGATTAGTTGGAAGTATTGCAGGGCAAACTAACCTCCTAGCATTAAATGCTTCTATTGAGGCTGCTAGAGCAGGTGAGCACGGCAGAGGATTTGCAGTTGTTGCAGATGAAGTAAGATCTCTTGCAGATCAAAGCGCACAAGCAGTACATGGCATTACTACGCTAATTAAAAGTATACAAGATGAAGTCCAAACAGTAGTTAGGGAAATTGGAAACCAAGTCGAAAAAATAAATAACGAGTCAGAAAAAGGTGCTACGACTAACTCTGCAATCCAAAGAGTTTCTAGTAAAGTAGAAAGTGTTGCTACCGCAGTAAATGAAATTAAAGATTTAGTGGATATACAAGTTAAAAATATTGAGATTGCTAATCACCAAAGTCAAGAGTTATCTGCAATCTCAGAAGAAACTTCGGCTGGAGCGTTTGAGGTTGCTGCTTCAGCACAATCACAAAAATCCGATATGGAAAGTGTGTATGAATTAACTAAAGAGTTATCTAAAGAAGCAAATAAACTTAATGAAACGATAAGTGTTTTCAAGAAGTAATCTGGAGGTAAATAAATGAAAGTAGCAATCGCATCTGATCACGGCGGACTTAATATTAGAAAAGAATTATTAGTTTTAATGGATGAAATGGGAATTGAATACGTAGACTTCGGTCCATCAACATCAGATTCTGTTGATTACCCAGATTTTGCATTTCCTGTTGCTGAAGGTGTTGCAAAAGGTGAATTTGATAAAGGTATATTAGTATGTGGCACTGGAATTGGAATGAGTATCGCTGCTAACAAAGTACCTGGAATTAGATGTGCATTAGTTCATGATACATTTAGTGCAAAGGCAACTAGAGAGCATAATGATACGAATATATTAGCAATGGGCGAAAGAGTAATTGGTCCTGGACTTGCAAGAGATATTGCAAAGATATGGCTATCTACTAATTTTGAAGGTGGAAGACATGAGGCTAGAGTTAACAAGATAAATAGCTATGAAATTAAATAAAAGCGGTGTTAACTGATGATAGAAACAATACATGAGGAATGGAAGTCGCTTCTACAGGAATTTTTTAATGAAGTACTTCTAGATGAATCAAAGATTTTAGTTGTAGGTTGTTCAACTAGTGAAGTTCTAGGCCATAAAATAGGAACAAACAGTACCCTTGATGCCGCAAAAGTTATATATAAGGAACTAAGGTCATTTCAGAAGAAATTAAACTTTCACCTTGCTGTACAATGCTGCGAACACTTAAATCGTGCTCTAGTTGTAGAGAGAGAATTCGCAATTCATAAAAACTTGGAAATCGTGAATGCTATTCCAAGTCCCAAAGCGGGTGGCGCATTTGCTACTATTGTTTATCATAATATGAGGGATGCTGTTCTCGTTGAAAGTATTAAGGCAGACGTTGGAATTGATATAGGAGATACACTAATAGGCATGCATATAAAAAATGTGGCAATTCCTATGAGACTAAGCAAAAATAGCCTTGGGCATTCTCATGTAAATTTCGCAACTACAAGACCTAAATATATCGGTGGAAATAGAACGCAATATGAACATATAAATGAAGTAGATTATCATTGCGAGTGAGGATTCTCACTCGCAATTTTGTTGTTAGCTGAAAACCACAAGGACGATGGTCATGATTATTATGCTTACCATTGTTTAATGTTCTCTGATGTTGATAGAGCGTAGGCGATCGCCGAAAGCGAAAATAAACCATATACAACCATAAATTTGTTTCCTGCAATGCCTTTGAAAGTACTATTTTAGATATTACTTTTCATACTGATATAACTTAAATTTTTAATAGATTGATTTTTCATTGGTCTCTCGTTTTTTAGTTTTTTTCTGATATAATTATAAAAAGTTAAAAATTTTCTGCAAATTAATAGGAGGTTAATATGAGCTATATTAAAAATCAAGATGAAAAAGTTTTCGAGGCTATAGAACTCGAGCGTAAAAGACAAAACTCAAATATCGAACTAATTGCATCTGAGAATTTTGTAAGCAGGGCTGTTATGGAAGCCCAAGGTTCAGTATTGACCAACAAGTATGCAGAAGGATATCCAGCTAAAAGATACTATGGCGGATGTGAGTATGTAGACATCGTGGAAGATTTAGCTAGAGAAAGAGCTAAGGAGTTATTTGGAGCAGACCACGCAAACGTTCAGCCACATTCTGGCGCACAAGCAAATATGGCTGTATACTACACTGTCTTAAATCAGGGAGATACAGTATTAGGTATGAACCTATCGCATGGTGGTCATTTAACTCACGGGAGCCCAGTTAACTTTAGTGGCGTACAATACAATTTCGTTGAGTATGGTGTTGACGAAGAACTTCATACAATAAATTATGACATCGTTAGAGAAAAGGCTCTTTTACATAAACCTAAACTAATTGTTGCAGGTGCTAGTGCTTATCCAAGAAAAATCAATTTTGCTAAATTTAGAGAAATAGCTGATGAAGTAGGCGCATATTTAATGGTGGATATGGCCCATATCGCTGGCCTTGTTGCAGCTGGACTGCATGAGAACCCAGTGCCATATGCAAACTTTGTTACAACGACAACACATAAAACGCTTCGAGGTCCACGTGGTGGAATGATTTTATGTAAGGAAGAGTTTGCAAAGCAAATCGATAAAGCAATATTCCCAGGTATCCAAGGTGGTCCATTAATGCATGTTATAGCAGCTAAAGCTGTTGCATTTGGAGAGGCGCTTCAACCTGAATTCAAGAAATATGCTGAACAAATTATAAAAAATACAAGCTCGCTTGCCGAGTCACTAATGGCAAATGGTATTGAGTTAGTTTCGGGTGGCACAGATAATCATCTTCTATTAATTAATGTTAAACCATTAGGATTGACTGGAAAGTTAGCTGAAAAGCTTTTAGATGAAGTTGGTATAACTGTAAATAAGAACACAATTCCTTTTGATACTGAAAGTCCATTTGTTACAAGTGGTATTAGAGTTGGTACTGCAGCCGTAACTTCAAGAGGTTTTAATGAAAACGACTTAATTGTAGTTGGTTCAATAATAAGTGATGTTATGAGAAACCATGAAAATCAAGAAATTTTAGAAGCGGCGAAATCACGTGTAATAGAACTTACATCAAAGTATCCATTATATAATTAATACATTTGTGCATCTCTTATAAAAGAGATGCATTTTTTTACAATTTATATAAAATAATATATAGGTAATAAAAAGAAATTTTGTCGAAATTTCACACATAATATGTTGAAGTTAGCTAGGCTTTTATGTACAATGAAAAATAGTGTTTAAGACGAAATTGAAAGGGGTTATACATAATGGGGAAACTACATGTTTTTGATCATCCATTAATTCAACACAAACTTACATTCATACGTGATAAAAATACTGGTACGAAAGAATTTCGTGAGCTAGTAGATGAAGTAGCTAGCCTTATGGCATTTGAAATCACTCGCGACCTACCATTAATGGAAGTTGAAATTGAGACTCCTGTTTCGAAAGCAACAACAAAAGTTATAGCTGGTAAGAAACTTGGGTTAATACCTATACTTAGAGCAGGGTTAGGAATGGTAGATGGTATACTAAAACTTATTCCTGCAGCAAAAGTTGGTCATGTTGGTCTTTACCGTGATCCTGAAACTTTATTACCAGTTGAGTATTATGTTAAATTACCTACAGATGTTGAAGAGCGTGACTTCATCGTGCTAGATCCAATGCTAGCTACAGGTGGTTCAGCAGCTGAAGCTATTTTATCTCTAAAAAAACGCGGTGCAAAGAACATTAAGTTAATGTGTATTATTGCAGCACCTGAGGGTGTAAAAACAGTTCAAGAAGCTCACGAAGATGTTGATATTTATGTTGCTTCTTTAGATGAGAAGTTGAACGATCATGGTTATATCGTACCTGGTCTTGGTGATGCTGGAGACAGACTGTTTGGCACAAAGTAATTTTGAGTAAAATTGTCAAATGATACCTAAATTTAGGTATCATTTTTTTTTGTTTTTTGGGTATTGTATTAAAGGGACAATAATTTAAAAATTTCTAACAATTTATTGACTACAATGTGAACCTATTGTATCCTTAAAATTGTGGGTTTTTGATAAAAAACACTTATTTTATATGTGTTATTTCTACAAATCTAGTAAAATATTTCTATTAAATTAATTATTGGTTCCTAATAACTCTGAGGAGTGTGAGCAGGAATGGATAAAGATAGAGATAGGCCATTTAAGGCAATGGCATTAACGACATCTATTGTATCTCAGTTATCTGGATGTGTAATTATTGGGATTTTTGCTGGTAGATTTGCAGATCAAAAACTAAACACTGAGCCAATTTTCCTTATAGTTGGATTATTTCTAGGACTTGCTGCTGGAGTTTATGCAGTAATTCAGACATTAAATCGATATAACAAGTAGGGGGAATTTCTTAACATGCCAGAGAATGTACCGCAAAACTCTACTTATCTAAAATACTACTTATACATAATTTTAATCTTAGCCTTAGGGTACGGTGTAACCGATTACAAACCGGTATTCTCTGGTCTAATGATTGGTACAGTAGTAAGCCTCATAAATCACTGGATACTTAAGATGAGAGTTGAAAGATTATCTAAACGTATTGTAGATAACGTTAAAGAAGGTAAAAAGATTAAGAAGAACAATTCTCTAGGTACCCTCATTAGATTTTCCACAGTCGCAATAGCCGTAGCAATAACATTAAATCAACCAGACACTATCAACATTATTGCGCTAGTAATTGGATTGATGACAAATATCTTTGTCATAATCATAGATACTTTTTATAATTCAAAAGCGAGTTTTACTCACAGGGGAGAGAGGTGAATTCGGTGGAGCATGGACAACCGCTTTATGAAGTATTTGGTCTATACTTTAACGCTTCTAGTATATTAATGTCATTTATATCAGCATTGATTGTTTTCGTAGTATGTATACTAGCAACTAGAACACTGGCATTAAGACCAAAAGGGTTACAGCTTTTTTTAGAATGGATATTCGATTTAGTTAAAAACATGATTGGCAGTACAATGGACTGGAAAACGGGGGGACGTTTCCTTACATTAGGCGTTACATTAATAATGTATATTTTCGTAGCTAATATGTTAGGATTACCATTTTCAGTTTCAGTAGATCACAATTTATGGTGGAAATCACCAACTGCTGACCCAGTTATTACTTTAACAATGGCAGCAATGATCGTAATACTTTCTCATTATTATGGCGTAAAGCTACTAGGTCCAAAAGAGTATTCTAAAGGTTTCTTAAAACCTTTACCATTCTTACTCCCACTTAAAATTATTGAAGAGTTTGCAAATACCTTAACATTAGGTCTGCGTCTTTACGGTAATATTTTCGCTGGGGAAATCTTATTAGGAATGTTAGCAGTATTAGGTGCAACAGGTTTTGAAGCAAGTTTTGGTACTGGAATACTTCAATCTTTCTTTGCATCAATTCCAATGTTAATATGGCAAGGATTTAGTATCTTTGTTGGTGCAATCCAAGCATTCATTTTCACAATGTTAACAATGGTTTATATGGCACATAAAGTTAGCCATGACCATTAAAATAAAATTTTAAAAAAACAAATTCAACATATCTTAAGGAGGAAATTAACATGTCATTAGGAGTTATTGCAGCTGCAATCGCAATCGGTTTATCAGCAATCGGTGCATCAATTGGTAACGGTATGATCGTATCACGTACAGTAGAAGGTATCGCTCGTCAACCTGAATTACGTGGTGTTTTACAAACTACAATGTTCATCGGGGTTGCATTAGTAGAAGCACTTCCAATCATCGGTGTAGTTATTGCATTCATGGTACTAAACAAATAATTAACTTGAATTTTTGTGGCGAAGTAATAATGATTACCTTCGCCATTGATTTGAATTTAAACAGATTATCATCTGTATGATAGAAATCTTTGTAAGAAGTTTTGTTTTCACAACGGCTCTCCTACAATAGAGAGACTTGAAGGGAGTGAACCTTGGAATGTTAAACGCAAACTTATTAGTTCTTGGTGCAAGCGCAGGAGCAAGTGCTGTGCCTTATGGTACGATAATTTTTCAATTATTAATCTTTCTAGTACTTCTTGCACTATTGCGTAAATATGCATTCGGTCCTCTAATGAACGTTATGAAGGAACGCGAACAGCATATTAATAGCCAATTAGATTCTGCTGAAAAGCAAAATAACGAGTCAAAAGAACTTGTAAATAAATTAAGAGAAGACCAAAAGGCAGCACGTGTTGAATCTGCTACATTACTTGAGAATGCTCGTAAGCAAGCAGAAACTCAAAAAGAGGAAATCATTACTGCAGCGCGCAATGAAGCTGATAGCTTAAAGAACGCAGCGGTTCTTGAAATCCAAAGAGAAAAAGCGTTAGCTGTTCAAGCGCTTCAAGAGCAAATGGCTTCAATCTCTATCCAAATTGCTTCTAAAATTTTAGAGAAAGAGATTGATGAGGCTGATAACGCTAACTTAGTAAAAGGCTATTTATCTGAAATTCAAAAGGTAGGCGAAGCGAAATGAATAAAGGCGCTGTAGCTAACCGATATGCAGAAGCATTATTTGAGCTTGGTAAAGAGCAAAATACGCTAAGTACACTTGATAAAGAGCTTTTAGTTGTTAAAGAAGTATTTACTGAAGATGAAAATCTTTATAAACTACTTAACCATCCTAAAATCTCTAAACAAGAAAAGAAAAATATAGTAAAGGAAGTATTACCTACTGTTTCTGAAACTGTGTACAATACTTTGTATTTACTAATAGACAGACATCGTCAAAACATCGTTCCTGAGCTAGTAGATTCTTTCCTTAAGCTTAGTGAGGAAGAAAGAGGAACTGCTAAAGCAGAACTTATTACTGCTAAGGAATTAACAAATGAAGAAATTAACGAGATAAATAAATCAACTTCTGCAATAGTTGGTAAAAAGTCACTTGAAATAATCACAGTGGTTGATCCAACTGTAATTGGTGGAGTTAAGCTGAAGATTGGAAATCGAATTTTCGATGGAACAATTAAGAGTAAGCTAGAACGAATTGAACGCGAGTTAATCTCAAATAAGTAAGTAGGATAGGGGTGAAACGCATGAGCATCAAAGCTGAAGAAATCAGCACTCTGATAAAAAAACAAATAGAAAATTATCAATCTCAAATAGAAGTTAACGAAGTTGGTACAGTTATCCAAGTTGGTGACGGTATCGCACGTGCACACGGACTAGACAATGTAATGTCTGGTGAGCTTGTTGAATTCTCAAACGGTGTCATGGGTATGGCACAAAACCTTGAAGAAAATAACGTAGGTATTATTATTCTAGGTCCATTCACTGAAATTCGTGAAGGTGACGAAGTGCGTAGAACAGGACGTATTATGGAGGTTCCAGTTGGTGAGGCACTAATCGGTCGTGTAGTTAACTCACTAGGTATGCCTGTAGATGGTAAAGGTCCAATTAATACAACTAAAACTCGCCCAATTGAAGGTAATGCTCCAGGTGTTATGGATCGTAAATCTGTACACGAGCCTCTTCAAACTGGTATTAAAGCAATCGATTCAATGGTTCCAATTGGACGTGGTCAACGTGAGTTAATCATCGGTGATCGTCAAACTGGTAAAACATCGATCGCGGTTGATGCTATTATCAACCAAAAAGGTCAAAACATGATCTGTATTTATGTAGCAATCGGACAAAAAGAATCAACTGTACGTAACGTAGTTGAAACTTTACGTCAATACGGTGCTCTTGACTACACAATCGTTGTTACGGCATCTGCATCTCAACCTGCTCCATTATTATTCTTAGCTCCTTACGCTGGTGTAACAATGGGTGAAGAGTTCATGTACAACGGGAAACACGTTTTAGTAGTATATGATGATTTATCAAAGCAAGCGGCTGCGTACCGTGAGCTATCATTACTATTACGTCGTCCTCCAGGTCGTGAAGCTTATCCAGGGGATGTATTCTTCTTACACTCTCGTTTATTAGAGCGTGCAGCAAAGTTATCTGATGCATTAGGAGCTGGTTCTTTAACAGCACTTCCTTTCATCGAAACTCAAGCTGGTGACGTATCTGCATATATTCCGACGAACGTAATTTCGATTACTGACGGACAAATTTTCCTACAGTCAGATTTATTCTACTCAGGTGTTCGTCCAGCAGTAAACGCAGGATTATCAGTTTCTCGAGTAGGTGGATCAGCACAAATTAAGGCAATGAAAAAGGTTGCGGGTACACTACGTCTTGACCTTGCATCTTACCGTGAATTAGAAGCATTCGCTCAATTCGGTTCTGACCTTGATAAATCAACACAAGCAAAATTAAATCGTGGTGTTCGTACAGTTGAAGTATTAAAGCAAGGGTTACATAAACCTCAAAGTGTTGAGAAGCAAGTAACTATCCTTTATGCATTAACTCGCGGATTAATAGATGATATACCAGTTCAAGATGTAACTCGTTTTGAATCTGAACTATTCGCATTTATGGATGCAAACCATAAAGATCTATTAGATCACATTACAAATACTAAGGATCTTCCAAACGAAGATGCTTATAAGGCTGCAATCGAAAACTTCAAAAAAGGTTTCGTTGTATCTGAGTAATAATTAATCACCCAACAACCTGATAGTAAAAAAGGTGGTGAAAACCTGTGGCATCTTTACGTGATATTAAATCGAAAATTACGTCTAATAAAAAAACAAGTCAAATAACAAAAGCGATGCAAATGGTATCTGCTTCTAAGTTAAACCGTGCTGAGCAAAGTGCTAGAGCATTTGTTCCTTACATGGAAAAGATGAAAGAAGTAGTTACAAACGTTGCTAATGCATCTAAGGATGCAGCTCATCCGATGCTTAAAGTACGCCCTATAAAGAAAACTGGTTATGTTGTTATTACTTCTGACCGTGGACTAGCAGGAGCGTACAATGCAAACATAATTCGAGAGCTATATCAAGCAATTGATAGTAAGCATAAATCGAAGGATGAGTATTGTATAGTTGCAATTGGTAGAATCGGAAGAGATTTCTTCCAAAAACGTGGGTATAATGTTGTTTCTGATAGAACGCATATGCCAGATCAACCAACGTTTTTAGATGTTAAATCTATTGCAACACAAGCTGTTAAAATGTTTACAGATGGTGAAGTAGATGAGCTTTATGTTTATTACAACCACTTTGTAACTAAGATGCAGCAAAGAGTTCAGGTTCAAAAGCTAGTACCAATAAGTGATATTGATACTTCAGCTAACAATAAGCCTTCAACTCTATATGAGTTTGAACCATCAGCAGATCAGATATTAGAAGTATTATTACCTCAATACGCTGAGAGCTTAATATATGGGGCAATTCTCGATGGTAAGGCAAGTGAACATGCAGCTCGAATGACGGCAATGAAGAGTGCTACAGACAATGCTAATGAAATGATTAGCTCGTTGACTCTGAAGTTTAACCGTGCACGTCAAGCAGCAATCACTCAAGAAATAACAGAAATTGTCGGTGGCGCAGCTGCCCTAGAATAAAATAGTTCGGTTTTGAGAATAGCAGTTAGGAGGGAAACAGATGAGCAAAGGGTATATTACCCAAGTAATGGGTCCAGTAGTAGACGTTAAGTTCGAAAATGGGCATCTTCCTGAAATCTACAACGCATTACAAGTGTCACATAAGGCACGTAATGCTAATGAAGTAGATATAAATCTTACCCTAGAAGTTGCCATTCACCTAGGTGATGATACAGTTCGTGCTGTTGCGATGTCTTTCACAGACGGATTAGTACGTGGTACTGAAGTGGTAGATACAGGTGCACCTATTTCTGTACCAGTAGGTGATATTACACTTGGACGTGTATTTAATGTATTAGGAAATAAAATTGATTTAGGTGAAGAATTAACAGGGGAATTCCAAAAGGATCCTATTCACCGTCTTGCACCAAAATTCGAAGAACTTTCTACAAAAGTAGAAATCTTAGAAACTGGTATTAAAGTTGTAGACTTACTTGCTCCTTACATTAAGGGTGGTAAGATCGGTCTATTCGGTGGTGCTGGTGTAGGTAAAACTGTATTAATTCAAGAATTAATTAACAATATCGCACAAGAGCACGGTGGTATCTCGGTTTTCGCGGGTGTAGGTGAGCGTACTCGTGAGGGTAACGACTTATATCACGAAATGACAGATTCTGGCGTAATCAAGAAAACTGCGATGGTATTCGGTCAAATGAACGAGCCACCTGGAGCGCGTCTACGTGTTGCACTAACTGGTTTAACAATGGCAGAATATTTCCGTGATGAACAAGGACAAGACGTGTTATTCTTTATCGATAACATCTTCCGTTTCACACAAGCTGGTTCTGAGGTATCTGCGTTATTAGGACGTATGCCATCAGCGGTAGGTTACCAACCTACACTAGCAACTGAAATGGGTCAATTACAAGAACGTATCACGTCAACTAATAAAGGTTCAGTAACATCTATCCAAGCAATCTACGTACCAGCGGATGACTATACGGATCCAGCTCCTGCTACTGCGTTTGCTCACTTAGATGCAACAACTAACCTTGAGCGTCGTCTATCTGAAATGGGTATTTACCCTGCAGTTGACCCGTTAGCTTCTACTTCTCGCGCACTTTCACCAGAAGTAGTTGGCGAAGAGCATTATAGCGTTGCACGTCGTGTACAACAAACGCTTCAACGTTATAAAGAACTTCAAGATATTATCGCAATCTTAGGTATGGATGAATTATCTGATGATGACAAGCTAGTAGTATCACGTGCTCGTCGTATGCAGTTCTTCCTATCTCAAAACTTCCACGTAGCTGAACAATTTACAGGACAAAAAGGTTCATATGTACCTGTTAAGGATACTGTTCGTGGATTTAAAGAAATCCTTGAAGGTAAATACGATAACCTACCAGAAGAAGCTTTCCGTCTTGTAGGACGTATCGAAGAAGTTATAGAAAAAGCAAAGCAATTAGCTTAATACATTAGGAGGAAAAAGTTATGAAGACTATGCATGTCAGTATCGTGACTCCTAATGGTCCAGTTTTAGAAATGGATGCAACAATGTTAAGCACTAAGGCAATTAGTGGTGAACTAGGTATTCTACCTGGACATATTTCAATGGTTGCTCCACTGGATATTACAAATGTACGCGTAAAACAAAATGAGAATGTAGTAAAGGTTGCAGTTAGTGGTGGACTTCTAGAAGTACGCCCTGATTCAATTACAATACTTGCTCAGGCTGCAGAACACGCTGACAAAATTGACTTAGAACGCGCTATGAAAGCAAAAGAACGTGCAGAGAAGAGATTATCTGAAAAAGGTGATGCAATCGACGTTCATCGTGCTGAAATTGCACTTCGAAAAGCAATTAACCGTATTAATACAATCAACATGTAAAAAAGAAGCCAATTTGGCTTCTTTTTTTTGTATATTTCACCTATCGAAAATTAGGACAGGTGTTATTTTATCGCCATAATTCGACAAGTGGCAGATAAAACAGCAAAAGTGGAAGATAAATCATCGAAAGTGGAAGATAAAATGAACGAACTGGAAGATAAAATGAACGAACTGGAAGATAAAAAGGCAAAAGTGGAAGATAAAAATTTCCTCTCATAAATAAACACATAATTTTTGAGGTAAAGAAGCTTTGACGGAACTAAAAAATTGGGAAAAACGAATTTTAGTATTAATTTTCGAAAAAATGAGAAGTGTTTATAGTGTAAAAACCCAAATAATCTAACTAAATTAAGACATAATATTTATATATAACAACATCACGAGGTAACATATGAAGAGTAAAATATTAATAATATTATGTAGTTGGCTTTTTTTAAATGGAAGAGCAAATGCGGAAGAAATGCAAATGCAACCAGAGGTTAAGGTAAATAATACAAAAGAAAATATAATTATTGAAATCGAAAATTCAGCTGGGCACATACTTTTAATTAACGATCTGAATAAAGGCTCAGAAGGAAAAGTTATTAAAAAAGATTATGAGAGAATAATACGTAAAAATAACGGCAAATCAAAAATAAATATAGATATTGTTTCTATTGATGGATTAACAATCTACAATAAAAAATTTCCTGTAAAGGATCTAATTGCACCAAAAATTTATTACATAAATAAAGTAGATACTCATAGTAGAATTGTTACTGGAAGAACAGAGCCATATACTACATTAGATATTATTTATGACAAAACTAGGTTAAAAACTATGGCAGACTCAGACGGATACTTTTATGCACTAACAAATTTAATTCCTGAAAACACAAGAATAGAAATAGCTGCAATGGACATAGCAGGTAACATTAATTTAATAAAAGATTTCAAGGTAAAAAAAGCGCAGACGCCTAAATCAAAGATTCTAAATGTAAAATTAATCAAACAAATGCCCGAACTTCCAAGAGGATGTGAAGTTACTAGTTTAGCAATGCTAATAAATTCTGCTGGAGTTAAGGCCAATAAAATGATTCTTGCAAAAGAAATAGAGAAAGATCCTACTAAGTACACAAAGAGAAACGGTAAAGTATATTTTGGGAACCCTAATAGAGGGTTTGTTGGAAGTATGTACACATTTTCAAAACCTGGATTAGGAGTATATCACGGTCCAATAAATAAACTAGCACAAAAATATTTACCGAATAAAGCTATAGATATTACAGGATGCACCTTTAATCATATCGAGAACTATATAACATTAGGTTCACCAGTTTGGGTAATATCAACGAGTAGTTATAATTATGTTCCGAAAAGATTTTGGCATAAGTGGAACACTCCAACAGGGGAAGTGACTATAACCTACAAAGAACACTCAGTTCTCATTACTGGCTTCGATACTGAATATATTTATATAAATGATCCATTATATTTCCGACCAAATAGAAAAATAAATAAATTAAATTTTATTAAGGGTTGGGAGCAACTAGGAAAGCAGGCTGTTACATATTTATAAAAAAAATAATCCATTTTGAAAAACTGTTTATACTAAATATATTGAGTATAAACAGTTATTTACTTTGCTAATAGGAAAGTATAAACTTTTGACTAAGTTCATACCTTCCTAACGCATAAGTGCAACTACGTCTCTGCCATCGCCTTAAAGGCTCGGCAATCGCCGAGTTTTTCTGTGAAAATAAAAAATGGTGGGCTAAGAGTAGAGTGCACTTAAAAAGTCGTCAAACATATTATTGATGTTCCGAATCTGCTCGCTTTCCTGGGGCTGCGAAACGCATGCGTTTCGCAAGCCTCCTCACTCGCAAACTCGTTGCGGGGTCTTGCTTGGCCAGCTATCCCCTAGGGGAAAAGTATACTTTTCCCACAGATTCTTGAACATCAATAAACTAGAAGTAAATCATTTTCATCAATGGTTTGTGATTTATAAATCATGTGTTTCTTTATGTTTTGCAACACTGGTATATAATTTAAATAGTATTATAACAGAATAATTCTTAATTTGTATTAATACTCATATTGTTGGACAGCGAAATTTTTTGTTTGTTATACTCATTTTAAAGAGGCTGTTTTATATACATTACATAAAAAAATGACGGTTTTTATTAAATAATACGATAGGAGGTTGTCTTCACCTCTAATTGTTATATCGAAATAATAATTTCTAGTATAACAGTTTTAATGAATTACTTTAATACGAAAATATAATAATAAGAAAATTGAAGGAGGGTCTAAATGGATGCTCTAAATACTTATTTTAATAGCTACACAATAGTTGGTGTGTTTTTAGTAATTGGTATATTACTTCCACTTGTTGCATGGGGAATAGGAGCATTAGTGCAGCCTCATGAACCTAATGAAGAAAAGGAAAAGACATACGAAAGTGGTTTAGATCCATTTCATGAGGCGACTGTAAAATTTCATGTTAGATACTATCATATTGCTATTCTGTTTGTTATTTTTGACGTTGAGACAATATTTCTATATCCATGGGCGGTTGCGTACGATAAATTAGGGCTTTTTGCACTAATTGAGATGCTCATTTTTGTAACCTTGTTACTAATTGGCCTTTTATATGCTTGGAAAAAGAAGGTGTTAAAATGGATGTAAAATATTTGGAAGGTCTAAAACCTGAAGAAATTCATGAACTAGATAGGAATTTGTTCCTTACTACTTTTGAACAATTAAAAGGATGGTCTAGAAGTAATTCACTATGGCCGCTCTCGTTTGGATTGGCATGCTGTGCGATTGAAATGATGGCTGGCGGATCTTCACATTATGATCTAGATAGATTTGGAACAATCTTTAGAGCAACACCTAGACAAGCGGATGTAATGATTGTTGCTGGAACTGTTACAAAGAAGATGGCTCCAATTTTAAGAAGATTATATGATCAAATGCCTGAGCCTAAATGGGTAATAGCAATGGGAACTTGTGCAACAGCAGGAGGGCCGTATGTTAATTCATACGCTGTAGTAAAGGGTGTTGATCAAATAGTACCAGTTGATGTTTATATACCAGGCTGTCCACCTTCACCACCGGCATTAATACATGGGATTAATTTACTCCAAGAGAAAATACGTTACGAGGCGAAAACTGGGAAGAAGGTGATTGACCGTGACGGAAAGTAATGAAAAAAGTCTATCGGAATTAAGGAGAGAAGCTGTTCAAAAAGCTAAAGAAGAGGCATTGAGAAAGAATCAAGAGCAACAGTCTGAATCTAAGACTGAACTATCAAAAGAAGACAAACTAGTAGAAGAGAAAAAACGCGCAGTAGCAGAGGCGAAAGCTAAAGCAGTAGCCGAAGCTAAGGCGAAGGCAGCAGCAAAAGCGTCCTCAGGAGATGCAAATAGTGATGATGAAAAAGCTAAAGCAATTGCAGAGGCAAAAGCTAAAGCAGTAGCCGAAGCTAAGGCGAAGGCAGCAACAAAAGCATCGTCAGGGGACACAAATACTGATGATGAAAAAGCTAAAGCGATTGCGGCAGCCAAAGCTAAAGCAGTAGCCGTTGCAAAGGCAAAAGCAGAGGCAGCAGCTAAGGCTAAAGAAATACCAGAGGTAAAGACTGAGGAAAAGCCCGAAGTACCGTCAGTAAATAAACCTTTACTAGATAAAATTGTATCCATTTTAGGTAAAGAATATATTAAGGAGTCTTATATTAATAAACAATCTAAAGAAGTACCTACAATAATTATTAAAGAAGACGCTTATGAAAGTTCGGCTAAACTTCTAAAAGAAAATGAAGAGCTGTCATTTGACTATTTATCGAACCTTCATGCCACTGACCTTGGAAATGAGTTAGAAGTGTATTCTTTCCTATATTCAAGTAAAAAGAATCATTCTGTTGTATTTAAAGTAATTTTGGACAGAGATAAGGCGTCATTACCTTCACTGACAAACATTTGGGAAGGTGCAAATTGGCCAGAACGTGAAATTTACGACTTATTAGGGATAACATTTATTAACCATCCTAACATGACTCGAATGTTCTTACCTGAAACATGGGTTGGCTATCCATTGCGAAAGGATTATGAGCAATTCGATTTGGAGGTGTAAACGCACATGATTAGAACCGAAGAAATGCTATTAAATGTTGGACCTCAACATCCGAGTACTCACGGAGTATTCAGACTCGTTGTAAAAATGGATGGTGAAAGAATAATTGAAGCAACACCTGTTGTTGGTTACCTTCATAGAGGAACAGAAAAAATAGCAGAAGATCTATTATATACACAAATCATTCCGTACACAGATCGAATGGATTATTTATCAGCGATGACAAACAATTATGTTTATTGTCATGCTGTGGAGACGTTGATGGGATTAGAGGTTCCAGAAAAGGCAGAATTCTTGAGAGTAATCTCGATGGAATTAAATAGAATAGCTAGCCATTTAGTTTGGTGGGGAACTAACTTATTAGATTTAGGAGCTTTTACACCATTTTTATATGCATTCCGTGAACGTGAAATGATTCTGAACTTCTTAAATGAATTATCCGGATCAAGACTCAATTATAGTTATATGCGTATTGGCGGAGTAAAGTGGGATGCACCTCCAGGGTGGATAGAAAAAGTTCAAGATTTTATTCCGTATATGAGAAAACAACTAGCAGGATACCATGACTTTGTGACTGGAAATGAAATATTCCTTAATCGTGTTCAAGGTATTGGCAAATACACTGCAGAGGATGCATTTAATTTTTCCTTAAGTGGTGCAAACCTTAGATGTACCGGTGCTAGCTATGATGTGCGTAAAGACGATCCATACTCTATATACAACCGTTTCGAATTTAAGATTCCAGTCGGTGAAAATGGAGATGCGTTTGATAGATATATGGTAAGAATGAAAGAAATTGAGGAATCAATTAATATCATTGAACAGGCTTGTGAACAGTTTCCGAAAGAAGGCAGCATTTTAGGAAAAGTTCCAAAGGTGATTAAACCACCAGCAGGCGAGACTTTTGTAAGAATAGAATCTCCACGTGGAGAAATTGGGTGTTACATAAAAAGTGAAGGTAAAACAAAGCCATATCGTGTTAAGTTTCGTAGACCATCGTTTCATAACCTTCAAATATTACCTAAATTATTAGTTGGCGAAAGTATGTCGAATTTAGTAGCGATTTTAGGCGGAATCGATATCGTACTAGGGGAGGTTGATGGCTAATGATGAATGAAATTATGACATCTCAACCTAGTTGGTTAAACGTACTGAAATTCACAGGTCTCGGTGTAGCATTAATTCTTGTAGTAATTCTATTCGTAACATATGCGATACTAGCTGAACGTAAAGTTATGGCTTTTATGCAAATGCGACCAGGGCCAAACAGAATAGGTGGTAAACTAGGAATACTACAAACATTAGCTGACGTACTAAAGCTACTTTTAAAAGAAAATATAACACCAAAATCTGCTGATAAATTATTATTCCTAGTAGCTCCAGTCATTGCATTCGCACCAGCATTTATGG
Organism: Caryophanales bacterium; assembly: GCA_029256085.1. GTDB lineage: Bacteria > Bacillota > Bacilli > CAJFEE01 > CAJFEE01 > JAQSYP01. The sequence goes on from JAQSYP010000003.1 coordinate 97,493, forward strand.
TTATGGCTGTAATTCCATTTTCAGAGAATGTTACTTTTGCTAATTTAAACGTTGGGGTACTTTACTACGTAGGTATTTCTGGACTTTCAATAATAGGAATCGTTGCAGCAGGTTGGGCGTCAAACAATAAGTATTCACTACTTGGTGGAATGCGTGCAGCTGCACAAATGATTTCTTATGAAATACCACTAGTACTCAGCTTACTCGGAGTAATTTTACTAACAGGAAGCATGAATTTAAACGATATTATAAAGGCGCAGGATAACGTTTGGTATATCTTTACGCAGCCTATCGCGTTCGTAATTTTCTTTATTGCAGCAATTGCAGAATTAAATAGAGGGCCTTTTGACTTAGTCGAGGCAGAGTCAGAACTTGTTGGAGGTTTCTCTACAGAATATACTGGCTTTAGATGGGCGATATTTATGTTAGCTGAGTACTTTTATTTATTCGCAATGTCATCATTAATTACGGTACTGTTCCTAGGTGGATGGCAACCAGTGATGTTTTTAGGATTTATACCTGGGTCAGTATGGTTCGCTTTAAAATTCCTATTTGTAGTATTTCTTTTCTTATGGATTCGCTTTACCTTCCCTAGAATCAGAGCTGACCAGCTTATGGAACTTGGTTGGAAGGTATTATTACCATTAGCACTAGCTAATGTGTTCATTACAGCCATCATTAAAGAAATCTTCTTTAGATAAAGAAGAAAGGGTGAGATAAATGCTAGGATTAGCTAAGGGCTTAAAATATACCCTAAAGAATTTTACTAAAGAAATAGTAACTTACGATTACCCTGAAAAATCTGTCCCTTTACCAGATAGATTTCGAGGAATACAGAAATTTTACCCTGAAAGATGTATCGTTTGTAATCAATGTGCTAATATTTGCCCGACACAATGTATTCACCTTACAGGTAAAAAAGATCCTGATCCATCAAAAAAGGGAAAAGTAATTGAATCATATAATATTAACTTTGAGTTATGTATTTTATGTGATTTTTGCACTGAGGTTTGCCCAACTGAAGCAGTAGTTATGACAAATAACTTTGAAAACTCAGCATATACACGTGACGATCTATACAAAGATCTAACATGGTTAGATAACAATAATGAGAATATTAGAGAGGAGAATAAAGGATGAGTAGTTCTGGCATCGTTTTCTCCATAATTGCAATATGTGCTATTCTCGGCGGTCTAATGATGATTACTCTAAAAAAAGTAATGCATATGACAGTTGCAATGATTTTAACGTATTTTAGTATAGCTGCGTTATATGTTCTTCTCACAGCTGAATTCGTTGCGGTAGCACAAGTATTAGTTTACTCAGGTGGGATAACAATACTAATGGTATTTGGAATAATGCTTACTTACCATAAGGCTGAAAACAGAGATGAGGAAAAAGTAAGTTCATTTAGAAAATTAATAACTTTTCTATCTGTAGCTACTCTAGGAATAGTATCTTATTTCCTAGTCGCTCCTGTCGACTTTGTAGCTGAAGAAATTTTTGTTGGAGATCATACGAAGGCAATTGGTGAAATTTTATATACTAATTATATAATTCCGTTCGAATTAGTATCGATTCTATTATTAGTTGCTTTAATTGGTGCAGTTCTCCTAGCGAAAAAAGATAAAGAGGAGGCGAATGAATAGTGTCCTCAATACCTGCAAGTAGTTTTCTTTTATTAGCTATTATTTTATTTTGTATAGGTTTATATGGTGCTTTAACGAAGAGGAATACTGTTGTCGTACTTATTTCTATAGAACTAATGCTTAATGCTGCAAACATTAATCTTGTTACGTTTAGTAAGTATGGATTAACACCTAACTTAACAGGACATATTTTCTCATTATTTGTAATGGCTGTTGCAGCAGCAGAAGCTGCAGTAGCGCTAGCGATCTTAATTGCACTTTACAGAAATAAGCCAACAATATTAATTGATGAGATGGATGATTTGAAACACTAATTAAGATTTATGAGCTAGAGGATTTTGAGATTATTAGCCTTTAAAGGAGATGAAGTAAGGATGATCCATAGTGCATGGTTGATACCAGTCCTTCCACTTCTATCATTTCTCATAGTTATTTTATTTTTGAGGAATAAACCGAAATTAGGATCGTTAGTTGCTAACTGCTTTAGTTTAATAACTTTCATACTAGCAACATTGGTTTTGGTGGGTAGATTACAAGGCGATTCACTATTAAGAGAATGGAATTGGCTTGAGGTTGGTTCGACAACAATAACATTAGGATTCGAAATAAATGCGCTTAATTCATTAATGCTTTTCATTGTATCTTTTGTTAGCTTTTTAGTTAATGTTTATTCGCTTGAATACATGGAGGGCGATGATAGAAAATCTATATTCTTCGCTTATCTAGGGTTATTTACTTTTGCGATGTTAGCATTAGTGATTTCGCCAAATCTGTTACAAACATATATTTTCTGGGAATTGGTTGGATTAGGATCATTCCTGTTAATTGGATTTTACTTTTATAAAGACTCAGCACGAGCAGCTGCTAAAAAAGCATTTATAATGACAAGAATCGGTGATGTAGGCTTACTGATAGGGATATTACTACTTTTCACACAAGTCGGCAGTTTTGAATACGACGAAATATTTGCTGCTGTTCGAAATGGTGAATTAATTGGAAGTGTTATAACCGCTTCAGCTATCTTGATTTTCATCGGTGCAGTTGGTAAATCAGGTCAATTCCCATTACATACATGGCTACCGGATGCAATGGAAGGTCCAACTCCAGTTTCAGCTTTAATCCATGCAGCTACCATGGTTGCTGCAGGTGTTTACTTAGTAGCAGCAACATATCCATTATTCGAAGTAAGTCAAATAGCATTAACAACAGTAGCAGTTGTTGGGTGCTTTACAGCGATATTTGCTGCATCAATTGGATTATTTCAGAAGGATATTAAAAGAGTCCTTGCATACTCGACGGTAAGTCAGCTAGGGTTTATGATGTTAGCTTTAGGAACTTCCGGTTATGTTGCAGGAGTATTTCACTTAACGACACATGCATTCTTCAAAGCATTATTGTTCCTTGCAGCAGGTTCTGTAATCCACGCAGTACACACCCAGGATATTGAAGAAATGGGTGGTTTGAATAAAAGAATGAAAATAACATCGTTAGTATTCTTGATTGGTACTTTAGCAATTTCAGGTTTTCCATTATTTTCAGGGTTCTTCAGTAAAGAGGAAATATTAATTTCAGCATGGACTTCTGGAAATGAAATAATGTTTTTTATAGCATTATTTACAGCCTTCTTAACATCACTATATATGTTTAGAGTGTATTTCTTAGTTTTCACAGGTGAAACTTCTGAGGCAAGTTCCCATGCAAAGGAATCTGGAAGTGCTATCTTAGTGCCAATGCTAATATTAGCTGTTTTTGCAGTATTTTCAGGTTTCATAAACACACATTGGTTTGGAACTTATCTTAGTGATTTTCTCCTTGAAGATGCACAAATAACTGTAAAAGAAACACATGCACCTACATGGATACTGTACGCAGCAACTATAGTTTCATTGGCAGGTATATTTACAAGTTACTTGCTATTCGGTAAAAACAAAACTAAATTTGGAGAAAGTTCTTTCTCAAAGTCACCTGTTTACTCGATAGTATATAACAAGTACTACATAGATGAGATATATGACGCAATAGTAGTAAAACCAACTAGACTGTTTGCTGCAGGACTTAAGTTTATCGAGTGGTTCTGTGTTGGTGGAATTATGAAGACAATCTCTGGATGCATACAGTTTGTTGGATGGATAGGATCAAGATTACAATCTGGTAAAATCCAAACCTACGGAACAATCGCAGTGTTTATTTTTGCATTATTTATTTTAGTATATGGAGTTACGAATGGAGGGTTGTTGAAATGACGCATTCATTTATTCTACTAGCGCTAATTTTAACCCCCTTACTCGGTGTAATAGCATTGCAATTCATTCCTAAAGATAATTATACTTTAGGCAAAAATGTAGGTGTATTATTTTCGGGAATACCGTTTCTCTTTTCAATATATATAATATTTGATTACTTCCAAGATGGTGGTCTTACTGGATACAGTATTACAAAAAAGTGGATTACTTTTGGTAATCTCTCTGAGTCACCTGGACATACACAAACTTTATATAAAGTAGGATTTGATCTTGGACTTAATGGGTTTTCGCTATTATTAGTTTTTTTAACCGCCCTACTTTGCATGTTGTCAGCATATGCAAGTATTAAGCAAGTAAATTATGCTTGGAGATTATATTTTAGTTTGTTCTTAATTTTAGAAACAGCTATGCTCGGTGTTTTTTCGGCACAAGATATATTCCTGTTCTTCCTATTTTTTGAAGTTACACTTATAACTATGTTTATCTTAGTAGGAAAATGGGGTTATGAAGAACGAGCAAAGGCAGCGTATAGATTTTTAGTTTACAATGCATTAGGTTCACTAATTATGTTCTCGGTATTTGTTTACATTTTTGTAAATACTGGAACATCTAATATAGGAACTTTGACAGAACTAATTGCCCTAAACGGAAGACTTGCCCCAGAAGGCATGGGTTTCTCTGACGAAACTCGATCTGTTTTATTCCTCTTATTGCTATTAGCTTTTGCTGTAAAGTTTCCAATCGTACCGTTTCACACTTGGTTAATCAATGTTCACGCACAAGCACTTCCCGCAATCGTTATGCTACATGCAGGTATTTTAATAAAAATGGGTGCGTACGGATTAATAATTTTTGGACTAGGATTTTTCCCAGATCAAGCTCAAAATTACTCTTTCTTAATCGCAATCCTAGGATTAGTCAACTTAATATATGGTGCAATGCTAGCCATGATTGAGGATGAAATTAAGAAGGTACTAGCATATTCAACCGTATCCCATATGGGTATCGTCTTACTTGGTATCGCTGCTCTAAATGAATTTGGAATTCAAGGCGCTATGTTCCAAGTAATATCACACGGTTTAATTGCTGCAATAATGTTCTATTTAGTTGGAAAATTATATGAGCGTAGTGAGACTACAGTTTTAAGGCAACTTGGTGGTGTAGCTAAAGATATGCCAATCTTATCAGGGTTTCTTTTAGCGGGAGGTATGGCTTCCCTAGGACTACCAGGAATGTCAGGGTTTATTAGTGAAGCAATGGCCTTCGTCGGTTTATTTGAAAAAGAACCTGTAATTACGGTCATTGCAGTTTTAGGAATTATAATTGCAGCAGTTTACGTTCTTAGAGCAGTTTTAGCCATTACCTTTGGTAAGGGTGATATTATGAAGGAACGCAAATGGAAGGATCTTAGCTTTACTGAAGCGTTACCAGCGATAATATTATTATCTGCAATATTATTTATTGGTATTTTACCTAATGTTTTCGCAGAAACATTGCGTCCAGCAATCGAACTTATTTTAAAAGGAATTGGGGGGTGAGTGAATGGATCTGCAAACGTTGTTAAGTTTTCATTGGGATACAATGATGCCTGAGTTTATAATTTTAATCTCAGCAACTGTGTTATCTCTTATAGATTTATTCATAGGCCGCTCATTCTCACGTAAATTCTTTGGTTGGGCTAGTTTTATAGCTGTAGTTGCAGCACTTGTGTCACTAATTTCACTCTCTGATCACGGTGTTACTACAATATTAAACAACTCATATGTTTTTGATTCTTTCTCAATAGTATTTAAAGCTATTTTATTAATCGGAACAGCGTTAGTAATTTTAATGGCTATAAGTGATAAATTTGAAAACATAGAAGAAGTGAAAAGTGAATACTTTTATCTACTAATGACAGGATTACTTGGTGCAATGTTCATGTCATCTAGTGGAGATCTAATAACTCTGTTTATTGGATTAGAGCTTTTATCAATATCTTCCTATATTTTAGTTGCGATTCGTAAAGAGAACAGTAAGTCGAATGAAGCAGCGATGAAGTACATAATAAATGGTTCAATTGCTTCGGCCATACTGTTATTTGGTTTATCTTATATTTACGGACTAACCGGTTCAACGGATCTTGCTGCTGTTCAGCAAATAGTCAGCACTTTATCAGGCACTGAATTAAGTGGTTTACTGGGTTTATCATTCTTGTTTATAATCGTGGGATTCACTTTCAAAATTGCTGCGGCACCATTTCATATGTGGGCGCCAGACGTGTATCAAGGAGCATCAACTCCAGTTGCAGCCTTTTTAAGTGTAGTATCAAAAAGTGCAGGATTTATAATAATAATAAGAGTACTCCTAAATATTTATGCAGGAGCATACTCACCAGATGGGCAACTTCCGCTTCTAATTAATATGCAAAATTACATATTCACAATTTCTGCTATCACGATAATACTTGGTAATGCTGTTGCTCTAATGCAAACGAACATTAAGAGGATGTTTGCATACTCAAGTGTTGCTCACGCTGGTTATATACTTGTACCTTTGGCAGCAGTTTCACCGTTATTATTTGAAAATATTTGGTTTTATTTATTAGCATATACAGTCACTAATATCGGTGCGTTTGCAGTAATCCAATATGTAGTTTCAGATGAGAATAATGAAAATATTGAGGCATTCAGAGGGTTGTATAAGAGGAAAAGAAGCATGGCGATTGCATTGTTATTTTTCTTAATATCGTTAGCAGGAATCCCTGGGACGGTGGGATTTATAGCTAAACTGCAAATAATCGCTTCGGCTTTAGCTAACAATCCAATTAATATCACAATAGTTGTAATTATGATTTTAGGTACACTCGTTTCGTACTTTTATTATTTTAGGGTTATTGCAGAAATGTTTTTCAAAGGTGACCGTTTAGAGCTTCAGCCACCTAAGAATGAAATACCATTTAACTTGATTGTAGTTATTGGTGTTTGTGTAGCTGCGACAATAGTTTTAGGTCTAATGCCGAATCTCGCACTAGATAACTTCTACAAGCTATTCTCCTGAAAATTTATTTGCTAACTCAGTTTATTGTAACTTTGAATTGCACAATGGCCGCTTGACTCCAGTGGGAACAGCACGAGCCGAAAATCCATTTTTGCAAGTTTACTTGCAAAAATTAGTTGAGGCCGTGCCCGCGGAAAGCAAGCGGCCGATAGGGCATTATAATTTTAAACCAAAAAGAGGATGTGTACCTTACATCCTCTTTTTGGTTATACTGGATATATAATTTTTTTAAGGAATGGGGTTCTGTATGGAAAGTGTAATCGCAGGTAATGCCATATTAGGTATTTGTGTTAATTTAATTTTTATAGCTATAACTTGGTGGAGTTTACAATCCTTACAAATTGATAAACTGTTCAAAAAAGGGAAAACAATGCAAATTCAAGTTTTTTATATTCTGCTTACAATTTCAATAGCGCAGCTTGCAAGTGACTTTGTCATGAGTTATTTCCAATACACTCAGGGGCTGCAATACTTATTTCAATAGATTAATAGAAAAGAAGGTATCATTTACTAGCTTCTCGGCAACAATTGTTACTGAGGGGGAGTAGAAATGAAAAAATCTAACTTATTATTAATAATTGTAGTTGTTTTAGTATTTATTAATCTAGGATATTCTTCAAATTTAAACAATGATTTACCAATATATAAAATGAAGCAGTTATTTAATGAAAATGGGATAGAAATATCAGAGTGGAACGTCCTTGCTAGAACAAAAGTCGGTGATTTTAACAAAAAAGACGACGCATTGCGTAATGCAGAAGTTATTTGTAAAAAATTAAGTGGACAAGTTTGTAAGGAAATGCATTCAAAAGAAGGTATAAAGTTGACATCAGATGTGGGAAATGTCAACTATTTACTGTCAATTCATAGAAATGCAACTGACTGGAAAGTTACACTTATTGCCAGGTTAACAGGAAAAGAATGGAATGAAAAAGCGAGCAAAAAACAAATAAATAATTTTTTACATAATATGGAACGCAATTTTAAACATAACGTGACAATTTTCTCTTGTATAAAAGGCTACTCAGATGATAATATTGAAGAGATTTTGCAAAAAAGAGTTAAAAATATTTTTGAGACCCTTGAAGCAAAGGTAGTTGAGGCTTCCACAGAAGAGGCATTTGTCTCGTCTTCGGCATATACTGAAGTGTGGGAGGAGGCGTCTATCCATACAGCTCAAGGTAAAATGAATTGTCAAATTGCAGTTAGACAGATAGATAAAAATAAAACTGTAATTACAATGGGAACGCCAATCATTACAAACGAATATTAATGACTATACAAAGAAATACATCGCGGAGGGGAATAAGTTGGAAAAAATCATCGTCCGCGGCGGAAACAGGCTTGAAGGAAAAGTACGTGTTGAAGGTGCAAAGAATTCAGTACTGCCTGTAATTGCCGCAGCTTTATTAGCTAGCGAAGGAACAAACGAAATATTAGATGTGCCCACTCTCGCTGACGTATCAACCATCTTAGAAGTATTAAGAAGTTTAAATGCCAAAGTAAGCTTTTATAATAATAGAGTAACGGTTGATGCTTCTGAAGAGTTAGATATAGAGGCACCTTTTGAATACGTAAGAAAAATGCGCGCATCAATCCTAGTTATGGGTCCACTTTTAGCAAGAAACAGTCATGCTAGAGTTGCACTTCCTGGTGGTTGTGCTATTGGATCTCGACCTATCGATCAACATCTTAAAGGCTTTGAAGCAATGGGTGCAACTGTTAAAATTGGCAACGGTTTTGTCGAAGCAAAAGTTGATGGAAGACTAAAAGGAGCAAAAATTTATTTAGATACTCCAAGTGTTGGCGCAACAGAAAATTTAATGATGGCTGCTGCATTAGCTAATGGTATAACAGTACTAGATAATGCTGCACGTGAACCCGAAATCGTTGACCTTGCTAATTTCTTAAACGAAATGGGCGCAAAAGTACGTGGTGCTGGAACAAGTAGCATTCGTATCGAAGGTGTAGAACGTCTATATGCTACTACTCATACAATTATTCCAGATAGAATTGAAGCAGGTACATTTATGGTAGCAGCTGCAATAACTGGTGGAGACGTTTTAATTGAAAATGCATGCATGGAGCACATGGTTTCCCTTGTCTCAAAAATGCGTGAAATGGGTGTAGTATTAATTGAAGAGAAACAAGGTTTAAGAGTTATTGGAAACGATAATTTAAGAGCAGTTGATATTAAAACTATGCCGCATCCAGGTTTTCCTACTGATATGCAGTCACAAATGATGGCTTTACTTTTAAAGGCTAAAGGAACTGGTATGATTACTGAAACAGTTTTCGAGAATAGATTCATGCACGTCGAAGAATTCCGCCGTATGAATGCTAATATCAAGATTGAAGGCAGATCAGTAGTTACAGAAGGCTCTGCAAATCTACAAGGTGCTGAAGTTTCTGCAACAGATTTACGAGCAGCAGCAGCGTTAGTTTTAGCAGGGTTAGTATCAGAAGGATATACTAGAGTTACTGAGTTAAAGCACTTAGACCGCGGCTATGTAAACTTCCACGGCAAGCTTGCTGCATTAGGTGCTGATATTGAACGTGTTGCGATTAATGAAGAAGTAGAAATGACAGTTTTCAATCCTAACTCTTCTATCGCAATGGAAAATTAATAGTGTAAATAACCGCCAACGGACAAAAGGTTCCGTTGGCATTTTTCTATTAAAAAAATTAATAGATTTAATTCATAATAAAAAACTCTCTATCATATAGTTTATTAAACGTGAAAGATTATGAACTAGGGAGGGTGAGTTCTTGCGTACCATTTTAGTTAATCCTATTAGTTTTGTCGTGGCAATTTTAGCAGTAGTTATTCTATTAATTCCATCCTTAGTAGTATTACCATATCGGGCAGGACCAGTTAATAAAATAGATTCCATTCCGGTAAATACAACTGAAAAAGTTAATTCACCTAAACCTATTAAAGGTAAGGTAGTTGAAGTAGCAGTTTATAGAGCAGCTCTCGCAAAAACAGAAAAGCTCCCTATCGATGATTATTTAGTAGGGGTAGTTGCAGCAGAAATGCCAGCCGACTTTGAGCTCGAGGCATTGAAGGCACAAGCATTAACTGCGAGAACTTTCATTATGAAGAGAATGAAGGGCCCACAAGATACAGGTTTACCAGGTGGTGCAATCGTTTCGGATACTGTTGATCACCAAGTCTACAAAAATAAGAATGAACTTAAGAAGATTTGGGGATCAGAATACGAGTGGAAACTTAATAAAATAACAGCAGCAGTTCGGGCGACATCAGGTCAGATCATAACATATAATGATGAGCCAATTACAGCATCATTTTTTTCAACTAGTAACGGATACACCGAGAACTCGGAAGACTACTGGGCCAATAAATTTCCTTACTTACGATCGGTAAAAAACCCATGGGACGAGGATTCTCCTAAATTCCTGCATCAAAAATTAGTCTTAATAAAAGATTTTGAAAAAATTTTAGGAGTTTCGATAAAGGGGAAATCAATTGGTGTTATAAAAGCAAGGACAGAAGGACATCGTGTAAAGGAAGTTAGCATTGGCAGTAAGGTATTTACTGGTCGTGAAATCCGTGAAAAACTAGATTTAAAATCCTCAGACTTTACATGGGTGAAAAAGGATGAATATATCGTAATAACAACTAAAGGTTACGGACACGGTGTAGGAATGAGCCAATATGGCGCAAACGGCATGGCAAAAAAAGGTAAAACTTACGAAGAAATTATAGATTTCTACTATAAAGATGTAAAAATAAAGAGAATGTGATAGTTAAATATTATGATACGACATTATCCAAAAGTAATTGGTGTGTCGTATTATTTTTTGTGCATTACTAGACATTTTTTAGCTAGTATTTTTTAATATAAATAGATTAACTTATGATAGTATGAAGGAGAGTAGTCTTATTTTCGATTCTACTAAATACATTGTTTTTAAGCTTGTCACGACAACTTTTATATAGTTAAAAAGAAATAAAAGGGGATGTACAAATGAGTGAAATCCGTTTTTTAGACTGCACACTCCGTGATGGTGGATATTACAACTCTTGGGATTTTGATAGTAAGTTAATTAATGAATATTTGAAAGCAATGGACGAAATATCTGTGGATTATGTTGAACTAGGATTACGTAGCTTCAGTAAGGATGGCTTTAAAGGAGCATGTGCTTATACAACTGATAATTTTATTAATAGCTTAGAAATACCAGATGGTTTGAAAATAGGAGTAATGATCAATGCGGGTGATTTACTATTACACCCAGATGGAATAGAAACTGCATTAACGAAACTATTTGCACCAGCAACAGAATCTCCTGTTACTTTAGTTCGTATCGCATGCCATGTACATGAGTTTGAGAAAGCTTTGTCAGCCTCATTTTGGTTAAAAGAACAAGGATATACTGTTGGGTATAATCTAATGCAAATTGCTGATCGTAGTTTTACAGAAATTAAAGAAATAGCTACAATGGCAAATGTCTATCCATTAGATGTACTGTACTTCGCAGATAGCATGGGCAGTCTTACACCGCAACAAATATCTGAAATAGTTATGGTAATTCGTAGCGCTTGGAAAGGTCCTCTTGGTATTCATACACATGATAACATGGGCTATGCACTAGCTAACTCTATGCGTGCAGTTGAGGATGGAGTAACTTGGATAGATAGTACAGTAACAGGCATGGGAAGAGGTCCTGGAAATGCTAAAACAGAGTATGTTGTTATTGAACTAGATAGTTATAGGGAGAAGAAAGTCAATTTAATTCCACTATTAGAAATTATAAATGACAATTTCTATCCTATGAAGAAGAAATACAACTGGGGGACGAATACTTACTATTACCTTGCTGGTAAATATGGAATCCACCCTACGTATATTCAGGAAATGATTAATGATTCCAGATTTGAAGAGAATGATATTTTATCTGTTATTGATCATCTTAAATTAGAGGGCGGGAAAAAATTTAGTTTTGATAGATTAGCTTCTGCAAGAAATGTTTATTCAGGAAATCCAGAAGGAACATGGAGCCCTGCTAAAGAAATTAATGGTAGGGAAGTTGTAATACTAGGTACTGGGCCAGGAATTGTTAGATATAAGGAAGCTATAGAAGAATATATCAAGAGTTCAAACCCATATGTTATAGCCTTAAATACACAAGAAAATATTGAAGCGGAATTAATAGATATAAGAGCGGCTTGTCATCCTGTTCGACTTATGGCAGATTATAATACCCATGCAAAACTCCCACAGCCTTTAGCTACACCGTTATCTATGTTAGACGATAAAATAAAAGAAGTGTTTAAGACAAAAGTAATAAAAGATTATGGTATTAGATGTGAGTCAAATACATTTAGATTCGAAGAAAATTATTGTATAGTACCTACATCGTTGGTTATTGCGTATGCTCTAGCAATTGCTTCAAGTGGGAAATCGTCAAGAATTCTATTAGCTGGTTTTGACGGGTATAGTTCAGATGACAGCAGAAATATAGAAATGAATGAACTCATAAGCTTATATTCTAATAGTGAGGGAGCCTGCCCAATTACAGCTATAACTCCAACGCTATATCAGGTTGATAAAGCGAGTGTTTATCAATTGTTAGGGGAGTATGTTAAATGAAGATAACTTGTTTTTTGCCTTGTCGTAAAGGCAGTGAAAGAGTAAAAAATAAAAATATTCGTCCTTTCTCAACATATGATAAAGGTTTAATAGAAATAAAACTTAAACAGCTAAGTAAAGTTGAGGAAATAGAAAAAATCATATTATCGACAAATGATGAAGAAATAATAAATTACGCAGAACAAACTAGTATAAAAAATTTAGTAATTCATCGTAGGAATGATGAATTAGCAACAAGTCTAACTAGCACTGACGACTTAATTATTCATGCAAGTTCGTTAATTACAGAAGGTCATGTTTTATGGACACATGTTACTTCGCCCTTCTTAAACTCAGAAGCCTATAGGAAAATAATTCTTGCCTATAAAGAGGGACTTGAACAAGGATATGATTCATTAATGACAACTTCCCCTATTCAAAGTTTTGTTTGGGGTGATAAGGGACCAATTAATTATGATAGAAATATAGAGAAATGGCCAAGAACGCAGACCCTTCCGTTATTACATGAAGTTAATAGTGCAGTGTTTCTCTCGAATATTGAAATTTATAATAAAAATAAGGATAGAATCGGTGATAGACCTAGATTTTACCCTTTAACCAAAGTAGAAGGCTTAGATATTGATTGGCCAGAGGATTTTGAAATTGCTGAATGCTTACTTAATGCAAAACTAGGAAGTATATAATATGGATTCACAAATAAAAGACTATGATATTTTTATTTTTGATTGTGATGGAGTTTTAATGGATGTAAACCTATTAAAATGTGAAGCTTTTGGCAAAGCTGTTGAAGGTTATCCATCCGAAACTGTAAAGGATTTTGTTAATCATTGCAAAAAAACTTTTGGAGTATCAAGGTATGTAAAATTTAAAGAATTTTTTAGTGATTTTGCCAAGGAACCATTTCAAGAAACGAAATATAACAATTTACTTAAGAAATATTCATGTCTCTGTAGACAACTGTATAGCACAGCAAATATTACCCCAGGCTGTGAATCGCTACTGAATCAATTATCCAGCTTAAATAAGAAAATGTATGTTGCATCGGGTAGTGATGAAAAAGAATTAATTAAGGTTTTTAAGACTAGGGGACTTGATAAATATTTTTCCGGAATCTATGGGTCTCCTAAGACAAAATCAGAGTGCACTTCAATTATTTTAAACAATAATCCTACTAAAAGAACTGTTTTTATAGGCGATGCTTTATCCGATTTGAAAACTGCTACAGAACATGGGATTGATTTTATTTATATGTATAAATTCACAGTGCAAACTAAAGACCAAGACGAGAAATGCAGAAATGGAGCTGTCAAAGTTATAAATGTACTGGAGGATATTTTATAAATACTTGGCCACTTTTACCTTTTACATTTATCATCGCGTAATTTGTCGAAAAATTTATAATAGTTCCGTGGTATGAATTATTAGAAAATTGTTCACAATGGCTGATGAGGTGATGAATCATGAGAGAGGAAGAAAACAAGAAGTCTTCTCCAAAAGGGGTAAATTTAGTGAACAAAAAGTGGTTTTATCCAGCGCTTTATGTGGCAGTAGTATCAATTCTATTAATCGTTGCATTCGTAATGCAAGCTACTTCTGACCGTCCTATTGAAGTGGGACAGCCAAAAGATACTGGTTCAGGATCAAAGTCGGTTGTACCAGTAACTAAGAAAGAAGAAGTAATGCAGATGCCTATGTTAGACGATGACATGGCTGTAATTCAAAAGAAATTCTACGATGACAAAATGTCAGCTGAAGAGCAAGAAGCAGCTCTAGTATCATATAACAACACATTTACACCAAACACTGGAATTGACATTACGACAAAAGAAGGAAAATCTTTTGATGTTGTAGCTGCATTAAGTGGTACGGTAACTTCTGCGGAAAAAGATCCAGTATTAGGTAATATTGTAACAATTGATCATGGTAATGGTTTTGTTACATACTACCAAAGTCTTGGAACTGTTGCAGTTGAACCTGGTTCTCAAGTTGACCAAGGACAAGTTATTGCGACTGCTGGTACAAGCTTAGTAAACAAAGAAGCTGGAAACCATGTTCATTTTGAATTACGTAAAGATGGCGTTGCTGTTAACCCAGCAGACGTTATGAACAAGACCCTTTCTTCAGTTAGCGAAGTAAAATAAAAGCTGACTGCCCAGACCCTGTAGCAAATAATTGCTACAGGTTTTTTGTTTTTTCAGTATTCATGTTCTTGTTTATTGAGCGGAAATAAACCACCTAGTTTATTTCATTTCGAATAGGGATAAATGGTTTTTTTTTTGTACTTAGCATAATTTGGTCGAGTTACTAATAAAATGTTACAAACCTGACCAAGAGAGTGTCTGAGGTGAGAAATCGAGAACTGCCTTAGTAGTATATGTTGCGATGATCCCTCTTTATGATGAGCAGTTTTACATATTCAACAATAGATGTCGCAGCGAGTCTCATTTCGCGCTCCTCATTTTCATATGCTAGGGAGGCGAGTGGTGTGCACGATTACATCAAAGAACGTACACTCAAAATAGGAATGTACATTCTAGAAACAAAAAAAACCGTTAGAGTAATAGCTAAAGAGTTCGGTGTTTCAAAAAGTACAGTTCATAAGGACTTAACTGAGAGATTACCAGCAATAAATCCAGAACTCGCAGGATCTGTACAAGAAATACTAGACTATCACAAATCTATACGACATTTACGTGGCGGAGAAGCTACTAAGATGAAGTATAAAAGGGAAGAAGCAGGGAAAGCAGTAAAATAATAGGCATAAACAAAACAATATTAAGATAAAAAGTATTAGCCTAGAAAAATATTTTCAGATTCAAGAAAATCCTTCTCACAAAAAGTCAAGCATTTAATTAAGAAAAAATTTACTCAATATGACAATTTATGATAAAATTAATTGTTAGATATAAATGAGTAATTTTTTCGAATAATATAAATGTGTGACGAAGATATTGAGGAGGATTTTTTCATGTGGTCAAAGGATATAGGGATTGATTTAGGTACAGCAAACGTACTTATTCATGTAAAGGGTAAAGGAATTGTACTTAACGAGCCATCAGTTGTGGCGATAGATAAAAACTCGGGTAAAGTTTTGGCAGTAGGTGAAGAAGCACGCCGAATGGTTGGACGTACACCTGGAAATATAGTTGCGATACGTCCTCTAAAAGATGGTGTTATTGCAGACTTTGAAATTACTGAACAAATGTTAAAATATTTTATTAATAAATTAGATGTTAAAGGCTTCTTTTCAAAGCCGCGTATCTTAATTTGCTGTCCAACAAATATTACTTCAGTCGAAAAGAAGGCAATACGTGAAGCAGCTGAGAAGAGTGGTGGAAAGAAAGTTTACTTAGAAGAAGAACCAAAGG
The DNA here is from genome assembly GCA_029256085.1 of Caryophanales bacterium. Taxonomy (GTDB): domain Bacteria; phylum Bacillota; class Bacilli; order CAJFEE01; family CAJFEE01; genus JAQSYP01. The sequence goes on from JAQSYP010000003.1 coordinate 113,410, forward strand.
TTGCAGCAGTTGGTGCAGGAATGGAAATTTTCCAACCATACGGCAACATGGTTGTTGACATAGGTGGGGGAACTACTGACGTAGCAGTTCTTTCAATGGGTGATATCGTAACTTCATCATCTATTAAAATGGCTGGAGATAAGTTCGATAACGAAATACTTAACTATATTAAAAGAGAGTACAAGCTATTAATTGGTGAACGTACTGCTGAAGATATAAAAATAAGTGTAGGTACAGTTTTCCCAGGATCTCGTCACGAATCGCTTGATATCCGTGGTCGTGATCTAGTTTCAGGTCTTCCAAGAACAATTACGGTTTATTCGGAAGAAATTGAGCGTGCTCTTAAAGAACCAGCAGCTATGATAGTACAAGCAGCTAAATCAGTACTTGAACGTACTCCACCAGAATTATCTGCCGACATTATTGACCGTGGTGTAATATTAACAGGTGGTGGTGCATTACTTCACGGAATGGACCTACTTTTAGCAGAAGAGTTAAAGGTTCCTGTACTTATTGCTGAAGAACCAATGAAGTGTGTTGCAATCGGTACTGGTATTATGTTGGAAAATATTGACAGAATACCAGCGAAGTAAAAACTAAGGACGACAATCCAAAAAGGCTGTATAATAAATAGATAAAAGTTTTACTGAGAGGAGACCATTGTTATGCTTAGAGGATTTTACACGGCAGCAGCGGGAATGATATCGCAACAAAGAAAAACTGATGTGCTAACAAATAATTTAGCTAATTCAAATACTCCTGGCTTCAAGTCAGAGCAAACATCAATGCGCTCGTTTCCAGAGATGCTTATTTCAAGTTATGATAAGCAGGCTATCCCTAGCAAAAATGGTATTTCTCGTGGGAACGTTATAGGTAGCTTAAATACAGGAGTCTATCTACAAGAAACTATGCCTAACTTAAGACAAGGTGATCTTCAACAAACGAATAGATTAACAGATATAGCTCTACGAGAGTTCAACTTACCTGTTAATCCGGAAACAGGGCGACCTGGATCACTATTTTATACAGTTCAAAACCAAGACGGTAATATTAGATATACTAAAAATGGTAATTTTGCAATAGATGGACAAGGGTCCCTAACGACTAATGAAGGATTCTATGTTTTAGATAAGAATGGTCAAAAGATTACGATTCAAACAGATAATTTCAAAGTTTTACAAAATGGTGATGTAATAGAAGAAGGAAGATTAGTTGGAACAATTGGCGTAGCCTTTGCAGATAACCCTAGTGATCTTATCAAAGATGGTCCAGGAGTATTTAAATTTGGTAACGATGAAGTACTTCCGCAAGCTGAAGATGCAGGTCAGTTCACATTAAATCAAGGATTTATTGAACGTTCAAATGTTGACGTTCAGCAAACAATGACAGACCTAATGATAGCTTACCGTTCATTCGAGGCTAATCAAAAAATGCTTCAAGCTTACGATCGCAGCTTAGAGAAAGCAGTAAATGAAATTGGACGCATCGGATAAAATTGTTTAGGGAGAAGGTGAACTATGAACCGTTCTATAATTACAGCTACTAATACAATGTCACAGCTACAAAAACAAATTGATAACATTTCAAATAATATTGCAAATGTTAATACGACTGGATATAAGAGTCGGGAAGCAAACTTCTCAGAACTTTTATACCAAAATTTTAACAACCAGCAACGTACTGACAAAGAAATTGGTCGACTTACACCGCATGGAATCCGCTATGGAACTGGTGCGAAGCTTGGTCATACAAATGTTAATTATGGTATTGGTAACATCACTAAGACGGACCGCCTATTAGACGTAGCTTTGTCTAATCCTAGTCAATTCTTTAGAATTGGTGTTCAAACCGACGCAGCTACTGTTGAATATAGAGCGACTAGAGATGGTTCCTTCCATTTATCACCTACTGCTGATAATTCTAACATGCTAGAACTGGTAACGAGTAGTGGTCACTCCGTTGTAGACCCTAATGGGCAGAAAATACTTGTGCCAGCTGATTATAAACAAGTTACGTTTAGGCCTGATGGTAGTATTTTTGTTACAGATAAAAATGGCATAACAACTCAAAACCAACTTTCTATTTTTCATTTTGATAAACCTCAGTTGTTAGAAAGTAAAGGCGACAACACATATGATTTGCCATTTAACTTGCAAGAACTAGGGTATAATGAAAATGATATTGCGCGTGTAATTAATCCTAACGAGGGTAGCTTAGTTCAGGGCTCACTAGAGCAGTCAAACGTAGACCTATCTTCAGAGATGACTAACTTAGTAATGACACAACGTTCATATCAGTTCAACGCAAGAGCTATTACTCTATCAGATGAAATGATGGGTATGATCAACAATATTAGATAATTAATTTGGGAAGGATTTTTGGCAGATGCTGAGGTCCTTCTTTAATACATATAGGAGGTAAAAAGAATGTTAGACGTTCAACAAATTAAAGAAATTATTCCACACAGATATCCGTTTCTATTAGTAGACAAAATTACAGAAATGGAAGTCGGTAAAAAAGCAGTCGGGTTAAAAAATGTAACTATTAATGAGCCATTTTTTCAAGGTCATTTCCCTGATTATCCTGTAATGCCAGGTGTTCTAATCGTTGAAGCGTTAGCACAAGTTGGTGCCGTAGCAATGCTAAGCTTAGATCAGTACAAAGGAAAAATCGGATTTTTCGCTGGTATCGACAACTGCCGATTCCGTCGCCAAGTGGTTCCAGGTGACGTTCTGAAGCTTGATGTTGAGATCGTTAGAATTAAAGGTCCAATCGGAAAAGGTAAGGCAGTAGCAACAGTAGATGGCGAAGTTGCATGCGAAGCAGAAATAACATTTGCGATTAAATAAATAAAAACGTTACTAGTGGTTGGTGCCATTAGTAACGTTTTTTGTTTTCCAAAGATTTTTCGACATCGCGGTGCGATTTTTACCGATGACGGTGCGATTTTTACCGATGACGGTGCGATTTTGACAAATGACGGTGCAATCCAAATCCAAAATTCGACAAACGCGTACTAAAAAGATAATTTTACGTATGGAAAAAACCAATTCACGTACGAAAAAGTCGTTATTGCGTACGAAAAGACCTAGTTCACGTACGAAAAGCACATACCGATATAAAAAAGAAACCTAGCCACAGCTAGGTTTCAACTACTTTAATTTCATTAAATCTTCAAGTTCTTCGATGGATAACTCGGTTAATAAACCTTCTGGATGCATGATTTTATCATTTAATTCTTGTTTTGTCTCAATTATCTTATCGATTCGTTCCTCGAGAGTGCCTTTAGTAATTAATTTATGAACATGTACGAAAAATTCCTGTCCAATTCTATATACACGATCAGTAGCTTGATTCTCAACAGCAGGATTCCACCAACGATCATAGTGGATAACATGATTAGCAGCAGTTAGATTAAGTCCTGTTCCACCGGCCTTCAGTGATAAAATCATAACAGGGAACTCACGGTTTTGAAATCTTTTAACTAAACGATCACGCTCATCTTTTCGAAGACCACCATGGAAAAATGGAACTTCTAACCCAAACACATTTTTAAAATGGAATTGCATTATTTCAGCCATGCGCAAATACTGTGTAAAAATTAGACAGCTTTCACCTTGGTCGATAATGTCACCAATAATTGTCGTGCATCTATCAAGTTTTGGTGACAATTTAAAGTTACCAACGGAAGGTCTTATTTTTTCATACAACATAGGATGATTACAAATTTGCTTCAACTTACTTAATAAAACAAGTATTAGTCCTTTACGCTCAATCCCTGATTTCTTATCAACCTCGCTCAGGCCAGCACGAACTAATCCTTCATAAAGCGCAGCTTGTTCAACGTCAAGTGTACATATTTCTTTTTGCTCAATCTTATCAGGTAGATCAAGAGCTATATCTTCATCTTTCTTGGTCCTTCTTAAAATAAATGGATGGACAACGGATTTCAAAGCTGTAATTTTCGCTGGATTTCTATCCTTCTCAACAGGAATAATAAAGCTCTGAGTAAACTGCTTTAAATTTCCGAGATAACCCTTTTGGACAAAATCAAAAATTGACCAAAGCTCAGAAAGCCTGTTCTCCATAGGGGTACCTGTTAAAGCGATATGATGCTTACCACACAAATTTCGAACAACAGATGACTGCTTTGAAGTGGAGTTCTTTATGTTCTGTGCCTCGTCGATACAAATACAATCCCACTTTACTCCTTTAAACAACTCGTCATCATTTGAAACATGACCGTATGAAGTAAGGACAATATCATAGCCACTAATAGCATCTGAAAAATTAGTTCTTTCACGGTTTTGACCGTAATGTATATAAACTTTCAAAGATGGAGCGAAACGTTCCAATTCTGATTCCCAGTTTCCTAGCACTGACGTTGGGCATATCAAAAGAATCGGCTCGTTAGAAACATCAACCGAACTTCTAATATGTGAAAAATAAGAAATAGCTTGGACCGTTTTCCCAAGACCCATATCATCAGCCAATATTGCCCCAAGTCCAATCTGGCGCATATAAACAAGCCATTCATAGCCAAACTGTTGATATTTGCGAAGATCAGTATGAACAAAAACAGGCTTAGGTAACTTTGGAACTTTATCTCTATTCCTCAACGCTACTAAATTGTCTTCCCAAGCAGTGTCTAACTCGACATCGGTTTGAAGCTCTAACTTATTTGTAGGAAGCTTCGTAACTATTCCGCCACCACTTTGATGCTCTACGATATCTCTTAAAGAAATGCCTTTCTTTTTTGCTTCGTTTAAAAGCTTATGAACGTTCTTTAATGTTTCGGGGTCAAGAATAATCCACTCATTCCCAATTTTAATAAATCTCTGCTTCTCATTTAATAATCTTTCAAAATCCATCTCAGAAAACATTTTCTCGCCAATTGCCACAGACCAATCGAAGTTTTTCAAGCTCGATGAAAATGATTCTAGAGAATTAAATCGAGTATTAACATGTTCTTGCTGCGAGGCCCTGAGTGCATAGGTTACACGAGATGCCGTTTCCCACCATGATGGTAAAAAGACCTCAACCCCAGCACTAATTAATACAGGGGCATTAACCATCAGAAACTCATATGCCTCTTCTTCAGTCAATTTAGACTTTAATGGTGCAACCTCATCATCAGCAGAAAGCTTCGGAAAGCTAGTTGCCCAATGTGATACTGTTCTTCGGATACGATTCCAATCTTCCGCCCAAACCTCAGTCGTTTCATACGGATTCCAAACAAACCACTCAGACTCAGAATTAGCAGTTCTAATAACAACATTAAGACTCCAATCGTACTCATTTTCGATAGGTTCATGAAGTTGCAACCCAATTTTGTAATTCGAATTTGAAGTGTTCCAGCCAATTATTTCATACCAATCATCTTTAGAAATAACGGAAATATCAGCAATTTTTGTTGCTCTAATAAACGTCTCCACATAAACCTTGAGCTCATTTTTAATTGGAAAATGACTTTTAGCACAGTCTTCAAGAATACTTTTGAAAAAAATTAATATCTTATCATCAGTACCATTTCTTTCGGAGAGTTTCCAATTTAGGGCACTGGTTGAACTTTCATAATCAGGAATAATCTCACGGTTATCTAAAGCAGATTGTAAAACTAAAGCGTCTGTTATTGTCATGCCATCTTTAATATGAAAGTTAACAGTGAACAAACTATTGCATGCATCTTCTATTAGAAAAGTATAAGCAAGATACGGTGACAACAGGATATACTCTTTTCCACTAACCTTAAAAGTCTCGATGTTCGAACCAAAAAAAGATTCATGGTGCCACATGAAAGCATGAGGAACCCAGCTAGCTGTAGGGAAATGTTCACCATTAACTCCCACTGCATGAAGCGCAACACCATCATCATCAAGATTTTCAAATACAATGCTAAAGCTATTATTTTTAGTCATGTAGTAAGCTTCCTTTCTTAATAATATCTAGGAAACTTCTTAGTTTTTGATGTTTATTAAAGAACATCTTGAAATAACTATCCCAGTAGTCTTGTTTGTTATGAAAAAAGTAAAGCTCCTTTAACTTAACTAAATATTTATTAGCTAATACGTAGTTTGACTTACCTTTCTTTTTCATTAAACCATCGATTAACCGGTGATAAATAGGGAAGAGGCTCTCATGTCTCTCCTTTTCAAGCTGTTCAATAGTAAAGATATTATGCTCATCAAGCTCTAGACCTATATAGAACTGCAGCTCAACCCATTTATGTCGATCGCTCTCCTCAAATAAGTATTGCTCATACTCAACTGCGCTATAAGGAAGATACTTTTTTAAAGCATCTTCATAGGCAGTTGAAATACCAGTGTGCTCATAGAAGAAGGAATAATAGCTAAAGAATGTTGCAATTATTCCACGGGAATTTGCTTCAACTGGAATTTGTTTTTCACAGTAAGTAAGCCATTTTTCAAGCTTAATCCAATCCTTTTTCTTCTTTAGAAAATCAAGAATAGGTTCTACAAAAGAAAACTTAAAGTAACCTAACGAGAAATGTATTTCTAAACCTTTGTCTACTTCGTTATTAACCGTATGCAAAAATGCCAAGGCATTTTTATTGGTACATTTAGAAAGTTCTTTTTCAAGAAGCTTAGACTGGGTGCTCCAAATTAACCAATATTCTGTGTAAACCTTATAACACTCACTTGAAACGAACTCACTGTCCAAGAGTTTTCTAATGTCATCCGATAAAGACTTCTCAAATTCAAGCATTTCAAATGTTTTCGTAAGAGGTTGTAACTTCTGAATATTTTGTTTAATAAATAATAAAATTCTTTCGGCAAATGAAAGTAAGTAAGTACTAACGAAATTGTTTAGTTTCATTTCTTCTTCAAGCGTTTTAATAAAAGTATCAAATATATAAACCCCAAGAACAATTGAATATACAGATCTATCAATATCATCGCGAGGAGCATTTTGCATTTCTTCAGATAAAAATTGATTTAACTGTAATGGTACACGGGCTTTATTAGACTTAGAAGCAAGTGAAATACTAGTTTTTTTGATCATTTCAATATATTTTTGCTCGAAATCACTTTTCCAGAGCTCAACTGACTTAGTAGGAGAAAGTGATTCTTTCGAGTGGGAACTAATATTTATCTTCGGGCCTTTTAAAGAGTTCAGTATGGCATCATTTGCCTTAATACGTTCCTTCCACAAATCGATAAATGTTCCAGCACGATCAACAGAAGAAAATGCTGAAAAAATAACAGCATAATCAATAGGCTCGAGATTAATTATTCTAGTAGGTTCAACTAAATCAATAACTGAATCAAAAGGAGGACCTTCTTCATTTATAATGCAAGCAGTTAAAGAGTTAGAAGTACGTGATAAGTTATAAACGTATCCCTTACGATAAATGTCGAAACCTAATTTAATATTATTTTTAATTTTTGATATATCGTTATTATCTAAGGTAATAAATAACTTTTTTGCGAAACTATACAACTCTTCTTTAGATACCAATTTTGCTATCACGAATTTCCACCTCTAAAAATGCTTATTAGATTATTATACCTAATTACAGATACCTTTTTCAAAGTGAATTTAATTATTTCATTTAACATATAATGGTGTGATTAAAAAAATAATTTTAAATGGGGGTTTGAGACGTGCGAGTAAGAAAAGCTATTATCCCAGCTGCAGGACTCGGAACCAGATTTTTACCCGCGACGAAAGCGCAGCCTAAAGAAATGTTACCAATAGTTGATAAACCTACAATACAGTACATAGTTGAGGAAGCTGTTGCTTCAGGAATTGAAGATATCTTAATAATAAGTGGTCGTGGTAAACGTGCAATCGAAGATCATTTTGATAAATCATACGAGCTCGAAGAAACGCTTGAAAAGAAAAATAAAAATAAGGAACTAGAAAACATTAAGAAGATTTCACACCTTGCTAACATCCATTACATCAGGCAAAAAGAACCACGAGGACTTGGGGATGCAATAAATTGCGCAAGAACATTTATTGGTAATGAACCATTTGCAGTTATGCTAGGTGATGATATCGTGCAAGCTGACGTACCTTGTGTTAAACAACTAATGAACATCTATGATATACATCAAGTTCCAGTAGTAGGAGTCCAACAAGTTAGAGACGAGGATGTTGAGAAGTATGGGATTGTTAGTATAGAAGATGAGCTTGATGAAGGATTGTTCTCTGTAGGCACTTTTGTAGAAAAACCAAACGTGGATGATGCTCCATCCAATTTTGCGATAATGGGAAGATATATCCTTACGCCAGATATTTTTAATATTCTTCCAAAGTTGAGTGCAGGAGCTGGTGGAGAAATTCAGCTAACAGATGCATTATTGCAGTTAAATGAAGAAAGACCAATTTTCGCGTACGAATTTGAAGGTAATAGGTATGATGTAGGTGATAAATTAGGATTTGTCAAAGCGACAATCGATTTTGCGTTAATGAGGAATGACATTAGAGGGAATTTGTTAGATTATTTCCAAATGAAGCTTGATGAGTCGAAGTTACGAAAAAGATAATTAAACAAAGTGACCCATTAGTTCGAAGCTAATGGGTTTTTTCTATTGTAAGCAAGGTCAGATATAATGTTGAATGATAAGAGAAAAGATAGTAATCTGTAATAAGGCATCTCAACTAATAATAAAATAAACATTAATAGTAAAAGTAAAAACGTCACTAGAGTTTTAATAAACAGTATGGGGATAGTGCTAATATTATTAGTAGGTTATATATTTTATTTATATCATGGTCTAAATAATAAATATGACACACTAGAAAAGAAAAAATCTGGTAACTAGCACATTAAGAGAACATATAAAATTACATTAATCGAGTACAAACAACATTTTCCAATTAATTATTACAATTTTGAAATAATTAATATGTTATAATAAAACTTATTTAACGTAAAAGTGTATAACTTAGGAGGCGCTTATGGAGGAGACAATTAGTTTTAAAGAATTTATTGGAATGCTAAAAAAACGTACAAAGTTAATAGGGTTTATTACTATCTGTGCTCTATTAATTAGTGCTATAGTTAGTTTTTTTATTATGACCCCGATTTATCAATCATCATCTCAAATCTTAGTAAACCAAAACAAAAGTGGAGACGTAACATATGAGTTTAGTGAGGTTCAAACAAATCTACAACTTATAAACACTTATAATGTCATAATCAAAAGCCCTGCAATATTAGATATAGTTAGAAAGGAACTAGATTTAGATATTACTAGTCAACAATTAAATAATAAAATATCTGTCTTAGCAGAGAAGAACTCACAAATAGTTACCGTTTCTGTTCAAGATACAGATGCGGAGCAAGCTGCAGAAATTGCTAATAAAACTGTTGAAGTTTTCAAAAAAGAAATTGTAACTATAATGAATGTTGATAATGTAACTATTTTATCTAAAGCAGTTGCACTAGATGAACAAACTCCTATTAAACCTAAACCACTTCTAAATTTAACATTCGCACTAGTCGTAGGATTTTTTATCGGGTTATGTCTAGCGTTTTTAATGGAGTACTTAGATAACACCGTCAAAAATGAGAATGATTTAGAAAAATTATTAGGACTCCCGGTACTTGGAGCTATAGGAGTAATTGATGAATCAAAGTCAGATCAAAGAGTACGTCGTGGAAAGAGAAGAAGAGAAGTAAGAGGTGAATCTATTGGTGTTTAAAGGAAAAACAAAATCAAATTTAAATAGCAAAAGAAAATTGATTGCAGCGAATGATCCAAAATCCCCAATTTCTGAACAATATAGAACAATCCGCACTAATATCCAATTCTCAGTAATTGATACAGAACTTAGGTCGGTTATGGCCACATCATCTGTGCCAGGTGAAGGCAAATCAACAACTATTTCTAATCTTGCAGTTGTTTTTGCGCAACAAGGTAAAAAGGTTCTTTTAGTAGACGCTGACCTTCGAAAACCGACTATGCATTATACATTCAATCTATCAAATACAATAGGCCTTACTAGTGTGCTAACAAAACAATCTAGTCTAGCATTAGCAGTTAGAGAAATAGCTATTGAAAACCTATCAGTACTATCAAGTGGGCCAGTACCTCCTAACCCATCTGAACTACTAGGCTCAAATGCTATGTTACATTTTTTAAACGATGCTTATAATATTTATGACTTAATATTATTTGATGCACCTCCAGTTTTAGCAGTGACAGATGCGCAAATTTTGTCTAATATCTGTGATGGTACAATATTTGTAGTCCATAGTGGTAAAACAGAGAAAGAATCTATCGTTAAAGCAAAGGAATTGCTACAATCAGCCAATACCAAGATTCTTGGAACTGTATTGAATAATAAAGAAATTAATGAAAATCAATATTATTACTATGGTAATGAATAAAGCAGAAATCGACAAAAAAACCCTCTTTACGGTGAAATTAGGCTTTGCTACTATATAAGAAGCTTTGATTTATTAGGGATTTTTAGAAGGGTGTGAAAAGCATTTGATAGATTTACATTGTCATATTTTACCGGGTATTGATGATGGCGCCCAAAATATGTTTGATAGCATTAGTATGGCAAAACAAGCTGTCAACGAAGGCATTCATTCTATTGTTGCTACTCCGCACTTTAATAGAACTTATAAAAATAGCAAGCAGTTAATTATTGAAAAAGTAGACTTGTTGAACGAGGCGCTTAAAAGAGAGAATATAAACCTTGTCATTTTACCGGGTCAGGAATCAAGAATTGATGGAAATATAATAGATGGTATTAATAATGAAGAAATAATAACTTTAGCAGGATCTTCTTATTTATTAATAGAATTTCCATCAACAAATGTACCACGATATGTAGATCAACTTTTTTACGATCTACAAAACAAAGGTATTACCCCAATAATTGCACATCCAGAAAGAAATCAAGAAATTATTGAACATCCAGATTTAATTTATAGACTAGTAAAAAATGGCGCTCTTTCTCAAGTTACAGCAGCAAGTTTAACTGGCTCTTTTGGAAAGAAAATTAAATTATTCTCAGAGCAGTTAGTTGAGTTTAATCTAGCACACTTTATTGCTTCTGATGCACATAATACCTCTAGTAGAGGTTTTAAGCTGCGTGAAGGTTATGAAGTTATTAAAAGTGTGTTTGGAACTGATTACGAATTTTCGTTTAAAGAAAATTCAGAATGTTTAATTAACAACTTTAACATACAGAAAGAAATTCCTGAACGTATTAAGAGAAAAAAGCTGTTTGGTATATTTTAATTTTAATTTAATCTAGGGAGTAAAAAGGGATTTCCTTCATTGTGTTAAAATGATTAAGTATTTTAATCTCCGCCTCGTGTTTCCCATCAAATTGCAGCAGACTATCTCTATTTATATTGCTGTAACTAATTAGGTGGTTTAAAAAAATAATAGGAATTAAGAATTTTATAATTGTGAAATTAAAAATGTTGTGGACTCCACAACATTTTTTTATACATAGTAACTTTTTTAAGACATTTTAGGCTTCTTAATATATAATAAATAGGTTGTCGAATTAAGTCGACCAATATAGAAAGAATTTTAGATAAATTTGTAGTAAAATGGAAGAAGTCCTTTTTTTTGCAATGTTCTATGTATTAAGTATAACTGATTTCAAAGGAGATTTTAAAAAGTGGAAAATAGAAGATCAACAGTAAAAAATAAAATTAAAAAAAAGAAAATATATAGAATTATATTAATCATGACGGTTTTGTTTTGTGTGGTTTTACTAGGATATAGTTATTATATTTATAAGGGGCTAGATAAAACATATTCCCCATTAGATAGAAAAAAATCAGACTTAAGACAAACGAAGGTCTCTATTAAAAATAATGACCCAATATCTATACTCTTACTTGGGGTAGATGAACGCAAGGGTGATAGAGGAAGATCAGATACAATGATAGTTGTTACTCTAAATCCTATAGAAAAAACAATGAAAATGTTAAGTATACCTCGTGATACAAGAACTGAAATAGTTGGTAAAAATAAACTTGATAAGATTAATCATTCATATGCTTTTGGTGGGGTCAAAATGTCAATAGAAACAGTAGAAAAACTCCTTGATATTCCCATAGACTATTATGCCAAGGTAAATATGGAAGGTCTTTCTGAATTAGTTGACCAAGTCGGTGGGATAGAAGTTAACAGTTCTATATCATTCCGACAAGATACTTCAGTTTTTGTGCAGGGTAATAATAAGTTAAATGGGAAGGATGCATTAACTTATGTTAGGATGCGTAAAGAAGATCCTAAAGGTGATTTTGGGCGTCAAGAAAGGCAACGACAAGTTATTGAGGCTATCTTAACAAAAAGTATGAACATAACAACTGTGAATAAAATTTCAGGTATTGTAAATGCAATTGGTGATAATATTGAAACAAATATTAAAACAACAAGTGCACTTGATTTACGAAAGGGATATTTACCAGCGACAAAAACTAGTGAAACACTTGCGTTAAAAGGTAAAGGAAGCAAAATTAATGGAGTATACTACTACATTGTTGATGAAACTACAAAACAAGATATATCAAATAGACTAAGACAACACTTAGAGCTAAACTGACAGTCACATTTCCATAATGATGCAAATAAAAAGTAGATTATGTGTGATATAATTACTTTGAATTTTAATAGGTACTTACTAAAAATGACTTTATATAAATTATGTTTAGGGGGGAATTACTGCGGTGTGGTATAGATTAAGGTTTACTACTTTAGTGGTTTTAGATTCCATTCTCGTTTTAACAGCATTGTTTTTTAGCTACGGTCCTTTACACCCTACAATAAAATTAAGTAATGAAGATTTAGTCTTTAGTGGGATATTTCTCGTCATAAGTCATTTTACATTTGCAGGTGTTTATCGTCTATATAAAAAGGCTTGGGAATATGCTAGCGTTGGAGAATTAATAGTTATTACTAAATCTGTAACTTTTGCTGTACTTTCAACAGGTTTATTTCAAATATTAACAAATAATCTAATTAGCTTTAGGGCGTTAATTAGTACTTGGATGCTTTATACAATACTTTTAGGTGGATCACGTTTAATTTGGAGAATGTTTAGAGACCGATATATAAGTCCTACATCGTCAAGAAATCGAACACTTATTATTGGAGCAGGATCTGGTGGTATTATGGTTGCACGTCATTTACAAAAGAGTGTAGATGCAAAGTTGAAACCAGTTGCCTTTATAGATGATGATTATAGAAAACAAAAACTACATTATTTAGGGCTACCTGTAGTAGGTGGCACTTCGGAGATTAAAAATGTAGTATCGGAATTTCAAATAGAAAATATTGTAATTGCAATACCTTCATTGAGCAAAAAAGAATTGAACAGAATTTTTGATGAATGTTCAAAGACAAATGCAAAAACAAAAATTATTCCAAAATTAGAAGATATAATGACTGGAAAGATCTCAGTAAATAATTTCCGTGATGTTCAAGTTGAAGACTTATTAGGAAGAGAACCTGTGAAATTAGACATTGAAAAAATCTCTGAATCAGTTACGAATAAAACTATTTTGGTTACTGGAGCGGGTGGGTCTATTGGATCTGAAATTTGTAGACAAATCCGCAGCTTTTCACCTGCTAAAATCGTCCTAGTTGGACATGGTGAAAACAGTATCTATCAGATTGACATGGAACTACGTAAGCATAATGCTGATAATGTGGAAATTATCCCTGTTATCGGCGATATACAGGATAGAAAAAGAATGTTTGAGGTAATGGAGGAATTCCGTCCTCATGTTGTATATCATGCAGCAGCACATAAGCATGTACCTTTAATGGAATATAATCCAAGAGAGGCAATAAAGAATAACGTTTTTGGAACTAAGAATGTTGCAGAAGCAGCTAACGCTTTCGATGTTCATACTTTCGTATTAGTATCTTCAGATAAAGCTGTAAATCCAACAAATGTTATGGGATCTACAAAAAGAATTGCAGAGATGGTAATTCAAAAAATGAATCAGAGCAGTAGGACAAAGTTTGTAGCCGTTCGTTTCGGTAATGTATTAGGTAGTCGGGGAAGTGTTATTCCATTATTCAAAAAGCAAATCCAAGCTGGTGGACCTGTTACTGTTACACATCCAGATATGACGAGATACTTTATGACTATACCTGAGGCATCAAAGCTTGTAATTCAAGCAGGTTCCTTAGCTAGAGGAGGAGAAATCTTCGTTCTAGATATGGGTGAGCCTGTTAAAATTGTAGACTTAGCGAAAAACCTAATTAGATTATCAGGTTATACAATAGAAGAAATTGGTATAGAGTACTCAGGAATACGTCCTGGTGAGAAAATGTATGAAGAGTTACTAAATGAAAAAGAAATTGAACACAATCCAATTTTCCCAAAGATATTTATTGGTAAATCTGTTTTAGAGCAAGAAGAGGAGATGGATTTTCTTCTCAGACATTATGAAGATTTAACCGAAAATGAGTTAAAAGACTATGTAATAGATTTAGCTAACTATAGAACTAATAACATCCTATCATTTGATACACATGATAAATTTTTTAAGATAAAAGAGGTTAGAAAAGCAACTGTAATTCAAAAAGCAGTAGCTCGCGTTGGTAGTAGAGAAGTATAAATTTTTTTGTATGATATGAGAATCTGTTAGCTAATAGTTAAAGGAACATATTTCTAGTATGTTCCTTTTGTTTAATAATAATATCACTAACGGACAAGAGGGGAATTTAATTATGTATTTAATAGCTAAAAGAGCAGTTGATATTACCCTTTCTTTCTTAGGCTTGATTATATTGTTACCAGTATTTTTTATTATTATTATCGCTATTAAGATTGAGTCGAGAGGGCCAGTTCTATTTAAACAGAAAAGAGTAGGTATAAATAAAGTTCATTTTAATATTCTAAAATTCCGTACTATGAAAATAGATACACCAAAGGACTCGCCAACTCATCTACTTGTAAATCCAGATCAATATATAACAAAAGTTGGGAAGTTTCTTCGTAAAACTAGCTTAGACGAACTACCACAAATTTTCAATATTCTTTTAGGTGATATGTCAATAATTGGTCCACGTCCTGCCCTATGGAATCAGTACGATTTGATTGAAGAACGGGATATATACGGTGCAAATGAAGTCCTACCGGGATTAACTGGATGGGCTCAAATTAATGGTAGGGATGAGTTACCAATAGATATTAAAGCCGAGTTAGATGGCGAATACGTAAAAAAAATGGGTGTTATATTTGATGTTAAATGTTTTTTCGGAACAATAATATCAGTTTTAAAGAGTGATGGAGTCGTTGAAGGTGGGTCTAGTACTAAAAGTAGAGTTGAGGAGAAATTATCAAAGTGAAAAACATATTAATTACAGGGGTAAATAGCTATGTCGGGAAGAGTATGCAAACTTGGCTAGAAAAGTATCCTGAAGAATATTCAGTAACTTTAATAAGTTTACGTGACAAATCATGGGAAAACATGGAACTTTCATCGTTTGACGTAGTATTACATGTAGCTGGTATTGCACATGTATCGACAGATCCGAATTTAGAAGAGTTATATTATAAAGTTAATCGAGATTTGACAATAGAGGTCGCAAAAAAAGCTAAAAATGAAGGTGTAAAACAGTTTATATTTATGAGTAGTATTATAGTTTATGGTGATAGTAATGATGAAGTAAAATTGATAGTTAAAGATACAAAACCGAATCCAAGTAATTTCTACGGTAAAAGTAAGTTACAGGCCGAAGAAGGTATTAGACCACTACAGAATGAAAATTTCAAAATTGCAGTTGTAAGGCCACCGATGATTTATGGTAAAGGTTCTAAAGGTAATTATCCAAAATTAGCTAAATTGGCAAAAATACTACCTTTCTTTCCTGATATCAATAACAAAAGAAGTATGCTTCATATAGACAATCTATGTGAATTTCTAAGATTAATTATTGAAAGCAAAGAAAGCGGATTGTTTTTTCCGCAAAACAAAGAATACGTTAAAACAAGTGAAATGGTTAGGATAATAGCAGAGACACACGGAAAAAAAATTGTCCTTACTAAGATTTTTAATCCCTTAATTAAAGTTTTAGGAATGAGGTTAAGTATAATTAATAAGGTTTTTGGAAATTTGGTATATGACTCAAGCATGAGTAATTATAAAGAAACATACCAAATTAGAAATTTAAGACAAACGATAGAGAAGACGGAAAAGTAGGGATGGAGTGTGGATAATTGAATGAAAAAACATATTCTAGTTGTTGCTCAATATTTTTATCCTGAACAATTCCGTATAAACGATATTTGTACAGAGTGGGTAAACAGGGGATATAAGGTAACAGTTTTAACAGGCATCCCAAACTATCCACAAGGTAAATACTATAGTGGGTATGGATTTTTTAATAAAAGAAAAGATGTATACAATGGGATAGATATTATAAGGATTCCATTAATTCCAAGAGGTAATAATTCAGTGATGCTTGTACTTAATTATTTATCCTTTGTTCTTTCTGGATTTATTTGGAAGTTATTTACACAAATAAAAGCGGACTATGTATTTATATATGAGGTATCACCAATGACACAGGCATTACCTGGAGTATGGTATGCCCAAAAAAGAAATATACCTTGCTATCTATATGTTACTGACTTATGGCCTGAGAATGTAGAAATTGCTGCAGGGATTAAGAACAAACATATTTTAAATGGAATTGGGGCGATGGTTGATTATATTTATAAACGCTGCGATAGAATATTTACATCCTCAAATAGTTTTATAAATGCAATTAATCATCGGGGTGTGTCACTAGATAAAATAGAATTTTGGCCACAATACGCTGAAGATTACTATTATCAAGTAGATAAAAGTGATACTTGTGTACCAGAGATACCACAAGATGATAAACTTAATATTATTTTTGCAGGTAATATTGGTTTTGCACAAGGTTTAGACATTTTGCCCGAAGTTGCTAGTATATTAAAGAATAATAATATTAATGTTCGTTTTAATATAGTTGGTGATGGGCGATTTAAACGTAATCTTATAAAAATGGTTTTAGATAGAGACTTAGCCGAAATGTTTAATTTTGTTGAAAAAGTACCAGCAACTAGAATATCAGAATTCATGGCAGTATGTGATGCGACTCTTATAAGTTTAGCAAAGAGTAAAGTATTTTCAATAACGCTCCCTGCAAAAACGCAATCATGCTTGGCTTGTGGTATTCCCATACTAGTTTCTGCTGATGGGGAAATACAAAATGTTGTAAACCAGGCTAAAGCGGGGATATGTAGTAATGCTGGAGATGCTCAAGGGTTAGCAGATAATATAAAATTACTAGTATCTATGTCAGCAACGGAGTTACTTTCAATGTCTGACAACGCATTAAAATATTACAAGTTAACTTTTGATAAAAATAAATTGTTGAATAGAATGGATAAATGGTTTAAATAAAAGCTACCTAATGAGAAGGAGTTATTAAGTATGTTCAAAGATAAAACTTTATTAATAACAGGCGGTACAGGATCGTTCGGAAATGCAGTAATGAAGAGATTTTTGCATACAGATGTAAAAGAAATACGTATTTTTTCGCGTGATGAAAAAAAGCAAGACGATATGAGAAAGCAGTATAGAGATGATAAGTTAAAATTTTATATTGGGGACATTAGGGACTTAGCTAGTATAAAAAATGCTATGTATGATGTGGATTACGTATTTCATGCCGCAGCACTAAAGCAAGTGCCTTCATGTGAGTTTTTTCCTTTAGAAGCAGTAAAAACAAATGTATTAGGAACAGAAAATGTATTAACAAGTGCCATTGAGTCTGGGGTAAAGAAAGTTATATGTTTATCAACTGATAAAGCTGCTTACCCGATAAATGCTATGGGCATATCAAAAGCTATGATGGAAAAAGTATTTGTAGCAAAATCAAAAACAATTGATAGTGAAAAAACCCTAATTTGTGGAACCCGTTATGGCAATGTAATGGCGTCAAGAGGCTCAGTTATTCCATTGTTTATTGATCAAATTAAGAATGGACAACCATTAACTGTTACAGATCCTAATATGACTAGATTTTTGATGAGTTTAGAAGAAGCAGTAGAACTTGTTGTTTTTGCATTTCAAAATGCAGAAGCAGGAGATATTATGGTTCAAAAGTCTCCAGCATCTACTGTCTGGGATTTAGCACAAGCAATTAAGGAATTATTTGGTGTGGACAATGAAATCAAAATAATTGGCACACGTCATGGCGAGAAACTATATGAAACCCTTCTAACAAGGGAAGAACATATAGTTGCCCAAGATCTAGGTGGTTTCTATAGAGTTCCAGCAGACGCAAGAGACTTAAACTATGATAAATACTTTATAGAAGGAGATAAGAAATTATCTTCGGAAGAAGAATATAACTCACATAATACTGAGAGATTAAGTATTAACGAGATCAAAGAAAAATTATTAGAGCTTGACTATGTTAGACAAGAGTTAATTGGGTGGAATAGATAATGAAAATATTAGTTACTGGTGCAAAAGGTTTCATTGGAAAAAACTTGGTTACAGAACTTAAAAACAGGGAATACAACGAAATTTATGAGTACAGTAAAGATATGGATATCTCTATACTGGATGAGTATTGTAAGAATACTGATTTTGTTTTTCATCTTGCAGGGATTAATCGTCCACAAGATGAATCTGATTTTATGAGTGGGAACTTTGGTTTTACATCGACTCTACTTGAAAGTTTGAAGAAACACAATAATATTTGTCCGATCTTAATTTCATCTTCAATCCAAGCAGAAATTAATAACCCTTATGGTAATAGTAAAAAAGCAGGGGAAAATTTGATTTTTAATTACAGTAAAGAAGTAGGATCAAGAGTACTTGTATACAGATTACCTAACGTTTTCGGTAAATGGTGTAAACCAAATTATAACAGTGCAGTTGCAACATTTTGTTTTAATGTGGCACGAGATTTAGATATAAATGTTAATGATCGTAGTGTAAATATGGATTTAGTATATATAGATGACGTTGTAGATGAACTTATAAATGCACTAGAAGGTAAGGAAAATAAAGTAGGAGATTTTTGTGAAATTCCAGTAGTTCATACTATTACACTAGGTGAGATAGTTGATTTAATTTATTCGTTTAAAGATAGTCGTGAAAACAGAACAATTCCGAAAATGTCTAATCCATTTTCAAAAAAACTGTATAGTACGTATTTGAGCTATTTGCCAGAAGATAAGTTTAGTTATGAACTTAAAATGAATATCGATCAAAGAGGTTCATTTACTGAGTTTATTAAGACACCTGACAGAGGTCAAGTTTCTATAAATATCTCTAAACCTGGAATAACTAAAGGTAACCATTGGCATAACACTAAAAATGAAAAATTTTTGGTAGTCAGTGGTACAGGAGTCATAAGGTTTAGAAAAGTAGATACAAATGAAGTTATAGAATATTTTGTTAATGGGGACAAGTTAGAAGTAGTTGATATTCCAGTTGGATACACTCACAATATTGAAAATCTAGGCGATAATGAAATGGTGACTATTATGTGGGCTAATGAATCTTTTGATCCTAATAGACCTGACACATACTATTTGGAGGTATAAAGAGTGAAGAAATTAAAGGTTATGACAGTTGTTGGTACAAGACCAGAGATTATTCGACTATCAGCTGTTATTAATAAATTAGAAGAATCAAATGCTGTTGAGCATACTCTTGTCCATACAGGACAAAATTATGATTATGAACTAAATGAAGTTTTCTTTAATGATTTTAAATTAAAGAAGCCAGATTACTTTCTAAACGCTGCTACAGGAACTGCTGTTGAGACAATAGGGAATATCTTAATTAAAATAGATCCGATTCTAGAAGAGGTTAAACCTGAGGCTATTCTAGTATTAGGTGATACTAATAGCTGCCTTTGTGCAATAGCGGCAAAAAGAAGAAAAATACCAATCTTCCATATGGAAGCTGGAAATAGATGTTTTGATCAAAGAGTTCCAGAAGAAACAAACAGAAAAATCGTAGATCATATTGCAGATATCAATCTAACTTACAGTGATATTGCGAGAGAGTATTTATTAAGGGAAGGATTGCCTGCTGATAGAATAATCAAAACTGGTAGTCCTATGTTTGAAGTATTAAATTCCAGAAAAGCTGATATTGAAAATTCAGATGTACTAAATAGATTAGAGATAGAAGAAGGTAAATATTTCGTAGTTTCAGCGCATAGAGAAGAAAATATTAGCTCAGAGTCTAATTTTTTAAATCTAGTTGATAGCTTAAATGCAGTTGCAGAAAAATACAATATGCCAATTATAGTTAGTACACATCCAAGAACTAGAAACATGATTGAAGCAAAAGGTATTAAATTTAACCCATTAGTAAAAACCCTTAAACCACTTGGATTTAATGATTATGTAAAACTACAAGTCAAGGCTAAGGCTGTACTTAGCGATAGCGGAACTATCAGTGAAGAATCATCTATTCTTGGATTTAAAGCACTAAATATTAGACAAGCCCATGAAAGACCAGAGGCAATGGAAGAAGCATCGGCGATGTTAGTTGGACTTAAAAAAGAAAGAATTATACAGGGTCTAGAGATATTAGAAACTCAAGAAGAAAGCACACTTAGACTAGTTGCTGATTATAGTATGCCAAATGTTTCAGATAAAGTATTAAGAATATTATTATCTTATACTGATTATGTAAATAGAGTAGTGTGGAGCAAGTACTAGGAGGAGAAACAATTTTGAGTATAGTAGGTGATTTAATGGAAGTTATGGTTGTTCCTGATGGCCACTATTACAAACTTCCAAGTGGTGAGGTTTATGTTGAATCTGTTTTCAATTATGAATTCTTTGCAAGATATCTTTCAGTTTTTGATAAGGTTTATGTTTTAGGTAGAATAACTTATGTAGATAAAGCTCCTAAAAATATGAAATTAGCAAGTGGTAATAAGGTTGAATTTTTAGATTTTCCAGCATTTAGGGGTCCTTGGCAGTACTTAAGAAATTATAAAACAATAAAAAAGTTGGCTAAAAGTTATTCAAATAGGTTTGATTGTGCAATATTTAGAGTTCCTGGAGCAACAGCAAATATTATTTCCAAAGAATTTATATCAACAAAGAAACCTTTTGCTGTTGAGGTTGTAGTAGATCCTTGGGATTATTTTAGAAAAGGTACAATAAAAAGCATTACAAGACCAATTGTTAGACTAAGTTGGACAAACTATTTGAAAAGAATATGCAAAATAGCTAATGGGGTATCTTACGTAACTAGGGAATATTTACAAAAGAAATATCCTTCACATTCTCTTATTTATGGAGAAACTAAGGAATATTTTTCTACCAACTATTCTTCGGTTTCAATACGCAAAGACAGTTATGGAAAACCAAAGAAATATTTTGATAAGAGTAGTTATGTAATTACACACGCTGCTAATTCCTTTACAACTTATGGAAAAGGGCATAATACCCTTATGAAAGCATTGAAAATTTTAAGGGAAAGTAACATTGATGTAAAAATAATTTTTATAGGTGATGGTCCTCTTAAAGAAAATTTTATTGAATTTTCTAAAGAACTAGGAGTGTCTGAACATGTCAAATTTATTGGAAGGTTATCTGATGGTAACGAAGTAAGAAATGTTGTAAGTAAATCGGATTTGTTTGTATTTCCAACAATGGCTGAGGGGTTGCCCAGAGTAATCTTAGAAGCGATGTCAGTAGGATTACCTTGTATTTCGTCACCAGTGTCAGGTATCCCTGAAATTTTGGGTAAAGAATTCTTGATTGATTATGATGATTTTAAGGGATATGCTACCAAAATTATGGAACTAATCAATAACAAGGAACTGCTTGAAGAAGCAAGTATAAATAATATTAAGGTTGCTCAAGAATACTCTGAGGAAACATTAAATATGAGACGTGAGATGTTTTTTAGAAAATTATATGACCTTGCGAAAAATTCTGTTAAATAAATTAAGAACTTATAAAATTGGTAAATAGAAATTTAATTATATCAATAGCATTCTTGAAAGTGTCAAATTCAATAGAAATATTACTGAAAATTAGTTAGAGGTGCCCAAATTGCGTAAAGTATTGCTGGTACAGTATTTTTATAAACCTTTTTCTTCCAATCAAAGTTTTAGATATGAAAGTATAATAGAAAATTATCAAAATAAAAAAATGAGGATAGATATTCTAACTTCAAAGCATGAAGGATTACCTGATGTTGAAGAAACTGAGAGTGGATTTATTTATAGGGTGAATTCGAAATTATTAGCTAAGGATTTAAAAAAAGTTGATAATGGAGAAAATATAAATAGTGGACGTAAAAACTTAAAAGGCAAGTTAATAAGTATGGTTAAACAGATAGTATATAAGTTTATGTGGCCTGATTTTGCAGGTCTCTGGATATTTCCGGCCATAAGGAAAGGAAAGCATCTTGCTAGAGTTGAAGGTTATGATCTGATTATTTCTGGATCATTCCCTTTTTCATCGCACATCGTAGCGTATTTTATAAAAAGGGAAAAAAAGGGGATGAGATGGGTTGTTGATTATTTAGACCCATTCTCTATTATTAAACATAATGAGAACCCATCAAATAATACCAAAATTTTTGGTGGTTTAAATAAAATTGTTGAAAAACAAATTAATAGAAACGCAGATAAAATAATCATTTTAAAAGAAGCATTTTCTTCTTTTAAAGACTATTTTCCAGATTTGTTAGAAAAAACGACTGTAGCCCCACCAATGCTAGGGATAAATCCTTACACTTTTTACAATACAGTACCGTTTAATTTTTCAAATAAAGGAATAAACATTGTATTTATTGGCACGTTATATAAATCAATTAGGAATCCAGAGCCAATACTTCGTATTATTCAAGAAATGTCGTATTATGATAGTGATATCTATGTTCATTTTGTAGGAGACCTAAAAGATTGTAAGGAAATAGTCCAAAAATATAATAATACTATGAGTAGTTTAAAGATTATTACACACGGAAAAGTTTCGCGTGATAAAGCAATTTCTTTTATGAAAGGTGCAGACGTACTTCTTAATATCTCTAACAGCTCTCAGGTACAGTTACCCGGTAAAGTAGTAGAGTATGCATTTTCTAAGAAGAAAGTCATAAATTACTCGTTAAATAAAAATAGTAATACTTCACAGTTCTTTGAAGAAGTCGGATTGTCTAATAAAGTTTTTAATATAATAGGTGACCACTGCGATATAAGAGCTTTGTATACTTTTATAACAAGTAGTGTAGAGGAAAAAGAAATTGATATGAAAAAATATTTACCTGAAAATATAGCGAAGATCTACTTTGAATAAAAAAATCTGAATGATTAAATATAGGATGATAGGTGAATTTTAGTGGCTGTATACTATATATTATTTGCTCTACTAGCTTTTTTTTCTTTATTAGAAAGGGATAATAAATTCAGTAAAATATCTTTGAAAATAATTTTATTGTTATTGATATTATTCGTTGGACTAAGATATCAAGTGGGGAATGATTATGCAGAATATTTTATGCATCATTCATTCATACATCAAGGTTCCACAAACTACTTTGAACCATTATTTACATTGTTGAATTATATAACTCCAACTCCTTATCACATGTTTTTTGCTTCATCAGTAATTTCATTTATTTTTTTATACTTGTCGTTTAAATATTTTGCTCCTAATAATGGAATTTTATTATTTACTCTTTATTTCGGAATATACTTAATAATATTTGATATTCACATTATTAGACAAGGTATCGCAATAGCTATGGTACTTTATTCATGGAAATTTGCAGTAGAAAATAAAAAGATTAAGTTTTTTTCACTGGTGTTAATTGCCACAGGGTTTCACTCTTCAGCTGTTATCGCCTTACCAGCATATTTTTTAGGTAAAATTAAATTTACAAAAAAATTAAAAGTTAGCTTATTAAGTATATCAACGATAACACTATTTATACTTGTTTTTTTTAAGAATTTAGTATTTGATCTCATATCATTGTTTCCGTTGTTTGAGAGATATGCTAAAGTCTATTTGGACCCGCAATTTTCAAGCACTGAACCTATATCCTTTGGGTTTATGTTAAATATTGTTGCTTTCTTCATTATTGAATACATTATAGTAAAAAGACCAAATAGCTTTAACAATCCTAAAATGCAATTTGTTGAGAATATGTTCTTTGTAGGAATATTAGCATCTATTGTACTTAGGTTTAGTTCTATAGCATTGCGTTTTAATTACTTTTATCAAATATCAAATATTTTTATCTTTGTTTTAATAATATTCTCATTTAAAGAAAAGATGCAGATGCCAGTAAAAGTTGTTTTCATAATTATTGCTTTATTATATTTGTATGTAAATCTAAATACGGGACATGCGATTTTAGATTATAAAACAATACTTTCTAAATAGATAAATAAAATTTGACTCTAATAACCTTTATGAGGCAAAGTAATTAGAAGATAAATGTTCTTTAAAATAACATCTAAAATATAACTCTACTAGTTTTTATAGGGTGCTCATAAATAAATTTGGATTAGGGTTGGTTAAATGCAGTCAATTCTTAGGGTTTTTTCTTTTGATATGATGTCTAAAATATTAATTGGTATTATTGGTATATTATTAATAAGGTATATGGATACAAGTGAGTATGCTTTATATACTTTCTCATTATCTATTATTAATATAGTTGCTCAAACATTATCTAATACTTTCAGGCGTTTTTATATTGTTGGTTATGATAATGGGTTTAAGGATAAACAAATAGAGAGCTTTATTGGGGCACAGCTATTAATAATTATATGTTTTGCGCTATTCTTTATATTCTATACACAAAAAGTTGATATAGTAGATTTTTTAATTATTAATACAATTTTTGGAATTACTTTTTTGGAATTTACAAAGACAATATTTCAGAGGGAACTTAACTTTAAACAATTTTCCAAAATAGAAATTGTAAGATCATTGACGTTTTTTTTTCTTACAATAATATTAATTTATACATTAAAGTATAATTTAAATGCATGGCAAGTACTCCTAATACAATCGAACACAATGATTTTAATTACTGTTGCTTTTTTATGGAATAAAATTAAGATTAAAAATCTGTTAAAGTTTAATGATTTTATACAAACTGGAAAAGAAATAGTTAGAGGACCATATAAATATTTAATATTTTATGTCTTTTTTTCTACTATTCTGTCACAATTAGATGTATTGATGCTTAAATATTTATCAAATAATTATCACTTGGCAAACTATGGATCAGCCTTTAGATATTATTCTTTACTTTTACTTGCACTTGGTTCAATAAATTCCGTCCTTTTACCTGTGATTCAAAATATCAAAACCCGTAGCGAAGTAGACACTATTTACAGTAAGCATAATAAATTGTTAATTGTGTTTATTCCAATAGTCTTATTAGGTGCTTGGTTATCAAATTGGGTCTTACCGATTATTGACATGGGCAAATACCCTGATGCAGTTTTTATATTTCAAATTTTAAGTTTTTCTGCAATAATTTCATTTGTCTTTAGTCCACATACAAATTTCGTAATGAAGTTTGAAGATTTCAAATTTTTGTTTTGTATTATTATTGTAGCAGTAATTTTAAATATTATACTTAATCTTATTGCGATTCCTTTATATGGTTCAATAGGTGCTGCATTATCAACTTTAATCACTTTTGGATTTAGTAATTCTATGACATTTATACGTGCCCAAAAACACCGTAAATCTCTTCCGGTTTCTTAGATTTAAATAATAAATTCTGTTTTTAAAAATATTAGATTATTTTGAATATTACTGTTTGGAACATAAATTAAAGTAAAAACTGAAGTCATAAGGAAGTGTTCATATGTACAAAATTGCTGTGGCTGGAACAGGTTATGTTGGTTTAGTGGCTGGTGTTTGTTTTGCTGAGGTTGGCCATCAAGTTACCTGTGTTGATATAGATGAAGGAAAAGTAAATTTAATGGAATCTGGAATTTCTCCTATTTATGAAACAGGTTTAGAAGAGTTAATGCAAAAAAACTATTCTGCTGGAAGAATTAAGTATACAACAGATTTCAAGTCAGCCTATAAAGAAGCTGATGTAATTTTTATAGGTGTTGGTACACCTGAACAATCTGATGGTTCTGCAGATTTATCATACATTGCGACAGTAGCTAGACAGATTGCTGAATCTGTAGAAAAAGATTGTCTAGTTGTTGTAAAATCCACAGTTCCAGTTGGTACAAATGATAAAGTTGAGCAGTTTATTCAAGACTTTTTAATCGAAAATGTGAGAATAGAAGTAGCATCCAACCCAGAATTCTTAGCGCAAGGGTCTGCTGTATACGATACATTGCATGCAGAAAGAATTATTATAGGAACAGAAAGTAAATGGGCTGAGGAATTACTTATGAAGATTTATGAGCCATTCCACTTACCAATTGTTTCAGTAAATAGAAGATCAGCAGAAATGATCAAATATGCATCAAACGACTTCCTTGCACTCAAAATTTCTTATATGAATGATATTGCTAATCTATGTGAATTGGTTGGAGCTGATATTCAAGATGTTGCAAAGGGTATGAGTTTTGATGAACGTATTGGTAGTAAGTTCTTAAATGCCGGTATTGGATTTGGTGGATCGTGTTTCCCAAAAGATACTAAAGCACTTGAATATATTGCTAGACAGAATGGATATGAGCTTAAAACAGTTAAAGCTGCTATTGATGTGAACAAAGAGCAAAAGACAATGTTATATAAAAAGGCCAGTAAAAGACTCATCACGTTTAATGGACTTAAAGTAGCAGTGTTAGGTCTAACCTTTAAACCAGGAACAGACGATTTAAGAGAAGCTGCCTCTCTTGAAAATGTACCTTTATTATTAGAACAAGGAGCACATATTTTTGCATATGATCCTGTTGGAGCAGAAAACTTTGCTAAGGTACATCCAGAAGGTGAGAATGGCAAAGGCATTATTACCTATGTTCCAGATATTGAGCTGGCTTTAGATGGAGCTAATGTATGCTTTATCTTTACCGAATGGGAAGAAATCAAAAGGGTAACTCCTGATTTATATAAAAAATTAATGAGAACTCCCTTAGTTTATGATGGGAGAAATATTTATTGTGTTGAGGAAATGCAACATGCAGGCATAGAATATCATTCAATTGGAAGAAAGCCTTCAATAAGAGTGCTTACAAAGGAGGCGAAGAAACTTGAATTACAAAACTCTTGATTTTAACAAAGTATATTTAATCACAGGAGTAGCAGGTTTTATTGGATACTTTTTATCTAGGAGATTACTTGAACAAGGTTGCAAGGTGATTGGTATAGATAATATCAATGATTACTATGATGTGAACCTTAAACACACTCGTTTAAGTCAACTTGAACCTTTTGAGAAATTTACTTTTGTTAGAGGAGACATATCAGACAAGGATATAGTGATGCAGACCTTTAAGGATAGTAAGCCTAATGTGGTAATAAACCTTGCTGCCCAAGCGGGGGTGCGTTATTCAATAGAGAATCCGGATGTATATATTCAAAGTAACATTATTGGTTTTTATAACATACTTGAAGCATGTAGATACCATCCAGTAGAACATCTTGTATATGCTTCATCTAGTTCTGTTTACGGAGCTAATAAGAAGGTCCCATTTGAAGAGAGAGACTTCGTAGATAATCCAGTATCACTTTATGCATCTACTAAGAAATCTAATGAATTAATGGCTCATACCTATAGTCACCTTTATAAGATTCCCGCAACAGGGCTTCGATTTTTTACTGTCTATGGACCTATGGGAAGGCCAGATATGGCTTACTTTGGATTTACAGATAGATATTTTGCTGGTGAGCCAATAAAAATTTTTAATAATGGTGATTTTGAAAATGACCTTTATAGGGATTTCACTTATATTGATGATATTGTAGAAGGAATTGAACGTCTTATTAGTAATCCACCTACAGATGGTGTTCAACATAAAGTTTTAAATATTGGTAACAACAGTCCAGAAAAGTTAATGACATTCATAAGTACACTAGAGAGAGCATTAAGTAATGCATTAGGTAGAGAAGTGGTGTTTGAAAAGATTTTTGAACCCATCAAGCTTGGAGATGTACCAGCTACTTATGCATCTACTGATTTGTTACAAAAAGCAGTTGGATTTAAGCCTAAGACTTCTATTGAAGATGGGCTTCAGAGGTTCGCTGATTGGTATGTGGATTATTATAAGGTACAATAATAACTAAATATTTTATCTTATTCATGTTAGTGAATTTTTGTGCTTGAAAAGTTAAAGGGTATATTTAACCATTGGCAGAATAACTATTAGAGTTATGTAACGGTATTAGAACAATAAAGTACTTTTAATAATTATCGATGATTATTAAGTGTAAACCTTGAACAATATGAAAAAGGTGATTTCTATGAAACTACGCAAAGCCATAATTCCAGCAGCAGGTTTAGGCACAAGATTCCTACCAGCTACTAAAGCACAGCCAAAGGAAATGCTGCCAATCGTGGACAAGCCTACACTTCAATATATTATAGAAGAAGCTGTAAAGTCGGGGATTGAAGAGATACTTATTATTACTGGTCGTAATAAAAAAAGTATTGAGGACCATTTTGATAAGTCTGTTGAGCTAGAACTTGAACTGGAATCTAAAGGTAAATATGAACTATTAGAAGAGGTTAGAAAAATCTCTGATATGGTAAATATTCATTATATCCGCCAAAAGGAACCTAAAGGCTTAGGACATGCTATTTATTGTGCAAAGAGTTTTATCGGTAATGAGCCATTTGCAGTTATGCTTGGGGATGACATTGTAGAAAACGATAAGCCGTGCCTTGAACAAATGATAGAAATGTATGATCAGTACAAGACATCAATTTTAGGAGTTCAAGAGATTCCAAAAGAAGATGTAAATAAATATGGTATCGTTAACGGTAATTTCATTGAAGATAGAATTTACAAAGTGAAAGATTTGGTAGAGAAACCAAGCAAAGAAGAAGCACCATCTAATCTGGCTATACTAGGGAGATATATAATTAGTCCTTCGATTTTTGAGATACTTGAACATACTCAACCTGGTAAAGGTGGGGAAATTCAACTTACTGATGCACTAATGGAGCTTGCTCAAAAAGAAGCAATGTATGCATATAATTTCGAAGGTAGAAGGTACGATGTTGGAGATAAGCAAGGCTTCCTTGAGGCTACTGTAGAGTATGCTCTGAGAAATGAAGATCTTAGAGATGATTTTCTAAAGTATTTAGTTAAAATTGTTGAAAAAGAAGTTGCAGTTACAAAGGTATAATTATGAAAAGAAAAATATTTAATACTTCATGGGTAGTCGTCCTTCTATGGATGGCTCTTATTTTTTACCTATCACATCAACCGGCTGGAGAATCAGATCAACTTAGTTCAAGTGTTTCAAAATTTATTTACAAGATTATAAATGAACTGCTACCTATTATTAATTCAATCGACCTGAATTACTACATTAGAAAAGTGGCTCATTTTACAGAATATCTCATTCTTGGATTTCTATTAGAAAATGCGTTAAAGAAACGATTGGTCTATACCTTACTATTTTGTATCCTCTATGCAATTTCAGACGAAGTCCATCAAGCATTTATCCCTGGAAGAGGTCCGGGTGTGATGGATGTTCTAATTGATAGCTCTGGAGCCCTCTTCGGAATTATAACTTACAAACAAATATTTAAACTTAAAACTCCTAGGACATAAAACGTCCTAGGAGTTTTAATACTTATTTAACAATGCATCCTTTGCTTTATTTATTAAAGCAGTTTCTCTCTCATCCTTCATTGTTTCATAATTCTCTTTAAGTAATTCTGCTTTCTCAGGATCAAGACCATTTCTTTTCAAGTCACCTTGCAAAGCACTGTAAATGTAGCTAAATGTTTCGTCAGTTTCAGCTTCTAACCTTTTAGCGGCGAGATTGTACTTTCGGTAATAGTAAGCAAAAGGCTTATTTTCTCCACTCGCTACATTATCTTTATACTCACTAATCGCAGTGGCAACTAATAAGTCAACTTTTTTGTTATATTCTACTTGTAATGAATCTAAGGGTTGTTGATAATATTCTATTATAGATTCTGCTAGAGTTTCATTATCTTTATATTTTCGGCTAATGTCTGAATCGGTATTTGCTTTCTTATTTTCTATCTGTAACTTAGTTGGTGAATCAACATTTTCTCGTTTATCATCTTCTGGCAATTTTATATCATACTTACTATTAACAATTTCATCAACATTCTTATCAGCAATATCAAATGTTTTTATACTAAAGGAGTAATATAGGAATCCAAATGTCGTAAATACAATCAACAGTAATATTATTATAGATATTTTTCGGGTGTTATTCATTTTAATCCCCCCAAAAAATATGATTAGATAAAAAACCTACTCATTTTATTATATGGGAATATGATTATAGGGGTACAGGAAAATACTCACAGTAAGATTGAAATTAGGATAAATGCATCATTCTGTGTTAATAATAACAAGGACATTCTATGATTTCTATTGGTGGTGTACCTTGTGAAAGAAAATAAAAATTCAGAAGCTCATAATGGGATCAATAAAAAGAAAAGATTTTGGATTACATTAGGAATTGTTATAAGTCTGTTACTATTAGGTCTAGGAGCCTATGCATACAATATATACAATAATATTGATAAGACATACAAACCTCTTAAAAGAGAAAAATCAGAAAAACGTGAGATTAAAATATCTATTAAAAGAAATGACCCGATTGCTGTATTACTTCTTGGTGTTGATAAACGTAAAGGTGACAAAGGGCGTTCTGACACTATGATCGTTACAACTATCAACCCTAAGGACAAAACAATGAAAATTTTAAGTATACCTAGGGATGCAAGAGTGGAAATTGTAGGTAAAGGAATACAAGATAAAATTAATCATTCTTTCGCCTTTGGTGGAGTAGAAATGTCAATTCATACGGTTGAAAAATTTTTAGACATTCCGATTGATTACTACATCCAACTTAATATGGAAGGTTTAGCTGAGATTATTGATCAAGTAGGAGGAATTCAAATAAATAGTCCTATTGCGTTTAGAGAAGGTGGTAGAAGTTTTATAGTAGGGACAAATAATTTAAACGGCAAGGATGCACTTATATATGTAAGAATGAGGAAAAAGGATCCAAAGGGTGACTTTGGACGTCAAGAACGCCAAAGAATAGTCATTGAAGAACTTCTTAATAGGTTAATCAGTGTTGATTCTGTACCTAGATTGAATGGAATCGTCCGATCTTTAGGAGATAATATTTCTACAAATTTAAAAGTTTCAGAAGCTATGGATATGCGTGAAGGTTACGGTCCAGCTCGAAATAATAATGAAACATTGAATTTAGAAGGAAGCGACCAAAAAATAAACGGCATTTATTATTTTGTTCCGAAACAGGAATCCGTAGATGCAATAATTGCAACTTTTAAAAGAAATCTAGAATTAAATACCCAAACTAGTTCTGAATAACTTAGCGCTAGTTTTTTTTATATTTCTTGTACTTTTTAATGGATTATGCCTATTTTTTGCTACTACTCACTAATTTAATCTATCTGCAAACTAAAATAATTTTGTCTTCCAAGTATCCGTTCTATCGATCACTTTTACATTTTTCTATCAACCGTTTTTTTGAAAAATCTATTTATATTCTTAAAAATATTATTAATTCTATTTTACCGATAAACATAATAGGTGAAGGTTTGACAACATCAGACAGACAACCCTATTAATTTTGAATAAAATGTTACAAAATGTCGTGAACTTTTTTTGAATTTTTAAACAATTTAAGTTCAAAAATGAATTTTATGTGATATATTATCGTAAGACTACTAAATTTTGGAAATTTGGAAAGGGATTCATATGTCTAATAAGAAGCAAGGAACCATAATTGGATTAGGATTAGGGATTGTCCAAATAGCTATTGTCAGTCTTATAATTTCCAAGTATGTAACTATGAGTGAATGGTATGTATTCATTCCGTTAGTTGCTCTTATTGTCATACCTGCATATTTAGGGTCTGTTCTTGATGAATGGAAAGAAAGAGCAGAAGTCGATTCTTTAACTAACGTCCTTAACCGTAGATGTTTAACGTCAAGTTTTTCAAAGTTTGCTAAAACATCACTAAAGCAAAAGAAAAAATGTGCGTTATTTGTTTTAGATGTTAATGATTTTAAAGGTATTAATGATACAAAAGGCCACATGTTCGGTGATAGAGTCCTAGCGGAAATCGCATCATCACTTAAAACATGCTTAAGGTCAAATGATTTAATAGTTAGATGGGGTGGAGATGAATTTATAGTCCTAACCCAGATAAATAATAATGGTAACCTTGATGATGTTAAGGCTAGAATCAAAAAAGAAATGATTGCGGTTTCAAAAAGAGTTAAAGTCCAAGTGGATGTTTCGATTGGTCATTCTGTTTTCCCAGATCAAGGGAAAAAGCTTGGTAAATTAATACAGGCTGCGGATGCAAACATGTACGAAAACAAACAATACAGATTAAAAATAGTTGAAAATAGCCGACAAGAGGCATAAATGTTAAACTAAAGTGGTAGCTTATAATAGCACCACTTTTTTTGCTATAGGGAAGTAAAAAATTTTGCGTGGTTCATACTTTACTAACGCATAAGTGCAGCTATGGTTCTGCCATCGCTGAGTTTTCTTTATTTGGAGGTATCAAATGAAATTAGTTTATAGAATAGTATTGCTCATTTTAATTGTGGGCTATGTCGCACACGCGGCTGTGACAACAAGTTTAGCTAACAGCACACAAAAATCAACTCCCGCAACCAAGCTTAATAATGAAATAAAAACTTCAGCAAAACCTCAACCAACATCGCAAAAAACTACTCCAGAGAAGAAGGCTATAGATCAAAAGATAGTACTTGCATTTGCTGGTGACATCCTTTTAGATGGTTCAGTAAAACAAGCCATTAAACTAAAGGGTGTTGATTATCCTTTTAAATTTGTAAAAAACAGTATTACGTCTGCAGATTTCGCTGTGGCTAACCTAGAAAATCCTATTACATATCGTACTAAGAAGGACACAATACAAATTTACAATTTCAAAGCAGATCATAATAGCATTATTGGGGTAAAAAATGCTGGCTTTGATCTCGTTTCACTCGCAAACAATCATGCACTTGATTATTATGAAGGTGGATTGTTGGACACTATTGGTTATTTAAATAAAGCAAAAATGCCATATATTGGCGCAGGGAAAAATTCTAGTGAGGCATTCAAATCTCATACAATTATAGTCAAAGGCAAAACAATTAAGTTTCTTGCATTTTCAAGATTTTTGCCGTCATCTAGATGGCATGCAACTAATAAGAAACCTGGAGTAGCTAGTGCCTATAATATGAAATATGTTTATGAAACTATCAAAAAAGAAAAAGCACAATCTGCTATTTTAATAGTTTATATGCATTGGGGTAAAGAAAAGTCTAGTATGCCGTTAGATTTCCAACGACCACAATCTAAAGCAATGATAGATGCGGGTGCAGATGCAATTGTTTCGAGTCATCCACATGTTTTGCAAGGATTCGAAATCTATAAAGGAAAACCAATAGCTTACTCCATCGGTAACTTTCTTTTTCCAGATTACGTGAAAGGCCCTAGTGCACAAACAGGAATTTATAGATTAACTATAGATAGCAAAAACAACATTACACCTAGTTTCGAACCTTTCCTAATTAAGGGAAATCAAATAATTCCTATTTCACAGAAAGAAAAAGAAGGAATCTGGAATTATTTAAAGAAAATATCTTTTAGAGCGAACGTAAATAAAGGGATTATATCTGGTTATTAAGTTCTAGAGGTGTAATAATGGGGAACTATATAAGTTATCTGGAGCGTCTAAAAGGAAGAAGTTTACTAGAGGACGTAATAAGTAGTGACGGAGTATTACTTATAGCAAAAGGATGTATTTTATCTGAGTCACACATTAAACTTTTAAGGAAGTTTAATTTGCAAGATAAAATTAGAACAGGTTCTGCCATCGATTTACTTGACGGTGATTTCGAAAGGTCTATGGAAGCATCGATTACGTATATGAATGAAATTTTTCATTTGGCCGCACTTGGAAAACTTCCTTCGTTAAATGAATTTAGAGAAACATTTGCACCGTTAATGAAGAAAATTGTTTATAGGCTGAACGTAACTCAAAATATGTATTCACTAAAGAAACATGACACGTATACTTATGCTCATTCCGTTAATGTTGGGTTTCTAAGTGGGTTCATAGGTCGGGTCCTTAACCTATCACCAGAAAATGTATCACTTCTTTGTGAGGTTGGATTGCTTCATGATATAGGTAAATCAAAAATTGACAAAAATTTATTGAATAAATGTGATAGTTTAGAAATTGAGGAACTTGAAGAAATTAGGCTACACACATACTATGGTTATAACCTTTTAACAGAAATGGTTGGTAACAATACACAAATTATTAACGGAGCACTTTTACATCACGAACGTCTTGATGGGTCAGGGTATCCCCTAAAAATTCAGCATGATAATATACCATGGTACGTCCAAATTTTAATGGTCGCAGATATTTACGATGCAATGGTAACAAGAAGAGCGTATAAAGAAAAGCGCACGCCTTTTTATGCTCTAAATGAGTTAAGAGTTGAGATGTTTAATAAAAAAATTAATCCCAAAATAGTCATTCCATTTTATGCTTATCTTTTGAGACAATATATTCACTCGTACGTTGTTTTAAGTGATATGTCATATGGTGAAGTCGTGTTTATTTTTAATGATCAACCAGAAAGACCATTAGTTAGAATTGAGAAACAAATTATTGATTTACGGAAGCATCCAGAGCTTAGTATAATAGAAGTGAAGCCATTTCTTTAGGATGGGAGGAAAAACTATGACTACAAAAAATGTCGTAGAACTAATTGTAAGGGACTATATTAAAGAAAACAAACAAATTATCGATCAACTTAGCGGTAGTAATATAAATATCGATGACGTAATTGCAATTGTACTTAATAAAATAAAACCTAGATACGTAACGAAGGAGTCTGGTGAAGCGTTTGTAAAAGCAGAATATTTTAACCAGCAAAACCAGGTTGATACATTAAAAGTAATCTTAGAAGCAATTGAACAAGTTAAACAAAATCCTAAAAGATAATAAAAAAGCAAGGTTCACATTAAACTAGGAACCTTGCTTTTTATTATTAAAAGTATAATCTTGTAAACTTATTTAGTAATAATTTCTAAAGCAACATTATTACTTAGAATAAAATCGGATATTTCTACGTATTTAACTATACGTTTATATCCTTTTAAACAGTATGAATTATTAACAATTTTTTTTGTCTTATTATGAGAGCACACTCCATTCTCAAATATTCCATCGTGGGAAGCTACATAATCATACTTATCTGTATAAAATGATTTCTTTGTAGTCTCATATTGAAAACCAACAAAGCCTTCTCCTTCTGTATCTAATGACTCCCCTAATTGTAATAAAGGGCTATCAATTCCAAGTAAAGAAGTTAAAGTTGGATAGATATCAAGTTGGCTTCCTAACTTTGAAATAACTTTTCCATTTTTTTGATTAGGATGGTGAATGACCAATGGGACCCTAAACATTTCTTTTTGATCAAAAGTAATGTTTATTAATTTCTTTATTTCAGGAGCGTCGCTAGGTACTGGACCATAATGATCACCATAAATCACAAAAATAGAATTATCCCAAATCCCTTCTTCTTTAAGTATATTTATAAAATCACCTAATGCAGAATCAAAGTAAAACGCACTTTGGAGGTAATTACCTGTTACAGTACCTTTAAACTCATTAGGAAGTTTTAATTTCTGATATTTTTTAGGCAAATCAAATGGTCTATGATGAGTTAATGTAACAATAAAACTGTAGAATGGTGAATTGTATCCTTTGTAAATTTTTGACATCTGTTCAAAAATACTCTTATCAGAGATACCCATTCCGATAATTTCATCCTTTGTTATCCTTTTATGATCTATATGATAGAAAGTCTCGAATCCTTGTGTAATATAAGCTTCCTGTCTATTCCAAAAACTAGGGGAGTTACCGTGAGTAGCACTTGTTATGTAACCGTTTTTTTTCAACACATTTGCCAAGGACAAGTAATTATTCTTTGGATAAGTTTTATATATTCCACTTGGTGCAACAGGAATTAGGGAATTATTTGCAACAAACTCTGCATCAGAAGTGTTTCCTCTTCCAATTTGTAGAAATATGTTATTGTAATAATTACTTTCACGAATTAAATTATTTAAATTAGGAGTAATTTCCTGGTTATTTATTTTTAAATTTACTAGGAAGTTATTAAAAGATTCAGCTTGAATCATTATTAAATTTGCATCTTTAAAATTACCGAAATGGGCTACTTGTGTTTGTTTAGTTTGTTGTTCTTTAAAAAACTTTTTGTGTATTTCAAGCTCTTTTATTTTTTGATTTGCATATTTTTTACTTTCAAGTTTCTTGAGTACATATTCGTGTACATCGTAAATATGTGTAGAAACTACACCTGTAAGAGCAACGCGATATTGAGTACTATAATTTGACTTTAATATGAATAATGTATTTGTTATAAGTATTGCTAGTAAAGGAATTAATAAAACTACAGAGTGTTTTTTTAATCTTGGTAACTCAATAAAATTAAGGTATTTATATAAAATTAGGACTAAGATTATATCTAGTATATAAAGTATATCTTTTGTTCTGGTTAAGGACGCAATAGAATCAAATATTTCGAATACTTGATTAGATTGGGATAGGTTATAAACTGATAAAATACTATCATAATATCTTTCATATAGTACATCCGATAATATAAGTAAAGAAAAAGAACTATAAATAATACCAAATAGTATGAGACGCGTCTTATTTTTAAAGTTGGCTAAAGATAAATAAATTATTGATATAAATAAGGTAGAGTTAATTAGTATAAATTTTTTATGTGGGCTTAATTGAAGTTCATAAACGAAATAAATATTTTTTAAAGTCCAAATTGTTATTATAAATGATAATAACAAAAACGTAATAAAATATCGGTTATTTAAAATTTTTCTAAACAATTTAGATCACTTCCCTGGATGATGATGATTTCAAAACATAATATTAACACAATAAAGATATTAAGCAAAACTACTAAGCAATAAGTACTATTTGTTAAGAAATTATTACGAATCCTGTTGTATTATGAAATATAACGTATTTTTATAGTATAATAGAATAACATAGTCCAAGACTTATAGGAGGTTGCTTAATGAGATATATACAAATATTAGTTATGTCTGTGATTGCAATATTCTCTTTTTGTGATATTGCTTTTGCTAACATAAACTATAATAGATTGACCGGCACTGATAGGTACGAAGTAAGTTCAAATATAGCAAAAAATAATTGGAGTAGTGGCGCTGATACTATAATTATAGTTAGTGGGGAAGTGTATTCGG
This sequence comes from Caryophanales bacterium, assembly GCA_029256085.1. Classification (GTDB taxonomy): domain Bacteria; phylum Bacillota; class Bacilli; order CAJFEE01; family CAJFEE01; genus JAQSYP01. Next base: position 150,867 of record JAQSYP010000003.1, read on the forward strand.
ATGCTTTGCCAGCAGCAACTATAGCTTATAAAAATGATGCTCCAATCTTACTTGTCAGGAATAAATCATTACCACAATCTATTCGAGATACTATTACGGGAACTTTAAAACCTAAAAAAGCTATAATTATTGGCGGAGAAGGTACTATTTCAAAATTTACGGAAAATGAACTACGTCGCATAGTCCCAACTGTAACTAGAATTGGTGGAATAAATAGATACGAAATTTCTAAGAATATTTCAGAACAATTACCTGCTACAGATACGGCAGTAATTGTAAGTGGCTCAGTTTTTGCAGATGCATTATCGATTGGCCCGTTCGCCGCAAAAAACGGGTATCCAATATTTCTTACAAGACCACTGGCATTGCCAGTTGAAATAGAAAAATCTTTAGTTCAACAAAACATAAAAAAAGTATTCATTATAGGTGGTTATGGCAGTGTTTCTAAGAATATTCATGACCAATTAAAAGGAAAAGGTATATCAATAACTCATATAACTGGACAAGATAGATATGAGGTTGCTTCTAAAGTCGCAACAACTCTAGAAGATTATTCTGGAAGAGCATTCCTAGCAACAGGACTAACATTTGGAGATGCGCTAACTGCATCAGTGCCAGCAGCAAAGAAGAATATGCCAATTTTATTAGCTAGAAGTAATATTGCACCTAGTGCGACACAAAACGCCATATATAATAAAGAATTTTTCAATGTAACAGTTCTTGGTGGTACTGGATCATTACCAGAAAAAATTATTAATAGTTTACTAAGCTTTAAGACGGCTACTTTTAAGTCAGACGGAACATATACACTTGATACAGCAAATTACTCATCTTTTCAAGAGGCTGCACTAAATATTTCTGCTAGAACTGATAGGGGTGTGTTATTTGGAAAGAGAGTTCTTAAGGTTGGTTCGGGAACGGTAAAAGTTTTACCAATTACTGCGAATTTGTATAGTGATTCAACACTTAGTTCTGCCAAAACCTACGTACCGAAGGATACTCAATTAATTATCCAAGAATCTACCGATAAATATATAAAAGTTAAATTAGCGGATTCTAGTGCATATATGAAGTTAGATGATGTAGAAATTCAGCCTTGGATAGTAAGTGCTAAAGTACGTGATAAGTATGCAGTTAATTCTAATGGGGATTTACTAAGGTATTTTGGTAGCTATTCACTAGCTGTTGGGAAAGCGCCTTCGAAAATGATTGTAGGTAAATTTTACTACAGTTCAGACGGTTATAATTTTTATAATGATGTATATGAAAAATCATACTTTACAAGTTATAGACAATATTTCCAGTATTTACCTGTAAGAACTAAAACAAAATATACAGCACAAGAATTGTTATCATATGTTAATAGTTTATCTTCTGTTACTGAACTGGAGAGAAGATATAACGCAACACATGCTGTACCTAAGACTAGTCCATTTAGAGATATAAAAGTTATTCAAGAATTTATTAACGCCCAAAACGATTTGCAGATTAACGCATTATTTATATTCGCAACTGCAGCTCATGAAAGTGGTTGGGGATTAGGTGAAGTAGCTGTAAACACTAATAACTTATTCTCAATAAAGGCTTTTGACAGCAATACTGGATTAGCAACAAAATACGCAGATTACAGAAGTTCAATTAGAGACTTTGCTTTAAATTATATGGCTAAGGGATATTCAGATCCTAGTGATTGGAGATATAATTCCAGTGTTGTGGGACATAAAACTTTAGGATTTAATGTTAAATACGCGTCGGATCCTGATTGGGGTCAAAAAATTGCAGGCCATATGTATAGAGCAGATAAATTTCTAGGGAAAAAAGATACCGAGCAATATAAACTTGCGTTTACAAAGAGTGATTTTAATATAAGGTCTACACCTTCAACATCTGGAAGTATTATTTACACCGTTCCTAGAAATGGATTTAGTTTGGCTGTATTAAACTATTCTAATCCGATTACCGATAACTCAGGCTACAAATGGTATAAAGTAATTTCAGACAAAATGAATGTTATTCCATCAATTACTAACAACGTGTATGATGCGAAGGTTACTTATAAAGAAGGATATATCCGACAGGATGGTATTACTTTTAGATAAAGTGTTATAGCATATATCGTCCTGGGGGTCGTTAAGTGAAAAATAGTTTAATAAAAATAATGTTTGTTTTAATAATCATTGCTCTAATAAGAGATGATGTAGCTAATGCTGCATCAGTAAATAGGCTTTCCGGGCAAGATAGGTATGAGGTTTCAGTTAGCATATCTAAATCTGGATGGTCACAAAATTCCGTGGAAGTTATACTAGTTAATGGATATGCTATTGCAGATGCGCTATGTGCAGGACCGCTTGCTTATGATTATAAAGCTCCTATTCTTTTGACGACTTATAATGATATTCCCAAAGCGGTTTTAGATGAGATAGAAAGACTTCAGCCTACTAGGGTTACTATAGTTGGTGGTGATGCAAGTGTACCACACAAGCAAATTTCTCAAATAAAAGAACGTCTACCAAACGTTGTAATTGAAAGAATATCAGGGAAAAATAGGTATGAGGTATCAGCTAATATTGCCCAAAAGGTTGGCGGCACTGAGGATGTTTTCTTAACATCTGGTACTGAGTTTGCTGATGCGCTTACTGTTTCATCGTATGCAAGTTTAAATAAGATACCTATAATAATAACTAGATCGAACTTTATTCCGGAAGAAGTTAGCGGAACTTTAAATAATTATTCTAAAGTTAAGATAGTTGGGGGCACTGCCAGTGTTTCTGAAGAAATAGAACAAATTCTATCATCTGGCAAAATAGTAAGTAGAATAAGTGGTAAAGATAGGTATGAAGTTAATACTAATTTTATAAATAATTACTACGCAAATCCAAACAAACTGTTCATTGCATATGGCTATGCACCAGCAGATGCACTATCTGGAGCTGTAGTATCTGCAATTCAAAAAGTTCCACTTGCGTTAACTAGAAAAGATAGATTACCTGAAGAGCTTAAATCAATAATAATATCAAATAACATTGAACAGTTTACTATTTTAGGCGGGGAAGGGTCAGTTCAGAATAATGTGCAAACTTTAATATCAAATCCAGTTACTGGAAAAGTTATTGTAATTGATGCAGGTCATGGTGGTTTAGATAATGGTGCCAGTGGAAATGGAATTGTAGAGAAAGAGCTAAATTTAGATATCGCATTAAGACTTAAGACTAAAATTACAAATAGTTTGGCATTGATAAAAATGACAAGAGAAACCGATGATTACCTTCAGTTAATCGATAGAGCTAATATTGCCAATTGTATAAACCAAAGTGCAGAATGTAAGAAAGCTGATATTTTTGTAAGTATACATGGTAATTCGTACACTAGTTCCACTGCCAAGGGTACTGAAACTTATTGGAGTAATGATTATGAATCTTTGAAAAGTAATTTGTTGGCTACTTCAATCCAAAATAGGTTATATGTTTCGTTAGGTACTGTCAATAGAGGGGTAAAGGAATATGATTATTCTGTTCTCCGAAACACAACTATGCCGTCTGCACTTGTTGAATTGGGTTTTTTATCTAATCCCGAAGACGCTGCTAAATTAAAAAATACTTATTATAGGGATAAGGCAACAAACGCTATCTATACAGGAATAGTAGATTATTTCAAAAAGTAATAATATGGGGTGTCCAAATTGGCATCCCCATATTTTATTTGAATTTCAACTAAAATTGGTAAGATGGTTATGTTTATAGTATCATTTATTTAGTAATTTTTATTGGAGTGATTATGTTGTCAAAAGCTAGGACATTATTTTTATTAACTAATAGATACCCGTATAGGCCTGGCGAAGAGTTTCTAGAGGAAGAAATAAAGAAACTTAGTCAAAGTTTTGATAATGTTTATATAATCCCATTTGTAAAAAACCTTAGGGTAGAAGATAGAAGAAATGACCTTCCCAATAATGTAGTGGTAAAAGATATATTAGTTTCTAATAATAATAGGTTGAGGATGATAATTGATTCATTTGTTACTCTATTTGATATTCAAGTGCTTAAATGGATTTTATCAGAAAAGGGAAAAGCAATAAAACATGGCATGAACGGTCTTAAAAAGATGATAATTTGGATAATATTGGCAAGCAAACTAAAAAAAGCCATAATCAAATCATATAAAAATAATTTTGATTTAGGAAATGTTTATTTTTATTCCTACTGGTTATCCCCAACTGCATTAGCACTTGCACTAGCAAAAGATGATATTGATATATACGCTATTTCAAGGGTTCATGGAACGGATTTGTTTGAAGAAAGACATAGTCCACCATATTTACCTTTTCAAGAAAAGGTAATTAATACTTTAAACCATACAATATCTGTTTCAAAAATGGGAACAGAATATTTGGAGCAGAAATTTAGATTGGAAAGTAAGGTTTCAACTAGTTATCTTGGAACCAGAAGAATTAATAAGATTAACAAAAGATCAAATGATCGATTCTATAGAATAGTTTCGTGTTCATATATGGTACCTATTAAGAGATTACACTTAATTATAGATAGCCTAGAAAAAATAGATTTGAAATTAGAATGGACACATATTGGTGGCGGCCCCTTAAAAGATGAATTGACAGAGTTATCAAAGAGTATACCGAAGAATGTAACTGTAAATTTTCTAGATACTATGAATAATAATGATGTTATGGATTATTATACAGAAGTTCCAATTGACCTATTTATAAATGTTTCGGAGTTGGAAGGTTTACCAGTTTCGATAATGGAAGTTTTTTCGGTTGGAATCCCAGTTTGTGCAACAGATGTTGGTGGAACAAGTGAAATCGTAAATGAGAAAAATGGATATTTACTAGAAAAAAAATTCAAAGCGAGCGATCTAAGAGAGGTTATTTTAAATCATTTTAATAAAAGTCAGCATGAAATAGAAGAAATGCGAAAATGTGCATATGAGACGTGGTGTAAGTCGTTTTCATCCGAGGAAAATTATAGTAAGTTTATAAGAGAGTATTTAAATTAAAACTTAAATTAATGTTTTATGACCAATTTAAGTTTAACTGATTAAGGTAATAAAAATTAACAATTATTCTAGTTTTAAAACACCGGGGAAGGGAGTAGATATGAGTACAAATTCCTTTGCTAAAAATAGTCTTATTACATTACTAAGGCAGGTTATTAGTATTTTATTAGGGTTGGTTTTCTCTATTATAATAGCTAGGGTTTTAGGGCCAGAAAACCAAGGGAAGTATAGTCTGATTATCTTAGTGCCTACAATAATTATAACGTTCATGAACCTCGGAATCGGTATGTCAACTGCATTTTACGTTAGCAAAAAAGAAATAGAAGTCCAAAGAGCAGTATCTATCAATTTATTTTTAGGGACTATTTTAGCAGTTTTAGGCTTTATAGGTGGTGCTTTTTTTATTTATTTTTGGGGCAAGCATTTTATTGATGACGTAAATATGAGTATGCTATTACTTGCTTTAGTTTCTCTACCGTTCTTGTTTTTCACTAATTTCTTACAACCGGTTTTTCAAGGTATTCAAGATTTTGTGACCTTTAATAAAGTGTTGTTAATCCAACAATTAAGTAATTTATTGTTATTTGTCATCCTGGCTCTAATTTTCTCAGACAAGCTTTTAGTAGCTATTTTTGCATTTTTAATTAGTTTTTTAATATCAAATTTCTATATATTACTATCTCTTAAAAGTAAAAAGTTACTTAATTTCTCATGGAACCACATTAGAAAGAAGGATATTATGTCCTTAAGTATTTATGGGATAAAAGCACACTTAAGTAACATTATTACCTTTTTAAACTACCGACTAGATATGTTTTTATTAGGTTATTTTCTTAGTCCACTATACGTGGGCTATTATTCTGTAGCTGTTAGTATCTCGGAAAAGTTATCGGTATTCTCACAAGCAATTTCAGCTGTTCTACTACCTAGTATTTCCGCAAGTAGTAGTAATGAAAATAGGAATAAATTAACAGCTACAATAGTAAGGTTGTTATTCCACTTTTTACTTATTGTAATAATTATTCTTTATGCAACAATCAGCTTTTTGATAAATATTCTATTCGGTGAAGAATACTCAAACAGTATAATATTGATTATGATTCTTTTACCAGGACTTTTTGCACTTTCCTTAGAAAGAATACTATCAAATGATCTAGCTGGGAGAGGTAAAATAGAATATAACTTATATGTATCGATATTTAATGTCATTTTAAATGTTCTACTGAATTTAGCCTTAATACCTAAAATAGGAGTAACTGCAGCGGCGATTAGTTCATCAATTACTTATGTATTAAGCTTTTTCATTAAATTGTTTCTTTTTATTAAATTTACAAAAGTTTCTCTGCTAGATTTATTTATATTAACAAGATATGATTTTGAAATTGTTGTTAAGGCATCTAATAGATTTTTGAAATTTAGACGTGGAGGTTAACAGATGCAACATGAAAATATGAGACGATTGATATTTCTAACTGTTACTTTTGGTCTAGGATTAATGTTTTTGCCAACATTAAGTTTTGTTTTAGGTCAAGGTCCATCAATTTATGATTCACTATTGCTTGTCTTTACTGGAGGAGTTATAACAATAATTGCATTTATAATCCTGTCCAAAAGATTTTATGGCTGGAATATTGAAAAAATTGTCATTTTAATTTTAATAATTTCTAACTTTATTGGTCCAGAAATCTTCAATGTAAATATAGGTATAAGAGTTTATTTATTTAGAGTAGTTTCCTTTTTTTTGGTTTGTATTCTGTTTTATAAGTATTTTTTAATGAAAAATAAGTTTGATATATCACAAATAAAAGAAAAGTATTTAGTAGGATTCTTCCTATTTTGGTTATCGTATGGAATTATTAGTAGTATATGGTCTTATTCACTGTTAGATCACTACGTAGAAATGAAATATATCATATCGGGTGTTGTTCTAATTCTGCTAATTACATATTTTTTTAGAGAAGAGTATGACTATGTAGTATTATTAAATTTCTGGGTGCTTATTTCAATGTTGTTTATTATTCTTGGGTGCTGGTCCTACTTAACGGGACACCATTTACCAATTTCGAGGTATAACATAATTAAGAGTTTAAAGGATAATATCCCGACGGCAACTTTTGTAAACGAAAATGATTATGCTAGCTTTTTAAATATATCAGTGGGCATAATCTTAGGTTGTATCGGATATGTTAAAAATTCCCTTCATAAATTAAGTCTTTTAGTTTCAATTCCTTTAATTATACTAATTGTATATATTACAGATTCAAGATCGAACTTAATATCAATTATGCTAATAATACTTGTTTGGTTTTTAGTATTCATGAATAAAAGAATTAGAAATTTAATATTAATTTTCTCGATAGTTTTAGTTCCTTTATCAATGCTAGTAACTTCCAAGGTATTTACACTAATTTCAATGATTTTTGAAAAAATTGAAAGTATATTTGTACAAGAGAAAAGCGGACAATCTACAAGTATTAGGGTTAATTTATTGAAGAACTCTATCAATTTCGTTGAAGATTCAAAAGGTATGGGTGTTGGTGCTGGTAATGGAGAATTTTATATAAAATATTTTTCAAGTTTTGACACGAAAGGCACTTTGAGCTTGCATAACTTTTGGATGGAAATACTTGTGAATTATGGCTTGTTAATTTTTTTTGGGATCATACTAACCTACATTTATTTGTTAATTAGATTATATTATTTTTGGAATAACTACCGTAAGAATGAGTTCCATAGATATATTTCCTCAAGTTTATTTTTAGCTTTGGTAGGATTTCCATTAGCTGTAATAAGTCCTAGCTCCTCATTGCCGCTAGGATATGTTTGGATGATTATGGCGTTTTCAGTAGGGTATATTAATTCTCAGCGAGTTAAGGAAAGGTTTGGTAAATTATGATTTCTTCACTAATACAGTCTATTTATAAGAGGTTTAGAAAACTGTTTATAGTATTATTAATACTACCTATTTTAGGTGCAGTAATTGGTTATTTTACTAGTAAGTCAATTAAGCCTATCTATACTGCAAAAACTACTGTTATAACAGGTAACTTTGATAGGGAAAAATTATCTTCATTAGGTTATTTAAAGGGTTCGGTTTCATCGGGTAACTTTTTAAACGAGGCTATGAGGAAAAATGATATAAATGAAAGTGGTGATGTATTAAAAAACCAGATTACAATCTTAGATATATCACCTATTTCGGCTCAAATAACATATAGCACCACTAATAGAGATTATCAAAAAATTATGAATGCAATAATTGACCAATATTTAGAGAAAAGTAATGAAGGTTATAACTTAAGGAAAGAATTATTATCACAACAAATTAAGAAAATTGAAAATTCGGACTATCACCCTGATCAAGAAGCGGATATGCAGAGGTTAACATATGATTTGAAAGATAGAATAATTAGTTTAAGTGGAAATGAAACTACAGAAATATCATTCGGACAAATTGAAATAAGTGAGAAGAAGCGTACGATATTAGGTTTTTTAATTGGTACAATGGTATCATTACTTATTCTAGTAATACCTGAGTTTTTTGTGATAAAACCAGAATGATTTATTAAAGCCGGATAAAAGGTTACTTTTATCCGGTTTTTAATTAAAAACTTAGGCAAGACTATATTTTATAATCCGGTAGTTCTTATTGAAAATATAAGTAATTGTGTTAATATGATTAAGAAAGATTGAAGTTAAATAATGTATATTGTGTATATATAACAAGGGTGATAATCAGATGAATCCAAATCTTGTTTTAACTTTTTTAGCACCATTTATTACAGTCCTTCTAGTAACTCCTCTAGTAATAAAATTTGCGATTAAAATAGGTGCAACTGATAAACCAGACTATAGAAAAGTACATAAAAAAGCAATGCCAAGGTTAGGTGGCTTGGCTATATTTTTTGGAGTAATTGTTGGTTTTTTCATTAGTGGAATGCATAATGAGCAAGTAACTGGTATAGTTGCAGGATTAATTGTAATAGTTTGCATAGGTATCGCCGATGATATTTTTCAATTGTCAGCAAAATGGAAATTTCTAGGCCAAATAATTGCTGCTGGAATGGTGGTTGGTAGCGGATTAATGATAAATGTATTGAAAATACCATTCATAGGTGTTTTTGATCTTGGGATATTGTCATACCCGATTACAATCTTGTGGATTGTAGGAATAACTAATGCTATTAATCTTATTGATGGTTTAGACGGCCTATCTGCAGGTGTATCATCTATAATCTTTGGAACAATTGCGATGTTAGCTTTTACTGATAGCAAGATTTTAATACTAACTATTGCGGTGATTGCTTTAGGTTCGACTTTAGGGTTTTTATACTATAATTTTCATCCAGCTAAAATCTTTATGGGTGATGTAGGTTCTTTACTCCTAGGTTATCTTATTTCAATAATATCTTTACTAGGATTATTTAAAAGTGTTACATTATTCAGTTTTATTGTCCCTATTATCATTTTGGGTGTACCAATTTTAGATACACTGTTTGCTATTATTAGAAGAGTGGTTAATAAGCAACCAATTTCTGCTCCAGATAAATCTCATATACATCATAGGTTGTTAGCTATTGGGTTTTCCCATAGAGGAACAGTTTTGTTAATCTACAGTATAAGCCTTCTTTTTAGTATGAGCGCAATAATTTTCTCAAGTTCAACTCTTTTAGGTTCAATAGTTATTATTGCCGCATTAATCATATTAATTGAGTTTATAGCTGAGATTATTGGCCTCGTTCATGATGAATATAAACCATTTATAACTATGTTTAGAAGAGTATTACGAAAAGAAGATAACTAGGATTCCATCAGGAGTCCTTTTCTATTTATGTATTTTTATCAAAAATCGCAAAAGAAACAAAATAATTTTTAATTTTTTGTGTTATAATATACATTGCGTAAAAATAATAAATACATGGATGAATATATAAATGAAAAATATATATAATGACCTATTCCAGGAGGATAAAGCATGCAAAAAATTCCTATGCTTGATTTAAGTGAGCAATATAATAATTTGCGTGAAGACATGCTTAGAGTAGTAGATGAAGTCATGGGTTCATCTAAGTTTATTTTAAGTGATAACGTTAAGAAGTTAGAAGAAGATATAGCAAAGTATAGTAATACAAACCATGGAATAGGTGTTGCGAATGGCTCAGATGCTATACATATTGCATTACAAGCTTCTGGTGTGGGACCAGGAGATGAAGTAATAACTACACCGTTCACATTTTTTGCAACTGGCGGTGCGATTGTAAGGACTGGAGCAAAACCAGTTTACGTTGACATTGATCCTGCAACATTTAATATTGACCCTGCTAAAATTGAAGAAGCTATTACGGAAAATACAAAAGCTATTATTCCTGTCCATTTATATGGTCAAATGGCTGATATGGAAGCAATTATGAAAATTGCTAATAAACATAACTTAGTAGTAATAGAAGATGCTGCTCAAGCTATTGGTGCTAGGATTAATGGAAAGGCCGTTGGAGAATTAGGAACAGCTGCTACTTATAGTTTTTTCCCAACTAAAAACCTAGGTGCGTATGGTGATGGTGGAATGATTGTCTCAAATAATGATGAGGTTGCAGAGTTATGTAAGGTGATCCGTGTGCACGGGTCAAAACCAAAATACTTTCATCATGTTTTGGGATATAACAGTCGCCTAGACGAATTACAAGCAGCCATTCTTAATGTTAAATTTCCATATTTAGATTCGTGGAGTGAAAAGCGTAGAGAGCATGCTGCAGTATATACAAAATTATTGAACCAAAAATTAGAAGGTAGCGTAAAAACTCCAGTGGAAATTGATGGAAGATATCATGTTTTTCATCAATATACTATTAGGGTTGAAAAGAGAGATGAACTCCAAAAGTTTTTAGCAGAGAATGGCGTTTCTACAATGGTATATTATCCACTTCCTCTTCATATGCAACCTGTATTTAAGGAATTAGGATATCAAGAAGGTGACATACCTGAGGCAGAAAAAGCGGCAAGGGAAGCTCTTTCATTGCCAATGTTCCCAGAGTTAAAGGTTGAACAACAAGAGTATGTAGTTGAAATGATTGCTAAATTCTTTAAATAAAAAACGAACTTAAAACGTCCTGTTAGCCAATATAGGACGTTTTATATGTATACATTTAAGCAATTAGATACTATTAAAACAAATTTTATCTATTAAATTTGACTTGGAGGATATATCAGTGACAATCGTAAATAACCTTTTTAACAAAATAGAAAATAAAAATGCAGTTATCGGGGTAGTTGGACTAGGATATGTTGGACTACCATTAGCTGTAGAAAAAGCAAAAGCTGGTTTTAAAGTAATAGGTTTCGATGTACAACAAAGCCGTTGTGACCAAGTAAACCAAGGTATTAACTACATAGGTGATGTAGTAAACGAAGAATTAGTTGAATTAACTAAAGCGGGTAGAATTTTTGCTACAACTGACTACGCAATGATCCAAGAAGTTGATGCAGTTGCAATCTGTGTTCCAACACCATTAGATCACCACCAACAGCCTGATACTTCATACGTTGAAAGTTCAGCTACTCAAATTGCGAAATACGCACATGAAGGTATGTTAGTTGTATTAGAATCTACAACTTACCCAGGAACTACAGAAGAAATCGTAAAACCAGCTTTAGAGCAAAAAGGCTTCGTTGTTGGAGAAAACATTTTCGTTGCTTACTCTCCAGAGCGTGTCGATCCAGGTAATGCTCACTTTAAAACGAAAAACACTCCTAAAGTTGTTGGTGGAATTACACCTAACTGTACTAAGGTTGCTGCAGCTCTATACAGAAACGTACTTGAAGGTGATGTACATGAAGTATCAAGTCCAGCAGTAGCTGAAATGGAGAAAATTTTCGAAAACACATTCCGTCATATAAATATAGCATTAGCTAATGAAATGGCTATCTTATGCGAAAAGATGGGAATCGATGTTTGGGAAGTTATCGACGCAGCAAAATCTAAACCATACGGATTTATGGCGTTCTATCCAGGACCAGGTCTTGGTGGACACTGTATTCCAATCGACCCATTCTACTTAACTTGGAAAGCACGTGAATATAACTACCATACTCGTTTAATCGAGTTAGCTGGTGAAATAAATAACTCAATGCCAGAATTCGTTGTAAATAGAACAATGAACTTATTAAATGAAGATGGCAAGGCACTTAGAGGTTCAAAAGTAGTACTTCTTGGTGTTGCATATAAGAAAGACATTGACGACTACCGTGAATCACCAGTACTTGAGATTATTAAACTTCTGAAAAAGCAAGGTGCAGATTTCGCTGTTGTTGATCCGTGGGTTCCAAGTTTCAGAGTGCAAGGTGAAACTATTGAATCAGTTCCAATGACAGAACAATTATTACAAGGGGCTGATATCGTTATCGTTACAACAGACCATTCTGATTTCGACTACCAAATGATTGCTAACAACAGTAAATCAATTTTCGATACGAGAAATGCACTTAAGAATGTAGAAAAGCCGAACAGATACACTAAACTGTAAGAGGTGTAACATGACAAATATTATAGATAACACTGCTGTATTAGGGGAGAATGTCCAAGTTGGATATTTCACAGTTATTGAAAAAGACGTAAAAATTGGTAACAACGTAGTAATAGGTAATAGAGTAACTATTCATGAAGGAACCGAAATTGGTGATGACACTACTATTGCTGATGGTTCAGTTTTAGGTAAATCACCAAAGCCTGCAAAGACTAGTACAGTTAAGCTTTCGGATAACATTCCAGCATTAAAGCTAGGCTCAGATGTAACTATTGGCTGTAACGCAGTTATATATAGAGGGGCAGTTATTGGAGATAATACACTAATTGCTGATTTAGCGAGTGTTAGAGAGAATGTAGTAATAGGAAATTATGTAATTGTTGGGCGCGGTGTAACTGTAGAAAACTTTGTTAATATTGGTGATAGAACAAAGATTCAATCGAATAGCTATATTACTGCTTATACAACTTTAGAGGACCATGTATTTATAGCTCCTTGTGTCACAACTACTAATGATAACTTCATGGGTAGAACTGAAGAGCGTTTTGATAAAATCAAAGGCGCAATAGTTAAGAAAGGTGCTAGAGTTGGTGGTGCTTCAATAATATTACCTGGGATTGTTGTTGCGGAAGAAACCTTTATCGCAGCTGGTGCCCTAGTAACTAAAAATACTGAACCAAAAACAGTAATTAAAGGAGTGCCTGCAAAATTCAGCAAAAATGTTGAAGAGCGGGAGTTGTTATAAGTGCTAGCTCAAGTTAAAAGACTAGGAGGGGATTCCCTCCTTTATTATATAGTGGGGTGGAATAAAGATGAAAATATTAACTATATTAGGTGCTAGACCCCAATTTATAAAGGCGGCACCTGTATCACGTGAATTAAGAAAAAATCATACTGAATTAATAGTTCATACTGGTCAACATTATGATCCGAATATGTCTGATATCTTTTTTGAGGAATTAAATATTCCCAAGCCAGATTACCATTTAGGAGTTGGTTCAGCTAACCATGGAAAGCAAACAGGCGAGATGTTAGCTCAAATAGAGACAATTATTTTAGACGAGAAGCCAGATTATGTACTAGTGTATGGAGATACAAATTCAACTTTGGCAGGATCCCTAGCAGCAGCGAAATTACACGTTCCTGTTATTCATATTGAAGCTGGGTTAAGAAGCTTTAATAAGAAAATGCCTGAAGAAGTAAATAGAATTCTAACAGACCATATATCAGAATTTTTATTCTGCCCAACAGATACTGCTATAAATAACCTTCACAATGAAAATATTACACGTAATGTAATTAATGTTGGGGATGTAATGTATGATGCAGTTGTTTATAACAAAAAATTAGCAATGGAGAAATCTAAAGCTATAGAAGAAAATAACTTAACAGAAAAAGACTACTATCTAATTACGATTCATAGAGCTGAAAATACAGATGATGATACAAGAATGAACAATATTCTTGAATCGTTTAAGCAGATTAACGGAATTAAAGTATGGCCGATTCACCCTAGAACTAAGAATATGTTACTTAATAAGGGTGTAGATTTATCAGTAATACCTGGATTAAAAGTAATTGAGCCAGTTGGATATTTAGACATGCTAGCACTTGAGAACGGTGCAAAGAAAATTATTACTGATTCAGGTGGAGTACAAAAGGAAGCGTACTTTATGAAGGTTCCATGTGTTACAGTTAGAGATCAAACGGAATGGGTAGAAACATTAGAAGGTAATGCAAATATCCTTGTTGGAACAGATGTAAACAAGATTATAGAAGCTGTAAATATGGAAGTGAACCCTATATATAAAGAATTATTCGGTGATGGTTTCTCCGCAAGAAAGATTGTTCAAATAGTTACTAACTAGTAAGAATTGTATATAGTGATCTAATATTAATGTATGATGCTTTCACAGATATATTAGAAGTTAGTACTATGGTAGTGTTAATCACACGAACGCATTTTTATTAATCTAATATATTAGGTAATAATTACGGAATAACAAAACTGAATCTTAAGGTGCTAAGAAAGTGAAAAGAATTTTAATTTACTATCCATTTAAACTTGCAAAAGAAGCAAATAGCGGTTCAAAGCTGCGCCCATTGAAAATGATCGAAGCGTTTAAGCAATGGGGCCAATTAAATAGTGTAGAGGTAGTAATAATTTCTGGGACAAGCTCTGAGAGAAGTGATGAATTCGGGAAGCTTCTTAAAGATGGTAAGCTTGAGAATTTATTATTTTGTTATGCAGAAAATCAGACTATACCACTTTGGTTAACAGACCCTGGCCATTTACCGAAAAATGCTACGATTGATTATAAAGTATTTAAGTATCTTAAAAGTAAAAATGTCCCATCTGGTATTTTTTACAGGGATGTTTATTGGAAGTTTGATGAACTATATCCATTAAAAGGTACAAAGAAATTTATTATGAAAAAAATTTATTGGGTTGAAGAAAGATTCTATGAGAAGTTTCTCGATGTGATCTTTATACCTAGTGATGCAATGGGAAGATTCGTTAACATAGATAGACCTAAAGTTAGCCTTCCACCAGGAGGCTACGATAAAAATATTGCTAGAATAGAAAAAAATAAAGAAGATTATAAGTTAAATGGAATCTATGTTGGTGGTATTTCTGGTGAGGATTACGGACTTAATCTTCTGCTAAATTCTATAGAAATAGCAAATCAGAAACAAGAAAAAACGATAAAGTTAACTATAGTCTGTCGTGAAGAAGAACTTAAAAAGCAAAGTTCTGATTTAATCAATCGTTTAAAAATGCTAGATGTTGATGTAAAACATGTTAATGGTGAAAAATTAGACAACCAATATGGAGAAATGGATTTAGCATTTATACCTAGACATAGAACTGAATATAATGATTTCTCGGTACCGGTTAAATTAGTTGAATACTTATCAAGTGGATTGCCAGTAATTGCAACTAACTGTAGTGCTCAACAGGAAATCATTGAAAGTGGTTCATATGGTTTAATTACAGAAGATAATCCGAGTTCCATTGCAGATGGTATTTTAGAAATAGTTAAAGATATTAATAGCTATAAAAATAATATAAATGAGACGTTCTTAGAAAAACATTCTTGGCTATCAAGAGCTGAGAAGGTTAAAGACGTTTTATTAAAGGTCTGAGGTTATGAAAGTCTTATTATTAGCACCAAGTAGATCAATACATACCCACAAATGGGCGATGTTTTATAAAAGTAAAGGTATAGATGTCAGGGTTGCAAGCTTTGAAAATCACTTTTCTGAGGAGAATTCCAAAGATGTAATGACGTACAAGCTTTCTAAGAAGCTACCCGGTAAACTATCTTACTTAACTTCTGTTGGTGAACTAAAAACTATTTTAAAAGGATTTAAACCAGACATACTGCATGCTCATTATGCTTCAAGCTATGGCCTTGTTGGAGCCTTAACAAGATTTACACCTTATGTAATTTCAGTTTGGGGTTCAGATATATTTGAATTTCCAAGAAAGAATGTTATTAATAAACTTCTTTTAAAATTTTCTCTGTCTAAAGCTAACTTTGTTTGCTCAACTAGTGTATTTATGGCAAATGAAACAAAAAATTATACGATTAAACAAATTGAAATTACACCATTCGGTGTTAATACTAATATTTTTAAAGTGTTGTCGCTACCTAAATCCAATGACGTTACTGTCTTTGGAGTTGTTAAATCTTTAAGTGATCGGTATGGGTTTTCTGACTTGTTTAAGGCGTTTTCAATACTGAGCATAGAATATGAAAATATAGAACTAGTAGTTGTTGGTGACGGTGAATGTCGTGAAAAGTATGAAAATCAAATTCAAAATTTAGGTATTCAAGACAAAGTCAGAATGATTGGACGAGTTCAAAATGAAGATGTCCCAAAATACTTAAATGAAATGGATATATTTGTACTTCCTTCAATTGAAGATAGTTTTGGAGTAGCAGCAGTTGAGGCTATGGCATGTGGTACACCAGTTATAGTGTCTGACGCAGGTGGACTTCAGGAAGTAGTTATCGAAGGTGAAACAGGATATATTGTTCCTATGAAAAATCCAGAAAAGCTTGCTTTAGCTATGGAGAAGTTATTGCTTGATAAAGATCTACAGTTGAAATTTAGTACAAATGGTGTTCAACATGTAATTGAAAACTACGATTGGAAAGAAAATGCTAATAGAATGTTAGGATTTTATAAAAAGCATTTTAATATATAATTTTGAATGGAGTTAACTCATGAGGATTACATTTTTATGTCAACATTTCCCACCAGAGACTGGAGCACCACAAATCCGTATCTATGAATTAAGCCAAGAGTTGATAAGAAACGGTCATCAAGTAGAAGTGCTAACAGCTTTTCCTCATCATCCAACAGGTATTATTCCAGAAGAATATAGAGGAAAGTTCTATCAGTATGAAATTTATGATGGAATTCCTGTTCATAGATCGTGGATTTATCCAAGTGAGAAAGGGAGATTTTGGAAAAGGTTAGCTTCGTATTTTTCGTTTACTTTCAGTTCTTTTTATTCAATATATAAAAGTAAGAGCACAGACGTGATTATATGCAATTCACCGCCACTTTTCCTAGGTATTACTGCGTATATCGGAGCAAAGCTAAAAGGGGCTAAGTTTGTTTTTAATGTTGCTGACTTATGGCCAGAATCTGCTGTAAAACTTGGCATATTAAAAAACAAACAATTTATTAAGATGGCTGAAATTCTGGAATTATTTTTATATAAAAAATCATGGAAAATTGCAGCAGCGACTGACGGGATTGCTGATTATGTAACTAATCTCGGTAAAAGTAGTAAGGATGTATTTGTTCTTCCAAATGGCGTAAATACTAATCAATTTTGCCCCCTGCCGAAAGATGAAAAGTTAATTTTAGATTTAGGGCTTCAAGGGAAAAAAATATTTACTTATGCTGGAAATATGGGATATGCACAAGGTCTTGATTCAGTTCTGAGAGCTGCTAAATTAGTACAGGAAAAGAATGACAACGTTCATTTTTTATTTGTCGGTAACGGTCCAGAAAAAGAAGGCCTACTAGAACTATCTGAAGAATTAGGATTAAATAACTTCACGTTCTACGGCTCTGTTCCAGTTGCTGAAATGCCGAGAATGTTTTCAATTTCTGACTATAGTATTGTGCCGTTAAAAGACTTAGAAATCTTTAAGGGTGCTAGACCGTCAAAGATTTTCCCTGCGTTAGCAACAGGCACCCCGGTATTATATTGCGGAGCTGGCGAAAGCGCTGATATTATCACTGAAAATAACTGTGGTGAAGTAGCGATTCCTGAAAATGAACAATCGATAGCTGAGAAGATTTTTTATTTAGCTAATTTAGATGAATCCGACTACGAGACACTATCTAATAATGGTAGACAATTAGTTTTACAAGAATACTCTTGGTCGAAAATTGCAGCTGACATGCTAAATCATATTGATACACAAAAAGAGAGAATGTTTGGATAAACATTCTCTTTTTTGGAAAGTAAAGTATAAATTACACTCGCAAAAACTGCTCACTTTCCGCGGGCACGGCCTCAACTAATTTTTACAAGTTTCACTTGCAAAAATGGATTTTCGGCTCGTGCTGTTCCCGCTGGAGTCTAGCAGTTTTCAGCTTCGTGCAATATAATCTTTTATCTTTAAGGACTTGGCAAAGCCAAGTTTATTTTATGTTTAATTGAAAGGACTAGCTTTAATTATATTTTGTGCGGTTATAAAGAAACAGTCGACAATTTGGCGACTGTTCAATAAATTATTATTGTTGGTTATTAGTATTCGTACTACCGTCTGTAGTTTGTTCAGGCTCTGGTGTTGGATTTTTAAATTCTTCAAAAGTAATGGCTTCCTCAGGCTTCTTACGAGAAATGATTCCTTTTAAGTGTTCAGAAGCTAATTCTAAATTATCTTCATGCAATCTATAGTAATAAATTCCATTAATCCTATCATCGTCACCAGTAAGTAGTACATTATCTATCTTAGTATCCTTCATAATTTTGTAAGTATAAAGGAAATCAAGGAATTCAGAAGCCGGGATATTAGTTTGAACGTTTTCTCCTAAACTTTCAATTAAGTCATCAATTTTAGTAATAGATGTAATTGATGAACTTTTTTTAACTATTTCTTGAATAACTTGTTTTTGACGTTCATTTCTTCCTATATCACCTTTAGGGTCGGCCTTTCTCATACGAACATAGGCTAAAGCTTCTCTGCCATCTAAGTGCATTGGCCCCTGATGGTACCTTTTCCAAGTTAGTGTTTCAGTTAACTGTGCCGAAAATGTAAATGGCACTTCAACATCGACTCCACCAAGAATATCAACCGTCTTTTTAAATCCATCAAAGTTAGTAGTTATATAATAATCAATTGGAATACCTGTCAGGTTATAAACTGTTTCAACCGTTCCATCTAGACCATCATATGAATAGGAGTGGTTAATTTTGTCCTTTATACCTTCACTAGGAATTTCAACTAGAGAATCACGTGGAATACTTAACATTGCTACTTCTTTTGATTTTGGGTTCGCAGTGATTAAAAGTATTACATCTGATCGACCTTGGCCACCATCTTGATTTTCAATACCAAGTAGTAACATAGTAAAAGGTTTGTTTTTAATATCAGGTTTGTCGTGATTTTTAGGAACATTTCCTTTTAAGTCTTTAAAAGATTTGTTTGCAGCAGAATTTAACTCATAGAAAATATATGCAAAATAGCCACCGATACACAGTGCTATAATAGTTAGTGTTGTTAAGATGTTTCTGATTAGTCGTTTACGTCTTTTTTTACGTTTTAAAGATCTGTTTTGATCCATTTGATCGCACCTTTTCGATATACAAATTTAGACTCACCTAAACATTTTACAACTTCTGAGTTAGTTCGACAATTATATTTTTACTAAATTCTCGAGAAATTCATATTCTCCAAGGTTTACTATCCCAGAACCGTTTGTTAATTCAGTCAAATGGTCAATAAACTTATCTGTCTCACTATCCTTAACGTAGCAATATACATCAACATTTTCGGTATATTCAATATTTTTAATCTGATAGACTGAGTTCCTCAGTTCATTTTCTACCCTACCTAATAGAGTGTATTCAATTGATAGTTTTGCAATTCTCATTAAGGTTCTTTCGACAATGCCAACTTCTTGTAAACCTTCAGTCACCGCTTTTCCATAAGCCCGTATTAAACCGCCACTACCAAGTTTTATTCCACCGAAGTATCTTGTTACAACGACGACAGTATCTTTTAAACCTTTTTTCTTTAATACTTCTAGCATAGGTACACCAGCTGTACCACTAGGTTCCCCGTCATCATTAGCTTTTTGAATTTGGTCATGCTCGCCAATGAGATATGCAGAGCAGTTGTGTGAAGCGTCCCAATGTTTCTTTTTAATATCAGCTATAAATTTTTGTGCATCTGCCTCAATTTCAACGCGTTGTATGTAACAAATGAAACGTGATTTCTGTATTATTATCTCATTATCTCCATAACCAGAAACTGTAAAATACTTTTGTAACAAAACTTTCACCTCTAATTTTGTAATGACTCTTAATAGTATTATAAGTTAATTCAAATTTCTATCAATATAATGATATAATTAAAAATAGTTGAAATATATTTGTAAAAATTTGTAATATTATAGGAAAGTACTAATTTCTTTTTATAAGCTATAATTAAATAAAAGAACTTATAGACTGAGGGATTAAATATGCCTGATAAAATGATAAATAATGCACAATTAGATACAATATTGTCGAAAATGATTGGTACCGTTGAAGAAAGTAAAAATCAAATATTCGATATCAATGAGCAATCACGTCAGTTTTATCAAGACTTAATGAAAGAACTGGAACTTCTAAGAGAAGAGATATCTGAAATAATAGATACAGAGGAATTGCTACATAAAAAATTAAAGTCTGCTAGGCAGTATTTATCACATGTAAGTTCAAATTTTTATCAATATACAGAAAAACAAATTCAAAAAGCTTACGAATCAGCAAACACTACTCAAATTGAGCATGTTAAAATACTAGAACGTGAGCAAAATGTACGTCGCAGAAGAGATGATATTGAGAAGAAACTTACTCTACTTTCAAAAACAATTGAACGTTCTGAATCGTTAATTACGCAAATTTCTGTAGTACTTGACTACTTAGTTTTTGATGTGAAAAGTATGAGCTCAGAAATTGAAGAATCCAAGCAAAAACAAGAATTTGGACTTAGATTACTAGAGGTTCAAGAGGAAGAACGAAAGCGAATTTCTAGAGAAATCCATGACGGTCCTGCCCAAATACTAGCCCATGTAACAATGAAGGCAGATATTATTGAGAGGGTAATTCAGGAGAGAACTACTGAAGAAGCAGTTCATGAAGTTAAGCAATTAAGGAATGATGTTCAGTCTGCATTAGATGAAGTTAGAAGGATTATTTACGATATAAGACCAATGGCACTTGATGATCTAGGATTAATGCCTACACTAAGAAAGTATATAAATGGTATTTCAGAGAGGCATAATCTTGATATTAATTTTACAGTTATAGGCGAAGAACTGAGAATGTCACCGAAGCTTGAAATTGCAATTTTCCGAATCGTACAAGAAGCTCTTAATAATATAATTAAACATGCGAGAGCAAAAAATGCCGAAGTTAAAATAGAGATTAGAGATAAAATCCGATTGATTATTAAAGATAATGGCGTTGGTTTCAATGTAAACGAAACAAAAAAAGGGTCATTTGGATTAATTGGCATGGAGGAGCGACTAGAGCTATTAGAAGGAACAATAGAAATAGATTCTGTTATAAATAAAGGAACAACAATATTTGTGCAAGTTCCTATTATAGATGGACTTTCTTAATTAAGGGGGAAAACAGTGTGAAGACTAGAATAGTACTTGTAGACGACCATCGACTTTTTAGAGAAGGTACCAGAAAAATACTAGAATTTGATGAAGCATTTGAAGTTGTTGGTGAAGGTGATAACGGAGAGGTTGCAATTCGATTAGTTGAAGAGCTTCGACCGGACATCTTACTACTTGATATTAATATGCCCGAAATGAATGGTGTAGAGGCAACTCAAATTATAAATAAAAGGTTTCCTGAAACAAAAATAATTGTATTATCAATTCACGATGATGAGTCATATGTAATTCATGTTTTGAAGTCTGGTGCAAGTGGTTATCTTCTGAAGGATATGGACTCCTCGTCTCTAATAGAAGCAATCAAAGTAGTGATGTCAGGTGGTAATTATTTACATCCTAAAGTAACTCATAAAGTTATGAATGAACTAAGAAGACTTGCTAATAGCGAAAAAACAAGCATTGAAGTTGAAGTGAATAAACCATATCACTTGTTGACTAGAAGAGAATGTGAAGTTCTACAAATGTTGGCAGACGGCATGAGTAACCGAACTATCGGTGAAACGTTGTTTATCAGTGAAAAAACAGTGAAAAACCATGTAAGTAATATTTTACAAAAACTTGAAGTAAACGATAGAACTCAGGCTGTTGTTCTAGCGATTAAAAGTGGCTGGGTAACAGTTAACTAAAGGTGGGCTAAAGTGAAAATTGCAGTTGTAACTGATAGCACTTCATATATAAACCCGGAAGTTAGACGTGATCTTGACATACATATGATCCCGTTAAACGTTATATTTGATAGTGAATCTTTTAAAGAAGAAGTAGAAATAAGTTGGCAGGATTTTTATGAAAGAGTAAAAATAGAAGAAGCTTTACCTAAATCATCTCAACCAGCAATTGGTGAATTTATAGAACTTTTTGATAGTTTAGGAAAAGAGTACGATGCGATAATCTGTATTACTTTATCAAGTGGAATAAGCGGAACTTATCAAACGGCAGTTGCAGCATCTAATATGGTTGAATCTGCTAAAGTATATGTATTTGATTCAGAAATCAGTTGTGCACCCGAAGCATTTTATGTTTTAGAAGCTGCAAAGATGGCCAAAGAAGGATGCTATGTAGATCAAATCCTTGATAGATTACAAGAAATAAAGACAAGTTTGAGAGCCTATTTCATGGTAGACGATCTCCAACATTTACAGCGTGGTGGCCGTTTGTCAGGAGCACAAGCATTTGTCGGAAGTATATTACAAGTTAAACCAATTCTTCATTTTGAAAATAAGAAAATCGTTCCATTTGAAAAAGTAAGAACTCGTAAAAAAGCGCTTGCTCATATTTTGGCGATGCTTGATGAGGTTGCCCGTGAAGGAAAACCGATGGAAGTAGTTGTAATTCATGGCAACTGCTTTGCAGAGGCAGGTTTAATCTGCAACGAAATCTCAAATAAATATCCAAATATATCGACTAACATCAGCTATTTTGGCCCAGTAATCGGAACCCATCTAGGTGAAGGCTCCTTGGGAATAACTTGGTACGTAAAATAACCTACTCTTTTGTAGGTTATTTTCTTTTTATGCACTTTCCATAAGTGAGACACGACAATTTTCGACAAAGCGGTAGATAGAAAGTAAAAAATGCTTGATAGAATTGTAAATTTGATCGATAGAAAGTGAAAAATGCTTGATAGAATTGTAAATTTGCTTGATAGAAAAATTAATATTATAAAAATGGACAGATTAGAAGGAATTTTACCGCTTTATGTAGAATTTTGATGGTGTCAAAAAAATTTTTTAAAGGAGTGACAAAATTGTTTGTAAAAAAAGTGGAAAAACCTCTAAAAATTAGTGGGTTAGAAGCACTTTTGCGGCGTATATCTGCAAATCATCCTTCACGAGAAAAAATTATCGAAGATTTAAGCATGTGTAGGGCCGGTTTTTATGGTGAACAGTCATTAGAATACTTTTTAAATCAACTTCCTCAAAATGAATTTAGAATTTTTCATAACTTACGCTTCGAAACCCCGACTATCTTTCAAATTGATTTCTTTCTTTTAAGTAAAAAATTCATACTCATCCTAGAAGTAAAAAATATGGTTGGTAAATTGGAATTTGATGAAGGGTTCGGCCAACTTATTCAAATAAAATCTTCAGGTGAAACAAAGATTTACAATGATCCAGTTTTACAAGCATCAGGCCACAAATTAAACCTCGAAAAAATGCTGCTTTCTAGTAATCTCAATTTTCCACCGATAACATATCTTGTTGTAATGACTAAGCAAAACTCCCTTATAACTGTTAAATCTCAAAATCAGAATTACATAAAAAAGATTATTAGAAGTAATAAATTATTAAATAAAATAACAGAGTTGTCACTCCAACATTCGAAAGAGCTTATTACAGAAAAAGAACTGAAAAAAATCACCAAATTTCTTCTAAAGTCCAACCAAGAACGCGAACAAAATTTACTAGAAGATTACGGGATTGAACAATCTGATTTAATTATGGGAGTTATTTGTGACCAATGTTCTAAAACTCCAATGAAAAGAATATGTGGACGTTGGTTATGTCTGAATTGTAAATTTATATCATACGATTCACATCTAAGCACTCTTAATGACTATATATTATTAATCGAAAATAAAATAACTAATAATTCATTTAGGCGATTAACACGAATCGAATCATCCTATACCTCAAACAGACTACTTAAAAAAATGGGACTAAATTCAGAGGGTGATAAAAGACATAGAGTCTACCACCTACCTCCAAGAGGTTTTGGAATGGGAGGAGACAAAAATGACTGAGCATGAAATTCTAGCGCTGCTTAACGGAATAAGACTTCTTGCCGATGAGATTCCATTTGATATACAAGAGATAAACAAATTAGGATTGATAAAGAAAGAGCTGGGTCTGAACAATTACAATTGTTTGCGATGTGGTAATAATGATAAAAATAAATTCGGCAAACACTTCTGCTTAAGGTGCAATAATATATGCTACTACTGTAAAAATTGTATTATGATGGGCAAATTATCATCTTGCAGTGAACTATATTCAGGACCTTCGACTAACACACTTGAACCCACAAACAAAAACTATTTAAACTACGACGGTGAATTTACAGATGAGCAAAAAACAGCATCGACAAAGGTCATAGAGACTATAAAACAAAAGTCACAACTTCTCATATGGGCAGTTTGTGGCGCAGGTAAAACCGAGATAATTTTTCCAGGGTTAAATTTCGCATTACAAAAAGGATTAAACATTTGTTTAGCAACTCCGCGTACAGATGTTGTACACGAACTAACCCCTCGATTAAAAAAAGCATTTCCCGAGATAGAAATCACATCACTTTTTGGTGGAAGTGAGAATAAATATAAAAACTCTCCAATTACCATATCAACAACACATCAACTCCTAAGGTTTTATAAAAAATTTGATGTCCTCATATTAGATGAGATCGATGCCTTCCCATATAACTATGACAAATCACTCCAATATGCAGTCAATAATGCTAGAAAAGATGATTCCACTTTTATAATGCTTTCAGCAACCCCGCCTAACTCTATTAATTACAACCAACAAATTAATAAAGTAATAATCCCGAAAAGATATCATGGAAATCCTTTGCCTTTACCAAAGTTAGAATGGATTGGAGATTGGGAGAAAAGCTTGCTCACCAAAAATAACGTTCCTAAAAAGTTACAAGATTTTATTGAACATTCAATACGAGAGGGCCGAAAACCGATTGTGTTTGTCCCGAACATTCCTATAGGGAGTGTGCTGCAAGACAAAATATCTGAAAGCAAATTTGTTTATTCTTCACATGAAAACCGAAAGAGGATTGTTGAAGAATTTAAAGAAGGTAAATTAAAATGTCTCATTACTACAACAATTTTAGAAAGAGGCGTGACGATTCCTTTTGTAGATGTCGCGGTTTTGGGAGCAGATGACGAAATTTTCAATGAAACGGCTCTAGTTCAAATTGCTGGGAGAGTCGGTAGGAAGAAAGAGGATACATCTGGTCGTGTGATTTTTTTTCATAATGGAAAAACAAATGAGATTCTCAAATCTATAAAGCATATTAAAAAGATAAACAGATTAGGAGGGTTCGAATGATATGTTTGTATTGTTTGAAAAATTATAATATGGAAGTAACGTGGACGACTATCTTCAAACCTGGGAGAAAGGGTTTATGTTCAGAGTGCTGTTCTAATTTGGAACCAATACGAGAAGAAACATGTGAAAAATGTGGGCGAGAATACGATGAACAGTGGTTTGATAATAAACATATATGTACCGATTGCGTAGCTTGGGAAAATCATCCTAATTATAAAGAAGTGAAAATAAAAAATACGTCAATCTATAAGTACAATAATTTTGCAAAAGAATTTGTTGCTAAGTGGAAATATAGGGGAGATTATGAGCTGATTTATGCCTTCTCTGACGAAATAAAGAAAACATATAAATCAAAATATAAAAAAGTTGATTACATAATTACGATTCCACTTTCTACAGAAAGAAGTTACGAAAGAGGATTCAATCAATCAGAGGCGATTGCAAAAATAATGGATCAAAAAAAGACCTTAAAAGTACTTAAAAAAAATGAAACTAATAAACAGAGCAAAAAGAAAAAATTAGAAAGAATTCACAGCGAAAATCCCTTTATTATGACCGGAGTAAAGAGTACAATTGATAAGAAAGTCCTAATAGTTGATGATATTTATACAACAGGTACAACAATGTATCAAATTTCAAAGATACTTTATGAAGCAGGTGCTTCCGAAATCAGTACTTTTGCACTATTTAGGGGATAAAATTGTATTTTTATATAAACTATTCAATCACTATGCCGATATACTATATAGAAGAATGTATATATAGGGGGCGTCTAGCATGAATCAACTGGAGAGTTGTCCTAGATGTGATAAGATTTTCGTTAAAACGAAAATGAGAGATATTTGCGAAGAGTGTTTTAAGAAGGATTACGAATATCTACAGACGGTGTTAAACTTCCTTAGAAAAAGGACCAATAGAACGGCTTCATTAAAAGAAATATGTGAAAAAACAGGCGTAGATATAGAGTATATAGAGAGATTTATACAAACTGGTAAAATTAAAGTTGCAGATTTCCCTAACTTAGGCTATCCATGTAAAAAATGTGGTGCACTGATTAAAGATGGTACTATATGCATAAAATGCCGAGAAGAAATGAATGATGAACTTAGAAGTTTTGCAAAAGAAACAGAAAGACAAAAAGAAATTGAGGAAAGAAACAAAAAATTACAGCAAAATCATCAAGCAACATATTATTCGCAGGATGAATAAATGAAAAGGAGTGATAGAATATGAAAATTGAGCGTAATAATTTAGGCCCTGTGAATCCATATAAACAACAATCGAATATCAGGCGCTCTAACTCCTCTAGTTTTTCTGGCGAAGATAAAATTGAAATCTCTTCTGCGGCTTTAGAAATGCAAGAATCGTCGAAGTTTCTTTCTGAGAGAAATGAGAGAATTGAGCAAATAAAGAAAGAAATAAATAGTGGGAATTTTAAAGTGAACGAATTTGAGGTTGCTAAAAGTATGTACAATTACTATTTCAATAACAAATAACTAACGGAGGGCTTATTATGAGTGCTAAAATTCTTTTAGATAAACTGCGCAAGTTGTTAGACATCAACCAAGAACTTCTAAAATTAGGTCAAGAAAAAACAGAAGCACTCAAAGCAAATAATCTCCAGCTACTAGAAGAAGTTATTAAAAATGAACAAAGATGTATTGCAATGATGCGTTTTGCTGATGAAGAACGAACGTGTGCAGCATTAGCAATATTTAAGGGTATGGAATTACCTACTAATGAACCAACAATTAATGACTGTCTAGCAGTAATTACTGATACAAAATTAAAAGAAGAACTATACTCACTACAAAACGAATTGTTAATAGTTACGAGCAATTTGCAAAACATTAATGATTTAAATCAACAATTACTAAAACAATCACTTCAATTTGTTAATATAATGTTGGATTCTCTAAATCCACAAAGAAATATAACAAACTACGAATCTAAGGGAAACATCGTAAAAGATAAAAACGCCCCTAAAAATTCAATGTTTGATTCGAAAGCTTAATAGCTTCATAGAGGGGGGATTCATAAGAGATGAGATCTACTTTTTTTGGCTTAGAAACTGCAAGACGTGGAATGACTACACAACAAACAGCATTATATGTTACTGGACATAATATATCTAATGCAAATACTGAAGGATATACGAGACAAAGAGTTAATTTCACGACTACGGATCCGTATCCACCAGCATCGATGAACCGTCCTCAAATGGCAGGCCAGATGGGTACAGGTGTACAAGCAGGTACAATTCAGCGTGTGCGTGAAGGATTTTTAGATTTACAATTCCGTGGTGAATCAAATAAATTTAACTATTACTCTACCAAAGCTGATGCTTTAGAGAAAATGGAAGAAATAATGAATGAACCGAGTGAACAAGGTCTTTCAAAGACTTTAGATAGATTTTGGCAGGCTTTACAAGATTTATCAGTAAATCCTCAAAATACGGGAGCACGTGCCGTAGTGCGTCAACGTGGGGTTGCAGTCTCTGAAACGTTTAATTACTTATCAAATTCTCTAGAACAAATCAAAAAGGATTTCACATCTCAAACTGAAGTAGGAGTGAAAGAAGTAAATTCCTTATTGAGCCAGATAAATGAACTAAATAAACAGATTTCTGATGTAGAGCCTCATGGATATCTACCAAATGATTTATATGATCAACGTGATAACTTAATAGACAAGCTTTCTAGTTTTGTTAATATCAAAGTTACGTACCAATCAGCTGGGGGGAATTCTGTTTCTATCGCAGAAGGTGTTGCTCAGATTGATTTGATGGATGCATCAGGTACAACCGTTATAGATAATCTAGTAGATGCTGCTAGTAAAACCTTTGATGAAATTGCTATCACAGACAGTAATAGTGATGGGAACTATGATCAGTTTAGCGTCGGTGGGACAAGTAGTGACTTATCCTCTCTTAACACTAATGGTAAGTTAATGTCTTTGATACACGCAGCTGGTTATCAAGATGACAGTGTTAGTGTTGGTAAGGGATTATATGCAGACATGATCCACAAATTAGATGAGATGGCTTTTGCCTTTGCAAATTCTTTTAATACTGTACATGCTGCTGGATACAGTATAACTGATATAAATTCAGGCAAGACTCCGAGGGATTTCTTTAGTTTTGGCACTGCAGCACCAACTGCTGCAAACACTACTGGTGCGGCAAAAGCATTAAAATTAGATCAATCAATCTATGATTCTCTTGATAATATCGCAGCAGCTACAAGTATGAGTGTTGGTGATGGTAGTAACGCGCTTCTATTAGCGAACGTAAAAAGTAACCAAATGACAATAGATGGAAATACGACTACAATTCAAAGTTACTATGAAAGTGCAATTGGTGGAATGGCAGTCGATGCTCAAGAGGCTAATCGCTTAGCAGCAAATTATGAAGTTCTAATGGGTTCTGTTAATGAAAGACGTATGTCTGTAAGTGCAGTTTCATTAGATGAAGAGATGGTTAATATGGTTAAATTCCAGCATGCATATAACGCTTCTGCTAGAAATATTACAGTTGTAGATGAAATGTTAGATAAAATTATTAACGGTCTAGGCACCGGCGGAAGATAGGGGTGATGACTAAATGCGAGTAACTCAAGGAATGCTATCCAATCGGTCAATTCTTAATCTTAGTAGAAGCTATAAAAATTTAGGTAAATACCAAGAACAACTCGAAACTGGTAAGAAAATCTCAAAACCTTCTGACGATCCAGTAGTAGCGATGAAGGGTGTAATGTATAGAACTGATTTAACAGAAATTGAACAGTATCGCCGTAACGCGGGTGAAGCAACTACTTGGTTAGAAACGACTGATTCAGCATATGGTCATGCCGCTAGTATTCTTCAGCGTGGTAGAGAGTTAGCAGTACAGTTGTCAAACGGTACTTACTCTGGTGAAGATAAAATTGCTGCAGAAAAAGAGATCGAGCAATTGAAGAAGGATTTAGTAAGTGTTGCTAATACACAAGTTGCTGGAAAATATATTTTTAATGGTACAGATATCTTGGATAAACCGGTTGTAGTAGATCCTGTTACTGGAATTGTAAGTTCAGTTTCAAATAATACCGCTTCTTTAGATGTAGAAGTTTCCAGAGGAGTTAACCTTAAGGTTAATTCTAACCCGACTACTTTTTTCAATGCTGATTTATTCTCAGATTTTGAAAATTTATCTAATGCATTAAAAACTGGCTCGACGGGAATTGACAGCTTCATTGGATCAATAGACAGAAATCTAGACAACCTAAATTTAGAACGATCTGAAGTTGGGGCACGTCATAATCGACTTGAATTGATTGAAACACGTAATTCAGAACAAGAAATTATAGCTAACAGGATTCTAGGTGATAATGAAGGTGCAGATATTGAACGAGTTATAATGAACCTGAAATTACAAGAATCTGTACATCAGGCAGCACTTTCTGTAGGGGCTAGAATTATGCAACAATCACTTATGGACTTTTTAAGATAAACATATTAGCGATCATTCTTGGTCGCTTTTTCTTCTATATTCGGAGGTGAAATACTTGAAACTTCCTCAAATAAGAATTCAATCAGAATTTATTAAAATTGGGCAAAATACAACAAACGCACAACTAAAAATGGACCGACTAGACGCAAGGCAAGAAGTTAAACAAAGTACTGTAAAAATGATAGTTGAAACAACCCCAAGCAAACTGACAATTGATCAAAATCAAGCGTGGTCAGATATGGATTTGAAAAGCGTATTTGAAAGAACTGAAGAAGCAGCTGATTTAGGTTATCAAGCATGGTTAGAAGGAATGGCTAGAGAATCCCAAGAAGGAGACGCTTTTATAAAGATTCATAATAAAAGTAATCCTATTGTAGAACAAGCAATAGCAAATTCAGTCCAAAGACCTTTTGAAACTGGACTAGGTTACGTTCCATCATATGGAAGCGTGAAAATTAATTTTAGCCCAACTATAATCAATATAGAATGGGATATGCAAAAAGCAGTTAGTAATTACACGCCTGGGGGAGTAGATATTGAATATACTCCTGGAAAAGTAGATGGGGAATTAGAAAAAAGGAACTCTCTTAAAATAGATTTTACCAATATATACGCTTAGGAGGTTAAGAAATGAAACTTGCAACGAAATATCACGGTGAAGTTGAAATTCACGATAACGAAATAATAACCTTCGAAAAGGGAATACCTGGATTTGAGGAAGAAAAAAACTTTGTTATCATTCCTTATGATAATAAGTCTCCTTTTTATATACTTCAATCAACGAAAAATGAAGAACTGGCATTTATTACGGTAGATATATTTACATTTTACTCTGATTACTATTATGATCTTTCGAAAAACGATATAGAATTATTACAAGTAAGTGATCCAGCTGACGTGATTACTCTAGGAATTGTTACGGTTAAAGAAGAATTAAATAATAGTACAGTTAATTTGTACGCACCTCTGGTTATAAATTTAAATAAAAAATTAGGGAAACAAATAATTTTACTAGAATCAGGATTTAATGTAAGAACACCATTATTCGTAAAATCTACTTAAGGTGAGGTGTCTACAGTGTTAATACTTACTAGAAAAAAAGGTGAGTCAATTATAATAGGTGACAATATCGAAATAAGTATTGTTGAAGTAAATGGCGACCAAATAAAATTAGGAATAAACGCACCACGTAATGTAGAGGTCTATCGGAAGGAAATATACCAAGTTATTAAGGATCAAAACAGCGAGGCATCAAAGACTAATATAAATCTATTTGAACTACTAAACAATAATTTTAAAGAATAGCTGCTCGCTATTCTTTTTATATTATTTTTTTAAAAAATTATTTTTTTTTTTAATTTACTATTAAAATTTAAATTGCATGTACGATATAATAGACATGAGATTAAATAAAGTCGAATTCCGGAATAGACTTTAACTCAAATACAATTAATTGTTCACATGGATGTGAACTATAAAAAACATGGAGGTAATACAAATGAGAATTAATCACAATATCCAAGCTTTAAACACTCACCGTCAATTATCAGTAAACAATAACGCTTCTGCTAAATCTATGGAAAAGTTAGCTTCAGGTTTACGTATTAACCGTGCTGGCGACGACGCTGCAGGTCTTTCAATTTCTGAAAAAATGCGTGGACAAATCCGTGGTTTAGAGCAAGCTTCTCGTAACGCTCAAGACGGTATCTCAATGATCCAAACTGCTGAAGGTGGATTAAACGAAACTCATGCAATTCTTCAACGTATGCGTGAATTAGCAGTACAAGGTGCTAACGATTCAAACGTTACAGCTGACCGTGTTGCTATCTCTGATGAGTTAAAAGCATTAGGTAAAGAAATCACTCGTATCGCTGGAGAAACAGAATTCAATACACAAAAAATTATCTCTGCTGACGGAAGCTATGCATTCCAAGTTGGTGCTAACAGTGGTCAAACAATCACTTTACAAATCACATCAATGAACGCAACTGCATTAGGAATCGCTAACTCAATCGTATCTATCACTGATAACGCTTCAGCTAACGCTTCAATCACAAGAATCAACAGTGCTATTGAAACTGTATCTAAAGAGCGTTCTAACCTTGGTGCTGTTCAAAACCGTTTAGAGCACACAATCAAGAACTTAGAAACTGGCGCTGAAAACATTACAGCTGCTGAGTCTCGTGTTCGTGACGTTGACATGGCTAAAGAAATGATGAACTTCTCTAAGAACAACATTCTTTCTCAAGCTGCTCAAGCAATGCTTGCTCAAGCAAACCAAGCTCCACAAGGCGTACTTCAATTACTACGTTAATTAAAAATAATAAGCAACCAACTTTGTTGGTTGCTTTTTTTAAAGGTGAATATCTATGATAACTAGGGATGAAAAAATAATAATAGATTTTGTGGAATCTAAGGATAAAACTGTATTAATACCGAGAGTTAACAATAACAATCTAGAAAGTATTTATAATCCTATAAAAGCAACCGACGATTTAATAAAATCTATTTATAAAGAGAAAAATTTATTAATAGTTTTTGGTCTCGGTTCGGGAGAAGTAATAAAAAGCTTTGAAGAACAATCAAAAGATGATCAAGATTTTTTACTAATAGTTGAGCCAATAGAGGCAATTTATAGTAATTTTATGGAAAATTATGAAACGAAAAATAAGATTTATATAACAACATTAGAAGACTTTATAAATGTAAAAGATAAATTTTTACAGCTTTTAACAAATTACGGTGGAAAATACGTAGAGTCATCTCTACTTGGATATAAGAAAATATTAGAAGGCACATATTTAGAATTTTTAAAGACTTTAAGAAGAATGGTAGGAATTGTTCTACTAAACAAGAATACTGTTTATGCGTTTTCGAAAATCTGGCAGAGAAACATTATTCATACTCTAAAGTCATTGGCTACATCGGTATCTATAAATGATTTGAAAGGTAGAATGGGAAAGCCTGTGGTTGTAGCGTCTGGGGGGCCTTCACTAATAAAGCAACTGCAATATTTAAAAGAGTATAGAAATAAAATATTTATCATTGCTGCTGGATCGAGTGTAACTACTCTTATTAAAAATGACATTAAACCTGATTTAATAGTAGGGATTGACGGTTCGGAGGCTAATTATAGGCATTTCCAACAGGTGTTAGATTATGAAATCCCTTTAGCATATAACTCTGCTTTAAATTACCAAATAATCGATGAATACAAGGGCAAGAAGATATTTTTTAATTCTAACTTTGACCTTTTTATTGGAAGACTGTTAGATAGAGAGTTAGGAATTAACATTCAAGACTTTACTGGTGGTGCATCGGTTGCAAACTTTTCGCTCGAACTTGCAAACTATATTTGCAAATCGGAGGTTTGTGTAATTGGACAAGACTTAGCGTACACAGATGGTAAATCACATGCTGAGGGTAATACTTATTATAAGGAATATTCAGAGGAAGATTTAGCTAAGAAAAAAGCCTACTTAGCTGATGGGTACTATGGTGATAAGGTATATACAGATGATTCCTTTATCACAATGCTAGAAGGAATGGAAAGATTTTCTAGAATAACTGAAAATAGAACTTTCTATAACTGTACAGAGGGCGGAATTAATATTAAAGGAATGAAAAATGTTCCTTTCTCCCAATTCTTATCAGATTTCACTAATAATAACATACAACCTACATTAGATGAAATTTTTAATGAAGTACCATTTATTACAACTGAAACAGAGATAAATGATATTTTAAATAGAAAAAAACAGGATATGGAATTGACTCTCGGATTATGTAAAAAGGCAGTCGACATTCTTAATAAAGTAAAGAAGAGCAACAATAAATTTACAAATAAGCAAATTAAGTTATTAAGCAAATATGATGAGGAATTGAAAGAATATCTTCAAGATGATTTTATTTATAATTTCATGCATTCTACACTTCTAGAAGTGGATAATCTAATGAAGAATATAAATGAGGAAAATAAAGAGGATTCAGTTATAAAAAGTAGTTATGTATTATATAAAGGTTTATATGATTCTGCAGAATTTGGAAAGAATACTATAGAAAATGTTATGAAAAGTTGAGGTTTAATAATGGAAAAAAATCTACTAGAAACATTAGAAGTAACAAATGAATTTATAATAAACATAATAGAAAAACTTGTTGATACAGCAACAAGTTTTCAATCAAGTGATGATAGTCAAGGGTTTAACAAGTTAATTTTGTTAATAGATGATTTGTTACTGTTAAATGAGGCATTAGAGAGTATAAATACTTCAGTTAATGAGCAAATATTCAATATGAATATTATCAACAATATTCTAATTGAATTTAACGAAGCACTTGAGAATAATGACATAGTTATGATTTCTGATTTGTTAGAGTATGAAGTAAGGCCTTTTCTAGGCATGATTTCTGATAATATTAATGGCATAATTAAAGGGAATTAGTCGTGTTACGTAATAATCTGAAATTATTATTAAACCCAAACAATAAAATAGAATTCAAAAACAACAATGTTAATAACAATTTTAATAATCTAATAATAGAAAAAGCGAGGCACGAGGGTTACTATACAGCAGCAGTTATTAATGGTGTTAAAAGTATTCAATTGTGCAGTAAATATAATCCAGAACAAGAAGCAAAAAGATTTGTTCAAACAAATTATAAACAAATCAATGATGCAGAACGCATATTTATTTATGGTTTTGGTCTAGGTTACCATATTCTTGAGCTGGCAAAATATAATAAGGAATTAATTGTTATTGAATGTAATACAGCTGTCTTTAAAGATATTATAAGTGATATTGATTTTACTGAACTTTTTAGCAAAAAAAACGTAAAGTTTTTAATTAGTAGTAACATTTCTGATATTAAAGATATATTTGAGAGTATTGGAGAAAATACAGATTTATTCTTAGTGCATCAACCATCGTTAGATATTATTCCAGATGACCTACAAGGACTGAAAATTACTATTAAGAATTACTCAATTAAAATAAATAATATAAGAAACAATAGTGAGTTGTTAATAAGTAATAGAAATATAAATTTGCAAAGAGATGAATTGAACTTCAGAAGTCTAAAGGGAATTTTTCAGGGTAGAGATGTTGTATTAGTTTCAGCAGGGCCTTCTTTGATTAATTCCCTTTCTCAGCTAAAAATAATGTCTAATAATGTTATAATATGTTGTGTAGGTAGAGCCCTAAAACCACTTTTGGATTATGGTATAACTCCGGATGTGACTATGTTGGTTGATCCACATGATATTGTTAATGCGCAATTTGAAGGTATTGATAAAGTTCACACTTCTAAAATCAAACTATTTTATAGCGAGAGCTCTTGCCCTAAAGTTATAGACAATTACTTTGGGGAAAAATATCTTGTAGATACGGTTGATTCAGGCGGCTCTGTAGCAACAACTTTTTTTAGTGCTCTTGCAGAGTTAAAAGTTAAAAGTATTGCATTAATAGGACAAGATTTGGCTTACTCGTATAACAAAACTCATATTGACAGTCAAGCATTGATTAATAAAAATAATCTGTTAGAAGTACCAGGTATAAATAACAATACAGTGTTGACGAGTTATAGCTTGAATATTTTCAAATTATGGTTTGAAGATAAAGCAAATGAGTTAAAAGATTCAATCTCTTTATATAACTGCACTAATGAGGGTGCTTATATAAAGGGCTTTTTACATATTTCCATAGATGATTATTATACTTTTATCAATATAAAATGAGGTAGGCTATATGAAGAAAATATTAGTAACTGGTGCAGACGGTTTTATTGGATCGCATTTAACTGAAGAATTAGTACGTCAAGGGTACAATGTAAAAGCTTTTACTTATTATAATTCGTTCAATAGTTGGGGTTGGTTGGACGACAGTCCTAAAGAAATTATAGACAATCTAGAAATTTTCTCAGGCGATATCAGGGATCCATATGGCGTTAAGCATGCAATGGTTGATTGCGATACTGTACTCCACTTGGCAGCACTTATTGCTATACCGTACTCATATCATTCGCCTGATACTTACATTGATACAAACGTTAAAGGAACATTAAATATCGTACAAGCTGCTAAAGAACTAGGTGTATCAAAAGTAGTTCATACATCTACAAGTGAAGTGTATGGTACTGCAAGATACGTACCAATTGATGAGAATCACCCTTTACAAGGTCAATCACCATACTCTGCAAGTAAAATTGGTTCTGACCAAATAGCTATGTCTTTTTATAGCTCATTCGAAACCCCGGTTAGTATAATCAGGCCGTTTAACACTTACGGACCTCGACAATCCGCAAGAGCTGTAATTCCAACTATAATAACTCAAATAGCAAATGGTGAACGTAGTATCAAACTAGGTGCTATTTCTCCTACGAGAGATTTTAACTATGTAAAGGATACTGTTTCGGGATTCATTGAAGTTGCTAAATCGGAAAAAGCTGTTGGAGAAGTAATCAATATCGGAAGTAATTTTGAAGTTTCAATCGGTGAAACAGCTTCAATCATTGCAGAAGTTATGGGTAAAGAAATAGAGATAATTACAGATGAAAACCGACTAAGACCGGAAAAAAGTGAAGTTGAACGTTTATGGGCGGATAATTCTAAAGCCGCTAGTATTTTAGATTGGCAACCAAGCTTCGGTGGAAAAGACGGCTTTAAAAAAGGTATTAAAGAAACAGCAGAATGGTTTGTACAAAAAGAAAACCTCAAAAAATATAAGAGTGGAATATATAACATATGATGAAGCAAATAGACAATAAACTTCTGATTAGTAAAATTAGGTCTATAGTAAAGACAGATGAATTTATTGCACTACATGAACCAGTTTTTATGGGGAATGAGAAAAAATATGTTAATGAATGTATAGATACAGGTTGGGTTAGCTCAGTTGGTAAGTTTGTGAATCAATTTGAAGAACAACTTGCTGATTTTGTTGGTGCCAAAAGGGCAGTAGCTGTAGTGAATGGAACTGCAGCATTACATATAGGATTAAAGATAGCTGGGGTAAATGTTAATGATGAGGTTTTAATCCCGTCTTTAACATTCATAGCGACTGCTAATGCAGTAACATATTGTGGGGCTACTCCGCATTTTGTTGATATTGAGTTCAAGACATTAGGAATTGACCCAGAACAACTTGATAAATACTTAAGTGAAATTTCACATCTAAAAGATGGCTCTTGTATAAACAAGAATACTGGCAAGAGAATAAGTGCGATAGTGCCAATGCACACATTTGGGCATCCAGTTGATTTGGACAAGCTTATTGAAGTTACTGAAAAATATAATATTACAATAGTTGAAGATGCAGCTGAATCTTTAGGTAGTTACTATAAAGGCAAACATACAGGTAATTTTGGAAAAGTATCTGCGTTTAGCTTTAATGGTAATAAGGTTATTACAACTGGTGGCGGAGGTGCCATAGTTACTAATGACGAAAAACTAGCAGATTTTGCAAAACATATTACAACAACTGCAAAGATACCTCACGCGTGGGAATTTGTTCATGACGATATTGGATATAATTATAGAATGCCTAATATAAATGCTGCACTTGGGTGTGCCCAGTTAGAACAGCTCCCGTTATTTCTTGAACAAAAAAGGAAGTTGTCTGAGGCATATTCAATTGAATTAGAGAATGTTAGTGGGATTAAATTTTTTACTGAACCCCATAATTCAAAATCTAATTACTGGCTAAATACTATTATTATTGAAGAAGATTATTTGGCAGAACGAGATAACTTGCTGAAAGATTTAAATGATGCAGGTATTATGGCAAGACCTATTTGGAAATTAATGCATAAATTACCTATGTATATGCATTGTCCAAGTATGAAATTGGACAATAGTATTAATCTAGAGAAAAGAGTAATTAATATACCAAGTGGTGCCAAATTAGGAGGGCAATCTTGAAGTATAAAATATGTGTAGTCACGGGAACTAGAGCTGAATACGGATTACTTAGTCCACTTTTAAAAGAGATAAAAGATAGTGGCTTCTTTGAACTTCAAATTGTTGTAACTGGTATGCACTTATCACCTGAATTCGGCTATACAATTACAGAAATTGAAAATGATGGATTCCAAATAGATGATCAGATTGAAATTTTATTATCAAGTGATACTTCAGTTGGAACATGTAAATCGGTTGGACTAGGTCTGATTAGTTTCGGTGAGACTTATAACAGATTAAAGCCAGATTTAATTATAGTACTCGGAGATAGAACAGAAATATTTTCTGCGGTTCAAGCAGCCCTTTTTTCACATATCCCGATAGCACATCTCCATGGAGGAGAACTATCTTTTGGAGCATACGATGATTCGATAAGACATTCTATTACAAAGATGTCTAATTTGCATTTTGTTGCACATGAAGAATATCAGAATAGGGTAATACAACTTGGAGAATCACCTGAAGTAGTATTTAATGTTGGTGCTATTGGTTTAGATAATATTAAAAAGCTCAACTTACTTTCAAAAGAAGAGTTAGAAACAGAATTGAATTTTAATTTTGGAGATCAGACATTCCTTGTCACATTACATCCTGAGACTAACAATATAGAAAATGTAGAAGATGTAGCTAGTAATTTACTTGCTGCATTGGACAATTTTCCAGACTCTAAAGTTATTTTCACAAAATCAAACTCTGATGAAGGTGGCAGAAAAATTAACACCTTATTTGAAAAATATTGTGAGCTTAACAAAAATAGAGCAGCAATTTTTACTTCGTTAGGACAGTTAAGATATTTAAGCGCAATTAAATATGTTGATGCTGTAATAGGGAATTCATCTAGTGGAATCATAGAAGTACCTCTATTTAAAAAACCGACAATAAATATAGGTAGTAGGCAAAACGGTAGACTTTATTCAGATACGATTATTCCAACAGAAGATGGCCAAACAGAAATTACATATGCAATTGAAAAAGCCCTCTCAAGTGAGTTCTTAGGTAAAATTAAAGATACGAGAAGCTTATTTGGAGAAGGAGATACGGCAAAGAAAATCGTTGGAGTTTTAAAGGGAACAGACTTTAACAAAATTAAATTAAAAAAGTTTTACGACTTACCTAATAAATAAAAGGAGGTCAAAGGATGAAAACTTTTATAATTGCAGAAGCAGGAGTAAACCATAACGGTTGTATTGAGACTGCAAAGAAGCTAGTCGATGTAGCTGTAAATGTAAAAGTAGATGCTGTAAAGTTTCAGTCATTTAAGGCGAGTAAGCTAGTATCTAAAAAGGCCGAAAAAGCTAAATATCAAATAGAAAATTCTTCTGAAAAAACTGAAACACAATTTGAAATGCTAAGTAAGTTAGAACTATCTCGAGAAGAACAGCTTGAGTTATATAACTATTGTTTAAATAGTGGAATTTTATTTATGTCTACACCTTTTGACGAAGATAGTCTTACCACTCTTGTTAACGAATGTAATTTGTCGATAATAAAGCTTTCTTCGGGTGACTTAACAAACGCACCACTTTTATTAAATGCTGCGCAGACCGGCAGAGATATAATTATCTCTACAGGAATGAGTACACTTGAAGAAATTGAAAAAGCTCTTGCAGTGCTAGCCTATGGATATTCAAATCCTAGTAAAAAACCAAGTGGATTTGAAGAAGTGTGGAGAACATACTTAAATAATGAAAGCTATAACATTCTCAAGGATAAAGTGACTATTTTACATTGTACAACAGAATATCCCGCATCACCTAAAGATGTTAATTTAAATGTATTATCTACTATACACTCTGCATTTGGATTGAAGGTTGGATTCTCAGATCATACAGAAGGAATTCACATACCAATAGCAGCAGTTGCAAAAGGTGCATCAGTTATAGAGAAGCATTTTACATTAGACAAGAGTATGCCAGGGCCAGACCATAAGGCATCACTTGAACCTAGTGAACTTGAAGCAATGGTCCATGCAATTCGAGACATTGAAGTAGCATTAGGGACATCGAGGAAATTCCCTTCTCAAATAGAGTTGGAAAATAGTCTCGTGGCTAGGAAAAGCATAGTTGCAAAGTTAGAAATACAAGCAGGAACAATTTTCTCTGAAGATAACATAGAAATAAAAAGACCGGGTAACGGTATGTCACCATTTTATTATTGGGATTTAATAGGAAAGAAATCAAAAAATACTTATGATCTAGAAGGTAAAATAGATGAGTAATCCAGTAATATTAATCGGTGACGGAGGACATGCATCAGTTGTATACGATTTATTAGAAACAATAGGTGAAAATGTAATAGGATATACGTCCCCCGAAAAAACAAATCGATTTGATACACTATCATATTTAGGGACTGACGAAGTTATAAAGAATTATAAGCATGATGAAGTATATTTAGTAATTGGATTAGGTGATATAAGCATTAGAACAAAAATCTATGAGATTTTTAGTAAACTAGGCTATAAGTTTCTGACGGTTATACACCCAACAGCACATATTTCGAGATACGCTAGTCTTGGAGAGGGTGTTCAAGTTTTTGCTGGTGCATGTGTACAAGCTAACTCAACAATTAAGAATAATGTAATTATCAATACGAGAGCTACCATAGACCATGACTGTGCTATTGAAAATAATGTGCATATTTCCCCAAATGCCACACTATGTGGAGTAGTTAAAGTAGGAGAAAGTTGTTGGATAGGTGCAGGATCAACTATTAGACAAGAAATTGAAATTGGTCAAAATAGCATAATAGGTATAGGTTCTGTAGTTACTAAAAATATACCCAGTAATGTAATTGCATACGGGGTTCCTTGTAAGGTGGTCAAAAAAAATGAATGATTATGGAAAAATATTAGTTTCACCTAACAGTAATTTTGTAGATGTACTTAGAGTTATAAACGAAGGTGCAAAACAAATAGCATTTGTAGTTTCAGAAGATAATAAACTTCTAGGTAGTGTAACCGACGGAGATATTAGACGTGGAATACTTAAAGGTATGGCTTTAGATGAAACAATTAATAAAGTCATGAATACAAGGCCTTACTATATTAGAAAAGGCGAATTAACAAACAGAGAAAGAATATTGGAAATAAAAGCACTAGGTATAAAGATAATTCCTATTTTGGATGAGAACTTTATTGTAATAGATGTTGTTACAATAGACTCACTAATCGTGTCTAACAGGCAAGATAATTGGGTAATTATTATGGCAGGAGGTCTAGGAACAAGACTTAGACCTTTAACTGAAAATGTTCCTAAGCCGATGCTTCCTATCGGTGGCAAACCAATGTTAGAAAATATAATCTTGCATTTAAAAAAACAAGGTTTTTACAAATTTGTAATTTCGGTTAATTATAAAAAAGAAATTATTCAGGACTACTTTAAAGATGGAAATGACCTTGACGTTAAAATCAAGTATATTACTGAAGATAAGCAGCTAGGAACTGCTGGAGCAATCTCGCTATTAGATGAAATACCAACGTTGCCTTTTATTGTTATGAATGGCGATATTTTAACAACTTTGAACTTTAATAGCTTATTAGAAAGTCATAATAAAGAAAATGCAAAAGCAACAATGTGTGTAAGGGATTTTGAATACCAAGTACCTTATGGTGTGATTAAAACACTTGATCAAAAATTAGTTGGTATTGAAGAAAAACCAGTGCAACGCTTCTTTGTGAATGCTGGTATTTATGTACTTAACCCTGAGGTTATTAATTATATTCCAACAGACAATTTTTATAATATGACTGATCTATTTGAAGAGTTAATTTTACTAAATAAGCAAACAAATATATTTCCGATTAGAGAACAATGGATAGATATCGGAAGTCCAATAGAATATGAAAAAGCATCTGAAAGCTTTGATACATTTATAGTAAGAGGATAACTATGATAAATGGAAAAAAGATATTAGGATTAATACCTGCTCGTGGTGGTTCAAAAGGTTTACCCGGGAAGAATATCAAGGACTTAGGTGGTAAGCCACTTATTGCATGGACAATCGAAGAGGCGAAGAAGTCCAAATTTATAGACCGGTTGATACTTTCTAGTGATGATGAAAAAATAATTGATACAGCATTGCAATACAAATGTGACGTTCCATTTATAAGACCTGAAGAACTTGCCGGAGATGAAACCTCAGGCATAGATGTTGTTCTTCATGCAATAAACACTGTTCCTGATTATGATTATGTTATTTTATTACAGCCTACTTCACCATTTAGAACTGTAGATGATATTGATAATGCAATAGAGTTATTGCTTAAAAATGACTGTGATGGTATCGTTTCAGTTTGTGAATCAAAAAAGCCGCCTTTTTGGAGTTATTATATTAATGATAACTACTTAATACCTATTTTTAATAAACAACAAATTCCAGTTAGGCGACAAGACATGGTTACTTACGATTTAAATGGGGCTATTTATATTGCAAAGATTAATACGTTAATTAGAATAAAATCATTTTTAGGGGAAAATACAATTGGTTATGTAATGCCCCAGCACAGATCAGTAGA
The DNA here is from genome assembly GCA_029256085.1 of Caryophanales bacterium. Lineage (GTDB taxonomy): Bacteria > Bacillota > Bacilli > CAJFEE01 > CAJFEE01 > JAQSYP01. The sequence continues at coordinate 193,342 of JAQSYP010000003.1, forward strand.
TATCGATACACAGCTAGATTTTGATTATTGTAGTTTTTTATTACATAAAAACATTGTATAATGTATCTAAGGCTCAATTTATTTGGGCCTTTTTACTTATTTACTCTTGTAAATATCAACATCAATTGAAATATACCGATATATTATATATATGTAGATATCGGGGTGAACTTAGGTGGAAATAAAAACTTTTATGCCGGCAAAACAACTAGGTGTTGATCTAGTACAACAAAAAGAAATTAATCCAATAAAGTATCAAGATGAAAATGTAGAAAAACATGATAAAACTGCATTAAAAAAACAGCTAGAAGCAACAGTAGAAAGTCTAAATGGCTTTATGTCTCCTGATATAACTTCTCTAAGATTTACACTTCATGAGAAACTTAACGAATATTATGTTCAGGTAGTAGATTCGAATACTAAAGAAGTTGTACGAGAAATCCCTTCAAAGAAAATGTTGGATTTCTATGCGGCTATGAAAGAATATGTTGGGATATTTATAGATAAAAAAATCTAGCAGTTTGAGAGGTGATACACTATGGTTCGTATCTCAGGATTCGCATCAGGTATGGATATTGATCAGTTGGTAAAAGACCTTATGAAGGCGGAAAAAATACCACTAAATAAAATAACTCAGACTAAACAAATCTATGAATGGCAACGAGACGCATATAGAGATGTTAATAAGTCACTTAAGGAATTAGATGATTTGATTTTTAATGGCATAAATCGTCAAAGTAATATGCTTGCTAAAAAAGCAATTTCTGGAAATGATTCTGCAGTATCAGCCGAAGTAACACCTGGTGCTACAACTATGACATCTACAATACAAGTAAATAAACTGGCGACATCATCTGTTTGGTCATCAACTAATATTGTTGACAAAACAACATACGTAGGTGAAACTGTTGCATTGAACTTTGATGTAACAAAGCCTGGTGCAACAGCTAGTACTCCAGTTACTATTAATATCAATGCTACTGATACATTTGATCAAGTTATCTCAAAGATTAACTCAGATGCTAACCTTGGAATAAGTGCGTTTTTTGATTCTGCTACAAACAAAGTTGTATTAACATCTAAGCAATCTGGTTCAGGTGCAAACATAGCTGTAAATGACGGCGCTACTGGCGCATTTATGAGTAAACTAGGATTTACAGATGGTGGTGCAGATTTAATTGCTGGTCAGAATTTAACAGGCCAACAAGCTGGGACAGGTACTGACGCAGAAGTTGTAATTAATGGATTTACAACAACAAGACCGTCAAATACATTTGAAGTAAATGGTGTCAAATATACACTCAAGCAAACTACGGCAACACCAGTTAGTGTAGGTGTTTCACAAGATGTAGACAAAGCCTTCGATACGATTGTAAAGTTTATAGGGAAATACAATGAAGTAATTGGAAATTTAAATACGAAAACAACCGAAGCAAAGTACAGATCGTACAAACCACTTACTGATGAAGAAAAAGAGTCAATGAGCGATAAACAAATTGAAATGTGGGAAACAAGGGCTAAGAGTGGATTATTAAAAAATGACGCTGCAATTTCTAACGGAGTAGATGAGTTTGTTAGCAACATGTCTAATAAAATCTTGCCAGGAACGGTCGGAATAAACACAGACTTTGATACTCTTTCCGAAATAGGAATCACTACTTCATCTAACTACCGTGAAGTTGGAAAATTAATAATTAACGAAGATAAATTAAAAGCGGCACTTGCAAATAATCCAGATCAAGTTTATGCATTATTTAGTAAAACAACCGACAGTGCAATTTCTTCAATACCTAGAGAAAAACGAACAACTGCGCAGCAGCAGCAATTTGTTAGTGAATCAGGAATTGTTGCTAGATTAAGAGATTCTATAAGAGCTGTAACACTAAAAGTTGAAAAGCGTGCTGGTAACGAATTTAGAGCTGCAACTCAATATGAGCTAGGGAAAAATATTTTAGATATAGATAAGAAAATTACAGATTTTAATAGAAAACTAGGTTCAACAGAAGAAAGATACTATAAACAATTCTCTTTAATGGAGCAAGCTATTCAAAAGGCGAACCAACAAGCAGCATATTTAATGAACGCATTCGGTGGCGGCGGATGATAACTTTTAAAAGGGGAGTATATAATGGCAATCAATAATCCATATGCATCATATCAACAAAATTCAGTAAATACAGCTTCACCAGGTGATCTTACATTAATGTTATATAATGGCTGTCTGAAATTTTTAGTTGCATCTAAGGTTGCTATTAAAAACAAAAACGTATCTGAAAAGAATATTAACATCCAAAAGGCTCAAAAGATTCTAAGAGAATTACTAATAACTTTAGATCCTAACTATGAAATTTCTAAAAATCTAGCTGCCCTTTATGATTATTTTATTAGAAGATTAGTAGATGGTAACATAAACAATGATATAAATGCGATAGAAGAAGTAGAAGAGTTTGTAACGGAATTACGAGATACTTGGAAAGAAGTAATCAAAATAAATCGTCAAATCCAGCATGCTAATTCTGGTGGAGTAGTTTAATGAATATACTCGAGGAAATATTTTCAATAACACACCAAATTGAAAAAATACTTGAGTCTAATCATTCAAAAGAAGATCGTGAGGATTTAATTTCTCAAGTAGATAACCTTCTCGATGGTAGGCAACATTTGCTTGAAAAGGGCTATTCTGAAAATCTTACTATTGCTAAAGAGAAGCTTGAAGAACTCAATATCCTAAACACTAAAATAATTGATAAACTAAACACTCTTAAATTTGAGGTTCAAAGCGATATAAATGCTATAAACCAACAAAAACAAACCCGAAATGCCTATGTTAATCCATATCAAAATATCTCATTCGATGGTATGTATTATGATAAAAAGAAATAAAGATTATACGAAAACCTTGCTGATTCTGAACTGCACCCCAATTGTTAGACATGATCTAATAATTGGAGGTGCAGTTTTTCTATGGCTAAATTTACTGCAGATGATAAATTACAAGCTGTTAAACG
>JAQSYP010000004.1 GCA_029256085.1 Caryophanales bacterium
CATTTGCAATAGCATTACCTGAAGTAAATAGAAGTGTAATGGCTGCAAGTGAACTCAATAATTGTTTTTTCATTTGAAGACCTCCTGAAAAATTTTTTTGTTTTTCTCTTGCCACTTCATAGTATCATAGAATTCGAGTTTAATAAGCTTTTGTAATATAGCATATTTTCTGAATTACTATATGATGGAAAGTTTATTTGAATAAAATAATTGGTAAAATCTAGAATAAAGTCCACAAACCATGTGACAACTGTAATAGAAAACTTTTGTATTTGACTGACTATTTTTACATTTTGAATTAAAGATGAATTATATGGAAAAAACTTTTTTAGGAATTTGCTATTAAACTACTAAAAAATATGATAAAATTAAACCTTTTTAAATTAAAAAAGGTCGCACCATTTGGTACAACCTAGGAGTTAATGTTAAATTTTATTATTATTACCGTCTCCTTGAGAGTCATCCTTTGCAATAACTATTTGTTCTTCATGAAATTCTACATTTGTCTGACCAGTTACTTTGTCGAATGGAGTATAGTATGTTGATACACTAATTTTTTTTATAAATACTTTGTAAAAACCGATTATGACTAATATAACTATAACAATAGGGAAACCTATTGCCATTAAATCAATTGTATTCATAGGCGTTTCTCCTTTAAAACCAAATCTTTACCTTATATTTTTATATTATATACGCAAAAAAAGCTGCCGAACAGGCAGCATCATTAACTGTATGTACTTTATCATTAACTTTTAACAACATATCATTAACTTTTACAATATATCATTAACTTTACGCAATATTTAATCAAAATAAAAAAACACCTTAAATCAACGTTTAAAACTAAAAAAAGTAGACAAACTCGATTGTAAGAGTTTGTCTACAGTGAATATTCGCTTATTTACCGATAAACATTTGAGTCCAGTAGTTTCCGTCAGCAACGTAACCTACTCCAAGTGTAGTTGCAGAGGGTGATAAAATGTTAGCTCTATGACCAGCACTGTTCATCCATGCAGTAACTACTTCTTGTGGAGTTCTTTGACCTTGAGCAATATTTTCAGCTGCCCAAGAGTAAGTGATACCGAACTTCTTCATCATATCAAATGGTGATCCGTAAGTCGGACTTGTATGACTGAAGTATTTCTTATCATGCATATCTTGAGACTTAGTTCTTGCAACACTACTTAATTTAGCATCAAGCACAAGTGGCTTAAGACCAGCTTTTGCACGCTCTACGTTAGTTAAATCAAAAACTTGCTTCTCATAAGCACTTACAGTTGTTGGTGTTTCAGCAACTGGTGCAGTCGGTTGAGTAACGACTGGTTTAGGAGCTGGTTGAGTTACAACCGGTGCAGTTGGTTTAGTTACAACCGGTGTAGTCGGTTGAGTAACAACGGGTTTAGGTTCAACTGCAACAGGCTTTGTAGGTTGAACATAATAATTAGGAACAAAATTAAATCCAGGTAAAGTATAGAAAGATTTTGTTGTATTTGTAGTTGGTTTTGTTGTTTTTACAGCCACGTTTTTATTTGAGTTTACTTCAGTTACAAACTTATATACGTTTGTTTCTACTTTTTTAATAGGTGCATCATTTAAAACTACAGGCATTTTATTCGAACTAAACTTAGCTTCTAAATAATCTAAGAAAGTCGGGAATTCAACATTACTTCTTAGAGATTGAAAATCAATCCACTCATTATTATCCCAAATTCCCCAACACGATAAACGATTAGCTAAATTGTCGTTTGATGTTGTTTTAGGAGCTTCAGCACTTGCAAAGTTATTTCCTGTAGTAAAAATTAATGCTATGGCTGCAAGTGAAGTCAATAATTGTTTTTTCATTTGAGAACCTCCTGAAAAATTTTTTTGTTTTTCTCTTGCTCCTTTAATATTATCATAGAATAATAGTTTAGATAACTTTTGTAATATAATATATTTTCAGAATTACTATTTTGTGGTATTAAAAATATATCGTGTTTATCGTTTGTTCTCGATATTACAGGCTTCATGAGTGCTTTTTGAAAAAATATTTCCTTCATAAAATGAATTATTTGGAAAAAATATTTTTTGAAAAAACTATATAAAACTATGAAAATATATGGTATTATATTTAACGTTTTTTATAATTTTTAAATACTAAATTATGCATATGAATTATAATTTTTGGAAAACTAAAATGAAAAAAGTCGTATCATTTGATACGACCTTTTTGCAGCCATTTAAAACTATGTTATTTAGCAATAAACATTTGTGTCCAGTAATTTCCGTCAGCAACATAACCTACTCCAAGTGTAGTTGCTTTTGGTGATAAAATGTTAGCTCTGTGGCCAGCACTGTTCATCCAAGCAGTAACTACTTCTTGTGGTGTTCTTTGACCTTGAGCGATGTTTTCAGCAGCCCAAGAGTAAGTGATTCCGAACTTCTTCATCATATCAAATGGTGATCCGTAAGTCGGACTTGTATGACTGAAGTATTTTTTGTCATGCATATCTTGAGATTTAGTTCTTGCAACACTACTTAATTTAGTATCAAGTACAAGTGGCTTAAGACCAGCTTTTGAACGCTCAACGTTAGTTAAATCAAAAACTTGCTTCTCATAAGCGCTTACAGTTGAAGGTGTTTCAGCAACTGGTGCAGTCGGTTGAGTCACAACTGGCTTAGGAGCTGGTTGAGTTACAACTGGAGCTGTTGGCTTAGTAACTACCGGTGTAGAAGGTTTAGTAACTGGAGCCGTTGGTTTTTTTACAACCTTTTTAACAGGCTTCACAGCAACACAAATGGCTGCAAGTGAACTCAATAATTGTTTTTTCATTTGAAGACCTCCTGAAAAATTTTTTTTGTTTTTCTCTTGCCACTTCATAGTATCATAGAATTCGAGTTTAATAATCTTTTGTAATATAGCATATTTTCTGAATTACTATATGATGGAAAGTAAAAATATTAATAAAGAAAATGTATCTTTAATAAAATTCGTCTTAACTCTTTGATGTCATAAACTTACAAAGTTTTTCTAATTTTTATGACAATTAACACAATTCTATTTAACTTTCCATAATCTGGTTATTATTTTCTTGTTTATTTTGATTAAAAGGATTATTATTCTTAAATAAACCATTAATATTAAGTGAAAAATCGCATTAACTCTGAGATGTGAGGTCGTTTTATGTTTAAAAAGTGGAAGTATAATATGCTTCATATAAACCCACAACGTTTTATTATGTTAAGTTATCTAATTGCCATGATAATAGGAACAATCTTATTGATGATACCAGCAGCAACCAAAAATGGGATATCTGTTACCGACGCAATGTTTGTAGCTACATCAGCTATAACTGTAACGGGTTTATCAACTGTAGATTTTGAGCAAGTTTTTACACGCTTTGGTATGACGATAGTTGTTTTATTAGTACAACTTGGGGGATTAGGAATAATGTCTTTTGCATCTCTAATCTTTATAATGTTAGGGAAGAAAATAGGGTTACAGGAAAGGATGTTATTACAACAATCTTTAAATGTAAATTCTGTTGGAGGAGTAATTAGATTAGCGAAGTATCTATTTATATTTTCATTCACGATTGAATTTATTGCTTTTATCCTTTTATCTATAAGGTGGGTTCCAGAATACGGAATATACGATGGGGGATTTGCTGCATTTTTTCATGCTGTGTCAGCTTTTAATAATGCTGGATTTTCAGTTTGGTCGAGCAATTTAATAAATTTTGTGAATGATCCAAGTGTAAATATTATTATATCTATGCTAATAATACTTGGTGGACTTGGCTTTACAGTAATTGTAGATATTTACATGAAGAGAAGCTTTAGAAAGTTAAGCTTGCATTCTAAATTAATGATCTCTGGTACTGTGTTAATAAACTTGATTGCCTTTATAATTTTCTTATTTTTGGAGTATGATAACATCAAGACTTTAGGTTCTATGAAATTCGCAGATAAGTTATTGGCGTCTTATTTCCAAGTAATTACTTGTAGAACAGCAGGGTTTAACACGTTAAATATTTCTGATATTGAGTCACCAGCATTATTATTAATGATGATTTTAATGTTTATTGGAGGCGGTAGTGGGTCAACAGCAGGTGGGATCAAGTTAACAACATTTATTGTTATTATTACCTCAGTATATTCTTTTTTAAGAGGTAATAAAAATATTGTATTATTTAGAAGAACAGTTAAAGATAGTTATATTGTTAAGTCACTTGCGACTGCAATGATTCCAATATTTATTATTATCTCAATTGTTTTTGTAATGTCAGTAACTGAAAAGGATAATACACTCGAAACAATACTATTTGAATCAGTTTCAGCATTTGGTACGGTAGGTCTAACGATGGGATTAACTTACGTATTAACGCCGATAGGGAAATATTTAATTATGTTTTTAATGTTTTTTGGGAAAATTGGGCCCTTAACATTAGCGCTCTCTCTAGCTAAAAAAGACGATGTTAAAATTAAACATCCTACCGAAGATATTTTAACAAGCTAAAGTTTATCGTTGTATTCTTTGACGTTTTCTCCGAAAAATTATAAAATTTTATAATAAGATAAAAAAGGTGGTATATATAATGAAGGAAAAATTATTTAATGACATTAATGATCAAGTGAATTTTGAATTATTCTCGGCGCATACATATTTATCAATGGCAGCGTATTGTTCAGCAGAAGGATTAGATGGATTTGCAAACTTTTTCATCGTTCAAGCTGAAGAAGAAAGATTTCATGGAATGAAACTTTATGGATTTTTAAATGATAACGGATTCACTGTTCGTATCAAAGGTTTTGAAGATCCTGAGTTTGAATTTGAATCATTATTAGACGTATTTGAAAAAGCACTTGAGCATGAAAAAGTTGTAACTTCACGCATTTATGCATTACAAGATACAGCATATGAGTGCCGTGAATGGAAAACAATTAACATGTTAAATTGGTTTGTTGAAGAACAAGTAGAGGAAGAAGCATCATTTGATTCTCTAATTACGAAGCTTAAATTAATCCAAAATGATAGCAGTGCTATCTATGCTATGGATAATGAATTAGCTGCTAGAACTTTTACCCCACCAGCAAAGTAAAGTAAACTCGGCGATTGCCAAGCCTTTAAGGCGACGGCAGAGCCGTAATTGCACTTATGCGCTAGGAAAGTATGAACTAGTCAAAAGTTTATACTTTCATACTAGCTAAATAAATCGATAAAACAACCCGAGTATTTAATACTCGGGTTTTTTCATTCACTATTCAATTATTGATGAATTTGACCAGAGATTTGGCTCTCAGCAAGTTTTACTAATCGCTTAGTAATTTCTCCACCAACAGAACCATTTGATCTTGACGCTGTATCTGAACCAAGTGTAACTCCAAATTCTGAGGCAATCTCATATTTGAATTGTTCTAAAGCTCCCTCAACACCAGGAACTAGTAATTGATTTCTATTTGCCATTTTGCTCATCTCCTATGAAAGTTTCATCTAGTAACTAGATGTACTTTTATTATTACCATTTTTAAAAATAATGTAGATGGTAATACATAGAAAATGATTTATTTACTATTTACCTGAGTATAGTTGTTCAAAATACTTTTTTTGAGCTTCTTTTAATTGAAGTAATGTAGACTCAGCTTCAGATTTTAGTAAATCTTGTTGTTCAGCAAATTTCTTATAGGATTCCTCTAGTTGTTCCTGTATTTGAACTAATATACTATTCGGGAAAGTTGTAGGGTGTTGTTTTGAAACACTTAAAATCCTTTGGTTAAATTCATTAATTTGCTCTTGATATTTTATTAGTTGGTTATATAAATCTTCTCCACCATATTCTTTTATATTTTCAAATAGTTGACTATTTGTAGACTTAAAGGAATCAGTGAAACTGCTATTAAATTCCTGTACAGCATTATTTAACTCACTCCAATTTTCCTTATGTTTTATAAATGCATCCTCAGTTGCCTTTTCGTACATTTTGGTCGCGTTTACGATTGAATTATATGTGTTCATATAATTCTCCCACAGTGTTTCAAATACTTCATTCGTTTTCTCGTTCACTATAGTTATCCTCCTTGAAATTTGAATATGGATTTAAAAATGTAGAATATATATTAAAAAAATTACTAATTACATTTTGAGTTTTTTTCATCGAATCTGCCCAAATGCTCAAGTATTCTTCTCCGAGTTGAGTTATTGTATAGACTCTTTTTGCAGGGCCATCTTCAGTTGTCTGCCACACAGATGAAATTAAATTATCCTTCTCTAGCCTTCTTAGAGTCCTATAAAAGTTTCCTTGATCTATTCCAAAAAGACCAAAGTTATTTAGTTCTTTCATTATTAAATATCCGTGTAGATTTATATTCTTAAGAATTAAAAGTATATACGGAGTGATTAGATTCTTATTAAGATTTGTAAAATGCTTATCAGACTTATCAATGCTCATACCACCACTCTCCACATATTTGCATTAATTACATAAGTGTAATTTACATATACATGTATATGCAGACTTAAAGTATTGATGACAAAAAAATAAAATATCTTAATACTGCTGATTAGTTTGTAATATTTAAATAGAAATTTGAATACATATGACGTTAGCTCTACTTACTAACGGAGGTGATTGTATGTTCGATACAAGGAATTTAGATCCATATAAAGTTTGGAAAGACATGTATGATAATAGCGAAAAATACTGGGGTAAAGTTTTAAATGAAACGATGGCTAAAGAAGAATATGCAAAGTGGATGAGTAGCCTTTTAGATATGAACTTATTTTTTAATAAGTGGTATCAAGATGCAACTAAGGTATATTTTGAAAGCTCTCAGGTGCCTACTAAGGAAGATTTTTCGAGAATAGCGAAGTTAGTTATTAATGTTGAAGATAAAGTTGATCATTTAGAGGACTTATTAGAAGGAATTACTGATACGAAAAATAATGATGAATTAGATATGAAAGTATCAAAATTAGAGAAAAAAATTGCAACATTAGAGGAAGCGTTAATCCAAATATCTCAGTTAACTAAGATTCAATCTGAGAATGTTTCTTTACTTAATAGTATATACACTTCTTCAAGTAGCAAGAAAACAAGGACTAAGAAAAATTCAAATAGCGAAGGCGAGGAGAATTAGTTAATGGTTAATATTGAGGGGAAAGTTGCTTTGGTAACAGGTGGCTCAAAAGGAATTGGAGCTTCTATTTGTAAGGTTCTAGCAAGTGAAGGTGTAAAGGTTGTAATAAATTACAATTCAAGTAAAGAAAGTGCGCAGTCTCTTGTTGATGAAATAAAAAATAATGGTGGAGAAGCCGACTTGTTTCAATGTGATGTATCAGAAATTGAAGAAGCAAAGGTATTAGTGGAAAACACTATTAATAAGTATGGTAGGCTTGACTTTTTAATTAATAATGCTGGTATTACTAGAGATAGGTCATTCAGAAAGCTTCTCCATGAAGACTGGAATAAAGTAATAGCTGTGAATTTATCTAGTGTTTACAATACGACAAATTCCGCATTACCGCATCTTTTAAATTCTGAATGTGGAAGAATTATTAACATTTCATCCATTATTGGTCAGTCTGGAGGTTTTGGACAAACCAATTACGCTGCAGCTAAGGCAGGAATTATTGGCTTTACAAAGTCGCTTGCTCTGGAACTAGCTAAAACTGGTGTAACAGTAAATTCAATTTGTCCAGGATTTATTGAAACAAAAATGGTATTAGATATTCCAGAGGAAATTAGAGATCAAATTAAGAATAAAATTCCTCAAAAAAGATTTGGTAAACCTGAGGAAATTGCCAAAGGTGTTTTATATTTGATTAAAGATGGGGACTACATTACAGGTCAACAGTTAAATATTAATGGTGGTCTGTATATGTAAGTAAGAGGGGGAAAATTTATTAATGAGTAATGCTATGTTAAATTTTTCAACAATTGGGTTCTCGAAAGAGGTAAATACATCACTAAAACGGTTTGAGAATGCTGCGAAAGTTTTGTGGAAAGACAGCGATCCATTAGTAGGTCAAACTCCAAAAGAGATAATTTGGAGTAAAAATAAAACGAAATTATATAGATATATTCCTAAAGTGAAAAACCCTCATTCTGTTCCAATTTTATTAATATACGCATTAATCAATAAACCATATATTCTTGATCTAACTCCAGGAAATAGCCTTGTTGAGTATTTAGTTAACAATGGATTTGATGTTTATTTACTTGATTGGGGAACGCCAGGACTAGAGGATTCTTCTAATAAATTAGAGGACTATATTATAGACTTTATACCAAAAGCTGTAAGGAAAGTTCTAAGGAAATCTGGAAAAGATGATATTTCCATTTTAGGTTACTGTATGGGTGGAACGATGGTTAGTATTTTTGCGTCTCTTTTTCCAGAGTTACCAATAAAAAATCTTATATTCTTAACAAGTCCATTTGACTTTTCCAATACAGGACTATATAAGAATTTATTACATGAGGAACATTTTAATTTAGATAAAACGATTGACACTTATAAAAATATCCCGCCTGAGATGATTGATTTCGGCAATAAAATGTTAAAACCTATTACAAATTTTATTGGTCCTTATGTATCATTAATAGATCGTTCAGAAAATAAGGAATTCGTAAAATCATGGAAACTAATGCAAAAATGGTTGAGTGATGGAATCCCATTTCCGGGTGAAGCATATAGGCAGTGGATAAGAGATTTTTATCATAATAACAGCTTAATTAAAGCCGAATTAATTATGAGAGGTAAAAAAGTAAATCTAAAAAATATAACGGCAAATGTTCTTAATATTAGTGCCATTCATGACCACATTGCAATGCCGTGTCAAGTTGAAGGATTACTTGATCAAATATCATCCGAAGATAAAATGAATGTTACTATTCCATCAGGTCATGTTTCAGTTGTGTTCGGTACTAAATCACTAACAATAACATATCCGACTATATTGAAATGGCTAGTTGAACGGTCATAAATGGGAAAAAATTACACGGAAAATTAGTAATATAAAATCACGAAGGTGGCAAAATAATTCTCGTAAGCATTAAAGCTTACATTTTTAAGGGGGGCATTAGTAATGGTCAAAAGACATGTCAAATATCGGGCTGCTGATAATAATAATAAAACCCCTAAAGAAAGTTTGCCACGCACTGAAAATGTAGCCCAATTTGAAGGTGATGAGCCACCTGAAAGAGCTCACAGAAATTCAAAAAAGGGCTTGCAAAATAGCTCAAAACTACTATAGGAGAGTGCACACGAATGAGCAGAAATTGTTCTAACAACAACGAAAGAAACGCTAGAAATAACGCAAAAAATAATGCATATGCAAACAGTAACAGAAATGCAAGTGTAGAATTTTCTAGTGAATTAGCAGCATCAAGCAGAAATGCTCGTGACAACTCAAGCTCTAACAATGATCGTAACGCACGTAATGCAAACAAAGCTCGTAACGCTCGTAACGAACGTTAATAATTATTAATTACAAAAGACTTCTCCTTTATCTGGAGAAGTCTTTTTAATAAATTATTTACTATAAATGGTTGGACTTTTTTGATTTGAAATAAATTCAATTATTAGTAACGAATGTTTTTCAATAATTTTATTTTCGTTAATATAAGCATCGTAGTCGAAATTAATTGGTTCGACTCTAACGTTTTTAGTGTAATAATTTAAATCATTATTAAGTTTTCCTTCACTTATTAACTCGATAAGAACCTTCTTTTTTTCATCCTTTTGTAAAGTGTCTTTCCACCAGAGTGTTTTAGGCTTTATAGAATAATGTTTATAATAATCAAGCTTCATAAGGGATTCTATTATGTTTATATTTTTGAAATTATTTTCATTTAAAAAACTATAAAGTCTAAAAAACAAATCTTGATATTGATGGCCAATTCGAGACCAATTATTATTTTCCCAATAAGTACCGAATTCTTGAAAGAAGTCCCATGGTGTTTTGAACAAATTATTTATGATGTAGTTAACAGTATTCGTAAATTTACCACTATTCCAAAACTTCTCTAAAACATCTTCAACTTGCTTCATTCTAGTTACTTCATCAAAGTTTAGCACGCTATTTTTAAGAATTTCATATGGTGGGAAATCAATGTACTCATACTCGTATTTATTAGCATAATCTCTAATTTCGGTACCACGAAGCATTTTTAAGAATCCTAATTGTAATTCTTCAGGTCTCATTTCAAAAACATCATTAAATGTTTTTCTAAATGATTCGTAATCTTCTTCTGGTAGGCCTGCAATTAGATCAAGATGTAGATCAATTTTGCCACCACTTTTTATTTTTAAGATATTATTTTTAAGTTTCTCGAAATTTTGTCTTCTATTAATTATTTTATTTGTTAATTCATTTGTAGACTGAATTCCAATTTCAAATCTAAATAACCCAGCAGGAGCATTGTCGTTCAAATAATCAATGATTTCTGGTTTAAGAATGTCTCCTGTAATTTCAAATTGGAAAACACAACCTGGCTTATGTTCTCTAATTAAAAAAGCAAAAATATCAAGTGCATAATCTTTATCTGTATTAAAGGTTCTATCGAGAAACTTAATCGTTTTTGCCCCATGATTCATTAGAAAGGTTAGATCATCTTTTACACGGTCTTTATTAAAAAATCTCATACCGACTTCAGTTGACGAAAGACAATACTGACAGCTAAATGGACAACCTCTGCTTGTTTCAATATATGTAATTCGTTTTGGTAGATTTGGTAAATCCTCTTCAAATCTAAATGGGGAAGGGATAGAGTCTAATTGTATTTTATCTTGAGGTGAATTTGTAATTATTTGATTACCATCACGATAAACAATACCTTTAACTTTTCTCAAATCTAAATCTTCAATATTGTTACATAACTCTTTAAAAGTGGCTTCTCCTTCACCGTAAATGATTAGATCTATATAGTTTACGTTTGCTAAGATTTTATCTGAGTTATAGCTAACTTCTGGTCCACCAATAAAAATAACTGTAGATGGTGAAACTTTTTTGATTATTTGGGCAACCTTAAAAATATATTCTATATTCCATATATAACAACTAAATCCAACTATTTTATTTTTTCTCTTTAATATTTCTGTTGCAATATTTAAGATTGGATCTTTAATAGTAAACTCTAAAAGTCTTGGAGAATAGTCTGGTTGTACATAGGCTTTTAAATATCTAATTGCTAAATTTGTATGAATGTATTTGGCGTTAATTCCTACTAGAGTAATTTCCATTATGACCCTCCTTAGGTAATGTGAATATTTTACCAAAAAAAGCTGATAAATGCATTGGGTGAAAAAATTTGTATAGTAATACGTTCTAAATTTGAAAGGAGACAACAAAATTGAAGAAAAATGTATCGCTCTTTACTACATGTATTGTTGACGTGTACTATCCGCAAGTCGGTGTTGCAACTCTTGAACTATTAGAAAGTTTAGGATGCAAGGTTGATTATCCAAAAGAACAAACTTGCTGTGGACAACCAGCATTCAATTCAGGTTATTTTAAGGATTCAAAAAAATCTATGAGAAACATGATTAAAGTTTTTGAACACGCAGAGTATGTAGTATCACCTTCAGGATCATGTGCTTTTATGTTTAAAGAATATCCACATATATTTGACGATGAACCTGAATGGAAGGTAAGGGCCGAAAAATTAGCTGCTAAAACATATGAACTGACACAATTCCTAGTCAATGTATTAGGTGTTGAGGATTTAGGTGCAAAACTTGTAGGAAAAGGTACATACCACACTTCTTGTCATATGACACGACTTTTAGGAGTTAAGGAAGAACCTTTTAAGCTGTTAAATAAGGTTTCTAATCTAGAAATGATTCCTCTTCCAGATGCTGACAGATGCTGTGGATTTGGAGGAACATTTGCTGTTAAAATGTCGGATATTTCAGAACAAGTAGTAGACGAAAAAGCAAAATCAATTATTAGTACAGGTGCAAACTATTTAATTGGCGCAGATGCTGGTTGTCTATTAAATATTGCTGGAAGATTACAACGACTAGGTAGAGAAGATATTAAAGTTCTACACATAGCTGAAGTATTAAATAGCAAATAAATATTTATAGACTGGAGGAACGAACAATGTCAATGAAATTTAGTGATGCTCCTTTTAAAGACCGTCTTGGAAAGGGTATCAATGATACATTTATGAGAAAAGCTGTCGCGGGAGCGCAAGAGCGATTAGCTGGTCGTCGTTTGTTAGCTGCCGAAACACTTGGTAATTGGGAACAATGGAGAGAGTTATCTGAAGAAATTCGTCAACATACAATAAATAATTTAGACTTCTATCTTAACCAATTAACTGAAAATATTGAGAAGTTAGGTGGGCATGTTTTCTTTGCAGAGACAAAAGAAGATGCAACAAAATACATTGCTGACGTTGTTAAGAATAAGAATGCAAAAAATATTGTTAAAGCAAAGTCTATGGTTACAGAAGAAATCAACTTAAATCATGTCTTACTTGATATGGGATGCGACGTTGTTGAATCTGATTTAGGCGAATGGATTCTGCAAGTTGATGATTGGGAACCACCATCTCATATCGTTACACCAGCATTACATAAAAACAGAGAACAAATTCGGGAAGTATTTGAAAGACAAGGATATAAAGGAACATCTCAACCTGAAGAAATGGCACGTTTTGCACGAGAACGTTTACGTGAGAAATTTCTAGCGTGCGAAGTTGGGATTACAGGTTGTAATTTCGCCATCGCCGAATCCGGATCTGTTACGCTAGTAACGAATGAGGGTAATGGACGAATGGTAACTACAGTACCAAAAACTCAAATTTCGGTAATGGGAATGGAAAGAATTGTTCCTACATTTGCTGATATGGAAGTCCTTGTTGGAATGTTAACGCGTAGTGCTGTAGGGCAAAAACTTACTAGTTACATTTCCGTAACAACTGGTCCAAAACGTCCAGATGAAGTAGATGGCCCCGAGGAATTTCATTTAGTAGTTGTTGATAATGGCCGTTCTAAAATATTAAAATCAGAGTTTAAACAAGTATTACAATGTATTAGATGTGCAGCATGTTTGAATGTATGTCCGGTATATAGACACGTTGGTGGGCACGCTTATGGATCAATATATTCAGGTCCAATTGGGGCGGTCATTACCCCTCTGTTAGGTGGATATAAAGATAGTAAGGAACTCCCATATGCTTCAACTTTGTGTGGTGCATGTACAGATGCATGTCCAGTAAAAATACCTTTACATCAATTACTTCTAAAGCATAGAAGAAATATTGTTGAAAAAGAGGGTCTTGCTCCTATTGCTGAACAATTAATTTTCAAGGGTTATGGAATGGGCTTTAGTAATACATCCCTATACAAGTTAGGTACAAAGTTTGCTCCGTCTGCACTTAAAATGATGGCGATAGATGGAAAGACAATACATGATGGTATTGGTCCCTTAAAAGGTTGGACATCTAGTCGTGACCTTCCTGTACCAACAAGAGAAAGATTTCGTGATTGGTACGAAAAAAGAGAAAAGGGAGGTAATAAATAATGAGTGGAACAGTATTGAATAAAGAAAAGTTTTTAAGTAAAATTTCAGCTGCATTAGGAAGAAATGAAATTCCTAAATCCGTGGAAAGACCTAAGTGGAAACATAATGTTCAGTGGGAAGTAATGAATGATTTTACAAATGAACAACTAGTAGATGTATTGGTTGCACAGTGTCAAAATATTCATACTGAAGCTACTGTTACTACTAAAGAAAATCTTGGTTCAGTCGTTAAGGAAATTATTAACAGATTCGAAGGGAAATCGGTTTTAACATCTGTTGATGAAAGATTTGAACAATATAACCTAGATAAAACATTGGAAGAAATTGAAACTTCAGGTATAAACACTTATAAGTGGAACAAATCTATGTCAAGAGAAGACAATATTGGTTCAGCAGCTGCTACCGACTTTGGAATTACATTTTCAAGTTACACTATGGCTGAATCAGGGACTGTAACGTTGTACGCGTCGGATGAATTTGGACGTTCAGTTAGTTTATTGCCCCCATATTGGATTTGTATAATACCTAAGGAAACAATTGTACCACGGTTCACACAAGTTGCTGACGTTTATCATAAGATGGCTCAACGTGGAGAGCGTATTCCAACTAGTTTAAATTTCGTATCAGGTCCATCAAATTCTGCTGATATTGAAATGAATTTAGTAGTTGGTGTACATGGTCCAATTAAGGCATTTTATATTATTGTAGATTAAAGTATATTCTGCAAACAAACAACCAAAGGTGTTTGTTTGCAGTTCATTTTATAACTTCATTATTGTTGCTCTCAATTTGAGGGCATTTTTTTTTGCCATTTTTTGGTGAATTATCAAAACATATATGTTATCTTATTATTTGTATAATATTTATTATCTGGTACTAATTGCTGATAATAAATTGTGTTGGACAAACATATAATCTAATAACATATAAAGTAAAAATTGCCATATTGTAAATGTGAACTTTATGTTACAATGTGTTTGTTGAAGGTTCACTTAGCTGTTATAGTGCAACAGGAGACTCTGTTATATAATAGAAATGTAGCGACAAAACAATCCAAATTAACCTATTGTTGTACACCTGCATAAACTGTATCAGTTAAATAATTTGACACATTTATTTGAATACAATAAAATTTAACTATGATAAAGATAATTATTATATAGTTATTTGCATAAATTTTGGGGAGGAAGAAAAATGTCAATTTTGCCAAAAAAGAACAGACTAGGCTTCTATGAAATAAGGCTAGAATCAATCGGTGGTCTTGGGGCAAACTTAGCTGGTAAAATGCTTGCTGAAGCAGGTGTGCTAGGTCTAGGTTTGAATGGTTCTAACTTTTCTTCGTATGGTTCAGAGAAGAAAGGCTCACCAGTTAAATCATTTGTAAGATTTTGTGACCCAGAAGTAGAAATTCGTGATCATAGTCCAGTTGAAGAGCCTCATGTAATAGGAGTATTTCATGAAGCGTTATATAAGATGGTTGATGTTGTAAGCGGTTTAAGTCCTGATGGGATAGTAATCGTAAACTCAACTCGTGAAGCAGATGAAATCAAAAAAGACTTAGGATTGAAATATGGAACTCTTGTTGTCTTAGATGCCTTAACTATAGCAGTTGAAGAAAAGACCAAGGTAAATACTGCAATGTTAGGTGCTTTATTTAGAGTATGTGATTTCCTTGACGCAGACGCGATGAGGAATGTGATTAGAAAAACATTTGAAAAGAAATACCCTCACTTTGTAGAGCCGAATATTAGGACGTTTGATCGTGGTTATAATGAAGTAACTTTCACAGAATATCCAGTTCCTGCAGATGCTGAAGGTATGTCATTCAAGCGTGCAGAAACACCTACAGGATATTTAACGCAAGCAATTGGTGGTTTGATTGAAGCTAATGGTAATAGTGTTAAAAAGGACTTATCTGGATCACGTCAAGGATTCTTACCTGATTATAATGCAGAGAAGTGTATCCACTGCGCAAAATGTGATACAGCATGTCCTGACTTCTGCTTCGTATGGGAAGAGGGAGAAGATAAGCGTGGACGTAAGCAAATGTTCCTAAAGGGTATCGATTATCAATTCTGTAAAGGTTGTCAAAAGTGTGTAGTTGCTTGCCCAACTGAAGCATTAACAACTTTACGTGAAACTTTAGGTTATGCTGATGAAAAGCGTGTTCCACATCAATTCCCTCTAATAACTGGAGGTGCACAATAATGACGATTATGAAAGAAGATAAAAACTTGAATACTAATATTAGTGAAATGCCAGAACAGTTAGTTACATTTGAATCAGGTAATGAAATGGCAGCAACTGCTGCTGCTCAAATTAACTATCATATTATGGGGTATTTCCCGATTACTCCTTCAACGGAGATTGCGCAATACCTAGATATGATGAAAGCACGTGGACTTCACGACATTAAATTAATTGCAGCTGATGGTGAACATGGTTCTGCAGGTATAAACTATGGTGCATCTGTAGCGGGCGCAAGAGTTTTAAACGCGACAAGTGCAAATGGTTTATTGTATATGATAGAACAATTACCAGTTCAAGCAGGAACTCGTTTCCCGATGGTTATGAATCTAGTAACTCGCTCAGTATCAGGCCCGCTTGATATTCGTGGTGATCACTCTGATTTATACTATGCTTTAAATACTGGATGGGTTATATTAACTGCAAGAACTCCACAAGTAGTTTATGATATGAATATAATGGCACTTAAGATTGCTGAACATGCAAAAGTACGCTTGCCGGTTATGGTGGCATATGATGGTTTCTTTACTTCCCACCAAAAACGTAAAGTAAGCTACTTTAAGGATAGAGAAGTAGTGCAAAAATTTGTAGGTCCAATGCCAACAGGTTATCCGAACACTTCAGATCCGACTAAGCCAATTACAGTTGGAGCACATATGAATGGTGACGATCTATTAAACAACCATTACCAGCAGTCTGAAGCAATCTATAATGCTATGGAAGTATATCAAGAGATTGCTAGCGAATATGAAAAAATTTCAGGTCGTAAGTACGAAATACTAGATTTATATAAAATGGAAGATGCGGAAGTTGCATTATTCTTATTAAACTCTGCAGCAGAATCAGCTAAAGATGTAGTTGATCGCCTTAGAGCGAAAGGGATTAAAGCAGGAGTTATTAGTCCTAACATTATCCGTCCATTCCCTGCCGCTCAAATTCGTGAAGCATTAAAGAATGTTAAATCACTATTAATCGGTGAGAGAGCAGACTCATACGGTGGGCATGGTCCTAACTTAACGCATGAAGTAAAATCAGCTCTACAAGAAGATAAAGAAAACAAAACAGTAGTTCTAAGTAGAGTTTTCGGATTAGGTGGTAAAGACTTTTATGCAGAAGATGCTGAAGCATTCTTTGATTTAGCAATCGACGCAGCTGAAAAAGGGTACGCTGAAAAGTATTTTGATTACTATGGAATTGTTCCTGGAAAGGAAGTAAATGCACTTAACCCAGTAATTGAATCTCATCAAGGTAAATATAACTCTGGTTTAATTGAAGTTACTGAAGATCTAGAAACAAATAAATTAAAAGTTAAAATCCCGCCTTTAAGAAACTTAACTGTAAAACCTAAGCGTATTGCAGCTGGACACGGTGCTTGTCCTGGTTGCGGAATCTTCTCTGCACTTGAATTATTCTTCAAGGGTATTGAAGGTGACGTAGTAGTATTATTCCAAACAGGCTGTGGTTATGTTACAACAACTGCATATCCGTATAGTTCTCATAAACAAACGATGATTCATAACTTATTCCAAAATGGACCTGCAACATTATCTGGTGCTCTCGAAGGATTTATGGAAATGAAGCGTCGCGGAGAAATTCAAGTTTCTGATGATGTAACATTTGTAATGGTTACTGGTGACGGTGGTATGGATATCGGTATGGGTTCAGCTATCGGTACAGCATTACGTAATCATAAATTAATTATGCTTGAGTATGATAATGAAGGTTATATGAACACTGGTTCACAAATGTCTTACTCAACGCCTATTGGCCATATGACTTCAACAACTTCAGTTGGTAAAACACAACAAGGTAAGTCTTTCCAACATAAGGATACTGCTCAGATTATGGCATCAACTCACATTCCTTACGTGTTTACTGGATCTGAAGCTTTCCCTGAAGATTTAGTTAAGAAGGCAGCAAAGGCGCAATGGTATGCCCAGAATTATGGAACAGTTTACGGGAAATTACTAATTACTTGTCCATTAAACTGGAAATCAGATGATAGTCAAGGTCAAGTTATAATGCAAGCTGCTGTTAATTCTAACTTCTTCCCGCTATATGAAGTTGAACGAGGAATTACCAATATTACTTGGAATCCCGAGGAGAAGAAGAAAAAGATTACTTTAGAAGAATGGTTAGCATTCATGGGTAAGACGAAGCACATGCTAAAGCCTGAAAATGCTCATATAATGAAAGAATTTGAAAACGAAGTAGAAAGAAGATGGGGTATTCTTAAGGCAAAACACGAAAACCCTCTATTATAAGACTTATTGAGCTGCAACTTTTGTTGCAGCTCTTATTTTTAAGATAAACCACTAAGTTTTCCGGCAGGAGTCGAGCGATTAGTATACAGAAAATAAATAAAAAAATTCATACTTTAACGCATATTTTTTGTCATAATTCGACAATTGGAAGATAAAACTCCTGAAGTGGAAGATAAACCGAGACAACTGGCAGATAAAATGACTCAACTGGAAGATATAACACTCAAACTGGAAGATAAAATTTTTTCAATAAATTTTTATATTATTTGAAGCTAAGTTTTTTGTAGTATTATAGCGTTAAAAATAATGCAACCCTAATCATCATATAATTTTTGTTGGAAGAATTGTAAAAAGGTATTACAATATAATCATATATAAATTTGTGCATTGGAATATTCAACTATAAGATAACTGAAAGTGTGATTTCGTGAAAAATAAACCACTTATACTAATGTTTATAACTGTATTTGTAATTTTTCTGTTTATGATAGAATTTTTTATGCTCGCTGGTAAAAGTGAAACGAATGAAAAGCCGATTATTAATAGTGGGTTTGTTAGATTAACTGATGAAGAAATTATAAGTGTTATAAGGCAGGTATATAGTAATTTACATATACACTCGTCAAAAGAAGATATTATTACGGTTTTTGGAACAAATTTCAGTTCGGAGAGTCCTGATAAAGTATTAGGAAACACTTGGAATTATGAATATTTCAGAAATTATTCAGCGTCAGCTAATGGGGAGAATAAGAACGATATAGAACTATTAAAGGAAAGAAATCTAGGTATAAAACTTACGATTAAATTTAATGAACATAATTTAGTACATGAAGCAGAAATGCTATATGTAATGGGTAAATCTAATATAATATATAAAGTCTCGTTTAATTCTGATGGAACTGTAAATGAAACGATAATTAATTAAAAAAGCTGAACTTATATTAGTTCAGCTTTTTAAATACTGTTAATAACCTTGCAATATTTGAACTTGTATTGACTATATTTTTATTTGCATGTTTAAGTGCAGTATCAAGAGTCATAACACTGTTAGTTATAGAAAATGCTGCTGTTATTCCGTTTTTATATAGTAACTCATTATCGAGTTCAACTGAACCACCTAGAGCAATAAGAGGGATAGTATACTTATTACACAAATCACTAATTCCCTTGATAACTTTGCCATTTAGGGTTTGTGAGTCTATTCTTCCTTCTCCGGTAATAACTAAATCTGATTCTTTAATGTGGTCCTCAAGTCTAGTTAAACTACTAATTATTTCAAACCCGGATTCAAGCGTTGCGTTAAGGAATGCCAATGTACCAGCACCTAAACCTCCAGCTGCACCTGATCCTGGATAATGCTCAATTTCTTTATCTAACTTTTCTCTTAAGATTTTTGCATAATGCTTTAAGTTATCATCAAGAATTTGTACTGTCTCAGGCGAAGCTCCTTTTTGAGGTCCATAAACATACGAAGCACCTGATGTACCAGTTAAAGGGTTTGTAACATCACAAGCGACAATAATTTCTGTTTGGTATATACGTTTGTCAATATTAGAAGTATCAACAAATTTCAACCCATGAAGGTTTCCGCCATTAGGGTTAAATTCAGCATCGTTTTCATCGTGAAATTTTACTCCTAAAGCTGAGGCCATTCCAGTTCCACCATCATTCGTTGCACTACCGCCAATACCTAAGATGATTTTTGTTACACCCTTATTCAGCGCATCTAAAATCAGTTCACCAGTGCCGTATGTAGAAGTTACAAGTGGATTTCTTTCCTCAGATTTTAACAAACTAAGACCTGACGCTTCAGCCATTTCGATAATTGCTGTTTTTCCATTATCCATAATTCCATAAGTTGCAGTTATTTTCCTGAAAAGTGGGTCATGAACAACACAATTATAATATTCTCCTCCAGTAGCAGTGATTATTGACTTTACAGTACCCTCGCCACCATCCGCAAATGGGATAATTTTAAATTCTGAATCAGGTAATACTTTAGAAAATCCCTCCTGGATATAGTTCGCTACTTCTAAAGCTGAAAGGCATTCTTTAAATGAATCAGGCGCAATTAGTATTCTCATATAATCTCCTTTATTTAATGCATTTTAAAATTAATGCAGATGATTGTTCAGAGTACGTATTTCCTTTGAAATCACCATAGGTCTCAACTACTGAAAAATATTTTTTACATATAGTGATTAAATCTACACTATTTATTAGTAAAAGCTGAACTTGATTAGTTAGATTCTCACCATTAACATTTATAATTCCATTAAAAGTTATTGAGCTATTATTAATTGTATAAAACCTAGTAAATGAGATATCTTCATCCTGTGCTGTTAATGTTGGTAATTCAAATGTTTTTTCATTTTTAATTTTATCAAAATTTACAATTTGTAAAAGTAAAACACCAGATTCTGATAGTAAATTAAAACTATCACTAATTACTTTTTCGACATCTATTAGTGAATTAAGGTGGGGAAGAGTGTTTCCAATACATAATATGAGTCCGAAAGTATCGGGAAAATATTTTGGTGTATCAAGAATATTCCCTTCTACAAGTTTTATATCATCAAAATTTTTAATTTTACCTTCAAACGTCTTTACCATAGAGGGATCGATTTCTAATGCTGAAACATTAAATCCTTCCTGTTGAAATAGGATGGCTGTTGTACCTGTTCCTGCACCTAAGTCTAGTACAGTTTTATTTCTTAAGTTAAAACTTTTACATAATTCAATTATATTATTATTTGGTAAAAAAAACTTATCGTAATATTTACTTAGAGCTTCGTAAAAATTCATTTTTATTTTTCCTCCTAAAAATTGCTATTAAAAGTACACATTTATTTTTCTGAAACTATTGAAAAAACTTGAGAAAACAAGTATTTTAGACTATGGAGAATAAAAAAAACACGAGGTGTAAAAATGATAAATGAAGGTGTTAACTACCTAGAAAAAACAGCGATTAGAAAAAAAGATCTAATTAACAATTCTATATTAGAATTTTATGTGCGAGCAATTCTTGCAACATTATATTTAGGATTAGCATTAGTTGTATCACTCAGATTAGGCGATATGTTTCATCAAGTAGATTCTCCTGCTACGTATTTTATGGCAGCTGCATTTTTCGGAATGGCTCTAATTTTAATCATTTACGGTGGTGCTGAACTTTTCACTGGTAATACTATGTATTTTACAGTATCGACAATCCGAAAATCCACTACTATGGCTGATTTGACCAAAAATTGGATTCATACTTATGTTGGTAATTTAATAGGCGCTGTTATAATTGCCGCTATTTTATATTTTGCGGGCGTATTCAAGGATATACCTGAAGAACATTTTCTATATTTAATTGCTCATAAAAAAGCTACGGGAGCATTTGTAAATTTATTATTTAAAGGTATACTTTGTAACTGGTTAGTATGTTTAGCTTGTTTTCTTCCTATGATGATCAAGGAAAATGGTGCAAAAATTGCCATGATTATGTTAGTAATTTTCATGTTCTTTATTTCTGGATATGAGCATAGTGTTGCAAATATGGTTTATTTTGCGGTTACAATTGCACAATCTGGTTTTGAGGTAGTAACAATACAAGAAGTTGTAAGTAATCTAATTCCAGTAACAATTGGTAATATTATCGGAGGATCAGTTTTTGTTGGGATGTTGTATACGTATTTTGCTAGAGGACAAGAGAAGAATAGTATTGCTCTTGAAAAGAAATCTGCTTAAATTATAACTGTTTAGACCGACGAGAAGCACATTCAAAGTGTGCTAAAACGTTGGTCTTTTTTAAATTTGATATCGTTGATCAGCTACTATTTTTGCTTTTTTATTTTTTAATTCCTTGTAACATGTTATACTTAATTTAGACAAATTTTAGACAAAGGTGATGTCTATGACAAAAAATAATAATGCCCCATTAGATACGTTGAAACGACCACTTTTCGACTTGAGGATATCTATTACTGATAGATGTAATTTCAGATGTACTTATTGTATGCCATCTGATATATTCCCAACAGATTATGGTTTTCTTCCAAAAACTACTATTCTTTCATATGAAGAAATTATTAAAATTGCAACTAATTTTGTTGAGTTAGGTGTACGTAAAGTTAGAGTTACAGGTGGAGAACCGTTACTTCGAAAAGATGTTGTCCAACTAGTAGAAGGCCTAAATAAGATTGAGAACTTAAGAGAAATTGGTTTAACTACTAACGGGGTCCTTCTTCCTAAATATGCTAAGCAGTTAAAGAATGCAGGATTAAAACGAGTTAACGTTAGTTTAGATGCAATAAATAATGATGTTTTTACGAAAATGAATGGTAATAAAGGTACAGTTACAGATGTGCTTAAAGGTATTGACGCAGCTTTAGATGCTGGCTTAGGTGTTAAAATAAACATGGTAGTCAGAAAAGGCTGGAATGAGCAAGAAATTGTTCCAATGGCTAAATACTTTAAAGAAAAATCAAATATAACTTTAAGATTTATAGAATTTATGGATGTTGGTGCAAGTAATGGTTGGAGATTAGATGATGTAATTCCTAGCAAGGAAATTTTAAACGAATTACAAAAATTCTCACAACTTGAACCTGTTAATCCTGATTACTATGGTGAAGTTGCCAAGAGATATAAATACTTAGACTCAGATTCTGAAATCGGATTTATAACTTCTGTTACAGAAACATTCTGTTCAAGCTGTACAAGAATTAGAATTTCTGCTGATGGTAAAATATACACGTGCTTATTTGCATCTGAAGGTCATGACATTAAGTCTATTGTTAGAAATGGTGCAACAAATGATGATATAAAAGATTATATTATCGATGTGTGGAATAAGAGAGAAGACAGATATTCAGATGTTAGGCATATTAATACTTTCCCTGAAAAGAGAAAGAAAATTGAAATGTCTTATATAGGGGGATAAAAATGAGTGTTCACGAGCATAAATCAAAAGCACCAAAATCTGTTAATTGTATGATTATTACAGTATCAGATACACGTGATTTTGATACGGACACAAGTGGTAAATTAATGGAAGAGTTACTACTAGGCAATAGCCATACTGTGACTTTACGAAGAATTGTAAAAGACGATCGTAGTCAAATTGAAAGCGCTTTAAATGAAGGTTTAATAAATGATAATATTGATATTATTTTAATAAATGGTGGCACTGGTCTTGCAAAAAGGGATGTCACTATAGAAACATTAAAACCAATGCTTGATAAAGAAATGGTTGGGTTTGGAGAAATCTTCAGAATGCTAAGTTATACTGAGGATATTGGTTCAGCAGCAATTCTTAGTAGAGCCATCGCTGGAGTTAAGGATGGCAAGGCGATTTTTGCAACACCTGGTTCAAAGGGTGCAGTTAAGCTTGCGATGGAAAAATTAATTTTGCCAGAGCTCTCTCATGTCGTATGGGAGCTTAGAAGGTCTCACTAGGGGGAAATCATTTTGAATTTTGAAATTACAGATAAGCCAATTATTACTCAAGATATTATAAATAAAGTAGTTGATAGAAACGCGGGTGCAGTTACTACATTTATAGGTACAGTTAGAGAGTTAACTAAAGGTAAAAAGACTTTATTTCTTATATATGAAGCATACGAGAAAATGGCAGTTAAACAACTTAGTAGAATAGGTGATGAAATTATTGAAAAATGGCCAAATGCCAAAGTAGCAATAACTCACCGAGTGGGTAAATTAGAAATAACTGATATCGCTGTAGTGATCGCTGTTTCTACACCTCACAGAAAAGATGCTTATGATGCAAATGAATACGCAATCGAACGAATTAAGCAAATAGTGCCTATCTGGAAAAAAGAGCATTGGGAAGATGGCGAGACATGGGTTGGGAATCAACTTGAAACTGAACAATATCCTACTGGAAAGCCGGAAGGAGTTAGCCATGATTAATTTACTGTTGTTTGCAAATTTTCAAGAAGTTATTGGATCTAAGGCATTAAGTCTTGAATTAAATGTAAATAATATTTTAGAATTAAAAAACTATCTATTATCTAAATATCCAGAATTGGATTTTAATTTTGTAATGGTAGCTGTGAATGAGGAATATGCAACAGATGAAACAGTTATTAAATCTGGAGACGTAGTAGCATTTATACCTCCAGTTAGCGGTGGTTGATAGGAGGGGCTTTATGGAATCATTTACACATTTTAATGAGCAAGGTAGAGCAAAAATGGTAGATATTTCTTCAAAAGATGATACCAAAAGAACAGCAATAGCAGCGTCAAGTATAGTTGTTAGTAAAGCAATTTATGATGGAATAACTATGCAAACTTTAAAAAAAGGTGACGTTCTAGCAGTGGCACAAGTATCTGGAATTATGGCTGCAAAAAAAACATGGGATATTATTCCGATGTGTCATGTAATTGAGCTTAAAGGTGTTAATATAACATTCGAGTGGCAAAAACATAACGATGACAATTACGAACTACTAATAGAAGCGACAGCAAACACCACTGGTGGGACAGGTGTGGAAATGGAAGCATTAACAGCTGCATCAGTGACAGCACTTACAGTTTATGATATGTGTAAAGCTGTAGATAAAGGTATGGTTATTGGTCCTACTTATCTGTTGAGAAAAACTGGTGGTAAGAGTGGAGACTTTACTGCAAATACAAAATTACAGTGGTTTAATAAATAGGTGAAACTATGAATAAAGAGCGGTATTCAAGGCAAATACTTTTCAATGCAGTAGGTGAAGACGGTCAAAAGCTATTACTAAAAAGTCATGTTCTAATAATTGGAGCTGGAGCTCTTGGTTCGAGTATTAGTGAAGTGCTTGTTCGTGCTGGAGTTGGAAGGATTACTATAATTGACCGCGATTATGTGGAAGAAAGTAATTTGCAAAGACAACAGTTATATTCAACAAACGATGCACTAATACAAATGCCGAAAGCTATTGCTGCTGAAAAGAGACTTAATGAAATAAATAGCGACGTGGTTATTGTCCCTATTGTAGGACATGCATCTATAGAAATGCTTCAAGACATTATTCCAAATGTTGATCTAGTAATGGATGGCACAGATAACTTTGAAACTAGACTTATAATTAATGATTTATGTATTAAGAATGATAAACCTTGGATATATGGTGCTTGTGTGTCTTCATATGGTTCTTCATTTACGATTTTGCCGAATAAAACTCCATGTTTGAATTGCTTGTTACAATCAGTTCCGTTACAAACTTTAACTTGCGATACAGCAGGTATTTTATCTCCGACAGTTAATCAAGTCGTTGTACATCAAAGTATGGAAGCATTAAAGATTCTAACAAATAATTATGAATCATTAAGAAATACTTACTTAACATTCGACTTATGGAAAAATATTAGCCAATCTATTAAAGTTATTAACGCTAAAAAAGCCGATTGTTTAACTTGTGGGCAAACAAGGACGTACCCATATATATCAAGCGAAAATCAAACAAAAACTGCGATCTTATGTGGTAGAAATACGGTCCAAATTAGGCCATCAAAAACTCATAGCTTAAGCTTTGATCAAGTAAAGAAACGAATGAGCAGTCTATATACAGATTTCAGTGAGAATGAATTTTTGGCTTCTGCCTTAATAGATAACAAAAAGGTTGTTGTCTTCAATGATGGTAGAGTCTTAGTTCATAATACAAAAGATGAAGCTAAGGCTATGACTATTTATCAAAAACTTTTCGCCTAAAGAATTTGGCAACTTGCTTTAATTTTCAAGATTGTTATAATAGCATATAGATATTTAAAGTTTATGATAAAGAAAGTAGTTTTTTATTTAAGGTAAGCGAGCTAGGGGTGGTGAGAGCCTAGTCTAAATAAAAAATGAAGCGCACTTTTGAAACGTCTTTTTTGACCGGAGAATTCCGTTATCATTACAAAGGGGCTCAGTCTGAGCAAAAAGAGTGGTACCGCGGGAATTTCTCGTCTCTTTTTGTTTAGGGTGAGTCTATTTATTTTTGGAAGGAGAACTTATGAACACAAAATTAATCTACGCACAAGAGCTACATAAGGTATTACATGAAAATCTGGAATTAGAAAAAATTATAACATTGATTGAAACGCCTAAGCACGATACTCATGGAGATTTAGCATTTCCATGCTTTGAATTATCTAAGGCATTCAGAAAAGCACCGATGGCGATTTCAGCGGAAGTAGCAGGTAAAATTAATAGCCCGTTCTTTGCTAAAGTTGAAGCTATGGGACCATATGTAAATGTTTTCCTTAGTAGAGAACAAATATCTAAAGAAATAATCAAAGAAGTAAATAAAGAAGGCGTAGCATATGGTTCACTTGATTTTGGAAATGGAAAGAACGTAGTAATTGATTTCTCGTCTCCAAACATTGCTAAACCGTTCTCAATGGGACATCTGCGCTCAACAGTAATAGGAAATGCAATAAAGAAAATTTCGCGAAAATGTGGATATAATGTAATTGGAGTTAACCATGTTGGTGATTGGGGAACACAATTCGGGAAGTTAATTTATGCATATAAAACTTGGGGCATTGAAGAAGACGTAAAAGCAAATCCTATTAAAGAACTATTCAAATTGTATGTTAAATTTCATGATGAAGCAGCTAATAATCCATCTTTAGAAGATGAGGGCCGTTCATGGTTTAAACGTTTAGAGAATGGCGATCAAGAAGCATATGAGTTATGGACGTGGTTCAGAGATGTTTCTTTGAAAGACTTTTCTAGGATATATGACCTATTAGGTGTTGAATTTGATTCATTCAATGGTGAAGCTTTCTATAATGATAAAATGGACAAGATGATTGCACTATTAGAGGAAAAGGATTTATTAACTGAGTCGGAAGGGGCTATGGTTGTAAATTTAGATGAAAATGGAATGCCACCATGTTTAATTAAAAAGTCAGATGGTGCAACATTGTACGCAACACGGGATCTAACAGCTGCTTTATATCGTCAAGAAACATATAAGTTCGATCGTGCAGTATATGTGGTTGGTGGTGAGCAAGCACTACATTTCCAACAGTTATTTCATGTTTTAAGAAAAATGGGTATGGATTTTGTGGATGGAATGTCACATGTACCATTTGGTTTAATGCTTAAAGATGGTAAGAAAATGTCTACTCGAAAGGGGAAAATAGTCTTACTTGAAGAAGTTATAAATGATGCAATTTCACTTGCGCAGGATAATATTAATGAGAAAAATCCAAACTTATCAAATAAGCAAGAGACTGCACGACAAGTTGGAATCGGTGCTGTAATTTTCCATGATTTAAAGAATGAACGTACTAACAATGTTGAATTCTCACTTGAACAGATGCTAAAGTTTGAAGGGGAAACTGGTCCTTATATACAATATACTCATGCTCGTGCATGTTCAATTCTACGCAAGGGTGTGGATATTGAATTAGATGAAATCAAGGGATTTGAAGATGATTATAGCTGGCAAATAGTTAAGGAATTACAATTATTCCCGAATGTTATTGAAAAGGCATTTGAAAAATACGAGCCATCTGTTGTTGCAAAGTATTTAATTGATTTAGCTCAAAGCTTCAATAAGTACTATGGTAATACAAGAGTTTTAGAAGAAGATAATTTATTAATTTCACGTTTAGCTCTAGTTAAAGCGGTTGTTAATGTTCTTAACGAAGGACTAAGAATTCTAGGTATAAGCGCTCCAGAGGAAATGTAGTAACATTAAATTAATATATATCAAAGCTGCTATTTCATAAAAAATAGCAGCTTTTTCTAATATTTAGTGGCTATCGTTTAAAGCAGTGAAGGGTAGTATTCCCTTGTATTTATTAGATTTTATATAAAACTGTTTAGAAATGGGAACAATCAGTACTCTTTTCCGCCATACCGGTGAATATGTTCTTAAAGCTTTTGACGTCATTTTACCAGGTATTCCGACATGTCCGATTGCAACTACATTATTTTGCTTATTGAATAGCGAAATCAATTTTGATGCTTGATGATTAATGTGAGCTGGTTCGTATACGTCATCAAAAAAGTAATCATTTTCTAGATAAGGTACATTATATTTTTTTGCTAGTAGTTCGCTAACATTACTAGAATTAGTGCGACTATTTAAGAATACTAACCCGCGTTCCTTACAAACTCTCATGATTATTTCCATTACTCTTTTATCAGCTGTTGCTTTTGATCCCATATGATTATTAATTCCAATTGCATATGGAACTTCATCTAAGGCTCTTAGTACACGACTACGTATTTCCTTAGAACTCAAAGACGTTATTATGGGATTTGGACCAAGCCAACTTGCTTTTCCATGGTTCGGCTCCATCGGGAGGTGCAAAAGTACTTCATACCCTTTTTTATGAGCAGAAATTGCATCTTGTTTTGAAGAGGGGAGAAATGGCATTACAGCAACAGTAATGGGTAAATCAAGTTCCATCATTTCCTTTGTACCTATCATATTATTACCGAAATCATCTATTACAATCGATAGATACTTTGGTGTTAAATCACTCTGAGAATAAGTAGTCATGGTGGTAGTTAAACTAAAAATAAAGGTGATTAATATTATTTTAAATGCCAGTTTCATTTTATAATCGCTCCCGAGAATTTTGTCGATAATTATTTTGCTGAAATACGCCATATTTTATGTAATTTATTTTACTTTTATAGAATTATTTGTAATAATTCTAATTACATAAGATAAATCTACTCAGCATATAAATGTAGATTTGAGGAGCTTTGATGTTTATGTTATTTATTTCTCTTAAAATGACACTCATTTTATACGACATAAAATATAAACAA
Organism: Caryophanales bacterium; assembly: GCA_029256085.1. Lineage (GTDB taxonomy): Bacteria > Bacillota > Bacilli > CAJFEE01 > CAJFEE01 > JAQSYP01. The sequence continues at coordinate 28,790 of JAQSYP010000004.1, forward strand.
CAGGCGATGTATATTTATGGTGATCTTTTTGGTTTAAGACATGTAAAAACTATAAGTATAAGCCAAGAAATTGATATTCTTTTAGTTAAGTACCAAAAACTAAAACTAAAGCGTGACAAACTTATAGGGAAAAGAAAAAGAACCCTTCAAGGAATCTGGTTCTTTTAAAATTTATTAAATTCAAAACAGAGGACTTGGCACACGCCAAGTCCTCTGTATATTATTATTAATTTAACCAAAGTCTAAAAAGACCTTCTGTTACTCCTAGATTGTACATGTAGTATACACCGAATACTGTGCTTATTACTCCAGTCGCTTGAGCCATTCCTTTGTTTAAACTTAATTTATTTGAACTGAAAACAAATGGAATTCCTATAATTGTTGTAAAGAAAAGCATTCCAAGGATTGTGCCGACACCAAATATTAAAATATAAATAGCTCCCTCAATAGCAGTATTAACCGTACTCATTGTTAAAATTACCATTGCTCCACTACCAGCAAGTCCATGAATGAAACCAATAAACATTGATTTACCATATGATACATTTTTATGAGTATGTGTATGAGACGAGTCTTGAAGCTTTTTGAAGGATATAATAGTTGTAATCCCTAAATAAACAAGCATAATACCAACTAAAAATTCTAAAGACATAGCCCACTTTTCAGGTATCTCACCTTTTAAAACTATTAAAAATATTCCTACTAAAAATAGAGTAATAGTATGTCCAATTCCCCAAAAAACTCCGGCTAATGATGAGCGCATTAATTTTTTGCTTTGGCTAGCAATTGTAGATACTGCAATAACATGGTCGGGTTCTATTGCATGCTTTATTCCAAGTACAAATCCAAGAGCCAAAACTGTTAAAAAGCTAAGTTCCATTTTTCTTCCCCTTTGACTAGTTGTTTTTCTTACTAAATAATAACACATTTAATATATTACGTGTCACTATACATTCTCTTAAATTAGATTCATAAATATACAATTACTTTGCAATCGGAAGCTTAACTGTCACTGTTGTTCCCTCGTGAATTATACTATCAAAAACTATAGAACCTCCATATGACTCAATTAATCGTCTACATACAATTAGTCCTAATCCAGTACCTGTATCTTTAGTTGTAAAAAAAGGTTGGAATAATTTTTGAATTATTTCTTCATCTATACCACAACCGTTATCAATAATTTTTAAATATACATAATTATTATCTTTACTACTAGTTATTGTAAGTAGACCACCATGATCCATAGCATCAATAGCATTTTTGCTAAGATTAAGTATTATTTGTTTTAAATGATCTTTAGAGCAATTGATAGGTAATATATCATTGTAACATGAATGAACGTAATCAATACTTTTTAGATAGGATTCTGATCTAACAACAGGTTCAACTTCTTTTAGAATGTCATTTAGATTATATGTATTAGTTATTTCAGCAGTAGGTTTACCTAGAATCATAAACTCACTAACAATTTCGTTTATTCTTGTTATTTCATCTTGAATGACCTTGATATAAAATTGATCCTCTAGGTCATCCTTATGTTTTTCAGAAATTAAACTTACAAGACCTTTAATTCCGGTTAAAGGGTTTCTAATTTCGTGTGCAGTTCCTGCAGCTAGCTGCCCGATTAATTCTAGTTTTTGTGAGTTAATTAATTCTTTGTAGTTATTACTTTCATCTCTATATCTAAACATGCAGTATGAAATGAATAAAACTAAAGTAAAGAAGAAAAATGTTGTTTGAAAGGGGATGATAAAGTTAATAATTTCGGATGTAGATACTTTTCTAGGCTTCATCGCTATTTTCCAGTTTAGCTCTTCTAATTTAAAAGATTTAAATTCTTGATTATTATATTTAATTTTATTACTAGTTTCATAAATAATCTTATTATCACTTTGTAATAACTTAAAGCTACTTTCATCATTTACTGCCATTCCCAAATCTTCAATAAATTGATATTTTAACAATCCTACTAAAACGTATTTAGGTTTACCATCGGAATTTAATATAGGTGTATTTATTTTAATATAATTTTTACCTCTGAATTGATTTGATAATACGACAGAGCCAACAGTTTTTTTTCTTTTAAGTGATTCATGAAAACCATAATCCTTATTAACTTCTGATGACAAAGTATAATTAAATGTATCAGATCCACCTAAGTAGTCACCTACCGAATTATATAAATAAATTCCATGATATCTATTTTTATCAATCAGTAAATTTCTTAATTTAAAGTTAAAATATTCTTTTGAATGATTATCGTTAATTGAACTTCTTATACTTCTTAAATCACCAACAGCTAAACCTAACACATGATTAAAGTATTGAGCTTCATGAGTAAGGTAATTTGATGCAAAATCTTTGCTTTCTTGAATTTTTATTGTATAAATATGAAAGTAAAATATTAGCCCAAACAATATATTAGGAACGATTATTATTAAAGAAAAATATTTAAGCATATTTTTACTGATAATTTTCATAATTTTCTCCCAATTTTCGTCATTTATTTTAAAGTAACATATTTTGGTAATAATTGTAATAATTATTACCCTATTGTCGAAAGATTAATGGTAATAATGGAAGCGTTGACAAAATATTTAAAAGTTTAATATAATTATCTTGAAATCAAGATATTGTAATTTCTTTATATTTGGAGGTACTTATGAACAAAGAACTTGAAGACTTAAAACTTTTTATTGTTTTATCAAGAGCATTTAGAGCGATAAATGATATAGCGAATAAATCTATTGCTACATTTAAGTTAAATCCTACTGAATTTGCTGTATTGGAGCTTTTGTTCCATAAAGGTGAAATTCCATTGCAACAAATAGGAAGTAAAATACTAATCGCTAGCGGTAGCATTACTTACGTTGTTGATAAGCTTGAAAAGAAAGAGTTGTTAATTAGAAAGCATTGTGCAAAGGATAGGCGAGTGATTTATGCGGTACTTACAGAAAAGGGAAGGGAACTAATGAGGGATATTTTTCCTAAACATAAGAAAGTAATGCTTGAAGCTCTAGCAGGGTTAGATAATAATGAACAGGAAGAGTTAATAATCCTTTTAAAAAAACTAGGGTATTATGCAGTAAACATAAAATAAAAGCTTGTGCCGATTTGGCACAAGCTTTTATTTCTATAAAGAAAGTATAATTGCAACTATGGCTCTGTCGTAGCATAAAATCCGGCAATCGTCGAGTTACTTTATTTAGTAACTGTTTGTGTAGGCTGGATTAAAACTTCAACTCTACGATTTTTTTGTCTACCTTCTGGGGTTTTATTCGTAGCAACAGGTTTAAATTCTCCAAAACCTTTACCACTAAAATTTCTTGGATCCAGATCTTTATTATCTAGAATTACCTTCATAAAATTTACAGCTCTCATAACTGAAAGGTGCCAGTTAGAATCAAACTGAGAGTTCTTAATTGGTACATTATCAGTATGACCGGTAATTGTTATATGAACTGGTGGATTGATAACTAAAAGTTTTGAAATATCACGAGCTATTTTATTCTCGGCTTTACCCATTTCTGCTTTACCAGATTCGAACAAAATATCATCGCGAATTGTTAGCATAAGCCCTTCTTTAGTAATAATAGTCGCAACTTCATCCTTTAGGTCTTTCTCAACTAAATAATCATCCACTCTAGCTTTTAGTGTTTCTAGTGTATCTTTATGAATCTTTGCTGTATTATTACCGTCATCATTATCCTTAAGTTTCTCACCAGAAGCAGGTTCTAACTGTGGATTTGGGTATTCAAGGATACTAGAACTACTATTAAAAATTGCCTGAAAAGTATCACTCATTTGTTTGAACTTAACTGAATCTACATTACTAGAAGCATATAAAACTATGAAAAGTGCTAATAAAAGTGTTAATAAATCGGCATAAGGTATTAACCAGCTTTCATCAACATGACCTTCGCCATGGCCCTTTTTTTTACGTCTAGACACTAGTTGCCACCTTCTTCTTTTTTATCAAGTAACTGCCTTTCACCTGAAGATAAGTATGCAGATAGCTTTTGCTCTATTAATCTAGGAGGTTGTCCTTCAAGTACTGATAGAACACCTTCAATTACTAATCGTTTTTCTTTTACTTCAGCCTTTGATTTCATACGAAGTTTATTTGCAAATGGATGCCACATAACATAACCAGTGAAGATACCGAATAGTGTTGCAACGAATGCTGCAGCAATTGCTGCACCTAGTGCATCTGTATCATCCATATTACCTAGTGCTGCTATTAGTCCTAAAACTGCTCCAAGTACCCCAAGTGTTGGAGCGTAAGTACCAGCTTGAGTAAAAATATTTGCCCCAATTGAATGACGCTCTTCCATTGCATCTATTTCTTCATTTAACACGTCTCTAATAAAATCTGCTGATTGTCCATCAATTGCGAGCATAAGACCTGATTTTAAAAATTCATCATCTAATTCATTTACTTTAGCTTCAAGTGCTAATAAACCGTCTCTTCTAGCAACTTCAGAAAGCTTAGAAAAAGTTTTAATTAGATCGGGGATACCGCTCTTTTTAGCACCACCAAAGATAATTTTTAGCAATTTAGGGAAATTTTTTAAATCTTGTGCAGGGAAAGCAATTGTTACTGCAGCAATCGTCCCAGCGAAAATAATTAATGACGCAGCTGGGTTTAATAGTACACCGAAACTTATATGTTTTGCCATCATCCCTAATGCAACTGCTAGAAATCCTAAAACTAAACCAACGACCGTTGCTATATCCATTTTTTCCACTCCCTAGTATGCTTACCCTTATGGTCTTTTAAATTAATGTTGTTTTTTGTAAAAACATGAAATGACACATAATATTAGTATAAGAAATTTACGGTTAAAATTCTACTAATCTTATTAAAAATATAACATATTCTTCAAAAAAATAGTATTTTAGATATACAAATAATAACCATGCCTACAATGAATCTTAATTTCACAAGTATTGATTGTTTAAATGTAATACTGAAAAATCAGCCCAAATTGTTAAAGAAAAGTATTGTCATAATCTTCTCAAGTGAAAACATAAAATATATGATGATGATAATAAAAAGAGCCTTTCATAGGCCCTTGATTGTCTCGATATGTTATTATGTAATGGTAAGAAAATTATCTAACAAGCTTTAATTCATCAAAGCTCTTTGCAACAATAGTGTAGTTCTTATGATTAACAACTGTTAAGGGTTCTATTTCTAAATCTTTAAAGTTTTCCATGTATGTTAAATCTACTATGACAGAATTTTTATTTAGTTTAGTTACTATGCCTTGGAGCCCATCTTTAAATTCAACAACATTTCCTGTTTCAGCAATATTCATTTATTGTTCTCCTTTTTTAGCTACTAATATATGATTATAGTAGTATTTATTAATTTTTCAACAATATTTTGAAAATGTGCTTAAATTGTCGAAATTTTTTTTAGATTTAAACAATATCAAATAGACAAAGAAGGTATTAAAATGTGGAATAACCGTAATGTGTTAATAATTCTTGCTAGTGAGTTTGTGGCAGGAATAGGCATGTGGTTAGGTATAATTGGAAACTTAGAATTTCTACAAAATCATGTTCAATCAGATTTTCATAAATCAGTTATTATCTTTTTAGGCTTGTTAATGGGGATCTTATTTGGTCCAGCAGCGGGCAGAGCAATTGATAAGTTTAGTAAGAAAAAAGTGTTAATATATTCAGGACTATTCAGAGCTATAACAGTTTCTTTCATGTTCTTTGCAATCCAAACTAGTAATGTGATTTTTATGGTACTTTTTATTATGTGTTTAAATATTAGTGCGGCATATTACTTTCCTGCAATTCAGGCAACAATCCCATTAGTTGTTAACGATAATAAACTTTTAGCCCTTAATGGTATCCATATGAATGTTAATACAATTGCTAGAATAATAGGGACGGCTGTAGCGGGGATTTTATTATTAAAAATTTCTTTAATGATGCTTTATGTATATTCAATGTTAGCGTATTTCATAATAACGTTATTCAATTGCTTTTTAAGATTTGAAGAAGACAAAAATACTTCTTTAAATAATGAAGAGGAGAAGAAAAAAACTGGATTTATGGAAACCTTCAAAATAATTAAGGAAAATAGACTAGTCTCTTTAGGATTATTATTGAGTTTTGTACCAGTATTTTTTATTGGGAGCATTAATTTAACTGTATTGAAAATCAGTGTCTTACAAGATGATGCATCAATTAAAGGTCTACTTTACACGTTTGAGGGAGTATTTTTTATGTTGGGTGCATCATTAATTAAGAGGGCTTCAGTTGGAAAAAATATTATCCCAATACTTATAATGAGTGCTTCTGGAATAGCAATATCAGAGTTTTTACTCTTTTTTGCGCAATATAAATCAATTTCAATTATTGCATTTAGTATTATTGGGTTTGCATTAGGTTCATTTTTTCCTTTATTATCAACGCTGTTTCAAAAATCTGTGCCAAAAGATTTACATGGAAGATTTTTCTCTTTTAGAAATATGCTAGATCGCATTACATTTCAAATCGTTTTATTAAGCACTGGTGCTTTATTAGATTTAATCGGATTACAAAAAATGGTTGTAGTGTTTGGGGGCTTTTCTGTTTTTCTAATAACCTATTATATCTTCCTACAGAGAAGACATCCGCTAACATTTGTTAACGAGAAAAATGGTATTGAAGCCACAACCGCATAAAATTTTTAATCTTTAGAGGGAAACTTATAGTTTATGTAGAATAAATTTGTAATAAAGTAAAACTCGCAAGTTATGCGAGTTTTACTTCCAAAATTGATAAAAATCTACGTCTAGCCATTTATCAAACTTATATCCGACTGCTGTTAATGTTCCCATATATTTAAAACCTAATTTATTATGTATGTGAACACTTGATTCGTTACCAGTAGTTATTACAGAAATAATTGTTTTAATATTGAAATTATTTGCTGCGTCTAGTAAATTATTAATTAACGATGTTGCTATTCCATACCCACGATAATTTTCATGGACATATACTGATAGCTCTGCTGTTTGCTTATATGCTTCCTTTTCCCTAAATGGGCTTAGTGAGGCATAACCTGCGATTTGATTATTTGCTGTAGCAACAATAATTGGATGTGTTGGTGAAAGTTTCTCAAACCATTGGATACGTTGTTCTAAAGTCTGATGATTAATATCAAATGTGGCTGTTGTATTATCAACTGCATGATTATAAATATCCAAAATTTGTTGAATATCTTCGAAAAGGGCTGGTCTGATACTAATATTATTCATAAATTGCCTCCTACTTGAAATAAAAAGTATTAATGTAATTGTAATTGGTAACATATATTATTATACGGAATGTTTAGTAGTTAGTAAGTAGAAATTTTTTTTAATTTATCTGTATTAGTACAATTTGAATTGATTAAACTTGATGTGTAACAATTTATGTTATAATGGAGGTGCTTCGAATGGCTATTCAGGATATGAATTTTGATCATTTTAGAGCTAAAGAAAGAGAATGGGAAGATAGAGAAGGTATAATTAATAATTTGGATTGGCTAAAGCAAGGGGAGGAACTGTATAGGTGTTTTCTAGATAACTGTCCTAGTTGTCACCCTTTTTTGCATAGATTAGTTACAATTAAGCTTTATTTAGGTTTGCATGATCCTGCAAACTGGAATGAAATAGAAGAATTATTATTTAATTTCAAAACAGATAAAGAAAATTCTTCATTTTATCATTATTACAGGGGGATATTGGCGTTTATGAGAAAAGACTTTGACGTTGCAGTTAATCATTTTAATTCTACTTTACTTGATAAATATAAAGGTAAACCTTATAGAGATAGAATCTCACAAAGAAGTAAGTCTAAGTATTATATTCATAAATCTAATATTCTAAAGAATGCAAGTGTTGAAAAAATAGAACCAGTCCCAACACATGTTACTAAAGAAGAGCTTAATCATAAGAGTTATATTTATTTTTCAAAGAACACAAGCAATACTGAAATTACTCAAGAGGACTATATTAATTTAATAAGAGATCGTAAAACCTTTATCATTGATGCGTCGAATGATTTATTTAGATTTATTAGATACAATAATAAAATTGTCGAATTGCCTTTTATGGAAGGCTTAGTTTTCGAATATATTATTAAAAATAAGGATATTGTGTATTTAGACGACATTGCTCAAAACTTATTTCACGATTGGATGACACCGATTAAAACTGCAAAACGAAGTGTCGAGAAGCTTAGGTTCTTGCTTAAAGAAAAGCTAGATGCAAATATTTACCAATCACTTAGAATTTATGGCAATTATTATAAATGGGATTTAGAAAGTGACTGGGGTTTTATTTATACAAACGATTCTATTATTAATATGATAAATAATGATTAGTAAAAAGCCGACCTATATTGAATGGTCGGCTTCATTATTGTTAGATGAATACCATCGGCTATGGACGGTGGTCATTATTTTATTGCGGTTTCTAATGCTACTTTAATCATTTCATTGAATGTTGTCTGTCTTTCCTCCGACGTAGTTTCTTCCCCTGTAAATACATGGTCACTTACTGTTAAAATGGTTAAGGCGTTCACACCATATTTTGCGGCTATTGTGTAGAGTGCAGTAGTTTCCATCTCAATTGCTAAAACACCGTGTTCAGCTAACTTTTTTACAGTCTCCATACTATCTCTGTAAAACATATCTGCAGTTAAGATGCTACCGACATGCAGATTAAGATCATATTCAATACCAATGTCATATGCATCTTTTAATAATTTAAATGAAGCAGTCGGAGCATAGTCAAAGCCAGGGAATTTCAAGCGATTCATTGATGAATCTGTGCATGATGTCATAGCTATAATTACATCTCTAACTTTTACATTATCTTGTATCGCACCACAAGTTCCGACGCGAATTAAATTCTTTACGTTATAACTTTGAATAAGTTCATTTACGTATATTCCAATTGAAGGAATGCCCATTCCAGTACCTTGTACTGAAATTCTATGACCTTTATAAGTACCAGTAAAACCAAGCATTCCTCGAACCTCGTTATAACAAACTACATTTTCTAGGAACGTATCTGCTATATATTTAGCTCTTAATGGGTCACCAGGTAATAGAATTGTCTCAGCTATTTCTCCTTGTTTAGCTCCTATATGTATACTCATATTTTTGCCTCCTATAAAACATATTGTTAAATAATATTTTTTCAATAAAATTATTTTCAACTCAAATATAATACTAATTTGTTTACAAATATTACTAATAAAATATCTTGTTAAGAGCATTATAAGGATAATTATATCAATAGGGTGAGTTTATGGATACAAAACAATACGTAAATAAAAAGCAGTTAGAAAATAAAATTGATAGAAATAAAACTATTTTAAAGGAAACATTTAATAAAAGCCAGGACTATATAAGTAGAGAAATCTCTTTAGGGAATGGAAAGTATAAAATATTAATTAATTTTTTTGATGGTTTAGCTGATTCGAAATATATTAATGATTTTATAATTGAAACTATTCTTAATCATGAGAAACATATACTACTTAACTTTATAGAAAATGGTCCAGAAGGTGTTTTAAATGTATTTTTTAATACTGCTATTTCTTCAAGTAGTATTTCAAAAACTAAGAGCTTAAGTGAAATATATCTAAACTTAATTGAGGGTAATACAGTAATAATTTTTGATGGAATTAATGAGGCATTTATAGTTCCTACACCAGGTTGGAAAGATAGAGGTGTAGGTGAAACAACTGTAAATAATGTCATTAGAGGACCGAGGGAAAGCTTCACAGAAACTCTTAGAACGAACACCGCCCTTATACGTAGAAGAATAAAGGATGAGAGTCTTTGCTGTGAACAGATCAGAATTGGTAATATGACTAAAACAATAGTTGCCTTAATGTATTTAGACGGTGAAGTAGATGAAAATGTCCTTTCATTACTTAAAGAACGATTAAACAAAATTGATATCAAAGGAATACTTGAAACAGGAAACATAGAGGAATTTATAACTGAAGAAATGTATACACCATTTCCAACAGCATTTAATTCAGAAAGACCTGATACTGTAGCTGCTAACATATTAGAAGGTAAAGTTGCAATAGTCGTTGATGGAACGCCATTTGTATTAACAGTTCCAGCACTATTTTCTGAGTTTTTCACATCAGCAGATGATTATTACAACAAATGGGATATATCAAGTGCAGTTCGTTTATTAAGATACCTTGCTTTTTTTATTGCGTTATTAGGACCATCTGTATATATAGCTTTAACGACGTTTCATCAAGAGATGATTCCAACACAATTATTAATGAGTCTTGCTGCACAACGTGAAGGTGTACCATTTCCTGCTTTTGTTGAAGCCTTAATAATGGAAGCGACGTTTGAGGTTATCAGGGAAGCTGGTCTTAGAATGCCAAAACCACTTGGACAGGCAATATCGATTGTTGGTGCGTTAGTAATTGGGCAATCGGCAGTAGAAGCTGGATTTGTTTCCGCAGCAATGGTAATTGTTGTCGCAATAACAGCATTATCGTCAATTGTTTTCCCAGCTTATAATATGGCTATTCCAGTTAGAATGCTAAGATTTTTAATGATGTCACTTGCTGCCTCCTTCGGGTTATTTGGGATTGCTGTAGGACTATTCACTTTATTAATCCACTTAACATCCATAAGGTCATTTGGTGTAAACTATATGATTCCTTATGCTCCAAATAGTAAATATTTACTTAGAGATACACTAATTAGAGCTCCCTATAAATCATTTAATAAAGAAATTCAGAATTCAAATATAAAATTTAAACCAATCGTATTAAATACACCGAGGGATAGTAATGATAATGAGAAAAACTAAATTAATAATTATATTATGTACAATATTGCTTTTATCGGGTTGTTATAACAGAAGAGAATTAAATGACCTAGCAATAGCTGTTGGTATGGCAATTGATTATAAGGATGGTAAATATTCTGTCACGGTGCAAGTTGTTGATCCAAATTCTGCGTCAGCTAGAAAACCTGCATCTGGGTCAACTCCAGTAATAATTTATAACACAAAAGCTGATTCAATATTTGAAGCGGTAAGAAAAATGACTACTATTTCACCGAGAAAGATATATTTTTCACATGTGCGAATAATTGTTATTGGTGAAGAGTTAGCGAGAAAAGGTATTGGTGAGTCACTTGAGATGGTTACACGAGATCCAGAGTTTCGTTCTGATTTTCATGTAGTAATTTCAAAAGAAATAGATGCAAAAAAAGTGTTGTCAGTATTAACTCCACTAGAAAATTATAGTGCACAAAAATTATTTGATTCATTAGCTGTTTCAGAAAAAGCTTGGGCGCCAACAAATGCTATCGAGTTTGATGCTTTAATTTCTGACATGTTAACGTATGGAAAAAGTCCAGTAATTACAGGAGTTGTAGCTAAAGGTGATGTAGATGATGGAAGTGAAATGAAAAATATAGAAAAAACTAACCCGATTACTAAGTTGAAGTTTTCAGGTTTAGGAGTTATTAAGGGGGATAAATTAGTTGGTTGGTTAGATGAAGTTGAAAGTAAAGGTTATAACTACATAATTGGTGAAGTTCAAAGTACTGTAGGACCAATTGAGTGTCCTGATAAAGGAAAAGTAATCATAGAAGTAAACAATGTAAAATCCAATATTAAGGGTAAATTTGTTAACGGAAAACCAAAAATTAAAGTTGAATTAAACTATGAAGTAAACGTTGCAGAAGTTCTTTGCAAAAATTTGAACTTAACTAATCCTAAACATATTGAAATTCTTGAAAAAAACACAGAAGAGCGAAATATAGAAATTCTAAAGACATCAGTAAAAAAATCAAAAAAATTAGGGGCAGATATTTATGGGTTTGGGGTTGCATTGTATAGAGATAATCCAGAGGAGTGGCACAAAATCGAGAAAAAATGGGCTGAAAGTGGGTTTAAAGAAGTTGAAGTAGAATATAAGTCAGAATGCAAAGTAAGAAGGACTGGAACAACAAGTGAATCATATTTGAAAGATATAAAGGAGTAAAAATGATTTATTATATAGCTATGGCAATTATACTCATTTCTTTTTTTATTAGAGGATTAAAAAAACAAAGGAAACAAAAAAATATAAAAGATACTATTTATTTATCTGTTGTCAATGTTTTAGCATTTGGTTTATTATATTTAATTACATTTAAGGTCAATATTAAAAATCCATTAGATTATGTTCATCCAATTACTGATCCATTAAATAATTTGATAAACAATATTATTAATTATGGAGGAGAAAAATGAATGAAGAAACTAAATTAACTCCATTTCAGTTTAGTTGTTTAGTCTTTATTTTTATTATTAGTAGTTCAACTTTACTGGTCCCGAAACTAAGTGCTACTTTTGCAAAACAAGATGCATGGATCGCGACTATTTTATCTTTAATTATAGGTGTTTTCATAGTAAAACTCTATATTTTAATATGTTGTAAGCATCCTTCAAAAAACTTAATTGAAATTAATGAAATAGTATTCGGTAAATTTATTTCAACTATTATATCTAGTATCTTACTCTTATATACAGTCATAATTACTGCGGGATTATTAAGACAATTAGGAGATTTTTTACTAGTAACGCTACTTTCTGAAACTCCGATAGAAGTAATAGGGTTTATCTTAATTCTTCTAATAACATATATTGCCTTTAATGGACTAAATGTATTAGCAATGGCTACAGAAATAATAATTCCTTTTGTAGCAGTGACTCTAATAATGTTATTTATTTTTTATATACCAAATGTTGAAATAAATAATATACTACCAATGTTTGAGGCTTCAAATGGTGAAGTTTTAAAAGCAACACTAGTTACACTGTGCTACCCGTACTTAGATTTAATAATATTTATGCTTTTGATACCACTAATTAAAAAAGATGAAAAAACTAGTAACGAGTTTATTTATTCAACTATTATTGGTGGGCTTGTTATAATTATTTTCACATTTTTTTGCTTAACAATATTAAGACCTGGATTTACGGTCAATGCGAATTATCCCGTTTATGTAGTAACAGAGAAAATCAATATTGGTAATTTCATCCAAAGGATAGAAGCATTAGTAGGTATTCTTTGGGTATCGTCATTAATTATTAAAATAACAATATGCTTTTTAGCAGTGCTCACTGCTTTTAAATCTATAACTAAAATAAAAGATATTAGCCCATTTATATATCCATCAAGCGTGATTTGTTTTGTATTATCACTGTTCTTATTTCCGAATATAGTGTATTTTAATCAAGAAACTATAATCCATTTATGGCCACCACTCTTAATTATAATTGGGTTTCTATACCCATCAATCCTTTTAGCAACGATTTACATAAAAGATTATTTAAATAAAAATAAAACAAGTTATACTCCAAAAAAAGCTAATTAGTAAATAAAATGAATTGTAAATTTATTGTAAATTTTCCTGTTAGATATTGTAAATTTGTTCAGAACAACTACAATAAAGATTGTGTGATTTTGTAGAACAAATTTAAATATTGGGGGATCTATAATGATTTTTTCACCAAAGCAAGATAAGTTCTTTAATTTACTGCATTCATTCGGATTAAATTTAGAGGAAGCTGGTAAGTATTTCGTAAGTTATAAACTTAAAGACGTTAGTGATCTTAAAGAATACTCATGTAAACTTAAAGACTACGAACATAAAGGCGATACTATTATACATACTATTATCGCTGAGTTAAATAAAACATTCATTACACCGATTGAAAGAGAAGACATTTTACATTTAGCAATGACTATGGATAATGTTTTAGATGGGATAGAGCATTATGCAGCACGTCTTGAAATGTATTCAATCACTCAAGTTGACGACTATATGGATCAATTTTCAAAACACATATATGAAGCGACAAAAGAAATTCTTGAAGCTGTTAAATTAATAAGCCAACGTAAGTTAAGTGAATTAAGACCTATCGCAATAAGAATTAAAGATTACGAATCACGCTGTGATGAAGTTTTACGTGTATCTATTAAGCATCTTTTTGCTAAAGAAACAGATGTAATAAAAATTATACAATATAAAGAGATTTATGAACTACTTGAGAGTATTGCTGATGACTGTCAAGACGTTGCTAACACACTAGAATCTATTGTAATGAGAAACGCATAAGGAGCTAAATTACAATGGATACTCTGTTTATTATAACTATTTTAATTGTAGTTGCAGCTTTAGCGTTCGACTTTATAAATGGTTTTCATGATACTGCTAACGCGATTGCAACATCTGTATCAACGAAGGCATTAAAGCCTACTCATGCCATTATTTTAGCAGCTGGTATGAACTTTGTCGGTGCCTTAACTTTTACTGGGGTAGCAAAAACAATCTCAAAAGGAATTGTAGACCCTTTCCAATTACCGAATGGTGGATTAGTAATACTTGCAGCTTTAATCGCTGGGATTTTTTGGAATCTTTTAACTTGGTATTATGGGATACCAAGTAGTTCTTCTCATGCTATTATTGGTTCGATTGCGGGTGCAGCTATTTCAGCTGCAGGGTTCAATTCTATTGAGTACGCTGGATTTCTTAAAATAATCCAAGCACTTGTTATTTCTCCAATTATTGCTCTATCAGTTGGATTTTTAATGATGACTCTTTTCAAGCTTATTTTTAGTAATTTTAACTTGCATAAAACTAATAGAGGATTTAGATTAATGCAGATAGGTACTGCTGCAACTCAGGCTTTTACTCACGGTACTAATGATGCTCAAAAAGCAATGGGTATCATAACGATGGCTCTAATTGCAAACGGGTATCAAACGTCTGGTGAAGTTCAAGATTGGGTAAGATTATCATGTGCTATCGCGATGGGTCTAGGTACGTCTGTTGGTGGTTGGAAAATAATTAAAACAGTTGGTGGAAAGATTATGAAAATCAGGCCTGTAAATGGTGCTGCAGCAGACCTTTCATCTTCAATGATTATTTTCGGATTTACATGGTTACATCTACCTGTTAGTACTACTCACGTAATTTCTAGTGCAATTATGGGTGTAGGTGCTGCTCACCGTAAAAAAGGTGTTAAGTGGGGTACAGCTCGTAATATAGTACTTACTTGGATAGTTACATTACCAATCTCAGCAACTGTTGCTGCAATTGTATATCAATTACTAGTATTAATGTTCTAAATTAGATTTGCCTGTTCAAACTGGACAGGCTTTTTTTTTGCTAACTGGAAAGTATAAACTTCATTCACTAATTGTAAAAGTTTGGTATTATTAGAGTAGATAATAAATTACATGTTTTTCCAGTATCATAATTAGCATTAGCACAAAATTTCAGTCCCTTTTTAATTTGCTAGTATTAAATTACTGGATCCAACCAAAAGATAAAAGGGAGAGTAAAAATGTTCAAGCTTAATGAGGTTAAAATAAGAAAATTATTAATTTCTGACATAGATATTATGTACTCATGGGAAGAATGTGAAACATTTAGATATTTATGTGGTAGTGCACAACTTCCTAACTATGAATTGTATTATAAACGGTTTGAGAACTATATTAGATACGGGAAAGAAACACTATTTCTTTTTGCAATTGAAGTGAATAATCAAGTAATTGGAAGAGTTGAACTTGGTCGAGTCGATTATACAAATAAAAGTGGAGCAGTTGGAATTGTTATAGGAAAAGAGAACGACAGAAATAGTGGTTATGGCACTAAAGCATTGATGCTAATTTTAAATTATGCATTTAATGAATTAAATTTAAACAGGGTGTTTTCAGAGGTTTATTGTTTTAATATTGCTTCGCAGAATTTAATGGAACGTGTTGGTTTTTTTCTTGAAGGAACTATGAGACAAAATGAATATCATTTTGGGAAATACACTGACATGTTCTTATTCAGTATTTTATCTAATGAATACAATAGTAGGTATGAAAACATTATTAATGATATTGTTTATGAAAATAATAATTTAACTAATAGTAGGTGATAATAAAATATTATCAAATAAAGTAATGGGGGATTTCTGTGAAACATTTATTTAAACCTATTCCGTTACTATTACTTATTTTATTTCTAATTACACCTAATACAGTTAATGCAAAGGCTATTTCTGAATCAAATCCAACCTTTAATAATATGCATATTAAATTCCTAAATGTTGGACAAGGTGATGGAATTATAATTAAATTGCCAAATGGAAAATCAATACTTGTTGATGCTGGACCAAGAGAAGCTAGTGAAGTCGTATTAAATGGTCTGGTTCAAATGAATATAAAGAAACTTGACCTAGTAATTAGTACACATCCAGATATTGATCACATTGGCGGTTTAATTGACATCTTAAGAGTAGTTCCTGTAAAGAAAATTTATGATAGTGGTAAAGGTTACGATACATTAACATATCTAGAGTACATAAGACTTGTTCATGAGAGGAAAATCCCTTTTTCCATAGTACGAGAAGATAAGTACATTAAGTTAGACAAGAAAGTAAAGATAAAAGTATTGAATTCTGGAGAGGGTAAGGCCTTCAATAATAATGCTAGTATCGTTCTTATGGTTACGTATAAAGATGTAGACATTTTATTAGCAGGTGATGCTGAAAAAATTGTTGAGATGAAATTAATTAGTAAATATAACATTAAAAGTGAGGTCCTAAAGGTTGCACATCATGGATCTTCCTCATCCACTTCGGGATTATTTCTTAATCGAGTAAGCCCATTATATGCTATTATTTCAGTAGATAAAAATAGTCCTTTCAAGCATCCACATAAGTCTGTAGTAAAACGTTTGAAAAACAACAATATTAAAATATTCTCAACTGCAAAATACGGTGATATTAATTTAAGAACAGATGGTACTAATTTAGTAATTGAAAATGAAACACTTCCTATTCACGATTAATTTGTGCTTTTTGATTTGAATAAAATAAAAGAGCTTAATTCGAGAACTTCCACTAGGGAGTCAGAACTAAGCTCTTAGTTATTTTTTAAGAAAAAAATACAAGTGTCTGATAAATTAAGAATGATATTATATAGGCAATTATAAGAGGGTAAATTGCTGAAAATACAGTAATAGTTAATGATTTTGTTTCTTTTATAATTGTCGCGATTGTTGCTAAACAAGGGACATAAAGTAATACAAAAATTAAAAAGCTAATTGCTGAAGAAAAGGTGAAATTTTGATTTAATACTTCACTTAATTGTAAAGTATTGTTTGTTTGGAAAACAATATTCATTGTTGAAACAATAATTTCTTTGGCGACAAACCCTGTTAATAGAGCAACTCCTGCTTGCCAGGTTCCAAAACCTAATGGTGAGAGCATATCTCCAATCTTAGAACCGATAAGTGCTATATAGCTATTTTCGATCGGAACACCATAACCACTTGGTCCATATACTCCACTAAACCAGATCAGAAGACTTCCTAGGAATATCGTTGTTCCAGCTTTTTCGATGAAGCCCTTACCCTTCTCCCATGTTGTACGTATTAAAGTTTTTACATGTGGAATTCTATATGGTGGTAATTCGAACCAGAAGATAGTATTTTCATTTTGAAATAAAATATTTGAAAAAGTTTTAGCTATAACAAGTGCTAACACAATTCCAATAATATATAAACTTAAAAAGATTACTGCCTGATTTTTTGTGAAAAATACGGATACAAACATTGCATACACAGTTAATCTTGCTGAACAAGACATAAAAGGCAATACAAGAATAGTCAATAGTCGTTCCTTTGTGTTTTCAATCGTTCTTGTGGCCATTACTGCGGGTGCATTGCAGCCAAAACCAATTATCATAGGTATTAATGATTTTCCGTTTAAGCCAAAGTATTGCATTAATCTATCAAATAACACTGCAATTCTTACCATATATCCTGAATCTTCAAGTAATGAAATAAAAAAGAATAAAAGGAAAACTTGTGGAACGAAAGATATTACACCACCAACCCCAGGTATTATTCCATTTAAGACCGAATCAACAACCCACCCTTCAACTCTGAGCATTTGGAATAAATTTTCAATAATAGTTGAAAAATCACCCCTAATATACGAATCAATTATATTAGAAAGAGGGCTACCAACCCATTCAAATGTTATCTTAAATACTAATAGCATTATTGTTAAAAACAAAAATGGTCCAAGATAATTATTTAAAATTATAGTATCGATATACTTTGTATAGCTTAAATAGATAGACTTATTTATAGTTACACATGAAGATAGAATTTTATCAATATGATTGCTTCTTATCTTCATAAAGATTGTCTTTAAGTTATTTGTTTTATAGTAATTTTTTAATTCTTTTTGTTGCATAGTTAGAATGTCATAAAAAACTATTTTATTAGAGCAATTTCGTAAAATATGGTTAATTATAATACTATTTCCTTCTAAGCATTGAATTGCATACCATTTACGATGTCCGACTAGAGAAGTAGGTAAAAGGGGCATTAATTTATTAATCGAGAGTTCAATTTCTTTACCATAGTATAAGTTAAATGTTCCCTTTGAATTATCTATTAGATTTATATTGTTAAGAATATCATTAACCCCATAATCTTTTCTTGCAATGCTCTTAATAATTTTAACGCCAATCATTTTTTCGAATTTTTGAAGGTCAATATTAATACCACGTTTCTTAGCAACATCCATCATGTTTAAAACTATCATTATCGGCACACCAAGTTCTAGTATCGATAATGTAAGTTGAAGATTTCTACTTAATTGTGAAGAGTCTACAATATTAATTAGACCGTCATATGTACCATTTATTAAATAATTAGTTGAAATAGACTCATCTTTAGAAATAGGGTTAGTTGAGTAAATACCTGGAAGATCTATTAAAGTTGCATTTTTAACAGAAAGTAGCTTACCGATTTTCTTTTCTACAGTAACTCCACTCCAATTGCCAACATACTCATAGGAACCAGTTAAGGAGTTAAATAAAGATGTTTTTCCTGTATTCGGATTTCCAATTAGACCAATCTCCATCTATCTCTAACTCCTTTACCAATATACATATCGCATCCTCATGTCGTATGCAAAAAGTTTGTCCCCATGACTCTAAAATTACAGGACCGTTGAAAGCCATTTTTTTGACCACTTTTATACTACAATTCTCTGAAATTCCGAACTCTAATAGTCTTTGTATTAATATCGTATTATTAGTTTTAATTTCTATTACTTTAGCGTGACTCCCAACTTTAACGTTAACTAATCTCATTGCGCACCCCTAATCTATATTAGAATTTTAACTATTATATGCTAGGTTAATTGAAAACGTTGTCATATTTTAAGCGCTAAACTTGTTGTTAAATCTACATATTTAGAGTGAAAAAAACGATGAATTAAATAGACATAATTTTTCGAAAATTGTATAATTTTGTAATAAATATATGGACAGGGGAGATATATAATGGGTAAAAGTCTACAGAAGAAGCTAATGGTAATATTTACTATTCTAATTACACTAGGAATACTTTCAGCACAGCTCATTACATATTTTCTAGTTAAAGATCAAGTTAGATCCGAAGTTGAATCAAGAGGGCATGCAATGGCAGCGGAGCTAAAAAATGATATTAGTGAAACTATAAAAGTGTATAGTATGGATCTTGATCGATATAGTAAAGATATTAGACTATATAACTTAGCTATAACAGGTGATAAAAAATTAGAAAATGAAATTAAAGAAGATTTTCATGTTTATTTAACAAATAAAACATCTGCAAATGCGACATATTTAGGAACAATGGATAAAAAATTTCATATTAGCCCTTTTATGAATATTCCATCAGACTATGATCCAACTGCTAGACCATGGTATATAGCTGCAGTTAATAATTTTGATAGAGTTATATGGACAGATCCTTATTTTGATAAAGTCACAGGACACTTTACAATTACAGGTGCAAAGGCTATATTAAAACCTTTCTCTAATGAGGTTGTCGGGGTTGTAGCAACAGATTTCACATTTAATGGAATAAAAGAGATGTTAAATAGTAAGGATTTAGGTTTTAAAGGATATCCGTTCTTATTAGATTCAAATGGATTTGCAATTGTCCATCCTAAATTCGCTGGAAAAGACATAAAGAAGATTGATTACATTGCTCCAATTTTAAAGAAGAATAGTGGATACTTAGAGGGTACTTTTGACGGAGAAAAGAGAATTACTTACTATGAAACTATGCCACTAACAAATTGGAAGGTCGGAGTAGTTTATAAAGAAAAAAATTTATTTAAAATATTAAGTGAAATTTTAATGTCAACTATTATTATTGCGGTTTTAGCGGTGATAGTAACGTTAACTGTTGTTTATTATGTATCTGTAAGAATTTCTCGTCCAATTAGAAATTTAGCGTTTGAAGTGCAAAAAATGTCAGAAGGCGACCTAACTGTTTACGTTACACCAAAAACAAGTGATGAAGTTGGTCAACTTACAATCAGCTTTAATAACATGGTTGCACAAATGAATAATTTAATCGTAGAAGTTGAAAAATCCGTAGTTGATGTAAGTAAATCTGCTGAGAGTTTAAGTGCTATCTCACAAGAAACAATTGCTACATCTGAGGAGGTTGCATCAGCAATAAATGATGTTGCTAAAGGTTCAACTGCACAAGCAAATGAAGTAGATAAGGTAATGGAGAGTACTGAAAAACTTGGACTTATGATTGAGAAAGTAAATAATTCGATTGATTCTATGAATAATCTTTCATTAGAAACTACTAATGCATCTAAAGATGGAATGAATAGAGTTAAGGATTTACGCATTCGTTCAACAGAAACCCTTGATGAAATAAAAGCTGTTGAACAAACAATAGCCGAACTTGTTATTAGTGTAAAGGAAATAGAGAGCATAATTGGAACTATAAATGAGATTTCAGCTCAAACAAATTTATTAGCTCTTAATGCAAGTATAGAAGCTGCTAGGGCCGGTGAATCTGGTAGAGGGTTTGCGGTTGTTGCAGATGAGGTTAGAAAATTAGCGGAGCAATCTGCAAAAGCAACAGAACAGGTTAAGAGTACAATTAGCGCTATTCAAGTCGAGACTGAGCTAGCAATGAATGCAATGAAGAAAACTAAACAAATTAGTCTACAAACTGAAGATGCAGTTAATACTACAGAAATTTCATTTACAACAGTTACTGAGGTATCGAATAAACTTGTGGATTTAATAAGTAACGTTTATAACGAGACGTCAAAAGTGAATGAATCAAAGGCGCTGGTTTTAAATGGAGTAAAAAATATATCGCTCGTTACACAACAATCTGCAGCTACTGCTGAGGAGGTAAGTGCATCAACAGATGAACAATTAATAGTTTTAAATAATATTGCAAAATCAGCTGAAGTATTGAATGATTCAAGTAGCAAATTAACTGAGCTAATAAAGAGATTTAAAATTAAGTAGTCCTAATTTGTTTGCAAAAGGTATCGAGAATTCGATGCCTTTTTTTAGCTAATAGGAAAGTATGAACTTTGACTAGTTCATACTTTCCTAACGCATAAGTGCAACTACGGCTTTGCCGTCGCATTAAAGGCTCGGCAATCGCCGAGTTTTTCTGTGAAAATAAAAAATGTTGGGTTAAAAATAGAGGATACTTAAAAAGTCGTCAAACATATTATTGATGTTTTTAAAAATACTTCTTAACTGTTCATAGACGCTAAAGTCTCAGAATAAGCAATATGTCTGTATATTTTTTTTGAATATTGTAAAAATATGTTATATTTTAATAAAGTAATGTAATGAGGGGGTAATTAGTATGGCCGAGTATAATGATTTTGAGCCAATTGAAATTTTAGTCGTTGAAGAAAATCAGAAGGATAGAGAAATTATTTCTAATCTACTTACCTCATTAAATTTAAACTTTATAGTTGAGACATCTGTAGAATCAGTTTTAAATAGACTTAATAACTATTCTCCCGAAATTATTGTATGTGACATGTACGATAATGATAATGTCAATTTAATTAATTGTATTAGAAAAGTTAACAATGAGATAAAAATAATTGTAATTACAGATAATATTGATAGTTTAAGTTGCATTAATGCATTTGATAATAGTGTGTATAAAATATTGACTAAACCAATATTAAATAAAGAGTTTACTAGGATAATCTTTGAATGTTGTGAATTTATAAAAGTACAACAACAACTTAAAAAACAGAGGCATTTCGCAAGAGTGCTAATGGATTATCAAAAGGATTTAATATTTATTGCAAGATGTAATAAAATAATAGATTGTAATAAGAGTTTTCTTAAATTTTTTAATTACATTAGTTTAGATGAATATTTGGAAAAACATTGTAGCTGTTTTGCCAATCTATTTAATTTGAACTCATGTTTACCACATAAGTTTACTTGCAATTCTAATAAACTGAAAATAGATGACATAAATGAGACAACAATTAAAATTCATGTGCCTGACAAGCATGGAGAGAATAAGACATTCTTTGTAAGAGCAATAGATATTGATCCTTTAAAGGATGAAATGCTAGTAGTGTTTACTGATATAACTTTTTTAGAAGAAGAGAATAAAAAAATAGAAATTCTTGCTAATACTGATCCACTTACTAAAATTTATAATAGACTAAAGTTTAACGTCATTGCTGTAGAAGAGATTTCTAGAGTAAAGAGTAATATGGGTAATTTATCGGTAGTATTATTTGATATAGATCACTTTAAAAAGGTAAATGATAATTACGGTCATATAATAGGAGACGAAGTATTAGTAAAACTTGCCGCATTAGTAAGAAGCATGTTAAGAAAGACAGACACCCTAGCTCGATGGGGTGGTGAGGAGTTTATAATATTACTTGCGGACTCTAATGAGTATGAATCATTAATTTTTTGCGAGAGAATTAGAAAGAAAATAGAAGAAGCTAATTTTAATGTAGCAGGAAATATTACTTGTAGCTTTGGCGTATCTTCATATTCTGTAAATAAGACTCTAGAAATTTTAATAAGTGAGGCTGATAGTGCACTTTACATAGCAAAAAACTCAGGCAGAAACAGAGTAGAACTTTACTCTGATACAATTGTGAATTCAAATTAGTAATGGAGGAATTTATGTTGAAAAAAATTGGGTTTATTGGTACTGGTGTAATGGGAAGTAGTATGGTGAAAAATCTACTTAAGGCTGGCTATGAGGTTCATGTATTTAATAGAACTAAAGAAAAAGCTGCAGCATTAACGGAATTCGGCGCTATACTACACAAGGAAATATCAACATTAGTTAAGTCATGTGAAGTTATAATGACTATGGTTGGTTTTCCAAGTGATGTTTCAGAAATATATTTCTCAGAAGTTGGTATTATTAAGAACGCTAATAAAAATGCTATTTTAATTGATTTTACAACTTCAACCCCATCATTAGCAGTAGATATTTACAATAAAGCTAAAGAAGTTGGTCTTAGTTCATTAGATGCTCCAGTAACTGGTGGAGATATTGGTGCAAGGGATGGGAAACTTGCGATTTTAGTTGGTGGAGATGAAAGTACATTTAATGAAGTTTATCCAATTTTAAATGTGTTAGGAAATAACATAATTTATCACGGCGAAGCTGGTAATGGACAACATGTTAAGATGTGTAACCAAATTACGATTGCATCAAATATGCTAGGTGTTTGTGAAGCTATGGCTTATGCTAAGTTTGCTGGTCTTGACCAAGATAAAGTTTTACAAAGCATTTCTACTGGTGCAGCTGGTAGCTGGTCCTTAACAAATTTAGCACCAAAGATGCTAAAAGAGGATTTTAAACCAGGTTTTTATATAAAGCACTTCTTAAAAGATGTAGGAATTGCAATTAATGAGGCAGAAAAAATGGGACTTGAAACCCCAGGTCTATCTTTGTCAAAACAATTATATGAAGACTTTGCTAGTCAAGGTGAAGAAAATAGCGGAACACAAGCCTTATATAAGAAATATGTTAATAAACTATAAATTAAAAGAACTAAGAGTTCTCTCTTAGTTCTTTTATTACTTCTACTAGCTTATTTATATGGGTAAAGTTTGTAAATTTCCCAAATGAAATTCTTACAAACTGTCTTGCAGCATCTCTAGTTAAACCGATAGCGAGCATTGTACTAGAAGGGTCCTGTAAACCAACTTTACATGCACTTCCAGTTGATATTGCAATACCATTTTTATCACATTCCAACATTAAATATTGACCTTCAATCCCTTCAACACTAAAGCCAATTATATTTGGTATTTGATTCGTACCATAAATTGTAACTGGAAGCTGATTGTTTAATAATAAATTTCTAAAATGAGAGTTTAATTTTGAATAATAATGGTAGTTATTATTCAATTCGGAATAAATATCAGTTGCAGCTGTAGTAAGTGCAGAAATTGATGGTACATCTAGTGTTCCTGAACGAAAACCTTTTTGATGAGTTGTTCCACTTACAATAGGGGACCATTTGACATCAGGATTTATGTAGCAAAATCCGACTCCTTTTGGTCCATAAATTTTATGACTAGAAAATGATATAGAATCTATATTCAATTCATTTACATCTATTACAATTTTTCCAAATGCTTGTACGGCATCAGTGTGAAAAATAACATTATTTTTCCTTAAAAGAGATCCAATCTTTTTAATATCTTGAATTGTACCAATTTCTGAGTTAACAAAACTAATACTAGTAAGTATTGTATCTGGTCTAAGTGATTTTTCGAGTTCATCTAGTGAAATTCTGCCATATATATCTGAGGTTAAGTACGTAACGTTAAAGCCATCTTTTTCTAACTCATTAAAAAGATTTAAAATAGAAGAGTGTTCTGTCATTGTTGTTATAATATGGTTCCCTTTTTTCTTATTACCTTTTAAAATTGACGTTATGGATAAATAATTTGCCTCTGAACCGCTACTAGTAAAGAAAATACCATCACTATTACAATTTAATATTTTACCCAATTGCTTCTTAGCTAGTTCAACAATGTTATTTGCTTCTAATCCGATGTTATGTATACTTTGACTGTTACCGTAGTATTTTCTAGATATTTCATTGTACGTGTTTAATGCGTTTTCACTTATAGGAGTGGTTGCGGCATAATCTAAATAGATCAATATTGTCACCTCTTAGAATGGTTGTATCTTCTTGATACATCTATCTTTTTTATATTTTATCTTGTAAATAGTTTATGATTATGTAAAACTAAGTGTCAAGGTGAAGATTATTTGTATTTAAGGAGAGTAAACATGACATCTGCAGACATTATAATTGTTGGAAGTGGTTTAGCAGCTTGGATGGTTGCTAGAAATATAGCTAATAATAAAAAAGTTGTCATGATAACAAAGAAAACTATTAACGATAGTAATTCAATTCTTGCTCAAGGTGGTATTGCAGTACCAATATCAGAAAACGATAATTGGAAAAGCCACTTAGAAGATACATTAAGAGCAGGCGGATATATTAATGATAGTGAAGTATCATGTGAGATAATCAGAAATTCAAAGCAAGAGATTGAAAGACTTATTGAAGAAGGTATGCAATTCGATAAGGATACAAATGGTGAATTTAATTTAGGATTAGAAGGTGCCCACTCTTCTAGACGTATATTACACTCTGGTGGAGACGCAACTGGAAGATCGATAATGAATTTTCTTTTTGATTCAAAGCCAAGCAATCTTTCTATTGTTGAAAATACAAGTGTTCTAGATTTAATTATAGATAATGGTAACTGTCGTGGTGTAGTTACAAAGAATTCAACAGAAGAAACTGAACTTTTTTTCTCAAATCATGTTGTATTAGCTACTGGCGGAATAGGTTCTATATATTCTTTTACTTCTAATGATTCTTCAGCTACTGGTGATGGACTTGCGATTGCACTTAGAGCTGGTGCAATCGTTAAGGACTTAGAGTTTATTCAGTTTCATCCTACACTTTTATATAATAATGGAGAAACATTAGGTTTAATTTCCGAAGCAGTCCGTGGAGAAGGTGCTAGAATTGTTGATGAATTTGGTAATGAAATTTTAGCTGATGTTCATCCACTAGGGAGCTTAGCACCACGTGATATTGTCGCTAGAGAAATCTATAAGAATATTAGGTTAGGTAAAAAAGTATTTTTAGATATTAATATGGTAGATAAGTTTGAGAATAAATTCCCAACTATAACAAAAATGTTAAATGATAATGATATTATCTATAAGAACGGTCTTCTGAGAATTGTTCCAGGAGCTCACTTTCATATGGGTGGAATTAAGACAGATATAAATTCGAAAACGAATATCGAGAGACTGTACGCTGTAGGAGAGGTAGCGTGTACTGGCTTTCATGGCGCAAATAGATTAGCTAGTAATTCACTATTAGAATGTATTGTTCAAGGAGCAAAATTAGGAAAGTATTTAAATGATTTTGAATGCGAGAAGATAAATGAATTTATCCCAGAAATATCAAGTGGGCTAATAGTAAGAAATTTACCATCATACAATGAGATTAGAAAAATGGTAATGGAAAATTTGGGTATAATTAGAAATAGTCAAGACTTACTAAACTTAATTAAATGGATAGAAGGCTTTAAGCCTTTTGTAAAAACTAGCTACAAAATGAGCAAGGAATCATGGGAAATACTCAATATATTACAAGTCTCATATTGGATTGCTGTTGCAGCATACTCTCGAAAAACAAGTATTGGTGCGCATCATATAGAAAATATCGAATTAAATTACAATTTAAAGGCATCTCATAACTAGGTTGGTGACATTCAGTGAATAAATTTCTAGTAAAAAAAGCGTTAGAAAACTTCTTTATAGAAGACATTGGTGAACGTGATATAAGTACTTCTATTTTTCCAGATGAATTAGTAACTACTGGAAGCTTTATTGCTAAATCTGATGGGATTATATGTGGGTTTCCTATTTTAATAGAAGCATATAAATTGTTTGAGGAAGATGTTAAAGTAGAATTGTTTATTAATGAAGGTAGATACGTTAAATCAGGAACTATCATTGCAACTGTGATTGGCCCAATTAAAGTACTTCTTGCAGCAGAAAGAGTAGTTCTTAATTTATTACAACGTATGAGTGGAATTGCAACACAAACTAATATAGCAGTTCAAACTCTTGATAGCAGTCACTCACGTGTTTGTGATACTCGTAAGACAATGCCGGGTTTAAGAATTTTTGACAAGTATGCGGTTAGATGTGGTGGGGGTTTTAACCATCGCAGTGGGTTATACGATACCGTAATGCTAAAAGATAATCACGTTGCCTTCGCTGGCTCTATTAAAAGTGCAATAGAAGCCCTGAGAGGTACTTTAGGTCATACTGTTAAAATAGAGGTTGAGACCGAAAATATTGAACAAGTTATTGAAGCAATAGATGCAAAAGCTGATATAATTATGTTTGATAATGCTACACCAAATGAAGTCAAGGAGTATTGTTCATTAGTACCATCAACAATAATCACTGAAGCTTCAGGAGGAATTAACTTAGAAAATATATCTATGTATCGCGATACAGGAGTAGATTATATATCCTTAGGGATGCTAACACATTCTGTCAAAGCATTTGACATTAGCTTCAATATTGAAGGCAGCTTTAAGAGGAGGTAAAAGTGTGAACTGGTTATTAGAAGAATCAAAACTCTTCCAAGAAAAACTACCAACGACAATTGAAAATATGTCGTTAATCGAGTTAGAACAACGTGTACGGGAAATCAAGGATAAATTAGGAGAAAAGCTTCTTATATTGGGTCACCACTACCAAAAAGACGAAGTAATAAAATTTTCAGATGCTGT
Source organism: Caryophanales bacterium (assembly GCA_029256085.1). Lineage (GTDB taxonomy): Bacteria > Bacillota > Bacilli > CAJFEE01 > CAJFEE01 > JAQSYP01. The sequence continues at coordinate 56,513 of JAQSYP010000004.1, forward strand.
TGGAGACTCATTGCAACTTGCACAATACGCAGAAAAAAATGATACAGCTAATCATATAGTATTTTGTGGTGTACATTTTATGGCTGAGACAGCTGATATTTTAACTAATGACGACCAACATGTTATTCTTCCAGATTTAAGAGCAGGTTGTTCAATGGCGGACATGGCAACTTACGAGCAGACTATTAAGGCATGGAAAGTACTTACGGAAAAATACGGGAATGATATTATACCGGTTACTTATGTGAATTCCACTGCTGAAATCAAAGCGTTCGTAGGTGAAAAAAACGGAACAACAGTAACTTCTTCTAATGCGGAAAAAATTGTAGAGTGGGCATTAAATCAAGGAAAAATAATATTCTTCTTACCAGATCAACATCTTGGCAGAAATACTGCTCATAAATTAGGTGTTGATTTAGCAGAAATGGCTATTTGGAACCCAATCACAGAAGAATTAGAAATAGAAAATAATACTCAAGATATCAAGGTAGTTTTATGGAAGGGACACTGTTCAGTTCATGAGAACTTTACCGTTGAGAATATAAACTCTATAAGAAGTATCCATAAAGATATAAACGTTATTGTACACCCTGAATGTACTTTTGAAGTAGTTCAAGCTTCAGACTATAATGGCTCAACAAAATATATTGTAGATGTTATAAATGCTGCTGAAAAAGGGACTAAGTGGGCAATTGGAACTGAACACAATTTAGTTAATAGGTTAATAAATGATAACATGGATAAACAAGTTTATTCACTCAATCCTTATATGTGTAGTTGCTTAACGATGAATCGAATAGACTTAAAACACCTAGTATGGTCTTTAGAAAATATTTTGAAAAAAGATGTTAAAAATATTATTAAAGTAGATCAGCAAGTTGCAGTAAATGCAAAAAAAGCACTCAATAAAATGATGAATCTATAAAATGTTTGAAGACCATATTAAAACTCAACAGTTTGGGTTTTAATATGGTCTTTTAAATATATAAAGAATTTAAAAGTTGAAACATTGATTTAACTTTGTTTTTAGCGTATTCCTATTTAAAATCAGAAGCAAGCATATGCGAAAGGCTAAGCACTTTTATGGACTTGGCCTTTGTCATTTTTATTTTATTTATAGATTTTGATTGACTTCTCTATCATATAAATATTTATTTTGAATATTTTTTAGTAGGGAGGTGGTTAAATGGGACTATTTGATGATATAGAAGATAAATTTTCTGTAATTGAAGATGGTAGATATGTAGTTAAAATAGAAGATTATAGAAGAGAGACAACAAAGAAGGGGACTAAGCCGATAAGATGGGAGTTATCTCTTATTGATGGAGGCAAGGGTCAATTACCTACTAAATTTAGTCATGTAGAGAGTAATGCAGGGTTTCAAATCCTCCTAAGGGAGTTAAGAAACTTAGGATTTAAGAAACCACGGACGACAATCGAGTTAGAAGTTCTACTTGAAAATCTAAGAGGCTCACTTGTGGAAATAGAAATTACTACAAAAGATGTGGATTTAGATCTAAGGGAAGTAACTTTTATTAAAAGAGTATACTAAAACAAATACATAATGGGAATCTGACATGTTTTTAGTCAGATTCCCATGTTTTATTGTAAATTAATATAGTTTTCTATACGATCAAGTGCTTTCTTTAGAGTGTCCATTGAATATGCGTATGATAATCTAAAGAATCCATCACCATAATTCGAGAAAACACTCCCTGGAATAACACCAACTTTTGCGTTATTAGCTAATTGTATTGCAAAATCGTAAGAATTGGCATTATATTTTCGGTGGTCAATGAAGAAATAGAAGGCACCATTTGGATTAACAACATCGAATCCTACCTTAGTTAAACGGGAATAAACGTAATCTTTCCTTTTTCTATATTCTTCAAGCATTATTTTTGAATCATCTTTACTAGTAGTAACAGCCGCAAGTGCAGCTGCTTGAGAAATAGATGAAATACATGTTGTACTATATTGTTGAACTTTTAAAGCTTGAGAAATAAAAGATTCACTGCCCATTAGGAATCCAACTCTCCACCCAGTCATTGAGTGGGATTTTGATAGGCCGTTTATAACGATTGTTTTATTTTTTAGGCTAGGAAAATTCGCTAATGAAAAATGTTCGTTCATGTATGTTAACTCACTATATATTTCATCGCATAAAAGCCAAATATTATTCTTTTCTAGTAATGGCAAAATAGTTTCATATTCATCTTTATTCATTGTTGCACCAGTTGGATTAGAAGGGAAAGGGAAAATAATACACTTAGTTTTTTCTGTAATGCACTTTTCAAGCTGCTCCCTAGTATATTTAAAGTTTGTGGTCGAAGTGTCAATATGAACTGCCTTAGCTTTACAAAGTGTTATTACAGGTTCGTAACCTGGATAAATTGGTGCTGGGAGTATTACTTCATCTCCTTCTGATAAGATTGCTCTTAGACTTATATCTATTGCACCAGTTGCTCCATTTGTAATAATTATCTCAGAGTTCGGGTTATAAATTAAACTGTATTTTTCTTTTAAATAAGATGAAACAGCATTTCTTAAATCTAGTTTACCAGCATTATCAGTATATGAAGTTTGATTATTGTTAATTGCATCAATAGCTGCATTTTTAACCGGGGTAGGTGTATCAAAATCAGGTTGACCAATTGTTAATTGAATTAGATCATCAATCTTATGAATCTCTCGCATGAAGGTTCTAATACCTGATATCTGGATATCTTCAACATTTTGATTAAAGTTTAACATTAATAGTGACCCCTTTAATATGTGATTTACTCAAATAAACTTTTATCTATAATAACACATAGAATGTCTACTTATAACAAAAAATATGATGGGTGAATTATAGATGATAAGAATTATTGCTTATAAAGAAGACAATTCATATGTGAAATTAAACTCATTAGAAGACTTGAATAGTAATAGTTATGAGTGGTATTGGATAGATTTTTGTAACCCAGATGAAAGTGAGATTGAACTTTTAAAAAGCAAATTTAATTTTCATCCATTAAGCATTGAAGATTGTATTTATGATTTCCAGAGACCCAAATTAGATGTTTATGATGATTATAACTTCTTTGTTTTTCATGCAGTAGATAATGAAAATGCAAAATTTAGTGAAGTAAATATTTTTGTTAGAGAAAGATCGTTAGTTACTTTCCATAAGAGTTTATGTCAACAAATAGATAATCTGATTGAAAAGATTTTAGTAAGTAAAAATAAAATAGAAATACATAATATTTGGTTTGAGTTACTTGATACAATCGTAGATAATTATTTTCCAGTCATGTATAGAATAGAAGATTGTATCAATGAATTGGAAGTAAATATAAATAAGTCAAATATTGAAACAATTCTAAGTGAATTATTCAAGATAAGGTCTGAATTAGCAACTTTAAGAAGATCTATACTACCTATGCGAGAATTATTGTACAAAGTTTTAAATGATAGAACATTAGAATTCAAAAATAATAAGGTTGAATACTTTAGAGACATACATGATCATTTAGTTGCGCTAACTGAAATGGTGGAAGGGAGTAGGGAATTCACTTCTGATATTAGGGATAATTATCTATCGATGAACTCTTTCAGAATGAATTCAATTATGAAAACATTAACAATTATAACGACACTTTTTATGCCGTTATCATTTATTGCTGGGATTTATGGTATGAACTTTATAAATATGCCGGAACTTAGTTTTAAGTATGGTTATTTTATTTTAATAGGATTCATGATGCTTGTTGTAATTATAATGATCAGTTGGTTCAAGCGAAAAAAATGGATTTAATCATTGATTTCTTTGTCTTTAAGTCAGTGGTATTTATCTAATAAAAAAAACCCTTGTTAATAATAAAATTAACAAGGGTAAATATATTAATATCCATAATCCCAATCAACTTGGTCTTCTTGCCATAAAACTCGTGTAACATAATTATAATTTTTCATTTCTTGCTTTAAAGAACAAGTGCATTTTACACAACCACATTGCTTTCTAATTTCTTCATACACTGCCTTATCAATGTTCTCAAGAATTTTCACGCCATGCTCTCCTTGGAAAAGAATAGCAGTACCCTTCATGAGTCTCGTCTCCCCTTTTTTGAACCGTTCATTTTTCAACCAGTATAATAATATACAAAAACTCATAAAATATCTACTGTTTTTTAAAAATTTAACTAATATTTCATAAACAGAAAAATGTGGAAGGTTATTGTATTTTCAAGTATATGTACAATTTAGATTTAAAATGAAATGAATTATTAATTTTTCTCTTTAATTTTACTTGTCGTTTCTAATTTATCTGTTCCCATAAATGAAACAGCAACAGCTGCAATAATTATTGCAAAAGCACCGAATTTATATATATCTGAAATTGAATCTGCTAAAGCTGCAACAATCTTTTCAAGCTGATCAGTAGGAATTACTTCTCGCATTTCCGGTGAAAAAAGTACACTTGGATCATTTGACTTATTATCAAAATCAGGTAACTTCTCCTCGATTAGTCCTGAGAAGGTTTTAGTTTGAAAAGAGCCAAATATTGTAATACCGAGTGTCATCCCAAGTGATCTAAAGAATGACATTGATGCATTAGCTGCACCTCTCTCTGAGATTTCAGTCTTATGCATACTTGTTAAACCTAATAAAGAGAAAGAAAACCCAACGCCTATTCCAGATAGTATAATATATAATGTTAATATTGATTTAGGTGTATTTGTATCTATTGTTCCAAGGAGTGAGACACCAGTGATAAAAAAAACAATTGAAATTGACATTAAATTTCTAAATGAAATTTTACTTGCAAACTGCCCAGCAAACTGTGACCCTACAACAGAAGCTAACATCATTGGAGTCAAAATATGTCCAGCTGTTGTAGGACTAGCACCATATACACCTTGGACAAAAATTGGTATATAAACTGTTATTGTTACAAAAATGCCGCCGTATATAAGTCCTATTACTTGAGTAGATGCAAATAATCTTCTCTTAAACAAATAAAAAGGGATTATTGGATCAGATGCTTTCTTTTCTGCAAAAATAAATAGTATTAAACAAATAAGAAAAAGTCCAAGTAAGGTAACTATTACTAATGAGTCCCAATCATACATTTTACCGCCAAGCTCCAAGGCAAACATTAAAGGGATAATAGCACCAAGTAATGTAATAATACCTAACCAGTCAATTTTTTGCTGCTTGGGCTTTAACATCTCGTGATAGTTCCTAGTGATTAAGTACAATGATATTAAACCAAATGGAAGATTAATATAAAAAACCCATCTCCAACCAATGAATTCTGTTATGTATGCTCCAAAAAAGGGACCAAAGACACTAGAAAGCCCAAATACGGCACCAAATAAGCCAGTCATTTTTCCTCTTTTTTCTGGAGGGAAAATATCATAAATAATTGTGAAAGCTATTGGAAGCAATGCACCACCACCAATACCTTGAATGGCTCTAAAGCTTGCCAATTGAACAATACTATTAGCCATACCACAAAGTGCAGACCCCGTTAGAAATAAAATTAGGCCAATCATATAAAATCTTTTTCTTCCATACATATCAGATAGTTTGCCGAAAATTGGCATCCCAGCTAGTACAGCAATCATGTAAGCTGATGTTACCCAAATAAAATGTTCAAGACCTTTTAATTCAGAGACGATTGTCCCCATAGCAGTTGCTACAATTGTATTATCCATAGCGGACATTAAAATTCCTAACAGTAGCCCCAAAACTACTAGCTTTATATTTCCTTGCTTATGCTCCACAAACATTCACTCCTTAATACGCATATTATAATTATAGACAATTACCAAATATATACAAATATTTGATTAATTAAGTAAAATAATTTTCGAATTAACTATTTATAAGAATTATAATTAATTATTTGCATAGTATATCTTGAAAAAGACTCCTAGTGAGGTGTTAAATATGGACGGGTTAAATAGTTTAGAATGTATCGTGTATTGTAACTTTGGGACTCCAGGTGATTCTAAGACATTTGAATGTGATAATATGTGCGAGCTATTAATTCATCACGAAGTTATCTTGAAAATAGAATTAATAAATAAATCTAAAGATAATTTAGAAGATATTTCGATTTCTCATATAAAGAGGGTGGGTGGTATTATTCCACAAGATTCTATATTAAATGATAAAGGTAAAGTTAAATATATTTACGATAGCCTCAAATGGAAGCTCGAGCGCTTAAATATTGGTGAAAAGGCAGTTTTGACTTTTAAATATTTAATAGAAGATTGTACACCTTTCTCACTAACACCTTTAAAAGTATCATATGATTATTCGATTAATAATAAGTATTTTGGACCTTATGATTCAAATAAATTTAAAATTATTTGTAATCGATAATGTTCAGCCTTTACACTTTCATATGAAATAATGCACATAGAAAGTTTTCTATGTGCATTTAATAATTTAATATTTTTGATTCTCTTTAATTTCAATTAGATAATCAATTAATTCCTGACTTGTAATTGGCTTACTGATAAAATACCCTTGTACGTAGTCACAATCTGTATTTTTAATCATTTTAAATTGTTCTCCAGATTCTACGCCCTCAGCTACTATTTTCATATTTAGTTTCTTTCCGAGAGTAATAATTTCCTCAAATATAATTTTTCCGAATTCACTATTTAAATTATCAACAAACAACTTATCTACTTTTAATGTACTTGCTTTAAATTGAAGTAAATATTTAAAAGAACTATATCCACTACCGAAATCATCAATACTCATTTTTATGCCTGAATCCTCTAGCTGTTTCATAGTCAGAACTAATCGCTCAGGATTTTGCATAGAAACTGTTTCGGTTATTTCAAAGTTTAAATGCTCTCCAGAGACATTCTCATTATTTAATATTTTTTTAACGCTATTTACAAAGTCTCTATTAGAAATCTGTTTATAGCTTAAGTTAATACATATAGTTAAATTAATGTCAGCGATTTCCTTGACTAGTTTTTGAAACTTACACGCCTCTTTTATTAACCAGTTACCGAGAGGTACTATGATCCCTGTTTGCTCAGCTAAGTCTATAAAATGGACTGGGTTTAACACACCTAGAGTGGGATGTAACCATCTAAGTAATACTTCAACACTCTCAATCTTTTGATTTTTTATATTATATATTGGTTGATAGACAAGAAAAAATTCTTTATTTAATAGTGCATTCTTAAAATCTTTATTTAAGTTATAGGTTGATGTTGGCAAATTATAGGATATATTATCAAAAAAGTTAATATAATCGAAGCCGTATTTTTTTGAATTAGTACACGATGTTTCAGCTCGAAGAAGTAACTCTGTGTAATCATTTATTGTATCGTTTAATGCACATCCAATGTTAAAAAATAATTCTAATTTTACACCGTTAATGTAATAAGGTTCTTTTAATTTGTCTAGTAAACGATTTAGTATTAGTTCAACTTCACCCTTATTTTTTACATCTACTAGAATTATCCCGAATTTGTCAGAATACAATCTTGAAATACATATCTTCATTCCAAGTACTCTGGTTATTCTAATAGAAATATATCTTAAAAGATCATCACCGGTTTTATATCCAAGTAAAGTATTAATCTGGCTAAATTGACTTATAGATATTACTGTTACAGCAACTTTCCTTTTAGTAATAGATAGCCCTTTTAACTTACTTAAAAAGTAGTCTCTATTAAAAAGTCTTGTCACATTATCAAATAATTTATAATAAATAAAGTTATTTAGTATAATAAGTAAAACCATTAGTATATTTACTAAGCACATTATCATAACTCTATTATTATTTATTAAATTTAAATAAATAATTAAACTCGAAAATATGATGCTGAAGGTCAATGTTTTATAAATATTATTAAGGTATTTATATATAACATAATTTAAATATTTTAATGTGCTTTTTAATAACATTTTTTCACTTCCCTTAATAGCATCATATTGTATTTAAAGAGAAATGCTTGTACTATCGTATTAATTTCTGAAAAATTCGTTAACTAAGAATAAAATAGACAAGTTTTACTTTCAATATAGTAATATAAATCATATAATAATAGTTAAGTAATGTTATATACGGAAGGACGATTAACTATGAATGATCAAAAAGGTATATTACTTGAATCTGGTACAAATGAACTTGAAATAGTTGAATTCGGTATTGGTAATAGTAAGTTTGGAATTAACGTAATTAAAGTAAGAGAAATTATAAATCCAGTTCCTATTACTCCTATTCCACATGCACATCCGAATGTTGAGGGTATTATAGAAATTAGGGGAGAAGTTCTTCCAGTAGTAGACATTGCTAAAGCACTTGGTTTTGCCAAATCAGAAACACCTGAGAATGACAAATATATAGTTGCTGAATTCAATAAATTAAAAATTGTTTTTCACGTTCATACTGTGACACAAATTCACAGAATTTCTTGGATGCAAATAGAGAAACCAACTGATATGTATAAGGGATTAGAATCACAAATAACAGGTGTAGTAAAATTAAACGGTGAAATGATTTTACTGTTAGATTTTGAGAAGATTGTAGTCGATATTAACCCGGACTCTGGAATAACTGTCCAAAGAGTTGCTAAATTAGGGAAAAGAGAACGTTCAACTAAAAGATTAGTTATAGCTGAGGACTCTGTATTATTACGTAAATTAATACACGAAACTTTAAATGAAGCAGGATATATAAATTTAGAGTTTTTTGAAAATGGTAAAGATGCTTTAGATTATTTAATAAGCGTTTCAGAAAAAAATAATATTGCTGATGAAGTTAAGTTAGTAATAACAGATATAGAAATGCCACAAATGGATGGTCATCATTTAACTAGGAGAGTAAAAGAAGATCAAAATCTAAAAGTGCTCCCGGTTATTATTTTCTCATCATTAATTACCGATGATTTAAGACATAAAGGCGAGATGGTCGGAGCTGATTTCCAAGTTAGCAAACCTGAAATTGGTGAATTAGTAAAAAAAATTGATGAATTAATTTTATAGACTTAAAAACAGCCATTGGCTGTTTTTTTTTTTGCTAATAGGAAAGTATAAACTTTTGACTAGTTCATACTTTCCTAACGCATAAGGGCAACTACGGCTCTGCCGTCGACCTTAAGGCTCGGCAACCGACTAGTTTTCTTTATACATCAGAACCGGCTCTCTTTCGACAAGAGTGTACAAAAAATTATAAAATGCGTACAAAAAAGTAAGTTTTACGTATGAATATTACATGTAACTAAATGTACAAGTCATTCATATAATAATATTGATATGGTTATTAAGGAGTGATTAACTTGTCGTTCAAAATGAAATATTCAATTATTAGCGACTATATAGTAGCACCTAGTAAAAGACGATCTGGGATAAAAATTCCAGAAGTATTGTTTATAGTTGCTCATGATACAGGAAATGATGGTTCAACAGCAAGGCAAAATGTAAATTACTTTCAAAATTCTAGAGACGCTATGAGTGCGTCTGCACATATTTTCGTTGATGATAATGAAATAATTGAGTGTATTCCAGCGACTACAGCAGATCCTGAAAAAGCTTGGCATGTTCGCTACGATAAGACGGAAGACAATAAGATTTTTGGGGAAGATGCTAATGATGCATCTATAGGTGTTGAGTTATGTTATAGTAAGTCAACTACAAATATAAATAATCTAGAAGCCTACAAGAGATATGTTTGGACAATAGCATATTTATGCTATAAATACGCACTAGACCCTAGACAAAAAATCACAGGGCATTATGTGTTAGATCCACAAAGGAGAACAGACCCAGTTAATGCACTTTCAGTTATTAATAAATCTTTTCAAGATTTTATTGATGATGTTTATAAAGAGTATATTGAATGTACAAAATCAAAAAATGTAAAAGTTCCAGCAAAGAAAGTAAAAAAAACGAAACCAAAAACTGAAAAAGAACCAATTGGAGAACTTACAGTTACGGCATATCATTTAAATATAAGAGAAGCACCGGATTTCAACTCTAAAATTGTTCGTGTTGCGAATAAGGGCGATGTACTTAAGGTATATACTCAGAAAAATGGACTATATAAAGTACATCCAACCGAAAACCAGTGGACTTCTTCAAATAGGAAGTATGTTAGTTTTAGAACAATTAAATCTAGTAGTGTTATAGGAAGGATAACTGTTAAAGCATATCACCTGAATGTTAGAAGTTCTGCAGATTTTAATTCAAGTATTGCTAAAGTTATAAATAAAGGTGAGAACTATAATGTATATGCTCAAAAAAATGGTCTCTATAGAATTCACCCAACAAAAGAAGAATGGACATCAGCAAATTCAAAGTATGTTAAATATTATCCTTTGAGAGCGACTACAGTGCTCGGCACTGCAACGATTGAAGCATACCATTTAAATGTAAGAAGCGCTCCAGATTTTAATTCGAGTATTGTAAGAGTTGTAGATAAGGGGAATAAGTTTAATATTTTTGAGAAGAAAAATGGATTGTTAAAGATTCATCCAACAAGAAATGAATGGATTTCAGCAAATAGTGAATATGTTAGATATAGTGGTAAATAATAAATCCTGCCTTAGGGCAGTTTTTTTTATAATAAAATACATAAAAAATTTTAAAGTTAGAAGGATATTTTGAACAATTATGTCGATAAATGTATTATATTAATGTATAAAGGGGGGACTAATTTGAGCCATATACTTATTTCTAGTAAGAAGCGTTTTTTCTTTATTTTTGCCACGTTAATTTTTTTTAGTGTAACATTTCTATCTGCGCATAATATCTTTAATACAGTTAGTGCAGAAAATAAATTTTCTGGAGATCTACATTTAATAGATGTATTAGAAGTAGATATGGTAAAGAAGAAGTCTCCAACTAAATGGGGAAATGAAGGACGTAAAATTGTTTATTTAACTTTTGATGATGGTCCTAATAAATATTCTCATGGGTTCCTAGATATTTTGAATAATTATAATGTAAAAGCAACATTTTTTTATATTGGAAACAATATTAATAAACAACCAGACGTATTACTTAGATCTGCCAAAGAAGGACACTATCCTGGTCTACATTCAATGACTCACAATTACAGAAATCTATACCTAACCAATTCAGTAAATTTGGCTAATGAGATGCAGTTAACTCAAGATACAGTATATAAATACTTAAAGATCAGACCTGATCTAACAAGGGTACCATACGGTAGTTACCCTCAAGTAACTCCAGAACAACGGGAAGAGCTTTTAAAAAGGGGACTTAAAATGTGGGATTGGACAATTGATTCAAATGATTGGAAATATCCTAATAACCCAAACTTAATTGTAAAACATATTGGTGATAACCTAAAAGATGATAGCGAAATTATCTTGTTTCATGAAAGAAAACAAACTTTACTTGCATTACCTAAAATAATAGAGTTAATAGAAAGTAGAGGCTATACTTTCGAAATCTATAACCCTGATGAACATTTAGTAGTAAACTTTTGGCAAGATAAAAAACTATAATAAGAGGCATTTGATGAAATTAGACAAACTTCATGTAGTGATTTTGATCTTTCTAATAATAGGTGGATGCAATCAAAATCAAATTAATAATATTAGAACGGCACATTCCATACTAGAACATTCGACAAAAAAGGAAAACGAATTAAAAAAACTACAATCTGAATTAAATGTATTAATCAAACAGGAAAATAAAAATTATATCGAGATATTAGATAAAGGGAAGAACGACTTAAGTAATATAAATATAGAGCTTGATAAGGTAATTAATACTAATAATTCCATGCTCCAAAAACTAGATTCTATGATAAAAATAATGAATTCTTCTAAAACAGAATGGGTTAAACTGAATAGTTTAGTGGAGAAGAGTGAAAACAAGCAAGAACGAAGGCTATTGTTAAATATAATAAGTGTACTAGAAGAACGAGAAAGAATATTTTTTGCTATAGTAAATGAGCAAGAATTGATAATTAGATCAAATATAAAATTATATAATACATTAAAAGAACCAAAAGTAAACGTTAATGACTTGGAAAGAGAAATTAATACTATAAACAAAAAAATGGACGTCTCAAATACATTAAATAATAGTTATACTAAAAGTACAAAAGATCTAAATAACCTAAAACAAATAGTTTACGAAATTATATTATTAAATAAAAAAAAATAAGTCACTTTCATTGAAGAAGGTGACTTATTTTTTATTTAATTACGGTTAACTTAACTTTACGTTCATTATTCTTCTGTAGATTAATAATATTATATACTTCTTTGTCTTCCAGTATAATATTCGTAAAAATATCAACTATTTTAGGATCCCACTGAGTTCCTTTTCCTTCTTTAAGAATTGATAGTGCTTTCTCAACACTGACTCCAGTTCGGTATGGACGATCAGAAATCATTGCATCAAAAGAATCCGCCACAGCTAGTATTCTACCGAAAAGTGGTATATTCTCACCTGAGAGACCAGAAGGGTAACCATTACCATCATATCGCTCATGGTGATACTTAACACCGTCGATTAGATTAGAAAGAAGTTCTTTTGGTCTAACTTTTGACAATATTAGAGCACCAACTTCAGGATGTGTTTTGATTTCGTTATATTCAGATTCGGTTAACTTGTCCTCTTTAAGAAGGATATTATCTCGGATACCTATTTTACCTATATCATGCAATAATGCAGCTTTTTGTAAAAGGCTAAGATCACACTCTTTAACGCCGTATTTAGAACCGATTTTCATAGAATATTTTGCAACGCGCACAGAGTGTCCAGCTGTATAAGGATCTCTCTGGTCAAGTGTAACCGCGAAAGTTTGATAGAAGCTCTCTAATAATTGATTATTTAACATATCTCGTTGATAGATTGTATCAACCATAGTATTAAAACCATAGACTATATCTGAAAATTCGTCACTATAAACGTTGTCACATTTCTGGTATTTGCCATCTTGGATATTTTTCATAGCAGACTTAATCTCGTTAAGTGGAACCGAAATGTCTTTATATAAAAGATATGATCCGTAAAGAGAGAAAGATATCGAGATTAATAGTATTAAAAACGTCCACAAAAAGAAGTTATATAGATCAATTGACGATTTAGTATTTATATGGATCTGTGATGATAAAATAAACAAAAGCATTGGAGTACAACCGATGTATAAGGCACACAGTTGAAACTTTCTTTTTAAAGATGTTGTCATATCTCCATTGTGGGTTATATCGTGACTAAATCTTTCTAAGGCTCTTCTAGAAAATTCTTTTAATATGCTTTGTGTTGCTCTAGATGTATGAAAAAAATCTATTAAAGCATGAATTCCAGTAATAATCAACGCCCCAACTACACCTAAGATTAGATACCTATAAGGCATATTGACACGTTGAGTATAAATCAGAAAGAAAGTAATAGAAACAGCTGGTACAAGGAAGCCAAACAAATGAGGCACTAGTAGCCTTTTAAGTGAAAGAAGCGGAAATTCTAACGCCTGGTTGTATGCCTTTTGGATTTCAGATAGAGTCCATTCATTACTAATAAAAATACTTCGTATAGGAGATAATTCCCTAGTAAATATCCTTAGCTCGATTGCTAGCATAATAAGTACAGATATATATAATGCGAATATCAAATAAAGAGTCTCTTTTGCATTGAAATTAATAGATGCAAAATAAAAAACTCCAACTAAACCGATTACTGATGAAACCGCACCAATAATATAGTTTTTTATTAATTTATGTACAAAGTCTTGGTAGAAATTCATATAATACATCCTTTTAGATGAAGTTTGTAAAAGTATTATTGAGATATATTAATATTATACATAGATTAATAATGATATAGTTCACAATTTTTTGCTAGTACTCATTTTCCATAAATTGTTACAATATGTCGAATTAAAGCAGTTTATAAACATTTAATATAAATTATAAAAAGCCCTCTTAACAGTTAGAGGGCTGGTCAATTATATGTGTATCCTATTTTGAATTGATATTTTATAATGTTTTTAGGTAAATATGGTTATCTCTGACTACCTTGTTGCTGATATGGCTGCATTGGATAGTTATTAATAATTGTTTCTTGAGGGACTGTGTTGTACGGAACAGGATATGAATATTGATATGGTGAAGAATAGTATGGTGCAGGGTACGGATATGGGTATGGAGCGTACTGAACCGGGTATGGAGCGTATTTTGGACCACCAAATGCTAATCCTCCTATCGCTAAACCTCCAAGAAACGGGATTAGACCAAATCCAATAAATCGACCATCTTCCCCATATTGTGGAACGTATCTATAATCAGAGTTGTTAAAATAATGTTCATTATTATGCATGACTATACCTCCATGAAAGTAATTTCTATTTATGTTATGTGTAATTATTTGAGATGAGCAAGTACAAAGGAAGGATATAAATGTTTAATAACAAATACATACTAATTTTTTTGTTTGGTGGTTTAGGGACAATAATTAGAACTACAATAACTTCGATAAATATCAACAATTTTATCCATATTACAATTTTGATTTGTAATATTATAGGAAGTTTTTTAATTGGATATATAAATTCAAAAGTGATAAATAAATCATTAAAAATTGGTTTATGTACGGGCTTATGTGGGGGACTAACTACAATGTCGGCTTTTTCATTAGCGTATTTCAGGTTAATCCAAGAAAATATAGTGAATTCAATGATATATGTTTTAATTTCAGTTATTTTATGTTTTCTAGCAGTTATTTTAGGTGAAAAGGTATCAGTACTTAGAAAGGGTGATTCTGAATGTTGATATTTGTTTTCGGGGGGGTAGGCGCAGTTTTTAGGTATTATCTTTCTGAGCTCATAGTGAAATACAATAGGCGTGCTATGATTCCTATACATACACTAATAATCAATATTACAGGATCTTTTCTTTTAGGCTTTGTTTTAAATAACAAAGTTATATATTCCATTGAAATTAGTGACGCTATAACATTTGGTTTTTTAGGAGCCTTTACTACTTTCTCGAGTTTCAGCCTAGAACTTGTACAAATATATAGAAAGAATAATATAAATAAATTGGTAATTTATTCAATATTCTCAATATTCGGAAGTCTTTTCGCTTTATATGTGGGTATTTCAATCTAAATACTTCAAATATACACATCTGTGTGTTACGATTAAATAAGAAAATTGCAGAATATACGAGGTTAATATCCATGATTGTCGAAGAAGAAGGGTTTGTAGATAACATTTCAGACGTGTCTATTCAATCAAAAATCTTAGGTATTATTTATAGACATCTAAATGATTTTTTATTTATTATGAAATATGAAAATGATGAGTTTAGATATATTTTTACTAATGAAAAGTCACTTGAGGTACTTGGCTTAAGTGAGACACCTCGAGGAAAAACATTTTATGATGTATTACCCCAAGACAAAGCAGACTCGCTTAAAATAATTTATGAAGAGGCAATTTTACATAAACAGTCGATTGAATTTATGGATGATCATACTTTATTTAATGGTGAGCTTATTCATGCGGAGTCAATTATCACGCCTATTGTTAATTCGGTTGGTGAATGTGAATATATAATTTGTATAACTAGGGACATAACTGAAAGAGTGAAGAAAGAGAATCAGCTTTTAGAAAATAAGTTAAGATTTCAGTCCTTATTTGTCCATAACCTAGATGCTGTTCTTTCTGTCGATTCTCAAGGAAATATATTTAATGTTAACAAAGTAGGTGTAGACTTACTAGGGTATCCACTTGAGGAAATTGAAAACAGAAATATTCTTAGATTCATTGATTTTGTAGACTCTCAAGAGTTTCTAAACTTATTTGCTATGGCGTTAATTGGTAAATCACTAGAATTAAAGAAAATTAGATTAAAAGCTTTTGCTGAAAAGGAAATTTTTGCACAACTAAAATTAATTCCAACAGTACTACATGGTGAAATAGTTGGGTTATATATTGTTCTTCGTGATATAACTGAACAAATACATCAAGAAGAAGCAATACGACAACTGGCATATTGCGATGCACTAACAGGTCTTGGAAACCGAGTTGCATTAATGGATAATTTAAAAATGTTAACAAAATCATCAAACTCCGAGGAAAAGCATTTTGCATTACTATATTGTGATTTAGATAGATTTAAACTAATGAACGATTCATTCGGTCATACAACAGGAGATATTTTGTTAAAGGAAGTTGCTAACCGCTTAATTTCAATAATGGATTATAATTATAGCGTATATCGTCAAGGTGGGGACGAATTTATAATTCTAATTGAGGAATCTGATAAAGAGATTATTTCAAATTTTGCTGGCAAAATAATAGACTTATTTAATTCACCGTTTAAAATCGAATATCAAGATTTTTATTTCTCAGTTAGTATAGGAATTAGTATTTATCCTACTGATAGCACTAATCCTTATAGCTTAATAAAAAATGCCGACTACGCTTTATATAATGTTAAAGATAATGAAAAAGGCTCATTTGAATTTTATAAGAATGATATGAATAAGAATGTCTCATACACATTAGAAATAGAATCAGGAATGCGAAAGGCTATTAATAATAATGAATTTTTTATTTGTTACCAGCCACAATTTGATGTTAATACTAAAAAAACTAAGAGTTTAGAAGCTTTAATACGTTGGAATAATCCTTCATTTGGATTAGTACCACCATTAGACTTTATTCCAATCGCAGAGGAAACAGGATATATCATAAACATTGGTGAATGGGTAATCTTCGAAGTTTGTAAACAATTAGCAGAATGGAAAGAAAAATCATATAATCTTATTCCTGTAGCCATTAATATATCAACAAGACATTTTAAACATATATCCTTCATAAATGCACTCAAAAGAGCACTTGATATTTTTGAAATTGATCCAGGTCTTATTGAGATTGAAATTACCGAAAGAGCAATGATGAATTTCGATGAATCAGTTATAATACTAGATCAGCTCAAGACCTTAGGTGTTAATATATCAATTGATGATTTTGGTACAGGATATTCTACTCTAAGCTATTTAAAGAATTTGCCGCTCGACACGATTAAAATAGACAGATCATTTATACAAGAAATTTCAAAGAGCGAGAAAGATGAAATGATAATAAAACTAATATCTGATTTAGCTAGAAATCTTGGAATGAGGGTAATAGCTGAGGGTGTTGAAGAAGAATCTCAAATTCACTTCTTAAAAAGGATATCTTGCGACACTGCACAGGGTTTTTTATACAGTAGGCCAATCTTAGCAGAAGAAGTAGCAAGTAATTTTCTCAACAAAACCACTACATAATTGTAGTGGTTTATTTTAGCTAATAGGTAAACTTTGACAAGTTCATACTTTCCTAACGCATAAGTGCAACTACGGCTCTGCAATCGCCGAGTTTCCTTTATTATTTATTTTATTTTATGGTAAACTATACTTTAAGAATGGTAATAAATGGAGGATTTTTTATGAATAATTGGTCTCTGCCATATAGAATTTTAATGGGACCTGGTCCAAGTGATGTTGATCCAGATGTTTTAAAATCTTTGTCGACCCCTTTAGTAGGTCATCTTGATCCATCTTTTTTAAATTTGATGAATAAATTAAAGGTCCTACTTCAAGAAGTATTTAATACGAAGAACGAAATGACTTTAGCAATGAGTGGGACAGGTAGTGCTGGAATGGAAACACTAGTAGTTAACCTTGGTGAAGCAGGAAATTTTAAAGGGAAAGTCTGGAGAGTCGGATTAATGGGAGTTAATGCTAGGAAATCTAACGTTGCACTACTTTTATCTGCTTTTGAAGAACTTCTTATTAAAAAGTAAATATAGATAAGGAGGATTTGTAAAATTGAATACAAAATCACAAAAAAATTATCAACTACATTACCAGCCTATAATAAGTGCTGATGAGATTGAAGTAATTGGTTTCGAAATTATTGCTACAAATTTAATAAATCCTTCAAATAGAGAGTATATAAATTTTACTACTTTGAATGAACTTAACTATTTAGATTTAATTAATCAAATTCTATATGAAACAAAAGAGATTTCTCAAAGAAAGCTAATTTTTGTAAAAATAGATGCGAATATTCTTGTAAATGAATTAGGTGACAAATTATTAGAATTAATCTTAAATCATCAAGAACATGGTTTTAATATTTCTAGTATAGTACTTGAATTCCCTGAACATGAATATGAAGGAGATATTGAAAGTTTATATTACTTAACTAAATATTTCCGTACGTATGGAATTAAAATAGCACTTCTAGGAATTTGTCAGGAGAAAAGTAATTTAGACAGAGTAAGATATATCTCACCTAATATCATGAAGATTGATTTAGGCAATTTTAAAGTCCAATATTCAACTAATTTAGGGCTAGGATTTTTAAAATCATTATCAATTCTTTCAAGTAAAATAGGTGCAACACTTCTTTACGACAACATTGAATCAGATTTGCAACTTTATTATGCGTGGACTAATAATGGAAGGTATTATCAGGGGAATTTCATTAGTGGTATACAAACACAAATTTCAATACTTGCTACGTTCAGTCACATAAAAGATGAGTTTCAAGACTTTGTTATTCGTGAAATGAAAAAGTTAGACACGTTGTTTAATCTACAAAAAAAATTAAATAGTTTAATCAAAATTGAGCTAAATAAAATTGCAATTAATATAGAATATAATGCTACCCTTGAGAGCTTAGCAAAAACCTTTACAGATATGAGTATCCGACTTTATATTGTAGATGACCTTGGTTATCAAAAATCATATAATTATTATAAGGTTGAAGGAAAATGGGAAGCACAACCAGAATTCGCAGGTAGAAATTGGGGATGGCGCCCTTACTTCTTGAGAAATATATTACAAATGAAATATGACTCATCTGGAACATTGTCTGACGTCTATACTGATGTTGAAACACATCAAATGTTGAGAACATTTTCATATCCAATAAATAAGAATCACTTTTTATTTATTGACTTAGATCCATCCTTTTTATACGAAGAGGATGTATTACTATAATTTTTTAATACAAAATAAATATAAAAAACAGATCATTGATAATTTGATCTGTTTTTTTTCGTTTATTGTCAACATAATAAGACAATTAACATACATATACTTATATATATTAATAAAAATGAGAATCGTGTCATTATTTCAGTTAATTTTACGAACGTTTAATGGACTATTTTATGACTTTTATTGATAAAATTTAAACCATACTACTAAGAAAGGGCTGAGGTGAATGAAATATACATGTAAGAAGTGTTGCACAATTATAAATGATAAAAAAGCTTGCCCTGTATGTAAGCAAGAAGATCATTTAATGCCAATAATCATCAATGTACAGGGTAGTTCTTATGGATTCTATACATTTGATTTTGAAGTTGATTAATTTTAAAGGAGAGTAGAAATGAAACGTATCATTGGATCTGTTTTTTTCTTAATAATTGTTCTGGCAACAATAACACAAGTTAATGAAACTCATGCTAGTAAAAATAGGTTAGTTACTCTCCAAAAAGAACAATCCCCATATTATGTAATTAATTCAGGGCATAAGTTACAACTTGAATTGATCGAAGGTAGCTATAGTGCCTCTGAACTTAAGAATAAATTATCTAAATTTTTCACTGATAAATTTATTGATGATTATATATTACAAAATTATATTGAATATAATGGAAAGTTGATATTTAAAGCGACTGATTTTCCGTATGCATTTGTACCAGATTTTACATTTGATAAAAATACTAAAAAAGAAATTACAAATAACTCGAGGACACAATTAGTATATCAATGGTTTGATGCCGTTCAAAATGAGCCTGTTACCCATGATGGTGTTTTTAGTTATGTTAAATTGATAAAAGATAATGATGATATTTGGAAAATTGATGATATAGGTAATACACTATCTAAACCGATATTAAACTAATTATTTTATCTTCATGAAATCCTCTTATGATATTCCCGTTGATAACGATAGTTGGGGTGCTGGATGAATCTAATTCTAATATTAGTTTCCTCATAAGTGTGGTGTCCCTATCAACTCTTCTTTCTATATATTCTACACCTTGATTTCTTAAAAATATTTTTGCCTTTTCACACGAAATGCAATTATCTTTAGTATATATTTCAATATTCATACATGCCTCGTTTCTCACAGCACGTTAAGTGACTGTGATATTTTTTTTATCGGACTGTTTTTACTAGAATATTACTCAATCATCTTAACATATTGTATTAGTAATTAAGAATTGTAGGAGTGGTTGTAATGTTAGACGATATAAAAGAAGCTGTAAGAATAGTTTTAGTTTTTATTTTATGCACATTAATCTTTTACTATGGTATTATGTGGATATCGGAGGAATATGGGCCCGAAAGTAATAAGTCAGTAAATAATAATGCAATAAAAGTAAATCAAAGTAATGTTACTTATGAAAATGATGAACTTTTAAGAAGGATCAGGATATTTTTTGAATACGGGGAGTAATTATCGTGCATTTTGAACTTGAAGACTTTCTACATTATTTATCTGTAGAAAAACAACTAGCAAATAATACTATAAATTCATATAAAAGAGATTTAGAATCTTATATTTTATTTTTAAGAAATGAATTAAAAGTTGAAAGTATAAATGATATAAATAGAGTACATATTATTCAGTTTTTAAAAAGAGAAAGAGAACTTGATAAATCCTCTAAATCAATGTCTAGATATATATCATCAATTCGTAGTTTTCATCAATTCTTATTTAGAGAAAGAAAAGTGGATATTGATTTCACTGAAAATATCGAAACACCAAAGATAGAAAGAAACTTACCTAAAGTTCTTTCAGTTGATGAAGTAGACCTTTTATTAAACTCATTAAATGAAAATTCGCCAATTGATTTAAGAGATAAGGCAATGGTTGAAGTATTATATGCCACTGGGTTACGTGTTAGTGAACTCATTTCATTAGATTTGGATAGCATTAACTTAACTATGGGTTTTATTAGGTGCATAGGAAAAGGTGGAAAAGAAAGAATCGTTCCATTAGGAAGAATTGCAAAAGCTTCGGTAGAAAACTACTTGATCTCTGGTAGGCCGGTTCTTCTAAAAAAATCTAATAGTAATGCCATGTTCTTAAACCAAAGGGGTAAAAGATTAACTCGACAAGGATTTTGGAAAATATTAAATATTATACAAAGAAAAGTTGGTTTAAGCACAAACATAAGTCCGCATACTTTAAGACATTCATTTGCAACTCATCTTTTAGAAAATGGAGCGGATTTGAGATCTGTACAAGAAATGCTTGGACATGCTGATATTTCTACAACTCAAATATATACCCATGTTACAAAGACTAGATTAAAAGAAGTTTATAATAAATTTCACCCAAGATCATAAAGATAGAATTGTAACTAATTATAATTAAAGCTTCCGGCGCTCGCTTTCCGCTGGCAAGTCACGAGCCTGTAGTCTCGTCTGACTTGCTTTCCAGCAGGAGTCGAGCGCCTTTCGCTTTATCAGTACTCTATAGATATTATATTGGGGGGCGACCTTAAAACATGAAATTTAAAACTCTTGTTAGCATTCAGATTAGCCATTATATAGTTTTCTTTATATAATTAAGTAAAGTTGATAAAGATAAGATATAGTAAAAGGTTGATTAAGATTAGATACATAGATGGAGGGTTTTTATGGACTATAGATTCAAAAGGATTTTTCTAATAGTGTTAGACTCAGTTGGAATTGGCGAGTCACCTGATGCAGAAAAGTTTGGTGATGTTGGATCAAATACAATTGGTAATATTGCAATAGCAAAAAAGGGACTTAATATGCCTAATATGAGTCAACTTGGCCTTGGTAATATTGCAGAAATTAAAGGGGTTAATAAATGTGAATTTCCAAGAGCATATTATACTAAAATCTCTGAACTATCTAATGGAAAAGATACAATGACGGGGCATTGGGAAATGATGGGATTACATATAGAAACTCCTTTCAGGGTATTTCCAGACGGTTTTCCTAAGCAATTGCTAGATGATTTAGAATCTCGAACTGGTCGCGGGATTATTGGAAATAAATCAGCTTCAGGAACAGAAATTTTAGATGAGCTTGGAGAAGAACATATTAGGACTGGTTCAATTATAGTATATACTTCTGCTGATAGTGTCTTGCAAATAGCTGCTCATGAGGAAATAGTACCATTAGAAGAATTATATAAAATATGTGAAATTGCTAGAGAGTTGACTCTTAGAGAAGAGTATATGGTTGGAAGGGTAATAGCTAGACCGTTTATAGGACAACCTGGCAAATTCACTCGAACTTCAAATAGACATGATTATGCTCTTAAACCTTTTGATAGAACAGTTATGAATGAATTGAAAGATAGTAATCTCGATGTTATATCCTTAGGTAAAATTAATGACATTTATGACGGAGAAGGTGTATCGAAAGCTGTAAGAACAAAATCTAATATGGATGGTATGGACAAAATCATAGAACAATCATTAACTGACTTTACTGGATTGTGCTTTTTAAATTTAGTTGACTTTGATGCGTTATTTGGACATAGAAGAGACCCGATTGGATATGGTGATGCATTAGAAGAATTTGACAAAAGACTTGAACAGTTAATTCCAAATATTAAAGAAAGTGATTTACTTATATTAACTGCAGATCATGGTAATGACCCAACGTTTAAGGGTACTGATCATACTAGAGAATATGTGCCTCTTCTTGTTTATAATCAGGAATTCAAGTCGCCTAAAGATCTAGAAATTAAAGAAACATTTGCAGATATCGGAGCAACTATAGCAGATAATTTTAAAGTTGAACTACCTAAAATCGGAACAAGTTTCTTATCTGAACTAAAATAGAGGTGAATATATGTCTATTGAAAATATGAAAAAATCAGCAGAATATATACGTAATAAAATTAATAATAACCCAAGAGTTGGACTTATATTGGGTTCTGGTCTTGGGGTACTTGCGGAAGAAGTTAAGAATTCAGTAGTAATACCTTATAGCGAAATTCCGGGTTTCCCAGTTTCTACAGTCGAAGGCCATGCGGGTCAATTAGTAATAGGTGATCTTGAGGGCATTGAAGTTATAGTAATGCAAGGTAGATTCCATTTTTATGAAGGCTATGAAATGGACCGTGTAACATATCCAGTTAGAGTAATGAAATTACTTGGGATAGAAAATATAATCATAACGAATGCAGCTGGTGGAATAAATACATCTTTTGAGCCAGGAGACTTAATGATTATTACCGACCATATAAATATGGTTGGTACTAGTCCATTAATAGGAAAAAACTTTAATGAATTTGGTACGCGCTTTCCTGATATGAGTAATGCTTATAATAAAGAATTTATAAATTTAGCTGAAAGAGTTGCAGTAAATTTAAATATAAAAATTAAAAAAGGCGTATATATTGGGAATACAGGCCCTAATTACGAAACACCTGCTGAAATTCGAATGGGAAGAGTTCTAGGAGGAGATGCAGTTGGTATGTCAACAGTACCTGAAGTGATTGTTGCAAATCACAGCGGTATGAAGGTTCTTGGAATATCATGTATTTCCAATATGGCTGCGGGCATTTTAGATCAACCTCTTACTCATGATGAAGTTATGGAAACTACAGAAAAAGTGAAGAGTAATTTTTTAAAGTTAGTTAAAAATATTGTTCAAGAAATGAGATAGGAAGTGCAATTTATGAGAATGGTAGACATAATTGCTAAAAAAAGAAATGGAAACACCCTTAATGAAGAAGAAATTAAATATTTTATTAATGGATATGTAGATGGAAGTATCCCTGATTATCAGGTCTCAGCATTACTAATGTCGATATTTTACAATGGCATGAATAATTCAGAAGTTTCTAATCTAACTAAATTCATGGTTGAATCAGGAGATGTAATTAATCTAGATCAAATTAAAGGGTTTAAAGTAGATAAACATTCAACAGGTGGTGTGGGCGACAAAACTAGCCTTATCATAGGGCCATTAGTTGCAGCAGCAGGTGTGCCAATAGCAAAAATGTCAGGTCGAGGGTTGGGACATACTGGCGGTACATTAGACAAACTTGAATCAATTAAGAACTTCAAAATCGAACTTACAAGTGAACAGTTCATAAATAATGTAAATAAACATAAGATTGCTATAATTGGTCAAACCGCGAATTTAGTCCCTGCAGATAAAAAGTTATATTCTTTACGAGATGTAACTGCAACAGTAGATTCAATTCCTCTAATCGCAAGTTCAATAATGAGTAAAAAAATTGCTTCGGGAGCTGACGCTATTGTACTTGACGTTAAAGTAGGATCTGGCGCTTTTATGAAAACTATAGATGAAGCAAGAAAACTTGCTGAAACGATGGTACAGATTGGTAAGTCGCTTAATAGAAAAACCGTTGCAATATTAACTAATATGGACGAACCACTTGGTAAGGAAATTGGAAATGCAAATGAAATTCATGAAGTTATTCAAGTTCTAAAAAATAATGGACCGCATGATTTAACAGAAATTAGTATTACAATAGCAGCTCAAATGACAGTTTTAGCAAATGTGTATGATGATATTGAGATTGCCAAGATAGAATTACGAAAGCTTTTAAGTAATGGTAAAGCCTTTGAAAAACTAGTAGAGTTCGTAATGGCACAAGGTGGCGATACATCTGTAATCCATGATCCGAATCTTCTACCAAAAGCGAAAGTACATTCAGACATTAAAGCTGATCAAGATGGCTTTGTTTCAAAGATTGACGCACTTTCAATTGGAATTTCAGCAATGTTATTAGGTGCAGGACGTAAAACTAAAGACGAAGTAATAGATCATTCTGTTGGTATTACACTACATAAAAAAGTTGGAGATAAAGTTAATCAGGGAGAAGTTATAGCTACGATACATTGTAATAACTCAAATATCGATGAATCAACTGATTTAATACATAAAGCTTATTTAATTAGTAATGAGGCAATTAAGTCAAGCAAACTTATATATGATGTAATACAATAATTTGGATTATTATTAAATAGCTACTAACACAGGATAAATTCCTGTGTTTTTTGTTTTTTAATAATGTATAAGGATTAATAATCTGGAAAAAATAGGTAAGGAATTTTATAAGGAGGGATATTGCTTGAATCGTTCATTTATTACAACATTATTAGCAATTTTACTTGTATTCACAATTATTAACCCTGTTAGTGCAGCTAACTCTTCAGTTAAATTAGCAGAAGAGGCTAAATCGGCTGTTCTGATTGAACAAGATTCTGGTAAAATACTTTACTCGAAAAATGAAAATGTTAAATTACCACCAGCTAGTATGACGAAAATAATGACTTTATTACTAATTATGGAAAAAATTGAAGATGGATCTATTAAGTTAAATGAAAAAGTAAGAGCTAGTGAATATGCAGCATCAATGGGTGGATCACAAATATTTCTAGAACCTGGTGAAGAAATGACTGTAGATGAGCTGCTTCGTGGTATTGCGGTAGCTTCTGGAAATGATGCATCTGTAGTTATGGCAGAAAGGATTGCTGGAACTGAGGATGAATTTGTTAAATTAATGAATAAAAAGGCAAAAGAGCTTGGACTAAAAAATACAACATTTAAAAATACAACTGGATTACCTGCGGATGGTCATGTGTCAACATCCTATGATATGGCAATTATGGCACGAGAATTATTAAAATATGAACAAGTTACAAAGTACACTGGACTTTATGAAGATTACCTACGACAAAACACTGATAATAAATTTTGGCTTGTTAATACAAATAAACTCGTTAAATTCTATCCAGGATGTGATGGTCTTAAGACTGGATTTACAACAGAAGCTAGATATTGCTTAACAGCTACTGCAAAGAGAAATGATATGCGTGTTGTCGGTGTAATTATGGGTGCTCCAACATCTAAGGTTAGAAATGCACAAATGACAAAAATGTTAGACTATGCATTTGCTCAATACTCTGTGAAGCCTATTTATAAGAAAAATCAAGTGCTTCAAAAAGTTAAGATAAGTAAAGGATCAAGACAAACTGTAGATGTATTAGTTCCATCAAAAGTTTCTATTGTTCTAAAAAAAGGTGAAAAGATTGGAAAACTTGAAAGTGTAATTAAAGTTCAAGAAACAGTTAAGGCACCTGTGAAAAAAGGACAAGAATTAGGAACTCTTGAGATTAGATCGAAGACTAAAGTATATGTAAAAACAAAAATTGTTGCTGCTGAGGATATTAATGAAGCATCATACTTCGATTTATTTAAAAGAACTCTTGGAAATTTATCAGGAAAATAGTCGATTTATAACTTGTTTTGTAGTTAAGAAGGATATTAACAAAAACATATAGAATATGAATCCTTAGTCCATTAAAAGGAGGAAGGATTTTGAGTCTTTCATTTGATTACGAAATAAAACAAGATATTTTAGTTATACGACTTGATGGCGAATTGGACCATCATACTGCTGATGAAGTTAGAGTTAATATTACGGATTTAATTGAACAGCATAAGTTAAACAACATAGTGATGAATCTTGAGAAGCTATCTTTTATGGATAGTTCAGGTTTTGGAGTTATTCTCGGTAGATATAAGCATCTTAAGAGTTTAAACGGTGAATTAATAATTTGCTCTGTTCCTACATCAATTCAAAGATTGTTTGATATGTCTGGGTTGTTCAAGATTGTTAGGATAGAAGCAACTGAAGATGATGCATTTTCTTGCATGGAGGTGAGATAATGAAGAATTTTTTTCGACTTCAAATACCTGCAGTAAGTGAAAATGAATCATTTGCTCGTGTTGCAGTTGCAGCATTTGTTGCTCAATTAGATCCTACATTAGATGAATTAACTGAAATTAAAACAGCTATATCAGAAGCAGTAACAAACTCAATAATTCATGGTTATGAAGAAAATTCCGAAGGCATTATTGAAATTGAGGTTTCGATAGAGGAATTTATAGTTACTGTAAAGGTTAAAGATATGGGAATAGGCATTACTGATATTGAAGAGGCTAGGACACCATTATACACTTCAAAACCAGAGCTAGAAAGATCCGGAATGGGCTTTACTATAATAGAGAACTTCATGGACGAAGTAACTATTAATACAGGTGCAATGCAAGGCACAGAAATTATAATGATTAAACATTTAACTGGCGCAAAAGCACTTGTTAATTAAGGAGATTTGACTTATGGATGTTGAAGTCAAAAATGAACAAACAAAGGCCCCTTTAAAGGATCGTGAAATAAAGGAACTAATTGTAAGAAGTCAAAATGGTGATCATAAAGCTAGAGAAATAATAGTTGAGAAGAATATGAGACTGGTTTGGTCAGTTGTCCAAAGGTTTCTAAATAGAGGTTATGAACCTGATGACCTTTTTCAAATAGGAAGCATAGGATTACTAAAGTCTGTTGATAAATTTGACCTTAGCTATGACGTTAAATTTTCAACTTATGCCGTTCCGATGATAATTGGAGAAATCCAAAGGTTTATTAGAGATGATGGAACAGTCAAAGTAAGCAGGTCATTAAAAGAGATTGGTAATAAAATAAGAAAGCTAAAAGATGAAATGTCTAAAACTCTAGGTAGATCACCTACTGTTAATGAGATTGCTGAGGCTTTAGAGATTACTCGTGATGAAGTTATTTTAGCCCAAGATGCAAATAGGACACCTACATCAATCCATGAAACTGTATACGAGAATGATGGTGATCCAATTACTCTACTTGATCAGATAGCAGATAACTCAGAGCACAAGTGGTTCAATAATTTAGCGCTTTCTGATGCAATACATGGGTTATCTGAACGTGAAAGACTAATCGTATTTTTAAGGTACTATAAGGATCAAACTCAATCAGAAGTTGCAGAAAGACTTGGTATATCGCAAGTGCAGGTTTCAAGATTAGAGAAAAAAATATTACAACAAATTAAAGAGTACATGGATTAAATTATTTTAATCCATGTACTTTTCTCATTAAAAGTAAAGTATATGCATTCTCAAAAAAAACTGCTCGCTTTCCGCGGGCACGGCCTCAGGCGTTTTTCGCAAGTTTTACTTGCAAAAATGGATTTTTGGCTCGTGCTGTTCCCGCTGGAGTCGAGCAGTTTTTTTTATTGTGTTAAGTCTACTTATTAAAATGACTTAGCAATGTCAAGCTTATTTTATTTTAAAATATGATTTTTTCTGTATTAATTACTCATACTAAAATTAAAGTAAAATTTCTAGGGTAAGGTGGATTGAAATGACAAATTCAATAAAACACAACTACAAAGATAAAGTTAAAGATTTTCATCCAAATCCTCATATATTTAAAAACTGTATTAAAGCATTCGTTGTGGGAGGATTAATATGTGCGTTTGGGCAAGTGCTAACTAACTTTTATCTAGCAAATTTTAATTTCACTGAAGAAACAGTTGGAAATCCGACAGTAGCAACATTAATCCTAATATCAGCTATATTAACAGGCTTAGGATACTATGACATTATTGGTCAATTTGCTGGAGCTGGTTCAGCGGTACCTGTTACTGGATTTGCAAACTCGATGGCTTCAGCTGCACTAGAATATAAAAGTGAGGGCATCGTACTTGGAATTGCAACAAATATGTTTAAGCTTGCTGGAAGTGTTATTGTATTTGGAGTTGTATCAGCGTATGTTGTTGGAATTATAAGATATATATTCAATATGTTTATGTGAAGGTGAAACTATGAATAACTTACTCGGAAAACAGACTTGGTCTTTTAATAAGGGAGTTTATATTCTATCAAGGGCTACAGCATCAGGACCAAAAGAAGGTAGTGGTCCAATAGGTAGTTTATTTGATAAAGTTTATGATGAGTTACATTGTGGACAAAATAGCTGGGAATTAGCAGAAAGAGCACTATTGAGCGATAGTATAAATTTATGTCTTGAAAAGGTAAATAAAAACTATAACGATATTGACTTATTACTTGCTGGAGATTTAATTAATCAAATAGTTAGCGCAAACTATGCTGCAAGACAAATTAATATCCCTTTCTTAGGTATCTTTGGTGCATGTTCAACATCCATGGAAGGCCTTGCGATTGCTAGTGCATTAGTAGAGAGTAGTTATGCTAACTATGCAATAGCAGCAACATGTAGTCATAACTCAACAGCTGAGAGACAATTTAGGTATCCAACAGAATATGGAGGTCAGAAACCAGAAACAGCAACGACAACTGTAACTGGTGGAGGGGCTGTTTTAGTTAGTAAAGAACAAACAAAAATTAAAGTAACTCATGCAACTATAGGCAAAGTCCAAGATTTAGGTATAACTGATCCATTTGATATGGGTTCAGCAATGGCGCCTGCCGCAGCAGATACAATTAGGCAACATTTTATTGATACTAATCGAAAACCTGAAGATTATGATCTCATTGTAACGGGTGACCTATCTGCTGTAGGTAAGCCAATTTGTGAGAAACTCCTATTAGAAGATGGGTTTGATGTATCAAATGTTTACAATGATTGTGGATTAATAATTTATAAACAAGGTGATAGTGAAGTTTTTGCAGGTGGAAGTGGATGTGCATGCAGTGCATTAGTAACGTATTCACACTTGTTAAATGAACTTGAGTCAGGAAACTATAAAAGAATTTTAGTTGTA
Organism: Caryophanales bacterium; assembly: GCA_029256085.1. Taxonomy (GTDB): domain Bacteria; phylum Bacillota; class Bacilli; order CAJFEE01; family CAJFEE01; genus JAQSYP01. Next base: position 86,107 of record JAQSYP010000004.1, read on the forward strand.
GCAACAGGAGCCCTATTAAATCCTACGATGATACAACAAAAAGAGTCAATTCCGTGCATTGCACACGCAGTAGCATTTGAATACGAATCAGAGCGAAAGAGGATGAAATAGTATGGAATATCTCATTGCATTCGTAACAGGTGGTTTAATTTGTATTGTGGGTCAATTATTACTTGATATTCTTAAGTTTACACCAGCACATGTAATGGCGACATTTGTAATTATCGGATCAATTTTAGATGGCTTTGGAATTTATGATAAATTTATAGAATTTGCAGGCGCAGGTGCAACTGTCCCAATTACAAGCTTTGGGCATTCATTACTACATGGAGCTATGGCCGAAGCGGAGAAGCATGGATTTATTGGTATCGGAATGGGTATGTTTAAACTAACATCAGGCGGTATATCAGCAGCTATAGTCTTTGCTTTTTTTGTAGCTTTAATTTTTAAACCGAAAGGATAATTCATATGAAAACAAAGGTTATTCTAATAACCGATGGAGATGAATATGCGCTACAAACTATTCAGCTAATAGCAAAGGAGTTTGGAGGACGTTGTATTTCCCAGAGTAAGGGAAATCCAACCAAATTTACTGGCTATGAAATAGTTAAATTAATTAAAAAAGCTAAATCAGAACCGGTATTTGTACTATTTGACGATAGCGGATGTCTTGGTGAGGGACCGGGTGAAAGAGCACTCGAATATGTGATTAAACACGAAGATATTCAAATTCTAGGAGTCCTGGCGGTTGCATCAAGAACACATAATCAAGAGTGGACAAAAGTTGATTATACAGTTGATAGATATTGCAAAGTGTCAAAACTAGGTGTAGATAAAGAGGGAATTCAAGAGTTAGAATACGGAAGAATAAGTGGCGATACGGTATATATTTTAGACTCATTAGATGTACCAATAATTGTTGGTATTGGTGATATTGGTAAAATGGGCGGTTATGACGATGTCAAAAAAGGATCACCTGTAACGAAAAAGGCAATTAAATTAATCCTTGAACGGAGTGGTGATTTTGAAAAAAAATGAAGAAGAAGTTTATGATATATTTTCTGAAGTCCTAAAAAACGATGAATATTTTAAAAAGAATGTAGGTAGCAAAGTAAGTTTTGATATTGGGATCAGACCATTTAAAATATTAGGTCGAGATGTTCATGTTCATTTTTTAAATGGATTAACAGATAGCAGTATACTAATTCATATTTTCTCTGATTTACTACAAATAAATGACCATGAAGAGAATAAGTATGAGTTGTTCAATATTATCTTTAATAGATTAAACCACCAGTCCGTCACGACTATAAATTCATTAGAAGAAGCTACAGTCCAACTACTTTGTGGCTTGCCAGTTATATTTATTGATGGTGAAACATCAGCAATTGCGATTGATATAAGAAGTTACCCCGGAAGATCACCTCAAGAACCTGACACGGAAAAGGTAGTAAGAGGTGCAAGAGATGGTTATACGGAAAATATTATTGTAAATACTGCATTAACTCGTAGAAGAATTAGAGATCAGAAATTACGATTTAAGATTATGAAGATTGGTCAAAGATCAAAAACTGACGTTGTAGTTGCATTTATAGAAGATATTGCTGATCCAAGGTTAGTTGAAGATATAACAAACAAACTAGAATCAATTGATATTGATGGATTGGCAATGGCAGATAAAACTGTTGAAGAGTGCATTGTAAATCAAGGATATAATCCGTTTCCTTTAGTAAGGTATACTGAGAGACCAGATGTCGCTGCTAATCATCTTATTGAAGGTCATGTAATTGTATTTGTAGATACATCACCTAGTGTGATAATTACTCCTACAACATACTTTCACCATGTTCAACATGCTGAAGAATATCGTCAGGCACCAATAATTGGTACAGCTTTAAGGTGGTTTAGATTTCTTGGATTATTTCTATCAATATTTTTACTACCGTTATGGTTACTATTTGCAACGGATTTAGCATTGCTACCTGAAAACCTTGAGTATATTGGACCAAAAGAACTTACTAATATACCAGTGTTAATCCAAATATTGCTAGCTGATTTTGGAATTGAGTTTTTACGGATGGCAGCAATACATACACCGACACCTTTATCAACAGCTATGGGTCTGATTGCAGCAGCTCTTATAGGGCAAATTGCAATTGATGTAGGTTTATTTGTTCCAGAGGTAATTTTATATGTAGCAATTGCGGCAATTGGCTCATTTGCGACACCTTCTTATGAAATGGGTGTTGCAAATAAAGTAGCTAAAACAGGTTTATTAATTTTATCAGCGTTCATGGGTATAGAAGGATTTATGCTTGGAGTAACAATTATATTTGTCTCTTTAGTAAGTTTAAAGTCTTTTAACACACCATACTTATGGCCATTTGCTCCTTTTAATCCAGCAGCATTTAAGGAAATTGTAATTAGAACACCAGTAAAAACCTCTAGACGTCTTAGTGTTATAAACCCTCAGGACCGAGTAAGAATGAAGAAATCTAAGTAATTGTTGGGATGGTGATATAACTTCCATTAAGTAAAATAGGAGCTAAATTTAGCACCTTTTATTTGCTATTAGGAAAGTATAAACTCATGAGTAATTCATACTTTAATAACACATAAGGACAACAACAGCTCTGTTGTCGCCCTTAAGGTTTATTAAAGTATTCGGCATTTAATGGTTTATCTCCATTAAATATTCTCGGATCATATATGCCGATTCTAGTGTCACTATCTTCAATAACAACAAATGGCGCCCACTGATATAAAACTTTAGATTTTGGATTCCCATTAAAAAGTATTTTTAAATCAGAATTTTCATCAGACAAAATAGTTTTTTCTAGTTTTTTATTAGTAAAAATACCGTCAGAGTATATATTCACTAAGTTACCTTTTTTTGCGATAATTTTAAAATTTGTAGGGTTAAAACTAGCAGCAAGTGTTGTTTTATCGTAATCAACACTTATTTTTGAATAATAATAGTATCCTACAGAACTTTTAAATAAAAAATAGACAGAAATTGAAAGCCACATTAGTTTGAATACATAAGCTTTTGAAATAGAAAATTTTCGAAGTTTAGAAATTATAAATGTAATTAAAAACATAGTCCATATTACAAAATCTAAAATCGGGATGACTCCAAATGTAAGTCGAATGTTTGAAAAAGGTTCTAAGTAACCTGTCCCCCAAGCATTAAAAATATCACTAGTAACATGTATTATTACACTAACTAATGCTATCCAAAAAAGTTTAAAATCATTTACTTTAAATATTTTTCGAGAAATTAAATATATCAAATAGGCCCAAAGAGGTGTTAAAAATATTGAATGTGTTAAACCTCTATGCCACATTTGATTCATTATTCGACCAGTTTCTGTGATATTCACTATTACGTCAATGTCTGGTATTTGACTTGCAATTAATGTTGTAAAAATTAATGCTTTATTGAAGTCTTTAGTTGTGTTTGTTTTATTAGTAGCTCCATATATTCCGTAACCAAAAAGCGCATGAGTTATAGTATCCATAAAAACTCCTCAACAATCTAATAATATTATTTTAGCATAGTAGGTTTGAAAAGTGATGAAGAATTAGTATATAATTTAATAAAATCAGGAGGTATTAAAATGAAAAAAGCAAAAATAACTATGCAAGATGGAAGAGAAATAATTATAGAATTATATCCTAATGAGGCTCCAGGAACAGTAGCCAATTTTGAAAAACTAGCTAATGAAGGATTTTATAATGGCTTGAATTTCCATAGAGTTATTCCGGGATTTGTAAGTCAAGGAGGCTGTCCGCATGGAGTTGGTCACGGTGGCCCAGGTTACTCTATAAAGTGTGAAACAGTAGGTAATCCTCATAAACATGTTCCAGGATCATTATCAATGGCACATGCAGGAAAAGATACAGGCGGTAGCCAGTTCTTCTTAGTTCATGAAGCTCAACCACATTTAAACGGTGTACATACTGTGTTTGGTCAAGTTATTGAGGGATTAGATATTGTTCTAAATATGAAGCAAGGCGATATTATGACTGAAGTACAAGTTTGGGATGAAGAATAAATTATAGTTAAACCTTTTGTTAATGGGTATTTTCATAAAAGTTCATAATTCATTTGACGTAATTGTGTAAATCTTATAATATCAAATATGAATTCATAGCTATCTAGGTAATATGTCTACAGCAAATTGCAACTATTCGCATATTATCATAGTATTAAGTACCCAGAGTAGCGTGTAAAATCTGTTATACGTAAGAGGGAGAATTATGTTAGTTAAGTATAAAAAGAATTATGAAAAAATTGCAATGGGTTTGCTATCATTTACACCTGGTGAAAAGGATATAAAAAAGCTTCTAGAACTTATTAAATTATATGAAAATAATGAAAATTGGCAGATATATTTATATAAGCTTAATGAGGATTTTATTGGAATCGTTGGTGTAGTGACTGATGATACTGATGTGGAACTGAAGCATCTTTGTGTTAATCCTTCACATAGAAACCAAGGCTTAGGTAAAAAAATTGTTCATGAACTTATTGAGCTATACAAAGATAAAAATTTTAAAGCTATGGGATCAATAAATTCGTTCTTGGAACAATGCAAATGTGAAACACAAATATAACATATTAAAGGAGTTGGGCTTAGTCCCATCTCTTTTTTTTATTATTAATATATAAAAATCTTACTTCCTTTATTGTAAATATGTTAAATTATATACAGTATGATATACAACTCGAGAGGTCTTTATGGAATATAAAGTAAAAGTTGAAGCATTTGAAGGGCCATTAGATTTATTATTACATTTAGTTCAGAAGATGGAAATTGATATTTATGATATCCCTGTTTCTGAAATTACTGAACAATATTTATTTTATGTAAATACGATGCAAGAACTAGAGCTTAATGTCGCTAGCGAGTATTTGGTAATGGCAGCAACTCTTATTGCGATGAAGAGCAAAACACTCTTACCTGTACATGAAGAATTCTTAGACGCAGATGATTATGTTGAGGATGATCCTCGTGAAACTCTAATTTTGCAACTTTTAGAATACAAAAAATATAAGGAAATTAGTTCTACGTTTAAGGAAAGAGAAATCGAGCAATCTTTCGTTTTTACTAAACCTGCAAGTGATATTACCGAATATGCTCCTAAAAATCTTTCTGTTCCAGATGACCTGAATATTTCATTCTATGATTTACTTGGTGCTTTTCAGAAAGTAATAATTAGAAAAAAATTTAGTTCACCTTTACAAACTAAAATTATGAGGCAAGAAATAACACTTGAAGAGAGAATGGAAGAGATTCTTGAACTTGTTCAAAGAAAAGGTGAAAATGTAGATTTTACTGAGTTATTTGAATATCAATCAAAAGGACACTTGGTAGTTACATTTTTAGCTGTGTTAGAATTGATAAAACTAAAAAAAATAAGTGTATTTCAAGATAGAAACTTTTCACGTATATATATAATGAACAATTATAATGGAGGATATTAGGTTGAACGTTATTGAATGGAAAGCAGCAATAGAAGGAGCATTATTTCTAACTGGAGATGAAGGTCTCCACCTAAACCAATTGGCAAAAATGCTTGAAACAGAAGAAGATACAGTTTTATGTTTATTAGAGGAGTTAATTGAAGAATATAATAAGGATAATAGAGGACTAATAATAGTTAGAAATGATAAATTTTATCGATTAACTACTAAGAAAGACCATGCTGAATATTATTCAAAGTTGTTTTTCAGTAATAGCAATTCAGCCTTATCACAAGCTTCATTAGAAACTTTAGCTATTATTGCCTATAATCAACCAATAACAAGATTAGAAATTGAGCAAATCAGAGGAGTTAAAACTGATAGACCAATTTATACTTTAATGTCCAGATTGTTAATAAAAGAAATTGGCAGGTCAGAAGGAGCCGGTAGGGCTATATTATACGGCACTACCAAAGAATTTCTACAATACTTTGGACTACAATCGTTAGAAGAACTTCCTCCACTACCTACCGATGTAACAGATGAAAATCTAAAAAGTGAAGTTGATTTATTTTTTGATCAAATTAGAGAAGAAGTGAGTAAATAATTAATGAGGTGTCTATGTGGAATTAATTAAATGCTATAGCAATCCAGTTGAAAAAACTGTTTCAAATTCAAACCAAGATTATTTCTATGAAGGTACTCTTGTTTATAAGTTAAAAAATATAAATGAACAGTTTAAGGTATTAGTTATAACATCTTTGATTGAGCCATTATATAATGATTTTAAAGGAAAGTTAGATGATGAAATAGAACAATCTAGTTTTATGGATTATATTACTATAAGTGTTTTTTTAGAAAATTCAAATACAAAAGTTGTAGATCGTTTATATTTTAGTGACTTAGATAAATTAGTGTTAATTTTAACTAAAACAAATTGGTCGTTATGCAATGATATTTATAAGAAACTAAAAAATAATAAATCATATAACTTTTAATATTGTTACTATTTAATAAGTATGCTATCTTATTCTTAATTAAGTTTTTAGTGGGGGAAACCATGAGTAACGAATTAGTTATTAAACAAACAAATACTATTAAGAATTTATTAGAAGAGATCAATTTAAAGTTAGAATTATTTTTAGATGATAATAATTTAAATACTTTAGAAGTAGAAAATGTTATCTACTTGAAGAGTGTTTACAAGCAATTAAGAAAATTATCAGTTTATTGCGATGATGCGTATGAAGCTTGTAAATTATTGTTAAGTGATAGTTCTCCAAGAAACAGTGCGATGGAGAAAGTTTTATACCGTGTCTATCATTATTGTGTAGAAGAATTTTTCAACCCTAAAGCTGATGTTTGGTTTGAAAATAGTAGATCTGCATATACAGGTAGAAATTCGATAAAATTTAGAGAAAATGTTTCCGTTAACATTGAAAAGCTTGTACATGAATTAGAAGGTACATTTCATAAAATAAGAGAAGAATTAGAATACTTTGAGACAGATTATCGTACAAAGATGATGCAATCTAAATAATAAACATTAAAAAATCCCTTAACATTAGTTAAGGGATTTTAAATTAAAGAAAGAAATAACTAGATCTTCAAATTCAAAAAAGTAAGATGGAGCAGTTGATTTATTTATACCTTCCCACATAGCTGTGACTATTCCAGTGTAATACATTTGTTGGTCGGTTCTTCCTCTATAATAATGCTTCCACATTTTTTCGCCTTCATTTTTAAATTGCTCATTAAAACTTGATAAATTATCAAATTTATCCGCCACAACTAAAGCTTTAACTTCCAATGAAGCATATCTTACCATCTCGATAGTATTTAATTTCCGTTCTTCCCAAGATAACTGTTTATTCTCAGTATTTTTACTAACATAATAAGCAACAGTAATACCAAATAAAATCTCTATTTCATCTATTGTCGCTTGTGTATCTTCCACAGTGTCATGCAAATATCCAGCAGCCACAAGTTCATCACTAAAGCCTGCCTCTTGTAATCTTTTTGCTACACGTTTTGCATGGTAATAATAGGGCTCATCAGAATTTTTTCTTTTTTGTCCATTATGAGCATTTTTTGCATATTCCTTTGATTTTACAATTAAGTCATTTCCCATTAGTTCATCTCCAAAGTTTTTCCTATAGGAAATTGTACATAAAAGAATTAAAAACATCAATAAACATTTATATAAGAACTAGGGAAACAATAATAGAGAATATACTAAAACCAATTGCAGTAAAACCAATTACCCTTGCACCATAGCTTACTGCCCTATATCCGAAGAAGATTCCTACGATTCCTGATATTAAAGGGAATAAAAATAGTGCCAGTAATGAAAAAAATATCGCTAAGAGACCATATATCATTCCACTTCTTAATGCTTTATCTGCTCTATATATGTCTTTAACACCAGGAGTTAAGTCATATGCGTATTCTTCTAATGTATCATTATTTTTAGTACGAAGTCTTTTCATAAAATAACACCTCACTTAGCTCTTTGTATTAGTATTTGTAAGATAAAATACGTTATTCAAAGAAAGTGAGGTGTAACATTTGGAAAGTATATTACTGGATAATTGCAATTTTTATGAAACTTTACGACCTTTTGAATCATTAAATTCTTTCCTCATTAGAGGGTAGAAAATGAATCCACTTAAGAATAAACCGATTCCTAAAGAGAAAGTTTTTAAATCTCCTGTACCAGATTTAATAACATATAATGAGTAAAGAAGGGCAAGAGATGCAATAATTCCATCTTTAATTCGGATATTATCCTTATTATCATAAGTTTCACCTCTAAATACTAGAACAAGTTGATATAGAGGTGATACTAAATAAGGAATTAAATATGCAAGTGTTCCGACTGTTATTAGGAAAGCATATGCATTTGATATAGAGTCGAAAATTACTGAAAACATGAAAATTTGAGACATGATGTTGGTGATTAACAGCGCTCTAGAAGGAGAGTTATTTTTATTTGTATCCCCAAACCATTTGAAGAATATTTTAGACTTAGAACCTTGATATGCTACTTCTGCGCTTACTAATATCCAACCAATTATTGAACCTGCTAGTGCAAGTAATGCAACGATTGCCATAATTGTACCACCAGAATTTCCAATTACAGATGTTAAAGCATCAACAAGTGGCTTATCTGACTTCTTAAGTGCCTCAACCGGCAAAGCACCCATAGTTAGTAATGAAATTAGTAAATATATTGAAGTGGCAATACCTAATCCCAAAATAGTAGCCTTCTTAATATCAGTCGATTTCTTTGCTCTACCAGATAAAAGTATTGCAGATTCAATTCCAACAAAAGCCCACAGTGTAGAGATTAAAGCAGCATCGACTTGTCCAAATAGACTTATCTTATTACCTTCATCATTTAATATTGTTGACTTAAAGTCACCGAAATTTGATGGATCGAAAGCGAAAAGTGCTGCAATTATAAATAATAAGAAACCAATTACTTTCGTAGCTGTTGCAAATAAACTAATATTACCTGCATGACTGTGCTTGTTTACTAAAATATAGTGGGCAAACCATAAGATTACAGTACATATTGCAAAAGTTAAAAATTTACCTTGTTCAAGTGAGAAGCTACCAATTTGCATTAAAACTTTATCATCCTTCATTGCAGGTACGAAGGTAGATAAATATCCAGCAAATGAAGTTATAATTGCGGTATTACTTGCCCAGTTTGCTACCCAATATCCCCAAACAATGCTAAAACCAGCTGTTCTTCCTTTGTTAGGATCTTTAAAAATTGCGACTGCATGGCTCTGTGGTCCAGCAGTTAATTCAGGCTTTCTAACAGCAAGATTTCCAAAGACTAGTGCAATAAATAATACACCAATTGCGGTTACTAACCATGCGAGTGTAGAGCCCAAAGGACTAGCTTTTTGTGCTAATGTTGCTGGTAGCATCATAATACCAGTACCCACCATGTTACCAACTACTATTGCAGTTAAAGCCCATAAACCCCAAGTTTTTCTCTCCATTGTAATTCTCCTTTTTGTGTTTTATATAGAGTTCTCTCAGAATTATTTAGGACATAAAAAAAAGCACGCAGACATATGTCTACATGCTTCAATAAAATCGTATTGAAACGCGTTTCCATATCCCGATCGATAGCTCTTCACAAGTAAACTTGTGACAGTACTGTACCTATTAAACACAGTCCCAACAATAAATAAATTGTAGTTTATTTCTGCTTCGGCAATAAATCCTTTCGACTATTTTCTCAGATACTACAATACCTCGAATAGCCTACTCATATTAATTGCAACCTCTACCTCACATGAGATTAATGAGAGATATATTAAATTACTTGTTTAGTATAATCACGAAAAAAACCAGTGTCAACAACTTTTGTCGCTACTTCCCGTATTTTAAATATTAAAAAAATTAACTATAGTCAGGCTCTTTTCATAACTTACTAACGAAAGGGGGAATGTTTAAATGAATCATTTGGAAAACTTTATTACTAGTGTAAAGGAGTGGGTTTCAAATCTTGAAAGTATCATATTTAGAAGAGAAAGTAATTTAAATGAAGATCAGTTACAAAATCTTTATAGGAAAGTAGAGAAATTAAAAAGTCTTTTAGTTGATAAGCCTGCAGTAATTACAAGTGATTATATAAACTCGGTTAATAATGGTGTAAAGTCTGTTAAGTCATATCTAAGCCAATTAAATGATAGTATTCAAATAAAGCCAAATGCACCAAATTCAAATAATGAGGTAGAGGTAGTTCCTATTGGCAAACATATACTTCCACCACTTCCATACGAATATAGCGCACTTGAACCTTTTATTAGTACAGAGATAATGAAATTACACCATCAAGTACATCATCAAAGTTATGTAGATGGTTTAAATAAGGCAGAGATCGAATTAGAAAAAGCTCGTAATAATAATGAATTTTCACTAGTAAAGCATTGGGAACGAGAATTAGCATTTCATGGGTCAGGACATTATTTACATTCAATGTTTTGGACTAACATGAAGAAAAATGGCGGAGGTGCAGCAACAGGTGAACTTTTAGAGGAGATTAAACGCTCATTTGGAAGTTTTAATAAATTTAAAATTCATTTTACAGAGGCTGCATTAAAAGTGGAGGGTGTAGGTTGGGCTATTTTAGTGTGGTCACCAAGGTCTAGAAGGTTAGAAATACTGCAAACTGAGAAGCAACAACTTTTTACTCAGTGGGATACGATACCATTATTAGGAATTGATGTCTGGGAGCATGCCTATTATTTACAATATAAGGCTAATAGGAAAGAATATATTAATAATTGGTGGAAGCTCGTTAATTGGGAAAATGTTGAAATGAGATTAAAAACATCAAAAAACGTTAAATGGAATCCATTATAAATTGTTCTTTATTTGTAAAATATAAAATGGCACTAGTTAAAAATAGACTATATTATAAGGTAAAATATAGTCACTGGAGAAAATTAAGATGAAAAAAATTTTAATTTGTTTAACATTAACTTCGACACTACTAGCTGGTTGCCAATTATTCAAAGAAGAAAAGGTTCAAAAAAAGTATACTTTTGAAAAAGTAGTGGATCCTATTAATTATACCGAAAAAATAAAAACATTAGATGAAGACAAAGAGATAGTAATAAAAGAATATTCTTCTAATATATCTTTGAATTATACAGATATAGAAAATCAACCGATGATTGGTACAAAAAATGCCCCAATAAGCATTTTGGTTTTCGGTGATTATTATGATTACAATACTCAAAAATGGTATCAAAATGTATACCCGAAAATAGTGCATAAATATGTATATTCTAAGGAAGTAAAAATCTATTTTATAAACCTCCAAAAAAGTAGTAATAGCGCAAAACTTGCTGGACTTGTGTCTGAACTAATGTATAAAGAGGGTAGATTACCTTTTATTGACTACCATAATAGAATAATAAATTTAGTTGCAGAGAGTTATAAAGTAAATAATCCAATTATTACTAATGAAAAATATTTAGAGAATGTAACTTTAAATCAAATTCAAGGTATCGACCAAAAACGGGTAATCGCAGGATTAAAAAGTCAATCGTTAATAGACGAACTGAAAAAAGATGAATTAATAGCAGTGAAACATAATGTTAATAGTACTCCAACAATAATTGTTAACAATGAAAAAGTTATCGCAGAAGATGGAAATTATCCAAGTTTTATTGAAGTTGAAGATGCAATAAATAAATGTAAATAAAATTGTAAAAATACAGGCAAATAAATGCCTGTTTTTTATATGAATTTTTATAAATTTTATTGAATATTTATTTACACTATGTTAAATTAAGTAAGTAAAAAAATTATCTTTGGGGGATACAATGTTGAAAAAGCAAATATGTAAAGTATTATCAATTATTCTAGTAGGAACAACACTATTAGGAGCATGCAGTAAGAAAGAAGAAGAGAAGAAAGTTCTGGTTATGGGTACATCAGCTGATTATGCACCATTTGAGTATGTAGATACAGCTAATGGAGAAAAGATAGTTGGTATCGATGTTGAAATAGCTGAAAACATAGCAGAAGAACTAGGCTATGAACTTAAAATAAAGGATATGGATTTTAACAGTTTAATTCCTGCACTTAAATCAGATAAAATCGATTTTGCAATCGCTGGAATGAATGCTACGGAAAAAAGGAAAAAGACAGTAGATTTTACAGACACTTATTACGTGGCAAGTAATTTCATTATGTCGCATGAAGGTCATATTACAAAGCTTGAAGATCTTAAAGGGAAAACAGTTGGTGTACAATTAGGATCAGTTCAAGAAGAGTATGCAAAGGAATTAGAAAAAGAATATGGTATTAAAATTGAAGCTAGAAACCGTGTTTCGGACGCAGTTCAAGAATTAAAAGCTGAAAGAGTAGATGCTGTTATTATAGAAGATAGTGTATCTACAGGCTATCTTGAAAAGAACTCTGATTTAAAAGGATTTAAAATAGAAGGCGACACTGCTGAGGGTTATGCAATTGCGCTAAAGAAAAATAGTGAATTAACTAAAGAATTTAATGAAGCATTGAAAAACCTTGAAGAAAGCGGAGAGCTTAAGCAAATTTTCGAGAAGTATTTCAATAAATAAGAAGGTGAATCAACATGAATTTAGATTTTAGTGGTGTAATACCTTCAATTCCATTTATTCTTGAGGGGATAAAAGTAACATTAGCTATTGTAAGTATGTCAATTTTACTTGGATTCGTTCTAGGTTCTATATTAGCAGTATTTAAAATTAGCGATATAAAAGTATTAACTTTTTTCGCATCAGCTTACACTTCAATTTTTAGAGGAACACCCTTAATACTTCAATTAATGATTATTTATTACGGGTTACCTCAAACTTTTGGAATTGACATTTCAGAATTCCCGGCAGCAATTTTAGCATTAGGGTTGAATTCTGCTGCTTATGTTTCAGAAATAATAAGAGCAGGTATTCAGGCTGTCGACAAAGGACAAAGCGAAGCAGCAATTGCTTTAGGAGTTCCAAAGCGACTAATGTTATTAGATATTATTTTTCCACAAGCAATTAGAAACATCCTACCTGCATTAATTAATGAGTTTACTAGCTTAACTAAAGAATCAGCAATTGTAACTGTAATTGGAGCATCAGATGTAATGAGACGTGCTTACATGGTTGGTAGTGATACTTATCTATATATGGAATCACTGATGATTGCAGGAGTATTTTATTACGTACTCGTTTCATTATTAAGCTTTGCTGGTAAGAAGTTAGAGGTGAAACTACAAGGATGATACAAATAAACAATCTTTCTAAGAGCTTTAAGAACAATACAGTTTTAAAAGATATTTCTTTAAAAATTAACCAAGGTGAAGTAGTTGCATTAATTGGACCTTCTGGTTCAGGTAAGTCTACATTACTAAGGCATGTAAATGGCTTAGAAACCCCATCAAACGGTCAAGTACAAGTTGATGGTGTAAATATTTTCGAAAGTGATAAAAATCTTCAAGATATTAGGTCAAGTGTTGGGATGGTTTTTCAACATTTTAATCTTTTTCCACATATGAACGTACTACAGAATGTATCGTATGCGCCAATTAAAGTTCGAAAGTTAAGTAAAGAGTTAGCTGAAAAAAAAGCTTTAGAATTAATTGAAAAAGTAGGTTTGTCTGATCATATTAAAAAAAATCCTGCCCAGTTATCAGGTGGTCAAAAGCAACGTGTTGCTATTGCGAGAGCATTGGCAATGGAACCTAAAATAATGCTTTTTGATGAACCAACATCAGCACTTGATCCTGAGATGGTTAAAGAAGTTCTCGATGTTATAAAATCACTTGCACATACTGGTGTGACAATGCTAATTGTTACACATGAAATGAATTTCGCTAAAGAAGTTGCCGACAGAATTATTTTTCTTGAAGAAGGTATACTTTTGGAAGATTCAAATCCAGTTGAATTTTTTAATAACCCAAAAACAGACCGAGCAAAGGAGTTTTTGGCAAAAATATTATAGTAGTAGATGAGAGGGGAATTTATTATGGGAAAGAAAGTCGTTTTAGCATATTCTGGAGGTTTAGACACTTCTGTAGCAATTCGTTGGTTAACAGATCAAGGTTATGAGGTAGTTGCTTTATGTCTTGATTTAGGTGAAGGAAAAGACTTAGAATTTATAAAGCAAAAAGCACTTAAAGTTGGTGCAGTAGCATCGTACATGTTAGATGTTAAGGAAGAATTCGCAAATGAATATCTTTCTTTAGCACTTAAATCAAACGCAATGTATGAAGGGAAATATCCTTTAGTTTCTGCACTTTCACGTCCATTAATTGCAAAAAAACTTGTTGAGATTGCTGAACTTGAGAACGCTACTGCAGTTGCTCATGGTTGTACTGGAAAAGGTAATGACCAAGTTCGATTTGAAGTTTCAATTCAAGCCTTAAACCCAGATTTAGAAGTTATCGCACCAGTTCGTGAGTGGAGCTGGTCACGTGAAGAGGAAATCGAATATGCTTTGAAGAATAGAATTCCTATTCCTGTTAACTTAGATTCTCCATTCTCTACTGACCAAAACCTTTGGGGTAGAAGTAATGAGTGCGGAGTTCTAGAAGATCCTTGGGCAGCTCCACCAGAGGAAGCTTATGAGTTAACTTCTTCAATTGAAAATGCTCCTGATACTGCAGAGTTCGTGGATATTTACTTCGAAAAAGGTATTCCTATTGCATTAAACGGTAAGAAAATGACGTTTGCAACGTTAATTGAACAATTAAATCAATTAGCTGGTAAGCATGGTGTAGGTAGAATTGACCATGTTGAAAATAGATTAGTTGGTATTAAATCTAGAGAAGTATATGAATGTCCTGCAGCTGTTACTCTAATTAAGGCTCATCAAGAGTTAGAGTGCTTAACGTTAGTTAAAGAAGTGGCACATTTCAAACCAATTATTGAACAAAAAGTAAGTGAAGTAATTTACAATGCATTATGGTTCTCACCATTTAGAGCTCCATTAGAAGCATTTATTAATGAAACTCAGGAAAATGTTACTGGTACTGTAAGAGTAAAACTATTTAAGGGTCATGCTATCCCAGAAGGAAGAACTTCACAGTATTCTTTATATGATGAGAAACTAGCAACTTATACAAGCGCTGATTCTTTCAATCACAATGCTGCTAAAGGATTTATTGAAATTTGGGGTCTTCCTACTAAAGTTTCAAGTGAACTAAAAAAAGAGAGTCTTAAAAAATGAAAAAACTCTGGGGCGGAAGATTTACAGGCTTTGGAGACAAATGGATAGAGGAATTTAATGCCTCTATCCAATTTGATAAAGAATTGGTTTTTGAAGATATTAAGGGAAGCTTAGCCCATGCAAAGATGCTTGCAAAGCAAGGAATCTTAACTAATGAAGAGTTTCAGCTTATCGAAGGTGGATTAAAAACACTTCAAACAAAAGCTGAAAATAATGAGTTAGAATTTTATTTGCAGTATGAAGACATTCATTTGAATTTGGAAAAGCAGTTAACTGAACTGATTGGACCAGTGGGTGGAAAATTACACACTGCTAGAAGTCGAAACGACCAAGTAGCAACAGATGTTCATTTATATGTAGTTAGAAATATAGATGAGCTGATTGAGAAGGTTACTGGTCTTCAAAAAGCACTATTTAATATTGCAAGTGATAATATTTACACTATTATTCCAGGTTACACGCACCTTCAACGTGCTCAGCCAATAAGCTATGCACATCATTTTATGGCTTATTTCTGGATGCTTGAAAGAGACAAAAACCGTTTAGTCGATTGTAAAAAAAGAGCTAACATCTCACCACTTGGTTCAGGTGCTTTAGCTGGAACTACTTTTAATATCGATAATGCGTTTACTGCATCTACCCTTGGTTTTGATGGTAATTATGAAAATAGTATCGATGGCGTAAGTGATCGTGACTTCGTTCTTGAATTATTAAGTGGCCTATGTATAATGCAAATGCACCTTTCAAGACTTTGCGAGGAAATTATATTGTGGAGTTCAAATGAATTTAACTTCATTGAATTAGATGATACTTACTCTACTGGAAGTAGTATTATGCCTCAAAAGAAAAATCCTGACGTTGCAGAACTTGTGCGTGGAAAAACAGGACGTGTTTACGGGAATTTAATTTCATTGTTAACTACAATGAAGGGGTTACCATTAGCATATAATAAAGACATGCAAGAAGATAAAGAACCATTATTTGATTCAGTTCAAACAATGCAAAATTGTTTATTCGCTTTAACTGGATGCATTGCAACGGCAAAGGTTAAGAAGGAAGAACTTGCTGTAAAGGTAAGTGAAGATTTCTCTAACGCTACTGAGGTTGCTGATTATTTAGCAAGTAAGGGCATTCCATTCCGTGAAGCACATGAAATTACAGGCAAAATTGTATTATACTGTATTCAAAATAATAAGTTCCTAAAAGATATGACAATGGATGAGTATTTATCATTTGATAATAACTTTAAAGAGGATATTTATGAAGTTATTAAGCCAGAAGTAGCAGTTGAAAGAAGGAATTCACTCGGGGGCACAAGCTTCGAACAGGTGAAACTGCAGCTAGAGAAGGCTGAAAAATTATTAAAATAAGGCTGAACTCTTAGAGTATCAATTCTAATCTAAAGAGGCTCAGCCTTTTTTCTTTGTATAAAAGGAAAGTATAAAATTCTAAATAATTACACTCGCAGAAACTGCTCGCTTTCCGCGGGCACGGCCTCAACTAATTTTTGTAAGTTTTTTTAAAAATTAATTTTTCCTTTTTAAAGGACTTGGCAAAGCCAAGTTTATTTTAGCTAATAAGCGGAAAGTATAAACTTCTGCGGAGTTCATACTTTCAACAGGTTAACAGCGAATATTGCCGTTGCTCCTTGAATTTGCATACCTAATAGGCCCGCAGATGATCCTACATCAAACCCGTGTCTATTTTTTTACTCACTATTTTTTGCTTCAATCTTATATCGAGTACGCGCAAGTTCTTTAAACTCTTCTGAGTCTTGGAACGCTTTTTGTTCAGTATGCTCTGTGGATTTGATGGTCACATAATAAGATTTTATAAAACTATTATAAAATAAAAAGGTAGATGAATGTTAATTTAATTAACAATCATCTACCTAGAAAAATAGGTTTTGATTTGAGATAGGGCGCTCGACTCCTGCGGGAAAGCGAGACAAGCGAGACTACAGGCTCGCGGGAAAAGTATACTTTTCCCCCGCGGAAAGCGAGCGCCCGAAACGTAAATCAAAAAGAATTTTCAATAGGACTTTTTCAGTGGCTTCAGAACGATCTAGGCGAGACAGATTTGCTCCGGAAAGCAAGCGTCCAAAAACGAAAATCAAGATACCTTTATAATTTTGTGTGTTTCTTTATATACATATAAATATTGAAATTATTTTTTGTTCATTTTCTTAGGGCTTGTGCATAAATTTGTACAAACATATTTAATAAGAGGGTAAACACATGAAAATAAAATCAATTTATGCATTAATAATAATTTTCTTATTTAGTAATGTATCTACAGCCTTTGCAGCATCACCACACAATAATTCAGCTGCAACTTCAGTACTTATTGATCAAAAGACTGGAAGAGTTCTTTATGGAAATAAAATGAATGAAGAAAGAAGAATAGCAAGTATAACAAAAATAATGACAGCACTTTTAGCAGTAGAGTCAGGTAAATTAGACAAAATTGTTACTGTTAGTAATACAGCAGTTCAAACAGAAGGCTCTGCAATTTACTTAGTTCCTGGTGAAAAGATTAAACTTGAAGATCTTGTATACGGTTTAATGCTTAGATCTGGAAATGATGCTGCAAAGTGTATAGCTGAATATGTTGGTGGTAGTGTTGAAGGGTTTGCATTCTTAATGAATCAAAAAGCACAAGAACTAGGAATGAAAAATACATTTTTTTCTAATCCATCAGGACTTGATGAAAGAGGGAAGGAACATTACTCTAGTGCGTATGATATGGGTATCTTAACTAGGTACGCAATGAGTAATCCTAAATTCGCTGAGATTGCAGGTGCAAAAATCCACCGCGCTCCCCATCCTACCGAGAAATGGGACCGTGTTTGGAAAAATAAACATAGACTTGTTACAGGATCTTATAAATATGCAATTGGAGGAAAAACTGGATTTACTAAAAAGGCTAGAAGAACTTTAGTTACAGTTGCTAAAAAAGGTGACGTGCAGCTAATTGCAGTTACTTTAAATGATGGAAATGACTGGGACGATCATCGCAATTTTTTTGAATGGGGCTTTAAAAATTATAAATTAACAAAAGTCGCTAAAAAGGGAATATTTAAAGCAAATAAAACGAGATATATACTTAAACAGGATGTTGTTATTCCGTTAAAAAAAGCTGAACATAAAGATATCACACTAAACTATAAGCTTTATAAAAAAGATGACATTAGTAAACTAGATAACGAAGCAGGACTATTAGAAGTTAAACTGAAGGACAAAGTTATTTATGAAGCAGTTGTCTTTAAGACAAATAAAAAAGAAGATAATACATCAAGAATTTGGACTAATTTATTCGCCGATGCATTAAAAATGCTAGGAGTTGGCGTGAATGGTTAATTATATATGGGGTGGCATGATTATAATAAGTGTCATCTGTGGCGTAATAAATGGAACTATCGAGGAAGTAAATAAAGCAGCTTTTGAAGGTGCAAAAGAAGCTGTTACGATTTCAATCGGTTTAATTAGTGTTCTAATGCTTTGGATGGGATTAATGGAAATCGCCCAAAAAGCTGGAATTATTGAATCCTTATCAAAATTTTTTCAACCGGCAGTTGGGTTTATATTTCCTGAGGTGCCAAAAAATCATCCTGCTATGGGGTATATGGTTTCAAATATGATCGCAAATATGTTTGGACTAGGAAATGCAGCAACACCCCTAGGGTTGAAGGCAATGGATGAGTTGCAAAGCCTTAATAAAAATAAAGAAGAAGCTAGTAGATCAATGATAACCTTCTTGGCAATTAATACCTCAAGCGTAACCCTAGTTCCTACTACGGTTATTAGTCTAAGAATGACATATGGATCAGCAAGTCCAACCGACATTGTTCTAACAACTATTCTAGCGAGCTTAGTAGCAACAATAGGAGCAATAATTATTGACTGGCTATTTTACAAAAAGAGATCTAGAAGGGAAAGAAGATAATCATGTTAGCATTTTTTACATATTGCTCGGTTCTTTTTATCCCAATAATAATTGCTACCATTGTTATTTATGGAACGATAAAAAATGTTCCTACCTTCGAAGCTTTTGTAGAGGGATCTAAAGAGGGAGTATCAATTGTACTTTCAATATTACCATTTCTAATAGGTATGCTAGTAGCAATATATATGTTCCGAGCATCCGGAGCAATGGATATCTTAGTAAATTTGTTCAGTCCACTTTTTACTTTATTTGGTATTCCGAAAGAAGTTGCACCGTTAGCTTTTGTAAAATCAATATCTGGAACTGCTTCATTAGGGTTAGTATCTGAACTTATAGCGAAATATGGACCTGATTCATTAATTGGAAGACTTGCCTCAACAATTCAAGGTAGCTCTGATACGACACTATTTATTATTACAGTTTACTTTGGTTCTGTTGGAATCAAAAAAATTGGTGACTCATTAAAAGTCGGACTATTAGCAGATTTTCTTGGCATTCTTACATCAGTATTTTTTGTATATATTTTCTTTTATTAGACGACTACATTTAAAAATTTAAGATTATAGACATTGATTTTCGGCTCGTGCTGTTCCCGCTGGCGAAATGCATGCATTTCGAGCGCCTAATGCTTATATTAAAGTAAAACTATACGCCATCTTCAAAACATTTATAAACTATAAAATTGTTTATTAGAGACGCTAACATAGGGCGTCTTTTTATTTTTGCAATGATAATGTGTTGTTAATTTATATTAAAGTTGAAAACAATATAAAAAAAGGCTTTTATTTTTTGTCTAAAACTTGTACAAAATGTGACATTAAAGTAATATAGACTATGAGGTGAAAAGTATGCAACAGAGACTGCAAAAGGTCATCGCCCAAGCTGGAATAACTTCTAGAAGAAAAGCTGAAGATTTAATTTTAGAAGGAAAAGTTAAGGTTAATGGCAAATTAATAAAGGAGCTAGGATTTAAAGTTAGTTCTAGTGACACTATAGAAGTAAATGAGATTCCTTTAATTAAAGAAGAGAAGGTTTATTTTGTAATGTATAAACCTACAGGTGTGATTTCGGCAGTATCTGATGATAAAGGAAGAAAAGTTGTTACAGACTTTTTTACAGATGTAAAGGAACGAATATTTCCTATTGGTAGATTAGATTATGATACATCAGGGGTATTACTTATTACAAATGATGGGGATTTCTCAAACCTACTAATGCACCCAAAGCATGAAATAGATAAACAATACATAGCAAAAGTAGAAGGAATGTTAACAAAACAAGAAGTTAATCAGCTAGAAAAGGGAATAAAACTAGTAGATGGAATTACTGCACCTGCAAAGGCTAAAGTAATATCATTTGATAGAAAAAAACAGACATCTATTGTTCAACTTACAATCCATGAAGGTAGAAACAGACAAGTAAGAAGAATGTTTGAAGCTATTGGCCACAAAGTAAAGAAGTTAAAAAGAGAGAAAATTGGATTTCTTGGCGTGGAGGGATTGAGACCTGGTGAATATCGAGTTTTAAGTATTCATGAAGTTAAGCGACTTAGAGCATTAGCTCAAACTAATGACTGGAGATTAAAGTATTAACTATTAGCTAATCAATTTAAACAAGGGGTTAATTAGGAGGAGTTTTTTTATGTCAAATGATGTAAGAATATTAGTAGTTGATGATGAAGAGCGTATCAGGCGTTTATTAAGAATGTATTTAGAAAGAGAAAACTATATGATCGATGAAGCAGAGGATGGTGCTACCGCATTGTCGATGGCTTTAGAAACAGACTTTGATTTAATCGTTCTAGATTTAATGATGCCTGGAATGGATGGAATCGAAGTTTGTAGACAAATAAGAGAAAAGAAATCAACACCTATTATAATGCTTACGGCAAAGGGTGAGGAAACTAATAGGGTACAAGGATTTGAGGTGGGCACTGATGATTACATCGTCAAACCTTTTAGTCCTAGAGAAGTTGTTTTGCGTGTAAAAGCATTACTACGTAGATCGTCTACATCTGTTTTTGTTAAAACAGAAACTTCAACAAAAGACGTTATTGTATTCTCACATTTAACTATAGATAATGATGCTCATAGAGTAACTGCAGATGGTAAAGAAGTTAATCTTACACCTAAGGAATATGAACTTTTATTATTCCTAGCTAAGTCTCCAGATAAGGTTTATGATCGAGAGCAACTATTGAAAGAAGTTTGGCATTATGAATTTTTCGGTGACCTTAGAACAGTTGATACACACGTAAAGAGACTTAGAGAGAAACTTAATAAAGTATCTGCATCAGCAGCTAAAATGATAGTTACAGTATGGGGAATTGGTTATAAATTTGAGGTCGTAAGTGAATGATGTTCTGGCGTAGTATTGTTGGTAAACTTTGGATAACAATATTACTTCTAGTTTCATTTGTTCTCTTTATCTTAACAATTTTGCTACTTGAATATTTTGAGAATTACAATTTAAGTATCGCGAAAAAGGCATTAACTCAACAAACTGAAAAGGCACATAATGTTGTAACAGAGTATAATGATAAAAATTATGCTTACTATATATTGAAGAACACAATTCAAACAGACTCAGAAATATTAATTATCTATGATAATAAACAATCTGTTTATGTAGAAGACCCTAAAGATATTCCGAATCTTACTGCTGAAACTGTAAGTAAAGAAGAAGTTTTTAAAAACTTAAACAAACACAATAAAATTATGGTTACTACTATAAAAATTAAGTCAAAAAACTCATCTAGAGACTACGAATTATTAGTAGTTGGTAAATCCTTTAGAACTAAAGAGAATGTCACTGGGGCAATTTTTAGTTATGAACCAGTTGAAATTATTAATAAATCGAGTCGAGATGCAGCAAAATTTATTATTGTAACTGCATTATTAGCGATCTTTTTAACTACTGTTTTTGCTTTTTTTCTATCGACAAGAATCACAGCGCCTCTAAGGAGTATGCGTGAAGCGGTCTTTGAAATTGCAAGGGGACGTTTCGATACTAAAGTTCCAATTTTGACGCACGATGAAATCGGTGAACTTGCCATGGCATTTAACCAAATGGCGCGTCAACTTAAGTTTAATGTAAATGCCCTTAAACATGAAAAAGAGCAATTAAGATCAATTTTGAGCAGTATGGCTGATGGTGTTTTGACTATTTCTAAAGAGGGTGAAATTACTGCCCTTAATAGCCCTGCAGAGAAATTTATGCAACTTTGGTATTATGAGTATGGCCATGATGTAGATGATGACAAAGAACTTCCAGATGAGGTTTTGACTCTATTTAATTCTGTGATATCTGAAGCAAAAGAGAAAACAATCGAAGTCTCTTTTCAGGGATATAACTGGGTTATGATAATGTCACCACTTTATAGTCAAACTGATGTTAGAGGTGTGGTTGCATTAATACGTGATATGACTGAAGAAAGAAAGTTAGAAAAATTACGTAAAGATTTTATAGCAAACGTATCTCACGAACTTAGAACACCTATTGCAATGTTACAAGGCTATAGTGAGGCAATTATTGATGATATAGCTGGTTCTGAGGAAGAGAAAAAAGAACTTGCTCAAATAATTTATGATGAAACATTGCGAATGGGTCGTTTAGTAAGTGAACTTTTAGATTTAGCTAGAATGGAATCTGGCAATATTGAACTTGAAAAAATTGAGGTTAGCTTGAAGCCTTTCTTTGAAAAGGTAATAAGAAAGTTTCAGGGTCTTGCTAATGATAAAAAGATTAATCTTAACTTGGAATTTAGCAATTCATTAAATAACTTTGTATTTGATCCAGATAGAATCGAACAAGTCTTAACAAATTTAATTGATAACGCTATAAGGCATACTCCTGAAAATGGTGAAGTTATATTAAGTGTAATAGATAACGAAACGGGAATCATTTTTGAAATTAGAGATACGGGTTCAGGAATACCACAGGAAGACCTACCATTCGTATTCGAGAGGTTTTATAAAGCTGATAAAGCAAGAACAAGAGGCCGATCTGGCACTGGCTTAGGTTTATCGATTGTTAAAAACATAATTATTGCCCATAAGGGTAGAATTACAGTAGATAGTGTTTTAAATAAAGGTACAATCTTTACAGTGTATCTACCAAAAAGTAATATAAACTAACCCATCTATGAAAGATGGGTTTTTTAGGCTAATAGTAAACTATAAACTTTTGGCTAGTTTACACTTTACTAACGCATAAGTGCAACTACGTCTCTGCGTCGCCTTTAACGCTCGGCAGTCGCCGAGTTTCTTTAATATGATAAAGCTAGTCTAAAATACGTTTTATATTTGGAGGTTATATGAAAATATATACAAAAAATGGCGATAAAGGAATCACCTCAGTAATCGGAGGTATAGTTAGGAAAGATGACGTAAGAATTGATGCAATCGGAATAATAGATGAAATAAATTGTAACCTCGGTCTAGTAATTTCGGATATGAATAATAATAAGTTCTATAATAAGTTGTTGGAAATTCAAAATGAACTCTTTTTAGTAGGTGCTGATCTTGCAGATATTAATTGCAATAAACATAGAATCCAGATGAAAGATATATCAATCTTAGAGCAAGAAATAGATCAAATATCTGAAAAATACCCACTTCCTGAAAAATTTATTTTACCTGGTGGTACGAAAATTGCAGCACAACTTCATGTTATTAGGTCATTAATTAGAAATGCAGAAAGAGTAGTAGTGTCACTTTCTAATATTTCTAAAATAAATCCGGTAATCCAACCATATTTAAACAGACTATCAGATTATTTTTTTGTATTAGCATGGTCTATTAACAAAAAGGAAAATATTGAAATTCAATTCTTTAATGAGAATGTTATTAAAATGTAATATTAAAAAAAGAATAGAACTAGTCCACCCTATATAGAATAGTAAAGTAATATAAATTAGGGGTGGAAAAATGTTTGATTATATAAAAAGATTGTCAATTGCGGTTTTAATAGCTATGTCTATAGCTTTATTATTTGTAGGTGGATCGGTAGTTAATGCGGAAGATAATACAAATGAGGGTTGGTTATGGCCAACTCAAGGTGACCTTTCTGATGCTTTTGGTACGAGAGATGGTAAACATTATGGTATAGATATTGCTGCTGGTGAAGGTACACCAGTTTCAGCTGTACATAACGGAAAAGTCATAAAATCATACTATTCGTCAACATATGGGAATGTTATTTTTATTAGAGGTGAAGATGGATATGAAACTATTTACGCCCATCTTAATAATAGACTTGTAAGTGAAGGAGAAAGTGTAAATAGAGGTAAGATAATTGGTAGTGTTGGTAATACAGGTAGGTCTTACGGTGCTCATTTACATTTTGAAGTACATAAAGGTGAATGGAATATTGATAAAACAAATGCAATAGATCCACTTTTACTGGTTAGTAATAATGAAAAAACTATTGAAGTTGTAAAAAATTCTAATAACGAATCTGATGATAATTTAACAAAAAACGAGATTAATTATAGTGTATTAAAAGATGATACCCTTTGGTCTATAAGCAAAAGATATAACGTCACTATTGATGAAATAAAGACCTGGAATGGTCTTAATAGTGACTTAATTAAGATAGGTCAAGCGCTAGTATTGTACGGCAGAGAAAATGAAAATACTACACTAAATCAATAATTACATTTTTTGTTTCCAAAATTAAGCTTCTCTAGTATAATAATAAAAAAATAGCGATCTTCGGGGCAGGGTGAGAATCCCTACCGGCGGTAATAATAAATTTATTTTATTTAGCCCGTGAGCCTGCTAAGGCTGATCTGGTGTGATTCCAGAGCCGACAGTATAGTCTGGATGGGAGAAGGTTAGTAGAGATGCACTCTGATTTGCCATGTAGTTTTATCCCATGTTATTTTACATGGGATTTTTATATGCAAAAATCTCTTTAATAAATCATCAAGATCGCGCTAGGGGAGAACAAATGAATAGAAACAAGAAAACAAAAAAGTTAGTCCAATTATCAATGTTAAGTGCAATAGCATATATTCTTATGCTGTTTAGCTTTTCTATTTTACCGTCATCGCCATACTTAAAAGTAGATTTCAGTGAAATACCTGTCCTTATAGCTGCATTTATTTTTGGTCCTTTAGGAGGTATACTTGTTGAGCTTTTAAAAAACATACTAGATTATATGTTTAGAGGTGAATTTACTGGTTTTCCAGTAGGGCATTTAGCAAATTTTGCTGCAGGAATTTTATTTGTTCTACCTGTTACATATATATTTAATAGAAATAGATCTATTAAAAGCTTAATATTTGGACTAGCTCTAGGAACATTAACAATGACTGTTTTAATGATGGTTTTAAACTATTTAGTATTCCTTCCAATGTATACATATTTTTTGAACTATCCAACACAGAATTCTAAAGAACTTATTGATTTATTAGTTAAAGCAATAATGCCATTTAACTTAATAAAAGGTATTCTAGTTTCTATTGTTTTTGTTGCAATTTATAGTAAGTTAAAAAAGTGGATCGAATTACAAATTGAAAAGTAAACATAATTAAAAATACTTTTGGTAAGGACACCTCGGGGTGTATTTATGAGTGCAAATAGAAAAGCTGCCCCATAAGGTCAATATTCATCGACCTTTGGGACAGCTTTTTATACTATTCGAACTTTAAAGCATCTCCATCAAAAGACTCTTCAGAAACTTTGATTGAATCTGTTGGACATCCTTCTTTTGCATCCATCATATCATCATGAAGTACTTCAGGTACTTCAACTGTACCTTGATTATCATCAAGAGTTACGAAAGCAATTCCCTCATCATCATAATCGTAAAGATCTGGTGCAGCAGCACCACATGCTCCACATGCGATACAAGTATCTTTGTCAACGATAGTGTATTTAGCCATTGGTTTACCTCCCATTTATAAAATTCTAAATTAATGTCCCTAATAGTTAGGTTTTAGACTACGTTACTATTTTATTATTTTAACCTAAACTTTTCAACATTTAAGCGCGACAAATATTTATTATTCATTTGTATATTTTTATCGGAAAATATAATAATCTGTCTTAAACAATAATGATAGAATATAGTAAGAGGTGAGTGTAGTGACATTAGTAGAGAGATTATGTATTTATTTGGCAAAAAAAATAAATAGTGAAAGAACAATTTCGGGTTTAATACATATTCTTAAAGGTAAAAAATCAGCACAATCCATTCAAGATTCTAATGTTTATGGTATTCAACAATTTTATTCACTTTTTCCGAGTAATTACATTGAATTGATAGAAAAGACATACAAAACACTCGAGAAGAACAATATTTTTAGAATAGATGATAATTTTATTATCTTAAATAATTGTAACTTTAATAATAATTTAATTGAAGATGAACTATGGTATAAGTTACTAACAAATAAATTATCAAATGAGAATGCAATAATATTCTGGAGAAGGTTAAATTTACTAATTCAAGTTAGTTCAAACTACTTTAACGGAGTAAATCAATATTATCCAGTTTGTAATGACAAACCAACTCAAAAATTCATAAAAAAATTTTTAACTTACTTTAATAATAAAAGTGACATTTCTAATTATCTTTATAATGAAATTAAGACATCTTTAAATGACTTACCAGACAGTTACAATATAATTTTTGTGAAAAAATTAACCGGATCAAAAGTATACGGAGAATCATTATATCAGATCGCTAGCGATTTAAAAAAAGAAGAAATTGAGGTCTATTTAATTTTTATGTCGGTACTTCATCACATAATGGATAGTTGTAGTACTCATAAGGATTCATTTCCAGTATTAAACTTATTGCTTAAGGATCTTAGTATTCAAAAATTATCAAAAAGTAGTTGTGAGACGAAAGCAATGTTATGTAAAGGTTTTGGAATTGATATGATATCTAAAGTCAGAAAGTTGAAAACAAATACAATTGAAGATCATATTGTAGAGATTGTACATCAAGATAAAGACTTTGATATAGATAAATTTATTGATAGAAATACTTCCCACAAAATCTCTGTAGCAATAAAAAATGCAAATTCTTTAAAACTACGGGAAATTAAGAAAAACCTTCCAGATGAAATTTCATACTTTCAAATTAGATTAGTATTGGCTAGGAAGGAAGAAAGTACATGGAATTAAAAGATCAATTGTATAAATATTTCGGCTATGAAATTTTTAGGGAAGGGCAAGAAGATGTAATAAAGGCAATCTTAAGCAAAAAAAATGTGGTAACACAATTACCAACAGGAACAGGTAAATCTGTATGTTTTCTACTACCAGGGTACATGATTGAAGGACTAGTATTAATAGTTTCACCGTTACTTTCATTAATGGAAGATCAAGTTCAACAACTTGTAGTTAAAGGTGAGAAAAGAGTTGCCGCCTTTAATAGTTTTAGAACCGAATCTGAAAAAAGAAAAATACTTGAAAACCTACAAAATATTAAATTTTTATATGTCTCACCAGAAGTACTACAATCTAATTATTTGATAGAGAAACTTAAATCAACAAAAATTGCATTAGTAGCAATAGATGAAGCACATTGTATTTCTCAATGGGGACATGATTTTAGAACAGATTATTTGAAATTAGGTCCAGTTATAAAAGTACTTAAATATCCTCCAGTCCTAGCCCTAACTGCCACTGCAAATAATAATGTAATGAATGACATAATTAGTAAACTAGAGCTTATGGAGTATGAAACAATTATTCAAACCGTGAATAGGAAAAACATTTTACTTTTTAATGAAACATTTAATACAACTGTTGAGAAAAATGAAAGATTGCTACAAATAGTTAGTAAAACAAATGGCCCAATTTTAATATACTGTATGAGTAGAGATACAACAAAAAATTTATACGAATATCTAAGAGATAATAATATTATTAAATGTGCTTATTACCACGGGGGACTGGATACTGAAACTAGAATTCTAATTCAGCAGCAGTTCATGAATAGTCAAATTAGAGTTATGTGTTGTACAAGTGCTTTTGGGATGGGGATTAATAAAGAAAATGTTAGACTTGTAATACACTATCACATCCCAAGTCAAATTGAATCATATGTACAAGAAATTGGTAGGGCGGGTAGGGATGGAAACCTAAGTTTCGCAATAACACTTACTCAACCAAATGATTTCAATTTACCTTATAAAATTTTGAAAAATGAGTTTCCAAGTAGAGAGGAAATTAAAGTAATAATCAATAACTTATTAAATGAACAAAGCACTCAAAATATATCTGAAGTGCATGTTAGAGTAATAAGCTACTACTTAGAAATCGAAAAAGAAAATTTTGTCAATTTAGATGAAAAAGATATCGATTTTATGGCCGATGCAATTTACAATAAGATTAAGACGAGGATAAAATATAAAGAAAATAAAATAAACCAAATGTTTAGTTATATTTCAACCCAACAATGTCGAAGAGCTAAAGTCCTTGAAGCTTTCGATGAACAGCTATTGATCAAACAACAACATTGCTGTGATAATTGTGGCAGTATATTAGAGGACTATTTCGAAAATATCGATATAAATAATAATTTAAATAACCTTAACTGGGAAGAAGAATTAACGCTTAGGTTGTTTTAACCAATTCTAAAAAGTACCACTTAACTATAATTATAGATATAATAAAATATTGGTGGTGCACTATGAATAATAATATTGATACTATAAGTTCAGAAGATTTGCTTAAGAATTTATACTTAACACAATTACTTTTGTTTATTTTATCAGCAGTATTTATAATAATTTTCGAATTAGACATTAGTTATTTAAAATCACTTTTTAAATTTGATATGTATAATGCTCTAACATTTGGTGTTGGTATAGGTCTCTTGATAATTTTATTAGAATTGGCTGTATCAAGACTATTTCCAAAAGAATGGCTAGACGATGGTGGGATAAACGAAAAAATATTTTCAAATAGAACGTTATTTGAAGTTTTCCTTATAGCAGCTATTGTAAGCGTTTCTGAGGAATTATTGTTTAGGGGTATTTTGCAAACTACATTTGGCCTAATATGGTCAAGCAGTATTTTTGCATTAATACATTTTCGATACTTAAATAAACCAATTTTATTATTTTTTGTAGTATTAATAAGTTTTGTATTTGGTTGGATATTTGAGTTTACAGATTCTTTATGGACAACAATTATTGCGCATTTTCTTGTGGATTTTATATTAGGTATGATTTTAGCAAGAGAATATAAGGAACAATACTAGAGGAGGTAGCTGGGTGAGTGAACACGAAAAAATAGATCAAGCCGAAGAGTTAAGACGTAAAATGATTAAACATAGCTCTTCTAAACCAGAAATAGATATATTAAAGCTTCCTCCTAGAAGATCAACACATTCATCTTCTGATAAAAAAGTAAAGTTAAAGTTCAAGTTTCCAATAATTAAGCTACTGGCAATATTTTTTATAATTATCTTAATAAGTATTGTTGCATACAGTTTTTATCCGAAAGCAAATAACGATACTGAAAATAAAAATAGTAATAACACAGAAGAAATAGAGTTTGATAAATCTAGTAGTGAAAAAGATTTACAAAAGGATAAAGTTAAAACAGTTATTAAAGATATAAATAAAGAGGATAATGACCCAGTAGACGAGACCACTCATCCAACTGTGGAACCTGCAAAAGTTGAATTGCCAAATAAACCTAATAATGAAACGAAGAATATAAACTATGAAATAGTAACGCATAAAGTTAGTAGTAAAGATACATTATACAGTATTTCTAAAAAGTACTTTGGTAATAGTAACGGAATTAAAACAATTATGAAATGGAATGGACTTAAAGATGAAGTAATAAAGGAAGGTCAGATCCTTAAAATTCCATTACCTGTAAGAAGTTCAAAATAACTTTTTAGATACATAAAGTATAAAAAATAAACTAAAGAAAATGGAGGAGTAACAATGTTTGTAAATAGCATTATGATTCCAAAAAATAAAAGTCATTATTTAGTATCTGATCAAAAAATTGGAGAAGCTTTAAAAATATTAGAGGAATTAGATTTGGATAGTCTTCCAGTAATTAATGAAGATAAGTATGATGGCATAGTTACTCGTTATCGTATTTATAAATACTTATTTGAAAATGATGCCTTACCTAAGGAACAAATTTTAAATAGTGTAGAAGTTTCAGAAATTGCGGCATATAAGGATATTTTTTTAAATGGTGATGAAGTTTTTGAAAAAACATTAGTAGTATTAAAGGATTTTCCAGCAGTTGCTGTAGTTGAAGACGATGGTACTTTTACTGGTGTTGTAACGAGGTTTGATGTCCTCGAACAGTTCAGAAGTGTATTCGGAATGAATAAGCCAGGGGTAAGGATTGCGTTTACTTCTGTTGAAGCAGAAGGACGTATCGCTAAACTTGCAGAGGTAACTAAGAATTTTCATGAGAATATTATTTCGATTACAACTTTTGATGAAACTGATAAACTAGTTAGAAGAATCGTATTGAAGGTTGAAAAGGCAGCTAATATAAAGCAATTTATTAAGAAGTTAGAAAATGAAGGTTTTAGAATTTTAAGCATATACGAAGATTAAGATTAACATCTTCACACCGCCATTGGCGGTTTTTTTTGCTATAACCGAAAAGTATAAACTTCTGCGTAGTTCATACTTTCCTAACGCATAAGAGCAGCTACGGCTCTGCCGTCGTTTTAAAAGCTCGGCAATCGCCAAGTTTTCTTTATCATCAATATACATTAATTGATATATCTATACTATAATTGTATAATATTTTGATACAGATGAAATAAATGATTAGGGACAAATAACAAGATTAGTATCCTCATCATAAAATGACATTATACCGTAGATTAGGAGGGGTGGTAATGAGACTTGAACGATTAAATCCAAATAAATTCAAAGTATTTTTAACTTTCGATGATTTAATAGATCGTGGTTTGACAAAGGATGACCTATGGCACAACGCCCCTAAAGTACAACAGCTTTTCCAAGATATGATGAAAGAGGCAAGTGATGAATTGGGCTTTGAAATGGATGGTAAATTGGCTGTTGAAATATATTCACTCCAAGCACAAGGCATGGTAGTAATAGTTACCAAAGAAAAAATAATTAATAACTTAGAAGAAGATTATGATGATGATGATGATGATGACTTTGTTGAAATGCAAGTAACATTAGATGAAGTACATGAAGTTCTTTTTGAAATATATTCTTTAGAAGACGTTATAGATATGGCTTATAGGGTATGTGATTTTGGTAATATTCCAGCGAAACTTTATATGTATGATAGTCTATATTATTTATATATCGATCCTATAAATATAGAAACTGTTGATATCGATGTATTAATTTCAATATTGTCTGAATACGGAAACCCTTCTGTAAGAACAATTCATAGGATACAAGAATATGGAAAAGTGTTGTTTAATGAACAAGCGATAAATAATATTATAAAATATTTCAAGAAGAGTTAATAAAATGAGCAATAATTATATCTTTCAAATCTCAAAT
The DNA here is from genome assembly GCA_029256085.1 of Caryophanales bacterium. GTDB lineage: Bacteria > Bacillota > Bacilli > CAJFEE01 > CAJFEE01 > JAQSYP01. The sequence goes on from JAQSYP010000004.1 coordinate 117,744, forward strand.
GAAATAGAAGTTTGGAAAAGCAAAATTCACAAAAAGAATAGTTTGTTTTCTAGATCGGCGAAACAGATACAAAATAAAATTAACAATAAAATTCCTGAGGAATATCATGCTAAAATTTCTGGAATTATAAAAAATTTTTGTGGAGCATGTCTATCTGGATCAAAATATATCTCAAATGAAAAACTGGATCCAAACCGAACACTTGAACAATCTGATAAACTACTAGATGAGAAGTTATCATACTACAAAAAAATTGCTGTTGCTGAAGGTGCAGGGACTGGTGCTGCAGGACTCTTAATTGGCCTTGCAGATTTTCCTCTTCTACTAGGACTTAAATTAAAATTTATGTATGATATTGCTATTATTTATGGTTATGATGTAAATAATTTAAAAGAAAGACAATTTTTACTCCATATTTTTCTTCTTACTTACTCCAGTTCAGAAACTAAAGTTTCTCTTTTTAAAAAAATAAATAGTTGGGATATATTAACTGAAGCTGAAAGGTCAATTGATTGGGATACGTTTCAAAAAGAATACCGTGACTCAATTGATCTTATAAAAATGCTACAGCTTGTTCCAGGGATAGGTGCCGCAGTTGGTGCATATGCAAACTATACTTTACTAGAGAAGCTAGGAGAGACTTCAAAAAATTGCTACAGAATTAGAAAACTTAATCAAAATAACATTATTAATCAAAATGCCAATAGCTAATAATTAAAGCTATTGGCATTTTATTGCACCGGATAGACCGGTTGTCATGATTAATATAGGTTTTTAATATCGATTGTATGGTCTCTATCTAGAGCTTTTACTAAGTATTCCTTATTTGTAAACTTCTTAAAAGGAACTTGATTTAATAAATTTTTAAAAACCCTATTAACGGATTGGTTTTGAGTTCGATGACAGAGTAAAGCTTTTTTTACAGTTTCGGAGTTTTCAATACTTAAATCAACAACAATATCTATTTCTGTCATTTTTTCTAAATATGCTCTTGGACCTTTTATTTCTTCTGGATATGTTGAATAATATAATTTTTTTATAAAACTAAACTCACTTCTACTAGCTATTTCTGTTGTTACTTCATGAATGGCAATATGATCTTTGTGACCAGAAATGCCATGGGATGGAAAAGTAATTACGATTTCCGGTTTATGTTCTTGTAGGATATTTTCTAGTTCTTTTTTCAAATCATTTTTTGATTCGGGTAATTTACCATCTAGAAAGCTTCCTGTTATAACTTTATTAACTCCAAGTACTTTTGCGGCCTCGATTAATTCTTTATTTCTAACTTCAGATAATTGTTCTTTAGTACATACTGGAGGTTCTCCACACTTTCCAGCATCTCCTAGTGTTGCACAATATAATATAATTTCGCACTTGTTTTTTGAGTACAGTTTGTTTATAAGTCCTCCAACCGTAAATGTCTCATCGTCCGGATGTGCAAATGAAAAAAATACTTTCATAAAATTATTACCCTCCCAGCGTATGCTTTTTATAATAAAATAAATTATTTAAGTAGGCAAATATTGTTTCAAATACTTTTATATAATAAACATAGATTAATTTAAATAAACAAGTGCTTTTCCTTGCAAATTTTTTGCTCTATTGTATATTATTGGTTTGAGATTGTAATTATATCTAGGGGGTTTATTGATGTCTACGGATCATCAGAATGTGGATAATGAGAATAATCAAGAAAAGCACGATGTTTTAACTTCCACCCAAGTAGTTATAAAAGATGCATTACAAAAATTAGGCTATCCTGAAGAAATGTATGACCTTTTAAAAGAGCCATTACGGATGCTCACTGTAAAAATACCAATTAGAATGGACGATGGAAAAGTAAAAATTTTTACAGGCTATCGGGCTCAACACAATGACGCAGTAGGTCCAACAAAAGGTGGTATAAGATTTCATCCTAGTGTAACGGAGAATGAGGTAAAGGCTTTATCAATCTGGATGAGTTTAAAATGTGGAATCGTTGATTTACCTTATGGTGGTGGAAAAGGTGGAATTGTTTGTGACCCACGAGAAATGTCTTTTAGAGAATTAGAGAGATTAAGTAGAGGATATGTAAGAGCAATAAGTCAGTTCGTAGGTCCTACTAAAGATATACCGGCTCCTGATGTATTTACTAACTCTCAAATAATGGCATGGATGATGGATGAATATAGTAGAATAGATGAATTTAACTCTCCTGGATTTATAACAGGAAAACCGTTAGTTTTAGGTGGTTCACACGGCCGTGAAACTGCAACTGCTAAAGGAGTTACAATTTGCATAAGAGAAGCTGCTAAAAAACGTGGTATAAATCTTGAAGGGGCACGTGTAGTCGTTCAAGGTTTCGGTAATGCAGGGAGTTTTCTTGCTAAATTTATGCATGACGCAGGGGCAAAAGTTACTGCAATTTCTGATGCATATGGGGCGTTGTATAACCCTGATGGCTTAGATATAGATTACTTATTAGATAGAAGGGATAGCTTTGGAACAGTTACAAAGCTATTTAAGAATACAATTTCTAACAAAGAATTATTGGAATTAGAATGTGATATCTTAGTACCAGCAGCTATAGAGAATCAAATAACTGCTAGTAATGCAAACAATATTAAGGCAAGTATTGTTGTTGAAGCAGCAAACGGTCCAACAACACTTGAGGCAACAAAAATACTTACCGAAAGAGGTATTTTATTAGTTCCAGATGTATTGGCAAGCTCTGGTGGAGTAACTGTTTCTTATTTTGAATGGGTTCAAAATAATCAAGGTTATTATTGGACCGAAGAAGAAGTAGAAGAAAAGTTAGAGAAGGTAATGGTTAAATCTTTTAACAATATTTATGAAACTTCTTACAATAGAAAGATTGACATGCGATTAGCAGCATATATGGTTGGGGTTAGAAAAATGGCTGAAGCTAGTCGTTTTAGGGGTTGGATATAATAAAAAACAGGCGACTATAACTTAATAGTTGCCTATTTTTTATTGAGCTAATAGGAAAGTATAAACTTTAACTAGTTCATACTTTCCTAACGCATAAGTGCAACTACGGCTCTGCCGTCGCCTTATAGGCTCTGCCGTCGCCTTATAGGCTCGGCAATCGCCGAGTTTTCTTTATTTGATTTGTATAAGAAAAACTTGTTAAACTAATAATTTCTTTTGAATTGTTCTTCTAATAATTTATAATTTAAACCTTGTTCTAACAATACAAGTAGCTTTAAACGGGCTTTGTGGCCAGATAGTCCATTTGAAAAAATAACTCCCATTTCTTTAAGTTGTTTTCCTCCTCCTTCATAATCATAGAGGTCTTGTACAATTCCGTTAAAACATCTCGACACTAATACAATTGGAATTCCTTTATCTAATATTTCCTTCATATAAGGGAGTGAGTTAGGCGGTAAGTTTCCCTGACCTAATGCTTCAATTACGACTCCGTCATAATTATTATTTACAATACAACTAAAGAATCCATTATCCATGTCAGCGTAAGCTTTAATTAATAAAACATTTTTGCTTATGTCTGTGATTGAAAAACATTCAGAAGCAAGTTTCATTCCATGAAAAAGTATTTCTTTTTTTGTAATAATACCAATTGCACCAAATCTAGGGCTTTGAAAAGTTGCAATATTACTTGTGTGAGTTTTTGTAACTCCTTTTGCTGAATGAATTTCATCATTCATTACTACTAAGACGCCTCTATCTCTTGCGTCTTTTGATGAAGACACTCTAATTGATGAAAGCAAATTATATAGTGCATCACTTCCAACCTCATTACTAGATCTCATAGCTCCAGTCACAACCACAGGGAATTCCTTTGTATCAACTGTTAAATCTAAGAAGTACGCAGTCTCTTCAAGAGTATCAGTGCCGTGAGTAATGACTGCACCATTGAAGCCCTCTAGTTTTTTCTGTTCAATTACTTCCTTAATTTTTAACATGTGTTTTAAAGTGATATGTGGCGACGGTAATGAAAGTAAATTAATTGTTTCTACCATGTAATCTTTAAAATATAGATTTGAATAGTCATTCAATGGGTGATCCTTTTGAGGTGAAACAGTACCGGTCTCAGAGTTTTCTCCCATCGATATTGTCCCACCTGTATGAATTACAATAATCTTTTTCACTATATCCTCCAAATAATTTTTGTTTAAATATAGTATAACAAAATCTCTTTAACTTTTAATAAAGTCATGAGATAATATTTTATGATTATTAAGAGATATTTAATGTTTTACATAATTTAGGGGGAGATGTTTTTGTTAAATATAGGGGACACAATTATCTTACAGTCAACAGATGAACAAGATACAAAAAAACTCCGCTCAAAAGTAGTAGATATTATAGACGAAAAAGTTTATATAGACTTTCCTGTAAATGATAAAACTAAAAAAACTGAAATCGTGGTTATTGGACAAGAATATTCTGCAGTTTTTGTTGGGAAGGATCAATCGGTATATATATTTACCACTGAAATTATATCAAAGTTAAGACAACAAATTCCTATGATACAAATATCATACCCTGGGCATAAAAATCTAAGAAGATTACAAAGAAGAGAATTTGTACGAGTAGATTCAAGCTTAGATGTATCAATAATCTTTGGTAATAAACGTAATATCGCATTTAACACTGTAACTTCTGATATCAGTGCAGGTGGATGTGCAATAATTTTACCAAAGAAAGAAAAACTATTACCTACAATGATTATTGATATGTATCTTGTGTTACCTCTAGAGTCAGGGTACAAATATTTACTGCTTAAGGGTAAAGTTATTAGAGTATTAGAAGGAACTAATAAAGAACCTGATAAAGTACCTGTTGAATTCGTAAATATTAGTGAGGTTGATAGACAATTAATTATACGTTATTGTTTTGAAAAACAACTTGAAATGCGTAAACGTGGAATAATCTCATAGAATATTAATTCCAAAATTCGTTTAAAATAGAATTGATTGATAAAATTTTATTTTATAAAGAGGTATATAAATGTTCAACTTCCTCGAACGAATTTTAATAAAAATTTGTATAATCCATATGCTACTTCTAATTATTGCTCAAGCATTGATATTAGAGTTTAATATTATGCCATACGTTAATAAGGTTGTATATTATGAAGGTGTTGTAAAACCATCTTTATCAGATACTTTAGAAACCTTTAAACAAATGATAAAATGAAATGAGCAGGATATTTCCTGCTTTATTTAATTTACAACTCAAAATAGGAGGCATTATGTCTAAAAGAATAAGTATAGCTATTGACGGCCCAGCAGCTGCTGGTAAAAGCACTGTTGCAAAGATAATAGCTAAAAAATTAGGATACATATATATTGACACTGGTGCTATGTACAGAGCTATCACTCTAAAAGTGTTAGAATTGAAACATGATTTAAATAATAATAGTTTGATCAAAGAAATTCTAGAAAACACAGAAATAGATTTAAAGAATAGTGAAGTCGGTCAAAGAGTTATACTTGATGGTATTGATGTAACTGATAAAGTTAGGGGCAATGATGTAACAAAATCAGTTTCAATTATTGCTGCAATTCCAGAAGTTAGAGATAATATGCTTATTAGACAAAGAAATTTGGGTTCAACTGGCGGAGTAGTTATGGATGGTAGGGATATTGGAACTCATGTCCTACCTTATGCTGAAGTTAAAATTTTTCTTATAGCAAGCGTTGAAGAACGTGCTGTAAGACGCCATAAGGAAAATATAGAAAGAGGATTTAGTTCAGATCTTGAAGAATTAAAAATAGAAATAGCAAAAAGGGATGAACTTGATTCAACTAGAGAAGTCGCACCACTAATTAAGGCTAATGACGCTATAGAAATTGATACAACATCAAAAAACTTAGAAGAAGTTGTTAATGCTATAATGGATATAATAAAAGATAAAATTTAGCTTTTGATACATATGGTAATATTAAATTAGTTATAATTATTTAAAATAAATATTAAAAGAAAAAAGTTGGAGGAGTAAATATGAATCAAAATACAGAGCTTAAAATGGAAGAGATTCAAGTTACAGTGGGAAGTGTATTTGAAGGTACTGTCGTAAAAATTGAAGATAAGCAAGCATTAGTAGACTTTGGTTATAAAGTAGAAGCTATATTACCAATTAGTGAAATCTCAAGCTTCCACGTTGAAAATGTAAGTGATGAAATAAGTGTAAATGACAAAATTAAATTTAAAATAATGTCTATTAAAGAAGATGATATTGTTGTTTCGAAAAAAGCGGTTGATTTAGAAGAAAAGTGGAGTTCATTAGAGGCTGCTTACAATAATGGAGAGTTAATCGAGGGTAAAGTAAAAGAAGTTGTTAAAGGTGGATTAGTTGTAGATGTTGGATTAAGAGGTTTTATTCCTGCATCAATGGTATCTACAAAGTTTGTTGAGGACTTAAGTGAATATGTTGGACAAGTTTTACCTCTTAAAATTATTGAATTAGATCGTGAAAAAATAAAATTAGTACTTTCTTATAAAGCAGTTTTGGAGTATGAATCATCAAAAGCAAAAAGTGATGCATTAAACCAAATTAAAGTTGGAGAGATACTAGATGGAACTGTAGCTAGAATAACTAATTTCGGGGCATTTGTTAACATCGGAAGTGTTGATGGATTAGTACATATATCTCAATTATCTTATAATAGAGTTAATAAAGTTGAAGAGGTACTTTCTGTAGGAGATACTGTAAAAGTAAAAGTTATTTCCGTTGATAAAGAAAATAATAAAATATCTTTATCTATCAAAGACACTCAAGAAAATCCAATGGAAAATGAGATAAAGAAACTCTCAGTTGGCCAAATTGTCGAAGGACAAGTTAAAAGACTTATGGCATTTGGAGCTTTTGTTGAAGTTGCACCTCATGTAGAAGGACTGTTACATGTATCCCAAATAAGTTCAAAACACTTAAATAATCCAAAAGATGTTTTGTCTGTCGGTGATAAAGTTAAAGTTAAAATTCAAGAAATAGATTTGGAAAAGAAAAAATTATCTCTAAGTATTAAACAAATTGAAGAGGATGCTGAGCTTGAAGATTTGAAAAAATATCAAGATCAAGCAAAATCAGAAAACGCAGGTTTTAATTTAAGCGAACTAATTGGAGATAAGTTAAAAAAATTTAATAAATAATTTAAAAAAGACTCGATAAAAAATTGTCGAGTCTTTCTTTCTTTTTGAGTTATGAATGATTATCCTTTATTATTTTTTCTAGCATCTGTAGGCGTATCAAGTTTAGTTGAACCGCCATATTTTAATGATTGATCACGATCTGCTTCTACTTTACCCTCTTTATGAAGCTTACTTTCTTGCCTGTCTTTTCCCATGTTTTAACACCTCCAATTACTATTTTTCGAATAAAAAAACGAAATAATGCATCTAAAGGAAAATTTCCATTTGCGTCAATGATAAAGATAATAAATAAATTTTTTACGGGAATATTATTAATTGTACTTAAATTTGTTTTTGAAGGAGAAAGTTAATGGATAGAATGTTATATCCTGTCTTATTTGGAATTTTATTCGGTGTAATTTCAAGGGTTTACATGATGAGAACAGATTATAGACAATACCCAAGTTATCTACACGGTAAAACAATCCATATTGCGTTAGGATTTATAGCATCGTGTTTAGGATCAGTTATCGCACCAGCTATAATAGATCAAGATTATACCGCTGTAACTTTTTTTACATTAGCTGCTTCTCAATTTAGAGATGTAAGAAATATGGAAAGAAATACGTTAAGCGAGCTTGATAGTTTTGAAATAGTACCAAGGGGAAAAACATATATCGAAGGAATCGCACTTGTATTTGAAGGTAGAAATTATTTAGTTATCGTTACATCGTTTTTAACTACACTAGCGTATCTTAAATTTAATGTGTGGGTAGCATTAGCAGCTGGTATTGCATGTATAGTATTAAGCTCATTCTTAATGTCAGGAAGAAAAATAAGAGATATTGCTGATATTAGACCAATTGATCTTAGATTTGACGATGCTGGTTTATATGTAGGGAACGTTTATATGATGAATGTTGGGGTGAATGCTAGACAAGAAGATATAGAAAGATGGGGAAAAGGGTTTATTTTAAAACCTAAGAACTTAAATGCATCAGTATGTTTAACGAACCTTGGACAGCGCCAAGCAATTTTGCATGACTGTTCATCCGCCCTAGGAATTTATAAAGATTCTGGAAATCCAGCTTTAACCCCTCTAGCAAAAAGAGATTTAGAAACAGGTGAAATAGCAATATTTATATTACCACGGGAACAAGATACTGAAAGAGCATTACAGGTAATTGGAAATGTACCTACTTTAGAAAGCGCATACCGTGATTCTAAGAAGAGATTACAAATATTGCGGTGGAAGAAGGGTAATTAATGGATATTAATAAATTTATTATAGCAATAGTTACAACAAAGAAGGAAAAAGTGTCTGGTGGAGCTTCAGTGTTTCACTGTAATGATGATAATGAAGTACAACAAGTAGCTGGATTATTAGAAGCAATTCTAGATGGTGTAGCACATAAATTGTACGAGGGGATGTACATCATTGTAAAACATTAGAAATTATAATAAAATAGATAATGGTCTTATTGGCATAAATCCCCTTCTTAAATGTCTAAGAAGGGTTTTTCGTTTAATTATTTTGAAAGGGTGAGATTATGAAGAAGCCAGTAGTTGCTATCGTTGGACGCCCTAATGTTGGAAAGTCTACAATTTTCAATCGTATTGTTGGAGAAAGAATATCGATAGTTGAAGATATACCAGGAGTTACAAGAGATAGAATATATGCTGAAGGTGAATGGCTAAATCGGAAATTTGATGTTATTGATACAGGTGGTATTGAAATAGGTGATGAACCTCTATTAGTACAAATGAGATTTCAAGCTGAACTAGCAATTGAAGAAGCAGATGTAATTATTCTAATGACTAATGGAAGGGATGGAGTTACCGCCGCAGATGAGGAGGTCGCAAAAATTCTTTTCAAATCAAAAAAACCTTTAGTTTTAGCCGTTAATAAAGTTGATAATCCAGATATGCGTGATAATATTTACGAATATTATTCTTTAGGTGTTGGAGAACCATTTCCTATATCTGGTGCACACGGGTTAGGGTTAGGGGATTTGCTTGACGATGTTGTAAAACACTTCCCACCAGTATCTGAGTATGAACATGAAGACAATGCTATTAAGTTTTGTTTGATAGGACGTCCAAATGTTGGAAAGTCATCACTTGTAAATGCAATTCTCGGTGAAGAAAGAGTAATTGTTAGCGATATAGAGGGAACTACTAGAGATGCAATTGATACTTCATTTAAGAGAGAAGATCGTGAATTTGTAATCATTGATACTGCTGGTATGAGGAAAAAGGGTAAAGTATACGAATCAACTGAGAAATATAGTGTAATGAGGGCATTGAAGGCTATTGATAGATCAGATGTTGTTTTACTTGTACTCAACGGTGAAGAAGGAATACGGGAATACGATAAACGCATTGCAAGTTACGCGCATGATGCTGGACGAGCAATTGTAATCGTTGTTAACAAATGGGATGCAGTAGAAAAAGACGATAAAACCATGAAACGTTTTGAGGAGAAAATAAGAGTTGAATTTCAATTCTTAGACTATGCCCCAATAGTATTTTTATCTGCACTAACTAAGAGAAGAATACATACATTATTGCCTGATATTATTTCTGCATGTGATAGCCATGAAATGCGTGTTCAAACAAATATTTTAAATGATGTAATTATGGATGCTGTTGCAGTTAACCCAACACCGACCCATAAAATGAAGAGATTAAAAATATATTATGCAACACAGGTAGCTATAAAACCTCCAACTTTTGTTGTATTTGTAAATGACCCTGAACTACTACATTTTTCTTATGAAAGATTCTTAGAAAACCGAATAAGAGATGCTTTTGGTTTTGTCGGTACACCAATAAAAATTATTGGACGTGCACGAGATTAATATGAGGTGATTATCTTGAAGAAAGTTGCGATTCTTGGTGCAGGCAGCTGGGGTACAGCTCTTGCAATCGTATTAGCTGATAATGGTCATAACGTTTCACTTTGGGGTAAAGACATTGATGTAAGGGACACTGTTAATACTAGTAATGTAAATAATCGCTATCTCCCGGGTGTTTTGTTACCTAAAAATATATTTGCCACATTAGATTTATCTGAGGCACTTGAAGACGCTGATTATATCGTTATTGCAGTTCCAACTAAAGCAGTTAGAGAAGTATGTAAACAACTTCCACAATACTTAAATAAAGAAATTATTCTAATCCATGTAAGTAAAGGAATCGAACCAAGTACTTCCAAGCGAATTTCTGAAATGATTTATGAAGAGATCCCTGAAAATTTAATTAGAGACTTGGTTGTGTTATCAGGACCATCTCATGCTGAAGAAGTTAGCTTAAGACATCCAACTACAGTTACAGCTGCATGTTTAAATATTGATGCAGCAAATGAAATCCAAGACTTATTCTGCAATTCATATTTTAGGGTATATACTAATACTGATGTAATTGGAGTAGAGTTAGGCGGAGCATTAAAAAATATTATTGCTCTAGCTATAGGGATTACTGATGGCTTAGATTATGGAGATAATGCTAAAGCAGCCTTAATGACTAGAGGTTTAGCGGAAATGACCCGGTTAGGAGTTAAACTAGGTGCAAATCCATTAACTTTTGCAGGGCTATCTGGCTTAGGAGATTTAATTGTAACTTGTACTAGTGTCCATAGTAGAAATTGGAGAGCAGGAAATTTACTAGGTAAAGGTAAGAACTTAGATGAAGTTTTAGAGAATATGGGAATGGTTGTAGAAGGCGTTAGAACTACTAATGCAGCTTATGAACTATCGCAAAAACTCGGAGTTGAAATGCCAATTACTACAGTACTATATCAAATATTATTTGATAATGCAGATGCGAAAGATGCAGTTGATCAATTAATGTCCAGAGACAAACAAAATGAGTTAGTGGGTCTATATAAGTTCTTAAATCAACCTTAATTATCGTGACAAAAGCACATAATTTCAATTTTTGCATACGATGTATGAGAAAAGTTGAAAGGAGTATGTTCTATGAGCGATAACTTTTTTGATAAGATTGAGAAGAATACGAACTTAAATAAGGAATCAATATTCAATATTGCAAATTCCGTAAAAAATGCTAACTTTAAAGATGATAAAGTAGTACGTCAATTAATTAGACAATTATCTACTATGACTGGTAAATCAGTTACAAAGGAAAAAGAGGATAAAATTGTTCAGGCTGTTATTAATAACAATATGCCAATTGATTTTTCAACAATAAGTAAAATGTTCAACAATAAATAAAATAAATTAAAAATCTATCCCATAATAAATTACAAGGCATATAATGAACTGAAAGAGCAACAAAGTATGGGAATACTTAGTGATAAAACGAAGTGGGTTTCGCCCCCCACTTCGTTTTTTTTTTTATTTTTTAGGTATAAGTTTTGTGAGGCTGAATAAGTTCTTTTTAGGAGAGTTTTTTTATTCATAGTAGATTATTAACATATTCGTATGATTAATAAAAACTTTCTACTGATGTTGTCATATTCTATATGGACAACATCATAGATTGTAGTATAGAACTACTAATTTTAAAAATAATAGAATTATCCCAATAGAGTCGGGAGGGAAAGAAGTGGAAAAGGTAGATATTTTTAAAGACATTGCGGAAAGAACTGGGGGAGACATTTACCTAGGTATCGTAGGAGCAGTTAGAACAGGCAAATCAACTTTTATTAAGCGTTTTATGGAATTGGTAGTAATTCCAAATATTTCGAATAACGCTGACAAGGCTCGTGCTCAAGATGAACTTCCTCAAAGTGCAGCAGGAAGAACAATAATGACAACTGAGCCGAAATTTGTACCAAACCAAGCAGTACAGTTACATGTTGATGAGGGATTAGAAGTAAATGTAAGATTAGTAGATTGTGTTGGTTATGCAGTACCAGGTGCTAAAGGTTATGAAGATGAAAATGGTCCAAGAATGATTAATACACCTTGGTATGAGGAGCCAATTCCTTTTGAAGAAGCTGCAGAGATTGGAACAAGAAAGGTTATTCAAGAACACTCAACTCTTGGTGTAGTAATAACTACTGATGGGTCTTTTGGAGAAATTCCTAGAAGAGACTACCAAGAAGCTGAGGAAAGAGTAGTAAACGAGCTTAAAGAAGTTGGTAAACCGTTTATTATGATTATTAATAGCACACAACCATATGCACCTGAAACTGAAGCACTAAGAGCTGAATTATGCCAAAAGTATGATATACCAGTTCTTGCTTTAAGTGTTGAAGCTATGAGAGAAAATGATGTTTATAATATTCTTCGTGAAGCGTTATTCGAATTCCCAGTATTAGAAGTTAATGTGAATCTTCCAAGTTGGGTTATGGTACTTCGTGAAGAGCACTGGTTACGTCAAAACTATCAAGATGCAGTAAAGGACACTGTAAAAGATATTAAGAGATTACGTGACGTAGAGCGTGTTGTTTCACAATTCGAGGATTATGATTTTATCCAAAGGGCTGCTTTAGCTGGAATTGATATGGGTCAAGGGATTGCAGAAATTGACCTGTTCGCTCCAGATGAGTTATATGATGAAATTCTTAAAGAAGTTGTTGGCGTTGAAATAAGAGGCCGCGATCATCTTCTACAGCTAATGCAAGAATTTGTATATGCGAAAACTGAATATGATCAAGTTGCAGACGCTTTAAGAATGGTTAAGCAAACTGGTTATGGCATAGCTGCACCATCGCTAGCCGATATGTCATTAGATGAACCAGAAATAATTCGTCACGGTAGTCGATTTGGTGTTAAATTAAAGGCAGTAGCACCATCTATCCATATGATTAAGGTGGATGTCGAGTCAGTATTTGAACCAATTATTGGAACTGAAAGACAAAGTGAAGAATTAGTAAGATACTTAATGCAAGATTTTGAAGAAGATCCTCTATCAATTTGGAGCTCTGACATTTTTGGAAGATCTCTAAGTTCGATTGTAAGAGAGGGTATTCAGGCAAAACTAGCTTTAATGCCAGAAAATGCTCGCTATAAACTAAAAGAAACACTGGAGAGAATTATTAATGAAGGCTCTGGTGGCTTAATTGCAATAATTTTATAGAATTAACTAAAACCTATCCTTTATTCTTGGATAGGTTTTTTGTGTTGAAATCTATAGGTTTTATTAAATTATTAGATAAATTTCTACAAACTTTTTACAAATAAGTAATTTTATGTAATTTTTTTGAAAAAAAGGAAGAATTTACTATAAAACATATTGAAATATCAATAATAATCATATATTATAGGGTCAGTTGGTGCTATATTCCATTTATGAAGTATAGAATTAACCATTTCTGATAATTAATGTTAATAAGCGATTAAAACATCACTTAAATCCTACCTTGGGAGGAGGTGAATGGCATGAATAAAACAGATTTAATTAATTCTGTAGCTGAAGCTGGTCAACTTTCTAAGAAAGACGCTGGTAAAGCTGTTGATGCTGTTTTTGAAGCAATTCTTAACGCGTTAAAAGATGGTGACAAAGTTCAATTAATCGGTTTTGGTAACTTCGAAGTTCGTGAGCGTGCTGCTCGTAAGGGTCGCAATCCACAAACTGGAGCTGAGATTGAAATCGCAGCAAGCAAAGTACCTGCATTCAAACCAGGAAAAGCACTTAAAGATGCTGTGAAGTAATGCTACATAAAAAGATAAGGTTCACATAAAACTGTGAACCTTATTTTTTTTAGGTCAGGTATAATAAAAATATAATTTAATTTACTTTTTGGTTAAAACTAAATATATGATTTAAATAGTTGGAGGATAATTGTGAAAAATATTGATTTAGATAAAATCGAAAATGCAGTAAAGCAAATACTAGAAGCTATAGGTGAAGATCCAACTCGTGAAGGGTTAATTGATACACCGAAAAGAGTAGCTAAAATGTATTCTGAAGTCTTTGCAGGACTTAGAGAAGATCATAAAGCGCATTTAACTAAAATCTTTGGTGAGGATCATGAAGAACTAGTAATTGTTAAAGACATTACGTTTTTTTCAATGTGTGAACATCATCTAGTACCTTTTTTTGGTAAGGCACATGTTGCTTATATTCCGAAAGATGGAAGGGTAACAGGGTTAAGTAAATTAGCTAGAACTGTTGAAACAATCGCTAGAAGACCTCAGCTTCAAGAAAGAATTACATCTACAGTGGCAGATACTATTATGGAAGTTGTCGAACCGTATGGAGTATTAGTTGTTGTAGAAGCTGAACATATGTGTATGTCTATGCGCGGTGTAAATAAACCAGGAAGTAAGACAGTAACATCTGCAGTAAGAGGCATTTTTGCTAAGGATAATATTGTTAGATCTGAGGCATTGTCACTAATTAGAAACTAATTATTAAAGTGGTTATTATAAAGTATGTTATAATATCTATGTTTTACAAAAGAGACTAGGTGGAAAAATATGGATTTAATTGAGATAAGAGTTCTTACAGAAGATAAATTAAATAAAAGTTTATGGCACCCTTACCTATCTGAAAAAATTAACATTCCCACATATAACAGTGATCTTATTGAAATATTAGTTTCTATGTTAAATGAAAAGGGATTTGATAATGAAACAACAAGTAATTACATAGAAGCAATTATGCTTACTTACATATCGTTAAAGACCCATGATAAAATAGAAAATTCTCATCTAAGTCTAGAAGAAAAACAACTAACAATTCTAGCAGGTGCTTATTATACTGGGCTATATTATTTGAAACTCTCTAAGCTTCAAGACGTCGAGCTTATTGAAAATCTTTCTAATGCAATTCAAGAGCAAAATGAAATAAAAGCAACAATGAATAACAAAAAGTACAAGAAGATAGATGAAATATTAGATGATATTATTAGTGTCGAATGGACAGTTTTTAAACATGTTATTAACTCCATGAATTTATCAGCTAATGTTGATATGGATAAACTTAAATTAAGATTATTAAAAATTAGATTGCAAGAAGAAGTAATGCTATTAAATATGGACATAATAACATTTATTAATAAGCAGTTTATTAATTTTTATGAAAAAAATAAAAATACTATAAACGATAGTCTAAAAAATTGGATAAACTCAAGTATATTAATTAAATAATATTTTTACATAGATGGAAGGGATATAATAATGGCACAGTCTAAAGAACAGCGAGTGCATGAAGTTTTTGAAAAAATTTACGATAATTACGACAAAATGAATTCGATAATAAGTTTCCAAAAACATGTTGAGTGGCGTAATGCAACAATGAAAATAATGAATGTAAAGCAAGGTCAATCAGCTTTGGATGTTTGTTGTGGAACTGGAGACTGGTCAATTGCATTAGCTAAAGCTGTTGGAAATACTGGCATAGTTAAAGGACTTGATTTCAGTAAAAACATGCTAACAATTGCTGAAAAAAAGGTGAATGATCAAAATCTTAAACAAGTAGAACTCTTTCATGGAAATGCAATGGATTTACCATTTGAAGATAATACTTTCGATTTTGTTACTATAGGCTTTGGATTAAGAAATGTACCAGATTATCTAACAGTTCTTAAAGAAATGTCTAGAGTTGTAAAGCCAGGTGGAATGGTTGTATGTCTTGAAACATCACAACCGACTAATCCATTTTTTAAATTTTTCTTTTGGTTCTATTTTAAGAACATTATGCCTATTTTAGGTAGGATATTTGCTAGAAGCTATAAAGAATACTCTTGGCTTCAAGAATCAGCTAGTACTTTTCCAGGAATGAAAGAATTAGCAAATATGTTTAAGGAAGCAGGTCTTGAAAAGGTTAATTATAAGCCATTTACAGGAGGCTCAGCTGCCGCTCATTATGGTTACAAACCAAAAAAGTAAGATAAATGGTGAATCTTATGAAATTACAATCAATTTTATTTTCTGTTAATAGAGAAATATCAAAAATAGAATCAATTCTAAGCAAATCTTTAACGACAAAGCAAAAAGTTTTGCATAACGCCTCCTTGAAACTCTTGAAGTCAGGAGGGAAAAGGATACGTCCTGTATTAGTAATTATTGCGGGGAAATTTGGTAAAACAAAAAATGACAATATACTAAATGTAGCAGCCACTTTAGAATTAATTCATATGGCCTCTCTTGTTCATGACGATGTTATTGACGAATCATTAACTAGGCGGAATAGTCCTACAGTATATGCTGAGCATGGGGCATCAATGTCAATGTATGCTGGTGATTTTATTTTTGCAAAAGCACTTAAGTTAATGTGTAACATTAATAATATAAAGGCCCACCAATTATTATCTAATACAATTACACAATTATGCCTAGGAGAAGTTGACCAAATTAGAGATAAGTATAATTTTAATCAGAATTTTAGAAACTATTTGAGGCGAATTAATAGGAAAACTGCGATATTAATATCAACAAGCTGTGAATTAGGTGGAATTGTTTCTGAAGCCGATCCCAAAATACAGCAAAATCTAAAGTATTTTGGATACTATTTAGGAATGTCTTATCAAATTATTGATGATATATTAGATTTTACTTCAGATGAAAAAACTTTAGGAAAACCAGCTGGAGGAGATTTACTACAAGGAAATGTAACGCTGCCTGTTTTATTTGCATTAAGAGATAATGTACTTGGTGAAAAAATACGCAAAGTTAATTCAGACATGTCCAAAGGTGATTTAGAAGAAATTCTTGTAGAAATCAAAAAAAGCGGTGCTATAGAATATTCTCAAGAAATTAGTGACCGATATTTGCAATTAGCTTTAAATAAATTAGAGTCTTTACCTCCAAACTCTGCTAAAGAGGCATTTAATACAATTGCTATGAAATTAGCTAATAGAAAAACATAAGTTTGTCCACTATTATTATAAGAGTGGACTTTTTTATTTATTCTGAAAATATTTGCTAAGAACAGTAAATAATGATACTATATCTTTGGAATAAATTGGATTTTAAACTTTGGAGGTTACAATGGAACGTACTTTTATTATGATTAAGCCCGATGGGGTTCAAAGAAATTTAATTGGTGAAATAGTTTCTAGATTTGAAAACAAAGGATTTCAACTTGTTGGCTCGAAGTTAATGCTAGTTAGTAGTCAATTGGCAGAGCAACATTATGCTGAACATAGAGAAAGACCTTTTTTTGGTGAGTTAGTTAGCTTTATTACTTCAGGCCCTGTTTTCGCAATGGTTTGGGAAGGCGAAAATGTGATCGCAACATCTCGTTTAATGATGGGTGCTACTAACCCTAAAGAATCTACACCTGGTTCAATTAGAGGTGACTTTGCTTCAACAGTAGGAAAAAATGTTGTTCACGGTTCAGATTCACCAGAGAGTGCTGCTAGAGAAATTTCTTTGTGGTTTAGAGAAGAAGAAGTTTTAAATTATAGTAAGGTTATTAATGAGTGGACTTTATAATAAATATCAATTAAAATACTAGCAAATTTTTGCTAGTATTTTTTATGTAAAAGGAAGTATAAATCTTTCCCTTGAAAGAAAAGTATAAATTTCTAATTAATTACCCTCGCTGAAACTGCTCGCTTCCGCGGGCACGGCCTCAACTAATTTTTGCAAGTTTTTTAGAAAACTTGCAAAAATGGATTTTCGGCTCGTGCTGTTCCCGCTGGAGTCTTGCAGTTTCCTGCTTCGTGTAATAGTTAAATATTTCCTTTTTAAAGGACTTGGCAAAGCCAAGTTTATATTATCCTGTAAAAATTTTTAGAATATTCTTTTAAAACTTTTTAGTATATATATTGAATAATTTACAATAGTTAAATATTATTAAAACATAGGTACTATTGACATTAGGTTTAAGGGGATAATTAATGAAAACTGATTATGAATTATTTACTCAAAATATTAAAAATAAAAGTGGAATTGATTTAGGCCTTTATAAAGAATCACAAATGAAAAGACGATTAATCTCTTTATATGAAAAAAGGGGATTCTCAAATTTTGAAGACTACTTTAGAGCAATTGATAATGATATGGAGTTATTCTATGAATTCCTTGATAGAATGACGATAAATGTTTCTGAATTTTATAGAAATGCAAAAAGATGGGATGTATTAGATAAACAGATTTTACCTGAACTTATTTCAAAGAATAAAAACCTTAAAATATGGTCAGCTGCATGCTCAACTGGTGAAGAACCATTCACGTTAGCTATGGTAATCGCGAAGCATCTCCCACTTGATAAAGTTAAAATTATTGCTACAGATATAGATGAAAATGTAATTAGAAAAGCTAAAGCAGGAATTTATTCAGATAGAGCAATTGGTGAGTTGCCAAACGAACTGAAGAATAAATATTTTACTAAGGATAACAATTACTATAAATTAAATGATGATATAAAGAGAACAATAATCTTTAAGAAGCATAATTTACTAGCTGACCCATATGAAAATGATTTTGACTTAATTATTTGTAGGAATGTATTAATTTATTTTACCGAGGAAGCGAAGGATGCTATATATAATAAATTTAGTAAGTCGCTTAAAAAAGATGGGATTTTGTTCGTTGGTAGTACAGAACAAATTTTCAATCCTAGTAGCTACAATTTTTCTACTATTGAGTCATTTTTCTATAAAAAGAATAAATAACATGTCAGCTAGTGCATGGCCTTTACGCTTAGCACTAGCTTGTTTTTTAATAATAAAATTAGAAAAAAGGTGATACTATGAGATATTTAACTTCTGGAGAGTCGCACGGACCACAGTTAACTGCAATTTTAGAAGGAGTTCCTGCTAACCTAGAAATCAGTATTGAGAGAATTAATTATGAATTATTCAGACGACAACAAGGTTATGGCCGTGGTGGTAGAATGAAAATTGAAACTGACACTGCAGAAATTTTAAGTGGCGTTAGAAATAACTTCACTTTAGGGTCACCTATTTGCCTTGCAATTAAGAATGCAGACTTTAAGAATTGGTACAAAATCATGTCACCAACTCTCCATGACGAAGTTGAAGAGAAAAGAGTAGTAACGAAGCCTAGACCGGGTCATGCTGATTTAGTTGGTGGTATTAAATACAACCATAGGGACTTACGAAATGTTCTTGAAAGATCATCTGCTAGAGAAACTGCTATTAGAGTGGCAGTCGGTAGTATTGCAAAGCAACTATTAGAAAAACTAGAAATTAAAATTGCTTCTCACGTAATTAACATCGGTGGGGTTACTGCCCCAAATAATTATAATTTTAGTTCTATTGATGAGTTTGTTAAGAAGTGCGAGGAGTCACCTGTTCGCTGTTTTGATAAAAAAACTGAAGAAGAGATGATAGAAAAAATAGATCAAGCAAAGAAAAATGGTGACACTCTAGGTGGGACTGTTGAAGTAATAGTTGAGAATGTACCTGCTGGTTTAGGATCATATGTACACTACGATAAAAAATTAGATGGAAAACTTGCAGCGGCAATTATGAGTATTAATGCCTTTAAAGGTGTGGAGATTGGATTAGGTTTTGAATGTGCAAATCTTCCTGGTAGTGAAGTTCAAGACGAAATTTCATGGTCTGAAGAAAAAGGTTTCTTCCGTCTTACAAATAATCTAGGAGGGTTTGAAGGTGGAATGACCAATGGAATGCCAATAGTTGTTCGAGGTGTAATGAAACCAATTCCTACACTATATAAACCGTTAAATAGCATTGATATAAATACAAAAGAGAAATTTCAAGCAACTGTGGAAAGGTCAGATGCATGTGCTGTACCAGCAGCTGCTGTTATAGCAGAAAATGTTGTTGCGTTTGAAATAGCAAAAATTATTTTAGATACTTTCGAAAATAGTTCATTTGATAAATTAATCACAAATGTTAAAAATTATAGAAATAACGTGGTGAAGTTTTGATGAATGAAATTTTAGTTACGACTAAACAAAATACATATAAGGTAGTCATTCAGAAAGACTGGGATAAATTAATGCATTATCTTATTAACGTATTAAGTCCTAAAAAAAAAATCCTAGTAATTACTGATAGTAATGTTGGAAAACTGTATCTTGAAGAAGTGCAATCCATTTTAGAGAAACAATATCAAGTTTCTACCTATATAGTACCATCCGGAGAGAAAACAAAGAGTATAGATATGTATAACTCTTGTATTACTGAAGCAATAAAATTTAAATTAGATAGAGAATCGGCTGTAATTGCACTTGGCGGTGGAGTAGTAGGTGACTTAGCTGGATTCGTAGCTGCTACCTACATGAGGGGGATTAAATTTGTTCAACTACCAACAACTTTATTAGCTCATGACAGTTCAGTAGGTGGTAAAGTTGCTATTAATCATCCACTTGGAAAAAATCTTATTGGTAGTTTCCATCAACCATCTCTCGTGTATTACAATATTTCAAGTTTAAATACGTTAGACGAACAAGAAATTCGCTCAGGTTATGCTGAGCTAGTTAAACATGCGATAATAGCTGATTCCGAATTATTTTGGTATTTAATGCAAAATAATTTAGATATAAAGTATATGCTAACCAACAGTAATATAAGTGAGTATTTGTTTAAAGCCATAAGTATTAAAAAGTATATTGTCGAGCATGATGAAAGGGAGTCTAATATTCGAGCGTACTTGAATCTTGGACATACATTAGGTCATGCGATAGAAGCATCAAGTGATTTTGGAAAACTTACTCATGGTGAGGCAGTTGCTATAGGTATTTTATTCGCATTTCAACTTTCAAATAATAAATTAGGTAATAACCTTCCTATTGTAGAACTAATTAACCATTTCAAGTTACTTAATTACCCTATAACACTTCAACATTTTGATGTGAATAAATTAGTTGGCTATATGTTAATTGACAAAAAAAATACAAACGATAAAATTACGTTTGCATTACCAACAAAAATAGGTGAAATGACTTTATCGAGTTTTGATATAAATGAAATAGTGGCTGAATTAATTAAATTTAAAACTTCTTTTTAGGTGGGGAATATATGACAGATATTAACCTAGTAAAACTTTCAAGTAATTTAAAAGGTGAAATAACTATTCCAGGGGACAAGTCTATTTCACACCGATCTATTATTTTTGGCTCTATTGCGGAAGGACAAACAATAGTTGAAAATTTTCTAACAGGTGAAGATTGTTTAAGTACTATTTATTGCTTTAAATTGTTAGGAGTTAAGATTGATGTAGTTGATGATAAAATACATATAAATGGTAAAGGTATTTCAAGCCTATTAGAACCGCATGAAGTTCTTGATGTAGGTAATTCAGGTACAACTTTAAGGTTAATGTCTGGACTTTTATCTGCACAAAATTTTCATACTGTTTTTACTGGTGATGATTCAATAAAAAAAAGACCCATGAAGAGGGTAGTTACACCTCTTAAAATGATGGGAGCAAGAATTCTTGGAAGAAATAATGGTGACAATACACCGATAAGTATCGAAGGAACTGAGTTAAGTGGTATACGTTATGAGATGCCTATTGCAAGTGCGCAAGTTAAATCAGCAATTATTTTAGCTGGAATTCAAGCCAATGGAAATACAGAAATATTGGAAGAGTATAAAACTAGAGACCATACTGAAAGAATGTTAAAGGCTTTTGGTGGAAATATTACTATCACAGAAAATTCGATTTTAGTAAAGAAATCTAGCAAATTGGTTGGCCAAAGTGTTTATGTGCCAGGGGATATCTCCTCAGCTGCATTTTTTATGGTCGCAGCAACACTTGTGAAAGATAGTAGAGTCAAATTATTAAAGGTTGGAATGAATCCTACGCGAACAGGTATTATAGATGTTTTAGAAAACATGGGTGCAAAAATCTCATATGAAAATGTCTTTGAAGAGGCATTTGAACCTTTTTCTGATATAGTGGTTGAGTCGGGGAATTTAATTGCATCAGAATTAGATGGTTCAATCATTCCTAGACTTATTGATGAAATTCCAATCATAGCTCTAGCAGCAACTCAAGCTATTGGAACTACAATTATTAAAGGTGCTGAAGAATTAAAAGTAAAAGAAACTAATAGAATTGATACTGTGGTTACACAACTAAAGCTGTTAGGGGCTAATATCGAGGCAACTTCAGACGGAATGGTAATTACAGGTCCCACACAGCTAAAAGGGAATGTTGTTGATTCTAACGGCGATCATCGTATAGGGATGATGCTAGTGGTTGCATCACTTATAGCAGAAGGAACTACTACTATTAAGAATATTGATGCAATTAATGTATCTTATCCTAATTTTTTTAAACATTTAGAAAAACTTACTCATTAGATAAATTAAGAGGTGCTATGTGAAGGAAATTAATAAAATACTCACTATGATAGAAGATGGAAACATAGAAGAGGCTCTTAGGGAGCTAAATATCTTAGAGAAAAATTCTACAGATGATATTAAATATGAAATAGGGGATCTATATTACAGTTTAGGTCTTATAACTGATGCGAAAAGAGTATTTGAATATTTACATGATATTTATGAGGAAGAGACCTCAATAAATATTATTTTATCAGAGATTTATTTTGAAGAAGGATTTGATGAAGAAGCACTAAACTTATTACTAGAAATTGATAAAGGTAGTGAAGACTATATTGCGAGTTTATTAATACTTGCTGATTATTATCAATCAATTGGCATCGATGAAGTAGCAGAACAAAAGTTACTAGAAGCTTATGAACTTGCAAAAGATGAACCAGTAGTTATTTATTCAGTAGCAGAATTTTATAATTATACTGGAGACTTCAATTTAGCTATTGATTTTTATAATAAAGCAATAAAATTCGACTTTGAAGTGTCAAAAGACAAATTATTAAAAAAGCTGGCATATTGCTACTTATATATTGGAGAAACTAACTTAGCAAAAGAATCATATGAACTAGTCAAGGCTAGTACGGAAAAAGATGAAAAATATTGGTTTCACTTAGGAATTTGCTTCTATGAATTAGATAGATTTGAAAATGCAATTACCAATTTTCGTTCGAGTTTAGAAATTAATAATAACGATCCTCAAGTTTATATATACATATCACAGTGCTATTTGGCTTTAAATGATGTCACTTCTGCTATAGATATACTTCAAAATGGTTTAATAAATATACCTGACAATGAAGGAATTAGGGCTAATCTAGTCAAAGTATTTATTAATAACAATTTTATTAAAGAAGCTAAAAAGGAAATTCTTAAATGGCTTGAATTTGATGAAGACCACTTAGAAGCTTTGTCCCTATTAATCAGAATTTATGAGTTAGAAGAGGATTATGAAAAGATTATTGAACTAATAGAGAATAAATTAGAGCAAGGAAATGAAATCCAAGATTTTTACTGGAGCGCTGCTCATGCATTTAATAAACTTGAAATGTTTGAAAAGGCATTAAATTATTATGATAAAGCATATAATTTCTTACAAGATGAATTTGAATTTTTAAAAGAATTCTCAATGTTTTTAATTGAAGAAGGACAAAGATCAAAAGCATATGAGATGTTAAAAAAGGCTAAAGTGTTAGATCCGTCTGACTATGAAATTGATCAGTTACTCCAAGATATTGAATTATAAGCTAAACCTCATCTTGAATTAGAATTGCACCGCAGTTCGAAGGGAGGGTTTTAAATGAGTATTTCTGTATCAGTAACAGAAAAAAAGGATTTCATCAAGTGGTTTCTTAACCATTATCAATTAAAAAGGCGTGAATGTGTTTGGATTTTAAATTATTTACTTAGTCATGATAATATTATGAGACATGTACATTTTGTTGATCAGGCACAATATTGCCCTAGAGCAGTAATAATGTCAACACATTGTGTTGATGAAGTACCGTTTAGATTCTACAAACAAAATGTAATGACAACCGATGCTGAAAAGGCTTTCCATGATATTAGATTAAATCGCGACGAAGATATTTATGTTCAACTAATCTTTAAAGGAGCATTCCAAAATCCAAAATATGTTGCAGTTATTGAAGAAAATTCATTCATTCCAAAGCATTTATTAATTAATGAACGGGATAAAATTTTAGCAGAAACTTTTATTAAACATATTTTGAGAAAAACACATAAGGAGAATCTTTTAAAGCAAATTGATGAAGCTTTAGATAACAACGATGAAATAGCTTTTAAATTACTAACACAGAAGCTCAAAAAATTATGAAAATAACAAACATACCCTTATCATGTACCCTTGCATGAGCAAGGGTATTTTACAGACAAGTAAAACAGTTAGAAAGTGTTCACACAATCATGACTTTGTTACATTGACCAAGCCATAATTGTATTTTAAGATTATAATAGTTTAATTGTGTAATTAAATACCTTAAGGAGGGGTGCTCAATGCCTGATAACGATAACAAGGTTACCCGTAGACAATTTTTAAATTACACATTGATGGGTGTAGGTGGATTTATGGCTGCAGGTATGTTAACTCCAATGATAAGAGCTGCAATTGATCCAGTATTAAAAGTTAAAGAAGACAGCGGATTTATTCCAGTGGGAGACATAAAGGATTTGACTAATGAACCAAAGAGATTTGACTTTAAAGTAACGGTTCAGGATGCTTGGCATAAATCTGAAGAAACAAATACTGCGTGGATTTATAAGGATAATGATAAAATTATTGCACACTCTCCTCAATGCAAACATTTAGGATGTGTAGTAAATTGGGCGGGAGACCCAAATAAACCAAATCAATATTTTTGCCCATGTCATAATGGCTATTATGAGAAAGACGGCACTAATGTTCCAAACACGCCTCCAATTGCTCCACTAGATAGATTCGAAGTAGACGTTAAGGATGGCACGATATACTTAGGGAAAATTATTCCAGTAGCTTAAGGAGGGATATAAGTGCTAAAGAAATTATACGATTGGATAGATGAACGTTTAGAAGTAACACCTATGTGGAGAGATATAGCTGATCATGAAGTTCCTGAACATGTTAACCCAGCGCATCATTTTTCTGCATTCGTATATTGTTTTGGAGGTTTAACTTTCTTTATAATTTTAATTCAATTCCTATCAGGTATGTTTTTAACTTTGTACTATGTACCTGATATTGAAAATGCTTGGAAATCTGTTTACTATCTTCAAAATGAGGTTGCTTTTGGTAAGATAGTTCGTGCAATGCATCACTGGGGGGCAAGTTTAGCTCTAGTTATGATGTTTTTACATATGCTACGTGTGTATTTTCAAGGAGCATATAAAAAGCCTAGAGAATTAAACTGGATTATAGGCGTTCTCCTTTTTATTATCATGTTAGCTTTTGGTTTTACGGGGTACCTTTTACCTTGGGATATGAAAGCAGTAATGGCAACTAAAGTAGGATTACAAATAGCAGAGCAGTCACCACTTATTGGTGGAGTCTTAAAGACGTTATTATCTGGAGATCCAACAATAATCGGCGCATTAACTCTTACAAGATTTTTTGCGATACACGTGTTCTTCTTACCAGCTGCTTTGATTGGATTATTAGTTTTACATTTTTATATGATACGAAAGCAAGGAATTTCTGGTCCACTATAATTTAAGTGAACCTTACACGTAGGAGGGTTCGTATGAAAAAGGGAAAAAATATAAAGTATGTAGGGGACTCTCGAGTTCCGCAAGATATTGATAAAAATATTCCAACTGATTTTTCACAATATGCTGGGAAAACGGAACCTTTTTATCCGAGTTTCTTATTAAAAGAATGGATGGTAGGAGCTGTATTTTTAGTTGCATTATTAGTTTTATCAGCGACACATGCTGCGCCTCTTGAAAGAATTGCAGATCCAAACGACACTGCGTACATTCCATTACCAGATTGGTATTTTCTATTTTTATATGAATTCCTAAAATTCCCATATGCTTCTGGTCCGTATTTACCGATAGGAGCATTTGTTATCCCAGGAATTGCATTTGGAGCTTTATTTTTAGCTCCTTTTCTCGACCGTGGTCCAGAACGAAGACCGTTAAAAAGGCCAATTGCAACTGGTATGATGCTACTAGCAATTGCTTCTATTTTCTATTTAACATGGTATTCTGTAGAACACCATGATTGGGAAGCAACAAAAAATCAAGGTAAAATTGTTGATATTCCTGGAGAAGACGCACCAGAAATTGATGTAAATGCAGACGGATATAAACTTTTAGTTACTTATGCTTGTACATCATGCCACGGTGATAAATTAAACGGTGGAGCAGCAGGACCTACCCTTATTAATTTAGGACTATCTTCTGATGAGGTTACTAAAATAGTAAAAGAGGGCAAAGGCGCAATGCCACCAGGATTATTTAAAGGAACAGATGAAGAATTAAAAACTTTATCAGATTATATTTCTAGTTTAAAATAGATTAAAAGGAGTGAACTCTCCTTTTAATCTTTTTTTTAATCGGAGGATATATGCTGTACTATTTTTTAAAGCAAAAGTCATTTCTGTTAATATTATTAATAATAAATTTACTTGGCACAATCTATGGTTACATTTGGTATGGTGATCAACTATCTTCGACAAAGTGGCCCTTAGTAATTTTTGTTCCTGATAGCCCGACTGCAAGCCTTTTCTTTTGTATCGTTCTTATTTTCTTTCTATTAGGTAAGAATTCAGGGCTATTCGAAGCTTTAGCTTTGCTTACTTTATTCAAATATGGAATATGGGCAGTAGCAATGAATATTTTTGTTCTGATTGAGACGGGTTCACTACACTGGACTGGATATATGTTAATGGCATCTCACTTAGCTATGGCAATCCAAGGATTACTTTATATTCCGTTTTATAAAATTAATAAACTTCATTTTAATATAGCAGCACTTATGTTGGTTCATAATGAAATAATAGATTACATATTTGATGTAATGCCAAGTTACTCAGTGTTAAGTTACTATCAAAATTTAATTGGTTATTTTACATTTTGGCTTTCAATTTTTACGATTTTAATGTGCTACTTTTTAATTAACAAAAGTAATAAAATAACTATTTAAACTTCGCTTTTGTTCTACTCTTGTCCACCTTTTCATAATATTAATTATGATATTTAGGAGGGACGAGTACATGAGGAAATTTATAATATTATTCACTACACTATGCCTAGCATCAATTACTTTTTTGGATTCTAAATTTTTCTCTCCAAAAGAATATAATTGGAAGAATATAGATGTAGCATCACAAGAAGCTCTAACATTAGCCGAAAATGGAAAAAATGATAAGATGCTCTTAGTTTTAGATGATATAGAGACACAGACAAAATCATCTATCGAGATAGACAATAATACTAAAAGATTGTTTAGTATTTTGATTAACGACGTAAAAACTAATACAATAACATCAAATCATAATTTATATACTTCAGTATTAAAAGTGCGTTTATTAAGTGATGCACTATATTCGAAATATGATCCTTTATGGCTACAATATGAAACTCACTTAGAAGAATCAGTTTCAGAATTAATTAGTTTATATGAAGCTAATGATGAAGTTAATTATGATATAACGTTAAACAATTTTTTAAACAAATATGAAAATATATATGCAAGTTTATTAGTAGATGTTGACCAGGATGATTTAGTACGTGTTGATGCAAAAGTCAATTACCTTGACTTTTATAGAAAATCAAAAGATACTAATACTATGTATGAAACTCAACTATATTCCTTACAGAACGACTTAGATATCTTATTTAAAAATGCTAAAAAAGATGATTCTGATCCAACATTTTTATGGATACTATTTACCACAGGCAGTATAATTATATCTACACTTACATATGTTGGCTGGAGGAAATATAGAGGAGAAAAAGAAGATAAATATAAGGTTAAACAATCTTCAGAGGAATAATATAAATTTAGGAGGTAATAATTTTGGGTTTAGGTTCGTATTTAATTTACATCGTCATTATTATGGCAATCCCTCTACTTGCACAAATGAGAGTTAAAGGCGCATATGCAAAATATTCAAAAATTGAGAGTCAATATGGCTATACAGGATATGAAGTAGCTAGAAAGATATTAGACAATTCAGGATTGTATCAAGTAAAAGTTGAAGAAACGCCTGGATCATTGTCTGACCACTACGATCCTCGTACAAGAACTGTTAGATTATCTACTAATAACTACTATGGAAAATCACTTGCAGGTGCAGCCGTTGCTGCTCACGAAGTAGGTCACGCAGTTCAACATGATAGAAAGTACGCATTTTTATCTTTCAGGCATTTATTATTTCCTGTAGCTAACTTTGGTTCTAGTCTCTCTTGGATTTTTATAATGATTGGATTATTTACTCAAGCAACTGGTTTATTTGCAATTGGTATTGCTCTTCTAGCAGTTGGAGTGTTGTTTCAAATTGTTACTTTACCAGTAGAATTCAATGCTTCTACTAGAGCAATGGCTATGTTAACTAATTACAACATTATTACACCTGAGGAAGTAAAGCCATCAAAGAAAGTTCTGCAAGCTGCAGCATTAACTTATGTTGCTGCAACTTTAGTTGCGGTTGCAGAACTAGTAAGACTTGTTTTAATGTTTACAGGTTTCGGAAATAGTGATGATTAAATATATTTTAATTAGTTAAAGCATCGAGAACTCGATGCTTTTTGTTAGCTATAAGGAAAGTATAACTTCTGCGTAGTTTATACTTTCCTAACGCATAAGTGCAACTACGGCTCTGCCGTCCTCTAAAAGCTCGGCAATCGCCGAGTTTTCTTGATTACTAGGTGAAAAGCTTATAGTTATAAGTCGAGAAGCTTAACTACTAAAATTACTCTTTGTTGATTTGCGCTTCCGGCGGTCACTTTCCTTGGGCACGGATTTTAAAAAAGACTGAAATGTCTACAGTCTTTACGATTATGGTATCAGTTTTTTAATTTGCGGTTATCGGATTTTTATTTTCATCTAGCGTAAATCCTTCGCCAAGAACATCATGTACATCTGTTACAGCAACAAACGCGTGAGGATCAACAGAAGTAATTACAGATTTTAATTTTACTAGCTCATATTTTTCAACAACACAATACAAAACATTTCTTTCAAGTTTTGTATAAGTTCCAGTTCCCTTTAATAGAGTAACTCCTCGCTCCATTTCTAAGTGTATCTTTTGCGAGATTTCGTCATTATATTCTGAAATGATTAATGCACCTTTTGCAACGTAAGCTCCTTCTTGCATAAAATCAATTACTCTAGCACCTACAAAAACAGCTATTAAAGTATACATTGCCTCTTTATAATTTAAATATGTTAACAACGATAGCAAAATTACACCCGCATCTATTAGAAACATAGTTTTTCCCATACTAACGCCTGCATACTTCTGCGCTAATCTAGCAATAATATCAGCGCCTCCAGTAGTACCACCAAATTTAAAAATTATGCCAAGGCCCATACCTATAAATGCACCAGCAAACAATGAAGCTAGTGTTAAATCATCCTTTAGATATATATCAATAGTAATCCTCTGGAATATCCAAAGAAATAACGATACACTAAATGTGCCAATCAACGTATAAATTAATGTATTTCTTCCAAGCAGTTTCCAACCAATAATAAATAATGGAATATTTAGTATTATGTTAGAATAAGAGGGATCTATTTTAAATAAGGAGTATAAAATAAGAGTTATACCTGTCACTCCGCCTTCTGCTAAATTGTTAGCAATATTAAAGTTAACAATTCCAAAAGAGAATATTGCAGCCCCAATTAAAATGAAAAATATATTTAAAAACTTAAGACCAAAGAACATAATGTACCTACCTTAATAAGAATTTTTTTCTCATCTGTAAATTATAGAATATGCGCACTAACATTGCAATTTTGTTTAAAATACGGCATTGTATTATTAAGGTAAATTATAGTAATTTATAAAGGTGGTAGTCTAATGACATTATCCTTAAACGAAATGCAAAAGGAAGTAGATGATTATATCTCTCAGTATAAGGAAGGCTATTTTTCCCCACTTGTTATGCTCGCAAGATTTACTGAAGAATTAGGGGAACTATCTAGAGAAATTAATCATAGATATGGTGAAAAACCAAAAAAATTATCTGAAGCTGATAAGGCGTTGGAAGAAGAGCTTGGTGATATTTTATTTGTCTTAACGTGCATGGCAAATAGTCTAAATATTAACTTAGAAAGTTCACACAAATATGTAATGAATAAGTATCAAACGCGTGATAAAGATCGATGGACAAAAATTGATAACGATGAGGTGGAGAAATGATAAATATAGTATTAGCAGGACCAAGAGGAAAAATGGGACAAGAAGCATTGAAGATGATTGCTAGTGAGAAGAATTTTAAGCTATTAGCTGTTGTAGATAGAATTATAGATCCTAATTTATTATCGCAATTAGATAGTTATGACATGAAAGAGACTATTATTGCAACCGATATCGAGGAATGTTTTAGGAATGTTAAACCAGATGTTTTTGTAGATTTAACAAATCCTGAAGTAGGTAGATCGAATACTTTATGTGCAATAAGGCACGGTATTAGAAGTGTTATTGGTACAACTGGGTTTTCAACAGAAGATATTGAATCACTTAGTAAGCAATGTGAGGAAAATGAAACAGGCTGCATTATTGCCCCTAATTTTGCGATTGGTGCAATTTTAATGATGAAATTTTCTCAATTGGCAGCAAAGTTTATGCCAGATGTAGAAATTATTGAACTTCATCATGATCAAAAAAAGGATTCACCATCTGGTACTGCACTTAAAACAGCTCAATTAATAAATGAATCTAGGGGTGAAGGAGCTGCTATCAAAATTGACAACGGTCCTGCTAGAGGCATTGAGATTAGTGGTATTAATATACATAGTGTAAGATTAAACGGATTAGTTGCACACCAAGAAGTAATTTTCGGTGGGACAGGCCAATCACTTACAATAAAACATGACTCATATAATCGTACTTCTTTTATGACAGGATTAAAACTATCAATTAATTCTGTAATGAATATTAATACTTTAGTATACGGACTTGAGAACATTATTGAATAGTTAGGTGAGCTTATATGTTAGACGAACTAGATGTTTTATGTTTTGGTGCACATCCTGATGATGTTGAAATAGGAATGGCAGGAACAATTTCTAAAATGACAGAAAAAGGCTTGAAAGTTGGCATTATTGATCTTACTCAGGCTGAAATGTCTTCAAATGGGGATGTTAATTTAAGACAAACAGAAGCCAGTAATGCTGCAGATATTCTTAAAATTTCACTTAGAAAAAATCTATTTCTAAAAGATAGAAGTCTATATGTTACTGAAGAAACTGTTAACTTAGTAGTTGATGTTATTAGAAGATATAAACCGAAGGTAGTATTTTCACCATATTTTGAGGATAGACATCCTGACCACGGGAATTGTTCTAAAATAATTAAAGAAGCAGTATTTTCTGCTGGTATAAGGAAATGGAAGGCTAATGAAAATTTGGATGCATTTAGGCCTACTAATCATTTCTACTATATTATCAATGGTTATCAAAAGCCAACATTTGCAGTAGATATCTCTGAACATTTGGATTGTAAAATAAAGGCATTAGAAGCTTATGAATCTCAATTTTTTTCAAACGATAAATCAATTAGTACGCCATTAACTAATAATTATATTAACGCTATAATTGCAAGGGATACTGTTATAGGTAACCAACTCGGAGTTAAGTATGCAGAAGGATTTATCTCTGAGACAAGTCTTCTAGTTGATTTAAGTATATTTGGGGTGTAAAAAATGAAATTAAAAATAGGGATAACGTGTTATCCGAGTGTAGGCGGTTCTGGGGTTATTGCAACTGAACTTGGAAAATTATTGGCTGAAAAAGGACATCAAATTCATTTTATAACTTCAGGCATTCCATTCAGGCTTAATAAAATTTATCCGAATATTTTCTATCATGAAGTTGAGGTAAATAAATACTCAGTTTTTCAATATCCTCCATATGATCTTACTTTAGCCTCAAGAATGGCTGAAGTTGCAAATACGGAAGGGTTAGATTTATTACATGTTCATTATGCAATACCACATGCAGTATGTGCATACCTGGCAAAAAAAATGCTTAATAATAAAATTAAAGTTATAACAACACTCCACGGTACAGATATAACTGTTCTTGGTGAAGATCCGTCGTTAATTGACTTAATTAAATTTGGAATTGAAAAGTCGGATACCGTAACAGCCGTTTCAGAAATGCTTGCTGAACAAACCAAACAAATACTATGTAAAGATAAAGAAATTAATACTGTTTACAACTTCGTAGATGAGAGAACATACTATCGACGTCATGAATCTAGTCTTAAAAGTGATTACGGTATACTTCCAGATGAAAAAGTTATAATTCATGTTTCAAACTTTAGATTAGTTAAAAGGGTAGATGACGTTATACGTGCATTTGCATTAATTAATGATAAAGTACAATCGAAATTATTGCTTGTTGGTGATGGACCTGAATACCGAAATGCAAAAAAACTTGTAAAAGATCTTAAGTTATGTAGTAAGGTTCTTTTTTTAGGTAAGCAAGAACAGATAGAGGAACTATATTCGATAAGTGATTTAAAGCTACTTCTTTCGCAAAAAGAAAGTTTCGGACTTGTATTACTTGAAGCAATGGCTTGTGGTGTACCGTGTATTGGTACTAATATCGGTGGCATACCAGAAGTAATAGTTGAAGGTTTTAATGGTTATTTATGTGAATTAGGTAACTATGAAGAAGCTGCTGAGAAGGCTATTAAACTATTAACAGACAGTAAATTACATAAACAATTCAGTGATAATGCCCAAGCAATCATTCTAAAGAAATTTAGTTCTGAGGGAATAGTTTCACAATATGAGCAAATTTATTATAGTACTTTGGGGCTGAATGCAAATGTCTCTCTTTAATATTGGTAAAGAAGTAATTCAAGTTTTAAAAAAAAATAATCATAAAGCTTACTTCGTCGGTGGTTGTGTAAGAGATTATTTACTAAATAGAAAAGTAAACGATATTGATATTGCTACTTCTGCTACCCCTGATGAGATTATTGAAATATTCCCAAGAACGGTACCAATTGGACTAAAACATGGGACTGTGCTCATATTGCACAATGATATTGGTATAGAAATTACGACCTTTCGTTCAGAAGGTAATTATTCTGATAATAGGCATCCATCAAATGTAGAATTCATAAAGTCATTGGAAAAAGATTTATCGAGAAGAGATTTTACAATTAATGCAATAGCAATGGATGAAATTTTTAATATTACTGACCCGTTTAATGGACACAATGATCTTATTAATAAGACAATCCGTACCGTGGGTAATCCAGATGAACGTTTTTCTGAGGATGCATTAAGAATTATGAGAGCCCTTAGATTCATGTCTCAGTTAGATTTCACAATTGAGTATAAAACATTTAATTCATTAGTGAAAAATAGTTACTTACTCAAAAATATTGCTATCGAAAGAATTGTTAGTGAATTTGAGAAATTGATACTAGGTGAAAATGCTGTTGAGAGTTTAAATGCGTTCTTCGAAAATAATATACACACGCACTTACCAAATATAGTTTTAAATAATTGTAAAGCTACTAAAAAATTCACTAAGCTAAATACCCTCGAAGAAAGATGGGCTTACCTTATGATTTCTGGTAATTATGAGACGCCAAAGGAAGTACTAAAATTATTAAAGCTTCCTAATAATAAAATTAAACAAATAGAAATACTAACAAGTGGTTTTTATAAAATTATTAATCATAATTTAAATGAAAAATTTATTTATGAATATGGCCTGAATAATACTTTAAGTATAAATAAATTAAATTTTGCAATTAATAACACGGGTGTTTCAGATGAATTTATAAACAAAATGTACGAATGTATGCCTATTAAATCTCGAAATGACCTTTGTATTGACGGACATTCATTAGTTGATACTGTAGGAATCAAAAAGGGGATTTGGGTAAAGGAATTACTTGAAGAAATTGAGTTATTAGTACTTAACGGAACTATAGAAAACGATATGCATGAGATTCAGGAGTGGATAAAAACTTGCAAACTTCAACAATACAAAAATTAATTTTCTTGCTTGTTAATAATGATAACGAATTTCTATCAGGCCAGAAACTAAGTGCTGAACTAGGAGTGTCAAGAACAGCAGTTTGGAAGCACATTGAAGAATTAAGAAAAGAAGGATATGACATAGAGGCAGTTGCTAGAAAAGGATATAAGTTACTCAGTATTCCAGATGCGATAACTGCAAAAGAGATATTAAATAATTTATCAACAAATATTTTTGGTAAAGATATATTTTTCTATCAAGTTGTAACATCTACACAAAAAATTGCAACTGAAATGGCAATGTCTGGAGCTGCTGAAGGTACTGTTATAGTAGCGGAAGAACAGACGGAAGGCAGAGGTCGTTTGCAAAGAAAATGGCATACACCTAGTGGTAATTCGGTGGCAATGAGTATTATAATTCGTCCACGAATCCTTCTAAGCTCTACGCCACACTTCACTTTGCTTGTTGCAGTTAGTATTGTAAAAGCAATAAAAGATATATCAACGCTAAATCCCAAAATAAAGTGGCCAAACGATATTCTTATTAATGGAAAAAAAAGTGTTGGGATTCTTACAGAATTGAATGCCGAGGCAGATCAAATAAATTTCTTAATTGTTGGTATCGGAATAAATGTTAACCAAGTAATTGATGATTTACCTAAAGAAATACAAAATATTGCAACTTCTCTTGCTATTGAAGATGGTAAGAAATTTCGTAGAGCAGAACTAATTAGATCAATTTTAACTAATCTAGAATACTTTTATGAAAAATATATAAAAGAAGGTTTTACATCAATAAAAGATATTTGGGAAAAAGAATCATGCACAATAGGTGAGAATATAATTGCAAAAACATCATTAGAAACAATCGAAGGTAGAGCTGTTGGCATCACTAATGATGGAATACTTCTGTTAGAGGACAAAGAAGGTAATATTCATAATATAATAAGTGGAGATATTTTTATTGACACAAAATAAAAATATAATATACTTACTTTGGGCAGTATCTAAATGAACTGCACCTTTTATTTTTAATAACACTATAATTCTGCCTTGATCAAATTGACTAGGACAGAGGGAATATACCGATTTATTAAAGCTATTCTCCTGCCTTTTTTTGCAGGAGTTTTTTATTAAGTCGAATGACCTCTTCAGAAATAACAGGAGGACAATATGAAAACAGTAACTGACTTTAAAAAAATGAAACACAATAATGATCCAATAGTAATGATAACTGCATATGACTTCCCATCTGCAAAGTTAGCCGAAAAAGCAAATGTTGATATGATTCTTGTAGGAGATTCACTTGGGATGGTTGTTTTAGGATATGATTCAACTATTGCAGTCACGGTAGATGACATGATTCACCATACCAAAGCTGCAAGACGTGGGGCAATTAATACTTATATTGTTACAGATATGCCCTTCATGAGCTATCATGTATCAATTGCTGACGCACTAATAAATGCTAAGCGAATTATGCAAGAAGGGAATGCTAATGCCGTCAAGGTTGAAGGTGCAGATGATGTTATTGAAGTAATAAAAAAACTTACTGCTTCTGGTGTTCCTGTCGTTGGACACCTAGGACTAACACCTCAGTCAGTCGGTGTTCTTGGTGGCTACAAGGTACAAGGGAAGGACTATGAAGCAGCTAAAAAACTTATTAAAGATGCTAATAAAATACAAGAAGCTGGAGCAATTGCACTAGTATTAGAGTGTGTACCCCATCAGCTTGCAAAACTAGTAACAGATACTATTTCAATACCTACTATTGGAATTGGTGCAGGAGTAGATACAGACGGACAAGTATTAGTATTTCATGACCTTATAGGTTTTGGAGTTGACCGTCTACCTAAATTTGTTAAGAAGTATACTGATGTACAAAGTTCAATCGTAGAAGCTATTGAAGAATATTCAAATGAGGTTAGAAATAGCAATTTCCCGACTGAAAAGCATTCATTTACTATGAAAGAAGATGAACTCGACGCGTTATATGGGGGCAGTAAGAAATGAAAATAATAAAGAGTTCTAAAGCATTGTACGATGAATTAAACTCACTTAAAATAAATGGGAAAAGTATTGGATTTGTTCCTACCATGGGATATTTACATGAAGGTCATATAGAATTAATAAAGCAAGCTCGAGTACAAAATGACATTGTTGTTTTAAGTATTTTTGTTAATCCACTACAATTTGGTCCAAATGAAGATTTTGACACATACCCTCGAGATATTGATAGGGATGAGTCAATTGCTGTTGAAAGTGGCGTTGATTTCTTATTTTATCCTTCAGTTGATGAAATGTATCCTTCTAAACCAACTGTAACTGCGGTTGTTAATGATAAAACTAATGTACTCTGTGGGAAAATGAGACCCGGTCATTTTGATGGGGTAGTAACAGTCGTTACTAAACTGTTTAATATAGTCCAACCTCAAAGAGCCTATTTTGGATTAAAGGATGCACAACAAGTTGCGGTGATACACTCTCTAATTAGTGATTTTAATTTTCCGATTGAATTAGTTGAGGTACCTACGGTTAGGGAGAAAGATGGATTAGCCAAAAGTTCCAGAAATGTATTTCTAGATGCAAATGAACGTATAGAGGCTGTTGAAATTTCCAGAAGCCTAAATATGGCAAAAAATATGATAGATAATGGTCAATATAATACTAGCGTTATTAAAGATGAAATCAATAAAAGTTTAAACAAAACATCTGGTAAAATAGATTATGTTGAAATATACTCATATCCTGAATTAAAAGAAATAAACCACATTGAAGGTAAGTTTATAATCGCTATTGCCCTTAAATTTTCTAAGGCGAGGTTAATAGACAACCTTATTTACAGCTTAAATTAGGAGGAGTAAAATGTTTCGTACATTAATGAATGCTAAATTGCATCGTGCTGTAGTTACTGAAGCAAATTTAAATTATATAGGGAGTATTACAATCTCAGAAGATTTAATGGATGCTGTAGGTATAATTGAAGGCGAGAAAGTTCAAGTAGTAAATAATAATAACGGTAATAGATTTGAAACATACGTGATTAAAGGTGAAAGAAACAGTGGTGTGATTTGTATTAATGGAGCTGCTGCAAGATTAGCTCAGCCTGGTGATATTGTAATAATCATAGCATATGCTTTAGTTGAAAATCATAAAATACATGAACACAGCCCAAAGGTTGCAATTTTAGACGAAAACAATAAAGTATCAGAGATTATACTGAAAGAGAAGGCCAATACAATTTTATAAAATCGTAAAATAGTTGCTTTTTCATTCTATAAAAAGCAGCTTTTTTTCTATATAATTGCTTAACTATTGACTTTTTATTTTGTTTTAGTGAAAGAATATATATTAATATGTATAATGATAATTGTGTAAAAAACTTATAAACATATACAATACTAACTTTTTGAAGGAGCATAATAATGCTAGGTAATTTTGTTGTCGTTGATATTGAGACAACTGGTAATAAGGTAAGTAGTGGGGACACAATAATACAATTTAGTGCTGTAAAAGTCCTTAACTATGAGATTGTTGACCAATATACAACATTTGTTAACCCGCACATGCGCATACCAGATCAAATTACATATCTAACAAATATAAAAGACACAGACGTCTCAGATGCACCTTCTTTTGATTCTGTTATTGATAAAATAATTCAATTTATTGGGGACAGCATATTTGTAGCACATAACGTTCATTTTGATTTTGAATTTCTAAATAATTTACTAATTAAATATGGTAGAAAACCATTAACCAATAATACATTTGACACTGTAGAGTTTTCTAGAGTTTTGTTACCTCTTTCACTTTCATATAAGCTTGAAGACCTAAGTACGCAATTTAACATAAAATTAGATAATCATCACCGAGCTGATGAAGATGCGCTAGCAACAGCTAAACTCCTTTTAATTTTATTAGATAAATGGAATAGCATTCCTTTACTCGTTAAGTTGAGAATGTTACCACATTTAAATAATTTACAGAACAAATATGATTTTTTAGTTAATAACGACAATTCAACAGATTTTGATGAGCAGAAATACTTAAATTTGAGCGAGAAAAGTTTAATAATAAAAAATTCAAATGAAGAAGTAACGAGAGAATTGTACAACAATGAATGGTTCAAACAACGTAAAGAACAAGAGTTGATTATAGATCATTTAATTAAAAGTATCCGTGAAGAAAAAAGTTCAATAATAGAAGCACCACCGGGTACTGGGAAAACACTTGCATACTTATTAGGTGGGTTACAAAGTGGTTTAAAGGTGGTTGTAAGTACGAGTACAATTGCACTTCAGGAACAGATTATAAAAAAAGAAGTTCCTAAAGCTGAGGGAATTTTAAAAAGACAATTAAAAACTACTTTACTTAAAGGAAAAAGTAACTATTTATGTCTCAATCGTTTTGTTACCTCACTTTCAAAAACTAAAGATACATACGATATCTCATTAACTAAAGCTCAAATACTTTTATGGTTATTAGAAACTGATACAGGTGATCGTGACGAGTTGTCGCTAACATCTGGTGGAAGTTCATATTGGGAGCATATTTGTTGTAATGGTAGTTGTATTAGTTTAAATCACACTGATTGCTTCTACAATAAGAAAACAAATGATATAGAATCATCGGATATAATAATTACTAATCACCATACAATGCTTAAATATTTATTGAAAACACATTATGAATTACTGAAGAAATCAGTTATTGTATTTGATGAATCCCATCATCTAGAAAAGGTAATAAATTCTTGCTCCATAAAATCAGTAGAAATAAAAAAGATACTATATTACATATCAAAGCTTGGAACTATTGATAATGATAAATCACTTAGTAGTGTTTCTGAAATAGTTTCTAAACATCAAGGTGAAGTTACATCATTTATCGAGGTAAACTCTAATTTAAGTAGAGCTAGGATTCAACTAGAGCAAATTGTTGAAGGAATTAAAATAATTGTAAAAAAAGACACAGAAATTATTAGTGATAAGGATGTTGATTTACTTGAACAATATGTCAATTTAGAAAGTTGGCAAAACATTAATTTTGTAGTAGAAGAATGTATAACATATATCCAAAAATTTTATTCAAACTTCTCTTCATTTTTACC
This sequence comes from Caryophanales bacterium, assembly GCA_029256085.1. Lineage (GTDB taxonomy): Bacteria > Bacillota > Bacilli > CAJFEE01 > CAJFEE01 > JAQSYP01. The sequence goes on from JAQSYP010000004.1 coordinate 156,827, forward strand.
AAGGCAAGAATTAGCAGTTATAGACGAGTTTATAAATTATTTGTCGAAGCTATCACAACAAATAGTTTATTTAATGTATTTTTTTAATGGAAAGCAATTTTTAAGATGGATTGAGATTGAACGGGGTATTTATTATGAGGCTAAATTGCAGGTTCATAATAGCAATCCAGACGAAATATATTCAAACTTTCTTAACGATAACAGTCTTATAAAGGTGTTAATTTCAGGAAGCTTAACAGTTAAAAATGACTTTACACACTTTAAAAAAAATTTAAACATTAACACTCAGTATAATGAATTAATTATCAGTAACAATTATTTTAAAAATATAAAATTATATGTTCCAGATAATTTACCAAGTATAAGTAAAAGTCCAAATGAAATATGCTCGCTCTTATTTAAACATCTAAAAGAATATATAAAGAGCAACGAAAAGATACTTGTTCTCTTTACTTCACATGAGATGTTAAGACAAACATATCAACTTGCTTCTAGAAACTCTAATTTAAAGAATATAATTTTTGCACAAAATATTACATCATCAAGTAAGCAGAAATTAACAAAGATGTTTGTTAATTCTAAAGAGGGAATCTTATTTGGAACAGAAACTTTTTGGGAGGGAGTAGACTTCCCTGGAAGCTTATTAACGACTTTAATAATTGTTAGACTACCTTTTTTGCCTCCAAATCATCCTTATATACAAGTTAGAGCTAAGAAAGATTCAATTAAAAATAGTGAAAAATTTGCTAAAATTTGTTTGCCTGATTCCGTTTTTAGATTTAAACAAGGTGTTGGTCGTTTAATAAGGGATGATCAGGATAGTGGAAAACTAATAATTTTTGACAAGAGAATAGTTGAAAGTAACTACAGATCATTATTTTTAAATGCAATAGGTAACCCACAAATCAATAGTTTTTCAATAAAGTAAACTCGGCGATTGCCGAGCCGTAGTTGCACTTATGCGTTAGGAAAGTATGAAATAGTCAAAAGTTTATACTTTCCGGTTATTAGCTAAAAAAATGAGTGCTAGAAGCACTCAAAATGTGGGTTAGGAGGTTTTTTTAATCAAAACCAGAAAATTATTAATACTATACTAACCTTAAGCGAAAACTGATATAATAAGTCTGTATTCGATAAGGTACTTTTATTCTTTCCGATTAAAGTATATAAATACTGACAATATTTTCAACTTGAAGGAGGATATTCATGCAAAGTAAAATACAAATTTTATCTACTGTTAAAGTGAAAAATACTTCTGATTTATATAAAATAATTGATCTGCTAAATAGGACATTAAAGGATGAAGACTTAATGTTCGGATTAGCACTAGATGCAATAGATAAAGATATGGCAGTATTCACAATTTATCGTACATAATGAAAAAAATATTACTTATCTTATTTAGTGTCGTATTAATTGGAGCAGTATTTGTAATTTTTTCATTACAAAATATTTTTAGTAAATCAGATTATATACATAAAGAAGCAGTTATGAGAGCTAAATCCGACTTTGATTTCAATAAGGTAATAGGAACTAGCACTTACAATGGTAAAAAACAATATGTTGCAATTGAAGCATTAAAAAAAAATAATAAAAAAATTTATATACTAGTCCCTGTAAAAGGGGAAGTAATGTATGCATACAGATCCAGTCAAGGTATAAGTAAGAAAGAAGCGTTAGATCTTGTTAAAAGAGAAGATGATATAAGAAAAGTCATTAGAATACAATTGGGCATGGAAGCAGAAAACCCGCTATGGGAGATTACGTATATTAATGATAAGGGGAACTATTCATATTATTATGTTAGTTTTGAGGATGGAACTTTTTTAAAGCGGTATTCATTATAAGGGGGATAATTATGATTTTAGCTAACAGAGTAACACACATTTCTCCTTCAACAACTTTAGCAATAACTGCTAAGGCGAAGGAACTTAAAGAACAAGGGCTTGATGTTATAGGTTTAGGAGCTGGCGAACCTGATTTTAATACTCCAAATCATATTTTAGAAGCAGCGTCAAAATCTATGGAAAATGGACATACAAAATACACTGCTACTGATGGGTTACCGAAACTAAAAAAACTAATCCAAACTAAATTAAAAGAAGACCAAAATTTAGACTACACCTTAAAGGAAATAATTGTTTGTAATGGAGCAAAACATGCTCTTTACACATTATTTCAAGTTATATTAGATGAAGGTGATGAGGTAATTGTACCTTCACCATATTGGGTTAGTTATCCTGAACAAGTAAAATTAGCTGAAGGTATTCCAGTTATAATTGAAGGTCTTGATGCTAATGATTATAAAATTACTCCTGAACAACTTAAAAAGGCTATTACCCCTAAAACTAAAGCCTTAATTATTAATTCCCCAAGTAATCCAACAGGAATGATTTACTCTGAGGAAGAATTACTTGAGATTGGCAATATCTGTCTGCAAAATGAAATTCTCATTGTTTCAGATGAAATATATGAAAAACTTATATATGATAATAACAAGCATACTTCAATTGCTCAGTTAAGCGAGGAATTAAAACAGATAACAGTAATAATTAATGGTGTCTCTAAGTCCCATTCAATGACGGGGTGGAGAATTGGATATGCTGTTGGAAATTCTAAAATTATTTCTGCAATGACTAATGTTGCTAGCCATTCAACATCTAATCCTACGACAACAGCCCAATATGCTACTATTGCTGCATACGAAGGTTCTCAGGAATGTGTTGAAAATATGCGTTCTGCATTTGAAGAAAGACTAAATATAATATACCCAAAACTATTTACCATTCCAGGATTAGAATGTAAAAAGCCTCAAGGGGCTTTCTACTTATACCCTAATATTAGTAAAACTGCTGAATTATGTGGGTATAGCGATGTCGATTTATGGGTGAAAGATTTACTTGAAGAAGAATTAGTTGCTGTTATACCAGGTTCCGGTTTTGGTACAAATGGCAATATAAGGTTATCATATGCAACTTCTTTAGATTTACTAGAAGACGCAATAAATAGAATTAAAAAGTTTGTAGAAAAGAAAATGAACAAATAAATAATTTGGAGGCTATTTACTAGTGATTACAACAATTTCTACTATAGGCAAAAATGTAAATGAAACAGTAAGATTTGGGGCTTGGTTAGCAAATAAAAGATCAAGCGGAAAGATTGCTTTTCTACAGCTAAGAGATGGTACGGGATTTATACAAGGCGTTGTAGTAAAAGAAGAAGTAGGGGATGAAATTTTCTCCAAAGCTAAATCCTTAACTCAAGAATCGTCTATTTATGTAACAGGAACAGTAATAGTTGATGAACGTTCACCATCAGGTTATGAACTTCAAGTTAAAGATATTGAGATTATTCATGAATCTATTGATTATCCAATTACACCTAAAGAACACGGTACAGAATTCTTAATGGATAACCGTCATTTATGGTTACGTTCACGTAGACAAGCAGCGGTAATGAGAATAAGAAATGAAGTTATTCGTGCAACTTATGAGTTTTTTAATAATAATGGGTTTGTAAAAGTAGATCCACCAATACTTACGGGAAGTGCTCCTGAAGGTACGACAGAACTTTTTGCTACTAAATATTTTGAGGAAGATGCTTACTTATCTCAAAGTGGACAATTATATATGGAAGCTGCAGCATTTGCACTAGGTAAAGTATTTTCATTCGGACCTACATTCCGTGCTGAAAAGTCAAAAACTAGAAGACATTTAATCGAGTTTTGGATGATTGAGCCAGAGATGGCATTTGTTGAATTTGAAGAGAACCTAGAAGTACAAGAACAATATGTAAGCTATGTTGTACAATCTGCGCTAAAGAATTGTGAAAAAGAATTAAAAGCATTAGGAAGAGATACATCAAAATTAGCTAATATTGTAGCTCCATTTCCTAGAATTTCATATGATGATGCTATTAAGTTCTTACATGAAAAAGGTTTTGATGATATTGTATGGGGCGATGATTTTGGAGCTCCACATGAAACTGCAATTGCAGAAAGCTATGACAAACCAGTATTTATTACAAAATATCCTAAAGGAATAAAGCCATTTTATATGCAACCTGATTCTGAAAGAGACGATGTAGTACTATGTGCTGATTTAATTGCACCTGAAGGTTATGGAGAGATAATTGGGGGATCACAGCGTATTCATGATTTTGAATTATTAAAAACTCAATTAGAACAACATGGTCTAAGTTTAGAAACATATAAATGGTATCTAGAATTAAGACAATATGGTTCCGTTCCGCATTCAGGTTTTGGTTTAGGTTTAGAAAGAACAGTTGCGTGGATTAGTGGTGTAGAGCATGTTAGGGAAACAATTCCATTCCCAAGATTATTAAACAGATTATATCCATAAATTAACATCCGCTTGTTACACAAGCGGATGTTTTTTCATGCTAAAAGAGTAAATATTCATGGTATAATTTTTATTGAGGTGGAAACATGAATAAGAATTTAATTGATTGGATAGAGAACGGAATTGTCTCTTTTCCAAGGATTTTATTAAATAAGTATAAAGACATTGGACTAAATGAAACGGAATTAATTGTTGTACTTCATATTTATTCAAGCATACAAGAGGGTAAATTTTTTCCTACACCAGCCGAAATTTCAAAACAAATGACAATATCATTGGATGAATGTGCTAGAAATCTTAGATCATTAATGCAAAGAGGCTATATACAAATAGAGCAACATACATCTGAAAATAACATGATGTACGAAAAATATAGTCTAACCTCTCTTTGGGAAAAAATATGTAAAGATGAAGAAGTAATAAACATAGAACTTGAAAAGACCAAGCTAGAAGATAATGTTTTTCAATTATTCGAGAATGAGTTTGGCAGAACGCTTTCTCCAATTGAATATGAGACTATCCAGATATGGATTGAGCAAGATAAATATGATTTTGAATTAATAAAAGCAGCTTTAAGAGAAGCTGTATTACTTGGTAAAATAAATTTCAGATATATTGATAGAATCTTGTTTGAATGGGATAAAAAAGGCATTAAAACTGTTAAGCAAGCCAATGAACAAGGTTCAAAATTTAGAAGTACTACATTACATAAAAATGTAGTTCCACCAATAAAGAAAATTCCTTTCTATAATTGGCTTGATTCAGATGAATAAAAGGAAGTTGGATAATGAAATCTAAAAAGAAGGTTTTAGAAATATTAGATAAGATGGAAGATATGTTTCCGAATGCTGAATGTGAGCTTTACCACAGAAATGAATTTGATTTATTAATAGCAGTATTACTTTCAGCGCAATGTACTGATAAGTTAGTAAATAAAGTGACCGCTGAACTTTTCCAAAAGTATAGTACACCTTCTGACTATTTAAAAGTCCCATTGAGCGAACTTGAAAGGGATATAAAATCAATTGGACTTTACAGAAATAAGGCTAAAAACATTCAATCATTATGCGAGATGTTAATAAATTCTTATAATAATAGTGTACCAGAATCTAGAGAAGAGTTAATAAAACTTCCTGGAGTTGGAAGAAAAACGGCAAATGTTGTCATGAGTGTTGCTTTTAATACACCAGCAATTGCAGTCGATACTCATGTAGAGAGAGTTTCAAAAAGACTTGGTATTACAAAGGAACAAGATTCTGTATTACAAGTAGAAGAGCAACTAATGAAACAAATACCAGTTGAAAAATGGAACCTTAGTCATCATTTATTTATTTTTTTTGGTAGATATCACTGTAAGGCAAAAAATCCCCAGTGTAATGATTGTAATTTAAGCCTTGATTGTAAATTTATAAAGAAAAAAAAGTAGAGGACTTGGCAAAATGCCAAATCCTCCTTGTTTTTAGCAAGTATAAACTTTGACTAGTTCATACTTTCCTAACGCATAAGTGCACTACGGCTCTGCCGTCGCCTTAAAGGCTCGGCAATCGCCGAGTTTTTCTTTACTTAATTGTTTTTGTTCTTATCTTTATTACCAGGTGCTACGTTATCCATTATGTCTGGAAGTGGATTTGTGCCGTCATTTTCTACTGGTGGTGTTTCAACAGGGGATGGTTCAGTAGGTGTTTCTCCCGAATCTCCACCATTATCTGTATCGGATTCTGGAATTTCAACCGACCAAGTCATTGGTTTACTACGGTTTTCATCATTATCTTTACTTACAGCAATAATTGATATTATATACTTACCACCAGCTTGAAGCTTATTCATGTTAAATTTAATATCCTCAACAAATTTATAAGGCTTCAGAGGCCCTTCATCTAAACTATAACTAACTTGAAACTTAACATCCTTTAGTATTTCTTTATCATACTCCCACGAAATAAATAATTCATCATTCTTTAAACTTCCAGTAAGTTTTGTAATAGGTGGTAACTCTCTATATGCAGTTGATTCTTCTGTTGGAACTTTTCCTTTTAAGAATAACTCTAATGATTTCATTTTTTTTGGAGTATATTTACTTGCTAGCTTAGGTGGGTTAGTACCTTTTTCTATACTAACTTGGACCACACCATAAGGTTTTTCGAATTTAGATTTTTTTAAATTTGTATTTGCATAAGTCATTAAATTTTTAAATATTTTTTTTGAAACTTGATGTTCTGGAGCAGTAGAGATATAGGACTTATCAGAAATTTTTTCATATCCGGTCCAAACAGCAATTGTAAAATCTGGAGTGTATCCTGCAAACCATACGTCTCTTGCTAGAAACTTATTTTTATCATTCATGTTATATTTTTTCATGGTGTCTTCTCTAAAGTTTGTAGACCCAGTTTTTCCAGCGATATCAAGACTAGGTATATTTGCAGCTGTACCTGTTCCATAATCAACAACTGATCTTAGCATATCTGTTACCATGTATGCTGTTTCTTCTTTCATAGCTAGCTTAGATTTAGGAATGAAACTTACTTCAGTTCCATCTTGCAAAACTACTCTTGTAATGAAATATGGTTTCGTATACTTACCTTTGTTACCGAAAGCAGAATAAGCTCCAGCTAATTGAAGGGGAGATACACCATCGAATCCGCCGATTGAATATGCTTCATATGGATCACCTTTAATAGGAATTCCAAGAGATCTTGCAAAATTACCTGCCTTAGTTCTACCAACTGCCTTAAATGCTTTTAATGCTGGAATATTTCTTGATTGGGCAAGTGCATCTCGCAATGTCATTGGCCCTTTATACTTACCATCAAAATTATTAATTGGAGTTCCATCAGAGTATGTAGTCTTTTCATCTTTAATTTCCTGAGCTGTAGACCACTTTAAATATTCAACTGCCGGACCGTAATCCAAAATTGGCTTAATAGTAGAACCTGGTTGATTTTTGATATCTGTAGCAAAGTTAAAGCCGCCAGCAACTTTACGATCTCTACCAGAACCAATTGCTCGAACAGCACCAGTCTTTGTATCCAATAGGACGAAGCCTGCCTGGAATTGGGCGTTAGGATATTTAATTATTTCATTGGTATTCATTAATTTATTTACATAGTCTTGTGCTTTAGTATCTAGTGTCGTATAGATTTTTAGCCCATCTGAAGAAATGTTCATATTTTTATTTGCTTTAGTTAATTCTTCAACCACCTGGTCAAGAAATGATTGATAAGGAGAGTTACTTATTTTTTGTTTAACAATTGACTTCTCGATAGGTATACTTCTTCCAGATAACTTTTCTTTATTTGTAATGAAACCCTGCTGGTTCATTAATGATAATACTAAATCGCGACGAGCCTCAATTTTATCTGGATATTTGTATGGATCATAATTATTAGGACTTTGAACCATTGCAGCTAAGACTGCAGCCTCGTGTGGTTCGATTTTTGATAAAGGTTTACCAAAGTAGTATTCTGTAGCTTTAGCAACACCATAAACACCATTTGCAAAATAAACTTTATTTAAATATATTTCTAGAATTTGTTGTTTCGAATATTTTTGTTCTAATTGGTATGCTAAGTACCACTCTTGAAACTTTCTTTTCAACGTTTTTTCTGGAGTTAAAAAGGATAACTTAATAATTTGTTGGGTTATCGTACTCCCACCTTGAGTACCGTAACCATCTTTTAATTGAGCAATAACAGCACCTATTGTTCTTTTCCAATCGACTCCACTGTGCTTATAAAATCTAACATCTTCAGTAGCTAGAAAGGCATTCTCTACTACGGGTGGTATATTTTTATAAGAAACTGGAATTCGTTTTTCTTGTCCGATTTCAGCAATTTTACCACCATTTACATCATATACTTTAGAAGAAACCGGATCTTTTAGAAGAGTTTCGTCTAATTTAGGGGCATCAGAAATTAAGTGCATAAAAGTTGCTCCTGCAGATGCAGCTCCAATAAAAAATAATAGTACAAAAACTAAGATTAGTTTTTTATAGAACGATTTGTGTTTAGACTTACGACGGTTTTTCTCTAACTGTTGCTGTTGTGCTAACTTTTTTTGTTCTCTAGAATTATATTGAGACATTTAATGCCAAACCTTCCTTTCATAATCCTATCTAAAAATAATGTTTGTCAACGATTTCTAAATAATTCACATGTGGATTATATGTTTGTTTTAATTCATAACAATCTTTAACTAATTCCTCTAAAGATAATGATTTTTTACCGTTATTCTGCATTCGATCCCAGTATGTTATAAAAACTTCACCAGTAATAAAAAAGATTCTATTTAATGTAGAAAATTTAATTAATATAAACGTTATGCCCCCATGTTTTAGAATTTCTTTAATATGTAATGCCTGATGTAGGTGAATGTTTTGTAGCGGAAAAAGTGTTTTGTTTCTCGTTTCCTTTGCTTCAAAGTCTATATATTTTCCTTTATAAATACCATTGTAATCCGTTGTAGAGGCCTGTCTAAAGTATGCCTCTTGAATTACGGCAGCTGACCTTTTAGGATAATGAACCCTTACGATTTGAACAGGTGTTGGTTTCTTATGTATAACAGCAAGTCCATAATTTAAGTAGTATTCATTAGAGAGGTTTATTTCTTCCTCAAAGGTTGTACCACGATTTCCAAAGCTTACATACCTATTATTTTTTTTTTTTATTTCTGGAGTTTCTGAAATATATACTCTACCATTTGGATATTTATAGGTTCTCATTGATATCCTCACTTTAAGTAAATTTTACATACTATAGTATAGCATAAAGTTAAAAATAAAGATTTTTTTTGATGAATTTTTGAGTGAAAAAGGTGATATTTTGTGATTAATACGTTCTTGAACGAGAAAATTTTAAATACGAAGAAACATATAATTCTTGGCGAAATATTAAAAATTTACAGACAAATATAACTTAGATAATATTTCAAGAACCGAAGCCTATTTAAACTTTTATATAGCTAATCCAGAAATCTAATGGAGTTTATTAGCACATGTTGTATCGAGAAATGCAGGTTATAATATGTCAGATTTAAAAACTAGGTATTTTAAAAGATTAATAGACAAGAGTATACTACTACATATCTTTAACACTTATGAGAAAGCTAATTGGATTATATTTAGCGATGCCTTTCCACAACTTTTATTATATGAGTACAACAAATTTAACAGGTTAAATGATTATTCAATACTTGAAGAAAATCAAACATCAGAATTTATAATAAGAGAATGGGAAATATACCATAGAAATTAAGAAAATAAACAACTAACTATTAGCCAAATTATCAATGAACAAAATTCAATACACAAACCCGTAATAAAGGATAAATTAATAAATAAAAATGTGTTTCAATCACTATCATTTAATTTACAGGACTTTTTAAATACTACATATGTTGTGATACCTAATAATAAATATCTATACGGAACACAGATTAATAATTTTTTATCGTTAGATCATAGATTTTATACTGGGAAAAAATTATATATAATACTCATTAATAATGATTTGATATCTGTCTCTAAGCAATTTTGTAATACTTGTAAACATACAGGTTCTAGGAAAGATTATGAAGATTACGTCGGAGTAAAAAGAATTTTGGGGAATTCAGAACTAAAGAGAAGTATTTACGTCTGTATCACATTTGAATTATAAGAAAAGTGATTGGTCAAAAGATATTAGGATAAAAATAGAGTGGTATGAGGAAATTGATGTAGATATATTTGATATTACGAATGAGTTTATAATAAAGCAGTATTTAATTAAGGAAGTAAGTAAAGTATCATCACTTTTTAAAATATAAAAGTCAGCATTACAAGATGCTGACGTAATAAAAATATTAAGTTGAAGGTCTGTCAGGACCGTCTAGTTTCGGATTTTTTGTATTCGCAGGATCTTTGTCTTTTTTCTTACCTTTTTTATTCTCTTTATTTTTTGCCAATTTAACTGCACCTCCTTATTCCGGATTTTGCCCATATAGTTATTAAATTATCCAAATATTGTCGAATAGAATTGTGATTTTTTAACGTATAACCACTTTATTTATCGAATATAAACTAGTTTTGTAACAGGGGAAGGATATCATTAAATAATCAAGAAATATAAGTTAAATGGACTATTAAGGGTGGTTATATATATGGAGAAAGAGCAACTTATAATCGTTTTAAATGGAATTGTAAAAACACTAGATACTTGTGAAGAACACCTAGAAAGAAAAGTTAGAAACAAATTGAAGAATGAAAAGAATAATATTGTGTTTGATATTGAAAAAATTAAAAGAACAATGTCCAAACACACTGTAAAAGTTGGTCTTAATAATTAAAAAAAGAGATGTTAATTTAGATTCTTGGGCTGTCGAGAAACATATTCTCGATAGCTTTTTTGTTAGATGAATACCACCGGCTAGGCGGTGGTACTAAAATGCTTAAAGCTATAAGTAAAAAAACCAAACTATTAATATTACTTTTTTTTGATCTTCGCTTTCGGCGCTCGCTTTCCTGGGGCACTCCGTGAGCCCCCGCACTCGCTTTGCTCACTTGCGGGGTCTCACCTGGAGCGCTTTTCCCCTAGGAGTCGAGCGCCTCCGCACTAATCAACAAAAATTTAAAAACTTTTCAATCAATTAATACTGTAGCATCTTTTTATTTTTCAATTTCTCTTTAAAATAAACATGTAACTAGATACTGCATACAATATATGGAAAATAAATAATCTCATCTATCGGAGGAGGGGTGCTAATGAGTAAAATAATTGAATTGCTTCGAGGAAGAAAGAGAAATAATCCTTACTTTCAGCAATACAATCCAAATAATCAATTTATGAATGTAAGCGAGCATTTTAATAGTGACTTTCAACAACAACAAAGTATTCCACAAAATAACCAAAATCAATTCTATATTGACCCAAAAGTTGGTAATATGCATCCATATTTTTATAATCAAAACTTAAATACAAATAATATGCCCGCAAACTATGAATATTTCAGCAATAATAATAACCAATTCAATCCTAATGGATATCAGTATCCAGTAGTGCAACAATCTGTAGATCAAAACTATCAAAACTATCAAAACAACAATCAACAACATTCTCAACAGCAAGTACAATGGAATAATGATTTCTGGCCAAATCCAAATATTATTAATAGACCACCTAATAATATGTACCCACAAAATCTCTACCCAAAAAGTAGTACTCAAAAATCTAAATCAAACTCATCAAGTGGATTTTTAACTCATTTTAAATCTTCAGATGGTTCTCTAGATATAAATAAGATGATGAATACTGCTGGGACAATGGTAAATACAGTAAATCAAATTAGTTCTATGGTAAAATCATTTGGAGCATTTTTTATCAAATAGAAAATAACACCACACTAGTTAGGTGGTGTTATTTTTTTATTAGGCTTGTAAAATTTCCCATAATTAATTAGAATTTTATATTATACGTACTTTATAATTGTAATAGTAATTTAAATGAATATGATGAGGTGGAAAATTTGAGCCTTTTTGAAGAGTATCAAAGTAAATTAAAGTTTAACCCGCAAGTAATAATTGATAAAGAGTTTAAGAAAGCAATGCGTGGATATGATGCAGAAGATGTTGATTCTTTTTTAGATAAGATTATAGAAGATTATCATACTTTCTCAGGTATTTTTGATGCACTTAAGGCTGAGAATGAAAAATTAAAGTTACAAGTTGACGAATATAGAAAGAAAATAAATTCACCATCACAAGTTAGTCCAACTAATTTAGATATTCTTCAAAGGTTAAATAACCTTGAAAAACATGTTTTTGGGGATAGATTATATAATAAGTAAATGTTTAACAGATATTCAATAATATAACATTGAAATGAAGTTCATTTAATACTATACTTATTATGTTGTCGATTATAACGTTCGGGTAATCGCTACGAGGTTCTCGTAGAGGAAAGTCCATGCTCACACAGTCTGAGATGACTGTAGTGTTCGTGCCTAGCCAAATAATAAGCTAGGGTAGCTTGGTGCAAACTACGCTAACGGCAGGGGAACATCCTAAGTCATTCATTGATATGGACTAATACCCTCTAAGGTGCCACAGTGACGATACCTCATTAGAAATGATGAGGGTGGAACGCGGTAAACCCCACGAGTGAGAAACCCAAATTATGGTAGGGGAACTTTCTCTAAAGGAAATGAACTTATGAGAGAGACAGACAATTGTCTGTAGATAAATGATTGCCACCGGTGTACGAGGTTAATACCGATTGTAGTACTACGGAACAGAACATGGCTTATAGAACGTTATAATCTAATTCAATTAATAAACCACTCTCCTTAAAGGAGAGTTTTTCACTTTTGTCATAATTTTTCAAAATAATCAATTAATAAAGACTTGATTTATACATAATAAGGAGCAAAATAATGAATAAATACAATATCATAGCAACTTCTGCAATGGGAATTGAAGCTATTGTTGCTAAGGAAGTTAGAGAACTTGGATATACAGATTGTATTGTAGAAAATGGAAAAGTTACATTTGATGGTGATGAATTAGCAATTGCTAGAGCAAATCTTTGGTTACGAACTGCCGACAGGATAAAAATTAAAATTGGTGAATTTAAAGCTACATCATTTGAAGAACTTTTCGAAAATACTAAAGCTTTACCCTGGGGAGATTTATTACCCGCAAATGCTGAGTTTCCCGTAAGTGGAAAATCAGTAAAATCTAAATTGTACTCTGTTCCCGATTGCCAAGCCATCGTTAAGAAGGCAATTGTTAGTTCATTAAGTAGTTACTATAAGATTAATGGTTGGCTTCAAGAAGATGGGCCAACATACAAAATTGAAATTTCAATTCTTAAAGACATTGCAACTTTATCCATAGACACGAGTGGAATTGGGCTACATAAAAGAGGATATCGTACAGATCAAGGTGAGGCACCATTAAAGGAAACTCTTGCCGCTGCACTTGTACTATTGACTAATTGGAAACCTGATTCTCCATTCATAGATCCAATGTGTGGCAGTGGTACTATACCAATTGAAGCAGCTTTAATTGGACAGAATATTGCTCCAGGTTTTAATCGAGACTTCATAAGTGAGAAGTGGCCAATAATTTCTTCAGATATATGGGAAAAAGCAAGAGAAGAGGCTGAAAACTTAGCTAATTACGACCAAGAATTAGATATATTAGGTTCCGATTTAGATGCCAGAATGATTAAAATTTCAAATGATAATGCATTTGAAGCGGGACTAGGTGATTTAATAAATTTTAAGCAAATGAAAGTATCTGATCTTTATACAAAAAAGGATTTTGGTACCCTAGTGACGAATCCTCCTTATGGAGAAAGATTATCCGATAAAGATCAAGTTGAGAAATTATATAAAGAACTTGGAATTATACTTGAACGAGATAGTTTTTCGAGTTGGTCTAAATATATCTTAACTTCACATGAAGGATTTGAAACGTTATATGGCAAACCAGCAACTAAAAAAAGAAAACTTTTCAATGGGTTTATAAAAACAGACTATTACCAATATTTTGGTCCAAGAAAACCTAAAATTTAATAAATTAAGGAGAACGGTTTGTGCACAATAATTTACCTTTTAAATTAGAAAAAACATCAGATTTTTACACACAATTATCACAGTGGATTGGGGATGTATTTTATGACATCTTTCCAGAAAATGGTCTTGAAATAAGAGACGAACAAGTTTTCATGGCATTTCAACTAGAAAAAGCCTTTTCTGAAAAAGATATTATAATGGCTGAAGCGGGTGTTGGAACTGGCAAAACGTTCGTTTATTTACTATACGCAATTTGTTATGCTCGTTATACTGGGAAGCCAGCAATAATTGCATGTGCAGATGAAACACTAATTGAACAACTTGTTAAAAATGAAGGCGATATTAAAAAGTTAAATGATTTATTAAATATTAATATTGATGTGAGGTTAGCTAAATCTCAGGACCAATACTTATGTATTAAGAAACTTAACAACGCAATTGCTGATTTTGACCATGAGGTTTTTAACAATGTTCATGATTCATTGCCTGACTTTGTAATTTCAAATAACAGTCTAACAAAATATGAGCCATACGGTGACAGAAAAGTTTATCCTGAATTGACTAATAAAGAGTGGAGTCATATATCATGGGATGTTTTCCAAGATTGTTTCACTTGTGACGAAAGGCATAAGTGTGGACAAACTCTATCAAGAGATTATTATAGAAAGTCTGCTGATTTAATAGTTTGTTCACATGACTTCTTTATGAAACATGTATGGACTGAAGAGTCAAGAAAAAGGGAAGGTCAACTTCCATTAATTCCTAGTCACAGTTGTGTAATTTTTGATGAGGGACATTTACTTGAATATGCAGCTCAAAAAGCATTAACATTAACAATTAAAGAAGAACAACTCCCGAATTTACTAAATAGGTTATTTAATAATAATGTTCGTGTAGAATTAGAAAACATCGTTGAAGAGACACTTAAGGAAAATGAAATTCTATTTGACGAAATTTATAATGTTGCAAGTGAAATTGAAGAAACTTATCGACTAGAAATACCTAAAAATGATACTTGGCTTAAACATGTTAACAATATTAGAGGGATGTTAGCAGAAATTGGGGATGCGTTAGTTTTTGAAAGTGAAATGTATACAATCCCTGAATATGAACTAAATATTGTTAATGAATATTTAGATGAATTAGAAAATGCATTTAAACTATTACTTGAAGAAAATGTGATATTTTGGGGTGAAAAGACAGAAGACACAATGCATTTAGTTGTAATGCCTCAACTAATCCAAGATGTTATGAAGAAATATGTCTGGAATAAAAAAATACCATACATTTTCTCATCTGCTACACTATCTAATCAGAAAGACTTTTCTTATATTACAAGAAGTCTAGGGATTGAGCATTATAAGAAGATGAATGTTGATTCACCATACAACTATGAAGAAATGATGAAAATAGATGTTGTAGTCACAGATAGTGGAATAAATAGACATTCTAAGACTATTAACTATATAAATGAGAATAACGGAAGAACGCTTATTTTATTCCCAAATAGAAAAGAACTAACTACTTTTAAAAATAATTTAACAGAAGATGATGTTAAGTATGAGTTTTTGTTCGAAGGTGACAGAGAAATAAGTAATTTAGTTTCAGTATTCCAAAACGACGAGCATACTGTTTTATGTGCTGAACATTTATGGGAAGGTTTAGATATACCTGGGCCTTCACTTTCTCAAGTGGTTATATGGGGGCTACCATTTCCTCCAAACGATCCTGTTTTTAATTCTTTCAGAAAAAATACGGCAGAACCATTTAAAAATGTTGATTTACCATATATGCTTTTAAGACTTCGTCAAGGTATTGGTAGATTAATAAGAAATGAATCTGACTACGGTAAAGTAGTAATTTTTATGGATAATTCAAGTTATTCTGATGTTTTTAATGAAATTTCAAATGCCTTGCCAGTTTCAGCTAAAGTCATAATTGATTAAACCTCCTTTTTGGGGGTTTTATTAATATAATTGAATAAGTTGACATATAGTTTTATTTACAGAAAATAAAACTAAGGTGGCGAGATTTATATGTCAAACTTTAATTCAGTTGAATTGATTGAAGAATTCATTATTTTGGATAATAGAAGAAAATTTCTGATTCGAGAAGCAATTACTATTTATAAAAAAAATAAGAAAATTGATCTAAGACAATTAATTAATCCAATAAATAGTATTGTTCACGAAATAAATAATATTTCAAGACTAATTATTACACCTTATAGAAGTATAATAACTGAGGAATTTTTTAATTATAAGTAATTAAATAAATAGAGGCTAAAACACTTCTAAAAGAACAAAATAGTATTATCGAGTAATAATGTCATACTTATGGGGTGATTCTTATTAAAGCAAGAATAGAAGTAGAATATATTACTAAATCAAAAAAGAAATTTATATTAGAATCAGAAGAAATATATCATAAAGATTTATTAATCTTAATTAATGATTTATTAAATAGTGGAAGAGTAAAAAATATTACAATTACTGATTCTGAAGGGACAACTTGGACCAAAAAAGAACTAGAAAAACTTACTAAAGAAATTGAAGTTGAACCTCACGATATTATTTGTTATTTTGATGGGGGTTATGAAAAGGATACTAAAATGTCAGGGCTTGGAATAGTTATTTATTTTAGTAAGGACAACAAGAACTATAGAATTAGAAAAAATAAATCAATTGAAGGTTTAATATCAAACAATGAATCGGAATTCGCAGCTTTGCATTATGTTCTACAAGTTCTAGAGGAAATGAATGTAACCGGACAAGAAATTAAAGTATTTGGTGATTCAAATGTTGTTGTTAATCAGTTTTTTGATATCGAGCCAACTTTCGAAAAAGAGCATTTATTTTGGTTAGGTAAAATAGACGAAATACTTGAAAATAATAAGCTTAGAATAAATTTAGAGCAAATTGATAGGCGAAAAAATGAAGAGGCACATAATCTGGCTACTCAGGCCCTAAAAAATATTTTAATTGAAAGTGAAATTCAGATTTAATGTGTAGAATGGATAGGGATGTACTACGTGACTTAACAAATTTAATGGACCATTATTGTACGGATTGTTTCATACTTAAGTGTAATCGAACAGAAGTAGGAAAGAGACCAGCTTTAAAATATTGTAATAAATTATGTGTTGTAGGAGAATGGCTTCAAGAAAGAGGGAAATTATTATAATTAAAAAAGCCCACAAAGGTGGGCTTATTACACAATAATTCCTACATATTAGCTTCATTTAACTGATGTTCTGCTGATTTAAGTATCTCGTTGTTTGTGTAATAAAAATGATCTTCAGGATTATTGACGTGATCATAATAAGTATTTAATTCAACGCGAGCCTTTCTAGTAGCCTCTACAGCCTCATGCAAAAGTTCATTATCCATTTGTTGTGTTGCTGCCCCTACCATTTTTTGAGCTGATTTAACTAACATAGAGATATTTTCATAACTATTAAAAGGTTCTGACACACATATCACTCCTTATAAGTTTTGCATTTATATTGTGTATTCAAAACCAAACTAATATACAAATAAAATAAACTTGGCTTTGCCAAGTCCTAGAAAGAATATATAAGTCGGAATACGTTTAACTAGTGTTAAATAAATGATTCAACTAATAAATTATTTATAAAAAAATAAAGGAGGCAATTTGCCTCCTTAAAGTACATTGTTATTATAACTTAACAACGTTTTCCGCTTGTGGTCCACGGTTTCCGTCAACGATTTCGAATTTAACTTCTTGTCCTTCTTCTAAAGACTTAAAGCCATCTCCTTGAATAGCTGAAAAGTGAACAAACACATCTTCTCCACCTTCAACTTCAATAAAACCATAACCTTTTTCATTGTTGAACCATTTAACTTTACCTTGCATATTAATCCTCCTAAAACAATACACGATTGTGCGAAATTACATCAACTTTTAACCTGTATATATACAAATAAAAATATTGACGCATTTAATATACAATAATTAAATATGTAGAGTCAAGAAAGTAAAGTTAAATATTGGAAATTTAAATTATAAGTTAAATATATAATTAATTTATTAATGTGAAAAATTTGTGTACAATGGTAAGTAAAGACAATTTTCTATACGGGGGATTCATAATGACGACGGCATATAAGTCAGACATTGAAATTGCACAGAGTGCAAAAATGGTACCAATAACACAAATCGCGCAAAAATTAGGATTAAGTGAAGACGATATTGAATTGTACGGAAAATATAAAGCCAAGATTAACTTGGATGTTTTAAAAGACCATAATAAGAATAAAGATGGACAAGTTATTCTTGTTACTGCAATAAATCCAACCCCTGCGGGTGAGGGTAAATCAACTGTAACTGTTGGTTTAGGGCAAGCATTCAATCAAATCGGTGAAAACACAGTAATTGCTTTAAGAGAGCCTTCTCTTGGGCCAACTCTAGGTGTAAAAGGTGGAGCAGCTGGAGGTGGTCACTCACAAGTAGTTCCAATGGAAGATATTAATCTACATTTCACAGGTGACATACATGCCATTACAACGGCAAATAACGCATTAGCTGCGCTAATCGACAACCATATATTTCAAGGAAATCACCTAAAAATTGATACAAGGAAAATAACTTGGAAAAGAGCAGTTGACTTAAATGACAGAGCACTAAGAAAGATTGTTATCGGGCTGGGTGGACCATTTCAGGGTGTACCTAGAGAAGATGGATTCGATATAACTGTTGCTTCAGAAATAATGGCTATACTTTGTTTAGCAAGGGATCTAAAAGATTTAAAGGTAAAACTTTCAAGAATAGTTGTAGCCTACAATATTGATAACGAACCTGTAACTGTTGAAGATTTAGGAGTACAGGGGGCATTATTATTAATACTAAAAGACGCAATAAAACCGAATCTTGTTCAAACACTTGAAAATACTCCTGCAATTATTCATGGAGGACCATTTGCAAACATAGCGCATGGATGTAATAGTATACTTGCAACAAACATAGCAAGAAAGTTAGCTGATTACGTTATTACTGAGGCTGGCTTTGGTGCAGATCTAGGTGCGGAGAAGTTTTTTAATATTAAATCTAGAGCTGCTGGATTGAAACCTGCAGCCGTAGTAATTGTAGCGACAATACGTGCATTAAAAATGCATGGAGGAATGTCAAAAGACCATTTAAATAATGAAAATATTGCTGCGCTAGAGTTAGGAATGCAAAATCTTGAGAAGCACATAGATTCTGTTCAGCAATTTGGAGTACCGTTTGTTATAGCTATTAATAAATTTGTAACTGATACTGATAAGGAAGTTAATTATTTATTGAATTGGGCAAATGAAAAAAATTATACAGTGTCTCTAACTGAAGTATGGGAAAAGGGAGGCCAGGGTGGCATAGATCTTGCTAGAAAAGTAATTAATGAAATTAAGGTTAAGAAGAATAATTTTAATTATATTTATAATTCTTCCGATTCTATTCAGGATAAAATTCTAGCGATTGCAAGTAGAGTATACGGAGCAAAAGGCGTAAACTTTACTACCAAGGCTCTTAATCAAATAAAAAAGTTTGAAGTCGAGGGTTGGGATTCATTACCTATTTGTATGGCTAAAACACAATATTCATTATCAGATCAACCAAATTTATTAGGAAGACCAACGGATTTTGAAATTACTGTTAAGGAGTTCAAACCTTCTATTGGAGCAGGATTCTTAGTTGCGCTCACTGGAGATATAATGACGATGCCTGGGTTACCTAAAAATCCATCTGCAAATAATATGGATTTAGATGATAGTGGAATTGCGAAGGGAATATTTTAAAATTTTGGCGGGTTGTTATACCCGTCTTTTTATTTAAAAATTAACTTATTTTTGCATTCGTGAGTTAAAATTGCTAAATTAATAAAGTAAACAAATTATTTTAAATAAATTTTTAAATATGAGGTAAATTATGCACCCAACTGTTTATGATAATATTAAAACAGTAGTTGAAGGTATACATTACGATTTTGAGACCGAGAACTTGATTAAAATCATTGATAGAAATGATTTTGTTAATTTGGCCAAACTATCGAGGAGATTCGAGATATTATACTCTTCAAAAATTTCTAATGAGTTATTAACAAAAGTCACTCTAGTGTTTGAAAATGACGACTGGGTACATGAAGTTATTAACTCAAGCGAGGATGAAGGATGTAGTTTAAAAATTAAATATTATTTACATGATATTGATGGTGTAACTTTAACTGTAGATAATATAAACAGTCTTTTAAATAAGTTTTTTTGGAATTTTAATCTTACAATTGACAAAATAGTAAGGTTTGATGAAAATTTTGAAATATACTATAAACTAACAATTGCCTTTAATACTAAATTCACTGAAAATGACTATGAAAGAATAGAAGATATATGTATCCAAAATTATAAGCTTCTTAGTAAGCTACTTGAGGAATCAAAAAAAGGAGAAATTCATGCTGGATTATGATTATTTAAATTCTGAGCTAAAAGAAATATTTATTAAAAAGAACTTCAAACTATTAACGAATATACAAGCTAAAGCAATACCATTAATACTTGAAAATAAAAATATAATATTGAGTTCACCTACTGGTACAGGTAAGACATTAGCTTTTGTTATCCCAATCTTAAATAGAATAGATAAAAATAGCGATAATCTTCAAGCACTAATACTTGCCCCTACGAAGGAGTTAGTTAGCCAAATAACTGATGTAGTTAGAGAATGGACTTTAGATAGTGGAATTAGAGTTGCTCCAATTATTGGAGGGGCAAATTTAAAGAGACAACTCGATAAGTTAAAAGAAAAACCGCAAATAGTTGTCGGGACTCCTAGCCGTGTACAAGAGTTAATTCAACTTAAGAAAATTAAAATGCATTTAGTAGAGACTATTGTAGTTGACGAAGTTGATGAAATTATTAAACAAAAGTCGACAAATAGTGTTTCTAGTATTATTAAAAGTGGACTTAAGGATAGTCAAATTATTTTCTCATCTGCTACAATTAATGAGCAAGCAAAAGACTTAATGAAGTTATTTAGAACAGAGTCAGTAATATGTAAGGTAGACGAGGAAGACGTGAATAACAACGTTAAATATTATTATATTGTTATCGAGCATAATAACAGAAAAGACATTGTTAGAAGATTATCAGTACACTTAAATGGTCAGTCATTAGTTTTTAGTAATGATAATTACTTACTAAAAACTATGGAGGACATAGTTGCTAGTAATAAAGAAATTAGTGTTATTAACTCAAATACACCTAAAGAAGCTAGAGTGAATAGAATTAAGGACTTTAGAAAAGGTAATATTAAGACTTTAATATCCTCCGACTTAACGTCAAGAGGTATTGACATTGAAAATTTGGAAACTGTAATTCATTTAGATTTACCTGAAAACAACTCCCAATTTAAGCATAGAAATGGTAGGGTTGGTCGTATGGGTAAAGACGGCAACATAATTTTTATAGTTACAAAAGATAGGATTAAAGATTTAAAAACAATAACTACTAGACATAAAATAAATGACAAAATTCAAGAAATTCAAATTGCAAATGGAATAATGACAATAAAATAACCCGAGTTTTCGGGTTATTTTTTAAGTAATTTTTTTATAATAGTATTCCATATCACTGTTCCTAATAATAACATTGAAATTAATCCTGATAATCGAAAGTACTTACTAAATAATATGCCATTAACGTCCATTAACCACCCAGTAAATATCATTAGTGTAAAGAAGAGAAAAAAAACAGTATCTTTAATATTGAGTTTATATTCCCTAGTCACTGTAATTCCTCCTTTTCAAAACATTTTCACTATACATATATTATAAAATATAAAAAATAGGAGAATTTTATGATAAAAGAAATTGAAAAAATAGTTAAAGAAGCACATAAAAATGACAGTACTGGCCATTCCTGGGATCATATTGACCGTGTCAGAAATTTGGCACTTAAAATATCTGACACGGAAGGCGGAGATAAAGAAGTCATCGAAATTTCAGCCCTCCTACATGATTTAATCGATGATAAATTAGGTTTTAGCGAATGGACAATAGCTAAAATTAAACAACTACTTAATGAGCTAAATTTGCCAAGTCAAAAAATAGAGAGCGTTATATCAATCATTGATTCCGTTTCATTTAAGGGGGGAAATGGAATAGTGCCAAACTCTACCGATGGTAAAATAGTTCAAGATGCAGATCGTTTAGATGCTTTAGGAGCAATTGGAATAGCTAGAACTTTTATATATAGTGGTTCTAAGGGTCAAGCTATATATAATCCAAGCATATCAGTTAGAGAAAACATGTCATTTGTTGAGTATAGATCTGGTAAATCTACGGCTATAAACCATTTTTATGAAAAACTTCTTAAACTAAAGAATTTAATTAATACTCAGACTGCAAAAATTATCGCTGAAGAAAGAACTAAATTCATGGAATTATTTCTAGAACAATTTTTAAAAGAGTGGAATTTTATTAATAATTAAATAAAACTAATTTTAATTATTGAGAAAATATTAAATTTACTATAGGAAAATTGAATTTTTGTTAATTAAAATGGATGAAAATGCAATTTTATTAGTTTTACATAATTTATCTATTCGTCTATCTTTTAAATATATTTATTGAGGGGATGGATTATTATGATGAACAAAATACTACTTGTTGGAAGACTTACGAAGGATCCTGCAGTGAAATATACTGCTGATGGTAGGGCAGTATGTCGAGTTACATTGGCTGTTCAAAGACCATTCAAAAATAAAAATGGTGAAAAAGAGGCGGATTTTATTCAATGCTCTTTGTGGAATAGAGTAGCCGAAACAATTGGTAGCTATTGTGAGAAAGGAAGTATGGTTGGTGTCGTAGGTAGATTACAATCAAGAAGTTACTTGGATTCTAATCAGCAGAAATCAAATGTGACAGAGGTTGTGGTCGATTCAGTCTCGTTAGTAGGTAGAAAATCAAAAAGACAAATTGATTCAGACCAAATTATTTCAATGAGTGTAAATTAAATGTATAATTATTATAAATGATTTTATAATAGACGCTTTCGGCGCTCTCTTTCTTTGGGGAAATAAATTCGTTTTCCAAGCCAATAATTGTCTTTTGGCTTTTCCCTTAAGAGTTGAGCGCCTTATATTTTCTAAAATTAATTATTAAAAAGAATACATTACTTAGGTGATCCAATGAAAATTACTACTGCTGGAAGAACTAATAATGAGATGATTGAATACGCAAAGTTAATTTCAATTGAATTATGTTGCGAATATATAAGTAGAGAAAAAAGGTCCGTAGAATTACTATCTGAATCATACAATGATGACTTCATAGTTGTAGGGAAAAACAGATTAGAACTACATTTGACTACAAGTAGGGACCCGTTTTTTTTCCATCCCAATTCAGCATTATTTCGAATTAAAAGAATAATTAATAACATGAATGACCCATTGATAGATATTTGTGAATTAAAGCCTGGTGATACATTTTTAGATTGCACGTTAGGTATAGGTTCAGATGCAATAGTTGCAAGTTTCATTGTAGGATCATCTGGAAAAGTCATTGGTGTTGAATCAAATAAATATATAGCTTATATAGTAAATGAGGGGTTAAATAAATATGTGTATGATATTAATAAGGATATTGAAGATTCGTTACGACGGATAAAAGTAATAAATTACAATCATTTAGATTACTTAAAAAAACAATCTAGTAATTCAATAGATATTGTATATTTTGATCCAATGTTCTCGTTATCAATTGAAAATTCAAATGGAATCAGTAAGATTAAGAACATAGCTGATTATGGTGCAATCACAGAAGATGTATTTAATGAAGCACTTAGAGTAGCAAAAAGGAGAGTTGTTGTTAAAGAGCATTATCAAAGTGAAATATTCAAAGAATTTAATATGAATGTAGTTAGAAGGAAAACGAGTTTATTCCATTTTGGTTATGTTAATAAATAACCTTTCATGTTAATATAGAAACGACAAAATTCATAACTTTTTAGGGTGATTATAATGAAACAGTATTTAGAACTATGTAAACATGTATTAAATAATGGAATACTTAAGGAAGATCGAACAGGAACTGGTACTATAAGTACTTTTGGATATCAAATGAGATTTGACTTAAATAAAGGATTTCCAATGGTTACTACAAAAAAATTACACTTAAAATCAATTATTCATGAGTTATTATGGTTCTTGAGTGGAGACACAAATGTAAAATATCTTCAAGATAACGGAGTTAGAATTTGGAATGAATGGGCTGACGAAGAAGGTAACTTAGGACCAGTATACGGTTATCAATGGAGATCTTGGACAACCCCTAGTGGAGAAACAGTCGATCAAATAAAAAATCTAATTAATGAAATAAAAACTAACCCTTCATCAAGAAGATTAATCGTTTCAGCATGGAATGTGGCTGATGTTGATAAGATGGCTTTACCACCTTGTCATTGTTTGTTTCAATTCTATGTTCAAAATGGGAAATTAAGCTGCCAATTATACCAAAGGTCTGCTGATGTATTCCTAGGTGTACCTTTTAATATTGCCTCTTATGCTCTTTTAACAATGATGGTTGCTCAAGTATGTGATTTGGAAGTTGGAGAATTTGTACACACATTTGGGGATGTACACATCTACACAAACCACTTAGAGCAAATAAATACTCAATTAGCTAGAGAACCAAAGGCTTTACCAACATTAAAGATTAATAAGGAAGTAAAGGATATTTTCAGTTTCAAATTTGAAGATTTTGAACTAATTAATTACGAAGCGCATCCTCATATCAAAGGAATTGTTAGCGTATGATTTCTATTATAGTTGCAATGGACGAGAATGGTTTAATTGGTAAAGATAATGATTTACCGTGGTATTTACCAAATGATTTAAGGTATTTCAAGAAAATAACGACTGGGAATACAATTCTTATGGGTAGAAAAACATTTGAATCTATTGGTAGACCTCTCCCTAATAGGAAAAATGTAATTTTAACTAGAAATAAAAATTATTTCTCTGATAATATAACTGTAATTCACTCAATTGAAGAGATTGAAAAACTTGATATAGGTGAAAATTTGTATGTTATTGGCGGAGCAGAGATTTTTAAGGAGCTAATAGATATTACTGACAAGCTTTATATAACTAAAATATATAGTACATTTGATGGAGATGTATTTTTCCCAAAAATTGATTGGGATATATGGGAAGTTGAGAGCGTAGAAACAGGTTTAGTTGATGAAAAAAACATCTATCCTCATGATTTTTTTTTATATAAGAGAAAGTAACAGGGGTGGAGAGATTGATTAGAGCAATTAAAGTAATATTTTTTGCAGTAACGTATGTCTTATTTTCGTATATTAAAGTTAAAAGATATGAGAAAACTGCAGTTAACGGGTATAACAAAGACCTAGAAGAAAATGTGCATAAATTTGCAAAGAAATTCGGGACAGAAATTATTAGAAAAACAGGTTCTAGTGTTTCAGTATCAGGTTTAGAAAATATTCCCCAAGATCAAGCAGTGCTTTTTGTAGGTAATCATCAAAGTAATTTTGATATCCCTTTACTTGTTGGCTACTTGGAAAGACCAGTAGGGTTTGTTGCTAAAATAGAAATAAATAAAATCCCAATATTATCAAGATGGATGAAACTTCTTCACTGTGTATTGATGGATAGGAGTAACCGTAGGCAGTCACTGCAAGCTATTAAAGATGGAATTGATAACTTGAAGAATGGATATTCAATGGTTATTTTTCCAGAGGGGACTAGAAGTAAAGGTAAAGGAATGGTACCATTTAAACAAGGTAGCTTAAAGCTTGGTACAGCAGCTGAAGTTCCAATTGTACCTTTTGTGATAACTGGCACTCATGACTTAATGGAAACAGCAGATTCTTTATTTGGTAAGGGAAATGTTACACTTAAAGTCTTAGAACCTATTAATTTTAGCGAGTATAGAGATATAGATAATCAAGAACTAGTTGCAATAATTCAATCTAGAATCAATAAGGAACTTCCTGTAGTATATAAAATGTTGAGTGAGTAAATTTGTGTCTAAAGTATGTCTTTAATGTGAACTTTAATACGTATATGTAAAAACGAGTTATAATAGTCCTAGTCCACTAATTAGGAGGAAATCAAATGTTTTCAAACATCGGTGTTCCAGGGTTAATTTTAATACTTGTTTTAGCGCTTATAATTTTCGGCCCAAAAAGGTTACCAGAGATGGGTAGGGCAATTGGTGATACATTAAAGGAATTTAAGAAATCTACAAAGGAATTGACAAGTGACGTACTAAATGAAAATGAACCTAAAAAATCTTAATTAATATATTAGGTGAAGATGTACATCATCTTACACCTTTTTTTTGACTATTATAATCAAAAATATCTTATTAGTTTGACAGAATTATTATTTAATATTAGTCAAACAACCTAGGGGTGATTTTTTTGTCTGATAAAGATATGGGCCTTATAGATCATTTGGATGAGTTAAGAAAGCGCTTAATTATTGTCGCAGTTGCTTTTGTAATTTTCTTTATAGTTGGTTTCGCTTATGTAGAAGAAATTTACAAGTTTATAACACGTGACATAGATAAACTTGCTGTTTTGGGCCCGAGTGATATTTTATGGATTTACTTTATGATAGCAACAATTGTTGCACTTGTTTTTACAGTCCCAGTAATTGCCTGGCAAATATGGTTATTTGTAAAACCTGCATTATCAAAAAAAGAACAAAGAACAGCATTATTTTATATACCATCGTTATTTGTATTATTTGTTGGTGGGTTTGCATTTGGATATTTTGTTATTTTACCAATTATTATGGATTTCCTAACGTCTATAGGTGAAGATATGTTCACAACAATGTTCACAGCAGACAAATATTTCAAGTTTGTTCTAAATATGACAATTCCATTTGCCGTATTATTTGAAATGCCTGTTGTAGTAATGTTTTTAACAAGTATTGGTTTAATAAATCCAATTACTTTAACAAAGGTACGTAAATATGCCTATTTTGTATTAATAGTAACGGCTATTTTAATATCTCCACCTGATTTCATGTCAGACTTTGTTGTTGCTGTTCCGCTATTAATCGTTTATGAAATAAGTGTAAATTTATCTAGGGTTGTATTTAGAAAGAAACTAAGAGATCAAAAGAAATCAGAAGCTTTGGATCTTGAGCAGCAATTTGAAGATTCTAAATTACAAAAAAGTGAAGAATAAATTCTTTTAATCGAGGATGCCGTAAATAATTACGACATCCTCGATTTTTTGGCTCTTCGTCAAATTGTGTTGGTGAAGCATCAAACAGAATAAATTTCAAGATCGGTGGAGGATAAACCTCTACCTATTTTTTATATGTGTATGATTTTTATTTGATTTTCGCTTTCGGACGCTTGCTTTCCGCGACCTGTAGTCTCGCTGGTTCACTTTCCCACTGGAGACAAGCGTCCTTCGCTAAATCAAATTAGGGTATTCTATGAAAACACTAATCCCTGAATTAAATAAATCCTATTTCGGAAATTATAAAAGTTTCAATATCCAAATGATACTCGCTTTATTACCTCAATTTTATTATTTAATCCTTCTGTCCTACCATTTGAATAAATCATTAGTAGAGAATTTTCTACACCTTCTTTATATTTAAAAAAGATATTAAATTTTGACCGGAACCATTGTGGTAAGCTTCTATCTAAATTTTTTATTGCACCGAAGAACATGTCCGAAGCTACGAAAGTAGCGCCACAACTATAACAAATAAATCTTGTACGATTTAATTGTAAAAAGGTCAATTGATAATTAAATACAGGTAGTTGTGTTGTAGTTTGTACAGTATCATTACAAATAATTTGATTTTGATTAATCTCGCCGCCACACATTTCGCAGCACAGGGGACGATAAGATAACTTTCCAGAAATGACATTAGCAGTAGTACCACGATAATTCTTTTCGGATAACCAATCTTGAGTAAAGTGTGTATTATTATTTGTTAATCCAAGTAATTTTCTAGTATTATAATCCATAGAGAAGCATCCTTTTCAGTGATAAATTGGTTTTCATCGACTTAATTTTATCAGGAAGATGCTTCTTTTTTGTATTCTTTTGCATAATGGAGAGAATAACGATTTATAATCCCCATAGAAAAACCAAAAGTATTAGTAGAAAATGAAAGAACATTTTCTCATCAACACTAAATAATATAGAACCGAATTTTTTGACTAGTAAAATACGACTCAATCAGAAGTTTACTTATAATTGTAATTTGTTTGTAATATATTGTAATAAGTTTTTAGATTGTGAAATAGTTTATAGTAAGATTGCTCATTTGTGAAATTAACCAAAAAATATTAGGTTCTTTCATATCTTTCGACAAATTTTTACATTTTTTATGAAAAGTCTGAAAATTTTGTTACAACATTGTGTACAACTATGACTAAATTACTATTATATGGTAATGTAAACGTTGTCAAAGGGCTTTTTATTTTTAACTCAATGCTATAATTGTGTGAAGGTGAAAGGGAGATGGTAAGGTTGAAACAAGAGAAAACTATTTTACAGGAGGTTCTTGATAGGGGCTTTTCACGTCGCGATTTCCTAAAAATGTGTACAGCTTTAGCTGCAACACTAGGATTAGACTACTCTCAGACAAATAAAGTAGTTAATGCGATGGAAACAAAGAAGCGTGTACCAGTAATTTGGTTACAGATGCAAGATTGCACTGGGTGTTCTGAATCTTTTATAAGATCATCGCAACCAAAAACTGAAAGCGTTTTACTAGAGATGATTTCTTTAGAGTATTCTGAAGTATTATCTGCTCCTTCAGGCCATTACGCTGAAAAATCTATTAAAGATGTAATGGAAAAGTACAAGGGTGAGTATATCGTTGTAGTTGAGGGTAGTATTCCTTCAAACGATATATACTTAATGATTGCAGGCAAATCAGCTCGTAAAGAACTTGAGCATGTTTGTGAAAACGCTGCAGCTGTTCTTGCATACGGAAGTTGTTCTTCATGGGGTGGTGTTGCTGCTGCTAAACCAAACCCTACAGGTGCAGTACCAGTTACTGATATTATTAAAAATAAGCCAGTAATTGTTGTACCAGGATGTCCACCAATCGCAGAAGTAATGACGGGAGTTATCGCACATTACGTGACTTTCGGTGTTCTTCCAGAGTTAGACCATTTAGGTAGACCAAAAGCATTCTATAGACATCGTATTCATGACAAATGTAATCGACGTGCTTATTTTGATGCAGGGTTATTTGTAGAGAATTTTGATGATGAAGGTTCTAAGCAAGGTTATTGCTTATATAAAGTTGGATGTAAAGGACCAACTACATATAACTCATGTGCAGAGATGCGTTGGAATGGTGGAGTAAGTTACCCAATCCAATCGGGTAATCCTTGTATCGGATGTTCTGAGAAAGATTTCTGGGATAATGGCCCATTTTTTACTAGAGTTGCAAAAATACCTGGAACTCAGACAACAATAAATCCAGATGTTGTTGGTGCAGCTGTAGTTGGAGCAACAATCGCAGGTGTTGCAGCACACGGTGCTCTAACAGCATTAGATAAGAAGAAGAAAGAATCAAAAGATAAGTAGTTTAATAATTAAATTGAAATATAAAAAGAATAGTAGTTAATAAAATGAGGTGAAATACATTGGCAGAACGTATAGTAGTCGATCCAGTAACACGTATAGAAGGCCATTTACGTATTGAAGCAGATATTCAGGATGGTAAAATTGTAGAAGCATACAGTTCAGGGACAATGATAAGAGGGCTTGAGCTAATTGTAAAGGACCGCGATCCAAGAGACGTATGGGCTTTTGTACAACGTATTTGTGGAGTTTGTACCACAGTGCATGCACTTGCTGCAATCCGTTCAGTAGAGGACGCATTAAATATTAAAATTCCTAAAAATGCTCACTTAATTCGTGAAATCATGAATGGTGCACAATATGTACACGACCATGTAGTACATTTCTATCACTTACATGCACTTGATTGGGTAGATGTTGTAAGTGCTTTAAAAGCAAATCCAGCAGAAACTTCAAAAATAGCTCAATCAATTTCTGATTGGTCAAAATCTTCTCCTGGATACTTCGCTGAAGTACAAAATAAGATTAAAAAAGTTGTTGATTCAGGGCAATTAGGTATATTCGCTAACGGTTACTGGGGACATAAGGCATATAAGCTTCCACCTGAAGTAAACTTATTAGCGGTAGCTCACTATTTAGAAGCGTTAGACTGGCAAAAAGAAATTGTTAAGATTCATACAATTTTAGGTGGGAAAAATCCACATCCACATTATTTAGTTGGTGGAATGGCAACTCCATTAGATATTAATAGCGATAATGGTATTCACGCTGAGAGATTAATGCATATTTCTCGCCTAATCGACGAAGCTATTGAATTTGTTAATAAGGTATACATTCCTGACTTATTAGCTATCGGTTCATTCTATAAGGATTGGACTCATGGCGGTGGTTTAAATAACTACATGTCATTTGGGGACTTCTCAACAACTAGTATTTATGATATTAAGAATTATAGAATGCCTCGTGGTGTAATCTTGAATGGTAATATTAATGAAGTTCTTGATGTTGATCCAAAAGATGGAGAACAAATTAAGGAATTTATTGATCACTCTTGGTACACATATGATGGCAATGAAACAGGTGGAAAACATCCTTGGGAAGGTGAGACTACTTTCAACTATACTGGTCCTAAGGAAGCATACGACCACCTAGATACAGATAAAAAATACACATGGTTAAAAACTCCTAGATTTAAAGAAAATTCTATGGAAGTTGGACCATTAGCTCGTATCATGATTGGATATGCTGCTGGTAGAGAAGATATCGTTAATATCGTTGATGACACACTTAAGAAGCTTCAATTACCAATTAGTGCGCTTCATTCAGCTTTAGGTCGTACTGTTGCTAGAGGTCTTGAAACTGTTTTAATTGCTCAATGGTTACGTGATGATATGGATTCATTATTAGCTAATATTAAAGCAGGAAATCAGACGACTTTTGACAGAACTATGTGGGAGCCTAGTTCATGGCCTAAAACTTCTAAAGGTGTGGGTTGGATGGAAGCACCTCGTGGAGCACTTGGACATTGGATAGTTATTAATGATGGTAAAGTTGAAAACTATCAAGCAATTGTTCCTTCAACATGGAACGCTTCACCTAAAGATGGAAAGGGACTTGCAGGAGCTTATGAAGCTGCTCTTAAGGGGACACCTATCATTGATAAAGAACAGCCTATTGAAATTATGCGTATAATTCATTCGTTTGACCCTTGTCTTGCTTGCGCTGTTCATTTAACAGATCTCGAAAGCAATAGTCAAACTGAAATAAAGATACTTTAGGGGGGTCAGGTTATGTCTATCCCTACAATTCCTAATTCAAATAAACCTAATGTTCATCATGAACATATTCATTCGAAGATTGATTTAAGTCACAGACCTGAAGCGTCTTACGAAACTGTTAGTGACTCAATGATAAAAATTTATGTATGGGAATTACCAGTCAGAATATTTCATTGGGTAAATGCACTAGCAATACTACTTTTAATGGTAACTGGCATATATATCGGTAATCCATTTGTTTCAGCGTCAGTACAAGAAGATGCGTATTACTCTATGCTAATGGGTTGGGTAAGATATATTCACTTCTTCTCAGCATTCGTATTTATTGCTAATCTAATATTTCGTTGGTATTGGGTATTTAAAGGAAATAAGTATGCAACTTCAAATCCATTAAAAAGAGGTTTCTGGTCTGAAACTTTTGAAACAGTTAAATTTTATGCACTAATGAAAAATAAGAAGCCACATTATGTTGGGCACAATCCACTCGCACAATTAGCATATTGGATCTTTATTGGTTTAGGTTCAATAGTACTAATAATAACTGGTTTATTCTTATATGTTGAACCACAACCAGAATCTTTATTCGGTTCAGCGTTTATATGGACTTCGTTATTATTTGGCGGAGATAGCTTTACAGTAAGATCATTACACCATCTTGTAGCTTGGGGAATTATGGTTTTCATTGTTATTCACGTCTATTTATCCTTCCGTGAAGATTGGCTTGAAAAGAATGGAACTATGTCTTCAATTGTTACAGGTTTTAAGACAGAATCTAAACACGTAATTGAGGACCAACATGATGAAGAAAAATAAAATTACTGTTATAGGAATCGGCAACACCCTTTATACTGATGAGGGTGTTGGGGTTCATATACTTCCATATCTTGAGAAAGAATTATCTAATAGAAACATCGATTCTGTTGAAATAGTTGAAGGTTCAACAGATGGAATGAGGTTATTAGCTGATATTGAGGACTGCGAATATTTACTTATTATTGACGCTATTAATGCTGGGAAAGAACCCGGAACAATAATACGACTTGAAGATGATGAAATTCCTAAGTTTTTTGGAATTAAAATGTCAGTTCATCAGGTTGGTTTTCAAGAAGTATTGTTTGCTTCAAGAATAAGGGAACAATTACCTAAAGAAATGGTAATGATAGGTGCACAACCGTATTCACTTGAATTAAATATTGGTCTTTCAAAAGAAATGGAGAATAACATTCCAAAAATGGTTGATGATATTATCAATCAGATTAATATATGGAGTGATAAGTAGTGGATCGTCTTGAATTCCTAACAGAAATGAAAAAAGGTATTTTGAATACCATTAAAGAGGTCAGTAAGCCATTTTTGGAAGAGGAAGCTGAAAAAGTAAATAAGTTAACAGATGAAATTTCAGGTATCCATTGGGCTCCAACTGGACTTTCTGTTGAAACAATTAAAGAAAATAAAGTTGTTGAACTAATTATACTTAGACAACAGATTTTATTAGCTGATCTAAATGATCAAATTGTTTGCTATAAGAAGATCTGTAAAAATTGTAATAGTATCGTAAATTACATTTCTTATAGAAAAGTAATTAAATGCTTAATGTGTGAAGAAGAAATTAACGTACAAACATGGGAGGGCACAGTACAATTAGATTCATTCAAAACTAAGGTTGAAAATGATAAGTTGTACGTTGCAATTCCTCTTGAACTATTTAAAAAGAAAGAGGTATAGTCACCTCTTTCTTTTTTTTAATAACAATTGAAATTGGAATGGATGGTTTATAACTATGCATGAAATGGCACTTATGGGAGATATTTTAAATCTT
Organism: Caryophanales bacterium; assembly: GCA_029256085.1. Lineage (GTDB taxonomy): Bacteria > Bacillota > Bacilli > CAJFEE01 > CAJFEE01 > JAQSYP01. The sequence goes on from JAQSYP010000004.1 coordinate 189,924, forward strand.
GTTTTCGACGATGCTAAACAAAAAAAAATTACTAAAGTGAAAAGTATAACGCTAACTGTTGGACAATTATCCAACGCATTACCAGATGCTTTAGAAATGGCGTTTGATATAAATAAAGCTCAAGGACACGATATGTTGTCTGATTCTTCTAAGCTAAACATAATTGTTGAAGAGGCGAAAGCTACATGCATTTTCTGTGAAGAATTGTACAAGCCTACTCATAGAATTGCGATATGTCCAAAATGCAATATGCCAGGAGGAAAGTTAACTTCGGGTGAGACTTTTAAAGTAGAAACATATGAAGGGGAGTAGGAACAATGGAAGTAAAATTAAATGCCGATGTTTTAACAGACAACAATGCAGCAGCAGCACATAATAGAGGTGAATTTTCAAAGAATAATATTTTAGTTGTTAATCTTATGAGTTCTCCAGGTGCTGGAAAAACTACTATTCTTGAAGAAACTGTTAGAAAACTCTCAATTAAATATAGAATAGGCGTTATTGAAGGGGACCTTGCAACAGAAAGAGATGCTGATCGAATTAGAGCACTTGGTGCAAAAGCGATTCAAATTAATACACATGGAGGTTGTCATTTAGACGCAAGAATGGTTGCCAAGATTTTACCTGAGTTTGATTTAAATGAAATTGACATTATGTTTATTGAGAATGTAGGTAATCTTGTTTGTCCATCTGGATATGATCTTGGACAGCATCATAAGGTTGCAGTTTTAAGTGTTCCAGAAGGTAATGATAAAATACCTAAATATCCTACTATGTTTAGACGTACTGAACTTGTACTATTGAACAAAGTAGATCTTCTACCTTATCTTGATTTTAATGTAGAAGAAGCTATTTCAGACTTAAATGGATTAAATCCAGAATCTAAACTTTTAACGATTTCAGCACGTACTGGGGAAGGCTTTAATAGTTGGATTCAGTGGATTGAGGGTGCATTTGAACAATGCAAACAGCCAAATCAATAATTGTAAGAGGAAGGGTTCAAGGGGTTGGATTTAGACCATTTATATTTGGACTAGCTTCAGATTACAATATTGTAGGAACTGTTCAAAATAATATGGACGGGGTATCTATAATTGCTGAAGGCGATATTAATTCCCTTGACAAGTTTATTAATGCTATACAAACCAGACTACCTAGACTAGCCAAAATATATGAATATATTGTTAGAGATAATGAATTAGCAGGTTTTGAGAATTTTAGTATTATCGAGAGTTCGAAAAGTGGAACTTCATCTTTAGTAATCCCTATAGATGCTTCCATTTGTCCCGATTGTTCTGAAGAGCTCTTAAATAAAGACAATAAAAGATACAATTATCCTTTTATAAATTGCACACAATGTGGACCGAGATATTCAATAATTTCTGCGTTGCCATACGATAGACCATACACATCAATGGAAAATTTTAAAATGTGTGCTGATTGTAGGGAAGAGTATGATAATCCCTTAGATAGGAGACATCATGCACAGCCAAATGCATGTGAAATTTGTGGCCCTAAATATGAATTATATAGGATTGATGGAACTCTAATCGAGGGAAATATTGTAGAGCATGTTGCTGAACTAATAAAAAGCGGGAACATTGTTGCAATTAAAGGTATAGGTGGATATCACCTTGTCTGTGATGCTACAAATGAGAGTGTCGTTAATAAACTTAGACAAAGGAAAAACCGACCTTCTAAACCATTAGCTATAATGGCAAAAAATATAGATGAAATTAATAAGATTTGTAGTTTTAATATTAAGGAAAGAGATTTATTACAATCCATTGAATCGCCAATTGTTTTATTAAATAAAAGATCTGATTCAAATATTATAGCTGAGAGTGTCGCACCAAATTTAAGTCAATTAGGTGTGATGATGCCATACACACCTTTTCATGTGCTTCTATTTAATGAAAATAATATTAAATACCTAGTTATGACTAGTGCAAATCCTTCGGGGTTACCTATGCTATATAAAGATTGTGAAGCATTTACTTATTTAAATAATATTGCTGATTATATAGTTAGTAATAATCGAGAGATATTACATGCGATAGATGATTCAGTTGTTCAAGTTATAGAATCTAGTGCTAGTATTATTAGACGAGCTCGTGGATATGTTCCAGAGCCCATTACTACACAATCAAGTTGTGACTCAATTATTGCACTAGGTAGTCAGCAAAAAAACACATTTTCAATAGGAAGAAACAGTCAGATATTTATTGGACCACATATTGGGGATTTGAATTCTGTAGAAGTATATAATCACTTTTTGTCTGAGTTTAATCATTTAAACAAGTGGATGGGTGTAAATCCAATGAAAATAGCTATTGATTTACATCCTAGTTTTACAACAAACGAACTCGCTAAAGAATTCAGTGGTGAAATAGTAAAGATTCAGCACCACCATGCCCATCTAGTATCTTGCATGGTTGATAATAATATAAGAGATGAGAATGTAATTGGAATAATATTAGATGGTACGGGTTATGGCACCGACGGAAATATATGGGGCTTTGAAATACTAGAAGGTAATGAAGGTAGTTTCGAAAGGCTTGCACATTTAAGATACACAAATTTACCTGGCGGAGATAAAAGTATAATCGAGCCATGGAAAAATGCTGTTGGAATGCTCTATTCGCTGCTCGGTGAAAGAGGAAAAAATTACTCTAAGAAACTATTTAAAGACCAGTCAGATACAATAAATATAATTTGTAACATGATAGATAAGAATCTTAATTCACCGCTAGCTGGGACTTGCGGTAGATTATTTGATGCAGTGGCGTCAATACTTGGTGTTTGTACTAAAGCAACATACGATGGGGAAGCTGCAATTATTTTATCTAATCTTGCAGATCTAAATCTGATTAATCAAATAGAATCATATTCATATGATATTTTAAATGAAGATAATTTATTTATAATTGATTTTTCTAGTTGTTTAGAGAGAATAATAGAAGATAAATTTAATAATGTATCTAACGAATATATTGCAACAATGTTTCACCAAACAGTTGTTAATAGTATCATAGATACTATCATTTTATTAGACAAAATAGACTCTAAGATTGTTTTATCAGGTGGTTCTTTTCATAATCCATATCTATTACTAGGCGTTAAATCAAAACTTAATAAATTAGGTTTTGAAGTGTATTCACATAGAAATATTCCAACAAATGATGGTGGATTATCTTTAGGTCAATTAGTTATTGCATCTAAATTATAAGGGGGCATTTAAAAATGTGTGTAGGTGTACCAGCAAAAATTATTGAAAAAAAGGAATACTCCGCGATCGTGGATGTATTAGGTTCACAAATGGAAGTAGGCATTATTTTTGTACCTGAAGTTAGTGTTGGGGAATATGTAGTAGTTCATGCTGGTCAAGCAATGACGACTATAGATGAAGAAGCAGCAAAAATTAGCATTGAAGAATGGAGGAAACTTGTAGATGCAAGAGACTCTGAACAGGTTATCCGATAAGAATCTAGCTATTGAAATCCTAAACGAAGTTATTAGTGAAGCGAAGAAATTTAAAGATTTACACGGTAGAAAACCTGCAATAATGGAAGTTTGTGGCTCGCATACAATGTCATTGGCAAGAACGGGCCTAAAAAGAGTATTGAAAGATCATATTAACCTTATTTCAGGTCCAGGGTGTCCTGTTTGCGTAACTGATCAACAGTCGATCGATTCAATGATAGAACTTTCAAATGGAGAAAATCGTATAATATGCACATTTGGTGATATGATTCGTATCCCAGGTAGTAAAAAAAGTTTGTTTGAAGCAAAAACTGAAGGAAAAGATATAAGAGTATTATATTCACCGACAGATTCAATAAGAATCGCCGAGGAAAACCCTGATAAGGAAGTAATATTTTTAGGTATCGGATTTGAAACTACTATTCCGATATTAGGTGTAGTTATAAAGTTAGCAGAGGAAAAAAATCTAAATAATTTTTCGATGTGGGTAACTACAAAATTAGTTGAACCAATCTTAAGAGCGCTTTTAGACAGTGGTGAAGTTATGCTTGATGGTTTCCTTTTACCAGGCCATGTTTCTATAGTTCTTGGAGAAGATCAATATTCCTATATAGTAGACGACTATGGTATTTCTTCAGTAATTAGTGGATTTGAGCCAGTTGAAATGGCAAGAGGTTTATATAAACTTCTTAATCTACTTAATAATAATGAGAAATCAATAATAAATGACCATAAGTGTATGGTTTCAAAAAGTGGAAACCTACATGCACAAAACATTCTCAAGACCTATTTTAAAGAAGTTGATGAGGTGTGGCGTGGAATCGGTGTTATCCCTAATAGCGGACTAGATATTAAAGATGAGTACAAGAAGTATAATGCAAAAAATAAATTCGAAATAACAATAGGTGAAGTTAGAAAAACGAAGTGTAAATGTGGAGATATCCTAAAAGGATTAGCAACACCTGAGGATTGTCCTGTTTTCAGCAAAGGTTGTACCCCTGCTAATCCGATTGGTCCATGTATGGTTTCATCTGAAGGAACTTGTGCTGCTCATTATCAATATATGAGGGAGTTGTATTAATGGAGAAGTTAGTTACGTTAGCTCACGGAGATGGTGGGGAACTTGCACATCGCTTAATTCAGGAAGTATTTGTTGAAGCATTTAAACATAATGATCATGCTATGATGGATGCTGCACTATTAACTCTTACAAGTAATGAAGTAGCAATCACTACTGATAGTTTTGTAGTTAGCCCCATTTTCTTTCCAGGTGGAGATATTGGTAAAATTGCAGTTGCTGGAACAGTTAATGATTTGGCTGTGAGTGGTGCTAAACCACTTTATTTAACAAGTGCGTTTATTATTGAAGAAGGATTCAAAATTAAAGATTTGCAAACTATTGTAAAATCAATGGTTATTGAAGCAAGTAAATCTGGTGTAAAAATTGTTGCTGGAGATACAAAGGTTGTTGAAAGAGGAAAGTGTGATGGAATATTTATCAATACAACTGGTATCGGTGTAAAATACCAAAATAGTTCAATTAATCCTTTTGAAATAAATGAAGGAGACAGTGTAATTGTAAGTGGCACTGTAGGTGATCATGGTATTGCTATTCTAACAGCAAGAAACGAACTTGGTTTAATTAATAATGTACAAAGTGATTGTGCGTCATTATCCCAAGTAATTGAGAAACTAATTAATTCTGGAATTAATATTAAAATTATGCGTGATCCGACTCGTGGTGGACTTGCTACTACTTTAGTTGAAATTTGTGAGGATTTTAATGTTACAATTACTCTAGAAGCAGATGAAATTCCAGTAAAAAATGATGTGTTAGGTGCATGTGAGCTATTAGGATTTGAACCAATTTATTTAGCAAATGAAGGTAAATTTATTTTGATAATTGCAAAGGAAGATGAAAGTAAAGCACTTGATATTTTAAGAGCCGATGATAATGGTGTAGATGCTAAAGTAATTGGTTCCGTTCAAAATAAAGATAAAGGGCAGTTGCTTTTAACAACAGTTTTCGGTTCAACGAGAAGACTTAGTCGCCTCTCTGGGATGTTATTACCAAGAATTTGTTAAAACAGTGAAATAATTTCACTGTTTTTTTATTTAAACTTTGTATTTCGACAAATTTTGGGCTACAATTATAGTATGCTAGTGTTAAACTGATAAAACGAGGTAGATATCTTGTTAGTAAAAAGTGTAATTGTACACTCCAGTAGTGGGAACGTCATAAGAATAAATGATGTCCCTGTCGTTAACCAGCAACACCCAAAATATTTCTTTATAAAAGCGAGGTTGGATAATTTCATCAATAGGCTAGTATCAGAAGGTGAAACAAAGAAAAATCATTCTTTTAAGCAGCACTTAATGAGACATGTCAATTGGGATACAATCGTTGAATTATATGAGGATTTTGAATTGAAAAATAATGCTTAAGCATGCTAATTGTGCATGCTTTTTTTATGTCTATAAACAGGTTGTTTCAACATAAAGATCGTAAAGAAATAAAATCTAGTTCTTCATACTAGTGAATAAGTCGATTATTATGATACATTATAAATAGTCAAACTGTTATTAATGTAAGGGGTTTTTCTAATGGAGAGAGTTAAAATTGTAACTGATTCAACTGCAGATATTCCTAAAGTTGTTATAGAAGAATTTGAAATTACTGTTGTTCCTTTAAACATCCATATTAACAACGAGACATATTTGGATGGCATAGACATTACACCAATGGAATTTATTGAAAAAATGAGAGATTCTAAAGAACTACCCAAAACATCACAGCCCTCAGTTGGAAAATTCACTGAGATCTATGAGCAACTTGGAAAAGATGAATGTGATATTATATCTATACATATGACGAGTGGTATGAGTGGTACATTCAATTCGGCAAAAACAGCTGCAGACATGGTAAATGCAAAGGTTTATGTTTTTGATACGCAATTCATGTCTATGGCAGAAGGTTACTTCGTTGTTGAAGCAGCAAGACTAGCTAGAGAGGGTAAAACTGCATTAGAAATAATTGATTTCCTAGAGAAAATGCGAAATAAAGTAAAACTTTTTGTAGTAGTTGATACACTTGACAATCTTGTTAAGGGAGGCAGGATTGGTAAGGGTAAAGCCTTTATAAGCTCCATTTTAAATATCAAACCAATAGCAATGTTAGAAAATGGTGTTTATTCTCCAGTTGCTAAAGTAAGAAGTTATGGGCAAATCGTGAAATATCTTACTAATTTCTTAGTAGAAGATACAGAAGGAAAACAAATAAAACGAGTAAATATTTGTCATGCCGACTCACTTCATTTAGCAAAAAAGTTAAAAGATTCAATTCAAAATGTTTTTAATCAAATTGATGTTGAAATAGGAGAGACATCTCCAATAATATCTACACATACAGGCCCTGGAGCAATTGGTTTTTTTTACTATACTGAGTAGTCTTTTAAATAATATCTCTATAAAACACCTAAATGGTGTTTTTTCTTTTAAACATTATTTTGATAGTAAGCGAGTAATGTTTAATAGGAGGGATAAAATTGAAAAAATATTTATACTTATTGCTTTTTCTTATAATTGTAATTTCAGGATGTGAACAAAAGAAACCTGAGTGGAATTTTGGGACAAAAACATACTTAAATCAAAATAATAAACCTTTTAAGATTCAGAAAGAATTACAAGGGAAGGTTTGGATTGCTAATTTCATTTTCACAAATTGTGAAACAGTATGTATTCCTATGTCTGCAAATTTTAAAAAGTTGGCAGAATTAGCAGAAAAAGAAAATTTAGAGGTGAAATTTATTTCTTTTAGTGTTGATCCTGAAACTGACAATCCAGAAACTTTAAAAAAATATTCAGCTAACTACGACGCTGAAAAATATGATTGGAATTTCTTAACGAGTTACTCACAAAAATATATTGAGAAATACGCCAAGGACAAATTTCAAACTTATGTTTATAAGCCAGATACTAAAAATACACACGCAACAGGTCATAATCAAGTAATTCATGGTACTAGTTTTTATTTAGTAGATAAAGATGGAAACATTGTTGAAACATATGCTGGAGTTCAGGATGTAAAGTTTGATGAAATAATAAGTAAAGTTAAAGAAATAGATTAAATCAATTTAAGAGAGATTTAGCTTGTAGAAAATATAAAATTTCTGCAAGTTTTTTATGATTTGTACTATGTCTTTTGTGTACAAGTTTATGGTATTATTAAATAATGTAAATTACAAACTTACAACATGTTAAAGGAGTATATATATGTGTGGATTTATAGGTTGTGTTCATAATAAACCTTTTAATAATACTAATGATGATCAAGAAAAATTCAAATTTATGAATGATATAATTACTCATCGTGGACCTGATGATGATGGTTTCTTTACAGATGATCACATACAATTTGGGTTTAGAAGACTAAGCATTATAGATTTAGAAGCCGGTCATCAACCTCTTACATATGAAAATGATAGATATGTAATAATTTTTAATGGAGAAATTTATAACTATCTTGAATTAAGAGAAATGTTAATTTCAGAAGGGTCTGAATTTAGGACTCAATCCGATACTGAGGTAATAATTGCATTATACGCTAGTAAGAAACAAAAGGTTGTTGAATATTTGAGAGGTATGTTTGCCTTTTTAATATGGGATAAAGAAGAAAAAGTCCTTTTTGGTGCTAGAGACCACTTTGGAATTAAACCATTGCATTATTATGAAAAAAATAATACTTTCTATTTTGCTTCAGAAAAGAAAAGTATTCTTGAAATTATGGACAAACATTATGTAAACCAAGAGAGTTTGCAACATTATTTTACATATCAATATGTTCCAGAGCCTCTTACAATGTCTATGTCAATTATGAAGCTTGAGCCAGGACATTACTTTATTAAAAAGATCAATGAAGAAATTGAGATTACGCAATTCTGGAAGCCTGAATTCAAACCAGTAGATGTTGAAAAAAACATACTGATGGAAGAGATTAGAAACGTTTTATTTGACTCAGTTCAAATTCATATGCGAAGTGATGTACCGGTAGGATCATTTTTATCAGGTGGAATAGATTCGACTATCATAGCTTCAATTGCGAATCAATTCCATCCCGGTATAAAAACATTTTCTGTAGGCTTTAAGACTGAAGGATATAGTGAAGTTGATGTAGCTAAAGAGACTGCTGAAAAAATTGGAGTAGAAAATCATGAAGTGTTTGTATCTGCCGAAGAATTTGTTAACGAACTTCCTAAAATTATTTGGCATATGGATGATCCTTTAGCAGACCCGGCTGCTGTTCCATTGTATTTCGTTGCAAAAGAAGCTGCAAAACATGTTACTGTTGTTCTTTCTGGTGAGGGATCTGATGAGCTATTTGGTGGTTACAATATTTACCATGAGCCGTTTTCTCTGAAGTATTTTGACTATGTACCTTCGTCTGCTAAAGGTGCGCTTAAAACATTAAGTAAGATCCTACCAGACGGATTCAAAGGTAAAAGTTTTATACAACGTGGAAGTACACCTATAGAAGACAGATACTTTGGTAATGCTAAAATATTTAATGAGACGGAAAAGCAGAGATTAATTAGACTTTATAATGAAGAGTTAAGTTATAAAGAAGTGACAAAACCATTGTATGAACGTATTCAGAATTATGATGATGTATCAAAAATGCAATATATAGATATGTATACTTGGTTACGTGGTGATATTTTATTAAAAGCAGATAAGATGACGATGGCGCATTCTTTGGAACTAAGAGTACCATTTCTTGATAAAGAAGTTTTTAACATTGCATCTAAAATTCCTACTAATATGAAAATAACGAATGGTACAACTAAAGCAATCTTGCGTGAAGCTGTTAGAGGAATTATTCCAGACCATGTATTAGATAGGAGAAAACTAGGATTTCCTGTACCGATCAGACATTGGTTAAAGGATGAATTATTTGATTGGGCGGAAAGTTTAATCCATACAAGTGAAGTGGACTATCTACTTCACAAGAACTATGTTTTGCAATTACTTAACGATCACCGTTTAGGAAAAGCAGATTATAGTCGTAAAATCTGGACTGTTTTAATGTTTATGTTATGGCACCAGATTTATATAGAGAATATATATGATATAAATGAGCTGCAAAATAAAAACCAACGATGTAAGAGCATTATCTCTTAATCGTTGGAAATAGTTAAGGCTTGACTACCCATTTGTACCCACGCATCAATAAAATTTTGCTTGGGTACTTTTTTATTTGGCCTCTCTGCAAGCGGGTCGTTTATATATACATAATTTGAGTCATAACCAGTTACGATCACTGAGTGCTCTTTGTATGTTATGTTAATTTTGCCTTGTTTAGTATTCCAAGTTTCAAATTCACTTGTCGGCAACTTCTTAAATGTAGTGTTTGTTATCACCCATACCGGATTCCCTTTTGAAATAAAAAACTTTAGATCTTCAAATCTTTTTCCTGTTAAATTTACGGTCGTGTTCGGAAAATATTTTTTTGTTAATGTTTCAATAGGTTTGACATAGACTCCATATCCAGGGTGAGATAGGCTATACATGTTACCAACATAACCTTCATTGGGGTTACCGAAATATATTTGCCCATTCTTCACAATTTTTTTAGTTGTATCTTTTTTTATTTCACTTGCCAAGGTTATTTTACTAATGTTTTTTTTATTATAATTGAAGAGCATTGCTAGACTAGTTACCTCACATCCTCTTGGTAGCTCAGGGTATTGTCTTGTAAACGGTACATGTAATTTAACTGTCTTTTTGTATTTTCTAAAATCACTATATAAGTCATTGTAGTTTGTGTCAGATATTGAATTATGATTATCATCTACAGGGGATTGTATAGATCTATTAAACTTAAATAATAAAATGGAAGAAATGACTACTAACAATAAAATTGTACTTATAGTTGCGGAAATATATATGTTATTCTTGTATTTTTTCAATGTAAGATCAGTCCCAACAAATATTAAAATTACTTTTAATTATATTACTAATCTTCAAATACTTAAATAGGAAAAAGGTGTAAGTATGCATTTAGAAAATGTTGAAAATGATAAAATTTATATATTAGAAGAAATATATAAAAGTAACATTAGTTACTTTCGACTCGAAAATCCTGACATATGTATCAATACTCAATATATAGTAGAAGATTTGAGGATGGAAGATAATAATATTTCTAATTATCTCATTAAGCTTGATGACACATATGTAGGTTTCGTACAAGTGATGCTAGTAAATCCAAATGATAATTGTACTTGGATTGGGCTGCTATTAATACATTCTGATTATCAAAATTTTGGGTTGGGAACTAACGCTGTTAACATTGTACTGAATAACTATTCAAAAAAGGGGTATAAAATTTTCAGAGTTGGAGTACTGCTCAATAATGCAAAAGTAAACAAATTCTGGAAATGTCTAAATTTCAACTATGTGGAAAATAAGATTAGTAGTATAGGAAAAGAGGTTGAAGTACTTGAATTTGTACTTTGATTATTAATTAAAATGTATAAATATAAATTTTTTTATATAAAAAATATTGAGAAAATTTAAACTAATGGTTATAATAAAAAACAAGGAAGGGTGGTAAACTTGAAAACGAAAAAATTATTTATGGGTCTAACATCATTATTATTAGCATTCACAGTAGTTGGATGTGGTAAGAAAGAGGAAGAAAAGAAAGAAACATCTGAAGATACTAAAAAGAAGATAGTAGTTGCTACGGATGCTGCTTATGCTCCATTTGAGTATTTAGAATCAGGAAAGATCGTTGGGTTTGACGTTGATCTTCTAGGGGAAGTTTTAAAAGAAGCTGGATACGAATACGAATTCAAAAACACAGGATGGGATCCATTGTTCCCAGCAGTACAAAACAAGCAAGTTGATATGGCTGCATCAGCACTAACTATTACAGACAAGAGAAAAGAAACATACAACTTCTCTCACCCGTATTTCCAATCTACTTTTATGATTATGGTAAAAGAAGGTTCAACAATTAAAAGTGCATTAGATTTAAAGAATGCTAAAATAGGTGTTCAAAATGGTACTACAGGTCAAGAAGCAGTAGAAGGTTTAATTGGTACAAATGCTCCAAATATTAAGAAGTATGAGAATAACGTTCTAGCTGTTATGGCTTTAAAATCAGGTGAAGTTGAAGCTGTAGTTACTGACTTTGCTGTTGCTGCTGAATATGTTAAAAACAATCCTAACGATAAAATCGTAGCAATTGAAGACAAAACTAACTTTGCTTCTGAATTTTATGGCTTCATGTTCCCTAAAGATAGCACTAAGTTACAAGAAGAAGTTAATAAGGCTTATAACACTATTTTAGATAACGGAACTTATGCAGAATTATTTAAAAAATATTTCGGTACAGAACCAGATATTGAAAGCTTAAAGAAAGAACAATAATCAAAAAGGCATTTATAAGTAATATCTTATAGATGCCTTTTTCACTAAATTTTATACTTGAAAGAGTGATTTTATGGATTTTAGATGGGATATAGTTTCTGAATATATGCCGTATTTTCTCCAAGGTGCTGGGTTGACTATAGTATTTTCATTAGTAGCTATATTTATTGGTACTATACTTGGTCTATTCATAGGGCTTGGTAGAATGAGTGAGAAAAAAATTATTTCATATATATTTGTTTGGTATATTAATTTCTTTAGAGGTACTCCAATTTTCGTTCAAATTCTATTAATACATTTTGGAGCAATGCCCTATTTTATGAATCCAGTATCTCCAGCCGTATCTCTAACAGTTGCTTTAACTTTAAATGCAGCAGCATATATCGCTGAGATTTTTAGAGCTGGTATTCAATCAATAGATAAAGGTCAGATGGAAGCTGCGAGATCTTTAGGTATGACAAAAGCACAAACAATGTGGCACATAATCATACCTCAAGCTTTTAAACGAATGATTCCACCTCTAGGGAACGAATTTATCGCCCTACTAAAAGAATCATCACTAGGTGCAGTTATCGCAGCGCCTGAACTAATGTATTGGGGGAGAGCAGCATCAAGTGCATACTATAGAACTTGGGAAGCATATCTTCCAGTTGCGGCTGGTTATTTAATGCTAACATTAACATTAACATACCTATTAACAAAGCTAGAAAAGAGGTTTAATTTATCATGATAAAAATACGAAATCTCGTTAAACGCTTTGGGAAGCTTGAAGTATTAAAAGATATTTCGTTTAATGTAAATCAAAAAGAGGTAGTAGTTGTAATTGGGCCTTCAGGTTCCGGAAAGTCAACACTATTAAGATGTATTAATTTACTTGAAACATTTCAAAGTGGTGAGATTGAAGTTGATGGTAAAACGGTACACTTTACAGAAAAAGAAATAAATGAATTAAGAAAAAATGTAGGAATGGTATTCCAACACTTTCATTTATTTCCACACAAGACTGTTCTGGAAAACCTTACAATAGCTCCGATGAAAGTTAAGAACCTAGATAAAAATTCTGCAAACGAGAAAGCGACTGCATTATTAAAAAAAGTTGGACTTGAAGATAAAATGTACGTATACCCAGATTCTCTATCTGGTGGCCAGAAACAACGTGTTGCAATAGCAAGAGCTCTTGCTATGGAACCAAAAATTATGCTTTTCGATGAGCCGACTTCTGCATTAGACCCTGAGATGGTTGGGGAAGTATTAGAAGTAATGAAGCAATTAGCAAGAGAAGGTATGACTATGGTTGTTGTAACGCATGAGATGGGATTTGCTAAAGAGGTAGGTGACCGAGTAGTCTTTATGGACGGCGGTTATATTGTCGAAGAAAATAACCCTAAAGAATTGTTTGATGCACCTCAACATAAGAGAACGCAAGATTTCTTAAGTAAAGTTCTTTAAATGATTAAACTGCCATTTTGGCAGTTTTTTTATGTATTTGCTAATCGATTTTTCCATATTTATATATGGAGGTGATAAATATGCTTTATATGAATGAATCAGTATTTAATGAAATATCGAAATTAAACTTTCTAGGAACTTTCGTTATAAATAAGAAAAACTTAAATAATAATATGAAGACGCGAAATTTAATTCAGTTTGATAAAGTAGGAGATTATCAAATAAGAGTTTATAAAAACGTTCCTAAAATATTAGAAAATTTGTTTATTGAGAATCAATATCAAATTCCTGTAGTATTTAATAAACACAATAATCTGAAGGTAATAGAAGGTTTGAATGATAGAAATAACTTAGAAAATAAATTAGTGTTATTTAAGTTAGTAATCTCAAAAAACAAAATTCAAGTTAAGTTAATAAAAATTTTTGAAGAAACGCCAAGTGACAATTATATGATAATACCAATTGCCAGAAAAAAAAGATCAGTAAATATAGATATCTCAAATTTGCATATATCATACTTCAATCTTCCCTCATATCCAATTATATTTGGCACTCCAAGCTTTTTTTATTATAAGGGCAACATTTATATCCACAAATTCTCAATTACTAAAAGAGTAAATACAAACGGAAACCTCAATCCCATATATCAGGATTCTAATATCTTATTAATAAAAATAAATGAAGAGGATATAAAACAGACTGAATTACTTATTGATACAGAAATCGCAAATAGGAATTCAACTATTAATATTAGTGATTCATTTAAGGAATATGAGTTTTTAGAAATATTATTAAATAATGCAAAAAAAGTTAACTTATTCATAACAGAAAAAGATATTATTAATTTTCATACAAGCTTAAAAACTAGTATTTTCACAATATTAGATGGACATAGTGGAGTTGGGAAATCAGAGTTAATAAGATTGTACGCAAATACTATTGGATTAAATTTATCAACAAATTTTTTAGAGGTTCCTATATCTCAAAACATAACGAGTTTTAAAGATTTTGAGGAAGATTATGATGTTAGGGGCTTTATAGAAAAGGCTTATAAAGATGGTGGTAACTTATACTTCTTAGTTTTGGAAGATTTTAACTCTGCTAATGTCGAAGTATATTTATCTGAATTACTATATTTAATATCCAGAGTCAATTCTACTTGTACTAATTTTTCAAATGAAGATATGGGTACAATAAAAATAAGTGATAATTTAATTATTATTGGAACTGTATCAAAAGGTATAAGCGCATATCCTATAACACCTAAATTAATAGATCGAGCAAATTACGTTTATATAGAAAAATCTATGTTTAAAAATATTCCTACTAAATCTGAAAAGTCTAGTTTTATAACTTTAAACATAGGACATTACAATTTAAAAAGAGAATGGACAGTAAGTGATGAGTTTATAAGATTTTTTTCACATGATGAACTGAAAATATTTGATGCTATTAATGATTTATTAATAGATTATTCATCAAATGCAAATATAAACTTTAGAACACTTGTTAAAATGGGTAAATACTCTATGAATCTTCCAATTTCAGGGAATAATAAATTTATATTAAATAGAGCGGAAATAATAGATTTAGTATTGTATTTGAATTTAGCACCTAAAATCTATGGATCCCATCCGGCTCTGAGTATGATAATAGGAGAATATAATGGTTCAAAGTGGACTAAAGGTGAATTAATACAACTATTAGAAAGTGATTACGCTAAGAATATTTCTAATTTCCATCTCACTATTCAAGCTTTAAATAAAAAAGCAAAGGAGCTTGAATATGAAGGATACGCTAGATGAAGGTTATACATTAGTAAATTATGATATTAATATAAAATTACCGTTTCTTTTGGAAATAGTTATTGGTAAAGGTGTCAAAGCAAAGCATATTCATATAAAAAATGTATGGAGCGATCTTGATTTATATGAAGATGAGGTAGTCCAAATACAGGAATACAGATCTGTAAAGGTATATTTACACTCTCTAAAAGAGCAAGTAGTTAGACTTAATTGGGATAAATTAGATGGGAAGTATGGGAAAAATATATCAAACTCCTACTTGTTATCAAAAAACATTCAAAATGTAGTTATATTTGAACAAGGTGTTTCCGAAGAAAATTATCCATGGAATTGCGGAATTTATAGTATGGAAATAGTTTTTGAAGGGCAATCATATTGGACGTATTTTCAAATTGTCCCAAAAAACATTACTACATTACAACTATATGATATACATGAATTAATACATGAACATGTTAATGGCCTCAGTCATCAATTTCATTCAAGTATAATTAAGGTAGATACACCCTCTAGTAAAATTGAACAAAGCATTACCGATTTAAATAATAAAATAATAAGTGAAGAAAAGAAGTTAAAAAACATGCTAGATTTAATTATTAACCGAAAAGTTAATAATTTTAGAATCGTAACAGATCTAATAGATCAAATTAGTGAAACGGTAAGCAAGTTCAACTCTCAATTAGAGAGGCTAAAAACTGCAAAATCCATTAATGTAAATAAACATATCGATTATTTGTTTGATGCTGCGTCAAGATCACTTATTAAAATAATTAAAATAAAAAAATTACTTCAACACCTTAAATTGCACTTGAATTATAATGATGTTGTTAACAATAACATTCCAAATATAAGAATTTATTCAAAAAAAGCTGAAAAAATTAAATCTAATTACTATAGGACACTCTCGCCGTATAAAGAGACGTATTTAATGTATGAATATTACTGCTATTTTCTAATATTAAATATTTTGTTGGAATTAAAATTTAATTTTGATAAAGGAAATAATGATACTATCGACTCTATTATTAAATTAAATGTGCTACCAGAACCTACACACATTACAGTTGTTAAAGGGGAGTTAATATTAAAACTTGTTTTTAATGATATAATAGAACACTTTAAGTTTGGTGATGAAATAAAGACTGAGGGATTAATAAGTCTAGAAGAAAAGAGAAAACCAGATATCAGACTTGATATGTATACAAGAAAAAATAATTTATTACAGTATCACCAAAGTATTATAATTGAAGTTAAATATAGTCCTATATATAACATTTATCAAAACAACTCTATTACAAAAGCTATGGATCAGCTAAAAAAATATTGGACATTAAAATATTTAAAATATAGAAGAGGATACGATAATCAATTCATTAGAAATCCAATAAAGGAAGTAATTTGTTTATATCCAGGAAGTAAATCTCATAACAATATAATTGAAACACCGATGGCTTTATTCATACAAACGTTTCCAATTCGTACTAAACAAAATAAAACCGTTCATGTAGGTAAAAAGGAATTAAAAGAACTTATAGTTCATTCATTAAAGAATATAGATAAAAGTTTATAAAACTAAGCATACGTTAATAATTTAAAGCGATAAAGACATTTTGTCTTTATCGCTTTTTTTGAATGAAAGATAAATTTTAATGAATAAATATAAAATTGTCAACAATTTAATTAAATATATAAAATATTTAAAAAATTTAAATAAAATAGTTGTGCTAATTTTGTAAATAGTTTATTATCGATTTAAATGAAAGAATTTTCAAAATGTTCACAATTAGAGGGGGAAGTGAGATGGGTATTAAGAAGTATTTTTCGGTTTTAGGTTCAACAGCTTTATTAATGAGCCTAATGGTAGGTTGTGGAGGAAACGACGAGAAGGAGACTGGTTCTTCCAAAGATTCAAAAGTAATTAAGATTGCTACACAATCTCCTCTATCGGGTGGTAGTGCGAACCTTGGAGAATCAATTAAGCTTGGAGCACAATTAAAGCTAGAGGAACAAAAAAAGGCATTCGAAGATCTTGGTTTTGAATTGCAACTTGTGCCATACGATGATCAGGCTGATCCTAAGAAGGGGGTAGCGAACGCACAGTTAATCGGTGCTGACGCTGATTACTTAGGTCTTGTTGGTCACTTGAATTCAGGTGTTGCAATACCTTCATCTGAGATTTATGAAAAAAACAATTTATTAATGGTATCTCCTGCTAACACAGCAGTAGATGTAACAGAGCGTGGATTAAAGACAGTTACTCGTATTGTAGCTAGAGACGATCTACAAGGACCAGCTGGTGCACAATATGCGATCGAAAAGCTTGGTGCAAAGAAAATTTTTGTTATTCAAGACAAAACGGCTTATGGTACTGGATTAGCAGATGCTTTTAAAAAGGCTGCTGAAGAAAAAGGTGCTGAAGTTGTTGGTTATGAAGGTGTAACAATTGGTGAAAAAGACTTTAATGGTGTAATTAACCAATTATTATCTAAAAAACCTGATTTCGTATTCTTTGGGGGAATGTATACTGAATTCGGTTTAATTGTTAAACAAGCACGTGAAAAGGGATTAGAGATACCGTTCATGGGTGGAGACGGTGTTGACTCATCTACTTTAGTTGAAATTGCTGGAGATGCTGTAAAGAACGTTTATTACACATCTGTAGCAGGTGACACAAAAGCAACAGAAGAAGGAAAGAAGTTTGCAGAAAATTATAAATCTAAGTTTGGTAAAGAAATTGAATCATTCTCGGCTTATGGATATGATGCGGCTGGAGTTTTACTTGAATCTATTAAGAATGCAATTGAAGCTAATGGCAAAAAGTTACCAACTAGAGAACAAGTTGTAAGTGAAGCTAAAAAGGTTCAAGATTATCAAGGTATCGTTACTAAAGTAGGTTTCGACGATAAAGGTGACAATACTTACGCTGAGGTATATATTTATAAATTTAACGAAGCTAAATATCCAGGATCTTTAGATGGTAAAGTAAGTAAATAATATCGATAAAATATTATTACAGGATTTAGGGGTATGACATAAAAGCCGTACCCCTTTTTTTTATAAGAATCATTTAATTGGATATTTAATACTTGAAAAGAGGTGAAGCAAATGATAGAACACATAATTAGTACATTACCACAGGTATTAATTGACGGATTAGCCTTAGGAGCCGTTTATGCAATTATTGCACTTGGATATACAATGGTTTACGGTATTTTAGAACTTATCAACTTTGCACACGGAGAGATTTTTATGACCGGTGCATTTATTGGAACAGCATTATTCATCACATTATCAGGACTTGGGTTTTTAGCAGTAATGCCAGCACTTCTTGCGTTACTTTTGGTCTTGATTGTTACATCAATACTGACAGGATTTTTAGGAGTTGGAATTGAAAGAGTAGCTTATAGGCCTTTACGTAAAGCGCCAAAATTAATAACATTAATTTCTGCAATTGGGGTGTCTTTTTTACTACAAGACTTAGTTCGATTTATAACTGAACTTAAAAAAGGAAATTATATTTTAACTGGCCCTTCCTTATTTACAGAACAAATTTCAATTAAAGCAAGTTCAATTCTTAGCTCTTTTGCTGATGCTCAAATCAAATCATCAACAATAATCTTAGTAGTAACAGCTATAGTTATGATGATTGGATTAGACTACTTCGTAAATAGAACTAAATGGGGAATGGCAATGCGAGCAGTTGCTCAAGATAGAGATACTGCTTCATTAATGTCAATAAATGTAAATAAAGTAATTTCCCTTACATTCTTTTTAGGATCAGCTTTAGGTGGAGCAACAGGTGTTCTTTTTGCTGTCCAGTATGGAACTATTGACCCATATATCGGATTTATCCTAGGATTAAAGGCTTTCACAGCTGCTGTTTTAGGTGGTATTGGTAACATAAGGGGCGCAATGGTTGGCGGACTTGTACTTGGTTTAATTGAAATGTTTGCAGCTGCCAATTTATCAGTAATAACATCCAATGTGTTTACTGCAGAATATAAAGATGTATTTGCCTTTATAATTCTTATAATTGTTCTTATTTATAAGCCAGAAGGTATCTTTGGCAAAGCTGTCGCTGAGAAAGTGTAGGTGGATATTATGAAATTAAAGGAACTACTTAATAATAATACTAAACTTCAAGCTGTAACATTAACTTTATATATCATTGTATCTTCAGCAGCGCTATATTTCTCACAAAAATCTGTAACGGCTTTTTTACTAGTATTAGCTTCGATATTATTACTTTATCTAACTAAATTTAATAATAAGGTTAAGTGGGGAATTGGATTATTAGTTTTAGTAGTGATATTACCATTTACTGCAAGTCAAGGAGTTGCCTATGAATCGTACATGGAAGTAGCAACTTTTGTTGGTATATATGTCGCAATGGCGATAGGACTCAATATTGTAGTTGGTATGGCAGGGTTACTAGATCTTGGATTCGTAGCGTTCTTTGCAATAGGTTCATACACCTATGCAATATTCGCAACAGCACAGGCAAATAATTTCTTACCTGACATTTTCCCACTTAGTGGTTCATGGTTTTGGTTATTCTTAATAATTGGAACGTTATTTGCAGCTATAGCTGGTATTCTCCTTGGTATTCCGGTATTACGTGTAAAAGGTGATTATTTAGCGATCGTTACCTTAGGTTTCGGTGAGATTATTCGTATCGTTTTTAATAATTTGGATAAACCTATTAACTTTACTAATGGTGCAATGGGAATCGCATCAATTGCTCCACCTAGTATTTTTGGATTTGAATTCGTTCAATCTAGTCAGTTTTACTTTATTGTTCTTGGTATATTACTGTTCGTAATTTTTGCAGTAAAGAGATTAGAATTTTCAAAGATTGGTAGATCTTGGAAGGCTGTACGTGAAAATGAAATTGCTGCACAAGCAATGGGCATTCATCTTGTTCGAACAAAACTTATGGCCTTTGCAGTTGGAGCATCATTTTCAGGCGCAATGGGTGTTGTGTTTGCAGCTAAGCAAACGTTTATCGACCCGACAAGTTTTACTTTATTAGAGTCAATAACTATTCTAGTAATGGTTCTCTTAGGTGGAATGGGTAGTGTACCTGGTGTTATTTTAGGGGCTGCAGTTATGACAATCCTAAATCTACAAGTATTAACTGAAGTTACAAATTGGTTAGGCCAACTTAATATGCAAGGTGTTATAAGTATTCCTGATGCTTTATCTCCAGCCAAAATGCAAAGAATGATTTTTGGATTAATACTTGTATTATTTGCAATTTATAGACCTCAAGGCTTGATTCCAGCAAAAAATCCTGTATTTGATGAGGAGAAGCTTAAGGCTGATGACTTAAATCAAAATGAGGAAAAAGTAATTACAGCACAACAAAGTGTAATTGATGCTTAGGAGGTTTATAACATGAATGTATTAGAGGTTAGTAATTTAACTAAGAAGTTTGGTGGACTTGTTGCTGTTAATGGTGTGGATCTAAATGTAAAAAAAGGATCAATTACTGCTGTTATTGGTCCGAATGGAGCTGGTAAAACTACATTCTTTAACATGATTACTGGCGTATATACTCCAGATGGAGGCAGTATAAAGTCTAACGGTAAAGATATTACTGGTTCAAAGCCACATGAAGTAACAAAAAATGGAATAGCTAGAACTTTTCAAAATATAAGGCTGTTTGGCAATATTACAGTTTTAGAAAATGTATTAGTTGGTATGCATACGCATTTAAAAGGTGATTTAGTAGGTACTTTATTAGGTTTACCTTATATCCATAAAGAAGAACTAAAGGCAGAACAAGAAGCATATAGACTATTGAAATACGTTGGATTAGAAACTCTTCTAAATGAGGATGCTACTAATTTATCATATGGGGCTCAACGTAGATTAGAAATCGCACGTGCTCTTGCGACTAAACCTACTATTCTTCTATTAGATGAACCGGCTGCTGGTATGAATCCACGTGAAACGGTTGAACTGACAGATTTAATTAAAAAAATGCGTGAAGAACTAAATTTGACAATCGTTCTAATTGAGCACGATATGAAACTAGTTATGGGAATCTCTGAGCATATAGTTGTACTCGATCATGGAGAAAAAATTGCAGAAGGAAAACCTAGTGATATTCGGAGTAATACCAAAGTAATTGAGGCATACCTTGGCAAAAGTGCAGTAGGACATTAGGGGAGTGATAAAATGAGCTTACTAGAATTAAAAAATATTAATGCTTTTTATGGTGGAATACATGCCCTCAAAAATATAAATATCGAAGTTAATAAGGGTGAAATTGTTACATTAATAGGTAGTAATGGTGCAGGTAAATCTACTACACTAAAATCTATCTCTGGTCAACTAACACCTAAATCTGGACAAATTATTTTTGACGGAAAAGATATTACTCTACAGCCACCACACATAACTGCTCTTAATGGTGTTGCACATGTACCTGAGGGAAGAAGAATTTTTAGTAAACTTTCAGTAAAGGAAAATCTTGAAATGGGTGCCTTTTCTGTAAGTGATAAAAAAATAGTAAAAGAACGAATGGAAAGATCTTTTCATTACTTTCCTAAACTTAAGGAACGTTTAGAGCAAAAGGGTGGAACGATGAGTGGTGGAGAGCAACAAATGTTAGCTATTGCAAGAGCATTAATGATGCAACCACAACTTTTATTATTAGATGAACCATCTATGGGACTTGCGCCTGTAATCGTAGAACAAATTTTTGATATTATTAAAGAGTTAAACGATGAAGGTATGACAATTCTATTAGTTGAACAAAATGCTTATCAGGCTTTACAAATTGCAAATCGTGGATATGTAATACAAAATGGGGAAATTATCCTTGAAGGACCTGGTATGGAACTTATTGAAAATGATCAAATAAAAGATGCTTACTTAGCATAAAAGAGGCCGTCCCAAAAGCCATAATCAAATGTCTTTTGGGACGGCTTTTTCTATTTGTCTTCTTACAAAGAGTTTTTGTTAGAATATATTAGTTAAGATATTTCTTTTTGTAATTTTATCATTTTTTAATTTGTTATTTTGAAATTGATTTTCAAAAATGTTTTGAAGGATCTTTATCTCCTCGCAAAGTTCATTGTATTTTTTTTCAAGGTCTTCAATTTCTCTTCTCTGATTTATAAGTTGAACAAATACTACATCATCTGCTTTATTATTAAGTCTAAACTCTAATAACTCCAGCTTGTTCTCTAGCGCCCTAAAATAACTTTCTTCAGGAGTAATTTGTTTATAGTCATCACAAACATTTAATTTATTTTTATTAATAAAATTTGTTATTTCATCTTGTGTGAAAGTGTACGAGTTATTAACACTAGTCTTTGGTTTAAGTTTTCCTGATTTTACCCATCTTTGTATAGTTCTTACTGAAACTCCTAATATGTTGCTTACATCACTAGTTTTTAAGTTCATAACACACCTCCGTGATATTACTTCAACAAAAATCGTTAATTTCCTTTATAGTTGTCAAAACTAGTGATGAAACGTCAAAACTAGTCAAATTTGTACAACTTAATAATGTATTTACTTTATTTTAAAATAATCATATAATTGATATATATAATTTATTGGGGAGCTTATAAATAGGCTGAGAGGATGGTAGTGACCATCGACCCTTAAACCTGATCTGGATAATGCCAGCGGAGGGATTCATAATATACGTATTTTGTGTATATTGCACTCCTATTCAGGGGTGCTTTTTTGTTTTTTTTTATAAATTCAATGGGGTGATACATATATAAATGAAAAAAAATATAATATACATATTTTCTATATTAATAGTTTTTTTTACTTGGGATATATCCATTAGAATTTTTCACATATCTCCTTGGATATTACCTTCTCCATTTGAAATATTGAAGGAACTGGTAAAGTTTGATAGTTACTTGTTTGAACATATTAAAGTTACATTTTTCGAAGCGACTATTGGCCTAATATTATCTATTGTATTTGCACTATTAATATTTCTACTTATGATTAGTTTTAAAACGTTTAATTTGTTAATCAAACCTTATTTGATAGTATCTCAAGCTATGCCAATTATAACAATTGCTCCACTTATAATAATCTGGTTTGGTTATGGCATATTTTCTAAAGTTGCTGTAGTGGTGTTTGTTTGTTCTTTTCCAATAATAATTAGTCTTTCGGAAGCATTAAAAACCCTCCCGACTAATCAACGCAATTTTTTTATTATTAATGGGGCTAGTAAATTAAGTACATTTAGATATTTAATTTTCCCTCATAGTTTACCATTCTTTTTTTCAGGTTTAAGAATCGGAGCAACATATGCAATCACTGGAGCTATTATTGGAGAATGGTTGGGTGCAAGTCAAGGTCTAGGTGTTTACTTAACTCGGGTGTCAAAATCATTCCAAACTGAGAAGGTTTTTGCAGCAATCATCATTATTTCTGTTTTAAGTTTAATTTTGTATTTAAGTGTAATTATTATAGAATATCTTGTCCTACCTTGGAAAAGAAAACGAAAAGGAGTTTTTACGAAATGAAGAAAATAATAAGTTTAATTTCAATGTTTTTGGCAATTAACATGTTGGTTGGTTGCGGTACTGATGATAAAGGTAAGACTTCTAAAGAAAAGATGGAAAAAGTTACATTAATGCTCGATTGGTTTCCAAACACCAATCACACCGGTATTTATGTTGCAAAGGAAAAAGGATATTTCAGAGAACTTGGTCTTGATGTTGAAATTGTACAACCAGGGGAATCTATTGGGGTTGAACAAGTTGTTGCATCTAATAAAGCAGATTTTGGCATTGGATATCAAGAGGGGATTACTCTAGCTCGTTCTGAAGGTGTTCCTGTTGTTTCTGTTGCAGCCGTTATTCAACATAATACATCTGCCTTTGCTTCTTTAGACAAGTCAAATATTACTAACGTTAAAGGATTTGAAAACAAAAGATATGCAACGTTTGGAAGTCCCATAGAACAGGCTATGCTTAAAGAAATAATGAGTAAAAATAAAGCTGATTTTTCTAAAGTTAGCCTAGTTCAATCAGGAGCATCTGACTTTTTTAAAACAATGGAGAGAGACGCTGATTTTATGTGGGTTTATTATGGTTGGGATATTGTTGCAGCTAAAAAAAATAACATCGACGTAAATTATTTAATGTTAAAAGACTTAGACGTAAACTTTGATTATTATACACCTGTAATTTTTACTTCTGAAACATACTTGAAAGATAAAAAGAATACTGCTAAAAAGTTTATAGAAGCTGTTGCTAAAGGTTATGAATATTCAATTACCAATCCTGATGAATCAGCAGAATTTCTTATAAAAAATGCACCAGAACTTGATAAAGAAATTGTGATTGAAAGTCAAAAATGGTTAGCTAATCAATATAAAGCAGATGCAAGTAGATGGGGTGAACAAAAGGTAGAAACGTGGAAACGTTATGCAGATTGGCTTTATAATAATAAACTAATAAATAATAATATAGAAGCTGATAAAGCATTCACAAATGCGTTATTACCTTAAATTTTATGGGATACTTAAAACTTGAAAATGTTAGTAAATGTTATGGAGAAAGTAGAATCTTTGATAGTTTAACCTTTGATATAGAAAGAAATAAAATAGTTTCGATACTCGGTCCGTCTGGTTGTGGCAAGAGTACTATACTTAAATTAATTAGTGGACTTGAAGCGCCAACATCAGGTGATATTTTATTAGAAAATTCTAGTATAATTAACAATACTAATATATGTAGTTTTATGAGTCAGGAAGGCGACTTGTTAGCTTGGAGAACTTTACTTCAAAACTTAATTCTACCACTTGAAATTAATGGATTACAAAAAAGTCTTGCTCGACAAGTTGGTGAGGATCGATTAAAAGTTTTTAATTTATCTGAGGCCAAAGACCTTTATCCTAGTGAGAGTTCAGGTGGGATGAATCAGAGAATTAATTTACTTAGGACTTTCATGCTTGAAAGAGAAATTGTGCTATTAGATGAACCATTTTCGAAGATTGATCAGATTACAAAAATTGATTTAATGAATTATCTAATCAGAATTTGGCAGGAAAGAAAATCCACAGTAATAATTGTTACTCACGACCTAGATGAAGCTTTGTATTTATCAGACACTATCATAGTACTTTCAAAGAATCCAACTGAAATTTCTTACAAGATTCATATGGAAAGTAAAAACAAACAAGAGAGTTATCTAACTTCTGAAGACTATGTTTCAAAACGTAGAAACCTTCTTAATATAATTAGAAATGCATCTATTTAATGATTATAAAATTTAATAATAATTAATAACACCTATGTGGAATTTATTCTACATAGGTTTTTTGTTAGCTCATAGGAAAGTATAAACTTTTGACTAGTTCATACTTTCCTAACGCATAAGTGCAACTACGGCTCTGACGTCGCCTTAAAGGCTCGGCAATCGCCGAGTTTTCTTTAAAGAGGACAAATACAGAGGTATTATTTACTATACTTTTAAAAAAATTTCCAAATATTACAAAAAAAACCCTTAAATCTGTTATAATTTTATTAACTAAATCTGTTAGTAGGTGATTTTCTTTTTATGAGTAAAATAACTATGGATTTTATTAATCAGATATTTCATGACTTGATTGAAGAATGGATGTTAAAAAGTATATATCCCTTAGGTTACAAAAAAATTACCATATTAAGAAAACACAGATATTTCTTACTAGAAACTTTAAAAGATTATTTGTTAGACAAAAATGATAAACAAAGTGTGTTAGAATGTTTTGAATTGATTAGTAATGAAAGGATTTATTCCATAAAGACGATAGACGATTTTGTTTTTAACACAAATTTATTAAAAAGTATTTTATTTCCTAGGATAGTAAATTCGCATCATGATAGTGAAACATGTAGAGAGACTATTAAAAAGAGTAATGAATTTATAGATGAATATATGCATTACGTAACTAATAAGTTTACAAAATACTATAGTGATACTATAGAAGAACGTACACGAAAAATAGAAGAATCACACCATGATCGACTTAGTATTTTAGGTCAAATATCATCTTCTTTCGTCCATGAGTTTAGAAATCCATTAACATCAATTATCGGTTTCGTAAAACTATTAAAAGATGAAAATAACGATCTGCCATATTTAGAAATAGTGTCCTATGAGCTTGAACAGCTAAATGATAGAATTACACAATTTCTAACACTTTCTCGTAAGGAAGTTGCAACCCCGAAAGACTCAAATTTTTCATTATCAGTTTTAATTGAAGATGTAGTTACATTTTTATATCCATCTCTTGTAGATAATAACATAACTATATTTAAGTATTTAGAAAGTGATTTGTACGTGTATGGCAATAGGAGCGAACTTAGACAGGTAATTTTAAATATCCTGATGAATTCAGTTGATGCATTAAGAATGAATACTAAGAATAGAACTATTAATATTGATTTAAACTCACTTTCTGATATGGAAGCAATATTAACAATTAGTAATAATGGTCCAATTATTGATGATGATAAGTTATCAACTATCTTTGAACCGTTTTATACAACAAAAGATGTAGGAACGGGCATTGGATTATTTGTTTGTAAACAAATATTAGATAAACACAAAGGTTATATAGATTGTTTTTCTAATAATATAATTACAAAATTTACTATCAAACTTCCATTAACCAAAACTATAGATAAAAACCAAATATTAACGACGAAATAAAAGGAGGAACTTCTTAGTTGAGTTCCTCTTTTAAATTATTTACTTATTTTTAAAAAAAAGTGCTTCTAGTTTAGGTTCATCCTTAGTAAAGCCTACTGCATAAATTGTATAACTTGTGTTCGGTTCAAAATATACACTATTTATTTCTAAGACTTTTGTTTTTGTCCCGGCTAATCTCACCTCTAAATCTAAATTCATAGATGATAAATTCAAGATATTAGTTATTTGACCAAATGAAACATTTGAAAAAATTATATCACCACCAATTACAGCAACATCTACTGTAGGACCATCAGGAGATAAATGAACAAACTTAACTGATGCCTCATTACTAGGTACCAAAATTTGATCAGGTATTGCTAGTAGAGAGAGTTTATTTAATTCATTAACTGCTGCAATTGTAAATACATTTCCAGAACTCAGTTTAAATAAATTGTTAACTAATGCATTATCTTTTGTGCCAGTTGGGTATACCTCAACCTTATATTCTCCAGCAGGCACTTTTAAATAGTTGCTCAACATCTTATAAGTAACGTTTTTAAATACTGGGTGATTGTTTATATAAATATCTACTGCAGGTGAATCTGGTGACGCGTGAAACACTCTGACCATTGGTAACGTGTTTACATTTAAATTACCTGTATTTAACTCACTTCGATTCTGGGTTGATAATTGAATTAATTTATTAATACATTCCTGATGATTTTTGCTGAAATAAAGACTGCTTTGAATATTCCAATACTTAAAGTATTTAGATAAGTAGTCATACCAATTTGCCTCAATCAATAACTTATTAAAATTGTCACTATTCATTAACATCACACCTTTCCACTAAAGTTTATTCCCTTATTTCTTCAAATATAGCTTGTGCTTTTAAAAAAAATGGGCGAATGCACAAACCTATTTTGATAAATTACATATTGTAAAGTGTAATCAAATAATAAAGGAGTGTTTTAAATGTACGGATATCCAACTGGATGGGGTTGTGGCACTGTAGGTAATGTAGGTTATGGTTGTGGTGGTTACGGTAATGGTTTTGCTCTAATCGTTGTATTATTCATCCTACTTATTATCATCGGGGCTTCAATCTGCTAATTTTAATTTTTCTTAGGCTAACGGGGACTACCGTTAGCCATTTTATTATTTAACGAACGTTTTTTAAAGGTTAGTAAAAAACGTTCGTTTTTTATTGACTTGCAAATAACTAAAATGTTATATTTATCAAGGTTGAAAGAGATAATTAATATATACTTAAACTTAATAATAGATGTTTACATGGGGGACATACAATGAATACAAATTATGATGTAATAGTTGTAGGAGCAGGACCAGCTGGTATTTTTACTTGTTACGAAATAATTGAAAAAAAACCTGAAGCGAAAGTTCTCTTAATAGATAAAGGGCATGATATATACACTCGTAAGTGTCCGATTTTACAGAAGAAGATTGATAAATGTCCACCAGCAGTTGGAAGAAAAGAATTTGCTGGATGTTTGCCAGCATGTTCTATAACTAATGGATTTGGGGGAGCAGGGGCATACTCGGATGGTAAATATAATATAACTAGCGAATTCGGTGGATGGATGACAGAATATCTAACACCTAGCGAAGTAGTTGAATTAATTAAATACGTTGATGAAATCAATTTAAAGCATGGTGCTACGAATTCAATTACTGACCCTTTAACACAACAAGTAAAGGAAATTGAGAAGCGTGGGTATGCTGCTGGACTTAAGCTGCTACGCGCAGAAGTTCGTCATTTAGGTACTGAACAAAACTTAGAGATCTTAAAAAGTATTTTCGAATATTTATCAACTAAAATTGACATGGAATTTAAAGCGGAAGTAGAAGATATTATTACAGAAAAAGATGGACAAGATTACTACGCTAAAGGCATTGTTTTAAAAGATGGTAATCAAATTAGTGCTCAAAAAGTCGTAATTGTACCTGGCCGTGATGGTTCACATTGGCTTACAGGTATTTTAAAGAAGAGAAAATTGAAAATGATGAACAATCAAGTTGATATTGGTGTTCGTGTTGAGACTTCTAATGTTGTAATGGATGAAATTAATGAACACCTATATGAGGGTAAATTTATTTTCAATACATCAGTAGGAACAACCGTTAGAACTTTTTGTTCAAATCCATCAGGACATGTTGTAATCGAAAATCATTCTGGAATAATGTTGGCAAATGGTCATGCCTATAAGGACCCTAAATTAGGAAGTGAAAATACTAACTTTGCACTTCTTGTGTCTCATAAATTTTCAGAGCCATTTGATAAGCCAAATGAGTTCGCACATGAAATATCAAAACTTGCAAACAGTTTATCTAGTGGTTCAGTAATTATCCAAAAGTATGGAGACATAATTAAGGGTAGACGCTCGACTAAAAAACGAATTGATGAAGGATTCATTGAGCCAACCTTAAAAGAAGCAATACCTGGGGATCTAGGTTTAGTACTTCCTTATATAACAATGAAAAGTTTAATTGAAATGACAGAAGCATTAAATTACGTGACTCCTGGCATTTCCTCTGAACATACATTGTTTTATGGTGTAGAAGCAAAGTTTTATTCGGCTAGACCGATGTTAAATCAAATGTTTGAAACTGAAATAAAGAGCCTTTATGCTGGTGGAGACGGTGCAGGTGTTACAAGAGGACTTGCGCAAGCAAGTGCATGTGGTGTCCAAATCGCTAGAGATATAATTGGAAAATTAAAGTAAATATAATTGATTTATGTTTAATAATCAATTAAATTATTGTTTAAGGTGCTAATGTAAAATTTACATTAGCTTTTTTAGTTTGGAAGATATGAAGAACAAATGGCACAAGTGATAGCCAAGTAAGGAGAATATGATGCAGAAATCTTTTTATCATTATATAGTTCAGTTTCGTTTTAACTTAGTTAGTAATGTTTGGTCAGAAGTTGCTGATTCAATTTATAATGACCATAGCTTCCCAAAACAATCACGTGATTTTCACGAACTTTCTGTTTACCTTGAGGAGTACGCTGACTATGTACCTAGTATGTTAATATTTGAAGAAATGTGGGAAAGTTATAATTTAAACTGTAAGTAATTATTTAAACTCACTCGCCAAATAGTTAATTTTACATATAATGCAGTAAGATTAACTTATTAGAGGGAGGGGTTAACTTTGTCTAAGGAGCAGCCAAGATTTAAAGTCGGGGATATTGTAGTCGTTCATGCTAATGGAACAATCGGTAAGGTAACGAAAGTAAAGTATATCGATCCATATTATGTTTATGAAATTAATAATAATGAAGGTCTATACTTTGAAAACTCCATTCGCCCCGTTGATAATTATGATGGAAAACCCCCACATAAAGAGGTTGTTGAAATTTCATTTGAATACCAGTTTGGAGATCTCGTTAAAGTCAGTGGTTACGGTGAAGAATTATATAAAATTGTAGGAAAAAGAACAGAAATTTGGAGATATAAAAATGATTCATGGGAAGACATAATTTATGAACTATCAAGATTAAAAGATGGTGAATGGTTGGAGGCAAATGAAGAGGATTTAATTTTGATAGCTAATGTAGAACGCGCTCAACAATTCATAAAGAAAATTAAAAGTTTAAAGACTCCAATATCTAAACTAGATTCAGAGAAACTGAAGTCAATAAATGAATATAAGAAATTAGGTGTAAATCCTGAAAAAAGACAAATAATTGATGGGTTACTTGATGTTTATAATGACTATCATCTCTTATATAATTACTTTCAAGATGAAGAATATAAACTTGTAATGGAAATTGTTTTAAAAAACCTTAAAAAAATAACCGAACATAAAAAGATATAAAAAGATATAAAATATACGGCACACAGTACCACTTCATAAGTTTTATTAGAACACCTTCGAATGTGTCAATCAAATTGCAAATAATTAATTCTATTTCGTCAGCTTTATAACTATTACTTTTATAATTTGAAATCATAACTAAAAACTCCCTTAGGCTCGTCCATTTATAAAAAATATTCATTTGGGATGAATTTTATTACAACATATTTGTTGAAAGTTATGCATATTTAAATGTAAGAGGTGATTATATGAACGAAATAGAAATTATAATAGATACAGAAGATATTAAGGAATTTCTTTATTTAAATCTTATTGATAGGGGATTTATCCCAGAAGAGAATTTTTTAGAGGAAATTTCTGATATCTTTTTTGATTATTTAATTACCAAAAATGTAATTGACGAATTAAATGAAATATAGATAAGTTTACTGTATATAAAATTCTTGTAATTATATTAAATATTAGAGACAATATTAGTGATATATATAATTTAGAGGGGGAGTATTTAACTATATGAGTTTCTTTAAGAAAGCATTGGCAAGTATCGGAATTGGTTCATCAACTGTTGATACTAGGTTGTCCGAAGATAATTTAAATCCTGGTGAGTTGATAAAAGGCGTTGTTCAAATTAACGGTGGAAATGTTGAACAGGAAGTAAACGAACTATATTTGAAGATTTATACGCAATTTTTAAAGAAAGATGGGGATAATAAGACATATGTTACATACCCATTAGTTAAATACCGACTAACTGAGTCATTTACAATTAAGCCAAACTCAACTAGAGAGATTCCTTTTTCTGTACAGTTACCTTTTTTTACTCCTATTACTGTAGGCAAAATTAAAGTTTGGGTACAGACTGAACTTGATATATCAAATGCAATTGATCCAAATGACCGAGATTATATTAATGTTATACCGTCACTTCTTTGTGACGAAGTATTTCAGTCGTTATCTGACCTTGGATTTAGACTTAGAGACGCTGAGTGTATAACATCTCCAAGAAGATTTTCTACTTCGTCAACTTACGTTCAAGAGTTTGAATTTATTCCAGTAAGAGGACCTTTTGCAAATAAATTAGATGAATTAGAAGTTGTAATCCTAAGTGTGAATGAAAACGAGGTCGATATCCTTTTAGAAATAGATCGAAAGGCAAGAAACTTTGGTGGATTTCTATCTGAGATGCTAGAACTTGACGAATCACATGTTAGACTAAGTATTACAAAAGATAATGCACAAGATACTAAAGACATAATATATAACATAATTCAGAAACACTGCTAAAAGAGGTTGCATCTATGAATGTTCATAATGCTAAATATAAATTATTATTTCTATTTTTTATAACACTGTCTTTATTTATAAATAAAAGTAATAACTATATTTTAACCAATTTTATAGACAGAATATTAAATAATTTACATTTATGGACCCTTTTAGAGATAAAAGGGTTTTTAGTTTTTAAATTTTTCACCTACCTTGGTGATGGACATGTTATATTCGTATTTCTTATAATACTAGGAATCTCATGTTGGATAAGAAACAATTATAGAAAATTTGTGTTTTTATTTATTATTTTTACTTCTTCAAAGATAATTAATGAGATTTTAAAAAATTACTTTGAAAGACCTCGACCAACAAATAGGTTTTTAATAAATGCAGAAGGTTGGAGTTTTCCCTCTGGTCACACAATGAATGCAGCTTCTTTTTACCTAGGGTTACTTTTATTAGGGTTTGGTTCAACTAACAGTTTAATTGTTAGAATTTTAATATTATGTATAATTATCATGGTCGGACTAAGTAGAATCGCATTAGGGGTACATTATGCAACAGATGTCATTGGAGGATGGTTCATTGGATATTTAGTTGTAATAGTAGGTATTTTTATTATCAATAGATTAAATATTGAAAAAGAAAACCAGTAGTTCTCACTACTGGTTTGTTAATTTAATTATGTGGTTCAACGTGAACGTGACAAAAAATCCCAAATTTATCTTTTAGTGAAATTTCAATGTTATCTGCTATTTCATGACTTTCCACAATACCTAACTCCGGATTAACTAAGATGGTAACTTCAACTAGCGTATATGTACCGTGAGATCTAGCTCTTAGTTCTTTTATTGATACTACTCCTTTTACTTTTTCAATTGATTCTTTATAGACACTTACTTTATCAGGATCGTACCCATCGATTAGTGTATTTGTAGCGTCCAGAAAAATCTCCCATGCTGTTTTACATATTATAATACCAACAATAACAGCTGCTAATGGATCTAACCATGCAAGGCTAAATTGTGCACCAATTATTCCCACAACTGTACCTATACTCACAAATGCATCTGATAAATTATCTTTTGCAGCTGCATTTAAAGCAGAGCTATTTACTTTTTTTGCAAGTCTAGAATTGAATGCATAAACTCCAAACATTACAATTGCACACCCTGCACCAGCCCATGCAGAGATCAAGTCAGGAGCTTCAGGTTTATTTTCAAAGATTTTTAGTGCAGCATTCCATATAACCTGTAACCCAACACTCATCATAATAAAAGATGCTATCAGTGAGGAGATATGTTCTGCTCTAGAATGACCGTATGGGTGATCTAAATCTCTAGGTTTTCTAGAAATATTAAGACCAATTAAAACCGCTACTGATGCTAAAATATCTGTAACATTATTTAAGCCATCAGCTTTTAATGCGTCTGAATTTGCTATATATCCTACACCTAGCTTGATAATTGATAATAATATGTACGCGATTATACTAACCCAGGCTCCAAAGTCGGCACGTTTATCTACAGTTTGTTGCATTTAATCATTCCTCTATAAAGTTTCTTAGTTCATTTTTAACATGCATTTATAATAATAATATTTTCCTATAAAAAAAGCACTAAAAATACTTTAGTGCTGATAATATATTTATTAGTTTAGCATGAAACAACAAAACTATTCGAATTTGAAGATTTCAATATTTAAACTTTATTTCTAAAATACAGTATCTTTATAACTAATAATAAACTAAGAGCACCGAATGCTGGATAAATGGTACCCAATAAGGATTTATATTGAAAAAAAGAAATTGATGTTGCAATCACCAATATGATAATTAGTGATACATTATTAGATCTCATTTTCGTTTCCATTAATTTTACGAGGCCAAACCCATTTGCCACAAGAGTAGTAAGTATCTCACCAAGTATGACTAAAACAAATAAAACATGTAGAATTGGAAATTTATTATGTAATATTTCAGCAGTAGGTATTTGAACGTAATTAAAATTTGGTAATGTAGAGATAGAGTAATGGTTAAATAAAAGTAATACAGTAAGTCCAAATGACCCGATAATTGAACCATTTATTAGTATTTTTTTATTATTTTCTGTGGAGGCAATTGGAGCAAATACTGCGATTGAAAGTGTAAGATTGTACGCAACATAACTTAAACTCTTTGTAAACCAAAAGCCGTTACTATTAGGTTGTGGTTCGAACAATAAATTTACATTGTTAAATGAAAGTAATATTATTGATAAACTAAATAAGATCATTAGGGGAACAACAAAGCTATTGATAGCGTGTAATCCTTTGATATCTCTTGAAATAATAAGAAATGATAATACTATAAAAATGGAAATACCAAATACTCTAGAAATATTTAGTTGTTCACTAAATATTGCTCCAGCACCAGAAATCATAACACCTGCTACTCCAATTAACATTAAAGACATGATCAGATTTATAACTTTTCCAAACCTATTACCAAAAAGTAAAATGCAAAACTCATAATTATTTTTAATACGGTGTAATGAACATATTTCCATTATTTTAATTCCTAATATGGTAAAAAGAATGCCTGAGCAAATTATACCAATTGTTCCGTAGTAACCATATTGGGTAAAAAATTCAACTATCTCTCTTCCGGTTGCAAACCCAGCCCCAACGACAGTACCAATATAAGTTGCAGCGATCTTTAATGATTGTATAAAACTGTTTTTATTCATATTTATACCTCGGTATATAAACTTGTACAATATGTTTATGTTAATTAATAAAAAAAAAGAATCTTAATACTTTATTAACAATTTCATTACCTTATTGAATAATAAATAGAATTTCTGTAATATAAATGGGTATATATATTTAAAGCTTAGCAAGGGAGAGTTATATGAATAATTTTGAGGCTTTTATTTTGGGCTTGATTCAAGGGTTAACTGAGTTCTTACCAATTAGTTCAACTGGTCATCTTTTTCTTGGAAGACATTTATTTGGATTAAACGATGCGGGATTATTTCTTGATACAATGCTACATATTGGTACGCTACTAG
Source organism: Caryophanales bacterium (assembly GCA_029256085.1). GTDB lineage: Bacteria > Bacillota > Bacilli > CAJFEE01 > CAJFEE01 > JAQSYP01. The sequence goes on from JAQSYP010000004.1 coordinate 224,923, forward strand.
CAGTTTTCGTTTATTATAAGGACGAATTTATAAAAATGATAAGAAATCCATTTAGTAAACTAACCTATTTACTAGTGATAGGTACAATTCCAGCCGTAATAATTGGGTTATCTTTCAAAGATTATTTTGAGGAAATATCTGTAAGTGGTGCAACCATAGGGTGGGAATTCTTAGTTACAGGTGCATTCATGTATTATGGAGATACAATTAAAAATGGGCATAAAAAGATGCAAGATATCACATACAAAGATGCGTTTATTATCGGAAGCTTTCAAGCTGCAGCAATCTTCCCAGCTGTTTCAAGGTCGGGATTAACTATTGTCGGAGGCCTAATAAGAAAACTAGATCGAGAAACAACAGCATATTTTTCTTTCTTATTATCAACACCAGCGATACTTGGTGCAATAGTTTTACAAAGTAAAGATCTTTTCTCTGGTAATCCTGAAGAAACAATTTCAACAAATGCCTTAATAATTGGAACAATTTCTTCTGCATTTTTTGGATATATTGCAGTTAAATGGATGATTAACTATTTAAAGAAGGGTAGTCTAAAACAATTTGCATACTATGTTTGGGCTCTAGGATTATTTATAATTGTTATGCAATTCTTAGGGAAATTCTAGACAGAACTTTCAAACAAAAAATAACACAGAACCAGACAAAGAAGCCGTATTGGCTTCTTTTTTTGTAAATTATTCACTAAAAATACAATTAATGGTAATTTAAGAATTTACAAAATTATCTGAAGATTGTTATAATACACAAGTAAGTTAAGTTTAATTAAACGGGGAGGACAAAAATGAAAAAAATTACTTTATTTGCTTCTGCAATACTTTTGATTGCCGGAGTGATGTCAGGGTGTAACTCTGATAAAGCGGCTGACAAGAAAGAAAAAAAAGAAGAGGTTAAACAAGTTTTAAATTTAACAGCAACATCAGAAATACCATCGATGGATTCAACTCTTGCAACAGACAACGTATCATTCTTAGTAATGGACAATACTATGGAAGGGTTATATCGTCTTGATAAGGACAATAAGCCTACAGAAGGTATTGCAAAGTCTTATGACGTTTCTGAAGACAAAAAGAAATATACTTTTCATTTAAGAGATGCGAAATGGTCTAACGGTGACCCAGTGACAGCACATGACTTTGTATTCGCATGGCAACGTGCCGTTAACCCTAAAACTGCTGCAGAATACGCTTTTATATTATTTGATATTAAAAATGCTGCAGAAATAAACAATGGAAAACTGCCAGTTGATCAATTGGGAGTAAAGGCACTTGATGAGAAAACTTTAGAGGTAGAATTAGCAAATGCTATACCTTATTTCCTTGAGTTAACTACGTTTGGTACATATTATCCATTGAATGAAAAATTTGTAACATCACAAGGTAGTAAGCATGGTGTTGAAGCTGATAGCGCTTTATACAACGGTCCTTTTGTATTAAAAGAATGGAAGCATGAAGAAAGCTTTAAGTTAGCAAAGAACCCTAATTATTGGGATAAGGACACTGTTAAATTAGAGGAAATTAATTTTGCGATTGTAAAGGATGTAGCAACAGCAGTAAACCTATATGATACAGATCAAGTTGATAGAGTAATTTTAAATGCAGAATATGTTGATAAATATAAAGATAACAAAGAGTTTGGTACACTACTAGATTCTCGTTTATTCTTTATCCGTTATAACCAAAAGAATAAACTCTTTGCTAATGAAAAAGTTAGAAAGGCAATTGATTTAGCTTATAACAAAGAAGATATTGCAGATGTAATTTTAAATGATGGGTCTCAACCAGCATATTCTCTTGTTCCAAAGAATTTTGTAAAAGGACCAGATGGGAAAGATTTTCGTGATATTAATGGTGACCTAAACAAAGGTTCTGTAGATGAAGCTAAAAAACTTTGGGCTGAAGCGAAAAAAGAATTGGGGATAACTACTATTAAAGTAGAAATGCTTAATTACGACAATGACAGTGCAAAGCGCATCGGTGAGTTTATAAAAGAAGAATTAGAGAAAAATCTTGAAGGTATCGAAGTTAATATTAAGCAACAGCCGTTTGCACAAAAGTTAGATCTTGAAAAGAATTTAGATTATGAATTCTCATTCTCAGGATGGGGTCCAGATTATCCAGATCCAATGACTTTTGTTGATATGTTCATAACTGATTCTGACTTTAACGAAATGGCATACTCAAACAAAAAGTATGATGAATTGGTTGCAAAGGCTAAGGGCGAGCTTTTAGTAGACCCTCAAGCACGTTGGGATGCAATGGCAGAAGCAGAAAAAGTATTATTTGAAGATATGGCAATCTCTCCAGTATATCAAAGAGGTATTGCATTTGTTCAAAAGGAATATGTAAGAGATGTTCATAAACATAACTTCGGCGGAGACTACAGCTTTAAGTGGGCTTACATTGAGAAGTAATAACAAATTCTAAAACGTAGCATTTTGCTACGTTTTTTTGTTATTATTTAACTACTAAATTTAAATTCGGAGGTTGTTATATGGAGTTATTACTATGGATTTTAACAGTGGTACTATTTCTAGGAGCTTTTATTGGCCTTATATATCCAATAATTCCAGCAATTTTACTAATTGTATTAGGTTTTATAGTTTACGAAATGGGTATCGGTGATATTGGAAACTCCTATTTATTTTGGGGCATTCAAATTCTATTAATCCTATTTGTTTTCCTTGCTGATTTTATTACGAATAAATATTTTCTAGGTAAGGCTGGAAGTAGTAAAAAAGGTCAGTTAGTCGGCACTGTTTCATTAATTATAGGGTCCTTTATAGTCCCACCAATAGGTTTAATTGTCTTACCATTCATTTCAGTATTTCTGTATGAATTTATAACAAGCAAAGATATTTCAAGATCGGCTAAACTTGCTGTTGTTACAGTTTTATCATTTGTAAGTAGTACTTTTGCTAAGGCTATTATTCAATTAACTATGATTATTATATTTTTAATTTTCATAAATATTTAGTATTTTACCCCTTTATTAAAAATAACTCTTTTATATTTATGCATATATATGTATAATTATAAATATGATTATTTCAAGGGGGTTTTTTACATGCAAAAAACATTAAGTTTAAAGGGACGTAGTTTTTTAAGATTCGTAGATTTTTCTAAAGAAGAAATATTAGATTTAATTGATATAGCTGAAAAGTTTAAAACATATAAGAAAAATGGTGTAGTTCATAAATATTTAGAGGGGAAGAATATTGCTTTAATTTTTGAAAAAACTTCTACAAGAACTAGAGTAGCATTTACTATCGCAGCTAATGATCTTGGAATGAACGCAGAATTTTTCAATGTTAGTGATATCCAACTAAGCAAAAAGGAATCAGTTGAAGATACAGCAATTTTCTTAGGAAGTATGTTCGATGGAATTGAATACCGTGGTTTTTCACATAGTGTAGTAGAACAGTTAGCAGAATTTTCTGGGGTACCTGTTTGGAATGGATTAACTGATGACTTACATCCTACGCAGTTATTAGCTGACTTGTTAACTATTAAGGAGAAGTTAGGTTCTATATTTAATGCTAAGATTGTTTATATCGGAGATGGGCGAAATAACGTTGCAAACACATGGTTACTCGGTTCAGCTATGCTAGGTTTAGATATAAGAATATGTACTCCTGACGCTTTAATGCCTGATAATAAATACATTGTCGAAGCCCATGAATTAGCTAAAAGTTCTGATGCTAAAATATTAATTTCATCGAATATTGAGCAATGCATGGAAGGTGCTAACGTCGTATACACAGATGTTTGGGCGTCGATGGGTGAAGAAGATATTATAAGTGAGAGAGTTGCTTTACTAAAGGAATATCAAGTAAATTCAGAACTTATGAATCTAAGTAACGAGGAAAATGTATATTTTATGCATTGTCTACCAGCTTTCCATGATTTAAATACAGATTTTGCAGTCAAGGTAAAGAATGAGTTAGGTATTGATTTATCAGAAGTTACAGACGAAGTTTTTAGAAGTAAAAATTCTATAGTTTTCCAACAAGCAGAGAATAGAATGCATACAATTAAGGCATTAATTTACAGTACATTATAAAAAAGTACTTTTCAAAATATTTCTAATAGTATATAATCCATTTATCGACAAATAAATACTTTTTACACTCATATAATTGTAGGGATATGGCCTACGAGTTTCTACCGGGTAACCGTTTATTTTACCTGACTATGAGTGAGCGACTAGTCATGTTCTTTAAACATGTTTATTTAAACATATTTAATCCTTATTGGCTTTGCCTCACTCTGGGCAAAGAAAATAAGGATTTTTTGTTGTTGTTTGATCGTTTTTATAATTAAAGAACTCTGACTAGTAAACTCAGAAAGGAAGACACTATGAATTTACTGCTAGAAAAAATTAAAAATGAAGGAAGGGTCTTGTCAGAAAATGTATTAAAGGTAGACTCATTTATAAATCATCAAATTGATCCAAAGTTAATGTATGAAGTTGGAATAGAATTCGCTAGAAGATTTAAAAACAAACAAATAACTAAAATACTAACAATAGAATCTTCAGGAATTGCACCAGCAGTATTTTTAGGACTTGAACTTGATGTTCCTGTAATTTTTGCTAGAAAAAGAAAATCAATAACTCTTAATGATAATTTACTAGTTTCAAAGGTTCATTCTTTTACAAAACAAGAAACAAATGATGTAACTATCTCAAAAGATTATATTTTTGAGAATGATAATGTATTAATTGTAGATGACTTTCTAGCAAACGGACAAGCCGCATTAGGACTAATAAACTTAGCTGAACAAGCCAATGCAAATGTTGTAGGGATCGGCATAATCATCGAAAAATCATTTCAAGAAGGTAGAAGTTTACTATTAGAAAAAGGTTATCACATTGAATCGCTTGCAAGAATAAAATCTTTGGCAAATGGTCAAGTATCATTTTATTAATAAACAAAAGGGGATTGAGTCATGAAAACTAATTATACGAAAGTAGCATCACTTGGAATTCAACACGTACTTGCAATGTACGCTGGAGCTATAATAGTACCACTTATAGTTGGTGGAGCATTACAACTTTCTCAAGAACAACTAACTTATTTAGTTGCTATCGACCTACTAATGTGTGGAGTTGCGACAATTCTACAAGCCCTAAATAGCAAATATTTTGGGATTGGTCTTCCGGTTATGTTAGGTTGTACATTCACAGCAGTTGGTCCAATGATCGCTATTGGAAGCCAGTATGGCGTGGGAGCGGTATATGGATCAATAATAGTTGCAGGTATATTTGTAGTAATATTTTCTGGATTATTCGGTAAGCTAGGAAAAATTTTCCCACAAGTTGTTACAGGTTCTGTAGTTACAATAATTGGTGTTACATTAATACCTGTTGCAATTAACGATATGGCTGGCGGTGTTGGCAGTAAAGATTTTGGAAGCTTAACTAATTTAGCACTTTCATTTGGAGTCTTGATGTTTATATTAGTTGTATATAAAACAGCAACAGGTTTTATTAAGTCAATATCAATCCTATTAGGTATAATTTTTGGTACAGTGGCATCATTTGCATTAGGAATGGTTAATTTTGATGCTGTAGCAAATGCTGGATGGTTTCACCTACCACAGCCTTTCTACTTTGGAAAACCAACTTTTGAGTTAACACCAATTATCACAATGATACTTGTTGCATTAGTTGGAGTAGTTGAAGCGACTGGTGTATATTATGCTTTATCAGATATAACGAATAAGAAATTGACTAATAAAGATTTAACAAATGGTTATCGCGCTGAAGGTTTAGCACAAATTTTTGGTGGAATATTTAATGCATTTCCATACACAACATATTCTCAAAATGTAGGGCTAGTTCAACTTTCAGGTGTAAAGGATAGAATAATAATTTTTACAGCTGGTGGCATTTTAGTGTTACTAGGTTTTGTTCCAAAAATTGCCGCATTAACTACAATCATACCTACTCCTGTTCTTGGTGGTGCAATGTTAGCAATGTTTGGCATGGTAATTGCATATGGAATTAAAATGCTTAGTAATGTTGATTTTAGTTCACAAGAAAATTTACTTATCGTTGCTTGTTCAGTTGGAATTGGCCTAGGTGTAACGGTAGTTCCAAACCTATTTGATAATTTACCAGAAAGTATTAAGATATTAACTAGTAATGGTATTGTTTTAGGATCTCTAACAGCTGTATTTTTAAATATATTATTCAATATTCTTCCTTCATTCGACCGTAAAACAGAGATAGAAAATGCAAATAATTTAGCTTCATAATTTTTATTACAAAAAAATATATAAATACAATTAAGCGTCTAGAAATGGATGCTTTTTTTGATTTAAAGTAAATCTTAACTAGAAATATTTTTTAAATTTTGCATTTTACGATACACTATATATAGATAAGGAAGGAGAAATGTTGTGACTAAGAAAAAAATATTTATTAACCTAATACTATTAATGTCGTTATTAATAAGTGCTACATTTTTTTACGGATTTTTAAGCGCAACGAATGTAATTAAAAATAAAGGTGAAAAAGTGGCAAAAAATGTTGAGAAAAGCAACAACAAAGAAGATAAGAAAGAATTGAAAAATACAATAATACTTGGACTTGGTGATTCTTTAACAAAAGGGATCGGAGATGAAAAGGGTGAAGGATATTTCCAAAAAACTATTAACAAATTAAAAGTAGATAACCCTAAAATCAAGGGAATTAACTTTGCTGTATCAGGAGCAAAAACAAATGATCTTCTAACTACAATAAATCAAAATGGTGTAGTATCTGCAATCAAAGAAGCTAATATCATTGTTATAACGATTGGTGGAAATGATCTATTTCCTGGTTGGGACAGACTAAGTCCTGATATGGTAAAGAACTCCACTTTTAACAGTAAAGACTTTAACAATCGCATGGATACAATTTTCACATCTATTCATAAAATTAATCCTAACACAAAAATATACTGGTTAACTTTATACAATCCTTTTGAAGAATTCGAAGTACTAGGAAATACGAATGAGTATGTTCAACTATGGAACTTCGAGGCTGAAAAACTTTCAAATAAATATAAGTATGTAAATGTTATACCAATTTTTGATTTATTTAAAGGTAAAACAGTCTCAATGTTGTATTCAGATAACTTCCATCCTAATTCTATAGGATACGAGGTAATAAGTGAAAGAGTGGTCCAAAACTTATCAGTTGAAATTAATGAATTGAATGGTGTCAAAAATGGAAAATAATACTTTAGTCGTTAAAAATTTATCTAAAAGCTTTGGAAATAGAAAAATTATAGATGATGTTAGTTTTGAAGTTAATAAGGGTGAAATTTTTGGTTTTTTAGGTCCAAACGGCGCAGGTAAAACAACAATAATTAGAATGTTAGTTGGGTTAATTAAGCCTACAGAAGGAAAGATCTATATTAGTGGATTTGATGTTCGTAAAGATTATAAGAAAGCTATGAGCAGACTAGGTTGTATTGTTGAAAATCCTGAATTATATTCATTTTTAACTGGCTGGGAAAACTTAATGCAATTTGCCAGGATGATTGGTCTAAACGACGAGAATAAAATATTAGAAATTGTAAATTTAGTTAAATTAGATCAAAGAATTCACGATAAAGTAAAAACATATTCATTAGGAATGAAGCAACGACTTGGTATTGCTCAAGCACTTTTGAATGATCCTGATCTTCTAATCTTAGATGAACCAACAAACGGACTAGATCCTGCAGGTATTAGAGAACTTCGAGACTTCATAAAAAGAATAGTAAAGTTTAGAAATATGAGTGTTTTTATTAGTAGCCATCTTTTAAGTGAAATAGAAATGATGTGTGATACTGTTGCAATAATACATAAAGGTAAACTTATAAAGCAATCACCTGTTTCTGATCTTTTAGAAGAAACACAAAAGGTGAGTGTATGGGAGATATCAGATGTTAATAAAGGAATAGAATTACTAAAAAAGGTTTCGAGAAATGTAATTCAGATAAGTGATACTACTTTGAAATGTGAAATAGGAAAAAATGAAATACCAGAAATCATAAACATGCTTATTAATAATGATATTTTGATATATAATGCTTCTGTTGTACAAGAATCATTAGAGGATTTATTTATTAGGTTTACAGGAGAAGAAACGAATGACTGAACTCTATAACTTACTATATAACGAAAGCGAAAAAATTATAAAAAAGAAAAAACTACTAGTACTTATCGGTATATTAATTATTTTAATTCCGTTATTTGTTTATGCTTCTGAACGCCAATATTCAGCAGCGGTTAAAATCCTCGGAACTGACGATTGGAGAGTTTCTCTTCAAAAAGAAATTTTAGAGGACCAAAGCCGAATGCAGAACGTTGGGAGATCTGAAGAATGGAAAAAGTGGTTAGAAATCAAAATAAAACAACAACAATATTACCTTGATAATGATATTAATCCAAATGAACCTGGCGCACCTACTTTTACGAGAACATTTATAGAAAATGCAGTTTCATTATTTATACCATTACTCGTAATGGTAGTAAGTATTGATATTGTAAGTTCGGAAAGATCTGACGGTACTATAAAAGCCTTGCTCACTAGACCAATTAATAGATGGAAAATACTTTTGAGTAAGTACCTTGCTGTATTGTTGTTCTCAGCTGTAGTTGTATTTTTAGTTTGCTTTCTTTCAATATTAATTTCAGGCATATTTTTTAGTTTTAGAGGATGGGAAGCTCCAATTCTAACCGGATTTAAATTTGATAACGGGCAACTAATTACTAGTGACGTTACAACTATTCCACAGTGGCTTTATTTATTACGTGTAATTGGGATAGCGTGGTTTGTTAGTATTTGTATTTCGTCAATTAGCTTTATGGTGTCAGTAATAGTACGAAATACCGCTGCTGCAATGGGTATAATGCTTGCAGCATTAATAGCAGGTTCCATTTTAGTTGGGTTTGCATCAACGTGGGAAGGTGCTAAATATATATTCAGTGTACATTTACAATTAACTGACTATATTTCTGGCCAAATGCCAATGATAAGTGATGTGACACTAGGTTATGCTATATTGATATTATCTTTATGGTCAATAGCAGCAGTATTTATATCTTTTTATACATTTATAAAACAAGATATTTTATAGTTAAAGGGTGGGAAAAAATGAATAAAGTAAATGTTGCATTTCAAGTTATTCCTTTTACAAAAAACAATGATACATATGACATAATTGATAAAGTTATTCAAATGATTCACGAATCAGGCATTCATTACGAAGTTGGTCCAATGGAAACTGTGATGGAAGGCACACTAGAAGAACTTTTTTCGATAATAGAAAGAGCACAAGAGCTTTGCGCTAAAAATGGCGCCTACCAAGTACTTTCAAATATAAAGATTCAGTACCGTCCTAATGAGGATGTTACAATTGAAGAAAAAATAGGTAAATACAGATGAACAGGGATAACATCCCTGTTTTTTTGCATTTAATTAATACTTTTGTGAAACAATATTGTTAAAGGAGGGATAAACATGGAAAAAATGTGTTGTCCAAATTGCAAAACTAATAAATCAAGATTTTATATAATTGATCAAGTACCTCGAGCTGTAAAATTATCAAATGACATAGAATCTACACATGAAATGACAGTTGATTCTGAGAAAGATCCATTTTTTGCACCATACTCTGGTCCAGAGTATAGAGTACAGTGTGGTTTATGCGGAACTATCGAGAATCCAGAGCAATTTATAAAAACAGCTAATCTTAATTAATAAACCACTGTATAAAGTGGTTTTATTTTTTTGTTGTTTAAAATCCAATAATTCCTTAATATGATAGGTGAGAAGTATACAATAAAGGAATGTTATAAATGGAAAATAACTCTTTAACAGAACAACAACTTAATGAAATGGCAAGTAACCTTCATAATTTTGTTGACTTCGGTCTTAAAATTTTGGAGGAAATTATTAATAAACCAACTTTCTATACACCTTTAATTACAAACTTTAATCACTTCCTAGACTTTTTAGACGCAGTAGCCATAATGATTGAGAAGGGTAGTTCATATCCTGTTGAACTTTTGCTTAGAAATTTATTTGAAACAAATCTGACAATTGATTTTATCGTTTCCGAAAATACGAACGATAAGATAAAGGCTTACGAAATTGCTCAAATATTAGAGAAAATTGACATGCTTAAGCAAAAGGGAAAGTTTTGTAATGAAGACAAAGCAGACTCACTTTTAAACATTGAAGACCTAAATAATATATATTGTTCTTTGTCACTTCAAGATTCAATTGATAAACTAGAAGCAGTACTTAAATTAGATGAATACAGTGATTTAGCTTTAGTGCTAAAGAAGCAATCTTCAACAAAGTGGTACAGGTCATTTGGACCACGTAATTTAAAAGAAATGGCTTCATTACTTAATAAGAGTGCTTTTTATGAGATATATTATCATGAATTTTCCCAAACCGTTCATTCTAAAGGATCTTTAAGTAGAATCAAGTTATCTGATAACGGTGAGCTAGTTTTATCTTCTTTAAGAGATAGTACAAATATAGATATTTATTATAAATTAACAACCCAATTAGCAGTAGATACATTTGCGATACTAATAAAATTTTATGAATTAGATTTTGAATGTTAAAGAAAACTTGGCGACGGCAGAGCCATAGTTGCACTTATGCGTTAGGAAAGTATGAACTGCGCAGATGTTTGTACTTTCCTATTAGCTAAATGAAAAACGTTATAAATTAATTAATTCCGATATGGAATTATTATTTATAACGTTTTTTCTTGTCCTACATAATTTTAGTAATATAGACAAACTTTGACTTAATATGTTAGAAAGTAGAATAATTTTGAGGAGGTGCAGTAAGTGACTCAACCACATGAAAGATTGCAAAATACACCAATGAAGGCTTATAAAGTGTTTCATGCACCAACCGATCCATGCCCACCTATTGGTGTGAAATTTTATTCGACACCACCAAATCTATATGTAGGTTTTCAACCGTACAATTTAGAGCAGTTTGCACCAAAAGAGGCACTTAGAAAAGGGACTTTGTGGCCTGTATTTTACGACTTTTACGATAACCCTTACAAAAAATAAGGGAGGGAGAACCTTTGGAACTAACTCAGGAGTATTACAGTTTACTTGAAGATATTCAAGCAGTTGATTTCGTGCTAGTTGAATTAACACTTTACCTAGATACTCACCCAGGTGATGTTAATGCTTTAGCACAATTTAATCAATATGCAGCTTACAGTAAACAATTAAAAGCAAGATACGAGTCTTTATATGGCCCCCTTCTTCAGTACGGAAATAGCTTAGGAGGGGAATCATGGGATTGGTGTAAAGCACCTTGGCCATGGCAAGTCTAGAAAAGAAAGGAGATTAACATGTGGATTTATGAGAAGAAACTACAGTATCCCGTTCGAGTAAGCACATGTAATCCATACCTTGCAAAACTTCTTGTTGAACAATATGGTGGAGCAGATGGTGAA
>JAQSYP010000016.1 GCA_029256085.1 Caryophanales bacterium
AGATGCAAATAGTTTTCTAGAAAAATTCATATTATACTTTTCTGATAATGAGACTCGTGGAATTGTAAATGCGATTTACTTAATAAGTCTATTAGAAGTGCTAGTTATTGGTATTTTCTTAATTGCGTTTAGTTATCTTAAGAGATTGAGAAGAGATTATTAATAAATGCTTAATAATTAAAGCAAACCCACCAGCACCCCATGTGTTGCCACATACAGTCCACGCACTGCGAGTCGTCGCGAAAATGGTTTTAAAAGAAGGTAAGCAATAAAGATGGAAGTCGACAGTAATTATATTGTCGGCTTTTTTGCGTTCAATGATATTGTAAAAAGGAAATTTGTTCTATTTTGTAGAAATTAGATAAGTCTAGATTTCACTAATAATATTAATAGCGCAAACTCTAAAACTATTAGTATGACCCATGATCAATTGGGAATCCGTTAACGTTTGACGGAAACACCCTAACATGGCAATCAGGTAGAGAGTTAGCAAAGTATGATAACACTAAAAATGAGATAATTTACACTTATAACGACCAAGGTGTCCGTACTAGCAAAACAGTAAAAGACAAAGCAACTGGAACAAGTGTAAAAACTACTTACACTCTTGATGGTGGAAATGTTATATTCGAATCAAATGGAACAAACAAACTTCACTATACTTATGACAGTGAAGGAGTTCGCCTAAGTGTAAACATCGATGGTAATGAATATTATTATGTTTATAATATTCAAGGGGATGTAATTGCACTAATCGATTCAAATGGTAATAAGGTTGTAACTTATGAGTACGATGCATGGGGTAAAGTACTTTCAATTAGTGGTACAGCAAAAGATACAGTTGGGAAATTAAACCCTTATTTATACCGTGCTTATAGATATGACTTTGAAACACAATTTTACTATTTACAAACACGTTACTACAACCCTGAGTGGTCAAGATTTATCAATGCAGACACAATTGTTGGTAAGACAGGCGAGTTAATGTCGCACAATATGTTTGCGTATGCGAGAAATAACCCGATAAACTCAACTGATTCAGAGGGTGAATGGGTAGTAGATGTTGCTTGGTTATTAGCAGATGTGTACGCATTCGCTAAAAAACCAACTGTTGGGAATGCAATGTGGATTTTAGTAAGTATAGCCTCATTCGCAGATCCTTCTGGAACACTTTCAACTGCTCTACATGCGTTAAAGGGTTCAAGAAAAGCAACGCAGATCTTTAGAAAAGCAATGAGCTCCAAGAAGCTTTCAGGAAAATTTAAAAGGGGCGCTAAAAAAGGTTGTAACTGTTTTACAGCTGGAACAAAAGTAATGACCGATGAAGGCGAAAAAAACATCGAGGACATTGAAATCGGAGATAAAGTTCTTGCCAAATCAGATGAAACTGGTGATGTTGCATATAAAGAAGTTACAGGACTTTTCCAAAAGCAATCTGACGAGATCTATAGTATCTACATCGGTAAAGAGGTTATCGAAGCAACGAAAGAACATCCTGTCTGGATAGATGGAAGAGGCTGGACAGAAGTTCATGACTTAAAAGTCGGAGACTTGCTAGTAACAAGTAATGGGCACAAAATAGCTATAGAAAAGATTAAGAAGGAACCTAGACAAGAGCCAGTATATAATTTTTCTGTTGAAGATTATGAATCTTATTTTGTATCAAACCTTGGTATTTGGGTTCATAATTGTCCGGCCAATATAGAGAAGATTCTTAAGACACAGAAAAAAGGTAAAACAACTAAACTAACAAATCCACAAGCAAAAGATTTAGCAAAATATTTAGGATTCACAAAAGTAGAAGGAGCAAAATCTAATGGTGAATTAGTCTTCTCTAATGGCAAAGTTTTTATTACATTGGATAATACATCTCATAATGGTGGGGTTTGGAAAATGGCTAAAACTATTAAAAATTTAGGTAGTGACAAAACCAGAATGGGAACCTATGATGCATTGTTAAATTACATTAAGAAGTGATTGGGTGGTGAATAAAGATGTATGCTTGGAGAATAACCAAATACAATCCACTCTTTCGAGACCAACAGGGTATATATTTTAAAGATGAGTGGACATCCATGTACGATATTGGTTCTACTTTTCCAGATGGATTGTTTAACATAGATGAATACCTTCGTATTGAAAATCTATATGTTAATGCAGTAACAAGTATTATGGATTGCATAGGTGTGAACTATTTACAGATTGAGGGTCTCGAGAAGTGGTCAGATTCAATTGAGATTCTAGATTTTAATGAAATATATGATAATGAAATGAGTGATTTATTTAAACAACTTTGCAATGGTGATAAGTTAGATAAACAAATGGTAAGGATAGTATGTAAGTTGATTCTTAGAAATAATCTCTGGTGTAGGCTGACTAATGAAAGAATGTATGTGCATTTTGGTCATGAATATTATATGTTTGTTGGTTGCTTAGATAGATGTGAATATATAATAAAAGAGATAGTGAACAGTGGATTGTATGTGGAACACTACTTATCACCAATAAATGTATATGAGGACGATGAATAATTCTATATCTAAAAATGTTATGTATAGGTGATTTTTTTCCTACTTTCTTTCTTTACACTATTAACTATATACAGTGTAGTATTTGGTGATGTTTACTTTTGGTTTAAATATAAGAAAGAATGAAGATAGTGAAAAATAAATTTTTTAACTTTAAATTCAGTTTAGAATTGACACTATGTTTAGTGGTCCATTTCGATTAATTTATATTCGATTTTGGACCACTATTTTTTATATTCATTATTACGAACTATTTAAACCCACCAACATCTCATTGTGTTGCCACGTACATTCCATGCACTGCGAGGTCGTCACGAAAATGGTTTTAAAAGAAGATAAGTATTAAAGATGGAAGTCGATAATATTATATTGTCGGAGTTCAATGATATTATTAAAAGGAAATTTGTTCTATACTGTAGACTTTAGGAAAGTATAACTATTACTGATCATATTAATAGTGCAAACTCTAAAACTCTCAGTATAACCCATGACCAAATAGGGAATCCGTTAACGTTTGATGGAAATACTCTTACATGGCAATCAGATAGAGAGTTAGCAAAGTATGATAACACAAGTAATGAAGTAATTTACACTTATAATGACCAAGGTGTCCGTACTAGTAAAACTGTAAAAGACAAAGCAACTGGAACAAGTGTAAAAACAACTTATACACTTGACGGTGGAAATGTAATATTTGAATCAAATGGAACAAACAAACTTCACTATACTTATGACAGTGATGGAGTTCGCCTAAGTATAAACATCGATGGAAAAGAATATTATTACGTTTATAACATTCAAGGGGATGTAATTGTGTTTGATACTTTAAAAGTGGTCCATTTATTCTATTAATTTGCGTCAAAAATAGGTCCACTATTTTTCATTTTCAGCTTTAAGATTTTTAAACTCACCAGCACCCCATGTGTTGCCACATTCACATACACTTTACGCAATTTGATATTGAATCAGCTATTTTTACTTCTGTATTAATAAGAATTACTATAACAGACCACCTGCATACTACTTGCTAACACATTTGCTAACATTCTTATTTTTTGTATTTGAATTTGATTTACTTAAACTAAGTTAAAAAGGATTCTAAACCCTGTAAAATCAGACTCAATTGACCATATTTAATTTAGATAAACTATAATTAATTCATAATATAAAATTGACAGGGTAGAGGTCGCTGGTTCGAACCCAGTAGGATCAAATGCATGTGAACATTGGTTTAAGAATGTTTATAGACTTTTATTTATAATAATTATTTTCTTTTAATTAGTATAATTATGATATCCATGTTACTCTTAACTCACAGGCTGTTTTCTAAACAGCAATGAAAGGGAGTTAAGTAATGAGTAATACTCATGAAGATTCGAACTCAGATTTTTTAAACCATGTACTTTTGACAGAAAGAACTAATTATTCCATTGTGGCAATGTTTATACCATACAAAAGCGTCCTAAAAGGAGAATTAACGGAGTTAGAAATAATAGAGTTTGAAACACTATTAAAAGAGTTTGATAGTCATCAGAACTATGAATTAAAAGTGAATACAGCCAGACAGTTTTTTATCAGATTTGATACTTTATTTTTAAAGATTAATAGATCAAGAAAAGTGTTAGAGATTTTTAATCCTATATTATTCAGAGTTTTCTCTGTATTATCAATTAGTGACATTTTCCCACTTAACAATTCTAAAGAGATTCTATTTATTCTAGGTTTAAATTTTAAAAAATAAGATATTAGATTGAAACCAAAAGCCCGTAAACATTAATAATAAGTGTTCACAGGCTTTTTTTATTTCTCTTTATTCAAATCCGTCAACGAATTAATAACCTCTGTTATAACAGAACCAGATATCATAGTTTGAATTTCTGACGCATTCTTTTCTCCACTTTCGATAATAGTTAGTGAGTCTTGAAGTTTTTTATCGAAGGTTTCGTTTTTTGCTACTACAGATTCGTGCATTGATTTAAGTTCGTCCGGTGGAACTAGAGAATTAAAGTCATCAATATCGCCCTGCATTTCAGTAATTGCTGTTTTAAGTTCGTCTCGAGTTGTAGAGTCTGCTAAAGACCCAGCAGTAAGTTGTGGGATTTGACTTTTAAACTCGTTAACATCGCCTAAGTAATCAGCGACCCCTGCAAAATAAGAAATACCAGTTGAAACTTTTTCAGTACACCCGGTAAGCAATACGAAAATAAACATAATAGATAGTATTTTTTTCATAGTTTCTCCTCATTTCTATTTCTTCATTTATATTTTACCATGAATTTGAATAGGCTATGACTCTTTTTTCGATTTATACGTCTGTATGTTATAATGAGGAGCTTAGAATAATTAAGAGGTGTTAAATCATGAATAAACGCTGGACAATTAGTAAAATTAAGGACTTTGTTGAAAAAAATTCTGAAAGTAAACTGATTACTACGGAGTACCACGGTTTTTCTCAAAAGTTACTATTTAAATGTTCTTGTGGTAACGAATTTGAAAAAACATTTACGAAATTTAGAAGTAATCACCAACGCAAATGTGACGTGTGCCAACCGCCGAAAGAGTCACGTTAAAATATAAAATTGCCTGTATCATTTGATAGATACAGGCAGTTTTTATTATTTAAAGGTAGTATAATTTTTTTCATCATCCCACATCTCATCAAACTTCTTCGACCACTCTTTTGCCAGTTCTTTATTTTTAATAATAACTACGACTTCTTCATTTTTATGTTCAGCACCGTGCGTGTAATTATATGAACCTGTTGCAATTAGCTTTTTATCAACTATCATATTTTTTAAATGCATGCGACCATCGTACGTATTTACCTTTACTGGTATTCCAGCACACATTAGTGCTTCCAGTGCAGCCTTATTTGTTTTCTCAGCCTCCCGATCTGTAATAATTCTAACTTTAACTCCTCTTTTAGTTGCAGAGCAGAGATGGGTAACTAATTTTGTTTCGCTTATATAGAAAACCGCGACATCAATACTTTCTTTTGCGTCATCGATTATTGCCCCTAATTCCTTCTCAGGTGACTTCTTTGATTTTGAAAAATAATATTTGATCTTAGTTTCATCTTTTTGAAGAGCATAAGCTAATGACGCAATTACAATTGCCGAACCAACCAATGCTATGCTATCAATCACAATCCACTCCTTCTACTAGTTTTACAATGTAACAGTATGTGGAACTATTTTGTCCTAGTATATAAAAGTAAGTAGATTTTTAGTTAAATAAAAAGCATTGACACTTTCCCAAATTTAATCATATAATACATACCAAGATACAAATTTTAAGAAAATTTAGTCAATTACAATATGTAAGCTACGAAAGGACCAGTAGTGCACGTCTCCCTGTTTTAGAGAGCTGATGGTTGGTGGAAATCAGTCAAAGATGAGCATGAACGCTATCCTGGAGCTTCTTCCGTTAAAGGGAAGACGGTCAATCTATGATCGATAACAACTAGAGTGGTGAGCGTTTATTTGCTCACAACTAGGGTGGTACCGCGGTTAATATTCGTCCCTGTCGCAAATTTTTGCGATGGGGGCGTTTTTTATTTATCAAGATAAAAAAGTGAATTGGAGGGAGAAAAATCGTGATTAGAAAAATGCTTAAAGGGTACCTTAACGCGCGAGCCTGTGCTAGCGAGAACAACCAACAACAGCTTAAAACAGAACGTGGGCGTCAGGCATTAATGAAATTCCTTAAGCGACACGATTGCCCTATTGACGCTACTTCTGACTAAAAATAAAAAGAAGTAGGGATGAAATATGAAACCACAAATTAATAAATTAAAACCATATCAAGCAGGGAAATATCCTGCACAAGTAAAAAAAGAGTATAACGTTGATAAAGTTGTAAAGCTTTCATCAAATGAAAATCCTTATGGATACTCACCAAAAGTTCAAGAAGTTGTACAAAGTTTATTAAGTTCATGCTCGTCATTATATCCAGATGGAAGTGCTCCTGAGCTTCGTAAAGTGTTGTCTGATAAGTTGTGTGTAAATGAAAATCAGTTTATTTTCGGAAGTGGAGCGGACGAAGTTATTCAAATAATTAGCAGAACATTGCTAAGTAAGGGAGACAATATCGTCACAACAGATCTAACATATCCACAATATAGACACCACGCTATTATTGAAGGATGTGAAGTAAGGGAAATACCACTTACGGATGGATATTTCGACTTAGACAAAATTTTAGATGCAATTGATTCGAACACGAAAATCGTTTGGGTATGCAACCCGAATAATCCAACTGGAACTTATTTGAGTGAAGAAACGCTACTACCTTTTTTACACAAAGTACCGAAAGAGACTCTAGTAGTTTTAGATGAGGCGTATTACGAATATATTTGTGAAATGCAAGATTTTCCACAATCTATTAAACTATTAAAAGATTTCACTAACATATTAATTTTGAGAACTTTTTCTAAAGCATATGGCCTAGCAGCTTTCCGTATTGGATATGCAATCGGAAACGAGAGTTTAATAGAAAAGTTTAATGTAGCAAAGCTTCCATTTAATACGACAACGTTTGCTCAGGCAGCTGCAATTGCTGCAATTGATGATCAAGAGTTTTTAGATTTTTGTATTGAGCAGAACAAAGTCGGAATCCAGCAGTATGAGAGTGCATTTAGGGATTTAAATATTGATTTTTATCCGACACATACAAATTGTATTTTTATTTTAACTAATCAATCGAACGAATGGTTCGAGACGCTTATCAAAAGAGGCTTTATTGTTCGCCCGTATCCGAATGGAATCCGGATTACGATTGGTACAAAGGAACAGAACGAAGAAGTCATCTCAATTTTGCGCCAAATGATGCAATATAAACAAACCTCGTCTTTTTGAAGTGACCCCTAAAAGTTAGACACGGTTATTTCATTAGGCAGCTTGGATAAAATGAGTTCGGTATTGTACCGGACTCATTTTTAATTTTGCCTTAAT